>CAWAFO010000001.1:0-174102 GCA_963781395.1 uncultured Pseudomonadota bacterium
TGGCGGAGGCGGTGAGATTCGAACTCACGGAAGGGTTTCCCCTTCGCGGGTTTTCAAGACCCGTGCCTTAAACCGCTCGGCCACGCCTCCGGTGCACGGCTCGGAGCCGGCGCGCCGCGGTGCGGCCGGCGCGCGTCGGACTGGCCGGACCGGAGTCCTTGCATTGTGCCGAAAGCGCCCCGATATCGTAGCAGCAAACGCGCTGCGCTGGCGCCGTTCGCTCGGGTGGAAGGCCGATGACCGGAACCGCCGGTTTTTTTTGGTACTCTAAGCGTGCGCGGCCGGGAGCTTCCCGTCATGAGCCGCCCTGGAGGGACGATGGAAACGAAATTCGAGCCTGTAGTGAATGCTTCGACGACGCTGCCGCGCTCGTCGACCGCGCCGACGTTTGCGGTCGATCGCCACCGGGTGATGCGCAACACCTATTGGCTGCTCGCGCTTTCCTTGCTGCCGACGGTGGCGGGCGCCTGGGTCGGCATGCAGCTCAATTTCTTCGCGGTGTTCGCCGCCCACCCGATCGCCACGCCGCTGCTGATGCTCGGCGCGATGATGGGGTCCGCGTTTGTCGTAGCGAAGTTGCGCAACAGCGGCTGGGGCGTGGCCGCGCTGCTGGGCTTCACATTCCTCGCGGGTTTGTTCCTGGCGCCGATCCTGTCCGTCGCGGCGGGGCTGCGCAACGGCGGCACGCTCGTCGGCGTCGCCGCCGGCATGACCGCGACGATCTTCTTCGGCATGGCCGCGGTCGCCACCCTCAGCAAGCGCGACTTCTCGTTCCTCGGCAACTTCCTGTGGATCGGCCTCCTGCTGCTCATCGTGGCGATGGTCGCCAACCTGTTCTTCCAGGTGCCGGCGCTGCAGCTCGCGTTGTCCGCGGCGGCGGTGCTGCTGTTCTCGGGCTTCGTGCTGTATGACTTGAGCAACATCGTCAATGGCGGGGAGACGAATTACGTGATGGCGACGTTGAACATCTTCCTGGACCTGTACAATATTTTCGTCAGCTTACTGAATCTGCTGATGGCATTTTCAGGGCAGCGTGACTGATTTGGCACCAACAGCACTCACGGGGCGAAGCGATTCGCCCCGTTTTTTTTGGGCAGAGCCGGTGTATCGTGCCGCACATCCCGCTGCAGCTCGAGGTGGCCGGCGGCACCCGACACGTATTTCGTCACCGGCATTGCCGGCGAGATCAACGCGCTCGATTCGGGTCAGTTCCAGGGTTGGGAGCGCACCGGATTCCAGTTCAACGGTTACGACGCGTCGAAGGCACCCGGCGGACCCACTGCGGTTTGCCGCTTTTGCAACGACTCGTTCGGAACGACGAGTTCCCACTTCTACGCGCTGCACGGCTTGGCTGCGAGGACACGATTGCCGATTTCCCGGACTGGAAGCTCGAGTCGGCGAACGCGTTCAACATGAAAGTGCCGGATGTCGCGGGCAATTGCCCTGCCGGCACGACAACCGTCTATCGCCTGTTCAACAACGGCAAGAGCGGCACGCCGAATCACCGCTACACGATCAACGCCGACGTGCGCGACGAGATGATTGCCGAAGGCTGGACGCCCGAAGGTTACGGCATCGGCGTCGAATTCTGCTCGCCGTATTAGCAGCGGCCGGATAGTCGCGTCGTCTCCGTGCTCGAGGCGGCGCATCGAATCGCGCGCAGCCGTCGGTTCAGGCGAAAAGCGCCACTGACTCGACGTGGGCGGTATGCGGGAACATGTTGACCACGCCCGCCGCGCGCAGCGCATACCCGCGCTCGTGCACCAGCACCCCCGCATCGCGCGCCAGCGTCGCCGGATTGCACGATACGTAGACGATGCGTGCCAGCGCTCCGGGGGCGTCGGCGCGCGGCAGCGCCTTGGCGAGTTCCACTGCACCCTCGCGCGGCGGATCGATCAACGCCTTGTCGAATGCGCCGAGCGACGCGATGCTTTCGGCAGTGGCCGTGAAGAGGTTCGCGGTCTCGAAGCGCGTGGATGCCGCGAGGCCGTTGCTGGCGGCATTCTCGCGCGCGCGGGCCACCATCGCCGCGCTGCCCTCGACGCCGATTGCGGTCGCGCCCGCGCGCGCGATCGGCAGCGTGAAATTGCCGAGGCCACAGAAAAAATCGGCGATGCGCTCGCCGGCGGCCGGCTTCAGCAACGCCATTGCGCGTCGCACCAGGATGCGGTTGATGAACGGATTCACCTGCGTGAATTCGAGTGGCCCGAACGGCATGGTGATGTCGAATTCGGGCAGCGTGTAAGCGAGCGTCGACGCCACGGGATGGAACGGCACGACCGTCTGCGGGCCGCCGGATTGCAGCCAGAACTCGACGCCATGCGTGTCGGCGAAAGCCCGCAATCGGGTTTCGTCGTCCGGCGAAGGCGGCGCGAGGACGCGCAGCACCAGCACACAAACGATGGCGCCCTCGCGTTCGCCGAGGGCCATCTCGATCTGCGGCAGCCGGTCCTTGAGCGTCAGCGCGCCGATCATCTCCCGCAGCGGCACCAGCAGCGATGACACTTTCGGCGGCACGACATGGCATTCGCGCATGTCGGCGACGAAGCTCGACTTGCGCTCGTGGAAACCTACCAGCACACCGCCCTTCTTGACCACGTTGCGCACCGACAGCCGCGCGCGGAATCGGTAGTGCCAGTCGGGGCCGCGTACCGGCGCGAGCAGCGAATCGGCGCGCACCCGGCCGATGCGCGCCAGCGCCTCCTCGAGCACCCGCTGCTTCGCGGCGACCTGCAAAGCGACGTCGGCGTGCTGCAGCGTGCAGCCCCCGCAAACGCCGAAATGCGGGCAGCGCGGCGTCACCCGCGATGCGCTTGCCGCCAGGACCCCGACGGTGCGTGCGATCGCGTAGGTTGGCTTGTCGCGGAGAATCTCGATGGTCACGCGCTCGCCGGGCAGCGCGCCCTCGACGAACACCGCCTTGCCATCGACGCGCGCCACGCCACGCCCTTCCTGGTCCAGCGATTCGACGGTGACTTCGGTTGGCATGCGGGCAAGCTCGAACGGGCGCGCATTCTACCGCGCGGCCGCATTCGCACGGCAGCGTGCGAACGTTAGAATGGGCGACATGAGGCTATTGGCAATCGACTCGTCCACCGACTGGATCTCGGTCGCGGCAGGCGACGCGCACGCGCAGGCGCTGTTCGAGGAGCCGGCGAGCAATGCGCATTCCGAGCGCGTGATGCCGCTGGTGCGGCAGGCGCTGGCGGCCGCCGGGTGGCGGCTTCGCGAGCTCGATGCCATCGCGTTCGGCGCCGGGCCGGGCGCGTTCACCGGCGTGCGGATCGCGTGCGCCGTGGCGCAGGGGTTGGCGCTCGGCGTCGGCATCCCGGTGCTGCCGGTGGGCACGCTGGAGACGATGGCGGAGGAAACGCGACGCCGGCATGGCGAGGCGCGCGTGCTGGCGGCGCTCGATGCGCGGATGCAGGAAGTCTATTTTGCGGCTTACGCCCATGACGACGATGGCTGGCATGCGGTGACCGCGCCGGACGTCGCCCGTCCTGACGTGGTGGCCGTGCCGCAGGGGAACTGGGCGGCGGCGGGTGACGGGTTCGTGCGCTATCCGGAGCTGGCCGCGCGGCTCGGCGTGGTGCGCGTGCATGGTGACGTGCGGCCATCCGCGCGCGCGATCGTGTCGCTCGCGGCGCCGCGCGTCGCGGCGGGCGAAGCCCTTGCCGCGCACGACGCGCTGCCGGTCTACGTGCGTCATCGCGTCGCGCTGACACTCGCCGAGCGTGACGCCGGCGTGCGTCTGTGACCGTCATGGCCTCGCTGCCGCGCCCGCAATCGACGCTCGAGCGCGTGGTGTGGCGTCCGCTCGCCGCCGACGACCTGGGCTACGTGTCGGTGCTCGAGGCGCAGATCCATGCCGCGCCATGGTCGCTCGGCAACTTCCGCGACGCATTGCTGGCCGGCTACCAGACGCTGGTCGCCGAATGCGACCACCGCATCATCGCGTTCGGCGTGCTGATGCTGGCGCCCGGCGAAGCCCAGATCCTCAATGTGTCGGTCGTGCCCGACCATCGCCGCGAGGGCCTGGGACGGGCGATCATGAAGCGATTCCTCGCCACGGCTCGCACGCGTGGCGCGGCGCAATGCTTTCTCGAGGTGCGGGCCTCGAATGCGGGGGCGATCGCGCTGTATGCGGCGGAAGGCTTCGTCACCGTGGGTCGCCGCGACGGCTATTACCCGATGACGGCGACCACACCGCGCGAGGACGCGCTGGTAATGCGGCGCGCGCTTTCGCTGCAGGATCCATGACGCGCGCGACGCGCGCGGATGTCCTGCGGGAGCTCAAGCTCGCGCCGCTGTGGGTGCGCCGGTTGCCGGCGCTTTCCGCGCCCGCGCCGTGCGAAGTCGGCGCTGTCGAGGCCGACGCGAGCGTTGCGCCATCGCAAGTGTCGCGGGACATCGGGGCGCGCCAAGCGCGAACGGATCGCGCGCCGGCGGCGCCGATCGATGCCGAAGCGCGGATCGCGCACATCGCCAACCTGACGTTCGACGCGCTCGACGCCGACGTTGCCGCGTGCACCGCCTGCCGTCTTTGCCAGACGCGCAAGCACGCCGTGCCGGGTGTCGGCGATCGCCATGCCGAGTGGATGTTCATCGGTGAGGCACCCGGTGCCGAGGAAGACGCGCGCGGCGAACCGTTCGTGGGGCAGGCAGGACGCCTGCTCGACAACATGCTCGGCGCGCTGGGCCTCGCGCGCACCGAGCGCGTGTATATCGCCAACGTGCTCAAGTGCCGTCCGCCGAACAATCGCACGCCGGAGCCGGCGGAAGCGGAAGCGTGCCAGCCCTATCTGGCGCGGCAGATCGAGCTCGTCGCGCCGAAGATCATTGTCGCGCTGGGCAAGAGCGCGGCGGCGCTGCTGCTCGGCACCGACGCCTCGATCGCCAGCCTGCGCGGTCGCGTGCACCGCTACCGCGGCGTGCCGCTGGTTGTCACCTACCATCCCGCCTACTTGTTGCGCAACCTGCCGGACAAGGCGAAAGCATGGGACGATCTGTTGCTCGCACGGCGCACGGCGGCAGCGTGAAGAAATCGGATTTCGGGCGCTTGCGCAGCCACTTGGGCGCCCTCATAGTTCGTGTTGCGGAGGCCGCCGGCCTCCGCCGCGCTCATTCGTCGGGAGGATCCATGCTGAAGAAGCTTGCCGGGTTGATCGCCGCACTGTCGGTTCTCGCACTGTCCGGCTGCGGGTACAACACGCTGCAGACGCAGGACGAGCAGATCAAGGCGGCGTGGTCGGAAGTGCTGAATCAATACCAGCGCCGCGCTGACCTCGTCCCCAATCTCGTCAACACCGTAAAGGGCTACGCCGCGCAGGAAGAACGCGTGCTGACCGAGGTGACGAATGCGCGCGCGAACGTGGGCGCGATCAAGGCCACGCCCGAGCTCATCAACGATCCCGTGGCGTTCCAGAAGTTCATCGCCGCCCAGAATCAGCTGCAGGGCGCGCTGTCACGGCTGCTGGTCGTCTCGGAAAACTACCCGAACCTCAAGTCGGACCAGGTGTTCCGCGACCTGCAGGCGCAGCTGGAGGGCACGGAGAACCGCATCACGGTCGCGCGCAAGCGATACATCGACTCGGTGCAGGCCTACAACTCGACGGTGCGCCAGTTCCCCACCAACCTCACGGCGATGCTGTTCAAGATGGAGCTCAAGCCCAACTTCACCGTGGCCGACGAGGCGACGGTGAGCAAGCCGCCCAGCGTCGAGTTCAACACGTCCACCGGCAATCCGCCGGCGACCCCGCCGGCCCCCGCCGTTCCGGCGCCCGCGCCGAAGTAACCGACGGCGCGCCCTTCGCTGCCACGCGGCGGCGAAGCGTGCGCGTCTCCTGACTCCTTTCGACCGTCCGCGTCATGCCATCGATCGGCCATCGCCTCGTGTCCGCCTTCGCATCCGGCGTGGTGGCGCTCGTATTCGGTACGACGCCGGCGATCGCGCAGCCGTGGCAACCGACGAGCTCGGGGCTTGCGCCCATTCCCGCGCTGACGGCGCGCGTCACCGACGCCACCAACACGCTGTCTGCCGACGAGCGCAGCGAGATCGACAGCCGGCTCTCCGCGTTCGAGCAGAAGACAGGCGGACAGTTCGTCGTGCTGATCGTGCCGTCGACGACGCCGGAACCGATCGAGTCGTACTCGATCCGCGTCGCCGAAGCCTGGAAGATCGGCCGCAAGGGCCAGGACAACGGCATCGTGTTCCTGGTGGCCAAGAACGACCGCAAGATGCGTCTCGAAATCGGTTACGGCTACGAAGGCGTGCTGCCGGATGCGACGGCGCGCAGCATCATCGGCGACACGGTGGCGCCGCTGTTCGCCAAGGGACAGTTCGCCGCCGGAATCGACGCCGGCATCGACCGCGTGACGGCCATCATCACCGGCAGCGGCGAAGCCAATCCGTCGCCGCCGCTCGCCAAGGGCAACCAGCGCTTCAAGGCATCGCATTTCGATCCCGGCACGCTGTTCATCCTGCTGTTCGTCGTCGTGCCGATCGTCGGCGGCATCCTCAAGTCGATCTTCGGCAAGCTCGCCGGCTCGACCGTCGGCGGCGGCATCGTCGGCGCGGTCGCGTGGTTCCTGGTGGGTTCCGTGGTGGTGGCGGGAATTGCGGGCGTGGTCGCGCTGCTGGTCATGCTGTTCTTCGGCGGCGGCGGCGGCCTCTCGCGTGGCGGACGCGGCGGCGTGTTCCTGCCGGGCGGCTTTGGCGGCGGCGGTTTCGGGGGCGGCGGCGGCTTCGGTGGCGGCGGATTCAGCGGCGGCGGCGGATCCTTCGGCGGCGGCGGCGCGTCGGGAGGCTGGTGATGGCGAAGGGCTCGCGCTTCTGGCGCCACATCGTCAACGACCATCGTTCGCTGCGCCGGACTTTCGATGCGGCGGGACTCGCGCGCATCGAGCAGGCGATCGCCGAAGGCGAGAAGACGCACGGCGGGCAGGTGGTGTTCGCAGTCGAATCTGCACTGCCGCTGTCGCGCGTGCACCACGGCGTGACGCCGAGGGCGCGCGCGCTCGAGGTGTTCGGCCTGCTGCGCGTCTGGGACACCGAGCACAACAACGGCGTGCTGATCTACCTGCTGCTGGCCGACCAGGACGTCGAGATCGTGGCCGACCGCGGTGTCGCCGACGCCGAAAGCGATACGGCATGGCGCACCATTTGCGCCGACATCGAGCGCGCCTGCGCCGCCGGACGCTGCGTCGAGGGCGCGGTCGATGGCATACGCGCGAGTGCCGCGGTCATAGCGCGACGCTTCCCTGGCGATCCCGCGGCCGCGCGCAACGAGTTGCCCGACAAGCCCGTCGTGCTCTGACCGCCACGCGGTCGATTGCCGTCACGCCCGCGAAGGCGGGATGCCACGCCGCGGCATCTTGCTCCCGTCATTCCTGCGAAAGCGGGAATCCAGCGAGCGGCGCGACGCCGACGCGCTGACCCACGCGTCGCGTGGGTCGCGATAACGCTACCGGTTGGCCTGGCGCTCGATCGCGACGAGATGCGAGAGGTCGGCCTTCGAGCAGTGGTGCCGGTAACGCCAGATCACCAGCATCATGCAGGCGGTGATGAATGCGCCGAACAGCACGATAGCGGCGTTGATCGACAGCCCCTGGTGCACCATCAGGCCGTACAACCCGACCATGACGAAGATGCCGATGTTCTCGTTGAAATTCTGCACGGCGATCGAGTGGCCGGCACCCATCAGCGTGTGGCCGCGATGCTGCAGCAGCGCGTTCATCGGCACGACGAAGAACCCGCCGATCGCGCCGAGGATGACCATGAACATGGCCGCCACGTGGACGCTCTTGACGCCGATCGTGAGCATCACGACGACACCCATCAGCGCGCCGATCGGCAGCACGCGCGGCGCGCGCGCGAGCGTGATGAGCTTTGCCGCGCCGACCGCGCCGATGGCGATGCCGACGGCGACGACACCCTGCAGATAGGAGGCCTGCGACAGCGAATAGCCGAACGCATGGCGCGTCCAGTCGATGACGACGTATTGCAGGGTCGCGCCGGCGCCCCAGAACACCGTCGTGGTGGCGAGCGAGATCTGGCCGAGGCGGTCGCGCCACAGCAGCGACACGCAATGGCCGAACTCGCGGATCAGGTAGAAGGGGTTCTTGCTCGGCACGCGATGATCGACGCCGGTGTGCGGAATGAACCAGTTGATGAACGCCGCCATCGCATAGATGAAGAGGATCACCGCGATCGCCGCCTGCGGCGGCGTGTCGATGCCGGTGTCGATCAGCGGCACGTCGAAGCCGAGCAGCGCGGTCGAGATCTTGGGGCTGATGAGCAGTCCGCCGAGCAGCGTGCCGAGGATGATCGACCCGACGGTCGCGCCTTCGATCCAGCCGTTCGCGATCACGAGCTGCTGCGGCGGCAGCAGCTCGGTGAGGATTCCGTATTTTGCCGGCGAGTACGCGGCGGCGCCGATGCCGACGACGGCGTAGCCGAGGAGGGGATGCACGCCGAACAGGATCATCATGCAGCCGACGATCTTGAGGCCGTTGGTGATCAGCATCGCCCGGCCCTTGGGCATGGAATCGGCGAACGCACCGACCAGGGGCGCCAGCAGCACGTATGGCGCGGCAAGGCACTGCTTGAGCGCGGGCTCCATCCACGCCGGATCGGCGAGCTGCCGCAACAACTGGATCGCCGCGATCAGCAGCGCGGTATCCGCAAGCGAACTGAAGAACTGCGCCGCGATGATCGTGTAGAAACCTCGTTTCATGGGCGGCGGCAAAGGGCGTTGCGGTGGCGGGCTCGGGCGGCTGGACGGCGATGCGAAGGGATTGTCACTTTCGGTATAATCGTTCGCGATCGCGGCGAGCCCGCGGTTTTATACCATGATTTACTGGGCGTCCCGCTCTAAAAAGGGGCGTCGCGCACCGAACGCGAACGTCGACGGCGCGATCGCGGTGCCGGATGCCACGATTCGAACCAACCGATGGCCCGACCGCTCTTCGCCCAGATCAACCTTTCCGCGCTGCGCGCCAACCTGTCGCTGGCGCGCGCCAAGGCGCCCGGGACGCAGGTGCTCGCCGTGGTCAAGGCCAACGCCTACGGGCACGGCCTGCTGCGCGTGCTGCCGGCGCTCGACGAGGCCGATGGTCTCGCCCTGGTGGAGCTCGACTACGCGGTCGCGGTGCGCGAGGCACACTACACGCGCCGCGTGCTGCTGGTCGAAGGCTTTTTCGAGCCGCGCGAGCTGGCCGAGCTCGCCGCGCACCGGCTCGCGACCGTAGTACACAACGCTGAACAGCTCAACATGCTCGAGAAGTCGGTACTGACCCGGCCGCTCGAAGTCTTCGTCAAGGTCAACACCGGCATGAACCGTCTCGGCTTCACGCCGCGCGAAGTGCGCAACGTCTGCGAGCGGCTGGCGCAGGCGCCGTCGGTGGCGGCGCTGCGACTGATGACGCATCTCGCGCGCGCCGAGGACGAGGATGGCGTCGGCGAGCCGCTCGCGATCTTCGACGAGGCTTGCCGCGGCCTGCCGTATCCGCGCTCCATCGCCAACTCCGCCGGCGTGCTGCGCTACGACGAGATCGGCGGCGACATCGTGCGTCCCGGCATCATGCTGTACGGCGCGTCGCCGTTTCCGTACGACACCGCGGAAATGCTCGGGCTGCAGCCGGTGATGACGCTGCGCTCGGAGATCATCGACGTGCAGGAGCTGCGCGCGCAGGATGCCGTCGGCTATGGCGGAACCTACGTGGCGTCGCGGCCGCACCGCATCGGCGTCATCGCCGGTGGCTACGCCGACGGTTATCCGCGCCACGCGCCGAACGGCACGCCGGTCGTCGTCTGCGGCAAGCGCGTGCGCATGGCCGGCCGTGTGTCGATGGACATGCTGACGGTCGACCTCACTGAAGTGCCGGAAGCGCGAGTGGGCACGCCGGTCGTGCTGTGGGGCGAGGGGCTGCCCGTCGACGATGTCGCAGCGGCCGCGTCGACGGTCGGCTACCAACTGGTGTGCGGGATTGCGCCGCGCGTGCGGTTCGTGGCGACCAATGTCGGGCGCATCGACCTGGATCTCTAGGCAAAGGCCATGACCATCGTCGTCACCGGCGCGGCGGGCTTCGTCGGCGCCAACCTCGTCAAGGCGCTCAACGCGCGCGGCGAGCGCCAGATACTCGCCGTCGACAACCTCGCCAACGCGGCGAAGGTACCGAATCTCGCCGACTGCGACATCGCCGATTACCTCGACAAGACGGAGTTCCTCGCGCGCATCGAAGGCGGCGACCTCGACGGCGAGATCGACCTGGTGCTGCACCAGGGCGCGTGCTCGGACACGCTCGAGACCGACGGCCGCTACGTCATGCAGAACAACTACCGCTACTCGGTGACGCTGCTCGAGTTCTGCCAGGACAACGACATCCCTTTCATCTATGCGTCGAGTGCGTCGGTGTACGGGTCAGGCACGACGTTTCGCGAGGGCCGCGAATTCGAGGCGCCGCTCAACGTCTACGGCTACTCGAAGTTCCTCTTCGACCAATATGTGCGCAACCTGCTGCCCGAGCGCACTGCGCAGATCGCGGGCTTCCGCTACTTCAACGTCTACGGGCCGCGCGAAGCGCACAAGCGCGGGCGCGGCTCGTCGGTGGCGTTCAACGCGTACGAGCAATATCGCTCCACCGGCAAGGTGAAGCTCTTCGCAGCCTCGGGCGGCTACGCCGCGGGCGAGCAGCGACGCGACTTCGTGTCGGTGGACGACGTGGTGAAAGTGAATCTCGCATTCGTCGACCATCCGCAGCGCAGCGGCATCTTCAACGTCGGCACCGGCCGCGCATCCACGTTCAACGCCGTGGCGATGACCACGATCAACGCGTGTCGCGCCGCCGACGGAAAGTCCGCGCTCGCGCTCGAGGCGATGGTGCGGGAAGGTGGCATCGAGTACGTGCCGATGCCGCCCGCGCTCGAGGGCAAATACCAGAGCTTCACCGAGGCCGACCTCGCGCGCCTGCGCGCTGCGGGTTACACGGATGCGATGCAGCCGGTCGAAGACGGCGTGCGCCGGTATGTCGAATGGCTGATATCGCGCGACAGGTCCGCCGCGTAGCGTGAGCGATGCCCGTGCGCCAAACGCGCGCGGTTCATCCACTCACGCACACGGAGGACACGATGCACAAACTCCTGCCGGCACTCGCGCTGGCGCTCTTCATGCAGCCGGCATTCGCCGCGCTCAATCTCAACACCGCAACCAAGGACGAGCTCGTCGCGCTGCCGGGTATCGGACCGGCAAAGGCGCAGGCGATCATCGACTACCGCACGCAGCACGGCGGATTCCAGCGCGTCGAGGAACTGAAGGACGTCAAGGGCATCGGCGCCAAGCGCTTCGAGAGCCTCAAGGGCGATCTCACCGTGTCGCCGCTGCCGCACGCCGCGCCGGCGGTGGCAGCCAGGACCGGCAAGCCCGACGCCAAGGCCGCGCGCGTGGCGAGCGGGGAAGTCAAGCCGGGGAAATAGAGACTCACGGCAGTATCGCCGCGCTGCATCGGCGCGAGCGATCCGCGACGGCCGGCGATCGGCCCGTCGCGGTCCGGGCGATTCGTCGTGCCTGCGTCGCGAGCGTCGTCGGCGTCGCTGACGAAACGTCAGGCATCGCGGCGGCGACCTCTCGTGGCCGCATATCCCCCAATTGCGCGAACCAGCGCAGAATGCTGCTCTTCGTGGGTCAACCCAAGGATGCGATTCCCCGTTAAGGGGCCCGTGCCGGCGGTTTTCGCCACACTGGGGCGGCATTCCGCCTGTTGCAGGTTAGGGGGCTCTGAATGAAACGCATCGTATTCGCGCTGGTGGCGATGATCTGGTCGTGCATCGCGCTGGCGGCGGTCAACATCAACACCGCCTCGAAGGAAGACCTGGAGGCGCTGCCGGACATCGGGCCGGTGAAGGCGCAGGCGATCGTCGACTACCGCCAGGCGAACGGCCCCTTCAAGACGCCGGAAGACATCATGAAGGTCAACGGCATCAAGGAGGGCATCTACGGCAAGATCAAGGGTGATATCTCGGTGAGCGGCGCCAATGTTCCGCCCGCCACCAAGGCTTCGGCGAAGTCCGCACCGGCCACCACGTCGTCGATGACCAAGGCGGCGCCGGCAGCACCTGCGGCACCGACAGCATCGGCAACGCCCGCGAAACCGGCGGCACCCGCCGCCGCAGCCGCACCGGCGGCGGCTGCACCCATGACTGCAGAGGCCAAGGGCGAAGCGAAGGCCGCCAAGGCGGACAAGGCCACCAGCGGTTCGAAGTCGAAGAAGACCAAGGACACGACGGCAGCCACCGCGGCCAAGTCCGAACCGGCGGCGATGGCGTCCACCGCTGCCGACGACAAGGCGAAGGCCAAGGCCGACAAGGAAGCCAAGGCCAAGGCCGACAAGGAAGCCAAGGCCGAAAAGGCGAAGGCTGACAAGGAAGCGAAGGCCGCGCAGGACAAGGCGGACAAGGACGCCAAAGCCGCGAAGGCCAAGGCCGACAAGGAAGCCAAGGCTGAAAAGGCCAAGGCCGACAAGGAAGCCAAGGCGAAGGCCAAGGCCGACAAGGAAGCCAAGGCCAAGGCCGACAAGGAAGCCAAGGCCAAGGCCGACAAGGAAGCCGCTGCCGCCGCGAAGTAGCGCGCGACTTCTGCGTCACACGAACCCCGGTGCAGTTGGCCGGGGTTTCGTTTTTGCGGTGACGTTAGAATGCGTCGCTTGCCCGGCAAGTCACGTGTTCCGCGCAGCGCAAGGTGCCGCTATGGCGGGCCTTCCATCGCCGATGACCACCCGTCCCGCCTATCACACGCTCGCCGACACCGTCGGCAACACTCCGCTGGTGCGCCTGCAGCGCCTCGCCGCGGGACGCGACAACGTGATCCTGGCCAAGCTCGAGGGCAACAATCCCGCAGGGTCGGTGAAGGATCGGCCGGCACTGTCGATGATCGCCGAGGCGGAAAAACGCGGCGAGATCAAGCCGGGCGACACATTGATCGAGGCGACGTCCGGCAACACCGGCATCGCGCTGGCGATGGTCGCTGCGATCAAGGGCTACCGGATGGTGCTGGTGATGCCGGACAACCAGACGCGCGAGCGCCGCCAGGCCATGACGGCATACGGCGCCGAGGTGGTGCTGGTGAGCAAGGACGCCGGCATGGAAGGCGCGCGCGATCTCGCCGAGAAGATGCGCGCCGAAGGACGTGGCGTGATCCTCGACCAGTTCGCCAATCCGGCCAATCCGCTCGCGCATTATCGTGGCACCGGCCCGGAAATCTGGCGTGACACCGACGGCCAGATCACGCACTTCGTGTCGGCGATGGGCACTACCGGAACGATCATGGGCACGTCGCGATTTCTCAAGGAGCACAATCCGGCGATCGTCGTCGTCGGTGCGCAACCCGCCGAAGGCGCCTACATTCCGGGCATCCGCAAGTGGCCCGAGGCCTACCTGCCGCGGATCTACGATCGCGCGCGCGTCGATCGCATCGAGCCGGTGACGCAGGCCGAGGCCGAGGCTGCCGCGCGCAGGCTCGCGCGCGAGGAGGGCATCTTCGGCGGCATCTCGTCCGGCGGGGCGTGCGCCATCGCGCTGCGCGTCGCGGCCGCCTCGACCGGCGCGACGATCGTGTTCGTCGTGTGCGACCGCGGCGATCGCTATGCGTCGTCGGGTGTGTTCGAATGACCCCGATCCTGGTGTTCGACATCGAGACGGTGCCGGACGTCGACGGCATCCGCAAGCTCAACGCGATCGATCCGTCGCTGCCCGATACCGAGGTGATCGCCTGGTTCGGCCAGCAGCGCCGCGCCGCCACCGGCGGCGACTTCGCCCCGCTGTACCTGCAGAAAGTCGTGGCGGTCGCCTGCGCGCTGCGCCGCAACGACGACCTGCGCGTATGGTCGGTGGGCGACGCGGCTGAGCCCGAGCCCGATCTCATCCGTCGCTTTTTCGAGGGCGTGGAAAAACTGACGCCGCAGCTCGTGTCGTGGAACGGCACGGGCTTCGACCTGCCGGTGCTGCACCATCGCGCGCTCGTGCACGGCGTCACCGCGTCGCGCTATTGGGACTGGGGCGACGATGATCGTGACTTCCGCTACAACAACTACCTGTCGCGCTATCACACGCGCCACATCGACCTGATGGACGTGCTCGCCGGCTTTCAGCCGCGCGCATCGGCCGGCCTCGATGCCATGGCGCGCCTGTGCGGCTTTCCGGGGAAGATCGGCGTCGGCGGCGCCGAGGTTGCCACCGCAGTGGCGGAAGGCCGCCTCGCCGAGGTGCGGGCCTACTGCGAATGCGACGTGATGAACACCTACCTGCTGTTCCAGCGCTTTCGCCTGATGCGCGGCGAGCTTGCCGCCGGCGAATACGCGGCCGAGATTTCGTTCGCCCGCGAGCGGTTGGCGGCGATCGACGCGCCACACTGGCGCGAATTCCTCGCGGCGTGGACCGCGTAGGTCGCGCGAAGCGTCAGGCCCGCAGGTAGGGCAGTGCCGGGAAACGCTCGCCCAGGATCGCGGACGCGTCGACGCCCCACCACTGCGCGAGCGCCGTCGCATAGACCGCGCGAAAATCGATCGCATGCGCGACGTTGTCGTTGCCGGCGATCCGCGCCAGCGAGGGCGTCTCGCCGTAGAGCCCGCCGGCGACACGGCCCCCCAGCGCGAAATGCACGCTCGCGGTGCCGTGGTCGGTGCCGACCGACAGGTTCTCCTGAGGCCGGCGTCCGAATTCGGCATAGGTGAGCACGAGCGTGTTGCGCCAGCGGTCGATTTCGCCGAGCGCCGATCGCAGCGCGACGAGTCCGTCGCCAAGGTCCTGCAGGAGACGCGTCTGGATCGCCGCCTGTCCGCGATGCGTGTCGAAGCCGTTGAGCGTCACCCGCACCGCGGCGATGCTGTCTGTGTTGCCGACGATCTCCGATGCTGTGCGCAGTGCGTCGCCGAACGGCGTCTTCGGGAACGTCGTGGTGAAGGTGCGATGACGCGCGAGGCGCGACGCCGCCGCCACGATGTCGCCTTCGGTCTTCAGCACGTGCATCAGCGCTGCGTTGCCCTGCGCGGTCGCGACGTGCGCGAGGCGCGCGCGGTCGACGAAGCGATCGGTGTCGGCCAATGCCAGTGCGCGCGTGCCGCCACCGGCGAGCGGGCCCATGTCGTTGGAGCCGATCACGACGCCATCGGCAGCGAACGTCGTGGGCGTCGGCACTGCTCCGAACGTGCGCGCGAGCCACCCCGACTGCAGGTATTCGTGGCTGCGGGAGGCGGTGTCCCAGATCTCGATCGAGCGGAAATGCGACAGGTTGGGATCGGGATAGCCAACGCCCTGCAGCACCGCGAGCTCCTTCTTCTCCCACACCGGCAGCAGCGGCGCGAGAACGGGATGCAGTCCGACTCGATCGTCGAGCTTGATCACCGTGTCGCGCGCGACGGCAAGCTTCGGCCGCAGCCGGAAATAGCCGGCATCGGCGTACGGCACGAGCGTGTTGAAACCATCGTTGCCGCCCTTGAGTTCGACCAGAACGAGCAGATTGTCGTAGCGTGCACCCGGAGCGGCGGCGGCAAACGCGAGGTCGACACCGCCACATGCACCGGTGACCGCCAGCGCCGACGCCTGGGCGAGGAAGTGCCGGCGCGAGACGCGCCTCGTCGCATCGTGTGGATCATCGTTCATGGCGATCGCGTTCATTCGAGCTGGTAGACGGCGTCCTGCAACGCCGTGCGCACGATATTCGGCGTGTCGCCGGTGATCGCCGAGTCGCCGGCTGGCGGAAGCGGAAGCAGGATGCGCAACGCGCGCTCGCGCGCATCGCGCCCCGCGGCGGCCGGCACGGCGGCCATCCAGCGCCCGGCGTCGAACGCGGCCTCGCGCGAATCGCCCGCCATCGGGACGTGCGCTGCGTCGACGGGGACACCGAAGTTATCGGCTCGCGCGATTCGCGCGAGGAATTGCTTGCGGGCGAGCAGCGTGCCGGAGTTGATCCATGCCTCGCCACCCGGCCAGCCGCGCACGTTGGGCGGCGCGAACAGGTTCTGCCCCATGCCTGCGCATGCCGCCGCGTAGGGCAGCAAGTTGTCGGGCGCCACGCCGAGCGTGTGCAGCGTGCCGACGACGAGATCGACAGGCGACTTCACCTGCACGCCGCGCGCCGCGGCCGTGTACATCGCGTCGCCGTTGAACAGGTCGCGCAGCGCGACCTTGATGTCGTAGCCCGACGCGCGAAAGCGCGCGGCGATGCGCGCGACGGTTTGCGGATCGGGATCGGGCGAGACGAATTCCCGCCACAGCGCCTCGGTGATGAACTGCGCGGTTCGCGGCTCGCGCAAGATCACATCGAGCACGCCATCGCCGTCGAAGTTGCCGGTGTGACCGAGCACCGTCTTCATGCCGTTGTCGTGGAGGCGCGGGCGAAACCCAAACGCGCCGCTGGCGCGGTCGATGCTCCAGCCGGTGAACGCGCGCGCCGCCTCCTGCACGTCCTGCTCGCCGTAGTGGCCTTCGCCGAGCGTGAAGAGTTCCATCACCTCGCGCGCGAAGTTTTCGTTGGGGTGGCCCCGGCGGTTCTGCACGGTGTCGAGCCATATCATCATCGCCGGGTCGCGTGCCACGACGTGCAGCAGCACGCCGAAGTTGCCGACCGCGTTGGCGCGCAGCGTCGCGTTCTGCCGGTACATCAGCGCGGCGAGCCGCACCTTGCGCTGGCTGGTGGCGAAATGGTCGTGCCAGAAGAGCGTCATGCGCTCGCTCAGCGGCGAGGGCGTGCTCAACATTTCCCGCAGCCACCAGGCGCGCAGCGCGAGGCCTTCCTTCACTTGCGCGCGGCGGAACGCCTGGCGCGCGGCATCCGAGACATCGCGCGGTGGCCGCGCGAGCATGTCGACGTCGGCGAGTCCGGGCGGCGGCGGGGTGGCCGCGCGCACGACCGTTGCGGCGAGCAGGCGCTCGACGGCCGCGCTGCGCGTGAGCGGCGCGAACGCGGCGATTTCGGCGGGCGTGGCGCCGAAGCCGGTGCGCGACAGCAGGATGCGCGCGCCGTCGATGCCCAGCGGCGCCTGTAGCGCGGCAGGCGGCGCACCGTCGGCCGCATCAACGGACACCGCGGCCTCCGCATTCGCGATCCCCGTCGCCGGTAGGGCGACTGCCGGCGTGCTTGCCGTGGCCGCAGCGATGGAAGTTGCCGCGCCCGCGGGTCCAGCCGCGGCCAACGTACCTGTCGCGAGGATCACGTTCGCGCTCGACACTGGGGGCATCGTCGTCAATTCGCTCCTGGATGCGATCGACAACGTGTGGCGGACCCCGCGTGTTGACGCCTTGCGCGGGCGCGCGTGTAACGCATTGTTGCGTGCGACGTGTCGACCTTACGTGCCGGCGCCGATGGGCAGATCCGGAAACACCTCGTCGATCGTATGGGTGCTGCCGGCATCCACGCTGTCGAGACCACGCTGGTTGTTGATCAGCGCACGGAATTCGTTGCCGCGCAGGATCGACAGGACCTGCTTGACGGGATCGGTGGTGAGCGCCGAGGTGTGGCAGGCGAGGAAATAGCGCTCGTTGACCAGCGGCACGAAGTCGAGGTTGAACTTGCGCGCGCCCGGCTCGACGCCGAAGCCCACGTCGGCCATGCTGCTCGCGATGTATGCCGCCACGGCGTCGTGCGTGAACTCGACGATCTCGTAGCCGTTGATCGCGTGGCTGTCGATGGCGTCGCGCTGCAGCAGCACCTCGAGGAGCGTGCGCGTGCCCGAGCCCTGCTGGCGGTTGACGAAGCGAATTCCCGGCCGCGCCAGGTCGGCGATCGTGTGGATCGCCTTGGGATTGCCCTTGGCCACCATCAGTCCCTGGCGTCGCGTGATCAGATTGATCAGCGTCTGCGTCCGCGGCTTGAAGAGGCGCGTGAACGGTTCCAGCGTGGGCGCCTGCAGCGCGCCATTGGGAACGTGGAACCCGGCGATCTCGCATTTGGACTGGCACATCGACGCGAAGGCGTCGACGCTGGTGCGAAAGTGCAGTTCGACGGGCACGTTGCGCGCGGCGAGCAGGTCACGCAGGATCGCCACCGCGTAACCGTGGCTCGCGTGGATGCGCAGGACGGGTTGCGCATCGGCGCGCACCCGCTCGAATTCGGCTGCCAGCTCGGCCGAAAGGCTGTCGAAAATGGGCGCGAGCCGCGCCGCGATGCGGCGGTCGGCCCAGACGAGCTTTTCGCCGAGCGTGGTCAGGGAGGCGCCCTGGCCGCGTGTCAGGTGCACCAGCGGAACCCCGAACAGGCGTGCGCCATTCTTGACGAGGCCCCACGCGTAGCGATAGGACACGCCGGACGCGAGGCAGGCCTTGCTGAGGCTGCCGTGCTCGTAGACGCCGGCGAGGAGCTTGAGGAGCACCGGCATCTGCTGCTCGACGGACTCGTCTTCCTCGCTGATCGTCCATTGCGGCCGGATTCGGATACGGTTCATGGCGTTGGCGTTTGGGTCCTATCGGTTATTTAAAGCCTATTGGGACGGAAGTCGCGTTCATATTGCGTTCAGGTTGGGCCACTGATAGCTTAAATCCGAGTACATGTAGTTAAAAACATATGTAGCTGATCAGCGACATAAAATCAAACTCGGAGGAAATGATGACTGACGCAGTGGGAGTCGTGCCGGCAGGTGCGCGAAATGGCGTGGGCTTGCTGGCCAAGGAGCGGACGATTGCCGGCGCCGGATTCAATCGCTGGCTGGTGCCGCCGGCGGCGCTTTGCATCCATCTGTGCATCGGGATGGCCTATGGCTTCAGCGTGTTCTGGCTGCCGCTCTCGCGGGCCATCGGCCTCAAGTCGGCCGTTGCCTGCCCGGCCGACATGTCGATTTTCGGTCGCATGTTCGCCACGACCTGCGACTGGAAGATCAGCGAGATGGGCTGGATGTTCACGCTGTTCTTCCTGTTTCTCGGGATTGCCGCCGCCGTGTGGGGCGGCTGGCTCGAGCGTGCGGGTCCGCGCAAGGCAGGTTTCGTCGCTGCGGTGTGCTGGTGTGGCGGCCTGCTGATCGGCGCGTTCGCCATCTACATCCACCAACTCTGGTTGCTGTGGCTGGGCTCCGGCATCATCGGCGGCGTCGGCCTCGGGCTCGGCTACATTTCGCCCGTTTCGACGCTGATCAAATGGTTCCCCGACCGTCGCGGTATGGCGACCGGCATGGCGATCATGGGCTTCGGCGGCGGCGCGATGATCGGCGCGCCCCTCGCCAACCTCCTGATGAAGCATTTCGAGACGCCGACCTCGGTCGGCGTCTGGGAAACATTCGTCACGCTGGCAGTCATCTATTTCGTGTTCATGGTGATCGGCGCGTTTTCCTACCGGATTCCGGCGATGGGCTGGAAGCCGACCGGATGGACGCCGCCGGCGAACACCGCCAAGGCGATGATCACGACGCGCCATGTGCACGTCAACGTCGCGCCGAAGACACCGCAGTTCTGGCTGATCTGGTGGGTGCTGTGCCTCAACGTGACCGCGGGCATCGGCATCATCGGCATGGCATCGCCGATGCTGCAGGAAGTGTTCGCCGGCAAGCTGATCGGCGTCGCCGCCACCTTCAACGAACTGACGGTCGCGCAGAAGGCGTCGATCGCCGCGATCGCCGCGGGATTCACCGGCCTGTTGAGCCTGTTCAACATCGGCGGCCGCTTCGTCTGGGCGTCGCTGTCCGACTACCTGGGGCGCAAGAACACGTACTACACGTTCTTCGTACTCGGCATCATCCTGTACGCGTCGGCGCCGTGGTCGGGCCACATGGGTCACGTCGCGCTCTTCGTCGGCGCGTTCTGCATCATCCTGTCGATGTACGGCGGAGGCTTCTCGACGGTGCCCGCGTACCTGGCCGACGTGTTCGGCACGCAGATGGTCGGCGCGATCCACGGCAGGCTGCTCACCGCGTGGTCGGCGGCGGGCATCTTCGGCCCGGTGATCGTCAACTACGTGCGCGAGTACCAGCTGGACCACGGCGTGCCGCGCGCGCAGGTGTACGACATCACCGCCTACATCCTGTGCGGCCTGCTCGTCATCGGCTTCATCTGCAACTGGCTCGTCAAGCCGGTAGCCGACAAGTACTTCATGACGGATGCCGAGCTCGAGGCGGAACGCAGGCTCGCGCACGAAGCCTCGGCGCGCAGCGACGCGTCAGGCCGGAGCGCAACGGTCACGCCGTCGAATCCTGCGCTGGTGTACGGGTTCTGGCTGCTGGTGGGCATCCCGATCGCATGGGGCGTGTACAAGACGCTCGGCAGCGCATGGGTGCTGTTCTCGCACTAGGCGCCTGACGTGCCGGTGCGGCGTCGACGATGGCGTCGCCCGGCGCGCGGCGGTTCGCGGGACGTCGACGCTACAGCGTGATCGTCCCGCGGCCGATCTCCACCACGCGGCCGCTGACACGGATCGTGCGGCCGGCGTCCACCGCGAGGCCGAGCCGGCACGGCCTGCCGACGAATTCTCCCTGGTCGATCGTCAGCCGCTGCGGCAGCGGTGCACCGGTGGCGAGCAGCCAGCCGCCGAGGTTGGCGCACGCGGAACCGGTGCCCGGATCCTCGATCACCGCGCCGTGCTTGGGAAAGAAGAAGCGCGCCAGCACGCGATCGCCTTCGCGGGCGAAGACGTAGGCCATCGCGCGCGTGCCGTTGCTGGCATGCTCGCGCATCGCTGCGGCATCCGGCGCGGCACGACGCACGGCATCGAACGTGGTCACGGGCACGATCAATTGCTCGGATCCCGCATCGACCCACAGGGGTGACGCATCGATGTCGGCCGCCGTCAGTCCCAACGCGGCGGCGAGCTCGTCCCGCGTGGCCGTCGGCGCGCGCCACGTCGGCGCGTTCGCCGCCAGCGTCCAGCGATCGCCATCGGACTCCACCGGGATGACGCCGGCCTTCATTTCCAGCGTCAACCGCTCGCCACCCAGGCCCAGCGCGCGAACGATGTGCGCAGTGCCCAGCGTCGGATGACCGGCGAACGGCATCTCGAACGTCGGCGTGAAGATGCGCACGCGCACGGAGGCCGCCGTGGACGGCAGGATGAACGTGGTCTCGGAAAGGTTGAACTGCAGCGCGAGCGCCTGCATCGTCGCGTCGTCGAGCGCCTGTCCATCCTCGAAGACGCACAGCGGATTGCCGGCGAGCGCCGATTCGGCGAACACGTTGACGAGACGATAGGCGAGTTGCATGCGGTCATCCTTCGGTGGGAAGCGCGTCGGCGAGCGTGATCGCCTCGCGCGCGAGCGCGGCGAACGCGCCGGCATCGATCGCGCGCGGCGCGAGCGCAGGCGCCTTCGCCAGTTGCGGAAAGTTGCCGGCGATCGAGCGCGAATAGCTGGGGTCGTAGTGCAGCGCCAGAAGCTCGGTCACCAGGGTGTCGTAATCGCCGCGAGCGGCCGCCTCCTGCCAGCGCACGATCGTGGCCTTGCCGACGAGCGGCGAGAGTGGCGCGAGGCGCGCGTCGAGCGCGGCCGGGTCCGCGCGCCAGTGTGCATAGTCGCGCTGCAGGAGCGCGATGCGCAGCGGCAGCGGGCTCGCGATGCGGATGCACGCCGATCCGCGCATGGCCGCGAGCAACGCATCCGGAAGCTGCAACCGGCCGATGCGCCGGCTTTCCGATTCGACGAACACGGGACGCGCCGGATCGGCCCGTTCGAGCTCGTCGAAAATGCCCGTCTCGAAGCGCTTTTGCGAAGGCTGTGGTCGGTGCGGGTCGTCACCGAGCAGCGAGCCGCGATGGTGCGCGAGACCTTCGAGGTCGAGCACCTGGGCGCCGGCGTCGCCAAGCGCGGCGATGAGCCGGCTCTTGCCGGCGCCGGTGAGGCCGCAGATCACGATGAAGCGCAGCGCCGCCGGGCGCGTCGCCAGCGTCGCGACGACGTGGCGGCGAAAGGCGCGATAGCCGCCGTCCAGCTGGGCCGCGGCGAAGCCGATCTCGCCGAGCACGTGCACCAGCGCGCGCGAGCGCTGGCCACCGCGCCAGCAATAGACGAGCGGCGCCCAGTCGATCGGCTTGTCGTGCGCCAGCGAGTCGACGATGTGCGCGATGTTGCGTGCGACGATCGCCGCGCCCGCCTTGCGCGCGGCGAATGCCGAGGCCTTGGCGTGCAGCGTGCCGACGTGCGTGCGCTCGGCGTCGTCCAGCACCGGCGCGCTGCGCGCCCGCGGCAGGTGATCCTCGGCGAACTCGGCGGGACTGCGCACGTCGATGCGATCGGCGAAGCGCGAAGCGTCCGCCGCGGCCACCTTGCGATCGCGCGCGGGCATCAACGCGGCTTGCCCAGCAGCGGTTGCAGCGCCGGCCACACGTTGTCGAGCAGCCGCGGCTGCGCCGCGAGCGTCGGATGGATGCGATCGGCCTGGAACAGCGTTGGGTCCCCGGCGAATCCCTCGAACAGGAACGGCACGAGCGCGACCTTGTGTCGCGTCGCTGCATCACGATACAGCGCGTCGAAGCGCGACGTGTACGCTGAGCCGTAGTTGGGCGGCAGCTGCATGCCGACCAGCAGGACCTTGGCACCGGCCTTCTTCGACGCTTCGACGATGGCGTCGAGATTCGATTTGGTCACGGCGAGGTCGCCGCCACGCAGGCCGTCGTTGCCACCCAGCTCGACGACGACGATGACGGGATGATGCTCGGCGAGCAGGGCCGGCAGCCGGGCGCGCCCGCCGGCAGTCGTGTCGCCGCTGATGCTCGCATTGACGACCCGATACGCGGGATATTGCTGGGCGACGCGCCGGGCGAGAAGCGTGACCCATCCACTGTCGGGTGCCAATCCGTAACCCGCGGAAATCGAATCGCCGAGCACCAGAATCGCCGCCGGCTGGACAGCCGCGTGCGTGGCCGGCGCCGGCGCCAGCGCAATCAGCAAAAGCAGGGTGCGCAAAGCGGCGACGGCGGCCGACCGCGCTCGTGCACGCATATGTCTCATGACTGCGATTGTAAGGCCGCGGTCGCGAGCGACCCTGCGGTTTGTAGAATCGATCCGTCGTCTCCATATGGGACCGATATGCCGCTGTTGCACACCCAATCGCTGACCAAGACCGTGGCCAGCGGCGATGCGCCGCTGACGATCCTCGACGACGTGACGTTCGATGTCGACCGCGGCGAATCGGTGGCGATCGTCGGTGCTTCCGGCTCCGGCAAGACCACGCTGCTCGGGCTGCTCGCCGGTCTCGACCTGCCGACATCCGGCGACGTGTGGCTCGACGGCGAGCGCGTCACGGCGCTGGACGAGGACGCGCGTGCCGCGCTGCGCCAGCGTGCCGTCGGCTTCGTATTCCAGTCGTTCCAGCTGCTGCCGGCAATGACGGCGCTGGAGAATGCGATGCTGCCCCTCGAGCTCGCCGGCAACCGTGACGCGCGCGCGCTGGCGCTGGATTGGCTCGCGCGCGTCGGCCTCGCCCATCGCACGACCCACTATCCGCGCCAGCTTTCGGGGGGCGAGCAGCAACGGGTGGCGATCGCGCGCGCCTTCGCCAGCGATCCGATGCTGCTGTTCGCCGACGAGCCGTCGGGCAACCTCGACCAGGCCACGGGAGCCGAAGTGGCCGAGCTCATGTTCCGCCTCAATCGTGAGCATGGCACCACGCTGGTGCTGGTGACCCACGATGTCGCGCTGGCGTCGCGCTGTGGACGCCGGCTGTCGCTGGCAGGCGGTTGTCTCGTCGGCGACGAGAAGATGGGCTGACGCATGGCCACCTGGCGTCTCGCCTGGCGGATGCTGTCGCGCGACTGGCGCTCGCGCGAGCTCGACGTGCTGATCGCCGCCATCGTGCTCGCCGTCGCGAGCGTGGGCACGGTCGGCTTCTTCGCCGATCGCGTGAAGTCGGCGTTGACGCGCGAGGCGAACCTCCTCATCGGCGGCGACGTGATGATCTCGGGCGATCGGCCGTTACCGGCGGCATTCGCCGACCAGGCACGTACGCGCGGTCTCGTCACCACGCCGGTGGTGCGCTTCAATAGCATGGTCACGCGTCCCGGCGACGATGCCAAGCCCGTGCTCGCCACCGTCAAGGCCGTGGACCGCGGCTACCCGCTGCGCGGCGCGGTGCGGCTCGTCGATCCGGCGAATGCCGCCGGCACGCCGGCGCAGGGCGTGCCGCCACCGGGCGTGGCATGGCCCGATGCGCGCCTCGCGGAGCGCATGCAGCTCGCGCGCGGCGCACGCATCGTGCTCGGCGACGCGACATTCGACGTCGGCGACATCGTGCTGCAGGAGCCCGAGATCGCCACCGGCCTGCTCACCGGCGGCCCGCGCGTGCTGATCAACGCCGCGGACCTCGCCGCCACGCACCTGTTGCAACCCGGCAACCGCGCGACGTTCCGCCTGCTCGTCGCCGACGACGGTGCGCAATCGCGCCTCGACCGCTACATCGACTGGGCACGCACGGCGCTGGCCGCCGGCCAGCGGATGGAGAACGTGCGCGACGTGCAGCCCGAGGTCAAGCAGACGCTCGAGCGCGCCGAGAAATTCCTGGCGCTCGCGTCGCTGGTGGCGGTGATGCTCGCCGCGGTGGCGATCGCGCTCGCCGCGTCGCGCTACCTGCGCCGCCATCTCGACACGGCCGCCATCCTCAAGTGCCTCGGCGCGTCGCGGCAGCGCACGCTCGCGCTGTTCACCATGCAGTTCGTGCTGATCGGCCTCGTGTCGAGCATGGCCGGCGTCGTCATCGCGCTCGCCGGCCAGCAGCTGCTGGTCGTCGTGCTGCATTCGATCGCCGCGGCCGACCTGCCGCTTCCGGGATTCGCGCCTGGTATCACCGCGTTCGCCATCGGCCTCCTCATGCTTCTGGGATTCGCATTGCCGCCGCTCGTCACGCTCGCAGCGTCGCCGCCGCTGCGCGTGCTGCGACGCGACCTGCCGCGGCCGCGCACTGGCGGCATCGCCGCCTACGTGTGCGGCGCCGCGGTGTTCGCGGCATTGCTCGCGTATGCGGCGCAGGACGTGACGACGGCGGCGCTGACGATCGGCGGCATCGCCGGGCTGCTGGTGGTCGCGGCGCTGACCGCGGCATTGGCGATCGCGCTGCTGAAGCGCCTGCCCCAGCGTGGCGTCACGTGGCGCTTCGGTCTCGCCAATCTCGCGCGGCGGCCGCTGGCCTCCAGCCTGCAGATCGGCGCACTGGCGCTGGGACTGATGGCGCTGCTGTTGTTGACCGTCGTGCGCGGCGATCTGCTGCGCAATTGGCGCGCGAGCCTGCCGCCTGACGCGCCCAACCAGTTCGTCGTCAACGTGCTGCCCGACCAGGTCGCCGGCGTGCAGGCGCAGATGTCGGCCATCGCCGGGCGCGAGACGTCGCTGTATCCGATGGTGCGCGGGCGGCTCACCGCGGTGAACGGCGAGCACTTCGACACCGCGCGCTTCGACGATCCGCGCTCGCGCCGCCTCGCCGAGCGCGAATTCAACCTGTCGTCGCTGGCCACGTTGCCGTCGACCAATCGTATCGTCGCCGGCACGTTCTGGACGGCGGACGCAGGCAAGGACGCCGGTCTGTCGCTGGAGGAGGGCATCGCCAAGTCGCTCAAGCTCAAGCTCGGCGACACGCTGACCTTCGATATCGCCGGCACGCCGCTGTCGTCGCGTGTGACGAGCCTGCGCAAGGTCGACTGGGACAGCTTCCAGCCCAACTTCTTCACGCTGTTCGCGCCGCACGCGCTCGACGGACTGCCGACCACCTATCTCGGCGCGGTGCGCGTGCCGCAGGCGCCGTCGGGCACGGCGTGGGTATCGGCGCTGGTCGCGCGCTATCCCAACGTGCTCGTCATCGACGTCGGCGACGTGATCCGGCAGGTGCAATCGATCATGGACGCGGTATCGCGCGCGATCGAGTTCGTGTTCCTGTTCACGCTCCTCGGCGGCATGCTGGTTCTGCAGGCGGCGATCGCATCGACACAGGATGCGCGACGCTTCGACGCCGCGGTGCTGCGCACGCTCGGCGCGTCGCGCACGCAGCTCAACTCCGCGCAGACCGCGGAGTTCCTGCTGCTGGGTGCGCTGGCCGGCGTGCTGGCCGCGGCGGGCGCCAACGTGATCGGCTACTTCCTCGCCAATCGCGTGTTCAGCATCCCGTTCGGCTTCAGTCCCGTGCTGTGGCTCTACGCGCTCGCCGGCGGCGCCGCGGCGGTGGCGCTGGCGGGCTGGCTCGGCACGCGCGACACGCTCGACCGGCCGCCGATCGAGGTGCTGCGCCAGCTCGCCTGACGCTACTTGCCGGCGAGCACCGCCTCGCGCGACCACGTCCGCGAGAACAGCCCCAGCGCCAGGGCCGCGAGCACCAGCGGCACGATCGCCGACTGCGCGAGGTCGACCAGCGACAGCGCGTCGCCGCGCAGCACGCGATTGAGCAGCGTGTACTGCCCGGACACCGGCACGTAGATGAGCCACGCCGGCTCCTTGCGCTGCAGGAACATCTGCGCGGTCGGCACCAGCGACATCACGAACAGCAGCAGCTGTGTGTTCGCCTGCGCCTCGCGGATCGAGCGGCCGCGGCTGCCCAGCCACAGCAGCAGCGCCGGCATCAGCGCCGCCAGCGGCGCCAGGATCGCCACGAAGCGCAGCACGTCGCGCGCGCTGAACAGGAACGGAATGCCCACCGGCGGCAGCGGCGCGAAGGCGAGCGTCAGGTAGAAGCCGCCGAGGGTGATCACCACGATCAGGAGCACGAACAGCGCGAGGCACAGCCACTTGCCGATGGCGATCTCGAGCGTCGATGCCGGCGTCGCCAGGAGCGGCTCGAGGGAAGCGCGCTCGCGCTCGCCCGCCGTCGCCTCCAGCGCGAACGCCATGCCGCCGATGATGGTCGCGAACAGGCCGTAGAACGCGACCAGGAAAAGCACGAGCGCGCCGGACTGGCGCGGCGTGGCGAGGTTGACTTCGCGCAGCTCGAGCGGCTTGCCGACGGACGGGGCGATGCCGCGCAGCATCAGCCGCTGCTGCCCCCACAACCGGTCGTAGCTGCGCAACAGCGATTCGGTCTCGCTGATCGCCGCCTGCGCGCGGTCGCGCGACCGATCGAACACGAGCTGCACGGAGCCCGCGCGCCCCTCGCCGACATCCTTCTCGAAATCGGGATCGATGACGAGCGCGGCATCGAGATCGCCGGCGCGGATGCGCGACTCGTAGTCCGCCGGGGCGGGCGAGATCGTGACCTGTTGCCGGGACAGGTAATCGACGAGCGCCGGTGCGCGCTCGGCGCCGACGACCGCGAGCGTCAGCGTCCGCGACTTCTCCGCCTGGCTGGCGATGAGGCTGAAGATCAGCATCAGGAAGATCGGCCCGGCGAGCGCCGCCGACACCACCGTCATCAGCAGCGTGCGCCGGTCGCGCGAGGCGTCGACGATCTCCTTGCGCGCGACGGCGAGGATGCGGTTCAGCGCCATGACGCGGCACGCCTCATGCGGCCAGCCCTTCGCCACTGCCGAGCAGGGCGACGAACGCATCCTCGAGCGAGCCTGCGCCGGAATGCGCGACGAGCTCCGCTGCCGTGCCCTGCGCGACGACGCGGCCGCGGCCGAGGATGACGATTCGATCGCACAGCGCCGCCACCTCCTGCATCACGTGCGAGCTGAAGAGCAGGCATTTGCCGGCGGCGCGCAGCGCGCGCAACTGGTCGCGCAGCGCGCGCACGCTCATGATGTCGAGGCCGTTGGTCGGCTCGTCGAGCATGATCACCGGCGGGTCGTGGATCAGCGCCCGCGCGATCGCGACCTTCATCTTCTCGCCCTGCGAAAAGCCCTGCACGCGGCGCTCGGCGAGGGCGGCGAGACCCAGCGTGTCGAACAGCGCGTCGGTGCGCGCGGCGATGGTCGCCGGCGCGATGCCGTGCAGCGCGCCGAAGTAGCGCACGTTCTCGCGGGCCGTGAGGCGAGGGTAGAGACCGCGCGCGTCCGACAGCACGCCGATGACGCGCCGCACCCGGTCGCGATCGCGGACGATGTCGAGGCCGTCGACGCTGGCGCGACCGGCATCCGGCACGATCAGCGTCGCCAGCATTCGCAGCAGCGTCGTCTTGCCGGCGCCGTTGGGCCCCAGCAGGCCCGTGATCGCGCCGTCGGGTGCGGCGAACGTCACGCCGTCCACTGCGCGCACTTCGTGGTGCGCGCCGAACGCCTTGGCGAGGCCGTCGATCGCGATCATGGCTTCGCCCCGAGCCGGTCGGGCCACAGCAGCGGTGGCGTGGTCTTCGCGAGCCAGTCGGTGCAGGTAGCGGGCAGCGTGTCGAAGCCCGCGGCGTCGATGAACCTGGCAATGAGTCGCGGCGCGCATCCGCGCGACGACACGATGTGGCCGAAGCCGGGCGCGACGATCGAGCGCGCGTGCGACAGCGTCTTCGCCACCTCCTCGGCATAGCGTGGCGGGGTGACGGGGTCGAGTCCGCCGGACAGCAGCAGCACCGGCGTGTCGCTCGTCACCGGCGTCGCGAAGTCGGCCGGCATCGCGCCGCGCGGCCACACGCCGCAGACGTCGATCACGCGCGCCACCAGCGGCGCGCTCAGCGCACCTTCGAGTGCGGCACGCCGCAGCTCCGGTGTGATGCGCGGCACGTCTTCGGCACAGGTGACCGAAAAGTGGAGGGCGGCGTTGAGATCCTGCTCGGTGCTGTCGTCGAAGCCCGCCAACGCCGCCGCCAGCGGCGTGAAATCGCCGCTGCGCGCGCGGGCGATGATCTCCGGCAGCATCGCTGCCAGCTCGGGCAGGTAGACGATCGGCTGCAGCGCGGCGAGGAAGGCGTCGAAGCCGATGTGCACGATCAGGGGCTCGCCCGTCCGCGGGCGGGCGAGCGTGATGTCACGGCCGTCGGCACCGAGTGACGTGCGGATCGCATCGAACGCCGTCGCGAGGTCGGGATGCGCGGCGTTGCAGGCGGTGGACTTTGCACATGCCGCGATGATCGCGTCGATGGCGTGCTCGCGCGACGGCCAGACGTCGAGGCTGACGATCATGCGTGGCGGCGCCACGCCGTCGAGCACGACGCTGCGGATCGCCTGCGGATGGCGGCGCAGGTATTCCTGGGCGACGCGCGTGCCGTAGCTGCCGCCCCACAGGTTGATCCGGGCGTAGCCGAGTGCGACGCGCACGTCCTCGAGATCGGCGATGAACGCATCCGTCGTGTATTGCGCGGCATCGACGCCGCGCGACGCGAGCTCGGCGGCGCAGGCGCGTGCCTTCGGCACCGGATCGGTCTCGAGGACCGTCCGCAGGTCGCGGTCGGGTTTGAACGCCGCGCACGACAGCGGCGACGAGCGGCCGGTGCCGCGCTGGTCGACCAGCACGATGTCGCGTGTCGTCCGCACGTCGGACAGCAGCGCCGCCATGTCCGCGATCGACGATGCAGCCTGCCCGGGGCCGCCGGCCAGCACGAACAATGGATCCGGCTTCGGCGACAGCGTGTTGGCGGGCAGGATCGCAATGCCGAGCGTGATGCGGCGGCTCTGCGGATTGCCGCGCTGCTCGGGTACCTCGAGCGAGCCGCAGGAAAGCGTTTGCGCGAGCTTCGGCAGATGGCAATCGGCGAGCACGATCGCATGCGGCGGTGCCTTGCTGTCGCTGCACGCCCACAGCAGCAGGGGCATGGCCGCGAGGCCTGCAATCCGGCAAAGGGCGCGCACCATCATCGCCGCGGATGGTAGCAAACGCGGCTTGCGGATCAGCATCGAGCGCGATCAGCGCGATATCGGCCGGCAACGCAACCATCAGCCGGGTGCCGAACGCCGGTCTATACTGGATGCTCCCCGCCCGCCGCCGTCCATGTCCACGCGACCGCTCGAACCCGGCATCGTCACCGATCTCGAAGGCCGGCTCACCTACGCCAACTACCTGCGGCTGGACCGCCTGCTTGCCGCACAGGAGCCGCGCGCCGCCGACGCGTCCGGCGCGCCGCTCCACGACGAGATGCTGTTCATCATCCAGCACCAGACGTCCGAGCTGTGGATGAAGCTGATGATCCACGAACTCGGCGCGGCAGTGCGCCACGTGCGCGCGGATCGGCTGCAGCCCAACTTCAAGATCCTCGCCCGCGTCAAGCAGATCCAGCGCCAGCTCTTCGAGCAATGGGCGGTGCTGGAGACGCTGACGCCGTCGGAGTACGACGCGCTGCGCCCGGCATTGGCGAGCTCCTCGGGATTCCAGTCCGCGCAGTACCGTGCGATCGAATTCCTGCTCGGCAACAAGGATGCGGCAATGCTCGACGTGTTTCGCCACGACCCGGCGGCGCACGCGATGCTCGAGGCGCTGTTCCGGGCGCCGTCGCTGTACGACGAGTTCATCCGTCACCTCGCGCGGCGCGGCCTGCCGGTGCCCGCCGAGTGCCTCACGCGCGACGTCACCCGGCCGCATGTGCGCGATCCGCGCCTCACCGCGGTGTTCAAGGTCATCTACGAGGACCCGACGCACTGGTGGGACGCGTACGACATGTGCGAGAAGCTGGTCGACGTCGAGGAGGGCTTCCAGCTGTGGCGCTTCCGCCACGTCAAGACCGTCGAGCGCATCATCGGCCACAAGCGCGGCACCGGCGGGTCATCGGGCGTGAATTACCTGCGCGGTGCGCTCGACATCGCGTTCTTTCCGGAACTCATCGACGTGCGCTCGCTGATCGGCGTGGCGCCGGCGGTCTGATGGAAGGCTCGCCGGGAGACGGTGGTTCGCCGATCGCGCGCGCGGTGGCCGCGCTGGGACCGGGCGCGCTCGACGAGGCCGGGCTTGCGCGCCATGTGGCGCCGCTTTTCGCGCGGCATCGTGCCGCCTGCGGCGATCGCATCTATCTCGCCAACCATTCGCTCGGCCGCCCCCTCGATGCCACGGCCGACGACGTCGCGCAGGGACTCGCGGCGTGGTATGCCGCGATGGGCGATGCGTGGACGCCGTGGCAGGCGGAGCGCGATGCCCATCGGGCACGCCTCGCGCGGCTGCTGCACGCGCCGCGTGCCGATTGCGTGGTGCCCAAGACCAGTGCCGGGCAGGGCCTGCGCGCCGTGCTCAATACGTACGACACGCCGCCGCGCGTGGTCGCCACGCGCGGCGAATTCGACTCGCTCGACGTCATCCTGCGCGAATACGCGCGGCGCGGCCGGGCACGCGTCGACTTCGTGGCCGCCGGAGGCGACGGGCGCTACGCGACCGACGACATCGTTGTCGCGATCCGTCGCGGCTGCGAGCTGGTGGTGGTCAGCGAAGTGATGTTCGTCACCGGCCAGCGTCTCACCGACCTGGCCACGATCGTCGATGCCGCGCATGCGGCCGGCGCGCGCGTCCTCGCCGACGTCTACCACTCGCTGGGAGTCTTCGACGTCGATGTCGTCGCCACGCGCACCGACTATGCCGTGGGCGGATCCTACAAGTACCTGCGCGGCGGTCCCGGCGCGTGCTTCCTGTACGTGGCGCCGGCGGTGCTCGATGCGCAGGTGGCGACGCTCGACATCGGATGGTTCGCCAAGGCCGCGCCCATGCAATACGCGCGGCCCGATCCACCGCGTTTCGCGCCAGGCGGCGACGCGTGGCTCGAATCGACGCCGCCGGTGCTGTCACCGTACCAGGCGCGTGCCGGCCTGGCGCTGCTGATGGCGCTCGGTGTCGATCGCGTACGCGCGCACTCGCTGCGGTTGCAACGGCGCCTGGTGGACCTCCTCGCCGCGCGCGATATCGCCGCCGAAGGCGGCAGCGCCGCGCGCGGCGCCTTCGTCGTGGTGCGCGACGCCGGGGCGGTGGCGTTGGCGGCCGCGCTCGCCGCGCGCGACATCGTCGTCGACGCACGCGGCGACTGCCTGCGCATTTGTCCCGATGTCGTGACACGCGACGACGAGCTCGTCGCGTGTGCCGAGGCGCTTGCAACCATCATGCGCGGCGCTTCGCCGGCGGCCGCGCGCCGCTGACGGGCTGCAAGTGCCACGGCGACCGGCTTAATGCCGGACGACGACCGGCCGCGTTCGCAACGTCGGCATTCGCAAGGTCCGCGACCGCGCGTTTCGCCCGGCTGCCGCGACGGGACACCTTTGTTCCGGATTCAGCCCGGATGCGTGATGTAGTGAACGAGCACGAGGAGACCGATCACCAGCAGCGCGGCAAGGCCGATCCCGGCAATGATGATGTGCACGGGATTGATCGTCGCGGCGTCGCGCACCAGGTCGCGGCGCTTGCGCACGCCGAAGAAGCTCCACAGCACGGCGCTCAGGGTCTCGCCGAACGTCGCCTGGCGTGATGGCCCGGGCGGCTCGTCGGGGGGCGTGGGCGGTTCGTGGCTCATCGGGTCGGCAGGGCCGGTGTGCGCGTCGTTTCGCGAAATCGCGGCGCGACGAGGCCGGGAACTGAGGTGTAGGCCTCGCTCGGCCAAATGCGCGACATCACGTTAGCATATGGCGGCCACAGGCGGCTCGCGAGGCCGCCGGGAATCCGCCCGCAAGCGCTTGAATGTCGAGGCGATTGCCCCATCTCTGGGACAATCTTCTGTCACCAGAGGCCGGCGGGGCTCCACCATGCGCTTCGACAAGCTCACCACCAAATTCCAGCAGGCACTGGCCGACGCCCAGAGCCTCGCACTCGGCGGCGACGCCGGCTTCATCGAGCCGCAGCACCTGCTCGCCGCGCTGCTCGCGCAGGAGGATGGCGGCACCGCATCGCTGCTCGCGCGTGCCGGCGTGGCCGTGCCGAAGCTGCAGGCCGCGCTCAAGGCATCGATTGCGCGGTTGCCCAAGGTCGAAGGCACGGGCGGCGAGATCAGCGTATCGCGCGACTTGAACAACCTGCTCAACCTGGCCGACAAGGAAGCCCAGAAGCGCAACGACCAGTTCATCGCCTCCGAGATGTTCCTGCTCGCCGCCACCGGCGACAAGGGCGACCTCGGACGGCTGCTCAAGGACGCGGGATTGTCGCGCAAGGCGCTGGAGGACGCGATCGAGCACGTGCGCGGCGGCGCCGGCGTCGACTCGCAGGAAGCCGAAGGCCAGCGCGAGGCGCTCGCCAAATACACGATCGACCTTACCGAGCGTGCGCGCGACGGCAAGCTCGACCCGGTGATCGGGCGCGACGACGAGATCCGCCGCACGATCCAGATCCTGCAGCGGCGCACCAAGAACAACCCGGTGCTGATCGGCGAGCCGGGCGTGGGCAAGACGGCGATCGTCGAGGGCCTCGCCCAGCGCATCGTCGACGGCGAGGTGCCGGAGACGCTCAAGAACAAGCGCGTGCTGTCGCTCGACATGGCAGCGCTGCTCGCCGGCGCCAAGTACCGCGGCGAGTTCGAGGAGCGCCTGAAGTCGGTGCTCAAGGACATCGCGGCCGACGAGGGCCGCACGATCGTCTTCATCGACGAGCTGCACACGATGGTCGGCGCCGGCAAGGCCGAGGGCGCGATCGACGCCGGCAACATGCTCAAGCCCGCGCTCGCGCGCGGCGAGCTGCACTGCATCGGCGCGACGACGCTCGACGAGTACCGCAAGTACATCGAGAAGGACGCGGCGCTCGAGCGCCGCTTCCAGAAGGTGCTGGTCGGCGAGCCGTCGGTGGAGTCGACGATCGCGATCCTGCGCGGCCTGCAGGAGCGCTACGAGATCCACCACGGCGTCGACATCACCGACCCGGCGATCGTTGCCGCCGCCGAGCTGTCGCACCGCTACATCACCGACCGTTTCCTGCCGGACAAGGCGATCGACCTCATCGACGAGGCGGCGGCGCGCATCAAGATGGAGATCGACTCCAAGCCGGAGGCGATGGACAAGCTCGACCGGCGCCTGATCCAGCTCAAGATCGAGCGCGAGGCGGTGAAGAAGGAGAAGGACGACGCTTCGAAGAAGCGCCTGGCGACGATCGAGGACGAAATCACGCGCCTCGAGCGCGAATATGCCGACCTCGACGAAGTGTGGAAGGCCGAGAAAGCCGATGTCGCCGGCACGCAGCACATCAAGGAGGCGATCGACAGGATCAAGGTCGAGATGGAGGAGGCGCGGCGCCGCGGCGACTGGCAGAAGATGTCCGAGCTCCAGTACGGCAAGCTGCCGCAGCTCGAGGCGCAGTTGAAGAAGGTCGACAAGGACCTTGCCGGCGAGCACAAGAAGGCGCCCAAGCTGCTGCGCACGCAGGTCGGCGCCGAGGAGATCGCCGAAGTCGTGTCGCGTGCGACCGGCATCCCGGTATCGAAGATGATGCAGGGGGAGCGCGACAAGCTGCTCGCGATGGAGGACAAGCTGCACCAGCGCGTGGTGGGCCAGGACGAGGCGGTGCGCCTCGTTGCCGACGCGATCCGCCGCTCGCGCTCCGGACTTTCCGATCCCAACCGGCCCTACGGCTCCTTCCTGTTCCTCGGCCCGACCGGCGTCGGCAAGACCGAGCTCACCAAGGCGCTCGCCGAGTTCCTGTTCGACACCGATCAGGCGCTGATCCGCATCGACATGTCGGAGTTCATGGAGAAGCACTCGGTCGCGCGCCTGATCGGCGCACCGCCGGGCTACGTCGGCTACGAGGAAGGCGGATACCTGACCGAGGCAGTGCGGCGCAAGCCGTACAGCGTGATCCTGTTCGACGAGATCGAGAAGGCGCATCCCGACGTGTTCAACGTGCTGCTGCAGGTTCTCGACGACGGGCGCCTCACCGACGGCCAGGGCCGCACGGTCGACTTCCGCAACACGGTGATCGTGATGACCTCGAACCTGGGCTCGCACAAGATCCAGCAGATGACCGACGACGGCAACGAGCCGGCGCTGATCAAGATCGCGGTGATGGCCGAAGTCAAGGCGTCGTTCCGGCCCGAATTCGTCAATCGCATCGACGAGATCATCGTGTTCCAGCCACTCGCCGAAGCGCAGATCGCGCACATCGCGCGCATCCAGCTGCGTTCGCTGGAGCAGCGGCTCGCCAAGCTCGACATCAGGCTCGACGTCGACGAGGCGGCGCTGAAGGCGTTGGCGGCGGCGGGCTTCGACCCGGTGTACGGCGCGCGGCCGCTGAAGCGCGCGATCCAGCAGCAGATCGAGAACCCGCTGTCGCGCGAGATCCTGTCAGGACATTACGCGGGCGGCGACACGATCCGCATCGGCGCCACCGGCGGCGAGATCACGTTCAGCAACGGTTGACGCGCGTAGCGTCGCCGCGTTACGAATGCCAGGGGATGCGGCGCGGCCGCTCGCGCTTCTCCTCTTCCTCGATGTGGCCGAGCCTCGGCTTGACGAGGTCGCTGCGCGAAACGAGTCCCACGAGGCGGTTCGATGCCGTGTCGGCGACCACCGGCACGCGCTCGAGGCGATTGAGCGCGAGCCGCGAGGCCACGAGGCGGCACGATTCGTCCGGCAACGCGACGATCAGCGGCACGTCGGCGACGACATCGCCGACCGTCGCGTGCCCGTCGCGTGCAGCTGCCAGCGCCGCGCGATCGATCACGCCGACCACCACGCCGTCGCGCACCACGGGGAATGCGCGGTGTGCCTGGGTGGCGCCAAACCATCGCTGCAACGCGGCGTCGACGGGCGTCGCGGCGTCGATGGTCTCGACGTCGCGGGTCATGATCTCGTCGACGAACTGCCGCTCCAGCGGATCGACGCCGTATTCCCGGTAGATGTGGTAGCCGCGGCGTGCGATCTTCTCGGTGAGTATCGAGCGGCGCATGGTCAGCACGGTGAACCCGTAAGACACCGCCGACGTCGCGACCAGCGGCAGGAGCGCATTGGCGTCGCCCGTCAGGCCGAACGCGAAGATCGTCGCCGTGAGCGGCGCGCGCATCACGCCGGCGAGCGTTGCCGCCATGCAGACCAGTGGCCACAGCAGCGGATCGGCGCCCGGCAGCACGCGCGACAGCACGACACCGAGGCCGGCGCCCATCATCAGCAGCGGCGCGAGGATGCCGCCCGATGTCCCCGAGCCCAGCGCGAGCACCCAGATCGCCGCCTTGACCAGGAGGAGTCCGAGCGCCACCTGCAGCACGATCTGGTTGTGCAGGAGGTCGCCGATGACGTCGTAGCCGACGCCCAGCGCGCGCGGCTCGAAGTAGCCACCGATGCCCACCGCCAGGCCGCCGAGCGCCGGCCACCAGCTCCAGTGCAGCGGAAGCTTCGCGAAAAGATCCTCGACCTTGTACAGCGACGCCGACAGCGTGGCGGACAGGAGGCCACAGGCGAGGCCCGCGACGATGCAGGATGGCAGCGACCACAGGTCGGGCGCGGCAGTGGCGACCGGAAACAGCGGCCCGGGCGTCATTACCAGCGGTCGCGCGAAGCCTGCCACGGCGCAGGCGATGGCCACGGGCAGCAGGCTGCGCGGCCGCAGCTCGAAGAGCAAAAGCTCGACGGCGAGCAAAACCGCCGCCACGGGCGTGCCGAACACCGCGGTCATCCCCGCCGTGGCGCCGGCGACCAGCAACGCCTTGCGTTCGGCTGCGGTGAGGTGGAAATACTGCGAGAGCAGGGAGCCGATGGCGCCGCCGGTCATGATGATCGGGCCTTCGGCGCCGAACGGGCCGCCGCTGCCGATGACGATGCCCGACGACAGTGGCTTCAGCACGGCCACGCGCGCCGACATCTTGCTCTTGCCGAACAGAATCGCCTCGATGGCCTCGGGAATGCCGTGGCCGCGGATCTTTTCCGAACCGAAGCGCGCCATCAGTCCGACAATGAGGCCGCCGACGACCGGCACCGCGATCACCCAGGCACCCAGCGTGTTTTCGGCCGGTGAGCGATTCGCGATCGACAGCGCCTGGAAGAAGAAGGCGTTGGTGAAGAGGCGGATCAGGTCGAGCAACAGCACCGCGGCCAGCGTGGCGAGCCCGCCGATGACGGCGGCGAGCGCCGTGATTCGCAACAGGCGGCCGTTGAGTGCGAAGTCGCCGCGCGTGTGGGACGCCGTCGTCACCGCACGGTCGGCGATCCCGGCGGCGTCATTGTCGTGCAGCGCGCGTGCCGGTCGTCGTTGCCTGCAATAAGCATGGGACGCATTTTAGCAAGCCGGCTGGCGTACCTCGAGCGATGGCACGTAGTGGGCCCGCGCGGATACGCGCCGGCCGCCAGTCAAACCGCGTGTGCATGGTCCAGCAGCAGGCCCTTCAGGCGCTTGCCCCCGCGATGCGCAAAGTGCAGGTGGCTGTCCTCGGCGCCCGGTCCGACGAGGCACAGCGCCGACGACGATTGCGCCTCGACAAGCGTCAGCCCGTTGCGCTCGACCGCCCAGACGTCGCCGGCGTAGAGCACCACGTCGTTGAGCTCCTTTTCCTGCGTCACCCACAGCGTGCCGCGGGTGACCCGCAGCGTCGTGCCCCGCGCGTCGTCCAGCCTCACCAGATCGCCGCGGTCGAGATCCAGCGCCTTCGTGTAGCCGGTGCAGAGCATGGCCAGTCCCTCCGTTGGGCAAGACGCCCGATCATGCGTAAAATGCATCGATCGGCGCCTTGGCTGGGCGCCGGAATCGGCGCCGCATGAGGGAGATTGTGGGGAATCTGCGCCTCCCGCTCAAACGAAATCTCGGAAGCTCTGGCATGCGCCAAACTCATGCATAAGACATTGCGCGAGATGCCGTCGCTGGACTTCCTGCGCGGTTTCGAGGCGGCGGGCCGCACGTTGTCGTTCACGCGGGCGGCGGCCGAGCTCTTCGTCACGCAGTCGGCGCTGTCGCGTCAGGTGAAGGCGCTGGAGGATGCGCTCGGCGTGCCGCTCTTCGAGCGACGCCACCGCGCGCTGGCATTGACGCGAGCGGGCGAGGCGCTGCACCGCGACGTCACCGACAGCCTGGCGCAGATCGCGCGCGCCGTCGACGCCACGCGCGGACGCACCCCGCAGCCGGGCGTGACGCTGACGACGACCGTGTCGTTCGCCTCGCTGTGGATCATTCCACGCCTGGCGACGTTTCGCGCGCGCCATCCGGCGATCGAGGTGTACGTGTCCGCCGACGACCGCACGGTCGACCTGGCGCGCGGCGAGGTCGACGTCGCGGTGCGCTACCTCGCCGAGCACAAGGTTCCGGACGGTGCGCAGCGAATGTTCGGCGAGCGGATGCTGCCGGTGGTGAGCCCGCAAGTGCTGCGCCAGCCGCGCACCCGCCTCGCCAGCCCCGCCGACCTGCGCAACCACGTGCTGTTGCACCTCGACGATCCCGACGGCATGCTGCCGTGGCTCAACTGGCAGGCGTGGCTCGCCGCCAACGGCGAGCCGGCGCTGCGTCCTGCGGGCGCGCTGCGCTTCCGCATGTACGACCAGTTGATCCAGGCCGCCGTCGCCGGCCAGGGTGTCGCGCTCGGGCGCCTGCCCTTGCTCGCCGAGCATCTGCGCGACGGTCGGCTGGTGGCGCCGTTCGCCCCGCGCTATGAGTCCGCGCGCGGCTACTACGTGCTCGTCGCGCCGCACGCCGCCGCGCGTCCCGACGTCGCCGCCCTTGTCGCGTGGCTCGCCGACGAAGCGGCGATTGCCCGCGGCGCGGTGTCGGCGCCGGCACGCGCTCCGCGGGCACGCGGTGCCGCGGGCGGCATCGCGACGCCCAGGCGGCTGGCTCGACCGCGCAACGCGCGCACGCCGGCGGGGGGGTCCAAGCGGTGACGCAGCGCTCGAGTCCGGATTTCGGCCTGGCGCCGTCGCCGTGGATCGTGCGCCACGCCGGCCTTATCGCGCCCGGCGCACGCGTACTGGACGTTGCGTCAGGGCATGGCCGGCAGGCGATCTTCCTGGCGGGACGCGGTGCGCGCGTCGTCGCGGTCGACCGCGACGCCGCGGCGTTGGCGACGTTCGCCGCGACGCCGGGCATCGTCACGCGCACCGCCGATCTCGAGGCTGCAGCGTGGCCGCTCGCCGGCGAGCGCTTCGATGCGGTGGTTTGCGTCCACTACCTTTACCGCCCGCGACTCGCCGAGCTCGTGTCGTCGCTTGGCGACGACGGTGTGCTCCTGTACGAAACGTTCGCGGTGGGCAACGCGGCGTTCGGCCGCCCGTCCAATCCGGATTTCCTGCTCCGCGACGGCGAACTCCTGGCGCTCGTCCGCGATCGAATGACGGTCGTCGCGTTCGAGCAGGGCCAGGTGTCGCAGTACGGTACAAATGCCGTGATACAGCGCATTGCCGCCGTCGGCCTCGGTCGATGGCCGCCGCCACTCGCGGCGTGAGCGTGCGGCCAGCCGGCGCGGCGCGTCGATTCGGGTAAAATCGCGGGTCATGCCGCAGCAGCCCCACGTTCTCGGAAGCCTGGTCGCGATCGTCACGCCGATGCTCGACGACGGCGCGCTCGATCTGCCCACGCTGCGCGCGTTGATCGACTGGCACGTCGCCGAAGGCACGGCGGCGATCGTCATCGTCGGCACCACCGGCGAATCACCCACGGTGGATGTCGGCGAGCACCAGCGTCTCATCCGCACGGCAATCGAGCATGCTGCCGGACGGGTGCCGGTGATCGCGGGCACCGGTGCCAACAGCACCGCCGAGGCGCTCGCGCTGACCGAGTTCGCCAAGGCGGCGGGCGCCAGCGCCTGCCTGTCGGTGGTGCCGTACTACAACAAGCCGACGCAGGAAGGACTGTATCGGCACTTCCGCACGATCGCCGAGCGCGTCGACGTGCCGCTGATCCTGTACAACGTGCCGGGTCGCACCAGCTGCGATCTCGGCAACGACACGGTGTTGCGGCTTGCCGAGCTGCCGAACGTTGCCGGCCTCAAGGACGCCACCGGCGACCTCGTGCGCCACGTCGATCTGGTGCGGCGCCTCAAGTCGCGCCCCGACTTCGCGCTGTATTCCGGCAACGACGACACGGCGCTGGCGTACATGCTGCTCGGCGGCCACGGCGTGATCTCGGTGACGGCCAACCTGGTGCCGCGCGCGGTCGCCGAGGTGTGCAGGGCCGCGCTGGCCGGGCGCGTTGCCGACGCGCGTGAACGCAACGAACGCCTGATGCCGCTGCACACGAAGCTCTTCGTCGAGGCCAACCCCACCGCCGTCAAGTGGGCGCTGGCCGAGATGGGCAGGATCAGGAACGCACTGCGGCTGCCGATGGTGCCGCTGTCCACGCAATTCCACGACGACGTCCGTGCCGCGCTGCGCGAGGCCGGCGGTGTCGCCTGACGCGGGAATACACATGGTTGCATTGAAACTGCCGGCGCGGCATGCCGCGCTTCTCCTCATCGTGGCCGGGACGCTTGCGCTCGCCGGTTGCGAGACCTCGCCCGGCAAGCACATCGACTACAAGTCGGTGACGAGCGCGCCGCCGCTCGAGATCCCGCCCGATCTGTCGACGCCGCGCTTCGACGACCGCTTCGCCGCCAACACCGCGAGCGGGCTCGCCCAGCAGGACGCGAATCGTCCCAAGAACGTCGACCTCCTGCCGAAGAACCCCGATGCGCACATCGCGCGCGCCGGGCAGGAACGCTGGCTGGTGGTCAAGGCCACGCCGGAACAGGCATGGACGCAGGTGCACAAGTTCTGGACCGACCAGGGCTTCGTGATCGCCACCGAGCAGCCGGCGTTCGGCACGATGGAAACCGACTGGGCGGAGAACCGCGCGGAGATCCCCAACGACATCTTCCGCAAGTACATCGGCAAGTATTTCGACGTGTTCTATTCGACGTACAAGCGTGACAAGTTCCGCACGCGGATCGAGCGCGGCATCGAGCCGGGAACCACCGAGATCTACATCTCGCATCGCGGCATGGAGCAGGTACCCACCACCAAGATCGACAATTCGTCGCCGGCCGCATTTGCGTGGGCAGCAATGCCGGAGAACCCCGAGCTCGAGGCCGACATGCTGTCGCGCCTGATGGTGCGCTTCGGCGCCACCGAGCCGCAGGCCGACGCGGCGATCGCGCAATCGACGGCGCAGCCCGAGCGCGCGCGCATCGAGAAGGCGCAGGACGGCGCATCGCACCTGATCGTCGACGACACCTTCGACCGTGCCTGGCGCCGGGTGGGACTGGCGCTCGACCGCAGCGGATTCACGGTGGTGGACCGCGATCGCTCGAAGGGCCTCTACTACGTGCGCTATGCCGATCCCGAGGCCGACATGTCGAAGAAGGATCGCGAGAAGGGCTTCCTGTCCAAGCTCATGTTCTGGAAGAAGGACGACGAGAACAAGCCGGAGCAGTACCGCGTGCTGGTGGCCGAGGCGTCGCCGCGCAGCCTCGTCAGCGTGCAGGATGCGAACGGCACCCAGGATCGCACCGACATCGGCGACAGGATCCTGGGCCTGCTCAAGGACCAGCTCAAATAGCCGGGCGCGTGCCGATGCCCTGCCTGCCGGCGCAGCACGCCGCCGCGGTCGTCGCCGGCGCGCCGCCGCGGCGCGGCCGTCGCTGATGCGCTTCGCGTCGCTCGGGTCCGGCAGCGAGGGCAACGGCCTCGTCGTCGAGGCCGGCACGACGCGCATCCTGATCGACTGCGGATTCGGCGTGCGCGATTGCGGCGCGCGCCTCGCCCGTCTCGGCATCGAGCCCGCCTCGATCACCGCGATCTTCGTCACCCACGAGCATTCCGATCACGTCGGCGGCGTGCCCGCGTTTGCCGCGCGGCATGGCATCGGCGTGTGGCTGACGTTCGGCACGCTGACCGCGGTCGGCGGCCGCTTCGACGGCATGCCGCGCGTGTACGGCTTCGACAGCCACGACACGCTGGTGATCGGCGATCTCGAGGTGTGCCCGTTTCCGGTGCCGCACGATGCGCGCGAGCCCGTGCAGTTCGTGGTCGGCGATGGCGAATTCCGTCTCGGCGTGCTGACCGACCTCGGCATTTCCACGCCGCACGTGCGGGCGAGCCTCACCGGCTGCGACGGCCTCGTGCTCGAGTGCAATCACGACCGCGAGATGCTGCGTGGCGGAAGCTACCCCGCGAGCCTCAAGGACCGCATTTCGGGTCGTTTCGGCCACTTGTGCAACGACGACGCGAGCGCACTGCTGGCGTCGCTCGACTGCACGCGGCTGCAGCACATCCTCGCCGCGCACCTGTCGCGCGAGAACAACCGGCCGGCGCTCGCCCGCGAGGCGCTGGCGTCGGCGCTGGGCTGCGCGCCCGACTGGATCGGCATCGCCGACCAGGACGCGGGTTTCGACTGGCGCGCGTTCGCATAGCCTGCGACGCGCCGATTCGCATGACGTCCGCCCACCGCCGGCATTCAACGGGAGCAATGATGGAAAAGCGCGAGGAACGCTATCGCGGCAAGGCCAAGACCGTGTACGCGACCGACGAACCCGGATTCGTCATCATGCATTACCGCGACGACGTGTCCGCGTTCGATGGTGCCAAGCTGGCCAAGCTCGAGCAGAAGGGCGAGACCAACAACCGCTTCAATGCCTACGTGATGGGTCGCCTCGCCGGCGCCGGCATCCGCACGCACTTCGTGCGGATGCTGAACGACCGCGAATCCCTGGTGAAGACGATGACGATGCTGCCGGTCGAATGCGTGGTGCGCAACGTCGTCGCCGGCTCGATGGCGAAGCGCTACGGGATCGAGGAAGGCCGGCGGCTGCCCGAGCCGGTGTTCGAGTTCTTCCTCAAGAGCGATGCGCTGCACGACCCGCTGGTCAACGACGACCACATCCGCATCCTGGGCTGGGCGAGCGCGGGCGAGATCGCGCAGATGCGCACGCTGACGCACAAGGTGAACGCGGTGCTGAAGCCGATGTTCGCCGACGCCGGCATCGATCTCGTCGACTACAAGCTCGAGTTCGGCCATCCGCTCGACGATCCGCAGGGCGCGGTGGTGCTCGGCGACGAGATCACGCCCGACGGCTGCCGCCTGTGGGACGCGGCGTCCGGCGACAAGATGGACAAGGATCGCTTCCGCCGCGATCTCGGCAACGTCATCGGCAAGTATCGCGAGGTGGCGAAGCGCATCGGCGTGCCGCTGTCCTAGCGGCACCGTCGGCGTCGTGCAGAAGGCGGGGACGCGAACGCCGGATGCGGCCCTAGAGTCCCAGTACGGTCGCCGACAGGCCCGGCTCGCCGGTCGCCCAGATTTCATCGAAGCGCAGCGCCCATGGCCTGATCGCCGCAGCCTGCGCGACCAGCAGCGACGCGCGCGGCTGGTCGACGTGAAAGCGATGCAGGCAGTGCTGGCGATCGACGATGACCAGCGGATCCATCGCCTCGCGCGCTTCGCGGCCGGTGCGATAGATCGTGACGGCGTGCGGAAACTGCCGCAGCAGCGCGAGCAGCCGCCCCGAAGCGCTTTCCAGCCAGCGCAGGTCGTGCAGGATGATCTCGCAGCGGGCGGTGCGGCTGCCGCGCAGGAATCGGCCGAGCGACTCGAGACGCGCGGCGCGGTGCCATCCCCCGGCGCTCATGTCGACGTCGAACACCTGCAGCCGCGTGCGCGCATAGCCGACGATCTCGTCGATCGCGGCCATCTGCTCGGCCATCGTCGTCAGCGCCGCCTCGCGTGGGGCGGGCGGCGCGTCAGGTGGCGGGCTCGAGGTATCCATCGCAGTACCAATGGTAGAGCAGTGCCAGCGTCGTCGCGCCGAGGGCTGCGCACCGCCGCGCCGGCAGCGCGCGTGCGTCGGCCAGCGCGGCGACATCGCGCCGCGCGCCGGTCGGCGGTGCGAGCGGCATGCCGTTCACATAGAAGCGGTGCGCGTCGTACAGGAGCTGCGCGCGCCGGTCCAGCACGACACCGCGCGCGGCGATCGCGCGGGCGAACGCGGCGCGGGTCAGCGGCGGCGCGGGCGGCGAGAAGAACACATCGGGCTTCGGCTCGGAGAGGAAGCTGCCGATGAATTCCTCGACGCTCGCGCGCTCGATGCGGATGGCCGCCAGCATCTTCGCGAAGCGCCGCTGCACGGCGGCGTCGATGCGCGCCGGCGTGGACGTCACTCGCAGGTCGGGGTCGGCATAACGTCCGCGCAGCTCGACGCGATCGCGCAGGAAATCCAGGAACGCCTGCGCGATCTCGGTCGCGCTGGCGGCGCGAAACCCGATCGAATACGTCATCGCGGTATCGAGCGCGACGCCGTCATGCGCGATCTGCGGGGGCAGGTAGAGCATGTCGCCGCGCGCGAGCACGTGGTCGTGGCGCGGCGTGAAACGGTCGAGGATCTTGAGCGGCAGGCCGGGCTTGAGCGTAAGGTCCTTCTGCCGCCCGTAGCGCCAGCGCCGGCGTCCCAGGCCTTGCAGCAGGAACACGTCGTAAGAGTCGACATGCGGGCCTACCCCGCCTCCCGGCGTGGCGTAGCTCACCATCAGGTCGTCGAGGCGCGCGAACGGCAGGAAGTCGAAGCGCCGCAGCAGGCGATCGGCGCGCGGGTCGTGCAGGTTGGTTCCCTGCACCAGCAGCGTCCAGTCCGCCTTCGGCAGCGCACGCCACGTGGCGCGCCGAAACGGACCGCGCGCCAGCGTGTAACGCGGCCCATCGCGCACGACAAGCCGCGACTCCACGTCGTCGCGCTCGGCCAGCGCACGCAGCTGCGGCCATGCGAACAGATCGTCGAATGCGGGCAATGCACCACGCATCAGCAACGCGCGTTTGTGCCAGTGGCGCGCGACGAACGCCGCGGGCGAAAGGCCTGGCGGCAATGGCGGGCTTGCGGATTCGGGCACGCGGCGCGAGGTTGCGGAGTCGGATCGCGGGCAGTATAGCCGCGCGCTACAATTCCATCACCCGCGACTTCCCTTCCGGATCTGCCCGATGAACGCGTTCAACAACACGGTCGTGACCCTCCAGTTCAAGCTCTTCGACGCGGGCAACAACCTGGTCGAGGAGACGGGACCCGAGCCGCTCGCGTACCTGCACGGCGGTCACTCCGGCATCTTCCCGAAGGTGGAGGAGGCGATCGACAACAAGCAGGCGGGCGACAAGGTGTCGGTGACGCTGGAACCGGTCGACGCCTTCGGCGAGTACGACGCCAACCTGATCCGCATCGAGCCGCTGGCGAGCCTGCCTGCCGACATCGCCGAAGGCGGCTACCTCGTCGCCGAGAAGGATGGCGAGGAAGTCGTGTATCGCGTCACCAACATCGCGGACGGCAAGGCCATGCTCGACGGCAACCACGAGCTGGCCGGCCAGCGCCTGCGCTTCGACGCGACGATCGTCGACGTGCGACCGGCCACCGCCGAGGAAATCCAGCACGGCCACGTCCACGGCGCCCACGGCCATCACCATTGAGGTCGCGCGTCACTGCCGTGATTTCGCGTAATTTGCCGGCGCGCATGCGCAGCCGGATGGACGATCGCGCAGCGCGGGAAAGGCTGCGGTCGCGACGCGACGCGCTGGCGCTGATCGGAACCGCTGCCTTGGGTATCCTGCCCGTGCGTGCGGCGGCATCGCCGCGTTGCGTGGTGCGCCCACCGCAGACCGAAGGGCCATTTTTCGTCGATGGCGCCGACGCGCGCAGCGACATCCGCGACGGCCTCGCCGGCGTGCCGCTGCGGCTCGCGTTTGCGGTATCGCAGGCACGCAGCGGCGCGTGCGCGCCGCTCGTGGGCGCGCACGTCGACGTCTGGCATTGCGACGCCGACGGGCGCTATTCCCGCGCCGCCGCCGGCGGTGCGCGATTTCTGCGCGGCTACCAGGTGAGCGACGCCGACGGGCGCGCGGCGTTCGCCACGAACTATCCGGGCTGGTACGCCGGCCGGGCCGTGCACGTCCATTTCAAGATCCGCGCCGAGGATGGCGCGCGACGCATGCACGAGTTCACTTCCCAGCTCTATTTCGATGACGCGCTCAATGCGCGCGTGTTCGCCCGGGCGCCCTACGCGCGGCGCGGTACCGGCTTCGCGCGCAACGCCGACGATTTCATCTATCGTGATGGTGGCGCACAATTGACACTGGCGCCGGCGGCGCTCGATGCAGGCTATGCCGCCACGTTCAGCGTGACGATGGTGATGGATTGACGTCGTCGCGAGCCGGTGCCTCGTGCGGACTGAGCTCCGCGCGTCGTGCCCATGCTTGCCCGTCCGGGGAACCAATGGCAGGCTTCGACATCTAGCCAGTATGCTGATTGCTCACGCGCAACCATGAACCGAACCATCATCCTGATCGTGGCGGCGATCGCAGTCGCCGTCGGCGGATTCACGGCGTGGCACGCCATGCATCCCGAAAAATTGCCGCCGGCGGTCGTCGCCACCCCGGCGCCACCGCCGGTGGCGCCACCCGCGGCGGCGCCCGTCATCGAGCATCCGGTCGGGGAGGCGCCTCTCGCCGGCGACAGCGGCACGGCACCCCAGGTACCGCTCGACCACAGCGATGCGGCCCTGCGCCCGGCGCTGGCGGGACTGTTCGCCGGACATGCGCTGCCGTCGTTCCTGCATGTCGACCGCATCATCCGCAACATCGTCGCCACGATCGACGCACTGCCGCGCAGCAGCGTGTCGCCGACGGTGATGCCGGTGGATCCCGCGACGGGACGCATGGCCGTCGCCGATGTCGACGGCACCTCCACGATCGCCGCCGACAACGACGCGCGCTACGCGCCGTACGTCGACGCCATGCAGGCCGTGGATACGCGTCTGGCGGCAAGCGTCTATCTGCAGTACTACCCGCTGTTCCAGCAGGCCTACCAGGAGCTCGGGTATCCCAACGGCTATTTCAACGACCGGCTGGTCAGCGTGATCGACCTGTTGCTCGCCACGCCGCAGGTGGACGGCCCGATCAAGCTCGCGCAGCCGAAAGTGGTGTACGTATTTGCCGACCCCGCACTCGAGTCGCTGCCGGCGGGGCAGAAGATCATGCTGCGCATCGGCAGGCACAACGCCGACATCGTCAAGGCCAAGCTGCGCGAGTTCCGCGGCCATATCGTGCGCACGCCTCCGCCGCACTGAGCCTGTTCACCTCGCGACGGATGGCGGCGGCCGTGAGCCGAGGGCGCGCGCAGCGCCGGCCGCATCGGATCAGTCCGACTGCGGCGGCGGATCGTCCAGCAGGCGCTTGAGCTCGTAGAGCTTGGCCTGCGCCTCGCGTGGCGACAATGCATCGGGGTCCAGTGCGGCGAGCGCGGTCGCCAGCGCCGACGCGCGGGCCGGCGCCGCGCCGGCGAGGACGGCGGCGTCGGGCAACGCTGGCGCTGCATGCGCGAACAGATCGGGTTCGCGGTCGCGCCGCGTGGAAAACTGGTCGAGCCGCGCCAGGTAGTTGCGGGCACTGCGCACCGTTTCCGGCGGCAACCCGGCAAGACGCGCGACGGCGAGCCCGAAGCTCTGGCTCGCCGCGCCGTCGGCGAGCGCATGCAGGAACACGATGCCGTCGCCCGATTTGGCGCGCGTCTCGATGGCATCGAAATGCACGTTGGCGCACCCGTCCAGTTCGGCGGCGAGGCCGGTGAGCTCGAAATAGTGCGTGGCGAAGAGCGTCAGGCAGCGATTGACGTCGGCAAGACGGTGGGCGATCGCCCATGCCAGCGCAAGGCCATCGAACGTCGACGTGCCGCGGCCGATCTCGTCGATCAATACGAGGCTTTGCGGCGTGGCGCGATGGACGATGTACGCGGCTTCGGTCATCTCCACCATGAAGGTCGAGCGGCCGCCGGCGAGGTCGTCGGCGGCGCCGATGCGCGTGTAGATGGCGTCGAGCGGACCCAGCGTCGCGCGCGTCGCCGGCACGTACGAGCCGCAATAGGCGAGCAGCGCGATGAGCGCCGTCTGCCGCATGTAGGTGGACTTGCCGCCCATGTTCGGTCCCGTGACCACCAGCAGGCGTCGTTCGCGCGACAGCCGGGTGTCGTTGGCGACGAACGACTCGACGCGTGCGGCAACGACCGGATGGCGGCCGCCGTCGATGTGCACGCAGGGCTCCGCGACGAACGTCGGACGCACGAGGCGCAGCGCCTCGGCGCGCTCGGCCAGCGCCGCGATCACGTCGGCGGTTGCCAGCGCGGCGGCGAGCGCCTGCAGCGCCGGGACTGCGGGGAGCAGTGCTTCGACCAGCGCATCGTAGAGCGCCTTTTCGCGCGCCAGCGCGCGCTCCTGCGCCGACAGCGCCTTGTCCTCGAACGCCTTGAGTTCCGGCGTGATGTAGCGCTCGGCGTTCTTCAGCGTCTGCCGCCGCCGGTAGTCATCGGGTACGCGCGCGACGTTGCCGTGCGTGACCTCGATGTAGAAGCCGTGCACGCGGTTGTATTCGACCTTGAGCGAGGCGATGCCGGTGCGCTCGCGTTCGCGCCGCTCGAGCGCCACGAGAAAGCTGCCGCATTCGGTGTCGATCGCGCGCAGCTCGTCGAGGTCGGCGTCATGGCCCGCGGCGATCACGCCGCCGTCCCGCACGTTGGCCGCGGGCTCGGCGGCGATCGTCCGCGCTAGCAGCGTCGCCCATGCAGGATCGACTGCCAGGGCGGCCTGCGCTGCGGCAAGCAGAGGGGCGGCAAATTCCGCCAGCATCGCGGCGATCGCCGGCGCCGCTGCCAGCGTGTCGCGCAATGCCGCCAGCTCGCGGGGTCGCACCGACTGCAGCGCGATGCGCGCGGTGATGCGCTCGACGTCGGCGGTCGCCTTGAGCGCGCCCGCCAGCGTGGCGCGCGCGCGCATGTCGGCGAGCGTTGCCGCAATCGCGCCGTGGCGCGCCGTCGCGTGCGTAGGATCGCGCCGCGGTGCGGTCAGCCACGCTCGCAGCGTGCGGCTGCCGGCCGCGGTGACGCACGTGTCGACAAGCGCGTGCAGCGTCGCGCGCGGATCCCCGGACAGCGCGTCGACGATCTCGAGATTGCGTCGCGTCGCCGGATCGAGGTCGATCAGCGTCCCTGCAGTGACCGCTTCGAGCCCTCGCACGTGCGCCAGCGCGGCACGCTGCGTGGACGCCGCGTAGCCCAGCAGCGCGCCGGCGGCGCCCAGGGCGAGCGGCATCGCATCGACGCCGAAGGCGGCGAGGTCGCGCGTGCCGAAATGACGTGCCAGGGCACGCGAGGCCGCGGCGTCGTCGAAATGCCATGCGGGCAATGCGCGCGTGGCCACGTCGGCAGGCAGCACACCGGACGGCAGCGCCACGTCCTCCGCGACCAGCATCTCGGCGACGTCGAGGCGGGCCAGCGTCGCTGCCATCTCCGCGACGGGCACTTCGGTGAGCGCGAAGCGCCCCGACGCGAGGTTGAGCCACGCCACTCCGCAGCGCGCCGGCGACGGTGCCACGGCCACGAGCAGGCTGTCGCGGTGCGCATCGAGGAGGTTCGCGTCGACGAGCGTGCCCGGCGTCACTACGCGCGTGACGCGGCGCTCCATCGGTCCCTTGCCCGCGGCGGGGTCGCCGAACTGCTCGACGATCACCGCCGATTCCCCGAGCTTCATGAGGCGCGCCAGATGCTGCTCGATGGCGTGATAGGGAACGCCGGCCATCGGGATGGGGGCGCCCGCCGATTGGCCGCGCGACGTCAGCGTGATGTCGAGGAGGCGCGCAGCGCGCTCGGCGTCCGTGTAGAAGAGCTCGTAGAAGTCGCCCATCCGGTAGAACACGAGCTTGTCCGGATGCTCGGCCTTGACGCCGAGATACTGCCGCATCATTGGCGTGTGCAGCGCCAGCAGGCGCGGATCGGCGGCGTCGGGTTCGCTGCCTTCGCGACGAGGGGGCGGGCTGGGCAAGGCGCGGATCACTGGCGGGCAGAAAGTGCGTTTTTAGCACACCGTGCCGTGTCGCGCGCGGCGCGCCCGCAGCAGGCGGCCGTCGATGGCCACGAGTCCGCCGGCGATGAGCGCGAATCCGATCCAGTGCCGCGGCGCGAGCGTCTCGCCGAGGATGAAGGTGCCCAGCAGGATCGCGGTGACGGGGATGAGGAACGTCACCAGCAGCAGGTTGGTCGCGCCGGCGGTGGCGAGCAGGCGGAAGTAGATGACGAAGGCAAGCGCGGTCGACAGCGTGGCGAGGCCTGCGAGCGCGCCCCACGTCGTCGCGTCCAGCGGCGGCAGTTGCCATGGCCGGTCGATGGCCAGCGCAAAAGGCACGAGGACCAGTGCCGCCAACGCGAGCTGCCCGGTCGCCGCCTGCAGCGGCACGATTCCGAGCGCGCGCAATCGCCGTCCATACACGCCGGCCAGCGCGTACGACAGCGTCGCGGCGAGGCAGGCGCCTTCGGCGACGGCCGACGACCCGATTTCGAGCAGGGCGGCGCCGCCGACAGTCACCGCGACGCCCGCGAAGCCGAGCGCGACACCGGCCAGCCGCGCCGGCGTGGCTTTCTCGTCGCGGGTGCAGAAATGCGCGACGAGCACGGCCCACAATGGCGTCGTGGCGTTGAGGATCGACGCGAGGCCGCTCGCGATGTGCGTCTGGCTCCACGTGAACAGCGAAAACGGCACGACGTTGTTGAGAAGCCCCATGACCAGCAGGCTGCGCCACGCATGTGCGCCGCGCGGCATGGTGCTCCCCTGGCTGCGCAGGACCGCGTACAGAATCGCTGCACCGGCGGCGACGCGCCAGGCCACGAGGCACAACGGCGGCAGCTGGCGCAGCGCGACGTCGATGAAGAAAAACGAGCCACCCCACAGCACCGACAGCACGCCGAGCAGCGCCCATTGCGCGGGTGCCATCGTCCGGTTCAAGGTCATTGCAGGTACCTGCGGCTGGCGAGGAAGCGTACGTTAGCGGCACCGCACGCCGCGCGCGCTCCGTTTGTTGCGGCCGAATCCGCGACCGCCGCCTTCAGTGCAGCTTGACGCGCGGTTCCGTGCGCTCGCGCAGGAAGCGTCCGGCGCTGCCGAGCGCGACGCGCATCCAGCCATGCAGCGCCGCGAGGTGCAGCGTGTAGTTCGCCATGTACATCACACGCGCGACGAGCCCCTCGACGAACATTGCGCCGCCGATCAGCCCGCCCATCAGGTTGCCCACCGCGGAGGTCTCGCCGAGCGACACGAGCGAGCCGTAGTTGTGATAGCGGAACGGCCGTAGCGGCAGCCCGGCAATCCGCCGCTTCATCATCTTCGCGAGGTAGGAAGACTGCTGGTGCGCGGCCTGGGCGAGGGGCGGCAGGGCGAGGTTGCTTTTCCACGGTGTCTGCGCACAATCGCCCAGCGCGAACACGTCAGGATCGTCGACGCTCTGCAACGTGTCGCCGACGACGACCTGGTTGACGCGGTTGGTGGCGAGACCGCCGAAATGCGCGAGCCATTCCGGAGCCTTGACGCCCGCCGACCACACGACGAGGTCGTACGCCAGTGACTTGCCGCTGGCGGTGTCGATCGTGCTGCCGTCGATGCGCACGACGCGCTCGCCGGTGTGGATTTCGACGTCGAGCCCGCGCAGGATCTTGGCCGTGGCATTCGACACGCGCTCGGGCAGCGCTGGCAGGATGCGCGCGGCGGTCTCGAGCACGGCGAGCTTGACCTGCTTGCGCGCGTCGAACGCGGCGAGCCCGTAGCTCGCCAGCACGCGCGTGGTGTCGCGCAGCTGTGCCGCGAGCTCCACGCCCGTGGCGCCCGCACCGACGATGACGACGTTGACGTCCGGACGTGCACCCGCCTCGCCGGCGGCGTTGGCGCGCGCGCATGCCGCGATCAGGCGGCGATGGAAGCGCTCCGCATCGGCGGCCGAGTCGAGCGTCGACGCGTACTCGCGCACGCCGGGCGTGCCGTAGTCGTTGGACACGCCGCCGACGGCGATGATCAGGGTGTCGTAGTGGATTTCGCGGCGCGGCAGCATTGCCAGGCCCTCGGCATCGACCACCGCGCCGATCGTGATCGCGTGCCGCGCGCGATCGAGCGCCTCGAGCGCGCCGAGACGGAACGCGAAGTGGTGCCAGTGCGCCTGCGCGAGGAAGTCTATCTGGTGGGCGTGCACGTCGAGGCTGCCGGCGGCCGCCTCGTGCAGCAGCGGCTTCCACATGTGCGTCTCGTTGCGGTCCACCAAGGTGACCGACGCCTTCCCCGAAGCGCCGAGCGAATCGCCGAGACGGGTGGCGAGTTCGAGCCCGCCTGCGCCGCCGCCGACGACGACGATCCGATGCGGCTCGCTCACGTGTTGGCGCGGAAGATCCACAGCGAGTCGCGCGGCAACTCGACGTGGTAGATCGCGCCAGGCTGGAGCGCGGCGTCGCCGTAGGCGCGCAGCCGATCCTTGCCCACTTCGAACAGATGCTCGAACCGGTCGCCCACATACATCGACGTCACCAGTTTCGCGGCGATGCGGTTGGCGCCGGGGCCGTCCGCGACGCGCACGCGCTCGAGGCGGATCATCGCCACGCCGGGCGCGCCGGACGCGCTGCCGCTGCGCGCCACGCCGCTGACGCTGAAGCCGTCGCCGGCGAGCGTGGCGACCCCGTCGCGCGCCTCGACGATCTCGCCCTTGAGTTCGTTGTTGCTGCCCATGAAGTCGGCGACGAACAGCGTCGACGGGTTGCCGTACATCTCGCGCGGCGTCCCCTGCTGCTCGATGCGGCCATTGTTGAGCAGCAGGATGCGGTCGGACATGGCCATCGCCTCCGCCTGGTCGTGCGTCACGCACAGCGCCGACAGCTGCAGCCGCACGATCAGCTCGCGCAGCCACGCGCGCGCCTCCTCGCGCAGCTTGGCGTCGAGATTGGACAGCGGCTCGTCGAGCAGGATCACCGGCGGGTTGTAGACGAGCGCACGCGCCAGCGCCACGCGCTGCTGCTGCCCGCCGGAGAGCTGGTGCGGGTAGCGTTGCGCGAGATGTCCGAGCGAGAGCTGCTCGAGCGCGCGGCCGACGCTCGCCTTGATGTCCGTCGCCTGCTGGCCGCGCAGCTTGAGGCCGTAGGCGACGTTGTCGAAGATCGTCTTGTGCGGCCACAGCGCATACGACTGGAAGACGAGTCCGAGGTTGCGGCGTTCGGCTGGCACGTCGATGCGCTGCGCGCCGTCGAACATCACCTTGCCGGCGATGCTGATGTTGCCCTGGTAGGGCGACTCGAGCCCCGCGACCGCGCGCAGCAGCGTCGTCTTGCCGCTGCCGGACGGGCCCAGCAGCGATACCACCTGGCCGCGCTCCAGCGTCAACGCCACGCCGTTGAGGATCGGCGTGTCGCCATAGCGCAGGTGCAGGTCGTCGACGGTGAGTTCGGCCATGACGGGTGTCTCCGTTGCGGCGTCAGTCACGCAGGCGCACGCCGAAGCGCAGCGCGATCGCGAGGCCGATGCCGACGAGCACGATATTGACCAGCGAAAGCGCGGCCACCACGTCGATCGCGCCGCCCTGCCACAGCGACACGAGCTCCGCGCCGATCACCTCGTTGCCGGGCGCCAGCAGGTACACGCCGGTCGAGTATTCGCGCTCGAAGATCATGAACACGAGCAGCCACGAGCCCAGCAGCCCGTGGCGGATCAACGGCAGCGTGATGTCGCGCGAGATCCGCGCGCGCGACGCGCCGATGGTGCGTGCGGCCTCCTCGAGCTCGGTCGACACCTGGAACAGCGACGTCGAGATGAGGCGCATGCCATAGGCAAGCCACACCACGGTGTAGGCGAGCCACATGCTGAACAGCGTCGCGCGCAGCGGCGCGAGGAACGGCACGAACAGGAATACCCACAGGAAAGCGAGGCCCGCGAGCAGGCCGGGAATCGCACGCGGCACGAGCACGAGGTAGTCGACGAAGCGCGACCAGCCGTCGTTGCGGCGATGCGTCGCGAAGCCGATCGCCGCATAGCACGCGACCGCGATGGCGCCGCCGATGGTGCCGATCAGGATCGTGTTGATGATCGCCCGCGTGTGCGTCGGTTCGTCGAACACCGCGCGGAAATTGTCGAGCGTGAAGGCGTCGAGCAGCGACACGCCGATGCCCCAGTTGCTGACGAATGCGCGCAGCGCGATGCCCGATACCGGCACGATCACGGCGAGGAACGCCCAGCCGAGCAGGAGCGCCATCGCCAGCGGCTTCCACCCGCCGAGCGGCAGCGCCTTCATGCGGCCAGCCTTGCCCTTGATCGTGGCGAACCGCCGCGCGTTCTGCAGCAGTCGCCGCTGCAGCAGCACCAAGGGGAAGGTCACCGCGACGATGCAGATCGCCACCGCCGCCATCAGGTGATACGACGGCACGCCGAGCTTGTTGGTCAGCTTGTAGAGATACGTCGACAGCACGAGGTGCCCCTCCGGGTCGCCGAGCACGAGAGGCAGCCCGAACAGCTCGAAGCCGAGGAAGAACACGAGCACCGCGGAAAACAGCAGCGCCGGCGCGATGAGCGGCAAGCTCACCGTGGCGGCGACCCGGAACGGGCTGGCGCCAGCTGTGCGCGCCGCCTCCTCGACGTCGGAACCGAGGCTCTTCAGCGCCGACGTGGCGTAGACGTAGACGTTGGGCACATGGGTGAGGCCGGCAATGACCGCCATCGCCGGGATCGAGTAGATGCCCCATGGTGCCGCGCCAACGAGATCCTGCGTCCACACCGTGTAGAAGCCGACGGGCCCGGCGGCGACGACATAGCCGAACGACAGCACCATCGGCGACACGAAGCTCGGCACCAGGATGATCGGCTCGAGAAAGCGCTTTCCCGGCAGGTCGGTGCGCTCCATCACGAACGCGAGCAGTGCGCCGAGCGGCACGGCGATCAGCGTCATGCCGGTGGCGATCAGGAACGAGTTGGCGAATGCATGCCAGAAATCGGGATCGTCGAAGACGAAGCGGTAAGCGTCGAGGCTCACCGTCTTCTGCGCGTCGAAGAACGGCGCCGACAGGAAGCTCTGGTAGAGGATCAGAGACAGCGGCGACAGCACTGCCATCGCCGTGACGAGGATCGTCAGCGCGCGCGGAAACCGCGCGATGAGCGCGTTGCGCGGGACCGGAGCAACCGCGGCGGAGACGGTTGACATGGCGGGAACGGCGGCGGACGCTACGCGCGCGCCGCCGCCCTGAAGGTCACTTGCCGGCGGCGCCGGCCGCGAGCTCGCTCTTCCACGCGCCGATGAAATCGAGGCGCTTCTTGGGATCGAGGAAGCCGACGATCTCCGAGCTCACCGGGATCGGCTTGACCTTCGTGCCGAGCTCCTTGTTGAGGCTCGCCGCCGTGTATTCGGCGTCGACGTCCGAGCGCACCGCGAAGAGCTCGACGGCGCTGCCGATGAGCTTCTGCCCGCGCTGCGACAGGATGTAATCGCTCCACACCTTGGCCGCATTCGGATTCTTCGCTTGCTTGGCGATGAACATCACGCGTGACAGCACCAGCGTGAAGTCCTTGGGGAGCACGACGCCGAGCGACGGGTCCTTCTTCGCCCGCACCAGCGCATAGGAGCCGAGCACGTTGTAGCCGAGCAGGTGCTCGCCCGAGGACACCTTCTCCAGCATGTTGCCGGTGCTCGCATACACGCGATAGTCGGCCTTGCCGAACGCCTTCTCGAGGTCCTTCATCCCGGGGTAGTACTTCGTGTCCTGCACCACGAACATGAATCCCACGCCGCTCTTCTCGATGTCGTAGGTATTGACCTTGCCCTTGAACTTGGCGGTCTTGGTGTCGAGCAGCTTGGCGAACGCCGCGTGGTCCTGCGGCACTTCGTCGGCCGCGACCAGGCGCTTGTTGTAGATGAACACGGCCGGTTCGTACGTGGTGCCCCAGGCCTCGCCCTTGTAGACCGCCCACGACGGCAGCTTCGACGCCTCGGGCGACGCGTACGCCATGGCCTTGCCCTCGTCGACGAGCTTCACCTGCAGGTCCATCGCCGAGCTCCACATCACGTCGGCGCCGCCCTGGCCCGACGCCGCCTCGGCGATGAATCGGTTGTACATCTCGGTCGAGTTCATGTCGTTGTACTCGACCTTGATGCCGGGGAACGCCGCCTCGAAGTCGCGGACCAGCGGCTGCGCGGCCTTGGTGTCGAGCGCGCTGTAGATGACGACCTTGCCTTCCTTCTTCGCGGCGGCGATCGTCTGCGCGTAATCCGCGGGATAGCCGGCAGGAACCGCCTGCGCGAATGCCGAGCCGGCCGCCAGCGCGATGGCGACGGCGAGCAATTGCTTTTGCATCTCGAATCCTCCTGTTGGGCGGCTCATGCGGTCATGCAAAGCCGTTTGCGGCGATTATAGGGCGGCGTGACGCGCCCTCATAGCACGGACCCAACATCGCGGCGCATTGCTGGCGCTCGGCGCTGCTGGTCCTTTCGCGGTCCGGTCGTGCGAATCGTTGCGGGCGGCAACCCGATGACCTCTTGCGTGGAGCACCCGGGCGTGAATCCTGGCGGCGTGGTACGCATCCGGCCTGGTGAAGTACATCTGGGCGCTCAATAGCAACACGCAAGTACGCGTAGTGGACCTTTTGATAGCCTCGCGGGAGTCCATTCTGCGGCCACTGCTTTTGCTCGGGACCGCCGCCGCGCAGTGCGGCGGCGAGCTGCGGAAATTCGGCAACGCTGTGGCGTGGGAACGCAAGGATCCGCAATGAGTTTTTGGCTGTGGTGCGCGCTGGCGTGGTACCTGATCGGCTGGGTGATCTATGCATGGCACCTCTATGACGAAGGACATGTGCGCGTTTCGGACCTCGTATGGGGCGCTTTCGTCGCTCTCTGGGAGATCCCCGCCGTGGTGATGTTCGCCTTCGGCTGGCTGGCCCACTACGTCGCGCACGCTGGCGACAAGGTGTTGTGGCAACGCAAGGACCGGCAATGAGTCGTTCACCCGCGCTGAAGGGCAATGAAGAGCCACTTCGTGTCAAGGCGCGGCATGGGCCGCAAGGGTACCAAGATGCACTCCGCGACCGTTCACGCGAAAGGGACACGTTCGATACTGCCTTTGCCGCAAACGTGCCGCAAATCACCGGGAAGCGACACGGGCTTCCTTGAATCATTGCGAGAAAGGTGGTCGGGGTGAGAGGATTCGAACCTCCGGCCTCTACGTCCCGAACGTAGCGCTCTACCAGGCTAAGCTACACCCCGTGTGCTGCTGAAATCGTCGTGGCGATGGCAAGTGGTGCCTGCCGTCGCTGCGCAGTCGCCGATGTCACGGCTTCGCTCCCGCCTCGGAATCCGGTCCCCGGTCGAAACGAGGGTCGGTGCGGGATTTTTCGGGTCGGGAACCGGCCGAAATGACTTCAGAAGTCCCGATTCACCGCGAAAGCGGCCAATTGTAGCAGAGTCCGCGTCTCACGCGATTGCGGCAATCCCGCGAGGCACGCCGCTGCGGCATCGGCCTCGCGGCGCGCGCACGCGCGCGAGTAATCGAGGGCGCCGGTCGACGCCAGGAGAGCCTGCACGCGCGCGAGATCGACGACGTTGCCGGCGTCGATGCCGCTGCGCACGAACGCCGTATCGTCTTGTGGTGCGGTCGCCAGTGCGCGGATCAGCGGCAGCGTCATCTTGCCTTCGGCGAGGTCGTCGCCGAGATTCTTGCCGAGCTTGTCCGCGTCGCCTTCGTAGTCGAGCACGTCGTCCTGGATCTGGAACGCGATGCCGAGGTGCATGCCGAAGCGCGCCAGCGCGTCCTCCTGCGCCGGCGGCGCGTCGCCGAGCACGCCGCCGATGCGCGCCGCGGCTTCGAACAGCTTCGCCGTCTTGCGCCGCACGACGGCCACGTACGCATCCTCGTCGATGCCGGCATTGCCGACATTCATCAGCTGCAGCACCTCGCCCTGGGCAATCTCGTTGGTGGCGTCGGCGACGATGGCCAGCACCCGCATGCGGCCGGTCGCGACCATCAGCTGGAACGCGCGCGAATAGAGAAAATCGCCGACGAGCACGGCCGCGGCATTGCCGAAGGCGGCGTTGGCGGTGGCACGGCCACGGCGCTGCGACGATTCGTCGACGACATCGTCGTGCAAAAGCGTCGCCGTGTGGATCATCTCGATCACCGCCGCGAGCCGGTGATGCTCGCTGCCGCGGTAGCCGAGCGCATTGGCCGCGAGCAGGAGCACGATCGGCCGCAGGCGCTTGCCGCCGCCGGCGACGATGTATTCGCCGATCCGGCGCACCAGCGCGACATCGGAGGCGAGGCTCGCGTGCAGCACGGCATCGACCGCCGCCATGTCGGCCGCGACCACTTCGGTCAGGAACGGGATGCTCACGGGTCGCGCAAAATATCCGGGAAGAATGGCAGTGGTCGCGCAATCGGCCCGGCAGGCCGTCAATCGGCAATGAGGCGACGCTCGGCGGAGGCCGATTCTACCCGACGATGCGGGCGCCGCCGTGAACGCGGGGAGCGCCACCGGGGCATTTGACGCGGGGCTGGAAAATCCGTTATACTTCAAGACTTTTCACGTCAACCGGTCCATCGGCAGCACGCGGGCCGGCACCACCGCAGGCAGTGCGGTCACGAACCAGGAGTTTCACTCATGTACGCGGTCATCAAAACCGGCGGCAAGCAGTACAAGGTTGCCCCGGGCGAAAAACTCAAGGTGGAGCAGTTGCCGGCGGAGGTGGGCGCAAGCGTGGTCCTCGACCAGGTATTGATGGTCGGCGACGGCGACAGCGTGCGTCTCGGCCAGCCGGTCGTCGCCGGTGCGACGGTCACCGCCACGGTCGTCGCGCAAGGTCGCGCCGACAAGGTGAAGATCTTCAAGATGCGCCGGCGCAAGCACTACCAGAAGCACCAGGGGCATCGGCAGAACTACACCGAGATCAGGATCGAAGCCATCGCCGGCTGACGGCGCCGGTCAAGCGGAAGGATTAGTCATGGCACATAAAAAGGCAGGCGGCAGCTCGCGCAACGGTCGCGACTCGCACGCCAAGCGGCTCGGCACCAAGGTCTACGGCGGCGAAAGCATTCGCGCCGGCGGCATCATCGTGCGCCAGCGCGGCACGCCCATCCATGCCGGCGTCAACGTCGGCGTGGGCAAGGACTTCACGCTCTATGCGCTCGTCGACGGCAAGGTGAAGTTCACCGTCAAGGGCTCGAAGCAGGACAAGTACGCGAACGTCGTGCCGGTGGAAGTCGCCGCGGCGTAGACACGCGACTCGCGCATCTGCCGGGCCGCGATCGGGCGGTGCCGAATGATATCGAAGCCGGCCTCGTGCCGGCTTTCGTTTTGGCGAACGCAAACTGCGGCCGCCGCCGGCGTTGCCCGTTGCCGGCTCAGCGCCGTTCGGTGACGTACAGCATCGTCGCCGCTACCACCATGAAGAACACGAGCGGCGTCACTGCACTGAACAGCGGCGGCCAGTCGTTGAGCACGCCCAGGTTCGAGAACAGGCGGCCGATCAGGAAGAACGTCAGCCCCAGCATCGTGCCGACGAAAATGCGGAAACCCATGCCGCTCTGCCGCCGCTGGAACTGCGCAAACGGCAATGCCAGGATCATCATCGTGATCACCGTGAGCGGATAGAGCAGCTTCGTCCAGAACGCGATCTCGAAGCGCGACGCCTTCTGCGCGCTGGCGGTGAGCAGCTTGATGTTGTCGTACAGCGCGTCGAGCTCGAGCCGCTCCGGCGCCACCGTGTAGACGGTGAGGATCGACGGTCGCAGCACGGTGTCCCATACCCACGACGCGGCCGTGGACACCGATGTCGAAGCGGCACCGATCTCGGTGGTGCTGACATTCGCCAGCACCCATTGGTTGTGGTCGGGATCGAAGCGCCCGGACTCGGCGCTGCGCACGCGGGCCAGCCGCGCACCGGCGTCGAACTCGTAGATGTGCACGCCGACCAGCGTCATGTCGGCGAGCACCGAGCGGATGTTGACGAACGTGCGGTCCTGCTTGAACCAGAACCCGCTCTCGAACTGCTGCGCGACCACCTGCGTGGCGCTGCCGCGCGACGTCGCGCGCAGGGTCTGGGCGAGACGCTCGGCGGGCGGCGCGACGAACTCGCCGGCGAGGAAGGTGACCATCGCCAGCGGAATGCCGATGCGCGCCACCGACCACGTGACCTGCAGCATCGATGCGCCCGATGCGCGCATCACCGTGTACTCGGAGTTGGCGACGAGCTGCGAGATCGCGAACAGCGTGCCGATGAGTGCCGCCACCGGAAACAGCTCGTACATCCGCGACGGCAGGTGCAGCGCGACGTACAGCAGCGCCGCCGACAGCGTGTAGCCGCCGCGCCCGACGTCGCTCAGCTCCTGGATCAGGTCGAAGAAACCGAACAGCAGCACCAGCGCGACGAAGATCAGCAGCGTCGCCAGCAGGACTTCGCGGCCGAGGTAACGGCGCAGCAGGCGCATCGGCTAGTCGTCGCCGCCGGCGCGCGCGCGATGCCGTCGTCGCAGCAGGCCGGTGATCGAGAGCTGATGGCGGAACAGCAGGAACGCGAGCACCAGGGCGATGACATGCGGCAGCGCCATGCCCACCCAGAAGTTGAGACGGCCCTGGGCGATCATGCTCTGCACGATATTGAGGCAGTTCGAATACAGCATGTAGACGAACAGCGCCGAGAACAGGTTGAACGAGCGGCCGATGCGCGGATTGACGTAGGACAGCGGGATCGCCAGCAGCACCAGCACCAGCGCCTCGATCGGCACCGACAGCCGCCAGAACAGCTCGGCGCGCTCGGGGTCGTCCGGGAGGAGCATCAGCTCCTCGGTCGGGATCGCCTTGCGCGACAGCGTGACCGCGCGCGCCTCGGCCGGCTCGATGCGGCGCGCGAGCTTGTCGAACTCGACGACGCGCAGCTCCGGCGAGCCCGGCTTGCCCTCGTAGCGCCGACCCTCGCCGAGCACGATGAAGCGGTCGCCGTTCTTCGCCTCCTCGAGGTGGGCGGTGCGCGCCACCGTGGTCTCGTCGTTCTTGTCGCCGATCGAATGCAGGAACACGTTGCGGATGGTGCCGTTGAACGTGTCGATGCTCTCCACGAACACGACGAGGTTGGCGCGGCGGAACTCCTTGAAGAGGCCCGGCGCGACCACCGTGACCTCGTCCTTCTGCTCGAGCTGCTGCTCGAATTCGATCTTGCGCCGCTCGGCCCACGGCGACAGGAACAGCGACAGCGCCACGATCACCAGCAGGAACGGCACGGCGAACAGCAGGATCGGGCGCAGCGAGGCGGTCAACGCCTGACCGGACGTGAACCACACGATCATCTCGCTATCGCGGTACCAGCGCGACAGCGTCAGCAGCACCGTCAGGAACACCGCCACCGACAGCAGGATGTTGAGATAGAAGATGGCGTTGAAGCCGAGGAGGGCGAGGATGCCCTCCGGGGCGACGCTGCCGCCGGCCGCCCGTGCCAGCAGCCGCAGCACCAGATTGGTGAACAGGATGGCGAGCAGGATCAGGAACAGCCCGAAGGCCGTCGCCGTCAGCTCGCGAACGAGCGTGCGCCGGTAAATCATGACGCCGGGAAATTTTTTGACTTTTTGACGATTATTTGCCGATAATTCGCGGCAAGCGGCCTAACCGCAAGGAAACCACGGGGTGGGAGAGAAGGGATTGCGATGGAATTTACCATAAAAAGCGGCAGTCCCGAGAAGCAGCGCAGCGCCTGCGTGGTGGTCGGCGTGTTCGACAACCGCAAGCTCTCGCTGTCGGCGGAGCTGATCGATCGCGCGTCCAACGGCTACGTCAGCGAGATCATCCGCCGCGGCGACATGGAAGGAAAGCTGGGCGCCACTTTGCTGCTGCACAACGTCCGCGGCACGCTCGCCGACCGCGTGCTGCTGGTCGGGCTCGGCAAGGAGCGTGATTTCCGCGACAAGGAGTTCCGCGCCGCGATCCGTGCCGCAGTCAAGCTCCTCAACGAAACCGGTTCGTACGAAGCCGTCATCTACCTCACCGAGGAAAAGGTCAAGCGGCGCGAGGTGGCCTGGCGCATCGAGCATGCCGTCGTGGTGGCGATGGATGCCGTGTACCGCTACGAGCGCCTGAAGAGCGAGCCCACCGAGGTGCGCCGGCCGCTGCGCAAGTTGACACTCTCGGTGCCGCAACGTTCCGACCTCGCCGACGGCGAGCGCGCCGCCGCGCAGGGCCTCGCCATCGCCCACGGCATGGATTTCGCGCGCGATCTCGGCAATACGCCGGCCAACATCTGCACGCCGGATTACCTCGCCGACGAAGCCCTCAAGCTCGGCGCCGAATTCCCGGCGGTCAAGGTGCAGGCGCTCGAGCGCGCCGAGATCGAGGCGCTCGGCATGGGCTCCTTCCTGTCCGTGACCCAAGGCAGCGACACGCCGCCGCGCTTCCTCGTGCTCGAGTTCCAGAACTCGCCACGCAAGGTCAAGCCCTTCGTGCTGGTCGGCAAGGGCATCACGTTCGACACCGGCGGCATCTCGCTGAAGCCCGCCACTGACATGGACCACATGAAGTACGACATGTGCGGCGCGGCGACCGTGCTCGGCACGATGCGGGCGATCGCGGAAATCAACGCGCCGGTCCACCTGGTCGTGCTGGTGCCCACCTGCGAGAACATGCCCTCCGGGCGCGCCACGCGCCCTGGCGACGTCGTCACCAGCATGTCGGGCCAGACGATCGAGGTGCTCAATACCGACGCCGAGGGCCGCCTCATCCTCGCCGACGCGCTCACCTATGCCGAGCGCTTCGAGCCGGAGGCGGTGGTCGACGTGGCCACGCTGACGGGGGCGATGGTCATCGCCCTGGGGCACGTCGCGTGCGGCATCTTCAGCAACAGCGACACGCTGGCACGTGCATTGCTGCAGGCGGGAGACGACGCCTACGACCGGGGATGGCAGATGCCGCTGTGGGACGACTACGCCGATGGCCTCGCCAGCAACTTCGCCGACGTCGCCAACGTCGCCGGGCGCGCCGGCGGCAGCATCACGGCCGCCTGCTTCCTGTCGCGCTTCACCCGCAAATACGACTGGGCGCACCTCGACATCGCCGGCATCGCCTACAAGGAAGGCAAGGACAAGGGCGCGACCGGTCGGCCGGTGCCGCTGCTCACGCGCTGGCTGCTGGCGCACGGCGAGCCCGTCACCCCGTGACGCGTCCGCGCATCCGGCGCCTGCCATGACCGCAATCGACTTCTATACGCACGTGGCATCGCCGCTCGACGTCGCGGTGAAGATCGTGCACAAGGCGCTCGCGCAGCACGGCTCGGTGCGCGTGCTGACGCCGGATGCCGCCACCACGGAGGCCCTCGACCGCCTGCTATGGGAGCGCCCGGCGCTGTCGTTCATCCCGCATTGCCGGCTGGCCAGCCCGGCGGCGCCGGAGACACCGGTGATCGTCGACGACGCCATGGAGCATGAGGGTCCGCTCGCCGTGCTGGTCAACCTCGGCGCCGCGACGCCGCCGTTCTTCAGCCGCTTCGAGCGCCTCGCCGAAATCGTCGCGCAGGACGCGACGGCCACCGAGGCCGGCCGCGCACGCTTTCGCTTCTATCGCGAGCGCGGTTACGCAATGCGCACGCACAACCTTGCCGCTCCGGGAGACTGACATGCCCACTGCGCGGGAACTGCTCGAACAGGCGGACGCGCTGATGCGCCGCAACCGCGGGCGCGAGACGCTGTCGCCGGCGATGGGCCCGCGCACGATGGCGCCGACGCTCGCGCGGCGCCCTGCGCCGGGCGATTTCCCCGTGCTCACCGACACGATGGACACGCCGCCGCCTGCACCTGCGCCGGTGCCGGCCAGCGCGGTGCTGGCGGCCTCGATGCGGGGAGCGCGAATGTATCCGGCGCCCGAGCCGGCACCGCGCACCGTCGAGCCGTCGTCGACGCCGGTGGCGCCCTATGCGGACGCCGAACGCGTCGAGCCGCGCGCGGCGCCGGAATTGGCGCAGAACGAGCCTGCGGACGTCGCGCGTCGCGAGCCGACGCTTGCACCGCGCGAGGTACCCGACGACGCGGAGCCGCCGGCGCCACAACCGGCACCCAGCGCGTTCGCCGACGTCCCCGTGCTGACCGACGCGATCGCCGAAATCGATGCCGCATTGCTGGCGGTGACCGAGGCGGGCGAGCCCTCGATCTGGAACGACGAGGCCATGCGCGGCGACGACAGCGTGCTGGGCCCCGCACCCAGGTCGATCGCCGCGATTCCGGAGAGCCACGCGATCGCCGATGCACCACGCGGCGTGCCGGCTGCCGTCGAACCCGACGCGGCGCGCGTGGCGGCGGCCACCGACGAATTGATCGACGAGGTGCGCATGCAGGTGCTGCAGCGCATCGACATGTTCACCGACACCGGCCTGCGCGAGCAGCTCGGCGAGCGCCTGCAGCCCATCGTCGAGCGTGCCAGCGCCGAACTGGTCGCCACGATCAACCAGCACGTCGGGGAGCTCCTGCGCGGCTATGTCGCCGAGGCGATCGAGCGCGAGCTGGAGCGGCTGCGCACGGAGATGCGTTGACAGCCTTGCGCCGTCGATGCCACACTGAGTTCATGCCAACCGCCCGCCGCGCCTTCGCTCTCACCGCGCGCCCCGCGCTGGCGGCGGCGCGCGCGCACGCCGCTTGCCGCGCGTCTGCGGGCTACGCGTACTGGTACGTCTTTACCGACACCTCGCCGGGGGCCGCGCGCGCGTAAGCGAATCGACAGTAACCAGGATTCATCGATCGGGCGGCCCACCAGGGCCGCCCGATTTTTTTTGGCCATGCGGACTCTCCAGGAGAACACCATGATCATCGTGATGCAACAGGACGCCGGCGAGGCCGAGATCGCCGCCGTCGTAGCGCGCGTGCGCGGCCACGGCCTCGACGTGCACGTCTCGCGCGGCTCGGAGCGCACCCTGATCGGCGCGATCGGCGACGAGCGCAAGCTCGATCCCGAGATGTTCGATCCGATGCCGGGCGTCGAGCGGTCGATGCACATCCTGAAGCCGTACAAGCTGGTGGCGCGGGAGTGGCACCGCTCGGCCAGCATCGTCACCGTCGGCGAGACCGCGTTCGGCGGCGCCGCCATTCCGGTGATCGCCGGACCGTGCTCGGTGGAGACTCCGGTGCAGATGGCGGCCGCAGCGGAGGGCGTGGCGGCCGCCGGTGCAACGCTGATGCGCGGCGGCGCGTTCAAGCCGCGCACATCGCCGTACGCCTTCCAGGGCAAGGGTACCGAGGGGCTGGCAATGCTGAAGGACGCTGCGGCATGCCACCGGCTTCCCATCGTCACCGAACTGATGGACGTGCGCATGCTCGACACGTTCCTCGACCATGGCGTCGACGTGATCCAGATCGGCACGCGCAACATGCAGAACTTCGATCTGCTCAAGGCCGTCGGCGGCGTCGACGTGCCGGTGATCCTCAAGCGCGGCATGAGCGCGACGATCGCCGAGTGGCTGATGGCCGCCGAGTACATCGCCGCCGGCGGCAATCACCGCATCATCCTGTGCGAGCGGGGAATCCGCACGTTCGAGACCGCGTACCGCAATGTGCTCGACGTCACTGCAGTGGCGGTGATGAAGAAGGAGACGCACCTGCCGGTAATCGTCGATCCGTCCCACGCCGGCGGCAAGGCGTGGATGGTGCCGGCGCTCTCCTGCGCCGCCGTCGCGGCGGGCGCCGACGGGCTGCTGATCGAAGTCCACCCGTGCCCGGTGGAAGCCTGGTGCGATGCCGATCAGGCGCTGACGCCTGCCGAATTCGCGACGCTGATGGAGCGTCTCGATGCTGTCGCGCGCGCGATCGGGCGCAGCGTGGCGATGCCGGCGACCGCGCATGTGTCCACGCCCACGCGGGCAAGCGCGACAACGGCCTGAGCGATGCTCGGGAGAATGGAGAAATCCGCTATAATTTCAAGCAATTACATCAGCCGCCTGAACGCATGACCCTCGCCAAGAGCTTCGAACCGCATGCCATCGAGATGAAGTGGTATCCCGTGTGGGAGGCGCGTGGCGATTTCGCACCCGCGTGGCCGCCGGGTGCGCCGGCCTACTGCATCGCGCTGCCGCCGCCCAATGTCACCGGCACGCTGCACATGGGGCACGCGTTCCAGCACACGCTGATGGACGTCCTCATCCGCTATCACCGGATGCGCGGCGACAACACGCTGTGGCAGGTCGGCACCGACCACGCGGGCATTGCCACGCAGATCGTCGTCGAGCAGCAGCTGAAAGCGGAAGGGCGCTCGCGCCATGACATGGGTCGCGAGGCGTTCGTCGAGCGCGTGTGGGCGTGGAAGGAGGAATCGGGATCGACGATCACGCGCCAGATGCGCCGCCTCGGCGATGCCGCCGACTGGTCGCGCGAGCGTTTCACGATGGACGCCGGACTGTCGGCGGCGGTGATCGAGACGTTCGTGCGCCTGCACGAGGACGGCCTCATCTATCGCGGCAAGCGCCTCGTCAACTGGGATCCGAAGCTCGGCACCGCCGTGTCCGACCTCGAAGTCGAGAACGACGAGATCGACGGCAAGCTGTGGCAGATCCGCTACCCCTTCGCCGACGGCAGCGGCAGCGTCGTGGTGGCCACGACACGGCCGGAAACCATGCTCGGCGACACTGCGGTCGCGGTCAACCCGGCGGACGACCGCTACAACGCGTTCGTCGGCAAGGAAGTGGCGCTGCCGCTCACCGACCGGCGCATTCCGCTGGTTGCCGACGACTACGTCGATCGCGAGTTCGGCACGGGCGTGGTCAAGATAACGCCGGCGCACGACTTCAACGACTGGCAGGTGGCGCAGCGCCACGGACTGCCGTCGCGCGTCGTGCTCGACCTCGGCGCGCGCGTCAACGACAATGCGCCCGCCAAATACCGCGGTATGGACCGCTTCGTCGCGCGCAAGGCGGTGCTCGCCGACCTCGCGGCGGCGGGCTTGCTGGTCGGCGAGAAGGCGCACCGCATGACGGTGCCGCGCTGCGGACGCTCGGGCGAGATCGTCGAGCCCATGCTGACGGATCAATGGTTCGTGGCCACGACAAAACCCGCTGCGGGGCCGCAGACGCTGTGGCCCGGCAAGACGCTGCAGCAGCTTTGCCTTGCCGCGGTCGGCGACGCCGGCATCGTGCATCCGCAGACCGGCGAGCGCGGCGCGACGCGCTTCGTGCCGGCCGAGTGGCTCTCCACCTATCACCACTGGATCGACAACCTGCAGGACTGGTGCATTTCGCGCCAGCTGTGGTGGGGCCACCAGATACCTGCGTGGTACGACGAGGCGGGCAACCACTACGTGGCGCGCGACGAGGCCGCGGCTCGCACGATGGCGCGCACCCGGCTCGGCCGCGAGCCGGCCACGTTCACGCGCGATCCGGACGTGCTCGACACCTGGTTCTCGTCGGCGCTGTGGGCGCACTCGACGCTCGGCTGGCCGGCGGCGACGCGCGAGATGGCGACGTTCCTGCCGACGTCCACGCTCGTCACGGGCTTCGACATCATTTTCTTCTGGGTGGCGCGGATGATCATGATGACGACCTACTTCTTGGGCAAGGTCCCGTTCCGCGACGTCTACATCAACGCCATCGTGCGCGACGAGGAAGGGCAGAAGATGTCGAAGTCGAAGGGCAACGTCCTCGACCCCATCGACCTCATCGACGGCATAGGGCTCGAGCCGCTGGTGGCCAAGCGCACCGCCAATCTGATGGACCCGCGCCGCGAGGAATCGATCGCCAGGCGCACGCGCAAGCAGTTCCCGCAGGGCATCCCGGCCTTCGGCGCCGACGCACTGCGCTTCACGTTCGCCTCGCTGGCGACGTTCAACCGCACGCTCAACTTCGACCTCGATCGCTGCGACGGTTACCGCAACTTCTGCAACAAGTTGTGGAACGCCACGCGCTTCGTGCTGATGAACGTCGAGGGGCAGGACGTCGGACTCGACGCATCCGCGCCGTGCACGCACTCGTTCGTCGACCGCTGGCTGCTCGGCCGGCTGCAACAGGCGAAGCAGGACATTGCCGGCAACCTCGAGGCGTATCGCTTCGACCTCGCGGCACGCGCGCTCTACGAGTTCGTGTGGGACGAGTACTGCGACTGGTATCTCGAGCTGGCGAAGGTGCAGCTCGCGCAGGCTGAAGGCGCGGGGGATGCCGCCGCCGCACGCGGCACGCGGCGCATGCTGGTGCGCGAGCTGGAAGCCACGTTGCGCCTCGCGCATCCGTTCATGCCGTTCATCACCGAGGAGCTTTGGCAGACCGTGGCGCCGCTCGCCGGCAAGGCGGGCGATACGATCCTGCGCCAGCCGTTTCCGCGCGCCGACGCTTCGCGCATCGACCTTGCGGCCAACGCGCGCATGGCCACGCTCAAGGCGCTGGTCGACGCGTGCCGCGCGCTGCGCAGCGAGATGGAACTCTCGCCCGGGACGAAGGTGCCGCTGGTCGCCACCGGCGATCGCCAGCAACTCGCCGAGTTCACGCCGTACCTCGTGGCGCTGGCGCGCCTGACCGGGGTCGACATCGTCGACGAGCTGCCGGCGACCGATGCGCCCGTGGAGATCGTCGGCGACTTCCGGCTGATGCTGCGCATCGACGTCGACCCGGCGGCCGAGCGCGAGCGCCTCGGCCGCGAGAAGTCGCGGCTCGACGGTGAAATCGGCAAGGCCACTGCCAAGCTTGGCAACGAGAGCTTCGTCGCGCGTGCGCCCGCCGCGGTCGTCGCCCAGGAGCGCGAGCGCCTCGCCGGATTCATCGCCACGCGCGACCGCATCGCGACGCAGATCGAGCGGCTTGCCGGATAGTGCTTCAGCCGGCGCGGGACGACCGCACTCGCCAGCGCGCGGGCATCTCGCGGTTCATTGCACGCGCGCCAGGCAGGCGGTGACCTCGGCGCGATCGTGATAGAGCTGGCGCACGCGCAGCGTGGCGTCGACGCCGTCGCGCGCGAGGCGCGTGTCGATCGCGTGGACGCAGCGCAGCACCTCGTCATAGCGCCGCTTCATGGGCAGCTTGAGGTTGAAGATCGCGCGATGCGCTGCGCCATCGGCGATCCAGCCTGCCATCAGTGCCGCGATGCGCAACGGCTGCTCGACGATGTCGCAGACCACCCAGTCGACGCGCCGCTTCGGCCGGTACTTGAGGCCGTCGGCACGCACGTGCGTCACCTGCGGATCGCGCGTCACCTCGCCCTTGAGCGCGCCGTTGTCGACGGCGACGACGAAAAGGCCGCGCCGTGCGAGCTCCCACGTCCAGCCGCCCGGCGCAGCGCCCAGGTCGACGGCGCGCATGCCGGCCCGCAACAGTGTCGTCGCGTCGTCGCCGAGAAAGGTGATGATCGCCTCGACCAGCTTGAGCGCAGAACGCGATGGCGCGCCGGTGGACGTCCTCAGCCGCGCGATGCCCATCGGCCACGGCGAGCCGCTTTCGCCGATGCTGACGCCGACATAGGCAGCTGTTCCATCCGGGAGGAACACGTGCAGCCGCTTGCGGTTGCGCGCCGCGCGCGGCGTTCCCGTCTCCTCATTGTCGAGAATCCGGCGCTGGCGCAGCGCATCCTTGACGCGCGGCTCCAGCGCGCGCGCCAGCGTCGACATCGCCTTGCCGTCGTTGGTGTCGGGGTATTCGATCCACAGGTCGGATGCGCCCGTGTGCAGCGCCTCGATCGCGGCGACGATCGGTGTCACGCGGTCGGCGCCGCCGCGCGCGCCCGCGACATGGCCGGCCGCCACCAGCGCATGCGGACCGGTGCCGACGAACATCGAGCGCACGAATATCGGTGGCGCTGTGGCGAGCGTGCGCCGCCACCTGCTGAGATCGAGGCCGTCGAGTGCGGCCACGACATAACCGGTGTCCGCGACGGGCGCCGCGCTGGCGGCGGCACCGGCGGCATGCGCAGCGCGCGTGATGTCGATCGCCGCCTCGGCCTCGAAGCCGGCGCGGCAATAGGCGACGGCGATCACCGGCGCTCGAGCTTGGGATCGAGTGCGTCGCGCAGGGCGTCGCCCAGCAGGTTGAACGCGAGCACGGTGGCGAAGATCGCGATCGCCGGGAACACCGCTTCGTGCGGTGCGGTGAGCATGTCGGCGCGCGCGGCGTCGAGCATCGCGCCCCATTCCGGCGTCGGCGGCTGCGCGCCCATGCCGAGGAACGACAGGCTCGCCGCGGTGATGATCGAGGTGCCGATGCGCAGCGAGAAGTACACGATGACGGCGGGCACCGTGCCGGGGAAGATGTGCCGCGCAATGATCGTCCAGTCGGTGGCGCCGACGCTGCGCACGGCCTCGATGAACGTCAGGTGCTTGAGCGCGAGCGTGTTGCCGCGCACGAGCCGTGCGAACGTCGGAATGCTGAAGATGGCCACGGCGACGATGACATTGGCCATGCCGCCGCCGAGGATGGCGACGATGCCGATCGCGAGCAGGATCCCGGGGAATGCGAACAGCACGTCGGCGATGCGCATGATGATGCGGTCGGCCCATCCCTCGTAGTAGCCGGCGATGAGTCCGAGCAGCGTGCCGACCAGCGCGCCCGCAGCCACGGACACGAAACCGGCCGCCAGCGAGATGCGCGCGCCCATCAGGATGCGGCTCAGGATGTCGCGGCCCAGCGCATCCACGCCGAACCAGTGCGCGAGCGACGGCGCCGCATTGAGCTGGTCGTAGTCGAAATAGTTCTCCGCGTCGTAGGGCGCGATCCACGGTGCGGCGATGGCGACCACCACCAGCAGCACGACGAATGCGGCCGCAACCAGGCCGACTTTCTGACGGCGGAACTTGCGCCAGAACTCGCTCCATGGCGTGCGGATCGCGTCGGCGGTGGCGACGACCGGAAGGGTGGCGTCGTTCATCGGTAGCGGATCGTCGGGTTGATGAGTCCGTACAGCACGTCGACCACCAGGTTGATGACGATGAACTCGAGGGAGAACAGCAGCACCAGCGCCTGGATGACCGGGTAGTCGCGCATGTCGACAGCGTCCACCAGCAGCCGCCCGAGCCCGGGCCAGTTGAAGACCTTCTCGACGACGATCGAGCCGCCGAGCAGGAAGCCGAATTGCAGGCCCATCATCGTCACCACCGGGATCAGCGCGTTGCGCAGGGCGTGGCGCAGGATCACCTGGCGCTCGTCGAGGCCCTTGGCGCGCGCCGTGCGGATGAAATCGTCACCGAGGATGTCGACGAACGACGAGCGCGTGAAGCGCGCCATGATCGCCGCCACCGCCGCGCCGAGCGTCAGCGACGGCAGGATGTAGTGCCGCCATGTGTCGTCGCCGACCGTCGGCAGCCAGTTGAGGTCGACGGCGAACACCTGCATCAGCACCATGCCGAGGGCGAACGCCGGAAACGAGATGCCCGACACCGCGATCGTCATGCCGATGCGGTCGGGCCAGCGGTTGCGCCACACCGCCGACACCACGCCGATCGTCATGCCGAACAGCACCGACCACGCCATGCTCCACAGCGTGAGCCAGAACGTCGGCATGAATCGCGTGGCGACTTCGGTCGACACCGGCCGTTTGGTGGACAGCGATCGCCCGAAATCCCAGTGCAGCACACCGACGGCGAAGCGCACGAACTGGCGGGGCATCGACTGGTCGAGGCCGAGGTCGCGGCGCACGAGCTCCACCGTCTCGGGCGTGGCATCGGGACCGGCGGCAAGGCGTGCCGGATCGCCGGGCAGCAGGTGGACGAACAGGAATATGAGGACGCCGACCAGCAGCAGGGTCGGCAGCAGGCCGAGCAGGCGCTTCGCGATGTACTGGAGCATGTGAAGCGACGCTCAGCGGCAACGCCGCTGGAGGCGCGGCAGCGCCTGGCGACGACGCCAGGTCCATCGCGCCTCGCAACTACGCTGGATCCCCGCTTTCGCGGGGATGACTGAGAGGTCCGGAGGAACGGACCCATTCATGCGGCAACACGCCGGATCCCTGCTTTCGCGGGGATGACTGAAAGGTCCGAACCTACGGACCAATTTATGCAGCAACACGCTGGATCCCCGCTTTCGCGGGGATGACTGAATGGGTCCGAAGATTCGGACCCATTCATGCAACGTACCGCTGGATCCCCGCTTTCGCGGGGATGACTGAAAGGTCCGAAGGTTCGGACCCATTCATGCAACATACCGCTGGATCCCCGCTTTCGCGGGGATGACTGAAAGGTCCGAAGGTTCGGACCTTTCAGTCACTTGAGGTCGGCGTCGATGAAGTTGAACGACGCGTCGGGCATCACGTATACGCCGCTCAGCTTCTTGTTGTGCGCCGACAGGAGCTTTTCGACCACCAGCGGCGCCCACGGCGCATCGTTCCAGATGGTCTCCTGCGCATCCTTGTAGAGCTTCGCCTTCTCCTTGCCGTCGGTGGTGAGCAGCGCGCCCTTGATGTCACCGTCGACCTTGTCGCTCTTGTAGTAGGCGGTGTTGAAGAGCGTGGGCGGCCACGATTCGCCGTAGAGGAGCGGTCGCAGCGCCCAGTCCGCCTCACCGGTGGACGATGACCAGCCGACATAGTAGAGGCGCACCGGCGCGGTCTTCGGATCCTGCCAGCTTTCGACGCGCTGCACGCGCTGGCCCGCTTCCAGCAACGTGATCTTGGTGCGGATGCCGATCTGCTGCAGCTGCTGCTGGATGAACTGCGTGACCTTTTGCGCGGTGCTGTGGTTGTACGCCGACCACAGCTCGGTTTCGAAGCCATCCGGGTACCCGGCTTCCTTCATCAGCGCCTTGGCCTTGGCGACGTCGTGTGGCCACGGGCCCATCTTCGCCGAATACTCGACACCGGCCGGCACCACGCCGGCCGCGGGCTCGGCGTAGCCGTTGAACGCGACCTTGGCGAGCGCCTGCTTGTCGATCGCGTAGGCGATCGCCTGCCGCACCTTCGGATTGTCGAACGGCTTCTGCTGCGTGTTCATCGACAGGTAGCGGATGACGATCGACGGCGCCGCGACGACTGTGAGGTCGGGCTTCGCCTTCAGCACGTCGGCCAGCTCGTAGGGCACCGGGAACGTGAACTGCGCCTCGCCGGTCTGCATCATCGCCGCACGCGAGTTGTTGTCGACCACCGAGCGCCACGTGATGGTGTCGATCTTCGGCAGCCCCTTCTGCCAGTAGCCATCGAACTTCTTCACCTTGACGTAGTCCGGCTGCTTCCACTCGACGAACTCGAACGGGCCCGTGCCGACCGGATGGAACGCGATGTCCTTGCCGTATTTCTGCATCGCCGCCGGACTGATCATCACGCCCGACGGATGCGCGAGATTGTTGATGAACGCCGAGAACGGCGTCTTCAGCGTGATGCGTGCCGTATAGGGATCGACAGCCTCGGTCTTGGCGATGTTGCTGTAGAGTCCGTAGCGCTTGAGGTGGTTGTCGGGGTTGGTGACGCGGTCGAAGTTCGCCTTGACGGCGTCGGCGTTGAATTCGCTGCCGTCGTGGAACTTCACGCCGTGGCGCAGCTTGAGCGTGTAGACGAGCCCGTCCTTGCTCACCTCGTAGCCGGTGGCCAGCACGGGAATCATCTTCATGTCCTTGTCGAAGCCGTAGAGGCCTTCGTAGAAGGACTTGGCCATCGCCTGCGACAGCGTGTCGTTGGCGTCGTACGGATCGGTGGTGGTGAACGTCGATGCCACGGCGAACACCACGTCCTTCGCGGCATGCGCCGGCATCGTGATCGCCGCGGTGGCGATGGCGAGCATGGCGGCGATTCGGTGCAACAGGGACTTCATCGTGCGGCTCCTCGCGAGGGTGACGCCGGCACGGTGCGCCGGCGACCAGGGATCGCCCGGCACCGGCCGGCGTCAGAAGGCGCCGATGCGATGCCGCGCGACATAGTGTCCCGGGCCGACTTCGGCGAGCGGCGCCGTGGGCGGCGGATCGTCCACTGCGCGCACGGGGCTCGGGATATCCACCGATGATAGCTCGGATTCACGGCGCCGCTGCGCCGGATCGGCGACCGGCACCGCGGCCAGCAGGCGCTGCGTGTACGGGTGCTGCGGCGCTTCGAACACCGCGCGCCGCGGGCCGATCTCGACGATCTGGCCCAGGTACATCACCGCGACGCGATGGCTCACGCGCTCGACGATCGCCATGTCGTGCGAGATGAATATGTAGGCGACGCCGAGCGCGTCCTGCAGATCGAGCATGAGGTCGACGATCTGCGCACGGATGGACACGTCGAGCGCCGACACCGCCTCGTCGGCGACGATGATCTGCGGCTCCAGCGCGAGCGCGCGCGCGATGGCGATGCGCTGGCGCTGGCCGCCGGAGAATTCGTGCGGGTAGCGCCGCGCGTGCGCCGGATCCAGGCCGACGCGGCGCAGCAGCGAGGCAACGCGCGCCTCGGCGTCCTCGCCCTGGGCGACGCCATGGATGTAAAGGGGTTCGGCGATCGAGAATCCGATGGTCAGCCGCGGATCGAGCGACGCGAACGGGTCCTGGAAGATCATCTGCAGGTTGCGTCGCAGCGGTCGCATCGCGTCGGCGTCGAGCGCGGCCAGATCGCGGCCGGCGAACTCGATGCTGCCCGACTCGACGTCGACCAGGCGCAGGATCGAGCGTCCGGTGGTGGTCTTGCCGCAACCGGACTCGCCGACCAGCGACAACGTTTCGCCGGCGGCGACGTCGAAGCTCACGCGTTCCACCGCGTAAACGCGCCGGCGCACGCGGCCGAACACGCCGCCGCGCACGTCGAAGCGCGTGGTGAGGTTGCGCACGCGCAGGATCGGCGGCTTCGCCGGGAGCGGCGTCGCGTGCGACGCCCCGTGGCTCGTGTGCGATGCATCCCTCGCGACGTCGCGTGGAGCCGCTTGCGCAGGCGCCGCGTCCGACGTCACCGGTGGCGGCGCGCTGAACTTGCGCGGTGCATCCTCGCTGGCGAGCGCACCGAGCTTCGGCACGGCTGCGAGCAGCGCCCGCGTATACGGTTCTACGGGTGTCGCGAAGATGCGGCGGACCGGGCCTTCCTCGACCTTTCGGCCGCCGTGCATCACGATCACGCGGTCGGCGATCTCGGCCACCACGCCCATGTCGTGGGTGATGAACAGCACCGCGGTGTGCATCTCGCGCTGCAACGTTGCGATGAGCGCGAGGATGCGCGCCTGCACCGTCACGTCGAGTGCGGTGGTCGGCTCGTCGGCGATCAGCAGCGAGGGCCGGCAGGAAAGCGCCATCGCGATCATCACCCGCTGGCGCATGCCGCCCGAGAGCTGGTGCGGGTAGCGGTCGAGGATCGCGCGTGCGTCGGGAATGCGCACGGCCTCGAGCATGCGCAGCGCCTCGGCGCGCGCCGCGCGCGCGTCCTTCTGCTGGTGCAGCTCGATCGATTCGGCGATCTGGCGTCCCGCGGTCATCACCGGATTGAGGGACGTCATCGGCTCCTGGAAGATCATCGCGATGTCGTCGCCGCGGATCGCACGCATCGTCGCGTCGGTCGCGTGCACGAGCTCGACGCTCGCACTGTCGCTGGCGAAGCGAATGGTGCCCGCGGTGATGCGCCCGCCACCCTGCGCGACGAGGCGCATGATCGACAGCGCGGTCACCGACTTGCCGGAGCCCGACTCTCCGACCACGGCCACGGTCTCGCCGCGCGCCACGCCGAATGCGAGGTCGCGCACCGCAATCACGGGTTCTTCACGACTGCCGAATTCCACAGTCAGGCCGTCGACGGCGAGGAGCGGAGTGCCTGCCGCGATCGCGGCAGGCTCGGGAGGGGGAATCACGCGGGGCGGCCACAGGCGCCACGCGGGGGCGGCGACGGTCGATTATCGACAACCGCCGCTGCTGTCGCAACTGCGAATCGCGTGCCGCGCGCCCACGGCGCGCGGGCCTGCGTCAGACCTTTTCGGGCTCCGGCGCCACGCGCTTGCGCAGGAGCGCCGGCACTTCGCGTGCCGGCGCCACGCCGCGTGCCGCCAGAGCGCCATGCGTCAGCGGTGAATGCGACACTCGCGCGTCGCCGGCCGGCGTGGCGCCGCCATTGGCCGCGCGCGCGGGCAGCGGCTGGTCCGGATTCTTGGCATAGGCGGCTTCGCGCTCGTCGCCCTGCGGACGACGCGGGGTGTCGTCGTGGGCGATGACACGCGGGCGTCGCGGGGCCTCGCCGCGCTCGGCGGTGCGGCGCGGGGCCGCGCTGCGGGGCGCACGCGCCTCGGTGTGCCGCTCGCGTGGCGCGCGCTCGGTGCGCGGCAGGTCCGTGTCGTCGAACGCGACGATCTCGATCTTCTTCTTCAGCATCTTCTCGATCTCGGCGAGGTGCTTCTCCTCCGCCGGGTCGACGAACGAGATCGCTTCGCCGCTGGCGCCCGCGCGGCCGGTGCGGCCGATGCGGTGCACGTAGTCCTCGGGCACGTGCGGCATCTCATAGTTGACGACCAGCGGCAGGTCGTCGATGTCGAGACCGCGCGCGGCGACGTCGGTGGCGACCAGCACCTGCAGCTTGCCCTGCTTGAACGCCTCGAGCGCCTCGAGGCGCGCGGCTTGCGTCTTGTCGCCGTGGATCGCGGACGTGGCGAGGCCGTCCTTCTCGAGCTGGCGGGCGAGGCGCGAGGCGCCGTGCTTGGTGCGCACGAAGCACAGCACCTGCCAAAGGTTGCGCGAGCGCACCAGGTGCTCGAGCAGCCCGCGCTTGGCGTCCTGCGGAATGCGGTAGGCCTTCTGCGTGACGGTCTCGGCGGCGGTGTTGCGGCGCGCCACCTCGATCAGCTGCGGGGCGTTGAGCAACTCGTCGGCGAGCTTCTTGATTTCGTTGGAGAACGTCGCGGAGAACAGCAGGTTTTGCCGCTTCTTCGGCAACAGCGCCATGATGCGCTTGATGTCGGGGATGAAGCCCATGTCGAGCATGCGGTCGGCCTCGTCCAGCACGAAGATCTCGACCTGCGACAGGTTCACGCTCTTCTGCTCGATGTGGTCGAGCAGGCGGCCCGGCGTGGCCACGAGGATCTCGACGCCGGCGCGCACGATCGCGAGCTGCGCCTTGATGTCGACGCCGCCGTAGACGACGGTCGAGCGCAGGCCGGTGTGCGTGCCATAGCCGCGGATCGCCTCCTCGACCTGGATCGCGAGCTCGCGCGTCGGCGTCAATATCAGCGAGCGCACCGGATGGCGCGCCGGCGACGGGCTCGCGTTGGCGTGCGCCATCAGCTTGGAAAGGATCGGCAGGCCGAAGCCGGCCGTCTTGCCGGTGCCGGTCTGCGCGCCGCCCATGACGTCGAGCCCCGCAAGGACGACGGGGATGGCTTGCGCCTGGATGGGGGTAGGGGTGGTGTAGCCCGCGTCGGTCACGGCCCGCAGAACCTCGGGCCGCAAGCCGAGCGTGTCGAAGCTCGTTGCGTTCAAGAAATGCTCCTGGCGCGGCCTACCGGCACGTTGCCGGTTTCCGGTCCAGGCACACGTTTCTCTGGGTAAGGTTGAAGTTGGCGGGCCGGCGCCGGTCGCGACCCTCGCGGCACGGCGGGCGGTTCGTCAGGGCGCGGGGCGGTGACCGGAAGGGCCGCCTGCTACCACAACCGGCATTCTAACCCTAAGTCACGGATTTTGCAAAAATTTCCTCGCAAAATCGGGCGCCGGCAGCTATAATGTGAGGCTTTTTCGCAGCGCAACAACCGACTTGGCCGGAAACGCCGGCCAGGCACGCATCCGGACCCTCAGAACCCCATCATGGCACCGCCCGCCCGCGCCCTGCGCAACATCGCGATCATCGCCCACGTCGACCACGGCAAGACGACCCTCGTCGACAAGCTGCTGGTGCAGGCCGGGACCTTCGCCAAGCACCAGCACGTCGGCGAACGCATGATGGACAGCAACGACATCGAGCGCGAGCGCGGCATCACGATCCTCGCCAAGAACTGCGCGATCGACTACCGCGGCACGCACATCAACGTCGTCGACACGCCGGGGCACGCCGATTTCGGCGGCGAAGTCGAGCGCGTGCTGGGCATGGTCGACGGCGTGCTGCTGCTCGTCGACGCCGTCGAAGGGCCGATGCCGCAGACGCGATTCGTGACGATGAAGGCGCTGAAGCTCGGCCTCAAGCCGATCGTCGTCGTCAACAAGGTCGATCGGCCGGGCGCGCGTTCCGAGTGGGTGGTCAACCAGACGTTCGACCTGTTCGACCGCCTCGGCGCCACCGACGACCAGCTCGATTTCCCGGTGGTTTACGCCTCGGCGCTGAACGGCTGGGCGACGCTCGACGTGGCCGTCGCCAAGGCCGCCGCGCAGAACGCGGCGGCAGGGCAGGACATGCGGCCGCTGTTCGACACGGTGCTCGAGCACGTGCCTGCGCCCAGGATCGACGGCGATGCGCCGCTGCAATTCCAGATTTCGGCGCTCGACTATTCGAGCTACATCGGCCGCCTCGGCATCGGTCGCATCCGCCGCGGCACGCTGACCGCCGGACAACAGGTGGCGATCATGAACGGACCGCTTGCCGACGGCGCGGTGCCCAAGACCGGCAAGGTCGGGCAGGTGTTCATGTTCTCGGGCCTCGAGCGCAAGCCGGTCGAGTCGGCGAGCGCCGGCGACATCGTGCTGGTCACCGGCCTCGACGACCTGGCGATCGGCACCACGCTGGCCGATGCCGAGCACCCGGAGGCGCTGCCGCCGATCTCGGTGGACGAACCGACGCTGTCGATGTATTTCCAGGTGAACACCTCCCCGCTCGCCGGACGCGAGGGCAAGTACGTGACATCGCGCAACCTGCGCGATCGCCTCGCGCGCGAGCTGCTCGTCAACATGGCGCTGCGCGTCGAGGAAACCGGCGACACCGATGCATTTCTGGTGTCGGGACGCGGCGAGTTGCACCTGACGATCCTGATCGAGAACATGCGTCGCGAAGGCTTCGAGCTCGCGGTGTCGCGCCCGCGCGTGGTCACGCACGAGGTGAACGGCGAAATCCACGAGCCGTACGAAATGCTGTCGGTCGACGTCGAGGAGCAGCACCAGGGCGCGGTGATGGAAGCGCTCGGCCCGCGACGCGGTGACTTGACCAACATGGAATCGGACGCGCGCGGCCGTACGCGCCTCGAATACCGGATCCCGGCGCGCGGACTGATCGGCTTCCAGGGCGAATTCATGAACCTGACGCGCGGCACCGGGCTGATGAGCCACGTGTTCGACGGCTATGCGCCGGTCAAGGGTGAGATCCCCGAGCGCCGCAACGGCGTGCTGATCTCGGCCGAAGACGGTGCGGCGGTCGCCTACGCGCTGTGGAAGCTGCAGGATCGCGGGCGCATGTTCGTGTCCCCCGGCGAAGCGCTCTACGAAGGCATGGTCATCGGCATCCATACCCGCGACAACGACCTGGTGGTCAATCCGATCAAGGGCAAGCAACTCACCAACGTGCGCGCCTCCGGCACCGACGAGGCCGTGCGCCTGACGCCGCCGATCGAGCTCAACCTCGAATACGCGGTCGAATTCATCGCCGATGACGAGCTGGTGGAAGTGACGCCGCGCTCGATTCGCATCCGCAAGCGACACCTGAAGGAGCACGAGCGCAAGCGCGCGAGTCGCGAAGCGGCTTGAACCACCGCGTCGGCGCGGGACGGCCCACGGAGTGGCGCCTGCCACGCGGGGGCGGCTCCGTCGAGCACACCGGCGGCAGTCCTCGATCCGCATGACACTCGACAGCGCCGCCGCGCAGCGTCACGCCGAACTCGCACTGGCGAACATCAGGCGCGAATATCCGAACCACACCGGCCACGTCTGGTTCGGCGACGCCGACGCGCTGCCGCCGCGCGTGCTGCACCCGGCGTTCCACGGCAGCTACGACTGGCATTCCGCAGTGCACATGCACTGGCTGCTCGCGCGGCTGCGCCGCGCGTTCCCGACGCTGCCGGCGTGTGCGGCGATCGACGCGTGTTTCGATCGGCATTTCGCGCCGCAGGCGATTGCCGCGGAGTGCGCCTACTTCGAGCGACCGGGCATGCGCACCTTCGAGCGCACTTACGGCTGGGCATGGCTGCTCAAGCTCGCCGCGGAGCTCGAGACGGCCCGCGCGACCGGCGACGCCAAGGCGTCGCACTGGGCATCGGCGCTGGCGCCGTTGACCGCGATCATCGTGGCCAGATTCCACGAATACCTGCCACGTGCGCAATACCCGATTCGCCATGGCACCCACGCCAACAGCGCGTTCGGCCTCGCACTCGCGCATGACCATGCGCTCGTCTGCGGCAATCGGGCACTGCAAAACCGGCTGCGCGAAAAGGCGCTGGCGTGGTTCGGCGGTGATCGCGATGCGCCGTTGGCGTGGGAACCGTCCGGTGCCGATTTCCTGTCGCCGGCGCTGATGGAAGCGGCCCTGATGCGACGCGTGTCGGGCGACGCCGAATTCTCCCGCTGGCTCGCGGGCTTCCTGCCTGCACTCGACAGCGACGGGGGGAACGCAGTGCCGACGCCGGTGCGCGTCAGCGATCGTACCGATCCGCAAATCGTCCATCTCGACGGCCTCAACCTTTCGCGGGCCTGGTGCCTGGCGACGATCGCCGGCGCATACGCGGCGGATCATCCCGTGGCAATGCAGGCGCGGCAGTCGGCCGCGGCGCACCGGGCGGCCGGCGCCGAGGGGCTCGCCAGCGCAGACTACGTCGGCAGCCACTGGCTCGCGACGTTCGCCGTGCTGGCGGAGCTCGACGACGCGCGCGCGCCGGCGTGACCGCCGCCATGTGCGATCGGGTTTGCTAGACTCGCCGCCATGGTTGAGTCGGTACTGGTCGCGGTCTGCGCATTGGCGGGCGTCGGCTGTGTGGTGCTGCTGGCGCTCGTGCTGGCGCGGCTCGCCGGCGTTGCCCGCGACCGTGACCGCGCGACCGGCGAAGCCGCCGAGCTGAAGACGCGCATCGACGTGTTCGCGCGCAGCGCGGCCGAGCACGAGCGCGACATGCGTGGCGACCTTGCCGTCGCGCGCAAGGAGCAGGCCGATGCCGCGACGACGCTGCGGCGCGAGGTCGGCGAGCGCCTCGCGCAGTTCCAGTCCGCCACGCAGGCCGCGCTGGGTGACGCGCAGACGGCGCAGCGCGAGCAGCTCGCGCAGTTCGGCGAGCGCCTGGCAACGCTCACTGCCGCCGTCGAGCAGAAGCTCGACACGCTGCGCGCCGACAACGCGCAGAAGCTCGAGCAGATGCGCGCCACCGTCGACGAGAAGCTGCAGGCCACGCTGGAAAAGCGCCTCGGCGATTCGTTCACGCTGGTGTCGCAGCGCCTCGAGCAGGTGCACAAGGGATTGGGCGAGATGCAGGCGCTGGCGGTGGGCGTGGGCGACCTCAAGCGCGTGATGAACAACGTCAAGAGCCGCGGTGGCTGGGGCGAGGTGCAGCTCGGCGCGCTGCTCGCCGAAATGCTGACGCCGGCGCAGTACAAGGCCAATGTCGTCACGCGGCCCGGATCGGGAAAGTATGTCGAGTACGCGATCGCGCTGCCGGGTCGCGCCGACGACGGCACGCCGTGCTGGCTGCCGATCGATTCCAAGTTTCCGCTCGAGGCGTTCCAGCGGCTGCAGGAAGCGCAGGAGCGCGCCGACGTCGCCGGCGTCGAGGCGAGCCGCCGCGAGCTCGAGGACTTCTTCAAGCGCCAGGCGCGAATGATCCGCGATTCCTACGTCGAGCCCCCGCACACGACCGATTTTGCGATCCTGTTCGTGCCGACCGAGGGTCTCTACGCCGAGGCGGTGTCGCGTGCCGGGCTCGCCGACGTCCTGCAGCGCGAGCATCGCGTGATGCTCGCCGGCCCGATGAACCTCGCGGCACTGCTCAACAGCCTGCAACTGGGCTTTCGCACACTGGCGATCGAGAAGCAGTCGACCGAGGTCTGGCGTGTGCTGGGCGCGGTCAAGACCGAGTTCGGCAAGTTCGGCGACCTGCTGGCGAAGACCAAGGACAAGCTCGACAGCGTCGGCAAGACGCTCGACGACGCCAGCACCAAGAGCCGCAGGATCGCGCGCAAGCTGCGCGAAGTCGAGTCGTTGCCGGCCGCCGAGGCGGAGCGCCTGTTGACCGCCGGCATCCCTCTCCTTGCCGCCGACGACGCCGACGACGCCGATTCACCTGCAGGTGGCGCGGGCTGACCGATGCTGGATTCCCTGCGACGGTGGCGACGCCAACGCGTGCTGGCGCGTTACGCGCTGCCGGAGGCGCTGTGGAACGAGGCGCTGGCGAAGCTGCCGTTCGGGGCGCTGTACGACGACAGCGAGGTGGCGCGCCTGCGCGACAAGGTCGTGCTGTTCCTCGAGGCCAAGGCGATCGTCGGCGCGCGCGGTCACCAGGTGACGCCGCTGGCGCGCGTACTGATCGCCATCCAGGCCTGCGTGCTGGTGCTCAATCTCGACCTCGCGCTCTTCGATGCGTTCGAGAACGTGATCGTCTACGAGGGTGAGTTCGTGCCGGGCTGGGAATGGGAGGACGATGCCGGCGTGGTCCACGTCAACGCCGAACCGATGGCGGGCGAGGCGATGCCGGGCGGCCCGGTGGTGTTGTCTTGGTCGGATGTCGAGGCATCGACGGACTGGGAGACCACCGGCATGAACCTCGTCATCCACGAGTTCGCGCACAAGCTCGACATGCGCAACGGCGAAGCCAATGGATGCCCGCCGCTGCCGCCCGACATGCCCGTCGACGAATGGCGGGTGACGCTCGGCGCCGCGTTCGAGCACTTTCGCGGCCGCGTCGCCTGCGGCGACGACACCGTGATCGACGCCTATGCGTCGGAAAGCCCTGCCGAATTCTTCGCCGTGCTGTCGGAGGTGTTCTTCGCCGAGCCAGCGCTGCTGGCGCACGAATATCCCGAGGTTTACCAGCAATTCGCGATGTTCTACCAGCAGGATCCGGCGTCGCGTGCCGGGCTCGTGCACGAGATCACCTGACGCGGCGCACGAAGCGACGGCGGCATCGCTCGCCGGCCGACGTGCGCGATGCGGCCTGCGTCCGCTGCATGCGACCGGCAACGATTGCGGCAGCGCCCCGGGCGCGCAGGGCGTCAGGCGCGGGCGAGCTCGCGCGCCGCCGCGATGCGCACCGCGGGCGCCGGGTACAGCACATCGAGCGCGATCGAGCCGCCAGCCGGCTGCACGAGACGCACGTGACGGCGCTGGAGCTCGCGCGCCTGGTGCACGCCGCAGCTATGCGCGATCATGTCGATTTCCTTGTTCATGTTGATCGCGTAATGCCCGACCCGGGTCGCCTTGTCCTCGACGACGAGGCCCCGTTGCAATCGCGGATTGTGCGTGGTGACGCCGGTGGGGCAGGTGTTGGTGTGGCAGCGCAGCGCCTGGATGCAGCCCAGCGCGAACATGAAACCGCGCGCGGTGTTGACGAAATCGGCGCCGCAACAAAGCGCCCACGCGGCGCGCGCCGACGTGACGAGCTTGCCCGACGCCACCAGCCGGATGCGCGGCTTGAGGCCCGCGGCGAACAGCGAATCGGCGACGCGCGGCAGCGCCTCGTCGATCGACAGCCCGACGTGGTCGGCGAGCGCCTGCGGCGCCGCGCCGCTGCCGCCCTCGCCGCCGTCGATGACGAGGAAATCGGGCGCACTGTCGAGGCCGCGCACGAGCACGCGCTCGGCGAGATCGTCGGCGAACCAGCGGCCGCCGATCGCCGTCTTGATGCCGACCGGCTTGCCGGTGATGTCGCGGATGCGCATCACGGCATCGAGCAGCGCGTTCATGTCGGGAATTTCGGGATGCCGGTTGGGGCTGATCGAGTCCGTGCCTGCGGGGATGCCGCGGATCTGCGCGATCAGCGGCGTGACCTTGGCCCCCGGCAGCACGCCGCCTTTGCCGGGCTTGGCGCCCTGCGACAGCTTGATCTCGAACGCGCGCACGCTGTCCATCGCCGCCAGCTCGCGCAGGCGCGCGGGATCGAGATTGCCATCGGCGTCGCGCACGCCATATTTGGCGGTGCCGATCTGCATGATGATGTCGCAGCCGCCCTCGAGGTGGAACGGCGAGAGGCCGCCCTCGCCGGTGTCCATCCAGCAGCCCGCCATGCGTGCCCCGCGCGACAGCGCGCGCACCGCCGGCTCGGAGATCGCACCGAAGCTCATGCCGCTGATGTTGACCACCGACTGCGCAAGAAATGGCGTCTTGCAATAGCCGTCGCCGATCGACAGCGGCGGCGTCGGCAGGCGATCGGACTCGAGCACCGGGAACGGCGCGTTGACGAAGATCAGCGCACCCGGCGCGTGCAGGTCGTAGGTCGAGCCGAACCCGATGATGCCGCCCTCGTCCTTGGCGAGGCGGTACACCCAGCCCCGCGTGGCGCGGTTGAACGGCATCTCGTCGCGGTCGCCGGCGAAGAAGTACTGGCGGAAATACTCGCCGAGCTGCTCGAACCAGTAGCGGAAGCGGCCGATGACCGGGAAGTTGCGCAGCACCGTGTGCTGCTTTTGCGTGACGTCGCGCACGAACATCACGACGATGGCGACGAACACGACGAGCGCGACGAGCACCCCGAGCCCGAGCTGCGCGATGTGCAGCAACTGTTCCATCATGAGCTCGTGGCCGTTGCCGGTCGCACGGCGCTCTTGGGGCGGAACGCCTTGCACACGTCGTCGCGGGTGTCGATGTAGGCGCCGCCGATCAGGTCGATGCAGTAGGGCACCGCCGGGAATACGCCGTCGAGCGTTTCCTTGATGGCCTTCGGCTGTCCGGGAAGGTTGACGATCAGCGCGCGTCCGCGCACCACCCCCACCTGGCGCGACAGGATCGCGGTCGGCGTGTACTTGAGGCTCACCTGCCGCATCAGCTCGCCGAATCCCGGCATCACCTTGTGCGCAACCGCGAGGGTGGCCTCCGGCGTGACGTCGCGCGGCGCGGGTCCGGTGCCGCCCGTGGTGAGCACGAGATCGCAGCCGACGATGTCGACGAGCTCGACCAGCGCGCGTTCGATCGTCGGCTGGTCGTCGGGAATCAGCCGCTCGTGCACCGTGTAGGGCGAAGCCATCGCGCTGGCGAGCCAGTCCTTGAGCCCGGGCAGCCCGAGATCGGTGTACACACCGCCGGACGCGCGATCGCTGATCGACACGATGCCGATCGATGCCGATTCGCTCATCCTGCACCTGTTTCGGCCGCGATCGCCGCCGGCGTCTCGAGGGCCTTGAGCTGGCGGAACAATATCCGGTAATGCCGCGGCGGTGCGCCGGCGAGTCGCTCGGCGCGCGCGGCGGCGATCAGCGGTTGCAGCACGCTCGCCGACGCGTGCGGATGGGCGGCGACGAAGTCGTGCAGCGCGGCGTCGTCATCGATCAGGCGCTCGCGCCAGCGCTCGAGCGCCGCGAAACGCGCCTTTTCGGCGCGCGGCGCTTCGTCGAGGCGGGCGAGCGCTTCGGCGATCGGCGCCGCATCGACGTCGCGCATCAGCCGGCCGATGTACTGCATCTGCCGGCGCCGCGCCTCGTGGCGCGTGATGGAGCGCACCGCGCGCAACGCGTCGGCAAGACGTTCCGGCAACGCGAATTCGGCGAGCCGATGCGCGTCGAGCGCCGCCAGCGCCTCGCCAAGCGCCTGCAGGTCGTGCATCGCGCGCTTGCGCTGCGTCTTGGAGGGCGGCGGCGGCGGATCCGCGGTGTTGCCGCTTTGTTCGACTTGCAACATGTTTTCCGGGCCAGGATAGGCGCTCGATGCGGGCTTTGCTATGATAACCCGACCTGTCGGGAGGACAGACGGCCAGCTCGGTCGCCCACGTGCATTGGCGGTCATCCGGGTACGAGCCATCCGATGACCATGTCATTAAACGTCACGACACAAGCCACCGAGCCATTGATCGCGAGCAACGCGCTGGACGAGAACGCATTTCCCGTTTCGACGCGCGTGCTCGAAGGCATCGCCCATGACGTGTTGCGCTTCGCGCGCGACGCCGGCGCCGGCGCGGCGGAGACCGAGGTCTCGCAGGCGGTCGGCCAGAGCGTCACGGTGCGCAAGGGCGACGTCGAGACGATCGCCTACAACCGTGACAAGGGCATCAGCGTCACCGTCTACGTGGGACAGCAGCGCGGCAGCGCGAGCACCGCCGATTTCGCCAACGACTCGCTGCGCGCGACCGTCGACAAGGCGCTGGCCATCGCGCGCTACACCGCCGCCGATCCCGCCGCCGGCCTGGCCGATCCGGCGCGCCTGGCCACGCGGTTTCCCGACCTCGACCTGTATCACCCATGGCGCATCGGCGTCGACGACGCGATCGCGCTCGGCAAGGCCACCGAAGCGGCTGCGCTTGCCGTCGATCCGCGCATCACCAATAGCGACGGTGCCAGCGTTTCGGTGGGCGAGTCGGAGTTCGTCTACGCCAATTCCAATGGGTTCGCCGGCGGCTACCGCAGCTCGCGCCATGGCATCGATTGCGCGGTCGTCGGCGAGGACGACGGCGCGATGCAGCGCGACTTCTGGTACACGGCGGCGCGCTCGGCCGACGACCTGCTCGCCGCGGACGCGGTGGGACGCATCGCCGGCGAGCGCACCGCGCGCCGGCTCAACGCGCGCTCGCTCGACACGCTCGAATGTCCGGTGCTGTTCGAGGCGCCCGAGGCCGCCGACCTCATCGGCGCATTCGTGCAGGCGGTGTCGGGCGGCAATCTCTATCGGCGCTCGTCGTTCCTGCTGGATTCGCTGGGCACCGCGGTGTTCGCGCCGCACATCCTGATTCGCGAGGAGCCGTTCATCGCACGCGGCCGCGGCAGTGCGCCGTTCGATGCCGAAGGCGTCGCCACCGCGGCACGCGACGTCGTGCGCGACGGCGTGCTGCAGGGCTATTTCCTCGGCAGCTACAGCGCGCGCAAGCTCGGCTTGGCCTCCACCGGCAACGCCGGCGGCGCGCACAACCTGGTGGTGAGCCATGGCGACGACGATCTCGCCGGCATGTTGCGGCGGATGGGTCGCGGCCTGTTCGTCACCGAGCAGCTCGGCCAGGGCATCAATCCCGTCACCGGCGACTTTTCACGCGGCGCCGCAGGGTTCTGGATCGAGGATGGCGCGATCGCGTACCCGGTGGAGGAGATCACGATTGCCGGCAACCTCCGCGACATGTTCCGCCGCATCGTCGCCATCGGCAGCGACGTCGACACGCGCGGCTCGCGCCACGTGGGATCGATGCTGATCGAGCGCATGACGGTCGCGGGCCGCTGAACGCCGGTGGGCGCGCGATCATGATCGAGCCCGCGATGCAGTGGATACGCGCGCTCAACGATCCGCTGCGCAACCCCAAGCTCGCAGGACGCTGGATCGCCCAGCTCACGCCCGCCGATCCGATGGGATCGCAGAAGGAGGCGCTCGAGCTCGTCGCCAACTTCCCGGGGGCGCGCAAGGAGGCGGGTCCCAACCAGGTCGACGCCCTGTTGCGCGTCGACGCGCGGATGGAATCGGTCATCACGCATTTCACGCAGCAGTACTGCGAGAACTACCAGAAGAGCTCGTCGGTCGAGTCGCGGCTGTGGCATGCGGCGTTCGACCTCATCAAGGCGTTCATCGCCGCCTATCAGAATGCGTTGAAGGCGGGCTATCCGCGCGCCGAGCAGAAGCGCTGGCGCGCGATCCTGCCGTGGGTGATCGTGCGCCTGGCGCACTACAAGGGCCTCGACGCCAAATACCGGCTGTTCCGCTACAGCCACTGGATTCCGGGGCAGTGGCGCGAATATCACGAGCTCGCCGAATTCGCGCGCATGCGCGGCTGGCAGCGCGAGCAGCTGGTGCTGGGCGGCAGCGGCTTCGCCAAGTCGAGCGTGTCGTTCGAGCAGGAATACGTGAAGACGTTGATGCTGTGCCGCCTCGATTCCGGCAATTTCACGCCCGACCAGGTGGAATGGGTGTCACGCCAGCTCGAGGACTGGGCGCCGTCGCTGACGCTGCATTCGACGCCGAGCGACAGCTCAGGCTTCTGCGTCGATTATTCGGGCATGCAGGGACTGCGCCGGCGCGACCGCCGGCAACCCGGTGGCCGCTTCCAGTATCTCGACACCGGTCCCGTGTACACGCGCGTGGTCGAGCAGATGCGCTGGCTGCCGGACCAGGACGACGACGCGCCGGCCAAGCCCGGCGAGTTGCCGGCGCGCGAGCAGAAGCTGCTGCTGATGCGGCTCGCGGCACTGTTCGGCCCTGAAGCGCTGGCACAGGCGCCGCGCGCTTCGCGGGTGCGCATCGACGGCGACGTGCGGGTCGTGGTCGGCCTGCAGGCCCTGACGCGTGCAGTGGCCGAGATCGAGCGCCTGCCGGCCGAGGCACGCACGCCCGGTGTCGCCGCGTCGTACGACGAGGTGACGCAGATGGTGGCGCCGCAGGCCAATCCCGAAAGCGTGGCGCGGCGCATCCGCGGCGCCATGTGGAAGGTGGCGGATCGCAGCGAGACCGGATGCCGGCTCATCGCGCCGGTACGCGAGGCGCCGGCGCGTCTTGGCGAGCTGATCGGCATCCGCGACGGTGACGAGTGGGCGCTTGGCGTGGTGCGCCGCATGCAGCGCCAGCAGGTCGACGAGGTCACCGTGGGCGCCGAGATCATCGCGCGCCGGCTGGTGCGCGTGCTGATGCGCAGCTGGTCGCCGCCGACGAACGTCGGCGTCACGGCCACTGGAGACCGGCCGTTTTTCGGCATCTATCTGCCCGCGCATGTGGACAATCGCCAGGCCACCCAACGCAGCCTCGTCGGCCCCGAGGAGCGCTTCACGCACGGCGGCATGGTCGAGCTCGACACCGGCAACGCGCGTTACCTGATTCGGTTCACCGAGATCATCGAGCGCCAGGGCGGCTGGGCCTGGGGGCTGTTCAGCGCGGTGCGCAAGCTCACGTCCTGAACGGTCTCCTGCCGTCCGTCGACACCATGGACGCATTGCGCCATCGCGGATGTGCTCGACAACCTGAATGTGGCGCGGCGCTCCCAACTGGACTGGATAGCGTGCGCACCGCCCGCGCGGCTGCTAGAATCGTCCCGGATTTGCGCCGGGAAATGGCGGCATCCACGTCAACGCGGAAGGCACGCCTTCCGGATGCGCCCGCGTGCGAACACCGTCGCCGGATTATGCCGGCATGTACTCAGTGAGGAGGAGTCCGGATGGAACGTCGTTCATTCATCAAGCATGCGGGCCTCGCGGGCATCCTTGCCGCAGGTTCGGCGCCGGTGTTCGCGCAGGCGCAACCCGAAGTCAAGTGGCGTCTCGCGTCGAGCTTCCCGCGCAGCCTCGATACGATCTTCGGCGGCGCCGAGGTCATCAGCAAGCGCGTGGCATCGGCGACCAACAACAAGTTCCAGATCCAGACCTACGCGGGCGGCGAGATCGTGCCGGCGTTCGGCGTCGTCGACGCGGTGCAGAACGCGACGATCCAGTGCGCGCACACGGCGCCGTACTATTTCTTCGGCAAGGATCCGACGTTCGCCTTCGCGTGCGCCATTCCGTTCGGCATGAACGCGCGCCAGCAGAACGCATGGATGTATCACGGCGGTGGCATGGACCTGATGCGGGAGTTCTTCAAGGACTACAACATCATGAACTTCCCGGCGGGCAACACCAACGCGCAGATGGGCGGCTGGTTCCGCAAGGAGATCAAGACGGTCGCCGACTTCAAGGGCCTCAAGATGCGCATCGGCGGCACCGGCGGGCTGCCGCTGCAGAAGCTCGGCGTGATTCCGCAGCAGATTCCCGGCGGCGACATCTATCCGGCGCTCGAGAAGGGCACGATCGATGCGGCGGAATGGGTCGGTCCGTACGACGACGAGAAGCTCGGTTTCTACAAGGTCGCGAAGAACTATTACTACCCGGGCTGGTGGGAAGGTGGTCCCGAGCTCGACCTCTTCGTCAACATCAAGGCGTTCGAGGAACTGCCGAAGGATTACCAGTCGGTGCTGGAAGCCGCGTGCTACGAGGCCAACATCGACATGATGGCCAAGTATGACGCGCTCAATCCGCCGGCGCTGCGCAAGCTGCTGGCGGCCGGCGTGAACCTGCAGCCGTTCTCCAACGACATCATGGCGGCGTGCTACAAGGCCACCACCGAGGTCTACGACGAGATCGCCAGCAAGAACGCCAAGTTCAACAAGATCTACGGCCCGTGGAAGGCGTTCCGTGCCGACCAGATCGAATGGTTCCAGGTCGCCGAGAACCGCTTCGACAACTTCATGATCGCCGCACAACGCGCGAATCGCGCGCGCAAATAGGCGCTACGCAGGCCGGCCATGCATCGCAGAAAACCCCGCCTTGGCGGGGTTTTTTGTTGGCGCAACGGTGATCGTACGACTTGCGAATGGCGGCGCTGCCGATCGCGCGCGGCGTGGCGCTGCGCAACCGATCACGGTGGCTGAGGCATTACTCCCGTGACGCGGGGGTTGCCTTCGGTGCCTGGACGTTACTTCCCGGGTGGATTGGGAGTGCCCGCGGGCGGATTTGCAGTGCTGGCGTCCGCGGGCGGTGTACCGTTGGCGGGCGGCGCACCGATGGCGGGCGCCGTCGCGCCGCCGGCCGCCGGCGCGTTGGCGTCGCCGGGGGCCGGTTCACTGGTGGCGGGTTCGCCGAACAGCTTGTCGAGCGCCTTCTCGGCCTGCTCCTGCTCGGAATTCTGCGGATTGCCGGCGCCCGACATCGACGGCACGTCCACCGGCACCTCGATGTGGATGCTGTTGGGATCGATCTTGCTTTCACCCGACTTGTAGACCAGCACCATTTGTGGAAAGGCGATGACGAGGCCGACCATGACGACCTGGATGAGCACGAACGGAATCGCGCCCCAGTAGATCTGCCCGGTCGTGACGCGGGCGATCAGCTTGCCCGTCTGCTTGTCGAGGTAATCCTTGGTGGCCGCGACGCTGCGCAGGTAGAACAAGGCGAAACCGAACGGCGGGTGCATGAACGACGTCTGCATGTTGACGGCGAGCAGCACGCCGAACCAGATGAGGTCGATGCCGAGCTTGTCGGCCACTGGCCCCACCAGCGGAATGATGATGAACGACAGCTCGAAGAAATCGAGGAAGAACGCCAGCACGAAGATCAGGATGTTGACGACGATAAGGAAGCCGAGCTGGCCGCCGGGCAGGCTCGTCAGCAGGTGCTCGACCCACACGTTGCCGTTGACACCGTAGAAGGTGAGGCTGAACACGCGCGCGCCGACGAGGATGAACACGACGAACGTCGACAGCTTGGCGGTGGTGTCCATCGCCTGGCGCAGCAGGGACAGCGTCAGCCGGCGCCGCGCGAGCGCCATGATCAGCGCGCCCGTTGCGCCCATCGCGCCGCCCTCGGTCGGCGTCGCCACGCCGAGGAAGATCGTGCCGAGCACGAGGAAGATCAGTGCCAGCGGCGGGATCATCACGAACGTCACGCGCTCCGCGATCCGCGACAGCAGCCCGAGCTTCAGCAGACGGTTCAGCACGGCGGCGAAGAACGCCACGCCCGCACCCATCGACGTCGACACGACGATCGTCTCGTCGAGCGCGCGATCGGCCATCCGCAGCTTGGCGTAGGCGACGGCGCTGGCGACTGCGATCGCCGTCAGCACCAGCAGCGAGCGCACGCCGCTCGCGCCGCTCGCCTCGCGCAGCGTGCGTGCCTCCGGCGGCAGCGCCGGCGCGAACGTCGGGCGGAAGCCGGTGACGGCTGCGATGTAAAGCGCATACAGGCCCGCCAGCGTGATGCCGGGAATGAACGCGCCTGCATAGATGTCGCCGACCGACTTGCCCAGCTGGTCGGCCATGATGATGAGCACGAGCGACGGCGGAATGATCTGCGCCAGCGTGCCGGAGGCGGCAATGACCCCGGTGGCGACACGCCGGTCGTAGCCATAGCGGAGCATGATCGGCAGCGAGATGAGTCCCATCGAGATCACGCTCGCGGCGACCACGCCGGTGGTGGCGGCGAGCAGCGCGCCGACGAAGATCACCGCGTAGGCGAGCCCGCCGCGCATCGGGCCGAAGAGCTGGCCAATCGTGTCGAGCAGATCCTCGGCCATGCCGGATCGCTCGAGGACGAGACCCATGAACGTGAAGAACGGCACCGCCAGCAGCGTGTCGTTCGACATCACCCCCCACACCCGGTCGGGAAGCGCCTGCAGCAGCGAGAAATCGAGGAGGCCGAGCCAGATGCCGACGAAGCCGAAGGCGATGCCCACGGCACCGAGCGAGAACGCGACCGGGAAGCCGATCAGCAGCGTGACGATCAGCGCCACGAACATCAGCGGCGGCAGGTTGGCGATGATCCACGCCGTCATCGCGTGGCTCCGCCGTCGCCGTCACGCGAGGGTGCCGGCCGCTGGTGCATCTCCGCGCTCCGCAGCACCGGCGCCTCGTCGATGCCGCGCGCGCGCGCGATCTCCTCGGCCAGCTCTTCCTCGGCGCTCTTGCCGCGCATCCTCTCGAGCGGATTGGGAATGCGCCCGGCGAGGAACGCGATCCGCTTGATGAGCTCGGACACGCCCTGCAGGATCAGCAGGAAGAAGCCGACGGGCACCAGCAGCCGCGCCGGCCAGATGATGAGCCCGCCGGCATTGGTCGACACCTCGTGGCGGACGTAGGAATCCTGGAGCAGCGGCCACGACAGCCACATGATGATGATCGACATCGGGAAGAGAAAGAGCACGATGCCGACGACGTCGACCCAGTTCTGCGCGCGCGGCGACAGGCGCGAGGAGATGATGTCGATGCGCACGTGCTCGTTGCGCTGCAACGTATAGCCGGCGCCGATCAGGAATATCGCGGCGAACAGATACCACTGGATCTCGAGGAACGAGTTGGAGCTGTAGTCGAAGATCTTTCGCACGGTGGCGTTGGCAGCGCTGATCAGCACCGTCACCAGCACGAGCCACGCGATCACGCGGCCGACGCGCTCGCTGAGCGCGTCGACGATGCGCGAGAACCCTAGCAATGCATCCAACGGGAATCCTCCGGGAAGGACGGGCTTGGTGCCGTCTTGCGGGGGCCGGGGCGGCGGCCGAAATCCGCGACGATTATAAGGGGAATCGCCGCCCGGGGACGGTGGTGTCAGGGGCCTTGCGGCGAGCTCCCTGCCTGCGGAGTGCCCCGCTGGCGCCGACAGTGGCGAGCCCCGTGGGGGTCCCTGCGCGATGCTAGAATCAAAATCCCATCCGGCATCGGCATTCCGCATGTTTTCGCGCAAGATCACTCTCGACAAGGCCGACCCCGAGCTGTGGCAGGCCATCGCCGGCGAAAACCGGCGCCAGGAAGACCACATCGAGCTGATCGCCTCGGAGAACTACGCGTCGCCGGCGGTGCTCGCCGCGCAGGGCTCGCAGCTCACCAACAAGTACGCCGAAGGCTACCCGGGCAAGCGCTACTACGGCGGGTGCGAGTTCGTCGACATCGCCGAGACGCTGGCGATCGAGCGTGCGAAAAAGCTGTTCGGCGCCGGCTACGCCAACGTCCAGCCCCATTCCGGTGCGCAGGCCAACCAGGCGGTGTTCTTCGCGGCACTGAAGCCGGGTGACACGGTGCTCGGCATGAGCTTGCCGCACGGCGGCCACCTCACGCATGGCTCCCCGGTCAACCAGTCCGGCAAGTGGTTCAACGTCGTCGCCTACGGCCTCCATCCGGACACGGAGCTCATCGACTACGACGCCGCGGCCAGGCTCGCGCGCGAGCACAAGCCCAAGCTCGTCATCGCCGGCGCCTCGGCCTATTCGCGCGTGATCGACTGGCGGCGCTTCAAGGAGATCGCCGACGCCGTGGACGCGCCGCTGATGGTCGACATGGCGCACTATGCCGGCCTCGTGGCGGCCGGGCTCTATCCGTCGCCCGTCGGCATCGCCGACTACGTCACCACCACCACGCACAAGACGCTGCGCGGTCCGCGCGGCGGCCTCATCCTCGCCGACGCGACCCACGAGAAGACGATCAACTCCGCGGTGTTCCCCGGATTGCAGGGCGGCCCGCTGATGCACGTGATCGCGGCCAAGGCGGTGGCGCTCGGCGAGGCGCTGAAACACGACTTCCGCGTGTATCAGGAGCGCGTCCTCGAGAACGCACGCGTGCTGGCGCGTGTGCTGCAGGATCGCGGCCTGCGCATCGTTTCCGGCGGCACCGATTCGCACATGTTCCTGGTGGACCTGCGCGCCAAGAAGCTGACCGGCAAGGACGCCGAGGCGGCACTGTCGCGGGCGCACATCACCGTCAACAAGAACGCCATCCCGAACGACCCGGAAAAGCCGTTCGTGACCTCCGGTATCCGCATCGGCAGTCCGGCGATCACCACGCGCGGCTTCGGCGAGATCGAGAGCGAGGCGCTCGCGCATCTCATCGCCGATATCCTCGACGCGCCGGCGGACGAGAACGTGCTGCGGCGCACGAAGAAATCGGTCGGCGACCTGACGTCCGCGTTCCGGGTGTATGGATAAGCGTCGCGAACACCGCCTGGATTCCCGCTTTCGCGGGAATGACGGATTTATCGCGAACGACGGTTGTCGCGGGAACCTCAGCGGTCGCCGGCATGACGATCGCGCGGGCGGACTCGCGTGAACTGCCCCTTCTGCAACAGTGCGGACACGCAGGTCATCGACTCGCGCGTTTCCGAAGCGGGCGACGCGATCCGCCGCCGCCGCCGCTGCATGGCGTGTCAGAAGCGATTTACCACGTACGAGAACGCCGAGTTGCGATTGCCACAGGTGGTCAAGGCCGACGGTTCGCGGGCCGACTTCGACGAGTCGAAGATCCGCGTCGGCTTTCAGCGCGCGCTGCACAAGCGGCCGGTGCCCACGGAATACGTCGATGCCGCGATCAAGCGCATCGTCCAGCACGTGCTGTCGCTCGGCGAGCGCGAGATCCCGTCGCGCGACATCGGCGAGCGCGTGATGGAGGAGCTGAAGAAGCTCGACAAGGTCGCTTACATCCGCTTCGCGTCCGTCTATCGCGCCTTCGAGGACGTCTCCGATTTCCAGGACGCGATCAAGGAAGTCGAGGCGCCGGCGCGTCGCGCGCGTCGCTGACGCGATGCCGGGCGCGCGCGCCGCACCCACCGCACAGGCGCCAGCGGATGCCGAGCCGGGCACAGCTGCGGACCGCACGTTCATGGCGCGCGCGCTGGAACTGGCCGCGCGCGGCCTGTACACGACCACGCCGAATCCGCGCGTGGGAGCAGTGGTGGTGCGCGATGGCGCCGTCATCGGCGAAGGGTTTCATCGCCGGGCGGGCGAGGCGCACGCCGAGGTCGCGGCGCTGGCCGACGCTCGCGCCCGCGGCCATGACGTGCGCGGCGCCACGATCTACGTCAATCTCGAGCCGTGCCATCACCAGGGGCGTACCGGCCCCTGCAGCCGCGCACTGATCGACGCCGGCGATTCGCCGCGTCGTATTCGCGATGCGCGATCCTTACGTGCCCGCGCAAGGCGGCGCGGCGGCGCTCGCCGCGGCGGGCATCGCCGTCACCGAGGGCGTGCGCGAGTCCGAGGCGCGCGAGCTCAACATCGGCTTCGTGTCGAATGTCGAGCGGGGTGTGCCGTGGGTGCGGACCAAGGTGGCGGCCTCGCTCGACGGCCGCACGGCGCTCGCGAGCGGCGAGAGCCAGTGGATCACCGGCGCCCTGGCGCGCGCCGACGGGCATGCGTGGCGGGCGCGCGCCTGCGCGATCCTCACCGGTGTCGGCACCATCGTGCAGGACGATCCCGCGCTCACCGTGCGCGAGGTCGCGACGACCCGTCAGCCGCTGCGGGTCGTGATCGACCGCCATGGGGATACGCCTCGCGATGCGCGCGTGCTCGCCGACGACAATGCGCTGATCGTCACCGCCGCGCGCAATCCAGGTGCAACGTTTGGCGCCGTCGAGATGATCGAGCTGCCGGATGCCGACGGGCGCGTCGATCTTCGCGCATTGATGCGGGTTCTCGCGCAGCGCGGCGTCAACGAGCTGCACGTCGAAGCCGGGGCGCGGCTCAACGGCGCGCTGGTCGACGCCGGCCTCGTCGACGAGTTCGTCGTCTATCTTGCGCCGTCGATCATCGGCGAACCGGCACGTGGCATTGCCGAGCGCAGCGCGGCGCTGGCGACTCTCGCGGCGCGCACGCCGCTGGCGTTCCATCGCGTCGACACGATCGGCGACGACCTGCGCGTGATCGCCCGCGTGCGGCGCAGCGCGGAGCATGCCTCGTCGACGCCGCGCAAGAGCGTGGCGGACGACGGCGCGGAGCGCTGATGTTCACCGGCATCGTGCAGGCGGTGGGACGCGTGGTCGCCGACGCGCCAGCCGGCGAGGGCCGGCGCGTCGCGGTGGACGCACGTGCGCTCGACCTCGCCGAAGTGGCGGTCGGCGACAGCGTCGCCGTCAACGGGTGCTGCCTGACCGTGGTGGCGCTCGATGGCGCGCTGATGCAGTTCGACGTCTCGGCGGAAACGATGTCGCGCACCGCCGGCATGAAGCTCGGCGCCGACGTCAATCTCGAGCTGTCGTTGCGCCTCGCCGACCGTCTCGGCGGCCACCTCGTGCAGGGTCACGTCGACGGTGTCGGCACCGTGCTGGCGTTCGCCGCGGTCGAGGGGGACTCCGGGCGCAATTGGCGCCTGGACATCGCCGCCCCACCCGATCTCGCGCGCTTCATTGCCGAGAAGGGCTCGATCGCCATCGACGGCGTCAGCCTCACGGTCAACGGCGTCAATGGCGCGCGCTTCCACGTCAATCTGATTCCGCACACGCTCGGCGTGACGATGCTGCGCGAGCTGGCGGCGGGGCACCGCGTGAACCTCGAAGTGGACCTGATGGCACGCTACGCGGCGCGGTTGCTGGAGGCCGGTGGCGAGGCGCGCGAATCGTGATAAAAAGGGACACCTCCGTCATTCCCGCGAAAGCGGGAATCCAGAGGTTGGACGATTGTCGCTCACGCATTGCTGGATTCCCGCTTTCGCGGGAATGACGGTAGCGTTTGCGGGAATGACGGCAACGCTTGCGGGAACAACGGCAACGTTTGCGGGAATGACGGCTTGGAAGTTTTTGCGGGAACGACGACGCGGCGGCCTGCCTCCGGCATCGCTCCCGATTACCTGGAGGATCCCATGGACCTGACCACTCTCGAACGCCTGCCGCTGTGGATCGGCGGGCGTGCCACGTCGGCGCTGACGAAGCGCTATGGCGAAGTCATCAATCCTGCTACCGGCGAGGTGCTGCGGCACGTGCCGCTCGGCAACGCCGCCGACGTCGACGCCGCGGTCAAGGCCGCTGCGGCCGCGCTGCCGGCGTGGCGCGCGCAGCCGGCCTTGCGCCGCGCGCGCGTGCTGATGCGATTCCGCGAGCTGCTCAACGAGCACAGGACCGAGCTTGCGAAGATCATCACGCAGGAGCACGGCAAGACGCTGTCCGACGCCGAAGGCGAGATCACGCGCGGCGTCGAGGTCGTGGAGTTCGCGACAGGCATCCCGCATCTGCTGAAGGGCGAGTTCGGCGAGAACGTCGGCACCGACGTCGACACCTGGTCGTTGCGGCAGCCGGTGGGTGTCTGCGCGGGCATCACGCCCTTCAATTTCCCGGCGATGGTGCCGATGTGGATGTACCCTGTGGCGATCGCGTGCGGCAACACGTTCATCCTGAAGCCCTCCGAGCGCGACCCCACGATGGGTCTGCGCATGGCCGAATTGCTGAAGGACGCGGGGCTGCCGGATGGCGTGTTCAACGTCGTGCACGGCGACAAGGAATCGGTCGACGCCATCCTGGCGCATCCGGGCATCCATGCGGTGTCGTTCGTCGGCTCGACGCCGATCGCCAAATACATCTACGAGACCGGCGCGCGCCACGGCAAGCGCGTGCAGGCGCTGGGCGGCGCCAAGAATCATGCGGTGGTGATGCCCGATGCCGATCTCGACTACGCGACCGAAGCCATCATCGGCGCGGGCTACGGGGCGGCGGGTGAACGTTGCATGGCATTGTCGGCCATCGTTGCCGTCGGCGACGTGGGCGACGCGCTGGTGCAGAAGCTCGCGGCGCGCGCGCGCACCGTCGTCACCGGCCCGGGGGATCGCGACCAGGTCGAAATGGGCCCGGTCATCACCTGCGCGTCGCGCGATCGGATCACCGGCCTCATCGACAAGGGTGTCGCGGAAGGTGCAACGCTGGTCGTCGATGGCCGCGGGCCGTCGATCGCCGGTGGCGAGAAGGGCTTCTTCGTCGGTCCGACGCTGTTCGACAACGTCGACACCAGGATGTCGATCTATCGCGAGGAAATCTTCGGACCTGTGCTGGGCGTTGCGCGCGTCGATTCGCTGAACGATGCCATCGCGATGATCAATGCCAATCCCTACGCGAACGGTGCGGCGATCTTCACGCGTTCGGGCCACGCCGCGCGGCGGTTCCAGCAGGATTGCGAGATGGGCATGGTGGGCATCAACGTGCCCGTGCCGGTGCCGATGGCGTTCTTCTCGTTCGGCGGCTGGCGCAACTCGCTGTTCGGCGACCTGCACGTGCACGGCACCGACGGCGTGCGCTTCTACACGCGCACCAAGGTAATGACCGGTCGCTGGCCGGATGACGGCAGCGCGGCGCCGGGTTTCCACATGCCGGTGATGGGCTAGTGTCCGTCAGCGGTCGAGTCGACGGCCGTCCGGTGCCGTGGGGCCGTCGATCTTGAACGCGAAGTCGAGCACCGCCCAGTAGGGGATGGCCTTGCCGTCGCTGGTGGCGGGGCTGAAGCGGGCGTTGCGCAGCGCCGCCATCACCGCGGCCACGAATACCGAATCATCGGGGAGCACTCGCACTTCGACGACGTGACCCTCCGCATCGATCGACAACAGCGCGGAAAGCGTCAATGAGCGGCCCTGGGCCGCGGCCTTCACCGGGTACAGGACGGCAAGGCTGCCCTCGACCCGCGGCGCGCGCGCGGGTTGCAGCGGATAACGCGATGCCATCTGCTGCGCGAGGTCGGCGCCGAACTGCCGCGTTCCTTTGCTGAAGCCGTACGAGATCCTGCCGACCGCAGCGAGTTCGGCGTTCACCTGGATCGTCGCCGGCGCCGACGACAGACCGGGCGCCGGCGTCATGCGCGACGGTGGCGCCAGCGGCAACGGCAGCATCTGCTGGATCGGCTCGGCGGGCGCCAGCGGTGGCAGCGGCGGCCGCGGCTCGTCGCTCAGCGCCGGCAGCGCGATGATGTCCGCCGACAGGCTCGGCAAGCCGCGGTCATGCTTGACGACGGTGGCCGGCATTGCCCGCAGCAGCACGCCGATCGCCACAAGCACGGCAATGTGGATCGCCACCGAGGCGGCGATCGATAGCGGCATGCGCGCGCCCGGCCAGTAGGTCTCGGTGCGCAAGGTTGCAGTGGCGTTCACGACGAAGCGGGGAAGGGGTCTCGCCAAAATCGACGGCCGCGCCGCGGGTTGCGCGGCGCGGCCGTGATTGAACCACAGTTGGCGTGCTACTCGGAGAGTATCCGCCACGACAGGCGGTGCGTGTAGCTCCATTTCGGCTGCTTGATCGGGATCGTGGCCAGCTTGCCCGTCGTGCCGAGCGTAATCGCGACCGCGAGGTTGGCTTGCGGCGAGCCGTCCGAGGTGGTGCCGATGATCTGCGCATCGACGGCGCCGCCTTCCGAATCGCAGAACTCGGCGGTGCATGTGATGCCGGTGCCGGTCGCCGCGGTTTCGTCGATCTGCGATACGCCTTGGGCGAAGCTGCGCACGAAGACGTCCGCCGATTGCCCGGTGAGGCAGGGATCGGTCTGCGGCTTGGTCGCCGAGTACACGACGGTCGACAGCACCGCCTGGAACGGCGTCACGACGCGGCTGAACTGCACGAGGTCGTCATACCAGCCGTGCGCGGTGATGCCGCTCGTGCCGGTGGCGTCGGTCACCGCGGCAAGGTCGCTGCGGATGATCGGCGAGCCGGTGGTGATCACGCTTGGCGTCTTCTGCGTGCCGTCGCGCAGCGCGTAGAACGTCTGGATCTGCGGATCGTCGAGGTCCGACGTGTCGAGCAGCCGTCCCGTGCCCACGAACACCCAGCGATCCGCGCCGTTGGCGATGTCGATCTCGATCTGCGGCGCGGTCGTGACGGGCTGCGTGTTGCCATCCGGATCCGTGAGCTTCGCGAACAGCGCGACCGACCACTTGGTGGCGTCCGGATCGCGCAGGTCGAAGCGCCAGACATTGCCGTACTGGTCGCCGCCATAGACCTCGTCGGTCATGTAGTTGTGATAGTCCTGCGTGAACCCGGCAATCTGTGCCAGGCCCGACGGACTGGTGCTGCTGCCGAAGCCCGTCGACAGCGTGGTCAGCACCTCGCCGGTCACGGCGTCGAGCACCCAGATCTTGCCCACGCCCGACGGATTGTTGTAGCCCGAGGGCACGATCACGACCCACTTGCCACCGAAGCCGGCCGTCTTGGTGACGATTGGCGCGCCGTAGGTGTAGCCGAGATCGGAATCGGTGAATTCCCACAGCACGTCCGACGCGGCGTTCGCCTCGGTGAGCACCGAGTCGGGCGAGGTGACGTCGAGCGCGTAGTACGCGTTGCCGCCCTTGCCGAGGCCGCCGACCAGGATCGTGTGCCAGTTCTGGCTGCCGAAGTCGACGTCCACCACCTTCGGCGTCGAGTCGACGTAGAAGTGGTGCACGAACGGCGGCAGTGCGCCTTCCTTGAGCGTCAGCGCCGCCAGCCCGGCGTTTTCCGACGTGCGGAACAGCACGCGCGGGATGTAGGCGAACTTCTCGGTGCCGTTGGAGTCGGCGAACGCGTGCAGCATGCCGTCGTTGGCCGCGACGTAGACCATCGCCGAGCGCGTCGCCTGGGCCGTCTTGAACGCCGAGTAGCCCGGGTCCGCGAAGTCCTGGTACGGCAGATTCGGGATCCCTACGTATTTCGGCGATGCGTCGACGATGTCGCCCAGCGGGCTGATGCGGGTGCGGAAATTCAGCGTCGCCGTGCCTTCGTTGCTGGCACTGCCGCGCAGGTACTCGAGCACCTGCTGGCCACGCGTCGGTTGTCCCGGCGCCAGCACGTCCTGCTGCGCGGCAGACAGCTGGTCGAAGCGGAACGGGATCGCCGTGCCGTTGGTGTGCATCGTCACGATGTTGCGTGCGGTGTACCAGGGCTGGGGCGCGGCCACCGTCGGTGTCAGCTGCGCATACAGCGTATCGACCGGGTTGGAGACGTCCTTGCCGCCGCCGACCTGCCACGGTGCAGGCGGCAACTCGGCCAGTGTCGAGGGATCGATATTGACTTTCGACACCGTGCCGCCCCAGCCAGGCTCGAACGTGACCCGGTAGGCGTTGGCGGCAGTGCCGGTCAGGTTGACCGTCTGCAAGGCAGCACCTGCGCGCGAACCGGCCGTGTTCTCGATATCGGCCAGGATGGCGCCGATGCCGAGCTTGATTTCGTCGGCGCTGTCGGCATTGACGAAGCGGCCGCGCGAATTGACCGCGGCGTGCCACAGGTCGTCGACGCCGGACGCATCCGGCTGGTTGACCGACGGATAGGGTGTCGGCCAGTTCAACGCGCCGCTGGCGAGCTGCTTCTCCACGCCGCCTTGGTCGCCGGCGGCGAGCTTGCCTTCTGTGCCGAGCGAGATCGCCGCGAAATTGACATGCTGCCAATCCGCCCGGTCGATCGCACTCTGGCCGACGTTGTTCGTCATGCTCGTGCGCAGGTCCGTGACCCAATAATAGGTTGCGAGGTCAGCCGCCGAGTTGCCAACCTTGTTGGACGTATCTTCACGATACGGGGCGGACCATGCAGCATTGTTGAACAGTCCGGCATCCGTGACCCAGACGCCGCCCTGGATGGTGTCGTCCTGGTCAGGGATTGCCAAGACGTCGGGTGCCGCCGACTGGTAGGTCAGGCCGTCGGTGAACAGCATGTGCCAGTTCTTCTGGCACGACAGCACGATGGGATCGGTGCTGACGTTGAGGTCGGTGCTCGTGCCGTTCTTGTAGTACTCGCCGATGCGCGCGATCGCGTTCAGGTTCGGCGTGTCCTGCGCCATCCGGATCGACAGGCCGAAGAGCTGCGTCGCCCAGCTGGTCTTCTGCGAGGCGCCGAAGTCGTCGACCGGCACGAACGTCGAGGCCGGGATGTTGGACAGCGTATGCAGGCCGACGCGGAACTGGTCGTCGACGTTGAACTTGCTGGTCGTCGGATCCTTGCCGAGGAACGACAGCGAGACGACGGTCTTCACCGCCTGGATGCGCGTGCGGTAGTACGCGAACCAGTTGGCGTAGTTCTCCATCTCCTGCGCGAACGAGCGCGAGACCGTCTGCGTGCCGGTGACCGTGGGACCGGAAACGTTCTGCCAGTCGACCGACTTGTACGTGTAGCTGTACGTGTTGCCCGAGATCAGGTCCACCCGGTTCATGGCCGGATGCGCCACGTTGTCGAGGTAGGCCGCGTCGGCGGGTCCCGAGCCGAACTGGTAGAAGCGCGGATAGAGATGTGTCGTGTCCTTGAACGACTGGCACGTGCCGCTGTTGTCGCCGTAGCCGGTCCACGCGCCGCTGCCGAGCGCCGTGTCGCACCACTCGACGTTGGTCGTCCAGAAATGGCGCGGCACCGACTTGAAGCGCGGCGTGGGCGTGCAGGCGTTGGCGCCCGTGCCCGCCGTCACCGGCGTGTTGTACTTGTTGTTCGGATAGTTGAACGCCGACGCCGTCGTGCCGTCGGCATACGCCTTGTTGTTGTGGCGGCAGACGGTGCCGGCGTTATCGGCGTCCTGCGCGAAGCGAATTCGAATTGTCGTAGAGCATGTCGCTGCAAACACCCGTCAGCGCGGCCGTGGCGATGTTCGGGCAATTGGCGTTCGCCGTGCAGGCGGCGCCGCTGATCGAGCACGTGCCGGACACCGTCGGGCAATTGAGCGTGTCGCGTCGTGCAAGTCGTGCCGGTCTGGATCGAGCAATGACCGGCGACGTTGCAGCCGGCGTTGGTCGTGCAGGTGGCGCCGACGTTGCCGGCGGTGCAGGTCTTGGCCACCACGGGGCAATCGGCCGCCGTCGTGCAGGCGCTGTGGTCGATGCTGCACTTGAGGTTCTGTGCCGGGCAGTCGGTGTTGACGTTGCACGCCGCACTGGTGATCGAGCACTGCTTGACCGCGACGCAGTCGGCGTTGGTGTCGCAGCGGGTGGCCGTGTTGATCGAGCAATTGCCGGCCACGGGGCATGCGCCACTGACGCAGGCCTTGTTGGTGAGGTTGCAGGTGCCGCCGACATTCGGGCAATTGGCGTTCGTCTGGCACTGCGCGTTGCTGATCGTGCACTTGCCGAGCGCCGGGCAGTTGCCCGCGCCCGTGCCGGTGCACGCCGCGTTGCTGACGCTGCACTTGCCGTTGATGGCGGCACAGTTGGCGTTGGTGGTGCACGACGTTCCGGTATTGACCGAGCAGTTGCCGGTCGACGGGCACTGGGTCGCCTGGTTGGCCGGCTGGCAGGCAACCGAGGTCTTGCTGCACGCGCCATTGATCGCCGGGCAGTTGGCGTTGCTGGTGCATACCGTGCCGGTCTGCACGCTGCAATGGCCGGCGTTGACGCAGCCGGCGTCGCTGGTGCACGACGCGCCGTTGATGCTGCAGGTGCCGGCGATCGTCGGGCAGTCGGCGCCCGTCGAGCAGGTGTTGTTGTTGATCGAGCACTTGCCCGACGTCACGCAGGCCTGCTTCGAGCAGGTGGTCTGCAGCGTGCAGGTGCCGCACTCGGGACCGACGCAGGTGTTGCAGCCGGCGGGAGAGAAGGCCGTCACGCAGGTCGAACTGTCGTCAGGGCAATCCGCACTGGTGTTGCACGTCGAGCCGCTGATCGCGCACTTGTTCGACGTGTTGCACGTCTGGGTCTTGACGTTGTTGCAGGTCTGCGATCCCAGGCCGCAGGTCTGCGTCTGGTAGCCGTTGCAGGTCTGACCCTGGATGTTGGTGCAGGTCTGCGTCTGGTAGCCGTTGCAGGTCTGTGCCGTGATGTTGTCGCACGTCTGCGTCTGCGGCGTCTGGCAGGATTGCGCCGTGGTCTTGTTGACGCAGGTCTGCGCGTTCGATTTGCAGGTTTGCGCCGTGCCCGCGCAGGTCTGCGTGCCGCCGGTGCACACGCCCGGAAACGAAGCCAGTGCAGGTCTGCGTCTGCGCGCCGTTGCAGGTCTGCGTCTGCGGGGTGCCGGTATGCGGCCAGTTGGCGGCCGTGGCGTCGCACCACAGCACGTTGTCGTTCTCGTAATAGTCCGCCGAGTTCTTGGCGCTGCCGGTGGCGTCGGTGAGGCTCCAGACGCTCGAGTTGACGGCGCTCTTGTCGGTCGAGCTGACCTTGGAATACGCGATCGACATGCCGATCGTGTACTTGTTGGTCGCGGCGTTGAGGTTGTCGGACGCGTAGCCCAGGTTGTAGAACGGATTGATGCCGGACGGCACCAAGGGATAGAGATAGTCGCCATCGGGCGTCGCCAGCGCGGCACTCGTCGACGTCGGGCCGACGCCGTTGGTGCGGCAGTACGCAGGATCGTCCTCGTGGCCGACGCTCCAGTCGGAGTTGCACCACTGGCCGACGATCACGTTGGCAGTGAGGTCGGCGTAGACGACCGTGCGACGCCCATGGGTCCACCGGAACCTGCGTCCAGTTCGTCGTATGTCCCGCGTCCATGCTGTCGAAGAACGTGCCGTCGTCGTGTGCCGGCGGCGAATACGTCAGCATCGGGTTGTAGTACAGGTGATTGAACGCGTTGTTGTGCGCCGGCGCCGGCCACAGCTTCCAGTAGGCGTAGGCGGGGTAGGCCGTGCCGCTGTTCACCGACGAGTTGGTCTGGTCGGAATACACGGCGGTGCTCGGATACACCGGGACGCCGGGACTCGTGCCGACGTCGACGCCGGGCGAGCAGCGCGGAATCGAAGTGTCGCAACCGGAGCCCGGGCCGGCGGCGCTGTACAGCGACAGCCGGCGTGCTGGTGTCCTGCGTGGCGAACGTCGTGAACGGGTAGTTGTACTGCTGGAAGATGTAGCCCGGCGTGACGTCCTTGCCGAAGCCGAATGGCGGAGAAATCGCCCTGGTAGCCAGGCGCGCCGCAGATCGAATTCATCGATCCCGTGCCGTCGCGGCAGTAGCGATCGATGACGGTGTCCGGCAGGAAGTCGAACAGCATCGACGTCGAGTCGTCGATCGTGAGCACGATGTTCGGCTTCGACGAGTTCTTGACGTTGAGCGGCTCGTCGGCGAGCGCGGTCAGCGCGGCGTACGTCGGCGTGGCAACCGGACCGAGACCCACCAGGAGCGCAAGCGATGCGGCGAGCGCGCGATTGAGGCGGGACGGTTTGCGGAATGTTTTCATGGTCTTCCCTGCGCGGATGCCATCATCCGCGGATCATGGCCTGGATGAATGCCAGCGAATTGTTGGGTCCGTCCACGCGCACGGTGACGCGATACAGCGGGAACTTGCCGACGTTGATTGCTTCGTCGCCGGTGGTGGTGCCGAGCGCTTGCTTCGGTTGCATCAGCTCGCATTGCGACTGGATGGGTCCGGATGGCAGCGCCAGCGCGGTGGCGCACATGCGCTGAGATCACGTACTTGACCGACTGTTGCCGCGTCTTCATCGTAGTCAGCGGCGACGCCTCGGGCCACCGCTGCTCTGCTCCAAAGGACGTCGGGAATCCCGGACGGCAGCGCCGGCTGGGCCGACTTGGTCGAGTCCTTGGACGGGTCGAACGTGGCCAGGTAGAAGTTGCCGGTATCGTTGTTCGTCGTGTCGATCATCGCGCCCGGGTGCCAGCTTGGTGTCGCCCGGGTAGACGTGCGCGATCGCGATCCTCGATCGCCCAATTGGCCTGCAGCAACGCCGATTGGCGGAAGGCGATGTTGCCGGTGACCGACGTCGTGGTGTCGATCGAGCGGATGAGCGCGACACCGGCCAGCGACATCGCGACCATCACGATCAACGCCACGAAAAGCGCGACGCCGCGCTGGTGTCGCGGGCCGACGCTGCGGAGAGGGATGCGACATGTGCATGGTCAGGTCGCCTTGTGGATGTTCCACACGGCGTTGCGCAGCGGAACGACCATTTCGTAGACGCGATAGCGGAAATTGCCGGCGCCGGGCGTCGGATCGATCGTGCCGGTGAGGGGCGCGGGACAGGCGATGTTGTCGCATTGGCCGAACAACGTGTAGTTGAATGTGTTCGTGGTCGGGCCCGGGCAGACGTCGGCATACGCGCACTTGTCGTACGTCTCGCTGCGCACGATCAGCGCGATGCGCACCGCCTTGATTCGCGACAGGTCGGTGTAAGTCTTGGTGGTCAGCACGGCGGTGGCCGACCAATCCTCGGTGCCGTCGTTGGTGGCCTTGACCCACTTTTCGATGAAGCCCGTCGCCGGGTCGGCAATCCCGTACTGGACCTTCATCAGCACGATGTTGTTGGCGATGGGCACGGGCGTGTCGACAGCGGAGAACGGCTGGCTCGGATTGTCGACGTCGACGTTGAACAGCTCCTGGTTGCGCAGCGTGCAGCTCGTGTTGATCGCGCTGCAATCGGTGGCGGCCGGCGCGACGTCGAACTGGATGCGGCGCGGCGATGCGCCGAGATCCATCAGCATCGCGTCGCCGGTGAACACCGAGGCATCGGAAGGCGCGGTGTGCTGGATCGTGACATAGCCGTCGCCGTCGGCAGCGCTGACGGTCGGTGACGATGCTGGTCGCGCACTTGCCCGCGCCATTCGAATCGTTGCTCATCATGACGATGACGTCGTTGGTCCTGTAGCCCAGCGGACTCTGCACGACGTAGTCCGCGGACGGGTCGATCGTCGGCGCCGAGCTGAAGTTGGTGGGCGTGACCGTGCGCTCGGAAGCACCGTAGTTGACGACGAAGGTGTCGGACACCGCATCCGAGCCGCTGTCGGTGATCAGCACGGGAATCGGCCGCAGCGTGGCCTTGATGTCGTTGACGTACGGACACGCATCGAGGCTGTCGGCCGCAACCGCGATATTGGCGCCGGCGTCCGAGAACTGCAGCGCCATCATGAAACTGGACAGCATGCCGTTCTGCTGCGCGTCGCCGGCGCCGGTGGCGTTGCGCTTGATGCCTTCGGAGACGTCGAATACCTGGTAGATCACCAGCACGGCGATCAATGCGATGACGATGCCGACCATGACGTCGATCAGGCTGAAGCCGCGCGCGCGGCGCGGAAGTGGGTGCAGATGCGTTCATGGCGCGACGTTGTTGCCGACGACGGCTTGGGTGACATAGGTGTGCGGCGCATCGTCGTTGGGCGCCTGCCACGTGATCGTGATGAGCGCCATGACGCCATTGGCCGATTGCAAATTGGGTGAAGGCGACGTCGGTGGCGGCGCCCGGCAGTCCCGAGCCGGCGGCAGTGACCTGGTTGTTCCAGTTGGTATAGCCGGTACCGCCCGTGGCGAAGTAGGCGCTGGACGTCCGTCGGGTCGTGCGCCCACATGCGCCCGGCGAGCGACTGCGCGTAGAACGCCGCCTCGCCGCGATATTGCGCATCGCCGACCGCCGCCAGCGATCGCGCCTGCAGGCCGACGATGCCGAGGATGCCGAACGAGATGACCAGGATGGCGACCAGCGCCTCCAGCAGGAACGCGCCGCCTTGGCGCTTGGCGAGGAATGTAGTGTTCATGTCGTCGGACAGCCCACCGGATCGGTGGATGCGTAGGAGGGGTCGCACATCTTCATGCCCGCCGCCACCCCGGTGCCGCCGATGAGCACGCGCAGGTTGCGCGGATTGGAAATGGACGTCGTCGTGACGTCGACCGACGGCAGCGGGTCGGTGCCGTCGGCGTTCTTGATGATCTGGCCGTAGCCGTTGAACGTGACCATGCCCGTGGCCGACACCGTCGCGCGGTTCGCACCTTCGTTGAAGTTGTACGTGCGCGCGCAGGTCTGTGCGGTGTAGCCCGTGCTGCAGGCGGTGGTGTCGTAGTCGTTGGTATCGGGATCGGTAACCTGCACCTGCCAGCCATCGGCGGCGAGGACGAAACGCGCCGGCGAGTTGAAATGGATCGCCTGGCTCTGCGCCGCGCGCAGGCCGGTCAGCACGCTTTCGGTGGCGTTGCGGACTTCGGTGTTGGCGATCATGTCCCCGTACATCGGCAGTGCGAGCAGCGCGAGCAGCGTGAGGATCGCCACCGCGATCAGCAGCTCGATCAGCGTGAATCCGCGTTGGATCGCGTCGCGCATGGCCATCACCCGCAGGTGCCGTCCTTGCGCGTGGCCCAGCAGTCGTTGGGGGACGGCGTCGTCCAGCCGCTCGGCAGCCCGGCGGTGGACTTGACGTTGCTCTGGTCGACCGTATAGGAGAACGCCGAGTCCATGCCGTCCCGCGGCATTGCCAGCCGCCTGTGAGCGTGTACGTGTTGGCGGTTTCGTGGCGGCAGGTCAGCGTGAACGCTTTGACCTGCGCCTGGATCGAACCGTGATACAGCGCGCAGCCGTGTCGACTGTAGGTGCGGTTATCCAGAAAATACTGCTCCATCCGCGTGCGCCAGTTCGACAGGCCCGTGGTGGCCTCGATGATCTTCGAGCGCTGGATGTACTGCCAGTAGCTCGGCAATGCGATCGCGGCGAGGATGCCGGCGATCACGACGACGATCATCATTTCGATCAGCGTGAATCCGCGTGTGCGGCCGGGATTCGTGTGCATGTTTGCTCCCCATTTCGACGGGTGCATCGTATTGAATCCCGGCGCCTCTAGGGCGGCCATGCTGACCAGTGGCGCGGGTGGATGGAATGGACGGTGACGCTTGTGTTGCATTCGCAGCGGCTCGTCCAAACGGCGGATTACGAACGGTTTTTCAGCAGGGATCGGCGGTATTTTCGATGCGCACGCGGCCGCTGTTGGCGAGCACCACGTGGATGGCGTCGACGCCCGGCCGGCACAGCGTGAACGTGCCCATCTGCAGGCCGCCGCCGAGCAGGCGCGGATGCCCGTAGGCGGTGTACGAAATCAGATCGGCGACCGGCTTGTTGCCGTGAATGGTGATGCCATCCGGCGCCGCCGGCTCGATGCGGATCGGGGGGTCGTCCGCGTCGGGCTGGCCGAGGCCGCCGGGATCCGCATGAATGATCCACCCCGCCTCGAAGCCCCCGCCTTTGCTGCACGTAATACGATCGGCGGATTTACAGACATTTACGCGCGTATTGCGCTTGATCGCTTCCGATCGCGCAAATTGCAGCGCCCAGACCAGCGCCTGAGCTTCGCTTTGCAGGCGGTACCAACGCAGGTATTTGCCGAACGCAGGCGCACCGAGCCCGGTCACCAAGGCGAGGATCGTGACCGCCGCCACGGTTTCGAGGAGGGTGAAGCCGGCGTCGCGCGGGCGTTGGCGTCGGAGCGCAGCCATTCGAGCAGCGTACGAAGGTGCCGGGCCCGCTGCTCTCGGGCGGATGGCCTAGGACGGAAGGCGGATTTGGACTTCGGCAACCGCATACCCCGTTATCGACCGTCGAAGCCCGGGCCGTCGTTTCAACCTGTCTCGGCGTGAGGCTTGACCGTATATATTTTAGGTTTAATATATTTACATTGTTGATATCTGGCGAATGGGATGCGCGTCCTCTGTGTCGGGGGTGGACCAGCCGGTCTCTATGCGGCGCTGCTGCTCAAGCGCGCCGACCCGCGCCACGTCGTCCGGGTCGTCGAGCGCAACCGGCCTTACGACACCTTCGGGTGGGGCGTCGTGTTTTCCGACGCGACGCTCGACAACCTGCATGCCGCTGACGCCGAGACGGCCGATGCCATCGCCGGCGCGTTCAACCACTGGGACGACATCGACGTCCACTTCAAGGGACGCACGATCACCTCCCGGGGCCACGGCTTCTGCGGCATCGGTCGCAAGACGCCTTCTCAACATCCTGCAGCACCGCTGCGAAGCCCTCGGCGTCGATCTCGTGTTCGACTGCAACGTCGACGACGAAACGCAACTCGCGCGCGAATTCGGGGCCGACCTCCTGGTCGCCGCCGATGGCGCCAACAGCCGCGTTCGCGGCCGCTACGCCGACGCGTTCGCGCCCGACGTCGACCTGCGTCGCTGCCGATTCGTCTGGCTCGGCACGCACCAGCGTTTCGACGCCTTCACCTTCGCGTTCGAAGCCACCGAATTCGGCTGGTTCCAGGCGCACGCGTATCAATACGACGCCGATACGTCGACCTTCATCGTCGAGGCGCCCGAAGATGTGTGGCGGCGCGCCGGCCTCGACCGGATGTCGCAGGAGGATGGCATCGCCTTCTGCGAGCGGTTGTTCGCGCGCTACCTCGGCGGCAACCGCCTGATGAGCAACGCCGCGCATTTGCGCGGATCGGCGATCTGGACCCGATTTCCGCGCGTGGTGTGCGCGCGCTGGACGCACCAATTGCGCGTCGACGGGCGCGAGGTGCCGCTCGTGCTCATCGGCGACGCGGCGCACACCGCGCATTTCTCGGTCGGTTCGGGCACCAAGCTCGCGCTCGAGGATGCCATCGCGCTGGTACGCGAGCTGCAACGTCATTCCCGCGCAAGCGGGGATCCGCATGCTGGCGCGACGCCACGGCTGGATTCCCGCCTACGCGGGAATGACGGTGAGGGGGCGAGGGACGGGGCGCCGCCGCTCGCCGCCGCGCTCGCCGCGTACGAATCCGAGCGCAGCGTCGAAGTGCTGAAGATCCAGAACGCGGCGCGCAACTCCACCGAATGGTTCGAAAACGTCGACCGCTACAGCGCGTTCGAAGCCGAGCAGTTCGCCTACAGCCTGCTGACGCGCAGCCAGCGCATCTCGCACGAGAACCTGCGGCTGCGCGACTCGACCTTCGTGGCGCGCCTCGAATCGTGGTTCGCCGATGCCCCACAGGCGGTGCCGCCGATGTTCACGCCTTTCACCCTGCGCGGGCTCACGCTGCCCAACCGCGTCGTCGTGTCGCCGATGGCGCAATACTCGTGCGTCGATGGCCTCCCCGACGATTACTACCTCGTGCACCTCGGCAGCCGGGCGCACGGCGGTGCCGGTCTCGTGTTCACCGAGATGACCTGCGTCGCCGCCGATGCGCGCATCAGCCCGGGATGCGCGGGACTGTGGAACGACGGCCAGCGGGATGCATGGCGGCGGATCGTCGACTACGTGCACGCACGCACGCCGGCGAAGATCGCGGTGCAGCTCGGTCATGCCGGTCCCAAGGGGTCGACGCAACTGGGTTGGAAGGCCGCCGACGAGCCGCTGGCCGCGGGCAACTGGCCGCTCGTCGCACCGTCGACGGTGCGCTACGGACCCCGCAACCAGGCGCCGAAGGCGATGACGCACGCCGACATGGAGGCCGTGAAGGCGGATTTCGTGCGCGCAACCGTGCGCGCCGCCGACTGCGGGTTCGACTGGCTCGAGCTGCATTGCGCGCATGGCTACCTGCTGTCGGCGTTCCTGTCGCCACTCACCAATCATCGTGATGACGGCTATGGGGGCGACATTGCCGCGCGCTGCCGCTACCCGCTCGAGGTGTTCGCGGCGATGCGCGACGCGTGGCCCGGCGACAGGCCGATGTCGGTGCGGGTATCGGCGCACGACTGGGCTCCCGGTGGCAACACGCCCGACGACGCCGTGGAGATTGCGCGCCACTTCAAGGCCGCGGGTGCCGACCTGATCGACGTGTCATCGGGCCAGACCACGCGCGACGCCAAGCCCGTGTACGGGCGGATGTACCAGACGCCGTTCGCCGACCGCATTCGCAACGAGATCGGCATCGCAACGATGGCCGTGGGCGCGATTTTCGACCCTGACCACGTCAACAGCATCCTCATGGCCGGCCGCGCCGACCTGTGCGCGATCGGCCGGCCGCATCTCGCCGACCCCTATTGGACGCTGCACGCGGCGGCCGCGCTCGGCTACCGCGACATGCCGTGGCCGCCGCAGTATCTTGCGGGCAAGGCGCAGCTCGAACGCAATCTCGCGCGGGAGGCACCGCCACCCGTAATATCCCGGTCCATGGAAACGCTGCCATGAACGAAGATACCGTCCGCCTCGGTGGACATCACGGCCAGGCCGCCGCGCCGAGCATCGATCCCGTTCCTCTCGCGGGGCTACACGCCGTGGTCACCGGCGGCAGCCGCGGCATCGGCTTCGCGGTCGCGTCGCGCCTGGCCGCCATGGGCGCATCGCTGACGCTGCTCGGGCGCGATCGCGAGCGGCTCTATGCCGCGATCTCGGAGCTGCCCGGCGCGACCTGCGACACGCAGGTCTGCGACGTCGGCGACGAAAGCGCGGTGGCGCGCGCGTTCACGGCGATCGCCCGCGTCAAGCGCCCGCTGGCGATACTCGTCAACAATGCCGGCGTCGCGCGCAGCGCGAAGTTTTCACGCACCGACCGACTGCTGTGGGAGGAAATGCTGCGCGTCAACCTGACGGGCGCGTACCTGTGCGCGCACGCCGCGATGCCGCTGCTGCTGGCTGCGCCATGGGCGCGCGTGATCAACATCGCCAGCACGGCGGGCCTCGTCGGCTATCCCTATGTGACCGCATATTGCGCGGCGAAGCACGGCCTGGTCGGCTTCACGCGTGCACTGGCGCAGGAGCTGGCGACGACGCGTGTCACCGTCAATGCCGTCTGTCCGGGCTATACCGACACCGAGCTCGTGCGCGACGCGATGGCGAACATCGTCGCGCGCACCGGCAAGAGCGAGCACGAGGCACGCGGCGCGCTCGCTGCACGCAACCCACAGGGCCGTCTCGTCACGCCCGAGGAGGTCGCGGCGAGCGTGGCATGGCTATGCCTGCCGCAATCGCAGGCGATCACCGGGCAGGCGATCGCCGTCGCCGGCGGCGAGGTGCAGGTCGGATGAGTGCGCGGGACTTGCGCGCGAACCTGCGGATGGCGGCGTGATGCAGACTGCCCCACGCACGGAAGTCGCCGGCGACGCCGAATCGCGTGTGGCTGCGCATCATCACGAGGCGCTGCGCCTGTGGTTGCGCCTCTACGCCTGCACGGCGACGATCGAAGGCGAGGTGCGCGCACGGCTGCGCGAGCGCTTCGCGATCACGCTGCCGCGCTTCGATCTGCTGTCGCAGCTCGAGCGCTATCCGCACGGCCTCAAGATGGGCGAGCTGTCGCGGCGGATGATGGTCACCGGCGGCAACGTCACCGGACTCACCGACCAGCTCGTCGCCGAGGGGCTCGTCGAGCGCCGCGCGATTCCCGGCGATCGTCGCGCGCACGCGGTGTGCCTGACGGCCGCGGGGCGCGCCGCGTTCACGACCATGGCCGAGGAGCACGAGCGCTGGATCGTCGAGCTGACGGCGGCACTGGACGCTGCCGATCGCGAGGCGCTCTACACGTTGCTCGGCTCGCTCAAGCGCGCCGTGGGCACGGCGCTCGAGGGCAAGGCGCTGCACGCATGATGCCGCGGCAGTCACCCGCCCGGGATTCGACATGACCATGCCGCCAGCACGGCAACCGATGCGCGGCTATCGCGCCCGGCACTTCGGCTGGAGCTGCGACGCCGATGGCAAGGTGGCGACGATCACGCTCGATCGGCCGCAGAAGAAGAACCCGCTGACGTTCGAATCGTATGCCGAACTGCGCGACCTGTTTCGTGCGCTGGCGATCGCCGACGACGTCAAGGCGGTGGTGCTGCAAGGCGCCGGCGGCAACTTCAGTTCCGGCGGCGATGTGCACGAGATCATCGAGCCGCTGACGCGTGCGGCGCCGCCGGAACTGCTCGCGTTCACCCGGATGACCGGCGACGTCGTCAAGGCGATGCGGCACGCGCCGCAGCCGGTGATCGCCGCCGTCGACGGAATCTGCGCAGGGGCGGGCGCAATGCTGGCGCTCGCAGCCGACGTGCGCATTGCAGCGCCGGACGCGAAGGTGGCCTTCCTGTTCGCGCGCGTCGGCCTCGCCGGCGCCGACATGGGGGCCTGCGCGCTCCTGCCGCGCACGATCGGGCAGGGGCGTGCCGCCGAACTGCTGTTGACCGGACGCACGATGGACGCCGCCGAGGCGCTCGCCTGCGGGTTCTTCAATCGCGTCGTCGGCAGTGATGCGCTGTTCGCCGACGCCGGCGCGCTGGCGCGCATGCTGGCCGAGGGTCCGACGCTTGCCCACGCAATGACCAAGAAGCTTCTGCACGAGGCGTGGGCGATGGACCTCGATGCCGAGATCGACGCCGAGGCGAAAGCCCAGGCCCACTGCATGCAGACCGAGGATTTCCGCCGCGCCTACCGTGCATTCGCCAGCCGCACCAAGCCGCGCTTCGAGGGCAATTGATGCGCAGCGACCATCTCGACTGGCCGTTCTTCGACGACTCGCACCGCGCCTGGGCAGCGCAGGTCGATGCCTATTGCGTCGCGCGGCAAGCTCATGCGCATCCGCTGCTGCGCGACGGCGTCGATCGCGCCTGCCGCGCGGAAGTGCGCGCGATGGGCGCCGCGGGCGTGCTGCGCGAATGCGTGCCGCAGGCCCACGGCGGCGCACGCCCGAGCGTCGACTCGCGGGCGCTTTGCATCGCGCGCGAGCGCCTCGCCTACGACGACGGGCTCGCCGACTTCGCGTTTGCAATGCAGGGGCTCGGCAGTGGCGCGATTGCGCTCGCCGGCTGCGACGCCGACCGCGCGCGCTGGCTGCCGGCAGTCGCCGAAGGCCGCGCGATCGCGGCTTTTGCGCTGACCGAGCCGCAGGCAGGCTCCGATGTCGCTGCGCTCGCGACGTCGGCGCGCCACGACGGCGGCGACTACGTCCTCGACGGCGAGAAGACGTGGATCTCCAACGGCGGCATCGCCGACTTCTATTGCGTGTTCGCGCGGACGTCGGGCGAGCGTGGCAGCGCCGGCATATCGGCATTCGTGGTGCCAGCCGACCTGCGCGGCGTGGCGATCGTCGAACGCCTCGACGCGATCGCGCCGCATCCGCTCGCCCACCTCGCGCTGCGGGATGTGCGCGTGCCGGCGACGGCAATGCTGGGCGCCGAGGGCGACGGCTTCAAGCTGGCGATGCGCACGCTCGACATCTTCCGTGCCTCGGTCGCGGCGGCCGCACTGGGCATGGCGCGCCGTGCGTTCGACGCCGCGGTGGCGCATGCGCGATCGCGGGCCATGTTCGGCGGCCTGCTCGGCGACCTGCAGCTCACGCAGGCGAGCCTCGGCGACATGGCGACGGCGATCGATCGCGCGGCGCTGCTCGCGTATCGCGCCGCGTGGCTGCGTGACGTGAAGGGTGTGCGCACGACGCGCGAAGCGGCGATGGCGAAGCTCGAGGCCACCGAGTCGGCGCAGCGCGTGATCGATGCAGCGCTGCAGATGCACGGTGGCGAAGGCGTGCGCCAGGGCAGCGTCTGCGAGCGGCTGTATCGCGACATCCGCGCGCTGCGCATTTACGAAGGCGCATCCGAGGTGCAGCGGCTGGTGATCGGGCGCGACGCGTTGAAGACGGCAGAGGCGGGCCGCACATGATCGCCAGCGCGCATGTCGACACGTTCGCCCGCGATCACCTCCCGCCGCGCGACGAATGGCCCGATTTCGTGTTCGACCTGCCATCGCTCGCCTATCCGGACCGTCTCAATGCCGCCGGCGCATTGCTCGACGCCGCGATCATGCGCGGCTGGGGCGAGCGCACGGCGATCGTCGCGCCGACGCAGGCGATCGGCATGCCTTCCGCCAACGCTGCCGTCGTCACGGCCGCGACGGGTGGAGATCAGGAGGCTGCCGAATCGCCGTTGCGCTGGACCTATGCCGAGCTCAACGTCGTTGCCAGCCGCATTGCCCATGTCCTGACGCAGGATTTCGGCGTGCGACCGGGAAACCGCGTGCTGCTGCGCGGACCCAATTCGCCGATGACGGCGGCATGCTGGTTCGCGATCATCAAGGCCGGTGCGGTGGCGGTGGCGACGATGCCGCTGCTGCGCGCCCGTGAGCTCGCCGCGGTGATCGACAAGGCGCAGGTGAGCCACGCGCTGTGCGATGCGCGGCTCGTCGCCGAGCTCGAGGCGGCACGCGCGGCCTGCCCGACGTTGCGGCATGTCGCGCGATTCGCGACCACGGCCGCCGACGGCATCGAGACCTGGATGCGGCAGAAGACGGCAACCTACGAGCCGGTGGCGACGGCCGCCGACGACGTGGCGATGATCGCGTTCACGTCGGGTACCACGGGCACGCCGAAGGGCACGATGCATTTTCATCGCGACATCCTCGCCGCCTGCGATTGCTGGCCGATCCACACGCTTTGCGCGTCCGCCGACGACCTGTTCACCGGCAGCCCGCCGCTGGCCTTCACGTTCGGTCTCGGCGGCCTTCTGCTGTTTCCGTTGCGCATCGGCGCGTCGACGCTGCTGCTCGAGAAGGCGTCGCCCGACGCGTTGCTGGCGGCGATCGCGCAATACCGGCCGAGCGTCCTGTTCACCGCACCGACGTCGTACCGGGCGATGGCGCAGCGCGTCAGGGAATTCGACCTCGCGAGCCTGCGCAAGTGCGTGTCGGCGGGTGAGGCGCTGCCGGCCGCAATACGTGCGCTGTGGAAGGAGGCGACCGGCATGGAGATCATCGATGGCATCGGCTCGACCGAATTGCTGCACATCTTCATCTCGCACCGCGAGGACGACGCGCGCCCCGGAGCCACCGGCAAGCCGGTGCCCGGCTATCGGGCCTGCGTGATGGATCCCGCCGGACGACCGCTGCCGGCCGGCGCTGTCGGCAAGCTGGCCGTCAAGGGACCGACCGGCTGCCGCTATCTGGCCGACGATCGCCAGCGCAACTACGTGCGCGACGGCTGGAACTACACGGGGGACGCCTACCTCGTCGACGACGACGGCTATTTCATCTACCAGGCGCGCACCGACGACATGATCGTCAGCGCCGGCTACAACATCGCGGGTCCGGAAGTGGAGAGCGCGCTGATGCTGCATCCGGCGGTCGCAGAGTGCGGCGTCATCGGGGTGCCGGACGAGGAGCGCGGGCAGGTCGTCAAGGCGTTCGTGGTGCTCAAGCCGCAGCATGCGGGCGATGCGGCGATGGCGAGCGAGCTGCAGGATTTCGTCAAGCGCACGATCGCGCCGTACAAGTATCCGCGTGCGGTGACCTTCCTCGACGCGCTGCCGCGTACCGAGACCGGCAAGCTGCAGCGCTACCGCCTCAAGGCGCTGGCGTGAAGACCCTGCAACCCGCCGGATGGAAGCCGCCGAAGGGTTACGCCAACGGCGTGGCGGCGCGCGGCACCACCATCGTCGTCGGCGGCCAGGTCGGCTGGAACGCCGAACAGGTGTTCGAGTCCGACGACTTCGTCGCGCAGGCGCGGCGCGCGCTGCAGAACATCGTCGCGATCCTGCGCGAGGCGGGGGCCGGACCCGAGCACCTCGTGCGCATGACCTGGTACGTCGTCGACAAGCGCGAGTACGCGGCGAGCCTCGGCGCGCTCGGCGCCGCCTACCGCGACGTGATCGGCCGGCATTTTCCGGCGATGACGGCCGTCGAGGTCAAGTCGCTGATCGAAGATCGCGCGCGCGTCGAGATCGAGGCGACGGCGATCGTCCCCGATTGAGCGGCCGCGAACGCTCGCCCGGAGTGCGCGATAATGCGAATCCCGCCCTGGCAACGCCACTGATGAACGCCCCCGACCGCGCTGTCTCCAAGACCGTGTTCCACTGGGATGATCCGCTGCTCCTCGAGGCGCAATTGACGCCGGAGGAGCGGATGGTGCGCGACACGGCGCGCGGCTACGCCCAAGACAAGCTCGCGCCGCGCGTGCTCGAGGCGTTCCGCCACGAGAAATCCGATCCCGCCATCTTCGCCGAGATGGGCGCGCTGGGCCTCCTCGGCGCCACGCTGCCCGCCGAGTACGGCGGCGCCGGGCTCGGCTACGTCTGCTATGGACTCATCGCGCGCGAGATCGAGCGCGTCGACTCGGGTTACCGCTCGATGATGAGCGTGCAGAGCTCGCTCGTCATGTTTCCCATCTTCACCTACGGCAGCGAGGAGCAGCGGCGCAGATATCTGCCGAAGCTCGCGAGCGGAGAATGGATCGGCTGCTTCGGCCTGACCGAGCCCGACCACGGCTCCGATCCGGGGTCGATGGTGACCCGCGCCCGCAGCGCGGAAGGCGGCTACCGGATGCACGGCGCCAAGACGTGGATCTCCAATTCGCCGATCGCCGACGTGTTCGTCGTGTGGGCGAAGACCGACGATGGCGTGGTGCGGGGCTTCATCCTCGACAAGGGGATGGAGGGATTGTCCGCGCCGAAGATCGAAGGCAAGTTCAGCCTGCGCACGTCGATCACCGGCGAGATCGTGATGGACGACGTGTTCGTGCCGGAAGCCAACCTGCTGCCCGGCGTCAGGGGCCTCAAGGGTCCGATGGGCTGCCTCAACAGCGCGCGCTATGGCATCGCGTGGGGCGCGCTCGGCGCCGCCGAATTCTGCTGGCAGGCCGCGCGTCAGTACGTGCTCGACCGCAAGCAATTCGGCCGCCCGCTCGCGGCCAATCAGCTCGTGCAAAAGAAGCTCGCCGACATGCAGACCGAGATCGCCCTCGGTCTGCAGGGTTGCCTGCGTCTCGGTCGCATGAAGGACGAAGGCGTGGCCGCGCCGGAGATCACGTCGATCCTCAAGCGCAACTCCTGCGGCAAGGCGCTGGACATCGCGCGCACCGCGCGCGACATGCATGGCGGCAACGGCATCGTCGACGAGTTCCATGTCATCCGTCACGTGCTGAACCTCGAGACCGTCAATACCTACGAAGGGACGCACGACATCCACGCCCTGATCCTGGGACGCGCGCAGACCGGCATCTCCGCGTTCTGATGTCGCCGGGCGACGATCACAGCGGGGAGTTCGACGAAGTGCACGCTCGCGCGAGGAGCCAGCAGCCGGGATGAAGCTCTACGACTATTTCCGCTCGTCGGCCGCGTACCGTGTGCGCATCGCGCTCAACATCAAGGGCATCGCGGTCGAGCGCGAGTTCGTGCACCTGCGCAATGGCGCACAGCATGGCGCGGACTATCGCGCGCACAACCCTTACGGGCTGGTACCGGCGCTCGCGCTCGACGACGGACGCATCCTTACGCAGTCGCTCGCCATCATCGAATACCTCGAGGAGGTGCAGCCGCGTCCGGAGCTGCTGCCGCGCGCAGCCGAGGATCGCGCGCGCGTGCGCGCGCTTGCGCTGGCGATCGCGGCCGACATCCACCCGATCGACAACCTTCGCGTGCTGCAGCACCTGAAAAGGACCTTCGGCGCCGACGATGCTGCGCGCGACGCGTGGTACGCGCACTGGATCACCACCGGATTCGACGCGCTCGAAAAGGACCTGGCGCGCGATGCCCGCACCGGGCGCTTCTGCCACGGCGACACGCCCACTCTTGCCGACTGCTTCCTCGTGCCGCAAGTCGCCAACGCGCGGCGCGCCAAGGTCGACCTCGCGGCGTATCCGACCCTCGTGCGCATCGACACCGCATGCCAGTCGATCGCGGCGTTCGCCGACGCCGCACCGGCGCGCCAGCCGGACGCCGAATGATTCATTCACCCGCAGGAGCATTCAACTCATGAATTTCGCGATTCCCGCATGGGAGATGCCGTCGGTGCCGATCCACGGCACGGCCGAGCGCTTCCCGGTGCGCCACATCTATTGCGTCGGTCGCAATTACGCCGAGCATGCGAAGGAAATGGGCGGCGACGCCACCAAGGAGCCGCCGTTCTTCTTCTGCAAGGCGGCCGATTCCATCCTCGCCGTCGCCGCCGGCCATCGCGGCCGGATGCGCTATCCGCTGGCCACGCAGGACCTTCACCACGAGATCGAGATGGTCGTCGCCATCGGTCGCGCGGGGACCCAGCGCACGCCGCAGAACGCGCTCGAACTCGTGTTCGGGTATGCGGTGGGCCTCGACATGACGCGGCGCGACCTGCAGAACCAGATGCGCGAGAAGAAGCGCCCATGGGACATCGGCAAGTCGTTCGCGCAGGCGGCCCCGATCGCGCCCATCCACCGCGTGGCCGACGTCGGGCATCCGGCGCGCGGCGCCATCACGCTCGCCGTGAACGGCACCGAGCGCCAGCGCGGCGATCTCGGCGACATGATCTGGGACGTGCCGAACATGATCGCGTTCCTGACGACGATGTACGAATTGTTGCCCGGCGACCTCATTTTCTCGGGCACGCCGGCGGGCGTCGCCAAGGTCGTCGCGGGCGACCGCCTCGACGGCAGCATCGCCGGTCTCACGTCGCTGGCGGTGGATCTCGTCGCCTGACATGGCGGCGCAGCAGGCGACGTGGCGCCGCATGCGGCGGGGCGGGCAGTGAACTACACGCGCGAATTCGTCGAGGCCGGCTACAACAACCGTGCCGCGGTTCCCGAGCATCCGCAATGGTTCGCGCGCTGGGCGGCGGAATCGGCCACCGTGCGCGCATCGTTGCGACCTCGCATCGACCTGCGTTACGGCACCGGCGCCAAGGAGACGCTCGACCTTTTCCTGCCGCACGGCCGCGCGCGCGGCACGTTCCTGTTCCTGCACGGCGGCTGGTGGCGCGGCCTCGACAAGTCCGACCACTCGTTCGTCGCGCCACCCCTGGTCGCGGCGGGCTATGCGGTCGCGGTGGCGAACTACGACTTGTCACCGGCCGTGACGATCGCCGAGATCGTCGCCGAATCGCGCCGCGCGCTGGCGTGGCTTGCGCGCAAGGGCGCCGCGCATGGCGCGGAGCCGGCGCGCATCGTCGTCGGCGGTCATTCGGCCGGCGGCCATCTCACCGCGATGATGTATGCCGCCGACTGGCGGGCCGCGGGCTTTGCCGCGCCGCCGTTTTGCGCCGGCGTGTCACTGTCCGGCTTGCACGATCTTCGCCCGCTCACGCTGTTCTCCGGCAACGCCGACTGGGGGCTCGACGACGCGGAAGCGGCGCGCCTCTCGCCGGTGCTGGCGACGCCCGCGGCACTGCCGCTGCTGATCGCGGTCGGCGCCGGCGAGACGAACGAGTTCGTGCGGCAATCCCGGTTGTTGTGGGATGCGTGGCCGGCGACCCGCCCGACGGGCGCGAGCGGCATCCTCGCCATCGACGCGCGCCACCATTTCGACGTCGTGTATGACTACGCGGACCCGCATAGCGCGTTGACGCAGGCGACGCTCGCGCTCTTCGACGCCTAGCGGATTCGGGCGCGAGTGGACGACGTTGCTCGCCGCGCGCCCGCGTCGATCTGCAAGTCGCGAATGAGTTGACGGGTGGCTGCGAGTCCCCTACCGTGAGCGCAGATGACTCACGGTCATTTCGAGGGAAAGTGATGGCGATCGGGCGACGCGCGGTGCGCGCGGAGGACAAGGCGGCACGACATCGCGCGATCCTGGATGCAGCGGCTCGCCTGTTGCGCTCCGACCCTGACCGCATGGCGAGCGTCGCGGACGTCGCGCGCGACGCCGGCCTCGCCAAGGGCACCGTGTATCTGTATTTCTCCGGCAAGGAGGAGCTGCTTCTGGCACTGCACGAACGCAACGCCGGGGCATTCTTCGATGCGCTGGTGGCGCGCGTCGACGGTGCGGCGCTGCTGACGATCGACAAGGTGCTGGCGACCCTGCAAACGCACATGATCGACGATCCACTGTTCCTGCCGCTTGCGGCGCGCTGCCTCGGCGTCATCCAGCAGGCGCTGGGCCCCGACGTCGTCACGCCGTACCGCGTGCGCCTCGCGCGCCGCCTCGAGCGCGCGGGCGCCGGGCTCGAACGCCATTTCGCGGGCCTCGCGCCGGGAGGCGGCGTCGATCTCCTGCGGCAGAGCTTCGCGCTCATCCTCGGCCTATGGCAGTTGCAGGCGGTGGCGAAGCCCGCCGCCCCGCCTGCAGCAGAGGGGCCATCGCGCACGGCGGCGACATTTGCGGGCGACGTCGATCGCGCGCTGTCGGCGCTTTGGCGCGGCGCGCTCGCGGCGTCGTCGCGACCGCGGACTTGAGCGCGATGCCAATGGTCCGCGCTGTCGATGGGCGCGACTTGCGTGCGCCGCAGGCGCGCGGCCCGCGGCGCGGTAAAATCCGGCCTGGCCGCCCGTGCGCGGCGCTTCCGTAGTCCATCCGCCATGGCGCCAACCCCGATTCCCGAGATCATCGACGACCTGAAGGCCGGCCGCATCGTCGTGCTGGTCGACGACGAGGACCGCGAAAACGAGGGTGACCTCGTGTTCGCCGCCGATTTCGTGACGCCGGAGAAGATCAACTTCCTCGCCAAGCACGGCCGTGGCCTCGTCTGCATGCCGATCACCGCGGCACACGCCGAGCGCCTCAATCTCGCGCCGATGACGTCCCGCAACCGTTCGGTGCACGGCACGAATTTCACGGTCTCGATCGAGGCTGCCGAGGGGATCGCCACCGGCATCTCGGCCGCCGACCGCGCGCTCACGGTGCAGGTGGCGTCGCGGCCCGACGCCAGGCCCGCCGACATCGTGCATCCGGGCCACGTGTTTCCGCTGATTGCGCAACCCGGCGGGGTGCTGATGCGCGCGGGTCACACCGAGGCGTGCTGCGACCTGATGCAGCTCGCCGGGCTCACGCCGGCCGCAGTCCTGTGCGAGATCATGAACGACGACGGCACGATGGCGCGCATGCCGGACCTCGTGCGGTTTGCGCAGGCCCACGGCCTTCGCATCGGCACGATTGCCGATCTCATCCAGCACCGCAGCCGCACGGAGAAGCTGGTCGAGCGCATCGCCGAGCGGCCGCTCGCCACGCAGGCGGGCCCCTTCCGCCTCGTCGTCTATCGCGACAAGCTCACCGACGCCACCCATCTGGCGCTGGTGCGCGGGCCCATCTCTCCCGACACCGAGACGCTGGTGCGCGTGCACGAGCCGCTGTCCGTCATGGACCTCCTCGACACGCAGAGCGAATCGCACTCGTGGTCGATCACCGACGCGCTCGAAGCCATCGCCGACGCGGGACGCGGCGTCGTGGTGCTGCTGCACCGCCCGGAAAGCGCCGGCGAGCTGCGGCAGCGCGCGATCGCCGCCGCCGCGCCGCAGCCGCCGAAGATGGACCTGCGCAACTACGGCATCGGCGCGCAGATCCTGCGCGACCTCAACGTCGGCCGCATGCGCCTGCTCGCCAAGCCGCGCAAGATGCCGAGCATGGCGGGCTTCGACCTCGAGGTGGTCGGCCACATCGAGAAGCCGCCGCGACGTGCGGCCGGCTGATCGGCGACGATGGCCAAGCGACTCCTGAGCAACCTGCGCGGTGCGGACCGCCGCGTCGGCATCGTGCTGTCGCGTTTCAACGCCGAGATCGGCGAGGGCCTCCTCGCCGGCGCGCTGCGGGCGCTGCACGAAGCCGGTGTGCGCGACGAGGATGTCGTCGTTGCCTCGGTGCCCGGCGCGCTGGAAGCGCCGCTGGTGCTGCAGAGCCTCGCCCAATCCGACGCGTTCGACGCGCTGGTCGCGCTGGGCGCGGTCATCCGCGGCGACACCTATCACTTCGAGATCGTCGCCAATGAATCGGCGCGCGGCGTGTCGGAAGTGGCGCTGGAGTTCGGCATTCCGGTGGGCAACGGCATTCTCACCTGCGACACCGACGCGCAGGCGCTGGCGCGGATGGATGCCAAGGGCTACGAGGCCGCGCAGGCGGCGCTCGAGCTCGCGAACCTGCTCGATGCCGTCAGCGACGCCGACTAGGACCTCGCCGCGCCGGCGCGCGCGCGAGCTGGTGCTGCAGGGTCTCTACCAGCGCCAACTGTCGGGCAATGCCATCCACGACGTGCACGCGCAGCTTGCGCAGTCGAAGGGCTATGCGCACGCCGACCAGGCCTTCTTCGACGAGTTGTGGAGCGGTGTCGCGGGCGAATACGACGCGCTGCTGGTGGCGCTCGCACCCTGCCTCGACCGCGCCGCCGGCGAGCTTTCGCCGGTGGAGCGCGCGATCATCGCGATCGGCGCATGGGAGCTCGCGCACCGCCCCGACACACCCTATCGCGTGGTGATCAACGAGGCGGTCGAGCTCGCCAAGGCTTACGGCGGCACCGACGGCCACCGGTTCGTCAATGGCGTGCTCGACAAGCACGCGTCGACGGTGCGCGCCGACGAGATCGCGGCGCGCGCCCGCGAGCGTGCGCCATGACGCGATGGACGAGTTCGCGCTGATCGCTCGCCATTTCACGCGCGCGCCGCGCGCCGGGGATGTGGTGCTCGGCATTGGCGACGACGCCGCGATCCTTGCCGCGGCGCCGGGCGCGGAATGGCTCGCGACGGTGGACATGATGGTGGAGGGCCGGCACTTCCTCGCCGGCACCGATCCACGCCATCTCGGGCACAAGCTGATGGCCGTCAACCTGTCGGACATCGCGGCGATGGGCGGCCGCCCGCGCTTTGCGCTGCTGGCGGTGGCGCTGCCCGCCGACGATGAGGCCTGGCTGACGGCGTTCTCGCATGGCCTGTTCGCGCTGGCGGAAGCGCACGGCGTCGACGTCGTCGGGGGCGACACCACGCGCGGTCCGCGCAATCTCTGCCTGACGCTGTTGGGCGACGCCCCGGCGGGAACTGCCCTGCGTCGCGCCGGAGCGCAGGCGGGGGACGACGTCTATGTCTCCGGTACGCTCGGCGACGCGATGCTGGCGTTGGCGGCGATCGAAGGCCGCACCGCGCTCGCACCGCCGGTGCTTGCCAGCCTGCGCGTGCGCCTCGACACGCCGACGCCGCGCGTGGCGCTCGGGCAGGCGCTGCGCGGTGTCGCGTCGGCGGCGATCGACGTCTCCGATGGCCTCACTGGCGACCTCGGTCATCTCCTCGAACGCAGCGGTGTCGGCGCCGTCGTCGAGCTCGCCTCGCTGCCCCGTTGCGCCGCGCTCGACGCCAAGCTGCGATCCGCCGAGCGCGACGCGGCGCTGGCTTGCCTGCTCGCCGGCGGCGACGATTACGAGCTCTGCTTCACTGCGGCTGCCTCGCGCCGCGACGCCGTCGGCACGGCGTCGCGCACCGCTGGTGTCGCAGTCGCGCGCATCGGCCGCATCGTCGCGGGCAATGCGCTCGTCGTGCACGATGAAAGCGGAGAGCCACTGGCGCCGCTGCCCCGCGGGTTCGATCATTTCCGCGCCGGCGACGCCTGAAGCGGCGCGCTGCGCTAAGCTCCCACCCCATGTCGCAGCCCGCGGTGCCGGTGTCGTTCCTGTTCGTGCGCCCCGCGCATTTCCTGGCGCTCGGGCTGGGTGCCGGCCTCTCGCCCGTGGCACCGGGCACGTTCGGCACGCTGGTGGCGTGGCCGATCGCGTGGGGATTGCACGCAACCGGCTCGGATGCCGCGTACCTGGCGGTGACCGCAGTCCTCTTCGCGCTCGGCATCGGCGCCGCCGACGTCACGGCGCGCGACCTCGGCGTCGCCGATCATGGCGCGATCGTCATCGACGAGGTCGTGGCGTTCCTGTGCGTGCTGTTCTTCGTCGATCGCGCACCACTGTGGCAGCTCGCGGCGTTCGTCGTGTTCCGCGTGTTCGACATCGTCAAGCCGCCGCCGATCCGCACCGTCGACCTGCACATGAAGGGCGGCTTCGGGGTGATGTTCGACGACCTGCTCGCCGCGGGCTATACGCTGCTCGTGCTCGCGCTCGCGCAGCGCGTGCTGGCATGAGCACCGCCGGGCCGCCCCGAGGTGCTGGCCCCCCGATGGGGGAGGCGAGCGAAGCTCGCTTCGGGGGGGCGCAATGACCTCCGATGCCGAACTTCGCCGCATCGAGGAGCAGAGCCTCAACGTCGCGCATTTCGCGCCGCAGATCTTCTACGACGGCTGGCTGCTGCGGCTGCTGCCGGGGAGGACCAAGCGCGCGCGCTCGGTCAGCGCCTTTTTCGGCTCCTCGCGCGACGTCGTGCACAAGATCCGCCACTGCGAGGAAATCTATGCCGAAGCGGGCCTGCCCGCGCTCTTCCGCTCGACGCCGTTCGACATGCCGCGGGACCTGGACGGCGTGCTCGCCGCGCAGGGCTACACACGCTTCGACGACACGCTGGTGATGGTGGCGACGCTCGAACGGCCGCCGCATGCCGGTGCAGACAGCGCGCTCGAGGTGCGGTTGCCTTCGCTTGCGGAGTATTGCGCGGCGGTAGCGGTGATTCGCGGCTCGAGCGACGAGCAGCGCGCCGTGCACCAGGCGCGCCTCACCGGCACCCCCATCGAGCGCCGCGGCGCCGTGGTGTACGCCGACGGCCGGCCCGTGGCCTCGGGCCAGCTCGCCTGCGAGGACGGCATTGCGGGGCTGTTCGACCTGGTCGTGGCCGACGGCATGCGCCGCAAGGGCCATGCGACCGCGCTGTGCGCACGCCTCTTCGCATGGGCCTGGGACCATGGCATGCGCACGCTCTACCTGCAGGTGACGGCCGACAACGAGGCCGCGGTGGCCCTCTATCGGCGTTTCGGCTTCACCGCGGGCTACGGCTATCACTATCGCGCGCGTCCCCACGAGATCGGATGAGCGCGCGACGCCCATCGTCATCGGACGCCGCGCCATCCAATGCGGCGCGCGACCGCACGAGCGCGCCGGACCATCGCGAGCTTGCGCGCGCGCTGATCGATGCGCTGCGCGCACGCGGCCTGCATGTCGCGACCGTGGAATCGTGCACCGGCGGCGGGATCGCCGCTGCGATCACCGACATCGCCGGCAGCTCCGACGTATTCGAGTGCGGATTCGTCACCTACTCGAATGCCGCCAAGATGCGCATGCTGGGCGTGGACGGTGCGCTCATCGCGGCGTGCGGGGCGGTTTCGGAGGACGTTGCACGCGCGATGGTCGAAGGCGCGCGCGCGCAGAGCGGTGCGCGGTGCGCGATGGCCGTGACCGGTGTCGCGGGCCCTGGCGGCGGCACGCCCGCAAAGCCGGTCGGCATGGTTTGCTTCGGCTATGCGCTGCCGGACCAGCAGGCGACCAGCGAGACCTGCCACTTCGACGGCGACCGCGCAGCCGTGCGTTCAGCCGCGGTCGTCCATGCCTTGGACACCATGCTGCGCCGGCTGAAAACCCAATAGGTATTTGAATATGAACGTATAAATGATCACGGTCGGATTCCGCTGTAGCTTGTGAACTAGGCCTTCCGGATGGCTTGCGTCGAACGAACGTTCTATGCGATGATCCTCGCACGCTGACCTGCCCGGCTCGACGCCGCGCCATACTCCCGGAGACCCATCATGCCTTTCGACACCCCCATGGACGACCAGAAAAACAAGGCACTCGCTGCCGCGCTTGCACAGATTGAGAAGCAGTTCGGCAAGGGCTCGATCATGAAGATGGGCGCTGCGCAGATCGAAAACGATCTGAGCGTGGTGTCCACCGGCTCGCTCGGCCTCGACATCGCGCTGGGCGTCGGCGGACTGCCGCGCGGTCGCGTCGTCGAGATCTACGGTCCCGAATCGTCGGGCAAGACCACGCTGTGCCTGCAGGTGGTCGCGCAGATGCAGAAGATGGGCGGCATCGCCGCGTACATCGACGCCGAGAACGCGCTCGATCCCGTCTACGCATCCAAGCTCGGCGTCAACGTGGGCGAACTCCTCATCTCGCAACCCGACACCGGCGAGCAGGGCCTCGAGATCGCCGACATGCTCGTGCGCTCCGGCAGCGTCGACGTCATCGTCATCGACTCGGTGGCGGCGCTGGTGCCCAAGGCCGAGATCGAGGGCGAGATGGGCGACCAGCTCCCCGGCCTGCAGGCGCGGCTGATGAGCCAGGCGCTGCGCAAGCTCGCGGGCAACATCAAGCGCGCCAACGTGCTCGTCATCTTCATCAACCAGATCCGCATGAAGATCGGCGTGATGTTCGGCAATCCCGAAACCACCACCGGCGGCAATGCCCTCAAGTTCTACGCGTCGGTACGCCTCGACATCCGCCGCATCGGCGCGATCAAGAAGGGCGAGGAGGTGGTCGGCAACGAGACGCGGGTCAAGGTGGTGAAGAACAAGGTGGCGCCACCGTTCCGCGAGGCGCTGTTCGACATCCTCTACGGCGAGGGCATTTCGCGCGAAGGCGAGATCATCGAGCTCGGCGTCAATCACCGCATCGTCGACAAGTCGGGTGCGTGGTACGCCTATAACGGCGACAAGATCGGCCAGGGCAAGGACAACGCCCGCGAGTACCTGCGCGAGCATCCGGAGCTAGCCGCGGAAATCGAAGCCAAGATCCGCGCCGCAGTGGATGTCCCTGCGCCGGGAAGATTGAACCAAGCGCCCGCTGCCGACGCCTGATGGGCCTGCAATGCGCGGTCGCGCGGCGCCGGCCTGCGCGGGATGACCGTATTCATTTCATCGCGCGCCAGGTCGAGCGTCTCGACGACCACGCGTTCGCGGCGTTCCTGGCTTGGTTCGACCAGTACGCCGACTTGCGCTGGGCGGGCCGTTGCGCCGCCGACGGCACGGCACTGTCGGCTACGGCGGCCGCCACTCCGCGGTCATCGGCAACCGTCGCGGTTGGGAGCCTGATCCACCCAGCCTCGGCGATGGCATTCACCACGGGCTGGATCGCCTGCGAACCTGCGCCGACGGACAGGCTCGTGCGGCGCGATCCGCAGGAGTGAAGCGCGCCCGGACGCCCGTCAGTGCGCGAATCGCCGCGGTGCGAATGCTCGCGCGCCGCGAATACGGCCGCACCGAGCTCGCGCAGCGGCTGGCGCAGCGCGGGCTGCCGGCGGACGACATCGCCACCGCCCTCGACGACCTCGAGCGGCTGGGACTCCTCTCCGATGCCCGATATGCGCACGCCCTGGTTGCTCAGATGACCGGCCGCTACGCGCGGCGCGCGATCGTCTACGCGATGCGCGAGCGCGGCGTGGCGAGCGACGCGGTGGCTGATGTCGATGCCGAACTGGGTGCCATCGACGATGAAACGGATGCGCGTGCCATGCTCGTGCGGCGTTTTCCCGACCCGCCGGCCAACGACCGCGAGTTGGCACGCCAGGTGCGGTTCCTGCAGGCACGGGGCTACGGGCTGTCGCTGATCCTGCGTATCGTCCGCGAGAGGCCGCGCGTCGGCTGAGGGGGGACACGCGCGGCACCATCGGGTGTCGCCGCGGCCCTCGAGGTCGCGCGCGGGCGCGGCTGTCGAACGCCGCTGCAACCCAGTATAGTGGCGCATTCCCAAGCGTCGCGTTTCCATGGCTGCCCGTCGTTTCGAGATCAACGCGCCAGCGATCATCAGCGAAGCCGTCGACGGCGAGGTGATGGTGATGAACCTGCGCGACGGCATCTATTACAGCGTTACGGGCGGCGCGGCCGCGATCTGGCCGGCGTTGATCGGTGGTGTCGCTCTCGACGAAATCGCGGTGAGTGTGGCGCGCACCACCGGCGCGCCGCTGGCGCGGGTCGCCGCCGACCTCGACGCATACGTGGCGCGCCTCGGCGATGAAGGCATCCTGCGGGCAGCGACCGGTGCGGCGCACGATCCACCGAGAATCGCCGCCGTCGGCAACTACCAGGGCTTCGCGATCGAGCGCTTCGACGACATGCGTGCGATGTTGATTCTCGATCCGGTGCACGAGGTCGGCGAGTTCGGGTGGCCGCAAGAGGGCGGCGACAAGGCGTCATGACTGCGGTGAACGACGTCGGGGCCCGCGACGCCATTCGCGCGCTGACCGCGGCGCTGGATCTCGCAGCGGCTCAAACGGCCACCATCGCGCGCAGCTACCGCGTCGGCGGCCACCGCTGGGCGATCCGCATGACCCCGGACGCCAAGGTCGAGCGCCTGCTCGATGCCTGCGCGTCACTGCGTACGCACGATGCCGGGTCTCCAGATCTCGAGCTTTTCATCTGGAACGACGCCGTCGATCGGGTGGCGCTGCCCGATTCGGCGGTCCTGCGCCGCGAGTACGCGCCCGCAGACGGTCTGGGCGGCTACTCCGACGCGGCCAGCCACGCGTTCTACCAGCCCGATGCCGGTGTACTGTCCGTGCTTGACGTCGGCAAGCGCCGCGCGCACTGGTGGCTGCGCGACGCGTCGACGGTGCCCTATTTCGAACGCGCGGCGCCGTTCAAGCACATCGTGCAATGGTGGGCCGCCGCGCGGGGGGGCGCCCTGCTGCACAGTGCGGCGATCGCGCAGGGCGAGGGCGATGCCGCACGCGGCGTTCTGATCAGCGGTCCGAGCGGCAGCGGCAAGTCGTCGACGGCGCTCGCGTGCCTCGCGTCGGGACTCGGGTTCACCAGCGACGACTACGTGATCGTCGACGGTGGCGAGCCGCCGCGTGTGCACCTCGCCTATTCGACGGCCAAGGTCCTGCGCGGCGACTTGCCGCGCTTCGCCGACTACACGGCGCATTTTCGCAATCTCGTGAACGCCGACGAGAAGCCGATGATGTTCGTCGACCAGTTCGCGCCCGCGTCGATCCGGACTTCCTTCGCGCCGATCGCCTTCGTGCTGCCGCAAGTCGCGCATGCGCGCCGCACGCGCTTCGTGCCGATCCGCGCCGCCGAAATGTTGCGTGCGCTGGCACCGAGTTCGGTGCTGCTGTTTCCTCTGGCCGGCGCGCGCTCGCTGCGGCGCATGGCGCGGCTGTGCACCCAGTTGCCGTGCCTGCGCGCCGAGCTGGCGGACGATCCGCGCGATGTCGGCGAGGCGTTCGCCAGCCTGATCGCACACCCGGCTCGGCACGGCATGCGGGCGGTGGCTTGATGAGAGTCAGCGCGGTGATGCCGTTGTACAACGGCGAAGCCTACGTCGCCGAGGCGCTCGACAGCGTTCTCGCGCAGACGCGGCCCGCCGACGAGATCGTCGTCGTCGACGATGGATCGCACGACGCCAGCGCGGCGATCGTCGCGCGCTATTCCGGCGTGCGCTACGTGCACCAGACGAATGTCGGCTGCGCCGCGGCGCGCAACCGCGGCATTGCGGAAGCGGGCGGCGATGTCGTCGCGTTCATCGATCAGGACGATCGATGGCTGCCCGAACATCTCGCGCGCATGCTGGATGCGCTCGAGGGGGACCCAGCGCTCGGCTTCGTCGCCTGCGCCGTTGCCAACTTCCTTTCGCCGGAACTGACGGTGTTGCCGCCGGGTATCGAGCCGGCGATGCTCGAGGTTCCGCAACATGGAATGGGCACCAACACGCTCGTGGTGCGACGCGAAGTGTTCGAGAGCATCGGGCCGTTCGATCCGTCAATGGTGCCGATGGACGATAGCGAGTGGCTGTTGCGCGCCGTAGACGCGGACGTGCGCTTCATTCACTTCGACAAGCCCACGGTGAGACATCGCCTGCACGCCGCGAATCAGTCGATTCTTGCGCGCGGCAGCGCCGCGCACGCCAGCCGGATGGCCCGGGCTCTGCACGCCTCGCTCAAGCGGCGACGCGGCGCGCCATGAACGGCATCGAAGTCGTCATTCCCGCATTCAACGCTGTGCTTCACCTGCGCGAAGCGATCGCGTCGGTCCTGGCGCAGACGCGCGCGGTCGGCCGAGTGATTGTCGTCGACGACGCTTCCACCGATGCCACCGGCGAGATTGCCAGCGGATTCGGAGCGCCGGTCGAGCTGATCACGCTCGCGCGCAATGCCGGCGCCGGCACCGCTCGCAATATAGGTATTGCAGCCGCCGACGCGACATACATTGCCTTCCTCGATGCCGACGATCGTTGGACAACCGACAAACTTGCGATCCAGTGCGCGGCGCTCGACGCCGACCCCGCCGCCATGTTTTCGCTATGCCGAGCGCGGGAATTCGCGAGCGACGAACTCGATGCCACGGAACACGCGATGCTGGTGCGTCGCGACACGACATTGTACGAAGGCTGGCTCCCCAGTGCTCTCGTCGCACGCCGCGAATTGTTCGCGCGCATCGGCGGATTCGCAGAGGACCTGCGCGTCGGCGAAGCGGTCGAGTGGTTCTTTCGTGCTCGCGAGCAGCCACACGTGCACGTCGACACCGTCTGCGTCGAGCGACGACTGCATGCCGCCAACAGCTCGCGTGCGGCAGTGACTGGTCGCGCTTACCTTGAGGCGGTGAGGCGCCATCTCGCGCGCCAGCGGGCGCCGAAGCCGACGTGAGCCTCGGTGGCGGCTGGCGTCCCGATGCCGGCCAGGAGCTGTTGCTGGCGGCGACCGTCGGACCGGAGGCAGGCGCGGCGGACGCCTTCGTGCAGTGGCGCCGCACGCATGACATCGACACGCTGGACGCCGGTTCCACCCGGCTGCTGCCGCTGCTGGTGCCGCGCCGCGAGGTCCTGCACGCCGACGACGCGCCATGGCCGGTCATCCGCGGGGTCTATCGTCGCGCCTTCGTGCACGGCCAGCTCGTTTGCCGGCGCGCGGGCGAGGCGGTGGACAGGCTCGCGGACGCCGGCATACCTGCGCTCGCATTGAAGGGCGGTGCGCTGATCGGCTACTACGACGGCAATCCGGCGCTGCGACCGATGAACGATTTCGACGTCCTGGTGCCGCGCCAGTCGGCGAATGCCGCCATCGACACGCTGCTGCGCAGTGGATGGCGCGCGCAATGGCCGCAGCCGGAACTGCTGCCGGAGGTCTATCACGGCGCGTGCTTCGTGTCGCGCGACGATCTCGACCTCGATCTGCATTGGGCCGCGCTCCCCGCGGATGACGGCGCGCACGACGCGGCATTGTGGCGCGACAGCGCGGCGGCCAGCGTGCCGGGCGTCGCCGCGCGCATGCCTTGTGCGGAGGATCTGCTGACGATCGTCTGCGCGCATGCCGCTGCGTGGTCGCCGATCTCGCCGGTGCGCTGGGTTGCCGATGCGATGCGTATCCTTGGCAGGGCGGGCGACGACCTCGACTGGTCGCGCGTCGAGCAGGCGGCGCGTGCGTGGCGCGTGACGCTGCACCTCGCCGATACGCTTGGTTACCTCGCGGAGCGCTGGAACGTCGGCGTACCAGCGGCCACGCTCGCAACGCTACGCGGTGCGCCGGTCAGTGGGGTCGATTTGCGCGGCTACGAATCGGCGGCGACGATGCCCGGCATCGCCGCCTACCTGATGCGCCCGTGGCGCCGCTACCGGATTCGTGCACGCGCGGTCCCGGCCTGGCGCTCGCTGCCAGGATTCGTTCGCTACCTGCAGATCACCATGGGCCAGCGTCATTGGCACACGTTGCCCGGCGAAATCGTCGTCCGCATCCGCCGCTTCCGCAGCGGCCGCCGCATGGGTTCGCGCTAGCGCGTCAGTCGCCTGGCGGCAGCGCGTGCTTCGAGCCGGAATCGACCGTCGAGACACCGCGGGACGCAAGCGGCGCATGCGCGCCCGCGTGTGCCGGCGTATGTCCCTCTCGCGGAAACTTTTCGACCATCAGCGCGAACAACCGCTGCTCGGCGTTGCGCTGAATCGCTTCGGCGTCGTCGCGCGCGCGTCGCGCGAGCCGCGCGGCGAGCGCCCGATCGTCGCGCAAGGCGATGACCGCGCCGGCGAGCTCGTCGGTTGACTGCGCGAGCAGGGCGTTCGCGCCCGACGCGAGGTAATGCGCAAAGCCCCCCTCCGCGGTGCAGACGACGGGCACGCCCGCGGCCATCGACTCGAACACCACCCGGCCGAACGCCTCGTACCACGTGTTCGAGGTGCGGTAGACGAACGCGTCGAGGCTGCGCAGGAACGCGGGAGCGGGCATCGCGCCCTCGGGCAGAATCTCGATGCCGGGCACACCGGCAAGCTCTCGCGCCATGCATGTTGCGCCCATCAAACGCACGTGAATGCCGGCGGCGGCGAGGCGGCGATAAAGTGCCGGATCCTCCGCGTGATGCTTGGTGACATCGTCGCGGGAAAGCCGGCCTACCGTAAATACGCGATTTGGCGCATCACGCGGATCCCGAAACGTGAACAGGCTCAGGTCGATCGTGCTCTCGAGCACGGGTCCGACTCCGCGGTGGCGCGTGCGCAGTCCTACCGACGTATAGACGACTTCGGCCGAGCACCCGCTCGCCGCGATGCGCGCGAGATTGTCGCGCAGCCAGTGCGGCTGGTCGGTATTGAAGATCACGAGCACGCGCTGCGGCGAAGCGAGTGCGATCCAGCGGCCGACGCTGAAGTAGGTGCCGACGAACACCAGCGTGCCGTGGCGGGGAAATCGCCCGAGCACCGGGTGGATCACCTGCGCCCCGGCCTCGTCGACCAGTCCCGGCGAGGCGTCGCGCGCCGCCCAGACCGTCACGTCGACGTGGCGCGCGCGCAACAGGCGCGCCATGTCGATCGTGCGCCGCTCCGACCCGCCGCACGGATTGCGCAGCGGATTGATGAGGTGCAGCGAAGCGTCGTGGTCGTCGCGAGTCACGCTCCGATTGTGCCCAATCCGCGGCGGCATGTCTGCCCGGCGCTGTAACGGGAGTTTGCGGTGGCCGTCCCGGAACTCGATGGCAGTTCCTGCCCTTGGGAGAAGCGACGCCGGGCGGTACAATGCAACCTTTTGATTCTTGGGCGCATTCGCGTGCGCCACGCCGGGATTGCCGCGCATGACCGTCAACGAGATCCGCCGCCAGTTCATCGAGTACTTCGTGTCGCAAGGGCACGCGCACGTGCCGAGTTCGTCGCTCGTCCCGGCCAACGACCCGACGCTGCTGTTCGTCAATTCCGGCATGGTGCAGTTCAAGGACGTATTCCTCGGCATCGACAAGCGACCGTACAAGCGCGCCACTTCCTCCCAGCGCAGCCTGCGCGCCGGCGGCAAGCACAACGACCTCGAGAACGTCGGCTACACCGCGCGTCATCACACGTTCTTCGAAATGCTCGGCAACTTCAGCTTCGGCGACTATTTCAAGCGCGATGCGATCCGCTTCGCATGGGCCTTGCTGACCGACGTGTACGGACTTCCAAAGGAAAAGTTGTGGACGACGGTCTACTTCGAGGATGACGAGGCCTTCGACATCTGGACCAAGGAGATCGGCGTACCGCCGGAGCGCTGCATCCGCATCGGCGACAACAAAGGCGCCCGCTACGCTTCCGATAACTTCTGGCAGATGGCCGACACCGGACCCTGCGGACCGTGCTCGGAGATCTTCTACGATCACGGACCCCACGTCTGGGGAGGTCCGCCGGGCTCGCCCGAGGAGGACGGCGATCGCTATATCGAGATCTGGAATCTCGTGTTCATGCAGTTCGACCGCGACGCCGCCGGCAAGCTGACGCCGCTACCCAAGCCCTGCGTCGACACCGGCATGGGCATCGAGCGCCTGGCGGCGGTGCTGCAGCATGTGCACTCGAATTACGAGATCGACCTGTTCCAGGATTTGATCCGCGCGGCGGTGCGTGAAACCGGCGCCAAAGACCTGCTATCGCCGTCGCTGCGGGTGATCGCCGATCACATCCGCGCGTGCGCGTTTCTCGTCGTCGACGGGGTCATTCCCGGCAATGAAGGACGCGGTTACGTGCTGCGCCGGATCATCCGCCGCGCGATCCGCCACGGCTACCAGCTCGGCCAGAAGCAGCCGTTCTTCTACCGGCTCGTGGCCGACCTCGATCGCCAGATGGGGGGAGCCTATCCGGAGCTGACGCGCGACAGGGCCCGCGTGGCCGACGTGCTGAAGGCCGAGGAAGAGCGCTTCGGCGAAACACTCGAAAACGGCATGCGCATCCTCGAGGAGGCGCTCGCGCGCGTCGAGAAGTCCGGATCCAAGACGCTCGACGGGCTCACCGCGTTCACGCTCTACGACACGTTCGGGTTTCCGCTCGACCTGACGGCCGACGTATGCCGCGAGCGCGGCGTCGCCGTCGACGAGGCTGCCTTCGACAAGGCGATGGACGAGCAGCGCACGCGTGCCCGCGCGGCGTCGCAGTTCAAGATGGGTGACACGCTCGTCTACGACGGGCCGAAGACTGCGTTCCGCGGCTATGAGTCGCTCGCCGAAGAGAGCCGTGTCGTCGCGCTCTACAAGGGCGGCGCTGCCGTCGATTCGATCGTTACCGGCGATTCGGCGGTGGTGGTGCTGAACCGCACGCCGTTCTATGCGGAGTCGGGCGGACAGGTCGGCGATCGTGGCGAGCTTTCGCGCACCGGCAGCTGCCTCACGCTGTTCGCTGTCACCGACACGCAGAAGATCCAGCCGGACGTTTTCGGCCACCTCGGCGAGGTCAGGAACGGCGAGATCGAGGTCGGCGACACGATCGGCGCCGCGGTCGACACCGACGCGCGCGGGCGTACGGTGCGCAACCACTCGGCGACGCACCTGATGCACAAGGCGCTACGTGAAGTGCTGGGACCCCATGTTCAGCAGAAGGGCTCGCTGGTCGATCCCGAGAAGACGCGCTTCGACTTCACCCACCATGCGCCGTTGACGGACGATGAAATCCGCCGGGTCGAATCCATCGTCAATACCGAGATTCTCGACAACCATGCCACCGCGGCGCGGGAGATGCCGATCGCCGATGCGCAGCAGCTTGGCGCGGTGATGCTGTTCGGGGAGAAATACGGCGACGTCGTGCGGGTGCTGGACATCGGCAGCTCGCGCGAGTTGTGCGGCGGCACGCACGTCGCGCGCACGGGGGACATCGGCTTGTTCAAGATCGTGTCGCAAAGCGGCGTCGCCGCCGGGATTCGCCGCGTCGAGGCGGTCACCGGCAAGGGCGCGCTCGCCTGGGTCCAGGCGCAGGAGCGGATTCTCGACGCCGCCGCGACGGCGCTGAAAGCGCCGGTGAACGAGATCGACGCACGCATCGCCCAGTTGATGAGCGAGGCGCGCTCGGCGGAGCGCGATCTCGCGCGGCTCAAGGCGAAGCTCGCCTCATCTGCAGGCGACGATATTGCCGGCAGCGCCGTCGATGTCAAGGGTGCGAAGGTAGTCGCAGCCGCGCTGGATGGCGCGGACGTCAAGAGCCTGCGCGAAACCGTCGACAAGCTCAAGGACAAGCTCAAGAGCGCGGCAATCGTTCTCGGCAGCGTCAACGACGGCAAGGTCACGCTGATCGCCGGCGTTACGCCCGATCTGGTTGCACGGGTGAAGGCGGGCGACCTCGTCAATTACGTCGCGCAGCGCGTCGGCGGCAAGGGTGGCGGTCGTCCCGACATGGCGCAGGCGGGTGGCACCGACGCCGCAGCGTTGCCGGCGGCGCTCGCATCCGTCGAGGCATGGGTGGGGGAGCGGCTGTGACCCTGTCGCTCGACGCGAGTGCGCTGATGGACGCCGACGCACCCCAATTCGCCAGCGACAACAATGCCGGCATCTGTCCCGAGGCCTGGCAGGCGCTTGCCGATGCCAATGCCGGCCACGCCGCCGGCTACGGCGATGATCGCTGGACTCGTGAGGCCGAGGATGCCGTGCGCGCCGCGTTCGATACCGACGCGCCCGTGTTCTTCGTGTTCAATGGCACCGCGGCAAATTCGCTCGCGCTCGCCGCCATGTGCCGCAACACCGACGCGGTGATTTGTCACGCCTTCGCGCACATCAACGTCGACGAATGCGGAGCACCCGAATTCTTCAGCGGCGGTGCCAAGCTGCTCACCGTCGAAACGCCTCATGCCAAGCTTACGTGCGACGCGATCACGTCGCGCGCCGGCGTCCTCCATGGCGAGCACGCTTCGCGCCCACGCGCGGTGAGCGTCACCCAGGCCACCGAGCTCGGCGCAATCTATGCGCCGACCGAATTGCGCGCCCTCACCGAGCATGCGCACGCGCTCGGCCTCAAGGTGCACATGGACGGCGCGCGCTTTGCCAATGCGGTCGCGGCACTTGGTTGCGCGCCGGCGCACATCGCCAATCGCGTGGGCGTCGACGTGCTGTCGCTTGGCGGTACCAAGAATGGCCTGCCGTTCGGCGAGGCGTTGGTGTTCTTCGATCACGCGCTTGCCGACGAGTTCGCGCGCCGGCGCAAGCAGGGCGCCCAGCTCGCCTCGAAGATGCGTTTCCTCGCGGCGCCCTGGACGGCAATGCTGCGCAGCGGAGCATGGCTGCGGCACGCGGCGCATGCCAATGCAATGGCACGGCGCATGGCCGATGCCATTGCCAAGGTTCCGGGCGCGACGTTCATCGCGCCGACCGACGCCAATGGTGTATTCGTGCACTTGCCGCCGCCGGTCATCCGTGGTCTCGAGACGCGCGGCTGGCGCTTTTACGTATTCGTGGGGGACACGGGCTGTCGCTTCATGTGCGCCTGGGATACGCCCCCCTCGGCTGTGGACCGTTTCTGCGCCGACTTGCGCGAGCTTGCCGCGGGGCCGTGATCGACACGGCCACGAGAGCGCATTTGGCGTCACGGGTACTGCACACGCGGGCACCGGCGTGCCGTTGTTAGACGATTGGGGTGAAGCATGGGATTGCGTCCGGGAATCACGCTGGATATTGCCAATGCGCGCAGCAAGGGACGGTTGCCGGAGCTGATGGGCTTTCGCGTGACGCATGTCGAGGATGGTCGCATCGATGCCGAGATCGATATCCGGCCGGAGGTCCTGGCGCCCAACGGCTACCTGCATGCGGCGACCGTGGTCGCGCTGGCTGACACCGCGTGCGGCTATGGTTGTCTGATGCACCTGCCGGACAACATGGCGAGCTTCACCACGATCGAGCTCAAGTCCAATTTCATCGGCACGGCGCGCGAGGGCACGATCGCCGCGATCGCGCGGCCGGTGCACCAGGGCGCGACGACGCAGGTATGGGACGCCACGGTGCGGCGCAAGTCGGACGATCGCACGATCGCGCTGTTTCGTTGCACGCAGATGCTGCTGCCGCCGCGGTGACGCGCGAGCCGGCCGCAACCGCGGCTGGCGCGTGTTACGCCCGGAGGCCGAACCAGGCCAACGCGCGCGTGAAGTTCATCGCGCGGCCTCGCGCATGGCTAAAGCGTCGGCCGGCTGCCGATGAGTGACAGGAACTCCTCCCGCGTGGCCTGCGACTCGCGAAAGCTGCCAAGCACCGACGACGTGACCATCACCGAGTTCTGCTTCTCGACGCCGCGCATCATCATGCACAGGTGACGGGCTTCGATCATCACCCCGACGCCGGTGGCGCCGATGGTTTCCATGATTGCCTGCGATACCTGCTCGGTGAGCCGCTCCTGGAGCTGCAGCCGGCGCGCGAACATGTCGACGAGACGCGCAAGCTTCGACACGCCGAAAACCTTTCCCGTCGGCAGATAGCCGATGTGGCAACGGCCGTAGAACGGCAGCATGTGATGCTCGCACATGCTGTAAACCTCGATGTTCTTGACGATGACCATGCTGTTGGTCGTCTGGGTGAACACCGCGCCGTTGATCACTTTCGCAAGGTCGGCGCGATATCCCGACGTCAGGAATTCGAGCGCCTTGGCCACGCGTGAAGGTGTCTTGACCAGGCCTTCGCGGTCGGGGTCTTCGCCAATCGCGATGAGGAGCTCGCGAGTGAGGTTTTCGATCTTCTTCAGGTCGACGGCCATGGGATTCGAACCGGTGGTGGGGACGACCATTTGATTATGACAGGCTACCGCGCGTTCCCGTTGCCCGTGAGATGAAGCCGGCGCCCGCTTCCTCCGGCGGCGCTCGCAGCACCCACCGGTCGATGCGGAGCGCTGCGATGACGCGAGCATTGCTGTGCGCCGGCCGTGCGCACGGTTGCCACGAGGCGGCGGTCATCGCCGGCCACAGGTGAATGGCTATAATCACCCTCTACAGTCACAGCGCCGGTGTATCGGATGAAAATACTCGTTGCCGTCAAGCGCGTCGTCGATTTCAACGTCAAGGTTCGCGTCAAGCCCGATGGGTCGGGCGTGGATCTCGCGAACGTCAAGATGTCGATGAATCCGTTCGACGAGATCGCCGTCGAGGAAGCGATTCGACTCAAGGAAAAAGGCATTGCCACCGAGATCGTCGCGGTCTCCTGTGGCGTCGCGGCATGCCAGGAGACGCTTCGCACGGCGCTCGCGCTCGGCGCCGACCGCGGAATTCTCGTCGAGACGACGGTCGAATTGCAGCCGCTGGCCGTTGCCAAGCTGCTCGCTGCCATTGCCGCCAAGGAGTCGCCGAGCCTGATCGTGTTGGGCAAGCAAGCGATCGACGACGATTCCAACCAGGTTGGACAGATGCTCGCGGGCCTGCTGGACTGGCCGCAGGCGACCTTTGCATCGAAGGTGGACATTGCCGGCGATTCGGCGACGGTCAAGCGCGAGGTGGATGGCGGTCTCGAGACCGTTGCGATGAGCCTCCCCGCCGTGATCACGACCGATCTGCGGCTCAACGAGCCGCGCTACGCCACGCTGCCCAATATCATGAAGGCGAAGAAGAAGCCGGTCGAGACGTTGACGCCCGATGGCCTCGGCGTCGATGTCGCACCCAGGCTCACGACGCTCAAGGTCGAGGAGCCGAAGAAGCGCGTCGGCGGTGGCAAAGTCGGGAGCGTCGCCGAGCTCGTCGACAAGCTTCGCAACGAAGCGAAGGTGATCGCATGACCACGCTCGTCATCGCCGAGCATGATGCCAATGGTCTCAAGGCTGCAGTGCTGAATGTCGTCACCGCGGCTCAGAAACTGGGTGGGCCGATCGATGTGCTGATTGCGGGCGACGGCGCGGACACGGCGGTCAAGGCCGCCGCGGCGATTCCTGGCGTCACGCGCGTCATCCATGCAGCGGGCGCTCAATTCACGCAGCCCACGGCCGAAAACATCGCCGCGCAGGTGCTGGCGCTGGTGACTGCAAACCATTATTCGCATGTGCTGGCGGCCGCGACCGGCTTTGGCAAGAACGCCATGCCCCGCGTGGCGGCGAAGCTCGACGTGGCGCAGATCTCCGACATCACGGCGGTCGTATCGGTGGACACTTTCGTGCGTCCTATCTACGCGGGCAACGCGTTCGCCACCGTGCGCAGCGGCGATGCCGTCAAGATCATTACGGTGCGGCCGACAGCGTTCGACCCGGCACCGTCGACAGGCGGTAACGCCGCGGTGGTCGAGGCGCAGGGCGTTGCCGACACCGGCAAGGTGCGCGTCACCGGTCAGGAGATCACCAAGTCCGAGCGCCCGGAACTTGCGGGAGCGCGCGTCGTCGTTTCCGGTGGACGCGGTCTTGGCAGCGGCGAGAATTTCCGGATGCTGGAGGCGCTGGCGGACAAGCTGCACGCTGCGCTCGGCGCGTCGCGAGCCGCGGTGGACGCCGGATACGTGCCGAACGACTATCAGGTCGGGCAGACCGGCAAGATCGTGGCGCCCGACTTGTACATCGCGGTCGGAATTTCGGGAGCGATCCAGCATCTCGCCGGGATGAAGGACAGCAAGGTCATCGTCGCGATCAACAAGGATCCCGATGCTCCCATATTCCAGCTCGCCGACTACGGACTGGTCGGCGACCTGTTCGAGATCATCCCCCAGCTGACGGCAGCGCTTTGACCATGAGCACGTATCGCGCGCCGCTGTCGGAGATGCAGTTCGTGATGAACGAGCTGGCGGGCCTCGCCCAGGTCGCGACGTTGCCGGGTTTCGAGGATGCGACCGAAGACACCGTGTCGGCCATTCTCGAGGAAGCTTCCCGATTCGCGACGGACGTCCTCGATCCGCTCAACCAATCCGGCGATCGTGAAGGCGCGGTGAGAATGCCGGACGGCAGCGTGCGCACGCCGGCGGGTTTCAAGGACGCCTATCGGAAGTTCGCCGACAACGGCTGGAACGGCCTCACCAAGAACCCCGAGTACGGTGGCCAGGGTCTTCCGCAGCTGGTGTCGACGCCGGTCGAGGAAATGTGGCATTCGTCGAACATGGCATTCGACCTGTGTCCCTTGCTGACGCAAGGCGCCATCGAAGCGATCGAGCTCGCCGGCACCGATTACCTCAAGTCCACGTTCCTGCCGAAGATGGTGTCGGGCGAATGGACCGGCACGATGAATCTCACCGAGGCCCAGGCCGGATCCGACCTGGCCGCAGTGCGCACGCGCGCCGAACCGCAGGCTGACGGCACCTACAGGCTCTTTGGCCAGAAGATCTTTATCACGTACGGCGAGCACGATTACACGGAAAACATCGTGCATCTGGTGCTTGCCCGCCTGCCGGACGCGCCGCCGGGCGTCAAGGGAATCTCGCTGTTCGTCGTGCCCAAGTTCCTGGTGAACGCCGATGGCTCGCTCGGCGCGCGCAACGATGTCACCTGCGTGTCGATCGAGCACAAGCTCGGAATCCATGCCAGTCCCACGGCTGTGCTTGCCTATGGCGACCGCGGAGGCGCGACCGGGTACCTCGTCGGCACGGCGAATCGCGGTCTCGAGTACATGTTCATCATGATGAACCTCGCGCGCTTCTCGGTCGGCATGGAGGGCGTGGGGATTTCCGAGCGCGCGTACCAGCGGGCGGTGTCGTTTGCACGCGAGCGCGTGCAGGGACGACCGGTCGGCCTCGGGGCCACCGGCACGGTTCCCGCCATCATCGAGCACCCCGATGTCAGGCGGATGCTGATGACGATGCGCGCCTTTTCGGAGGCAATGCGTGCCGTTGCGTATGTCACGGCGGCGGCGCTCGACAATGCGCGACATCACCCGGATCAGGCGGCGCGCGCAAGTCATCTTGCGTTTTCCGAGTTCATGGTGCCGATCGTCAAGGGCTGGTGCACTGAGACCGCGCAGCGCGTCACCAACATCGGCCTGCAGGTTCACGGCGGCATGGGTTTCATCGAGGAGACCGGCGCCGCCCAGCACGTGCGCGATGCACGGATCATCACGATCTACGAAGGCACGACTTCGATCCAGGCCAACGATTTCATCGGCCGCAAGACGGCGCGCGACGCAGGTGCCGTGGCAAAGCGGGTGATCGGCGAGATTTCCGATGTGGCGAAGGCGCTCACGGCGTCCGGCGATGCGAGCCTTGCCGATCTGGGCAAACGCCTGCATGCCGCAGCGGCCACCGTATCCAGCGCGGTAGCGTGGCTACTGAAGGCCTACGCCGCCGAGCCGCGCGATGCGTTTGCCGGCTCCGTGCCGTATCTCGAGATGTGGGGGCTGCTGTGCGGCGGCTGGCAATCGGCGCGCGCGGCCCTCGTGGCCTCCCGTAAGCTCGCCGCCGGCGAGGGCGATGCCGAGTTCATGCGGGCGAAGATCGTCACCGCACGCTTTTACGGAGAATCGATGTTGCCGAAGATCGACGGTCTTGCCGCCGAGGCAATGGGTGGAAGCGATCTGTCGCTAGCGCTCGCCGCAGAACGGTTCTAGATTGATTTGGCACGGCCTGTCGCGACCTACTATTGGACCTACCCGAGCCGACGAACGGTCGAAATCGGCAGAGTCGACGGTAGTTTCGGCGTATAATCCTGACGGATACCTTACGCTGTGGGGAGTCACTCCCCACCGTCATCATGCTACGGCGACTCAAGCTGATGCCGTCGCAATTCAAGGCATCAGGATATGTCCCGCCCGTGATGCAGCCCCTCGTCGACGCTGCAGAGAAGGGGCTTGACCTTGAACCCGCGATACGCGAGATCACCCATCGCCTCGGGTTCGAGAGTTTCATGTATGGGATTTGCCTTGATCCGCTGCCATCTACTGACGCTAGGCAATTGGTTTTTACGACGCTACCGTATGAATGGGTGCGCCGCTACGAGGCGTTCCGTTATATCGATCTAGATCCCCGAGTTCGCCAAATTACTCAGGGCACGTTACCAATAATCTGGGACCAGAAAACCTACAAGGGGCGATCTCGCGCGCTGGACCGATTTCTGGACGATTCCAAGGCTCACGGCATCGGTAGTGGCGTGTCATTGGCCGTGCGTGATGCTCATCGCCGGCCGACCGTAATGGCGCTCAATTCCTCGATGCCCATCAATAAGGCTTCTCGGATCGATTGGCTCAGCGAACGTCTCGGTGACATCATGCTTTTAAGCCAATATATTCATGAGCTTGTCATGCTACCCGCACTGGAGCGATCGCTCGGTCCCTCCCCTCCTTGTCCTCATTTGACGAAGCGAGAAAAGGAGTGTCTGGTATTAGGCGCGCACGGCTTGGCAAGTCCGGACATTTCGCGCTGCATGTCAATTACTGTCCGAACTGTGCAGATGCATTTCGATTCCGTGCGGTTGAAACTGGGTGCCGCAAATCGCCAAGAGGCCGTCGCGCTTGCAATTAAGCGGGGAATCATCGTGGTCTGATGCGAGGCGAATCTCGCCGCCCGACAGTGCCGCGCTAGCAAGCTCGGAAGCTCTTGATGCCGATATCCGCGGCATCTCCATCACCCCAGCCTGGCGCACTGGTTGTCCGCATCCAGCCGACAAGCGAATCTTCCTGACGCTGACGGCGGCACTCGTGGCCTACGGGCACGATCAGCGTCGTCCCCCACGATGGCCAAACGATGTCCCATAACTTCGGATTTCGCACGTTCCTCGCGGCCACGCTCGCGGCGCTGGTCTTCAACGTGTCCACGGTGCTCGCCGAGACCGTCGCGCCTCTGCCACCGGGCCCGTACCCGGTAGGCTGCACCAGCGTCGAGCAGGACTTCAGCCGCCTCGCGCCCGGGGAATCGCCGCAGCAGTATTGGGAAGGCATTCCAGCGGCGGACGGACGGCCTCGCTATGTCACTGACCTGCTAACGGGAGCCGGAACCGCGACTCCCGTCATCGGGTTCGGCGTGCCCGACGACGGCGAACTGTTCGGCAAGCTGGCCGGCAAGACGTATTCCGTGGCGCTGATCATCTGCTATCCGACGACCGCCGCCAACAATCGGGCGCCGTATCCGTTGCCGAATGGCGTCATCGTGCCCGCAATGCAGCGTGGTGGGCAGACACCGCTGCTGGCGACGGGACAGGCGCGCTGGCCGCTGCTCGAGTTCTCGCACGGGCTCGCGGGCAGCCCGCTTGATGCCGATTACATGTATGCGATCCAGCTGTTCGCCAGCAACGGCTACGTCGTGATGGCGCCGTTTCACGCCGATACACGGGTTGTCGACGTCTCTCTTGATAATCTTGGGGACGTTCTGCATGCGATTGCCAACTTCCCGGACTACACCGCCATGCAGGCGGTTCGTCCGCTGTCGCTCGAGTACGCGCTGGATTACATGTTGTCCGATCCGTTCTGGAGCGCCAACGTCGACGCCGACAGGATTGCCGGTTTCGGAGCGAGCCTTGGCGGCGAGGCCGTGCTGCTTCAGGCCGGCGCCGCGCTGACGGTATCGGCGGGCCTGTCGTCGCGTCAGGTGGTGGTCGACGACCGGCTCAAGTCCGTCGCGACCTATGTTCCCTATTTCGGCCAGGTACTGCTTCCCGCATTCGGCCGTGACCAGGCGGGGATCGATTCCATGAATCCCATTCCGGTGCTGGCGATTGCGGGGACCGCGGACACCGTTGCGCCGTTGCCTGCCACGCTGCAGGGGATGGAACGCATGGTGTCGACGCGTGTGCTGGTTGCGCTTGAGGGGGTCGAGCACGGTTTCGACGTTCCCAGCGCGCCGGACATCTTCACCTGGAGCGTCATCTTCCTCGACGCGACCAGCGGGCATGACCCCGCGGCGCTCTCGCAACTCCAGCGGATGACGAACGTCGCGGGCGGCGGCGACGACCGCGTCGTGATTTCGGACGTCATGCCCTACCCGCCGTCCGGCGATGAAGAGGACGTGGTGGAATACTACAACGCGTCGCTCGATCACTATTTCATGACGGCCTACCCGAACGAAATCGCGATCCTCGATGCGGGCACGCCGATCGCGGGATGGACGCGAACGGGCCGTGAGTTCAAGGCGTGGCCCATCACCAGCACCCAGGGATCACCCGTCTGTCGCTATTTCGGCAAGCCCGGAGTGGGGCCCGACACCCATTTCTACAGTGCCTACGCCAACGAGTGCGCGATTCTCGCTACCGATCCGCAGTGGATCTTCGAAGGCCACGTGATGAAAACAGACGTGCCGGTGCACGGCACCTGCCCGGCTGGCGAGATGGTCGTCGTGCGTCTTTACAACAACGGCATGCGCGGCGTCGCCAACCACCGCTACACGATCAGTCCGATGGTCATCGACGCGATGGTCGAACAGGGATGGATCGTCGAGGGGCCGGTGTTCTGCACCCCCCCCTGACGATCACTGGATCTCGACCGCCTCGATCCACATGATCTCGCAGGCACCGTCGCCGCTGTCCTCGCGTGTCAGCGACGTGTTCCATCGCAAGCCGCTCGGACCGCGCACGTCGACGAGGAAGCCGTGCAAGGTGAGGATCTGGCCGCGGCGTACCGTTGCCAGTTGCGACTCCACCTCGCCATTGGCAGGAATTGCGTGAATCTGGCCCGCGCTGGCGACGAGGTCGTGGGGCGACAACGAGAAATGCGCCGGATCGCGCAGTCGCCAGTAGAAGAAGCGGCCGGACTGGGTGATCTCGAACTGGTCGAGCACCTGTGAATCGGACATGGGACCCCAGCCGACGGCAAGATCCCACGGTGCGATCGAAGCGGCGCCGTCGATGCGGTAGCGTTCCTTGCGCAGCAGGCACACCGTAAGGTCGTAACGTGCACGTTCGTCGAAAGTGACACCCTGCGCGGCGAACGACTTCGGCTCGTCGAGATCCCGCTGTAGTGGGATCTCCGTGGCGAGCATGCCCTCAGATGGTGTAAATGCACGGTCGCGCCAGGCATTCCACGCGCCGTAGAGACTCGCCACGAACAGCAAGCCCGCGATCAGGCGCATTGACACGCGTCAGGCGCCGCCGATGGCGAACCGTGTACGCACGCCGACCTTCGTCGTGCGCTCCCGTGCCGCCCAGCGGCGCTTGCCCGTCCGCCGACCGATGGCGACGAGCGAGTCCAGAGCGAATTCGCGCATGCAGTTCATGTGAATTGTAATATTCGGGCAGGCACTCCAGCCCGTCAATACTCGCCCAGCGCCGTGGACAGGATACGTTTCGGCATCGATCTCGGTGGCACGAAGATCGAGATCATCGCGCTCGATGTCGCCGGGCGTGAATTGCTCAGGCGCCGCGTGTCGACGCCGCATGAGGATTATGCGGCGATCATCGAGGCCGTCGGATCGCTGGTCGACGGCGCCGAGCGCGAGCTCGACCTCGCTCCGCGCTCGGCGTTCATCGGCGTCGGCACGCCAGGATCGCGCTCGCGCGCCAGCGGATTCCTTCGGGGCTCGAATTCCGTATGCCTCAACGGCAAACCGATCGTCGACGATCTCTCGGCGCGGCTGCAACGGCCCATCCGGCTGACCAACGATGCCAACTGTTTTGCATTGTCGGAAGCTGCCGACGGCGCAGGCACGGGCGCGGACGTCGTCTTCGGGGTGATCCTCGGCACGGGTGTCGGCGCCGGGGTCGTCGTGCACGGGCAGGTGCTCGACGGCCCCAACGGCATCGCCGGAGAATGGGGCCACAATCCATTGCCGTGGCCGCGCGACGACGAGCGGCCGGGACGGCGATGCTTTTGCGGCCATTCCGGTTGCATCGAGACGTTCCTGTCGGGTCCCGGCATGGAAAGCGATCACGCGCCCGATCGAAAGATGACGTCGGTGCAGATCGTGTCCGGCGCGATGGCGGGCGACGCGGCGTGCCGCGCGACACTCGATCGCTATGCCGAGCGGCTCGCGCGTGCGCTCGCGCACGTAATCAACATCGTCGATCCGGACGTGGTCGTGCTGGGCGGCGGAATGTCCAACGTCGACTTCCTGTACGACGCCGTACCCGGCCTGTGGACGGATTGGGTCTTCAGCGACCGCGTCGATACGCGCCTTGCCCGGCACCGGCACGGCGACTCGAGCGGCGTGCGCGGCGCGGCGTGGCTTTGGCCGCGATGAAGGTGAACTGCGCCTGAAAACGACTCCGGCCAGCAAGGCTGGCGCGACCAATCACCGCTATGGACGCCCGGTGTCCCCCGGCATTTCCGCGACCGCAAGATTGTCGATGAGGCGGGTCGCGCCGAGTGTGGCGGCGCCGAGGACGACGAGTTCTGCGCTACGCGAGTTGGCCGAGGGCAAGGCAAGCTCGGCGATTGCCCGGATCGCCACGTAGTCCACCTTCCATCCACGATCGCGCAACGCGCCGGTTGCCGCCGCCTCGATCGCCGCAAAATCGCGACGGCCCTTTGACAGCGCGGTCGCCGCGTCGCGAAGTGTCCGATGCAGGGCTGGCGCTTCCGCGCGCTCGCGAGCGGACAGGTAGCCGTTGCGCGACGACAGCGCGAGACCGTCGGTATCGCGCACGGTCTCGCCGGCCACCACGTCGATCGGCAGATTGAACTCGCGCACCATGCCCTGCACGATGACGAGCTGCTGGCGGTCCTTCATGCCGAACACCGCGATGTCGGGCGCCACGACATTGAAGAGCTTGAGCACGACCGTGCACACCCCTTCGAAGAAGCCCGGACGAAATGCGCCCTCCAGTTCCCCCGCCAGCGGCGGAGGCGCGACACGGTAATGCTGAGGCACGGGATAGATTTCCGCGTCGTTCGGCGCGAACAGGACATCGACGCCGGCGGCCCGCAGCGCCGCGCAATCGGCCTCGAACGTGCGCGGATAGCGCGCGAAGTCCTCGTGCGGCGCGAACTGCAGGCGATTGACGAAAATGCTGGCGACGACCGTGTCGCCAAGCGCGCGCGCGTTGCGCATGAGTTCGATATGCCCGGCGTGCAGGTTGCCCATCGTCGGTACGAAGGCGACGCGCCCGGCCACCGAGAGGCGCTGTCGCAATTCCGCGGCGGTCGCGAGGATCTCCAAGTGCGCCCCGCCCGGCGTCAGTAGGTGTGCTCGGTCGCGGGAAAGCTGCCATCCTTTACCGCCAGCACATAGGCGGCGACGGCGGCTTCGATGCTTTCGCTGCCGTCCATGAAGTTGCGCACGAAGCGCGCCATGCGTCCCGGATAGATCGCCAGCATATCGTAGAGCACCAGTACCTGGCCCGCACAGTCGGGTCCGGCGCCGATGCCGATCGTGGGCGCCGCGACCGCCTGCGTGATCGCGTGCGCAAGCGCCGCAGGCACCATCTCGAGCACGAGCAGCTCGACGCCCGCGGCGTCCAGCGCGCGCGCGTCGTCGCGCAGGGTCGCGGCCGCTTCGTCGCCGCGGCCCTGTACCTTGTAGCCGCCGAATGCATGCACCGACTGCGGCGTGAATCCGAGGTGGCCGCACACGGGAATGCTGCGAGCGACCAGGAACTCGACCGTCGGCACGAGCCATCGGCCGCCTTCGAGCTTCACCATCTGCGCGCCTGCTGCCATCAGCTGTGCGGCCCCGGCATAGGCCTGCTCCGGACCCTGCTGGTAGCTGCCGAACGGCATGTCGGCGACTATCAGCGCGTGGCTCGCACCGGCAGCGACCGCTCGCGTGTGATGCAGCATGTCGGCCAGTGTCACCGGGAGCGTCGACGAGTAGCCCTCGATGACCATGCCGAGTGAATCTCCGACGAGCATCGCGTCGACGCCGGCGCGCTCTTCCAGCGCGGCAAAGCTGGCGTCGTAGCAGGTCAGCATCGCGATCTTCTCGCCGGCACTCGCCATGGCCTTCAGCGATGGCACCGTACGTCGCGCGGGAGTGGCCGCCATGGCGCCCTACATGTCCACGTAGTTGGGTCCGCCGCCGCCCTCGGGCGGTACCCAGTGGATGTTCTGGCGCGGATCCTTGATGTCGCAGGTCTTGCAATGGACGCAATTCTGCGCGTTGACCTGCAGGCGCTTCCTCGCGGAATTGCCGGCGTCGACGAATTCGTAGACGCCGGCGGGGCAGTAGCGCTGCTCGGGGCCGTCGTAGAGCGCGAGATTCACGGTCACCGGAATTGCCGGGTCGCGCAGCTGGAGATGCGAAGGCTGGTCTTCCGCATGGTTGGTATTCGACAGGAACACCGACGACAGCTTATCGAAGGTGAGCGTGCCGTCGTATTTCGGATAGTCGATCCTTGGCATCGACGCGGCCGGCTCGAGCGACTGGTGATCCGCCTTGCGGTGCTTGAGCGTCCACGGCACGAGCGCGCCCAGGTGGAGATCGTTGAGCCACATCTGCAATCCTCCATGCAGGGTGCCGAGCCACATGCCCCATTTCAGCCCGGGCTTGACGTTGCGCACCTTGTACAGGTCGCGATACACCCACGATGCGCGGTAGCGCGCGGGGTAGTCGTCCAGGACGTCATTGCGACGATCGGCGGCAATTGCGGCGACGGCGCTTTCCGCGGCGAGCATGCCGGTCTTCATCGCGTTGTGCGATCCCTTGATGCGCGGCAGGTTGACGAAGCCCGCCGCGCAGCCGATCAACGCCCCACCGGGAAACACGAGCGCCGGCACCGACTGCAGGCCGCCTTCGTTGATCGCGCGTGCGCCGTAGCCCAGTCGCTTGCCGCCGGCGAGCGTGTTGCGGATCGCCGGGTGCGTCTTGAACTGCTGGAACTCGTCATAGGGCGACAGGTGCGGGTTGGCGTAGTCCAGGTGAACGACGAAACCCACGGCGACGAGATTGTCGCCGAAGTGATAGACGAACGAGCCGCCGCCGGTATTCGAGTCGAGCGGCCAGCCTTGCGTGTGCAACACGAGGCCCTTGCGGTGCCGCGATGCCTCGACCTGCCACAGCTCCTTGATGCCGATGCCGTATTTCTGCGGCCCGACGTCCCGGCGCAGGTCGAAGCGGCCCATCAGCTCCTGCGACAGCGATCCGCGACAGCCTTCTGCCAACAGCGTGTAGCGCGCATGCAGCTCCATGCCCGGCTGGTAGTCAGCGCGGTGACTGCCGTCTTTGGCGACGCCCACGTCGCCGGTCGCCACGCCGCGAACCGCGCCCTCGGCGGTGTAGAGAAGCTCGGTGGCGGCAAAGCCCGGATAGATCTCGACGCCGAGCGCCTCGGCCTGCTCGCCCAGCCAGCGGCACACGTTGTCGAGGCTGACGATATAGTTGCCATGATTGCTCATCAGCGGCGGCAGCAGCGCAGAGGGGATGCGCACGCCGCCCGTCGCCGTCAGGATCATGAAGCGGTCGTCGGTAACATGGGTGTCGATCGGTGCACCGCGCGTGCGCCAGTCGGGCAGCAGCTCGTCCAGAGCGATGGGATCGATCACGGCGCCGGACAGGATGTGGGCACCCACCGCCGAACCCTTTTCCAGCACGCACACCGAGACTTCGCGCGCCGCGGCCGCGGCAAGCTGCTTGATGCGGATGGCCGCGCCGAGCCCGGCCGGGCCGGCGCCCACGATCACCACGTCATACTCCATTGATTCCCGCGTCATGGCGCGAATGCTCCAGAGATCGCGACGGCAGGGCGTCGCGGTTGCCGTCACGCTACAATTTTAATCTTTCTGTCGCGGCACCCCAATCGTCCATGCCAGATTCGCCCCGCGTCGAGGTGCATCGCAGCGTCCAATCGGTGCGCTGGGGAGACATGGATGCGCTGGGCCACGTCAACAACACGCTCTATTTCCGCTACATGGAGCAGGCTCGGCTGGAGTGGCTCTATGCGCTGGTCGTTCGCGACAACCCGTATGACGCCGAATCGGGTCCGCTGATCGTCAACGCGAGCTGCACGTTCCTCGAAGCGATCACATACCCCATGGCGCTCGAGGTGGTGATGCTGCTGGGCGAGCCTGGCCGCACCAGCATCGGCAGCTTCTACGAAATTCTCGCGGGGGGTCGGCGCGTGGCCGAAGGGGCGGCGCGCATGGTATGGGTTACGCGCACCGACCGCCGGCCAACGCCGCTTCCGGATGTCGTGCGCGCGCTCGTACCGGCGCCCGAACTACGCTGAACGGGGAGACGCCATGACCGGCACCGCCTTGTGGACACCTTCCGCCGGCCGCATCGACGGTGCGGCGATCACGCACTTCGCACGCCAGGCATCGGCGCACAGCGGCCGCGCGTTGCCGGACTATGCGTCGCTGTGGAACTGGTCGACCGACGATATACCGGGCTTCTGGCGCGCCCTGTGGGACTTTACCGGTGTGATCGCCACGACGCCGCCGACGCGCACGATCGACGATGCGGAGCGCATGCCGGGCGCGCGGTTCTTCGCCGATGCGAAGCTCAACTTCGCGCAGAACCTCCTTGCGCGAAAGCCTGCCGGCGACCCGAGCGACGCGTTGGTTTTCCGCGGCGAGGACAAGGTCGCTAGACGCCTTTCCCACGCCGAGCTGACCGCCGAGGTGTCGCGCTTCGCACAGGCGCTCACCGCACATGGCATCGTTGCCGGCGACCGCGTTGCCGCCTATCTGCCCAACATGCCGGAAGCGGTGGTGGCGATGCTCGGCACGACGGCGCGCGGCGCGGTGTGGTCGTCATGCTCACCTGACTTTGGCGTGCAAGGCGTGGTCGATCGCTTCGGCCAGATCGCGCCGAGAGTACTGGTCGCTGTCGACGGCTATTGGTACAACGGCAAGCCGATCGACGTCACGGCCAAGCTGGCCGACATCGTCGCGCGCCTGCCAAGCGTCGAGAAGGTGATCATGGTGCCGTATCTCGGCGTCGCCCGTAGTCGCGCGACGATCCGCAACGAGGTGAGCTGGGAGGCGTGGCAGCGGACCCACGCTCCGGCACCGATCGATTTCGTGCCGATGCCGTTCAACGCGCCGCTTTATATCCTCTATTCGTCGGGCACCACCGGTGTGCCGAAATGCATCGTGCACGGTGCCGGTGGCACGCTGCTGCAGCACCTCAAGGAGCACCAGCTGCACGGCGACATCGGTGCCGGTGACCGCCTGTTCTACTTCACCACCTGCGGTTGGATGATGTGGAACTGGCTCGTGTCCGGGCTCGCCAGCGGTGCAACGCTGATGCTGTACGATGGCTCGCCGTTCGTGCAACGCGGGCGTGTGCTGTGGGACTATGCCGACGCCGAGCGCATCACGCATTTCGGCACTTCCGCGAAGTACATCGACGCGCTGAAGAAAGTGGGTTCGGTCCCGCGCAAGGACTTCGGCCTGGAGGCCCTCGAGACCATCTTTTCCACCGGCAGCCCGCTCTCGCCCGAAAGCTTCGACTACGTCTATCAGTGCATCAAGGAGGACGTCTGCCTGTCGTCGATCTCGGGTGGCACCGACATCGTGGCGTGCTTCGCGCTGGGCAACCCGACGTTGCCCGTCTGGCGCGGCGAGATCCAGTGTTGCGGCCTGGGCATGGCGGTCGACGCGTTCGACGAGAGCGGCAAGCCGGTGCCACCGGGCACGGGACAGCGCGGCGAGCTCGTGTGCACGAAGCCGTTCCCATCCATGCCGCTCGGCTTCTTCAACGACGACGACGGCACGCGCTACCGCGCCGCCTATTTCGACCGCTTTCCCGGTGTCTGGTGTCACGGCGACTACATCGAGATCACGGCGCACGATGGCGTCTACATCCACGGGCGCTCGGACGCCACGCTCAATCCAGGTGGCGTGCGCATCGGCACCGCGGAGATCTATCGCCAGGTGGAGCAGCTCGACGAGATCGAGGAAAGCCTGGTCATCGGCCAGGATTGGCCGCCCGGCGAGGTGGGTGACGTCCGGGTCGTGCTGTTCGTCAAGCTGCGCGAGGGGCTTGTGCTGGATACGGCCCTTGCGGACCGCATCAAGAACCATGTCCGTGCCAACACCACGCCGCGCCACGTACCCGCCAAGATCGTGCAGGTGACCGACATCCCGCGCACCAAGAGCAACAAGATCGTCGAGCTCGCGGTGCGCGACATCGTGCACGGTCGCGAGGTGAAGAACCGCGAGGCGCTCGCCAATCCCGAAGCGCTCGAGCAATATCGCGATCGCGCGGAGCTCAAGTCGTGACGATGCAGGATCGGCAGGCGCGCCGGGCGATGTGCGCGACGCACGGCGATTGCGCGGCACTGGCCCACCGACCGCCCGCGACATGACGTTTCTGGCGGTGGTGGCGGCGCTGGCGCTGGAGCAATGGCGTGCATTCCGATGGCGCGCCAGCGTGGAGCGGACGTTCGTGCATTTCGCCCGCTACCTCGAGCGCATGATGAATGGCGGAACGCGCGAGCAGGGCGCGATCGCCATGCTGCTGGCGCTGGCGCTGCCCGTCGGCATCGCCTTCGTCGTATTTGCATCCCTGGCTGCGCTGCATCCGCTGCTGGGCCTCGCATGGAACATCGCGGCTCTTTATTTCCTGATGGGCTTTCGCCGCTTCAGCCACGCGGTATCGGCCATCGTGCTCGCGCTGCGCACAGGCGAGCTGCCAGCGGCGCGGCGCGCGCTCGCCGCGTGGCGCGGGGGCGTCACCGCCGAACTGTCGTCGGAGGAGATCGCACGGCTCGCCATCGAGCGCGGTCTCATCGATGCATATCGACAGGTGTTCGCGGTGCTGTTCTGGTTCGCCGTTCTGCCGGGACCCGCCGGAGCGGTGCTCTATCGCGCCACGGTACTGCTCGCCGACGAATGGCGCGGCGGTGGCCGCGAGGACGAGGCGACGCCCATAGGTCGCGAGCGGGCGGTGTTCGGGGCGCCGGTGCGTGCGCTGCTCGCCGCACTCGACTGGATTCCCGTGCGCCTAACCGCGCTGTCGTTCGCAGTGGTGGGGGATTTCGAGGACGCGATCGCGTGCTGGCGCACGCAGGCAAAGCTGTGGGCGAGCGAGGATGGCGGAATGGCAGTCGGAACGCTGCTGTCGAGCGGTGGCGGAGCGCTTGGCGTCAAGCTGGGAGGTCCGCTCGCCACCATTGGCGGCGAGCGAGATTATCGACCCGAGGTAGGCACCGGCGAGACAGTCGATCCTGAAGTCCTGCCGTCGGGTGTCGCCCTGGTGTGGCGCACGCTGGTGTTGTGGCTGCTGCTGATCCTGCTGCTGACGATCGCCTACGTCGCGCCGTAGACGCTGGCGCGGGCGCGCTGCGCCTCGTCGACCAGCGTGTGATAGAGCGCGAGTCGCTGCGCCGTGACGCTGCCTTCCGCGGCCGCGGCCAGCACTGCGCAATCCGGCTCGTGACGATGGCCGCAGTCGCGGAATCGGCAATGCCCCAGAAACGGCCGCATTTCGACGAACGCTTCGGCGAGGCGGTCGGGCTCGATCTGCGCGATGCCGAACGCCTTGACGCCCGGCGAATCGACGATCCACCCGTCGTCGAGCAGCGGCAGCCGATAGAGCGTCGATACGGTAGTCGTGTGCCGGCCTGAACCGAGCGCGGCAGACACGTCGCCCACGCGCGCCGGTGCGTCGGGCACCAGCGCGTTGATGATCGTCGACTTGCCCATTCCGGACTGTCCGATCAGCACGCTGTGCTGTCCGGCGAGAAGCTCGGTCAGCGGCGCGACCGAAGCCCGTGCCGCGACGTCGACGACGGAGTAGCCAAGCGATTCATAGAAGGCGAGACGCACTCGCAATGCCACGAACGTCGGCAGGTCGCGCTTGTTGGCCACCAGCACGAAGCGGCACGCCTGCGCCTCGGCGGCGACGATCCACCGATTGAGCAGGTATTCGTCGACCGCGACGTCCGGCGCGACCACGCCCACGACCTGCGTGACGTTGGCGGCGATCGGCTGCTCGCGTATGGCGTCGGCGCGCAGGAAGAGCGAGCGCCGCGGCAGCAGGGTCTCGACCACACCTTCGCTGCCGCCGATGGACACTCGCACGCGGTCCCCGGAGGCAAGCCCGAGTCGGCGTCCCTTTTGCACGCAGTCGATATCGTAGCCGTCGTCGAGATGCACGCGCGCATGACGGCGATGCGCGGCGATCACCAGCCCTTCGCCGTGGGCGCTCAAGCGTCGACCAGCGCTCCGGTGCGAGCCGCGCAGATGAAGTCGTTGCGCGTCAAGCCGCCGGCGCTGTGCGTCGACCACTTGACGCCGCAGTGGTCGTATCCGACGTCGAGGTCGGGATGGTGATCCTCGCGGTGCGCGATCCACGCCACCGCATTGACGAAGGCCATCGTGTGGTGAAAATCCTTGAACTTGAACCGGCGCTCGATCGCGCCGCCCTTGCGCGTCCAGCCGGGCGCGGACTTAGACAACGCGGCGATGTCCGGTTCTGCAAGCGCCTTGGCGTCGGCAACGCAGTGTTCGGTGGCGAGCGTTCCGTGGTGCGTGGTCATGGTTATGCTCCCGTAAGATGCGCAAGACGCCGGCGCGGCAGAGCTGTCGGCATCACATCGATGCCGGCACCTCGCGCGCAAGCGAAGCCAGGTGCGCGATGCGCACCGCCGCCGGCGGGTGCGAATCGTAGAACGCCGAGTGCAGCGGGTCGGGCGTCAAGGTCGACGCGTTGTCCTCGTACATCTTGACCAGCGCATCGGCGAGCGCCTCGGCTGAGGCGTTGCGCGCGGCAAACGCGTCGGCCTCGAACTCGTGGCGGCGCGAATACATTGCCATCAGCGGCGACGCCAGGAACGCAAAGGGCGGCAGTGCCAGCATGAAAAGGCAGAGCGTTACGCCCGGGCGTGTCGCCGCCTGCTGGTCAGCCACCCCGAGACCCGCATAGAACCATGGTTCGCTGCCAATCCAGGCGAGCAATGCGAGCAAAGCCAGCGAGGCGACGGCCGACAGCACGAGCGACTTGGCGACGTGCTTGAGCTTGTAGTGCCCGAGCTCGTGCGCGAGCACCGATTCCACTTCCTGCGGCGCGAGCGTGGCAAGCAGCGTGTCGAAGAATACGATTCGCCGCGCGCGGCCGAATCCGACGAAATACGCGTTTCCATGGGACGAGCGCCGCGAGCCGTCGATGACGAACAGATCGCGGGCCGGGAATCCTACGCGCGCAAGCAGTGCCTCGATGCGGGCACGCGCATCGCCCGCGGGTAGCGGCGAGAACTTGTTGAAGATCGGCGCGATCACCGTCGGATACAGCACCAGCATGAGCACCTGGAATGCAATCCACACCACCCATACCCAAAGCCACCAATATGTTCCGCCGTGGCGGACGAGCCACAGCACCGCCAGCAGCAGCGGCAGTCCGAGCACAACGCTCAAGGCCACTCCCTTGGCAATGTCCGCGAGCCAGGTGGCGAGCGTGGTGCGGTTGAAGCCGAAGCGCGCTTCGAGCACGAACGTGCGCCACCACGCAAGCGGCAGGCCGATCACGCCGCTGACGACGGCGAGCGCGCCGATCAGCACGACGTCATTCCAGGGGGCAGGCAGGGCGGCGGTGAGCAATGCGCCGAGCGCCACGCCGCCCCCGAGCGTAAGCGCGACGGTGAGCGCGAGGTCGATGATGCGGTCGACACGCGCGAAGCGCTGTCGCGCAATCGTGTAATCGGCGGCTTTCTGGTGTGCGGCAAGCGGGACGCGCGCGGCGAATGCCTCCGGTACGCGATCGCGGTGGCGAATCACGTTGGTCACCTGGCGCGCCCCGAGCCACGACTGCACGAAGAACATCGTGGCGAGCGCGACAACGAAGAGGGCGGTGAAAAGGGCGGGTGTCATGAGGCGGAGGAGGAGCGATGTGCGAAAATGACGTTTCCGATTCTACGCTGACATCATGCCCCAGGATTCCACGCGCCTCGTCTGGATAGACCTCGAAATGACGGGCCTCAAGCCCGACAGCGACCGCATCCTCGAAGTGGCGCTGGTGGTCACCGACGCTGCACTCGCGACCGTGGCCGAGGCGCCTGTATGGGTCGTGCATCAGCCCGACGCGATGCTCGATGCCATGGACTCGTGGAACACGTCGACCCATGGCAAATCGGGCCTCGTCGACAAGGTCAAGGCGTCCACCTGGACCGAGGACGCGGTGCAGGAGGCGGCCCTGGCCTTCCTGCGCGAGCACGTGCCGCCCCGCGTGTCGCCCATGTGTGGCAATTCCATTTGCCAGGACAGACGGTTCCTCGCGCGCTGGATGCCCGCTCTGGAGGACTATTTCCACTACCGCAACCTCGACGTGTCGACGCTCAAGGAGTTGTGCAAGCGCTGGCGCCCTGACGTTGCACGCGGCTTCGACAAGGATACCAAGCACACCGCGCTTGCCGACGTATACGAGTCGCTCGACGAGCTGAAGTACTACCGCGAGCATTTCCTGAAGATGGCGTGAGCAGGCTGGGCCGTCCTTGAACTTCTGCAGCCACTGCGGTTCAGCTGCGCTGGAATTCCGGATCCCGGAAGGCGACACGTTGCCGCGATTCGTGTGCGCGCAATGCGGCACGATCCACTACCAGAATCCAAAGGTCGTAACCGGCTGCCTGCCGATCTGGGAGGACAAGGTGCTCTTGTGCCGGCGCGCGATCGAGCCGCGCTACGGTCTTTGGACGCTGCCGGCAGGGTTCCTCGAGAACCACGAATCGCTGGAAGCGGGCGCCCTGCGCGAGACGCTGGAAGAGGCCAATGCGCGCGTCGAGCTCGACGGTCTTTATATCGTCATCAGTATCCTTCACGTCAGCCAGGTGTACGTGATGTTCAAATCCCGCCTGCTCGATCTCGATTTCGGCCCGGGCACGGAAAGCCTCGAGGTGAAGCTGTTCACCGAGGACGAAATTCCCTGGGAACAGATCGCGTTTCGCACCATTTCACGCACACTGCGCAACTATTTTCTGGATCGGCGGGATGGACGCTGGCCGTTGCGCGTGTCAACCATCGTGCGTTCACGCAGGACGGACGTACCGGGGCTGGCGACGTCCTGACGCCGGCAACTCTGGATCCGCGATACGCACGGTAATTGGCGCCTTTCGTTTATTCCGCTATGGATTGACAGATATAACGCTCGGCACCGGGAAGCGGGCGTCGTCGACTAGCGGGGACAACTGCCCGGACAAACCGGCGATGCAGCTGGATTCGTCGCTTACCGCGACTTGACCGGATTCCACGTCCATCATGAATGCGAAGCCGTTCCAGGTGTTGATGCCACGTCGGCGTTGATAAAAGTCATTTGTAGACAATCCGGGTGTGGTGCGAGATGTATGGGCCCGGTACGGCGTTACATGAATCTTGCGATCGGCGGGATCGATGATCAGTCCGGGATTGCGAAAGAGCAGTTCCAGATCCACACCGATTTGGGAATCCATCAGAAGCGCGAACCGGCTGAAATGTGCCGGAGGAACCCTTCGATCTCCGTCTGTCGATATTTCCGTGGCGACAGTGACGCTGGGTGGATTGATATTCGCGCTTTGAAGGCGAAATCCGAACTTTGACATGTAACAGGCGTTGCTCATGACGTCCTCTGGATGCAGGGGCACACGGCACGTTGAGTTGACCCGCTGCCAAAGTGTTGGATCGCTGGCGACTTCTTGGGGCTTGTAGCATCGGCCGCCGAGATAAACATAGTCGGTATTGTTGTACGCGCTGAAGAACGTCGGCTCCGACAGATCGATTGTCGAAACCGCGAGCTTGTTGGCCTCGGATCCCAGTGTGCCCCGAAAAATCACCTGCAAGAGGACGTTCATGGCGTTGATAGGTAGCTCATCCTTGAATTGAAAGGTGATTGCCTCGCCGTCAGGATTGTCCTTGCTTGGACGCGCCAGGACTTCGCGCGCCACGCCCGTCCGATCAATCGGATCGGAAATGACCATCTCTTCGATTGGATCGAGGCACTTATCGAGAGGCGCTGGGGCGTCGCTCATTCCGACAAAATCGTCGGTGAAGCATTTGTTGCGCTGAAAGCGCAGGACCGCCCACAACTTGCCGTTTGTCATCGTTTGTGGAGGAGCTCCATCTGGCGAAGGCGTCGCATTGGTCAATCGTGCGCGCACCGATCGAAAGCCGCGATAGCCATTTTCCACATCCGTGGGATGCGAAGGATTAAATCCACCACTGTCCGCGATGGCGTAGAGGCCATCCGCCGGTGCCTTGATGCCGATGTCCCCGCGAAAGAAAAAATTCAATAGTCCTGCCGAGTACGAAACTGCACGCGGAATCAGCAGCGCATAAGCCTTGTCGATATTGAACCGGTTGATCGTCGGTGTCGAGAATGTTCGTAACTCGAAGTTGTTGCCTGTCATCGGATCGTAGACGATGGCATCGAGCTTAAGGCGTTTGAGATCTTGATCGAAGATTGACTCGGAGCTGGCGCGATCGTTGTACGCGTCACCAAGTACGAGAGGATCCGAAATCGGCGCTCCGATCATTCGCATCTTGCAATTGCCACCTCGGATTCCGCAGATCGATTCCAGGAATGGCGGCGTGCCGTCGGGAATCGTGGCGACAAGATCGGAAACCGCCACATCGCTGACTCCCCCCGGAACAGGGTAAGGGTAGTTAGCCGCAGCAATGAAATGATCAGGACGGTCCTCGCGAAAATTGCGCAGATTGCTGGGAAAGCTGCGTGAAGTGACCTGTGCAAGGCCCGTCAGGTCGGCAGATTCCCAGAACGCGCGTGGCACCTGGAAATGCGTGGCAAAAGCGGGGTAGACGGGGACAATCGGCGCAGGTACATAATAATTACACGCCGGTCCCGTCGCCGCCACCAGACACTGACTGATCCAGTCAGCCAATTGGCGAACCAGAGCCCGTTGTTCATAGCGGCTTATCTGCGTGATGGTGCCGACGTCGTATTTATCGTAGTGCCACTCGGCACGAGTGTGCTGCGGAGACGCCATGTCCTGCAGCAGGTGAATCACTTGTCCCAAGCTCTGGAACGTCAGGCCCCACGCCTGTTCACGCGCATCGCGGCTAATTGTGTGACTCGTTCCCTCTCGATAGGTCAACGCCTTCCAAAGATAGTCTTCGGCATCACGGTAGCTATATAGTTGCTGATCGATAGGCCACTTGTCCGGATGATCTTGCAATGCCCACTCTGCGGCAGAATAGAAAGCTTGCGTTGGTGGGAGATCTCCGTCGGGTAGTTGCAAAACCAGGCTCGTCAAGGCAGCGCCAAGGCCGTTGGCATCAGGATGTTGCGGGTCAAGGAAATGATTGAGTGGCCGGTAAAGAACGTAATAGTCCTCAAACATCGCGCCGCAGGCGATGAGGTTCGTAGCATTGAAAAGACCGCCATGGCGGCAAATTGGCTGAACGTCGCTAAATTCCTTCGCAACATTGGGTTCGCTGGATGAGGACATTTCTTGAAAAAAAACGCTCGGAAGACGCCCAATACGTTGAAGTGTCGACGTGTTGATAGCCAGACCGGCAGCGGCTGTGGAAATGCGGTTGTGAGTTTGGGCTTCGAATGCTCCTACGTTCCACGACGTGGAGATAGCGAGTGCGAGGACGCTGAGGTTGATGGGTCTAGTCATTTTAGGTACCCACTAACCTTGAATTGAACCGTAACCCCACAGTGGGCAGCGGTGGCTTCCTCTTCGAAGCGCCTCATATTGAGGTACTCAAGACCCTGATTTAGCTCATGCCGCAGTCTGTCATTTTCACGAATGGCCGCTGCATATATTTGGGGCGTTTCCATGAACCCGCAGGCGGGGCCCGCTAATGGATAGTTATGCTCAAGATAGTCACGGTATTCGTTGAGGGTTCCATGGAACCGATCCATCGCAATGACATGGTCATCTGCATAAACTTTGCGTTCTGAGGGACCGGTATAAAACCTGTCGTCGAGATAGCCAGAATCGCTGCCGCCGCCGCTTCCCTCGACCTCGTACCCCGGTTTGAACACGCTGATTTCCGGCACGTTGGGGCTCATGCGGGTACGCGAGCCACGGTTATCGGGTGTGCGCATGGGACCCCAGGATTTGAAGTGGAAGACTCCATCTTTGTCCGAGACCGCCTCGTCCATCAGTAGCCACCCTGCAAATTTTGAATCGAAGCCCTCAAGTTGCCATCGAACGACAACGATCGCTCCCTCGACTGGGGCGCCGTCATTGCGTTCGATCACTCGGCCCGACCAGGCAGGGCTGCTGTATTCCGGCGCAGAGCAAGCTGAGACCGCGCAGCACACAACGGCAGCGGCCAGCAATCCCTTGCGAGTGGGTCGTTTAGAATGAATCGATGCGCCATGCTCCATCGCCGTCCCTCACGCCTTCGATGAGATAGAGAAATCGCTGGCCTCCGCGATCGCGTGTAGTGGCTGCCTCGAACGATTCCACACCGAGATCCATTACGCCCGGTTCGGGGATGGAGGCCATAATTTCGGCCCAGTGGCCTTTGAGCGCGTCGAATACGCCGGCGAACTGAACTGCAATGCCGCTTGTAAGCGTTGCAAGCGCCTTTTCCTTTCGTTCGCGGCGCACCGCGTCGAGGAACTGGCTAACAACGGACATCCGTGCCGATGCGAGCTCCGCGGGACTCCATACCAACGCGGCCGCGCTCCTTAGAATTACTCGATTGCTTTTGTCAGTGATTTCAATTGTTTGTCGATAGAGTCCTGGGGCCGCAAATTGAAGGGTTGTGAGATCGCCATCGGAATGGCTTCCTTGTGCCATGACCACGCCGTTTGCGTCGAGGATTCGCCAATGGTCGATATCCGGAAAATTGGTCACGCCTACGTGCATCGCCAGCGAACCGATTGCTTCGTCCGTTGAAATAACCATGCGCCCGTTTGTTTGGGGCGACTCGCTTGGGCCGATCACGTTCACCACGGATGATGTGCGCGAACCGCCGATCGTAGTGGCGATGGCTGTGAGCTTAAAGGCGCCTGTGGATACCGGAAGGTCGTTGATAAAAAAGTTGCCGTGGCCATCGACCACGGCCACCGTTCCGTTGACGGTGATTCCAATATTTGCTGGGCCTGCATAGGTGCCCTCGACAAATGTTGACGCCGACTGCATTTGCGTGGCTGCGCCAGGCGTTGTTATCTTCACCCCGAGAGGTTTGACTACGATCTCTACAGGCGGTGATTGTGCGTAGTTTCCGGCGGTGTCGTAGAGCTTGCCAACTACAAAGTGCGTCCCGGGCTCTACCGCATCCCAATCTATGCCATAAGGGGCTCGGTTGACGCTTCCGGCGAGTGCGCCGTCCACGTAATAGTCGACGTGCGCGATGTCGCCGTTGACCTGCATCTGGGCAGGACGCAACTCCAGCTCGTCGCCCGGATAATAGGCCGCACCGGTGGGGGGCGAAGCCACTACGATGGAAATTCCGTCAGCCGCAGGTGGCATGACGCTGATATTTACCGGCCGCGAAATCGCACTCGAATTCTGATAGGTCAGGGCCTTCGCAACCAACATATATGTTCCCGGAGGAGCACCGAACCAGCTTGCGTTCCACGGTGGTCCGGATGCGGAGGCGATTGCGACGTCGTTGGCCAGATAATCGACACGCATCAGCGAACCGCCGCCGCCCGCGGCGTTAACCCGGAGATTGATCGTGCTCCATGCCACGAATGACGTTCCTGCCGACGGCGAGACCAGCTCCACCGTTGGCGCTACGCCAGCGGATGAGCCTCCTCCTGGCGGGTTGCCATCGACCGTAACGGTGAAGGAAACGGGTTGAGAGGCGCCGGAAAAGCCGGAGGTATCGACCACTATCGCACTTACTTGGTGAGTACCAGTTGACGGCGGCGTCCAGTCGAGTTTGTAAGGAGGAGAGGCAACGGTCGCGACGAGACCGCCATCCGCGCGAAACTCCACTCGAGAAACACCGGCGTCTGGAGCGTCGACTTGCGCTTGATACATCACCGGGGCGCCGATCTTTGTAATCGATCCGCTGCGTGGTGAAGTAAGTACGATTTGCGGACGGCGTGGCGAGTCGACGGTCTCCACATAGGCCGCATTGGACGCTGTTGCAAACCCTAGGTCGTCATACGCGCGCGCTGAAATTGTATGGATTCCGATGGAAGGCATTGCCCACGTGGTCTCGAATGGCGGTTCGAACAACGTTGCCACGATTTCAGGCCCATCGACAAACTCGACACGCTCGATGGATCCTCCGACGGAGCTTGCGGTTGCGCGCAATGGAATGGAGGCATCGATCGGGTAGATTTCTCCCGTGCGAGGACGGTCCAGTGACACGTCGACCGCGCCGTCTGGCGGAATGACGTAAATCGATGCGGGCGTCGATGACATGGTCTTCCCCGCAATATCGACGGCCCTCAGGCTGATCGCATGTGCTCCGAGAGAGGGGTCCTTCCAGAGAAGCGCGTAACCGGACGGGGAAGCATTTTGGGCCGTGAGCGATCCAATCGGTGTCGAGCCGTCCAAGAATTCAATGTGATCCAGCGCAGTCGGATTCACCGACTGTGGATGGTACGAACCGAGCAAAAGCACGGCGGCCGGTGCGATCAGGCCCGTTTCAGCGGCCGGTGCGAGCAACCGCACATCACGCTTATCAGTAATAACGTACTGGAATGCAACCGGTGGCGACGACGCGGAGTGGCCGTTTGCATCGCGTACCGTTAGCCAGGCGATGAATTGAATTGTTTTTTCCAGCGGTATGCGAGCAGGATCCGGTGACCAGATGGCCTGGAACGGTCCATCCTTGTCGAGAGGAAATTCTGCGAGGGAGGAGTAGGCATAGGAACAAGCTGCTCCATCGGTCGAGTCGCAAACACGAATGACTGCATCTTCGATTGCGTACTCCGATGAGATGGCGCCGGTGATGACGGTGAAAGGGGTGACAGAGCGGTCAATGATCGAACGAGACGTCGGGAAGTCGATCGATGCTTGAAGTCCGCTCTTGTGATAGAGATCGGAGCGCAGTTGCGGTGTACCGCGCAATTCGGTCGCTGGCGGCGCCGGCGTGAATTGCGCAAGCGATGATCCGGCGGTCATGACGAAAATCATCAATGTCGCTAGCGTCGATAAAACCTGCCCAATGCAGGTGCGCGTATAGGGGTCGATTGCCGCTTTCAGGTTCGTCGCTTGCATGTCAGTTTGCCGCACGCTGACGAACGGTGACCGTAAGCGGGGTGCTCGCCATTCCGTTTGCGTATCCGCTTCCATGGAATGTGGCCGCGTAGTGATGGAAGCCGAGTGACGGCGAGATCGTTAATATCGCGGCACCACTTTCGGATTTGACGGTGCCGACGATCACGCCTTCATCTGAGAACTCGACCGAGCCCGTTGCGCTCCTATCGCCAATGCGGGCATGCAGCGAAACTGCTGTGCTTTCGTCAACGGCCGGTTGGTCGACTGCAAGGGTGACCGGCATCGATGCATCGTTTACTTTGATGACGAACGGTGTTGTGCAGGCCGATGGAGGACCGAAACCGCACGCCGCTTGTTCGGCATTCAGTGTCGGCATGGCACCCTGTGAGTACCCGGTGACGTAAGCATTGCCTTGGCCGTCCGTAGCCACCCCCGTGGCCACGCCAACGCCGAGGAATGTCGAATACTGCTGGCGGCCGTCAGGTGAAATTTTCATCAGGAACACACCGTGGTCAGGCATACCCGACATGTTCGCTATCAACGGCAACGTCCGGTCTGGAAAGCTGGTACCGGCGGCGTAGATGTTCCCGGTCGAATCCACGGCCACGCGCAACGGAGAGGGCGAGGGTGTGGTGGCGATCTTTACGAGGTCGCCGCCAAATGTGCCAATGGCCGCCTGGAACAGGATCTTGCTGGCACTGGGATCCAGCTTGGCGAGGAATCCGAACTCGCGATCCGGGAGATAGGTCTGCATGCCGTTCTGGCTGAAACCTATCCTCGTTTGGAATGCGTTGCTCCCGACGAAATCGTCTGCTGACGCGGTTTTACCCGAAACCACAATCGAGCCGTCACTCGCGATGGCCACGCCAGTCGCCCGGTCGCCATCGCCAAATCCGACGCGCGCGATAAATGCGATCGCCGTTCCGGCCGCATTGACCTTGGCGATGAAACCGTCGCGATTGTTGTGATCCCCGGTGTCAAGCGCGCCGGGCGTGGCGGGCAAGTCGGTGGCGCTAGCCTGGCCAGCGATGTAGGCATTGCCCTGAAGATCTACCGCCAGCGCAAAGCTCGTCGTACTCGAATCTCGCGTTTCTTGATCAGGCCCCGGCTTGCCTCCCTGCCGGGTCCCGGGTGTCACCAGGTAGGTGGCATATGCAACGCTGCCCGTGGCAGTGAACTTAGCAAGATAGGGGACGCTGCTTCCAGACAAACTTCCAACAGGAGCGCCGGGGGTCGTGGACAATCCGGGGCCCGCGTCGCCAGTGATGTAGATGGCGCCCGACGGGTCGCACGCGATCGCGCGAACGTTCAGAATGGCGCCGTCGAGCGTCGACACGACCTCGTGTACACGACCGCCGGTGTCGACACGAAATAGCGTCAGCGGTCCATCCATTGCGTACGCTCCACCTCGCTGGGGATAGTCGATGCCGCCGGACACCGCAGCGACGATCGCGTTGCCGGACGTGTCCACCGTCATCGCATGCAGCGCGGCAACTTGCGGATCGGAGCCAAAACCACCGCCGCGCTTTGCGTAGCCAACGGCGGTCGAATACTCGATGACTGCGGAATGCGCCTTGAGCTTGGAAATGAAGACGCCGTCGATGCCGCCATTGCTATATGTCTGTGACGAAAGCATCGGAAAATTCGTCGTACCAACCGTGCCAGCCACGAGCGCCCCGCCATCCGGCGACACGGCGACATCGAATGTCTGATCGCGCCCAAACCCGCCGAGGTATGACGCGTATACGATGTGAGGAGTTGCCGGCGCAGGGTGATGAATCGGGTCTGCGTTGAAACCGAACGCGAACGTTCGCAAAGTTGATGCTGGCTCGTATTGATCGCTCCCCGCTTGCAATGCCATTACGGTGCACCAATTGTCATGCGGCTGATTGGAATTGCCGACGCCGGCGGCATTACCAGAATAAATGGCACACACATCGGGTGTCTGAGACTTGAACTCGACCGGCAGCCCGGACGTGGCAGTCGCGAGCAGATATGTCAATTCATCTATCCGCCCGTTGCGTGGAGTTGGAAAATCGATCGATTGGCGCGCGCCGAGAACAGGCGTGCTTGCAGTGGTTTGCGCTGGAGCGTGTGACGCATCGCCGCCTTGCGACGCCTTTAACGTGCAGGTTCCACGGGCCAGGAAATTGACGTACGTCCCGTTAGTGACCACGCATGTGCCAGGCGTGGCGGAGCTGAGTACAACCGGTAGTCCTGAAGTTGCCGCGACATAGACATGTGCGGGACCCGCGCCGACTCGCGCGTCTTCAGGAAGTCCGAGCATTACTGCCTGCGCACCTTGTGTAATGCTGAATGAACGATCGACAAATGGCGCGGCTGCATATTGCGCGTTACCCGCTTGCGAAGCGCGAATCGTGCAGCGACCCGCGGCAAGAAGGCTCACCGCGGATCCGTCCATTGCACAGGTCTGTGGCGTCAGACTGGTCAGCGCGACGGGGAGGCCGGAGGAGGCAACTGCGGCCGCAATCACCCGGCGCACGTCAATCGATTGATCGGCAATGGCGTTGAACGTGATGTTCTGCGCGCCACCGCCGATACGGATCGAAAAGGACAGCAACGCGTCGGGAGGATTGCCATTGGACGCGCGGATGGAACCGCTGAATACACCGGGTGCAAGCGGTGTTCCTCCAATCCGCCCGGAAGCCGATAGAGCGAGTCCCGCGGGCAGGGCACCGGCCTCCAAGCTGAAGACTGGCGTCGGCTCGCCCGTTGCGACAAGGTCGAACGCGTACGCGACGCCTGGAACTCCGGACGGTATCGTCGACGTCGTAAATTTGGGAGGTGTGTATTCGGACGCGTCGTTCATGCGAAATGTGACGGCGATCCCGGCCGCCCGAGCGGTGGCCAGGTACGCTTGGGCTGTTGGCGCCCCAATCACGGGGACCGTACAAGCAAAGCCGTTGGCGTCGGTAGTCACGTCGGTCTCGCGTCGGCCGTCGGCGAATGTCGCGTTTGACGTCACGGGCAGCTCGAAATGCACGAGAATGCCGGCGATCGGCAGATCGCGGGCATCACTTACCCGAGCCGTCAGCTGCGGAGGCGACATGGAGCGTAATTGAACCGGTATCGCAACTACGTGAGCGATCGGCGGAGTGGCAATGGCATTGCGCCGTAGCGATGCGGTTCCATCGAGCATGTTGACGTACGCGAAGTCGGCCCGGCCGTCGCCATCGACGTCGGCAGCGACAAGTCCCGTCGGATACGTGCCGGCGACAAATCGTACCGGTGGTGCGAATTGGCCGTCACCCGCGCCAGCCAGAACGTAGACAGCGTTATCCAAGGACGCAGTCGTAGCGACATCAAGCGTTCCATCACCATTGAAATCGGCGATGGCCAAGTCGCCTGGCTCGACCGAGTTGGCCACGATCTGAGGCGGCAGGAATGTGCCATCGCCTCGGCCGCGAAAAACGACGATTTCGTCGAAAAATGAAGATACGACGAGATCGAGATTGCCGTCTCCGTTCAAATCGGCTGCGGCGATACGATATGGCTGGTCGACGGCAATCGGCTGAAGGTTTTGATAGTTTCCATTTCCCGTAGCACGCAAGACCTGGATGGAGTCGTCGCGCTGGCAGGCAATGGCAATGTCGGTTATGCCATTGTTATCGAAATCACCCACGGCGAGATCAATGGGTCCACCGCACGTTGGAAGCGATTTCCACGCGCGAAAACTGCCGTCACCATTGCCTGCGAACAGCGCGATCGTGTCATGCGTAACGCCGTTCGAGTCGATGCTGACCGCCGCAAGATCGATCTTGCCGTCTCCCGAAAGGTCGACGGCGACGAGTCCACCCGGAGCGGGAGAAGTGGGCAGGTCGGACCGCAAATCGAACTTGCCGTCGATCCTACCCATGTACACGGCGATCGCGTCGTTGAATATCGCGCTGAATGCAAAGTCGAGTGTCCCGTCGCCGTCGAAATCCGCGGCGTTGGCGAACATTGCGGAAGGAAATGGGCCACCTGTACCGGCATCGACTGGAGCGAACCCGCCATGGCCGTTGCCGGCGAGTACCGTAAGTCTTCCTTGCGACGGGACCGCAAGACCGATACTGCGATCGCTGCCGAACGAGCCGACAACGACTGTCGAAGGCCACGGTCCCACCACAAAAGTGTCTTCCGGTCGAAATTCGGGCGCAAGCAAGACCCGGAATTTCGCGTAGGTGGCTTCTGCGGACGGTTGTATACCGTCGGCCGACTCCGCGGCTCCGACGGTGCATTCCCCGGGTCCGATGAGCGCAACGCTTGCCGCAGATGCGACACAAACGCCGCCGGGTTGTGCGCTGTAGACGATTTTCGTTCCTGCTGACGAGGTGGCATGCGCAGTCAAAGGTGAGGCCGCCAACGTTTGTGGGCCGATTGGGTCGAGATGCACGCGCGATGCGGAGCCAATGATGGCAAAGACTCGATCGACGCCGACGGCGGCGGCGTAACGACTGTTGCCGCCTTGCGAGGCATGCACGCTGCACAGGCCCGGCGCGACGAGCGTAATGGACAAGTCCGCGTTACTGGCACAGATCGATGGTGGCGAGGCCACGTAGTGAACCGGAAGCCCGGAACTCGCCGTGGCGACAACGGCCGCGAGCAAGTCGGCCAAGTGCTTGTCGGCGATCTGCGGAAAGGTTATCGACTGCGGGATTCCGAGAATTGCAAAACTGCGTTCGACTGGAGAGGCGGCGGGATACGTGTCGTTTCCGGGCTGAGTCGCGCGCAGTTCACAGGTGCCCGCGGCGAGCAAGTTGATTCGCGCCGATATAGGGCTGCATACGGTTGGTGACAGCGATGTAAGCGTCACCGGCAGTCCCGAGGATGAAACGGCGCGAACGCTGACCGACGAAGAGACCAGGGATTGGTCCGCAATCATGTCGAAGCTGATCGATTGCGCCGCCGACGTCACGGTGAACGAGCGTGTGGCGATCGGCGCCGCTACGTAGCGGTCGTCGCCGGGCTGACTTGCGTTGAGAACGCAAAGTCCGGCGGACCTCAACGTGACGGTGCCCCCAGTGACCAGGCATACCGGCTGCGTAGCGGATGTGAATATGACGGCGAGCCCCGACGAAGCGGTGGCTTGGATGGCAAACGAGGGATCGGTCACGGCGTGAACAGGAGGTGCCGCAAATGCGATTGACTGAGTCGCCTTGGTAACGGTGAAGCTCCGGTCGACAGCCGGAGCGGCAGCGAAGTGCGCATCCCCGGGCTGAGTCGCACGAAGTGTGCAGGTCCCGGAAGCGGACAGGCGGACTGTTGTTCCATCAATCTGGCACGTGTCGTTGGTGAGCGAAGAGAGCGTCACGTCCAGACCAGACGTGGACGTCGCCGTCACGGTAAACGGCGCGTCACCGAACGTCTTTGGCGACGGCGATGCGAAGGTAATTGCTTGCGATGCAAGGCCGATCGCAAAAGTTCGGTCGAACGCCAATGCGGGCAAATAGCCCGCATTGCCAGGCTGGGTGGCACGAACGGTGCAGAGGCCCGATGCGATGAGTGTCACGGTCCCACTGGTGACCTTGCATGTCGCCGGGGTCATGGAGGCGAACGCCACGACCAGACCGGACGAGCTCATCGCAACGAGCGGGAAAGGCAGATCGGCGTAAACGTGATCGGCGATGGCCGGGAACACGATTGATTGAACGGCCTTGGAGATGGCGAAGGCGCGCGTTACGTTGGGGGCCGCCAGATAGTTGCCGTTGCCGGCCTGTGCCGCCGTAATCGAGCAGGTGCCTGACCCAAGAACTGCCAGCAGGCCGGACGCGACCTTGCACACTCCCAGAGTGGTCGATGTAAAGGCGACAGCAAGCCCCGACGTTGCGCTCGCGGCAAGCGCAAAAGGCGCGCCACCGACGCTATGCGTGGCGGGAACTGCGAAGACGATGGACTGCGGAGACTTGGCCACGGCAAACGACTGGGTGACCGTGGACGCTGCCAAATAGTTGGCATCTCCGGCTTGAGAGGCCCGCAGCGAGCACGTACCGGCCGCTAAAAGCGTCGCTGTGCTGGAATTGATACTGCATATGGCAGGGGTGAGCGACGTAAATCCGATCGTCAGCTTGGACGACGCGCTTGCCACAACGCTGAAGGGCTTGGTGCCGAACGTCTGCGCTGGGATTGCGCCGAAGGTTATCGTTTGCGAGGCCTTGGCGATCTTGAGCGTGCGATCCGCCGGTGGCGCTGAATTGTAGTTGCCATTGCCTGCCTGGGTTGCGCGTACGACACAAATGCCCGCCCCGACGATCCTGAGGGTACTTCCACTGATGCTGCAGATTGTGATCGTGGTCGACGTGAGTATGACCGAAAGGCCGGAGTTGGACGTCGCGGCAATGGAAATCGCAACGGTGCCAAATGTAGCTGTCCCCGGAAGAGCGAACGTTATCGTTTGTGTTGCCTTGGTGATCGCGAAGCTGCGGTCGATCGCTGCGGCGGCGGCGTAATTTGTGTTGCCGGGCTGTGAGGCGCGAAGCGTGCAGGTTCCAGCGGCCAGGATGGTGACGTTGGCTCCGCTGATTCTGCAAACGGAGGTCGATAGCGACGTCATGGTCACCGCGAGTCCTGAACTCGAGGTGGCGATGACCTGGAATGGTGCATTGCCGAATGTCTTGCCGGCCGGTTGACTAAATGTGATGAACTGCGGTGTCGCTCCGGCTTGTGCCGGAACGCTAAGCGTGCCCGCAAGCAACCCGACGAAATAAGCGAGCAGGCGCGCTGTTCGAGCGGTGGCCATGACCTTCGGCAGCAGCGCGTGCGCGGTCGCGAGCACGATGGTGATCGAGACGCGAGAATTGCGAAGGAAAGGGCGCATGCGCGTTTAGGAAAAGTCGCACGGGCACGCTAATGGTCGCCAACCTTGTCGGTCAATCATCCAAACGGCCGATTGGCGACTTGCTCACCTTCTGCGACGATCCTCTCGCTATCTGTCGCGGCTGCCGGAGCGTGCTTGAGTGAACCCGTGTTTCGGCCTCGTCGGATTTGCAGCCGGAACACTTGTCGTGCAATTTTTACCGTCGCTGCCAGAGGCGCGGTGGCTAGCACTGTTTGCGCTTCTGCTGCTCATACTCGAACGCAAAATTCCATCGCCTTCGCGGACGGTCTCGCGACTAGGCCACGTCTTAGTCGTTATCTGCACATTTGCTGTCGGAGGTGCGTCGCTGGCGACATGGCGCGCGACGGTGCGGCTTGAACAGGAACTGCCGCGCGCCTGGGAAGGCGCGGACCTTGGCGTCACCGGTATTGTCGTGTCACTGCCCTCTAGGTCCGACTCGGGCTCACGCTTCGAGTTTGCCGTCGAGGAAGTCGACCCTCCGGAAGCAGCCGTGCCGCCGCGCATCGCGCTTTCATGGTTCGCCCGTTCTCATGACGTCATCGCAACGCCTCTGCCCGCTGTAGCGCCAAATACGTCGTATTCTGCAATGCCGCTTACGGACTTCGCGACAGTCCATGCCGGTGCGCGCTGGAAATTGCGAGTCCGGCTCAAGCGTCCGCATGGCACGTTGAACTTCGCCGGATTCGATGTCGAAGCGTGGCTTTTCGAGCGCAATTTGCGCGCAGTGGGATACGTCCGCGAGGACACTCGCAATCATGAAATGGACCGGTTTGTCAGCACGCCGCGAACATGGATCGAACGCGCGCGGGAGAGAGTTCGCGCGCGTATCGATGCCGCTCTTCCGGATGCACGCTATGCGGGCGTTATCGAGGCTCTCGCGATCGGCGATCAGCAATCGGTGCCCGAGGCGCAATGGCGCGTCTTCAACCGGACCGGAATTTCCCATCTGATCAGTATTTCCGGCCTTCACATCACAGTGTTCGCCATGGTCGTCGGCACTATCGCTCTTGCCGTTGCGCGACGGTTCGTCAAACTCACCTCTCGCTTTGCGGCGCGCAAAGTGGCGGTGGTCGTGGGCGCGGTCGCTGCCACGGTCTACACCATGCTGGCAGGCGCCGAGGTTCCGGCACAGCGAACGTTGGTGATGCTGTGCGTCGCCGCCACCGGCCTTCTCCTGGCGCGGCCAGCGAATGCTTCTGTGGTGTGGCTGTGGTCGCTGGGGGTCGTGCTAGCGATCGATCCGTGGGCCGCGGTGGCCCCCGGTTTCTGGCTATCGTTCGGTGCGGTGGGGCTGTTGCTCTATGCGGGAATCCGCCGTATGCGTCCGCGCGACCCCCGCGACATCATTGCCAGGATGCGGAGTTCCGTCGGGGAGGGTGCTCATGCTCAATGGGTGGTGACGCTCGGGCTGATACCTCTGACGCTTGCGCTGTTCCAGCAGGTGTCCTTGGTGGCACCGCTTGCCAATGCCGTTGCCATTCCGGTCGTGACCTTTGGAGTCGTATCGTTGGCGTTACTGGGCGTGATCGTGCCACTAGCATGGCCGTTCGTCGGCGCACACGCGGTTTTCGCAGTACTGATGGGCTATCTCGAATGGCTATCCCAGTGGCCTGACGCTGCGTGGCAGCAGCACGCGCCTCTAGGTTGGACGATCGTCGCGGGCTTCGCCGGCACGCTTTGGACCCTGGCTCCCCGTGGCGTGCCTGGGCGGACACTCGGCATCGTGTGGCTGCTGCCGATGTGGCTGATTGCGCCTTCTCCTCCCGCAGACGGGCGATTCCGTCTCACTGTGCTCGACGTCGGGCAAGGCCTTTCGTCGGTAATCGAGACGCGTCGCCATTCCATGCTCTACGACACCGGCCCGCGCTATGGTCCGGCGTCGGACGCGGGAGGTCGGGTTGTAGCTCCAAATTTGCGGGCGTTTGGAGTCGAGCATCTCGACCTGATGATCGTAAGTCACGCCGACTCGGACCATTCCGGAGGAGCGCTTTCGGTCATCGACGCCGTCCCGGTGAGGCGGCTGATGAGCTCGCTCAAGCCGGATCATCCCATCGTCGAGCGCATGAACGGGGCGTCCGGCAAATGCGTGGCCGGGACGAGCTGGAAATGGGACGGCGTCACGTTTTCGGTGTTGTGGCCCCGCGCCACGGATTATGGCAATTCTTCGATCAAGACCAACGACATGTCGTGCGTGTTACGGGTGGAGGGGTCGGCCGGCGGCGCGCTCTTGACAGGCGACATCGAAGCGCGAGACGAATCCGCCTTATTGACTGCCCCAGCGAATTTACATGCCGATGTGGTCGTCGTCCCGCATCATGGGAGCCGCACCTCCAGTACGCAACCGTTTATCGAAGCCATAGGAGCATCGCTGGCAATATTTACCCCTGGCTATCGAAACCGTTTTGGACATCCGCGCCCGGATGTCGTGACGCGATATCGTGCCGGCGGCACAGCCGTGGTACGCAGCGACGCCGATGGTGCGGTAGAGTTGGAGTTGGGCGGCGGCGAGCCGCTGGAATGGCACACTGCTCGTGTTGAACGGCGACGATACTGGCATGATGCAATGGAAATCCCCTAAGTCAGCGCAAGGGATGGCGATCGGCCGAACACGCTTTCCTAACTGCACGAGATGCCTATACAGGATGTTTCTGCTTGTTGCTGCGTGCATCTGGGCCATGATTTTCGCTTCGCCGCCCGCGATCAGCCAGCAGCCCCCGCCCGAAATCAAGCTTTCGGTTGTTGTCGCGCCCCTCTATCCGATGGGCACGGCGGCGAAAGCGTGGGGCGACGCGCTCAATGAGTCGGCAGAAGGCGCGTTCGACGTCAAGTTTTACCCCGGCGCGACTCTCGCCCGACGCGATCCGACGGAAGAATTCAATTCAATCCAGTCGGGAGCGATCGACATCGCCGTCGGATCAGCTCTTCAATGGTCCGACGCCTTCGCGCCTTTGGGCGTTTTTGCACTGCCCTGGATAGCGCCGACCGACGAGCAGTTGACCAAAGTAGTTGCCGACGTGGCTGTGCGTGCAAAGTTGACGACGGCGCTCGATTCCGCCGGTGTAGTGCTTGTCGCACTCGCACCGCTTCGCCATCGCGACCTTGCCACGCAGTCGCGCACAATCGTGTCGCCAAACGATCTCAAGGACATGCGCGTTCGTGTTACTGGTCCCAAGCTCGTCACCGACACCTATATCGCGCTGGGCGCCAAGCCAACCGGTCTTAACCTCGAAGACGCGCGAAAAGCGTTGGCGACGGGGCAGCTCGATGGACAGGACCAATCCGCGGTTACGCTCGTCGCCGCCCGCGCATGGGCGACAGGCACCCGGCATGTCGTGCAATGGGGCGCTTTCGGAAACGCCATGGTATTCGTTGCGCGAAAGTCGCTATGGCAAGCGTGGCCCGAGTCTACTCAGGCCAAGGTGCGCAATGCCGCTCTGAAGGCGATCGAATCTGCGCAGGCTGCAGCCCGTGAGCGCGCGGCGCATGACGAGCTCGCGCGCAATGACGTGTCGATAACCCGGATGACGCCAGCCGGACATGCGGCATTCCGCGCGCTGGTAGAGCCCGTCTATGCGGCATGGACGCGAAGGATTGGTGTTGACCTTGTCGAGTCGGTTAAGAACGTGACTGGCAAGTCCGGCGATTCGTCTGGAGCGCCCCACGCCGCAGGGTCATTGTCGGATCGACCGCGCAAATAGCGATTCTAGGGCAAGACACTCGACGATCGAGTCTGGCGATTTCGTTTAAATCGTAGACGAAATTCCGAAT
>CAWAFO010000002.1:0-494083 GCA_963781395.1 uncultured Pseudomonadota bacterium
CAGCCGTCCCGCTCCGGGAGGCTCGACCGGCCGCGGCTCGCGCAGGAGCTCGCGCAATTCGTACTCGACATACTGGATCGTCGAGCGGAAGGTTGCGTCGGGATTCGAAGGGTCGTGCACGACGAAGGTGTCGAGCGCGTAATTGCTGCGGGTGGTGTGCACGCGCGCCTCGAGAATCGACAGCCCGGCACGGCCGAAGAAGCCGCAGATGCGCGCGAAGAGCTCCTTCTGGTCCGGCAGGTAGATCATCACCTCGAGTCCGGTGCCGGCGCGCGTGAGGCGTGCCTGCACCACCGGCTCGGCGCGATCGACGCGCCAATGCAGGTTGCGTGCATGCCACGCGATCTCGTCGGCGGTATGTCGCTGGAAATACACGACGTCGAGATGGCTCCATAGCCTGGCTTCGGCGCCATCGGGGATGGCGTTGAGCCGCAGCAGGCGGCGCGCTTCGTCCTGGCGCGCGCGCAACGAATCCTGCAGCCCGCCGCCGCGATCGCCGGCGAGGGCACGGCGCGTCGCATGGAACAGGTCCTCGAGGAGCTGGCCCTTCCAGGCATTCCACACCTTGGGACTCGTGCCGCGGATGTCGGCGACGGTGAGCAGGTAGAGCGCGGTAAGGCGCCGCTCGTCGCCGACATGACGCGCGAAGCTGTCGATCACCGCGTGGTCGGCGAGGTCCGACTTCTGCGCGATCGCCGACATCGTGAGATGGTTGGCGACCAGCCAGGCCACCAGCGCCGTATCCTCGGGCAGCAGCGCGTGGAGGCGGCAGAAGCGCCGCGCGTCGCGCGCGCCGAGCGCCGAGTGGTCGCCGCCACGGCCCTTGCCGAGGTCGTGGAACAGGCCCGCCAGGTACAGCACCTCCTTGCGCGCGAAATCGCCGATCAGCCGCGAGCACAGCGGGTATTCGTGCGCGTGCTGCGCCTCGGTGAAGCGGCGCAGGTTGCGGATCACCATCAGCGTGTGCTCGTCCACCGTGTACACGTGGAAGAGGTCGTGCTGCATCTGGCCTACGACACGGCCGAACACCGGCAGGTACGCGCCGAGCACGCCGGTGAGGTTCATCCGCCGCAACTCGTGCGTGATGCCGCGCGGTTCGCGGAACAGTGCGATGAAGCGTGCGCGATTCGCCGGATCGCGGCGAAACGCGGCGTCGATCCGCCGGCGCGCGCGTACCACGGCGCGCAGCGCACGCGCCGACATGCCCTTGAGCTCCGGGTGGCGCTCCATCGTCAGGAAGGCATCGAGGATCGCCGACGGGCGCCGCTCGAACAAGTCGGGGTCGGGAATGTGCAGCAGCTCGTCCAGCGCCGCGAAGTCGGCGTCGATGGGCGTCGACGTGCGTTGCGGCACGAGGATGCGCACGCCGAGGTTCTGCATCAGGATTGTGTTGAGCAGGCGCACTTCGCGTGCGGCGCGGTAGTAGCGCTGCATCAGGAGCTCGCTCGCGCGCCGCGTCGGCGTGTCGGCGAGGCCCAGCTCGCGCGCGAGCGCCGTCTGCTCGTCGAACACCAGCCGGTCCTCGCGCCGCGCGGCGAGGTAATGCAGCCGCACGCGCATCGCCGAGATCGTGCGCTCCTGGCGCGACGCGCTGCGGGCTTCGGCCATCGTCATGAGACCGTTGTGCGCGAGCTCGCGCCAGGTGCGGCCAAGCCCGGCGGCGTTGGAGATCCACAGCACCGTCTGCAGGTCGCGCAGCCCGCCCGGGCTCTCCTTGACGTTGGGCTCGAGGTTGTACAGGGCGTCGTCGTACTTGAGGTGGCGCTGCTGCTGCTCGAGGGACTTGGCAGAATAGAACGCGCGGATGTCGAGTGCGGCGGCGAAGCGCGACTTGAACGCGCGCGCGAGGCGCGGCGCGCCGGCGACGAGGCGGTGCTCGAGCAGGCTCGTGCGCACCGTGATATCGGCGGCCATCTCGCGCTCGCACTCGTCGATCGTGCGCGTCGCGTGCGCGATCTCGAGGCCGATGTCCCACAGCGTCGCCAGGAACCGCTCGATCGACCCCGCGTGCGCCGCCGCGGCGGCGTCGAGCAGGATGACGACGTCGATGTCGGAGTGCGGGAAGAGCCTGCCGCGACCGTAGCCGCCGACCGCGAGGAGCGCGAACGCAGGTGGCATCTGCGACTCGCGCCAGACGTCCCTGAGCACGTCGTCGGTGAGGCGCGCGAGCCCGCGCAGCAGACGCTGCGTGTCAGGGCGCGCGAGGAAAGCATCGCGCAGCTGCGCGCGTCCTCTCTCCAGCCGCTCGCGCCACGCGGCGATCCGCGACACCGCGTTCATGGCCGACTCGATCGTGCCGGGCGCGGTGCTCAAGGCGGAGAGCGTCAGGAATCGAGCGGCGGCGGAGGCGGGGTGCCGCCGGAGACTGTCAGCACCTCGTAACCGTCATCGGTGACGAGCACCGTGTGCTCCCACTGCGCGGATAGCGAATGGTCAGCAGTGACGATGGTCCAGCCGTCGGCGAGGCAGCGGATGCCCGGTCGCCCGGCATTCACCATGGGCTCGACGGTGAAGATCATGCCGGGCTGGAGCTTGAGTCCCGTGCCCGGCCGGCCGTAGTGGAGGACCTGCGGCTCCTCGTGGAACTGGCGGCCGATGCCGTGGCCGCAGAACTCGCGGACGACGGAAAAGCCGTTCGCCTCGGCATGCTGCTGGATGACATGGCCGACATCGCCGAGATGTGCGCCGGGCCGCACCTTGCGGATGCCTCTCCACATGGCCTCGTAGGTGACGTCGACGAGTCGCCTGGACTGGATCGACGGCGCGCCGATGAAGAACATGCGGCTCGAGTCGCCGTGGAAATCGTCCTTGATCACCGTGACGTCGACGTTGACGATGTCGCCCGGCTTGAGCTTGCGGTCCCCCGGAATGCCGTGGCAGACGACGTGGTTGACCGACGTGCACAGCGACGCCGGATACGGCGAGTGGCCCGGCGGCGCGTAGTTGAGCGTGGCGGGAATCGTGCGCTGCACGTCCACCATGTAGTGGTGGGCGAGGCGGTCGATCTCGCCGGTGGTGATCCCGGCGGCGACGTGCGGCGTCAGGTAGTCGAGGAGCTCGGAGGCAAGGCGGCCGGCCTTGCGCATGCGGGCGACCTCGTCGGGGGACTTGAGCGAAACGGACATGGCGTCAATGGTGGGGGCGGGGACTCAGGCGCGCAACAGCTCGTTGATGCCGGTCTTGGCGCGGGTGCGGGCATCGACGCGCTTGACGATCACCGCGCAGTAGAGGTGGCAGCCGCCCTCGCCGGAGGGCAGGCTGCCGGCGACGACCACCGAGCCCGCAGGCACGCGGCCGAAACTGATTTCACCGGTCGCGCGATCGTAAATTTTCGTGCTCTGGCCGAGAAACACGCCCATGCCCAGCACCGAGTTCTCCTCGACGATCACGCCTTCGACCACCTCCGAGCGCGCGCCGATGAAGCAGTTGTCCTCGATGATCGTCGGGTTGGCCTGCACCGGTTCCAGCACGCCGCCGATGCCGACGCCACCCGACAGGTGGACGTTGCGCCCGATCTGCGCGCACGAGCCGACGGTGGCCCACGTGTCGACCATCGTGCCCTCGTCGACATAGGCGCCGACATTGACGTACGACGGCATCAGCACGACGTTGCGCGCAATGTAGGCGCCGCGGCGCGCCACGGCCGGCGGCACGACGCGCACGCCGGCGGCGGCGAAGTCGCTGTCGGTGAACCGGGCGAACTTGGTCGGCACCTTGTCGTAGAAACGGAACGGCACGGCCGGCCCCTCGAGGCCGATGCCGGCGTTGTCGGCGAGCCGGAATGACAGCAGCACCGCCTTCTTGGCCCACTGGTGCACCTGCCACTTGCCGTCCGTCTTCTCGGCGACGCGCAGGCGGCCGCTGTCGAGCTCGGCGATCACGTGCGACACCGCTTCGCGCACGGCGGCAGGCGCCTGGGTGGGGCTCAGCGACGCGCGGTCGTCCCAGGCGGCATCGAGTGTCGCGATCAGCGATTGCATCGGCGGCTTCGCAAAAAGCGCGATTTTACCGCGATGCGCCGCCGCCGCCGCGGGCACCCCCGCCGGTGGCCTACATCGCCTTGAACCGGTGCGCGAACGTGCGCGACACGATGAGCGTCTCCGGCCGCGACTTGAGGTGGATCACCGGCTGGTCGCGCCAGTCGCGCTCGACACGGGCGATCGCATTGAGATTGACGATCGTGCCGCGATGCACCTGCCAGAACGCCTCGGGGTCGAGCTCCTCGTAGAGCTCCTTGATCGACTTGCGGATGAGGCCGTCGCCATCGCGCGTGACTACCTTCGTGTACTTGTCCTCGGACTGGAAATACAGCACGTCGTCGATCGCGATCATCGTCATCGCGTTGCCGAGCGAGGCGCGCACCCACCGCAACGCCGCTGGCGCGTCCTTCGCGGCGAGCCGCGACAGCACCGCCGCGAGGTCGAGCGGCGCCGTGCGCAGGCGCATCTTGAGGCGTGCCACGACCTTGGCCACGCGATCGGCGGCGACCGGCTTCAGCAGGTAGTCGACGGCGCCTTCCTCGAACGCGGCGACCGCGTATTCGTCATAGGCGGTGACGAACACGACGTGCACGCTGCCGCCCAGCGTGCGCGCGACGTCCAGCCCGTCGCGGCCCGGCATGCGGATGTCGAGGAACGCGATGTCGGGCTGGTGCGAGCGCGCCAGCAACAACGCCTCGTCGCCGTTGGCGGCGGGGCCGACGATGCCGAGCTCCGGCCATGCTTCGGCGAGGCGCGCCTTGAGCTGCGCGGCGAGCATCGGCTCGTCTTCGGCGATGAGGGCGGTGGGCATCGGGTCGGGGGCGCGATCGGGATGCGACGCCGGGCGCGAACGCTGTGCTGCTCAGCGACGCGCGAGCGGCAGCGTGATCGTGGCGATGCAGCCGCCGGCATCGGCGGAAGCGAGCGTAAACCGCGCGCGCTCGCCGTACAAGGCCGCGAGGCGCTCGCGGATGTTGGAAAGGCCGACGCCCTGGCCCGCGGCCGGGCTCGTGCCGCCGGAGACGCCGCTGCCGGTGTCGGTGACGCGCACCACCAGCGAATCGCCGTCGCGCGCCGCGCTGACGCCAATACGGCCACCCTGCACGGTGGGCTCGATGCCATGGCGCACGGCGTTCTCCACCAGCGAGATGACGAGGTTGGGCGGGAAGGGTTCCGTGCGCAGGTCGTCGGGTATCGCCACGTCGAACGTGAGGCGCTCGCCCATGCGCATCTTGAGAATGTTGAGATAGGCCTCGATCAGCTGCGCTTCCTGGCCGAGGGTCGACGACGCCGCGCGCAGCTGCGGCAACGCGGCCCGCAGGTAGGCGATCAGGTGGCCCAGCAGCTTGCCGGCGCGCGGCGGGTCGGTCTCGGTCAGGTATTGCACCGAGGCCAGCGTGTTGAACAGGAAGTGCGGCTCGACCTGCGCCTGCATCAGCTTGAGCTGCGCCTCGGTCGCCTGCCGCGACAGCAGGTGCCGCTCGGCATTGGCCCGCTGCAGCGCCGCCTCGGCGAGCGTCTCGCGGATCTTCACGTAGAAGAACAGGCTGACGAACAGTCCGTTGAGGAACGCGGCGAAGAAATTCCATGCGAATGTCGTCCAGTGCACGCGCACGTACGCGGCGTCGTAGCCCTTGACGATGATCACCAGCGCGACGCCGATCAGCGCGCCGATCGCCACTGCCCGCGCCAGGCGCGCAATGGCGTGCGGCTTGCCCCACGGCGAAGCGACGTTGACGCAGTACGCGATCGAGAAGCCGTACAGCTGGCAGGTGACGAACGGATGCCAGAAGGGCCGCGTGTCGTCGATCCACAGCACCGCGGCGATGCCGGTGTTGATCGCGGCGATCAGCAGGATGGACAGCGCCGACGCGCGAAAGCCGTCGATCAGGATCTGTCCGAATCCCTTGTCCTGCGCCGGAGAGGCTGCCGAGTCCATGGCCGGGATTCTAGAGAGGGGTGCGCGGCGGCGCGGGGCGTTGCGACAGGGCGCCAGCCCTCCCGACAGGATGCCCCCCGCCGGGATTGTCCGCGCTAGCGCCGCGCCCGTGCAAAGGCGATCACGCGGTCGATTCCCTCGGCGCACTCCCCGGCATCGGCGACGAGCGCGATGCGCACCCGGCCACGGCCCGGATTGGTCCCGGCGGCCTCGCGGCCGAGGTAGCTGCCGGGCAGCACGGTGACGTGCTGCGCCGCGTGCAGATCGCGGGCGAAGGCGGTGTCGTCGCCGCCGACATCCACCCACAGGTAGAACGCGGCCTGCGGCATCGGGCACGGCAGCACGCCCGCGAGCCGCGGCACCAATGCATGGAATTTCGCCGCGTACAGCGCGCGGTTGGCGCGCACGTGCGCCTCGTCGCGCCAGGCGGCGATGCTCGCGTGCGCCACCATGCCCGACATCGCCGAGCCGTGATAGGTGCGGTAGCGCAGGAACGCCCGCAGCAGCCCGGCGTCGCCGGCGACGTAGCCGGAGCGCAGCCCCGGTGCGTTCGAACGCTTCGACAGCGATCCGAAGACCACCAGCCGCGCGAAGTCGTGGCGCCCGCAGGCCGCCGCCGCGGCGAGCGCACCCAGCGGCGGATGCGCTTCGTCGAAATAGACCTCCGAGTAGCACTCGTCGGCGGCGATGGCGAAGCCGTGGCGGTCGGCGAGCTCGAAGAGCCGCTTCCAGGTCGCGAGGTCGGTGACGCACCCCGTCGGATTGTCCGGTGAGCAGACATAGAGGAGCTGCGTGCGGCGCCACACGCTGTCCGGCACGGCATCCCAGTCGCGCCTGAAGGCGTCAGCGGCGACGGCGTTGACGCAATAAGGGTCCGCTCCGGCCAGCAGCGCGGCGCCTTCGTAGATCTGATAGAACGGATTGGGCACCACTACCACGGGCGCCGGACGGCTGGCATCGACGACCGTCTGCGCGAAGCTGAAGAGCGCCTCGCGGCTGCCCAGCACCGGCAGCACCTGCGTCGCCGGATCGATTGCGTTCACGCGATGTCGGCGCGCGAGCCAGCCCGCGATCGCTTCGCGCAACGCGGGCGGCCCGGCCGTCATGGGATAATTCGCAAGCGCTGGCATGCCCTCGGCCAGCGCGTCGAGCACGAGCCGCGGCGTGGGATGGCGTGGCTCGCCAATGCCGAAATTGATCGGCCGCAGCGTGGCCGGCGGCACATTGGCGGCGAACAGTTCGCGCAGCCGCTCGAACGGATACGGCTGCAGCAGCGACAGGCGGGGGTTCACGTGCGCAGGGGACCAGGGATGCGGCGCTCGATTATATCGACGCGATGATCGCGGCCACGCCGAGGTTGCCGCGAGCCACGCGCATCGCGCCGGCGCTCGCCGCGCTCGCGGCGGCGATCCTGCTCGGCGCCGTGGTGATCTACTGGCTGTGGCGCTGGCTGGGACCCGCGCCGGTGCACGTGATCGCCGCCGAGCCGCGCGATCCCGTCGCGGCGATTGCCGCGTCCGGCTGGCTTGCCGCGCCGGCGCCGGTCCCGGGAAGCGCGCCGGCGGCGGCGTCGACGTTGGGCGGCGACGTGCGTCTGGTAGGCGTCATGGCCGACACCCGCGGCGGCGGTTACGCGCTGTTCCGCCTCCCCGGCGGTCCGAAGATCGTGGCCGAGGGCGGCGAAATCGCACGCGGCAGCGTGCTCGAGCGCATCACCCCGTTCGCCATCCTCGTGCGCGATGCCTCCGGCGAGCGCAGCATCCTGCTGCGCGCCGATACGCCATCGAAGACGCCGCTCGCGCAAACGGTGACCGCCGCCGCGCTGCGCAATGTGCCGGCGTGCGCACCGCCGCCGGGGTTTCGTGGCAGCGTGGTCAAGCTCAATGCCGAGCTGCTGCAGGGTCTCGCCTCGCAACCCGACGCACTCGCCGCCATCGTCACGCCGGTCGCCGGTGGCGGCATGAGCGTGCGCGAAGGCAGCGGCTTCGCGCAGATGATCGGCATGAAGCCCGGCGATCGCGTGCGGCTCGCCAACGGCATTCCGCTGGCGAACGCCGACGATGTCATGGCCGCAGTCGTGACGCCGCTGATCGCCAACCAGCCGGTGCGGTTGTCAGGCACACGCGACGGCACGTCGCAGGAGATGCTTCTTCTCAACGCCGGCGCCTGCCCGGGCTAGGGAGCCGCGGGTCAGCGCGTGGCGGCGCGCGTCGCCGCGGCGTGCGCGTCGAGCCAGCCGGCGAGATCGCGCGGATGGTCGAGCCAGCCGTCCGCGGGCCAGCGGTCGGGGTCGGCGCCGACACCCATGTAGCCCCAGCGCGCCACCAGCGTGGCCATGCCGGCGGCGCGCCCGGCATCGATGTCGCGCAGGTCGTCGCCGACGTAGACGCAGTCACCGGGCGCGAGTCCCAGTGCCTGCGCGGCATGCAGCAGCGGTGCCGGGTGCGGTTTGGCGTGCGGCGTGGTGTCGCCGCTGACGATCACCGCCGCCCGTGCGGACAGCCCGAGGTGCGCCGTGACCGGGGCGGTGTAGCGCGCCGCCTTGTTGGTGACCACGCCCCATGCGAGGTCACGCGCGGCGAGGGCGGCGAGCATCGTCTCGACGCCGTCGAACAGCCGCGTGTCGGTGGCGAGGCCTTGCGCATAGCACGCGAGGAACTGCTCGCGCAGCGCGAGGTAGCGCGGATGATCCGGCGCCACCTGCATGCCCGCGAGCAGCAGGCCGCGCGCCCCCGACGACGCGTATTCGCGCAGCGATGCCGGTGCCACCGGCGGCAGCCCCTCCGCGGCACGCACGCGATTGAGCGCCGCGGCAAGGTCGGGCGCGCTGTCGGCGAGCGTGCCGTCGAGATCGAACAGCACGCCGCGAATCGGTGACGTCACGCCGGCGGCCCGGGCTTGCGGAAGGCCGCGAGATAGTTGACCGACACGTCGTCGTTCAGGGCATAGGCGCGCGTCAGCGGGTTGTAGCTCATGCCGCGAAGACTGGCGAGCTCGAGCCCCGCGTGCCGCGCGTCGAGCGCGAGTTCCGAGGGTTTGATGAAGCGCGTCCAGTCATGCGTGCCCCGCGGCAGCAGCCGCAGCAAATACTCGGCGCCGACGATCGCGAACAGATACGACTTCGGATTGCGCGCGAGCGTCGAGAAGATCACGCAGCCGCCGGTGCGCGCGAGAGCGGCGCACGCGGCGATCGTCGATGCCGGCTGCGGCACGTGCTCGAGGAGCTCCATGCAGGTGACGACGTCGAACGTGCCCGGCCGCTCGGCCGCGAGCGCCTCGGCGCTCTCGAGCCGGTAGTCGACGTCCACGCCGGATTCGAGGCGATGCAACTTGGCCACGCCGATGGGCTTCGGCGACAGGTCGATGCCGGTGACCCTGGCGCCGCGAAGCGCCATCGCCTCCGCCAGGATGCCCCCGCCGCAGCCGATGTCGACCACCGACTTGCCGGCCAGGCCGCCGGCCATCTCGTCGATCCAGCCGAGGCGCAGCGGATTGATGTCGTGCAGCGGCTTGAACTCGCTTTCGGGATCCCACCAGCGGTGGGCGAGTGCGCCGAACTTCTCGAGCTCGGCGGCATCGGCGTTGGCGGCTGGCGTGGACGTTGGCGTGGAGGTCATGATCGGTGCGATGCAAGGCGGGCGCCCCATTGCTGCGCGCGCTGGCAGATCGCCGCGACGTCGATGCGTGTCAGCGCACGCGCCGCCACCACACGCTCGCCCGCCACGAAGACGTCGGTGACATGCTCGCGGCCGGCGGCGTAGACGATCTGCGAGATCGGATCGTAGCAGGGCTCGGTGGCGACACCGGCGAGGTCGATGGCGATGAAGTCGGCGAGCTTGCCCGGCGTGAGCGAGCCGATGGCAGCGCCGAGCCCGAACGCGTCGGCGCCATTCTGCGTGGCCATGCGCAGCACCGACTGCGCCGGCAGGCGCGTCGGGTCGCCGTGCGCGCCCTTGGCGAGGAGCGCCGCCAGCCGCATTGCATCGAACATGTCGAGACGGTTGTTCGATGCCGCGCCGTCGGTGCCGAGGGCGACGTTGACGCCGGCGCCGACGTACTCGGCCACGGGCGCGATGCCGGCGCCGAGCTTGAGGTTGGACGCCGGGCAATGCACGACATGGCAGCCCTGGCGCGCGAGGATCTCGAGGTCACCCGCGCCGGGATGGACCACATGCACGGCGACGAACCCGGGGCCGGTCGCGCCCAGACGGTCGAGCCGCGCCAGCGGCGTCATGCCATCGCGCGCCAGGGCATCGTCGCGCTCGGCGCGCGTCTCCTGCAGATGGGTGACGATCGGCAGGTCGATCTCGCGTGCGAGCGTGACCAGCTTGCGCCATGTCGCATCGCCCACCGTGTACGGCGCATGCGGCGCCAGCGCGAACTCCAGCTGCGGCACGCCCTTCAGCGCGTCGCGCGCGGCGAGACCGCGCGCGAGGTGTGCATCGGCGTCGGCGGCGCCCGCCATCGGGAAATCGAGCACGGGCATGCCGAGCACTGCGCGCATGCCGGCCGCGAGGTAGGCGCGTGCCGCGGCCTCCGCATGGAAATACATGTCGACGGCCGTGGTGGTGCCGCCCGCCAGCATCTCGGCAGCGGCGACCAGCGTGCCGTCGAACACGAAGTCGGGCGCGACGTGCGCCGCCTCCGCCGGCCAGATGTGCTCGCGCAGCCACACATCGAGCGGCACGTCGTCGGCGATGCCGCGCAGCAGCGACATTGCGGCGTGCGTGTGGGCATTGACGAGGCCCGGCATCACTACATGCGTGGCGAGGTCGATGCGCTCGCGCGCGACGAAACGCGCGTCCGCCTCGGCGACCGGCAGCAGCGCAACGATACGTCCGCGGTCGACGATCAGCGCGTGGCCCTCGACGGCGCCGTCGCGGTCGATCGGCACGCACCACCGCGCGTCGATGCGGGTGTCGACGCGCGTCGCGTCATCGCTCATCGTGGGCATCCGTCGGCGAAAGTTGGCATCGCAAACAAAAAGCCCCGCATGCGCGGGGCCTTTTGCGACCGGGCGACGCGGTCATCAATGCATCATCGTGCCTTCGCCCTTGACTTCGACTTCCACGCGGCGGTTCGGCGCGAGGCAGGCGATCAGCTCGCGCAGCGCCTTCTGGTTGCAGACCACGCCCGGGATCGGCTGCGTCTTGCCCATGCCCAGCGTCTCGATCTTGTCGCGCGGCACGCCCTTGCTGACGAGGTAGTCGCGCACGGCGTCGGCACGGCGCTCCGACAGCTTCTGGTTGTATGCCTGCGTGCCGATGCGGTCGGTGTGACCGGTGACCAGCACGAGCTCGAGCTTCTGCACCTGCGACAGCTTGGAGATGATCTCCGAGTCGATCGCCGCCTTGCCTTCGGGCTTGAGCACGGCCTTGTCGAAGTCGAACAGCGCCTTCGACGCGAGCGTGATCTTCTGCACGCCGGGGGCCGGCGCCGGGGCGGGCGCAGGAGCCGGCGCCGGAGCCGGCGCAGGAGCCGCAACCGGCGCGGGCGCCGGCTTCGGCACCAGGTCGGGGTCGCACGCTGCGATGGCCATGCTCGGCGTCCAGTACCCGGTGCGGTAGCACAGGTTGCCCGACAGGCCCGCGGTGCTGTTGTAGACGCCACTCCTCACGACGTTGTTGTCCGGCGTGCCGCTGCCGGACAGCACGTAACCGCTGTTGGTCGGATTCGCGCCGGCGACGCCAGGCACGTATCCCGTGGTCTGCGCGGCAACGCTGCCGGCGAATGCAGCTGCGAGCGCGCCTGCGACAACACCGGTAACGAGTCGACGAGTCATTGTTTCACCCCTTATTGGCTTAGGTTTTGAAAAAGTTTTATGCGAACCGAGGTTCGCGCACCCGGGCCCGTCGATCGTCCAAGCGGTCCCCGACACGCGGAAATCTTAGCGTTCACAACGACTATAGCACGGAGGTTTTACGGGAAGCAAAAGCGCAGGGCGGTGGATAAGTGATACGGCGAGGCAACTGTCGCGGCGATACAACGCCGTGCTAAAATTACAAATATTCAAAGGCATCCGGCATCCCCGCGGCGCTGGATGCTGCCGAAAACCGGCCGGCGCCGGCCATTCCCGCTGAAAATCGAGCGGGATGGTCGATTTCTGCCTGCCTCGACCGATCCCGCAACTTCGCCGCGAACCCGAATTGCCGATGACACCAACCCCGACCGAGCCGTTTGCGAAGGAGACCGTTCCGGTCAGCCTCGAAGCCGAGATGCGCCACAGCTACCTCGATTACGCGATGAGCGTGATCGTCGGCCGCGCGCTCCCCGATGTCCGTGACGGACTGAAGCCGGTGCACCGGCGCGTGCTGTTCGCGATGCACGAGGCCAACATCGCGTTCAACCGCCCCTACGTCAAATCGGCGCGGGTGGTGGGCGACGTGCTCGGCAAATACCATCCGCATGGCGACACCGCCACCTACGAAGCGCTGGTGCGGATGGTCCAGGATTTCTCGCTGCGCTACCCGCTGATCGACGGCCAGGGCAACTTCGGATCGGTCGACGGCGACCCGCCGGCCGCGTATCGCTACACCGAGTGCCGACTCGCGCGCATCGCCGGCGAGCTCCTCGCCGACATCGACCGCGACACCGTCGATTTCGTGCCGAACTACGACGGCAAGGAAACCGAGCCGTCGGTGCTGCCGGCGAAGTTGCCCAACCTGCTCGTCAACGGCTCGTCGGGCATCGCCGTCGGCATGGCCACGAACATCCCGCCGCACAACCTCGGCGAGACGATCGACGGCTGCATCGCGGTGCTCGACAACCCCGAGGTGACGATCGACGAGCTGATGGACGTGATCCCGGCCCCCGATTTCCCGACGGCGGCGATCATCTACGGGCTGGAAGGCGTGCGCGAGGGCTATCGCACCGGCCGCGGCCGCGTCGTCATCCGCGCGCGGCACCACATCGAGGACCTCGATCGCGGCAATCGCCAGGCGATCATCGTCGACGAGATCCCCTACCAGGTCAACAAGTCCAACCTCCTGATGCGCATCGGCGAGCTGGTGCGCGAGAAGAAGCTGGAGGGCATCTCCGACCTGCGCGACGAGTCCGACAAATCGGGCATGCGCGTGGTCATCGAGCTGAAGCGCGGCGAAGTGCCGGAGATCGTGCTCAACAACCTCTTCAAGCTGACGCAGCTGCAGGACAGCTTCGGCATGAACATGGTGGCGCTGGTCGACGGCCAGCCGCGCGTCCTCAACCTCAAGCAGTTCCTCGAGTTCTTCCTCACCCATCGCCGCGAGGTGGTGGTGCGGCGCACGCGCTTCGAGCTGGCCAAGGCCCGCGACCGCGCGCATGTCCTCGAGGGCCTCGCGGTCGCGCTGTCGAACGTCGACGAAATCGTGGCGCTGATCAAGGCGTCGCCGACGCCGGCCGATGCCAAGGAAGCGCTGATGGCGCGCACGTGGCGCTCGCGCGTGGTGGAGGAGATGCTCGAGCGCGCGCTCACCGATGCCGCGCGCCCGGAGGGATTGTCGCCGAACTTCGGCTTCACGCGCGACGGCTACAGGCTGTCCGACACGCAGGCGCAGGCCATCCTCGAGATGCGCCTGTCGCGCCTCACCGGCCTCGAGCAGGACAAGATCACCTCCGAATACCGCGAGACGATGACGCTGATCGCCGACCTGATCGACATCCTGGCGAAGCCGACGCGCGTGACGAAGATCGTGCGCGACGAGCTCACCGCACTGCGCGAGCAATTCGGCGACAAGCGCCGCTCGGAGATCGTCGCGCAGGGCGTCGACCTGTCGCTGGAGGACCTCATCACCCCCGCGGAAATGGTGGTGACGATGTCGCACGGCGGCTACATGAAGTCGCAGCCGCTGGCCGAATATCGCGCGCAGCGCCGCGGCGGCCGCGGCAAGCAGGCGACCGGCACCAAGGAAGACGACTTCGTCGACCGCATGTTCATCGCCAACACGCACGACCATATCCTGTGCTTCTCCAACCGCGGGCGCGTCTACTGGCTCAAGGTGTATTCGGTGCCGCAGGGGTCGCGCGCGTCGCGCGGCAAGCCGATCGTCAACCTCGTGCCGCTCGCCGACAACGAGAAGATCACCGCGATCCTGCCGATCAAGGAGTTCGCCGAAGGCCATTACGTGTTCATGGCCACTGCGATGGGCACGGTGAAGAAGACCTCGCTCGCCGATTTCTCGCGGCCGCGGCCGTCGGGGATCATCGCCGTCGACCTCACCGACGGCGACCGCCTGATCGGCGTCGCGCTGACCGACGGCACGCACGACGTCATGCTGTTCAGCTCGGGCGGCAAGGCGGTGCGCTTCGACGAGAACGACGTGCGGCCGATGGGGCGCAATGCGCACGGCGTGCGCGGCATGTCGCTCGGCAAGGACCAGAAGGTGATCGCGCTGCTGGTGGCCGAGGACGAAACGCAATCGGTGCTGACCGCCACCGAGAACGGCTACGGCAAGCGCACGCCGATCGTCGAGTACACGCGCCATGGCCGCGGCACCAAGGGCATGATCGCGATCCAGCAGACGGCGCGCAACGGCAAGGTGGTGGTCGCCGCGCTGGTGCGTCCGGAGGACGAGGTGATGCTGATCTCGACGGGCGGCGTGCTGATCCGCACGCGCGTCAAGTCGATCCGCGAAATGAGCCGCTCGACGCAGGGCGTGACGCTCATCAACCTCGGCGAAGGCGAGAAGCTCGCCGGTCTCGAACGCGTGGCGGAGAAGGAAGACGACGACAACGGCGACGTGGCGTGACGCCGGCGCGGGGCGGGCGGTGACGGCATCGCATCGGGTCTGGAACTTCAGCGCCGGACCGGCCGTGTTGCCGCTGCCGGTGCTCGAGCGCGTGCGCGCCGAGCTCACTGACTGGCGCGGCAGCGGCATGTCGGTGATGGAGATGAGCCATCGCGGCAACGACTTCATGGCCATCCAGGCCAAGGCGATGGGCGACCTGCGGCGCCTGCTCGCGGTGCCGGACCACTATCGGATCGTGTTCCTGCAAGGCGGCGGGATCGGCGAGGCGGCGATCGTGCCGCTCAATCTCACGGCCGGGCGGCGCCACGCCGACTACGTCAACACGGGCCATTGGTCGACGCGCGCGATCGACGAGGCGCGCCGCTTCTGCGATGTCGGCGTCGCCGCCTCGGCCGAGGACCGCGGATTCACCTACGTGCCGCCGCAGTCGACCTGGCGCGTCGCGCGCGACTCGGCTTACGTCCACGTCTGCACCAACGAGACGCTGGGCGGCGTCGAATTCGAGGCTTGGCCCGATCCGGCAGCGCTGCCTGCCGATGTGCCGATCGTTGCCGACATGTCGTCGCACATGCTGTCGCGTGCGGTGGACATCGCGCGCTTCGGCGTCATCTATGCCGGCGCGCAGAAGAACATCGGCCCTGCGGGGCTGACGCTGGTGATCGTGCGCGACGACCTGCTCGACCGCGCGCGCGACGAATGCCCCAGCGTGTTCAGCTACGCCAAGCAGGCGGCGGCGGATTCGATGCTCAACACGCCGCCAACCTTCTCGATCTACGTCGCCGGCCTGGTGTTCGAGTGGCTCGAGGCGCAGGGCGGCATCGCCGGAATCGAGCGCGCCAACATCGCCAAGGCCGCGCTGCTCTATGCCACCATCGACCGCGGCTTCTACCGCAACGACGTCGCGCCCGCCAACCGCTCGCGGATGAACGTGCCGTTCTTCCTTCCCGACAGCCGGGTCGACGACGACTTCCTCACCGGCGCCAAGGCGCGCGGCCTGGTGCAACTCAAGGGTCACCGCGCGGCCGGCGGCATGCGCGCGTCGATCTACAACGCGATGCCGCTGGCCGGGGTGCAGGCACTGGTCGATTATCTGGACGAATTCGCCCGCGAACACGGCTGAGACCCATGAGCACCGACGACGACATTGCACGCCACCGCGCGGCGATCGACGCGCTCGACGACGCGATCCTCGCGCGGCTCGCCGAGCGCGCTGCGCACGCGCATGCCATCGGCGCGATCAAGGGCGCGAGCGCCGCGTACCGGCCGGAGCGCGAAGCGCAGGTGCTGGCGCGGATGGCCGCGGCCAACCCGGGGCCACTCCCCGCGGAGGCGGTGATCGGCGTGTTCCGCCAGATCATGTCGGCGTGCCTCGCGCTCGAGCGCCGCCTGACCGTCGGCTACCTCGGGCCGCAGGGAACGTTCAGCCATGCCGCCGTGCATCGCCACTTCGGCGAGTTCGTCGACACCCTGCCGTACGCGTCGATCGACGAGGTGTTCCGCGCTGCCGAGAGCGGCCAGGCCGATTACGCCGTGGTGCCGGTAGAGAATTCCACGGAAGGCGCAGTCGGCCGCACGCTCGACCTCATCGCGCAGACGCCGCTGGCCATCTGCGGCGAGGCCAGGCTGCGCGTGCAGCAGCACCTGATGACTCGCGCGGCGACGCTCGACGCGGTTACGCGCATCTATTCGCACGCACAGTCGCTGGCGCAATGCACACGCTGGCTGGCGCGCAACCTGCCGCGCGCTGAGCGCGTGCCGGTGGCGAGCAATGCCGAGGCCGCGCGCCTCGCCGCCGCCGAGCCCGGCGCGGCGGCGATCGCCGGCGAGAACGCGGCGGCGATCCACGCCGTGCCCATCCTCGTGCGCAACATCGAGGACGAGCCCAACAACACGACGCGTTTCTGGGTGCTCGGCAGCCATGCCGCCGGCGCCTCCGGCCACGACCAGACGTCGGTGGTGATCGCCTGTCCCAACAAGCCCGGTGCACTGGTCGCGGTGCTCGAGCCGTTCGCGCGCCATGGCGTGTCGATGTCGCGGGTCGAGTCGCGGCCGTCGCGCGTCGAGCTGTGGGAATACCTGTTCTTCGTCGACGTCGGCGGCCACGCCGACGACGCGCCCGTGGCGAAGGCGCTCGCCGAGGTGCGCGCCATCGCCCCCTACGTCAAGCTCCTGGGCTCGTATCCGGCGCCGTTCGCATCGCCCTCCGCCGCCGTCGCGGCGAGGACGCCATGAGCGAGTCGGGCGCCGCCGGCCGCGCGCCGGATTACATCCGCCGCATCGCGCCGTACGTCGCCGGCAAGCCGATCGACGAGCTCGCGCGCGAGTTCGGCCTCGACGCTGCGTCGATCGTCAAGCTCGCGTCGAACGAGAACCCGCGCGGCGCGAGTCCGGCGGCGGCGCGTGCCGTGGCCGCGGCGATGGCCGACGTGACGCGCTATCCCGATAGCAACGGCTTCGCGCTGAAGGATGCGATCGCCCGCCGCTTCGGCGTCGACACGCGCGAGATCGTGCTCGGCAACGGCAGCAACGACATCCTCGAGCTCGTGTCGCTGGCATTCCTGCGGCCCGGCGACGAAGCCGTGTATTCGCAGTACGCCTTCGTCGTCTATCCGCTGGCGACCCAGGCGCGCGGCGCGCAGGGTCGCGAAGTGCCCGCACGCGACTTCGGCCACGACCTCGCGGCGATGCGCGACACGATCACGCCGGCGACCCGCGTGGTATTCGTCGCCAACCCGAACAATCCGACCGGCACGTGGATCGCTCCCGGGCCGCTGGCGCACTTCGTCGAATCGGTGCCGCGCGACGTGATCGTCGTGCTCGACGAGGCCTACAACGAATACCTGGCGCCGCACGACGACGCCAACGCCACGCGCTGGATCGCGCGCCAGCCCAACCTGGTGATCTCGCGCACGTTCTCCAAGGCGTACGGACTCGCCGGCCTGCGCGTCGGGTATGGCGTGATGCACGCCGATGTCGCCGACCTCGTCAATCGCGTGCGCCCGCCGTTCAACGTCAATTCGCTGGCGCAGGCGGCGGCCATCGCGGCGCTCGGCGACCAGGACTATGTCGCGGAAAGCCGGCGCCTCAACGACGAGGGCATGCGCGCGCTGCGCGCCGGCTTCGATGCGCTGCGCCTGCGCCACCTGCCATCGCACGGCAACTTCGTGCTGGTCGACGTCGGCGACGGCATGCGCGTGTTCGACCGCCTGCTGCGCGCGGGTGTCATCGTGCGCCCGGTAGCCAACTACGGCATGCCGGCATGGATTCGCGTGACCGTCGGCCTGCCCCGCGAGAACGCGCGCCTGCTCGAGGCGCTGCCGGCGGCGCTGGCGCCCTAGGCGGAGCGCGATGCCGCGCATGGCGAAGCTCGCGATTGCCGGCGTCGGCCTCATCGGCGGCTCGCTCGCGCTCGCGCTGCGCGCCGCCGGTGCCGTGGACACCGTCGTCGGTCTCGGCCGCACGCGCGCGAATCTCGACGCGGCGCTTGCGCGCGGCATCGTCGATCGCGCCTATCGGCTCGACGACGCGTGGCAGGCGGAGCTCGCCGATACCGACGTCGTGCTGGTCGCCGCACCTGTCGCGCAGTCCGCGTCGCTGTTCGCGGCGATCGCGCCGCATCTGGGCAAGGGCACCGTGGTCACCGATGCCGGCAGCTCCAAGCAGGACGTGATCGACGCCGCGGCCGCGAACCTGGGCGCCGCCGCCACGCGCTTCGTGCCGGCGCATCCGATCGCCGGCAGCGAGCGCTCGGGCGCCGCGGCCGCGGAGGCCGGGCTCTTCCGCGGGCGCAGCGTCATCGTCACGCCGCTCGCCACCACCGTGCCGGCCGCGCTTGCCGCGGTCGAGGCGATGTGGCGCAGCACGGGCGCCGTAGTGACGCGCCTCGAGGCGGCGCAGCACGACCGCATCTTCGCCGCCGTGTCGCACTTGCCGCATGTGCTTGCGCATACGCTGGTGGCGGAGCTCGCGGCGCGCGCCGATGCGGCAGCGTTGTTCACGCACGCCGGCACCGGGTTCGGTGACTTCACGCGCATCGCCGCCAGCTCGCCCGAGATGTGGCGCGATGTCGCGCTCGCCAACCGCGCGGCGCTGCTCGCCGAGCTCGACCGCTATGCCGAGGCGTTGGCCGGCGTGCGCGCGGCGATCGCCGCCGGCGACGGCGAGGCGCTCGAGGCGTTGTTCGCGCGCGCGCGCGACGCGCGACTGCGCTGGCAGGCGGCGCGCGACGGCGGCATCGCGTCATGAGCGCCACACTGGCGCTGGCGCCCGCACGCAGCGCGGCGGGCACGATTGCGCTGCCCGGATCGAAGAGCATCACCAACCGCGCGCTGCTGCTCGCGGCGCTGGCGCAGGGCACGACGCGCCTGCACGACGTGCTCGACGCCGACGACACGCGCGTGATGATCGCGGCGCTGCATGCGCTCGGCGTCGACATCGCGGCTGCCGACGCCATGCGCACGCTGGACGTCAGCGGGCGTCCGGACCTCGGCGCCATCGACACGAACCTGCAACTCGGCAACGCGGGCACCGCGTTCCGGCCGCTCACCGCGGTGCTGGCGATGGCCCGTGGTCACCATGTGCTCGACGGCGTCGCGCGCATGCGCGAGCGGCCGATCGGCGACCTGGTCGACGCGTTGCGCGCGCTGGGGGCGTCGATCGCCTACCGCGGCGTCGACGGCTATCCGCCGCTGGCCATCGCGCCGCTCGACGCGCGGGAGGCCAACCAGGTGCGCGTGCGCGGCGACGTTTCGAGCCAGTTCCTGTCGGCGCTGCTGATGGCGCTGCCGCGCCATCCGGCAGTCCTGCAGCAGGCGATGCGCGTCACGGTGACCACGCCGCTGATCTCGCGGCCGTATGTCGAGATCACCACGTGCCTGATGCAGCGCTTCGGCGTCGAGGTCGCCACTCCCGATGCGGCGACGTTCGTCGTTCCGCGCGGCGCGCGCTACGCGTCGCCCGGCCGCCTCGATGTCGAGGGCGACGCGTCCTCGGCGTCGTATTTCCTCGCCGCCGGCGTGCTGGGGGGCGGGCCGGTACGCGTGGAAGGTGTGGGCCGCGCGTCGATCCAGGGCGACGTCGCGTTCGCCAACACGCTGGCGCAGCTGGGTGCCGACATCCGCTTCGAGGCCAGCGCGATCGAGGCACGCCGCGGCCGCCCGCTCGACGGCGGCACGCTGGATTGCACGGCCATTCCCGATGCGGCGATGACACTCGCGATGACCGCACTGTTCGCCACCGCGCCGACCACGCTGTCGGGGATCGGCAGCTGGCGCGTGAAGGAGACCGACCGCATCGCGGCCATGGCGGCCGAGCTCGCGAAGCTGGGCGCCGGGGTCGAAGCCGGTGCCGACTGGCTGCGCGTGACGCCGCCCGCCGTGTGGTCCCCGGCGACGATCGACACCTACGACGACCACCGGATGGCGATGTGCTTTGCCCTCGCCTCATTCGGCGGCGCGGGTGTGACGATCCGCGACCCCGATTGCGTGGCGAAGACCTTTCCGGACTTCTTCGCGCGCTTCGCGAGCCTCGTGCAATGAGCGCCGAAGGGCCGCCCCGAGGCGCTCGCCCTCCGCTGGGGGGAGGCGCGCGCAGCGCGCATCGGGGGGGAAACGTTCCCAGCGCCGAAGGGCCGCCCCGAGGCGCTCGCCCTCCGCTGGGGGGAGGCGCGCGCAGCGCGCATCGGGGGGAGACATGCTGAGCGCCGACGCGGCCGTTCCGGTGATCGCGGTCGATGGCCCAGCCGCATCGGGCAAGGGCACGATCGCCGCCGCCGTGGCCGACGCATTGCGCTTTCACCTGCTCGACAGCGGCGCGCTGTACCGCCTGGTGGCGCTGCGGGCGCTCGACAGCGGGACCGCGCTCGACGACGCGGCGGCGCTGGCGGTGCTCGCCCGCGCGCTCGACGCCACCTTTCGCGCCGGGCGCGTGCATCTCGCCGGGCGCGACGTCAGCGAGGCGCTGCGCGGCGAGGACGTCTCGGCCGCCGCCTCGCACGTCGCCATCCACCCGGGGGTGCGGACGGCACTGACCGAGCGCCAGCGGGCCTTCCGCCGGCCGCCCGGGCTGGTCGCCGATGGCCGCGACATGGGGACGGTCATCTTCCCCGACGCCGTGCTCAAGGTTTTCGTCACGGCGAGCCCCGGGGAAAGGGCGGCCCGGCGCCATAAACAGTTGATCGCAAAAGGAATCTCGGTTACTATTGAAAGTCTTTTGCGTGAAATCGCGGCCCGCGATGCGCGCGATGCCGGACGCACCGCGGCGCCGTTGGCCGCAGCGTCCGACGCCGTGCGCCTCGACACCACCGGCGTGGCGCCGGAGGCATCGATCGCAGCCGTGCTGGCGCTGTGCCGCGAACGCGGCCTGGCGGCGGCGAACACATGAAAGAACCGTCGGTGACGCCCTGGCCGGGCACCGCGCGACGGCCGACGACAACCAACCCGCGGCGTGCGAGACATTGGGTTCTCGCACCCACGGCCTGACGAAAGGCACCAACCCGAATGGCTACCGCTACACACACCGCACAATCCGCGCCGCTCGAGAATTTCGCGGCGCTGTTCGAGGAATCGCTCGCGCGCCAGGAGATGCGCCAGGGCGAGCTGATCACCGCCGAAGTCACGCGCGTCGACTACAACGTCGTCGTCGTCAACGCGGGACTCAAGTCGGAATCCTTCATTCCGATCGAGGAATTCAAGAACGACAACGGCGTCGTCGAGGTCAAGCCCGGCGACTTCGTCACCGTCGCGATCGAGTCGATCGAGGACGGCTACGGCACCACGCGCCTGTCGCGCGACAAGGCGAAGCGCCTCAAGGCCTGGAGCGATCTCGAGGCGGCGATGGAGCAGGGCACGATCGTCGAGGGCTTCGTCACCAGCAAGGTGAAGGGCGGCCTCACCGTGATGATCAACGGCATCCGCGCGTTCCTGCCAGGCTCGCTCGTCGACATCCGCCCGGTCAAGGACACCGCCCCGTTCGAGAACAAGCAGCTCGAATTCAAGGTCATCAAGCTCGACCGCAAGCGCAACAACGTCGTCGTGTCGCGGCGCGCCGTGCTCGAGGCGAGCCTCGGCGAGGAGCGCGAGAAGCTCCTGTCGACGCTGCAGGAGGGCGCGGTGGTCAAGGGCATCGTCAAGAACATCACCGATTACGGCGCGTTCGTCGACCTCGGCGGCATCGACGGCCTGTTGCACATCACCGATCTCGCCTGGCGCCGCGTCAAGCATCCCTCGGAAGTGCTGGCGGTCGGCGACGAGGTCACCGCCAAGGTGCTGAAGTTCGACCAGGAGAAGAATCGCGTCTCGCTCGGCCTGAAGCAGCTCGGCGAAGATCCGTGGGTCGGCCTCGGCCGGCGCTACCCGACGGGCACGCGCCTGTTCGGCAAGGTCACCAACATCACCGACTACGGCGCGTTCGTCGAGATCGAGTCCGGCATCGAGGGCCTGGTGCACGTGTCGGAAATGGACTGGACAAACAAGAACATCCATCCGACCAAGGTCGTGCAGCTCGGCGACGAGGTCGAGGTGATGATCCTCGAGATCGACGAGGAGCGCCGCCGCATCTCGCTCGGCATGAAGCAGTGCATGCCGAACCCGTGGGACGAGTTCGCGATGAACCACAAGAAGGGCGATCGCGTGCACGGCACCATCAAGTCGATCACCGATTTCGGCGTGTTCGTCGGGCTGCCGGGCAACATCGACGGTCTCGTGCACCTGTCCGACCTGTCGTGGTCGGCCACCGGCGAGCAGGCGGTGCGCGACTACAAGAAGGGCCAGGAAGTCGACGCGGTGGTGCTGGCGATCGACGTCGAGCGCGAGCGCATCTCGCTCGGCATCAAGCAGCTCGAAGGCGATCCGTTCACCAATTTTGTCGCCGTGCACGACAAGGGCAGCATCGTCACGGGTGTCGTCAAGAGCCTCGATCCCAAGGGTGCGGTGATCTCGTTCGATCCCGAAGTCGAGGGCTACCTGCGCGCTTCGGAAGTGTCGCGCGACCGCGTCGAGGACATCAGCAAGCACCTGAAGGAAGGCGACAAGGTGACGGCGATGATCATCAACGTCGACCGCAAGAACCGCTCGATCAACCTTTCGATCAAGGCCAAGGACAACGCCGACGAATCGGAGGCGATGCAGTCGATGAAGGCGGACAACGCGGGGGTCAACACCGGCACCACCAACCTCGGCGCGCTGCTGAAGGCCAAGCTCGACAACAAGAACAGCTGACCGAAGACCGTGGATTCCGCAATGACCAAGTCGGAGCTGATCGACCGCCTCGCGGCGCAGTTCCCGCAGCTGGTCGCCAAGGACGCCGAGCTCGCGGTCAAGATGATCCTCGACGCGATGGCCGAGAGCCTCGCCAAGGGGCAGCGCATCGAGATCCGCGGGTTCGGCAGCTTCGGACTCAACTACAGGCCGCCGCGCACGGGGCGCAATCCCAAGTCCGGCGAGAAGGTGCAGGTGCCGGAGAAGCACGTGCCGCATTTCAAGGCCGGCAAGGAACTGCGCGAGCGCGTCGATTTCAAGGAAGAGGGCTGACCGCGCCGGATCACCGCCGGCGCGTCCTCCGCCCGCAGCGGCGGCCCGGCAGCAGGGCAGTGCGGCAGGCGGTTACATCGGTTCCGGGATTGTGGCCATGAGCGTGGTGCGCTTCATCGTCGTCGCGGTGATCTTCGTCGCGCTGCTCTTCGTCTCGCTCGACAACGCGCAGATGGTGACGCTGCGCTTCTTCCGGCTGTACACGCTCGAGTCGCCGCTGATCTTCGTCGTGCTGTGCGCATTCGCCATCGGCGCCGCGCTGGGACTCACCGCGGGTGCGCTGCGCACGGCGCGCGCGCGGCGGGAGCTGAAGCGGCTGCGGCGCGAACTGGCAGGGCGCAGCGCCGACACGCGCACGGTGCCGGGCCACACCGCACCCCCCTACGACGCGGTGTGACGGCACGGGGCGCGCGCATCGCATGGATTTCGAGCTGTGGTGGCTGCTGCCGATTCCCGCGCTCTTCTTCGCGCTGGGCTGGATCGCCGCGCGCATCGACATCAAGCACCTGTTGCGTGAATCGCGCGCGCTGCCGCTGACGTACTTTCGCGGCCTCAATTTCCTGCTCAACGAGCAGCCGGACAAGGCGATCGAGTCGTTCATCGAGGTCGTCAAGGTCGACCCGCAGACGGTCGACCTGCATTTCGCGCTGGGCAGCCTGTTCCGCCGCCAGGGCGAGACCGAGCGTGCCACGCGCATGCACCAGAACCTGCTGGATCGACCGGACCTGCCCGCCGACAAGCGCGAGATGGCGACGTTCGAGCTGGCGCAGGACTTCCTGCGCGCCGGTCTCCTCGACCGTGCCGAGGAGCTGTTCAGCAAGCTCGCCGGCACGCCGTTCGAGCATGCCTCGCTGGCGCACCTGATCTCGATCTACGAGCAGGAGAAGGATTGGCCGCGCGCGATCCGCGCGACGTTGCGGATGGAAGAGCTGTCGAAGACGCCGTACTTCAAGGAAATCGCCGAGTACCACTGCGAGATCGCGCAGGCGGCGCTGGTGCGCCGCGACGACGAGGCGGTGCGCAAGGAAGCGGGCGAGGCGCTCGCCACGCACCGCGGCTGCGTGCGCGCCACGCTCATCGCCGGCGACCTCGCGCGCGCCGCGGGCGATACGGCCGAGGCGATCGCGCAATGGCAGCGGATCGAGACGCAGAACCCGGCGTTCCTGTCGCTCGCCGCGGACCGCGTCGCCGACGGCTTTCGCGCGCAGTCCGACGTCGAGCAGGGCATCCGCGTGCTGTCGAGCTGGCAGGCGCAGTATCCGTCACTCGACATCCTGCACGCGGTGTTCGCGCTGGTGCTCGAGGCGAAAGGTCCGGCGACGGCCGCCGACCTGATCAAGGACGAGCTCGCGCGCAACCCGACGCTGGTGGGCCTCGACCGCCTGCTGGAGGCACAGCTGCTGTCGGCGCCGCCCGAGCGCCGCCACGACCTCGAGCTGGTCAAGGGCCTCGTCGGCGCGCACATCAAGCGCCTCGGCATGTACCGCTGCGAGCATTGCGGATTTCGCGCGCGCCAGTTCTACTGGCGCTGCCCGAGCTGCCAGAAGTGGGAAACGTACTCTCCCAAACGCACGGAATCTCCGGACGGCTTCGCATGAACGACGATCTTCACGACCGGCCGCCACGTGTGATCGTCGCGCTCGATTTCGCCGACGGCAGCGAGGCGCTGGCGCTCGCCGCGCAGCTCTCGCCCGCGCATTGCGGCGTCAAGATCGGCAAGGAAGTGTTCACCGCAGCCGGCCCCGAGCTCGTCAGGGACCTCGTGGCGCGCGGCTTCAAGGTGTTCCTCGACCTCAAGTACCACGACATTCCCAACACCGTGGCGCGCGCCTGCGCCGCGGCCACGCGCCTCGGCGTGTGGATGATGAACGTGCATGCCTCCGGCGGTCCCGCCATGCTCGCCGCAGCTCGCGAATCGGTCTCCGCCACCGCGCGTGCGCTGGGACGTCCGATGCCCCTTCTGGTCGGCGTGACCGTGCTGACGAGCCTCGGCGCCAGCGATCTCGCCGCGATCGGCATCGACCACAGTCCTGCCGACGAGGTGATGCGGCTCGCGCGGCTGGCGCATGCGGCGCGCCTCGACGGCGTCGTGTGCTCGGCCGAGGAAGCCAGTGCGCTGCGCGCGGCCTTCGGCCGGGACTTCGCGCTGGTCACGCCAGGCATGCGTCCGGCGGGCGTTGGCGTGCACGACCATGCGCGGGCGCTCACGCCCGAGGCGGCGATCGCCGCCGGCGCCGACTACCTCGTCATCGGCCGCGCAGTCACGGCCGCCGCCGAGCCGCTGGCCGCGCTGCACGCGATCAATGCGTCGATCGGAGTGAACGCGTGACGACGCGGCTGCGGCGCGGCCGGCCCGGGCATGCAGGCCCACAGCGGCACGAGGATGCCCGACGATGAAGATCACGATGGTCGGCGCGGGTTACGTGGGGCTCGTCACCGGCACCTGCTTCGCCGAAGTCGGCAACGACGTGCTGTGCGTCGACACCGATGCGGCGAAGGTCGCCACGCTGCAGGCGGGCGGCGTGCCGATCCACGAGCCGGGTCTTGCCGCGTTGATCCGCCGCAACGTCGAGGCCGGGCGGCTCGCATTCACCACCGATGTCGATGCGGGCGTCGCGCATGGCACGCTGCAATTCATTGCCGTCGGCACGCCACCGGACGAGGATGGCAGCGCCGACATGCAATACGTGATCGCGGCCGCGCGCGCCATCGGGCGGCGGATGAACGAATGGAAGGTGATCGTCGACAAGTCGACGGTCCCCGTCGGCACCGCGGATCGGGTGCGCGAGGCGATTGCCGCGGAGCTCGCGGCGCGCCATGCCGACATCGGCTTCGCCGTGGTGTCGAACCCGGAATTCCTCAAGGAAGGCGCCGCCGTCGAGGACTTCATGCGTCCCGACCGCATCGTCGTCGGCGCCGACGACGAGCGCGCGATCGCGGCGATGCGCGCCGTCTACGCGCCGTTCCAGCGCAGCCACGAGCGGCTGATGGTGATGGACGTGCGCTCCGCCGAGCTCACCAAGTACGCGGCCAACGCGATGCTGGCCACGCGCATCTCGTTCATGAACGAGCTCGCCAATCTCGCCGAGCGCCTCGGCGCCGACATCGAGATGGTGCGCCAGGGCATCGGCTCCGATCCGCGCATCGGCTGGCAGTTCCTCTATCCGGGCGCCGGCTATGGCGGCAGCTGCTTTCCCAAGGACGTCAAGGCGCTGCAGTACACCGCACGCCAGCACGGCCTTCCGCTCCGGCTGATCGCCGCCGTCGAGGCGGTCAACGACGCGCAGAAACGCGTGCTGGTCGACAAGGTCGTCGCCCGCCTCGGCGACGACCTTTCTGGCCGGCGTTTCGCGCTGTGGGGTCTCGCCTTCAAGCCCGACACCGACGACATGCGCGAGGCGCCGTCGCGCGTGATCGTCGATGCACTGCACGCGCGCGGCGCGACCGTCGCCGCGTACGATCCGGTGGCGATGGACGAGGCGCGGCGCATTTACGCGGACACCGACGGCATCGACTTTGCCGCGTCGCCGTATGCCGCGCTCACCGGCGCCGACGGCGTGATCGTCGCCACCGAGTGGAAGGAATTCCGCAGCCCGGCGTTTGCCCGCATGCGCGAGATGCTGCGCACGCCGCTGGTGTTCGACGGGCGCAATCTCTACGAGCCGTCGGAGGTGCGCGCCGCCGGCCTCGAGTACTTCGGCATCGGCCGCTGACGATGGCTGCCGCGCTGCCGCATTTTGCCGACTACGCCCCCGCGATCGCGCGCGGGCGGGTGCTGGTGGCGGGCGACGTGATGCTCGATCGCTACTGGTTCGGCGACGTCGACCGCATCTCGCCGGAGGCGCCCGTGCCCGTGGTGAAGATCGCGCGCCACGAGGAGCGGCCGGGCGGCGCCGCCAATGTCGCGCGCAATGCCGCGGCGCTCGGCGCGCCGACCACGCTGTTGTCGGTGATCGGCGACGACGAGGCCGGCAATGCGCTCGAGCGGCTGCTCGCCGCCGAGGGCGTGACGACCTCGCTGCATCGCGATCCCGCGCTGCCGACGACGGTGAAGCTGCGCGTCATCGGCCGCCAGCAGCAGCTGCTGCGGATCGATTTCGAGACGACGCCGTCGCACGAGGTGCTCGCCACCAAGCTGCGCGACTTCGCGCTGCTGCTGCGCGATGCGCGCGCCGTGGTGCTCTCGGACTACGGCAAGGGCGGCCTCGCGCACATCGCCGAGATGATCGCGCAGGCGCGCGCCGCGGGGACGCCGGTGCTGGTCGACCCGAAAGGCGACGACTGGATGCGCTACCGCGGTGCCACGCTGCTCACGCCCAACCGCGGCGAATTCCGCGAAGTGGCGGGCCGCTGGCGTGACGACGCGGACTTTGCCGCGCGCGCGCGGCGCGTGATCGCCGAGCTCGACATCCGCGCACTGCTGGTCACGCGCTCGGAGGAGGGCATGACGCTGTTCACCGCCGGCGAGGTGTTCGACTTTCCCGCCGTGGCGCGCGAGGTGTACGACGTCACCGGCGCCGGCGACACGGTGATCGCCGTGCTCGGTGTGCTCATCGCCGCCGGCGCGCCGCTCGCCGACGCGGTGCGCATCGCCAACGCCGCCGCGGGCGTCGTGGTCGGCAAGCTGGGAACCGCGGTCGCATTGCCCTCCGAGCTGCCGTGAGCGAGCGCGATTCCCCGCCGGTCGTCGTCGACGGCGACGCGCGCCGCCGGAGCCTGCTGGAGAAGAGCCTGACCACGCGCTTCGGCCTGCGCCTGCACATGTCGCTGATGCTGGCGACGGCGTTCGCGGTGGGCTTCGCATCGAATTTCCTGATGCTGCGCGCGGGACTTTCGGTGCTGGTGCTGCGATGGGTGCTCGCGTACGCCGCCGGATATCTCGTGCTGTTCGCGGCAATGCGCTGCTGGCTTGCGTATGTCGGCATCCGGCCGTTCGCCGCGGCCCGCGTCGGCAACGCGCTCGGCGATGCGGTGAACAATGCGCCGATCGGCTGGCCGACGTCGGGCGGCGGCGGAGGCAGCAGCGCGCCCTGGCACGGCGGCGGCGGAAGTTTCGGCGGCGGCGGCGCGTCCGGCGACTTCGGCGGATCGCCGTCGGGTGGCTTGCGACTCTCCTCGGGTGGCAGCGCGTCCGGAGGTCATGGCGGCTTCAGCCTCGGCGACCTCTTCGACGGCGATTCCGCCAAGCTCCTGATCCTGATCGCCGTGATCGCGGCGGTGCTGGCCGCGTTCGGCGGCGGCATCGTGTTCATGGTCGTGGGCGCGCCGCACCTGCTGGTCGACGTCGCTTTCGGCGCCGCGATCACCAGTGGCGTCGTGCCCGCCGCACGCCGTGTCGTGTCGGGCGCGTCGTGGGAAGAAAGCGTGTTCGCCGCGACCTGGAAGCCGGTGACGACGATGTTCGCCGTGCTGGTGGTCGCGGGAGTCGTGTTCCACCACTATTTTCCCGGCATGCGCACGCTCGGCGAAGCCTTCGCATCGCTGCGCTGACGATGGTCACGGCGCGCAGCAAGACCGTCTACAGCTGCACCGAGTGCGGCGGCACGTCGCCCAAGTGGCAGGGACAGTGCCCGCATTGCAGCGCGTGGAACACGCTGGTGGAGACGATCGCACAGCCGGCGCAGCGCCGCTTCGCCCATGTCGCGGGCGCGCGCTCGGCGATCCGCACGCTGGCAAGCGTCGAGGCCCGCGAAAACGCGCGCGTGGCCACCGGAATCGACGAGTTCGACCGCGTGCTGGGCGGCGGCCTCGTGCCGGGCGGCGTGGTGCTGCTCGGCGGCGATCCCGGCATCGGCAAGTCGACGCTGCTGCTGCAGGCATCGGCGCTGCTGGGCGGAGCCCACCGCACGTTATATGTCACCGGCGAGGAATCGCCTGAGCAGATCGCGCTGCGCGCGCAGCGTCTCGGCCTGGTCAACGCACCGATCGACCTGCTGGCCGAAGTCGAGCTCGAGGCGATCGTGGCGGCAATCGACGCCACCAAGCCGGAGGTGGTCGTGGTCGACTCGATCCAGACCATCTATACCGAAGCACTGACCTCGGCGCCCGGCAGCGTGTCGCAAGTGCGCGAATGCGCGGCACAACTGACGCGCGTCGCCAAGTCGCGCGGAATCGTCGTGCTGTTCGTCGGCCACGTCACCAAGGACGGCGCGATCGCCGGACCGCGCGTGCTGGAGCACATCGTCGACACCGTGCTGTATTTCGAAGGCGACACGCATTCGAGCTTCCGTCTCGTGCGCGCGATCAAGAACCGCTTCGGTGCCGCCAACGAGCTCGGCGTGTTCGCGATGACCGAGCGCGGCCTCAAGGGAGTCGCCAATCCGTCGGCGCTGTTCCTGTCGCAGCATGCCGAGAGCGTGGCGGGGTCGGCGATCGTCGCCACGCTCGAAGGCTCGCGGCCGCTGCTGGTCGAGGTGCAGGCGTTGTGCGATCCCGCCCTGGGCGGCAATCCGCGCCGGCTTGCTGTGGGCCTCGACGCGCAGCGCCTGTCGCTGCTGCTGGCGGTCCTGCATCGCCACGGCGGGGTCGAGGTCGGCGGCTACGACGTCTTCGTCAATGCCGTCGGTGGCGTCCGGATCGACGAGCCGGCCGCCGACCTGGCGATCGTCATGGCCACCGTTTCATCTTTGAAAAACAAGCCGCTATCGGAGAAAGCTCTGGTTTTTGGCGAAGTCGGTCTCGCCGGCGAAATTCGCCCGGTGCAGCGCGGCCAAGACCGTATCCGCGAGGCGGCGAAGCTCGGATTCCGCACGGCCGTCGTGCCCGCCGCGAACCGACCGAAGCAGGCGATCGACGGCATTCGCATCGTCGCGGTCGAGCGCATCGGCGAGGCGCTGGCGCTGCTGCGCGACTGAGGCCGGATTTGGACGCCCCCAGCGCGCATCAACGGGCGCGCTGTGCCGCCATGATCGCGGCCGCCAGCGTCATGTCGTCGGGGTAGGTGATCTTGATGTTGGTCGGGCTTCCCGCCACCAACCGCGGTTTGAAGCCCAGCATCTCCACCGCCTGCGCCTCGTCCGTGCATTGCGCCGCCGCCGGCGAGGCAAGCGCGTCGCGCAGCACGCGATAGCGGAACATCTGCGGCGTCTGCGCGTGCCACAGGCCCTCGCGCGGCTCGGTGCGCGCGACCCGGCCGTCGCCGTCGTTGCGCTTCAGCGTCGACACTGCGGCGAGCCCGAGAAGGCCGCCGACCGGATCGCCGCCGAGCGCCGCCATCAGCCGATGCAGCGACGCCAGGTCGACGCACGGTCGCACCGCGTCGTGCACGACGATCCAGTCGTCGTCGTCGGCATCGATGACTTCCGCCAGCACGTTGTGCACGGTCTCGCCGCGCGTGGCGCCGCCGCAGCGCGACACGGTGACGCCGGGCTGCGCACCGATGCGCGCGTCGTACCACTGGTCTCCCTGGGCGACCGCGACGTGGATGTCGTCGAGCGGCAGCGCCGCGCGCAGGCGGTCGATGCTGTGCAGCAGGATTGGCTTGCCGTCGAGCATCCAGTACTGCTTCGGTGCATCGCCGCCACAACGCGAGCCGTTGCCGGCAGCGGGGATCAGCGCGTGGACGCGCATCGCGACGGGCGGGGAGGGGAGACGGGGGCGGGCGGGGAATTGAAACGCACGCCGGAGATCGCGGGCCGCCGGCGCGCTACGCCTGGCGGATGCCGATCCACTTCTTCTCGGGCCGCAGGTGCGGCGCCGCGGGCTCGCCGCCGTAGGTGGCGCGCACGTAGTCGAACACGATCTTCTCGAATTCCTCGGCGATGCGATCGCCCTTCAGCGTTACGGTCTTCTGGCCGTCGACGAACACCGGCGCCACCGGTACCTCGCCCGTGCCCGGCAGGCTGATGCCGATGTTGGCCATCTTCGATTCGCCGGGGCCGTTGACGACGCAGCCCATGACGGCGACGGTCATGTTCTCGACGCCGTGGTAACGCTCGCGCCACGCCGGCATCTGCGCGCGCAGCCAGCCGTGGATCTTGTCGGCCAGCTCCTGGAAGAACGCGCTGGTGGTGCGTCCGCAGCCCGGGCACGCGCTGACCATCGGCGTGAACGAGCGCAGGCCCATCGTCTGCAGGATCTCCTGGGCGACGATCACCTCGCGCGTGCGATCGCCGTTGGGCTCGGGCGTGAGCGAAATCCGGATGGTGTCGCCGATGCCCTGCTGCAGCAGCACGGCGAGCGCCGCCGTGGAGGCGACGATTCCCTTGCTGCCCATGCCCGCCTCGGTGAGGCCGAGGTGCAGCGGATAGTCGCAGCGCCGCGCGAGCTCGCTGTAGATCGCAATCAGGTCCTGCACGTTCGACACCTTGCACGCGAGCACGATGCGATCGGCGGGAAGCCCGAGCGCCTCGGCGAATTGCGCGCTGCGGATCGCCGAGCAGACCAGTGCTTCGCGCATCACGTGCGGCGCGTCGAGCGGATTGGGCGAGCGGGCGTTCTCGTCCATCAGGCTCGCCAGCAGGTCCTGGTCGAGGCTTCCCCAGTTGACGCCGATGCGCACCGGCTTGCCGTAGTCGATCGCGCGCTCGATCATCACCGCGAACTGCGGGTCGTGGCGCGAGCCCTTGCCGACGTTGCCGGGGTTGATCCGGTACTTGGCCAGCGCCTGCGCGCATTCCGGGAAGTTGGACAGCAGCTTGTGGCCGTTGAAGTGGAAGTCGCCGATCAGCGGCACGCGGCAATTGAGTGCATCGAGCCGGGTGCGGATGGTGGGCACCGCAGCCGCCGCTTCGGCCGTGTTGACGGCGATGCGCACCAGCTCCGAACCCGCATCGGCCAGCGCCTTGACTTGCGCCACCGTGGCGGCGATGTTGGCCGTGTCGGTGTTGGTCATCGACTGCACGACGATCGGTGCGCCGCCGCCGATCTGCACGCCGCCCACGAGCGTGGCGCGCGTGCGGTTGCGGGTGATGGGAGGTCGGTTCAATGCGCTCATGCCCGTTTTCGGCCTTGGTTGTTGTCGCGTCGCATGCCGCAGCCGCCCGCATCGCGCAGCGAGTCGTATCGCGGGAAAGTCGCGCAAAGTGAAGCGAGCTATTTTACCATGAGGCTCACGGACGCCCGTTGCTGCAGGCGGTGACGGCCCCGGGCCGCCGGTGCGATCCTGCGTCGCGGCCGTGACGCCGTCATGACAGGCGTGCAACGGCCGTGTGTGGCCGGGCGTCAGCGCAAGGCGCGATCGAGGTCTGCGAGGGCTGCGGGCGCCAGCGGCGCCTCCGCGTACCAGCGGTGGCGCGTCAGCGCGATCGCGCCCCTTTCGACCGCCGCGCGCTCGTCGCCGGCGGACGACGTCGCGGGACGCCCGCGCACCAGCCGGTAGGCAATCCGTTCCGGCGTCGACTCGACGATTTCGGTGGCGCCGCCGATCTTGTCGCGACCCACGCGCGCGGCCGCGAGCGGCGCCGGCAGGCGTTCCGGCAGGTTGAGCGCGAGCCACAGCCCCGGTCCGTGCCAGTCCGCGCGCGCCTGCCACAGGCCTTTCAGGAGCCGCGCCAGCGCTTCGGCATCGGCGGCGCTCGCCGACGACGGCGCGTCGCGCGACATCGCGATCGACGGCACGCCCCAGAACGACGCCTCGCGCGCGATCGCCATCGTCCCGGAGTAGGCGAGATCCTCGCCGACGTTGAGCTTGTCGTTGATGCCGGCGAGCACGAGGTCGGGACGCGTGCCGTCGGCGAACACGAGCGTCATCGCCGCGACGACACAGTCCGCCGGCGCGCCGGAGCAGGCGAACACGCGCTCGCCGCGCCGGCTGAGCGTGAGGGTGCGGTCGAACGAAAGCTGGTGGCTGGCCGCCGTCCACTTGCGTTCCGGCGCGACGACGAAAACCTCGCCGGCCAGCGTGCGCGCCGCCGCAGCGAGTCGTGCAAGGCCCGGGGCCTCGACGCCGTCGTCGTTGCAGATCAGGATGCGCATCGTCAGCGCGCCACCGGCGAGGCGCTCATAGCTCGAGCGCGTCGCCGGTGGCGAGCGTGGCGTCGAGCGCGGGAATGTGCACGGCGAGGCGCGCGAGCATGGCGACGTCGCAGGAGTGGCCGATGGCACGCGAAGCCTTCGATGCCGCGACCAGCGCGACGTTCTCGCCGCGCGTGGGATGCGTCGGCAGTCGAATCCAGTCGGCAAGTCCGTCGCGCGCCATCATCGCGCCGGGACTTCCTTCGGGCAAGTGACCCGTGAACAGCGTGGGATGGCGCGCCTGCGCCGCCGCGGCGAGGATCGCCTGCGACGGTCCCGACAGTCCCATGCCGTCCGCACACAACAGCGCGGCGCGCGGCAGCGGCGATCCGGGCTGCCAGTCGTGTGCCGCGAACAGGCGCGCCGACATGGCGGCCGCGATGCCGGGCTGCAGCCACGCCTCGCCATCGCGCTGCGCCGCGAGCGCGGCGCGCATGCCGGGCGCCAATGCCAGCGGGCCGTCGACGATCGCGCACAATTCCGCCGAGCGCCCATACAGCGGCGTGGGCAGCACGCAGCCCTGCGGGTGCGCGGCGAGCCACGCGCGGATCGCCTCGGCGCGCGCAGCGAACGGCGTGTCGTCGTCGCCGTACGACGCATCGAACACGATCGCCTCGGCGGTTGGCACCGGGTCGGTGGCAAACACCGGGCTCGAGGACACCATGTCGCCGCAATACACGAGGCGCGAATGGCCGTCATCGACGGCCAGCCAGATCGATCCCGCCATGTGTCCGGAACGCCCGGTGGAGACATTGAACGGGCCGAGGCGCAGCGCGTCGCTGCCAAGCGGCAGCGCCTCCGCCGTGCACCCCTGCGCAGCCGCGTGCTCCTCCGCCGAACCATAGGCCGCGATCGAAGCATCGGCTTCGCGGCGGGTCTCCGCGGTCATCAGGATGCGGCCGCGGAAGCCGCGCGCGAGGCACCAGCCGAGCGCGGCGACATGGTCCTCGTGCGCGTGCGTGATGACGATGGCGTCGAGCACCGCGACCGCGTCGTGCGTCAATGCCGGATAGTAGCCGCGCGTGCCGCGCGCGCTGGTCTTGACGCCCGCGTCGAGCAACAGGCGATAGCCGTCGGCGCTCACGCCGAGGCAGGTGCGGCCTTTCTCGCCGAATCCACCATAGAGGTCGACGCGCATCGGTCAGTCTTTCGTACGGGGTATCACCCAGCCGTCGTCGATGATGACGTCGACCTCGCCGCCGGCGGCAAGCGCGCAGGGCTCGGTGACATCGAGGTGCAGCACCCGCGAAGGCTCGGCGGCGACAATGCCTTCGACACGGAAGCGACCTCCCTGGTAGATGACGCCGGTGATGCGCATCGCGAGCGCCGCAGTACCCGACCCGACGATGCGCAGCGCGGCCGCGCGCACGCACGCCTCGGCCGGACCGGTCGCGGTCGCGCCGGCCGCGCAGCGCAGCGTCGCGCGATAACCGAAGACATCGACGTCGCACCGTCCATCGGCGTGCACGGCGACGACGTTCACCGGCAGCACGATGCCCTCGCCGATGAAGCGCGCCACCGTGGCGTCCGCCGGCTCGCGATAGAGCACCGACGGCGTGGCGTACTGCAGCACGCGGCCCTTGTCCATCACGGCGATGCGGTCGGCGAGCGCCATCGCCTCCGCCTGGTCGTGCGTGATGTAGACCATCGTCGTGCCCGTGCGCTCGTGGAAACGCGCGAACTCGCGCTCCATCGACGCGCGCAAGTGCACGTCGAGATTGGCCAGCGGCTCGTCGAGCAGCACCAGCGACGGCTCGGTGACGAGGCAACGCGCGAGCGCCACGCGCTGGCGCTGGCCGCCGGAGAGGTTGGCCGGCCGGCGATCCGCGAAGCCCTCGAGCTCGACCAGCGCGAGCGCGGCGGCGACGCGTTGCGCGCGCTCGGGATCGCGCACGCCGCTCACCGTTAGCCCATAAGCAACGTTCTCGGCGACGCTCATGTGCGGCCACAGCGCGTACGACTGGAACACGATGCCGATGCGGCGCTCTTCGGGGGGCACCTGGCGCTGCGGCGTGGAGACGACCACATCGCCGATTTCGATGCGCCCGGCATCGGGGCGATCGAATCCGGCGATCTGGCGCAGCAGCGTCGTCTTGCCGCAGCCGGAGGGACCGAGGATCGCCACGAACTCGCCGTCGCCCACCGCGAGCGAGACGGTGTCCAGCGCGTGAAATGCGCCGAACCGCTTGGTCAGCCCGGCGATCGTCAGTCGCGCCACGGCAGCACTCCGCGCGGCAGGCGCCCGACCAGCAGCACCGTCGACAGCATCAGCACCACGGACACGCCGATTGTCAGCATGCCGAGCGCGGCGGCGAAGTTGGAATCACCGCCCTGCTGGAACGAGAAGAACACGACGCCGAGCGTCTCGCTGCCGGTCGACCACAGCAGCGCCGACACCGTGAGCTCGTTGAACGCCGTGAGGAAGATGAGCAGCGCGCCGGCCGCAGCGGCGGGCGCCACCAGCGGCAGGATCACCGTGACGAGGCGGCGCGGCAGGCGCGCCCCGGCGATCTGCGACGCTTCCTCGAGCGTGCGGTCCAGCTGGTGATAGCCGCTGATCACCGGGCGCAGTCCCAGCGCAAGGAAGCGCGCCACGTAGCAGAAAAGGATGATCCAGATGGTGTTGTAGATGGCGAGCCCGATCACCGGCAGCGGCTTGAGGAACATCAGGATGGCCGCGATCGCGAGCACCACGCCGGGCAGCGCGTACGGCGCTTCGGTGACGAGGCTCAGCACATGCAGCAGTCGCGAGCGCCGCCACACGAGGAAATAGGCGAGCGGCACGGCGAGCACGACGATGGCGATCGCCGCCGCGGCCGACATGCCGAAGCTGTTGACGAATGCGCGGCGCGCCGCGGCATGCGAGAACAACACGAAGCGATAGCTTTCGAGCGAGGCCGTCGACGCGTTCAGCGGCACGCCCACCGCGGGCACCAGCGACGTCATCAGCAGCGCCGCCAGCGGTAGCACCAGCGTGCACAGCGACAGCGACCACAGCGCCGTCTCGACCAGCGGCCGCCAGCGCTTGAGCTCGAACGCGCGCGCTTCCAGCGCCGCGGTGGTGGTGCGGAAATCGCGGCGCGCGAGCATGGCATCCTGGACGACGATGCCCACCATCGCGATCAGGCCGATCATCACCGACAGCACGGCCACTTCCGACAGCGCGCCGGGACCGAGGCCCGCCAGCCGCTGGTAGATCAGCGTCGGCAGCACGAGGTAGTTGCCGGGAATGCCGAGCAGCGCCGGAATGCCGAAATTGCCGAGGCACGAGACGAAGCACAGCGCGACGCCGGCGAGCAGCGGCGGCGTCATCAGCGGCACGACGATCGTGCGCACCACGGTGCGCGGTCGCGCGCCGCCGGCGAGCCCCGCCTCGATCAGCTCCTGCGGCAGCGCGCGCAGCCCGGCACGCAGCGTGAGGAAAACCAGGGGTGCGTATTGCACGCCCAGCACCAGCACGATGCCGAGCGGCGAATACAGCGGGTTCCGGCTGCCGAGGGGCGGGGCGATGCCGAGCATCTTGAGCAGCGCGCTCGACGGCCCGAACATCTGGATCCAGGCCAGCGCGATCACCTGTGGCGCCAGCATCAGCGGCATCACGAACATGAACACGAACGCGTTGCGCGCGCGGATGTCGGTGAGCGTGACGGCGAGCGCGACCAGGCTGCCGATCGTCACGGCGAGCAGCGTGCCGCCGAACGCGACCACGAGGCTGTGGCCAGTGGCGCTCCAGGTCGCACCGCTCGCCAGCACGCGGCGGATCGCATCCGTGGAGAAGATCCCCGACGGGCGCACCGCCTCGAGCACCAGCCGCGCGAGCGGCAGCGCCGACAGCAGCGCCACGACCAGCGCCAGCCCCCACAGCAGCGCATAGTCCTCGGCGCGCCCGCGCACGCCCGGGGCATCAGCCATGACGACGAGTGTCCGGACGTGCGGCGCGGCGTGGAATCGGCAGGGGAAGGGTCTAGTTGCCGAAGAGCTCGGCGAAGCGCTTCAGGTTGGCGCCGTTCGACTGCACGACCTTGGCGGTGTCGGTGGGCATCAGGTGAATCTTGACGCCCGCCGGGTACCACGCCGGCATGCCCACGGTCTGCCGCGCCGGAATGTAGCCCATCGATACCGCGAGCTTCTGGCCGTCGTCGGACAGGATGAAATCGACGAACGCACGCGCGGCGTCGGCATTCTGGGTGGTCTTGAGGATCGCCACTGGCTCGGTGACGGCCGGCAGGCCCTCCGTCGGAAATACGAACTCGATCGGCGAACCCTTGGCCTTGGCGTTGAACGCCATGAAATCGACGAGCACGCCGTACGTTTTCTCGCCGCTCGCCACTGCGGTCAGCACGGCGCCATTGCCGCGCACCGCGATGGCGTCATCGGCCTTGAGCTTCTCGAAGTACGCCCAGCCGAGATCCGGGCGCGACGTCATCGTGCCGAGCATGATCGCGGCGGCGCCCGAATAAAGGGGGCTCGGCATAGCGATCTGGCCCTTGTACTCGGGCTTGGCGAGGTCGGCCCACGACGCGGGTTTCGACTTCGCCGCGGTGTTGACGGCGATGCCGGTGGTGATGAGCTTGGAGCCGAAGTACATGCGGTCGGCGTCGTACGTGCCGGGATCGAGGCCGTCGACCCTGGCGGCCGGATACGCCATCAGCCTGCCGTCCTTCTTCAGCGCTTCCATCGTCGCCGCATCGGCGAGCAGGAGCACATCCGCCTTCGGCGCCCCGGCGGAGAATTCCGCGGCGAGCTTGCCCATCACCTCGGTGGTGCCGGAGCGGAACACGTCGACCTCGATGTTCGGATAGGCCTTGCGGAAGGCCGCCACCGTCTGCGATGCGTCGCGCTCCGGTTGCGACGTGTAGAGCGTGAGCTTGCCCTTCGGCGCCTGTGCATTCGTCACACCTGCGGCGAGCGCGGCGATGCACGCGAGGGCGGCGAGGATGGTGCGTCTCGAGATCCGGGTCATGCAGGTGTCCTCCTGTTGACCGCGACGGTTGCCGCGGCGCGCTTTCGCAGTCGATGCTGCGTCGGTAGTGTGACAGGCGCGCGGCGCGGACCGGTCGTGCCCGCGCGGCGCGAGCCCGTCATGTTAAACGGGATCGATCCATGCCACCGTCGTGCCCACGGCGATCGGCTCGCCGGTGATCGGCGCCAGGTCGCGGATGACGCCGGTGCCCGGCGCCTCGACCTCCATCATCGACTTGTCCGTTTCCATCTCGAACAGGATGTCGCCCTGGTGCACGAGATCGCCCGCGGCGACTTTCCATGCCGCGATCGCGCCGGATTCCATGTCCATGTCGACTTTCGGCAGCACCACTTCGATGGGTGGCATCTAGTTTTGCGCTCCTCGCATCAGCGTTGTCACGGCGGCCACGATCGTGTCTTCCTGCGGCACGCTCGCCTTCTCCAGAACAGGGTTGTACGGGATCGGCGATTCGGCGCCGCCGAGGCGCACGATCGGCGCCAGCAGCCGGCGCACCACGTCGTGCTCGGCGACGCGCGCCGCGATCTCGGCGCCGATGCCCATCGTCTTCACGCCTTCGTAGACGACGACGAGGCGGCGTGTCTTGGCGACGCTGGTGACGATCGTGTCGGTGTCGATCGGCCGCAGCGAGCGCAGGTCGACGACCTCGGCGTCGATGCCGTCTTGTGCGAGGCGTTCGGCCGCGGCCGCGGCGCGCAGCGCCATCACCGAGGCGGCGACGATCGTCACGTCGCGGCCCTCGCGGCGCACGATCGCGCGGCCGATGGGCACGCGATACGCGTCCTCCGGCACCGGCCCCTTGGTCTTGTACAGCAGCTTGTGCTCGAACATCAGCACGGGATTGGGATCGTCGATCGCCGCGAGCAGCAGCCCCTTGGCGTCGTGTGGCGTCGACGGCTGCACGACCTTCAGTCCCGGCACGTGCGCGAACCACGCCTCGAGGCTCTGGCTATGTTGCGCGGCGGCGCCGGTTCCCGAGCCGCCCGGCAGGCGCACGACCATCGGCACGCTGGCCTTGCCGCCGAACATGAAGCGGATCTTCGCCGCCTGGTTGACGAGCTGCTCCATCGCCAGCGTGGCGAAATCGGAGAACTGGATCTCCAGCACCGGGCGCATGCCGGTCAGCGCCGCACCCACGGCGGCGCCGGCGAGGCCCAGCTCGCTGATCGGCGTGTCGATGACGCGCGACGCGCCGAAGCGGTGGAAGAGGTCGCCGGAAACGCCGAAGGCGCCGCCGTAGACGCCCACGTCCTCGCCGAACAGGAACACGCGCGGATCGGCCGCCATCGCCTGCCCGAGCGCCTCGCGGATCGCTTCCGCGTACGACAGGGTTCGCGTCGACTGCGCGGCGACCGCCTCAGTCGGCATAGACGTCCCGGGTCAGCTCGGCGGGATCGGGATCGGGACTCGCTTTGGCGAATTCGAGCGCGCGCTCGATCTCGGCCTTCGCGGCAGCCTCGATCCCGGCGAGCGCCTTGGCATCGAAGCGCCCGTGCGCGACGAGCTCGGCCTCGAGGCGCCGGATGGGATCGCGCGCGCGCCATGCCTCGATCTCGTCCTTGGTGCGGTAGAGGTTGCGGTCGCTCTTGGAATGGCCGCGCAGCCGGTACGTCTTGCATTCGATCAGCGTCGGACCACCGCCGCCGCGTGCACGCTCGACGGCGACGCGCGATGCGGCGGCCACTGCCGGCAGGTCGTTGCCGTCGACGACGATGCCGGGCATGCCGTACGCGTCGGCGCGGTCGGCGACGTTGGGCACCGCCATCGCCAGCGCGATGTCCATCGACATGCCGTACTTGTTGTTCTCGCAGACGAACACCACCGGCAGCTTCCAGATCGACGCCATGTTGAGCGACTCGTGAAACGCGCCTTCGTTGGCGGCGCCGTCGCCGAAGAACACCATGCACACCCGCGCCAGCTTCTGCGCGTTGATGCTCATGCCCACGCCCACGGCAATGGGCAGGCCGCCGGCGACGATGCCGTTGGCGCCGAGGTTGCCGCCGTCGACGTCGGCGATGTGCATCGACCCGCCACGGCCGTGACAGTAGCCCGTCTCCTTGCCGAAGAACTCGGCCAGCATCCGTGCAGGATCCGCGCCCTTGGCCAGGCAATGCCCGTGGCCGCGATGCGTGGACAGGATGTAGTCGTCGCGCGCGAGCGGCAGGATCGCGCCGACGGCGCTCGCTTCCTGGCCGATCGACAGATGCATCGTGCCGTGCACGAGGCCGCGCATGTAGCTCGCCTCCGCGGTCTCCTCGAACTTGCGGATGAGGTGCATGCGCGTCAGCGCGGTGCCGAGCGTGGCATCGTCGAGCGTGGCGAGCGCCGCGCGCATCGTGCCGGCGCCGGCTGCCGCCGGTGTTCCGGCGGCATCGTGCAAGGTGTGCGTCTGCATCGGGTCCCTAGCGATATCAGGCGGCGGCTTCACTCACCCAGTTGTCCTGCGCGCGGCGCACTTCGACGATCTTCTGGCGGGCATCGGGGACGCAGTTGGCGTACGTCAGGTATTCCCCCTTGGCGATGCGCGCGGTGACCTTCGCGCCCTGCGCCAGCCCCAGCGGCAGCGCGTGGTGCGCGAGCGCGTCGGCACGTGACAGCGCGAAGCCGCGATAGCAGTACTCGCCGATGGCATCGAGCACCTGGCCCGGCTCGAGGTCGCGCTTGGCGCGCGCGCCGACTTCCGCCGTGGGGTTCGGCAGCGGGCGCATGTGGCTCTGGCCATAGAGAACCGCCGCGGCGGCGGACAGCGGCACCTCGAGGCTCGTCAGGTGGTAGGGCCGGTAGAACGTGTAGTAGGGACCTTCGCCGAGCTGCAGGTCCTGCATGCGCTCACGCAGCCGCGGATGGCGCATCTCGGCGACCGCGAACACGCCCGGCGCCACGCCGCGCGCCGTGGTGAAGTCGACGACGCCCTTGCGCGCCAGCAGGCCGCCTTCGTCGCGCGGGCAGAACGTCGTGTGCAGCGCATCGAGCGGTGCCGACGGTCCGTGCATGCCCGGAACGTCCGGCACGAGGCCGGTGGCGTTGGCGAGCGCGACCATCTCCACCATCGTCTTCGAGCCGTCGACGAACTCCACCAGCATTCGCGGGTTCATGTTGCGCCGCTTCGCCTCGTCGACGTAGGCATCGGGCGTGGCATCGATGCGGAACGGATTGTTCTTGCCCTTGCCGGCGGCGACGATCGGATAGCCGAGCCCGCGCAGGAAGTTGACGAGCTCCATCGTCGAGCTGGGCTCGTCGCCGGCGCCGAGGGTGTACACGACGTTGGCCTGCGCTGCCTTGGCGGCCAGGTACGCACCGATGGTGACGTCGGCCTCGACATTCATCATCACGATGTGCTTGCCGGCGTTGATCGTGGCCAGCGCGACCTCGGCACCGACGTTCGGATTGCCCGTGGCGTCGATCACCACGTCGACCCCGTCGGCGGTGCAGACATCGCGCGGCGACTTGCAGACGGCGAGTCGGCCGCGCGCCATCACGCGCGCGACGCCTGCGGCATCGTCGGCCATTTCCGGTGCGCGGCCGCCATCGCCGGCGATGCGACAGGCCGCCATCACGTTGTCGGGAATCGCATCGGCGGCGGCCACCACGGCGATGCCTTGCATCAGGCCGATCTGCACGATGATGTCCGTGCCCATCTGGCCTGCACCGATCAGACCGACGCGCACGGGCTTGCCTTGCCGGTGCCGGCGGTCGAGGCCCTCGGCCACGGAACCGCCGGTTCGATCCAACGCAATGACGGACATCAGTCGTTTCCTCCGGCGATGACCAAGGCATCGCCTGCTGCACAACCCACGGCGGGGTGTGGACATTTGTAATTGACGCGTAACATATCTCCGCCAACGACAACCGTCAAGGCTGGACGTCCAGCCAGGCCGCCGATCCTTTCAGCGGACGGCGGGTGCGCTCGATTGACACCGGCGGCCGCGGAGTGACAGTCTCACGCATGCCAGATGACAATTCTGTAGGCAACAATAACGGCTCGCCCACGGACCTCGTGCGCGCTGCCTGGCTCTATTACATCGAAGGCCTGACGCAAGAGGCGATCGCGCATGCCATGGGCGTGAGTCGCGCCAAGGTCATCCGGCTGCTCGCCGCCGCACGCGAGCAGGGCGTGGTGCGCATCGGCATCGAAGCCAAGGGCGGCGCGCAGCTCTCGCTCGAGCGCCGGCTGGTAGATGCCTACCATCTGGATTCGGCGATCGTCGCGCCGTCGCCAACGGAGGAGGGCGCGGTGACCACCGTCGTCGGCCACGCCGTGGGCGCGTGGCTCAGCGACGAGGTGCGCGACGGCATGGCACTCGGCGTCGGCTGGGGCGCCACGCTCAGCATGAGCCTGAAGTCGCTGGCGGCGCAGCCCTTCGAGCACTTCTCCGTGATTTCGCTGCTCGGCGGCATGACGCATTCGCGCGCGGTGAATCCGTCGGCGGTAGCGCGGCGAATGGCCGATGCGTTGTCGGCCGACTGTTTCCAGCTGACCGCGCCGGTGTTCGTCGCCAGCGAGGCCACGCGCGACGCGCTGTGGGCGGAGCCGGGACTGCACGACCTGCTCGAGCGCGCGCGTCGCGCCGACCTCGCGATCGTCAGTGTCGGCGACGTCAGTGCGGCATCGACGCTGTTCCGCGAAGGCCTGCTGCCGCGCTCGGAGCTCGCCAGCCTGATCAGCGCGGGCGCCGTCGGCGAAGTGCTGTGCCAGTTCCTCGACTCCCATGGTCGCGTCGTCGATCACCCGGTGAGCCGCCGCGTGGTGGCGATTCCTCTCGAGGATCTGCGCCGCGTGCCGCGCATCGCGGTCGCCGCCGGCGGCCGGCGCAAGGTCGCGGCGATCCGTGCCGTGCTGAAGGCCACCGGCGCACGCGTGCTGATCACGGACCAGGACGCCGCCGAGGGCCTGCTCACGCGCTGACGCGCGCCATTGCGAACCGGAGTGCGCGAGCCGCGCCGCCCTCGGCGCGCACTCGCGCGACGTGCGCCGGAAATTGCGCCAGGTGTATGTAGCCAACAGTACGGCGATGCCGTCGCGCGCACGCAACCGGTGCGTTTGCAATCGCGCGCAGGCGCGTCAGGACCACCGGTTGCGAATTGCCTGCACGATCGGCTTGGGTGCCGACCGTTTGTGCGCGGTCGCAAAGCCGCTGGCTCAACCGTCGGCAGGCACGTCGAACGCGGCGCGACGCCCTTCGCGCGTCTGTGCGGCCATGACCGTGCAGGCGCGCTCGACGTGACGTGCCATCGCCGTGGCATCGAACAACGGGCTCGTGTCACGCGCCGCAATGAGCCGCATGCGCAGCGCAGCAAGGTGCGTCCGGTCCCCGGCGAGCGCGATCGCGAGCGCGACATAGCGCTCGACGTCGTCCGCTACCAGCTCCGGCGCACCCGCCGCCGTGACGAGGCTCGCACCAACGCGCCCGGCGAACGTCGCGCCGGGCCACGTCACCAGCGGGCAGCCCATCCACAGCGCGTCGCTCGCCGTGGTGTGCGCGTTGTACGGCCACGTGTCGAGGCAGAGGTCGACATGCGCGTAGAGGGCGAGATACTCATCGGGCGCGCGACGCGTGGCGAACACGACGCGGGCGGCGTCGACGCCACGCGCCGCGAATTCGCGGCGTGCGTTGGCGATGACGGGGTCGGCCGCGTCGCGGGCGAGCAGCCAGAGCAGGGCGCGTGGCACCGCGGCGAGGATCCGCGCCCACGCATCGAACACCGCGGGGTTGAGCTTCCATGCGGCGTTGAAGCTGGCGAACACGAAGGCCTCCGCGGCGAGACCGAGATTTGCGCGCAGGCGCGCCGCTGCCGCGCTGCGCGTGCGATCGTTGGGCTGGTAGCACACCGGCAGCCGTACCAGGGCCTCCGCGTAGTCGATGGAGTGCGCGTCGGGCACCACGATGCGGTCGGCCAATAGATAGTCGATGAACGGCGCCGCCAGCGTGCCGGGGTAGCCGATCCAGTGCGCCTGCGCCGGAGCAGGCCGCAGTGCCAGCGCCGCGCTCGGCGCGCCCTCGGTATGACCCTTGAGATCGATCAGCACGTCGAGCCCGTCGTCGCGGATGCGCGCGGCGAGTTCCTGCGGGCGGCGGCCGCGCACGTCGATGAAATGCTCGACCGCCGTCGCCACGCGGGTGCGCATCGCGCTGCCATCGTCGGGTCCGGTCGAATAGGCGAAGACTTCGCACCGTGCACGGTCGTGCGCCTCGAGCACGCCGGCGAGCAGCACCGCGGTTGGATGCTGGTAGAAGTCGCCGGACAGGTAGCCCACTCGCAGACGGCGTCCGGCGAGCGGCGACGCGGCGGTCACTTGCGGCGGTCGCCCCGGCGGCACGAACGCCGCCGACCATGTCGCGGCACAGGCGCGCTGCTCGGCCGGCGTCGAGGGATCCGACAGCAGCGAGAAGGGCGTCAGCAGCGGCTGCCCGGCGGCGACGCCGGCGCGAAAGCGCTGCTGGAGTTCGGGCAGGCCGTTCCAGTCCAGCAGCGACTTGCGGGCGAACACCAGTTGCGACAGCGCGGCCCCGTTGCCGGGCTCGGTCGCGAGCACCCGGGCATGGGCATCGATCGCTGCCGTCAGGTCGTGCGCCCGCGTGGCGATCCATGCGGCTACGGTCCACAGCGCGGTGCTGCCCGGATGCCGGTCGAGCGCGGCAGCGATCGTCGCGCGGGCGGCATCGAGGTCGCCGGCTTCCGCCTCGAGTTGCGCGCAAAGGCCCGCGGCCGGAGCGTCGTTCGGGGCCAATGCCCGTGCCCGACGCGCGGCCAGCAGCGCATCCGCGGCATGACCTTCGTCCTGCAGCGCGAGAGCCAGCGTGAACCACCCGCTGACGAGGCCGGGCGCCAGCCCTGTGGCGCGCCTTGCCAATGTCGCAGCAGCGACAGGATCGCCGGCGCGCAGTAGCAGGCCCGCCGAAACGGCATGAACTTCAGCGCCCAACGGGCTGATTGCCAACGCCTTGTCGACCGAAGCCAGCGAGCTTTCACGATCACCGGTCATGAGCTGGGCCTGCGCGAGCCCCAGCCAGGCATCGGGGTTGCGCCCATCGAGCGCGAGCGAGCGTGTGAATTCCCGTGCGGCATCGACGACGTGGCCCGAGTCCAGCAGCACGCGTGCCAGCAGCGTCACCGTGGGCGCATCGGGCGGCGCGATGGCGAGACGTGCGAGACAGGCATTGAGCGTGTCGCGCAGACGGCCGGCACGGTACAGATCGACGGCTTGACGGTACGTGGGAGGGTCGCCGGTTGCACCCCCGTCACTTCGCATAATTTGTATTATGTCAAATGACAATCGGACTTGATGCAATACCGTATCACGTGGATCCGGTGCGCATCTCGAGGGCTGCCACCCACCTGCACTGCGTCGGCTGCCGACAGGACATCAGGCATGCCGGGTGTCGCGCAACAATCGCCACGCGACGAGCATGCCCAATGCGGACGTGGCGCCTGCCAGGACGTACATCGTCGTGTAACTCGACAAGGCGATTACCCATCCCGCTGCAGGCGCCGCGATAGCCATGGCGACGTCGAGGAACATCACGTACGCGCCCATCGCGGCGCCGCGCGCCTGCGGTGGCGCGCGGTGTGCCGCTTCCACGCCAAAAGCCGGAAACGCCAGCGAGTAGCCGAAGCCCGTGAGCGCCGCGCCGAGGCAGGCGATGCCAGGTGTCGCGGCGAGACCGATGACGATCTGCCCTGCCGCCGTCACGGCCACGACGACGAGGGCGACGCGCGCGCCGCCGATCCGGTCCGGCAGGTGGCCGAACAGCAGGCGCGCGACGATGAAGGCCACGCCGAACGCGGTGAACGCGAGCGACGTGTGGTCGAAGCCGCGTGCCGCGTACAGCAGCGCGATGAAGGCCGACACCACGCCGAAGCCGGTGCTGGCCAGCGCGAGACCGAGGCCCGGCAGCGCCACGCTGCGCAGCACCCGCACGAACGCGACCCGGCCGCGCCCGCTGCCGCGATGATCGGGCACGCCGCGCAGGACCGCAAACGCCGCCAGTGGCGCTGCCAGCGCGATGACGCCGATGCTGGCGAAGTCCCAACGCGCGTAACCCGCGCCGCCGAGAGGTGCGCCGAGCGACCAGCCGGCGAAGATCGCGTTGCCCACCCACACCATGACGATGCCGGTGGCGCGTCCGCCGGCGCGCGACATTCCCCACGCCAGCGCGCCGGTGGCGATCATGCTTTCCGCGCACCCCAGCGCCGCGCGCCCGGCGACGAGGACCGTGAGCGACAGGGTCGGCTGCGCCAGCAGCGTCAGCGAGGCCAGGTACAAGGCTCCCGCCAGCATCGTCGCCGCAAGGCCGGCTATCACTGCGGTCCGCGGCCCGCGCCCATCGGCGATCGTGCCCGCCCAGGGACGCGAAGCCAGCGAGGCCACGAACTGCACACCGACGATCGCTCCGACGACCACCGGCCCGAAACCGAGTGTGTCGTGGACATGCAGCGGCAGCGCGGGCAGCGACGCGCCGACGACGATGAACAGGACGAATACCGCACCGAGGATGCCGGCGATGCGGCGAATGACTTCCCCTTGGCGCAATGGGCGACTGGCGGATCCGGCCGTATCCGAGTCAATGCTCATATATATTGCTGACAATCCAGTGCTGTATACATACTATTCAACATTAGGTAAGTGCTGTAATCTGCTTAAATATATACGTATTATTTTAAGAACGTTCAACTGGTGCGTAGGTTTGACACCCAACATTATATGAGCATATGCTCGCATTATTGGGTTGCTGCTGCCTGTCCCGATGCCCACCTTTCCGCCACCGCGCAAACGGCCACGCCAGACCCGCTCGCAACACACGGTCGACGCGATTCTCGACGCCGCTGCGCGCGTGTTCGTCCGCGACGGCTACGCGGCCGCCACCACCAACCACATCGCCGATGTGGCGGGCGTCAGCATCGGCTCCGTGTACCAATACTTCCCGAACAAGGATGCCCTGGTGGCCGCCCTGCACGCCCGGCATGCGCGGCAGATGCAGGCGGTGATGACCGCCGTGCTGGATGGTTCATCCGGCGCCTCGCTGCGCGACAGCATTGCCGGACTGGTGCGGGCGCTGGTCGCGGCGCACATGGTCGAGCCCGGTCTGCAACGGATCCTCGAGCGCGAATTGCCGTTCTTCGACGACGCCCGGGACCCGGCCGGACCCGGAGCGTTGGCCGTCGCGCGCGTCGAGGCGCTGCTTGCCCGCCACCGGGATGTACTCGCCGTGGACGATAGGGCGCTCGCCGCCTGGATCGTGCTGCGCACGCTGGAGTCGCTGGTGCATGCGGCGGTGCTCGAGCCTTCGCGCGCGATCGCGCTCCCCGATCTGGAGAGGGGCATCACCGATCTCGTCAGCGGTTACCTGCTGGCCTGTGAACGCTGGCCACGCGGTCGCTAGCGCGCTCGCTGCGCGGCCGCTCAGCGCGGATCGCGGCGCGCGATCGAAGCCGCCGCCAGCGATGCTTCGGCAATGGCTTCCTGCACGTGGGGCGCCTCGCCGATCGCCTCGGCGAGCGTCAGCACGAGGGACGGATGGCGGGTCATCGCCGCGGCCACCAGCTTCGGCAGGCCGTCACGTACATGGCTGCCCTGGCCGAGGAAGAGCGGCACGACGATCGCCGCCTCGCAACCGGCCCTGGCGAGCTCCCGCGCGGCGTCGTTGAGGTCGGGCGCCATGCGCTCGAGGTAGGCGACGACCACCGGCAGGCCCTCCGCGGCGATGCGATCGCGGATGCGCTCGAAGGGTGCCGCCCAGCCGGGCTCGCGCGAGCCGTGGGCGACGAGGATCACGCCGCGGGGCGACGCTTCGGCGCGGATATCGTGCGCAACGTGGGCGGTCATCGTGGATCGCGGCCGGCGGTCATGCCCCGCCGCGTGACCCACAGTGTACAAGCCGCGGCGCCACACGCGGGTGCGCGGCCCAAGCTCGACGCGCAGCGTTGGCCAAGAGCACACATTGCGATTGCGCCGACAACATTCGATCTCGTGATCGCGCAGGGACTTCGCGCGCTGCGGCCGTGAACACCCGGTGCGCCGCCGCGCGGTATCATCGCCGCCTTCGATGTCGCTGCCGTTTCTCTCCCTCCCGCAGTCCGCGCAGCGCGCGTTCATCGCCGCGCGCCTCGCCGCGCCGGCGCCCGCCTCGGCGGTCGGCTTGTCGGACTCCTTTCGGCTGCCGGGACGCGAAGGCGCGCTGCGTCCCGCCGCCGTTCTGCTTCCCCTGGTGAGCCGCCCGGAAGGCCTCCAGATGCTGCTCACCGAACGCAGCGCCGCGCTTGCCGACCATCCCGGCCAAATCAGCTTCCCTGGCGGACGCATCGAAGCCGAAGACGCGGATGCCGCTGTCGCCGCCTTGCGCGAGACATACGAGGAGACCGGTCTGCCACGCGAGCGCGTGTCGCTGCTGGGACGGTTGCCCCAGTACACCACGGTCACCGGCTACGATGTCACACCGGTCGTGGGCTGGGTCGAGCCGCCGTTCGCGCTGATGCCCGATCCGGTCGAGGTCGCCGACGTCTTCGAAGTGCCGCTCGCCTTCCTGCTCGATTCCGCCAACCAGAAGCGCCATTTCCGGATGATCGGCGAGATCCGCCGCGACTACTGGGCGATCCCCTATGCCGAGCGCTACATCTGGGGCGCGACCGCGGCGATGCTCATGATGTTCGATCGCGTGCTGCGCCAAGGTGACGCTTCGCTATGAGCGCCGCCACGCCCCCGCTGCCGGCCGCGCTCATCCTGTCGGGCGGCGGCGCCCGCGCCGCCTACCAGGTCGGCACGCTGCGCGCCATCGCGCACATGGTCGGACGGCACAAGGCGACGCCGTTTCCCGTCATCTGCGGCACGTCGGCCGGCGCGATCAACGCGGCGATGCTCGCCGCGCACGCCGACGACTTCCGCCGCGGCGTCGCGCGCCTGTTGCGCCTGTGGCGCAAGCTGCGCATCTCCGATGTCTACTATTCCGACATGCCGAGCCTGTCGCGCCTCGGCCTGCGCTGGCTCGCCTCGGTGGTCACCGGGCGCAACGCCCGCACCGACGCGCTGTCCATGCTCGACAATGCGCCGCTGCGCAAGCTGCTGGAGCGCGAAGTCGATTTCGGCGTGATCGCCAAGCGCACTCACGAGGGCCATCTGACGGCACTGACCGTCAATGCGACGAGCTACCGCAGCGGGCAGTCGGTGACGTTCGTGCAGGGCAACGGCCAGGCCCACGCCTGGGAGCGCGTGCGCCGCCATGCGGAGCTGACGGCGATCGGCGTCGACCACCTGATGGCGTCGGTGGCGATTCCCTTCATCTTCCCGGCCGCGCGAATCGGCGACGACTACTTCATGGATGGCTCGGTGCGCCAGATCGCGCCGCTCGCGCCGGCGCTGCACCTCGGTGCCGGGCGCCTGTTCGTGCTCGCCGTCGGCCATTTCTTCGGCGGCAAGCAGAAAGCGCGCCTCGCCAACGGCGCGCCGCCGTATCCATCGTTCGCGACCACCGCGAGCCACGCGCTGTCATCGGTCTTCCTCGACAATCTTGCTGCCGACCTCGAGCGGCTGGTGGCGGTCAACCGCATGATCGATCGCATGGCGGCAGCCGATGCCATCAGCGCCGGCGCCGACGTCGGCCACGTCGATGCGATGCTGATGGCGCCGACGATCGACCTCGGCGCGCGCGCGCTGGACTACGCGGCACTGCTGCCGCCGGGCGTGCGCACGCTGCTGCGCGGCCTGGGCGCGATGCAGGAGAGCGGCTCGACGATGATGTCCTACCTGATGTTCGACCGTGCCTATTGCCGGCTGCTGATCCGCCAGGGCTACGCCGACGCGATGGCGCGCCGCGCCGAAATCGAGGCCTTCCTCTCCGGCGAGCGCATCGCCGGTGTCACGCTGCCGCACTACAACTGGGACTGACCTCGCGATGCCGCTGACCCCGACCGAGCCGCGCACCTGTGCCTTGCAGTCGCTGTCGGCACACGGATTCCATCGCGTGGTCTACTACGAGTGGGGCGACGCCGACAATCGCGACGTCGTCGTCTGCGTGCACGGGCTCGCGCGCAACGGCCGCGACTTCGACCGCCTGGGCGAGCGCCTGGCGCCGCGCTTCCGCGTGATCGCCGTCGACATGCCGGGGCGTGGCGAGAGCGAATGGCTCGCCAATCCCGCCGACTACGTGCTGGCGACGTACCTCACCACGCTGACCGCGCTGTTCGCGCGCGCGGATGCCGCGCGCCTCGCGTTCGTCGGCACGTCGATGGGCGGGCTCCACGGCATGGTGCTCGCGGCGCAACGCCACTCGCCGGTGATCCGCCTCGTCGTCAACGACGTCGGGCCGGTGCTCGAGCCCGCCGCGCTGGCGCGCATTGCCAGCTACGTGGGACAGTCTCCGGTGTTCGATTCCTATGCCGATATTGAACACTACATTCGCACGGTATCGGCGCCCTTCGGCGACTTGGGTGACGCCGGCTGGGCACATGTCGCGCGCACCAACGTGCGCCAGCGTGCCGATGGTCGCTGGCGGCTCGCCTACGACCCCGGCATCGCCGTGCCATTCGCCGCCAGTGCGGCGATACCCGACATCTGGCCGACGTGGGATGCGATCCGCTGCCCGACGCTGGTGCTGCGCGGGGCCGAGTCCGACCTCCTGTCGCGGGCCACGGCCGAGGCGATGACCGCCCGCGGACCGTTGGCGCGCCTGCACGAGTTCGCCGGCGTGGGGCACGCGCCGATGCTCATCGCCGACACGCAGATCGACGTCGTGGCCGCCTTTCTCGGCGAAATGTCTCCATGACATTGGCACGTTTGTCGCTTGTACAAGTCGACGGACCCCGCGTCGAGCGGGTGTTCCCCTACAATTCATCGACGATGTCCGCCCTGATCCCGCCATGGCGCTCGCGCTGAGCCTCCCCAACGTCGAAGCACGGCCGGCCAACCCGCCGGAGACCCGCTTCGCCAAGGTCGGCCCGTGGCTCACGCTGGTGGCACAGCGCGGCCCCGTCGAAGCCGCACGCGTGATCGGCGACGCGCTCGCCGCGACCAACCGTGTGGCGATGAGCGATTCCAAGCGTCTCGAGCTGGCGGAAGCGTACTGGACCACCGCGATGGTGCTGTGGCCGCAGCTCGAGAAGATGTTCGTGCGCGCGTCGCATCCGCTGGGCGGCGAAGCGCTCGAATCGGCCAAGGCGGCGCTGTCGCTGGCGCACGAGCTGTCCGTGGCGTTCAAGCACCTGCTCGCGTCGGAATCGCAGAAGCGCCTGTCGCTCGGCGGCTCGCGCCTGCTCACCGCGCTGATCCTGCGCTGCCTGCAATGCTTCGCGCGCATCCTGTCGACCTCGTACCTGTCGTATTCGCCGGTGCCGCAGCGCACGTGGCACGACGCGCACGCGGTGTACGCATTCGCGCGCGAGCGCAACCTGCATCTGGCGTCGATGTCCGGCGCCGACGGCGACGCCACGCCGGAAGTCGTATACGTGCAGGCGCTGCTGCTCGCGCTGGCCAATCCGTACGGCTTCCATCCGGGCCAGCTCATGCACGTGCTGCGCTACCTCGCCAATCACGCGCACATCGCCAAGCTCACCAACGTCGCACCGGTGCACCGCATGGCCAAGGCGGTGGCGATCGTGCCGATCGGCCACGACTTTCCGCCGTTCTCGGCGAACAAGGGCGGCTCGATCGAAGGCTCGAAGCTGTTTCTGCTCACCTACGATCTCGCGTTCGAGCTGCAGGAACAATTGCGTGCACTGGAAGCCGGCGGCGCCGTGCCCGACGGCGTGGGCCGCAGCCAGCATTCGCGCGACAGCTACATCAAGCTCCTGCGGCGGCTGCTGCGGCAATGGGCGATTCCGCCGGCGCGCCAGTTCAACCGCCTGCCGTCGCGCGCGCGCGTGACGATGTGCGCAGGCCTTTCCTGCGTGTGGCAATACAGCCGCAGCCAGCAGACGGGACAGTCGCCGGCGCTCGCCTCGATTCCGAGCCTGACGCTGTGCCAGGTGATCAATCACACGCCCGCGGGCTACGCGCTGCGCCAGGTGAGCGACGCGCCGTGCGCGCTGCGCATCGGCGAGCTCATCGCGCTGCGTGTCGAGGGCCGCAACACGCTGCAGATCGCGATGGTGCGATGGTTCCGCAACACGCTCAAGTCGAGCGGCCTCGAGTTCGGCTGCGAGCTCCTGTCCGAGACCCCGGAAGCCGCGGCCGCCGCGGCCGAGGGCGACGAGGAATCGTCGGTGCAGCGCGTGGTCGTGCTCCCCGACGATGCCGAAGCCGGCGCCGAAGCGGCGATGCAGCTGATCGTGCCGGCGGGCTCGTTCGCCCTCGAGCAGGGCATCACGCTGCGACGCGGCCAGGACACCGGATTCGCCGTCCTCACCAAGCTCGTCGAGCAGGGACCCGGCTTCGAGTTGTTCGAATTCGTCGCCGTCGGCTAGGCGCCCGATGCCCGGCACGCCGGTGATGCCGCTGCGCATCGCGCTCGCGGCGACGCTCGCCGCCATCGGCTGGATGATCCTGTGGGAGACGCTGGTGGCGCCGCTCAAGCCGGGCGGCTCGCTGGTGGCCCTGAAGTGCGTGCCGCTCGTGCTGTGCGTACCTGGCCTGCTGCGCGGCGCGCGCCGGGCGCGCCAATGGCTCTCGCTGCTGCTGCCCTGGTATTTCGCCGAAGCGCTGGTGCGGGCGATGACCAGCGGCGGCCGTGCGCGCGCGGCGGCCGTGCTCGGTGCGATGCTGGCCGCCGTGGCATTCGCGGCCGTGGTGGCGAGCCTGCGGGTCGAGCATCCCGCCGGTTCGCGCCGCTAGGCCGGCGCCGGTCGCCATCCCGGCGGCACGGGTCGCGCGCTCTGCGAGAATAGGCGCCCCGCCCCTACCGGGCCATCGTCCTTCGCCGATGTCCACCCCCGCCGAGCCGCCCTCCAGCATGGCGCCCGCGATCGCCGATCGCGCAGCGGCGCCCGCGCCGCGCCACGACGTGCTGTTCGTGCACATCCAGAAAACCGCCGGCATCTCGCTCTACAATGCCATCGCGCGTGCGTACGGCGCGGATCGGTCGATGCGCTTCGCGCGCTCGTCCGACGTCTTCAAGGAGCAATTCCTGGCGATGCCGGACGCCGAGCTGCGCCGCTTCCGCTTGCTGTCGGGGCATTTCAACCTGCCGTTCTGGCAGCGACGCGATCTCGGTCCGCGCCTGGTCGTGTCGGTGGTGCGCGAGCCGGTCGAGCGCGTGCTGTCGACGTACCGCTACATCCGCAGCTGGAAAGGCCATCGCCGCCACGCCAGCGCCGGGCAGATGACCATCGAGGCGTTCGTCGACGACTATGCCGGCGACACCGCGCGTCACAACGTGCAGTGCACGCGGCTGTGCGGCAAGCCCGATTGCGCGGAGGCGCTGGCCGCGGTGCATGCGCACGTCGATCTCCTCGGCTCGGTCGAGGCGCTGCCCCTGCTCACCGCCGAGCTCGCCGCGGTGCTCGGCGCCGCGATAGACGTCGGCGTCGACAATCGCAGCAGCGTCGACAGTCCGCACCGCGCCGATCTCGACCCGAAGCTGGCGGCGGTGCTGCTCGCGTGCAATGCCGAGGATGCGAAGCTGTGGAGCCACGTCACCGCACAGGGCGTGGTGCGCGGCCATCTGTTGCGCGACGGTGCGTCCGCAGCGCTGCGCGCCTGATCGGCGGTGCGTCGTCTTCCGATGGCGATGACCTCGGCGACGCACTCCCCGCCCGGGGGTAGATCAATCCGCAGCGGGACCCGTCTCCTGCGGCTTGGCGTGCGCGTGGCCGCCCAGGCCGCGCGGCATCGGAAACACCACCTTCTCGACCACGCCGGCCAGTTCTCGCACGTCGCGCGCGCCGCATGCCTTGAGGCGCGCGATCACTTCGCGCACCAGCACTTCCGGGGCCGAGGCGCCGGCGGTGACGCCGACGCGCACGGCGTCGCGCACCCATTCCTCGCGCAGCTCGTCGGCGCGGTCGATCATGTACGTCGGCAGTCCGCGCAGCTTCGCGACCTCGCGCAGCCGGTTGGTGTTCGAGCTGGTCGGGCTGCCGACGACGATGACGACGTCCACCGCCGCGACCATCGCCTTCACCGCGTCCTGGCGGTTCTGCGTGGCATAGCAGATGTCGTCGCGGCGCGGGCCGACGATGGCGGGAAAGCGCGCCTTCAGCGCCGCGACAACCGCGGCAGCGTCGTCCACCGACAGCGTCGTCTGCGTGACGTAGGCGAGCATTGCGGGATCGCGCACCGCCAGCCGTGCGACGTCGGCGGGCTTCTCCACCAGGTACACGCCGCCATCGCATTGGCCCATCGTGCCCTCGACCTCCGGATGTCCGGCATGGCCGATCATCACGATCTCGCGCCCCTGCGCGTGCATCTTGGCGATCTCCACGTGCACCTTGGTGACCAGCGGGCAGGTGGCGTCGAACACGGTCAGGCCGCGTGCCTCGGCCTGTGCGCGCACTGCGCGCGGCACGCCATGCGCGGAGAACACGAGCGTGGCGCCGGCGGGCACGTCGGCGAGGTCCTCGATGAATATCGCGCCCTTGCGCGCGAGATTGTCCACCACGAAGGTATTGTGCACGACCTCGTGGCGCACGTAGACCGGCGCCCCGAATTGCGCGAGCGCCTCCTCCACGATCGCGATCGCGCGGTCGACGCCGGCGCAGAAGCCGCGCGGATTGGCGAGGACGACGTCCATCAGCGCGCGCCCTTGCGGTGCCGTGCGCGCAGGCTGTCGATGATCAGCGCCGCCGCGCCGAGCGTGATCGCGCTGTCGGCGACGTTGAACGCCGGCCATGCCCACTGACCGTAATGGAACAGCAGGAAGTCCACCACCTGGCCGATCGCCAGGCGGTCGTACAGGTTGCCGATCGCGCCGCCGAGGATCAGCGCGATGCCGGCGAGGTACCAGCGCGTGCCGCCGCGCCGCAGCAGGTAGACGATGAGGACGCCGGCCACCGCGGCGATGCCCGTGAACAGCCAGCGCTGCCAGCCCTGCGCATCCGCGAGAAAGCTGAACGCCGCGCCGGAATTGAACGTGAGCACGAGGCTCATGAACGCAGTGTAGGGTCGCACCTCGCCGGGCGCCAGCATCGCGAGGACGAGCTCCTTCGTCACGCGGTCCGCGACGACGACCGCGAGCGACAACAGCAGCCAGCGCCACCAGTCGCGTGGCGGCGCCGCGGCGCGCATGGCGATGTCCTTCACGCCAACGCGCGCGGCTCGCCCGCGCCGAAGAGATTGGCGACGCAACGACTGCACAGCGTCGGGTGCGCGCCATCCCGGCCGACATCGGCACGCCAGTGCCAGCAGCGTTCGCATTTGGTGCCGGCCGCCGGCGCCACGCGCACCGACGACCCGGCCAGGCGCTCGACGCGCGCCGCCGAGGTGATCAGCACGAACCGCAGGTCGTCGCCGAGCGAAGCCAGTGCCGCGTAGTCCTCGCCATCGGCGCCGACGCTGACTTCCGCCTGCAGCGAGGATCCCACCGCGCCGGTCTCGCGCACCTTCTCGATCTCCCTTTGCACGCTGGCGCGAATGGCGAGAATGCGCTGCCACTTGGCGCGCAGCGTGTCGGCGTCGGCGACGTCGAGCCAGCGATCGTTCCAGGTGTGCACGAAGATCGTCGGGTCGCCGGGGGCGACGATGCTCCAGGCCTCCTCCGCCGTGAACGACAGCACCGGCGCGAAGGTCTTCAGCAGCAGGTCGCGGATGTGCGCGAGCGCCGTCTGCGCCGAGCGCCGCGGCGCGCCCGTCCGGGGCGTCGTGTACAGGCGATCCTTGAGCACGTCGAGGTAGAAGCCGCCCAGCTCCTCGGAGCAGTAGTTGACCAGCCGCTGCACGCCGAGGTGGAACTGGTAGTCGGCGTAATCCTGCTGCACGGCCTGCATCAGCGCCTGTACCTCGGCGATCGCGTAGCGGTCGATTTCGAACAGCGATTCCACCGGCAGCGCGTCGACGCCGGCGTCGAAGTCGCTGGTATTCGCCATCAGGAAGCGCAGCGTGTTGCGGATGCGCCGGTAACTCTCGACCACGCGCTTGAGGATCTCGTCGGAGATCGACAGGTCACCCGAGTAATCGGTGCTCGCGACCCACAGCCGCAGGATCTCGGCGCCCAGCGTATCCGACACCTTCTGCGGCGCGACGACGTTGCCCGTCGACTTCGACATCTTGCGGCCGTCGCCGTCGACGGTGAAGCCGTGCGTGAGCAGGCCCTTGTACGGCGGCCGCCCGTTGAGCATGCACGACACCAGCAGCGACGAATGGAACCATCCGCGATGCTGGTCGGAGCCCTCGAGGTAGAGGTCGGCCGGGAAACCCGTCTGTTCCGGGTGCGAGCCCCGGTGCTTTTCGCGACCCTGCGGTCCGCCCATCACCGTCTGGTGCGTCGAGCCCGAGTCGAACCAGACATCGAGCGTATCCGAGAGCTTGCGATACTTCCTCTCGTCGACGCCGAAGTCCTCGCAGGTCGCGGCGAACCAGCTCTCGATGCCGCCGGCGGCGACGCGCGCCGCGGCGAGCTCGAGCAGCGCGGGCGTGTCCGGGTGCAGTGCATCCGTCTCGCGGTCGACGAAGAACGGCAGCGGCGTGCCCCACTGGCGCTGGCGCGACAGCGTCCAGTCGGGCCGGTTCTCGATCATGCCGTGCAGGCGCGCCTTGCCCCACGCCGGATAGAAGCGCGTCGCCTCGATGCCCTCGAGCGCGAGCGTGCGCAGGCTGGTCGCGGGTACCGTGCCACGGTAACCCGGCACGTCCTCCATGCCGGCGAACCATTGCGTCGTCGCGCGATAGATGATCGGCGTCTTGTGGCGCCAGCAGTGCATGTAGCTGTGACGGTGCTTCTCGACGTGGAGCAGCGCGCCGACTTCGTCGAGCTTGGTGACGATCTTCGGGTTGGCGTCCCAGATTTTCATGCCACCGAACAGCGGCAGGTCGGCGGCGAAGCGGCCATCCGGTCCCACCGGTTTCAGGATGTCGTCGTCGCCGAGTCCGTAGCGCCGGCTGGTATTGAAGTCGTCGATGCCATAGGCCGGCGACGAATGGACGATGCCCGTGCCGGCGAGCAGCGTGACGAAGTCGCCGAGCTGCACCGGCGAGTCGCGGTCGATCCAGGGGTGACGAAAGACGATGCCCTCCAGCGCGGCGCCCCTGCATTGCGCGACGACCTCGCCGTCGAGCCCGTAACGGGCGAGGCACGCGGCGACGAGGGCGTGCGCCAGCACCAGATGGCCGCGCGGGGTGGCCACGAGCGCATAGTCGAAGTCCGGGTGCACGTTGAGTGCCTGGTTCGACGGAATCGTCCATGGCGTGGTGGTCCAGATGACCGCCCGGATCGCGTCGGCGGGCGTGGCGGCGAGGCCGAACGCGTGCGCCAGGCGGCCGCGCTCACGCTCGGCGAGCGGAAAGCCGACGTCGATCGCCGGGTCCACGCGATCCTCGTACTCGACTTCGGCCTCGGCCAGCGCGCTCTGGCAGTCGAAGCACCAGTTGACCGGCTTCAGCCCGCGGTAGAGAAAGCCTTTCTCCAGCACACGGCCGAGCACGCGTATCTCGTCGGCCTCGTTGCCGTAGTTCATCGTCGTATACGGATGGTCCCAGTCGCCGAGCACGCCCAGCCGCTGGAACTGCGCCTTCTGCCGCGCGATCTGCTCGGTGGCGTAGGCGCGGCAGAGCTCGAGCGTCTTCTCCACCGGCAGGTGCTTGCCGTGCGTCTTCTCGATCTGCACCTCGATCGGCATGCCATGACAGTCCCAGCCGGGGACGTATGGCGCGTCGAAGCCGGCGACCGTGCGCGTCTTCACCACCAGGTCCTTGAGGATCTTGTTGAGCGCGTGACCGATGTGGATGTCGCCGTTGGCGTACGGCGGCCCGTCGTGGAGCACGAACCGCGGGCGACCCGCACAGGCACGGCGGATCGCGCCGTAGACATCGCGCGCGTGCCACTGCTGCACCCAGACGGGCTCGCGCCGCGCGAGATCGCCCCGCATCGGAAACGGCGTGTCGGGCAGGTTCAGGGTGTCGCGATAGTTGGTCTTGGCGTCGGTCATTGCGTGATGGATGCGTGTGTCGAGAACCAGTCGCGCACCTGCGCGACATCGGTGTGCATCTGCCGCGAGAGCGCGTCGAGCGAGTCGAAGCGTGCTTCGTCGCGCAGCTTGTGCAGGAACTCGATCTCGATCCGCCGCCCGTAGATGGGGGCATCGAAGTCGAGAATGAAGACCTCCGCGAGAGGCTTGCCGCCGGCGGCGATCGTCGGCCGCACGCCGACGCTGGCGACGCCCGGTCGCGGCCGCACGTCGACGCCGTGGACGCGCACGGCGAATATGCCGCTGACCGCAGCGCCTCCCGGCAGCGCGACATTGGCAGTGGGCACGCCGAGTGCGCGGCCGCGCTTGTCGCCGTGCGCAACACGGCCGGCAATCGCGAAAGGCCGCCCGAGCATCGCCGCCGCATGCGCGAGGTCACCTCGCGCCAGCGCTGCGCGCACGGCGGTCGACGACACGCGCTCGCCCTCCGCCTCGACGGTGGCCATCGCCTCGACGCTGAAAGTGCGTGCCGCCTGTCGCAGGAATGCGAGGTCGCCGGCGCGGCCCTTGCCGAAATGGAAATCGCCGCCGACGAGCAGCCAGCGCGTGGCAAGGCGCGCCGCCAGCACGTCGTCGACGAACGACTGTGCCGACGTTGCGGCGAGCGTCGCATCGAAGCGCGCCACGATCGTGCGCGCGACGCCCGCGGCGGCGAGCCGCGCGAGCTTGTCGCGGCGCGACGAGATCCGCGCCGGGCTGCGGCCGGGGGCGAAGAATTCGCGCGGATGGGGATCGAAGGTCAGCACCGTCGGCACCAGGCGCAAGTCTTCGGCGGCGTCGACCAGCCGCGCCAGCATGGCCTGGTGGCCACGGTGCACGCCGTCGAAGTTGCCGATGGTCAGCGCGACCGGCGCATCGGCGCTTTGGGGCAGGCCGCGAATGATCCGCACGTCGGAAAGGTTGCCGCAAGCCGCGTGGAGGGCCTGCAAAAGCGTTGCCAAAACGTTGAATTATAGTGGAAATCAGCGACGGGCGCGCGCGCGGCAACCCTGCCGCCTTGCGACGCAATGCGGTGGGGCCCTGCCGTCAGCCGGGCACAGGCACGTAGTCCCAGTCTTCGAGCCTCGCCAGCGCCGGGAAATACAGCGCAAGGCGAATCGGTCGCGAATCGAGCAGCGCGATCGCCCGCGCATAGCTTTCGAGTTGCGGCGCGTGGCGCACTCGTTCCCGCGCGAGGAAGCCCGCGAGGTCGCCGCCCTCGTGGCGCGATGTCTTGAAATCGACGATCCAGCGCACGCCGTCGGCGACGAACGTGCGGTCGATGACGATGCGCATAACGCCATCGGCGTCGGCCACCGAAAGCGCCGCTTCGCTGGCGGCTTCGGTGTGCGTGACGTCGAACAGCCAGCGGCCTTGCGCGTCGCCAAGCGTGGCGGCTATCGCGTCCAGCACGCGCGTGGACGATTCGACGCGTGCGTCGTTGCGCACGCCTAGCGCGGCAAGCTCGGCATCGACGCGCGGGCGCATCGCGGCGAGCGCGACGGCATCGACGCCGATCGCGCCGGACACTGCGAGTTGCGCGAGGATTCGGTGCACGACCGTGCCGACGGCTGCGGCGTCGGCCTGCGCCCAGTCGTACGCCACGGGCGACGTCGCACGCTCGGCGCGCGCCCTTGCACCGACGTCGACCGGCAGCGGCTCGCGCCGGAAGTCGCCAGGCAGGCGCTCGAACGGTGGCGGCACCTTCCCAATGACGCTGACGTCCTCCCCTGGCGCCACGTCGGAGGGTCCGGGGGGCGCCACGCTCGTGGCGAACACGGGCCAGAACATCGCGAGTGGCGAATCGCTGCGCGGCGGCTTCCATTCACGGGCGCCGGTCTTGCGATCGACGCGCGCGCGACCGGTCGCGGTCAAATGCAGGCGCTGCCGGGCGCGCGTGAACGCGACGTACCAGAGCCGTGCCGACTCGGCGGCGGCGTCATCGCCGTCGAGGCGCGCGAGCCACGCGTCGACGGGATCGGCGGCGTCCTCGTCGCGCGCACGCGGCGTGCCCACCAGAAGCGCGCGATCGGGCTCGCGCGACCGCCAGCGCAGCAGCGTGCCGCGGTTGCGCGCCGGGGCGCGTCCGAGACCCGGCAGCACGACGACGTCGAATTCGAGGCCCTTGGCGGCATGCAGCGTCATCACCTTGACGCGCGTCTCGGCGGCGGCGGGCGGATCGGCCATCAACGCCTGCGCTTCATCCTGCAGCGCGTCGAAGTCGTCGATATCGCCACCGCGATCGTGGCGCGACAGCAGATCCAGCATCGCATCCGCGGCCACCGCACCCGACATGTCGGTGCCGTAGGCAGCCGGGCCGTCCAGCGCAAGCCACGTGGCGCGCACGCGTGCGGCCAGCGGCTCTGCGCGCGCCGCGGCGATTCGCCGGATCACGTCCGCGACGCGCCGCACCCGCCGCGCGCCATCCTCCGACAGGCCCGTGTCGAGCGAGCGGTCGTCGAGCGCGAGCGAGGGCGCAGAAGCGCACGCGGCGTCGGCGAACGCAAGAAGGTCGGGTAGCCGCACCCCGCACCACGGCGCGCGCAACATCGCGAGCCACGCCAGACGGTCGGCAGGCTGTGTCAGCGCGCGCGCGAGCGCGAGCAGATCGCGTGACACCGCATGCTCGGCCAGCGACTCGAGCTTGACCGCGTCGTACTCGATGCCGGCCGCGCGCAATGCGGGCAGCAGCGCCGCCACGTGAGAACGCGCACGCACGAGGATCGCGACGTCGCCATCCTGGCCTGCAAGCGCGCGCTGCACATGTGTGACGACCCGCGCGGCCTCGTCGTCGGCATCGCTCGCCCACTCGAACGTCGGGCGCTCGCCTGTCGCCGCACGCGTGGCGATCGCGGCGCCGAATGTCACCGCCGTCGACGTGCGCGTGGCGACCGCCGCCAGCACCGGAGGGAACGTCGCGTTAGCATGCTCGACGAGGTCGGCCTGCGAGCGGAAGTTGCGCGCGAGCGCAAGGCGTCCCAACGCCACGCCGCCGATACGGCCGGTGCGCGCGGCATCCAGGAAATTGCGCACGTCGGCTTCGCGGAACGCGTAGATGCCCTGCATCGGGTCGCCGACGACGAAGAGCGTGCGGCCGTCGCCGGCCTGCCAGCCCGAAGTCAGGCGCACGACGAGCTCGAGCTGCCGCCGCGACGTGTCCTGGAATTCGTCGATGAGCAGATGCTCGATGCGCATGTCCTGGGCGAGGAGCACGGCGGACGGATCGTCGGCGCTGCCGAGCGCCGTGAGCGCGCGCGACGTGACCTCGCCGAAGTCGCAGGCGCCCTCTTCGGCGAACGCCACGAGCAGCGTGGCCGCGACGCGCGGCAGCACATGCACGAGCGCGTCGATGAAGGCGCGGGCGCGCGGCGAATACGCGGGATCCGGCAGCCGCGCAATGCGCGCGATCGCTGCGGCGAGCCCCGGCGCCGACGCGGCCTCGGCGAGCCACTGGCGGACCCGTGCCACCGTGGCGCGTCGGGCTTCCACACCTGCGCCACCGCCGACGCGTTCGAAGCCCGCGAGCGCCGTCTTGCGCATGCTTCCAGCGTCTGTCAGCAGCCAGCCGGCGAGCTCGCGCCAATGGGGAAGTGCCGCGACCGTCGGCTCCGGCAAGTTCGCGCGCGCGACGATGAGCTCGAGCGCGGCGGCAAGTGCCGCCTGCTCTTCCTCGGCGACACGCGTAAGCGCAATAGCGGCCAGCGACACGAGCTCCGCCACGGAGTGTGCGGGCCACAAGCCGAGCGCGTCGGCGAGCTCGATCTCCACTTCCTCGGCGAGCGTGCGCTCGAGCGCTTCGCGTACGTCCTTGTCGCGCAGTCCGAGGACCGGGCCGAGCCATTGGTCACGCTTGCCCAGCATCGAGGCGAGGAGCTCGACCACGCGGTCGGCGTTGTTGTCGAAGTGCCCGACCACCGTTCGCCAGTGGCCGTCCTCGCCATCGGCGACTTGCAGGGCGCGTCGCGCTGCAACGCGGTAAAGCTCCTCGGCGCGCTCGACCGGCCGCGGCGGGCCGCCCAGTGCGCTGGACACGGGCAGCTGTGTCGCGATTCGCGCCGACAGCGCGTCGAGGGTGCCGACGTCGAGCCGCGCCGGAAAGTCGACGAGGCGCCACCCGAGCGCGCGGTCGCGCGCGAGCACGCTCGCGGCGAGCGCCAGGGTCCGCGCGCGATGCGGCGAATCCGGCGTGACCCCATCGCGCGCATCGACCAGCGCCGACACCAGCCGCGCGCGCATTTCCGCCGCGGCCTTGCGGGTGAAGGTGGTGGCCACCACGCGCTCGGGCGCGTCGACATGCGCGAGCAGCGCAAGCATCCGCTGCACGAGGAGCTCGGTCTTGCCCGAGCCCGCGGGCGCCTGCACGAGCCAGGAGCGCGCGACATCGAGCGCCTGCTCGCGCGCGGCGGCGTCGGCCGCGGCGAGGTCTTTCGCGTGGCCCGCGTCGCTGCTCATCGCGCGGCCCCGATCATGCGCCGGCCTCGTCGTCGACATCATCGGCGGCGGTGTCGGCATCCTGCGCCGTTGCGTCGATCCGGCAGAACGACTTGAAGTCGCAATGCCTGCACGGATTGGGGTGCGCGCGCGGATCGACAGCCGCGAGACCCTCGCGGAAATCGCGTGCCAGTCCGCCCAGCGTGTCGCGCCAGAACGCCTTGACGGCGTCGAAGTCGGCGAGCCGGCCACCGCTCGCGTCGGACGGCGCGAGGACGCCTGGCCATTGCGCGGGCGCCTCGGCCATGCCGACGGTGGCGCAGGCGCCGCTGCGAACGACCATCAGCGTGGCCGCGCCGACGCGCTCGACGGGGTCGTGTGCGTCGAGCGCAAGCACGTACAGCCCGAGCTGCGACGCCAGCGGGCGTGGCAACAGCCATTGCCTGACCGGGGGCGTGTCTCCGGTCTTGTAATCGATGACAATGCGCCCGCCTTCGACCTCGTCCACACGGTCGATGCGCAGGTCGAGCACCAGTCCCCCGATGGTCAAGTGGGCGTCGACCTCGCGCGCCACGACCCTGAACGGGGGACGCGCGGACTCCTGCGTGCGTACGAACGTCGCGATCAGCGCCGCCAGCCGCGAGCGCTCGCCCTCGCGGACGATCGCAGGCAACGCCCGCCAGCGCGATTCCGCGATGTCACGCTGGGCGATGCGCACCGCAGCGTCGATGCGTGCGCCGAGGGCGTCGTCACCCAGCGCATCGAGCGCGGATTTGTCGCCGAGCGAATGCCACAGCGCGGCCATCGCGGCGTGGACGAGGATGCCACGCTCGATCGGCGTCAGCCCGACGCCGGGCCGTGGCCAGGGATCGGCGCGGAAGCGTACGGATGCGGCCGCCCGGAAGGGACAGTCGCTGGTGAGCTCGACCGCACGCACGCCACCGCGCAGCGCTCGATCCGCCGCGATCGGCGGCAAGCGCGCGTCGTCGATTCGCTCGAGGCGCGGCGCCCTTGCCATGGCCGCCTGCGTCGGCGTCGCCGCGGCGAGGTGTGGCGCCAACGGCCAGTCGCACAACGGGGATACGCGGCGCGGCGGCCGCTCGTTGGTCGTGGTATGGCTCGCGATCACGTCGGCCGCCGCACCCGCGAGCTGCGCGGTCAGCCGCTCGGCCCGGCCAAGGGACGTTTCTGCGCTTGCGCCCAGCACACCATGCGCCCGCTGCCAGCCGGCAGGCAGGAATGGCCGCGGCGCCGCACGCATCGGCCACGAGTCGACGTCCATGCCCGCGAGCCACAGCCCGTCGAACGACTGGCCCGCCGCCTCGAGGATGCCGAGAATCTCGATTCGCGTGGACGCCGCCTCCGGCTGAAACGCGGTGCGGGCGCAATGCGCGCGAAGCGACGCCAGCGCGTTGCCGAAGCTCATCCGCGCATCGACCAGCGTAATCGAGCGCCACTCGCCCAGCGCGCGCCGGAAGGCCTCGTGCGCCTGGAAGAGCGCACTGGACAGGGCACCGTCGCCGGGCCACCCGCACGCGGTGAGCACCGTGGCGAAGACCTCGGCCCAGTCATGCGGAGAGCGCGGCGCGGCATGGCGCAACGTCGTGGTCATCGTATCGAGCCCGGCGCGCCACGGGTCGTCGTCCGGCAGCACGCCGACGAATGCCGGGAGCGTCACGTCGGCGACATTGTCGCAGCGCCATCGGCCCTCGCCGGCTGCGCGCTGCGCCGCCCGGGTGGCACCGCCGCAAAAAAACGGCGAACGCAGCAGCGACGCCGCGCGCGCAAGCGGCAGCCGCGACTGCGCAAGCGCAATCAGGTCGAGCGCCGGCACGACCAGCGCATGTTCGGCGAGTGGCGGCGCCAGCGACAGGTTGTAAGGGCGCGGCGCGTCGAGTCGCGCCTCGACGAGCGCGGTCGCCCGCAGGATCTCGTCGGCCAGCAGCGCGACGCGTGAAGCCCGCGCGGCGAGGTCGGGAACCGCGATCGTCGCCGTCGCCCGGTCATCGCCGAGGACGCGCGCACGAGCCCACTGCAATGCCGCCACGAGCTCGTCGTCCGGCGTGCGGAATTCCGCGCGCGTACGGCTTGCGCCGGCGTCGACGCTGCCCACTGCCTGCACGCGGGCACCGGCCGCCCGGAGGGCGTCGAGGAAACGCGTTTGCTGCGGCGTGAAATCGACGAAGCCGGCGCATGCAAAGCGCCGCGGGGCGAGCAACGGCATGTGCGGGAACGCGTCGACGAGGCGGTTGCCAAGCCGGGCGACGTCGACGGCATCGAGTTCCGCCGTGGCCCGCACGAATCGCTGCGACCATCGCGCGAAGGCCGCCGCGTCGTCGCCACCGCCCATGAACTGGCTCGTCGACTCGCCGGGATGGGCATAGGCGTGGAACGTGTCCCAGGCTTCGGCCGCGCGTTCCGCCGCGCCGTGCGAATCGACGAGATCGAGGGCGTCCTGCTCGATCGCGATCTCCCAAAGCCGTATCGCCTGCGCCGCGTTGAGCCGCGTGAACGGCGTTGCCCATGCATCGGCGGCGAGCGCTTCCTGCCACAGCGACGCGAGCCATGCGTGCCATGGCAGGACGTTCGGTGTGGGCCACACGCGCAGGCCCGCCGCGATCTGCGCCCGGTCGTGGCGCGCCGCGATGACGCGTGCGAGGCGATTGTTGGGGGTGACGACGGTGGCGCCGCCATCAAGTGCGTCGTCGATTTCGGACATCGCGGATCAGCGCTGGGCGAATGCACGAGCGCGACGAGGCAAGCGACCGCTGCGGCGAGCGCTTGCGCGACCGCGCGCAATGCCGGAGCGACTGTAGCAGCTTGGTGGCGCGCCGAGGAAGCGCCGCTTAGAATCCGGGCCTGATGCGCACGACGGCTGGCGACTGTCCGCCGGCGTCGAGTCCAGAACTTCAGTCAAGGAGCAATGCCGGATGGCCGCCTACATCATCGCCGACGTCGACATCACCGATTCTGCCAAGTACGACCGTTATCGCGCCCTTACGCCCGGCGCAGTCGCCGCCAATGGCGGACGCTTCATCGCGCGCGGCGGCGAAGTCGTGCCGTGCGAGGGCGGCTGGACGCCCAGCCGCGTGGTGATCATCGAATTTCCGGACCTCGCCGCCGCACGCAAGTTCTACGACTCTCCGGAATATCGCGAGGCGCGCGCTGCGCGCGCAGGTGCCGCGAATTTCCGGATGATCGCCGTCGACGGCGTGTAACGGGCGCCTCGAAGTGCCGCGCGCGCCTGGCGCGCTGGCGCTCAGTCGTTGGCGCGGCTGGCGGCGCCGATGGCGAGAGCGGCCATGGGCGAAGCGGGACTCACCGACATCGTCGGCCCGCGCAGCGGCGTGGCGCCCGAGGACAACACGCCGCCACCCGACGCTCCCGAGCCGGCGAAATCGGCGAACCGCGGATCCGGCCTGCGCGCGCTGGTCTTCCATTCGCCGCACCAGTCGTCGTCGCGGACCGTCGGCCACACGCCTTCGATCATGTAGGCCTTGGCGTTGATCGGCGACAGCGCCGGCGCCTGACGCCGGCACTGTCCGATGCCCGCCCCCTTGTCCTGGCGGTCGTAATACTGGCAGTTGCTGCAACGGTCCACGGTTACGCTCCCCCTCGTCGTTCAAGTTTTGCTGCGGATTGCGGGCATCGCCATCGGCCACAGGGCCTAGGCGCGCCTTGATGCGTTGTCAGTGCCGGCAGAGCGGCAGGAATCCGCGCAGGGTCGGCTCGGGCCGCACGCGCGGATTGGTCGCGCGGCAACGGCCATCGGGCCTTGCGCGCACGCCGGGCGGCGCCGCGTCGCGTGGCGCCGCGCGACGCGGCGTGCGGCGCCCGGTCGCATCGCGGCGTGCGTGCTTGCGCGGCCCAGGTGATCCGCGGGTGCGCAACTGCGTTGAAAAGGTGGTCACCGACCGCATCGCTGTTTGCAGTTAAAGGAAATAACCTTCCCGGCGACCAAAGGGGTCTCGCGTCAGGCGGCAAGCGACGAGAACGCCGCGTTCAATGGTTGCGGCACGGCCTGCACGCGGCGGAACGGCTTCGGCGCCTGCGCGTCGAGATCGGACTTGAGCTCGACATCGGCGCGCGCCGCCTCATCCGCCAGCGCCTGGTCATAGGCCTTGCGTGCCTCGTCGTCGCGAAGCACTTCATAGGCCGCGTGAATGAGGCGCACGAGGCCCGCGAAATCCTGCTCGCCGGCCGCCTCCTCGAAGCGTGCAGTCAACTTCGCGTACGCCGCCTCGATGCGTGCCGGCGCAGCGCCGGGCGGCAACTCGAGATAGTCGTAGTGCGTGTAATTCACGGTTGCATCTCCTGTCTGGTGAGTTCATCAGCGAAGCTTCGACGACCACCATCGAGCAGCAACCATGCCAGCTGGCCGAGCGGCGCCGACATCCGCCGCTAAACCGTTGTATTGCAATGCCGACGCGGGCCGCCTTGGCGATGCCGCGCGCCGCTCGTCGCGGACCGGCGGTCGCGGCGTTGCGTGCGCACATCGATAGACGCCCCGGCATCGTCAGCACCGCTCGCGCAACGCGGTACGCACGTGTCGTCGATGAAATGTGGCGCACAAACCGTGACCGCTGCGCCGGCCGCGGAGGACCGCAGCGGGAGCCGAGATCCTGCACAGTAGAATGTCACGATGCATCGCCGTCCCGCCTGATCGCCCATGCCGCTCGACCGCGCCGCGCCCGACGTGCCCGCGTCCACCGCCGGGCGTCGCGAGGTGCGCGGCGCGTGCCCGCACGACTGCCCCGACACCTGCGCAATGGTGGTGACGGTGGAAAACGGGCGCGCCATCGCGATTCGCGGCGCCGCCGACCATCCACCCACGGCCGGCACGCTGTGTACGAAGGTCGCGCGCTACCTCGATCGCACGTATTCGACCGAGCGCGTGCTGCATCCGATGAAGCGCGTGGGCGCCAAGGGCAGCGGCGCGTTCGAGCGCATCGGCTGGGATGAAGCGCTCGCCACGATCGCCGAGCGCTTCCGCACGATCGCCCACTCCGCCGACGGGCCGCAAGCGATCGTCCCCTACAGCTACTGCGGCACGATGGGACTCCTGCAGTCGAGCTCGATGGACCGGCGGTTCTTCCACCGGCTCGGCGCATCGCTGCTCGACCGCACGATCTGCGCGACGGCGGGCAAGGCCGGCTGGGCGTCGGTCATCGGCGCGGCGATGGGGACCGACATCGAGGCATTCGTCGACAGCCGGCTGATCATCATCTGGGGCAGCAATCCGATCGCGTCCAACCTGCATTTCTGGACGCGCGCGCAGGAGGCGAAACGGCGCGGTGCACGCCTCGTCGCGATCGACCCCTACCGCAGCGCGACCGCCGAGAAATGTCACGAACACCTCGCGGTGATGCCCGGCACCGACGCCGCGCTCGCGCTCGGCCTGATGCACGTCCTCATCGACGAGGGGCTGATCGATGCCGACTACGTGGCCCGCTATGCGCTGGGCTTCGACGCGCTGGCCGAGCGCGTGGCCGCGTGGGATCCGGCGCGCGTGGCGAAGGTCTGCCGGATACCGGCGGCGGCGGTGCGCGACCTCGCGCGCGCCTACGGCACCACGAAGCCCGCGGCGATCCGGGTCAATTACGGATTGCAGCGCCACGCCGGCGGCGGCAACGCGATGCGCGCGATCGCCTGCCTGCCCGCGCTGGTCGGCGCGTGGCGCGATCCGGCTGGGGGCGCGCTGCTGTCGTCGTCGGGAACCTATCCGGTGAACACCGCGGCGCTGGAGCGGCCCGACCTGATTCGCGGCACGCCGCGCACGATCAACATGTCGGCGATCGGCGATGCGCTGTGCGACGCGCAGCCGCCGATCCGCGCGATCTTCGTCTACAACAGCAATCCATTGGCCGTGGCGCCCGAATCGGCGAAGGTCACCCGCGGCTTCGCGCGCGACGACCTGTTCTGCGTGGTGCACGACATCTTTCGCACCGATACCGCCGATTACGCGGACATCCTGCTGCCGGCGACCACGCAGCTCGAGCAGCTCGACGTGCACAGCTCGTACGGCCACCTCTACGCGCTCGCCAACAATCCGTCCATTGCGCCACTCGGCGAGGCGCTATCCAACACCGAGGTGTTCCGCCGCCTGGCGAAGGCGATGCAGTTCGACGAGCCCTGCTTCGCCGACAGCGACGACGACATCGCGCGCCAGGCGTTTCGCTACGATGACCCGAAGATGCGCGGCAGCGACTGGGACGTGCTGAAGGCGGAGGGTTTTCGCCGTCTCGACGTGCCGGCGCCGTACGCACCGTTCGCGCACGGCAACTTCCCCACGCCGTCGGGGCGCTGCGAGTTCTTTTCGGCGAGCCTCGCCGCGCAGGGCCACGATCCATTGCCCGATTTCGTCGCACCGGTGGAATCGGCCGACTCGGCGCCGGCGCTGGCGGCGCGCTATCCGCTCGCCTTCATTTCGCCGCCCGCGCGCAACTTCCTCAACTCGTCGTTCGCCAACCTGCCGGCGTTCGTCGCGGAGGAGAAGACGCCGCGCGTGTGGCTGCACCCGCTCGACGCGCGCGCACGCGACATCGTCGACGGCGACCCCGTGCGCGTGTTCAACGATCGCGGCGGCTTCGACGCCAGTGCGCGCGTGGGCGATCGGGCGAAGCAAGGCGTCGCGGTCGCCCCCTCCATCTGGTGGCGCAAGCTCGCCCCCGGCGGCGAGAATGCCAACGCGGTGACGAGCCAGCGCCTCACCGACCTGGGTCGGGCGGCGACGTTCTACGATTGCCTGGTGGAGGTGGCGAAAGTGCGATGAGGGCGCGATGAGGGCGCGCCGGGACGCGAACTACATCTTGCGCACGAGGCCCACCATCACGCCGAAGATTTCCAGGCCTTCGCTCGGCCGGATCGGCGCATAGGCCTTGTTCTCGGCGCGCAGGAAGAACTGGCCGCGCTCGCTGTCGAGGCGCTTCAGCGTGAACTGGTCGTCGACGATCGCGACGACGATGTCGCCACGCTGCGCGGTGGCGCGCTTCTCGACGACGACGAGGTCGCCTTCGAAGATGCCGGCATCGACCATCGAATCGCCCTTGACGCGGATCAGCACCGTTTGCGACGGATGCTCGATCAGGTAATCGTCGATCGTCAGGGCGTCGCTCGACGCGTCGTCGACCGCTTCGGGCAGGCCCGCGCGCACCGGTGTTTGCGCGAGCGGACGCGCGAAGAATCGCTTCGACGGCGCGATGCGGCGATCGGGCGTCGATTCGATGAAACCCGCGAGCTTGAGCCGCGCGACCAGCGCCGCCACCGACGACTTCGACTTGAGGCCGAGCAGGTGGCCGATCGACGCGTACGATGGCAGCGCGCGATGGGCCGAGTAGTAGTCCTGCAGCGACTCGAGGTAGGAACGATCGTTCGACATGCGTGTACCATAGCGAACGTTCGTTCGCGAGTCAAGTCCAATCGCATGAAGAGTGGGGGCCAAGACCCTGATTCGGCTGCGCTTACCACACCCTCTCCCACGATGCGCCTGTTTGCCCCCCGCCTCGCCTTCGTCGACCTCGAGACCACGGGCATGCGCGCCGGCGTCGACCGCATCACCGAGATCGGCGTGGTCACCGTCGACGCGGGCGACGACGACGGGCCGTTGGCGATCGAGTCGTGGTCGACGCTCGTCGATCCCGAGGTGCCGATCCCGCCGGAAATCCAGGCACTGACCGGCATTACCGACGCGATGGTCAAGCGCGCGCCAACGTTCTCGTCGGTGGCCGCGGATCTCGCCGCGCGCCTTGCCGGGCGCGTGTTCGTCGCACACAACGCGCGGTTCGACCACGGCTTTCTCAAGCACGCCTTCGCGCGTGCCGGCCAGGCATTCCGCACGCACGCCCTGTGCACGGTGAAGCTGTCGCGAAGGCTCGATCCCGGCGCCGACGGTCACGGTCTCGATGCGATCATCGCGCGCCACCGGCTCGAGGTCGCCGGCCGCCATCGCGCGCTCGGCGACGCGCTCGCGCTGTGGCAATTCGTGCAGGCGCTGTACGCCACGCGCGATCCCGCGGATATCGCCCTGGAGGTGCGGCGCATCCTGCGCATCCCCAGCCTGCCCCCGCAGATCGCCGCCGACGCGATCGAATCGCTGCCGGAGGCGCCGGGCGTGTACCGCTTCTACGGCGACAATCCGCTGCCGCTTTACATCGGCAAGGCGCTCAACCTGCGCGAGCGCGTCGGCGCGCACTTCAGCAGCGACTGGCGCTCGGAGACCGACCTTCGCCTGTCGACCGAAATACGCCGCATCGAATTCGAGCGCACCGCCGGCGAGCTCGGCGCATTGCTGCGCGAGGCGGCCGCGGTGAAGGCGATGATGCCCGCCCACAACCGTGCGCTGCGACGCAAGGCCGACGCGGGCATCCTGCGGCTCGAGGCCGGATCGCCCCCGGCATTCGTGCGTGCCGACGGCATCGAGCGTCTTGCCGGTCACTTCGGCCCGTTTTCGTCAAGGCGCGCGGCACGTGCGCTGCTGCGCGAGCTGGCGGCGCGCCACGCCCTGTGCCTCGTCCGCCTAGCGCTGGAGCGACGCCAGGGTCCCTGCTTTGCGCGCCAGCTCGGCCGCTGCGGCGGCGTCTGCGTCGGTGCCGAAGATGCGCAGTCGCACGACGCGCGCCTCGCCGCCGCCCTCGTCCCTCATGCGATTCCACCGTGGCCGTACGGCGACGCTCCGGCACTGATCCGCGAGCAGGATGCGGAGCGCTGCGACGTCCATGTCATCGACGACTGGCGCTGGCGCGGCACCGCGCGCGACGACGCCGAGCTGGCCGAGCTTCTCGCCCAGCGCACGCCGGCGCCATTCGACATCGACGTCACGCGGCTCGTGCTGCGGTGGCACGCCCGCGCGCCGCAGCGGCTCGTTGCCGCGAACGTCGCCGGTCAGCCGGTGACGACGCGCATGATGGCGATGCGCGGGGGCAGCGCGTAGCCTTGCGTGTGTGCCACCAGCGTGCGCCATTCGGTGCCGCGTAGCGTCGCCACGAGCGCTTCCCGTGCCCGCAGGTCGAACAAGTCGTGGCGCATTGCCAGGCAATACCACTCCTGCGCGATCGGTACGAATGCCAGCCCGAAGCGCTCTGCCGCCGCGGCAATGCCGAATCCCGCATCCGCGTCGGCGGCGGCGACCGTCGCCGCCACCGCGGCATGGGTGAATTCCTCGCGCGCATAGCCGTCGATGTGCGTGGCGGCAATACGCTCGGCGGCGATCAGCGAATCGAACAGTCGCCGCGTGCCCGACCCGCGCTGGCGGTTGACGAAGCGCACGCCGCGTTGCGCGAGGTCGCGCAGGCTCGTGATGCGCTCGCGCGCGTGGCGCGCGACGATCAGCCCCTGCATGCGGCGGAATAGCCTCAGCATCGACACATCGCCGCGTGCCGCCAGCGGCGCGACGACGCGGCGACGCATCGCCGCGGAATCGAGCGGTACGTGGAATCCGGCGAGCGCGACCTGACCGGCGGCCAGCGCCGCGATCGCTTCGTCGCTGCCGCGGAATGTGATGTCGAGATCGAGCCCGTGCGGGCGCGCCAGCGCCGGCAGCTGCTCCAGCAGGAGATCGTGGCTCGCGGCGCAGGCGAGCGGCGGCCCGGTGCCGGACTCGGCGATCTGCGAAAGCCATTCGGAGGTCGCGACGGCCAGACGCTGCGTCAGCTCGGTGTGGCGCGCGAGCAGCGCTTCGCCGGCGGAGGTCAGCGTGGCGCCTTCGCCACGGCGCAGGATGGCGAGCGCACGTGGCGACGGCGCGATCCACGGCCGCAGCAGCGACCAGGCATGCCGGTACGAGAGTCCGATGCCACGTGCGGCCGCGGCAAGCGCGCCGTGCGCCGCGATCCCCGCGAGCAATGCCATCAGCCGCGGGTCCGCGGCATCGCCGCCTTCGGCCTGCCATTGCACCCGCGGTTGCGGTATCCAGGTCATGTTATGCAAGTCCTAGCCTATTTATATGGCACGCCATTGCCATTAGGATTCGGCGAATTATGCCTTGTTGCACGCCTCCATGTCCGCCGTTGGCGCACCGGTCGTGCGCGCCGGTCGCGGCGTGAGCGATGCAGGACTTCTGGCTCGCGTGCGCGACCGCCGGCTCGCTGATCGTCAGCGGCGACCCGGAGCTCTGGCAGATCGTCGCCCTGTCGCTGGAAGTGACGCTTTCGGCCACGCTGCTGGCGACCGTGTTCGCGGCACCGCTCGGCGCGACGCTCGCCATCGCCCGGTTCCCGGGACGGCGCGCGATCACGGTGCTGCTGAGCGGGTTCATGGGCCTGCCGCCGGTCGTGGTCGGCCTGCTCGTCTACCTCCTGCTGTCGCGCTCCGGGCCACTCGGCGCGTTCGGCCTGCTCTTCAGCCCGACGGCCATGGTGATCAGCCAGACGCTGCTCGTGCTGCCGCTGATCGCATCGCTGATGCGCCAGGTGATCGAGGACGCGTGGAGCGAATACCGCGAGCAGCTGGTGTCGCTCGGCGCCACCGCCTGGCAAAGCGTGCTCACCCTGTTATGGGATACACGCTACTCGCTGCTGACCGCTTTGCTTGCGGGCTTCGGCCGCGCGGCCGCCGAAGTGGGAACGGTGATGATCGTCGGCGGCAACATCGCCCGCTACACGCGCGTGATGACCACCGCTATCGCGCTCGAGACCACCAAGGGCGACCTGCCGCTGGCGCTGGGACTCGGCCTGATGCTGATCGCGATCATCGTCGCCATCAACGCGCTGGCGTACGGCGTGCGCAGCTTCGCGCAAAGGCGCTTCCGGTGAGCGGCGACGACATCCTGCCGCTCGTCCTCGACGACGTGCACCTGGTGCTGGGCGGCCAGCCGGTGCTCCACGGCATCTCGGCCTCGATCGGACGCGGATCGCGCACGCTGATCCTCGGTGCCAATGGCGCTGGCAAGAGCATGCTGCTGCGCGTGTGCCATGGCCTCGTCGCGCCCACATCCGGGCACGTGCGATGGGCGAGCGGAGCGACCCGGCCGGCACAGCAGGCGTTGGTGTTTCAGCGGCCGGTGATGCTGCGCCGCTCGGTGCTCGCCAACGTCGCCTTCGGGCTCAAGCTCGCCGGCATCGGCGTGCAGGATCGTACCCGGCGCGCGCAACAGGTGCTCGCCCGCGTCGACCTCGCCGCCATCGCGGCGCGCTCCGCGCGCGTGCTCTCCGGCGGCGAGCAGCAGCGCGTGGCGCTGGCGCGCGCGTGGGCGCTCGCGCCGTCGATCCTTTTTCTCGACGAGCCGACGGCAAGCCTCGACCCGACGGCGGCACGCAACGTCGAAGCCATCGTGCAGGCGATCCACCACGCCGGCACCAAGATCGTGATGACGACGCACAACCTCGCGATGGCGCGGCGATTCGCCGACGACATCCTGCTGCTGCACGAGGGCCGGCTGGTGGAGTCGGGACCGGCGGCCCCGTTTTTTGCGCGCCCGCGCACGGCGATCGGGCGCGCGTTCATCGAAGGAGAACTGTCATGAAGCTCGTACGTCTGCTCTGCATTGCGCTGCTGGCGCTGCCCGCCTACGCCCAGAACCGGTTCATCACGGTCGCCTCGACCACGTCGACCGAGCAATCCGGATTGTTCGGCTACCTGCTGCCGGTGTTCATCAAGGAGACCGGCATCGACGTGCACGTCGTCGCGCTCGGCACCGGGCAGGCGCTCGATCTCGCGCGCCGTGGCGACGCCGACGTCGCATTCGTGCACGACCGGCCCGCCGAGGACAAGTTCATGGCCGAGGGATCCGGCGTGGGCCGCCACAACGTGATGTACAACGACTTCGTCATCATCGGACCGAAGTCCGACCCGGCCAAGGTGATGGGCATGACCGATGCCGCTGCGGCATTGCGCAAGATCGCCGAGGCCAAGGTGCCCTTCGTGTCGCGCGGCGACCGCAGCGGCACCAACATGGCGGAACTCCGGCTGTGGCAGACGGCGGGCTTTTCAGCCGACGCTCTCAAGCAGTCGTGGTACCGCGACACCGGCTCGGGCATGGGTCCTTCGCTCAACACCGCAGCGGCGATGGACGCCTACATCCTGTCCGATCGCGGCACGTGGCTGTCGTTCAAGAATCCGCGCGACCTCGTGATCCTCGTTCAGGGGGACAAGGTGCTGTTCAACCAGTACGGCGTGATGCTCGTCAATCCGGCGAAGCATCCGAACGTGAAGAAGGAGGATGGGCAGAAATTCATCGACTGGCTCGTCTCGCCCGAAGGCCAGAAGACGATCGCCGGCTACCAGATCAACGGCAAGCAGCTGTTCTTCCCCAACGCCGACTGAAGCGATATGGTCAGGGCTTGACCGGTGCCGGTCGCGACTGTGCGGCGGCACGACCGCGCAGCCTGAAGCCGAGCACCGCCTCGATCACGCCGACGACGATCGCCATCACGCCGATCCACAGGACGAGCGCCAGTGCGCCGGCGCCGGGAAACAGGAACAGCAGCACGCCGAATGCCAGCGACGCCACGCCGGCGAGGATCAGCAGCCACTCGTTGTCGATCTCCTTGCGCAGCCGGATCGCGGCGGCAATCTCGGTGACGCCGCGCACGATCGCGAACGCCGCGATCAGGTAGAGCAGCACCAGCGCGGTGATCGCGGGCGCCATGAACGTGTAGATGCCGGCGACCACGGCGACGATGCCCATGATGAGCATCCACCACGGAAATCCGTCCGGGTGCGGTCCCTTGAGCGCGGCGATGATGCCGAACACGCCGTCGACCAGCGCGTAGGCGCCCCAGAACAGCACCAGCACGGCGATCGACGTCATCGGCGAGATGAACGTCAGCACGCCGAACACGATCGCGGCGGCGCCGCGCAGCACGAGAACCCACCAGTTGCGCGCCAGAAACGTGAGCATGCCGGACTCCTCCAGGTGCGGGCGGACGGCCCGCGGCTATCGTCGCGCCGATCGCCCGGCGTTGCAACTGCGCGCCGCGCTAGCCGGCACCGCGGGACGCATGCGCTGCGATCACGCGCGCCACGCAGGCGGTGAGCTTGCGCGCGTAGGGGACGTCGAGGAATTCGTTCGGGCCGTGCGCGTTCGAATGCGGCCCGAGCACGCCGGTGATGAGGAACTGGGCGCGCGGGAACTGCTTGCCGAGCATGGCCATGAACGGAATCGTGCCCCCCTCGCCCATCGCGGCCGAAGGCTTGCCGTAGACCGACCTCGACGCGGCGTCGAGCGCTTCGCGCAGCCACGGCGCCGTCGCCGGCGCATTCCAGCCGGTCGCGCCGCGGGCATCGTCGAAGCGCACGTTCGCGCGCTGCGGAGGATCCGACTCGAGGATGCGCTTGATGATGCCGACTGCGGCGTCGCCGTCGATGGTCGGCGGCAGCCGCATGGACAACGCGAGCGCGGTCTGCGGACGCAGCACGTTGCCGGCGTCCGCGATCGCCGGCAGCCCGCCGGCGCCGATCACCGACAGGGCCGGCCGCCAGGTTCGGTTGAGCAGCGCCTCGCCGCCCGCGTCGATCATCGGCATCGTCGCGCCGGCGAACGGATATTTGCGCACGACGTTGTCACCGATGATCGCCGCCGTGGCGTGCGCCTCGTCGATGCGCGCCTGCGGAATTTCCGCGTGCAGCTCGCGCGGCAGCACCTTGCCGCTGGCCGCATCCTCGAGCCGGTCGAGCAGCCGGCGAACGATGCGGAATGACGACGGCACGACACCGCTCGCGTCGCCCGAATGCACGCCTTCCGTCAGCACCTCGACGTTGAGGGTGCCGCCGGCCAGGCCGCGCAGCGACGTCGTCATCCACAGGCGCTCGTAGTCGCCGCAGCCGGAATCGAGGCCGACGACGAGATCGATGTCGCCGATGCGCGGCGAAAGCATCTCGAGGTACGCCGGCAGGTCGTAGCTGCCGCTCTCCTCGCAGGTCTCGATGATGCCCACGCACCGCGCGTGCGGCACGTGCTGGGCGTCGAGGGCGGCGAGCGCCGACAGCGCCGCGAACACCGCGTAGCCGTCGTCGGCGCCGCCGCGGCCATAGAGGCGGCCGCCCTCGAAGCGTGGCACCCACGGCCCGGCGGCCGCATGCCAGCCGACCATCTCCGGCTGCTTGTCGAGATGCCCGTAGAGCATGACGCCGCCGTCGGCGCGTCGGCCCGCGCTCGCCGGCACCTCGATGAACAGCAGCGGCGTGCGCTGCGGTATGCGCACGATCTCCGCACGCAGTCCGGCGACGGGCTGCGCGCGCACCCAGGCCAGCGCCTGCGTGATCACGCGCTCGATGTGGCCGTTGGCCTGCCACGCGGGATCGAAATGCGGCGACTTCGCCGGCACGCGGATGTATTCGGTGATTTGCGGGACGATATCGCCATCCCATTGCGCGTCGATGCGGCGGTCGAGTGCCGAAGTGTCCATTGGGGAATCCATGGTGAGTGGTCAGGGAACCAGCAGCGCGAGCCGGGCGAAAGCCTGGAGCATGGCGTCGACACCAGGCGCGCCCGGCTCGGTCGTGGGGCCGAGCTCGCGCTCCAGCGTCGCGCGGTCGCGCGTGCCGTCGAGCAACGTCAACAGCTTGCGCGCGACGGGATTGGTGAGACTTACCGATTCGTGGCGGACATTGACCACGCGCGTGCGCGACTGCGCCAGGTATCGTGCGATACGGCTGGCGCGCGGTCGTTGCGCGATCGAGGTCGTCAGCGCCGCCGGCTGCGAATGCAGGTCGATGACTCCGCCGACCCAGGCTTCGGCGAGCAGCGAGGCCAGCGGCGGCGCGCCCGCTTTCGCATGATCCGCGTGCCAGCGCGCGACTTCGCCCGATTCCATCGCGCGCGGGGCGAGCTCGGCAAGCCACATCACCATCGCGGTGAGCATCGGCGAGCCACCATGGAACGCCGATTCACGCGGCTGGCCCATGCGCTCCGCCTCGGCCATCGACTGCATCAGCGTCGACGCCACGGTCACCTTGACCCCATCGATACGCGCCGCGTCGAGGTTGAAGCCCGTCACCGAGGCGGCGCGCGTCAACAGCGACTGGCGGAACCGGCGCATCCGCATGAAGTCGAGGTATTGCTCGCGCGCGATGCGATCGAAGCGCACGACGAACTTGCGCACCTCCGGTGCGAGGCCGCCGCCGCTCATCAGGCGCACGTCGCTGTCGCCGATATAGGCGAGGCCATGACGCTCGGCATGCGCGGCGAATTCGTGGAAATAGACGGCGTCGTTCGGTTGCGCGAGATCGTCGTGATAGAGGACGCTGTCGGATTGCTCAGCGCGGTTGGTGAATTCGGCGCGCAATGCGGCGTCGGCGGGCCACTGCGTCAGGCCGGGCGCGCCCATCATCGTCAGGAGCTCGCGCGACGCGCGCAGCGTTTCCGCCGCGCTCGTGCTGCCGCGGGTGTGCCAGTGCATCGCGTCCTCCGCGATCTGGCGCACGCGGTTGCCCGGCAGGGTGTTGTAGCTGACGAACGCCACGCCGGTGGGACTCATCCGCGTCGCCAGCAGCGTCATCAGCGCCTCGCGCACCGGCGGCGGCACCCACGAATAGAAGCCGTGCGCGATCACATAGTCGAATTCGCCCCACGACGCGGGCAGCTCGCGCAGGTCCTGGCAGTGCAGCGTGACGTTGGACAGCCCTGCTTCGTCGATCAGCGCGCGGCCCTTTTCGATCGCCCGCGGCGCGAGGTCGCAGCCGAAGAACGTCGCCTGCGGGAATGCGTCGGCGATGGGAATGACGTTGGATCCATCGCCACAGCCCACCTCGAGCACGCGCGCCGTTGCGACCGGTGGCGCATCCACGCCGAACACTCGGGCAATCGTGCGCAACCGATCCGGATGGCTTTGCGGGTACGCGGTGCAGTCGTAGTCGACGGCGTCGTACGCGGCGCGGATGACGAGCGTCGCAGCGTCGACCGGATGCGAGTCGTTCATCGTGCGCCCGGCCGCGCCACGCCGTGGCCGTTCGGGATGGGCGCGGCCCACAGGGCAGCGTACGGTCGACGGATCACGCGCGAATTCTACAGAACGCGCCGCTGGCGCCCGGTCAGCGGCGCGCGACAAGCCTGAACCGGTATCGCGAATCAGCCTTTGAGGCGCACGGCGATCGCGCCCGTCACGCCGGCGATCCCGAGCCCGACGACTCCGCCGATGAGGAATTGGTGAATCGGCAGCAACGCGACGATCGCTCCGGCGGCAAAACCGGCCACGAGGAACGCCTTGATGCTGCCGCCTGTCGGCGCGGGCGCCTCGGGCCTGTCGCGGCCTTTATGCGCCGCGAGGATCGCATCCGCCATGGCTTCCGCTTCTTCCCGATTGGGCACGCCGCCTCCCTCGACCAGTATCAACCGCTGCAGATCATTGCAAGTTCGCGCGCCAGGCGCAAGGCAGCGAACGCGCGCAGCGTTGCGGATGTGGCACACACCTGGCCTGCGCCGCCCTCGCCCGCGTTCAGTGCTTGACGGACTCGAACGACTCGCGCCAGGTCGTCGAGCTTGAACGGCTTGGCGAGCTTGCTGAATTGCATCCCCGCGCTTCCCGACAGTTCCGCAAAACCGGTGGCGATGACGACCGGAACGTCCGGCCATTCGGCCTTGATCGCCGTGGCGAGCTCGACGCCGGTCATGCCCGGCATCGCCTGATCGGTCATCACGAGGTCAACATGCGGCGCGGTGCGCAGGATCGCCAGCGCTTCCGCCGCCGACATTGCCGCCAGCGGTCGGTGCCCGAGCTCCTCGAGCATCGCCACGGTGTTGCTGAGCACGAGCTCGTCGTCGTCCACCGCAAGCACGACGAGTGCCGGTTCGGGTTGCGCATCGCGCGTCGCCGGCGCGGCGACCCTCGGCTGATCCGCGTCGACGTCCTCGGCCACGGGCAGCCAGATTTCGGCAGTCGTGCCTTCCTGCGGACGACTCTTCAGCACCAGGCAGCCGCCCGACTGCTCGGCCAGGCCGTGCACCATCGACAGCCCGAGGCCCGTGCCCTTGCCGACCCCTTTGGTCGTGAAAAAAGGCTCGGCCGCGTGCGCCAGCGTGGCCTCGTCCATGCCCACGCCGGAATCGATCGTCGACAGGCAGACGTAGCGTCCCGCCGCGAGCCCCATGGCATTGCCGGCGGATATATCCTGCTCCCGCGCGGCGAATATCAGGGGGCCACCGTCGGGCATGGCATCACGCGCGTTGAGGGCAAGGTTCAGCAGCGCGAGCTCGAACTGGTTCGCGTCCGCGCGCACAGCGCTCAGCGCCAGTGGAAATCGGGTCTCGATCTGGATCGACGGGCCGAGCGATCGCTGCAGGAGGTCGGTCATGCCGCGCACCAGCACCGGTACGTCGACGGCGCCGAGCTGCAGATCCTGGCGACGGGCGAATGCCAGCATGCGCTGCGTCAGCGCGACGCCACGCTCGGCGCCGTGCACCGCGTTGTCGATCAGGGAAAGTATCCGCGGATCCTGCGGCAGGCGCTTGCGCACCAGCTCGAGGCTGCTCAGCACGGCCATCAGCAGGTTGTTGAAGTCGTGCGCGATGCCGCCGGTCAGCTGGCCCACCGCCTCCATTTTCTGCGACTGCATCAGCGCGTCGCGCGCCTGGTCGAGGGCAATCTGCGCGTTGCGCCGCTCGCTGATGTCGCGCGTGATCTTCGCGAAGCCGATGATCTGCCCCTTGGCGTCGCGCACCGGATCGACGACCACGCTGGCCCAGAACCGCGAGCCGTCCTTGCGCACGCGCCATCCCTCCTTTTCGAAGCTTCCCTGGCGCCGGGCTGTCTCGAGCGCGCGTGCCGGCTCGCCCCGTTCACGATCCTCGGGCGTATAGAAGCGCGAGAAATGCGCACCGATGATTTCGTCCGGCGAGTATCCCTTGATGCGCTGCGCACCAGGATTCCAGCTCGCCACGCGGCCTTCGGCATCGAGCATGTAGATGGCGTAGTCGGTGACGGCTTGCACCAGCAGGCGGAACTGCTCCTCGCTGCGGCGAAGTGTTTCGGTGGCCGCGCGCCGCTCGGTCAGGTCGCGCGTGATCTTGGCGAAGCCGGCCAGCCGACCGGAGGGGTCGCGGATCGCATCGATCACGACGTGCGCCCAGAAACGGGTGCCGTCCTTGCGCACCCGCCAGCCCTCGCTTTCGAAGCGGCCCTCGCGCGCGGCGGTGGCGAGTGCCTTCTGCGGCAAACCCGCACGCCGGTCCTCATCCGAATAGAAGCGGGAGAAATGAGACCCGACGATTTCCGCCGCGGCATAACCCTTGAAACGCTGCGCGCCGGCGTTCCAGCTCGACACCCGCCCCTCCGGATCGATCAGGTAGATCGCGTAGTCGGAGATCGACTCCACCAGCAGGCGATAACGGGTGTCGTCGCTCGCAAGCGAGTATGGCGGTTTCGGCTTGGGTTCCAAGATGCCGTCAGGCAGTGCGGGGGTGCTCGTTTCCATCCGGCAGGGACTCTAACCCGCTGCGCGGGCGGGCAGAAGGGGCGCGTGCGCAATGCGCCTGTGGCGTTTGCCCGGCGGCCCCGGCAGGGCTGCGCGGTCATGAATGGTGAAAAGCCTCGGTTGCACGAACCACTCACCCGGGTTTTCCTTGGTCAAGCAAACGAAGATCGCCGGTCTGGGCGCCGCCGTCGGTCCGCCATCCGCCGATTTTCGTGTAGGTGCAACGGCCACCGCCGGCGGTTGTGCGGTCGACAACGGAACGGCGACGTGGTTTGCCGCTTCCTTCCGGCTTACAGGCGCATCGTGGTTTGCCCGATACAGCGCACGCCGTGGCCCGGCTATCGTCTGTACACACCCAAGGAGAACCGCATGTTTGGAATGAAATCATCGTCCGCAGAGCCGGATGCCATCGAGCTCCTGAAGGCGGACCACGACGAGGTCGACGCCATGTTCAAGGAATACGAGACTTTGCAGGAGAACGGCACGACGACAGCACGCAAAATGCTGGTCATCCGCATCTGCAATGCACTGACCGTGCATGCCACGATGGAAGAGGAGATTTTCTACCCCGCCGCGCGCCTCACCGGCAGTGTCGACAAGGCTCTCGTCGACGAGGCGGCGGTCGAGCATCAAACCCTCAAGGACATCATCGCCCGGTTGCAGGCGGCGCCGGTTTCGGACCCACTCTACGATGCCGGCGTGAAGGTACTCGGCGAATACACCAAGCACCATGTCAATGAAGAGGAGAACGAACTCTTCCCGCAAATGAAGAAAAGCGGCGAGGACCTGGTCGAACTCGGACGTCGGCTTCAGGCGCGCAAGGATGCGCTGGAGGCCACGGCTCGCCGCGGATCCAAATCTTCCGCGAGGCGTGCCGCCGACACCGCGCCGCAACCGCGCGCTTGAGGTTTTGCCGCCGGGCGCACCTGCGAAGGGCGCCGGCGCCCCTTTGACTTCGCGGGCCCCATCGCACCGGGCACCCCCGACCGGGCTGAACCGAAGCGGCGTGCGATCAGGGGACTATTGCTCCCCGTTCGGCCTTGGCAGACGGCGATCGCGACTCACGTCGCGCACCCGCGTGTAGTTATCCGTGTCGACTTTGCCGCTCGTCTGATCGAGTTGCGCCCGGCGTATCACCCCGTCCGGCGAATGCCCAGCTGCGGAGCTTTCATCGCGCTCATGCGGAAGCGGCAAGGCAGTCGCGCGCCCCGGCTGGCTCGCCCGCCGCGCGGCAGCATCGTCTTCCGCCGGGGATGGGTGGGGCTTGCGCATCAGCTCGACAAGGTTCTCAAGACGTCCCGTGATTCGCTGCGGCATTTTCGCGCGTCGACCGGTAACCGCTCTCGTCTGCATCGTTCGCGGGATCGCCGCGTCCGCTCAATACGTCGACGAATTCGTCCGGCATGCGATCGAGGTAAGTGGACCAGCGCTGCAGGTTGTCGACCGGGTGCAGCGGCGCCGACTCGGTTTGCACTGCTGCGTGCGTGATGCGGAAACTGCGCAGGAAATGGCACATGCCGCCATGCTGGTGGATCCGACCGCGCAGCACGATCGGAGGCCATCCCAACTTCGCCTAGGCGTTGCGCCTACGATAATCCGACGCCGGCCAGCACACACGCGCGCCCACCTTCTGCTGGATGCTGCTGGATGCGACGCACAGGCGCCTCTGCGGATGCGATTGGCCAAGCGCTTCTGGTGCATGCGACACCCGGATGCTGTTTGCGCGGGTGATGTTGCCTCGATGTGCGCATCGGAACTCGGTGCCGGCGGGTACATGCCTGCCGTCAAGAGTCCTCCCGCAACCTTGCGGGACGTCAGCCTACGCAAGGTTTGGGGCTTAGCCGATGCAGCGCGTGCCAGGACGCGGTTACGCTGGTGCCATGCAACTGCGGAGACGAATGATGAACGCTCGCGAAGTCAACGGCATGGTGTTGAGATCGCTGGAGCCCGCCGCGCGCCGGGATTTCGTCGTGGATGTCGTGGCCTGGGTAGTGCTTGCCATCGTCGTCGGAGGTGTCGCCGAGTTCGGTTACCTCCTGGCGACGCAGTTCCCGCGCTAGCGGTTATTTGCCTATTGACGGTCATTGCCGATAGGCCCGCTGCGCCGCCGACAGGCCCGCGGCTCCGGACGGCGGGCCGCGCACCACGGATATCAGGACTTTTTCGACACCTTGGCGCCTTTCTTGCGTGCCTCGTTGAGTCCGATCGCGATCGCCTGCTTGCGGCTGGTGACCTTCTTGCCGGAGCCGCTTTTAAGCGTCCCCTTCTTCCTTTCCTTCATCGTCTTCTCGACTTTGGATTGCGCGGTGGTCTTGCGTGTGGCCATGGCCGTTCTCCGTGGATGACGTGCGGAAGTTACGAGCCGCACGAATGCCGCGTCGATCGGCGCGCACCGCTTTTGCGCGTCGGTACATATCCGACACGGGGTGCTATACGGTGCGCGCCGTTGCCTTCCGCGGGAGCGCATGGCGCCGACGACTATCTCGAGCTTTTCGCGCAGCACGCCGGCGTCGCGCGTTTGCCGACGTGAATGGCGGAGTCGCCTAGTACTGGTGGTAGAGCGCCCAGCCGCGAATCGTCAGATAGGCGATCCAGACCAGCAGCAAGACAATGGTCGCCACGATCACTGCGTCGACCGCGCGATCGTGCAACGATTTCGGCGACTCATCGACCGGTGCGGTTGCACCGAGCATGTACAGATAGGCCCTTGTCCAGAACGGCAGGGCAGGCGGCGGCTCGGACAGCTCGGGCCCTTTGGTTGTCGGAAGCGCGACCACGTCCCGATTCGTCGCCAGCAGCCGGTCAAGCGTGGCATCGCCGAGGTCGCGCGTCGTCGCATCAAGAGGATCCGGGAGCGAATTTTCCATGATGCCATTCAGCCCAAACGGATGGCGTTATCGGCTAGAGGCCGGTGCTGCGCATCCTGTCGAGATCGATATCGGACCGGCCGTCCGCCGCTTCGATGCTCGCGTGACGGATATCCATGTGATGCCCGCACTTCTTGCACGGCACAGGCGACTCCATCGCCCGGGCGAGCGGAAACTTGTCGATATCGCCGCAGACCATGCACTTGGTCATGGCCCAGACTTCGCCGGTGCTGGCAAGGTGCAATCGGACTTCCTGCATGCCTGTTCCTCAAGATGAGGCGCCTGCGGCACCTCACGAGTCGATCGCCGCCTTCGGTCGACACAGGACGAGGCGCCAGCGTGAAACGCGCTGCTCGGCCAATGCAAACATGATGCTTGCACCCGCATCCGGCACGAACTTGCGGGTACCTGGAATCAGTGCCCCATGACCGGGGGCATTTTTTTTAAAGTCCCTCGACGTGTCAATATTTGTACGGAACCGTACCTAACCGTCACTCATGATGCGACCGCGAACGCCGCGCCACGCGAGGTCTCAGCGCCGGCGTTTTCCCGCGCGAACCGACCCCATCGCGCGCGCGTACGTCTGCCGGAGCTCGTCATAGCACCCGCACGACGCGCCCTCGAGGCGTTCGCGGTCGAGCACGGTAACGGCGCCGCGCACGTAGCGAATGATGCCCTTGTCCTTCAGCCGCTGCGCCGCCTCGGTCACGCCGGCCCTGCGTACCCCGAGCATGTTGGCCAGGAATTCGTGCGTCATGGTGAAGGTCGATGAGCGCGCGCGGTCCTGCGTCATCATCAGCCAGCGCGCCATCCGCGCATTCACCGAATGGCTGCGATTGCAGGCGGCAGTCTGGCCGAGCTGTGTCAGATAGACATAAAGATACTTGCGCGCCACGGCGTCGAGGGCCGGGCTTTGTGCGGCGATCCGCAGGAAATCCCCGGCCTTCAGCCTCAGTGCTGTTCCACCGCCTTGCACGAGCGCGGTGACGGGGGACTGGATGACGCCGAGTAACAGCGTCGCACCAAACATGCCTTCGCAACCGATGAGGCCGACTTCGAGCGCGGCTGCCGACTTCGTTGGGCTCAACAGCGAGATGAAACCCGAAATCGGAAAGTAAACGTGCGTAACCGAGGCTTCGGGCGAGGCCAAAAGGGCGCCGACGTCAAGCGACATCGCCTTGCCGGCTTCGAGCAGTTGCCCGCCGACGTCTTGTGGCAACTGCTCGAGAAGCATGTTCGAACGCGGCGACGGCGCGGCGGCGAGCGGCATTGACAATCCTCGAGCGATGTTGGAAATCCAACAACCGACACGAGGCCTTGGCCAAGTCGTCGAATGGTGAATCCGTCAGGAGGCCTGCTTATACCCTGCCCGCGTTCGATACGCATACTGTGTACGGCGGCGTACATACGTTGAAAGTCCCTCGCATGGTGTCGGCCAAACGCCGAGTCCCGCTTCGGCAAACGGCCGATACCGGGGCTGGTTGCGATTGACGACGATTGCGCCACTCGTCGTGCATCGATAACCACCCGGAGGCCGCATGGAAGTGACCACGATCAATGAAGACGCGCCCGCAGCACCCCAGCTCGACATCCGCACGATCCAGGAAGTGGACGCCTGGGCGCATTTCCTGGACTGCACGCGTGGCGAACTGCTCGCGGGACTGGCGGCTGGCGGAGGCAACTACGACGAACTGCAGGCCGCCATCGCCCGCAACCGCCAGAGCACGCAGCCTGCCCGCAAGGTGCTCGCGTTCTCGCGTGACCCGGTCGAATCATCGGGCTCCTCTGGCGTCGGCGCCCGATTCAGCCATGCCGGAGCCCGCCACGTCGGATGATCGACGCTGCCTGACGGGTCGCTGACGCGCGCTCGCGTCGGGCGACCCGCCAGTGAAACCGTGATGAAGCGCAACTCCGGTGCCGTTCCGGCTGTCTGGAGTCATTCCTTCATCGGTCAACCACGGCAATATTGATGGGCAGCGACAGCTCCACGCGCAGCAAGGTTCCCGAAGTCACGCTGGCGTTCTGGATCACGAAGGTGCTCGCGACGACGCTCGGCGAGACCGGCGGCGATGCGGTGTCGATGTCGATGAACCTCGGCTACCTCGTGGCTTCCATCATCTTCCTGGTCGTGTTCGCGGTGGCCGTCAGTGCCCAGGTCAAGTCGCGCAGATTCAGTGCTCCGCTCTATTGGCTGACCATCGTCGCCACGACGACCGTCGGCACGACGATGGCGGACTTTGCCGATCGATCGCTGGGAATCGGTTATGCAGGCGGGGCGTCACTGCTATTGGCGCTGTTGGTCACCTCCCTGTGGGTCTGGTACCACACGCTGGGATCGATCGACGTCGCGACCGTGGAAACGCCCAAGGTCGAAATGTTCTACTGGACGACGATCATGTTTTCGCAGACGCTGGGCACCGCGCTCGGCGACTGGGTTGCCGATTCTGCCGGCCTTGGCTACCTCGACAGCGCGCTGCTGTTCGGCGCGCTGCTGGCGGTACTCGCGGCCGCTTACGCTTGGACGCGCATCTCCCGCACGTTGCTGTTCTGGGCCGCGTTCGTCCTCACCCGACCGTTAGGCGCGGTGGTGGGCGATTTCCTCGACAAGCCCACGGACCATGGCGGCCTTGCGCTCAGTCGTTACGTCGCTTCGGCGATCCTGGTCGCGGCGATGACGCTATGCGTGTTCGCGATGCCACAGCGCGCGGCGCGCAAGGGTGCGCATTGACCTGATCGCTCGCCAGCGCCATCGGCGACCATCGCATCGACGTTCGCCGCCGGCTCGGCGAAGGTCGCGCACGCGCTCCGGGTGCTGCCCGACGGGCGCGCGTCACCGATCGGCCTGGCCGCTCGCGACCCCTCGCAACCTCGGTTGGACCCGTGATACGCTGCCTCGGCAAGCTACCCATGCGGCTGGTCGTTCTCTCCGTCCAAGGCGCCCCGCGCGCCACGCTGAGCTCATGAAATCTGACTTGATTGGTCGCGACGAGCTGGTGGCGAAACAGTCGGCCGTCGATGCGTCCGGTGCGCTCAAGCAGCTGTCCATCGACGGCGTGGTGTTCCGCCCCGTGCGACCGGTGCCGCACGATGACGGACACCTGGTCGAAGTGGCGCGCGCCGACTGGGCGGCGATGGGCGCGCCTGTGGTCCAGGTGCACCTCACGACGACCCTGCCGGGACACGTCCGGGCGTGGGGGCTGCACCAGCGCAGCACCGATCGCCTGTTCGTCGTCAGTGGCCTCATCCGGTTCGTGGTTTTCGACGGCCGGGTCGGCTCGCCTACGTTCGGCCACCTCAACACCCTGCTCGCAAGCACGCTCAGTCCGGGACTGCTGGTGGTGCCGCCCAACCTCTATCACGGTTGGAAGAACATCGGCGACATCGAATCGGCGATCATCAACATGCCTACCAGCCTGTACGACTACGAAAAACCGGACGCACTCGACATGCCGTGGGACAGCGCCGAGGCCGCGGCACTCATTCCGTACCAGTGGTGATCGGCACGGCCGCGCCGGCCACCATGGCTGCCGCGGGAGCCGACGCGGTGCCGCAGGTGAGCGTGATCATCGCCACCTACAACTGGAGCGCCGCGCTGGCGTGCGCAATCACGTCTGTCCTGCGGCAAACAATCGGCGATTTCGAGCTCCTGGTCATCGGCGACGCCTGTACCGACGACAGCGAAGCCGTGGTCGGGGGGTTCGCCGATCCGCGGGTCGCCTGGATCAATCTGGACGCGAATTCGGGCAGCCAGCAGGAACCCAACAACCACGGTCTCGGCATCGCGCGGGGCGAGTGGATCGCCTACCTCGGTCACGACGATATCTGGGCGCCTCGGCACCTGGAGTCGACGATTGGTGCCGCGCGCGCGGCCGGCGCGCAAGCCGCTGCCGGCGGCATGATCATGTACGGACCGCCGGGGTCGGATGCCACGTCCACCGCCGGCCTGTTCATCGAAGGGCGCTGCGGCGACGACGACTTCGTGCCGCCGTCGGCGCTCGTGCATCGGCGCGCGCTTGTCGACCGCGTCGGCCTTTGGCGCAATCCGGGCGTGTTGCAGCTGCCCACCGATTGCGAGTTTTTCCAGCGCGTGCGCGCCGCCAGCGCGATCGTGCCCAGCAATGATGTAACCGTTTTCAAGTGCAACGCGGCGGCGCGCCGCAACGCCTACCAGTCGAAATCCGTCGACGAGCAGCGGGCATTGCTCGCCGGGCTCGCCCGCGGCGACCGCTTCATTGGCGAAGAGCTCGTCAAGGTCCTGGCGTCGCTGCACGCGGGCCGCTCGACCCGGATCCGGATGCCCGATCAGGCCGGCCTCCGTGCGGGCGAAATATTCCGCGCGAATCGCATCGCCAAAGGTGTCGAGCCGCGTTTTGAACCCGAGCAGTTGCGCTCGCTCGATGCCGACGAAACGTTTCGTCTTGACCAGGAGGCGACTGGATTCGAATGGCACGCTGTCGAGCAGCACCCTCACTTCGGCTCATTCCGCTGGACGGGGCCCGCCCAGCGTTCGACGATCGAGTTGCCCGTCAGGCTCGACCGGCCGCTGGCAATGCGCATCCACGTACCGTGGGTGATCGGCGGGCAGTCGATCGACGATATCGCAGTCGACGCGCAGGGCGCCGCGGTCGATGTCACCGTCGAACGCGCGGAAAAGGATGGCTGGATCTTAAGCGGCGTCATCGACCCCGCGCGACATGCGTCGTGCGTGCCGTATGTGCAGATCACGCTTCGCGGCATCACTGCGGCGCGGCCTGCGGACCTCGGCATCAATCCGGACCGGCGCCGCCTCGGCATCGCCGTGAGCCACGTCGAGCTCGGACCCGCTCATTTACCGCCGTGAGGCTGAACTCAGCGTGGCCCGTTCCTTGCGCCCGTTGGCCGCCGCATCCAACCAAACGCGGCAAGGGAGACCACTATGAGGCCCGGGAAATGGGTTTGCGCGACGATGTTGGTTTGCAGCACCGCCTACGCGACAAGCACAACCAACATGGTCGACCAGTGGGGAGTCGCAAGCGAAAGCGGCTGGGGACTGTCTATTCAACAGCACGACGGGAAACGGAACACCAAACGCTAGGGCCAATGCCGCAGGATACGTATGGAGTTCGTATCGGCCGCACATGCCGCCATTTTAGAGGTCGTGGCCGCCTTTAAGGATCGTTGGCTTTGGTGCCAGCCGCCGGAAGTGAAAACCCCGGCGCGGGGCCGGGGTCAAATGACGTCATACCCGTTCGCGGTTGCTCAATCGTTGCCACGAATCGCGGCTTGCCAATCTTGCCTGATCCCAAGTGAGTTTTGACGATCCTTTGGCAGTGTCCCAATCGGACATCATTTCATCCTCTGCATCGTCGAACGAGCGGTCGGGGTTTTGTTGATAGGAATCGACACCAACGCGATAGGCGGGGGCGTACTCGTCGAAGCTGGCGCCAGGAGTGGCGTATGGCCGACTCGTAAAGTTCTCACGCCAATACGTTTCCTCCACCGTGGGATCGATGGCTTCGGCAACACCCTTTCCCGCCAATCCACCGAGCACCGCGCCGGCGACGGCGCCAACGAGCGTGCCAACGGGACCGGCGACAGTGCCGGCAGCTGCTCCGGCCGCCATTCCTCCGGCGGCCGCGCCGATGCCCGTACCAACGGGATGTGCGCCTGGGGCGCCGGTGATCGGATCGCGATTCGCGTCGCCGACCTTCGTGAAGTCAGAATTGGAATTCGTCATTTGTTTTTCCTCGTATGGGCACACGTTGTGCGTCAGAAGTTTCCGGCGTGCCAGCTGTGCAACCTGTCAGTGAGGCCAAACGACAACGCGGTTGACCTCGGCGCCTGTATGGCGCATTGGTCGCCGTCACCGTTTTTGGTACGGTCGTCGGGCTGCTGCGTGAACGGTTGATTCTGGTTGCCGCGTTGGTTGCTACCTTGGTTCGTGGCTATGAATGTCCTTGATTGGGACGGCGCCAGCGGCGCCGACTCATGGACATTGCGCCGACTGAATTCGCCTCCATATCGGCGGGGGCTGATAACCCCGTAGGGCACGACCGTCAGCGGTACGCAGCGCGAAGAGGACGGTGCAAGCTTATCGATTTGCGTTTGATGGGCGCGAGCGAGGCTTGGGTCATGATCAAGTGCGAGGTGGGCGGCGATACCGACAAATTCCGGGAATTCGTAGCGCCTGCACATGCCGCGATTTGACGGAGCTGCTGACCGGGCATGTTATGTGCGACGGCGCACAGACATGCGGCTGGCGATGCGATCAAATGGCTCACCTGACCGACGCGCCCGTAACCACAGCGGCGCTCTCACGGCGATCAACCGGACCAGGCTCCTACTTGGTAGTCGCCAATTCGGCACCCCGCGTGAAAATCACCAGCAGACGGCTGTGTTTGATGATCCGAGGCATTGCCAAGGAGAATTCAATGCAGGACGTTCGACTTCATCTCTCGGGTTCTGGCCAGGTCTGGGCCATGACTAAATGCAAGGTATGCGGAGACATCGACAAGTTTCTCATTGCCCAGGCCAGGACAACCCCGGTGCCGTGCAAGAAATGTGGTCGCCACATGGACATTCGTAACGCCACGATTGAGGCCGTGGAGACACAGCCCGCCGCCAACGGAGCCTCGCCCCAGCCCTCTGGCGATCCCATCATCTAAACGGCGCCACGAGTTGCGATTGAAACCGTAGCGCCTCGTCGAATTTCGGTAACGTCAATACCGCGTATCGCGAGGTCTCCGTGCGCTAACGCACAGACAACCGGCTAGCCGTACGATTCAATTCAATCTGTGAATAGCCTGCCTCTTACTCGACCTAGCGCCTCGGCCGGTTCGCCTCCACCAGAGCACTGGACGGCATCGACAAGAACCAAGGCCGTATCCATGATTGCCGATCTTCTGCCTATCGCGATCGTTTGGGCGTTTGTGTACCTCGCATACTTTGCGATCACAGTCTTTCTGTGAATAGCCCTCCGACCCTTTACTAGCGCGAAGCGAGAGTAGTAACTCAACTGGGCCACCACAGGGTGTCGTTCGACTGTGGACACGAGGAGCGAGCATGCCCGTGGCGCACGTAACCGGTCGGCCATCACTGGCAAGGCGTATTTACTTCAGATTCCTTGGCCCATCGGTTGCCGACCATGATCCCAATCGGTATTGGCGAGCACGCCTCATCGACTTGATGATCGTCGTGGCTATCGCGGCCATGGTCGCCTGGATCGTCTACATGGCTTACCGCACCTGGGGTCTGTCCCTTCACTGATCGTCGCCGATTTGATGCGGAGTGCGTCTTAGCCTGTGCGGAATCGCATCTATGTGCGACAGCGCACAGACGAGTTGTTGGGTGCACGTTCAAATTCGCAGCATGAGCGATACGCCTAGCTCACATGGTGCTGACACTGACACTCCGATGATTTCGGGCCAGTGGTCTGCGGCCATTGGAGGCGGCGCCGAAGCCATCATCGCCGGGAACGTCCACATTCGCGTCACCAGCGCGGACGCCGCCCGGCTTATGGCGCAGTGCGGCGCGTGCCATGCCATTTCTGAGCATCTAATCGCCGATGCCGCCGGGCACCTAGTCCCTTGTCCGCAGTGCGACCGTCGAATGGACGCCCGCCAAGCGACGATCGAGGCTGTCGAGGGACAGCTAGACGCGGGCGCGGCGAGTATCTGAGGGCGGCGCAATGGGCTTGGTCATTGCGATCTTCTCCGATAGGACAGAAACGCACCCACGGCGATCGCATCGCTTCCTGCGCGCCTAATCGCCCATAGCAATTCCGGTTCGCTACACCCGAGACGCTTGGTCCAGTAGGCGACATCCTCCCTGTTCGCCACATCGATCTGCCGACTCTCGTCCATGGCGCAATTTTTCTCTTCGTCGTGCATCCATGCTCCCACCCGCAAGCATTTATTCTCAAGCTGGGTATGCATGATGGCAATCGGACGGCCTCCGACATTGGCATGGGACGCGGTTTCACCGCCGCGACTGGCCCGTCCGATCTAAAGGCGCACAAGGCGCCTGGTTCCTACTTGCCGCCGCTGTTTTGGCCCGCCGCTTCCGTGCCTGTCGGATTGGTCTTGTTGGTACCGCGTTTCACCATGTTCGGCGTCGGCGCGCTCCCGTACATCGAATCGATTTGCGTGGGCGTCAGTCCTTGACCGTTGCTGTCCATCCTGTCCCAGCGCCGGCCCGCTTCGTCCATGTATTCCTGCTTGGTGATGTTGCCCTTGTGAGTCGTCATCCACGAGTTGAACGATGGATCGGCGAGTTGCGGGTTGCCATTTTGCGCAAACGCCGTACCTCCGACAGTCATGGCGGATGCGAGGATAAACATTCGAAGTTGGTTCTGCATAAAATGCTCCTGAGATTGCTGGCCGATTGGCATGTCGACGTTACGCCATCCACAATCGAAGTCGAGTGGGCGACAGCGCAATGTCAGGTAGGTGGGTCGGCTACTGCCGTCGATCGTTGCTGCACCGACAAATTGGCAGCCGCCGCGGCCAATCTGCAGGCAGTCTCCTACGGGACCTCGCGCGTTACAACGCGCAGAAGTACTATTCCGTCAGCCAGCTTTCTCGCCGTACGATGCCACCATGAAGCCCTGCACCTGGTGCGATGACGACGACTCGCCGCTCGATCTCGTCACGATCCCGACGAGCGCCCTCCCCGGCTACGCGATTGCATGTAGTAGCTGCGGGTGCGTAGGACCGATGGGCGAGACGGGGGAGCAGGCGATCAAGCACCGGGACGCGCGCGACGTTGAGCCACGCAAGCCTTGATCCTTCGTCTCTACTCGTTTCGCTATTCGCCAGATGGCGAACATTGGGTGCGTGCACGCTACCGGGCGCAGGCGCCGGAGATTCGCACTCGCTGGCTCGACTATGAATTCGGAGACTGCGAATTGCGCGGTGTCCCCGACGACCCGTACACATCAGGTGCCGGCGCAGTGGCCTCGGCGACGGCCGTGAGACTGTGACGGTTACCGCCTGTCGGCCCAACACGCTTGGCGGACACGTGGCGGACACAGCGGCCACATGCATTGCCGATTGTCGTACAAGTCATTGCTTTACTTGGCGTCCCCAACCGGATTCGAACCGGTGTTACCGCCGTGAAAGGGCGATGTCCTAGGCCTCTAGACGATGGGGACCTGGAAGGTGCGACCCGCATGGGGGCGGGTGCGCGTGTCGTTGTGGTGGAGGTAAGCGGGATCGAACCGCTGACCTCTTGCATGCCATGCAAGCGCTCTCCCAGCTGAGCTATACCCCCACGGCGAGCGGCGGATTATACGTGATCGGTCGCACTCCGGGCAAACCGGTGCAACCATTCGCATACCGGAGCGCGTCGCAATGCGGCTATCATCCGCTCGCCACTCGCGACGAATCCACGATGCCTTCCATGCAGCCGAACTTCCTAGCAGACCGCGTCGTGCTCGTGACCGGCGCCACCGGCGGCCTCGGCGCGCCCATTGCGCGAGCCTGTGCGGCCGAGGGCGCGACCGTCGTGCTGCACGCGCGCGTCGTGCACAAGCTCGAGGCGCTCTACGACGAGATCGTCGCTGCCGGCCACCCCGAGCCCGTCATCCTGCCGCTCGACTTCGCCAAGGCGGAAGCCGACGACTTTGCCAACGTCGCCAGCGCGCTCGAATCGCAGTTCAAGCGCCTCGACGCGATCGTGCACACCGCGGCAGTGCTCGGCTCGCTGGGCCCGATCGAGCACCAGTCGTTCGATGGCTGGCTCAATCTCCTGCGGGTGAACGTCGCCGCGCCGATGGGCCTGACGCGCGCGCTGATGCCGCTGCTCACGCGCGCGAACGACGCGAGCGTGATCTTCACGCTCGACGATCGCGGACTGGAGCCACGCGCCTACTGGGGCGGCTACGCGGTGACCAAGGCGGGCGTGGCGGCGCTGTCGCGCGAACTTGCCGACGAATGGGAGAACCGCGGCAACCTGCGTGTCAACGCGGTGATCCCGGGGCCCATTCGCTCGCCGCTACGCGGGCAATCGCACCCGGCCGAAGACCGGATGGCGCTGCCGGAGCCCGAACGCCTCGTGCCGCTCTATCTCGATCTCATCGGCCGCCAGCGCAAGGCGGACAGCAGCGCGCTGTTCGATGCGCGCGCCTGGCTCGCGGGCAAGCCGGCGTCGTCGTCGCTTCTCGAATAGCCGAGCCGCACGCGCAGGCGCCGCAGATCGTCGGCGGCCAGCATGTCGGGGAGAATTACGACCACGCGGCATCGTCGACGGCCGAGCGGCCGATAGACGATGCTGACGAGGCGCGGGCCCAGGTATCCGCCGTTCATCAATGAGGCTTCGATCGAGGTGCCGTCGCGCGCGAGCAACGCGAGCGTGCCGTCGAGACGCACGATCAGCGCGACGGGCGTGTCGACACGCCAGGCCTTCGCGGCGAGCGCGGCGACCAGCAGAACCGACCAGCCCCGCAGCAAGCCGTCGAGCGGAAGCGCCGCGCAGAGGCAGGCCGTCGCGCCATACGACGCGATGACGAACGCGCGGCGCAGACGGGACGGCACGAGGTCGACGCGAAGGGGCGGTGGGTCGCGCATGTCGCCATTGGACCGCCGCCCGCGTGCCGGCACCATCGAACCAATGGATTAGGCGACGACTGGATTCCCGCCTTCGCGGGAATGACGGCACGCTTGGCGCCGCTGGATTCCCGCCTTCGCGGGAATGACGGCACGCTTTGCGCGGCTGGATTCCTACTTTCGTGGGAATGACGGCACGCTTTGCGCCGCTGGATACCCGCTTTCGCAGGAATGACGGCACGCTTTGCGCCGCCGCATTCCTGCTTTCGCGGGAATGAAGGCGGCGAGCCCTCAGCGCTTCGACCCGCTGGCCTCCGCCAACGCGAGCCAGGTCTCGACGACCGTATCGGGATTGAGCGACATGCTTTCGATCTTCTGCTCCACCAGCCATTGCGCGAGGTCGGGGTAGTCGGACGGTCCCTGCCCGCAGATGCCGCAGTAGGCGCCCTTGCGGTTGCAGGCGTCGATCGCCATCGCCAGCATCGCCTTCACCGCGTCGTCGCGCTCGTCGAATGTCGCCGCGATCGCGCCGCCCGAATCGCGGTCGACGCCGAGCGTCAGCTGCGTCATGTCGTTGGAGCCGATCGAAAACCCGTCGAAGTGCTCGAGGAAGCGGTCGGCCAGCACCGCGTTCGACGGCAGCTCGCACATCATGATGACGCGCAGCCCGTTGCCGCCGCGCTGCAGGCCGTTCCTGGCGAGGAGCGCGATCACCTCCGCGGCCTCGGCCAGCGTGCGCACGAACGGCACCATCAGCTCGACGTTGGTGAGCCCCATGTCGTCGCGCACGCGCTTCATCGCCTGGCATTCGAGCGCGAAGCAGTCGTAGAAATCGGGCGACAGGTAGCGCGACGCGCCGCGGAAGCCGAGCATCGGGTTCTCCTCGTGTGGCTCGTGTGCGGCGCCGCCGATGAGGTTCGAATACTCATTGGACTTGAAGTCGGACAGCCGCACGATCACCTTCTTCGGCCAGAACGCGGCGGCGATTGTCGCCACGCCCTCGGTGATCTTGGCGACGTAATATTCGGTGGGACTCGGGTACGCGGCGATCCGCGGCGCGATCTCGCGCTTGAGCTCGGCGCCCTGGCGGTCGTACTCGATCAGCGCCTTGGGATGCACGCCGACGTTCTTGTTGATGATGAACTCCAGGCGCGCGAGGCCGACGCCCTCGTTGGGCAGGCGCTGGAATGCGAACGCGAGCTCGGGGTTGCCGACGTTCATCATGATCTTGGTCGGCGACGGCGGCATGCGGTCGAGCGCGATGTCGTCGATGACGATCGTCAGCAGGCCGGCGTAGACGTTGCCCGTGTCGCCTTCCGCACAGGACACGGTCACCGGATCGCCTTCGGCGAGCACCTCGGTGGCATCGCCGCAGCCGACGACCGCGGGAATGCCAAGCTCGCGCGCGATGATCGCCGCATGGCAGGTGCGACCGCCGCGGTTGGTGACGATCGCCCCCGCGCGCTTCATCACCGGCTCCCAGTCGGGGTCGGTCATCTCGGTGACCAGCACGTCGCCCGCCTGCACGCGGTCCATTTCGGCGGCGGAGCGGACGAGCCGCACCGCGCCCTGCCCGATCTTCTGACCGATCGCGCGTCCGCTCGCCAGCACCTTGGCGGTCTCCTTGAGGCGATACCGGCGCAACGTATTGTCGGCGTCCTGCGAGCGCACGGTTTCCGGCCGCGCCTGCAGCACGTAGAGCTTGCCGTCGTCACCGTCGCGGCCCCATTCGATATCCATCGGGCGCTGGTAATGCTGCTCGATGGTCACCGCGATGCGCGCGAGCTCCTCGACTTCCGCATCGGTCAGCGAAAACCGCACGCGATCGGCGGGCGCGACCTCCTCGGTGCGGGTCGAGCGCCCGGCGGCCGTGGCGTCGGCGAACACCATCCGTGTCGCCTTGGCACCCACGCTCTTGCGCAGGATCGCGGGCTTGCCGCGCGCGAGGTTGTGCTTCCAGACGTAGAACTCGTCCGGGTTCACGATCCCCTGCACCACCGTTTCGCCGAGGCCGTACGCGGACGTGATGAACACGACGCCGCGGAACCCGGATTCGGTGTCCATCGTGAACATCACGCCGGCCGCGCCCGTGTCGCTGCGGACCATGCGCTGCACGCCGGCCGAAAGTGCGACGTCGGTGTCCGCATAGCCCTTGTGCACGCGGTACGCGATCGCGCGGTCGTTGTAGAGCGAGGCGAATACCTCCTTTATCGCCTGAAGAATGTTCTCCAAGCCACTGATATTAAGGAATGTTTCCTGCTGTCCAGCGAACGAGGCGTCGGGCATGTCTTCGGCGGTCGCCGACGAACGCACAGCGAATGTCGCCCCGGACGACGCCTTTTCCAGCGCCGCATACGCGGTGCGAATTTCGGCCTCGAGCGCAGCAGGCAATGGCGCTGACCTCAGCCACCCACGGATCTCCTCGCCGGCACGTGCCAGCGCCGGGACGTTGTCGGTGTCGAGCTTCGCCAGGCGCGCCTTGATGCGCGCATCGAGTCCCTCGTGACGCAGGAATTCGCGATAGGCCTCGGCAGTGGTGGCGAAGCCGCCGGGGACGCGCACGCCGGCCGCCGCGAGCCCGCCGATCATCTCGCCGAGCGAGGCGTTCTTGCCGCCGACCGAATCGACGTCGGTCATCCGCAGCCGGTCGAGCGCGATGACGCGATTTGCGTGGGCCATGCCTTTCTTCCTCGTGAATGGTCGCGTGGCGCGGCGCGACCGATGGCGCGCGACGTGCAGGCGAATTCTACCTGCCGACTCTAAATCCGATTGCAGCGCACAACAGGTTCGGCGCAGGGCGCGGCATCGTGCATCCGGCCGCATCACGCATGGCGGCTCACCCGGACCGCGCCGGTCCCGCACGCATCGACGGGCGTATCAGTTGGAGGCTGGCGTTGCCTGGACCGGACCGGTCGACGGCGGAGTGACGGCCACAGGGACAGCGGCCGCCGGGAGCGCCTGTCTCGTTGCCGCATGGCTCGCGAGCGTACCGTAGAGGTCGGTGTGCTCGCCTTCGAGCGCAGTGGCGATGCCGAGGTCGACGGCGTCATTGCCCGCGACGAGCTTGATCGTCGTGCACGACGTGCTCATCATGAGATCCATGATGCGATCGGCCGTCGTTGGCACCACGAACGCGAAATACCGGCGCAGCTCGCGCGATACGTCGTCGCTCGTGAGGCATCGCCGCTCTTTGCCGCCATTGACGAGCACGGACGGCTGGTGCAGTCCGATTTTCGCCCGTGATCCGGCGAGCACGCGCTCGACGCCCCCCATGAAGATGAGGGAGCACGCCGACTCGCACGCATAGCGCGTGATCGTGCGGAATCCGGCCACACGGATCTGCCGTCCGAGCACGAGCCCGTCATGCACGAGTCCGCCGGGCGATTCCAGCATCACCCACGGCTTGTCGCATCCGAGCTTGGCGCTTTGAGCTACGACGTCGTCGAACTTGTCGTCGGCATCGCGTGTCACCGCGCCCTGCATGGCGATGACGCACGTGCCGTCGCGCGCGCGGACGAGGACGTAGCGTCCGGTGTCGTAGGCGACGATTTCCTGCGTCGCCCCGGTCAATTTCGCGACGTGGTCCCGGGCCTGACCCTTGAGCGCCGCGGCAGCGCGATCCTGGCGGGGGCTCGCAATCACGGCCTCGTACCAGGTGCGCGCCGCGTCCGCATCGGCTGCGACACCCGTTCCCGTCTCGTAGAGCTGCGCCGCCTTGAACTCGGCATCGATATCGCCGCCTTTCGCCGCCTCCACGTGCCAATGGGCGGCCTGCGCGGCGTCGCGCGCGACACCGGTGCCTTTTTCGTACATGTCGGCCACGTTGTACTGCGCGGCCACGTGCCCCTGCTGCGCCAGCGGCAGCCAGAGCGCGAACGCGGCGCCGGGCTGGCCCTTGTCGTAGGCGGCGACGCCGTCCTCGAACGGACCGGCGAGCGCGCTCGCGACCAGCAACGACGTCACGAACATTGCCGCTGTCGCAGTGCGCGAGCGCGTCACGCTCGACCTTCCGGCCATTGCAATGGCGGCGTGCCACAGGCGCGCGGCACCGGCGGCGCCATGCCAGCCGGCGTCAAAAGCAAAAAGCCCTGCAATCGCAGGGCTCGTATGGACGATCGCGTCGATGCAAGCGCTTCAGTCGTTGGCCGAGCGTTCGTCGGCGGGTTCGAGGGCGTCCAGCTCGGGTATCCCGGTGGCGGGGCCACTCGCGCCCTCTTCGCCGTCGCCTTGCCGATGCCGGCTCTTCACCGCGCGCCGCAGGCTGCGATAGAGGTCGGGATGCGATTCGCGCAGGTAGGCGATGATCTCGAAATCCGCACGCCGCACCTGCGACAGGTCCACCTGCTCGACATGCACGAGGCGCAGCAGCTCGCGCACCGGCTTCGGCATCTCGCGCCCGCTTTCGTAGCGCGAGCCGCCGCTCTGCGTGACGCCGATCTGGGTCCAGAACTGCTCCTGGTTGAGACCGAGGCGGCGGCGGATTTCGCGCGGATTGAGTACGCGTTCGAGCAGTTTCACGGTTGATGTCGTGGAAGACGCAGGGTCGGCGAGGCGCCTATCCCAATGGCATATTTTTGACCTTTCCCGGGCGCGCCGCAAGGCCTGCTGACGGACGGACGGTTTCGGCCGCCGCAGTGTTGGATTCCGTGCACCCGGCGCCGGTTCCGGCGTTGAAATCGTGCGGAAATTTCGTTGGCGCGCCGGTATCGGGTGCCGACTGCTAAAATCGGCCGGCCGAACCACGAACTCAAGCATGCCGCGCTACGATCTTCACTGCCACTCCACCTGGTCCGACGGCGTCCTTTCGCCGGGCGACGTCGTCCGCCGTGCGGCTGGCCGGGACGTCGACGTGCTGGCGCTTACCGATCACGACGAGGTGGGCGGCCTCGCCGAGGCCCGGCAGGCGGCCGTCGACGCCGGGATCGACCTGGTGGACGGCGTCGAGGTGTCCGTGTCCTACCACGAGGAAACGATCCACGTGCTCGGCTTTCGCGTCGACGCCGCGCGGCCGGCGCTGGTCGCGGCGCTCGCCGGCATCCGCCATGGCCGCGACGCCCGTGCCCGGCGCATCAGCGCGTCGCTCGAAACCGCCGGGATCGATGGCACGTACGACGATGCGCGTGCGCTCGCCGGCAACGAGGAGCTCATCTCGCGTGCCCATTTCGCCCGCGTGCTGGTCGGCCGCGGCGTGGTGCGCGACACGCACGATTGCTTCAAGTCGTACCTCGTGCCGGGCAAGCCGGGCTACGTGCCCCACGCGTGGCCGGCGCTCGGCGAGGCGATCACGTGGATCCGCGACGCCGGCGGCAGCGCCGTGCTTGCGCACCCCGGCCGCTACCGTTTCGATGCCGACGCGATGCGCGGCCTGTTCGGCGAGTTTCGCGACGCCGGCGGCGCAGGCATCGAGGTCGTGACGCCCGCGCATACGCCGAAGCAGTACGTCGAATTCGCCACGCTCGCGCGCGTGTTCGGACTCAAGGGCTCGGTCGGATCCGACTTCCATGCGCCGGAGGAAAGCCTCATGGACCTGGGCGGCGCGCCTGCGCTGCCGGAAGGCGTGACGCCGATCTGGAGCGATTGGTGAGCCCCGATCCCGGGCGGCGCACGGTCTTTTTCCTCTCCGATCGTACCGGCATCACCGCCGAGGTGCTGGGCAACAGCCTCCTCACGCAATTCGAGAATTTCCAGTTCCGCCGGGTGACGATTCCGTTCGTCGATTCGCCGGAGCGCGTCGCCGAGGCCGTGCAGGAAGTCAATGCCACCGCGGAGCGCGAAGGCCGCCGGCCGATCGTGTTCAGCTCGGTGGTCGACGTGGCGATGAGCGCGCTGATCCACCGCGACGTCAAGGCATTGACGCTCGACCTGTTCCAGATGTTCCTCACGCCGCTCGAGCAGGAATTGGGCACGCCCAGCGTGCACGCCGCCGGCCGCTCGCACGGCCTCGCCAACCTGCACGACTACTTCACGCGCATGGAGGCGATCAATTTCACCCAGTCGCACGACGATGGCGCCACCACGCGCGAGCTCGACAAGGCGCAGGTGATCCTGGTCGGCGTGTCGCGCTGCGGCAAGACGCCGACGTCGCTCTATCTCGCGCTCCAGTTCGGCGTGCGCGCCGCCAACTTCCCGCTGACGCCGGACGATTTCGCGGCGCGGCGGCTGCCGAAGTCGTTGCTGCCGCACCAGGACCGCTTGTTCGGCCTGACGATCCAGCCGGAGCGCCTGCGCGAGATCCGCGAGGAGCGGCGCCCCGGCAGCCAGTATGCGCAGCTCGATACTTGCCGCAACGAGGTGCGCGAAGCGGACAACCTGATGCAGCACCACAAGATCCCGACGCTCGACACCACGTCGAAATCGATCGAGGAGATCGCGACGACGATCCTGCATCGCGCCAAGCTCGAGCGGCATACCTATTGACGTCACGCGTTCGGTTCCGGTATTCGTAGCCTTCCGGCTTCCAGCCCTTCGCCGCTTCCCGACATTCGCCATGAAATCCATCGTTCGCTTCCTGCATCGCGCGCTCGCCGGCGCCGCGCTCCTCGTCACGGCCGTGGTCGCCGCGCCCGCTTTCGCCGACACCGACTTCACCGACCATTGGCAGAATCCGGCGCAAACGGGCTGGGGTGTTGCGCTGACTCAAGGCACCAACCTCATCTACGCGGAGATCTTCAACTACGACTCGGGTCACAACCCGACGTGGTTCGGCGGCACGATCTATCGGATCGCCGACGGCCACTACGCCGGCACGCTCTTCACGGTCACCGGCGACTATTACGGACACTTGCCTTACGATCCGACGCTGTTTCATTCGGCGATCGCCGGCACGATGGACTTTCTGGCGAGCGACCCGAGCCACGCGGCGTTCACCTACACGATCAACGGCGTCACCGTCACGACGCCAGTCGAACGGCTGACGCTCGACGGGCTGTCCGTCGCAGGTGCGTATGTCGGCGGCTTCGTGCAATCGCTTTCCGCCGCTTGCAACAGCAGCGGGCAGCCGAGCAACGAATTTGTGCCCGCCCAGATCGTAATCGGCCAGACCAGCGTACCTGGTGGCACCGTAACGATTCAGTTCAACGACGTGACGCAGGCGCAGCCGTACCCACTCTTTTACACGATGCAGGGCGCGGCAACTCAGTACGGCAAGGTGCTCGACATCCCGTCGGCCGCGTATTCGAACCCCGATGGGGCGTTCACGCCGCTTCACGTCTACGACGTGCGACGTACGGCGAATGGCGGAATCGAGGGGCGCTGGAAGACGATCAGCGGCACTAATGATCAGTGCGCCGACCAAGGGCGATTCACCGGCGTCGGTCAGTGACCCTTGCGGACACTTTCGCGACGGGAAACCGGCATCCCACGCCCGCCGTCGGCGCGATTGGGTCGCCCGTCGGTCTCGCGCGGGAGCGCAAATTCGGCCTTTCTGGTAGGGAAATATTTTGACTAGTGCCCGCGTGCGCGGCCTGTGGTGCGCCACGCTCACCCCGCTCGATGCCACCGGCGCGATCGATGCACGGCGCTTCGCGAGCCACGTGCAGGATCTGCTGGCAGCGGGCGTCGATGGCGTGGCGCCATTCGGTACCACCGGCGAAGGCCCGTCGTTTTCGGTCGCCGAGCGCCAGGCGGGCCTCGAGGTGCTGCTGCGCGCCGGCGTGGCACCTGCGCGCATCGTCGCGTCCACGGGCTGCGCCGCGATCACCGATGCGGTTGCGCTCACCCGCCACGCGCTGGCGGCGGACGTCGTGCGCTGCCTGGTCGTGCCGCCGTTCTTCTTCAAGGACGTCGGCGACGATGCCGTGTTCGCCGGCTTCGCTCGCCTGATCGACAGCATCGCCGATGCGCGGCTGCGGTTGTACCTCTATCACATCCCGCAATTCAGCGGCGTCAGGATCAGCCCGGTCGTCGTCGCACGGCTCGCCGCGGCGTATCCGGAGGTGATCGCCGGCGTCAAGGACAGCGCCGGCGACTGGGACAACACCGCGCAACTGCTGGCGCGCGCACCCCAGCTCGACATCCTCGTCGGACACGAGCCTCACCTGCCGCAGCTGATGCGTGCCGGCGGGGCCGGAACGATCTGCGGAGTCGCCAACGTCTATCCGGACATCGTCCGCGCGCTCCTGTCATCCGATGCGAGCGCTGCCGCGCAAGCGCGCATCCGGGAGTTCATCGGCGTGTTGTTTCGCTACCCGTTCCTTCCCGCATTCAAGGCGATTCGCGCGGCGCAGCTCGGCGACGGCGGCTGGTGCGCGATGCGCTCGCCCTGGATGCCGCTCGACGAAGGGCTGCGCGTCGAACTGGTCGCCGCGCTGGAGGCGGCGCGGTTCGCCGTGCGCGTCATCCGCTCGCCTGCATGACACCTGCCGTCGCCTGACGGCCTTTCCCTCGCATTGACCGCGGGTGCATCGCCGGTTCAACATGTCGGCGCCGCATCCTTGCCAGCACCCGACGACCACAGCAATCGGAGGAGCGCCTCATGACCGACCGCAAGCACGCTGCGCTGCATGACGCATCGCGCCGCCGCCTCATCCAGGCCGGCGCCGGCGCCGCCGCCCTCGGCACGCTGTCCGCTTCCGCGCTCGTAGCGGCGCAGGGCGCGTTCGACTGGCAGCGCTTCAAGGGCGAGAAGATCGAGGTGCTGCTGACCAAGAGCCCGCGCGGCGACCTCCTGACGAAATATCAGCCGGAATTCGAGGCGCTGACCGGCATCAGCGTGGGATCGGAGATGGTGCCCGAGCAGCAGCAGCGGCAGAAGGCGGTGATCGAGTTCAACTCCGGCAATCCGAGCTTCGACGTCATCAATTTCTCGTATCACGTGCAGAAGCGCCAATTCGCCAAGAACAACTGGCTGAACGACCTGCGCGCCTCGATCAACGACAAGTCGCTCGCCGCGCCCGATCTCGACTTCGCCGACTTCGCCAAGGGCGGCCTCAACTACGCGACCGAGCCCGACGGGCGCGTGATGAGCCTGCCATTCAACCTCGACCCGTGGGTCGTCTACTGGAACAAGGAGCTGTTCGCGGCGAAGGGCGTTGCCTATCCGCGGACGTTCGCCGAGATGGTGTCGGCAGCAGGCAAGCTCCACGATCCCGCCAAGGGGATTTCCGGCTTCGTCGGGCGCGGTCTGAAGAACGCCAACGTCCCGGTCTGGACGAGCTTCCTGCTCGGCTGCGGCGGCGGATTCGTCGATGCGCATGGCAAGCTCATCACCGACACGCCCGAAGCGGTCGAGGCGGCGAAGATCTACCAGACGCTGATGTCGAAATACGCGCCGGCAGGCGTCGTGGGCTTCAACTGGAACGAGTCGCAGACCCTGTTCCTGCAAGGCAAGGCCGCGATGTGGCTCGATGGCATCGGCTTCGCGCAACCGCTCGAGGACCCGGCCAAGTCGCGTGTCGTCGGCAAGGTCGGTTATGGCGTGATGCCCGCCGGCCCGAAGGCCCAGGTCTCGGCGCTCTTCGCCGACGGCATCGGCATGTCGAGCTTCAGCAAGAAGAAGGGCCCGGCCTGGTTCTACCTGCAGTGGGCCTGCAACAAGACCAACCAGACGCGGATGCTGCAGGCCGCCGCCGGCGCACCAGTTCGCAACTCGGCCTACGCCGCAGCCCAGCAGTCGGCGGACTTCAAGTCGCCGAAGGAATGGGTCGAATGCATGCTGAAGTCGGCGTCGATCGCGCAGCCGGGATTGCCGGTGATCGCGCCCGTGACGGAATTCCGCGACGTGTTCGGCATCGCGCTGACCAACATGATCAACGGTGCCGATGCCGCCGCCGAATTGCACAAGGCCACGGTGGAATTCCAGCCGGTCCTCGACAAGAGCGAAAAAGCGTGAGGCCTTGCGCGTACGACGAGTGCCGCGGCCCCGGCTGACGCGGGCGCCGTGACCAGCGCGTCGACGGCGGCGGCGCCCGCCGGGTTCTTCCGCCAGCGCCGCCGCGCCTATCGGCTGCTGACGCTGCCGGCGCTCGCCGTGGTCGCCGCGGTGATCGTGTTCCCGTGGCTGTTCACCGTGTACATGAGCGCGTTCGACTGGAAGATCGGCGAAGCGGCGCACTTCGTCGGCCTCGCCAACTACGCGACCCTCGCGCACGACCAGCGCTTCCTCGAGTCGATCGTCCACACGTTCTACTTCACGCTCCTCGCCGTGGTGATTCCGCTGGTGTTCGGCACCGCCGCGGCGCTCGTGTTCCATCGCGAATTCGTCGGCCGCGGCGTGCTGCGCGCCGTGTTCACGATGCCGATGATGGCGACGCCCGTGGCGGTGGCGCTGGTCTGGACGATGATGTTCCATCCCCAGCAGGGCGTGCTCAATTACCTGCTGACGTCGGCCGGGCTGCCGCCGTCGCAGTGGGTGTATTCGCCGCAATGGGTGATCCCGAGCCTCGTCATGGTCGAGGTGTGGCACTGGACGCCGCTCGTCATGCTGATCGTGCTGGGCGGCCTCGCCGCATTGCCGACCGAACCGTTCGAGTCGGCGCGCATCGACGGCGCCACGGAATGGCAGCTCTTCGCCTACATCACGCTGCCGCTGATCGCACCGTTCCTGATGGTGGCGGCGGTGATCCGCACGATCGACGCCGTCAAGGCGTTCGACACCATCTTCGTGATCAGCCAGGGCGGACCCGGCACGGCATCGGAAACGATCAACCTCTACCTGTACCTGCAGGCGTTCGCGTTCTACAACATGGGCAAGGCGTCAGCGATGGTGGTGGTGTTCTTCGGCATCATCGTCGCGCTGGCCCTGCTGCTGTTGCACGTGCGGCAGCGCCTCAAGTGGGCCGGCTGAGCACGGTGGGCGGCGCGCACGCATCGGCAGAGCCGTCCAGCCCTTCGGCGGCGCGCGCCCGAACACCGCGCGCGACGGTGCGACGCTGGGCGCGCAAGGTGGCATTCGCGCTGGCAGTGCTGGCGATCGTGTCGCCGGCGATCCTCGTGTTCCTGTGGATGCTGTCGCTGTCGCTCAAGACCGAGCTCGACAACCTCGCCTATCCGCCGGTGTTCATCCCGCATCCGCCCACGCTGCGCAACTACGCGCAGGTGTTCGCCGAGAACCGGATGGGACTGTACTTCGTCAACAGCCTGGTGGTGTCCGGCTGCGCGACGCTGATCGCGCTGGTGGTCGGCGTGCCGGCCGGCTACGGCATCGCGCGGCTGCAGGCGCATCGCACGACCGTGCTGATCCTGGTCGCGCGGATGACGCCGGCGCTGTCGTTCCTGATCCCGCTGTTCACCGTCTACCAGTTCCTCGGCCTCAACAACACGCTGACGGCGCTGGTCATCACTCACCTCGTGATCACCGTGCCGATCGTCGTCTACATCATGGCCGGCTACTTCGAGACGCTGCCGCGCGAGCTCGAGGAGGCGGCACTGATCGACGGCGGCAGCGTGTGGACGACGTTCCGCTACGTCGCGCTGCCGCTGGCGCGACCCGGCGTCGTCGTCGGCATGATCCTCGCGTTCATCTTCTCGTGGAACAACTTCGTATTCGGCGCGGTGCTCGCCGGCCGCGCCACGCGGACACTCCCGGCGGCCGTGTACAACGTGCTGACGTTCGAGCAGCTCGCATGGGGTCCGCTGGCCGCCGCCGCCATCGTGGTCACGCTGCCGGTGCTGCTGCTGACGACGCTGATCCAGAAGGAGATCGTCGCCGGACTGACCCAGGGCGGCGTCAAGGGCGGATGACGCTCGCTGCTCACCGCACGCACGGGCCCGTCGCCGCGTTGCCGGTGCCCACGCTCCGATGATCATCGTCTTCGGCGCGCTCAATCTCGATCTTGTCGCGCAGGTCCCGCGCTTGCCATCGCCGGGCGAGACGCTCGGCGCGTGGGGCTTCGAGATGCTTCCCGGCGGCAAAGGCGCCAATCAGGCGCTGGCCGCGCGCCGCGCCGGCGCCGAGGTCCGCCTGTTCGGCCATGTCGGCGATGATGCATTTGCAGCCCAGGTGCTGGCGCTGCTGCGCGAAGACGGCGTCGATCTCGCCGGAGTCGGTGTGGCACGGCAGGCGACCGGGCTCGCGTTGATCGCAGTCGACGATGCCGGCGACAACACGATCACCATCGTCGCCGGCGCGAACGCCGCCTCCACGGCAAGCCACGTGCCCGACGCGTTGCTGCGACCGGGCACAACGCTCGTGGTGCAGCTCGAGCTGGCGATGGCGGAAGTCGCGGCGCTGGCGCGGCGTGCGCATGCCAACGGCGCGCGGGTGATTCTCAACGCATCGCCGGTGCAGCTGCTGCCGGAGTCGCTGCTCGACGATTGCGACGTGATCGTCGTGAACCAGTCGGAGGGGGATGCGCTCGCGCGGCAACGCGGCCTCGCCGACGCCGCTGCGCTCTGCCGCGATATCGCCGCGCCTCGACGCGTGGTGGCGGTGACGCTCGGTGCGCGCGGCGTTCACTATGCGTCCGGCGGCGACGTGCGCATCCGCCTGTCCCCGCCGGTGAAAGTGGTGGACTCGGTCGGCGCGGGCGATGCGTTCATCGGTGCGCTGGCAGCGGCGCTCGACCGTGGTGCCGACATCGAGCGTGCCCTCAGTGAGGCGCTGGCAGCGGGCGCGCTGGCCTGCACGGGCGTCGGCGCGCAAGCCCCGTTGCCGACGCGGGCGGCGATCGACGCGCTGGCCGAGACCCTCTGACATCGGCGTTGTGGCGGCCGCCCGCGTGTTGCACGTGGCGCGAGCCGCGATGCCTCTGAGAATGCGTTAGCGCCTGGAAACGGCCGCGCCCGCGCCGAGCTGACGGACGCGCTCGAACAACGCGATCGCCGTCGCCGCGGCGGCGTTGAGTGATTCGTTGCCCGAGGCCATGGGAATCGTCAGTCGCAGGTCGGCAGCATCAACGACTGCTGCGGACAGTCCCGCACCCTCGTTGCCGATGGCGATCGCCAGGTCGTCGCGAAGGTCGGCGGCGTAGACCGGCGTGCCGTGGGCAACCACCATCGCGGCGACGCGCCCGCCACGCGCACGAAAGCGCGCCATCCATGCGGCGAGATCGACGTCTTCGACGATGCTGGTGAGGAAATGCGCGCCCTGCCCGGCGCGCAGCGCCTTCGGCGACCAGGCGAATGCGCAGTCCCTGGACATCAGCACTTGCGCAACACCGGCCGCCGCCGCGGTGCGCACGATCGAGCCGACGTTGCCGGGGTCCTGCAGGTCCTCGAGCAGCAGCGTGAAGCTTGCGGCCGCGTCGGCTTCGGCGAGGCGCGGCGTCGGCACCACCGCCAGGATGCCGACGTCGGCGGGAATCGACGCATGCTCGGCGAGCAGCGCCGTGGGCACGTTGATCGTGCGCGCGTCGGCAGCGACGTCGATCAGCGCGCGCACATCCTCGCGCGCGAGCGCGTCGTCGGTGACGACGATGGATTCCGGCAGGCCGACGCGCGCGCGGTACACGGCGACGAGATGCGCGCCCTCGAGCACGCAACGCCCGCTGCGGCGACGCTCGTGCGACGACGCGATGAGGCGCAACGCGTCGCGCACGCGCGCATTCGCGGCCGACGTGACGCGGATCATGGGCTTGCCGGTGGTCGCGCGCCGCGCAGCAGAGCGACCACGCCCGCCCCGCCGGTCACGGCTTGCGCGGGGTCGGCGCGGGAGCGGGCTTCGGCGTGGCGCCCGGTTGCAGCTGGAACAGCACCTCGTCGTGCTTGATCATGCCGAGCTCCGAGCGCGCACGCTCCTCGATCGCCTCGGAGCCGGTCTTGAGGTCGCGCACGTCGGCATCGAGCGTGTCGTTGCGCGCCTTGAGCCTCGCGTTCACCTCGCGCTGCGCCGCCAGCTGGCGATCGAGCTCGCGCGCCGCGAGCCATCCTCCCTTGCCGAACCACAACGGATACTGCAGCGCGGCGATCAGGACGAGCAGGATGGCGGCGAGCCAGCGCAAGATGACTCAGGCGAGGTTGAAGAACGCATCGCGACCGGGATAGCTCGCGGCATCGCCCAAATCTTCCTCGATGCGCAGGAGCTGGTTGTACTTGGCGACGCGATCCGACCGCGACAGCGAACCGGTCTTGATCTGGCCGGCGTTGGTGCCGACGGCGATGTCGGCGATCATGCTGTCCTCCGTCTCGCCGGAGCGATGCGAGATCACGGCGGTGTAGCGCGCGCGGTTGGCCATCTCCACCGCGGCGAACGTCTCGGTGAGCGTGCCGATCTGGTTGATCTTCACCAGGATCGAGTTGGCGACGCCCTTGGCGATGCCCTGCCTGAGAATCGCCGTATTGGTGACGAAGATATCGTCACCGACGAGCTGCACGTCCTTGCCGAGGCGCTCGGTGAGCTTCCGCCAGCCGTCCCAGTCGTGCTCGGACATGCCGTCCTCGATGCTGACGATCGGGTACTTGCCGCACCACGTGGCGAGCACGTCGATCATCTGCTCGGACGTCAGCACGCGCCCCTCGCCGTCCAGCCGGTAGGCGCCGTCGACGTAGTATTCGCTCGCCGCGCAATCCATCGCCAGCGCGATGTCCGAGCCCGGCGTGTAGCCGGCCTTGTCGATCGCCTCGACGAGCAGTTGCAGCGCCGCCTCGTTGCTCGCGAGGTCCGGCGCGAAACCGCCCTCGTCGCCCACGGTCGTCGGCAGCTTGCGGTCGGTGAGGATCTTCTTCAGCGTATGGAACACCTCGGCGCCGTAACGCAGCGCCTCGCCGAAGCTCGGCGCGCCGAGCGGCACGATCATGAACTCCTGCAGGTCGAGCTTGTTCGAGGCGTGCGCGCCGCCGTTGATCACGTTCATCAGCGGCACCGGCAGCTGCATCGGGCCCGCGCCGCCGATATAGCGATAGAGCGGCAGCGAGGTTTCCTCGGCCGCCGCCTTGGCCACCGCGCACGACACGGCGAGAATCGCGTTGGCGCCGAGCCGGCCCTTGTTGTCGGTGCCATCGAGCGCGATGATCGTCTTGTCGATGAGTCCCTGCTCGGTGGCGTCGATGCCGAGGATCGCCTCGCAGATCTCGGTGTTGACGTTGTCGACCGCGCGCCGCACGCCCTTGCCGAGATAGCGCGCCTTGTCGCCGTCGCGAAGCTCGACGGCTTCCTTGGAGCCGGTGGACGCGCCGGAGGGCACGGCGGCGCGCCCCGAAACGCCGGACTCGAGCACCACGTCGGCCTCGATGGTGGGATTGCCGCGCGAGTCCAGGATCTCGCGGGCGACGACGTCGACGATGGCGCTCATGTGCAGTGGTCAGGATCAGGAATCGGTGAGGACGGCCGTCATGGCCGTGCGGGCGGGGAGCGGTGGAGCCCGTGCGCGAAGCCGCGCTCACGTGCGGCCTTGACGCCGCGGCCGCTCATGCAGCACCCATCAGCTCGGTCTCAGGCAGCGAGCGGCGCTTGACGGCGGCATCGAGCTCCACCAGCGTCTCGAGCAGCGCCCGCATGCGGCCGAGCGGCCACGCATTCGGGCCGTCGGACAGTGCCTTCGCTGGATCGGGATGGGTCTCCATGAACACGCCGGCGACGCCCGCGCCGACGGCCGCGCGTGCGAGCACCGGCACGAACTCGCGCTGGCCGTCCGACGACGTGCCCTTGCCGCCGGGAAGCTGCACCGAATGTGTGGCGTCGAACACCACCGGGCAGCCGGTCGCGCGCATGATCGCCAGCGCGCGCATGTCGGACACGAGGTTGTGGTAGCCGAAGGATGCGCCGCGCTCGCAGACCATGATGTTGTCGGCGCCGCTCGCCGCGCGCGCCTTGCCGACGACCTGCGCCATGTCCTCCGGCGCCAGGAACTGGCCCTTCTTGATGTTGACCGGCAGGCCGGCGGCCGCCACCGCCTGGATGAAATCGGTCTGCCGGCACAGGAAGGCCGGCGTCTGCAGCACGTCGACGACGCGCGCCGCGGCCGGCACTTCGTCGATCGCGTGGACGTCGGTCAGCACGGGCACGCCGATCTGCCGCTTGACCTCGGCGAGCACGTGCAGCCCCTCGTCGATGCCGGGTCCGCGGAAGCTCGCGTGCGAGCTGCGGTTCGCCTTGTCGTACGACGACTTGAAGATGAACGGCACGCCGAGCGACGCGCAGATTTCCTTCAGGTTGCCGGCCACGTCGAGCTGCAGTTGCATCGACTCGACCACGCACGGACCCGCGATCAGGAACATCGGCCGCTCGAGGCCGACGTCGAATCCGCAGAGCTTCATCGCCGGCTCAAATCGTCGCCACGAGCTCGCCGCTGCCCACCGCGGCGCCACGCGCGCGCACCGCGCGCGAATCGAGCGCCGCGCGCACGAAGCTCACGAACAGCGGGTGGCCGCGGCGCGGATTCGACGTGAACTCGGGGTGGTACTGGCAGCCGAAGAACCAGCGGTGCCCGGGGATCTCGATCATCTCGCAAAGATCGCCGGCCGCCTCGCTCTTGGCGCGCGCACCCACCGCCATGCCGGCGGCCTCGACGCGCGAGAGGTAATGGTTGTTGACCTCGTAGCGATGGCGATGACGCTCGGACACCACGTTGCTGCCGTAGATGCGATGCGCGAGCGAGCCCGGCACCACCTCGCAGGGCTGCGCGCCGAGGCGCATCGTGCCGCCCAGGTCCGATTGCGCGTCGCGCTTCTGGATCGTGCCGTCGTGGTCCTGCCATTCGTTGATCAGCGCCACCACCGGATGCGGCGTCGTGGCGTCGAATTCCGTGCTGTTGGCGCCCGCGAGACCTGCGCGGCTGCGCGCGGACTCGATCACGGCGAGCTGCATGCCGAGGCAGATGCCGAGGTACGGCACGTCGTTCTCGCGCGCAAACCGGATCGCCGCGATCTTGCCTTCGACGCCGCGCTTGCCGAACCCACCGGGCACGAGGATCGCGTCCATCTCGCGCAGCGCGTCGATGCCGTCGCGCTCGATCGATTCCGAGTCGACGTAGTGGATGCGCACCTTCGATTGCGTGTGGATGCCGGCGTGGATCAGCGCCTCCGACAGCGACTTGTACGACTCGGTCAGGTCGACGTACTTGCCGACCATGGCGATGTCGACCTCGCGCGCTGGGTGATCGAGCGCGTGGGTGAGCTTGTCCCACATGGCGAGATCGGCAGGCGGCGGGCTCAAGCCGAGCTTGGCGCAGACGATGTCGTCGAGGCCCTCGCGGTGCAGCGCGGCCGGGATCTTGTAGATCGAATCCTTGTCGAGCGCCGGTATCACCGCCTCGAAGGCGACGTTGGTGAACAGCGCGATCTTGCGCCGGTCGCTCTCGGGCACCGGGCGGTCGGCGCGGCACAGCACGACGTCGGGCTGGATGCCGATCTCGCGCAACTCCTTGACCGAGTGCTGCGTCGGCTTGGTCTTCATCTCGCCAGCCGTGGGAATGTAGGGCAGCAGCGTCAGGTGGATGAAGCAGACGTTGTCGCGGCCCACCGTGATGCCCATCTGCCGGATCGCCTCGAGGAACGGCAGCGACTCGATGTCGCCCACCGTGCCGCCGACCTCGACCACCGCGACTTCGGCGTCGCCGGCACCACTGGCGATCCAGCTCTTGATCTCGTCGGTGATGTGCGGGATCACCTGCACGGTGCCGCCGAGATAATCGCCGCGGCGCTCCTTGCGGATGACGCTCTCGTAGATCTGGCCGGTGGTGAAGTTGTTGCGCTTCCCCATCCGTACGTCGGTGAAGCGCTCGTAATGCCCGAGGTCGAGATCGGTCTCGGCGCCATCCTCGGTGACGAACACCTCGCCGTGCTGGAACGGCGACATCGTGCCGGGATCGACGTTGATGTAGGGGTCGAGCTTGAGATTGGTGACGCGGACGCCGCGCGAGGCGAGGAGCGCGGCCAGGGACGCGGCGGCGATGCCCTTTCCCAGCGAGGAAACGACGCCACCGGTCACGAAGACGAACTTCGTCATGGTCCAAGTTCTCTCTTGGAAATTGCCATTTTACAGCAATCCGCGGCGAGCGTCGCGGCATCGCGGACCCGATCGGCATGCAGTGGACGCGGTTTGCGTGCAAGGCGATGGGCGCTGCGGAGCGGGCAATCGGGCCGCGCCGCAACGGCGCGGCCATCGCCGGACGCGCGACCCGCCGTAGCGGCACTCGTCGCTCGGCCGCTAGCTGGGGCGTTGTGCTATTGCAACTGCCGCGCGATCCGCGCCTGCACCTCGTCGCGGCCCAGCAGCGCGAGCACGGCGTCGATCGCCGGCGTGTTCGGCGTGCCGGTGACGAGCCAGCGCAGTGGCATCATCACCTGGCCCGGCTTGAGCTTGTGCGCGGCCGCCACCGACTTCAGCAGCGCGCCGATCGCTTCGCGCGACCAATCGACAGCCGCGAGGCCGCCCGCGACCGCATCGAGCGCCGCGCGATTCTGCGGCGTGACCTGGGCGGCAATCGGTGCCGAGGCGGCTGGCGGCGGCTCGTAGAAATAGCGCGCGCCTTCCGCCATATCGGCGAGGGTCGGCGCGCGATCGCGCAGCAGTGCCGCGACGCCTTCGATCGCCGGGCCGTGCGCGAGGTCGAAACCGGCACGCTCGAGGAACGGCCGCAGGCGCGCGGCGAGCGCCGCGTCGTCGAGCCGCTTCAGATGCTCGTGATTGAGCCACCTCAACTTCTCGGGGTCGAAGCGCGCCGGCGCCGAATGCAGTCCCGCGAGGTCGAACCACTGCACGAACGCGTCGACGCTGAATACTTCCGCATCGCCATGCGACCAGCCGAGGCGCGCCAGGTAGTTGACCACCGCTTCGGGCAGGTAGCCGTCGTCGCGGTATTGCAGCACGCCGCGCGCGCCATGGCGCTTGGAGAGCTTTTCGCCTTCGGGCGTGAGCACCGTGGGCAGGTGCGCGAACACCGGCGGCGTAGCGCCCAGCGCGCGCATGATGTTGATCTGCCGCGGCGTGTTGTTGACATGGTCGTCGCCGCGGATGACGTGCGTGATGCGCATGTCGAGGTCGTCGACGACGACGCAGAAGTTGTAGGTGGGCGTGCCGTCGGCGCGGGCGATGATGAGGTCGTCGAGCTCGGCATTGGAGATGGCGATCGGGCCCTTGACGGCATCGGTCCACTGCACGCCGCCGGCGTGGGGATTGCGAAAGCGGACCACGGGCTCGACCCCCGCCGGTGGCGTCCTGCCTGCCGCGTTTTCCGGCCGCCAGCGGCCGTCGTAGCGCGGCTTCTGGCCAGCGGCCATCTGCGCTTCGCGCATCGTGTCGAGCTCCGCCGGCGAGGCGTAGCAGTGATATGCGAGGCCACGCGCAAGCATGTCGGCGAGCACCGCGCGATAGCGGTCCATCCGCTGCATCTGGTGGTACGGCCCCTCGTCATAGGCGAGGCCGAGCCATGCCATCGACTCGATGATCGCCGCCACCGCCTCCGGCGTCGAGCGTTCGGTGTCGGTGTCCTCGATGCGCAGGATGAACGTGCCGCCGTGGCGGCGCGCGTACGCCCACGGAAACAGCGCCGAGCGGATGTTCCCGAGGTGCAGGAAACCCGTGGGGCTGGGGGCGAAGCGCGTGCGAACCGACACTTGCTGTGCTCCGTGACGAATGGCGATTCCCGAGTTTACCGGAGCATCGCGCGCCACACGGGCCACCCGGGCACCGCACCGCCCGACACTATGCGCTGGCGTCAGGCCCGGGATCGACGCGGGCAAGCTCGATCGTGGCGGCGAACGTCGTCTCGCAGATGTCGGTCGTGCCGCTGACCGGTGCCGCCATGTCGGGTTCCGCGGCGCATGCCAGCGGCACGTGGCCGCCCGCGGCGAACAGGCCGGACGTCGGATCGAGTCCCATCCACCCGGCGCCCGGAACGAACGCCTCGACCCAGGCGTGCAGGCTGCCGCGGTCGCGCGTGGCGTCGCCACCCTCGTCGCCGTGCGCGAGCTCGACCAGGTAGCCCGATACATACCGCGCGCCGAATCCGAGATGGCGCAGGATCGTCAGAAGGAGCCATGCCGAATCGCGGCAGGAGCCGTGGCCCACCGCCAGCGTGGTCTCGGCGCCCTGCACACCGGGCTCGTCGCGCACGCGATAGTCGACATCGGCACGCAGCGCGCGATTGAGCCGCACCAGCATCGCCACTGTTTCCTCGCGGCTGCCCACGCTGGCGCGAAATGCCGCGACCCACGCCGCAAGCCGCGGGCCGTCGTCCGCCGGCAACGCGCGATACGGCGCCAGCGCGCGCGCGACTTCCGCTGCATAGTCGAACGGCCACGCGAACGCCGCGGGATCGACGAAGAAGTCGAACGGATTGACGTCGATGTAGGTTGCCGTGAGCTCGACGTCGATGGCGAGGCGTCGCGCACGCTCGGGAAACGTGAGGCGCGCGACCCAGTTGGCGTAGGGGTCCTGCTGCCAGTGCAGCGTGCGCGAGGCCGGCTCCACGGCGAATGCATAGGCCGCGACCGGCACCCGCGCGTGCGGCGCCGGACGCAGGCGCACCTCGTGCGGCGCAAGCGCCACCGGCCGGTCGAAGTCGTAGGTGGTGCGATGGCGCAGCACGAAGCGCGGGCCGGCCAGGCCAGGCCCGCCGTCGCCACCGATCGCCGGCGCAGCCGCGGGAACGCCGGAGGCGGCGTCCATCACATCCAGTCGGGATCGGGCAATTCGCCGAACACCCGCCGCAGGCCCTCGCCCCACTGCGTGTGCACCATCTGGAAGTACGGATCGTCCTCGTCCAGGCGCTTGCGGGTGCGGATGTCGAGCGATCCCGTGTCGTAGACCAGGAGGTCGATCGGCAGCCCGACCGAGATGTTCGAGCGCATCGTCGAGTCGAACGACACCAGCACGCACTTGGTGGCGTCGGTGAGCGACGTCGTGCGGTCGACCACGCGGTCGATCACCGGCTTGCCGTATTTGCTTTCGCCGATCTGGAAATAGCAGGTCTCGGAGGTCGCCTCGATGAAGTTGCCTTCGCCGTAGACGTGGAACAACCGCGGGTTCTCGCCGAGGATCTGGCCGCCGATGATGAAATTGGCCGACGAGTCGATGTTGTTCTGCTCCAGGTAGCCGGCGTCGCGCACGCGCACTTCGCGCAGCGCATCGCCGAGCAGGCGGGCGACGTCGAACAGCGACCCGACGTTCATCACGTTGGGCGCGGCGTCGCCTTCGCGGTTGCGCAGCTCGAGGATGTTGACCGCGCTCTGCGTGAGCGACAGGTTGCCCGACGACAGCATCACCACGACACGGTCGCCGGCGCGCGCGAACACCCGCATCTTGGAAAACCGCGCGACCTGGTCCATGCCGGCGTTGGTGCGCGAGTCGGACGCGAAGATCATGCCGGCGTCGAGCGCCATCGCCACGCAATAGGTCATCGCCGCCGCATCGATTTCGCCGTCACGCCTTCGATTTTAGCGGAATGCGCGCGCCGGCCATTGCTCAGGCCGCGCACGGGACATCCGTGCCGCTAGTCGACGGGCACCAGGAAGCGCCGGTTGATCTCGTCGCCGAGCACCGAGATGCGCTCGAGGAAGTCCATCAGGTACTCGTGCAGGCCGACGCTGATGACGTCCTCGGTGCGCCCGTAGTGCAGCCGCGCGTGCAGCTCGCCGGCGAGGCGCAGCAGCTCGTCGTTGCGCGCGGGCGCCGCGAGGTCGCCCAGCGTGGCGTTGATGAGGTTCATGCAGCTATGCAGCGAGCGCGGCACGTCGTCGCGCAGCACCAGCATCTCGGCCACCCGCCGCGGGGTGATCACGTCGCTGTAGATCTTGCGGTAGGCCTCGAGCCCGGACACCGACTGCAGCAGCGACGCCCACTGGTAGTAGTCGACGACGCCCCCGACGTCGGCCGCCGACGGCAGCAGCAGGTGGTACTTGGTGTCGAGGATGCGCGCCGTGTTGTCGGCGCGCTCGATGTGCGTGCCGAGCCGGATGAAGTCGTATTCCTCGCCGCGCAGCATCGTGCCGAACGTCACGCCGCGGAACGTATGCGAGCGCATCTTCACCCACTCGCAGAACGCCTGCATGCCGGTGGCCTCGAGCGAGCCGTAGTCGCGATCGCGCATCTCGAGCCACGCCGCGTTGAGGTCTTCGTACATCTCGGAGGTGATCGCGCCGCGCACGGTGCGCGCCGACTCGCGTGCCGCCCTGAGGCAGCTGTAGATCGACGACGGATTGTACGGGTCGAGGATGAGGAAGCGCAGCACGTCGTCGTCGGTGACGAGCGGATGCGTGGCGTAGTACGCCGTGGCGGTGCCGGTCGTCACCAGCGGCACCGCCCAGGGCTCGGCCCAGTCCGCCCCCACTTCCTGCACGTCGTACGGCAAAAGCGACGTGCGCCAGGTGACGTCGAGCAGGCGCGCGATGTTCTCGGCGCGCTCGATATGGCGCGCCATCCAGTACAGCTCGTTGGCGGTGCGCGCCAGCATCAGTCGCTCACCACCCAGGTGTCCTTGGTGCCGCCCCCCTGGGAGGAATTCACCACCAGCGAGCCCTCGCGCAGCGCGACGCGGGTGAGGCCGCCCGGCACCACCTGCGACGTCTTGCCGCTCAGCACGTACGGCCGCAGGTCGATATGGCGCGGGGCGATGCCGGCCTCGACCAGCGTCGGACAGGTCGACAGCGCCAGCGTGGGCTGGGCGATGTAGTTGGCGGGATTCGCGAGGATGCGCGCGCGGAATTCCTCGCGCTGCGCCGCCGTCGACATCGGTCCGATCAGCATGCCGTAGCCGCCTGCGCCATGCACCTCCTTGACCACGAGCTCCCCGAGGTGCGCGAGCACATGATCGCGCTCCTCGCGCACGGCGAGCCTGTACGTGGGCACGTTGGCAAGGATCGGATCCTCGCCGAGGTAATGGCGGATCATCTCCGGCACCCAGGGATAGATCGACTTGTCGTCGGCGACGCCGGTGCCGATGGCGTTGGCCAGCGTGACGCGGCCCGCGCGGTAGGCGCCCAGGAGGCCGCGCACCCCCAGCGTCGAATCCGGGCGGAACGCCGTCGGATCGAGGAAGTCGTCGTCGACGCGGCGGTACAGCACGTGCACGCGCTGCGGACCGCGCGTCGTGCGCATGTACAGCGTGTCGTCGCGGACGAACAGGTCCTGCCCCTCGACCAGCTCGATCCCCATCTGCTGCGCCAGGAAGCTGTGCTCGAAGTAGGCGGAGTTGTACGGCCCCGGCGTCAGCACGGCGACGGTGGGCGCATCCTCGCCGGCCGGCGCCACCGCGCGCAGGTTCTCCAGCAGCAGGTCCGGGTAGTGCTGCACCGGATGGATCGATTGCGTGGCGAAGATCTCGGGAAACAGCCGCATCATCATCTTGCGGTTCTCGAGCATGTACGACACGCCCGACGGCACGCGCAGGTTGTCCTCCAGCACGCACCACAGGCCGTCGTCGGCGCGCACGAGGTCGATGCCGGCGACGTGGGCGAAGATGCCGCCGCGCACCGTGATGCCCGCCATCTCGGGGCGGTACTGGGTGTTGCCGAGCACCACCTCGCGCGGCATGACGCCGGCGTCGAGGATGCGTTGCGCGCCGTAGATGTCGGCCAGGAAGGCGTTGAGCGCGGCCACCCGCTGCGTCAGTCCGCGCTCGAGCATCGTCCATTCCGACAACGGGATGATGCGCGGCACGATGTCGAACGGAATCAGCCGCTCGGTGCCTTCGTCCTCGCCGTACACCGCGAACGTGATGCCGACACGATGGAACGCACGCTCGGCCTCCTCCTTCTTTTGCACGACCCGCGGAGGTGGCGTGCGCGCCAGCCAGTCGGCGAAGGGACGGTAATGCGGTCGCACGTCGCCCTGAGCGTCGCGCATTTCGTCGTAGGGCGTTGGAACGGTCATCGTGGCAGCGTAGACCGTTTCCGGAGCGAAATTTGAGCCAGCGCGCAACCAGCGTAAAAACAAGATGTTACGATATTTGACAAGTCAAATATACGATAGATGTTCAATCGTGGTGCATGGCAATTCACCACTTTGGTGCGCAGCTCCACCTGGATGCCGCCGGGATTTCCGTTGCCGCGGACACCCGCGATGTGGTTAAATTCAGGCTCCTGTCTGGGTTCGCGGGGCGGTTAGCTCAGCGGTAGAGCACTGCCTTCACACGGCAGGGGTCACTGGTTCAAACCCAGTATCGCCCACCACATCGAACCAAGGGATTGCGCGCAAGCGTAATCCCTTTTTTTTATGCGGCGGCCGGTTGCGGCGGTCGGCACGCGGCGATCGCGGCGCGCAGCACGCCGATCACCGCGACCCGCGGAAACGATTTCCGGTACGCGAGTGCAACGCGCCGCGAAGGCACCGGCCGCGCGAACGGCACGGCCACGACGAGCTTGTTGCGGTACTTCGGCACCAGCGCGTCGCGCGGCAGCACCGAAATGCCGAGGCCCGATGCCACCATGTTGCGCACCGTCTCGAGCGAGTTGGTGCGCGCGATCTGGGCGTGGGCCTGGTTGAGCTCGGGACACGATCCCAGCACCTGGTCGCGAAAGCAATGGCCGACGTTCATCAGGATCGTGTGCTCGGCGGCAAGCTCCTTGGCCGCCACCGACTTGCGCTGCGCCCACCTGTGACCCTGCGGCACCACCACCTCGAACGGCTCCTCGTACAGGAACTCGGTGACGATGCCGGCCGACTGGAACGGCAGCGCGACCACGGCGACGTCGATGCGTCCGGCCTTGAGGCCGCCTTCCAGGTTTTCCGTCAGGTTCTCCTCGATCTCCAGCGGCATCGCCGGCGCGCGCTTGTGCAGCACCGGGATGAGCTCGGGCAGCAGGTACGGCGCGATCGTGTAGATGATGCCGAGCTTCAGCACGCCCGCCAGCGGATCCTGCGCCGACTTGGCGATGTCGCGCAGGCGCGCCGCCTCCTCCAGCACGCGTTGCGCCTGCTCGACCACGCGCTCGCCCACCGGCGTGATGCCGACCTCCGATTTGCCGCGCTCGAACAGCGGCGCGCCCAGCTCCTCCTCCAGCTTCTGGATCGCCACCGACAGCGCGGGCTGGCTGACGAAGCACTTGGCCGCGGCGCGGCCGAAGCTCTTCTCGTGCGCCACCGCGACGACGTACCGCAGCTCGTTGAGCGTCATGGACGGCGCGCCGCGAGATAGCGGCGGAAGGCGGCACCGACCTCGGGATGCTTCTCGCCGAGCTCGATGGTGGCCTCGAGGTATCCGAGCTTGCTGCCGCAGTCGTAGCGGCGACCCTCGAACGCATAGGCGACCACGCGCTCCTCGGCGAGAAGGCGCGCGAGGCCGTCGGTCAACTGGATCTCGCCGCCGGCACCGGCCGGCATCGTGCGCAGATGGTGGAAGATCCGCGGCGAGAGCACGTAGCGGCCGATCACGGCGCGCGTCGAGGTGGTGGTCCCGGGCTTGGGCTTTTCGACGAGACGCGTGACGCGCGACAGCCGCGGGTCTGCCGGATCGGTGTCGGACTCGACGATGCCGTAGCTCGCGGTTTCCGCCGGCGCCACCTCCATCACGCCGATCGTCGACGCGTTCTCCCGCGAAGCCACGTCCACCATCTGCTTCATCGCCGGCACGGCGGCGTCGATCAGGTCGTCGGCCAGCAGCACGGCGAAGGGCTCGTCGCCGATCACCGGCGCCGCGCACAGCACTGCGTGGCCGAGGCCGAGCGCCTCGGTCTGGCGGATGTAGATGCAGTTGATGCCCGCCGGCACCGCCGATTGCACGGTCTCGAGGAGCGCGCTCTTGTTGCGCAGCGCGAGCTCGGTCTCGAGCTCGTAGGCCTTGTCGAAGTGGTCCTCGATCGCGCGCTTGTTGCGCCCGGTGATGAAGATCATGTCGGTGATGCCGGCGGCCGCCGCCTCTTCCACCGCGTACTGGATCAGCGGCTTGTCGACGACGGGCAGCATTTCCTTGGGGCTCGCCTTGGTGGCGGGGAGAAAGCGGCTGCCGAGCCCCGCCACCGGAAATACGGCCTTCCTGATCGTGTTCATTGCGATGCCTTGCCTGCAAGCAGATCGATGAGGCCCTCTTCGTCGAGGACCGGAACGCCGAGCGCCTCGGCCTTGGCGAGCTTGCTGCCGGCGTCGGCGCCCGCCACCACGTAGTTCGTCTTCTTGGACACGCCGCCGACGACCTTGCCGCCCGCGGCCTCGATGCGCTGTTGCGCCTCGTCGCGTGTCATCGACGGCAACGTGCCGGTCAGCACGAACTGGCTGCCGGCGAGCGGACCGGCGGCCAGGCGCTGGCTGGGCGCGTGCTCGGGCCAACTCACACCGCCCTTGCGCAGCGCGTCGATCACCGCGCGGTTGTGCGCCTCGCCGAAAAACCGCGCGATGCTCTCGGCAACGACCGGTCCCACATCCTGGACTTCCGTGAGGAGCGCGCCATCGCCGGCGCCGGCGCGCGCGGCCGCCGCGAGCGCATCGAGGCTGCCGAAGTGTCGCGCGAGATCCTTGGCCGTGGTTTCGCCGACATGCCGAATGCCCAGGGCGAAGATGAAGCGCGCGAGCGTCGTCGATCGGCTGCGGTCGATCGCGGCAACCACGTTGGCGGCGCTCCTGTCGGCCATGCGCTCGAGCGCCGCGAGCGCGGCGACATCGAGCTTGTAGAGGTCGGCCGGGGTCTCGACGATACCGCCGTCGACGAGCTGCTCGACGAGCTTGTCGCCCATGCCTTCGATGTCGAGCGCGCGCCGGCTCGCGAAGTGCAGCAATGCCTGCTTGCGCTGCGCCGGGCAGACGAGGCCGCCTTCGCAGCGCGCGATGACCTCGCCTTCGAGGCGCACGATCGCCGAGCCGCACTCGGGACACGTCTTCGGCAGGTGCCAGGGACGCGCGCCCGCGGGCCGCCGCTCGGGCAACGCGCGCACGACCTGCGGGATCACGTCGCCGGCGCGGCGCACGATGACCGTGTCGCCGATCCGCAAGTCGCGCCTGCGGATCTCGTCCTCGTTGTGCAGCGTGACGTTGGTGACCGTCGTGCCGCCGACGAACACGGGTTCGAGTCGCGCGACCGGCGTGATCGCGCCGGTGCGGCCGACCTGCACGTCGATCGCGACGAGCTTTGTCGGCATTTCCTCCGGCGGGAACTTGTGCGCGACCGCCCAGCGCGGCTCGCGCGTGCGAAATCCAAGCTCGCGCTGGCGCGCGAGGCTCGCGACCTTGTAGACGACGCCGTCGATCTCGAACGGCAGCTCGTGGCGGCGGGCCTCCACGCCCTGGTAGAACGCCGCGAGTCCCTCGCTCCCCTGCACGACCCGCCAATCGTGGTTGACCGGAAGGCCGTATTGTCCGAGCGCCGCGAGGAGATCCGCTTGCGTGTCGGGGACGGCGAAACCTTCCGTTTCACCGAGCGCGTATGCGAAGAAATGCAACGGCCGCTCGGCCGTGACCGCCGGATCGAGCTGGCGTACCGCGCCCGCGGCGGTGTTGCGCGGGTTGACGAAAAGGCGCTCGCCGGCGGCGGCCTGGCGCGCATTCAGCGCTGCGAAGTCGGCGCGCGTCATGTAGATCTCGCCGCGCACCTCGAGCACCGCCGGCGCCTTGCCTTTGAGGCGTGCCGGAATCTCGGGAATTTTGCGCACGTTGGCGGTCACGTCCTCGCCGGTCTCGCCATCGCCCCGCGTCGCCGCCACCGTGAGGACGCCGCGCTCGTAACGCAGGCTCATCGCGAGGCCGTCGAACTTGAGCTCGGCGCAGTAGGCGACCGGCGGCGCGTCTGCGCCCAAGTCGAGCTCGCGGCGGATGCGCGCGTCGAACTCCGCGGCGCCGCCCACGGTCGTGTCGGTGCTCGTCTGGATCGACAGCATCGGCACGCGATGCACGACGGGCGCGAACCCGGCTGCCCGCGCGCCGCCGACGCGGCGCGTCGGCGAATCGGGCGTGCGCAGTCCCGGATAGCGCGCTTCAAGGGCCTCGAGCTCGCGGAACAGCGCGTCGTACTCGGCGTCGCCGATCGTTGGCGAATCGTCGACGTAATAGTGCTGGTCGGCTTCGCGGATCGCCCGGCGCAATGCCTCGCTGCGAGCGGCCGCCGCGGCAGGCGCGGGCCCGCGTGCGGCGGCGTCGGCGGCAACGCCGGCGGCGGGCGACGAGGACCCGGCGCGCGTCACGCCGAGAACAGCTTCAGCGCGCGCGGGCTGCCCGGTTCGATGTGCACCTCGGCCAGCGCGGCGGCCGCCTTGGCCACCGCCGCCCGCGTGTTGGCGAGCGCCTCGTCGGTGAGCACGCGGCGATTGTCGTCGACCATGTCGCCGCCCAGCGTATGCGCGAGGCGCCCGGCGGCGAGCTTCATCTGGTCGAACGCGCGCGCAGGTTCGTTGACACAGGGCACGTCGAGCACGAACACGATGCCGCCGAGCGATGCGGTACGCAGCGTGTCGAGCGTGAACGGCTCGCCGCTGATTGCCTGCATCGTGTACACGACGTGACCCGTCTCCTCCTGCACCCATTCGAAGCGTCCGCTCGGTGCCAGGCGGAAGCCCGCCGCCTCGGCGACGCCGCGCAACCGCGTGCCGGCGATCGGCGAGCCATCGGTGCGCTCGATGGTGATGCCGATCTGCATGTCGAGCTCGGCGCAAAGTCGGTCGAGCGCCTCGGCGCGCGCCGCCTCGTCGTCGACCGGCGGCGCAGCGAACGTCGCCGGCAGGCTCGGCGCGAGCTCGCGCAGCATGCGCAGATAAGCGTCGATCTGGGTGTGTGTCGCCGGGCCGCTGCGGTCGGCGAGCAGCAGGCAGGCGACGATCTCGGCGAATTCGCCGGGCGTGTCCGCCGTCAGGCGCTGCCACGCCAGCGACGGCTCACGCCGGCCGAACCAGCGCAGCGGCTTGCCCAGACGCGCGTGCAGTCCCGCTGCCAGCGCACTGACGCCGACTGCGGCCGGCGGCCGCAGCACCACCACCGATTCAATGTCCGGGTCCGGTTGCGTGAGCGCACCGTCGCGGCGGTCATGGCGCACGCTGTCCGCGCGGGCCGCCGGCGGCAACGTGGCGACGCTGTCCATGGGCACTTGCCAGGTGGTGTCGTCGTCACGATGGGCGACTACGGCGGATTCGGCAGCCGGTGCCGGCGGCGGCAGCGTGTCGGCGCCGTGAAGGTCCGCATCGATCTGGGATTCGTCCGGCGCGGTGCCGAGCGACGGCTCGACGCGCGCCACGGCGCGCTCGGCGACACCGGCGGGCGGCCGCACATCGACGGCGTCGCGCCGGCGCGCGCGGCGCAGCACCCAGCGGTTGTACAGGATGACGCCGGCAACGAGCACGAGGCCGGCGACGATGAGTCCGATTTGCAGCGAGGAGATGCGCATCGCCGATCAAGCATCCATGCCGCGCATGTCGATCGTGCCGACTATAGCACGCGGCGCCTCGATAAACGGAAGTTACGCGGCATTCGCGGTCGCGGTGGCCGCGAGCGAAATCGCCTCGGCGATGTCGACGGCCACCACGCGCGACACGCCGGGCTCGGCCATCGTGATGCCGATCAGCTGGCTCGCCATCTCCATCGTGATCTTGTTGTGCGAGATGAACACGAACTGCGTACCTTCCGACATCTCCTTCACCATCCGGCAGAAGCGCTCGGTGTTGGGGTCGTCGAGCGGCGCATCGACCTCGTCGAGCAGGCAGAACGGCGCCGGGTTGAGGCGGAACAGCGCGAACACCAGCGAGATCGCCGTCAGCGCCTTCTCGCCGCCCGACAGCAGATGGATCGACGTGTTGCGCTTGCCGGGGGGCTGAGCGAAGATCTGCACGCCCGAGTCGAGGATCTCCTCGCCGGTGAGCACGAGGCGCGCGTCGCCGCCGCCGAACAGCGTCGGAAACAGCACGGCGAAGTTGGCGTTGACCGCGTCGAACGTCTGCTGCAGCAGTTCGCGCGACTCGCGGTCGATCTCGCGAATCGCGGTCTCCAGCGTGGTGAGCGCCTCCGTCAGGTCGGCATACTGGCTGTCGAGGTAGGACTTGCGCTCCTCGGCCTGCGCCAGCTCGTCGAGCGCCGCCATGTTGACGGGACCGAGCGCGGCGATCGCGGCATTGATGCGCGCGATCTCCGCCGTCAGCGAATTGCGGCCCCACGCCTTGAGCTCGGCCGGCAGCGCGGCGAGATCGGCCTGCGCTTCGGCGAGCTGCTCGCTGTACTGCTGCTCGGCGAGCAGCGCCGCCTGTTCCTTGAGCTGCATTTCCTGGATGCGCGCGCGCGCCGGCTCGAGCCTGTGCTCGGCGGCCATGCGCGCCTCCTCCGCAGCGCGCAGCCGCGCACCCTGCGCCTCGAGCTCGTCGCGTGCCGCCGCCAGCGCCTGCTCGGCGGCCGCGCGCGCCGCGAGCTCGCGCTGCAGCGCTTCCTCGACCGGCGTCCAGTCGATCGACGCGCGTTCGCCTGCCAGGCGTCCGTGCAGTTCGCGCTGGCGCGCCATCTGCTGCACGACGCCCTCGCCGCGGCGCGCCGCTTCGGCGATGCGCTCGCGCACGCTGCGCTCGGCGAATCCTGCCTCCTGCACCGCGCGCTCGGCCTCGCGCACGCGCTCGCGCCCTTGCGCGACGTCCGCGGCGCGCACGTCGCGCGCGCCCGCCAGCGCAACGCGTTGCGTCGCGCGCTCGTGGCGTGCCGACTGCAGGTCGGCGATCGCGCGCTGCACGGAGTCGCGAGCGGCGTGCTCGGCAGCGAGCGCCGCCGCCACCTCGTCGCGCTCGCGGGCGAGCTCGCTCGCGCGCATCGCCCGCGCCTCGGCTTCCTTGCGCCGCTCGACCAGCTCGAGATCGAGGTCGTGCACGCGCCGCTGCTGCGAGGCGACCGCGAGGCCCTCGCCGTGATAGTCGCGCTGCTGGGCATTGAGCGCGCCCTCGGCGGTGTCGAGCGCGACGCGCGCGGCCCCGGCGGCCGCCTGCGCGGCCGGCAATGCGGCGGCCAGGCGATCGATCTCGCGCTGGCGTGCGATGACGCCGTGGATCTCGCTGTCGGGCGCGAACAGGCCCACGCCGGTGGCCGAGACCAGGTGTCCCTGCGGCGTGACGAACGATTCGCCGACGGCGAGGCTTCCCCGCGTGGCGAGGGCTTCGGCAAGCGTCGCCCGGCAGCGGACATGGGCGACGCCATCGGCGACGAAGCGCGCGACGCGCGGATCCTTGATGGACAGCTTGGCGTAGAGCGCGTCGTCGCCGGCGGATGCGGCTGCGGCCATTGCCTGCGCGACGAACAGCGCAAGGCGCGGTGTCGCCGTCTGGGGGTCGGCCAGCCACCGGGCCACGTGGTCGAGGTCGTCGACCTCGAGACCCTCCAGCCGCTCGCGCAGCACCGCCTCGACCGCGTTTTCCCATTGTGGATCGACGTCGATCGCCTGCCAGAGCTGGCGGGCCGCGGCGAGGCCCTTGTCGGCGCGGAAACGCTCGACGTCGCCGCCCTGGCCGATCTTGGCCTGCAAGGCCGCCAGTGCCTGGCGATGCGCGTCGAGGTCCGCCAACTCGACGCTGGCAGCATGCCAGGCATCGCTCGCCTCTCGGTGCGCGGCCTGGGTGGCCTGCAGCGCGGCGGCGAGCGCGCCGACGCGCGCCTCGCGTTCGGCAAGCTCGGCGCACTCGGCAGCGAGCTGGTCCTCGATCTCCTGCGCCGAATCGCCGGGCGCCGGCGCCAGCGCTGCGACGTCGGCGACCAGCCGCGCATGGCGCTCGGCCAGCGCTGCCGCATTGCCCGCGTGATGCTCGCGCCGTGTTTCGCCGACGCGGATGTTCTGCTCGTCGGCAGCGATCGCGCGCTCGACCTCGGCATGCGCCGCCTCGGCGGCGGCCAGCGCCGCGTCGAGCGCCGGCAAGCCGGCTTCGACGTCGCGCTGCGCGTCGACTGCGCGCGCGTGCGCCGCCGCGGCGGCCTCGGCGTCGCGCGCGAGGCCGTCGCGCTCGCCCTCGAGCGCCGATTGCTGCGCCGCCAGCGCGGCGATCTCGGCGTCGAGGTCGGCCAGCTGCGCGGCGATGCGCGTCTCGCTCTCGCGCGCGTATCCAAGCTGCTGCTCGAGGCGCGTCACTTCCGCGTTCGCCGCGTAGAACGTGCCCTGGCGCTCGTGCATCGCATCGTTGGCCGCGAAGTGCGCGCTGCGCAGGCGTTCCGCCGCGGCCTCCGCCTCGCGCATCTCCGCCTGCACCGCCTCGAGCGCGGTGGCCAGCGCCGCGACCTCGGCGGTGTGCCGCTCGCGCGCGCGCTGCGCCTCCTGCTGCTTCGAGTACCACAGCATGTGCTGCGTGGTCTTGAGGCGCGTCTCGAGCGCGCGGAACTCGCCGGCCACCTGGGCCTGCTGCGCGAGGCGCGCGAGCTGGTTGCCGAGCTCCTGGCGGATGTCCTCGACGCGCGCCAGGTTCTCGCGCGTGTCGGAGATCCGCCCCTCGGTCTCGCGGCGGCGCTCCTTGTACTTCGACACGCCCGCAGCCTCCTCGAGGAACACCCGCAGCTCCTCGGGCTTGGCCTCGATCACGCGCGAGATCATGCCCTGCTCGATGATCGCGTACGCCCGCGGGCCGAGACCCGTGCCGAGGAAGAGGTCGTGGATGTCGCGGCGCCGCACCGGGATGTTGTTGATGTAGTAGGTGCTGTCGCCGTCGCGCGTCAGCACGCGGCGGATCGCCAGTTCGACGAACTGGCCCCACTGGCCGCCGATGCGGCCGGCGCTGTTGTCGAAGATGAGCTCGACGGCGGCGCGGCTCACCGCCTTGCGTTCGCCGGCGCCGTTGAAGATGACGTCCTGCATCGACTCGCCACGCAGCGCCGACGCCTTCGACTCGCCGAGCACCCAGCGCACGGCGTCGATGACGTTCGACTTGCCGCAGCCGTTGGGGCCGACGATGCCGACGAGTTGACCGGGCGTGGCGATCGTCGTGGGATCGACGAACGACTTGAAGCCGGCGAGCTTGACTTGGGTTAGGCGCACGCGGGAGACGGCGGAATGTGGACGGGATCCGGGCAACCGCGCAAACGACCCGGTACATCGAACCAATCCGCAAATTATAGCGGAACAGGAATCGACGCCGCGTCACGGTGCCGCGCACGTGCGGTCCGCTGGCGGCGCCGTCGCGCTGCGCCGACTCAGGCCGCGGCAATTCCTTGCAGGCGCCGCGCCGTGGCCAGCGCCAATGGATCGATGCGGTGCTCGGCCACCGCGTGGCAGGCAACCTGGTGCCCCGGGGCGACGTCGACGAGCGCAGGCGCTTCGGCGCGGCAGCGCGCGTCGGCATGCGCGCAACGCGGATGGAAGCCGCAGCCGCCGGGCAGGTTCAGCGGATCGGGCAGCTCGCTCGCCGCACCCGCGCTGCGCACCGTGTCGCCGTCACCGGCATCGGCCGCCGGCGTTGCCGCCGGCTGCGCGCGCGTGGCGAGCTTGTGCGGATCCGGCACCGCATCCAGCAGCATCTGCGTATAGGGATGGCGCGCGCCGGCGAACAGGTCCCGCCGCGGTGCCGCCTCGACGATGCGGCCGAGGTACATCACCAGCACACGGTCGGCGATGTGATGCACGACGGCGAGGTTGTGCGAGATGAACAGGTACGCGAGGCCGCGCCGTTCCTTGAGGTCGCACATGAGGTTGAGCACCTGCGCCTGCACCGAGACGTCGAGGGCGGAAGTGGGCTCGTCGCACACCACGAAGGCCGGCGCGGTGGCGAGCGCACGCGCGATCGAGATCCGCTGGCGCTGGCCGCCGGAAAACTGGTGCGGATACTTGTGGCGGTCGGCGGCGGCGAGGCCCACCTGCTCGAGCAGCGTGGCGACGCGCTCGGCCACGCTGGCGCGGCTGCGCGCCGGCTCGGCGGCGACGATCGGCTCGGCGACGATGTCGGTGATCCGCCAGCGCGGATTGAGGCTTGCGTAGGGGTCCTGGAAAATCATCTGCATCGAGGCGCGGGCGCGGGCGAGCGTCGCCGCGTCGGCGCGCGCGCCGTCGCCGTACAGCATCGCGCCGCGGTACTCGACGCCGCCACGCGTGGCCGACGTGAGGCCGACGACGATCCTCGCCAGCGTCGACTTGCCGCAGCCCGACTCGCCGACCAGCGCCACGGTTTCGCCGCGGCGCACCTCGAAATCGACGCCGTCGACCGCGCGCAGCAGGCGCCGTGGCGTGCGCATGACGACGCGGTCGAGCCAGGGCGGCGACACGTCGAAGGCCTTGTGCACGCCCTGCACGCGCACCAGCGCCGGCTCGCCGGCGGGGGCACCGCCGGCATCGTCCTTCGCGGGCGGCGCCGCGGCGAACGCCGGCGTCATCCGGCGTTCACCCGCCAGCAGGCGCTGGCACCGGCGGCATCGGCGACCAGCGCCGGGCGCTCGCGCGTGCAGCGCTCGAGCGCGATGGTGCAGCGCGGATGGAACGCGCACCCGGCGGGAATCGACGTCAGCCGCGGCATGGCGCCGTCGATCTGCGCCAGCCGCGCGCGCGTGTCGGTGATCGAGGGAATCGACGCCATCAGGCCCGCCGTGTATGGGTGGCGCGGACGCTCGATCACGTCGGCGACGCGTCCGCTCTCGACGATGCGGCCGGCGTACATGACGGCGATGCGGTCGGCGATGCTCGCGATCACCCCCATGTCGTGCGTGACGAGCAGGATCGCCATGCCGCGCTCGCGGGCGAGCCGTGCCAGCAGTGTGATGATTTGCGCCTGGATCGACACGTCGAGCGCGGTGGTCGGCTCGTCGGCGATCAGCAGCGACGGCTCGCCGGCCAGCGCCAGCGCGATGACGACCCGCTGGCGCATGCCGCCCGAGAACTGATGCGGAAACTGGCCGTAGCGCGCGGCGGCGCCCGGGATCCCGACATCCTCGAGGAGCGCGATGGCGTCGCTGCGGGCTTCCGCCGGCGACAGCCGGAAATGCGTGCGCAGCGTTTCCGCGAGCTGGTCGCCGATGCTGAACAGCGGATCGAGTGCGGTCAGCGGATCCTGGAAGATCGCGCCGACTTCACGCCCGCGCACCCGGCGCAGCGCCTCGCGGTCGAGCGCGTCGATGCGCTGCCCGTCGAGCCATACCTCGCCGGCGGCGCGTCCCGGCGGATCGACGAGTCCGAGGATCGCCGCGCCGGTCAGCGACTTGCCTGCGCCGGATTCGCCGACCAGTCCCAGCACCTCGCCGCTGGCGATCTCGAATGCGACGTCGTCGACAGCGGTGAGGGTGCCGCGGCGCGTGGCGAACGTGACGGTGAGCCCGCGCACGGCGAGCGCCGGCGCCGCGCCGCGCGCTGCCGCGCGCCGCGCTGCGCCCTGCTCGTCCTTCACGCCGAGACCGCGCGCGTCAGCCCGTGGCCTTGCAACCGGCGATCGAGTCCACGTAGTCGATGACCGGCGTGTAGTCGACATCGACCGATTGCGCGTACTGCGCGTTGATGTAATAGATCTTGCACGGCGCGACATCGACGGTGATCGTCTTCAGCATCGCGCCGCCGGCTGCGGGCCGCGGGGCGACGCCGGAGATCTCGATCACGTGCGTGCCGGGCTCGAGCTTGATCGGACGCGACGCGAACGAGCTGTTGCCGTCGATCTTCTGGATCACCGCCGGCTGGCGCAGCGCAATGGCGCGGTTGTAGTAGCGATCGCCCGAAACCTCGCTCCAGGTCGGGCCCCACGTCTGGCATCCGGCCGCGGCGAGCGCCAGCGGCACGACAAGCATTGCACGTTTCACGTTCATGTAGCACCTCGCTTGGTTGGGGACGGCAAGCCGCATGTCGCGCCCGGCTGTCATCACTTCAGTCGCGGGTCGAGCGCATCACGCAGCGCATCGCCGACGAGGTTGATCGCCAGGACCATGATCACGAGCGCCGCCCCGGGGAAGATCGTAATCCACCACTCGCCGGAAAACAAAAAATCATTGCCAATGCGGATCAGGGAGCCCAGCGACGGCTGGGTCACCGGCACGCCCACGCCGAGGAAGGACAGCGTCGCTTCGGTCACGATCGCGGTGGCGACGTTGATCGTCGCCAGCACCACCACTGGCCCCAGCACGTTGGGCAGCAGGTGCCGGCGCATGATCGCGAGCGGCGCAATGCCGATAACACGTGCCGCCTGCACGTATTCCCGCTGCTTCTCGACCAGCGTGCTGCTGCGCACGCTGCGGGCATATTGCACCCAGTTGGCCGCGGCGATCGCCACCACCAGCACCACCAGCGCCGCGTGCTCGTGCACGCTCGGCGGCAGCGCGGCACGCGCCACGCCGTCGATCAGGAGCGCGATCAGGATTGCCGGGAACGAGAGCTGCACGTCGGCGACCCGCATGATGAACGCGTCGACGCGGCCGCCGGCATAGCCGGCGACGAGCCCGAGCGAGACGCCCAGCAGGATGGCCAGCGCGACCGACGCCAGGCCGACGCCCAGCGAGGTTCGCGCACCGTACAAGATCGCCGACCACAGGTCGCGCCCCTGGTCATCGGTCCCCAGCCCGAATGTCGCGCGCCCGCCGTCGAGCCACGCGGGCGGCAGCAGCGCGTTGCCGAGATCGAGACTCGCGAGGTCGAAAGGGTCGTGCGGCGCGACCCACGGCGCGAACAGCGCCGCCGCGAGCATGGCCGCCAGCACGATCGCGGCAATGCCCGAAACCCGGGAACGGCGCAGCGCGTGCGCCACATCGCTCTGCCACAGCGCATGCAGGAACCCGCCGGAAGGCGTGCGGGCGATGGCACCGACGGGCGTCATTGCAGGGTTTCCGCGTCGCGACGCAGGGCGTCGAGCGCACGGTCGATGACGCCGCGCACCGCGGCGTAGGCACCGTCCTTCCACGCATCGGCATCGACGTAGAACGCATCGCGCACGCAACCCCGGATCGCGCCGGCACGTGCCGGCGCGGCATCGGGATGGTTGGCCAGCCATTGCCGCGCCCGCAGCGCGTCGAGCACCACCCGCGGCGCGCGCGTGCCGAGCTCGAGCGTGACGCCTGTGCGCAGCGGCGCCGCGGCGGCATCGAGGGCCGCGTAATTGGCGCCGACGACTTCGCTCGACGCGGCGTCGCCCGCGTACATGGACTGCACGTCCGCACCGAAATAGCGACGCGAACGGGCAAGGGCCGTCGGATCGTCGCGATCGTTGCAGATGGGCACGAGCTTGCCGCAGCGGCCGAGCCCGGTATGCAGGTCGATCCATGCCAGCACGCGGCATGGCGTGCCTTCGGCGGCGAACACGGCCTCGAGCTGCCGCCGGCTCCAGCACGGCGCGCGACCGCCATAGAAAAGGCCGTCGGCGAACTCGCATTGCCCGCGGGTGATCGCGCCCTGCAACGCGCGCCGGCCGTGCTGCAGCACCGCCAGGGCGAGCTTCGCCTCATCGATCCAGCGCGGGGGCCACACCACCGGCACCAATAGTGGATGCAGCTCGGCGTAGCCTTCGTTGCGCGCCTGCGGACGTGCGAAATCGCGGAAGTTGCGGTTGACGTCGACGTTGTCCTCGTCGGTGCGCGCGTCGTGTGCGAAACCCCAGGGATTGACGGCATGCACGAGCACGACGCGCACGTCGCCGCGGTCGATCGCGCGTGCGAAGGCGTCGTCGGCGAGCCACGCGGCCTCCACGCCGGAACCGGCGTAGCCTTCGACGCCGTGCGTGCCGCACGACACGACGAGCGCGGCCGCCGCTGCGCGGTCGCCGGCGGTGGCAACGTCGATGGCGAGCTCGCCACCATCGGGAGCCTGTGCCGACGGATGGACGTGCGACGCCACGGTGCAGCGACGCGCGTGCGCCGCATCGAGGAAGCGTTCACGCGCCTCCTGGTAACTGTGCGCAAAATGCGCGGCGGCGCCGGTCATCGCGGGTCGAGCGGCATCGCGCGCTCGGCGAGCGCGGCAAGGTAGCCCGCGCCCACGGCGATCACGCCATCGTTGAAGTCGTAGCGCGTGTTGTGCAGGAAGCAGCCGTGGCCATCGCCCTCGCCGCCCTGCCCCAGGCGCGCGTACGCGCCCGGTCGCTGCTGCAGCATGAACGAGAAATCCTCCGAGCCCATCGATGGCGCGAGATTGCGCACGACATTGGCTTCGCCGACCACCGAGGCGGCGACGCTGGCTGCGAAGATCGCCTCGGCGTCGGTGTTGACCGTCGCCGGATAGATCCGCTGGTAGACGACGCGCGCCGTGGCGCCGAATGCGGCGGCGATCGAATGCGCGAGATCGGTGAGGCGCTTCTCGATCATGTCCTGGGTCGACGCGTTGAACGTGCGCACGGTGCCGACGAGATGGGCCTCGCGCGGCACCACGCTCATCGCCCCCGGATGACCGGCCTGCATCGAGCACAGGCTCACCACCGCCGTGTCCACCGGGTCCACGTTGCGCGACACGATCGACTGCGCCGCGGTGATGATGTGCGCCGCCACCAGCACCGGATCGATCGTGAGGTCGGGGTGCGCGCCATGGCCGCCGCGCCCGGCGATGTGGATCTCGACGCGATCGGCCGCCGCCATCATCGGCCCCGGGCGCACGGCGATCGTGCCGGCGGCCAGGCCCGGCCAGTTGTGCAGCGCGTAGACCGCGTCGGCCGGGTAGCGCTCGAACAGGCCGTCGTCGATCATCGCCTTGCCGCCGGCGTAGCCCTCCTCGCCCGGCTGGAAGATCAGGTAAGCGGTGCCGTCGAAGCGGCGCGTCGTCGCGAGGTAGCGCGCCGCCGCCAGCAGCATCGTCGTGTGCCCGTCGTGGCCGCAGCCATGCATCCGTCCTTCGATCGTCGAGCGATGGGCGAACGTGTTTTCCTCGATCATCGGCAGCGCGTCCATGTCGGCGCGCAGCCCGATCGTGCGCCCGCTGGCCGTCGAGGCACCGGGAATCGCGGCGACGATGCCGGTGCGACCGATGCCGGTCGCATGTTCGATGCCGAGGCGCGACAGCGCCGCCGCCACCATGCCTGCGGTGCGGTGCTCCTCGAAGCCGAGCTCGGGATGCGCGTGGAGATCGCGGCGAAACGCCGTGTACTCGTGCTGCCACTGGCGGATGTGCTCGACGGGCGATGCGGATGGGTTCATGTCGTGGAGAGGGCGTTGCGATCGATGCGCAGCCGGGGATCGACAGCGTAGTAGAGCAGGTCGACGACGAGGTTGATGGCGACGAACACCAGCGCGATCAGGCACAGGTAGGCCGCCATCACCGGCACGTCGGCGAAATTGACCGCCTGGATGAACAGCAGGCCCATGCCGGGCCACTGGAACACGGTCTCGGTGATGATCGCGAAGGCGATGATCGCGCCGAGCTGGAGACCCGTGATCGTGATCACCGGCACCAGCGTATTGCGCAGCGCATGGCGAAAGTGGATGGCGCGCTCGGTGAGTCCGCGGGCGCGCGCGAAGCGGATGAAGTCGCTCTTCAGCACCTCGATCATCTCCGCGCGCACGAGGCGCATCACCAGCGTCATCTGGAACAGCGACAGCGTGATGGCCGGCAGCAGCAGCGCGCGCCGTCCGCTCGGGGTCAGCAGGCCGGTGGTCCACCAGCCCAGCGCGACCGTGTCACCGCGTCCGAACGACGGCAGCCAGTGCAGCCTCACGGCGAACACCAGGATCAGCACGATGCCGATCAGGAACGTCGGCAGGCTGACGCCAACGAGCGACAGCGCCATCACCGCATGCGCGAGCGGGCTGTCGCGATGCAGCGCCGTATAGATGCCGAGGGGTATGCCGACCGCGAGCGCGAGCAGCGCAGCGGTGACCGCGAGTTCGACGGTGGCAGGCAGCCGTTCCTTCAAGAGTTCCGCGACGGAGCGTCCCTGGCGCAACGAGCGCCCGAAGTCCCCTTGGACCGCGTGGGCCACGAAACGTGCGAATTGCACGACGAAAGGGCGGTCGAGACCGAGTTCGCGGCGCAATTGCGCCTTTTCCGCCTGCGTCGCGTCCTGGCCGACCATGAACACGACCGGGTCGCCGGTGAAGTTGAAGAGCGCGAAGGCGATGAAGGCGACAGTCACCAGCACGGCGAACGACTGCAGGATGCGGCGGAAGATGAAGGCCGGCACGGAGGGGGTCGGTAGCCGCGCCGCGGGCGCGAGCGATCGCACGATGATGGCGAATCGCCGCGTCGCGGTCAAACCGGGGTGCCGCAGCCCGCCAGCAGCAGCCGCCTTGCCGCCGACTCAGGATGCGGGGGGCAGCTCTTCGGCGCGATGGCACGCGACATCGGCCACGCCCACCCTGCGCAGCACCGGGTCTTCCACGCGGCAGCGCTCGATCGCAAACGGGCACCGGCGGTGGAAGGCGCAGCCCGCGGGTGGGGCAAAGGGCGAAGGCGGCTCGCCGCGCGCGGGCGCCTGGGGCCGTGGCGAGCGCAGCGACGGCGTGCTCGCGAGCAAGGCCCGCGTATACGGGTGCGCGGGTGCAGCGAACAGCGTGCGGCGCGTGGAGCGCTCGACGATGCGGCCGAAATACATGACGACGACGTCGTCCGCGATGTGGCGTACCACCTGCAGGTTGTGCGTGATGAACAGGTAGGCGACGCCGCTTGCCTGTTGCAGATCCATGAGCAGGTTCAGCACCTGCGCCTGGATCGATACGTCCAGCGCCGACACCGGCTCGTCGGCGACCACCAGCGCAGGATCGAGGATCAGCGCGCGCGCGATCGCGATGCGCTGGCGCTGGCCGCCCGAGAACATGTGCGGATAGCGGTCGATGGTCCCGGCGTGGAGACCGACCCGTGCCAGCGCCGCCCGCGCAGCGTCGCGCCGCGCGCGCGCGGCCAGCGCGTGGTGGATCGCGAGCGGCTCGCCGAGGATGGCGCCGATGTTCTTGCGCGGGTTGAGCGAGGCGTACGGATTCTGGAACACCATCTGCACGCGCGGCCGCAGCGCCTTGCGCGCCGCGGCGCCGGCGTGCGCGACGTCGACGCCGTCGACGAGCAGCGCACCCGCGGTGGGCGCTTCGACCATCGTCACTTGCCGGGCCAGCGTCGATTTGCCGCAGCCCGACTCGCCGACGACCGCCAGCGTCGTGCCCGCCGCCAGCGTGAACGACACGCCGTCGAGCGCGCGCACGATGGCCGGCGCGCGCCCGAAGCCGCGGCGCACCGCGTAATGGCGGGCGAGTTCACGGGCTTCGAGCAGCACGCTCACTGCCCCGCCTCGGGCGTCGCCGTCGCCCCATGCGCCGCGAGCGGATAGAAGCAGCGCCACGCAGCCGGGCCGCTGCGTTCGACTTGCGGTCGCACGGCGTGGCAGCGCGGCTGCGCCTGCGGGCAGCGCGGCGCGAACAGGCAGGCTTGCGGGCGCGCATCCGCGGCCGGCACCACGCCGGGCAATGCCGCCAGCCGCGCACGACCTTCGTTGTGCTCGGGCAGCGCGTCGATCAGCGCCCGCGTGTACGGATGGCGCGGCGTGTCGAAGATCGCCGGCACGCGGCCCTCCTCCATCACCTGGCCGGCATACAGCACGGCGACGCGCTCGACACTTTGCGCGACGACGGCGAGATCGTGGCTGATGAGGAGCAGCGCCATCCCGCGCTCGCGCGTCAGCCGCGCCAGCAGCTCGAGGACCTGCGCCTGCACGGTGACGTCGAGCGCGGTGGTGGGCTCGTCGGCAATCAACAGGCGCGGGTTGCAGGCGATGGCGATCGCGATCATCACGCGCTGCGCCATGCCGCCCGAAAGCTGGTGCGGCCACGCATCGAGCCGCGCCTGCGCGTCGGCCACCTCGACCTGGCGCAGCAGATCGAGCGCGCGTGCGCGCCGCACGCCGGCGCTGGCGCGCTCGTCGGGCGTGCCATGCACGCGCAGCGCCTCGCCGATCTGGAACGCCACCGTGTAGCACGGATCGAGCGCGGTGAGCGGATCCTGGAAGATCATCGCGATGTCCTTGCCGATGATGCGGCGCCGGGCCGCCGGCGTGAGCGTGGCGAGATCGCGGCCGTCGAACGCGAGCCGCCGCGCCGACACGCGTCCGGGGAAATCGACGAGGCCCATGATCGCCAGCGCGGTCACGCTCTTGCCGGAGCCCGATTCGCCGACGAGGCCGAGCGTCTCGCCCGCCTGCAGCGCGAGGTCGAGGCCGTCGACGGCGACCAGTGGCGCGTCGACGCGGCCGAAGTCGACGCGAAGGTCCTCGATGTCGAGCAGCGCCATGGCGTCGCCGTCAGCGCCGGAGCTTCGGGTCGAGCGCATCGCGCAGGCCGTCGCCCATCAGGTTGAACGCCAGCACCGTGACCAGGATCGCCAGGCCCGGATAGGTGACCACCCAGGGCGCGCGCTGGATGAATTCCAGCGCCGAGGCGAGCATCGACCCCCATTCGGGCGTCGGCGGCTGGGCGCCGAGGCCGAGAAAGCCGAGGGCCGCGGCGTCGAGGATCGCATTGGAGAAGCCGAGCGTCGCCTGCACGATCAGCGGTGCCGCGCAATTGGGCAGGATCGTGTCGAACATCAGCCGCAGCCGCCCGGCGCCGGCGATGCGCGACGCCGTCACGTAGTCGCGCCCGGCTTCGGCGACCACTGCCGCGCGCGTCAGGCGCACATAGTGCGGCAGCAGCACGATCGCGATCGCGTACATCGCGTTGACGAGTCCGGGACCGAGGATGGCGACGACGGCGATCGCGAGCAGCAGGCTCGGCAGCGCCAGCATCACGTCCATCGCGCGCATGATCGCGGTCTCGGCGAGGCCGCGGAAGAATCCGGCGCACAAGCCGAGCAGCACGCCGAGCGACAACGATATCGCCACCGACACGAAACCGATCGCCAGCGACAGCCGCGTGCCATAGATGAGGCGCGACAGGATGTCGCGGCCGACGGGATCGGTGCCGAGCAGGAAGCGCGACGTGCCGCCATCGGCCCACGCCGGGGGCTGCAGCGTGAACTCGCGGTACTGCAGGTTCGGCGGATGCGGCGCGATGATATCGGCGAACACCGCACAGAAGAGGAGCGCGGCGATCAGCGCGAGACCGGCCATTGCACCGCGGCTTTGCGCGTAGCTCCTCGCGAATTCGCGCCAGCGCGACGGCGGCGACGGCGGCGCGGCCGTGGCGAGCGGTGCCGGAGCCGCGACGTCAGGCATGGCGGATGCGCGGGTTGACCACGCCGTAGAGGAGGTCGACCACCAGGTTGACGCCGATCACCAGCGCGGCGACGAGCAGGATGCCGCCCTGCACCACCGGATAGTCGCGTGACTGCACGCCATGCACGAGCCAGTTGCCGACACCGGGCCAGGAAAAGATCGTCTCGGTGAGGATGGCGCCCGACAGCAGCAATCCCACCTGCAGGCCGATCACCGTGATCACGGGAATGAGCGCGTTGCGCAGTGCGTGCACGAGCATCACTGCGAAGAGGGAGAGGCCGCGTGCGCGCGCGGCGCGGATGTAATCCTCGCGCAGCACCTCGAGCATCGACGAGCGGGTCATGCGCGCGATCACGGCCAGCGGGATCGTGCCGAGCACGATCGACGGCAGGATCAGATGCGACAGTGCCGAGCGGAAGGCGCCGTAATCGCCGGCGCGCAGCGTGTCGACCAGCATGAAGCCCGTCGCCGCCGGCACGTCGTACATGACGTCGATGCGGCCCGATACCGGGGTCCAGCCAAGCTGCACGGAGAAGGTCAGGATCAGCAGCAGCGCCCACCAGAATACCGGCATCGAATAGCCGGCGAGCGACGCGCCCATCACTGCGTAATCGGCGAAGGTGTTGCGCTTGTGGGCGGCCAGCATGCCGGCCGGCAGGCCGACGACCACGGCGAGCAGCATCGCGAAGAACGCGAGCTCGAGCGTCGCCGGAAACAGCGTCAGGAACTCGTCGAGCACGGGCTCGTGGGTCGTCAGCGACGCGCCGAGATCGCCCTTCAGCACGTGGCCGACGTAATCGGCGTACTGCACCGGCAGTGAGCGGTCGAGGCCGAACTCGTGCAGCAAGCGCACGCGTCGCGCAGGATCCATGCCGCGCTCGCCCGACAGGTTCTCCACCGGGTCGCCGGGGATGAGGTGGATCAGCGCGAACGCGATCAGCGTCACGCCGATGAACGTCGGCACGATCAGCGCGACGCGGCGCAGGACGAAGCGGAGCATGCTGGGCTCAGCGCGCGGCCGCGCTCACCCCCGCCCCCTTGCGCGCGCGGGAGGGGGGAAGCCGGGATCACTTCACGATGTCGACGCGCGTGAAGTAATGGTGCGCGGTCGCGTCCATCTTGTAGCCCTTGACCTCGCGCCGCACCGGATCGAAGCGCACCGAGTGCGCGAGGGTGATCCACGGCGCCTCCTCCTTGAAGATCACCTGCGCTTCGGCATACAGCTTGGCGCGCGCCGCCTTGTCGGGCGTCTGCGCCGCCTTGACGACGAGGTCCTCGAAGCGCTTGTCGCACCAGCGCGCGACGTTGCCGCCGCCCTTGACCGCCTCGCAACCCAGCAGCGGCACGAAGAAGTTGTCGGGGTCGCCGTTGTCGCCCGACCAGCCGAACATCATCGCGCTCTGCTCGCCCGTCTTGCTGCGCTTGCGGTATTCCGCCCACTCGTAGGTGATGAGCTTCGCCTTGACGCCGATCTTCTCCCAGTCTGCCTGCACCAGTTCCGCCATCCGCTTGCCGTCGGGGTTGTAGGGGCGCGTCACGGGCAGGTACCAGAGCTCGACGTCGAAGCCGTTCGGATAGCCGGCCTGCGCCAGCATCGCCTTCGCCTTCGCCGGGTCGTACGGGTAGTCCTTGATGGCGTCGTTGTAGCTCCACAGGATCGGCGGAATCGGGTTCTTCGCGACCTGTCCCTGCCCCTGGTACACGGCCTTGAGGATCGCTTCCTTGTCCACCGCCATGTTGAGCGCCTGGCGCACCAGCTTCTGGTCGAACGGCTTCTTCTCGACGTTGAACGCGATATAGCCGATGTTGAGGCCTTCCTTCTGCTGCACGTCGATCGCGGGGTCGCGCTTCATTTCCGCCAGATCGGCCGGCTTGGGAAACGCCATCGCCTGGCATTCGCCGGTCTTCAGCTTGGCGTAGCGCGTGGTGGCGTCGCGCGTGATCGAGAACACCAGGTTGTCGATCTTCGGGCGGCCGCCCCAGTACTTGTCGAAAGCCTTGTAGCGGATCGTCGCGTCCTTCTGGTAGCTGACGAACTCGAACGGCCCGGTGCCGATCGGGTACACGTCGGCGGCGTTGGGCGTGCCCTTCTTCTGCATCGCGTCGAAGTATTCCTTCGACAGGATCGACGCAAAATCCATCGCCATGTCGGCAAGGAACGGCGCCTCCGGGCGCTTCAGCGTATAGCGCACCGTGTAGTCGTCGAGCTTCTCCACCTTGTCGACGATGTTCTTCATGCCCATGTCGTCGAAATAGGCGAACGTCTGGCCGGCGGTCATGCGATGGAAAGGGTTGCTGTCGTCGGCCATGCGGCGCCAGGAGAACACCACGTCGTCGGCGTTCATGTCGCGCGTCGGCGTGAACTGGGCGTTGGCGTGGAATCTCACGCCGTGGCGCAGCTTGAACGTGTAGACCTTGCCGTCGGGCGCCACATCCCACGACAGCGCCAATGCCGGAATCACGTTGGTCGTGCCGGTGTCGAACTCCACCAGGCGGTTGAACATCGGCACCGACACCGCGTCGAACGTCGTGCCGGTGCTGAAGAACTGCGGCTGGAAGCCTTCGGGACTGCCTTCCGAGCAGTAGACGAGCGTGCCCTTCGCCGCCGCCGGCAGCGTCACGCCGAGGCAGGCAAGCGCCAGTGCCGAGGCGAGCGCGCCGCGCAACAACGCGGCGCCGCATCCTGGAGACGCCCGTCGCGCCAGGCGGATGGACACGCTATGCGTTTCAAGATTCGGCATGACAACCTCGTCCGGTGGTCCAAAAGGGGGTCGGCCCGCGGGGCCGCGCGGCGGCGATCCTATCCGCTGCGCCGCGCCGCGGCAACTGCGCCCGCCATTGTGCGCGCACGCGCCGTCGCGTAGAGACATATTCCGGCGGCGACCGAGACGTTGAGGCTCGCCACGCTACCGGCGAGCGGGATACCGACGATGCGATCACACGATTCGCGCGTGAGCCGGCGCAAGCCCGCGCCCTCGGCGCCGAGGACCCAGGCGAGCGGCCCGGCGAGGTCGGCATCGAAGAGCGACTCGCCGCCGGCTTCCGCACCGACGACCCAGATGCCGCGCGCCTTGATGTCGCGCAGCGCGCGCGCGAGATTCGTGACCGTCACCACCGGCACTGTGTCCGCTGCCCCAGAGGCGGCCTTCGCCGCGGTGGCGTTGAGGCCCACGGCGCGATCCTTCGGCACGACCACGGCGTCGACACCGAACGCATCGGCCGAGCGCAGGCAGGCGCCGAGATTGTGCGGATCGGTGACCTGGTCCAGCACCAGCAGCAGCGGCGTTGCGGCAGCGTCGAGGACGTCGTCCAGCGTGACATGCGGCATGCCGGCGTCCACCATCGCCACCACGCCCTGGTGGCGGCCGCCGCCGGCGAGCTCGTCGAGGCGGCGGTCATCGACGATGCTGATCGCCACGCCGGCCGCATCCGCGCGCGCGGCGAGCTCGGCGGCGCGCGCATCCTGTCGCGTGCGCACGACATAGAGCGCGCGGATCGACGCCGGATGCACGCGCAGGCGCGCGGTCACCGCATGGAAGCCGAACAGGGGACGCAGCGAGGACATGCGGAGCGGTGGTGTAAGCGCCGCGGATGCGCGGACCTTGGCATGCTAGTGTACCGCTGCTCCCAGTGCCAAACCACGATGATTGCCGATGCCCGCCAGTTCGCCGACGCCGCGCTGATCGCGGCGGCGAGCCTGCTGCCGATCGTCAATCCGCTCGGCTGCGCACCGGTATTCCTGCTGAAGACCGCGGACCTGGACTCTGCCGAACGTGCGCTGATGGCGCGCCGCGTCGCGCAGAACAGCTTCCTGCTGCTGCTTGCCTCGGTGCTGATCGGCGCCTACGTGCTCGATTTCATGTCGCTGTCGGTCGGCGTCGTGCGCATCGCCGGCGGCCTCGTCGTGTGCTCGATCGCATGGTCGCTGCTGACCCAGGACGAGCCGACCGCAGCGCCAGCGCGCGACGCCGCGCGCGTGATCTCCCCCGAGGCGATCGCGCAGCGCGCGTTCTATCCGCTGACGATGCCGTTGACGGTCGGCCCCGGCTCGATCTCGGTGGCGATCACCCTGGGCGCCAACCAGCCGTCCGAGCTGCGCCAGCTGATCCTCATCATCGTCGCCCATGCAATTGGCATCCTCGCCGTGACGGTCGCCGTCTACCTCTGCTACCGCTATGCCGATCGCGTGCTGGCGCGTCTCGGTCGCACGGGCACCAGCGTGCTGCTGCGCCTGTCGGCATTCATCCTGTTGTGCATCGGCGTGCAGATCATTTTCAACGGCGGCGTCGCGCTGATGCGAATGCCGTCGCCGGCTTGAGCGGCGCTGCCGCAATCAGTTACAATAGAAGGCTATGCCCGACGCGCGGCGATCTGCCGGATGATGGCGTCGCGCGGGCCGTTTCGAGCGCCGGTGTAGCTCAGTTGGTAGAGCAGCGCATTCGTAATGCGAAGGTCGGGGGTTCGACTCCCTCTACCGGCACCATGCATGGAGGAAGGGTGGCCCGCAGGGGCCGCCCTTTTTTCCGCGGCGGCGCGGGTCGCTGTTGGGCGACCGCGTCAACAGACGTCGCCGCAGTCGATCGCGCGCTGCGCGAGCAGCTCCGCAGTGGCCTTGGCGGCCGCCGCGCTCGGCTGCTCGAGGTCGTCCCAGGTGAACTGGCGCGCAAGCTGGAAATAGCCGTCGCGAAAGGTGAACACCGACGCGAACGGCACGTAGGCCTCCGGGCGACCACGGTCGGCAAGCGACAATCCGCTCGAAAGGACGCCATAGTCCTTGTACATTGGCATGGAACCTCCGCGTTTACGGTGAACCGTCGCGCACCCTGTCACCGTGACACATGCCGGCGAGACGGGTGCGCTTCAACGGGCTACGACATCGCTCGCTTGCAACGAGTTCAAATTCGATGCCGTCGCGACGCGTAGCATCCGACGCCACTGTTGCCGCAGCATGACCGCCTCGAACACGTCTGGTTACAACGTCGTCTCCATCCGGCGACGTGCGCGACGTTTCGCGTCGTCAAGTGCTGGCGCCGTACGCTGGCATTGGAGGCCACCAGTCCTTAGACTGGCGCACTTCGGGCGGTCCACCGCAAGGCCTTGATCGTGCAGGAAGCAACCCGCTCCACGACCGTGCTGTTCACGGACATCGAGGGCAGCACCCGGCTGTGGGAAACAGAGCCGGACCGCATGTCGCGCGCGCTGAAGTGCCATGACGCCCTCGCGCGCAGCACGATCCAGCGCCATGGCGGCACGATCGTCAAGATGTTCGGCGACGGGCTCTTCGCCGTGTTCGACGCGCCCGCCGACGCGCTCGTCGCGACACTCGCGTTCCTGCAGTCGCTCGCCGACCCGACGGCTACCGAAGGCGTCGGCCTGCTGGTGCGCTGCGGGCTGCACATCGGCACCGTCGAGCACCGCGACAACGACTACTTCGGTCCACCGGTGAATCGCACCGCGCGCATCATGGGCGCGGCGCATGGCGGCCAGGTGCTGCTGTCGCAGGCACTGGCCGATGCGGTCGCAGATGCGCTGCCGCCGGGCGCCGCGCTGCGCGAGCTGGGTCGCGTGCGGCTGAAGGATCTCGCTTCGCCGGAGGAGATCCACCAGCTGCTGCACCCTTCGCTGCGCCAGGCATTTCCGGCGCTGCGATCGCTCGAATCGACTCCCAACAACCTTCCGCAGCAGCTGACGTCGTTCCTCGGCCGCGAGCGCGAGCTCGAGGAGGTCGGCAAGCTGCTCGAGTCGTCGCGCCTGCTGACGCTGCTCGGCATGGGCGGCCTCGGCAAGACGCGGCTGTCGCTGCAGGTCGCCGCCGACGCGCTCGACCGCTTCGCCGACGGCGTCTGGTTCATCGACCTGGCGCCGATCCGCGACCCGTCGCTCGTGCCCAGCGCGGTCGCGCAGGTGCTCGGCGTGCAGGAGGAGCCCGGGCGCGCGTTGACGCGCACGCTGTGCGCGCATCTCAAATCGCGCAAGGTGCTGCTGATCCTCGACAACTGCGAGCACCTCGTGCACCCCTGTGCGGAGCTCGCCGCGGCGCTGCTGCAGTCGGCTCCCGACGTGCACGTCATCGCCACCAGCCGCGAGGCCTTGCGCATCTCCGGCGAGCAGACGTACGCCGTGCTGCCGCTGCCGGTGCCCGACCGCACCGCCGGCGTCGACGTGCTGGCGAAGTCCGACGCCGTGCGGCTATTCGTCGAGCGCGCGCGGCTGCACAAGCCGGAGTTCATGTTGACCGACCGCGACGCGCCCGCCGTCGCCGAATTGTGCGTGCGTCTCGAGGGTATTCCCCTGGCGCTCGAGCTGGCCGCGGCGCGCGTGCGCGCGCTGTCGGTGGCGGAGATCAATACACGCCTGCGCGACCGCTTCAAGCTCCTCACCGGCGGCGGTCGCCTTTTGATGGAGCGCCAGCAGACGTTGCGCGCGCTGGTGGCGTGGTCGTACGATTTGCTGCAGCCCGACGAGCAGCTGCTGCTCGACCGCCTCGGCGTGTTCGCCGGCGGTTTCGACGTCGACGGATGCGAGAACGTCTGCGGCGCCGACCCGCTGGCGCCGGAGGACGTGCTCGACCTCCTCACCTCGCTCGCCGACAAGTCGCTGGTCATGGCGGAAGCTCGCCACGAGGCGACGCGCTACCGCACGCTCGAGACCATCCGCGAGTTCGCTCGGGAGAAGCTCACCGCACGCGGCGAACTGCCGCCGATGGCGGCGCGCCACTGCGACCACTACCTGACGATGGCCAAGGCCGGCAACCACGGCCTGCAGGGACCGGACCAGGCGGAGTGGATCCAGCGGCTGGAAGCGGAGCTCGACAACATGCGCGCCGCGATCGCGCTCGCGCTCGCCGGCGGCGTCGATCCGGTGATCGCGGTGAAATACGAGGTCGCGCTGATGAGCTTCTGGATCCTGCGCGGATACGTGGGCGAGGCCGCGAATCTCGTCGCCATGGCGCTGGAACGCCCCGAGGTGCAGGCCTCCAGCGTGGCGCTGGCGCATGCGCTGTACGTCGGCGCGGCGCTCGCGGCGAGTCACAGCGACTACACCGCCGCGGTGAAGACGCTGGAGACATGCCTCGACGTACGCCGCAGCATCGACCGCCCGGTCGACGTCGCCGCCACGCTGTCGACGCTGTCGCTCGTCAAGCTGCGCCTCGGCGACACGGACGGGGCGCGCGTCGACGAGCTCGAGGCGCTGGCGATCTTCCGTGCGGTCGGCAACCGCATCGGCGAGGCGATCGGCCTTCTCCACCTCGGACAGATCGCGGCCTATATCGGCGACGACACCGAGGCGGAAAACTGTTTCGGGCAATGCGACGCCATCGCGCGTGAAGTGAAGCATCGCGAGGTCGAGGGCGAGTGCGAGCGGATGCGCGGCGAGATCGCGCTGTATGCCGACGATCTGGCGACGGCGCGCGCGCGATTCACCCACTCGCTCGAGATATTCCGCGTCGCGGGCGACAAGCGCGACGAGGCGACGTCGTCGTGGTGGCTCGGCAAGACCGATCTCGCGGCGGCGGATCTGGCATCCGCCCGCACACGCCTTTGCGCGGCGCTCAGGTCGTTCGAGGCGATCGAGATGCGCGAGGAGCTGGTGGGCTGCATCGAGGACCATGCGCGGCTGGCGTACGCATGTGGCAACCCCGAGGATGCGGCCCGGCTGTACGGCGCGGCGAGTGTGCAGCGCGAGCGCCTGGCGCTGGCGCGGCCGCCGCGCAGCGAGTCACGCTGGCGCGACGACGTCGCCGCCGCACGTGCGGCGCTCGGCGACCTGGCGTTCGAGACGGCGTGGTCGGACGGTCGAGGATGGGAGATCGATGCGGCGATACGCAAGGCGCTGGATCCGGTCGACGCGCCGATCGCCGCCTGACGGTGCGCCCTGTGCCGGGCGCACCGCCGGTCGTCGCGAGTCTCCCCCCGCCCTTGCTGCCGCGTTACCGCCGTCGCGCTGCAGAGCCGTGGCCTGCAGCGTCGACCTGCTTGCTGTTACCGCTAATGCTTTGCGCGCGTACCGCGCCGCGAGCGCCACGCGGCGAAAAGGCCGCCGGCCACCAGCAGCAGCGTGCCGGGCTCGGGAACGCGCGAAAACGTCACGTTGAAGGCGATCGTAGGATTCTGGAGGTCCGGTGAGCAGTTCGACGGGCCCAGGGGACTCAGTTTGAGCGGCGAATCACCATTGCACGTGCCCGTATACAAAAACACCGGATCCGGCGTCGCCTGCCACTGTACCCACCACGGATTGCCATTGCACAGGTCGCCGTCGCATGTCGTCGAGAACACGAATCCGATGAGGCCCGAGTCGACGCCCACCAGCGTGCCGCCCTGGATCACGACATCGAAAATGGAGCTCGGCGGTGCAGCGCCGAAGTCGAGATGCGCGGTGCCGGACACGATCGTTTGCGCACTGTTGGCGTAGTCGGTGACGTCCACCGATGCGCTCAGCAATTGCGCGTTGCAGTCGGTGTAGACGCCGTCCTCGCGGTTGAGGCATCCGTCGTCGAGCTTGAATACCCCGTCACCGACGAACGCGAGCGGGTCGAAGTGCGAGTTGAAGATGACGGCCTGCGCAAGGCCGGCAAGGGTGAAGGCAAACGCCGCTACGACGATGCGCAGCGACAGGCGGACATGCGGATGGGTCATGGTCGCTTCCCCGATCTGGGCTCGCAGGGAGCCCGTCAGCGGTCTGGATTCAGGCATGCAGAAATCGCCGGATCGACGTCGTCGATACAGTCGGGTGAGGGAGTTCGCAAGAACCGCACCAGAGCCTGAGAGTGGAAATAACCCTTTGAATTTATTAATGAACTGGCGCTGCGCTTGAGGCGCCAGCGCTACCCTAACCGCCAACTGTAAAGCTATCCGACAGGTCCATGGAGCGTGGCCGGAGCCGCTGCCGGCTACATTTTTGCGGTCGGCGCGGGGGGTGCCGCGCTGGCCGCGAATTCGCTCTCCAGCATGTTGAGCTGCCACAGGTCACGGTGGCTGCGACGCAGGATCGGATGCAGCGCGAGCATGCCGGTGCGGCCGACGCTGCCGGCGAGATAGCGGATCTCGGCGAACTTGGCACGCATGTCGTCGTCCACCGTGGCGTCGAACCCGCTTTCGCGCATCATCAGGATGCCCTTGGCGCGCAGCGCGAGCTCGGTATGCAGCCGCAGGTAGCACAGCAGGTCGGCGACGACTTCGCCCTTGAAACGACGGCGCAGCGTGGCGAGGTACTCGCCTGCATGCGATTGCGGGAAGCTTCCCGAGCTGATCGCCTCGATCAGGCCGGCGTCGGCGTCGAAGCCGTGGCCCAGCCATTCGCCGACGGCGCGCTCGCTGCGCTGGAACACCAGGTACACCGTCGGCGGCAACGCGCACAGCACGGCCAGCGTCGACACCTTCGGCCACTGCAGCAGGTGGTTGAATCCGGCGTGCAGCAACACCGCCAACGCGAAACCGGGCGCCAGCACCGCCACGCCTTGCGCACGCTCCTGCATGGCGATGCCCATCATGGCGAAGATCGCCGTGGTGCCGCCGTGCATCAGCGCCGTGCCGAGGCCACGCACGATCCACGTCGCGATGCCGGCATCGGGAACCAGATACTGGTAGTAGACGTTCTCGACCAGCGCGAAGCCGGTGCCGACGGCGAAGCCGAAGATCGCCGCGTCGACGAGGAAGCCGATGCGATGCGCGCGGATGAGCATGACGATGACGAGGGCCTTGCCGGCCTCCTCGACGAGTGGCCCGATGTAGCGCGCGTACGTGGTGAAATCGAGCCCGGTGAGCGCCAGCAGCCAGCCGTTGACGAAGTACGCGGCGACCGCCACGGCAACCCCGGCGAACACGATCGCGACCACCAGGCGCAACGTCACGAGCTTGTATCCGTCGAGGAATACCAGCGCGCACAGGAGTCCCGCCACCGGCAGGAGGCCGATGGCCGCGTGCAGCAGGATCGCCGCGACCATGCCGGGGAGCGCTACAGGACCTTCAGAGAAATCATGAACTCGTCGCCCGTGCGCCGCGAATTCGTGAGACCGACGGCGTAGCCGACCGACAGCGTCATGTCGTACCAGTGCAGCACGTGGAACTTGAGGTCGAGCTGGGCGCCCACGCTGGTGTAGGACTTGTGATGCGAATTGCCCGGATCGGTCCACAGCCCGGTGACGAAGGCCGCGGGGCGCAGCGACGTCAGGTAGAAGCCCGGGGTGCCCACCGACTCGTAGATCACCGGCGGCAGGTTCCATTCCACCATCTGCCGCAGGTAGCTCTGGCCGCTGATTTCGTCGATGCCGAAGCCGGGCAGCGAGTCGTAGTCGCGATAGCGCTTCTCCTCGCCGTGGTCGACGTAGTTGTTGCCGAAGCCGCCGAAATAGAAATTGGCCACCGGATTGTCGCGGTCGCCGCTCGTCACGCCCGCCGCGCTGCGCAGCCACAGCGACGAGTGCGCGAGCGGCAACGCAAAGCCGTAGTCGAACGTGGCGCGTGCCTCCACCGGCGTGCCGGTCTCGACGTGGCTCGCCTTGGCGATCCCGGACCACGCCACGCCCTTCTCGTCGTCGACGGCGCCGAGGGAATGGCGGACGTCGGTGTAATACAGCCCGATTTCCGCCGTGGTGAGGCGGGTGAAGCCGCTGCCGATGTTCTGCGCGTTGGGCAGCGTGTCGATATGGTCGTAGTACGCGACGTCGTACTTGAGCGTCATCTTGCGCGGCTCGTCGTAGATCAGGAGGTCGTCGTAGCCTCCCTTGGCGGCGAAGCCCTTGCGGCTCTCCTTGGTGGGTCCGAACAGGTCGTAGAAGTCCGACTTGTTCCACGCGAGGCTGCCGCGCCATCCGAGATAGTCGCCGGTGATCTCGACGTGCGCGCGCTCATTGCCCGGCAGGTCACCGGTCGGCGTATAGGCGAGCGTGAAGCCGATGTTGGCGAATGGAATCAGGTCCGTGATGTTGACGTGATAGCCGGCGCCTACGGAGTTCTTGTAGCCCTGGAGCACGGGATACGCATTGGCGATGGAGAGCTCGTGCAGCGGAAGATAGGGTCCCTTGGCCGTCACCACCGCGTCGTAATCGACATCGCGCGCCGGCGGCACCTGCCAGCTCTTGATCACCGGGAACTTGTCGGCAAGCTCGGCGCCGAGAAAAGTGATGGCGCTGGCGTCCTCCAGCGGCTTTTGTGCGATGGTCGCCGGCACGAAGCCGTCGCCCGTATAGGCGAGCACCACCAGCCGGCCGTCCGCCAGCGGAATCGGCCGGAAGAATCCGATCTCGGCGTTCGACACCGCCTCGGTCTTGCCGGTGGATACCTCGTAGCGAAAGATGTTCGACACACCGGTGTAGTAGCTGCTGCCATAGAGATAGCGGCCATCGGCGGAGAACACGAAGCTCTCCGGGATCGACAGGCCGAACTTGAATTCCGACACCAGCGACGGCTGGTCGGCGGCGAGCTTGTCGATCTCCCACACGCGCACGTACTGGTTGGCGTTCTCGTCGCTCATCGACGCCGACAAAAGCTTGCCATCCGGCGAGACGGCAAGATCGTAGGGCACCGATTCGTACGGAAACGTGTGCAACTCCTGCCAATCGGTGTAGGGATACGGGATGCGCACGATCGACGCCAGGCCGTTGGCGTGGCGCACGCCGAACAGCGAGCGGTCGACGCGGTCGAATGCGAGGTCGCCGATGCGCGCGTCTTCCAGCAGCATTCGCGACTCGCCGGAGTGCACATCGACGGCCATCAGGTCGCGCAGCGCCAGGTTGTCGTTGGTATAGAACGCGGTGCCCGACCCGGGGTCGTACGCGAACGACGACACGCGATACAGCATCGCGTTCTTGATGTCGGCCAGCGGGCGTACGTTGCCGTCGCGGGTGTCGAGCGCGCCCACGTACTCGACGGTCCCCGGATAGCGGAAGGCGCCGTAGAGCATGCCGGTCTTCTCGTCGTAGCTCATCGGCGAGATCGAGCCCAGCGCGCTGCCGGCAAGGCGCTGGTAAGGCGTGATCGGGTACTTGCGCAGCGCGGCGAGATTGCGCTGCTGGAACGAGTGCTCGAACGCGATCCAGTCCTGCCACGCCTTGTCGAGCGGCAGCCCGAATACGCGCTCGAAGTTGTCCGCGTAGTAGCGCGCGCTGCCGTCGTCGCGCTTGACCCACTCGACCACCTTCTGCGGCGAATACGTATACGCGAGCCACGTCATGAACCGCGTGCCGTAGAGATAGGCGTTGGCGCCGATCTGGAAGTCCACCTGCACGCCGCGCGACACGAGCCCGAGCGGGTCGTAGAAATGCGCGTCGTCGCGCACCATCGCGCGGAACACCATCTCGTCGTAGCCGCCCTGCGCGCGGCCGATGCCGCCGTCCATCCAGGTTTCCATGAACACCGCGGCGCCCTCGTGGAACCAGCGCGGGGCGGTGAACCGCGGCACCGTCAGGTACGTGTAGAGGAGCGTCTCCGGGTTTTCCGCGCGCGGCGACACCTTGCCGAGGAAGAAGCGCCGCCAGCGCCGGTCTTCGGCATTGCCGATGTCGCCCATCGTGACGTGAACCATCTCGTGGTTCATCAGCGTGTACATGCGCTCCGTGGCCGGGAACGTCTCGAACGCATGGGACAGGGGTGCGACGTCGAAGATCGCCCGGTTGCGCGGCGTCGCCGTGGTGGCGGCATTGCCGTAGTCGGCGAGGTCCTTCAACAGCACGATCGTCGACTCCGACGGGGTCCAGCCGAAGGTCCGCACCTGCCACGCGTGGGCCTGGGTGAACGTCCTCACCGCGTGCGGCACGAGGTACTCGAGCGCGTTGAAATAGATGAGGCGAAGATCCTTGGTGTCGACGTACGACAGACCGAGCGGATTGTCCTCTTCGGCCATCGCCGCAACCGGCACGAGCGCCAACAGCATGCACAGCAGGATGTTGCGCACGAACGGGCCTCCCCCCAGCTCCGCGACCGCCGAAGCATACTGGGCGGACGCCGAAAAGCAAACCGCCGGCGCAGAGGCCGGCGGTTTGCTTGATGCTGTAGACGACGGGTTTACTTGATCGTGGCGTTGTTGACGGCCTTGGCCGTTGCGCTGTCCACCGCCTTCGCCGTCGCGCTGTCGACTGCCTTGGCGGTCGCGCTGTCCACCGCCTTCGCCGTCGCGCTGTCGACCGCCTTGGCTGTCGCGCTGTTGGTCGCCTTCGCCGTGGCGCTGTCGACTGCCTTCGCGGTCGAGTTGTTCACCGCACGCTGCGTCGCGCTGTCGACTGCCTTCGCCGAGGCGCTGTCGACGGCCTTGGCTGTCGCGCTGTCCACCGCCTTCGCCGTCGAGTTGTTCACCGCACGCTGCGTCGCGCTGTCGACTGCCTTTGCCGATGCGCTGTCGACTGCCTTGGCTGTCGCGCTGTCCACCGCCTTCGCCGTCGAGTTGTTCACCGCACGCTGCGTCGCGCTGTCGACCGCCTTCGCCGAGGCACTGTCGACCGCCTTGGCCGTCGCGCTGTCGACCGCCTTCGCCGTCGAATTGTTCACCGCACGCTGCGTCGCGCTGTCGACCGCTTTCGCCGTGGCACTGTCCACCGCCTTCGCCGTGGCGCTATCGACCGCCTTGGCCGTCGCGCTGTCGACCGCCTTCGCCGTGGCGCTGTTGGTGGCGTTATTCACGGCGTTGGCTTCGGCGCCGAGCGCGTTTTGCGCGCTGGGGAGGCCTTGCGCCGACTGCGCCGTACCTGCCGTGCCATTGACGTTGTCGGACATCTCCTGCTGGGCCCGATAACGTTGCGCCGGAGCGATCGTGCCTGCCGTATCCGTCGATTTCGGCGGGATGTTCATCCCGAACGAGACGAGGAGGACCGCCGCCACCGTGGCGACGCCGCCGCCGATCCACATGTTGCGCCTGCCCGAGAAACGACTGTTCTGCTCGCTCATGCTCTCACCCCTGAAATGGAACCCCGATTGGGAAACTGACTCCGTACCTGTCGTTCTGCCCCGGCGTCCTGCCGGGATTTCTGCCGAAGTTGCTCCAATTACACGCGAAGCCGCAAAAGGTTGGCTGGCGTCGTCGGCGTCCTCCGCCGAACCGCTCGGCGGCTGCTGCGGAAGCGCCGCCATGACCGCGGCCACCAGGCCCTCCGGCGGATGGGCGCTCGGAACCGCCGCGATGCCGGCGAACAGGCTGCGCAGGCGCTCGAACTCGGCCCGCGCCGCCGGATCGCCGGCGAGCTCGCGTTCGAGCTCGCGCGCCTCGCCGGGCGTCGCTTCGGCGTCGAGCACCAGATGCATCCGTTCAATGAGTTGTGTCTTGTTCATGTCGTCGGCCCAAGGTGTTTCAGCTTGCCTCCAAGGCGATGCCGGGCCTCGAACAGTCGGGATTTCACCGTCTTCGTGTCGAGATCGAGGATTTCGGCGATCTCGTCATAGCTGCACTCCGAGAAATGGCGGAGCATCAGCACGGTACGGTCGTGGGTCGACATGCTCATCAAGGCCTGGTGCACGTGGCGCGAACGCTCCGCCGCGTTTAACTGTGACTCCGGGTTCACGCTGTCGCTATCCGCCAGCTCGGCGTCGTCGTCGAGCTCCTCCTCGCGCCCGCCGCGGCGCAGGAGGTTGAGTGATTCGTTGACCGCGATCCGGTAGATCCAGCTGAAGAATTTGTGCCTGGAATCATAGTCTTCGAGTCGCTCGACCACCCTCAGGAAAACGATTTGCGCGATGTCACGCGCATCCTCGGCATTGCGCAGGATCCACAACGCGGCGTTGTAGACCGGCCGCTGGTAGCGCACGACGAGCAACCCGAAGGCCTCCCGATCGCCGTTGCGGTATCGCGCCAGCAGCTCGTTATCGGAGTCCTCGTGCACAATTACACCGCGACCCGCGAAAAGTTGGGACAGGCGAGGCTCACCGGGCGGGCTCGATCTCGAACAACCGGTCGAAGCCCGAATACACGAAGATGTCGCGAAGGTGGGGCCCAAGGCCGGTGAGCCGCAGCCGACCGCCGCTGGCCATCAGCCGCTTCTGGGTCTTGAGCAGCACCCCGAGCCCGGCGCTGGAGATATATTCCAGCCGGCTCATGTCCAGGGTCACGGTGCCCTCGACCCGGTCGAGGAACGCCTGCGCCACCGGCGACTGGGCCGCATCCAGGCGGCCGGAAACGACGACGGTGCCGTCCGGACCGTGTTCAATTGCGAGCATTGCGACCCCCATCTCCCCCTGCGGCGCTGCGCGCCGCCATCCCCTTCCGCGTGAACCGCAACGTCAGGCGGCTTTCGCGGTTCGCCACCTTGTACTCGTATTCGATCGAATCCGCCATGCGCCGCAACAGGTGCAGGCCCAGCCCTCCGGGCACCCGGGCTTCCAGCGGCGCGTCGATGTCGACCTCCGGCCGCTGCGTCATGTCGAAAGGTTCGACGCCACGATCGACGAGCGTGAGCGCGACGCCGTCGTCGATCGCCCGCAGGTCGATTTCGACCGCGGCGTCGCTGCCGGCCCCGTATTTGACCATGTTCGTGAAGAGCTCTTCCACTGCGAGATCGACGACGGGGCGTAGCGCCGGTTCGGCGCCGAGACGCGCGAAGGCAGTCTCGACGAAGGCCACGAGCTGCGGGATCGCATCGAATGTACGCGCAAAGCGGCCGTCCGCATGCGGCGCCTCGCGTCGCACCACCACCGCGGTCATGTCGTCTTCCTGCGCAGCGCCGGCGGCGAAGGCATCGATCGCGTCGAGCAGCGCCGCGAGGAGCTGGCCCGCCGTGGCCGTCTGCAGGGACTTCACGAGCGACTCGACGCGGTCCTCGCCGAATGCCTCGCCCGCACGGTTGCATTGCTCGAAGAAGCCGTCCGACAGCAGCAGCAGGATGTCGCCGTGCTGCATCTCGAGGGTCTGCGCCGGCGCCAGCGATGCGAGCGGCATCGCGCCGAGCGGGAAGCTGGTCGGTCCGAAGCGCTCGAAGTCCCCGGTCGCCGCGCGGTAGCGCACGATCGGACCCTGGCCGCCGCTGTGGAAGCGCAGGCGGTGGCTGGCCGGATCGAGCAGTCCCACGAAGGCGGTGATGAACCGGTCGTCGGCAAGCGTCGCCGCCAGCTGGTTGTTGACATGGACGAACGCGGTCTCGAGGCTGGCGCCCATGCCGAATGCCATGCGCAGCATCGCCTGCATTTGCGTCACCGACAGCGCCGGCGCGATGCCATGGCCCGTGGCGTCACCGAGCACGACGACGACGTCGTCGCCGACGCGCGACACGTCGTACGTATCGCCACCGGTCAGCTCCGCGGGGCGGAACGCCGTGCCGATGTCGTAGCCCCTCACCACCGGCATGTGAGCCGGCAGGGTGCTCATCTGCACCTCGCGTGCCATCTCCAGCGCCTGGCGCATCTTCTCGCCTTCGATCAGCGCGCCGGTCATCCGCACGCGCTGCAGGGCAACCGCGCATTGCGCGGCGAGCGCGGTGGCGAGCGCCTCGTCGTCGGCGTCGAACGCACCGTCCTGCTTGTTGAGGACCTGCATCACGCCCACCAGCACGTCTTTGTGGTCGACAAGCGGCAGCGTCAGCATGCAGCGCGTGCGATACCCGGTGGCGCGATCGACACGCGCGTCGAAACGCGGATCGGCATAGCAATCAGGCACGTTGATGATGCTGCGCGAGCGCGCGCAGGCGCCGGCCAATCCGGTGCCGGACGGCATGCGCACCGGCGCGATGCCCGTCGCGACTTCCATCACCAGCTCGTCGGTCGCCGCGTCGTAGAGCCACACCGAGCCGCGCTCCGCAGCCAGCACCTGCTTCGCCGCCGCCACGACTTCGGCGAGCATCGTGCCGAGGTCGAACGGCGCCGCCAGCTTGCTGGTGACGCCGAGGATCGCCTCCAAGTCGTGCGCCGAAAGGTGGCGCCGGGGAACCCGGGTGTTCATGCCGGCGCAATGTAACAGAGCACGCCCGCTGTGATGCGTGGCGCGCGGCCGCGCGCGTCAGTCGGCGGCGTCGGCGTCCTCGTCGGCGGTGACGTGACCGAGCCAGCGCGCCGTGAGCTTTTCCTGCACTCCGTTCTGCGCCAGCCGCGACGCCAGCGCGTTGAAGTCGACGCGGTCCAGCGGCTGGTCCTGGTTGAAGCACGAGAACACGTAGGTGACCTTGCCGGTGGCGGGATCGCGCTGCGGCTGCAGGCACTGCGCACACACTTCCTTCATCATGCACTGCATCGGCGAGTTGATGGAGCCGATCGCGTGGTGCGCCGGGTCCAGGTAGGGTGCGAGCACGCCGTGGCGCGCCGCCGCCACCGCCGCCATCATGCGGTCAGAGCCGATGGCGATGATGCGCTTGACCGCGGTGAGCGCAATCGGCGCCGCGCCGAGGCGGCCCTCGGCGTAGGCGCGCATCGCGTCAACGACGTTGCCGACGTACGCCCGGTCCTGCGTGCGCCGCGCCGCGAAGCCGGGTGCTTCGTCGCAGCACCACACGACGACATCCGCCGCGGCCTCGATTTCGTCGATCTTGTAGCGGTCGATCGCACGCCGGTAGGCAGCGAAATAGAGCACCGTCGAGCCGGCGTCGCGAAACGCGCGGCCGATCGAGAACAGCACCGCGTTGCCGAGGCCGCCGCCCGCCAGCAGCACCGTTTCGCCGGGCTCGATCTCGGTGGGCGTGCCGGTCGGTCCCATCAGCACCACCGGATCGCCGGGCGCGAGTCGCGCGCACAAGTCCGACGAGCCGCCCATCTCGAGCACGATCGTCGACACGAGGCCGCGCTCGCGATCGACCCACGCGCCAGTCAGGGCCAGGCCTTCCATCGCCAGGCGGCTGCCGTCGAGGCGCGGCGCGCGCGACTCGAAGTTCTGCAAGCGGTAGAACTGCCCGGGGGCGAAACGGCGTGCCGCCGCCTTGGCCTTGACGACCACCTCGACGATCGTCGGCGTCAGGCGGTTGACGTAGGCGACGCTCGCGGTCAACTCGTCCGCCACGCTCGCGAAGAACGCTGCGTCATCGCCGGCGAACGCCGGCGTCACTTTCGCCAGCACGCGCGACACGATCGGGTAGCCGGCCTTGGCGCTCGCCATCGCCTTCACCACGTTGCCGTGATACGACGGATGCAGGTCGCCGAAGAAGCTCGTCGCGCGGCCGTCGGCGCGAATGTCGGTGAGCACTGCCGGCAGCGCCGGCTTGACGTGACCGCGTTCCGGCTTGATCGGTTCTCCGTTCTCGTCGAGCAGGCGGAAGTACTTGCCGTCGAGCACGAAACTTCCGGCGTCCTCGCGCGCCAGCACGGTGTTGGGCTGCGTGCCCGCGGCGATCAGGATGGTGCGCGCAGGCAGGCTGATGCGCGCGTACTCATGCCACACGCCGTCGCCGTCGTTGTGCTGTGCCGACAGCGTGAGCGCCTGCGCGCGATTGTCGGCGTCGACCTCGATCGCCAGCGGTGTCAGGCCCTCGCCGAACCAGATGCCCTCTTCCAGCGCCTTGGCGACCTCCTCGTGATTGAGCGTGTACGACGGGCTGTCGATGAGTCGCCGCCGGTAGGCGATCGTCACGCCGCCGAAGCTCTGCAGCAGCTCGACGAGGCGGGGCGCGCGGCCTTCGCGCGATGCCGTCGCGCGCTCGTCGCGGATCGCCCTTGCGTGCGCGATGAACTCGCGCGCGATGGTCTGCTCGGCCGTGGTCCAGCGCGCCTCGACGCGCTCGCGCCCCTCGCTCCCGCACAGCGCCTCGTAGCGCGCGAGGAATTTCTCGACCTGCACCGGGTAGTAGGCGAGCGATTCCGTCGCGGTGTCGATCGCCGTCAGGCCGCCGCCGACGACCACGGCCGGCAGCCGCAACTGCATGTTGGCGAGCGAATCGACCTTCGCCGCACCCGTCAGCTGCAACGCCATCAGGAAGTCCGACGCGGTACGCACGCCATTGGCGAGGCCGTTTGGCAGCTCGAGCACCGTCGGCCGGCCGGCCCCCAGCGCCAGCGCAATATGGTCGAAGCCGAGCGCGAACGCGCTGTCGCTGGTCAGCGTGCCGCCGAAGCGCACGCCGCCGAACAGCGCGTAGCGCGCGCGCCGCGCCAGCAGCACGCGGATGACCTTGAGGAAATTCTTGTCCCAGCGCACGGTGATGCCGTACTCGGCGACACCGCCGAAGCCCGCCATCACGCGCTCGTCGAGCGGTTCCTCGAGCGCGGCGAAGTCGCGCAGCGGCGCGAAGGGCAGTCCGCCAAGGTCGTCGGGCAGCGGCTCGATCTTGAGGCCGTCGATCGCCACCACCGTGTGGCCGTCGTTCAGAAGATGATGCGCAAGCGTGAAGCCGGCCGGGCCCTGCCCCACCACCAGCACACGGCGTCCGCTCGCCGATGCCGGAAACGGTCGGCGCAGGTTAAGGGGGTTCCAGCGCGTGAGCAGCGAATAGATCTCGAAGCCCCACGGCAGCGCCAGCACGTCCTTGAGGACGCGCGTTTCCGACTGCGGGATGTCGACCGGATCCTGTTTCTGGTAGATGCACGACTTCATGCAGTCGTTGCAGATCCGGTGACCGGTGGCCGCCACCATCGGGTTGTCGATGCAGATCATTGCCAGCGCGCCGAGCGGCACGCCTTCCGCGCGCAGCTTGTGGAATTCCGAGATGCGCTCCTCGAGCGGGCAGCCGGCGAGCGGCACGCCGAACGGACTTGTCTTGAACGGCGAAGCGCCCGGCGACGCCGGCTTGCGCTCGGGCAGTCCCTTCGCGCAGGAGTCCTTGCCCTGCTCGTGGCACCAGATGCAGTAATGCGCTTCGGCGAGGCCGCCTTCGAGGTCGGTGCCGGGATCGGTCAGCGCGAAGCCTTCGCGCCGGCGCAGGTGCCCTTCCGCGGCCGCATAGACGCTCGCGCCGTGGTGCTCGACGGACGTCACCGGCACGAGATGGAGGTAGTCGAGCTTGCGCGGCAGGCGGAACAGCACGCTTCCCTTGTGCGCCGCGCGCCCGGCCGGCGTTTGCGCCGCCCACGCCGCGTAGCGCAACGCGATGTCGAGCGCCTCGGCATTCGTCGCCGCGTCGGCCTGCCAGCGCAGCACGGCATTGGCGAAGGCGAGATCGTCGAACGCGCCGAGCCGCGCCTCGAGCGCGGCGCGCAGCGCGGCGCCGTCCAGTTCCAGCGCGGCAACCGCCTTGAATGCGTTGACCGCCTTGCGCTGCACGAACTGGCGACGCACGGCGAAGAGCGGCGCCAGCGCGTGGTGGCGTGCCTCCAGCGCACGCACTTCCGCCTCGATGCCGAACAACCCGGCGAGAAAATCCTCGAGGTGCGACGCGAGCGCGATCAGGAGTCCCGATTCGGCGAGCGCGTCGAGCGTCACCGCGCCGCTGCGCGCCGCATCCAGGCGCGCGGCGAGCGCGGCATCGCACGCCGCCAGGTGCGCGCGAAACCGGGTGTCGATGGCGCGCGCGCCAGCGTCGCTGTAGAGGTCGTCGAACGAAAGCCCGTGAGCGAGCGCAAGCATCGGCGGCAGTCTGGGGCGCAACGGATTGCGCGATGGCGATAACACGCCATTTTACCGTCGCCCGCCTCCCTTCCCACCCTCGCCGGCCCGCATAAGCTTATGGTTTGCGGCGTCGGCGCCGCAGTTCGCGCTCGCGTATAAGCTAAGGGTTTTACGACCGGCATGGGATCGACGATGAACGTGCGCCTCACTGGCCTCCTGCTCGTGGCATCACTGTGGACGCTGTGCGCCCAGGCGCAGCCGATCCGGCTGGGCGAGCTCAACAGCTACAAGCAGTTCCCGTCCTTCCTCGAGCCGTATCGCAAGGGCATGGAGCTGGCGCGCGACGAGGTCAACGCCGCCGGCGGCGTGCTCGGCCGGCCGCTCGAGATCGTGTCGCGCGACGACACCGGCGCGCCGGGCGATGCGGTGCGCGTGGCCGAGGAGCTGATCGCGCGCGACAAGGTGGCGTTGCTGATGGGCACGTTCGCGTCGAACGTCGGCCTCGCCGTCGCCGACCTCGCGCGCCAGCGCAAGACGCTGTTCATCGCCGCCGAGCCGTTGACCGACAAGATCGTCTGGGACGACGGCAACGCCTATACCTTTCGCCTGCGGGCCTCGACCTACATGCAGACGGCGATGCTGGTGCCGGAAGCGGCGAAGCTCGGCAAGCGGCGCTGGGCGATCGTCTATCCCAACTACGAATACGGCCAGGCCGCGACGGCGACGTTCAAGGCGCAGATGATCGCGCGCGCACCCTCCGGCATCGAGTTCGTCGAGCAGGCCGTGCCGCTGGGCAAGATCGAGGCCGGCTCGGTCGTGCAGGCGCTTGTCGACGCCAAGCCCGATGCCATCTTCTCGTCGCTGTTCGGCGCCGACCTTGCGCGCTTCGTGCGCGAAGGCGAGCTGCGCGGGCTGTTCAAGGACCGTCCGGTATTCAACCTTCTGGGCGGCGAGCCTGAGTACCTCGACCCGCTCAAGGACGAGGCGCCGGTCGGCTGGTGGGTCACCGGCTATCCGTGGTACGCGATCGAAACCCCGGCGCACCAGCGCTTCCTCGCCGCCTACCAGGCGAAGTTCCACGACTATCCGCGCCTGGGCTCGGTGGTCGGATATGCGACGGTAAAGACCGCGGCGGCGGCGATCGCGCGCGCCGGTACGCTCGACAGCGCGAAGCTGGTGGCGGCGATGCAGAACCTCGACGTGGACACGCCGTTCGGGCGCGTGCGGTTCCGCGCGCTCGATCATCAGTCGACGATGGGCGCCTACGTCGGGCGCACCGCGGTGAAGGACGGCAAGGGCGTGATGGTCGACTGGCGCTACGCCGACGGCAAGGACTACCTGCCGCCCGACGACGAAGTGCGAAGGCTGCGCCGCGCGCAGTGACGTTCGCCGCGGTCGCCTCGCAGCTCGTCAACGGCCTGGCGTCGGCTTCCGCGCTGTTCCTCGTCGCCGCCGGGCTGACGCTGATCTTCGGCGTCACGCGCGTGGTCAATTTCGCGCACGGCTCGCTGGCCATGCTGGGCGCGTATGTGGCATCGGCGGTGGTCGCTACCCACGCCGGCGGCGGCGCCAACTTCTGGATCGCGGTCGGCGTGGCGGCCCTTGTCGGCGCCTTGCTCGGCGTGCTGCTCGAGCGTGGCCTCGTCAGCCGCCTGCTCGACGCGCCGGAAATGCTGCAGCTGACGGCGACCTTCGGCGTCGTGCTGATCGTGCGCGACGCGACGCTCGCGCTGTTCGGTGCCGAGGATCGCCTCGGGCCCCGCGTCGCCGGGCTCGCCGGCAGCGTCGACTTCGGCGCGTTCGTCGTGCCGCAGTACGATCTCGCGCTGATCGCCGTGGGGCCGTTGCTGCTCATCGCGTTGACATATGTCACGCGACGCACGCGATTCGGCGTGCTCGTGCGTGCCTGCGCCGAGAATCGCGGGATGGCGGCGGCGCTCGGCATCGATCCCGTGCGCATCTACGTCGCCGTGTTCGCGTTGGGCGGCGCACTGGCGGCGCTGGCCGGCGCGCTTGCGCTGCCGCGCGATCCGGCCACGCTGTCGATGGACCTGCCGATCGTCGCCGACGCATTCGTCGTCACGGTGATGGGCGGCCTCGGTTCTATTCCAGGCGCGTTCGTCGCTGCCGTGCTGATTTCGGTGGTCAAGGCGCTCTGCATCGGCATCGGCACGGTCGCCGTGGGCGGCGCCGCCATCGCCTTTCCGAAGCTGACGCTCGTCGCCGAATTCGTGGTGATGGCGATCGTGCTGGTGGCGCGCCCGCAGGGGTTGATGGGCGGCGCGATCGCCGCGCCTGCGGCGACGCTGGTCGCCGCGCAGCGCGCATGGCAGCGCCCACTTGCGCGTGGCGACGCGGTGGTGGCGTTGCTCGTCGTCGCGTGCGTCGCCGCGTTGACGACGATCGGCGACGAATACACGCGCGTGCTGGCGACGGAGGTGATGGTGGCCGCGCTGTTCGCCGCCAGCCTGCAGCTCATCCTCGGCACGGGCGGCATGACGTCGTTCGGCCACGCTGCGCATTTCGGGCTCGGCGCCTATGCGGCCGCGCTGTGCGCCAAGGCGGCGCTGCCATTCGCGCTGGCCATCGTCGCCGGCATCGGCGCCGGTGCGGCATCCGCGGCGCTGATCGGCGCGCTGTCGGTGCGCCTGGCCGGCGTGTACCTGGCGATGCTGACGCTCGCCTTCGCGCAGATCGTGTGGTCGGTGGCGTTCCAGTGGGACGGCGTCACCGGAGGTTCCAACGGGCTCGTCGGCATCTGGCCGCCGCGGCCCATCGCCTCGGCCACCGCGTATTTCGCGACGACGGCGACGATCGTCGTGATCGCGCTCGCAGCGCTCGTCGCGATCGCGCGCAGCCCGTTCGGCTTCGCGCTGCGCGCCGCGCGCGACGCGCGGTTGCGCGCCGCCGCGGTGGGGATCGACGTCGCGCGCACGCAATGGCTGGCGTTCGTGGTCGCCGGCGCATTCGCCGGCCTCGCCGGCGCGCTGTTCGCGTTCTCCAAGGGCAGCATCTCGCCGGAGACGCTTGCGATCCCGAAATCGGTCGACGCCCTCGTCATGGTCCTGCTGGGCGGCATCAACGCGTGGTTCGGGCCGCTGGCGGGCGCCGTGGCCTACACGTGGCTGCAGGACACGCTTGCGCGCACGTTCACCTACTGGCGTGCAGCGCTCGGGCTCCTCATCATCGCGCTCGTGCTGGTGTTTCCCGCCGGTATCGCCGGCACCTTCGCGTGGCGCCGCAAGCCGTCATGAGCGCTGCCGGGCCCCCCCGAGGCGCTGCCCCCTATGGGGGAAGCGAGCGAAGCTCGCCGCGGGGGGAGCGATGAGCGCCTCCCCCGCGCTGGCGGTCTCGGCACTGGCCCGCGCATTCGGCGGCGTGCACGCGGTCGATGGCGTCGACTTCGGCGTGGACCGCGGCGAGATGGTGGCGCTGATCGGCCCCAACGGCGCCGGCAAGACGACCTGCTTCAACCTGATCGACGGCCAGCTGCGCGCCGACGCCGGCAGCGTGCGCATCGCGGGCCGTGACGTCGGCGGCCTCGACCCGGCGGCGATCGCGCGACGCGGCGTAGGCCGCACGTTCCAGGTGGCGGCGACGTTCGCATCGATGAGCGTGCGCGAGAACATCGACGTCGCGCGGCACGCGCAGCGCCTGCGGCGCGATGCGGATGCCGCGCGCGCGCTGCTCGACCGCGTCGGCGCCGCAGCGCTGGTCGACCGGCATGCGGCGACGCTCGCCTATGCCGATGCGAAGCGGGTCGAGCTCGCGCTGGCGCTCGCCGGCGCGCCCCTGCTGTTGCTGCTCGACGAGCCCACGGCCGGACTCGCCGCTGCCGAGCGCACGACGATGATGCAGGCGGTGCGCTCGCTTGCCAAGGCGGACGGCGTCGCCGTGCTGTTCACCGAGCACGATATGGACATCGTGTTCGGCTATGCCGACCGCGTGATCGTGCTCGACCGCGGACGCGTGATCGCAGCAGGGTCGCCGGCGGCGGTGCGCGCAGACGCCGGCGTGCAGCGCGCCTACCTCGGCGAGGACTGAGCGGCGCCCGTCGCGGGCTGCGATCCCCGCTTCACGGGCGCCGCGTCATGCACGGGGCAGCATCCGCTGCAGCAGGCCGTCGTGACGGACGCAGCGGTGCCACAGCGCCGCCGCGACATGCAGTCCGATCAGCGCCAGCACGCACCACATCGTGTACGTATGCACGTCGCCCGCGGTCAGCGCCCAGCGCGCCTTCGGCACGGCAATGTCCGGCAGCGTGAGGAGTCCGAACAACGTCACCGGCAGGCTGTGCGCCGAAGCCGATGCCCAGCCGAGGAACGGTCCCACGAGCAGCAAGGCGTAGAACGCGACGTGCGTCGCGTACGCTGCCGTGCGCTCCCATGCGGGCGAGCCGGGCATGTCGAGGGGCGTTGGATGCCGCAGGCGGTGCAGCAATCGCGTCGCCATCACGAGGACGATCAGGATGCCGAGCGAAAAATGCAGGCTGACCAGGGTCGACGGCGTGGAATTGCGGCCGATGCCCGGCATGAGCCACGCGACGACGAACTGCGACAGCACGAGCAGCGCGACGAGCCAGTGCAGCGCCTTGGCGGTGGCGTCGTATCCCGGCGCTGCGCGCGCGACGTCGGCCCGCGCGATCGGATTTACCGGCATGATTGCGTGTCGCGACGTCGCTCGCGTCGACGCATTCGGCGCGTCGGATGGATCACCGCGCGAGTGCCCCGAACGCCTGCTCGAGGTCCGCCACCAAGTCGTCGGCGTCCTCGAGGCCGATCTGCAACCGCAGCATGGGTCCCGCGACGTCGAATGGCGTGAGCATGCGCGCCCGGGCGTTGCGCACCGGGATCGCCAGGCTCTCGAAGCCGCCCCAGCTGTAGCCGAGCGCGAAGAGCTCGAGCGCGTCGAGGAAGGCATCGACACGCGCCTTGGGCACGGGCTTCAGCACCACCCCGAACAGGCCGGCAGCACCGGTATAGTCGCGCTTCCACAATTCGTGCCCGCGAGCACCGGGCAGCGCCGGATAGAGGACCTCCGCCACCTCGTCGCGTGCCACGAGCCATTGCGCGACGTGCATCGCGCTCGCCTGGTGGCGGGCGAGCCGCGTCGGCAGCGTGCGCAGGCCGCGCAGCGCGAGGAAGCAGTCGTCGCTCGACGCGGTAACGCCGAGATCGGTCCACTGGCGGTGCATCGCCGTACGCGTCGCGTCGTTGCAGACGATGGCGCCGAGCATGAGGTCGGAATGGCCGCCGATGTACTTGGTCACCGCGTGCACCGAGACGTCGGCACCGTGGTCGAACGCGCGGAAGAACAACGGCGTCGCCCAGGTGTTGTCGGCGACCACGAACGCGCCGTGCGCATGCGCGACGCGCGCGATCGCCGGCACGTCCTGCACGTCGAACGTCAGCGAGCCCGGCGACTCGACGAACACCAGCCGTGTCGTGTCGCGCATCATCGCCTCGATGCCGGCGCCGATCAGCGGATCGTAGAACTCGACGTCGATGCCGAAGCGCGCCAGCGTGGTCGCGCAGAAGCGCCGCGTCGGGAAATAGACGGAATCCGTGACGAGCACGTGGTCACCAGCGCGGCACAGCGCGAGGAACGGCAGCGTCGTGGCGGTGAGCCCCGACGGCACGGCGTACGCCGCCGCGCCGCCCTCGAGCTCGGCGAGCGCCGCCTGCAAGTCGGTGACCGTGGGCAGGCCGTGCAGGCCGTACACGGGACCGAGGCTCGCCTCACGCTCGCCACGTTCGGCACGCTCCAGCTCGGCGACATCGCGAAACGCGATCGTCGAGGCGCGAAACACCGGCGTATTGATCGCGCCGAGGAAGCGCCGCGGGTCGCGGCCGCCGGTGACGGCGAGCGTCGCCGGCTTGCGCGGCTTGCTCATCGTGGCGCGGTGCCGGAATCGCGGGCCGCGCCGCCTGCGTATGCGGTGGCGTCGGCCCGCGGCACGAAGATGTCGGCGATCGTTTCCACCTGCTCGTCGACGCTCATGCGGATGTCGACCTTGAGCGCGTCCTGCGGCTCCTCGAGCGCGGCGAACTGGCTTGCCAGCAGGCTCGGCGGCATGTAGCGGTGATGGCGCGTGGCGAGACGCGCCGCGATCGTGGCGTAGTCGCCCGCAAGATAGACGAAGCGCACGTCACCCGCCTCGCGGATGCGCGCGCGATACGCCTCGCGCAGCGCCGAGCAGGCGAGCACTGCCGACTCGCCGCGGCCGAGGATCGCGCGCAGCGCCTCGACCAGCGACGCGAGCCAGGGCTCGCGATCGGCGTCGCTCAACGGCTCGCCGGCGTGCATCTTCTCGATGTTCGCCTGCGGATGGAAGTCGTCGGCGTCGACGAAGCGCCAGCCGAGGCGGCGCGCCAGCGCCTCGCCGATCGTCGTCTTGCCGCTGCCGCAGACGCCCATCAGCGCGATGATCATGACGCCTTGGTCACCGCGTGGCCGCCGAATCCCTTGCGCATCATCGCCAGCAGTTTCGCCGCATAGTCGCCGCGCCCCTGCGAATCGAAGCGATTCATCAGCGCCAGCGTCAGCACCGGCGCCGGCACTCCCTGGTCGATCGCCTCCAGCGCGGTCCAGCGCCCCTCGCCGGAATCGGCGACGACCGGCGCGATACCGGCGAGGTTCGCGTCCTTCGCGAGAAACTGCGCAGTGAGGTCGAGCAGCCAAGAGCGCACCACGCTGCCGTGGCGCCACATCTCGGCGACCTCGGCGACGTCGATGCCCAGCGATTCCTTGTTGCGCATGATGGCGAAGCCCTCGGCGAGCGCCTGCATCATTCCGTACTCGATGCCGTTGTGCACCATCTTGACGAAGTGACCGCTGCCGGCAGCCCCGCAGTGCAGCCAGCCACGATCGGCGGCGGGCGCGAGGACCCGCGCCAGCGGCGCGACGCGCGCGGCCGCGGCGTCGCTGCCGCCGAACATCAGCGCGTAGCCTTCCTCCAGCCCCCACACGCCGCCCGACACGCCGCAGTCGACGAAGTCCAGGCCGCGCGCCGCCGCTGCTTCCGCGCGGCGCTGCGAGTCCTTGTAGAACGCGTTGCCACCGTCGACGATGAGGTCGCCCGGAGCGGCGACGCCGCATAGCGCCTCGAACGTCGATTCGGTGGCGTCGCCGGCCGGCACCATCATCCAGAAAATGCGCGGCACCGGCAGCGCCGCGGCCAGCGCGGCGAGCGAGGCCGCGCTGTCGGCCACGCCTTCGGCGGCAAGCGCCGCCGCCGCAGCCGGCGATGGATCGTAGCCGCTGACGCGCACGCCGCCACGCGCCAGCCGCCGCGCCATGTTGCCGCCCATCCTGCCGAGTCCGATGATGCCGATGTGCATGTCGTGCCGCCGCTCCGTCGCGCCCCTTGCGAGGCCGAATGCTGGACAATGTACGATGCTATCAAACGTCGCGCGCCCACCCTCATACGGGTGGCGCAACGGCGCCGCGCCGCGACGCCACCACGGCAGCGCAGATGACCAGCGCGCCGCCGGCGAGCGTCGTCGAGCCGGGCACCTGGCGCAGCAGCATCGCCGCCAGCGCGATCGCGTAGACGGGCTCCAGCGCGACGATCACGCTTGCGGTGTGCGCGGACACTGCGCGCATCGCGCCGATGAACAGCGTATGCGCGACCGCCGTGCACGCGACGCCCAGCACGAGCAGTCCCGCGCCCTGAGTCGGCGTCGGCATCTGCACGCTGCCGGCCACCGCGACGACCGGCAGCAGCCACAGCACGGCGAAGGCGCACTGGCCGAACGCGAGCGCGACCGGTGTCGCGCCGGCGAGGTGAAGGCGCACGCGCACGCTGAGCCACGCGAAGCTCGCGCCGGAGGCCACGCCGAAAGCGAGCCCGACGACCAATCCCGGCACGGCTTGCCCTGGCCACGCCATCGTGGCGAGGCCGAGCGACACCAGCGCGACGGTGATCGCACCGGCGCGATCGAGCGTGCGGCCGGCGAGCACGCGCTCGAAGAGCACGACGAACAGCGGAAAGCTCGCGTAGCCGAGCGAGCCCACGGCGACTCCACCCGCGGCGACAGCGGCGAAGAAGGTCGTCCAGTGCACTGCGAGGAGCGCGCCGTTGGCGACCAGCGCGCGGTTCAGCACCAGCGGCTCGCGGCGACGGCGGGCAATCGCCCACAGCGCCAGCGCGCCGACCACGCAGCGCACGAGCGTGATCTCCAGTGCCGGCAAGTCGAGCCACGCGCCGATGACGCCGGTGAGGCCGAACAGCACCGCCGCGGTGTGCAGCGCGACGCGCGCACGCACGCCGGTCGTCACGTCGCCATTCCACCGCACGCCCACGCTCCCCGCACCGCGATCTCGGTACACTAGCACCGCTGCGATAGAATCGCCGCGCTCGCCGGACGGCGGGCACCACGGGGGAATCGATGGCGTCCGACAAGAAGGTCCTCGCCAAGGTGATGCAGTCGCCGGGCGACCGGGTGAAGCTCGCCGTCGTCGACATCGACGGCATCCTGCGCGGCAAGTACGTGCACAAGCAGAAGTTCGCGTCGGCGGCCGACGGCGGCTTCGGATTCTGTGACGTCGTCTATGGCTGGGACTCGCAGGACGTCTGTTACGACAACACGACGCTGACCGGCTGGCACAAGGGCTTTCCCGACGCCACCGCCGAGATCGATTTCGCCACCCATCGCAACGTGCCGTGGGACGGCGGCGTCGACTTCTTTCTCGCGCGCTTCGTGCGCCAGGGCAAGCGCGGTCCGGAGCCGCTTCCGATCGACCCGCGCCAGGTGCTCGCGCGGGTGGTTTCGCGCGCGCAGAAGGCGGGATTCAACCCGCTCGCCTCGCTCGAGTTCGAGTTCTTCAACTTCGCCGAGACGCCGCAGAGCTGGGCCGACAAGAAGGGTGTCGATCCCTCGCCCATCACCCCCGGCATGTTCGGTTACTCGTTGCTGCGCGCCAATCATTCGCGCGACTATTTCGCGGCGCTGTTCACCGAGATGGAGGCGTTTCGCGTGCCCATCGAGGGGCTGCATACCGAGACCGGACCCGGCGTGTTCGAAGCGGCGATCGTCTATTGCGATGCCATGGAAGCCGCCGACCGCGGCACGCTCTTCAAGTCGGGGGCGAAGGAGATCGGTGCGCGCTACGAGATCATGCCGAGCTTCATGGCCAAATGGAGCGCCGACTATCCGGGATGCTCCGGCCATTGTCACCAGAGCCTGTCCGACGGCAAGCGCAACGTGTTCCACGATGCCAACGCCAAGACCGCCGGGCGTGGCGGCATGAGCAAGGTGTTCGAGAGCTACCTCGCCGGGCAGTTGAAGTGGCTGCTCGAGCTGGGGCCGATGCTGTGGCCGACGATCAACAGCTACAAGCGGCTGGTCGACGGCTTCTGGGCGCCCGTCAAGCCGACGTGGGGCGTCGACAACCGCACCGCGAGCTTTCGCGTGATCCCCGGCGGTCCGAAGTCGACGCGCCTCGAGACGCGCTGTCCGGGCGCCGACGTCAATCCGTACCTCGGCATCGCCGCGTGCATCGCCGCCGGCATGGCCGGTATCGAGAAAGGCCTCAAGCTCACCACGCCGCCGATCGAGGGCACGAACATCGGCGGCGAGGCAATCGCGCGCGCACCGCGCACGCTGATCGAGACCACGCGGATCTTTCGCGATTCGGCTTTCGCGCGCGACTGGTTCGGCGACGAGTTCGTCGATCATTTCGCCGCCACGCGCGAGTGGGAATGGCGGAAGTGGCTCGACGCCGTCACCGACTGGGAACGCAAGCGCTATTTCGAGATCATCTGAGATGGCGATCGAGACCATCGGCTTTCCCACCACGATCCGCTTCGGCGCGGGCGCCGCCCGCGAGGTCGGGCCGCACCTGCGCGAAAAAGGGCTCACGCGCCCGCTGGTCGTCACCGACCGCGCACTGGCGCAGCTGCCGGTCGCTCATGCGTTCGTCGCGGCGCTGCGCGACGCCGGCCTCGACGTCGCGGTGTTCGATGGCGTCGCCGGCAATCCGACCGGCTCGCAGGCGATGGCCGGCGGCGCGGCCGCACGGGCCCACCATGCCGACGCGATCGTCGGCTTCGGCGGCGGCGCGGCGCTCGACGTCGCCAAGGCGGTGATGGTGATGGCGGGCCACGACGGCGACGTGCTCGAGTACGCGTGGGATCATCCCAAGGTGCGCGCGATCGAGCATGCGCTGCCGTACTTCGTCGCGGTGCCGACCACCGCCGGCACCGGCTCCGAGGTCGGTCGCTCGTCCGTCGTGTCGGACGACGCGACGCACGTCAAGAAGATCCTGTTCTCGCCGAAGCTGCTGGCCAGGATCGTGTTCGCCGACCCGGACCTGACGCTCGACCTGCCGGCGCCGGTCACCGCCGCCACCGGCATGGACGCGCTCACCCACAACATCGAGTCGTACCTGTCACCCGCCTATCACCCGCTGTGCGACGGCATCGCGCTCGAGGGCGTGCGCATCGCCGCGCGCGCGCTGCCGCGGGCGGTCGCCCATGGTCACGATCGCGCGGCGCGTGCGGACATGCTGATGAGCTCGATGATGGGGGCGATCGCCTTCCAGAAGGACCTGGGCGCCGTGCACTCCTGCGCGCACGCGCTGTCGACGGTCGCCGACCTGCATCACGGGCTCGCCAACGGCGTGATGATCGACCACGTGATGCGCTTCAACCTGCCGGCCGCGGCGGACAAGATGGCCGAGCTCGCCCACGTCGCGCGCGCGCCGGGCGCCGAAACGGGATCGGCCGAGGCGCGCGCCGCGGCATTCGTCGCGTGGCTCGCTGCCTTGAAGCGCACGATCGGCATCCCCGCCACGCTCGCCGGCGTGCGCAGCGCGCGCGCCGTCACGCGCGGCGACGTGCCGGCGCTGACGGCGATCGCCATCGCCGATACCTGTCACAAGACCAATCCGCGCCCGGTGTCCGCCGCCGACTTCGTGGCGCTGTTCGAAGCCGCGCTGTGATGGTCAAGGTCGGCATCTCGGCGAGCTTCTTCCACGCCGATCCCGAGCGTCCCATCTTCAAGGGAATGACGCTCCAGTACATCGAGCAGAACATCGCGCACTGGCTGATGCAGCGCGACGTGCTGGCGTTCATGATCCCGTCGCCCGATGGCGGCACGCGCCGCGAATCGTCGCGCGTGACGATGGCCGCCTACGCCCGCGAGATGGACGCGCTGGTGCTGATGGGCGGATCCGACGTCTGCCCGGGCACTTACGGCGAAGAGCCGCTCGATCCGCGCTGGAGCGGCGACCGCGTGCGCGACGAATACGAGATCGCGCTGCTCAACGCCTTCGTGCATGCGAAGAAGCCGGTGCTGGGCGTTTGTCGCGGCCTGCAGGTGCTGAACGTGGCGATGGGCGGCACGCTGTGGCAGGACCTCGCGACGCAGGTGCCGCACGCCCTCAACCACCGCGACTGGGCGATCTACGAGAGGAACGCGCACGCGACGTCGATCGTTCCGGGGTCGTCGCTGGCGCGGCTTTATCCGCACGCGACGCTCGTCAAGACCAATTCGATCCATCACCAGGCGGTCAAGGATCTCGGGCGAGGTCTCGTCGTCGAGGCGTGGTCGGAGCCGGACCGCATCGTGGAGGCGGTGCGCTGGCAGGGACCGTCCTACGTCGCCGCGGTGCAATGGCACCCGGAATTCCATCCGCCCGGCGATCGCGCGTTCATCGACGACACGCTGCTGCTCGACGATTTCCTGCGTCACGCCCGGATGAAGGCGGACGCGCTCACCTACTGAACCAGAGCCTCGCCATGCGAATCCTCAATCCCGCCACCGGCGCGGTGCTCGCCGAAGTCGCCGTCGACGGCCACGCCGCCGTGCGCCACAAGTACGAGCGCGCGCGTGCCGCGCAGCCGCGCTGGGCGGCGCTGCCGATGAAGCGAAGGCTGGACACGATCCGCGCCTTCCGCGAGGAGATCGTCAAGCGCCGGGACGCGCTTGCGCACACGCTGACGCAGGAAGTCGGCAAGCCCATCCGCCAGTCGCGCAACGAGCTCAATGGCTTCCTCTCGCGCATCGATTTCTTCCTCGCGCAGGCGGCACGCACGCTGCGCGACGAAACAGTTCACACGGATGCCGCCGGCAAGCTCGAGGAGCGCATCTCGCACGAGCCGCTCGGCGTGGTGGCCAACATCTCGGCGTGGAACTATCCGTATTTCGTCGGCGGCAACGTGATCGTGCCGGCCCTGGTCGCCGGCAACGCGGTGCTCTACAAGCCCAGCGAGTTCGCCACGCTGACCGGCATCGCGATCGGCGAGATGCTGCATGCCGCGGGCGTACCCGAAGACGTCTTCGTGCCCACGCTCGGCGACGGCACCACCGGATATGCGCTGCTGCGCCAGCCGATCGACGGCATCTTCTTCACCGGCTCGTACGCCACCGGCACCAAGATCGCTGCCGCCGCCGGCCGGCGCATGGTCAAGGTGCAGCTCGAGCTGGGCGGGAAGGACCCGATCTACGTCTGCGACGACGTCGATCCCAAGGCGGCGGCGACGGCGGTCGCCGATGGCGCGTTCTACAACACCGGCCAGTCGTGCTGCGCGGTCGAGCGCGTCTACGTGCACGAGTCGGTGTACGAGGCATTCGTCGCCGGGTTCGTCGCCGAGGTCAAGTCGTTCAAGCTCGGCGATCCGCTCGACGACACGACGTACATCGGCGCGATCACGCGCGCGCCGCAGCTCGCGGTGCTGAAGCGGCAGGTGACCGACGCCGTGCGCAAGGGGGCGCGCCTGCTGGCCGGCGGCGACGTCGTCAAGCGCAAGGGCAACTGGTTCGCACCGACGGTGCTCGCCGACGCCGACCATTCGATGGCGCTGATGCGCGACGAGAGCTTCGGACCGATCATCGGCATCGCGCGGGTCAAGGATGATGCCGAGGCGATTCGCCAGATGAACGATTCGGAATACGGCCTGACCGCCGGCGTGTACACGCCGGACGGCAAGCGCGCGCGGCGAATCCTCGACCAGGTCGCGGCCGGCAGCGTCTACTGGAACTGCTGCGACCGCGTGTCGCCACGGCTGCCGTGGTCCGGGGTCAAGCATTCCGGCATCGGCCTCACGCTCTCCACCTACGGCATCGAGACGTTCACGCGCCCCAAGGCGTGGCATTTGCGCGGGGCGTAGGCATTCGTACGGCCGGAGCGCCGCGGCGCGAACGTGGCGGCATTCGACCGCAGTAATGCGTCGTGGGCAGCGTTGGCGTGCCCGCGTGCGCGGTGGCGCCTAGGCTGCCTGCATCGTTGCCTTCGACGGCGGCCCCGGCTGCCGCGCGAGCCAGCGCAGCCGCTTCGGCATGATGACGAACTTGGCGAGAATTCCTGCGCCGATCCCCATGACCGCGCCGACCCACAGCACGGCAACCCAGCTGCCGGTCGTCGCGTTGAGCACGCTCGCGAGCGGCACCAGCAGCGACGCCGTGCCCTTGGCCGTGTACATGAGGCCGTTGTTGGCGCCGGCGAATTTCGATCCGAACGTATCGCCGATGACGGCCGGGAAGATCGAGAAGATCTCGCCGTAGCACAGGAAGATCATCGGCGCGAAGATGAGGAAGCCGCCCGGCGTGCGCCCGAAATACACGAGCCCCAGCTGGGCCACGCCCGACAGCACGAATACCAGCAGCATCGTGTTCTCGCGCCCGAGGTGGTCGGAGATCCAGCCCGTGAGCGGCCGGGTGAAGCCGTTGGCGAGGTTGTCGACGACGATGGTGATGGTCAGCAACGGGAACGTCGCGCCGAGGATCGTCATCGGCACCTTGGCGATGCCGAAGTCGTTGGCGATCGGCGCCACCTGCGCCGCGGCCATCAGGCCGCCCGCCGCCACCAGCACGAACGCCGCGTACAGCCACCAGAATACCGGCGTGCGCATCATCTCGCCGGGGCTGTAGTCCCGTTTCGTCGTCGGATTGACGCGCGACACCGCCGAGCGCAGCTGCAGCGACAAGGGCGCGCGGATGAGGAACAGCGACGCCACGAGCACGACGAGGCCCTGGATCACGCCGAACGTGAAGAACGCGCTCTGGTAGCCGCTGGCGTGGATCGCGTTGGAAATCGGCACGACGGTGATCGCGGCACCTGCACCGAATCCCGCGGCCGTGAGGCCGGCGGCGAGGCCGCGCTTGTCCGGAAACCATTTCAGCGCGTTGGCGACGCACGTGCCGTACACGCAGCCGGCGCCGACACCGGCGACCACGGCCGCGAAGTAGAGCATCTCCAGCGAGGTCGCCATCGAATTGAGCACCCACGACAGGCCCGCCAGCACGCCACCGGCCAGCACCACCGGCCGCGGCCCGAACTTGTCCATCAGCCAGCCCTCGACGGGAACGAGCCACGTCTCGGTCAGCACGAAAATGGAGAACGCGACCTGGATCTGCGCGCTCGTCCATCCCATCTTGTCGTGCATCGGATTGACGAAGAGCGTCCATCCGTATTGCAGGTTGGCGATCATCGCCATGCAGATGATCGCCAGCACCAGCTGCACCCATCGGTTGCGCAACCCGGTGTACTGGGCGAGGTCGTGCTCGGCCGCGGCGTTCACGTGGTTTCCTCCATGGCGAGCCGTCGAGCGAGCCCGCGACACGGGGCTTTGATGGCTCTGCACGCGCAAACGCTACGCGCGCAGGCTGACGCGCAACCCTTTTTTTGCCTGACGGCGGGCTGACAGATGTTGCGATTTGTTGCCGATAACGTGCTGCAGATCGGCCGCGGGCCGATGCGCTGAACGCCTATGGCGCTTCGGGCATCACGTCCTGCAGCTCCGCTGCGCGCAGCGTGTTGGCGAGCAGCGTCGCGATCGTCATCGGACCCACGCCGCCGGGCACCGGCGTGATCCACGCCGCGCGTTGCGCCGCCGCCGCGAAGTCGACGTCGCCGGTGAGCTTGCCGTCGTCGCCACGGTTGATGCCGACATCGAGGACGATCGCGCCCGCCTTCACCCAGTCGCCCGGCACGAAGCGCGGCTTGCCGACGGCGGCGACGAGGATGTCGGCATCGCGCGCGAGGCGTGGCAGGCCGCGCGTCGCCGAATGGCAGACCGTCACAGTGCAGCGCGCCATCAGGAGCTCGAGTGCCATCGGCCGGCCAACGATCGCGGACTGGCCGATCACCACGGCGTGCATGCCGGCGAGCGCTTCGCCGGTGGCAGCGAGGAGCTGCATGCAACCCCACGGCGTGCATGGGCGCAACGTCGGCCGCTTCAGCACCAGCCGGCCGATGTTGTACGGATGGAAGCCGTCGACGTCCTTGCGGGCATCGAGCCGCTCGGTCACGCGTTCGGCATCGATGTGCGGCGGCAACGGCAGCTGCACCAGCACGCCGCTCACCCGATGATCGGCGTTGAGCACTTCGATCAGTTCCAGCAGCTCGCGTTCGGACGTGGCGGCCGGCAAATCATGCGCGAACGAGCGCATGCCGGTGGCCTCGATCGTGCGCCGCTTGTTACGCACATACACCTGCGAAGCCGGATGCTCGCCGACCAGCACGACGGCGAGTCCGGGCACACGGCCGCCGGCGGCGACGCGTGCGGCAACCTTGCGCGTGACGTCGGCGGTGAGCGTCGCGGCCAGCGCCTTGCCGTCGAGCACGCGGGCGGTCATCGCGGTGAGTCTCGCATCGACACTACAATGGCTTCCATGATCGAGGCCGCGATTCTAACGGCGATCGCCGCGCGGCTCGACGCCGCGCTTACCGGCGGCGCGCCGCCGGCGCACGGCCTGCGGGTCGACGGCGCGCGTCTCGCGCGATTCGATGCCGCACGCATGGCGCGCCTCGCCGCGTTCGCGCAGGTGTTCGTGCGTGATGGCAACGACCTGCACTTCGCCGCGGCATTGGACAGCTCGGCGCGTCGCAGCGAGGCGCTGGAAGCGGTGGCTACGACGCTCGCCGCCGAGGGAGCACTCACCGCCTGGCGCGACGAGCGATACGCGGTGCGCGCTGCATTCGACGACGCGCCGGCCTTCCTCCTCGAGCGTGCCGCCGCGCGCTATTTCGGCATCCACACCTACGCCGCGCACGCCAACGGCCTCGTTCGCGACGGGTGCGGCGCCGAAGCGCAATCGCCGCGCATGTGGCTCGCGCGGCGCAGCCCGACCAAGGCGATCGATCCGTCGCGGCTCGACAACCTGGTCGGTGGCGGCATCCCTGGCACGGAGGCGCCCGCGGCGACGTTGCGCCGCGAGGCATGGGAAGAAGCTGGCATCGCCGATGCGCGCGCCGGCGCGCCGGTGGCGACGCTCACCCTTTCGCGCGCGGTGCCCGACGGCTTCCAGCACGAGACGATCTTCGTCTACGACCTCTGGCTGCCGGCGACGTTCGTACCGCGCAACCAGGATGGCGAGGCGGTCGAGCATCGCCTCGTCGACTTCGGCGAAGCCGCGAGGCTGATGGCGAATGCCAGCGGCAACGACGTGGTGACGATCGATGCCACGCTGGTGGCATTCGATTGCCTGCAACGGTGCCATTTCGTGAAATGATCGACGCCACGGTACAGTCCGGGCCGAGACCGACGCAAATACCCACGTGACGGACATGGATGGAGCCCACTGATGCTGATTGGCAGGTGTGCGATGCGTTGTGCCGGACTCGCGGTACCGTATCGCGCACGACCACGGCGGCGTCCATTTCGGACACCGCCGCGCAAGGAGCAGGCATGACCGATTCGGCCACGCGCAACTACTACGACGACCTCGGCGCCCGCCTCGACGCGGCGCGCGCCGACGGCCTCTTCAAGCGCGAGCGTGTGATCGTCTCGCCGCAGGGCACGCAAGTCACCTGCGACGACGGCGTCACGCGCCTCAACCTGTGCGCCAACAATTATCTCGGCTACGCCGGCGCGAGCGAGACCGCCGAGGCGGCCGTCGACGTGATTCGCCGCTACGGCTACGGCCTGTCGTCGGTGCGCTTCATCTGCGGCACGCAGTCCGTGCACAAGGCGCTCGAGCGCGAGATCGCGCAATTCCTCGGCATGGAGGATGCCATCCTCTACGGATCGGCGTTCGACGCCAACGGTGGCCTGTTCGAGCCGCTGTTCGATCGCGACGACGTGATCATCTCCGACGAGCTCAACCACGCCTCGATCATCGACGGCATCCGCCTGTGCCGCGCCAAGACCCTGCGCTACAAGCACGACGACATGGCCGACCTCGAGCGCTGCCTGCTCGAAGCATCGTCAGCCCGCTACCGAATCGTCGCCAGCGACGGCGTGTTCTCGATGGACGGCACGATCGCCCGCCTCGACCGCATCTGCGATCTGGCCGAGCGCCATGGCGCGCTGACGATGATCGACGAATGCCACGCCACCGGGGTACTCGGCGCGAACGGGCGCGGCACGCACGAGCATTGCGGCGTCATGGGACGCATCGACATCATCACCGGCACCTTCGGCAAGGCGCTCGGCGGCGCCATGGGCGGCTTCACCGCGGGACGTGCGCCGCTGGTGGAGATGCTGCGCCAGCGCTCGCGCCCGTACCTGTTCTCCAACAGCCTGGCACCGGTCATCGCCGGTACCACGCTTGCGCTGCTCGACGTCGTCAAGGCGTCCGGTGTTGCGCGCGAAAGGCTCGCCGCCAACGCGCAGTTCCTGCGTGACGGACTCACGCGGCTCGGTTACAGCGTGCTGCCCGGCTCGCATCCGATCCTGCCGGTGATCGTGCACGAAGCCGAGCGCGCACAGCGGCTCGCGGCGCGCCTCTACGACCTCGGCGTCCTGGTCAGCGGTTTCTTCTTTCCGGTGGTGCCGCACGGCAAGGCGCGGGTGCGCGTGCAGCTCTCGGCCGCCCATACGCGCGCCGAGCTTGCGCGCGCGCTCGAGGCGTTCGCCGCGGCAGGTCGCGAGCTCGGCATCGTCGCACCCGCGGAAGGTTCGCGGTGAGCGCGACGCTCGTCATCGGTGCCAATGGCCAGATCGGCAGCGAGCTGGTCGAGATGCTGTCGGCATCGCCGGGCGCCGCCGCGGTCATCGCGGCCGACCTCGCACCGCCGCGCGTGCCCGGGCACTCGCCTTTCGTCTGCCTCGACGTGCTCGACCGTGCGCAACTGCGCGACGTCGTGCAGCGGCATGCCGTGGCGGACGTCTACCTGCTCGCGGCAGTACTGTCGGCGCGCGGCGAGGCCGCGCCGCTCGATACGTGGCGCCTCAACATCGACAGCCTCCTCAATGTCCTCGAGCTTGCACGCGAAGGCGCGATCAGGCGCCTGTTCTGGCCGTCGTCGATCGCCGCGTTCGGCCCGCACAGCCCGCGCATGCCCGCGATGCAATGGTCGGTGATGGATCCGACGACCATGTACGGCGCATCGAAGCTCGCCGGCGAGCGCCTGTGCGCGTACTACTTCGCGCGCTATGGCGTCGACGTGCGCAGCCTGCGCCTGCCTGGCGTCATCAGCCATCGCACACCTCCCGGTGGCGGCACCACCGACTACGCGATCGCAATGTTCCACGCCGCGAAGCGCGGCGAGGTCTACCGCTGCTTCGTCGACGAGGACACCGTCCTGCCGATGATCTTCATGCCGGATGCGCTGCGCGCGATGCGGGAGCTGATGCATGCCGATCCGGCGCGCGTGCGCATCCGCTCGTCCTACAACCTCGCGGGCGTGAGCTTTTCGGCGGGCGAGCTCGCCGCCGAGATCGCGCGGCGTGTCCCGGGATTCACGGTGTCGTATGCGCCGGATTTTCGCCAGGCGATCGCCGATTCTTGGCCGGCCGCGATCGATGATCGCGACGCGGCCGAGGACTGGGGCTGGCGGCCACGCTTCGGACTGTCCGCCATCGCCGCCGAAATGCTGGCGCACGTGCAGGCCGCCTGAGCGGCGGCGCGCCGTCCGCCGGACGTCAGCGGGTCGCGCTGCCGATCGCCCGCACCGCGGCCGCCGGCGGCGCCGGTGCGCGCACCTTGACGCCCATCTCGTCGAGGGCATCGCCCATCGCATGCACGGCCGAGCGCATTTCATCGGGGCCGATGGCACCGATGCAGCCGACGCGGAACGTCTCGACAGCCGTGAGCTTGCCGGGATAGAGGACGAAGCCCTTGTCGCGCACGCGCGCGTAGAAATCCTTGAACGTGAAGCGCGGGTCGGGCGGCGCGTGCACGGTGACGATGATCGGCGCCTGGATCACCGCCGGCAGGAACGAGACGAGGCCGAGGCCGGTCAGGCCTTTCAACAGCGTCGCGCAGTTCGCACGGTAGCGCGCGAGCCGCGCCGGCTGGCCGCCTTCCGCCTCGAATTGCGCGAGCGCCGCATCGAGCGCGACCACCACGTGCGTGGGCGGCGTGAAGCGCCACTGCGTGGTCTTCTCCATGTAGACCCATTGGTCGTGAAGGTCCATCGCCAGCGACGTCGAGCGACCCTGGGCGCGCTCGAGCACGCTTCGTTTCACGAACACGAAGCCCATCCCCGGCGGGCCTTCGACGCACTTGCCGGAGGCCGCGATCAATGCGTCGAACGGCATCGACTGCGCGTCGATTGGCAGCGCACCGAATGAGCTCATCGCGTCGACGATCAGCGCGCGCTGGTGACGCGCCGCCGTGGCCGCGATGTCCGCCAGCGGATTCTCGATTCCCGTCGAGGTCTCGCAGTGGATGAGCGCGACATGCGTGATCGACGGGTCGCGTGCGAGCAGGCCGTCGACGTCGGCGGCGGTGGTCGGCACGTCCTCGGCCGTCTCGAACACCGACGTGCGTCGTCCCATCATCTGCGCGAGCTTGAGCAGGCGCTTGCCATAGGCGCCATTGACCAGCACGAGCAGGTGCCCGTCGCGCGGCACCAGCGTGTTGACCGCCGCCTCGACCGAAAACGTGCCGCTGCCCTGCAACGGCACGCACACGTGCGTGTCGCGCGCGTCGACGACGGCGCACAGCCGCGCGCGTACCGACGCCGTCACCGAATTGAACGCGGCGTCCCACGATCCCCAGTCGCGCAGCATCGCCGCGCGCGTGGCGAGCGAGGTCGTCAGCGGACCTGGGGTGAGAAGGATGGGATCGCGCGACGGCAGGGTCATGGGAGTGTCTCCGGGAAATGCCGCGCCGCGCCGTGCACAGGGCGCGCGGATGCCCTGTCAACGTGGCGTCATGCGGCAGGGTCAGGATAGCGACAGACGCTGCCGCGCGCGGCCTTGTTATTACACAAGCCGCGGTGTAGATTGTCAACAATCCGCAGTGGTGGCAAGGGGACCGCCGGGGAGCCGGTGCCGCGCGTCGCGGCGCGCCGGGCATGCAGCGTCAAGACGAGTCGTGCGCACGGCAGCCCCCCGCGAACGCGGTGCGGGCAACGCATGCGCTTCCAATTTTCGATCATGGAGGAGTACCCGAGATGAAGTCGAAGCTGACGACCATTCTGGCCTGCGCGCTGGCGGCATTCGCCGGCTCCGCGGCCGCGCAGTCCGACGTGGTGACGATCTATGCGGCTGACGGCCTGCACGACGGCAACCCGAGCTGGTTCGGCGACCAGTTCGCGGCGTTCACCAAGGCCACGGGCATCAAGGTCCAGTACATCGAGGCCGGCTCGAGCGGCGTCGCCGATCGCGTCGCCAAGGAGAAATCGAATACGCAAGCCGACGTGCTGGTCACGCTGCCGCCGTTCATGCAGAGGGCTTCCGCCGACGGCCTGCTGCAGCCGTACGTTCCCAAGGATGCCGGCATGATCGCCGCGCCCGACAAGGATCCGAAGGGCATGTACGTCGTGCTGATGAAGAACTTCCCGAACTTCATCTACAACGGCTCGGCGTTGAAGGAAGCCCCGAAATCCTACGAGGATTTGCTTGATCCCAGGTTCCAGAAGAAGGTCCAGTACTCGACACCAGGGCAGGCCGGCGACGGCACCGCGCTGATGCTGCAGGCGTTTCATGCGTTCGGCAGCAAGGAGGCGGGCCTGGCGTATCTGAAGAAGTTGCAGGTCAACAACCTCGGGCCTTCGGCGTCCACCGGCAAGCTGACGGCGCTCGTCAACAAGGGCGAGATCTATGTTGCCAATGGCGACCTGCAGATGAACCTCGCGCAGATGCGCGACAACCCCAACGTGCGCGTGTTCTTCCCTGCTGGACCCGATGGCAAGCGCAGCGTGTTTCCGTTGCCGTACTACATTGGTCTGGTGAGCAACGCGCCGCACGGCGAAAATGGCAAGAAGCTGATCGATTTCCTGCTGAACGAGGCGGCACAGAAGGAAGTGAGCTCGGTGGCGCAGGGCATCCCCGTGCGCACCGACGTGCATCCGACCGACGACAACTACAAGAAGCTCAACGCAATGCTCGAAGGCGTCGAGGTCTGGTACCCCGACTGGAACAAGGTGCTGTCCGACCTGCCGGCGGATGTCGCCGCCTACAACAAGGCGATTTCGAGCAATTGATGTCCGTGGAAATCGGCGGAGCCGGCATCGCGGCCGCGGCTCCGCCGATCGAACGACAGGGTGCCGCGGTCGATAGCCACGGCATCCGTTTTGACGACGTCTGCGTCGCCTACGGCGAGCAGGTCGTGCTCGAGTCGCTGTCGCTCGCCGTCAAGCCCGGCGAAATCGTGGCGCTGATCGGGCCATCGGGCTCCGGCAAGACCACGGCGCTGCGTGCGGTGGCAGGCTTCGTGCGGCCGTCGCGCGGGCGCATCTCGATCGGCTCGCGCGACGTCACCGACCTCCCGCCGCATGCCCGCAACATCGGCATGGTCGTGCAGAACTACGCGCTGTTCCCGCACATGCGTGCGGAGGACAACGTCGCGTTCGGCCTGCGCGCGCGCGGCGCACCGGCGGTGCTCATCCGCGAGCGCGTACCCGAGTGCCTGCGCATGGTGGGCATGGCGAACTACGCGCGACGCTATCCGCGCGAGCTGTCCGGCGGCCAGCAGCAGCGCGTGGCGATCGCCCGCGCACTGGCGATCCGCCCGCAGGTGCTGTTGCTCGACGAGCCGCTGTCGGCGCTCGACGCGCAGATCCGCCGCTCCATGCTGGACGAGCTCGCGCGCCTGCATCGCGACCTGCCATCGCTGACGGTGCTCTACGTCACGCATGACCAGACCGAGGCGCTGACGCTCGCCGATCACATCGGCATCATGCGCGACGGCAGACTCGTGGCGTTCGGCGACGCGCAATCGCTCTACCGCAATCCGCCGAACCGGTTTTCGGCGGAATTTCTCGGCCGTGCCAACCTGCTGCCGGTCCACGGCCTCGCCACGCTGGCCTCGGGCATGGCGCAGGTCGAGTTCGGCGGCGCCGCGCTGAGCGCGCGCAATCATCACGCACTCGCCGACGGCAGCGATTGCCTGTTGTGCGTGCGCCCGCACGACATCCGCCTCGCTGCGATCGCCGGCGACAACGTGCTCGGCGGCACGGTCAAGAGCGTGCTGTGGCAGGGCGACCTGCAGAACGTCGAGCTCGACGTCGGCGGCCACGTGCTGCGCTTCACCTGCGCACCGATGCACGAGGTGCCGCAGCCCGGTGCGGCATTGACACTGCATTTCAGCGCAGTCGAGGCGACGCTGGTGCCGGAATCGGCCGCGCGTGGCTGACGTGGCGATCGCGCTCCCCCACCCGCGTCGCCTGCCGACCGGCGGGCCGTGGATCGTGCCGCCGGTTCTGGTACTCGCCGCGCTATTCCTCTATCCGCTCGGGCTGATCGCGCGCCAGGCGCTGGCCGGCGACGGCAATGTTCTCGGCTGGTCGCACTTCGCCGAGGTGCTGCACTCGCCGATGTTCCACGAGGCGCTGCAGCACACGCTCGTCATCGCGCTGTCATCGACGCTGGGCTGCCTCGTGCTCGGCTTCACGCTGTCGGTGCTGCTCGCGTTCACCCCGTTTCCGGGCGGCCGCATCCTGGCGCGGCTGATCGACACCTTCATCGCACTGCCGACGTTCCTGGTCGCGCTGTCGTTCACTTTCATCTACGGCTCCGCGGGCATCCTCAACGAGTCGCTGATGCAGGCGATGCACGTCGAGCGCCCGCCGGTCGACTTCCTGTACTCGCAGTGGGGCGTGATCCTGTCCGAGATCACCGTGTACACGCCGTTCGTGATGCGCCCGCTGCTGGCCGCGTTCTCGCTGATCGAGCCGGCGCAGATCGAGGTGGCGTCGAGCCTCGGCGCGCGGCCGTGGCGCATCGTCTCGCAGATCATCCTGCCCGCGGCGCTTCCGGCGCTGGTCGCCGGCGGCAGCCTTTGCCTGCTGCTGACGGTCAACGAGTTCGGCATCGTGCTGTTCATCGGCGCCAAGGACGTGATCACGCTGCCGCTGCTGATCTACGACAAGGCGATCCAGCAGTTCGACTACACCAGCGCCTGCGCGATCGCCGTGGTGAACGTCGCGCTGTCGCTCGGGCTCTACATGCTGTACCGCTTCGTGGTCGCCTATTTCGGAAGTCGCCGTGCTGGTCTGGTCTAGCCTCGGCCGCGCGTTCACCTTCGCCGCAACGCTGTTGCTGTTCGCGCTGCTCTATGGCCTGCCGATCGGCGTCATCGCGCTGGCGAGCGTCGCCGGGCAGTGGAACGGCGTGTGGCCGAGCATGCTCACGTTCGCGCACTACGCGAACGCCATGCGCGGTGATTCGTTCGACCTGCTGCGGGTCAGCCTCGCCACGGGATTTCTCGCCAGTGCGGCGGCGCTGGTCTGCGGCACCTGGGGAGCACTCGCGCTGCGGCGATTCCGTCCGCTGCCCAAGCGCGTGCTCGACGCGGTGTTCTTCATTCCCAGCGCGGTGCCGTCGGTTTCGGTGGGGCTCGGGCTCCTCGTCGCCTTCAGCAAGCCGCCGGTGCTCCTCAACGGCACGACGCTGATCGTGCTGATCGCGCACTTCGTGCTGGTGTCGGCGTTCAGCTACGGCAATGTGGCGGCGGGTCTCGCACGCATTCCCGCCGATTTCGAGCAGGTGGCGGAAAGCCTGGGCGCGCGGCCGTTCTACCGGCTCCGACGCGTCACGCTGCCGCTCGTGGCGCCGTACCTGATCGCCGCGTTCAGCCTGTCGATCGCGCTGTCGATGGGCGAGCTCGGTGCCACGGTGATGGTGTACCCGCCCGGCTGGGTGACGCTGCCGGTGGGCATTTTCACGCTGTCCGACCGTGGCGCGATCTTCGACGCGGCGGCACTCACCATGGTGCTCGCGTTCACCACCCTCATCGTGCTCGTCGCCCTCGCCCGCATCTCGACCAAGGCGGCGGCACGCTGAACCCTGTGGTGCCTGCCCGGATTCGCCACCAATTGCAGATTGTTGACAATTGACAACTCGCCACGCTAAAATCCGGCGGATGACGACGCGTTCCGCCAGCCCCGCGCGACCGGCCGCCGCTGCAGAGCCGGGCACGGCCGCAGGCGGCGCGGCGCGGCCCGCGATGCCCGCGCGCGCGGTCGACGCCAATCATCCCATCGCCCTCATCCAGGCCAACTCGCTGCCCACGCTCGTGCAGCGCGAGCTTGAGCGGATGATCCTTGCCGGCGATCTCGCCGCCGGCGAGCAGTTGCGCGAGGTCGAAGTGGCGGCCATGCTCGGCGTGTCGCGCGGTCCGGTGCGCGAGGCGTTCCGCGCGCTCGAGGAATCGGGCCTTGTCCACCTCGAGAAGAATCGCGGCGTGTACGTGCGCCAGATCGGCATCGACGAAGCCGACGAGATCTACGAGTTGCGTGCCGTGCTCGACGAATTCGTCGGCCAGCGCCTTGCGCGAAGCGCGACGCCGGCGCAAGTGCGCGAATTGCGCAAGATCGTGGCAGCGATGGACGCCGCGGCCGCGCGCGACGACGTCGACGCCTATGTCGCCGCCAATATCGAGTTCCACGATCGCCTGGTCGCGCTCGCGGGCAACGCCAAGCTGCTGGTCGTCTACCGGCGCCTCGTCAACGAGCTCAACGTGTTTCGCCGCACGACGCTCGCGCGCGGCGGCACGCTGCCGGTGTCGACGCGCGAACACCACGAGATCCTCGAGCACGTCGCCGGCGGCGACGCCGCCGCCGCGGGACGCGCGATGCGCGACCACGTGATGGCGAGCCGCGCGCGTATGCACGAGGCCTGCGCGCGCGATGCCGACGCCGACGCGCGGCCGCCCGCGACGAAGCGGCGCCGCGCCGCATCCTGAACCCGCATCGCCACCGATTGAGACCATGCCCGATCGCACGCGCAAGCCGATGACCGTCAATGGCCGCGACTACCGCTGGATGACGCGGCCGGTGGTGGTCGTCTGCGTCGACGGCTGCGAGCCCGACTACATCACGCAGGCCATCGAGGCCGGCGCTGCTCCCTACCTGCGCGAGATGTGCGAGCGCGGTGCGTCGCGCCTCGGCGATTGCGTCGTGCCGAGCTTCACCAATCCCAACAACCTGTCGATCGTCACCGGCGCGCCGCCGGCGGTACACGGCATCTGCGGCAACTACTTCTACGACCGCGAACGCGGCGAGGAAGTGATGATGAACGACGCGCGCTACCTGCGCGCGGGAACGATTCTCGCGGCGTTTGCCGGCGCCGGCGCCAAGGTCGCGGTGGTCACCGCCAAGGACAAGCTGCGCGCGCTCCTCGGCAGCGGTCTGACCGGCATCTGCTTCTCGGCGGAAAAGGCCGACCAGGCGACCCTCGCCGGCAACGGCGTCGAGCGCGTGCTGGAGCTCGTCGGCAAGCCGCTGCCCTCGGTCTACAGCGCCGACCTGTCCGAATTCGTGTTCGCCGCCGGTGTCGCACTGATGCGCCGCGAGCGGCCCGATCTCATGTACCTGTCGACCACCGACTACATCCAGCACAAGCACGCGCCGGGCACGCCCGAGGCCAATGCGTTCTACGCGATGATGAGCGGCTACCTGGCCGAGCTCGACCGCCTCGGCGCGCTCGTGGCGCTCACCGCCGATCACGGCATGAGCGCGAAGACCGACGCCGCCGGGGCGCCGCAGATCGTCTACCTGCAGGACTTCTTCGACGCCGCGCTCGGTGCGGCGCGGGCGCGCGTGATCTTGCCGATCACCGACCCCTACGTCGTGCACCACGGCGCGCTGGGGTCGTTTGCCACCGTCTACCTGCCCGCCGACGTCGACCCGGCGCCGCTGGTGGCGGCGCTCGCGCTCACGCCCGGCATCGAGGCCGTGCTGTCGCGGGTCGAGGCCGCCGCGCGCTTCGAGCTGCCGGGCGACCGGCTGGGCGACCTCGTCGTGCTTGCCGAGAAGCTCACGGTGCTCGGCACGACCGCTTCGCGCCATGACCTCTCCGCGCTCGACGTGCCGCTGCGCAGCCACGGCGGCCTGTCGGAACAGAAGGTGCCACTGATCTTCAATGCGCCGCTCGCCGGAATCGCGCCAGGACGCCGGCTGCGCAACTTCGACATCATCGACCTCGCCCTCAACCACTGCGGCTGACTGCGCGGCGCCGCGCGCCACTTGACCGCGCGTACCGCCCGCCGCCACGCCGCCGTCCTAGAATCGACACCATGAACGCCACCGATACCCGCCACGAGCCCATGCGCATCGCCGGCGAGCGTGTGCAAGGCAACCGCACGCTCGACGTGATGAATCCCTTCACCGGCGGCCGTGTCGGCACCGTGCCGAAAGCCAGCGTCGACGACGTGCGCCGCGCGTTCGCCACGGCGCGCGCCTATCGGTCGAAGCTGACGCGCTACGACCGCTACCGCATCCTCTACCGTGCCGCCGAAATCCTGCGTGCGCGCACCGATGAGATCTCCGATCTCATCACGGCCGAATGCGGCATCTGCAAGAAGGACTCGCTGTACGAGGTCGGCCGTGCCTGCGACGTGTTCGTGTTCGCCGGCAACGCCGCGCTCAACGACGACGGCCAGGTGTTCTCGTGCGACCTGACGCCGCATGGCAAGTCGCGCAAGGTGTACACGCTGCGCGAGCCGCTGCGCGGCGTGATCAGCGCGATCACGCCGTTCAACCACCCGCTGAACCAGGTCGCGCACAAGATCGCGCCGGCGGTCGCCACCAACAACCGGATGGTGGTCAAGCCCACGGAAAAGACGCCGCTGTCGGCCCTGATCCTCGCCGACGTGCTCTACGAGGCGGGGCTGCCGCCGCCGATGCTGTCGGTGATCACCGGCGATCCGCGCGAGATCGCCGACGAGATGCTGACCAATGCCGACGTCGAGCTGGTGACGTTCACCGGAGGCGTGCCCATCGGCAAGTACATCGCCGCCAAGGCCGTCTACAAGCGCCAGGTGCTGGAGCTCGGCGGCAACGATCCGATCATCGTCATGGAGGATGCCGACCTCGACGAGGCGGCCACGCTCGCGGCAGCCGGCTCGTACAAGAACTCGGGGCAGCGCTGCACTGCGGTCAAGCGCATGCTGGTGCACGCGAAGGTCGCCGACGCGTTCGTCGAGCGCCTGGTCGCGCGCACGCGGGCGTGGACGTATGGCGACCCGATGGATCCCAAGCTCGACATGGGCACGGTGATCGACGAGGCCGCGGCGCGCGGCTTCGAGGCTAAGGTGAATGCCGCGGTGGCGGCCGGCGCCCGGCTGCTGGTCGGCAACGTGCGCGAAGGCGCGCTCTACTCGCCCACGGTGCTCGACCACGTCGACCCGGCGATGGACGTGGTGCATACCGAGACGTTCGGACCGGTGTCGCCCGTGATCCGCTTCCGCGACATCGACGACGCCATCCGCATCTCCAACGGCACCGCCTACGGGCTGTCGTCGTCGGTGTGCACCAACCGGCTCGACTACATCACCCGGTTCGTATCCGAGCTCGAGGTCGGCACCGTCAATATCCGCGAAGTGCCGGGATACCGGCTGGAATTGACGCCGTTCGGCGGCATCAAGGACTCCGGCCTCGGCTACAAGGAGGGCGTGCAGGAGGCCATGAAGAGCTTCACCAACATCAAGACGTACTCGCTGCCGTGGTAGCGCCGGGCTGCGATCGCTGACGTGCAAGTCCTGCTCAACCTGCTGGCCGGCGTGGCGCTGCTGGTATGGGGCACGCACCTCGTGCGCGTCGCCATCCTCAGCCTCTACGGCGGCGACCTGCGCCGGCTGCTGCGGCATGCGGTGTCGCGGCGCGTGAGCGCGTTCTTCGCCGGTCTCGGCGTCACCGCGCTGCTGCAGAGCAGCACGGCGACCGCGCTGATCGTCGCAGCGTTCGCCGGCCAGGGTCTCATTTCCACCGCGCCCGCGCTGGCCGTGATGCTGGGCGCCGACGTCGGCACGTCGATCGTCACGCTCGTGCTGTCGTTCGACCTGTCGTGGCTGTCGCCGCTGCTGATCTTCACCGGCGTCGTGCTGTTCCTTGCACGCGAGGAGACGAATGTCGGCCGCTTCGGCCGCATCCTGATCGGCCTCGGCCTCATCCTCTTCGCGCTGCAGTGGATCGGGGTGTCGGCCAAGCCGCTGACCGAGGCCGCGGGAATGCGCGTGATCTTCGCCTCGCTCACCGGCGACATCCTGCTCGACATGCTGGTTGCCGCCTTCGTCACGATCCTCTGTTATTCGAGCCTCGCCGTCGTGCTGCTGGTGGCCACGCTGGCCGGCCTGCACGTGATCGCGCTCGGCGTGGCGATGCCGCTGGTGCTCGGCGCCAATCTCGGCAGCGGCCTTCTCGGCATGCTGTCGACGCTGCGCTCGGCACCCGAAGCGCGTCGCGTCACGCTCGGCAACTTCCTGTTCAAGCTGATCGGCTGCGTGCTGGCGGTGCCGCTGCTGCGCTTCGCCGGGCCCGCGATCGCCGGCCTTTCACTGCCGGAGAGCACCGAGGTCGTGGCGTTCCACCTCGCTTTCAACATCGCGCTCGCCGTGCTGTTCCTGTTCGCCACGCAGGCCGTGGCGCGCGTCGCCGAGCGGCTGTTGCCGATGCGTCCGGCCAGCGAGGATCCGGCCAAGCCGCGCTTCCTCGATCCGTCGGCGCTGGCCACGCCGGCGCTCGCCATCGGCAACGCCGCACGCGAGTCGCTGCGCATCAGCGATGTGATCGACGAGATGCTGCAGGGCCTGCTCGCCGTGCTCAAGACCAACGACCGCGCGCTGGCCGGCCGCGTGCGCAAGATGGACGACGTCGTCGACGAGCTGTATACCGCGGTGAAGCTGTACCTGACGCAGATCTCGCGCGCCGCGCTGGACCAGAAGGAAGGCCGGCGCTGGACCGACATCGTTTCCTTCACGATCAACATGGAGCAGGTCGGCGACATCATCGACCGCGTCGTCGCCGAGATCGAGGAGAAGAAGATCGACAAGGGCCGCAACTTCTCCGACGCCGGCATGACGGAGATCTGCGACCTGCACTCACGGCTCACGGCCAACCTGCGGCTCGGGATGAGCGTGTTCCTCAACGGCGACCTGAAGAGCGCGCAGGAGCTGCTCGCGCAGAAGGTGCTGTTCCGCGACCTCGAGCGCGCGTATGCCGACTCCCACCTGTCGCGGCTCGCCGGCAACACGTTGCCGAGCATCGAGACGTCGTCGCTGCATCTCGATCTCATTTCCGAGCTGAAGCGCATCAACTCGCTGATCTGCTCGATCGCGTATCCGATCCTGGAGGACGCAGGCGTGCTCGCGCGCACGCGCCTCAAGACCGACGAAGCGGTGGCCGCCGCGAACACCGCCGCGCCCGCCGATGCGAAGGCATGGGCCGAGCGCAATCCGCGCACTGCCTGATGCCTTCGCGCACGACATCCGTCGCGCCCGGCGACCGCCGCGCGCATCGCGCCGCGGCGCGCGCGTGAGCGTGCCCGCCACCGAGCTCTCCTTCGGCGTCACGCTGGCGGTGCTGGGTGCGGCGCTGCTGCACGCGTCGTGGAACGCGCTTCTCAAGTCCGCCGATGGCGAACCGCTGCTCGGCACCGCGCTGATCGTCGCCGGCTCCTCCGTGGTCGGCCTTTTCCTGCTGCCGTTCGTCGGCGCGCCGGCGCGCGCGTCGTGGCCCTACATCGCAGTGTCGTCGACGATTCATTTCGGCTACTACCTGACGCTGTCGGCCGCCTATCGACGCGGCGACCTCTCGTTCGCTTATCCGCTGATGCGCGGCGTCGCGCCGCTGTTCGTGGCGGTGCTCGGCATCGTGTTCCTGCACGAGCATCCGACGCCGAGCGCGATCGTCGGCATCGCCCTCATCTCGCTCGGGATCCTCGCGATCGCGTGGTTCGCCGGCGACGGCCACACGCCGGCCGCGGCAGGCTTCGCGCTCGCCAACGCGGCGATCATCGCGCTGTACACGCTGGTCGACGGCGCCGGCGCGCGGGCGTCGGGGGACGCCATCGGCTACGCGACATGGCTGATATTTCTGGAAGGCCTGCCATTCCTGGCGTGGGTCCTCGCCACCCGCGGGGGGCCAGCGGTGCATTACTGGCAGTTGCGTTGGCGCCGCGGCGTCGCTGGCGGCGCGGCGAGCCTCGCCGCCTATGCGATCGTGCTGTGGGCGATGACCCGCGCGCCGGTCGCCGTGGTGGCGTCGCTGCGCGAAGTGTCGGTCGTGTTCGCATCGCTGCTGGGCACGTTCGCATTGAAGGAAGGATTCGGCTGGAAGCGTGCGATCGGCGCGCTCACCGTCCTCGCGGGCGTCACCGCGCTCAAGTTCTGAGCCCGGTTCGCGGATGGCCGCCCTTCCTTCCGCAGCACGCGTCGTCGTCATCGGCGGCGGCATCGCCGGCGTGTCGGTCGCCTACCATCTGGCGCGCCGCGGCGTCGAGCGCGTGCTGCTGCTGGAGCAAGGCCGCCTGACCTGCGGCACCACGTGGCACGCGGCAGGTCTCGTCGGCCAGACGCGAGCGACGCGCAATGCCACGCGGATGAGTCGCTACGGCATCGACCTCTACGCGTCGCTGGAGCAGGAGACCGGCCTCGCCACCGGCTGGAAGCAATGCGGCTCGCTCAACGTCGCGCGCACGCCCGAGCGGATGACGTTGATACGCCGGCAAATGGCGCGCGCCGGCAGCTTCGGCATCGCGCATGAATTCATCTCGCCCGACGCGGCGCGCGAGCGGGCGCCGATCCTGCATACCGACGACCTCGCCGGGGCCGTGTGGATTCCCGGCGATGGCAAGGTCAACCCGACCGATCTCACGCAGTCGCTGGCCAAGGGGGCGCGGATGCGCGGCGCGACGCTGGCCGAAGGCGTGCGCGTCGTCGCGATCGACGTCGTCGACCGCCAGGTCACGGGCGTGCGCTGGCAGCGCGACGGCGCCGAAGGTCTTGTCGCCTGCGACACGATCGTGAACTGCGGCGGCCAGTGGGCGCGCGAGCTCGGCGCGCGCTCGGGCGTGACGGTGCCGCTGTATTCGGCCGAGCATTTCTACGTCGTCACGGCGCCGATCGATGGCGTGACGCCCGACCTGCCGGTGATCCGCGACCCCGACGGCTACATCTACTACAAGGAGGAAGTGGGCGGCCTCGTGATGGGTGGCTTCGAGCCGGTGGCGAAGCCGTGGAACGTGTCGCCGATCCCCGCGGGATTCGAATTCCAGCTGCTGCCCGAGGACTGGGACCAGTTCGAGATCCTGATGCAGAACGCGCTGCACCGCACGCCCTGCCTCGCCACCGCCGAAGTGAAGATGCTGCTGAACGGGCCGGAGAGCTTCACGCCGGACGGCAATTTCATTCTCGGCGAAGCGCCGGAAGTGCGCGGCTATTTCGTCTGCGCCGGATTCAACTCGGCCGGCATCGCCAATGCCGGCGGCGCCGGTACGCTGGTCGCCGACTGGATCGTCGACGGCGAGGCTCCGATCGACCTGTGGGACGTCGACATCCGCCGCTTCGCGCCGCTGCACGCCAATCGCCGGCACCTCGCCGATCGCACGGTCGAGTCGCTGGGACTGCACTACGCGATGCGCTGGCCGCGCGAGGAGATGCAGACGGCGCGCCCGCTGCGCCGCTCGCCGCTGTACGACCGGCTCGCCGCGCGCGGCGCCGTGTTCGGCAGCAAGCTCGCCTGGGAGCGCGCCAACTATTTCCTGCCGGCGGGACAGCATGAGCCGCCGCCCACCTTCGGCATGCCCGGCTGGCTGCCCTGGGTGCTGGACGAGCAGCGGGCATGCCGCGAAGCGGTGGCGCTCTTCGACCAGACGTCGTTCGCCAAGTTCGTGCTGAAGGGGCGCGACGCGCTGGCCGTGCTCGAGCGGCTTTGCGCGAACGCGATGGATGTCGCCGTCGGGCGCATGGTCTACACGGCCATGCTCAATGGGCGCGGCGGCTTCGAGAGCGACCTGACGGTCGTGCGCATCAGCGCCCGCGAGTTCCTCATCCTGACCGGCTCGGCACAGGCAACGCGCGATTTCGCCTGGATCGAGCGCCATATCGACGCCGACGCGCATGCGGTGCTGGTCGACGTCACGAGCGCGTACTCGGTGCTGTCGCTGATGGGCCCGCGTGCCGAAGCGCTGCTGCGCGCGCTGTCGCCCGACGATTTCTCGCGGGACGCGCTGCCCTTCGCCAGCACGGCGCTGGTCGACGTCGGCCACGCGCGCGTGCGCGCCGCACGCATGAGCTACGTCGGCGGCCCCGGCTACGAGCTCTACGTGCCGACGGACCAGTGCGTGACCCTTTACGACGCGCTGACCGGGGCCGGCGGCGAGTTCGGCCTGGCCGATGCCGGTTACTATACGATCGACGCGCTGCGCATCGAATCGCTGCGCCGCGCCTTCGGCGCCGAGCTGTCGCCGGACGAAACGCCGATCGATGCCGGACTCGATTTCGCCGTCGCGATGGACAAGGCCGCGGACTTCATCGGCCGCGATGCGCTGCGCCGCCAGCGCGCGCAGGGGGTGCAGAAGCGCCTCGTGCAATTGCGTGCCTGCGACCCGGACGTCTACCTGTGGGGCGGCGAGCCCGTGTCGATGAATGGCGTGGCCATGGGCGAAGTGGCTTCCGCCGGGTACAGCGGCCGCTTCGGCTGCGCGGTGGCGCTCGCCTATGCGCGCGGCGAGGCGCTCGACGACGCGACGCTCGCGTCCGCGCGCTGGGAGATCGACGTCGCCGGCCGGCGCGTCGCCGCGAGCGCGCACGTCGACGCGCGTCGCACGCCGCGCGCCACGCCCGCGTAGCGGCGTGCGGCGAGCAGTCACGCACCTGCGGTAAGCTTGCGGCCAGCGACCTGTCGCGAGCCCCGGATGAATCAACGCTTCAGCCCCACGCCGCGCCGCGGCCGCACGCCCGCCGATCCCGCCGCCGAGCGCACGCAGGTGCAGAGCCTGACGCGCGGCCTCGCGATCCTCGAGTGCCTCGCGCGCGGCGAGCACGGCCTCACGCTGACCGACATCGCGCATCGCGTGCAGCTGCCGCCGTCCACCGTGCACCGGTTGCTCGCCACGCTCGAGCGCGGCGGCCATGTCTACCAGGCGGGGGCACAAGGGTTGTGGTATGTCGGGCTCGCCGCGTTCACCGTCGGCTCGAGCTTCCTCGCCAGCCGCGAGTGGGTGGCGCAGAGCCACCGCTTCATGCGCCACCTGATGGAGCGTTCCGGGGAGACCGCGAACCTGGCGATCCTCGACGGCACCGACGCCGTGTTCATCGACCAGGTGCAATGCCACGAGATGATGCGCACGATCGTCAAGCTCGGCGGCCGCGCGCCGCTGCACGCGTCGGGCGTGGGCAAGGCGATCTTCGCCGCCCTCCCCGACGACCAGATCGTGGCCATTCTCAAGGTCAAGGGGCTGCCGCGCATCACCGAGAACACGATCACCTCGCCGGAGACCATGTGGGCGAGCGTGCGCGTAATCCGCCAGCGCGGCTGGTCGTTCGACGACGAGGAGCACGCGTTCGGCACGCGCTGCGTCGCCTCGCCGATCTACGACGAGCATGCCGAAATGCTCGGCGCCATCTCCGTCGCCGGCCCGTCGTCACGACTGCCCGATCCGCGCATCAAGGAGCTCGGACCGCTTGTCGCGGCGACTGCGGAAGAGATCACCCGCCAGATCGGCGGGCGCTGGCCGCACCCCTACTGAGGCGCGCTACGCGGGGCAGCGCCCGGTCGCGCGCGGCTGCATCCGTTGCCAGCGCGCCGCGAGCGCGTCGTTCACCGGCGGCCGCCAATGCTCCAGCAGATGCTCGGCGCTCGCGGCGTCATTGCACACCAGCACGACGTCGCAGCCCGCGCGCGTGGCTGCATCCGCGCGCGCGACGACGTCCCCGGCCGCCGCGGCACCGGTCATCGACAGGTCGTCGCTGAAGACGAGACCGTCGAACGCCAGCCGGCCGCGGAGCATGTCGCGCAGCCAGTACGCGGAGAATCCGGCGAGGCCGGGATCGATCGCGGAATAGACGACGTGCGCCGGCATCACGCCATCGAGCCCGCGCGCGGCGAGCGCGGCGAACGGCACGAGATCCGCGGCGAGCAGCGCGGCCAGCGGCCGCGGGTCCACCGGCAGTTCGGTGTGCGAGTCGGCGGCGACGAAGCCATGCCCCGGAAAATGCTTGCCGACGCACGCGGTGCCGCCGGCATGCAGGCCGTCGATCAGCGCGCGCGCCAGCGCCGCCACGGCGTTCGGGCGATCCGAGAGCGCGCGATCGCCGATCACCGCGCTGCGCGCATGGTCGATGTCGAGCACCGGCGTGAAGCTGTAATCGACGCCGTGCGCGCGCAATTCGCTGGCGAGCGTCCAGCCGAGTCGTGTCGCCGCTGCGGCCGCGCCGGCAACGTCGGTCTCCCACAGCGCGCCGAGCGTGCGCATCGCCGGGATCGGCGTGAAGCCGTCGCGAAAGCGCTGCACGCGGCCGCCCTCGTGGTCGACCGCCACCAGCAGCGGCGGCGTGCGCAGCGCGTGAATCTCCGCAGTGAGCGCGGCGAGCGCGGCGGGCGTCGCGTAATTGCGCGCGAACAGGATCACGCCACCGACCGTGGGATGCAGCAGGCGCTCGCGCTCCGCGGCATCCAGTGCGACGCCTGCGACATCGACGACCAGCGATCCCCGCGCCAGCGCGACCGTCATCGGCCTGCGCCCTCGCGCATCAGCGCCTTCATCTCGCGCACCGCCTCGCGCAGGCCCGTGAACACTGCGCGCGACACGATCGCATGGCCGATGTGGAGCTCGCGCACGCCGGCGAGCGCCGCCACCGGCTGCACGTTGACGTAGTTCAGCGCATGCCCGGCATTGAAGCGCATGCCGGCGGCGCGGATCGCCGCGCCGGCGACGCGCAACCGCTCGAGCTCGGCCAGCACGGCCGGGCTCGCCGCGTCGCGGCCGCGCGCATGGAACGCATGCGCGTACGGCCCGGTGTGCAATTCGCAGACGGCGACGCCGATGCGCGCCGCCGCCTCGACCTGCGCAATCTCGGCATCGATGAAGGCGCTGACCTTGATCCCCGCGTCGGCGAGCTTGCGCACCGCGGCAGCGAGCGCGCGCTCCTGGCCGGCGACGTCGAGGCCGCCCTCGGTCGTCACCTCCTCGCGGCCCTCGGGCACCAGCATCGCCATTTCCGGCTTGAGCACGCACGCGAGCTCGACCATCGCCGGCGTCGCCGCCATCTCGAGGTTGAGCTTGATGTGCACGAGGTCGCGCAGCCGCCGCACGTCCTCGTCCTGGATGTGGCGGCGATCCTCGCGCAGGTGCACCGTGATGCCGTCGGCGCCGCCGAGATGCGCCTCGACGGCCGCCCATACGGGATCGGGCTCGTACGTGCGGCGCGCCTCGCGCAGCGTGGCCACGTGGTCGATGTTGACACCCAGCTCGATCATGATTCGTCCTCGCCCTCCAGGGCCTGCAGGTCCTGCACGATGCGGCGGCTGAAGAGGCGCCGCGCCTCCAGATGATGGTCGAGCACCACGCGCATCAGCCGCTTCGCCTCGCCTGCGGTGGCGGCGTCGGCGAAGCGCCCGGTGGCGAGCGCGACGAGCGTCGAGCCGTGCACGATCATGCCCGGCAGGTCGGTGCGCGCCGGCAGGCGGAACGCGCCGCGCTCGATGGCGAAATGGTAGCGTGCCGCGGCATCGATCGGCACCCGCCCGTCGACTTCGTGCGCGAGATCGAGCGCGTAGCCCAGCGCCTCCAGCAGCGCGAGCTCGAAGCTGCGCAAAAGCGGTGCCTGCTCGCCGCCGGCGGCGAGCGTCGCCAGCGCGTCGGCGTAATCGGCGAAGAGGCGCGGATGCGGGTCCTCGCGCGGCAGGAGCTTCAACAGGAGCTCGTTCAGGTAGAACGCGCACAGCAGCGCACTGCCGGCCGGCAGCGCCATGCCGCCGCGCCATTCGGCGCGGGTGAGCGTCTTGAGCTCGCGCGTGCCCATCCAGGCCAGCGTCAGCGGCTGGAAGGCCTGCAGCGTTCCGCGCAGCTCGGAGCGCGCGCGTCTGGCGCCGCGCGCGACCAGCGCCACACGCCCGTGGTGCGCGGTCCATGCCTCGACGATCGCGCTCGTCTCGCGATACGGATGCGTGTGCAGCACGAATGCCGGCTCGTCCTCGACGCGACGCGCGTCGCTGGCCGGATGCACCTTGTGCGCCTCGACCATCGTCAGCGAGCCCCGGCCCGCGGCGCCGGCGTCATTCGTAGCCGAGCCGCGCGAGCGATGCGTCGGATGCGGCCCAGTTGCGGCGCACGCGCACGAACACCTCGAGGAACACCTTGCCGGCGAACAGTGCCTCCATGTCCTCGCGCGCCTTGCTGGCAATCGACTTCATCGTCGCGCCGCCCTCGCCGAGCAGGATCGCGCGCTGGCCCGGCTTGTCGACCAGCACCACCGCTGCGATGCGGCGCAGGCGCCCATCCTCGACGAAGCGCTCGATGGTCACCGTCGTCGCGTACGGCACCTCGTCGCCGAGCAGGCGGAAGATCTTCTCGCGGATCAGCTCGGCCGCGAGGAAGCGCTCGTCGCGATCGGTCAGCGTATCGGCGTCGTACAGCGCCGGCGAGCACGGCAGGCACTTGGCGATCTCGTCCTTCAGCACATCGAGCGCCACGTCCTTCTCGGCGGACACCGGCACCAGCGCGGCGAAGTCGCGCCACGTCGCGAGCTCGGCGAGGCGTGGCAACAGCTCGCGCGGCGCCGCCAGCGCGTCGACTTTGTTGATCGCGACCACGGCAGGGCACGCGGGCGCGATGAGCGCGGCCACCGCGCGATCGGCATCGGTGAGTCGCGCGGCATCGACCACCAGCACGACGACGTCGACGTCGGCGAGGCTTGCCATCACCGCGCGATTGAGGCGATCGTTGAGGCGCGAGCGATGTCGCGTCTGGAAGCCCGGCGTGTCCACGAACACGAACTGGCGCGCGGCCTCGGTGAGCACGCCGAGGATGCGATGGCGCGTCGTCTGCGGCTTCTTCGAGGTGATGCTGATCTTGTGACCGACGAGGCGATTGAGCAGCGTCGACTTGCCGACGCTCGGCCGGCCGACGATGGCGACGTGGCCGCTGCGGAATGGGTTATCCGTCATCGCGTGGCTGCGGCCGCCGCGTGCACGGCGGCCAGCGCCGCCTGCGCGGCGTCCTGCTCGGCGGCACGCCGGCTCGTGCCCGCGCCGCGGGCGACCACCGACAGCGCGGCGATCCTGCATTCGACGGCGAATGTTTGCGCGTGCGCCTCGCCGCCGACCGCCACCACCGCATACTCGGGCACCGGCAGCCGCCGTCCCTGCAGCCACTCCTGCAGCGACGTCTTGGGATCCTTGGCGAGCACCGTGCCGACGGGGTCGTCCAGCACGTCGCCGAAGGCCGCATGGATCACGCGGCGCGCGGCGTCGTAGCCGGCATCGACGAACACCGCGCCGAACACGGCCTCGAGCGCGTCGGCGAGGATCGACGGTCGCGTCGCGCCGCCGCTCTTCAACTCGCCTTCGCCAAGATTGAGCTCCGCGCCGAGGTCGAGCGCGGCGGCGATGCGCGCGAGCATGTCGCGATTGACGAGGCCCGCGCGCGCGCGCGACAGCTCGCCTTCGGTCATCTGCGGGAACCGCAGGTACAGGAGCTCGGCGACGACGCAGTTGAGCACGGCGTCGCCGATGAACTCGAAGCGCTCGTTGTGGTGCGCGCCATGGCTGCGGTGGGTCAGCGCCTGCGCGAGCAGCGCCGGCTCGGCGAACGCATGGCCCAGCGCTTCGGCCAGCGGGCGCCGGCGGGGCGTGGCGCCTGGCGGGGAACGCGTCACCGCGCCTCGGTCACCTCGAAGTCGATCACGAGGCTCACGTTGTAGACCAGCGGCAGGCGGGTTTCCCAGCTGATGTTGCCGACGATCTGGTTGTTTTCCTTGGTGACCTCGAGGTCCTGCCAGTGCACCGACTCGACGTAATCGGCGGCGAGGCGGCGCTCGAAGAAGCGGCGCACCGTCGCCGGCTGGCCGTCGACGGCGTCCTCGAGTGCGCCGGCGAGCGCCTTCTTGACGGAGAAGTACTCGATGTACGACGGCAGCATGCGAAAGCCGACCAGCGCGACGACGACGACGACAAGGCCGATGAACAGGAACCCGATCAGCGTGAGCCCGGCCTGGCGCTTGCCTGTCTGCATGAGGTCTCCCCTAATGGACGCCGCGGCCGACGCGCTTGAACGCGCCGGTGACGATGTCGTCCCAGTTGAACCAGATGAAGAACGCGCGCCCCCGCAGGTTGGCGTCGGGCACGAATCCCCAATAGCGGCTGTCGTCGCTGAAGTCGCGGTTGTCGCCCATCATGAAGTATTCGCCGGGCGGCACCCGGCAGGTGAAGCCGCGCTCATTGTATTCGCAATTGTCGTGCCCCGGGAACGTGCGCACGTTGCCCGGCTGGATCGGCGGCGCCAATGCGTTCTGCGCGATCGTGTACGACTTCGGCGTGCCGCCGGCGTTCGCCGTTTCCTGCACCTTCTGCGTCTCCTCGAAGCGCATCCCTTCCAGCCACCCGTACGTGCCATCGGCCACCTGCGGCAGCGGATTGCCGTTGACCGCGAGCTTCTTGTCGCGGTACTCGACGACGTCGCCCGGCAGGCCGATGACGCGCTTGATGTAGTCCACCGACGGGTCCAGCGGATAGCGGAAGACCACGATGTCGCCGTGCTGCGGCGAGCCGAGGTCGATGACCTTGCGCTCGATGATCGGCAGGCGGATGCCGTAGGCGAACTTGTTGACGAGGATGAAGTCGCCCACTTCGAGCGTGGGCCGCATCGACGACGACGGGATCTTGAAGGGCTCGGCGACGAAGCTGCGCAGCAGGAACACCGCGATCAGCACCGGGAAGAAGCTCGCCGTGTATTCGACCCAGGCCGGTGGCGACGCGAGGCGCTCGGCCAGCGTCGCGCGCTCGGTGGCGACCGCTTTGGCGTCACCGCCCTCGCGCTGGATGCGCTGGTCGAAAGCGGCCAGGGCGGCGCGGGCGCCCGCGGCGCGCCGCGGCGCCAGCGCGAACTTGTCGAGCACCCAGGCGATGCCGGTGACGACCGAAAGGACGAACAGGATGAGGGCGAAATTCATGCGGCAGCAGGTACGGCGGAGGATGCGGACCGCGCGAATTGTCTCACGGGCGCGAGGCCGGACCGGCGCCGGCCGTACCCCGGAACCGTCGATTCATCGTGAATGCGGACGATGCGCAGCGCGGGCCGGCCGCTCACTTGCCGCCCACTTGCAGAATCGCAAGGAACGCCTCCTGCGGGATCTCGACGCTGCCGACCGCCTTCATCCGCTTCTTGCCGGCCTTCTGCTTCTCGAGCAGCTTCTTCTTGCGCGTGATGTCGCCGCCGTAGCACTTGGCCAGCACGTTCTTGCGCAGCGCCTTGATCGACTCGCGGGCGATGATCTGCGCGCCGATCGCCGCCTGCACGGCGATGTCGAACATCTGCCGCGGAATCAGCGAGCGCATCTTCGACGCCACCTCGCGCCCGCGATGCAGCGCCACCGAGCGGTGCACCATCACCGACAGCGCGTCGACGCGCTCGCCGTTGATGAGGATGTCGAGCTTCACCACGTCCGCGGCGCGGAACTCCTTGAACTCGTAGTCGAGCGACGCGTAGCCGCGCGACACCGATTTGAGCTTGTCGAAGAAGTCCATCACCACTTCCGCCATCGGCAGCTCGTAGGTCAGCACCACCTGGCGCCCGGCGTAATGCATGTTCTTCTGCACGCCGCGCTTCTCGGTGCACAGCGTCAGCACCGGGCCCACGTACTCCTGCGGCACGATGATCGTGGCGGTGATGATCGGCTCGCGGATCTCCTCGATGCGCGAAAGGTCGGGCAGCTTCGACGGATTCTCGACCTCGAGCACCTCGCCGTCGCGCTGCATCACCTGGTAGACCACGGTCGGCGCGGTGGTGACGAGGTCCATGTCGTACTCGCGCTCGAGTCGCTCCTGCACGATGTCCATGTGCAGCAGGCCGAGGAAGCCGCAGCGGAAGCCGAAGCCCAGCGCCTGCGACACCTCCGGCTCGTACTGCAGCGATGCATCGTTCAGCGACAGCTTGTCGAGCGCGTCGCGCAGCGCCTCGTACTGGTTGGCCTCGACCGGATACAGCCCCGCGAACACCTGCGGCTTGACCTTGCGGAAGCCCGGCAGCGGCGCCGCCGCCCGGTGCGCGACGTGCGTCAGCGTGTCGCCGACCTGCGCGGCCTTGAGCTCCTTGATGCCGGCGGTGACGAAACCGACGTCGCCCGCAGTCAGCGCGTCGCGCGCGATCGATTTCGGCGTGAACACGCCGACCGATTCGCACACGTAGGCGGCGCCGGTGGCCATCAGCTGGATGCGGTCGCGCGGCTTGAGCGTGCCGTTCATCATGCGCACCAGCATCACCACCCCGACATAGTTGTCGAACCACGAGTCGATGATCAATGCGGCCAACGGCGCACTGGAATCCCCCACCGGCGGCGGGATGCGCGCGATCACCGCCTCGAGGATGTCGTCGACACCGTCGCCGGTCTTGGCGCTGGCGAGGATGGCGTCCTGCGCGTCGATGCCGATGATGTCCTCGATCTCCGCGATCACGCGCACCGGGTCGGCCGACGGCAGGTCGATCTTGTTGAGCACCGGCACCACCTCGACGCCCTGCTCGAGCGCCGTATAGCAGTTGGCCACCGTCTGCGCTTCCACCCCCTGCGACGCATCGACGACCAGCAGCGCGCCCTCGCACGCGGCCAGCGAGCGCGAGACCTCGTAGGCGAAGTCGACGTGGCCCGGCGTGTCGATCATGTTGAGGCGGTAGGTCGCGCCGTCGCGCGCGACGTATTCGAGCGCCGCCGTCTGCGCCTTGATCGTGATGCCGCGCTCGCGCTCCAGGTCCATCGAATCGAGCACCTGCTCGCTCATCTCGCGCGCGGCGAGCCCGCCGCAGCGCTGGATGAAGCGATCGGCGAGCGTCGACTTGCCGTGGTCGATGTGGGCGATGATCGAGAAATTGCGGATGCGGTTCACGGGGGCGGATGCTGCCAACGAAAAAGGGGCGCACGGCGCCCCTCGCAACGAGCCTTCGGCTCGATTCCCCGTCCGCGGCGCCTGGGCCGGCGCCTGATCGGTCAATGAGGGCTCACCGAAACTGTTGAATTTTAGCGTATTTCGGTGATTGCCGCGAGGGCGGCCTGGACCTTGGCGCGGATCCAGCGACAGGTGGCAGATCTCGCGGCCGTCGGCGGCGTCGCCGGCGATCAGCACCGGCACGCGCTCGCCGAACCGCGCGTCGAGCACGGGGTCGCTGTCGACATCGATTTCCACGCAGTGGATGCCGCGCGCATCGAGCATCGGCCGCAGGGCGTCGCGCATCTCGTCGCACAGGTGGCACCAGCTGCGCACCAGCAGCGTCCAGCGGCGTGGCGCAGCCGCACCGCCGCCATCAGGCGCGTTGCGACCACCCGCGGCCGGGACCGCGGGCGGCAGCAGGTGGCGCCTGCGGCCGCCGCGCGCGGCGGGCCCGTCGCCGCTCACTCGCTGTCGGGCGGCAGCGGACGCAGCGTGGCGAAGAACTGGTTGTCGCCGCGCTTCACCTGCAGCGTCACCGGCGTGGACTTGTCGAGCTTGGCGAAAAGGTCGTTGAGCTGCGCCACGTTGCGGGCGTCGGTCGTCACGCCGCGGCTCACCACCGCGAGGATGACATCACCGGCCTGGATGTTGGCGCGCACCGCGCCCGACACGGCCTCGACGCCGACGCCGTTCTTCACTTCCAGATCCTTCTTCTGGTCGTCGGTCAGGTCGGCGAGCACGAGGCCCATCCGGTTGGGACGCGCCTGCTCCTTCGACGGTCCGCCGCCGCTGCGGCGCTGCGGCGCCTCGTTGTCGTCCTTGAGCTCGCTCACCGTGACCGCGACGTCGCGCGTGGCATTCTTGCGCCACACGGTGATCGTGATCTTGGTTCCCGGGCGGATCGCGCTGATCACACGCGGCAGGTCGGCGCTGCCATGCACGTCGCGGCCGTCGACCTTGACGATGACATCGCCGGGCTCGATGCCGGCCTTGTCGGCGGGACCGCCCTTCTCCACCGAGCCGACCAGCGCGCCGCCGCCCTGCTTGAAGTTCATCGACTCGGCGACGTCCTTGGTCACTTCCTGGATGCCGACGCCGATGCGGCCGCGCGTCACGCGGCCCTTGTCCTTGAGCTGCGACGCGGTGTTCATCGCGACGTCGATCGGGATGGCGAACGCGAGGCCCATGAAGCCGCCCGTGCGCGAGAAGATGAGCGAGTTGACGCCGACCACTTCGCCGCGCATGTTGAACAGCGGGCCGCCCGAGTTGCCGGGGTTGATCGCGACGTCGGTCTGGATGAACGGCACGAGGTTTTCCTGCGGCAGGTCGCGGCCCTTGGCGCTGACGATGCCGGCGGTCATCGTGTTCTCGAGGCCGAACGGCTTGCCGATGGCCACCACCCATTCGCCGACCTTGAGCTTGTCGGGATCGCCGATCGTCACCTTGGGCAGGTTGCTGCCCTCGATCTTGATGAGCGCGATGTCCGAGCGCTTGTCGACGCCGATCACCTTGGCGGTGAACTCGCGCTTGTCGGTCAGCGTGACCTTGACCTCGTCGGCGCCGTCGACGACGTGGGCATTGGTGACGATGTAGCCATCGCTGCCGATGATGAAGCCGGATCCGGCAGCCTGCGCGATCTCGGGCTCTGGGCTGCGGCGGAACTGCGGTCCGAAGCGCTTGAAGAACTCGTAGAACGGGTCGTCCTCGGGCAGGTCGGGCAGGTTGCGCGCGCTGCGGCGGATCTTCTGCGTGACGTCGATCGACACCACCGACGGCCCCTGCTTCTCGTAGAGCTCGGTGAAATCGGGCAGTCCGGCGCGCGCGGTGGCCTGCGCGAACGCGAGATTGGCAAGAACTGCGCACGCGAACGCCAGGGTGGCGCGCGCGGCCTGCTGCGGACGAAGCGTGATGCGGGACATCGGTGACCTCTCCTGAATGATCCTGTTGACGCGCGCGGCGGCGATCAGCGCCGCGCGACGGACGAAGCGATCTGGCGTACGGTCGTGCCCGGCACCTCGCCGAGCGCCGTCACCAGGTTGTCGTCGAGCCGCAGGCTGTACACGTGCACCCCACCCTGCTGGCTGAAACCGACCTGCGTGGGCGCCGTGGTCAGCGGTTGCACGAACACGCTGACCGCGACCAGGCCGTCGGAAAACACGAGGTGCGCGACCGGCTCGGCGTTGCCGCGCAACCTCCTGAAACCTTCCATGATCTTGACGAATCCTGGCGGCAGGCTCTTCACCACCCAGCCGGTGTCGCTCGCCATCTTCTCGCCGGCGCTGCCCTCGCGCACGGTCCAGTCGGGCGGCGTTGCCGACCAGGTCGGTTTGACGAGACCCGGGTCGACGGTGCCGCCGATCGTGATATCCATGAACGCGAACTGCTCGACGGTCTCGCCGTGGTCGCCGAGGAGGCGCGCCTTGAGCAGGAGGCCGGTGCCGTTCTCCGCCCAGAACTTGTGGCCATAGCGCATGCCGTCCTTGGGCTCGAACACCCAGGCCTGCGCATCGTAGCCGGCGACGCGCGCGGTCTCCGCCTTGCGGAAGTCATAGTACTGCGCGAGCGCATTCTGCTGTTCCACCGACAACGACGGAAACACGTTGCGGATCGTGCGCGGCTCGATGCGCACGACGCGCGCATCCGGGTAGTAGCAACGCACCTCGCCGGCGCTGCGGATCACCTCGCGCGCCGGTCCGTCGAGGCTTACCAGCCGGTCCGCCTCCTCGCCGTTGGCGTAGATGTGCGCCAGGCGCGACGACTCGACACGCCCGGCGTGCTGGTAGACGATCGTGCCGACGTAGTTTTGCGCGCGCGCGGCGCTGGCCGCACGCGCGAGCCACTGCGCGACGTCCTCCGCCTGCGCGAGCGATGCCGCGCCACACAGAAGGGCCACCGACGGCACGGCGACCAGGCGGCGCAAACGCCGGCGCATCATCGCGCGCCGCGATGGCGCACGCGGCGCGGCGCGGCACGCGCCCGGCGATGCCGCCCGGCGCGGCACAAAACTCCCCTTGCAGGACGCCATCGCGTTGCGCATCGTGCGGTCAGCGCTGGGGTTCGGGTGCCGGCACGGACACGGCGCGCAGGTAGGGACCGACACCCTGCATCGCGGTGGCCGGCGAATACTCCTGGTGCGCGAGCAGGTAGTCCTCGGGCACCGTCTGCGCCCGCACCGCGCTGGCATGCACGTCGCCGGCTTCACGCGCGCGGGCGATCGCGTTGGTGGGCGCATCGGTCAGCGACACCGCTGTCCAGCCGACCACGGCCACTGCCGCCGCGGTGGCCGCGATCGCCCACACGGCGTTGACGCGATGTGCGAACCGCGGTTGCGGCGCGAGCACCGTCGGCTCCGTCGCGAAGCGCGCATCGAAGCGCCGCGAGAAGCCGGCGTCCAGCGCGCCCGAGCCGCGCAGCACGTCGCCGATGACATGGTAGGACACCCACGTACGCATGGCCTCGTGGTCGCCGCACGCGCGGCAGACGCGCTCCAGCTCGGGGTCGTCGGCGTCGCCGTCCATCAGCCGTGAAATCACTTCGTTCATCACCATCTCCGATTTTCTTCGGTCCCGAGCAGCGGCCGCAGTTCCGCGGCAATCGCCTCGCGTGCGCGAAAGATTCGCGAGCGCACCGTGCCGATAGGACAATTCATCACGTTCGCAATCTCTTCGTACGACAGTCCCTCGATCTCGCGCAGCGTGATCGCCGTGCGCAGGTCCTCGGGCAGCGCCTCCATGGCGCGGTTCACCGTGTTCGCGATTTCCCTGCCGATCGCCTCGCCCTCGGGCGTCGAGTTGTCGCGCAGCGCATCGGCATCCTCGAATGACTCCGCTTCCTCGTTGTCGAAGCTGGTGGACGTCGGCGCGCGCCGCCCCAGCGCCACCAGGTAATTCTTCGCGGTGTTGATGCCGATCCGGTACAGCCACGTATAGAAGGCGCTGTCCCCGCGAAACCCCGGCAGCGCACGATACGCCTTGATGAAAGCCTCCTGCGTCACATCCTCGACCTCCGCCGGGTCGCGCACCAGCCGCGACAGCAGCCGGGTGAGCTTGCGCTGGTATTTCATCACCAGCATCTCGAACGCGCGTCTATCGCCCCGCTGCGCACGCTCCACGAGCTGTTGATCGACTTCGCGATCACCCATTCGCGGGTCTTCCGTCCCTGATATCGGTCGTTGTTATGCCCGCCGAACGGTGGGCGCGATGCCTGTGGATGGCCGCTGGCCACGCCCCGGCGGCGCGACCGGCGACCGATGACGATCGCTTGCGGTGGTTGACCGCCGCGGGGTCCATTAGTTCAGTGCGCAAGGGGCGTCCGCGCGGCGTCGACGAGCGCCACGGCGGCCTCGACATGCCCCGTCGCGATGCCGCGGAAATTGGCGATCCCCGGACGTTCCCACGACGCCAGGGCCGCCCGCGACGCGGCGTCCAGCAGCCCCAGGGCGTCGAGCACTGCCACGGTGGCGGGCATCAGCCCGCGCATGCTGCCATCGGCGACCTTGATGGCGATGCCGATGCCGCGACTGCGCACGCCGATCGCCTGGACACCTTCCGCGCCGATCTTGGTCACCCAGTCGCCGCGCCCGGCCCGCATCAGCGCGAGATCGCTGCGATGCTGGCCCGAAACCATCTCCGGGTGGGCGGTCATCGCCGAGGCGAGCTTCGCCAGCACCGGCGCCGACGCGTCGGCGGTCGCCAGCCGGGCGTACGCCTGTGCAAGCCGCGCCAGGGGAACCGCGTAGTTGGGCGCCGAGCAGCCGTCGATGCCGGCCACGAGATCGTGCTCGGCAAGACCGGCGGTGCGTGCCACCGCGCCACGGATCGCCACCTGCAGCGGATGGCCGTAGGCCACGTAGTCGCCACGCGGCCAGCCGTTGAGGATGCACAACGCGAGCATGCCGGCATGTTTGCCGGAGCAATTGTGCGCGAGCGGCGAATACGGCGGCGGCGGCGTGTACTCGCCCGCCAGCTCGAAGTAGCGAGGCGCCTGCGTGCCGCACAGGAGTTCGTCGACGCGCGCGCCGCAGCGCGCCAGCATGTCCGCCACCGCCGCGACCTGGCGCGGCTCGCCGGAATGGCTGGCGCACAAGAGCGCGACCTGCTCGCGCGAAAAACCGAAATGCGTGTCGCCGCCGGCGGTGACGAACGGCAGCGCCTGCAACGGCTTCAGCGCGCTGCGGGTGAACGTGACGATGCCGGGGTCGCCGGCCGCAAACAGCACGTTGCCGTCGCGATCGGCGACCGCGACGTGCCCGACGTGCAGGCATTCGACGAGATCGCCGCGGTAGACGCGCGCGAGCGGCGCGGCGTGGCGGGAGAGGATGTCCGGGTCCATCGGCCTATGTGCGTGAGACGACCGCACATTATCGCCGATTCGGCGTGCTCCCCGTCGGCCGCCGTCCGCGCTGCCGGGATCCGGCGGCGAATTGGGCTAAGTCGCGAGCGCGGCGCGGATCTGCTCGAGGGCCGCGGGATCCTCGATCGTCGTCAGGTCCCCGGGATCGCGTCCCTCCGCCAGCGCCTGCAGCGAGCGGCGCAGCAGCTTGCCGGAACGCGTCTTGGGCAGCAGAGTGACGAAGTGCACGCTGGACGGCCGCGCGATCGCACCGAGCTCGCGATCGACGGTGTCCATCACCTCCTTGCGCATCGCGCGCGCCCCTTCTGCCGTGGCGACGCGGGTCTTGTCCCTGACCACAGCGAAGGCGACGGGCGTCTGGCCCTTGACCGCATCGGCGATGCCGACCACGGCCACCTCGGCGATGCCGGCATGCGCCTGCACCGCCTCCTCGATCTCGCGCGTGCCGAGGCGGTGGCCGGCGACGTTGATGACGTCGTCGGTGCGCCCGAGCACGAAATAGTAGCCGTCGTCGTCGCGCGTCGCCCAGTCGAATGTCGAGTAGACGAGCTTGCCCGGCACGGTCTCGAAGTATGTCGACACGAAGCGCGCGTCGTCGCCCCAGATCGTGGTCATGCACCCGGGCGGCAGCGGCGGCACCAGCGTCAGCACGCCCTTCTGGTTGGCGCCGAGTTCGTCGCCGGTGCCGTCCTGCAGCAGGCGCACGTCGTAGCCCATGCAGGGCAACGACGGGCTGCCGAACTTGCGCGGCAGGTCCTCGATGCCCGGCTGTGCCGACAGGATGGGCCAGCCGGTCTCGGTCTGCCAGTAGTTGTCGACGATCGACACGCCCTGGAGGTTGTCCGCCGCCCAGCGCGCCGTCGGCTCGTCGAGCGGCTCGCCGGCGAGGAACAGATAGCGCAGCGACGCCAGGTCGTGGGCATGCATGAACCGCGGGTCCTCCTTCTTCAGCACGCGTATCGCCGTCGGCGAGGTGAACATCGTGCGCGCCTTGTTCTCCTCGACGATGCGCCACCAGATCGCCGGGTCGGGACGGATCGGCAGACCCTCGTACATGATCGTCGTGCAGCCGCGCAGCAGCGGACCGTAGATGATGTACGAATGGCCGACGGCCCAGCCGATGTCGCTGGTGCAGAACATCGTTTCGCCGGGCGCCAGGCAGAAGATGTCCTGCATCGTCGCGTACCAGCGCGACGGCGTGGCCGCCGGTGTCGCGCTGCACGCCCTTCGGCTTGCCGGTGGTGCCCGACGTGTAGAGGATGTACGACGGTTCGCTCGACTCGAGCCACGTGCACGGGACCGCGGCATTCATGTGCTGCGCGCGCAGCGCGGCGTAGTCGTGGTCGCGTCCGGCGACGCGCGTCATCGTCGCGTCGAGCCCGCGGTTGAACAGGATCACGTGCGCCGGAGGATGCGCGGCGAGCGCGAGGGCGGCGTCGGTGAGGGGCTTGTACGGCAGCACCTTGCCGGCGCGCATGCCGGCGTCGGCAGTGACCAGCACCTTGGGCTTCGCGTCGTCGATGCGGTTGGCGAGCGACGCCGCCGCGAAGCCGCCGAACACCACCGAATGGATCGCGCCGAGGCGCGCGCAGGCGAGGATCATGAACACCGCCTCGGCGATCATCGGCATGTACACCAGCACGCGATCGCCGCGACCGACGCCGAGCGCACGCAGCATCGCCGCGCAGCGGTTCACCTCGCGCGCGAGATCGCGGTACGTGTAAGTCGCGCGCTGCCCGGTCTCGGTCGAGATGTAGACGAGCGCCGCCTGCTCGCCGCGCGTCGCCAGGTGGCGGTCGACCGCGTTGTGGCAGAGGTTGGTCGTGCCGCCGACGAACCAGCGCGCGAATGGCGGGCGCGAGTAGTCGAGCGCTGCGGTGAATGGCGTCTGCCAGTCGATCGCCGCCGCGCGCTCGCTCCAGTAGGCGTCGCGGTCCTCGAGCGAGCGCCGGTGAGACTGCGCATATCGGCTCATCGTCATCCTTTCCTGCCGCAGCGCGCGGCGCGCGCCGGCCTTTCGGCGGCAGCCATCCGCTGCCGGTGCACCCGCCCGCGTCGCGACACAGCCGCCGTCGACGCGCGCATGTTACGGGTGCGTATCGGCACCGATGCGCACCACCGTGCGCCCGCGTACCATGCCCTTGATATAGGCGTCGAAATGCGTGGGCAGCTCGTCGAAGTCGATCGTGCGCACCTGGTCGTGCACGCTGTCCGGCCGCCATTCGACGGCGAGCTTGTTCCAGATGCGCTGGCGCATGCCCATCGCGCAATTGGCGCTGTCGACACCGAGCAGCATCACGCCGCGCAGGATGAACGGCATCACCGTGGTGTCGAGCTTGTGGCTCGCGGCGAGACCGATCGAGGCTACCGTGGCGCCCACCTGCGCGCTGGCGAGGAGCCACGACAGCACGCCGCCGCCGAGATTGTCGATCGCGCCGGCCCACGTGGCCTTTTCCAGCGGGCGCACCCTGGACACGTCGATCGAGTCGCGCAGCAGCACCTCCTTGGCGCCGATCCCCTTGAGGTAACCCGCCTCCTCGGCTTTGCCGGTGATCGCCACGACGTGGTAGCCGCTCTTGGCGAGCACTTCGATCGCCACAGAGCCGACGCCGCCGGTGGCGCCGGTGACGGCCACCGGGCCGTTGGCGGGCTTGAGGCCGTTGTGCTCCATCAGCTGCACCGCCTGCCCGGCGGTGAAGCCCGCCGTGCCGAGCGTCATCGCGTCGAATGCCGTCATGCTTTCCGGCCGGCGCACGATCCAGTCGCCCGGCACCCGCACGCGCTCGCTGTAGCCGCCGTCGTGCGCCACGCCGAAGTCGTAGGCGTGAACGATCACCTTGTCGCCCTTCTTCCAGCGCGGGTCGTTCGACTGCTCGACCGTGCCCGACATGTCGATGCCGGCGACGGTCGGGAACTTGCGCATGATCTTGCCGGAACCGTTGTACGACAGCGCGTCCTTGTAGTTGATCGTCGAGTACTTGGTGCGCACGACGACGTCGCCCGGATCGAGCTCGTCGAGCGTCATGTCGACGAAGCGGCTGACGATCCTGCCGCCTTCGTCGAATGTGCGGTAGGCCTTGAATGTCTGCATCGGACTCTCCTCCTTCGTGGTACCGCGGTCAGGCGACGGCGGCGGCCGGCGCGGCGACATCGGGGTCGCGCGCGTGCGGCAGCGCGAGATACTGCGGCGTGCGCATCTCGGCGAGGCGGCTCGTGGTGCGCGCGAATTCGACGGCGTTGGGCCCGTCGGTGTAGAGCTCGTCCGCGGCCACGGCGGCCGAGACGATCAGCTTGACGTGATGATCGTACAGGATGTCGACGAGCCAGGTGAAGCGGCGCGCGCGGTCGGCGCCTTCGCCATTCATGCGCGGCACGCCCGACACCAGCACCACGCTGAAGCGCTGCGCGATCTCGAGGTAATCGCGCTGCGAGCGCGGGCCGTCGCACAGCGCGCCGAAGTCGAACCACACGGCCGAGCCGGCGCGGCGCCGGGCGACGATGCGCCGGCCGTCGATTTCAAGGGCCGGGGCCTCGTCGCCGGCGCCGGCGAGGCGATCGAACGCGGCGTCCATCGCGCGCTCGGCGGCGGCGTCGGCCGGCACGAAATACGCGGGAAGCGTGGCCAGCGTGCGCAACCGGTAGTCGACGCCGCCATCCACCTCGACGACGTCGAGCCATTCGCGCAGCAGCGCGATCGACGGCAGGAAGCGCTGGCGATTGAGGCCCTGCGGCCACAGCGTGCCCGGCTCGTAGTTCGACGTCATCACGAACACCACGCCGCGCTTGAGGAGGTGTGTCAGCAGGCGCCCCAGGATCATCGCGTCGGCGACATCGGACACGTGGAACTCGTCGAAGCAAACGAGCCGCCAGCGCACGGCGATGCGCGCGGCGACCATCGCGAGCGGATCCTCTTCGTGGGCCAGCGTGGCGAGCTCGGCGTGCACGTCGCGCATGAACGCGTGGAAGTGCACGCGCGTCTTGCGCACGATCGGCACCACTGCGAAGAACGCATCCATCAGCGCGCTCTTGCCGCGGCCGACGCCGCCCCACAGGTAGATCCCGCGCGGCACGTCGGGCGGGGTGAACAGGCGCTTCAGCGTCGAGGCGCGGGCACGGCGGAAGCGGGCGAGCTCGTCGGCGAGGCGCGCGAGGCGCGCCAGCGCGGCTCGCTGGGACACATCCGGCTCGACGTGGCGCCGCGCGAGCTCGCCCTCGAGCTGTGACGCGATGCTCTCGCCGGAGGATGCATCCGCTGCACTCACGCGGACAATCTTAACTCCAATCGCCGGTCCCGCCGCAAACCCGGGTCATCGTGCAGTGCCGCATGCGACGGATCGTCATGGCAGCTCGCGGCGACGAGCCTGACGATGCAGTAGCGTCAAAAGGCAAGACCGTATCGCCGTATCGGGGCGGCAGGACCGGGAGGACATCGGGCGTCGCTCAAACACGCGTCGCGAACTCGCTTTGGCCCGGTGGCCGCCCGTGCCTGGCGAACGGGGTTGGCGGGCGCCATTGCCCGGCAGCGTTACGCGCCGCGGATCGCGGCATGCCGCCGCCAACCGCCGAGCGCTACAAGTTGAGCTGGCGTCCCAGCACGCCGAGCGCGGCTTCCCGGGTTGCCTCCGACAGCGTCGGATGGGCGTGGCAGATGCGTGCGATGTCTTCGCTCGAGGCGCCGAATTCCATGGCCATCACGCCTTCCGCGATCAGCTCCGACACCATCGGGCCGATCGCGTGCATGCCGAGCACGCGGTCGGTCGCGGCGTCCGCGACGAGCTTGACGAAGCCGCGCGTCTCGCCCATGGCGCGCGCGCGGCCGTTGGCGGTGAAGGGAAACGTTCCCGTTTTGTAGGCGACACCGCGCGCCTTCAATTGCTGCTCCGTTTCGCCCACCCACGCGATTTCCGGTGCCGTGTAGATGACCCACGGCACGGTGTTGAAGTCGACGTGCGGCTGCTGTCCGGCGAGGCGCTCGGCGACCGCCACCGCTTCCTCCTCGGCCTTGTGGGCGAGCATCGGCCCGCGCACCACGTCGCCGATCGCAAAGACGTTCGGCAACGCCGTGGCGCAATGGTCGTCGACTTCGACGAAGCCGCGCGCATCGAGCTTGAGTCCGATCGCGTCGGCGCCGAGGCCTGCAGTGTTGGGTGCACGGCCGATCGCGACGATCAGGCGATCGAACACGTTCTTCTGCACGGCGCCCCCGTTGTCGGTCCATTCGACGGTGACGTCGTCCTTGCCGGTGGTGACGCGCGTGATCCTGGCGCCGACATGGATCGCCATGCCCTGGCGCGCGAACTGCTTCTGCGCCTCCTTGGCGACCGCGTCGTCGGCCGCGCCGAGCAGCGCCGGCAATGCCTCGAGCACCGTCACCTCGGCGCCGAGCCGGCGCCACACGCTGCCCATCTCCAGCCCGACGACGCCGGCGCCGACGACGCCCAACCGCCTGGGCACGGCGGGCATGGCGAGCGCGCCGGCATTGTCGAGGACGAGCCTGCCGTCGAACGGCGCACCGGGCAGCGCGCGCGGCAGCGAGCCGGTGGCGACGATGACGTGACGCGCGACCAGCGATGCTGGCGCGGCGCCGGCGACGCCAATTGCGTAGCCGTCTTCGCTGCGGCCGGTGAACGCGCCGCGCCCGAGATACGAGGCGATCTTGTTCTTCTTGAAGAGATAGGCGATGCCGTCGTTGTTCTGCGCGACGACCTTGTCCTTGCGCGCGATCATCTTCGCCAGGTCGAGCGAGAGATTGCCGACGACGATGCCGTGGTCGGCGAATCCATGCGTCGCGTGCTCGAAGTTCTCCGACGATTGCAGCAGCGCCTTCGACGGGATGCAGCCGACGTTGGTGCAGGTGCCGCCGAGCGCGGCCTTGCCGCCGGCACGCGTCCAGTCGTCGATGCAGGCCGTGGCGAAGCCGAGCTGCGCGGCGCGGATAGCCGCCGTGTAGCCGCCCGGACCGCCGCCGATGACGACGACGTCGAAGGTGTCGGCCATCAAAGCTCCAGCAGCATTCGCGCCGGGTCCTCCAGCGCGTCCTTGATCGCCACCAGCGACAGCACCGCCTCGCGGCCGTCGATGATGCGGTGGTCATACGACAGCGCGAGGTAGTTCATCGGCCGCACCACCACCTGCCCGTTCTCGACGACGGCGCGATCCTTGGTCGCATGCACGCCGAGGATCGCCGATTGCGGCGGGTTGATGATCGGCGTCGACATCATCGAGCCGAACACGCCGCCGTTGGAGATCGAGAACGTGCCGCCGGTCAATTCCTCGAGCGTGAGCTTGCCGTCCTGCGCGCGCTTGCCGAAGTCGGCGATCTGCTTCTCGATCTCGGCGATCGATGCCTGGTCGGCGTCGCGCAGGATCGGCACCACGAGTCCGCGCGGGCTGCCGACGGCGATGCCGATGTCGTAATAGCCGTGGTAGACGATGTCGTTGCCGTCGATCGATGCGTTGACCAGCGGGAACTTCTTCAGTGCGTGCACGGCGGCCTTGACGAAGAAGCTCATGAAGCCGAGCTTGACGCCGTATTCCTTCTCGAAGCGCTCCTTGTAGCGGTTGCGCAGGTCGATCACCGGCTGCATGTTGACTTCGTTGAATGTCGTCAGGATCGCGGCCGTGGCCTGCGATTGCACCAGGCGCTCGGCGATGCGCGCGCGAAGGCGCGACATCGGCACGCGCTGCTCGGGACGCGTGCCTTGCGTGGCCGCGATGGGTGCGGGCGCGGGAGTGGTCGGCGCTTTCGCCGCCGGCGCGGGCGCCGCTTTCGCGGCCACCGCGGATTCAACGTCGGTCTTCGTGATGCGGCCGCCGCGGCCGCTGCCGTCGACGTCGCCGGCGGCGATGCCCTGCTCCGCCATCAGCTTGCGCGCCGCCGGCAACGCGGTGACGCTGGCGCTCGCGGCGGCGGACGGCACCGGCGCCGCCGCGGCGGGCTTCGTCGCGGGCGACGCCTTGGGCGACGTTTCGGCACGGGCCGGCGCGGGGACCGGTGCCGCCGCTTTCGCCGGTGCCATTGCCGGTTGCGCCGTCGGTTGAGCGGCCTTTGCCTGCGCGGCATCGGTGTCGATGATGGCGATCACCTCGCCCGACGTCACCGTGCTGCCGTCGGCCTTGACGATCTGCGCCATCACGCCGTCGGCCGGCGCGGGCAACTCGAGCACGACCTTGTCCGTCTCGATGTCGATCAGGTTCTCGTCGCGCTTGATCGGCTGGCCGGCCGCCTTGTGCCAGTTGACCAGCGTCGCCTCGGCGACGGATTCCGGGAGCTGCGGGACCTTGACTTCGATGCGCATGGCGATTGGTCTTCCGTTCAGCGCGCCAGCACCATTTCGCCGCTCGAAAGCTTGGCAGCGAATGCGTCGGCGACGACCTGTTTCTGTTCGGCGGCGTGCTTCGCCGCATAGCCGACCGCCGGCGACGCCGAGATCGGGCGACCGGCATACGCGAGCACCTTGCTGGCGTCGAGGTCGGCACGCAGGTAGGCGCGCAGCCGGTACCATGCGCCCTGGTTCTGCGGCTCTTCCTGCACCCAGACGACTTCCGTCGCGTTCACGTAGCGGTTCACCGCGCGCTTGTAGTCGTCGTGCGGGAACGGGTACTCCTGCTCGAGGCGCACGATCGCGATGTCAGCGATCTTCTGCTCGCGACGCCACGCCAGCAGGTCGTAATAGACCTTGCCGGAGCACAGCAGCACGCGGCGCACCTTGGCGGCGTCGATCGGATCGATCTCGTCGATGACGTTCTGCCAGCCGCCGCTGGCGAGATCGCCGAGCGACGACACCGCCTCCTTGTGGCGCAGCAGGCTCTTCGGGCTCATCACGATCAGCGGCGTGCGGAACATCCGCAGCATCTGCCGACGCAGCAGATGGAAGATCTGCGCCGGGGTGGTGGGCACGCAGACCTGCATGTTGTGTTGCGCGCACAGCTGCAGAAAGCGCTCGGGCCGCGCCGACGAATGTTCCGGACCCTGGCCTTCGTAGCCATGCGGCAGCAGCAGCGTGAGCCCGCTGATGCGGCCCCACTTCACTTCGCCGGCGCTGATGAACTGGTCGATCACCACCTGCGCGCCGTTGACGAAGTCGCCGAACTGCGCCTCCCACACGATGAGCCGCGTCGGATCCGAGGTCGAGTAGCCGTATTCGAACGCCAGCACCGCCTGCTCGGTGAGCACCGAGTCGATGATCTCGAACGACGGCTGGTCGTCCTTCACGTGCTGCAATGGCGTCCACGAGCCGCCGTCCCACTTGTCGCGGTTCTGATCGTGCAGCACGGCGTGGCGGTGCGAGAAGGTGCCGCGTCCGACGTCCTCGCCGGAGAGGCGCACGCCGTGGCCCTCGTCGAGCAGCGACGCGTAGGCGAGCGTCTCGCCCATGCCCCAGTCGAGGGGCGCCTTGCCCTCGCCCATCGCCCGGCGGTCGGCGATCACCTTGTCGACGCGCGAATGGAGCTTGAACCCGTCGGGCACCGTCGTCACGCGCGTCGACAGATCCTTGAGCTTCGGCAGCGCCACGCGCGTGTCGACCTGGTCGGTCCAGTGCCGGCCGAGATACGGCTTCCAGTCGACGGTGAACGGCGGCTTGTAATTGGCGATGACGGTCTTGTTGGTGTTCTGGCCCTTGTCCATCGCCGCCCGGTAAGTGGCGACCATCGCGTCCGAATCGTCGAGCGTGACCACACCGTCGGCGGCCAGCGCCTCGGCGTACATGCGCCGCGTGCCCGGATGCTGCGCGATCTTCTTGTACATCAGCGGCTGCGTGACCATCGGCTCGTCGGCCTCGTTGTGGCCATAGCGGCGGAAGCAGACGAGGTCGATGAACACGTCCTGGTGGAATTTCTGCCGATAGTCCATCGCCAGCTCGATCGCGAGCAGGCACGTCTCCGGGTCGTCGCCGTTGACGTGCAGGATCGGCGCATCGACCATCTTGGCGATGTCGGTGCAATAGGTGGTGCCGCGCGTGTCGCGCGGATCGGACGTGGTGAAGCCGATCTGGTTGTTGACGACGATGTGGATGGTGCCGCCCGTGTAGTAGCCGCGGGTCTGCGCCATGTTCAGCACTTCCTGGTTGACGCCCTGCCCGGCGATCGCCGCGTCGCCGTGAATCAGCACCGGCAGCACCTGGTCGCCGGTGCGGTCGCCGCGACGGTGCTGGCGTGCGCGCACGCTGCCTTCGACCACCGGGTTGACGATCTCGAGATGCGACGGGTTGAACGCCAGCGTCAGGTGCACGGTGCCGCCGGGCGTGACCACGTCGGACGAGAACCCCTGGTGATACTTGACGTCGCCCGCGGGCAGGTCGGCGTGGCCCTTGCCCTCGAACTCGAGGAACAGGTCCGCGGGAATCTTGCCGAGCGTGTTGACCAGCACATTGAGGCGGCCGCGGTGCGCCATGCCCATCACCATTTCCTGCACGCCCTCGGCGCCGGCGCGCTGGATCAGGTGATCGAGCATCGGGATCAGCGTGTCGCCGCCCTCGCCCGAGAACCGCTTCTGTCCCACGTATTTCGTGTGCAGGTAGCGCTCGAGGGTTTCCGCGGCGGTGAGGCGCTCGAGGATCTGCCGGCGCTGCTCCGGCGTGTAGTGCGCGCGGGCGCGCGTCGGCTCGATGCGATCCTGGAAGAAGCGCTTGACCGGCGTCTCCGAGATGTACATGTACTCGAGCCCCAGCGTGCGCGTGTAGGTCTCGCGCAGCATGGCGATGATGTCGCGCAGGCGCATCCTCGGCGTGCCGGCCTTGAGCGAGCCGACGTCGAACTCCGTGTCCATGTCGACGTCGGTGAAACCGTAGGTGCGCAGGTCGAGATCGGGCAGGTACGGCACTTCCGTGCGCTGCAACGGATCGAGATCGGCGGCGAAGAAGCCGAGCGTGCGGAACTTGCTGATCAGCCGCAGCACCAGCACCTGCTTGGCCATCGTCTGCGCGTCGACCATGGCGCCGGCGACGCGCCGGTTGCGGGCGAGCTCGACGAACGACTTCACCACCGGCTCGTGGGCGACGTCCGCGGCACCGCCGCGCAGCTCGTCGAAGTAGCCGCGCCATTCCGCCGGCACCGAGGCCGGATCGGCGAGGTACTGGTCGTAGAGGCCTTCGATGAACGGCGCGTTGCTGCCGAACAGCGTGCTCGTGGACTGGAGATCTGTCATCGTTCCCATGTCGTCACCCCGGGTGGAACACCCGTCAAATGGGGGCGCGCGCCGTGCGGCGCAACCACCCCGCGCGCCCTAGCGCGCGTCCATCGCCGGCACGCTGCGCCGCGTCGCGCCCACGAACAGCTGGCGCGGGCGGCCGATCTTGTACTCCGGGTCGGCGATCATCTCATTGAGCTGCGCGATCCAGCCGACCGTGCGCGCCAGCGCGAACACCGCGGTGAACAGCGACACCGGGATGCCGATCGCCTTCTGCACGATGCCCGAGTAGAAGTCGACGTTGGGGTACAGCTTGCGCTGCACGAAGTAGTCGTCCTCGAGCGCGATCTTCTCCAGCGCCATCGCCAGCTTGAACAGCGGATCGTCGTGCAGCCCCAGCGCCTGCAGCACCTCGTGGCAGGTCTCGCGCATCAGCTTGGCGCGCGGGTCGTAGTTCTTGTAGACGCGGTGGCCGAAGCCCATCAGCCGCACATTGGAGGTCTTGTCCTTGACCTTGCCGATGAACTCGCCGAGCTTGGCGACGCCGCCCTGCGCCTGGATCTCGTACAGCATGTTGAGCGCCGCCTCGTTGGCGCCGCCGTGCGCCGGACCCCACAGGCACGCCACGCCGGCGGCGATCGCCGCGAACGGGTTGGTGCCGGACGACGCGCACATGCGCACCGTCGACGTCGACGCGTTCTGCTCGTGGTCGGCGTGCAGGATGAAGATGCGGTCGAGCGCGCGCACCAGCACGTCGTTGACCTTGTAGTCCTCGCAGGGCGTGGCGAACATCATGCGCATGAAGTTGCCGGCATACGTGAGCTCGTTGCGCGGGTAGATGTACGGCTGCCCCATCGAATACTTGTAGGCCATCGCCACCAGCGTGGGCATCTTGGCGATCAGGCGGATCGCCGAGATGTCGCGCTGCCGCGGATCGTGCAGGTTCATCGAGTCGGGATAGAACGCGGAGAGCGCGCCGACGAGGCCGGTGAGCACCGCCATCGGGTGCGCGTCGCGGCGGAAGCCGCGCAGGAAGAACTGCATCTGCTCGTTGACCATCGTGTGATGCGTGACGAGGTCGTCGAAGCGGGCGCTCTCGGCCTTGTTCGGCAGCTCGCCGTAGAGCAGCAGGTAGCACGTCTCGAGGTAGTCGCACCGCGTCGCCAGCTCCTCGATCGGGTAGCCGCGGTAGAGAAGCTCGCCCTTGTCGCCGTCGATGTACGTGATCGCCGAGTTGCACGCCGCGGTCGACAGGAAGCCGGGGTCGTAGGTGAACTTGCCCGTCTTGCCGTACAGCGTGCGGATGTCGACGACATCGGGGCCGACGGTGCCTGCGAGCACGGGAAACGTGATCGGCGGCGTGCCGTCGGAGAAGGTCAGCGTGGCGGTGCGGTCGGTCATGCGAGGAGCTCCATCGTCGTGAACGCGCCCAGGGTCGGCGCGGTGGTGCGCGCCCGGCCGGCGGAGGCGCCCGGTGCGTTCATGCCTGGCGCAGCGCGTCGATGATCGACGCCAGCGCGGGGTCGTCGCTGTCGCGCCGGCGCGCGATCAGGTCCCACAACTCGTTGTCCGGCAGGTCGAGCGCGCGATCGAGCGCCGCCGCCTCGGCCGCGCTCATCGAGGCGCCGTGGGCATCCAGCCAGCGCGCGAGCACGAGGTCGTTCTCCAGCAGGCCGCGCCGGCAGCGCCAGCGCAGGCGCGCGACCCAGGCGGCGTCGGCGACGTCCGCCATCGGCAGGGCCCTGCACTCTCGCGCATCGTCGCGCATTGCGGACGCGGCCTCCATCTAGACGGCGCGCCGCACGAGCACGTCCTTGATCTTGCCGATCGCGCGCGTCGGATTGAGCCCCTTGGGGCAGACGTCGACGCAGTTCATGATCGAGTGGCAGCGGAACAGGCGGTACGGGTCGTTGAGGTTGTCCAGGCGCTGGTTGGTGGCGAGGTCGCGGCTGTCGGCAATGAAGCGGTACGCCTGCAGGAGTCCCGCGGGGCCGACGAACTTGTCGGGATTCCACCAGAACGACGGGCACGCGGTCGAGCAGCACGCGCACAGGATGCATTCATAGAGCCCGTCCAGCTCCTCGCGTTCCGCCGGCGACTGCAGGCGCTCCTTCTGCGGCGGCGGCGTGTCGTTGACGAGGTACGGCTTGATCGAGTGGTACTGCTTGAAGAACTGGCTCATGTCGACGATCAGGTCGCGGATCACCGGCAGCCCCGGCAGCGGCTTCAGCACCACCGGCTGCGCGAGGTCACGCAGGTTGGTGATGCAGGCGAGGCCGTTCTTGCCGTTGATGTTCATCGCGTCCGAGCCGCACACGCCCTCGCGGCAGCTGCGGCGGAACGACAGCGAGTCGTCGACCGACTTGAGGCGGATCAGCGCGTCGAGCAGCATCCGGTCGTGCGGGTCGAGCTCGACGTCGTAGTCCTTCATGTACGGCTTGGCGTCGTGCCCGGGGTCGTAGCGGTAGATGCTGAATTTCATGGCGGTCAGTAGGTGCGCGTCTTCGGCGGAAACGCGTCGACGGTCAGCGGCTTCAGGTTGACGGGCTTGTACGCGAGGCGATTGCCCTCGCTGTACCAGAGCGTGTGCTTGAGCCAGTGGGCGTCGTCGCGCTCGGGGAAATCGCTGCGCGCCTGCGCGCCGCGGCTCTCCTCGCGCGCCGCCGCCGAGACGATCGTCGCCTTCGCCGTCTCCACGAGGTTGTCGAGCTCCAGCGCCTCGACGCGCGCGGTGTTGAACACCTGGCTCTTGTCGCCGATCGTGACGTGCCGCGCGCGCTCGGCGATCTCCATCACCTTGGCCACGCCCTCGCCGAGCAGCCTGGCGTTGCGGAATACGCCGCAGTGCGTCTGCATCGTCACGCGCAGCTCGGCGCCGAGCGCGGCGACGGATTCGCCGCCATTGGCCGAGTCGATGTGCGCAAGGCGCGCCAGCGCGCGCTCGGCGGCGTCCTTCGGCAGCGGCTTGTGCTCGCGCGCCGGCAGCCCCTGCGCGGCGATGAAATCGCCGGCGGCGCGGCCGAACACCACGAGGTCGAGCAGCGAGTTGGTGCCGAGGCGGTTGGCGCCGTGCACCGAAACGCAGGCGCATTCGCCCACCGCGTAGAAGCCGTTGACCACGGCGTTGGGATCGCCGTCCTTCGGCGCCACCACCTGGCCGTGGATGTTGGTAGGGATGCCGCCCATCATGTAGTGGATCGTCGGCACCACCGGGATCGGCTCCTTGATCGGGTCGACGTTGGCGAACTTGATCGCGATCTCGCGGATCGACGGCAGGCGCTTGTTGATCACCTCCGGGCCGAGATGGTCGAGCTTGAGCAGCACGTAGTCCTTGTTGGGTCCGCAGCCGCGGCCTTCCTTGATTTCCTGGTCCATCGAGCGCGACACGATGTCGCGCGACGCCAGATCCTTGAGGTTCGGCGCGTAGCGCTCCATGAACCGCTCGCCGTTGCAGTTGAGGAGGATGCCGCCCTCGCCGCGCACCCCCTCGGTGATCAGCACGCCTGCGCCGGCCACGCCGGTCGGATGGAATTGCCAGAATTCCATGTCCTCCAGCGGGATGCCGGCGCGCGCGGTCATGCCGAGACCGTCGCCGGTGTTGATGAACGCGTTGGTGGACGCGGCGAAGATGCGCCCGGCGCCGCCGGTGGCGAAGATCGTCGCCTTCGCCTGCAGCACGCTGACCTCGCCGGTCTCCATCTCCAGCGCCACCACCCCCAGCACGTCGCCATCGGCGTCGCGCACGAGGTCGAGCGCCATCCATTCGACGAAGAACTGCGTGCGCTCGCGCACGTTGCGCTGGTAGAGCGTGTGCAGCAGCGCGTGGCCGGTGCGGTCGGCGGCGGCGCACGCGCGCTGCACCGGCTTCTCGCCGAAATTGGCCGAATGGCCGCCGAAAGGGCGCTGGTAGATCGTGCCGTCGGCATTGCGGTCGAACGGCATGCCGAAGTGCTCGAGCTCGTAGACGACCTGCGGCGCCATCTTGCACATGTACTCGATCGCGTCCTGGTCGCCGAGCCAGTCCGAGCCCTTGATCGTGTCGTACATGTGCCACAGCCAGTTGTCCTCGGACATGTTGCCGAGCGACGCCCCGATGCCGCCCTGCGCCGCCACCGTGTGCGAGCGGGTGGGAAACACCTTCGACAGCACGGCGACCGAAAGCCCGGCCTCGGCAAGCTCAATCGCTGCGCGCATGCCGGCGCCGCCGGCACCGACGATCACCGCGTCGAACTGGCGCACGCCCACCGCCATCGTCAGGCGCCTCCCCACAGCACCGCGATCGTCCAGCCGAGGTAGCCGACCAGCACGGCGACGACGATGCATTCGAGCGTCAGGCGCACGCCGGCCGGCTTCACGTAGTCCATCAGGATGTTGCGCACGCCCACCCAGGCATGCCACAGCAGCGACGCCATGAACAGGAACGTGGCCGCGCGAAACGCGTTGCTGGCGAAGATCGCCGTCCATGTCGCGTAGCCGAATCCGCCGTTCCACAGCACGAGGCCGACGAGCAGCGCGGAGTAACCGGCCATGACCAGTGCCGTGATGCGCTGCACCAGCCAGTCGCGCCAGCCGTAGTGGGCACCGACGGGGACGTCGACGTGCGGCATCACCACAACCGGATGCCGATCGCGGCGGTGACGATCAGCGCCAGCACGAACACGAGCGTCGCCGACTGGCGTGCCGCCGGCAGGTCGACGCCGATGTGCACGTCGAGCAGCAGGTGGCGGATGCCGGCGAGCAGGTGATGCACGTACGACCACGCCAGCGCCAGCAGGACGAGCTTGGCGACGGGATTGCGCCACGCCGCCGTCCATGCGGCATAACCCTCGGCCGAGGCGAGGCTCGCCTGCACGCCCGCCAGCAGCAGCGGAATGCCGACGAGGAAGAGCAGCGTGCCGCTCACCCGGTGCAGGAAGGAGACGATCGCCGGGATCGGCTGGCGGATCGCCAGCAAGTCGAGGTAGACGGGCCGTTTCGGCTTGGCGGCGGGATGATCGGCGGCGGACATGAAGGGCGCTCGCGGTCTTGGTGGATCACACGCCGGCGCTCGTGGCACCGGCGCATGCACGGTCGGACATCGCTGCCGTCGCGTGACTTTTGCTGCGCAGCAATAAATTATAGCGCGCCGCATGGCGGCCGCGCCAGCGCGGGCTTGATCGCGCGACCGCCGCGCGTTCGCGACAGCGTCAGCCGAGCGCGTTGTGGTAGTGGCAATGCGCGGTCACGCACAGGCCGCGCCGCAGTTCCACCGGACGCTCGCCGTAGGTGAACGTCACCCGTTCCACCGCGAGCAGCGGCAGGCCGGCGTCGACGCCGAGGAGCTTCGCGCTCTGGGCGTCGGCCGCCACGGCCTTGACCCGCTCCTGCGCGCTCAGCATGCGCACGCCGAACTCGCTCTCGAAGAAGCCGTACAGCGGACCGCGCCAGGCTTCGTAGCGGGCCTTGGTGAGGCCGCGAAACAGCGCGCCGGGCAGCACGATATCGTCGAGCACCACCCGCGCACCGGCGAAGGTCAGCACGCGCCGCAGCAGCAGCACCCCTTCGCCGCTCCGCAGCGCCAGCAGGCGCGCAACGTCGCCGCTGGCCTTGCCGCGGCGCACATCGACGAGCCGGCTCTGCGGATATTCGTCGACGCCATCGTCGCGGCGGATGCGCAGGAAGCGCACGTGCGACGGGTGCTCGTTGATCAGCGTCGCGACATAGGTGCCCTTGCCTTGCCGGCGCACGAGGAGGTTGTCGGCGGCGAGCGCGTCGATCGCCTTGCGCACGGTGCCGGGCGCGACGCGAAAGCGGGCCGCGAGTTCGAGCTCGCTCGGAATCGCCTCGCCCGGCTTCCACTCGCCGGCGTCGAGACGCGCCACCAGCAGCTCGCGCACCTGCATGTACAGCGGCTGGAACAGCGGTCGGGCGTGGGTGTCGGCCATCGCGCGGTCAGCCGTCGCGCCGCGCGAGGGCCGTCGCCATCATTCGCATGTCTTGCATAAGACATATGATAGAGGAGTCCATTGACACCGCGCAACCGGCGCGCCTATCATGGATGCAGCACGTCGCGATCGCGCGCGCGGCATCCGCTGCCCCGGCTGGCATGGGCATGGCAACGCCGGGCGCCGAGGCAGCGCGCCATCGAGAGCTGGCGCACGCCGCGCGCAACGCACGATTCCGAGCACCCGACCCCCGCACCAGGAGTTCCATTCGATGAAACCACCCGTCCGCGTCGCCGTCACCGGCGCTGCAGGCCAGATCGGCTACAGCCTCCTCTTCCGCATCGCCGCCGGCGAAATGCTGGGCCGCGACCAGCCTGTCGTGCTGCAGCTTCTCGAGCTGCCGGTCGACAAGGCGCAGGCGGCGCTCAAGGGCGTGATGATGGAGCTCGAGGACTGCGCGTTCCCGCTGGTCGCCGGCATGCATGGCACCGCCGATGCCAAGGTCGCGTTCAAGGACGCCGACGTCGCGCTGCTGGTCGGCGCGCGCCCGCGCGGCCCCGGCATGGAGCGCAAGGATCTGCTGCTCGAGAACGCCAAGATCTTCATCGAGCAGGGCAAGGCGCTGGACGCCGTCGCCGCGCGCGGCATCAAGGTGCTGGTCGTCGGCAATCCGGCCAACACCAACGCCTACATCGCGATGAAATCGGCGCCGTCGCTGCCGAAGCAGAACTTCACGGCGATGATGCGCCTCGACCACAATCGCGCGCTCGGCCAGCTCGCGAAGAAGGCGAAAGTGCCGGTGGACGCAGTGGAGCACGTCGTCGTCTGGGGCAACCATTCGCCGACGATGTACGCCGACTACCGCTTCGCCACCGCCAACGGCAAGTCGCTGAAGGACCTCATCGGCGACGAGAACTGGAACCGCAACGAGTTCCTGCCCACCGTCGGCAAGCGCGGCGCGGCGATCATCGAGGCGCGCGGCCTGTCCTCGGCAGCGTCCGCCGCCAATGCCGCCGTCGATCACGTGCACGACTGGCTCGTCGGCAGCGGCGGGCGCTGGGTGACGATGGGCGTCGCCTCCGACGGCAGCTATGGCATTCCGCAGGACATCGTCTACGGCGTGCCGGTCACCACCGAGCGCGGCGAGTACACCCGCATCCGCGACCTGCCGATCGACGATTTCTCGCGCGAGCGCATGAATGCCACGCTGAAGGAGCTGGAAGAAGAGCGCGCCGGCGTGGCCTCCCTCCTCGGCTGACGACCGACGCCATGGCCGATCATTCCCCCGGCACGCGGTTTCGCCAGGCACTCGCCGCCGAATCCCCGCTGCAGGTGCCCGGCGCCATCTGCGCGTACCACGCGATCCTTGCCGAGAAATCGGGTTTCAAGGCGCTTTACCTTTCCGGCGGCGGTGTGGCCGCGGGCTCGCTCGGCATGCCCGATCTCGGCATCAGCAACCTCGACGACGTGCTGGTCGACGTGCGCCGCATCACCGACGCCTCGTCGCTGCCGCTGCTGGTCGACGTCGACACCGGCTTCGGCGCGTCGGCGTTCAACGTCGCGCGCACGGTGCGCTCGCTGGTCAAGGCCGGCGCGGCGGCGATGCACATCGAGGACCAGGTGGGCGCCAAGCGCTGCGGCCATCGCCCCGGCAAGGCCATCGTTGCGCAGGACGAGATGGTCGACCGGGTGAAGGCGGCAGTCGATGCGCGCACCGATCCGGCGTTCGTGGTCATGGCGCGCACCGACGCGCTGGCGGTCGAGGGCGTGGACGCCGCGCTGGAGCGTGCGCGCGCCTGCGTCGAGGCCGGCGCCGACATGATCTTCCCCGAGGCCGTCACCGACCTCGCGACGTACCGCCGCTTCGTCGACGCCGTCGGCGTGCCGGTGCTCGCCAACATCACCGAATTCGGCGCGACCCCGCTTTTCACCCGCGACGAGCTCGCGAGTGCCGGGGTCGCCATCGCGCTCTACCCGCTGTCGGCGTTTCGCGCGATGAACAAGGCGGCGCTCGGCGTCTATCGCGCCCTGCGCGCCGACGGCACGCAGCGCGACGTCGTCGACACGATGCAGACGCGCGCCGAGCTGTACGATTTTCTCGGCTATCACGCTTACGAACAGAGGCTCGACGCGTTGTTTGCCAAGAGCCACGCCTGAGTCACCGTCAAGGAAATACGCATGAACGACGTCCCCGCGCCGCCTCCCAAACCCAAGAAATCGGTCGCGCTGTCCGGTGTCGTCGCCGGCAACACCGCGATCTGCACGGTAGGCCGCACCGGCAACGACCTGCACTACCGGGGTTATGACATCCTCGACATCGCCGAGCAGTGCGAATTCGAGGAAATCGCCCACTTGCTGGTGCATGGCACGCTGCCGAACCGCGCCGAGCTCGCCGCGTACAAGCGCAAGCTGCGCGCGATGCGCGGCCTGCCCGCAGTGGTGCAGGACGTGCTCGAGGCGCTGCCCGCCGGGGCGCACCCGATGGACGTGATGCGCACCGGCGTGTCGGCGCTGGGAGCGACGCTGCCGGAGAGCGAGCGCCACGATGCCGCCGGCGCGCGCGACATCGCCGACCGGCTGCTGGCGTCGCTGGGCTCGATGCTCTGCTACTGGTATCACGCGAGCCACAACGGCCGGCTGATCGACGTCGAGACCGACGACGACTCGATCGGCGGACATTTCCTGCACCTGCTGCACGGGCGGCCGGCGGCGCCCGCGATCGTGCGCGCGATGCATACGTCGCTCAACCTCTATGCCGAGCACGAGTTCAACGCGTCGACGTTCACCGCGCGCGTGATCGCCGGCACCGGCGCCGACCTCTACGCATGCCTCACCGGCGCGATCGGCGCGCTGCGCGGACCCAAGCACGGCGGCGCCAACGAATTCTCGTTCGAAGTGCAGAAGCGCTACGCGACGCCCGATGCGGCAGAAGCCGACATCCGCGCGCGCGTCGCCGCCAGGGAAGTGATCATCGGCTTCGGCCACCCGGTGTACACGTCGGGCGATCCGCGCAACGAGATCATCAAGGATGTCGCCCATCGCCTGTCGAAGGCCGCCAACGACATGCGGATGTTCGACATTGCCGAACGCCTGGAGCGCGTGATGATGGACGCCAAGCAGATGTTCCCCAATCTCGACTGGTACTCGGCGGTGAGCTACCACATGATGGACGTGCCGACGACGATGTTCACGCCGCTGTTCGTGATCTCGCGCACCGCCGGCTGGTCGGCGCACGTCATCGAGCAGCGCGAGGACGGCAAGATCATCCGCCCGAGCGCGAACTACATCGGACCCGAGGACCGCGCGTTCGTGCCTCTCGACGCGCGCGCCTGACGCCGTCGCGCCCCGCCTTCCCACTTTCCGCAACGGCCCGCCCTTTCCATGTCCGCCCCGATATCCAGCGTCCGCCCACCTGTCGACACGGTGATCCAGGACATCGCCGACTACGCGATCGACTACCGCATCGACAGCCGCGAGGCCTACGACACCGCCCGCCACTGCCTGATCGACACGCTGGGCTGCGGCTTCGAGGCGCTCGAATACCCGGCCTGCACGAAGCTGCTCGGACCCGTGGTGCCCGGCACCGTGGTGCCGCACGGCGCACGCGTCCCCGGCACGCCGTACGTCCTCGACCCGGTGCAGGCGGCATTCAACATCGGCACGATGATCCGCTGGCTCGACTTCAACGACACCTGGCTCGCCGCCGAGTGGGGCCATCCGTCGGACAACCTCGGCGGCATCCTCGCCACCGCCGACTGGCTGTCGCGCAATGCGATCGCGCGCGGCGACAAGCCGCTCACTGTGCATGACGTGCTGACGGCGATGATCAAGGCGCACGAGATCCAGGGCTGCATCGCGCTCGAGAATTCGTTCAACAAGGTCGGCCTCGATCACGTGATCCTGGTGAAGGTCGCGACCACCGCCGTGGTCGCGCGCATGATGGTCCTCACCCGGGACGAGATCGTCAACGCGATCTCGCTGGCATTCGTCGACGGCCAGTCGCTGCGCACCTACCGCCACGCGCCGAACACCGGCTCGCGCAAGAGCTGGGCGGCCGGCGACGCCACGTCGCGCGGCGTGCGCCTGGCGCTGATCGCCAGGACCGGCGAGATGGGTTATCCCTCGGTGCTGAGCGCCAAGACCTGGGGGTTCTACGACGTCTCGTTCAAGGGCCGGCCTTTCAGGTTCCAGCGGCCCTACGGCAGCTACGTGATGGAGAACGTGCTGTTCAAGATCAGCTTCCCCGCGGAATTCCACTCGCAGACGGCCGTCGAGGCGGCGATGACGATCCACGGCCTGCTGGCGAAGCAGGGCAAGAGCGCCGCCGACATCCGTCGCATCACGATCCGCACCCACGAGGCGTGCATCCGCATCATCGACAAGAAGGGGCCGCTCGCCAACCCGGCCGACCGCGATCACTGCATCCAGTACATGGTGGCAGTGCCGCTGCTGTTCGGGCGCCTGACCGCGGCGGACTACGAGGACGGCATCGCCGCCGATCCGCGGATCGACGCGCTGCGCGAGCGCATCACCTGCGTCGAGGACCCGCAGTTCACGCGCGACTACCACGACCCCGACAAGCGCTCCATCGCCAACGCGCTGACCGTGGAATTCACCGACGGCAGCAAGCTTCCCGAGGTCGTGGTCGAATACCCGATCGGCCACAAGCGCCGGCGCGCCGAGGGCATGCCGGTGCTGGTCGACAAGTTCCGCCGCAATCTCGCGCGCCGCTTCGCCGCCAAGCAGCAGCAGGCGATCCTCGACGTCGCCCTCGATGCTGAACGACTCTCGGCGACGCCGGTCAACGCGTTCGTCGACCTGATGGTCGGCTGATCGGCGATGCGCGCGATCGTCAAGCTCGTCGCCGTGACGCCGGCGCTGTGGCTCGCCGCCGCGACGCTCGCCGCGGCGCCGCAGTTCCCGCCGATGCGGGCCGGGCTGTGGCAGGTGACGACCGCCTCGCGGCCGGCCGACGGCGCGCCGCCTGCGCCGCCGCGCACGACGACGATCTGCCTCGATGCCAGCGCGCAGCAGCAGATGATGCAGTTCTCGCAGGGCGTGATGCGCGGACTTTGCAGCCGCAACGACATCCGTGTCGACGGCACCACGGTCACCGGCGACGCCGAGTGCCAGATCGGCGGCTCGCGCGCGGTCACGCATTCGGTGATGAAGTTCAACGGCGACACCGGATACCACACCGAGGCGCATGCCGTGTACGAACCGCCGCTGCTGGGCCACGCCAGCGCCGACTCGATCATCGATGGCCGCCTGACGGGCCCGTGCCCGGCCGGCGTGGCCCCCGGCGACATGCAGTTGCCGGACGGCAAGACCATCAACCTGCGCACCATCACCAACACGCCGTGACCGCTCGCGCGGGCGACGCCAGAGGAATACCGCACATGAGCCACAACCTGTTCGACACGCGCAAGACACTGCAACCCGCCGGCGGCGCAACGGTGCAGTACTACTCGCTGCCCGCGCTCGAGGCCGCCGGCATCGGCAAGGTATCGCGGCTGCCGGTGAGCATCCGCATCGTGCTGGAAAGCGTGCTGCGCAATTGCGACGGCAAGAAGGTCACCGAACAGCATGTGCGCGAGCTCGCCAACTGGGCGCCCGCCGGCGCCCGCAGCGACGAGATCCCGTTCGTCGTGGCGCGGGTCGTGCTGCAGGACTTCACCGGCGTGCCGCTGCTGGCCGACCTCGCCGCGATGCGCAACGCCGCGCACGGGCTGGGGCACGATCCGAAGATGATCGAGCCGCTGGTGCCGGTGGACCTCGTGGTCGACCACTCGGTGATGATCGACCACTACGGCACGAAGAACGCGCTCGACCTCAACATGAAGATCGAGTTCGCGCGCAATGCCGAGCGCTACCAGTTCATGAAATGGGGCATGCAGGCGTTCGACACGTTCAAGGTGGTGCCGCCCGGCATCGGCATCGTGCATCAGGTGAACCTCGAGTACCTGGCGCGCGGCGTGCACCAGAAGGATGGCGTCGTCTACCCGGACACGCTGGTCGGCACCGACAGCCACACGACGATGATCAACGGCATCGGCGTCGTCGGCTGGGGCGTCGGCGGCATCGAGGCCGAGGCCGGCATGCTGGGGCAGCCCGTCTACATCCTCACCCCCGACGTCGTCGGCGTCGAGCTCACCGGCGCGCTGCGCGAGGGCGTCACCGCCACCGACCTGGTGCTGACGGTCACCGAGCTCCTGCGCAAGGAAAAAGTGGTGGGCAAGTTCGTCGAGTTCTTCGGCGAAGGCACGGCATCGCTGGCGGTGCCGGATCGCGCGACGATCGCCAACATGTCGCCCGAGTACGGCGCGACGATGGGTTTCTTTCCCGTCGACGAGGCGACCGTCGACTATCTGAAGGCCACCGGTCGCAGCGACGCCGAAGTCGCCGCGTTCACCGCGTACTTCAAGGCGCAGAACCTGTTCGGAATTCCGCGCGCCGGCGAGATCGACTTCACGCGCGTCGTCACCCTCGACCTCGCGTCGGTGCAGACGTCGCTGGCGGGACCCAAGCGCCCGCAGGATCGCATCGAGCTCGGCAGCCTCAAGGCGAAATTCACCGAGCTCTTCAGCAAGCCGGTCAGCGCGAACGGCTTCGCCAAGAAGCCCGACGACCTCGCGCGCCGCTTCCACGTGCCGTGGAACGGCGGCGATCGCATGCCGGACAACCAGACGCTGAACGGCAAGGCCGTGCCGCGCGACGTCGCCGAGATGGTCGACAACCGCCCCACCCCCGACCGCGACGCTGCCGCGCCGCGCGTCAGCGCCATCGACATCGGCTCCGGCGACGTGCTCATCGCCGCGATCACGTCGTGCACCAACACGTCCAATCCCAGCGTGATGCTGGCCGCCGGCCTGCTGGCGAAGAAGGCGGTGGAAAAGGGCCTCACCGTCAAGCCGCACATCAAGACGTCGCTCGCGCCCGGCTCGCGCGTGGTCACCGACTACTTCACCAAGACGGGACTGCTGCCGTATCTCGAGAAGCTCGGCTTCGACCTCGCCGCGTACGGGTGCACGACGTGCATCGGCAACGCCGGCGACCTCACGCCCGAATTCAACGAGGCGATCACCACCAATGACCTGGTGTGCGCCGCCGTGCTGTCCGGCAACCGCAACTTCGAAGCGCGCATCCATCCCAACATCAAGGCCAATTTCCTGGCGTCGCCGCCGCTGGTGGTCGCCTACGCGATCGCCGGCACCGTGCTCAAGGACTTCACCACCGAGCCGGTCGGCATCGGCACCGCCGGGCCGGTGTATCTGAAGGACATCTGGCCGTCGTCGCGCGAGGTCGCCGAGCTGCTGGGCTTTGCGCGCGACCCGGCAACGTTCCGCAGGCTCTATTCCGACCTCGCCAACGCCACCCCGCTGTGGGGCGGCATCGCCAGCGGCGAGGGACAGGTGTACGCGTGGCCGACGTCGACGTACATCGCGAAGCCGCCGTTCTTCGACGGCTTTTCGCTGCAACCGGCGCCGACCACGGACATCCGCGGCGCACGCGCGCTCGGCATCTTCGGCGATTCGGTCACCACCGATCACATCTCGCCGGCCGGCTCGATCAAGCCGACGTCGCCCGCAGGCCTGTACCTGCAGGAGAAGGACGTCGCGGTCGCCGACTTCAACAGCTACGGCTCGCGACGCGGCAACCACGAGGTGATGATGCGCGGCACGTTCGCCAACGTGCGCATCAAGAACCTGATGATGGCGGCGCGCGCCGACGGCTCGCGCGAGGAAGGCGGCGTCACGCTGTTCCAGCCCTCGGGCGAGAAGATGCCGATCTACGACGCGGCGATGCGCTACGTCGCGGCGGGCACGCCGACCGTCGTGTTCGGCGGCGAGGAATACGGCACCGGCAGCTCGCGTGACTGGGCCGCCAAGGGCACGCAGCTGCTCGGCGTGAAGGCGGTGGCGGCGAAGAGCTTCGAGCGCATCCACCGTTCCAACCTCGTCGGCATGGGCGTGCTGCCGCTGCAGTTCAAGGGCGCCGACAGCGTCGAGTCGCTGCGCATCCGCGGCGACGAGACCTTCGACGTCGTCGTGCCGCGCGACATCCGTCCGCAGCAGGACCTGACGTTGCGGATCACGCGCAAGGACGGCTCGAGCACCGACGTCGCGGTGCTGTGCCGGATCGACACGCCGATCGAGGTCGATTACTACCGGCATGGCGGCATCCTGCCCTTCGTCCTGCGCGAGCTGATCGCAGCCTAGCGTCCGCGTGGCGCGGGCCCCGCTGCGCGGTGACGACGCCGGCGCCGAGGCGCGGCATCCGCTCGCGTCCGCGCTGCCGGCGTTCCTCGTCGCCGGCTTCGTGCTGTCGTCGCTCGACGCCACGGCGAAATTCCTGGTCCAGGGCCACGCGCTGCTGCTGGTCGTGTTCGCGCGCTACGCAGGCCAGCTGGTTGTGGTCACGCCGTTCGCCTGGCATCGCGCGGGAAGCGGTTTCTGGCGCACGCGGCGGCCGCTCGTGCAATGGCTGCGCTCGGCCTGCCTGTTCGGCGCCACCGTCTGCTTCTTCGCCGGGCTGCGCTTCCTGCCGCTGGCCGAAGCGTCGGCGATCACGTTTCTCGCGCCGGTGTTCATCGTGATGCTGTCGTCGCCGATGCTGGGTGAGCGTCCGACGCGCGCGCGCTGGCTCGCCGTGCTCGCCGGCTTCGCCGGCGTGCTGATCCTGCTGCGGCCGGGCTCCGCGGCGTGGAACCCGGCGGCGCTGCTGCTGGTGGTCGCCGCGGCATGCAACGCGCTCTACCAGGTGTTCACGCGCATGCTGCAGGACGAGTCGGCGTACACCACGCTGTTCTACAGCGCGGTGGTGGGCACGCTCGCGACGACCGTCGCCCTGCCGTGGATCGACATCGGTGTCCTCGACATGCGCTCGATCGCGCTGTTCGCGCTGGCCGGCATCTGCGCGGGCCTCGGTCATCACCTGATGATCAGCGCCTATCTGCGCGCGCCGGCATCGATGCTGACGCCGTTCACCTACGTGCAACTGCTGTGGGCCACCGCCTACGGCTATTTCGTGTTCGCGCATCTGCCGGATGCGTGGTCGGTCGCCGGCATGGCCATCGTCGTCGCCGGCGGCGTGATGCTGGCGCGCGCGGAGCGCCGCGACGTCGTCATGCCGAAAAAGCCGCTGCCGGCGATCGAGCCGCTGTAGTCAGTCGAGGTAAAATGCAAGGGCGCGCTTGGAGAGAAGCCGCCGTTCAACCCACCAATACGAACAGGAGCAACACATGCAATTGCGTACGATGGCCACGCTCGTGGCATTGGCCTTGGCCGCCACATTGACAGCGTGCGGTCAGGACGCGAACCAGGCGGCCGAGAAGGCCAAGGAAGCGGCCAGCAAGGCTGCGGACGTGGCGAAGGACGCCGCCAAAGCCACCGCCGACGCGGCGAAGGAAGCCGCCGACAAGGCAGCTGCGGAGGCCTCCAAGGCCGCCGATGCAACCAAGGAAGCGGCGAAGGATGCGGCGGCCACGACGAAGGATGCGACGGACAAGGCCGCCACCGAAACCAAGGAAGCCGCTGACAAGGCCGTCAGCGACGCCAAGGACGCGGCGAAGAAGTAACGCCACGCGGACACCAGCGACGGCTGCCGCCAACTGGTGGCAGCCGTTTTTGCTGGGCGAACGCTATTTCGCGGTGGCGTGGCGCGCAATCCAGCGCGTCAGCGGCCGCCACTGCTCCCAATCCTGCTCGGCGCGCGAGCGCGGCAAGTCGAAGATGCTGGCGCCGTCGCGCGCGCACCAGACATACACCTGCGTCACGCGCAGCTGCGCGACCACCGGGAAGCCGGTGGACTTCATGAATTCGCCGAGATCGGCGCTGCTGTGGGTGCGCGAATCGACGCGCATGCCGACCAGTCCCACCGCCAGCTCGCCCTGCTTGATCGCCTTGTATTCGGCGATCTGCGTGAGGAATCGCGCGGTCGCGGCCATGTCGAACACCGACGGCGTGATCGGTATCAGCATGATGTCCGCAGACTTGACCGCGTCGCGCAATGCATCGCCGTGCAGCCCGGCCGCGCTGTCGATCACGCGCCATGCCGCCGCGTCCGCCTTGCGCGCCTTGTCCTGTCCGCTGTCCCCCGCGCGCAGGATCGGCGGGAACAGCGCCGGCCGCCGTGCCAGCCAGAACGCCGTCGACTGTTGCGGGTCGCGATCCTCGAGCACCACGCGCTGCCGCTTGCCGGCGAGCCAGCCGGCGATGTTCGTGGCGAGCGTGGTCTTGCCGCTTCCGCCCTTCGGATTTGCGACCAGGATCGTCTGCATGCGCCGTCCCCCTTTTGTCGTATTGCGCGCATGTTATCGAAACCATGACCATCTTGCTTGGCACGCGCCTTGCGTCGATGCAAGTCGGTCGTGCCGACCGGGGGCTAGGCGCGCCGTCGCGGTCCGCAGGCCCCCGGCCGGGCGCCTCCGCGCCTGGCCGAATTTCCGGCGAGGAATCATGGCTTTCGAACCCTCAACGTTGCTTTCGCGCACCAACGCAGGCGACGCCGAGCTGCGCACCCCGCAAAACGGGCTGTCGCTCGGGCAGCGCAAGCTTCTGACGTTCCTCGAGCAGCCGCAGGCCCTGGAGGAGTTCGCCGCGCGGCACGATCTACCACGCGACAAGCTCGATCGCGACCTGTCCAAGCTCGCCTCGCTCAACCTGCTGGCCATCGATGGCATGACGTCGGGGCCCGAGGTCTCGACCGTGGTGCTCGGCGGCTCGCGCGGGCCGACGGCGCTGATGCGCTATGGGCTCGTGCCGCTGCTGCTGGTCGGCGCGGCGATCGTCTACTACGTGCTGGTCCCGGCCGGCAGCGGGCGCAAGCCCAATGCGGCGGCGCCGATCGCGGGCACGCCGGGGGTGCCGGCAGCATGGGCGGCGGCGGGCAGCACGGCGGCGCCCGAATCGCCCGCGAGCCTCCTGGCGGCCAGCTCGCCTGCACCCGCGCTCGCGGTGCCGGTCGACGTTGCACCGCGCGCCCGCGACGTGGCGCCCGCACGCACGGTAGAGAATGTTCCGGTCAGGCCGACCGTTGCGACGACACGCGAACCGGCGATGAACCGCGACACCACGCCGTTTTCAATGCGCGCCGACGCCGCGCACGGGCCAGCCGCCGGCGACGTTGCGTCGCGCGACGTCGCGCGCGCCGCGCTGATGCCTGTTGCGGCGACTGCATCGGCTTCGGCATCGCCTTCGGCACCCTCGACCGCGTCCGCACCGCAACCCGTGCCGTCCGTCACCGTTGCCAGTGCACGCGCAGAGGTTGCCCGCCCGGCAACGCCGCCCGCGGATGCAGGCGCCGGCGTCGCCGCCCAGGCCGTGGCTGCCAAGCCAACTGTCGCACCCGCCACCGCCGCGACGGCCAACCCGCCGCCGGCAGCGCCTGCACGGCCGCACCCGACCGCCGTTGCGGAGGCTCCGGCGGAGTCGGCCACGCCCGCACGGCCGGCTGCCGCCGATGCCGTGAAGCTCGCGATGGCGGCGCCGGGCGGCGCCGACGCGCATCCGCCCGCCCACGCCAAACTGCTGCCGATCTCGCGCGAGGATCCGGAGTTTCCGCGCGAGGCGATCAGCCGCGGCGTGGCCGACGGCACCGTCAAGGCACTGCTTGCGATCGACGCCGCGGGCAAGGTCACGGGTGTGCGCATCGTCGACGCGCGACCGGCGCGGGTGTTCGATCGCGCGGTGAAGGATGCCCTCGCGCACTGGACGTTTCCTGCGGGCGACGCCGGGCGCAGCACCGAAGTCGAGATCGCGTTCCGCCGCAACTGACGGCCCTCGCGGCGGGCGGCGCGCGTGGCGCGCGGTAAAATCGGCGCCATGAGCGAATCACTCACGGCCGGCGCACGCGCCGCCGATCCCGCAGTGCCGGCGGCGGCGCGCGATCCGCGGCGCGCCGAATACGAGGCGAACAAGCTGCGCAAGCGGCTGCGCCGGCAGGTCGGCGAGGCGATCGCCGACTTCGCGATGATCGGCGCAGGCGACCGGGTCATGGTCTGCGTGTCGGGCGGCAAGGACAGCTACGGCCTGCTCGACCTGTTGCTCAAGCTGCAGGACGCGTCGCCGGTGCGCTTCGAGGTGATCGCAGTCAACCTCGACCAGAAGCAACCCGGATTTCCGGCGCACGTGCTGCCCGACTATCTCGCGGCGCGCGGCGTGGAATTCCGCATCGCCGAGCAGGACACCTATAGCGTGGTCAAGCGCCTGATCCCCGACGGCGCCACGATGTGCTCGCTGTGCTCGCGGCTGCGCCGCGGCGTGCTCTACCGCGTCGCCGGCGAGCTCGGGGCGACGAAGATCGCGCTCGGCCATCATCGCGACGACATGATGGCGACGTTCTTCCTCAACCTCTTCTACGGCGGGCGCCTGAAGACCATGCCGCCCAAGCTCAAGTCCGACGACGGCCGCCACGTCGTCATTCGCCCGCTCGCCTACGTGCGCGAGCGCGACCTCGCCCGCTACGCGGCGGCGATGGCGTTCCCGATCATCCCCTGCAACCTGTGCGGCTCGCAGGAGCACTTGAAGCGCCGCGAAGTGGCGGCGATGCTGCGCGACTGGGAGCGCGCGCATCCGGGCCGCATCGAGTCGATCTGCAACGCGATGGGCAACGTCGTGCCGACGCACCTGCTCGACCGCAAGCTTCACGATTTCGCCGCGGTGTGCGCGGATGGCGGCGCCGACGCGGACGGCGACATCGCATTCGACGTCGATCCCGTGCTGGAGGACACGCCGCCCGCGGCGGGTGTCCTCGCGCTCACCCGCGTCTAGCCAGCATCGCGACGGCCCGCGTCGGACCCGGCGTTTCAGACGCCGCGCCGCACCGTTGCCGCGTCCTGGTCGAACAGCACCTGGCGCGTGCGCTCGTCCATCACCGAGGGATCCGCGTTCACCTGCTTGGCAATGGCGTACGCGCGCTGCACGGCCGGCCGCGCGGCGATCGCCGCCTGCCAGCGCTTGAGGTGCGGGAACTGCTCGATGTCCTGTCCCTGCCGGTCCGGCTGGATCCACGGATAGCACGCCATGTCGGCGATCGTGTAGTCGCCCGCGACGTACTCGCGGTGCGCGAGGCGGCCGTCGAGCACCGCGTAGAGGCGCGAGGTTTCCTTGACGTAGCGGTTGATCGCGTACGGAATCTTTTCCGGCGCGTAGTTCGCGAAATGGTGATTCTGGCCGAGCATGGGACCCAGCCCCGCCATCTGCCAGAACAGCCATTGCACGCAGTCGCAGCGCGCGCGCAGGTCGTCCGGCAGGAAGCGGCCGGTCTTGCCACCCAGGTACAGCAGGATCGCGCCCGATTCGAACAGCGGGATCGGCGGCCCGCCGTCGGGCGGATCGCGGTCGACGATCGCCGGAATGCGGTTGTTCGGCGCGATCGCCAGGAACTCGGGCGCGAACTGCTCGCCGTTGCGGATGTTGACCGGGCGTATCACGTACGGCACGCCGGTCTCCTCGAGGAAGATCGTGATCTTGTGGCCGTTGGGCGTGGACCAGTAATAGAGATCGATCATGTCGCGGCTTCAGTAGGTGCCCGGATACGCGCCGCCGTCGAGCAGGATGTTCTGGCCGACGAGATACGACGCGTGCGCGCTGCAGATGAACGCGCAGAATTCGCCCAGCTCGCGCGGATCGCCGAAGCGCCCGGCAGGCGTCGCGCGCTGCGCGGCATCCAATACTTCCTGCGCGGTGCGGCCCTGCGCCTTGGCGCGCGCCTCGTACATCCCGGTGAGGCGTGCGGTGGCGAAGGATCCCGGCAGCAGGTTGTTGATCGTGACGTTGTGCACCGCCACCTTGCGCGCGAGGCCGGCGACGAAGCCGGTGAGTCCGCTGCGGGCGCCGTTGGACAGGCCGAGGACATCGATCGGCGCCTTCACCGACGACGACGTGATGTTGACGATCCGCCCGAACTTGCGCGCGATCATGCCGTCGACGGTGGCCTTGATGAGCTCGATGGGCGTCAGCATGTTGGCGTCGATGGCGCGCAGCCACGCGGCGCGATCCCACTCGCGGAAGTCGCCCGGCGGCGGGCCGCCCGCGTTGTTGACGAGGATGTCGGGCGCCGGGCACGCCGCCAGCGCCGCGGTGCGGCCTTCCGACGTGGTGATGTCGCAGGCGATGTGCGCCACGCGCCGCCCGGCGCGCGCCTCGATGTCGGCGGCCGTCCGCGCCAGCTCGTCCGCGGTGCGCGCGCAGATCGTGACGTCGCAGCCTTCGCGCGCCAGCGCTTCGGCGCAGGCGCGCCCGAGACCCTTGCTGGCGGCGCAGACGAGGGCCTTTTTTCCGGCGATGCCAAGGTCCATATAGGGGTGTGCGTAGGGAGGATCGTGGACTCGCGCGGGTTAACTGCTGTGGTGCCCGCGGACGAGGGTCGGCGCCGGCGATGTAAGCTCGTCGCCGCGCGCGCCTACTATAGCGCAACGCCGCCGCCGGCATGGTGCGCAGCGCGGCCGGCGAACCGTCATGCGGCACGCGAAGCCTCACGCCACGCGCGAACCATCATGGGTGGCACGTGTCTCGCACATTGCAAGGCAAAGGACCGACAATGACCGACAAAGTGACGAAGACCGACGCCGAATGGCGGGCGCAGCTCTCCCCCGAGCAATACCGCGTGGCGCGGCAGAAGGGCACCGAGCGCCCGTTCAGCGGCGCCTACTGGGACCGGGAAGACGCGGGCACCTATCGCTGCGTCTGCTGCGGCGAACCGCTGTTCGAATCGGCGACCAAGTTCGACGCCGGCTGCGGCTGGCCGTCGTTCGACAAGCCGATCACCGCGGAAAGTGTCGCCGAGCAGGCCGACACCGCGTTCGGCATCCGCCGCACCGAGGTGGTCTGCGCCAAGTGCGACGCCCACCTCGGCCACGTGTTCGAGGACGGCCCGACGACGACAGGATTGCGCTATTGCATGAATTCGGCGTCGCTCGCCTTCGACCCCGACAAGCCGTAGCCGCAATGCGCGTGCTCCTCGCCGAGGACGACGAGATGATCGGCGACGGCGTGCGCCGCGGGCTCGCGCACGACGGCTTCGCGGTCGACTGGGTGCGCGACGGCAAGGCCGCCGAGCTGGCGCTCGCCGAGAACGTCCATGACCTCCTGCTGCTCGACCTGGGCCTGCCGCGGCGCGACGGCCTCGACGTCCTCGAGGCCATGCGCAGGGGCGGCGACAAGCGGCCGGTGCTCGTGCTCACGGCGCGCGACTCGGTGCGCGATCGCGTGGCCGGCCTCGACGCCGGTGCCGACGACTACCTGGTCAAGCCGTTCGAGCTTTCCGAGCTTGCGGCGCGGATGCGCGCGCTGCTGCGCCGCCATCTCGGGCGTGCGGCGCCACGCATGGCGCTGGGCGCGCTGGCGCTCGATCCGGCGACGCATACGGTGACGCTCGACGCCTCGCCGCTCGCGCTGTCGGCGCGCGAATATGCGCTGCTCGACGCGCTGATCGCGCGACCCGGCGCGATCCTGTCGCGCGCGCAGCTCGAGGAAAAGCTCTACAACTGGAAGGACGGCGTCGACAGCAACGCCGTCGAAGTCCATTTGTCGTCGCTGCGGCGCAAGCTCGGCGCCGGCTGGATACGCAACGTACGCGGCCTCGGCTGGATGATCGCCGCGCCGGCGCGCGCCACGTCGTGACCTTTCACCGCCATCCGGCGGCAGCGACGGCGCCGGCCACGTGCGCGAGCTCGGCATGACGTCCATCCGCCGCGCGCTGCTGGTCCCGCTGGCCGCCGGCCTGCTGGTGGCGATCGTTGCCGCCGGCTACCTCACCTACCAGCGCGCGCGCGAGGAAGCCAACGCGCTGTTCGACGTGCAGCTGCAGCAGACGGCCGCATCGATCACCGGCATGCCGCTGGCGCCGCCGGCAACGACGCTGCGCGGCGAGTCGACCACGCCGCTGGTGGTGCAGATCTGGGATCGCGACGGCGTGCAGGTGTTCCGCTCGCGACCGGCGCACGAGGCCCCGGCGCGCGCCGCGCCCGGATTCACCACGATCGCGGCCAACGGCGGTGCATGGCGCGTCTACAGCGTGCTGGCCAACGGCCAGATGATCCAGGTCGGCCAGCCGCTTGCGGTGCGCGACCAGCTCGCCACGAGCATGGCGTGGCGCACCACGCTGCCCCTGATCCTGATCGCGCCGCTGCTCGCCCTGTTCATCTGGTTCGCCATCGAGCGCGCACTGCGCCCGCTCGGCCGCCTCACGGGCGCGGTCGCCCGGCGCAGCGCCGACGAGCTGGCGCCGCTCGACGAGCGCGGCTGGCCGCTGGAGGTCGCGCCGCTGGTGCACGCGTTGAACGCCCTGCTCGCCAAGCTGCGCCACGCGCTGTCGGCGCAGCGCGCGTTCGTCGCCGACGCCGCACACGAGCTGCGCACGCCGCTCGCGGCGCTGCACCTGCAGGCGCAGCTGGCCGAGCGCGCGAGCGGCGACGCCGAGCGCGGCGCGGCCATGCGCGCGATGAAGGGCGGCATCGACCGCGCGACGCGCCTCGCCTCGCAGCTGCTGGCGCTCGCGCGCGAGGAGCACGCGGTGCTCGATGGCACGCGCGCCGACGTCGATCTCGCCACCCTCGCGCGCGACGTCGCGCGCGAGCACGCGCCGATTGCCGCAGCACGCGACGTCGACCTCGGCGTCACCGACGCCGAGCAGCTGCGGGTCGCCGGCGACGCCGCGGCGCTGTACACGCTGCTGTCGAACCTCGTCGACAATGCCGTGCGCTACACGCCGGGCGGCGGCCGCGTCGACGTCAGCGTCAGCGCGCGCGACGGCGCGCCGGCGCTGATCGTGCGCGACACGGGACCCGGCATCGCCGCCGACGAGCGCGCGCACGTGTTCGAGCGCTTCGCCCGCGGCGCGCACGCCAGTGCCCCGGGCAGCGGGCTCGGCCTCGCGATCGTGCGGCGCATCGCCGAGCGGCATGGCGCGACGATCGATCTCGAGGCGGGCGTCGACGGCGGCGGACTGGGCGTCGTCGTGCGCTTCGGCGGCAGCCCGGCGAGGCCTTAAGTCTGGCTTAAGTTTCGGCCCCTATCCTTGGTGACGTACGGCGGACCCATCCGCCCAAACCTCATCAAGGAGCGCCACGATGTCCACCCCGCAATTCAAGCGCAGCCTGACCGCGGTGGCGATCGCCGTCGCATTCGCCAGCGGCGCTGTCGTCGCCGACCATTACGGTGCCACTTCCAGCGCACACGCGGCGATCCCGGTGGTCGCGCCGCAGGCGGCCGCCGGGGCCACCGCGCCGGTCGCGGCGCTGCCGGATTTTGCCGACCTCGTCGCCCGGCACGGCCCGGCAGTAGTCGAAGTCAGCACGCAGAAGCTCGCGCACCGCACGGCCACGCGCCGCGACATGCCGGACCTCGACGGCTTGCCGCCGTGGTTCCGCCAGCTCGTTCCCAACATGCCGGACCAGCCCAACCAGGGCCCGATGCGCGGCCTCGGCTCCGGCTTCGTCGTCGATCCGAACGGCGTGATCCTCACCAACGCGCACGTCGTCGACGGCGCCGACGAGGTGACCGTCAAGTTCCAGAACCAGCACGAGTACACGGCGAAGGTGCTGGGCGTCGACAAGGCCACCGACGTCGCCGTGCTGAAGGTCGACGCGCGCGACCTGCCGACCGTCGCCATCGGCGACCCGGCCAAGGCCCGCGTCGGCGAATGGGTGGTCGCGATCGGCGCGCCGTTCGGCCTCGACAACACCGTCACCTCCGGCATCATCAGCGCGAAGTCGCGCTCGCTGCCGGGCGATTCGATCGTGCCGTTCATCCAGACCGACGCGGCGGTGAATCCCGGCAACTCGGGCGGCCCGCTGTTCGACCTCAAGGGCGAGGTGATCGGCATCAACTCGCAGATCTACAGCCGCTCGGGCGGCTACCAGGGGCTCGCCTTCGCGATTCCGATCGACGTCGCGATGAACGTCGAGCAGCAGATCGTCGCCCACGGCAAGGTGAGCCACGGCAAGCTCGGTGTCACCGTGCAGGAAGTGACGCAGGCGCTGGCCAACGACTTCGGCATGAAGGCCCCCGCGGGCGCGCTCGTGGGCACCGTCGAGAAGGGCGGCCCGGGCGACAAGGCCGGCATCGAGCCGGGCGACGTGATCACGGCGTTCGAAGGCCATCCGATCACCCGCTCCGCCGACCTGCCGCCGCTGGTGGCGTCGGCGAACCCGGGCAAGGGCGTGACGCTGGAAGTCTGGCGCGACGGCAAGGCCAAGACGCTGACGGCGACGCTCGGCTCGCTGGCGACCGAGAAGGTCGCGATGAACGAGGAAGCGCATGCCGGCAGCGGCAAGCTCGGCGTCTCGGTGCGGCCGCTGTCGCCGGATGAAAAGGCGGCGGCCTCGCTGGACCACGGCGTGGTCGTCGAGGACGTCGGCGGCGCGGCCGCGAACGCGGGCGTGCAACCCGGCGACGTGATCCTCGCCGTCAACCGCTCGCCGGTGACCTCGCCCTCGCAATTGAAGGCGTTGATCGGCAAGGCCGGCAAGACCGTGGCCTTGCTGGTGCAACGCGACGAAGCCCGCATCTTCATCCCCGTGAAGATCGGCTGAGTCGCAACGTGGTGTGAGTCTCCCCTTGCCGTAAACCCCGACGGCGCCGGGCTGCCTCGACAGGCAGCCCGTTTTTTTTGGGCGTGACCACGGCGCGCGCAAGTCGCCTGGCAAGATGCTTCGCCGAGCAGGACTCAATGCGAGTCTGCCAACAGAGCCGAAGCCTGAATCGACGAGTTAGGCGCAGTGGCGGTGACGGATCGCACGGCACAACCGGGACGAGCTGCCGGGCTATCGGTCCAAAGCGAGTTCGCGCAACGTGTACGTCAAGGGTAGTTGCTGTGACGGATCGCACGGCGCAGCCCGGCCGAGTTGCCGGGATATCGGTCCAAAGCGAGTTCGCGCAGCGTGTTTGAGCGACGACCGATATCCCGGCAGCTCAGCCACGCATCGCGAAGGAGCCGCGGTGCCGCATGTTTAGATATTGGTTAAACTAGCGATTACATCTAATTGATCTTTAACATCAATCGTGTCTGCGTGTAGGCCCACAAAGAGGGTCTTGACAGTCAATATCGTAGTGATATCATCTCGCTATCAATCGCGCGACAAAGCGCGAACTCGCGAAGGAGATATCGCATGTCCACCCCCGCCCTCCGCTCGGGCGCCCACGCCGAGCGTCCCACCACCACCTACAGCGGCTTCATCGCGCTCATCGTCGGCCTGCTGCTGATCGCGTTCGCCGTGTGGCGCCTGATCGACGTCGGCGTGCACGGCGCGATGAGCGTGGCCACCATCGTCACCAGCATCGTGCTGCTGCTCCTCGGCGTGTTCGTGCTCGCCGGCCTGTACACGCTGCAGCCGAACGAGGCGGCGATCATGCAGCTGTTCGGCGCCTACCGCGGCTCGAGCCGCGTGCCGGGACTGCGCGCGACCAATCCGTTCTACACGCGCAAGCGCATTTCGCTGCGCGCGCGCAACCTCAACGGCGACCGCCTGAAGGTCAACGACGCGCGCGGCAATCCGATCGAGATCGCCGCGGTCGTCGTGTGGCACGTCGACGACAGCGCCAAGGCGGCGTTCGACGTCGACGACTACGAGAAATTCGTCACCGTGCAGAGCGAGGCCGCGGTACGCCACCTCGCTTCGTCGTTCGCCTATGACAGCGGCGAAGGCCTGCCGAACGAGCCGTCGCGCGAGAACGAGACCACGCTGCTGGGCGGCGCCGACGTCGTCGCGCGGGCGCTGGTCAAGGAGCTGCAGGCGCGCCTCGACCAGGCGGGCGTCGTCGTCGAGGAGGCGCGCCTCACCCACCTCGCGTATGCGCCCGAGATCGCGCAAGTGATGCTGCGCCGCCAGCAGGCCGAGGCCATCATCGCCGCGCGCCGCAAGATCGTGCATGGCGCGGTGTCGATGGTGGAGATGGCGCTCACCGAGCTGTCGGCGAAGAAGGTCGTCGACCTCGACGCCGAGCGCCGCGCGGCGATGGTGTCGAACCTGATGACAGTGCTGTGCGCGGAAAGCGAAGTGCAGCCGGTGGTCAACACCGGCACGCTGTACAACGGCTAGCCAGACGCCATGAACCGCCTCTTCTACGCACTCGCGGCCGCGGCGATCCTGATCTCGGGCGCCGTCATCGTCGGCACGTCGGCCGGACTGCCGGACACGGTCGCCTCGCATTTCGGTGCCCGCGGCAATGCCAATGGCTACATGTCGCGCGAGCGCTACGAGCTCCTGATGCTTTCACTCGCCATTGGCATCCCGTTTTCGATCGCCGTGCTGATGGCGGCGCTCCCGCGTGCGGTGCCTCCGCTCGTCAACGTGCCCAACCTGCGCGCCTGGCTTGCGTCCCCGCGACGGGACGAGGCGCTGGCAGTGCTGGGCATCTACGGCGCGATCGCGGCCATTCTCGTGACCGCGTGCATCGCCGGCGCGCATCTCGTCGTGCTGCGCGCCAACGAAGCCGCGCCGCCGCACCTGGACCCCGTCGCGCTCGGTGCAGTGATGGGCGCATTCGGCATCGCGATGGCCGTCTGGGCGATCACGCTGGTCCTGCGCTTCCGCGGAGATCCACGCTAGTGCGCGGACGCGCGAGCGGACCTTAGCCGATGGCCGAACGCAAGGCCTTCCTGATGCGCATCGACCCGGCGCTGTGGAGCGCGCTGGAGGCGCTCGCCCAGCGCGAGCTGCGCAGCGTCAACGCCCAGATCGAGTTCATGCTCCGCGAAGGCCTCGCCCGCCGCGGCGTGCGGCCGGCGCCGCCCGCAACACCGGGAGACGCCGCGCCGCCCGGCGACTGAGTCGAGGCGCCGCCGCCCTCAGGACAGCACGCGGGCGAGGAAGCGCCCGACGTCGGCCACCTCCTCGAGCGTCGCCGAATGCTCCATCGGGTAGCTGTGCCACTCGACCGCGTAGTGCTGCGCGACGAGCGCGTTGCGCGATGACTCGGCCCATGGATACTGGACGACCGGATCGTAGAGGCCGTGGGCCATGAAGATCGGCACGTCGCGATTGGCGGCGCTCGCCTCGGTCGCGAGGCTCGCGCCGTCGATCAGGTACGTCGACAGCGCGACGATGCCGGCCAGCCGTTCGGCGTGGCGCAATCCCGCATAGAGCGCGATCGCGCCGCCCTGCGAGAAGCCGGCGACGACGATCCGGCGGGCGACGATGCCGCGCGTCGTCTCGCGCGCCACCAGCGCCTCGAGATCGCCCTGCGAGCGGCGCACGCCCGCGAGGTCGGCGCGCTCGTTGAGGTTGGCGGCCTTGATGTCGTACCACGCGCGCATGCGCATGCCGTTGTTGATGGACACCGGCATCTGCGGCGCATGCGGGAACACGAAGCGGATGGCGGCACCCGGCGGCAGCGGCAGCGAGCGCACGACGTCGGACCAGCCGCGGCCGTCGTCGCCCAGGCCGTGCAGCCAGATCACCGCGGCGTCGGGCGACGCCGCAGTCTCGATCTCGATCGCGGGCATGTCGTCGGTCATGGCGAGGCGCGCTCAAAAGCGTCGATTCTAGCGTCGATAGCCCGGGCGCCGCGTCGGCCGCGCCCGGATCCCGCGGCGCGCGAGGAACCAATCGGCGCGCGGCGCACCGAAGGAGCATGGCGATGACCGACGCCGAGCCCGCTCCCGCGCCGCCGCCGGCCGACGCCTTCGTGCTGTATGGCGCGACCGGCGACCTCGCGGCACGGATGCTCGTGCCGGCGCTCTGTCGCGTCGCCGCGCGCCGGCCGTTCGCGGCGCTGGTCGCGGTCGGTCACGACGCGGTGGACGCCGACACCTTGCGCGGCCGGGTGCGCGACCATGTCGGCGCCATCGACGCCACGCAAGTTCCCGCGTTCGACGCCCTCGCCGCGCGCATCGCGTTCGTCGGCGGCGATCTCGGCGACGACGCCGTGTATGCGCGCGTCGCCGCCGCTTTGCAGCCCGCCCGCCGGCCCATCCATTACCTCGCCATTCCACCGGCGCTGTTCGCGCCGGCGCTGCAGGGCCTCGCGCACGCCAGGCTCGCCACGGATGCGCGCGTCGCCATCGAGAAGCCGTTCGGCCATGACCTCGCCTCGGCGGTCGCGCTCGACGCCGTCGTCGCCCGCACGCTCGTGTCGTCGCAGGTGTTTCGCATCGACCACTTCCTCGCCAAGGATCCGGTGCGCAACCTCGCCGACATGCGCGCGCGCGCCACGTGGCTCGACGCGCTGTGGTCGCAGCCGACGGTCGCGGCGATCGAGATCACGATGGCCGAGGCGTTCGGCGTCGGCACGCGCGGCGCGTTCTACGAAAGCACCGGCGTGCTGCGCGACGTGTTCCAGAACCACCTGCTGGAGCTCGTCGCGCTGGCGACGATGGAGCCCTGCTCGCCCGCGGACGGCGACGGCTTCGCGCGCTCGCGCATCGCCGCGCTGCGCGCGATCGCGCCGCTCGCGCCACGCGACGTCGTCTATGGGCAGTATGACGGCTATCGCGGCGAAGCCGGCGTCGCCCGCGACTCGCAGGTGGCGACCTACCTGGCCGTGCGCCTGGCGGTGCACACGCCGCGTCTCGCCGGCGTACCGATCCGCGTGCGCGCCGGCAAGGCCTTGGCACTCACCGCCACCACGTTGACGCTGCGACTCGCCGGTGGCGACCGATTGTGCTTTCATCTGGGACCGGGGGCCACGGGCATCACGCTCGCCACCGAGCGCCTCGCGCCGGGATCGCGTGCGGCGCACGTGCCGGTCGCGCTCGACACGCCCTCCGCACACGATGAGGACCGCGATGCGTACGTCAATGTCATCGACGCGCTGGTTACCGGCGATACGTCCGTGAGCGCGCATGCCGACGGCGTGCACGCGGCGTGGCGGGTCGTCGAGCCCGTGCTGCGCGCCGCGATCCCGGTGCATCGCTATGCGCGCGCGAGCTTCGGCCCGGCGGCCGCCGATGCGCTGCTGCCGCCCGGCACGCAATGGATCGATCCGGAGGCGCGCGCGTGACGCCCCGCCGGCGCGCCCACGGCGCACGCATCCTGCCCGCGGGGACCACCCGCATCGAGGACTATGCGCTGATCGGCAACACGCACACGGCCGCGCTGGTGAGCCGCGAGGGCTCGATCGACTGGTGCTGCATGCCGCGCTTCGATTCGCCGGCCGCGTTCGCTTCGCTCGTCGGCGAGCCGCAGCACGGACGCTTTCGCATCACTCCGCGCGGCCGCATGCTGCGTATCGCGCGCCGCTACCGCAGCGACACGCTCGTGCTCGAAACCGAGATGCACGTCGCCGACGGCACCGTGCGCCTGATCGACTTCATGGCGCTCGGCGACAGCCGCACCGATATCGTGCGCATCGTCGAGGGTGTGCGCGGCGCGGTGCCGATGGCGGTCGATTTCACGATCCGCTTCGGCTATGGCGCCGTGGTGCCGTGGGTGCGCCGCTTCGGCCACACGCTCACCGCGACCGGCGGTCCCGACACCGTCGAGCTGCGCACGCCGGTGGAGCTGCACGGCGTCGACTTCTCGACGCGCGGGCGCTTCACCGTGCACGCCGGCCAGCGCGTGCCGTTCGTGCTCACCTATTCGCGCTCGCACGAGCCGCGCCCCATCGCGCTGGACGCCGAGGCGGCACTCGAGTCGACGGTCGCGGCCTGGCGCGCGTACTGCGCCCAGTGCGGCTACCAGGGGCAATACGCCGACGCCGTCAAGGACTCGCTGATGGTGCTGAAGGCGCTCACCTATGCGCCGACCGGCGGCATGGTGGCGGCGCCGACGACGTCGCTGCCCGAGCGCATCGGCGGCGTGCGCAACTGGGATTACCGGTTCTGCTGGCTGCGCGACGCCACGTTCACGCTCTATGCGCTGCTGCTCGCCGGCTATCGCGACGAAGCCCGCGCATGGCGCGAGTGGCTGCTGCGGGCGGCCGCCGGGCGGCCGCAGGACCTCGCCGTGCTGTACGGCGTCTCCGGCGAGCGCATCTTCGGCGAGACGGTGCTGCCATGGCTGCCCGGTTACGCGCGCTCGGCGCCGGTGCGCATCGGCAACGCCGCGGCTGCGCAATTCCAGCTCGACATCTACGGCGAGGTGATCGATGCGCTGTATGTCGGCCGCGAGGCCGGCCTCGCGCAATACGACGATGCGTGGGCGTTCGAGCGCGTGCTGCTCGACTTCGTCGAGAGCCACTGGCGCGAGCCCGACAACGGCATCTGGGAGATGCGCGGCGAGCCGCAGCATTTCACGCACTCCAAGGTGATGGCGTGGGTGGCGATGGACCGCGCGGTGCGCACCGCGCAGCGCTACGGGCTCGACGGCGCGGTGGCGCGCTGGCGCGCGCTGCGCACCACGATCCACCGCGACGTCTGCGCCCGCGGCTTCAACCCGGCGCGCGGCACGTTCGTGCAGCACTACGGCTCCCGCGAGCTCGACGCCGCGCTGCTGCTGATGCCGATCGTCGGCTTCCTGCCGGCGCGCGATCCGCGCGTCGTCGCCACGGTGAAGGCGATCGCGCGCGAGCTCGTGCAGGACGGCCTCGTCAAGCGCTACCGCAAGCATCCCGCGGCCGATGGCCTGCCCGAAGGCGAAGGCGCGTTCCTGCCCTGCTCGTTCTGGCTCGCCGACGCGCTGGCGCTGATGGGCCGCCGGCGCGAAGCGGAGAAGCGCTTCGCCCATCTGCTCGGGCTGCGCAACGACGTCGGCCTGCTCGCCGAGGAATACGATCCGGTCAACCGCATGATGCTCGGCAATTTCCCGCAGGCGCTGACGCACGTCGCGCTGGTCAACACCGCCCGCAATCTCGCGCAGGCCGGAGGCCCGGCGGCCCACCGCAGCCAGCATGCGACGAAGCAGCCGCCGCAAGCGAACGCATCGCCGGCGGCGCCCCTGCGCAGACGCTAGCGCTGGGCTTCCCGCTCCGGACGATTGGCGTAGCTGTCCGGCGCCCGTGCGCCGGGCTCGATGCGCACGAACTCGACGCTGCCCGTGTAGGCGAACGCATCGGCGCGGCCGTAGCCGGTGGTCGCATGCTGGCCGCGGTCGCAACCGATGTCGAGGCCTTCGCCCACCCATCCGGGTATCAGCGACGGCGACAGGTCGGGCATGTCGCGCGGCTCGCCGTTGACGACGAGGCCGCCGCGCCCACGGCGCGCGCCGGTGGCACGGTAGTCGAGCACGAACGCATTGCCGCCGTCGCGCAACGGCAGGCCGCGCGCGGCGACGAGATGACGCTCGTCGCCGTGATAGTCGAACACGAGCTCGCCATCGCGCACGTAGAGCGCGAATCCGGCGATCGGATCGCCGAACGCGAACAGCACGCCGGTGTCGCCCGGCCGCCAGGCGAACCGGCATTCGACGCGGAAATCGCGGTCGGCGACCAGCGGCGACACCACCGCCAGCGCCACCGTCGTGTGCATCGGCCGGAACGTGCGCGGCGCGTCGACCGCGTCGGCCTGGAACGGCGGCACGTTGAGGCCGCGTCGCACGCCACGGTTGTCGAGCGGATACACGTGATTGGCGAATGCATCGGCATCGAATGCCGCCACCAGCGTGGCGAGCTCGGCGGGATGGGCGGTGGCGAGATCCTGGGTCTCGGTGGCGTCGGCGTCGAGGTCGAACAGCATCCAGTTGTCGAGGTTCATCGGCTTGTCCGGCGGCTGCAGCGACACGATCTTGCGCGAGCCTTCGATGTAGCCGCGATTGCCGGCCAGCTCGTAGTGCTGGCGTGCGCGCACGGCGGGTGCAGCCGGGTCGCGCAGGATGGACGCGAAGCTGACGCCGTCCGGCGCGTGCGCCGTGACGCCGGCGAATTGCGCCGGAAACGGCACGCCCGTCGCTTCGAGCACCGTGGGCAGGATGTCGGTGACGTGCGTCCATTGCTCACGGATGGCGCCGCCGCCGAACGCCGCCGGCCAGTGCGCGACCAGCGGCACGCGAATGCCGCCGTTCATCGTCGTCGTCTTGTAGAGGCGGAACGGCGTGCTCGACACGTCGGTCCAGCCGCGCGGATACACGGGCCACGACGTCGGGCCGCCCAGCGTGCCGGCCGCCATCATCGCCAGCGCCGTGCGCGGGTCCTCGGTGCCGGTCAGCCGCTTGGTCAGGTTGTTGGCGGCGCCCTCGCGTCCGCCGATGCCGTTCGCGCCGTTGTCCGAGGTCACGATGACCAGCGTGTTGTCGAGCTGGCCTATGGCCGCGAGGTGCGCGGTCAGCCGGCCGATGTTCTGGTCGACGTTGTCGACGAGCGCCGCATACAGCGTCATGTAGTGGACGTACAGCGCGCGCAGTTCCGGGTCGGTGTCGGCCCACGCCGGGACTTCCGGGCTGTGCGGCGCGAGGCGCCAGTGCGCGGGCACGATGCCCATCGCCTTCTGCCGCGCATGGCGCGCCTCGCGGGCCGCGTCCCAGCCGCCGTCGTAGACGCCGCGGTAGCGCGCGATGTCCCCGGCCTTGGCGTGCAGCGGCGCGTGCGGCGCGTTGTGCGCAACGTAGAGGAAGAACGGCCTGTCCGTCGTCGTCGCCGCGTGCGCCGTGAGCCAGTCGATGGCCCGTGTCGTCCAGTCGTCGCTGCAGAAATAGTCGTCGGGATAGCCGTCGCGCGCGACGAACGCATTGTCCTCGACGAGCTGCGACGGCGAGAAATAGTGGGCCTCGCCGCCGATGAAGCCGTAGAAGCGGTCGAAGCCGCGCGCGAGCGGCCACGCGCTGCGGTCGGCGCCCTGCGTGATGTGGTACTCGGCGGTGTTGTGCCACTTGCCCACCGCGTAGGTCGAGTAGCCCGCGCCGCGCAGGATCTCGGCCAGCGTCGGCGCTTCCGCCGCGATCTCGCCAGCGCGGTAGCCGGGATAACCGGGGTCGTTGAACGTCAGCCAGCCGCAGCCAACGGCGTGCGGATTGCGGCCGGTGAGCAGCGCCGCGCGCGCCGGCGTGCACATCGGCACCGTCGTGTAGTTGCGAAAGCGCACGCCGTTCGCCGCCAGCGCGTCGATCGCCGGCGTGTGGATCTCGGCGCCGTAGCAGCCGAAGTCGGAAAAGCCGAGATCGTCGAGCAGGATGACCACGACGTTGGGTGCGCCGCGCGGCGCCGCGCGCCGCGGCGGCCACCACGGCGTGGATTCGGCGAGCGTGCGGCCGATGGTGCCGTCGAAGCCGGCCGGCGGCGGCGCGCCGGAGGGATGCGCCGCGCTCATCGCCACGTCCTCACTGCGTGTCGAGATCGATGTGGAGATCGGTGGCGACGGTTTTCCAGCGTGCCACGTCCTCGCGCAGGAAGCGCTCGAAGTCGGCGGGCGATCCGCCTCGCGCGGCATCGACGCCCATGTCCGCCAGCCGATGGCGCACGTCGGGCATCGCCAGTGCCTTGCCAACCTCGGCGTTGACGCGCGCGACGACCGCCGGCGGCGTGGCCTTCGGCATCGCCAGGCCGAACCACGTCTGCATGACGAGGTCCGGATGCCCGAGCTCGACGACGCTCGGCACGTCGGGCAGGTGCGGATGACGGCTCGGGTCGAGGATCGCCAGCGCCTTCAGCTTGCCGGCCTTGATCTGCGGCTCGGCGAGGATGAGGCCGAGGCACATGAACTGCACCCGCGCCGACAGCAGGTCGGACAGCGCGGACGGCTGCCCCGGGTAGTTGATCATCTGCATGTCGATGCCGGTGTCGTGCTTGAACGCCTCGGTGGCGAGGTGCACGACCGTGCCGTACGACGAACCGGCGTACGACATCGCACCGCGGTGCGCCTTCGCGTAGGCGACGAACTCGGCGAGCGAGTTGACGGGCAGCGACGCCGGCACGACGAACAGGAACGGGCTGGTGCCGATGAACGACACCGCGGCGAAGTCGCGCAGCGGGTCGTAGCGCAGCGACTTCGGTCGCACCGCCGGCTGGATCGTCGTCGGCGGGCTCGCGGCGAGCCACGTATAGCCGTCGCCGGCGCTCTTCGCCACGAGATCGGTGCCGATGTTGCCGTCGGCGCCGGTCTTCACTTCGATCACGATCGGCTGGCCGAGCGCCGGGGGCGATGCGTTCGGCGACGAGGCGCGACACGACGTCGAGCTGCCCGCCCGCCGGAAACGGCACGATCCACTTGATCGGCCGCCCCGGCCAGTCATCGGCGGCGGCGCCGCCGGCGCACATGGCGAGCAAGAGCATCAGGACGAATCTCTTCAAGGGTGTCTCCATGCGTTCGAGGGTTGTCGATTGCGGCGCGCGATCGCGCGTCAGCGTTGCAGCAGGCCCCAGCGCGCCACGGTGCGCCGCTCGACGCTGGCGAAGACGAGGCGGTCCATGGCGACCCACAGGATGCCGATGACGATCATGCCGAGGATGATTACCTCGACGCGCTGCCACTGCACCGCCTCCATCGTCATGTAGCCGAGGCCGCTGCTGCCGGAGATCATCTCGGAGGCGACCAGCGCGCGCCAGCCATACGCAAGCGAGGTGCGCATGCCGAGCAGGATCTGCACCAGCGCGCCGGGCAGGATCAGCGTGGTGACGAGCCGGATACCACGGCCGCCGTGGCTGCGCACGGCGCGGTGAAGCGCCAGCGGAATCGATTCCACGCCGAGCACCGTGTTGTAGAGCGCGGCGAAGAAGATGGTGTTGGCGATGACGAAGATCACCGAGCCGTTGCCGATGCCGAACCAGATGATGGTCAATGGCACCCACGCGATGCCGGCGATCGCCTGCAGGAACGACAGCACCGGCCGCATCATGTCGGCGACGTGGCGGTTGAGCGCGATCGCGAGGCCGACCGGAATGGCCAGCGCAATGCCGATGACGAAGCCGATGGCGAGGCGCGCGAGGCTCGCGCCGATCGCGGCGACGAGCGAGCCGTCGACGATCGAGTCGCGCGCGAATGCCGCCACCGCGCCGATCGACGGCAGCATGTAGGGCGGGTAGTGCGCGACGTGCGGCAGCAGCGCCCACACCGCGATCACCAGCATGAACGGGATCGTGCCGTAGACGATCGCCTGGCGCCGGTTCGCCGTCATGTGCGATCCGCCGCGTCGACCGTCAGGCCCCAGCGCTGCACGGTCGCGACCTCGAACGGGCGCAGGTAGAACTGGTCGATCGCGAGCCACATGAGGCCCATCAGGATCATGCCGACGATCGTGCGCGCCGTCTGCTGCGTCTGCGCGCCGTCGAAGATCAGGTAGCCGACGCCGGTCTTGGCCGCCACCATCTCGGCGAACACGAGGCCGCGGAACGCGAAGCCGGCGGCGAGCCTCAGGCCGGTGATCATCCCCGGCAGCGCGCTCGGCAGGATCACGTAGCGCACGACGTCGACGCGCGAGCCGCCGAGAGAACGCACCGCGTTGGCGAGCACCTGCGGCGCGGTGCGCACCGACAGCACCGTGTTGTAAAGCACCGGGAAGAACACGACGTAGATGAGCGCCAGCACGATCGTCTTCACGCCGTAGCCGAACCACACGACGAAGATCGGGATCCACGCGACTTCGACGATCGCGAACATGAAATTGAGGAGCGGGGACAGCGCCAGCGAGACGCGCCGCGACAGCCCGATCGCCATTCCTGCGACGATGCCGAGCAGGACACCGGCGCCGACGCCCACGCTGTAGCGCGCCAGGCTGTCGGCGATGTAGACCGGCAATATGCCCTTGCGGCAAAGGTCGACGAACGCCACCCACACGTCGCTCGGCGCGGGATAGAAATAGGCGGTCATGCCGACCATCGGCACGGAGATCTGCCACGCCAGCAGCAGGAGGCCGACGCCGAGCGCGCCCTTCAGCGCGCGCGCCACGCGCGGCGACAGGCGGAGGCGCGCGGGAGCGACGAGCGTGCCGGCGTCCATCAGCCGTTCCAGCGCGCGATCGAATCCACCCAGTACTGGCGGGCGATCGTCGCCAGGGCCGCCGGATCGACGTCCTTCATGTACACGGTCGCACCGCGCACCTCGACCACGCGCCCGAGGTCCTGCAGCCGCTGCTGGTGGAAGCGCTCCGGCGCAAATTCGAGCGTGATCGCGTAATTGCCGCCGCCTGCGGCGATCGGCTCGAGCGGCGCGAGCTTGTGCGCCGCGCCCACGCTGCCCGCGATCCAGAATGCCGCGAACGCCGCGACGAGGACGAGCGTGGCGATCAGCGGAATGCGCAGCATCAGACGGATGCCCTCGTCGCAACGTCACTCGCCGTCGCGTCGCCGACCGGGGTACGCACCAGGTCGAGCAACGCTTCGCGCAGCGCCGCGAAAGCCGGATCGGCATTGAGCGACTTCCACGTGCGCGACGCCTTGGCGAACGGCACGTCGACGACGTGCAGCACGCGTCCCGGGCCGGGCGACATGACGGCGACGCGGTCGCCGAGGAAGATCGCCTCCTCGACGCTGTGGGTGATGAAGACCACGGTGAGCGCCGAGCGCTCGGAGATGCGCATCAGCTCCTCCTGCAGCACCATCCGCGTCTGCGCGTCGACCGCGGCGAACGGCTCGTCCATCAGCATCACCTCGGGCGAGTTGGCCAGCGTGCGCGCGACCGCCACGCGCTGGCGCATGCCGCCCGACAGCTCGTGCGGATACTTGTGTTCGACGCCGTGCAGGTTGGCGAGCGCGAGGTAGCGCCGCGCGATCGTGTAGCGCTCCTGGCGCGGCACGTTGCGCAGCTTGAGGCCGAGCGCCGCGTTGTCGAGCACGTTCATCCACGGCAGCAGCGCGTACTCCTGGAACACCACGCCACGGTCGGCGCCGGGTCCGGTGATCGCGCGGCCGTCCATCGCCAGCGAGCCCGCGGTCGGCTTGAGGAAGCCGGCAATCGCGGCGAGCAGCGTCGACTTGCCGCAGCCGCTGGGACCGACGACGCACAGGAATTCGTTGGCGCGCACGTCGAGGTCAAGATGCTGCACGGCGCGGTGGCGCACGCCGGTCTCGGCGTTGACGTAGTCGAGCGTCAGGTCGGCGATCTTGATCTTGACAGGCAGCCCCGGCATCGACACCTCCGCAATCCGGCGCGCGGCTACAGTCCGAGCGCGCGCCGCTCGGCGCTCGCCAGATGCTCGCCGAGCGCGGCCGCGGCGTGGTCGGGGTCACGCTGCTTGAGCGCGACGATCACCTTCAGATGCTCCTCCATCGCCAGCGGCAGGTAGCGCGGCGAGCGGCCGTGCAGGCGGATCATCTTGATCTTGTCGAAGTTCTGGCGGTGCGCGGTGGCGAGGATGCGGTTGCCGATCGCGTCGATCATCATGTAGTGCATGCCCCAGTCGACCTGCAATGCGGCGTCGATCAGCTTGGGGTCCTCGTTCGAGCCGCCGTCGAGGCGGCGCAGGATCTCGGCGGTGTCCGCCTCGAGCCTGGCCAACGTCGCAGCGTCGGCGGCGCGCGCGAATCGCCGCACCGCCGCCAGCTCGAGTACCGTGCGGAACTCGAACGCCTCGTGGATCAGCGTCACGCCGATGTCGGTGATCTGGATGCCGCGCTGCGGGATCAGCCGCACGAGGCTTTCCGCCTCCAGGCGCTTCAACGCCTCGCGCGTGGGTCCGAGCGGCACGTCCAGCAGCTCGCACAGCTCGCCCTGCGACACGAACTGTCCGGGCACGAGGTTGCGCCGGAACAGCTCGGCCTTGAATCGCTCGTACGCGATCTCGCGCATCAGCGACTTGGACTTCACCTTGCGCATCACGCGAATCTCGTCATCGGCGGCATGCTTGCCTGTTGCCAGGCGCATCGTAACAGCGTTAGGATGCAAGTAAGATATCACTGATAGCCCACGAGTGGGCACCACCGAGGAGGATGCGATGCGAGTATTTCTGCGGGGATGGGCAGCGGCCATGCTGGCCGCCGTGGCGCTCGCCAGCGGCGCGGCCGCGGCGGAGCAACTGCGCGTCGCGGTGACCACTGCGGCGGAGAACGCGCCGTTCTTCTCCGCCGTCGAGAAGGGTCTGTTCGCCAAGGCCGGTCTCGACGTCAAGGTCGACATGATGCCGAGCGGCGTCGAGATCTCGAACGCGCTGGCGAGCGGCACCGTCGACGTCGGTCTGTTCGGCACCTATCCGTTCCTGACGGCGGTTTCGCGCGGCGTGCCCGTCGTGCTGATCGGGCACACCTGGAACAACGCGCTCAACAATCCGCAGAGCGAAGTGATCTCGATGGTGGCGCGGCCGGGCGCAGGCGTGACCAAGGACGACCTGACCAAGCTCAAGGGCAAGAAAATCGGCGTGACCCGCGGCGCCGGCGGCGAGCCGTACATCGCCGGCATCCTCAAGCAGAACGGCCTTTCGCTCGACGACGTGACGCTCGTCAACACCGCGCCGTCCAGCATGGCGACCGCGCTCGCCAACAAGGATGCCGACGTGATCGCCGCCTGGGAGCCGTGGCCGAGCGCCGCGCTGACCAACGTGCAGGGCTCGTACAAGCTGCTCTACGGCGGCTGCAAGAGCTGCTACGACGCGGGCACGATCGTCACCACCAAGGACGTGATCGCGAAGAAGTCCAGGGATCTCGCCGCGTTCATCGACGCCTATGCCGGCGCGCAGAACTGGACGCGTGCGCATCGCGCCGAGGCGGCGGAGATCTCGACGCGCTGGATCCCCGGCCTCGACAAGGCGACGCTCGAGCTCGCGCTCGAGAACCTGCCGCTCGACGTGCGCCTGTCGAAGAACACGATCGATGGCTTCAAGGAGCACGCGATTCCGCTGCTGCTGTCGCAGAAGCGCATCCCGCAGGCATTCGACCCGGCGCCCGCCATCGACAACACGTTCGTCGCGGCCGCCGAGAAGAAGGATCCGGCCGCATTCGCGGATCTCAAGCCCATCCAGGCCGACAAGCGCCTGTGATTCCCCCGGGCGCCGCATGCCGGCCGGCATGCGGCGCGTGAATCCGCGCCGCGATCGATGACCCGCCCCAACCTGCTCTTCCTGTTCTCCGACCAGCACGCCCAGCGCGTGGCGGGCTGTTACGGCGATACGACAGGGGCGACGCCGCACCTCGACCGGCTCGCCGCCGAGGGCGTCACTTTCGACAACGTCTACTGTCCGTCGCCGCTGTGCGTGCCGAGCCGGATGGCGATGCTCACCGCGCGCCATCCGTACGAGCAGGAATGCTGGACCAACGACGACTACCTGCGCTCCGACGCGGCGACGTGGCTGCACGCCGCCGGCGCGGCCGGCTACCGGCCGATGCTCGCCGGCCGGCTGCACGCGATGGGCCCGGACCAGCTGCACGGCTATGCCGAGCGCAGCGTCGGTGACCACAGTCCCAACTTCGGCGGCGTGCCGCGGCACGATCTCGGCGTGCTCGACCGTGCCAACGATCCGTGGCGCGAGAGCCTGACCCGTTCGGGAATCGGGCAGTCCGCCTACCAGGTCAAGGACATCGAGACGGCGGCGGCGGCGTGCGCGCAGCTGCGCGCGTACGGCGCGGCGCGGCGCGCGGGCAGCAACGAGCCGTTCTGCCTGACCGTCGGATTCCTGTTGCCGCATCCACCCTACGTCGCATGGCGCGAGGACTACGATCGCTTCGACGGGCGCGTGCCGGCGCCGCGCCACGCGATGCCGAGCGCGCCGCCCCACCCGTGGGAGCAATGGTGGCGCAGCGACCGCCAGCTCACCGACGTCGAGGCCGCGGACACGCTGCGTGCGCGCACCGCCTACTACGCGCTCGTGCATCGGCTCGACCGGCTGATCGGCGACGTGCTGGCGACGCTCGCCGCCGAAGGCCTCGATGACGACACGCTCGTCGTCTACACCACCGACCACGGCGACCAGCTCGGCGAACGCGGCCTGTGGTGGAAGCACACGCTGTTCGAGGATTCGGTGCGCGTGCCTGCGATCATGCGCTGGCGCGGGAACCTGCCCGCCGGCCAGCGGCGCGCGCAAGTCGCCAACCTGATCGACGTCGCGGCGACGATGGTCGATGCGCTCGGCGCGCCGGCGCTGCCCCTCGGGCGCGGGCGCAGCCTGCTGGGCGTCGCCCGCGATGCGCACGCGCCGTGGGTCGACGAGACGTTCAGCGAGCATTGCACGGACGTCGTGCCGGCATGGACGGGCGGCCGCGCCATCCAGCACCGGATGGTGCGCCGGGGCCGCCACAAGCTCATCTACTATCACGGCGACGCGCCGCAACTGTACGACCTCGCCGACGACCCGGACGAGCAGCGCGACCTCGCCGCCGATCCCGCGCGTGCTTCACTGCGCGACGAGCTCCTCGCGCGCGTCCTCGACGGCTGGCATCCCGACGCCATCGCCGCGCGCATCCGCGAGCGCCGGCTGGAAAAGAACGTGATCGATGCGTGGGCGCGCGGCGTGCATCCCGCCGAGGCGTTCCGCTGGCAGCTCGCGCCCGATCTCAATCGCCTCGACCCGGTGTCGGCTTGACGATCGCGCCTGCCGCCTGGCCGCACCTCGGCGTCGGCTGCGCCACGCTCGCCGCCCCGCAGGTGTCGGAGCACGACGCCGCCGCGACGCTGGCGCAGGCGATCGACCGCGGCGTGCGCTTCTTCGACGTCGCGCCGCTGTATGGCGGCGGGCTCGGCGAAGAGCGTCTCGGCAGGGCATTGCGCGGCCTGCCCCGCGACGACTATGTGCTGTGCACCAAGACCGGCGTCACGCGGCCGTATGCGCAGGCGGCCACCCCGCCCGGCACGGCGACGCCGCGCGCTGCCGATCGCTGGGACTACAGCCGCGGCGCGACGCGGGCGTCGGTACAGCGCAGCCTCGAGCGGCTCGGCGTCGATCGCCTCGACGTCGTGCATCTGCATGACGTTGACAACCACGTCGAGGCCTGCCTCGAAGCCCATGCCGAGCTCGCGCAATTGCAGGCGGAAGGCGTAGTCGGCGCGATCGGCATCGGCTCGAATCTCGTGGCACCCGTGGCGACGCTGCTGGCGCGCGCACCCTTCCAGGCATTCCTGCTGGCGGGGCGCTACACGCTGCTCGACGCGAGCGCGGCCGGGCTTTTCGCGCAGGCGCAACGCCAGGGCGTCGCGGTGATCGCGGGCGGCATCTTCAACTCGGGCATTCTCGGCCGCTGGCCGCAGCCGGCGCCGACCTACGACTACCGGCCGGCATCCGCGGCCGAGATCGGGCGCACTGCACGCATCGCCGCGGTGTGCGCGCGCCATGGCGTCGCATTGCCGACCGCGGCCTTGCAGTTCGCCGCCAGCCATCCCGCGGTGCGCACGGTGCTCATCGGCCCGCGCTCGCCCGACGAAGTCGATGCGAGCCTTGCCGCGATGCACGTCACCATCGACCCGGCGCTGTGGCACGACCTCGCGGCAGAAGGACTCGTCGCGCGCACGGGCCTCGCACGCGCCGCTGAAACCGCCGCCTCGTAATTCCAGCGATGCGCATCGACGCCCATTTGCATTACTGGCAGCCCGACTGCGGCTTCGACAACCGGCCGGTGGCGGACCACGAAGCGTATCGCCGCGATTTCCTGCCGCGCGACGTCGCCGTCGAACTTGCGCGCAGCCGCATCGACGGCACCGTCCTCGTGCAGACCGCGCCGCAGGTCGAGGAGACGGCGTGGCTCGTCGATCTCGCCCGCGGCGAATCCACGGTATGGGGCGTCACCGGGTGGGTGGACCTCGATGCCGACGCGGGCGCCACCGCGATCGACGCGCTCGCCCGCGAGCCCGTCGTCGTCGGCGTGCGCGCGCAGCTGCGGCGCATTGCCGATGACCGCTTCATCCTGCGTCCCCGCGTGCTCGCCAACCTCGGCCACGCGTTGACGCTCGGTCTTGGCGTCACCGTGCTCGCCGAGCCGCGGCATTACCCGCATCTGCGCGAGGCGCTCGGCGCGCTGCCCGCGGGTCCCGTCGTGTTCAACCACCTGGCGATGGTCACGCCACGCGCCGACCGCGCGGCGTGGGTCGGCGCGCTGCGCACCCTCGCCGCACGGCCGCAGACCTTCGTGCAGCTGTCGGGGCTGCCGTTCCTGTTCGGCAACGCATGGCGCAGTGCCGACGCCCTGTCGATCCTCGACACCGCGTACGATATCCTCGGCGCGCGCCGCCTGGTGTTCGCCAGCGACTGGCCGATGCTGGTGCGCTTCGCGCGCTATGGCGACTGGGTGGGCTGCGTCGAGTCGCTGCTCGCGCGGCGCGGCGCGAGCGAAGCCGACACCGCGGCCGTGTTCGGCGACAATGCACTCGCCTGCCTGCCGCGGCTCTCGCCGCGCACGCTTTCCAATCCACGGCCACGGTCGCAACCCGCAACGGAAGAACGACGATGAAACGATCACAGATCAACGCCGCGATCGACCTCGCGCAGAAGACGCTCGCCCGCCATCACATCCACCTGCCGCCATGGGGCTACTGGCCGGCAGAGCGCTGGCGCGCGGCGGGTCCCGAGATGGGCCGCATCACGCGCAACGCGCTGGGCTGGGCATGCACCGACTTCGGCCAGGGCGACTTCGACCACATCGGCATCACGATGTTCGACGTGCGCAATGGCACGCCCGAGCGGCCGGACGAGGGCACCCCGTACGGCGAGAAGATCTTCGTGCTGAAGCCCGGACAGCGGCTGCCCTACCATTTCCATCACCGCAAATCCGAGGACATCATCAGCTACAACGGCGGCACGCTGATGATCCAGCTCTTCAACGCGCGCAGCGACGACACGATGGACGAGCAGTCGCCCGGCGTTGTCTGGTGCGACGGGGTGCGCACCCCGTTCACCGCGGGCCAGGTGTTCGAGATCCCGCATGGCGCGAGCCTCACCATCACGCCGCGGCTCTATCACCGCTTCTGGGCGAAGGATGGCGGCGACGTGCTGGTCGGCGGCGAGATCTCGACGATCTCCGTGCCCAAGACCGACAATCACTTCGGCGGCAACGCGCGGCGCTTCGTGCCGATCGAGGAGGACGAGCCGCCGAGGTTCCTGCTCAACATCGACTATCCGCAGCTGCACGAGGTCGCCTGATGGCGGGACGGCTCGCGGGACGCGTCGCCATCGTCACCGGCGGCGCGAGCGGCATCGGCGCCGCGATCGGGCGCGCGTTCGCCGCCGAGGGCGCGCACGTCACGCTGGCCGACCGCGACCTCGCCGCGGCGCGCGATGTCGCGGCGTCCATCGGCAGCACGGCGCTCGCCGTCGCGACCGACGTCACCCGCGAGGGCGACGTCACCGCGATGGTGGCGGCCACGCTCGCGCGCCACCCGCGCATCGACGTGCTCGTCAACAACGCCGGCATCATCCGCAAGGCGTGGGTCAAGGACATGACCGAGGCGGTGTGGGACGAGGTGCTCGACGTCAACCTCAAGGCGACGTTCCTGTGCAGCAAGGCAGTGCTGCCGGCGATGATCGGCGCCGCGCGCGGGCGCATCGTCAACATCGCGTCGATCGCCGGCAAGGTGGGCGAGCCGACCGCCAGCGCCTACAGCGCGTCGAAATTCGGCGTCATCGGCTTCACGCGCTCGCTCGCCCTGGAAGTGGCGCGCCACGGCATCCTCGTCAACGCGATCTGCCCAGGCCCGATCGCCACCGCGCTCGGCGAGCAGGGGTGGCGCGAGGGCGCCGAGATCGAGGGCGTGGGACTCGATCGCATCATGTCGCGGGTCAACGCGCGCTCGCCGCTGGGTCGCCTCGGCACCGTCGAGGAAGTGGCGAAGATGGCGGTGTTCATCGCTTCCGACGACTGCGCGTTCACCACCGGCTCGGCGTTCAACGTCGACGGCGGCATCATCATGACGTGATGGCGGCGCGCTCCCGCATGCAACCACCGGCACCGGAGGCACGCGCGCGTGGCTAGCCGCGATCCGCGGCGCCCCAATGTCCTGTTCGTGCTGAGCGACGACCAGGGCGCGTGGGCGATGGGCTGCGCCGGCAACGCCGAGATCCGCACGCCGACGCTCGACGCCATCGCCGCCTCGGGGATGCGCTTCACCGACTGCTTCTGCACATCGCCCGTGTGCTCGCCGGCGCGCGCGTCGCTGATGACCGGCGAGATCCCGTCACAGCATGGCGTGCACGACTGGATCCGCGCCGGCAACGTCGGCGATGCGCGCATCGATTACCTTGCCGGCCGCACGCTCCTCACCGAGCGCTTCGCCGCCGCCGGCTATCGCTGCGCACTGATCGGCAAATGGCATCTCGGCGCGAGCGACGTGCCGCGCCCGGGCTTCGTGCGCTGGTTCGCGCACCAATCGGGGATGAGCGTCTATTTCGGCGCGCCGATGTGCGACGAGGACCGCCTGTGCAATCCGCCCGGCTACCTGACGGAGGTGCTGACGCGCGAGGCCGCCGGATTCCTCGACGCCGAGGCGCGGCGCGCGGAACCCTTCTTCCTCTGCCTCAACTACACCGCGCCGCATTACCCGTGGATCGATGCGCATCCGCAGGCCTACACCGACCTGTATCGCGACTGCGCGTTCGCCTCCTGCCCGGACGAGCCGCCGCACCCCTGGTCGGCCACCGGCAACCCGGCGACCGACGAAGGCCGCGCGCGGCGTCGCGAAAGCCTCACCGGCTACTACGCGGCGATGACGGCGATGGACGACGGCATCGGCGCGACATTGGCGATGCTCGATCGCCACGGCCTGCGCGAGAGCACGCTCGTCGTGTTCATGAGCGACAACGGCATGAATTGCGGCCACCACGGCATCTGGGGCAAGGGCAACGGCACGCGCCCGCAGAACATGTACGACACCTCGGTCAAGGTGCCGTGTCTGTTTTCCCAGCCGGGCCGCATTGCCGCAGGCGGCGTGTCCGACGCGATGATCTCGGGCTACGATTTCTACCCGACGCTCCTCGAATACGCCGGGCTCGACGCGCCGCACGATCCGCGCAAGCCCGGACGCAGCTTCGCGCCGATCCTCGCGGGCGCGCGGGCGTCCGCCGAGTGCGACATCGTGGTCTACGACGAATACGGGCCCACGCGGATGGTGCGCACCCGCAACTGGAAGTACGTCCATCGCTACCCGCAGGGTCCGCACGAGCTGTACGACCTCGCGCACGACCCGGGCGAGCGCGTGAATCGCGTCGACGACACGGCAGTGGCGGACACCGTCGCCCGGCTGCGCGGCCGTCTCGAGGCGTGGTTCGCGCGTTACGTCGCGCCGTCACAGGATGGTGCCGCCAAGCCCGTCAACGGCTGCGGCCAGCTCACGCGGTCGGATCAGGGTGCGGACGACACCGCGGCGTTCGCCGCCGAACCCATTGCCGCGCTGGCGCGGCGCGCGTGACAGGAGAATCGAGATGAAAGCACCCGATTACGGCCGCCGGCGCGTACTGCGCCATGCGATGGCGCTGGCCGGCGCGCTGCCGTTCGCGGCGCCGATGCGGCTTGCGCATGCCGCGCTGCCCCCGCTGACGATGGGTCTCCTGCGCAACCCCGTGGCCGGTCTCGTGTCGCTCACCGACCACAAGGGATGGTTCAGGGATGCCGGCGTCGACCTGCAGACGCAGCTCTTCGTCGGCGCCGGTGGCCCGAAGGTGCTGCAGGCGATGGGCGGCGGCAGCATCGCGCTCGGCTCGGTTTCGGCAACGCCCGCGCTGCTCGCCATCGCCGGCCGCGCAATCCCGCTGTCCATCGTGTCGATCGCCACCGATCCGGCGCCGCTGTTCGTGCTGCAAAGCGCGCCGGAGATCGCGTCGGTGAAGGATCTCGCCGGCAAGCGCGTGGCGACGACCTCGGGCACCGGGCTGCACTACTTCCTGGTGCGTGCGCTCGCGAAGTACGGCATGACCACCGCCGATGTCGAGTTCGTCAACCTCGCGGCCGGCGACGCGCAGGCGGCATTCCTCGCCAAGCGCGTCGACGCGGTCGTGCCTTCGCTCGCCGGCGCCGCCTACATCCGCGCGCTGCGCCGCGACACCCGCGATCTGTTCACGCGCGACATGTTCACCAAGCCGCCCGGCAGCACGGCGCCGTTCGAGGACTACGACGTGTTCGTGGCGCCGACGTCGGTGGTGACCGCGCAGAAGCCGGCGCTGCGCGCGTTCCTCGCCGCGTATCACGGCAAGGGCGTCCCCTATCTGCACGATCCTGCCACGCAAGCCGACGCCGTCGCCGAGATCACGCGCTACGTCAACGCCGAGCAGAAGACGCCGACCGACGCCGCGGCGATGCGCACGCAGCTGCTGCAGAGCGGCTTCTTCGACGTCGCCGCGGCGAAGGCGATCATGAGCAGCGCGCAGTTCCGCGCCGGCCTCGAGGACCAGGTCCGATTCCTCGGCGAGACCAGGCAGCTCGCCGGCAAGATCGACCTCGACGGCGCGATCGCCTCCGACCTCCTCGGCTGAGCGCTGGGTCGGCGGCGCCCTCGCGCGTGGCCGTCGCCATTTTATAAAATATAAAGTACACTGCGGACGATGCCTGCGTCCCGCCTCCCCTACCGCACCAAGCGCGAAGACGCCGTGGCCAAGGTGCGCGACGCGATCATGGGCGGCCGCTACCGTCCGGGCCAGCCGCTGCGCCAGGTGCAGCTGATGGCGGATCTCGACCTTGGCGCCACGCCCGCGCGTGAAGCCGCCCTCGAGCTCGTCGCCAAGGGGCTGCTCGTCCACGAATCGCACCACGGCATCCGCGTCGCCGCGCTCGACGCGGCGCGCGTCGCCCACGTCTACCGCGTGCGCGCACTGCTCGAGTCGGAAGCTGCGCGGCTGTCGGCGGCGAATGCCGATGCAGCGACGATCAATGCGGTGCGCGGCCTCGCCCGCACCATGGCCGCGGCGTTCGCCGCCGGCGACATGCGCGGCCTCGGCGACGCCGACGCGCGCTTCCACCGTGCGCTGTACGCCGCCGCCGGCAATCCGATGCTGCTCGCGCTGATCGAGCAGATGTGGGACCAGTTCCCACGCTACATGCTGTGGCAGCGCCGCGAGCGCGTGCGTCAGTCGATCGCCGAGCATCGGGAGATCGCCGCCACATTCGCGCGCCGCGACGCCGCCGGCGTTGCGCGCGCGGTGGAGCGTCACATCCTCAACGGGCTGGTCGCCTTCGACGCGCTGCTGGCGGACCGGCCTTCGCTACAGGAAGAATCCCATGGGCAATGACGTACCGCCAACGGCATCGCGCGAGAACCTGATCCGCTACGGCGGCGATGCCTATCCCGAGATCATCGAGACGGCGCAGGGCTCCTGGGTCGTCGATGCCGCCGGCAAGCGGATCCTCGACTTCACATCGGGCCAGATGTGCGCGACGGTGGGCCACAACCACCCGAACGTCGTCGCGGCCATCAAGAAGAGCTGCGACACCGCGCTGCACCTCTTCTCAGGCATGATTCCGCGCAGCGTCGTCGAGCTCGCGGCGAAGATCGCCGCGATCGTGCCGCGGCCGCTGAAGAAATCGCTGTTCCTCAACACCGGCAGCGAGAGCAACGATGCCGCCCTCAAGATGGCCAAGCTCTGCACCGGCGGCTACGAAGTGGTCGGATTCGGCGGATCGTGGCACGGCGTCACCGGCAACGCCGGGGCCGTGTCGTATGCGAGCGACCGCAAGGGCTACGGGCCCGGGATGCCGGGCGCGTTCGTCATTCCCGAGCCGAACGCCTATCGCTGTCCGGTGCGGCACTGCCGCGACCGCTGCGACATGACGTGCATGAAGATCGGCTTCGAGATGTACGACATGCAGTCGACCGGCGCGCCGGCGGCGGTGATCGCCGAGCCCGTGATCAGCGCCGGCGGCGTCATCGTGCCGCCGGACGGCTACTTCGACGCGTTGCAGGCCGAGGCGCACAAGCGCGGCATGCTGCTGATCTTCGACGAGGCGCAGACCGCGTTCGGCCGCCTCGGGCACTGGTTCGCCGCCACCCATCTCGGCGTGACGCCCGACATCATGACGGTGTCGAAGACGCTGGGCGGCGGCATTCCGCTCGCCGGCGTCATCACCAGCGACGCCATCGAGGAACGCTGCCACGCGCGCGGCTTCGCGTTCTACACGTCGCACGTCAGCGATCCGCTGCCAGCGGCGGTGGGCGTCGCCGTGCTCGACACCATCGAGCAGGAAAAGCTGCTCGAGCGCAGCCGCACGATGGGCGACTACCTTGCGGCACGCCTGCGCGAGCTGCAGGCGCGCCACGCCGAGATCGGCGACGTGCGCGGCATGGGCCTGTTGCGCGGCATCGAGCTGGTCAAGGACCGCGACACGCGCGAGCCCCACCATGCGCTCGGCGCCGCCACGACGAAGCGCTGCCTCGAGCTGGGGCTCAGCATGAACATCCGCCGCCGTCCCGAGCGGGGGTCGGTGTGGCGGATCGCGCCGCCGCTCACCGTGTCGCGCGCCGACATCGACCTCGCGATGACGATCTTCGATCGCGCGCTGACCGAATCGAAGGATGCCCTCGCCCGGCCCGCCGCAGCGGCCTCGTCGCAGCGTGTCGCCTAGGTGGTAGCCGACAACAGACGCCGCCGACTGCCGCCGCCGGGGATGACGCGCGCCCCGGCGGGTGTTGACGGACGGGGCCATGCACGGCATTGTTGATGACCGCCGGCGAGCGCGGCACACGAGGTTTCGGCGCCGGCGAGATTTGCAAGGTCCACGCCCTTCCTTGCGGGAAGCGGCAGGACTCGTCACAGGGCGCGCCAGAACCCGGCGATGCCATTCATCCGTTGGAAACGAGGACAACATAATGATGACAAAGTACTTGAAATTCGTCGTGGCCGGCGTTGCGCTCGCCATGCTGGGGGCCACCGCGGCGCGCGCCGACGTGCTGGCGGACGTCAGGAGCAAGGGCACGCTGGTGGTCGGCGTCAAGGCCGATTACCGGCCGTTCGGCTACCTCGATCCGGCGGGCAAGATCGTCGGCTTCGAGCCGGAGCTCGCCGCCGATCTCGCACATCGCCTCGGCGTCAAGCTCGAGCTGGTGCCGGTGGTCGCGTCGAACCGCATCCAGTTCCTGCAGCAAGGCAAGATCGACCTGATGATCGCCACGACGAGCGACACGCCGGACCGCCGCAAGATCATCGACTTCGTCGAGCCCAACTACTACGGCTCGGGCACCAACGTGATGGCGCTCAAGTCGGCGCACCTCAAGTCGTGGGCCGGCCTCAAGGGCAAGAAGGTGTGCCTGATCCAGGGCTCGTTCTACAACAAGGAGCTGCAGGAGAAGTACGGCGTCGAAGGCGTCGCATTCCCGGGCACCGCGGAAGCCTATGCGGCGCTCAAGAACGGCAATTGCGTGGGATTCGCCTACGACGACACCGCGATCGTCGGCCAGCTGCAGACGCCGGAATGGAGCGCGTACGAGATGCCGCTCGACTCGATCCTGTTCCAGCCCTGGGGAATCGGCGTCAAGCAGGGTGAGGCCAAGATGGTCAAGTTCGTGTCCGACGCCACCGTCAACTGGCACAAGACCGGCTTCATCGAGCGCCTCGAGAAGAAGTGGGGCATCAAGCCCACCAAGTTCGCGCAAGAGATGCACGCGAAGTACAAGTAGTCACCGACGCGAACGGGGACCGCCCGGGCGCGCCGATGCGCGCGCCCGGCGCCTCGGCGGCTGGCCCCCGGATCGAGGACCCCGATGGATGCCATCTGGCAGTGGTTTCGTGCGCTGTACGACACGACCGGAATCAACCTGCCGATCTTCTACGATTCGTTCGACCGCCACCGTTTCACCGCCGGGCTGTGGATGACGCTCGAGCTGTCGGCGATCTCGATCGTCGCCAGCGTGGCGATCGGCGTGGTCGGCGCCTGGCTGCAGGGTTCGCGCCTGACGCTGACGCGCCGGATCGTCAACGGTTATATCCAGTTCTTCCGCAACACCCCGCCGCTGGTGCAGATCTACTTCTTCTATTTCGGCATCGGCAGCCTGCTGTCCACCAACGACGCCGCCGGTCATCCGGTGCCGCTGGTCAGCAACGTCGCGTGGGCGATCATCTCGCTGTCGTTCTTCGCCGGCGCGTTCAACGTCGAGATCTTCCGGTCCGGCGTCGAGGCGGTGCCGAAGACGACGATCGAGGCGGCCGAGTCGCTGGGATTCAGCCGGCTGCGCACGTACGTGCTGATCGTGCTGCCGCTGGCGTTCCGCATCAGCCTGCCGGCGCTCAACAACAACCTCGTCAACCTGGTGAAGACCACCACGCTCGCCTACGCGATCGCGGTGCCTGAGCTGCTGTACGTCACCAGCCAGATCTGGTCCGACAACCTCAACGTGCCGGAGATGATGAACGTGCTGCTCATCGTCTACTTCGTGCTGGTCGGTGCGCTGGTGTTTGCGATGGACCGCTGGGAGCGTGCGATCCGCGTGCCGGGGTTCGGCGCATGAGCTTCGCGAGCTTCACGCGTGCGTTCGGCGCGCACGCGAAATCGCCGGAGCCGCGACGACGCTGGCACGCCATCCCAACCGCCGCCACCGACCTGCCCGTGCTGCTGCCCGGCGCGGCACGCATGGCGCGCGCGGCCGCGGCATCGCGGCGCGACGGCATCTTCACGCTGCGCCTGACGCCTTCGCACGCTGCCGTGCTCTTCGCCTTGTTCGCGATCGCCTGCGGCGTCGCGCAGGCGCAGGCCGGCGACGGCCAGCCGTCGGTGCTGGCCACGCTGTGGAAGTGGCTGCCGGTGCTGCTCGGCGGCTTCGTCTTCAACCTCGCGATCAGCGCCATGGCCATGTCGACCGGCACGCTCGCCGGCCTCGTCCTCGGCTACGCGCAGATCTCGCAGCTGAAGGCGGTGCGCAATATAGCCGCCTTCATCACGCATTTCTTCCGCAATGCGCCATGGCTGGTGCTGCTCTTCTATTGCATGTTCCTGCTGCCGTTCCAGGTGCACGTGTTCGGCGTGACGATCCCGGTTCCGGACTGGGTCAAGGCCACGTTCGGGCTCGCGCTGCCGGTCATGGCGAACGTCGCCGAGATCGTGCGCGGCGCCGTGCAGTCGATCCCCACCGCGCAATGGGAATCGGCGGCGTCGCTGGCGTTCAACCGGCGCCAGACGATGTGGATGATCATCCTGCCGCAGTGCGTCAAGCGGATGCTGCCGCCGTGGATGAACCTGTATGCGATCCTGACGATGTCGACGGTGCTGACGTCGATCGTCGGCGTCGCCGAGATCATGACGCTGACGGGGCGCGTGCTGAGCGCCGAGAACCGTCCAGGTCTGCTGCTGTCGTTCTATGGCTTCGTGCTCGTGCTGTTCTTCCTCTACTGTTACCCGATTGCGCGCTGGACGGTGCGCCTCGAGGCCAAATATGCGGTCGACCACTGAATGAACGCCTCCTCCCCCGCCAATCCCGAGCCGCTGGTGAGCGTGCGCGACGTGCACAAGTCGTTCGGCGACGTCGAGGTGCTGAAGGGCGTGTCGATGGACATGCAGAAGGGCGAGGTGATCTGCATCATCGGCCCCTCTGGCTCGGGCAAGTCGACGCTGCTGCGCTGCATCAACGGCCTCGTGCCGATCAACAGCGGCAGCATCCGCGTGCGCGAATTCGCCGTGCAGGAATTGCGGACCGACCAGCAGAAGATCGCGCTGCGCAAGGTGGTGTCGATGGTGTTCCAGCAGTACAACCTGTTTCCGCACAAGACGGCGCTCGACAACGTGATGATGGCGCCGGTGCACGTGCTGCACGAGGACCGCGACGAAGTGCGTGCTCGCGCCCTCGCCCTGCTGAAGAAGGTGGGGCTCGCCGCCAAGGCGAACGCCTACCCAGGCGAGCTCTCCGGCGGCCAGCAGCAACGCGTCGCCATCGCCCGGTCGCTGGCGATGCGCCCCGAGGTGATGCTGTTCGACGAGATCACGGCGGCGCTCGACCCGGAGACGATCAAGGACGTGCTGGCCACCGTGCGCGAGCTTGCGCAGGAAGGCATGACCTGCATGCTCGTCACCCACGAGATGCGCTTCGCGCGCGAGATCGCGCGCACCGTGTACTTCACCGACGGCGGAGTGATCGTCGAATCCGGTCCGCCGGCGCAGCTGTTCGACCACCCGGCGAAGGATCGCACGCGCGCGTTTCTGTCGCAGGTGCTGTAGCCGCGGACGGCGCCGCACGATGCGCTACTCGATCTTCTCGCTCGCGCGCGAGGGCCTGCGCAGGCATCGCGACTGGCCGCTGGCGTGGCGCAGCCCGCCGCCGAAAAAGCGTTACGACGCCGTCGTCATCGGCGGCGGCGGGCATGGGCTCGCCACGGCGTATTACCTCGCCCGCGAGCACGGCATGCGCGACGTCGCCGTGCTCGAGAAAGGGTGGCTCGGCGGCGGCAACACCGGGCGCAACACCACGATCGTGCGCTCCAACTACCATCTCGATGCCAACGCGCACTTCTACGAGTTCTCGCTCAAGCTGTGGGAGCGCCTGGCGCAGGAACTCAACTTCAACGTGATGTACAGCGCGCGCGGCGTGCTCAATCTCGTGCATTCGCCGGCGGACATGGATGCGGCGATGCGCCGCGGCAACGCGATGCGCCTCAACGGCATCGACGCGAAATTCCTGACACGCGACGAGATCGCGGCATGGATCCCCAATCTCGACTGTTCCGATGGCGCGCGCTTTCCGATCATGGGCGGGCTCCTCCAGCCGCGCGGCGGCACCGTGCGCCACGACGCGGTGGCATGGGGCTACGCGCGCGCCGCCGATGCGCTCGGCGTCGACATCATCCAGCAATGCGAGGTTACCGGCATTCGCGTCGATGGCGGGCGCGTCAGCGGCATCGACACCGCGCACGGCCACATCGCCACGCCGAAGATCGGCATCGCCGTGGCCGGGCATTCGAGCCATGTCGCCGCGATGGCCGGCCTCCGCCTGCCGATCGAGTCGCACGTGCTGCAGGCGATGGTGTCGGAGCCGGTGAAGCCGATCCTCGACACCGTGGTGACCTCGGGCGCCGTGCATTTCTACGTCAGCCAGTCCGACAAGGGCGAGCTGGTGATGGGCGGCGACCTCGATTTCTACAACTCGTACGCGCAGCGCGGCAACCTGCCCGTCATCGAGCACGTGGTCGCCGCCTGCCTCGCCCTTTTTCCGAGCTTCGGCCGCCTGCGCCTGATGCGCACCTGGGGCGGCATCATGGACATGACGATGGACGGCAGCCCGATCATCGCCAAGCTGCCGGTCGAGGGCCTCTACATGACCGGCGGCTGGTGCTACGGCGGCTTCAAGGCGACGCCGGCATCCGGCTTCCTGCACGCGCACACGATCGCCCACGACGCGCCGCATCCGCTCAACGCCGCGTTCACGCTGGAGCGATTCGCCGAGGGCCGGATGATCGACGAGAAGGGCGCGGGGCCCTACGCATGGGCACATTGAGATGAGGCGGCCCGCGCGATGATGCTGATCCCCTGCCCCTGGTGCGGACCGCGCAATCAGGTCGAGTTCACCTATGCGGGCGACGCGACGCTGCAGCGTCCGGCCGACGACGCGCCGGAGTCGGCGTGGTACGCGTACGTCTACCTGCGCGACAATCCGCGCGGTCCGCATGACGAGTTGTGGCTGCACAGCGCCGGCTGCCGCAGCTTTTTCCAGGTGCGCCGCGATACGCGCACGCACGACATCCTGGCGAGCGCGCCGCCGGGCCAGGCATTGGCACAGACGCAGCCATGACACAGCCCTTTCGCCTGGCTGCCGGCGGCATCGTCGACCGCATGCATCCGCTGCGCTTCATGTTCGATGGCGCACCGTACCAAGGCTATGCGGGCGACACGCTCGCCTCGGCGCTGATCGCCAACGGCGTCCACCTTGTCGGGCGCAGCTTCAAGTACCACCGGCCGCGCGGCATCTACAGCGCCGGCGCCGAGGAACCTTCGGCCCTGGTGCAGCTCGCGCGCGGCGCGCGCACCGAGCCCAACATGCGCGCGACCACCGTCGAGCTGCACGACGGCCTCGTCGCCACCAGCCAGAACTGCTGGCCGTCGGTGCGCTTCGACATCGGCGCCATCAACGATCTCCTGTCGCGGTTCATTCCCGCCGGCTTCTACTACAAGACGTTCATGTGGCCGCCCTCGCCGGCGTGGTGGCTGCGCTACGAGCACTGGATCCGGCGCGCCGCCGGCATGGGCCGCGCCGCGACCGCGCCCGACCCCGACCGCTACGATCACCGTTACGCGCATTGCGACGTGCTGGTCGTCGGCGGCGGCCTCGCGGGACTCGCGGCCGCGCGTGCGGCGGCCAGTGCGGGCGCGCGGATCGTCGTCTGCGACGAGAATCCGCACTGGGGCGGCGGTGTCGCCGGCGACGACGTGTTGATCGACGGCATTTCCGCCGCGCGCTGGGCCGCTGACGCGGTGAATGCGCTCTCGGCACATGCGGACGTCACCTTGTTGCCGCGCACGACCGCCTTCGGCTACTACGACGGCAACCTCGTCGGCGCCGTCGAGCGCGTGACCGATCACCTCGCGTCTCCACCGGCACACGCGCCGCGCCAGCGTCTGTGGCTGATTCGCGCGAAAGCGGTGGTGCTGGCCAGCGGCGCGCACGAGCGCGGCATCGCCTATGCGAACAACGACCTGCCCGGCTCGATGCTTGCGCACGCGGCGCACACGTACGTCGCGCGCTATGGCGTCAAGCCCGGCACGCGTGCAATCGTGTTCGCCAATCACGATGGCGCGTATGCCGACGCGCTGGCGCTGCGCGCCGGCGGCGTCGACATCGCGGCGATCGTCGACGCCCGTGGCAGTGCCGCGCAAGGCGGCGCGGACGTGACACGTGCACGCGAAGCGGGCCTCGCCATCCTCGCGGACGCCGTCGTCGCCCGTGCGCATGGCCGCCGGCATGTCGCCGCCGTCGACGTCGTGACGAAGGGCGGCGGCGCGTCGCGCCGCATCGACTGCGACCTCGTCTGCGTGTCCGGCGGCTACAACCCGGCCGTCCATCTGTTCTCGCAGGCGCGCGGCAAGCTGCGCTACGACGACGCGCTGGCGGCATTCGTGCCGGGCACCTCGCCATTGCCCATCGTGCCGGCAGGCGCCGTCAACGGGCGCTTCGGCGTGGCTGCGGCGCTGGCCGATGCCCATGCCGCGGCAGGCGTCGCCCTGCAGCACGCCGGCGTGCGCGCGCCGGTCACCACTGTCGCCGCGGTGGCCACCGAGCCTGCCGTCGCGAGCGCGCCCGCGGCACCGTTGTGGGCAGTGGATGCGCCGTCCGGTTACAAGCGCTTCGTCGACCTGCAGAACGACGTCACTGCCGACGACATCGCGCTCGCCAAGCGCGAAGGCTACCAGGCCGTCGAGCACCTGAAGCGCTACACGACGCTGGGCATGGGCACGGACCAGGGCAAGACCAGCAACATCATCGGCCTCGCGCTGATGGCGCAGCAGCTCGGCGTCGCCGTGCCGCAGGTCGGCACCACGACGTTCCGCCCGCCGTACACGCCGGTGACGCTCGGCGCATTGCCGGGCCACGAATGCGGGCCGCATGTCGAGCCGACGCGGCGCTCGGCGATGCACGCCTGGCACGCGGCGCACGGCGCACGCTTCGTCAATGCGGGCTTGTGGAAACGCCCGCATTCGTACCCGCGCGACGGCGAGACCGAGGATGACGCCGCCCCCCGCGAAGCCGTCAACGTGCGCGCGAATGTCGGCGTGGTCGACGTGTCCACGCTCGGCAAGATCGAGCTGCAGGGACGCGACGCCGCGGCGTTCCTCAACCGCGTGTATTGCAACCGCTTCGACACCCTGGCCGTGGGCCGCTGCCGTTACGGCGTGATGCTGCGCGACGATGGCATGGTGATGGACGACGGCACGACCTCGCGGCTGGCGGCGACGCACTACCTGATGACCACCACCACGGTCAACGCGGTGCGGGTGATGCAGCATCTCGAGCACCTGTTGCAGATCGTGTGGCCGGAGCTCGAGGTTTACGCGACGTCGGTGACCGAGCAATGGTCGGCCGCGGCGATCTCCGGACCGAGGGCGCGCGACGTCGTCGCCGCGCTGGTCGACATCGACGTCTCTAACACGGCCTTTCCGTTCCTCGCCGTCGGCACGTGTCGCGTGCGCACGCGCGACGGCGACGTGCCGGCACGCCTTTTCCGCATGAGCTATTCGGGCGAGCTGGCGTATGAACTGCACGTCGCCGCCGACCGTGGATTGGCGATGTGGGAAGCGGTGATCGCCGCCGGCGCACCGTTCGCCCTCGCGCCCTACGGCACCGAGGCGATGAGCACGCTGCGCATCGAGAAGGGCCACGTCGTGGTCGGCGCCGAGGCCGACGGCCGCACGACCGCCGACGATCTCGGTCTCGGCAAGCTCGTCAACGCCGCCAAGTGGTGCGTCGGCAAGCCGCTGCTCGGCCGCGCGGCGCTGGTCGCACCCGATCGCTGGCAACTGGTCGGCCTCACGGCACTCGACGGTGCGCAGATGCCGCGCGGCGGCAAGCTCGTGGCCGATCCCGAGCATGCAGCGCCCAATCCGATGCTGGGCCACGTCACGTCATGGTGCTACAGCCCGCATTGCAAGGCATGGATCGCGCTGGCACTGCTCGCCAACGGTCGCGCGCGCCACGGCGAGCAACTGTGGGTGGTGTCGCCGCTGGCGGGCGCGAAAGTGCGCGTCGAAGTGGGCGCGCCCTGCTTCATCGATCCGGATGGGGAGCGCCTGCGTGTCTGACGTGCAGCCCTCGGCCGCGGCACGCAACATCGGCGCGATGCAGCCGGGCCATTACGGCGCCACCGGCACGCGCGTCGTGCTGGCCCGCGCGACGATGGCCCGGGCATGCCACGTGCAAGGCAACCCCGCGCGCTCGACGCTCGTGGCCGACGTCGAACGGACCTTCGGCGTGGCGCTGCCGCTGACGCCCAACACGTCGTCGGCTGCCGCGGGGTGGCTCGCGTTGTGGCTCGGACCGCGTTCATGGCTGCTGCTGGAACGCGCGGGCGCGGCAACGCCGTCGATGCCCGTCGATTTCGACGCTGCCCGCGACGTTCTCAACGCGGGCGGCGGCGCATTGTTCGACGTTTCCGCCAGCCGCGCGGCGATCACGCTGCGCGGCGACGGCGCAACGACGGTGCTGGCCAGCGGCTGTCCACTCGACCTCGATGTGCGCGCATTCCACGCCGGCCACTGCGCGCAAAGCGTGTTCGGCCACATCAACGTGCTGCTCTACCGCCACCCGCAGCCAGGCGCGTTCACCGTCTGGGTGGCGACGAGCCTCGCCGCCGACCTGTGGCATGCGTTGGGTGCCGCGGCCGCGGCAGGCGGCTACGACGTGGCGCCCGAATCGGCGTTCGCCAGCGCATGACGCCGCGCCGCCATTGCCGCCGCTATTCCGTGCGCGCATTCCGCAGACGATCATGACGCGCCGCCCGCCCCCGTTCACGCTCTATCCGGCACGTCGCATCCTCACCATGGCCGACGACGCGGCGGGCGCACGCGCCCTCGCCGTGCGCGACGGCCGCATCCTCGGCGTGGGCACGCCGGCAGCGCTCGCCGGATGGGGCGCGCATCGCGTCGACGATCGCTATGCGGATTGCGTCCTGATGCCGGGGCTCGTCGAGGCGCACAGCCATTTGCTGGAAGGCGGCATGTGGGCACATCCCTACGTAGGCTTCCACGACCGCCGCGGCCCCGATGGCACGCACTGGCCCGGCTTGCAAACCATCGACGCGGTCGTCGGCGCACTGCGTGCGGCCGGCGCGGCGATGGTCGATCCCGACGCGCCGCTGATCGCGTGGGGCATGGACCCCATCCTCTATGGCGGCCGGCGCATGGTCGCGGGCGACCTCGACGGCGTCTCGGCGACACGGCCCATCGCCGTCATTCATTCCAATTTCCATGTGCTGAACGCCAACCGCGCGATGCTCGCGCGTGCCGGCATCACGCGCGATCTCGACGTCGATGGCGTCATCCGCGACGATGCCGGCAACCCCACCGGCGAGCTGGCCGAAATGGCGGCGATGTTTCCGGTGTTCCGCGTGATCGGCGACCCGTTCGCCATGGGACGCACGCAGGCGGCGGCATGGAATTTCGCGCGCCTCGCGCAGGCCGCGGGCGTCACCACCGCCGCGGACATCTCCAACGACCTGACCGACGAGACCACCGGCGCACTGGTGAGCGTCACGCGGCGTGACGACTTTCCGATCCGCCTGGCAGCCGCCTTCTTCGCGCAGAACGTCGATCCTCGCCACGGCATCGAGCGCGTGCGCGCGCATCGGCAGCGGGGCAACGACCGCCTGCGCTACGGTGGCGTCAAGCTCATCACCGACGGCTCGATCCAGGGATTCACCGCGCGGCTGCGCTGGCCGGGCTACTACGGCGGCCAGCCGAACGGCCTGTGGAACATCGCGCCGACGCAATTGCACGACCTGGTCTCGGCTTATCACGACGCCGGCCTGCAATTGAACGTCCACGTCAATGGCGACGAGGCGACCGACGTCGCGCTCGACGCCTTCCAGCAGGCGCTGACGCGCAACCCGCGTCCCGACCACCGCCACACGCTTCACCACTGCCAGCTCGCCGACGCCGCGCAGTTTCGCCGGATGCGCGCGCTGGGGCTGTGCGTGAACCTGTTCTCCAACCACCTCTACTACTGGGGCGACGTGCACCGCGACCTGACGGTGGGTCCGGACCGCGCGCAGCGGATGAACGCCGCGGGCACCGCGCGGTGTCTCGGCGTCGCGTTCGCGATGCATTCGGATGCGCCCATCACGCCGATGGCGCCGCTGTTCACCGCGTGGTGCGCGGTCAACCGGCTCACCGCGTCGGGCCGCGAACTGGGTGTTGCCGAGCGCATTCCGGTCGCCGACGCGCTGCGGGCAATCACGCTCGGCGCCGCCTATACGCTGCACATGGACGGCGAGATCGGCAGTCTCGAGGTCGGCAAGCGCGCCGACGTCGTGGCGCTCGCCGACGATCCGCTGTCGCTGCCGCCGCAGGCGCTGAAGGACGTGCGCGTCGTCGGCACGCTGCTCGGCGGCCTGCCGTTCGACGCGCCGGTCACCGACCCGTCGCGCTAGGCGGCGCGATCCATGGCGCTTGCGCAAGTCCCCCGCCGCTCGATTGCGTTCACCGTCATCGGCGGCTTCCTCGGCGCCGGCAAGACCACCGCGATCAATGCCCTGCTGGCATCGGTCGCCGATCGGCGGATCGCCGTGCTGGTCAACGACTTCGGCGATCTCGCCATCGACGCTGCGCTGGTCACCCGGCGCAACGCGACGACGATCGGCCTCGCCAACGGATGCGTATGCTGCTCGCTGGCGGGTGGCCTGGTGCAAGCCATCATCGACGCGATGGCACTCGAGCCGGCGCCCGATGCCATCGTGATCGAGGCCAGCGGCGTCAGCGATCCGCGGCGCATCGCGCAGATCGCGCGCACGGATCCGGCCCTGGCACCCGACGCCACGATCGTGCTGGTCGCCGCCGACCAGTGGCGCCCGCTGTCGTGCGACCGCTATGTCGGCGACCTCGTCCAGGCGCAGGTCGCCGCGGCCGACGTGCTGGTGCTGAACAAGGTCGACCTCGTCTCGGCCGCCGAGCGCGATGCGCTGCGCGCGCAATTGCGCGCGTTCGCGCCGCGGGCGTCGCAATTCGAAACTACGGGCGCGCAACTGCCTTACGCCGAGCTCCTGGGCCATACCCTCGACGCCGCGCTGCGAAGCGACATGGCTCCCTTGGGTGCAGCGCTCGGCGCGCACGACAGGCGACCGCCGATGACGGGCACCCTGCCGGTCGCTGCGCCCCGCGCCGACCACGACGTGCACGCGCGCCAGTTCGCCACGCGCACGCTGCGCTCGCCGTTCCCGGTGTCGGCGGCGTTGCTGCGCCACGCGCTCGAGTGCCTGCCGCCCTCGGTGCTGCGTGCCAAGGGTTTCGTACGCCTCGACGAGGCGCCGGACACGTGGCAACTGGTGCAGGTGGTGGGGTCGCGCTGGAGCCTCGCCGCGACGACGGCGCCTGGCGGCCAGCACCTCGATTCCGCGCTGGTGGTGATGGGGCCGGCGGCGACGCTCGTCGATGCCGACCTCGCACCGCTGGCGGCGGCGTTCGCCGCCATGCCTTCGAGCGCTAGCGCGCGCCTTCCGTCACGTCCCGCACCGGCGGCGCGCGGCCGATGACCGATTCGACGGCGAGCGCCGTCGCCAGCAGCTGCCGATCGTGGTGCGGTGGCGCACACAGTTGCAATCCGGCGGGCCCGCGCGCGCCGAGCTGATGCATCGGCAGCGAGATGCCGCACTGCCCGAACAGGTTGCCGGGACGCGTGTTCTGCGTATTCAGGCGGTTCCACGCCGCCGCCTGCTCCACCGTGCGCACGTCGCTGCACGGCGCCGGCAGCGTGACCACCGTGGGACTGATCCAGCCGTCGATGCCGCCGGCGCGCGCGGCAATCTGCGCGACGAGCGCCGCGTGGCGCGTGCAGAGCCGCGCATAGGCATCGGCCTTGAGGTCCAGGCCCACGCGGATGCGCGCGGCGGCGACCGGATCCATGCGCGATGCGTTGGCGACGAAACGCTCGCGCCCGACGAACGCCAGCCATTCGGCGGCGATCAGGCCGCCGAAGACTTCGTCGATCTCCGCGGCTTCGGGCAGCGGCACCTCGACGATCGTCACGCCTGCCGCGCGCAAAAGCGCCACCGCTTGCGTGAAGCAGCGCTGGACGTCGTCCTCGATGTGCTGGAAGAAATGCGCGCCGGGTAAGGCAAGCACCAGCGACGACGGCAGCGCCGGCGAAATCGCACCCTCGCCCGCGAGCGCGGCTTCGATCGTCGCCGCATCCGCCACGCCCGACGTGAACGTGCCGATGCTGTCCATCTGCCGCGACAGCGGAAAGATGCCGTCCTGCGGCCAGTGGCCGGTCGTCGCCTTGCAGCCGACGACACCGCACAGTGCAGCGGGCCAGCGCACCGATCCGCCGGTGTCCGTGCCCAATGTGAACCCCGCAAGCCCGGCCGCCATCGCGACCGCCGATCCGTGGCTCGATCCGCCGGTCATCCTCGCCACCTCGGGGTCGCAGGGGTTCCACGGTGGCGGCGTATCCAGGTTGAAGCCGCCCAGCGCGAACTCCGTCGTCGCCGTCTTGCCGAGGATCACGCATCCGCTGCGCTTGAGCTGGCCGACGAACCCGCCCTGCGGTTCCACCAGGTCGCCGATGTCGACCTTGCTGCCGGCAGTGGTCGGCATGCCGTCCAAGCTGTAGAGATCCTTGAGCGCGATCGGTACGCCCATCAGCGGACCGAGATCGGTGCCGGCCGCGCGCAAGCGGTCGATCGCCTTCGCCTGCGCCAGCGCCCCGTCGCGATCGACGTACGTGAACGCGCGCAGCCGCGGCTGCAACGCGTCGATGCGCGCCAGCAGCGTGGCCGTGGTGGCCTCGGCGGACACCTCGCCCTTGCGCAGGCGCGCGGCAAACCCGGATAGCGTGAGGTTGGCGAACGGTGAAGGCGGGAGGGTCATGGCGTCTCGTGGGTGGCGGCCGCGCGGCGCAGGCTCCAGTCGCGGCCCGGAATCGCCGCGAACAGCTCCTGCGTATAGGGATGGCGCGGCGCGCCGAACACGCTCGGCGTCGGGCCGAACTCGACGATCTCGCCGTGGCGCATCACGGCGATGGAATCGCAGACCTGGCCGGCCACGCGCAGGTCGTGGGTGATGAACAGGATGGACAGGCCGAGGCGCTCGCGAATGTCCGCCAGCAGGCGCAGCACCTGCGCCTGCACCGAGACGTCGAGCGCGGACACCGGCTCGTCGGCGATCAGCACCTCGGGATCGAGTGCCAGCGCGCGCGCAAGGCCGATGCGCTGGCGCTGCCCGCCGGAAAACTCGTGCGGGAAGCGCGTGGCGGCGCGCACGTCGAGCCCGACCAGCGCCAGGAGCTCGAGCGCGCGTTGCCAGGCGAGCGCCGCGCTGGCGCCGTGCACGATCGGGCCTTCGGCAATCAGATGGCCGATCGTATGGCGCGGGTCCAGCGAGCCGAACGGATCCTGGAACACCATCTGGATGCGCTTGCGCGCGTCGCGCAACGCGCGCCGCGCCAGCATCTCGAAGTGGAGGTCGCCGATCCGGATCGTGCCGGCATCGGGCGCGATCAGGCGCGCGATGCAGCGCGCCAGCGTCGACTTGCCGCTCCCCGACTCGCCGACGATGCCGAGCGTCTCCCCGCGACGGATCGCAAGCGTCACGTCCTTCACCGCGTGCACGGTGCGCGCGGATCGCGTGCGGAACATGCCGGCGCCGCGGTAGGTCTTGCGCAATCCCTCGACGCACAGCGCCACCGGCGCTTCGGCATCGAGGGCGCGCGCCTGCGCGGGGGCGAGGTTCGGCACCGCCGCCAGCAGGCCGATCGTGTAGGCGTGCCGCGGATGATCGAGAACCTGCTGCGCCGATCCCTGCTCGACCAGCTTGCCGTGCTGCATCACGGCGATGCGATCGGCGATCTCGGCGACCACGCCGAAGTCGTGGGTGATGAACATCACCGCCATCCGCCGCGTGCGCTGCATCTCGCGGATCAGGGCGAGGATCTGCGCCTGCGTCGTGACGTCGAGCGCCGTCGTCGGCTCGTCGGCGATCAGGATCTCCGGTCCGAGGATGAGCGCCATCGCGATCATCGCGCGCTGGCGCTGCCCGCCGGAGATCTGGTGCGGATAGGCGCCGTGGATGCGCTCGGGATCGGGCAGCTGGACGGCGGCGAGCATGTCGAGCACCTGGCGTCGTCGCGCATCGCGCCCGTCCGGGCGGTGCATCTCGATCATCTCCTCGATCTGGCGGCCGACCGTGAGCACGGGATTGAGCGCCGTCATCGGCTCCTGGAACACCATGGCGATGCGGCTGCCGCGCAGCTCGCGCATGCGCGCCGCCGGCGCCTTGAGCAGGTCCTCGCCGGCGTAGCGGATGCGGCCCGCGCTGGGGCGCACGTGCCGCGACGTCGACAGGCCGAGGATCGCGCGCGCCATCACCGACTTGCCGGACCCCGACTCCCCCACCACGCACAGGATCTCGTCGTGGCGCAGATCGAGCGTGACGTCCTCGACCGCATGCGCACGGTCGGCGCCCGCGGGAAGGTCGATCGTGAGCCCCTCGATCGCCAGCCACTTGGCGGACTCGCTCATAGCGTGCGCAGGCGCGGATTCAGCGCGTCGTTGAGACCCTCGCCGACGAGGTTGATGGCCATCACCGTCAGCAGAATCGCGATGCCCGGGATCGCGCACACCCACCACGCCGAGCGGATCGCGGTGCGGCCGGCACCGATGATGAAGCCCCAGCTCATGACATTGGGGTCGGACAATCCGAGGAACGACAGGCTCGATTCGATCAGGATCGCGGTGGCCACCATCAGCGACGCGGTGACGATGATCGACGACAGCGTGTTCGGCAGGATGTGGCGCAGGATGATGCGGGTGTTGCTCATGCCCATCGACACGCAGGCCAGCACGAATTCGCGGTCGCGCATCGCGATGAATTCGCCGCGCACCAGCCGCGCCATCGGCGGCCACGACACCACGGCGATGGCGATGATCACGTTGCCGATCGACGGCGTGAGCACCGCCACCAGCAGGATCGCGAACAGGAAGAACGGAATGGTCTGGAAGATCTCGGTGAAGCGCATCAGCCACGCGTCGACGCGGCCGCTGTAGTAGCCGGCGAGCCCGCCGATGGTCGCACCCACCAGCACAGCGATCAGCGTGGCGACGCAGCCGATCAGCAGCGTGGTGCGCGCGCCGTAGAGGATCGCGGCGGTGAGGTCGCGCCCCAGCTGGTCGGTGCCGAACACGTAGTCGCTGAACGGCGGTTCGAACGGCTTGCCGATCAGCAGGAACGGGCTGGCCGGGTGGATCACCGGCGCCAGCACCGCCAGCGCCACGACGACGACGAGGATCGCGAAGCCCAGCACCGCCGGGCGATTGCGAACGAACCGTCGCACGAACGCGCGCATCGCTTCAGGCGAGCTCGATGCGGGGATCGAGCAGCGAGTACGCGAGGTCGATCGCGAGGTTCACCAGCACCACGAGGCACGCAGAAACGAAGAAGATGCCGAGCAGCAGGTTGATGTCGCGCGCGAACAGCGATTCGTATGCGAGCAGGCCGAGCCCCGGCCAGCCGAATACGGTCTCCACCACCACCGCACCGCCGAACAGCCCGCCGATCTGCACGCCGGCCATCGTCAGCACCGGCAGCGCGGCGTTGCGCAGCACGTGGCGGCGCGTGATCTGCCGCTCCGTCATGCCCTTGGCGCGGGCGGTGATCACGTAGTCCATCGCATACTGGTCCAGCACCGACGCGCGCATCAGGCGGGTGTACAGCGCGATGTAGAACAGCGACAGCGTGACCGCCGGCAGCACCAGGTGGTGGGCGATGTCGGCGACGCGCGCGAAGCCCTCGTTGAACGCCGCGATCTCCTCCATGCCGCTGGTGGGAAACCAACCGAGATGGATGGAGAACAGCACGATGAACATCAGCCCCGCCCAGAACACCGGCGTGGCGTACGCCAGGATGGCGAGCATCGACAGCAGGTTGTCGGCCCAGCGATTGAGATTGCGTGCCGCGATGGTGCCGAGCAGCACGCCGAAGCCGACCGCGATCACCAGCACCGTCACCATCAGCAGCAGCGTCGGGCCGAGGCGGCTCAGGATCAGCCGGGACACCGGCATGTTGTGGCGAAACGAATAGCCGAGGTCGAGCGTGGCGACCTGCTTCAGATAGACGCCGAGCTGCACGTACAACGGCTGGTCGAGGCCGAACGTCTGGCGCAGCCGCGCCATGTATTCCGGCGTCGCCGCCCCCGCCTCGCCCGCCAGCACGTCGGCGGCATCGCCGGGGGCGAGATGCAGCAGCGCGAAGTTGAGGACGACGATCGTCAGGATCGTCGGCACCGCCAGCGCCAGCCGGCGCGCCACGTAGCGCAGTCCCTTGCCGATCCCCACCTTCGCTGCGCCCCGTGGCCCCCTGCGTGGTCGGCTACTTCGACAGCCAGGCCTGGTCGAACGACGAGTACATGCCCAACGGGCTCACCAGCCAGTCGTGGACCTTCTTGTTGTAGACCGTGACGAAATCGAGCTCCATGATGTACACGAGCGGGCTCGCCTCGACGACGTCCTTCTGGAACTGTTGATAGAGCTCGCCGCGGCGCGCCGGATCGACCTCGACGGTCGCCTTGTTCATCAGGTCGTCGGTTTCCTTCGAGCTCCAGCCGGAATCGTTGACGAACACGGTGCCGGCCTTGATCGAGCCCGAGTGATACAGGCGATGCACGCCGATCACCGGATCGGCGAGCGTCTGGATCCAGTTGCTGGTGAGCGTGAAGTCGTAGTTGGTATAGACCCGCCGCAGCCACGTCGGCACGTCCTCGTAGCGCAGCGTGACCTTGATGCCGACCTTGGCCAGCTGCTGTTGCATGTACTCGCCGAACCGGCGCCATTCCTCGCCGTACGGCGTGATGTCGTGCACGATCTCGAAGCGGGTGCCGTCGGCCTTGCGCGGGTAGCCGGCTTCGTCCAGCAGCTTGTTCGCCATGTCGACGCCATTGGGGACGTTGTAGTTGCGCACGTCCGCGGTGAACAAACCGTTGGCCTTGAAGTTGGAGCTGATGGGACCCGTGGCCGGCTTGCCGAAGCCGAACCAGATGTTGTCGATGATGAACTTGCGGTCGATGGCATAAGCGATCGCCTGGCGCACCTTGACGTTGTCGAACGGCTTGACGCGCGTGTTCATGTCGAGCTCGACGATGGGCGACTGCATCTCGTAGCCCTTGGTGGTCACGCCGATCTGCGGCAGCGCCTGCAGCCGCTTGACGTCGAGCGGCAGGATCGCGCTGAAGCCGCCGATCTGCACTTCGCCGGTTTCGAGCGCCGCCGCGCGCGTGCCGCCGTCGCCGATGAAGCGCGCCACGATCCGGTCGAGGTAGGGCCGCCCCTTCTTCCAGTAATCCGGATTGCGGTCGAACCGCATGTACTGGCCCTTCTGCCATTCGACGAACTTGTAGGGCCCGGTGCCGATCGGCTTGTTGGCGTTGGGGTGATTGTTGATGTCGCCCGTGCCGAAGATGTGCTTGGGCAGCATCGGCGACTCGTATCCCGACAGCGCCATCAGCATGTAGGGTGCCGGCTCGGACAGCTTGAACACGGCGGTCATCGGGTCGGGCGTGTCGACGGCCTGCACCGCGCGGAACGTGTTGATGCCGCGCGGATGGATCTTCTTCAGCACGTCCATGATGGTGAACTGGACGTCGGCGCTGGTGAACGGCTGGCCGTCGTGGAACTTCACGCCCGGCTGCAGCTTGAACGTGATCGTCTTGCCGTCGGGGCTCACCGTCCACGATTGCGCGAGGCCGGGAATCGGATGCAGGTTGAAGTCGTATTCCAGCAGGCCCTCGTAGACCTTCGAGGTGACCTGCCCGATCGGTCCCGACGTGCTCTGGTACGACGCCAGCGTCGGCGGCTCTGGCTGCACCACCATGACGAGCGTGCCACCGCGCTGCGGCGTGTCCTGCGCCTGCACGACGGGTACGACGACGAACAGGAGCGCTGCCGCGAAGGCGAGGCGTCGCGCTAACGACACGAGGGCGTGCATGGGTTTCTCCTCCAACCAGTTGACCGGTCACCAGCGCCAGCATGTTCGCAATATTGTTGCCAGCGCGTGCCGCTGGCTTCGGCGCGCCGGTCGATGCAGCGTTGTGTGTCGGTGGGGCGAAGGCATGGTCCGCATGCGTCCATCGCGGAGCCGCATTCCGCGGCGCGTGCCCTATCGACCGATGCATGATGCCATAGCGTCGACGCGCCGGGCAATCGCGCCGCGGCGCGGGATGCGGCGAGTGTCGTCATGCCGGCACGCGGCGCCGCAAAGTCATCTACATGAATCGGATTCGGGCGGATTGTTGCGGCTGTTGCAACGATTGGACGCCCCCACGTTCGAAGGGTATGATCCGCGCCGCCTGCGCGTCCGGGTCACAAGCCCGGGTTGCGAGCCCACCGTCCTCGGCCTACCCTATGGCTGGACGGGCCCCTACGGAACCAAAAGTTCTTCGGAGATCGGACCGATGTCATCTGCCACTGCCGTCGCGCTGCGCGACGTTTCGCTCGACGACAAGTACGCCCTCGATTCCGGCCGCGTCTATTTGACGGGCGTGCAAGCGCTGGTCCGCCTGCTGATGCTGCAGCGCCAGCGCGACCGCGCCGCGGGCCTCAACACCGCGGGTTTCGTGTCGGGCTATCGCGGCTCGCCGCTGGGCGGCCTCGACCAGGCGCTGTGGAGCGCATCGAAGTTCCTCGAGCGCTCGCAGGTCAAGTTCCAGCCCGGTCTCAACGAGGATCTCGCCGCCACCGCGATATGGGGCTCGCAGCAGGTCAATCTCTATCCCGGCGCCACCGTCGATGGCGTGTATGCCATGTGGTACGGCAAGGGTCCCGGCGTCGACCGCTGCGGCGACGTGTTCAAGCACGCCAACTTCGCCGGCACGTCCAAGCACGGCGGCGTGCTGGTGCTCGCCGGCGACGACCACGCCGCGAAATCGTCGACGCTGCCGCACCAGTCCGACCACCAGTTCTCGGCGGCGATGATCCCGGTGCTCTACCCGTCGTCGGTGCAGGAGATCCTCGACCTCGGCCTGCATGGCTGGGCGATGTCGCGCTACTCGGGCTGCTGGGTCGGCTTCAAGTGCGTGTCCGACACCGTCGAAAGCTCATCGTCGGTCTACGTCGACCCGACGCGCGTCGGCATCGTCGTGCCGGACGACTTTCCGCTGCCCGCCGACGGCGTGTCGATCCGCTGGCCCGACGCGTTCCTCGCCACCGAGGCGCGGATGCAGGACTACAAGATCTACGCGGCGCTGCATTACGCGCGCGTCAACCAGCTCAACCGCATCGTCATCGACAGCCCGAAGCCGCGTCTCGGCATCATCACCAGCGGCAAGAGCTACCTCGACGTGCGCCAGGCACTCGACGACCTCGGCATCACCGAGGCCGACGCCGCGGAGATCGGCCTGCGCGTGTTCAAGATCGCGATGCCGTGGCCGCTCGAGCCCGAAGGCGTGCGGCAATTCGCCGAGGGGCTGGAGGAGATCCTCGTCGTCGAGGAGAAGCGCCAGCTCGTCGAGTACCAGCTCAAGGAGCAGCTGTACAACTGGCGCGACGACGTGCGCCCGCGCGTGGTCGGCAAGTTCGACGAAAAGGGCGAATGGGTGCGGCCGCACGGCGACTGGCTGTTGCCGGCGACGTCCGAGCTCACGCCGGCGATGATCGCCCGCGTGATCGCGCAGCGCATCGAGCGGCTCGGCCTGCATCCGCGCACGATGGAGAAGCTGCGCGCGCGCGTCGACTGGATCAACCAGAAGGAAGCGGCGCTGGCCAAGCCCAAGATCGCCATCGCGCGACTGCCGTGGTTCTGCTCCGGCTGCCCGCACAACACGTCCACCGTCGTGCCCGCAGGCAGCCGCGCCACCGCCGGCATCGGCTGTCACGTGATGACGATCTGGATGGACCGCGACACGTCGACCTTCACCCACATGGGCGGCGAAGGCGTGCCGTGGATCGGCCAGGCGCCGTTCACCGAGACCAAGCACATCTTCGCCAACCTCGGCGACGGCACGTATTACCACAGCGGCGTGCTGGCCATTCGCGCCTCGGTCGCCGCCGGCGTCAACATCACCTACAAGATCCTCTACAACGACGCGGTGGCGATGACGGGCGGCCAGCCGGTCGACGGCCCGCTGTCGCCGGCCGACATCGCCAAGCAGGTGTCCGCCGAAGGCGTGATGCGCGTGGTCGTGGTCAGCGACGATCCCGGCAAATATCCGGACGCCTATTTCGACCCGTCGATCAAGATCCATCATCGCGACGACCTCGACGCGGTGCAGCGCGACCTGCGCGAGACGCCGGGCTGCACGGTGCTGCTGTACGACCAGACCTGCGCCGCCGAGAAGCGCCGTCGCCGCAAGCGCGGCAAGATGGTGGACCCGCCGAAACGCGTGGTGATCAACGAGCTCGTCTGCGAAGGTTGCGGCGACTGTGGCGTCAAGTCCAACTGCGTGTCGGTGGCCGCCGTCGAAACGGAGTTCGGCCGCAAGCGCACGATCGACCAGTCGTCGTGCAACAAGGACTATTCCTGCGTCAACGGCTTCTGCCCGTCGTTCGTCACCGTCGAGGGCGGCAAGCTGCGCAAGCCGGCGAAGGTCGAGGCCGGCGAGTTTCCGGCGATGCCCGACCCGGAGATTCCGTCGACGGTCACGCCGTATGGCATCGTCGTCACCGGCATCGGCGGCACCGGCGTGGTCACGATCGGCGCCCTGCTCGGCATGGCCGCGCATCTCGAGGGCAAGGGCTGCTCGGTGCTCGACATGACGGGCCTCGCGCAGAAGAACGGCTCGGTGGTGTCGCACATCCGCATCGGCGACCGGCCGGAAGACATGTACGCGACGCGCATCGCCGCCGGCGAGGCGCGCGCGGTGCTGGCCTGCGACATCATCACCGGTGTCGGCGACGAGCAGATCGCCAAGATGCAGAAAGGCACGACGCGGGCGCTGGTCAACACCGCGCTGGTGATGCCCGCCGACTTCACGCACAAGCCCGACCTCGTGTTCCCGCGCGGCTCGATGGAGCAGGAGATCAGGGACGCCATCTCGCCGGGCGACGCCGAGTTCCTCGATGCCACACGCCTCGCCACCGCGCTGATGGGCGACTCCATCGCCACCAACCTCTTCATGGTCGGGTATGCGTACCAGCGCGGGCTGATCCCCGTGCACGAAGTCGCGATCATGCGCGCGATCGAGCTCAACGCCACCGCCGTGGACGCCAACAAGCGCGCATTCAACTGGGGACGCCTCGCGGCGGTCGACCCGGCGCGCGTCGAGAAGGCGGCGTTCCCGCGCGAATCCAAGCCGTCGACGCAGGTGCTGTCGCGCTCGCTCGACGAGATGATCGCGCGGCGCCTGGCGTTCCTCACCGACTACCAGGACGCGGCGTATGCGAAGGCCTATGCGGCGGTGGTGACGAAGGTGCGCGAGGCGGAGGCCGCGCGCGTGCCGGGCACGACTGCGCTGGCCGAAGCCGTGGCGCGCTACGACTTCAAGCTGCGCGCGATCAAGGACGAGTACGAAGTCGCGCGACTCTACGCGCAGACCGATTTCCTGGCGCGCGTCGACGCCCAGTTCGAGGGCGACTACAAGCTGACGTTCCACCTCGCGCCGCCGCTGACCAACAAGCCCGATGCGCACACCGGCCGCGTGAAGAAGTCGCAGTACGGCCCGTGGATGATGAAGGCGTTTGGCGTGCTGGCGAAGCTGAAGGGCCTGCGCGGCACGCCGTTCGACGTGTTCGGCCGCACCGCCGAGCGGCGGATGGAGCGCAAGCTGCTGGCCGACTACGAAGTCCAGATCGACGAGTTGCTGGCGAAGCTGTCACCTACCAACCACGCGCTCGCCGTGTCGATCGCGTCGCTGCCCGAGAACATCCGCGGCTACGGCCACGTCAAGGACAAGTTCGTCGCGGAAGTGAAGGCGCAGGAAGCCGAGCTCGTTGCGCAATGGCGCTCGCCGACGATCCCGATCACGCCGGTGCGCGCGGAGAAGGTCGCCGCATAGCTGCGTCGCGCCGTCATTCCCGCGCAGGCGGGGATCCACAAGTGACGTCACGCCAACTTGTGGATCCCCGCTTTCGTGGGGATGACATTGTCGAACCGTCATTCCGCGCAAGCGGCGATGGCGGTCACACCTTCAGCTGATCACGGATCGGCAGCCGCCGGATGCGCTTGCCGGTGGCCGCGAAGATCGCGTTGCACAGCGCCGGCGGAATCGGCGGCACGCCGGGCTCGCCGACGCCGCCCATCGGCTTCGCGTAGTCGCCGGGCACGATGTACACGCGGATGTCGCGCGGCGCCGCCGGCATGCGCGTGACCTCGTAGTTGTGGAAGTTGTCCTGCTCCGCGCGGCCGTCCTTGAACGTGACCTCGCCGAGCATCGCCGCCGCCACGCCCATCACGCACGCGCCCTGCATCTGCGCACGCACGCGGTCGGGAAATACCGTGGCGCCGCAGTCGATCGCGATGTCCACCCGCGGAATCGACACCACGCCTTTCGCGTCGACCGCGACTTCGACGACCGTCGCCACGTAGCTGACGAAGCTGTAGTGCGCGGCGATGCCGAGGCCGCTGCCTTTCGGCATCGCGCGCCCCCACCCGGCTTCCTTCGCCGCGAATTCGGCGACGCGGCGCAATCGTCCGGTATCCACCGGATAGCGTTCCGGCGACTCGCCGTGGTTCCACGTGTCGGCCAGCATCTGCGGCGTGACGATGCGCGGGGGCCCGATCACCTCGAGCAGGAAATCCTTCGGATCGCGCCCCGCGGCCGCCGCCAGCTCGGCGACGAACGACTGCACGGCGAATGCGTGCGGGATGTTCGACACCGAGCGGAACCAGCCGATCCGCGTATGCGCGGTCGCTTCCGGATTCTCGATCCTGACGTTGGGAATCGCGAATGGCACGTTGATCACGCCCATGCCGAGCTCCCAGTTCGCCTCCTGCTTCGGATCGGGCTCGAACGTCGACATGATCGTCGGCGCGACCGTGCGGTGCAGCCATGCCACCGGCAGGCCCTTCGCATCGACGCCGGCCTCGAGATGCTCGACGGACACCGTGTGGAAATAGTCGTGGTGGATGTCGTCCTCCCGCGTCCACACGACCTTCACCGGCTTGCCGTCCATCGCCTTCGACAGCACGGCGGCCTCGATGCCGAAGTCCGGCTTGGACTTGCGGCCGAAGCCGCCGCCGAGCAGCGTCACGTGCACGCTGACATCCTTCGCGTCCATGCCGAGGCGCTTGGCCACGAGCTCCCGCGCGGCCTGCGGCGACTGGAAGCATCCCCACACCTCGCACTTGCCGCCGTCGATGCGTGCCGATGCGGCCGGCGGCTCCATCGACGCGTGCGCAAGGTGCGGCAGATAGTATTCGGCTTCGATGCGCTTCGTCGCCGCCGCAGCAGCCGTCGCGTAATCGCCGTCGTTACGCACGATGTTGCCCGGCTTGCGCGCCGACGCTTCGAGCGACGCCTTGTACGCCGCGGAATCGTAGCTGGCGTTGGGGCCGTCGTTCCACGTGATCTTCAACGCGTTGCGGCCCTGGATCGCCGCCCAGGTGTTGCGCGCGATCACCGCCACGCCGCCCAGCGGGTTGAAGTTCGGCGGTCCGGGACTCGCCTCGATCGCGACGACCTTGACCACCCCGGGCACTTTCATCGCATCGGCGCCGTCGAAGCGCGTGACCGTACCGCCGTAGACCGGCGGCCGCGCGACCACGGCGTAGAGCATGCCGGGCAGTCGCGTGTCCATCGCGTATTGCGCCTTGCCCGTGACGATGTCGCGGGCATCGACGTGACGCATCGAATCCTTGCCGATGTAGCGGAACTGCGACGGATCCTTGAGACGCAGCGCATCGGCCGCGGGCACCGGCATCGTCGCCGCCGCCTTGGCCAGCGCGCCGTAACCCAGCGTGCGACCGCTCGCGGCGTGGAGCACTTCGCCGTTGCGCGCCTTGACGTCGCCCACCGGAACGTTCCACGCCGCCGCAGCCGCGGCCTCGAGCATCTGCCGCGCCGCGGCGCCGCAGCGGCGCATCGGCATGAAGAAATGGCGGGTGCTGCGCGAGCCGTCGGTATCCTGGTTGCCGAAGCGCTCTTCGTCGCCGGGCGCCTGCACCACGCGCACGCGACTCCAGTCGGCTTCCATCTCGTCGGCGACGATCATCGGCATGCCGGTGCGCACGCCCTGTCCCATTTCGGAGCGATGGCACACGATGCTGACGATGCCGTCCTCGCCGACGGCGACGAACACGAGCGGACTGTCGACCCAGCCGTGCGGCATGCCATCGGCGCCGTATTTCGGCGGGTCGGCGGCAAGCAGCGAGGCCGGATGACCGACGGCGAGCACGAAACCGCCGAGCGCCGACGCCTTGACGAACGCGCGGCGGCTGACATTGGCGACGATCAGCGGATCGTCGTGCGACGCGGGCGCGCGGCGGCGCATCGGAAAATCGAGCGGCGGGCTCATGCGAGGTCTCCCTGCGCGGCCTGCTTGATGGCGCCGCGGATGCGCGCGTACGTGCCGCAGCGGCAGATGTTGCCTTCCATCGCGGCGTCGATGTCGGCGTCGCTGGGCTTCGCGTTGCGCTTCAGCAGCGCCGTTGCCGACATCACCTGGCCCGCCTGGCAATAGCCGCATTGCGGCACGCCGAGGTCGACCCACGCCGCCTGCACCGCGCGGCCGATCTTGTCGCCCTCGACGCCCTCGATCGTCATCACCTTGTGCCCTGCGGCGCTGCCGATCTGCGTCTGGCAGGCGCGCGCCGGCTGGCCGTCGATCAGCACGGTGCACGCGCCGCACAGCGCGAGTCCGCAACCGAACTTGGTGCCGGTGAGTCCGATCTCGTCGCGCAGCGCCCACAGGAGCGGCGTGTCGTCGGGCAGGTTCACGGTGTAGGACATGCCGTTGATGTCGAGGGTGATCATGCAGCGTCTCCTTTCGCGGATGAAGGAGCTATGGGAATGGCGGGCTGTACACGACAGCCGCCGGTAAAGCATACGCCAATTTGTGCGGGCGCAATCAGGTCGCGGGCCCCCCGCCCCGCGTTGCAGTGGTGCCTTCCATGCGTCGCCACTGCACCGGCGCACGCGCGGCCGGCCCCGGGGCGTTCCGGTAAAGTGGTGTTTCGGCGGCGAGGCCGGCACGAGGGCATCCCATGCAGCGCAGCACCGAGCGTTTCCTCACCACGCACACCGGCAGCCTGCCGCGTCCGGACGACCTGGTGCGTGCGATGTTCGCGCGCGAGGAAGGCGTGCCGGTCGACGACGCCGCGCTGTCGCGGCGCATCGCCGCGGCGGTGGCGGAGGTCGTGCAGAAGCAGGTCACGGCCGGCGTCGACATCGTCGACGACGGCGAGATGAGCAAGCCGAGCTACGCCACCTACATCAAGGATCGCCTCGCCGGCTTCGGCGGCGAGGGCAACACGTTCATCTACCAGGACCTCGCCGACTTTCCGCGGCTCGCCAAGCGCGTATTCGGCGATCCGGGGCGCTCGCGGCGCAAGACGCCCGCGTGCAACGCGCCCATCACGGTGCGCGATACCCGTGCCGCCGCCACCGACGTCGAGCATCTCGAGGCCGCGCTGGTGACGACGGGCGCCAGCGAGGCGTTCCTGACCGCGGCGTCTCCCGGCGTGGTGTCGCTGTTCTTCCGCAACGAGCACTATCCGAGCGAAGAGGCGTACCTGTTCGCGATCGCCGACGCGATGCGCCACGAATACCGCACGATCGCCGAAGCCGGCATCACGTTGCAGGTGGACTGTCCCGACCTCGGCATGGGGCGCCACATCCAGCACGCCGACCTGTCGCTGCCCGAGTGGCGCAAGAAGGCGCAGATGCACGTCGAGGCGCTCAATCACGCGCTCGAGGGCATCGCGCCCGAGCGGCTGCGCATGCACCTCTGCTGGGGCAACTACGAAGGGCCGCACCACTGCGACGTGGCGCTGGCCGACGTCATCGACATCGTGTTCAAGGCGCGCCCCGCGGCGATCGCGCTCGAGGCCGCCAATCCGCGCCACGCGCACGAATGGCAGCTGTTCGAGACCGTGAAATTGCCCGACGGCAAGATGCTGATTCCGGGCGTCATCGAGTCGAAATCGAATTTCGTCGAGCATCCCGAGCTCATCGCCCAGCGCATCGGCCGCTACGCCAACCTGGTCGGCCGCGAGAACGTGATGGCCGGCAGCGATTGCGGCTACGGCACGTGGGTCGGGCAATCGGCGGTCGACCCGGACGTCGTCTGGGCCAAGCTCGCGGCGATGGCCGAGGGCGCGCGAATCGCATCGCGGCGTTTCTGGCCCGCCTGAGCCGCGCTCACCGGCACGTCTGAGCGCCGCCCGGCGCGGCGACGGGCGCGCCTTCGCCCACACCTTCCCGGCCCGGCACGATGCCGGCAAGACGTTCAACATTCAGGCGCGACCCTTCCCTCGCGGCGGCCGGCAAGATGCCCCGTTGACACGCCCGTGGCAGATTATGTAAGCTCTAACCTAATATCTGGTAAGCGCTTACCTAAGTATGGAAGACTTCATTCGCCAGCGCGGTGCTGCCGCCTTCGGCACCCGCCTGCGCCGCCTGTCCGACCGCCTCGACCGTGAGGTGCAGGGCATCTATCGCGAGCGCGCGATCGCCTTCGAGCCGCGCTGGTTTCCCATCGTCACTGCTTTGCACGCGCGCCGCACGCTGAGCGTCGGTGATCTCGCCGACCTCATCGGGGTCACGCATGCGGCGGTCAGCCAGTTGCGTGCCGAGCTGGTTGCCGCAGGCCTCGTGCGCACCAGGCCCGATCGCGCTGACCAGCGACGCCTGCTGGTCGAACTGACCGCCGAGGGCAAGCGGATGGTGGCGCGCCTGCTGCCGCTGTGGACCGCGATCACGCAAGCCACCCTGCTGTTGTGCGCCGAAGCCGCGCCTGACCTGCTCGCGGACATCGATCGCATCGAATCGGCATTGGACGCTCGCTCGCTGAGGGCACGCGTCGACATCGCGCTGGGTGCGCAGGCGAGCGCGCCCCACCCTACAGGAGTGGACCTTGAACAAGGCTAAGCGCAGCACCCGTCATAAACGCAGCATCTGTCTCGCCACCATGCTGGTGCTGCTGGCCATGCGGGCGGTAGCGGCGGACGCACCGGCCGGCTCGATGTCGATCGCCGAGGCGCGCGGCGTCGTCGATCAGGCGATCGACCTCATCTCGCGGAACTACGTCTTTCCCGAAGCGCGGCCCGCGATCGTCGCCAGGCTCAAGGCCGACGAGGCCGCCGGCCGCTACGATGTGACCAGTGCCGCGGAGCTCGCCGGCCGCCTGAGCCCCGACCTCGCCGCGGCCGGCAACGACAAGCACCTGTGGATCAAATACGACCCGGCACAGGCCGCCTCGCTCCTGCATGGACACAAATCACAGGGCGCGCGCGACTACGAAGCGCGCGAAGGGCGGCTGCACAACGAAGGCTATGAATCGCTGCGCATCCTGACCGGCAACGTCCGCTATATCGATGTCACCGGATTCCGGTGGAACGGCGCCGCCACGACGCGCGCGGTCGGCGACGCGATGCGCTTCGCGCACGACGGCGACGCGGTGATCATCGACCTGCGCAGCAACCCCGGCGGCAGCGCGGAATCCGTGCAGGCGCTCGTCAGCTATTTCCTTCCGCCCGACCATCGCCTGCTGATGACGTTCCACGACGGCGCGAACGGCCGCGGATTCGACACGCGGGTGATCGACAAGCTGCCGGCACCGCGCCTGGCGGGCAAGCCGCTGTACGTGCTGATTTCGGGCGACACGGCGTCCGCCGCCGAGGAATTCGCCTATCACGTGCGCCAGTTCAAGCTCGGCACGCTCGTCGGCGACACAACCGCCGGCGCCGCCAACAACGACTCGCTGTATCCGGTCGGCGGCGGCTTCGTGCTGAGCGTCTCGACGGGCCGCCCCGAGCATCCGGTCGGCCACGGCAACTGGCAAGGCATGGGGATCGCGCCCGATGTCGCCGCACCCGCCGCGGACGCGCTCGACGCCGCGCACCTCGCGGCGCTGCAGGCGCTCGACGCGCGTCCGGGCGCCGACCATGCGCGCTATACGTGGACGCTCGACGGCCTGCGCGGCCGCATGCACCCGCCCTCCCTCGCGCCACAGGCGCTCACCGAATACACCGGCACGTTCGGCGTGCGCACCATCAAGCTCGCGAACGGCGCGCTGGTGTTCCAGCGTGAAACCCGTGCGCCGACGACGCTGTCGCCGCTCGCGTCCGATCTCTTCGCGTTCGGCAATACCGAGGACGTGCGCCTGCGCTTTCGCCGCGACGCCGGACGCGTGACCGGCTTCGACCTCATCACGGTGGACGGCCAGACGATCGCGGTCGACCGCTCGGCGTAGCAATATCGTCATCCCCGCGAATGCGGGGATCCAGTGGTGCCGCGCGCGACTGTCGACCGCTCTCCCGACGACACCGTCATCCCCGCGAATGTGGGGCCCAGTGTGACGGCATGACGAGTTGCCCCGAATCCGTCATCCCCGCGAAAGCGGGGATCCAGTAGTCACGCTCGCAAGCGTCGACGATGTGCGCCGCCGCAGTGCCGTTGCTGGATTCCCGCCTGCGCGGGAATGACCGAACGGGGACCGCAAACACGCCATAGTCGACAGCGGGGCCGGTTGCCGCCAGCGCCCCGCCGGGCGCACACTGGCGCATTCGTTTCCCGCTTTGGCGAGCGCGCGGATGCCCACCTACCGTCTCCTGGTCAACGACGTTGCGCACAGCGTCGACTCGCGCGATCCGGCGCAGCCGCTGCTCTACGTGCTGCGCAACGCGCTCGGCCTCTACGGCCCCAAGTTCGGCTGCGGACTCGGCCAATGCGGCGCCTGCACGGTGCTGGTTGATGGCGTGGCGATGCGCGCCTGCACGCTGCCGGTGTCGGCCGTGGGCGCACGCAAGATCGTCACGCTCGAGGGCCTCGGCACGCCGGACGAGCCGCACCCCGTGCAGGCCGCCTTCATCGCCGAGCAGGCGGCACAGTGCGGTTACTGCAGCAACGGGATGGTGATGTCCACGGTGGCGCTGTTGGAGCGCAACCCGCATCCCAGCGAGGACGAGGCGCGCGCAGCGCTCAACGGCTGCCTGTGCCGCTGCGGATCGCACGTGCGCGTGCTGCGCGCGGTGATGCGCGCTGCCGGACGCACGTCGGCATGAGCGCCGGAATGCACATGTCGCCACACGCGATGGGCAGCTCGCATGGTGCCACGCTGTCGCGCCGCACGCTGCTCAAGGCCGGCGGCGCACTGGTCGTCACGTTCGCCGCGCCGTCGCTCGCCGCGGTGGGCGCTCTCGACGCCGATCGGATCCCCGGCAAATCGCTCGACGCCGCGAGCGTCGACGGCTTCTTCGCCGTCCACCAGGATGGCTCGATCACCTGCTACTGCGGCAAGGTCGATCTCGGCCAAGGGTTGCGCATCGCGATCCGGCAGATGGCGGCCGAGGAGCTCGACGTCGCGGTCGACCGCATCGCGTTGATCGAAGGCGACACGGCGCTCACACCCGATCAAGGCCCGACGGCCGGCAGCAGCGGCATCATGCGCGGCGGCGTGCAGATCCGCCAGGCGGCGGCGACGGCGCGCGCCGCGTTGCTCGCGCTCGGCGCGCAGCAGCTCGGCCGCCCGGCCGGCGAGCTGGCGCTCGTCGACGGCGTGGTGAAGCCGCGCGACGGCGGCGCCGGCATGGACATCGGCACGCTGGTCGGCGGCCGGCACTTCGACGTCAAGCTCGATCCGAAGGCGCCGCTCAAGGATCCGCGTCTTTATCGCGTGGTCGGCCGGCCGCTGCCGCGTCCCGACCTGCCCGCGAAGTTCACCGGCCGCCACGTCTACGTGCACGACTTCACGCTGCCCGGCATGCTGCATGGACGCGCGATCCGTCCGCCGCGTCCGGGCGCGCGCCTGCTCGACGTCGACGCGAAGTCGGTGGCCGATCTCGACGGCGCACGCATCATCCGCAAGGGGGACTTCGTCGGCGTGGTCGCCGACGACGAGTGGACGGCGGTGCGCGCGGCACGCGCGCTCGCGCTCACGTGGTCGGACGCGCCCGCGCTCGCCGGCGCGGGCGACGTCGCGGCATGGATGCGCGCGGGACCGTTCGAGGCGACCGAATCGCTGGTGAAGAAAGGCGATGCCGCGAGCGCGCTCGGCGGCGACGCCGAGCGCCGCGCGGGTACGTACTACTGGCCGATGCAGACGCACGGCTCGATCGGGCCGTCGTGCGCGGTGGCCGACGTGCGCGCCGACGGCGCGACGATCTACACCGCGTCGCAGGCGACGCACAAGTATCGCCCGACGTTCGCACGCATCCTCGGCCTGCCGGCCGACGCCGTGCGCCTCGTCTATCTCGACGGCGCCGGCTGCTACGGCATGAATGGCCACGATGACGCCGCCGCCGATGCGGCGCTGCTGTCGCAGGCGACCGCAAAGCCGGTGCGCGTGCAATGGATGCGCGCCGACGAGCACGGCTGGGATCCGAAGGGCCCGCCGCAGCTGCTGGACATGACCGCCGCCGTGGCGGCCAATGGCACGATCACGGCGTGGCGCGCCGAGATGTGGCTGCCGCGTGCCACCGCGGGATTGCCTAACGTGCCGCTGCTCGGGCCGGCCGAGGCCGGCATCGCACAGCCGCCGGGCATCTCCACCGGCCTCATCACCCAGAACGCCGATCCGCCGTACGGCGTGGCCAACGTCGACGTCGTCGTGCACTGGCTGAAGGACGCGCCGCTGCGGCCGTCGAACATCCGCGCGCCGGGCAAGATGGCCAACGTGTTCGCGGTGGAGGCGCTGACCGACGAGCTCGCGTCCGCCGCGCGCATCGATCCGCTCGCCTTCCGCCAGCGCCACGTCACCGATCCGCGCGGAGCGGAGGTCATCCGGCGCACGGCCGCGCTGTTCGGCTGGACGCCGCGCGACATGGAAATCAAGCGCGGTTTCAGCGGCCGCGGCCACGGCTTCGCCTATTCGCACTACAAGCACAACGAGACGTACCTCGCGATGGCGATGGAAGTGGACGTCGATCGCGCGAGCGGCGCCGTGCAGGTGCGCCGCGTCGCCTGCGCGCATGATTGCGGGCTCGTCATCAACCCCGACGGCGTCAAGGCGCAGGTCGAGGGCAACATCCTGCAGACGCTGTCGCGCACGCTGTACGAGGACGTGGCGTTCGACCGCAACGGCGTGACGAGCCGCGACTGGCAGAGCTACCCGATCCTGCGTTTCGCCGAGGTGCCGGACATCCGCGTCGACGTCCTCGACCGGCCGACCGAGCCGCCGCTCGGCGCGGGCGAGGCGGCCGGCGTGTGCGTGCCGGGTGCGCTGGCGAATGCCATCTTCGACGCGGTCGGCGTGCGCCTGCGCACGGTGCCGTTCACGCGCGAACGCGTGAAAACCGCCGTCGCGGCGCTCGCCGCCACCACGCGACCAAGCTAGCAGCGTCCGTGTCGACCTCAATCGTGGCGCTCGCCGCAGGCGCGCATGCGGCCGCAGCGTCGCCGCATCCGCGCTTGCATCTGCCGCCCGGGGCCTGCGACGCGCACGTCCACGTGTTCGGCCCGGTGGCAACGTTTCCATTCGCGCCGGAACGCCGCTTCACACCGGCGGAGGCGCCGCGCCAAGCGCTCGCCGCGCTGCACGCGGCACTCGGCGTCGAGCGCTGCGTGGTGGTGCAATCGAGCGCGCATGGTTTCGACAATGCGGTGACCGAGGACGCGCTGCGCGCGCGCCCCGGCGCCCGCGCAGGCGTCGCGCTGCTGCCGTTCGACGTCGCCGACACGGAGCTCCACCGGCTCGACGCTGCCGGATTTCGCGGCGTCCGGTTCCACTTCGCGCGACACCTTGGCGTCGCGACGCCCATCGACGAAATGCTTCGCTTCGCCGGCCGCCTCGTCGACATCGGCTGGCATCTGCAACTGCACTTCGAGAGCGCGTGGATCCACACGCTGGCGCCGGCGCTGAAGCGCTCGCCGGTGCCCGTGGTCATCGATCACATGGCGCGCGTCGACGCGTCGCTGGGCCTCGATCACGCCGACTTTCGCGCGTTGCGTGAACTGCTTCGCGACGACCACATCTGGGTCAAGGTCAGCGGCATCGACCGCGTCTCGCGCGCGGGTCCGCCGTATGCCGACGCCGTGCCGTTCGCACGCGCGCTGATCGAGGACGCACCCGGCCGCGTGCTCTGGGGCACCGACTGGCCGCACCCCAACCACTCGCACGTACCCGACGACGCGGCACTCGTCGACCGGCTGCCCGAGTTCGCGCCGTCGATGCCGATGCGCCAGGCGCTTCTCGTCGATAATCCCGCGAGTCTCTACCGCTTCAGCGCACCGTGATCGACACCGACGCCGCCCCGATCGACCCGTTCTCCCCTCACCCGCGGCGCTTCGCCGGCAAGGTGGCGATCGTCACCGGCGCCGGCTGCGTCGGACCGGGCTGGGGCAACGGGCGCGCGATTGCCGTGCGCCTCGCCGAGGAGGGCGCGCGCGTCATCGCGGTCGACCGCGATCTCACGCATCTCGAGGAAACGCTCGATCGCGCCGGCGCGGTGCGCGCCGCAATCGTGTCCATGTGCTGCGACGTCACGGACGGAGTCGCCGTGGCGGCGATGGCGGCCGGCGCGCTCGAGCGCTACGGACGGCTCGACGTGCTGGTGAACAACGTCGGCGGCTCGGCCGCCGGCGGCCCCGTGGCGATGGATGAGGCGGTGTTCGACGCGCAGGTGGCGTTCAACCTCAAAAGCGCGTTCCTGATGCTGAAGCACGTGCTGCCGGCGATGGAGCGCCAAGGCGGCGGCGCCGTCGTCAACGTGTCGTCGACGTCAGGGCTGCGCTGGACCGGCGCCGCGCAGGTGGCCTACGCCGCGTGCAAGGCGGGCGTCCTGCAGATGACGCGGGTCGTCGCCGCCGAATATGCGTCACGCGGCATCCGCGTCAACGCGGTCGTGCCCGGACAACTCCACACGCCGATGGTGGAGGCGCGCCTTGCAGGCCAGCGCGCCGGCGGCGATGTCGATGCGCTGTTGCGCCAGCGCGTCGCCCGCATTCCGCTCGGCTTCATGGGCGATGGCCGCGACACCGCGGCTGCCGCGCTCTATCTCGCGTCGGACGAAGCGCGCTTCGTGACCGGCGCCGAGATCGTCGTCGACGGCGGCATGACCATCCGCTGCGACTGAAAAAACACGTCGACCCCCAGGAGGATCCAGATGGTTCGCACAGCTTGGAAGGGCGCCATCGTCGCGGCGGCATTGGCGATGGTCGCGATGCCGGCGGCGGCACAGGAGCGCATCACCCGCATCATCGTCGCGTTTCCGGCGGGCGGCCCGGTGGATTTCGTCGCGCGCGCGATCGCCGAACCGCTCGGCCGCGAACTGCACCGCAACGTCATCGTCGAGAACAAGCCCGGCGGCAATGGCGCGGTGGCGGCGCAGTACATCGCGCAAGGGGCCGCCGACGGCTCGCTGCTGTGGCTGTCGAGCGTCGGCGCCGTGGCGATCAACCCCGTGCTCTACGACAAGCTCGCCTACGACATGCACGAGTTCACACCGGTCTCGCTCGTCGTCGACAACGACGAACTGCTGGTGGTGAAGCCCGACAATCCGGCACGCGACGCCGCCGATTTTGTCGCGCGCGCGAAGGCCTCCGCACAGCCGGTCGCGATCGCCTCGTCCGGCATCGGCAGCATCCCGCACCTCGCGATGGAGCAGCTCGCCGACGCCACGCACGCCAACCTGCTGCACGTGCCGTACAAGGGCGCGGCGCCGGCGATCACCGACGTCATGGGCGGCCAGGTGGCCGCATTCTTCGGCGACGTTCCGGGCCTGATCGGCCACGTGAAGGGCGGCAGCCTGCGCGCGATCGGCATCGCCGCGCAAAAGCGCCATCCCCTGTTCCCCGACGTGCCGACGCTGGCCGAGCAGGGTCTGCCCGGCGTGGACACCAACAACTGGTACGCGCTGTTCGCGTCGGCGAAGGTGCCCCCGGCCGAAATCGACGCGCTCAATGCCGCGATCCGCAAGACGCTCGCCACGCCCGCCGTGCGCGACAAGCTGACCGCCAGCGGCGCGGTGCCGGCACCCTCCTCGCCGGCGGAGCTCGGCGCGCTCGTGAAGCGCGACACCGAGAAATGGGGCGCGCTGATCCGCGCCAAGAAGATTCGTCCGGATGGCTGAGCGAATGGCGAGAATTCCCTACGTGGAGCCTGGACGCGATCCGGCGCTCGCGGCGATCGAGCGCGATATCGCCGCCGAGCGCGGCCGCATCCCGGAGCTCTACCAGGCGTTGCTCAACAGCCCGCCGATCGCGTCCGGCTGGGAGAAGCTGCTCACCGCGGTGCGCAATCGCACGCTGCTGCCGCCTGCGCTGCGTGAGATCGCGATCCTGCGCGTGGCGGTGCTCAATCGGGCGTCCTACGAATTCGCCGCGCATGTGCCGCACGCACTGCAGGCGGGCGTCACCGAGGCGCAAGTCGAGGCGTTGCGCGCGCATGACATGCCCCCCATCGCCGCCGGGTTCGGCGCAGACGCGCTGATGGTCATCGAGCTGTGCGACGCGATGACGCGCGACATCGAGGTGCCCGATGCGCTGTATGCGCGCCTGCGCAACCGATTCGATCCGCGCGGCATCGTCGAGCTGGTCACCACGGTGGCGGCGTACAACATGGTCTCGCGGCTGCTGGTGGCCTTGCAGATCACCCACCGATGACGCCGGCGCGACTGCTGCGCGTGCGTTTCGCGTGGCCGCCGGCGCTCGAGGCAACGCGGCTGCACGAGGCGCTGGCATCGACGCTGGACCCGGCACACGCAAACGAGGCCCGCGCTTTGGAACTACAGCCGACACCGGCGCATGGGTCCGCTGCGCATGCGTCGCCCGTGCGCGACGCACCGCGCGACCTGGCCGCGCGCTGGACGCTCGGGCGCGGCACGCAGGACGCCGCCGGTTGCGCATGGCTGCACGGCGCGGCAACGGCGCTGCCCGCTGCCGCGCACGTGCAGCGCGCGCTGGAAAACGTGGCCGCCGGCGTCGAGGTTGCCGTGCTTTCGATGCTGCTCGAGATTCGCGGTGCGTCGGCGGACCGGTCCGCGCCCTTTCGCTACGCCGTCGAAACCGACGTGGCAGTCGAGCACGAAGTCGACTTCAACGCGTGGTACGACGGTGAGCACCTGGCCGGCCTCGCGGGGGTGCCGGGTACGGTGCACGCGGCACGCTTTCGCGACGACGGCGGTCATCCGCGCTATCTCGCGCTGTACGACCTCGAGCGCGAGGACGTGCTCGGCAGCCCGCCCTGGCTGGCGGTGCGCGCCACCGCGTGGAGCGCGCGCGTGCGCCCTGCGTTCCGCAACACGCGCAGGGTGATGTTTCGCCGGTTCTGAAGTTTTCGCGACTCGAACGATCGTTCGATACGCCCGGGGAAACGCCGTACAATGCGCGGATGCCCGACGATTCGCGCAGCCCCGATCCTCTCCATGCCACGCGCGCGTGGTTCGCGTCGCAGGGGTTCACGCCCTTCACGTTCCAGGAAGAAGTGTGGGCCGCGTACGCGGCCGGTGACTCGGGACTGATCCACGCGCCCACCGGCATGGGCAAGACGTACGCGGCGCTGATGGGCGCGCTCGCGGCGGGGCCGAAAGGCGGCGCCGACGATCCGCCGCCGCTGACGCTGGTGTGGATCACGCCGCTGCGAGCGCTCGCCGCGGACACCACGCTCGCGATCACGCGCGCCGCGGGTGCGGTGCGCCCCTTTTGGACGGTGGGCATGCGCTCGGGCGACACGCCGGCCTCCGTGCGCGCGCGCCAGGATCGGCGGTTGCCGACGGTTCTCGTCACCACGCCCGAAAGCCTGTCGCTGCTGTTGTCGCGCGCCGACTGGCGCGAGCGCTTCGCGCATGTCGCCGCGGTGGTGGTCGACGAATGGCACGAGCTGATGGCGTCGAAGCGCGGCGTGCAGGTGGAACTCGCGCTGGCGCGATTGCGTGGGCTCGACCCGTCGCTGCGCACGTGGGGGCTGTCGGCGACGCTCGCCAATCTCGAGCAGGCGCTCGCCTGCCTCGTCGGCGTCGGCGCGAATGCGCGCGGCCGCATCGTCAAGGGGCTGGAGAGCAAGACGGTCGTCATCGAGACGGCGCACCCGCCGACGATCGAGCGCTTCCCGTGGGCGGGTCACATCGGCACGCGGCTCTTGCCGCAGGTCGTCGCCGCGATCGAGCGCGCCAGGACGACGCTCGTGTTCACCAACGTGCGCTCGTCGGCGGAAATCTGGTACCAGGCGCTGATCGACGCGCGTCCCGACTGGGCCGGCACGATCGCGCTGCATCACGGCTCGCTGGAGCGCGACGTGCGCGAATGGGTCGAGGACGCGATCCGCGACCGCCGGCTGCGTGCCGTGGTGTGCACGTCGAGCCTCGACCTCGGCGTCGACTTCGCGCCCGTCGACCAGGTGCTGCAGATCGGCTCGCCGAAAGGCGTCGCGCGCTTGCTGCAGCGCGCCGGCCGCAGCGGACACCGGCCCGGCGAAGTGTCGAAGATCACCGTGCTGCCGACGCACGCGCTGGAGCTCGTCGAGGCCGCCGCGGCGCGTGAAGCCGCCGCCGAAAAGCGCATCGAGCCGCGCACGCCGATCGAAGGCTCGCTCGACGTGCTGGTGCAGCATCTCGTCACCTGCGCGCTCGGCGGCGGCTTCGAGCCGTCGGCGCTGCGTGCCGAGATTTCCGGCACGCACGCCTACCGCCATCTCGACGACACGCAGTGGCAATGGGCACTCGACTTCGTCGTGCACGGCGGCGCGAGCCTCAACGCGTACCCCGAGTACCGCCGCGTGGTGATCGGCGACGACGGCATCGCCCGCGTGCCCGACCGCCGCATCGCGCAGCGCCACCGGCAGTCGATCGGCACGATCGTCGCCGACGCCAGCATCAGCGTGCAGATGCGCAACGGCAAGCGTCTCGGCACCGTCGAGGAGTCGTTCATCGCCCACCTGCGTCCGGGCGACTGCTTCGTGTTCGCCGGCAAGGTGCTCGAGTTCGTGCGCGTGCGCGAGATGACCGCGTGGGTGAAGCCGGCGGCGAAGAAGTCGGCGATCATCACGCGCTGGATGGGCGCCAAGATGGCGCTGTCGACGCTGCTCGCCGAGCGCACGCGCAAGCTGATCGGCGACGCCGCGCAGGGTGTCTACGCATCGCCCGAGCTCGACCTCGTGCGCCCGCTGCTCGAGCTGCAGCGGCGCTGGTCGGGATTGCCGCGGATGCACGAGTGGCTGATCGAGCGCATCACGATGCGCGACGGTCACTACCTCTTCTTCTATCCGATGGAAGGCCGTCTCGCGCATCTCGGCCTCGCCACGCTATTCGCGTACCGTCTCGGCCAGATCCGTCCGGGCACGTTCACGATCACCATCAACGACTATGGCTTCGGCCTCCTGTCGCCGCTGCCCGTCGACCTCACGCTCGGCGACATCGGCCGGCTGCTCGCCGAGGAGCACGTCGAGCGCGACATCCTCGCCGGACTCAACGCCGCCGAGCTCGGACGCCGCCAGTTCCGCGAGATCGCGCGCGTCGCCGGACTCGTGTTCCAGGGGTTTCCGGGACAAGGCCATTCCAACCGCCAGTTGCAGGCGTCGAGCGGCCTTCTCTACGACGTGTTCGCCGAATACGATCCGCAGAACCTGCTGCTCGCGCAGGCGGTGCGCGAGGTGATGGAGCGCCATCTCGAGGCGCCGCGGCTCGCCAACGCGCTGGCGCGGCTGCGCAAGAGTCCGGCGCTGCTGCGCACGTCGGCGCGGCCCACGCCGTTCGCGTTCCCGCTGATGGTCGAGATCTTCCGCGAGTCGCTGTCCAACGAGGCGCTGGAGACCCGCATCACGCGCATGGTCGCCGAGCTCGAGGCGGCAGCGTCGACCGCGGACACGGTCGCACGCTGAAAACGGCTCGCGCGCCACACGCGCCGAAAACGCCTTGCGCGCACCGCGCGCTTCGGCGACGATGACGGCCGCCTTCGCCTCCCGGATACCCCCATGCACACACCCTTCGACCTGAGCGGGCGCGTCGCGCTCGTCACCGGCGCCGCACGCGGCCTCGGCGAGGCGATTGCCGCCGGCCTTGCGCGCGCCGGCGCCACCGTCGTCTACAACGGCCGCAATCGCGTCGCGCTCGACGCCGCGCGCGGCAAGCTCGACGCCGCGCTGGCCACCGACGCGGCCGTGTTCGACGTGACGCAGCCCGAGGCCGTGCGCGACGGCATTGCCGCGATCGAGCGCACGCACGGCCATCTCGACATCGTCGTCAACAACGCGGGCATCCAGCATCGCAAGCCGTTCGGCGAATTCACCAAGGACGAATGGGACGCCGTGATGGCCACCAACCTGACGGCGCCGTTCCTCGTCGCGCAGGCGGCGGCGCGCGGCATGCAGCAGCGCGGGCGCGGCAGCATCATCAACATCGCGTCGCTGACCAGCGAGCTCGGCCGCGCCAACATCGTGCCGTACACCACGTCGAAGGGCGGCGTGCGCCAGCTGACGCGCGGCCTCGCCGTCGAGCTGGCACCCACGGGCATCCGCGTCAACGCCGTGGCGCCGGGCTACTTCCGCACCGACATGAACGAGGCGCTGCTGGCCAATGCCGATTTCGTGGCGTGGGTGAACACGCGCACGCCGATGCGCCGCTGGGGCGACCCCGCCGAGCTCGCCGGCGCCGTCGTGTTCCTTGCGTCCGACGCCGCGACATTCATCACCGGCCAGACGATCTACGTCGACGGCGGCATGAGCGTCGCGATGTAGGGGATCGTCATCCCCGCGAAGGCGGGGATCCACGCGTTGACGAGTCGCTACTTCTGGATTCCCGCTTTCGCGGGAATGACGCACTCCCGTCGCCGTCGCGTCACGCCGCAGGCGACGTCACCGCCGCGTGACGACCCACGCGTCGCCCTGGCGCACGAGCGCGAGGCGGATGCCGTTGACCACGATCTCGCCGTTGCCGGCCGCCTGACCGGTAACCGGCATCGGCGCCTGGCGCACCGCCGGCGAGAACCACAGCAGCGTGCCCGTCGCCGGTACGCGCGTGCCGTAGTGGATCCAGCCGTTGACCCGCGGCGAGCCGCCCGCCACCTGGCCCTGCGGCGACTCGTCGCCGCGCACGAGCGCGGTCAGGTCGAAATTCATCACCCCCACCGTCGGTTCGATCATCACGATGGTGAACCCGTAAGGCAACGCGCGCGTCTCGACAACCTCGCCCGACTCCGTCGCCGTGCTGCCCGCGCCACCGGCGCGCGGCGCATCGGCGAGGCCGCCGATCACGTTGAAGAAGCTCATCGCCTCGCCGACGGTCTCGTACGGCGACGGTCCCGACAGCGAACGGCGTCCCCAGCGCTCCACGTGCCGCGATCCCGTCGTGCAGCCGAAGCAGCCTTTGTCTTCGGCGTAGAGATGCGCGCGGCCGCCGCTGCCGAGCCAAGGCATGTCGCCCGGCACTTCCTTCCACGCCAGCGCCGGTGACGCAGCAAGCAGCAACAGACCGCCGAGCCACGTCACTCGCAGCGATGCGCGCACACGCCGCGTGCCACGCGTCGCCCATCGCCGCATCATCGGCTCGCGCCGGTCGTCGACATCCGATTGCCGCATCGTCGGCTCGCAAGTGCCGCTCATGGCCGATCGCTCACGTGACCTTGCGCATCGAAAAAGAGATAACGCATCTGGCCGGGCTGAAGGTCCGGCGCCATCGCCGCGATGTCATGCCATTGCGACGCGTCCTTCGCATAGCGAAGCGTGTAGCGCCCGACGCGGTACAGCCCGGTGAAGTGCTCGACGACCACGTCGAACCGGCCATCGGCCGCCATCGCCACGCTGCCGAGGTACGTCTTGCTCGTCGCCGGCGGCACACCCGGCACGGCGGCGCGCAGCGCGCTCGCGAGTGCCGGCATCTCCTCGCGCACGATCGATTGCACTACCTCGTTGACGAAGAACGACGTCGTATCCGCCCACTCGTAGAGCTGGAGGTGCAGCACCTTTTTCCACACCGGCGTCTCGAGGAAGTCGTCCAGCGCCTTCGCCTGGTCGGGCGGCAGTGCATCGATCGCATCGAGCAGCGTCTTCGATTCGGTCTGCAGCCGCGCCAGCGGCTCGGCGTCGGGACCGGGCGGAATGCCGAACGCGTCCTTGGTGGCCGACTTTGCCCGCGCCGTCATGAACGTGCGTCCCGCCGGGGATTCGAAGAACGCGGCCACCGTCGCGCGCTCGTCCGGCGTGAATTCGCGCATGCTCGCCTGGTTCATCAGTCGCCGCGCCGCCGGCACGAAGTCCGCGTAACGCGGTATCGCGCGCTTCGCGATCGCATCGGCGAGCGCCCTGCGCGCCGGCGTCCACGCCGGACTCTTCTCGTCCCAGGTGCCGCGGGGCGCGACGAGATACTGGATGTCGGTCAGCGCCGTCTCCCAGCGCGTGCGGTAGGCGATACGCCCGACGTCGAGCGCATACGCATCGCCGTGCATGCTCTCGGTGAAGCGGCGCAGTGCCGGATCGGCGGCGTTGGGATCGTCGACGTCGGCGGCATACGCCGGCACGAACGCCGCCGCGAGCAGCAACAACAAGGTGCCGACGGCGCGTTTCATCCGGCGTCCGCGGCGATGGGCGAAGGCTTCGACCCGCATGTCGACCTCACGGCTGGATTCCCGCATTCGCGGGAATGACGGAGTGGCAGTGACATGTCAACGAGTGCGACCCGGCCGCGATGCGGGGATATCGGTCCAAAGCGAGTTCGCGCAGCGTGTTTGAGCGACGACCGATATCCCCGCAGCGCGGCCGCGCAAAGCGCAACGCTCGCACACCATCGACGTCACAGCTGGATTCCCGCATTCGCGGGAATGACGGAGTGGCAGTGACATGTCAACGAGCGCGACCCGGCCGCGATGCGGGGATATCGGTCCAAAGCGAGTTCGCGAAGCGTGTTTGAGCGACGACCGATGTCCCCGCGGCGCGACCGCGCATGGCGCAACGCTCGCACACGATCGACCTCACGGCTGGATTCCCGCATTCGCGGGAATGACGGAGTGGCAGTGACATGTCAACGAGCGCGACCCGGCCGCGATGCGGGGACATCGGTCCAAAGCGAGTTCGCGCAGCGTGTTTGAGCGACGACCGATATCCCCGCGGCGCGGCCGCGCATGGCGCAACGCTCGCGCACGATCGACCTCACGGCTGGATTCCCGCATTCGCGGGAATGACGAGCATGGGAGTCTCGCGTTCGCGGGTATGACGAGCATGGCGCTCCCCGCATCCGCGGGAATGACGATCGCGCGTTTCACGCCTTCGACGGCGGGCGGTCGATCAGCTTGTAGAGCCAGGCCAGGCCCTCGCGCGTGCCGTGCTGCGGCCGGTACTCGCAGCCGACGTAGCCCGTGTACTTGAGCTCGTCGAGCAGGCGGAAGATGTGCGCGTAGTTGACTTCGCCCATGTCCGGCTCGTGGCGGCCGGGCACGCCGGCGATCTGGAAGTGCCCGATGTGCGGCAGGTAGTGGCGGATCTTCTCCGACAGGTCGCCTTCGACGATCTGCGCGTGATAGAGATCCATCTGCACCTTGAGGTTCGGCATGCCGATCTCCTCGCGGATCGCGTGCGCCTCCAGCTGCGTCTGCAAGAGATACCCCGGCATGTCGCGCGGATTGATCGGCTCGATGAGCACGCTGACGTTCTGCGCCTGCGCTTCCTCGCAGGCGAAGCGCAGGTTGCGTATGTAGTTGCGGCGCCGGCGCACGCGCTCGGCCAGGTCCGCGCCCGGCTCGACCACGCCCGCCATCACGTGAATGCGCGGGCAATTGAGCGCCTGCGCGTAGCGCAGCGCCGTGACGAGTCCCGCGGCGAACTCGTGCTCGCGGCCGTCGAGCGACGCGAGCCCGCGGTCGCCCGCTTCCCAGTTGCCGCCGGGCGCGTTGAGCAGCACCACCTCGAGCTTGTGGCGCTTGACCTCGGCTTCCATCTCGCGCACCTGGATGTCGGGCACGAACGGAAACTCGACCGCGCGAAAGCCCGCATGCGCGGCTTCGCCGAATCGCTCGAGGAACGGCACTTCGGTGAAGAGGAAGCCTAAGTTCGCCGAAAAACGCGGCATCGCCAGGTTCTCCGCGAGGACTAGAATGGGCGTTAGTTGGTTGGTCTTCGACGCGCCCGCACGTACTGTACTGTAAGTTGCCGCTCTTCGCCGAATCCCCTGCGCCGTCGATCTTCGCCGACGACGTGCTGCACCTGTCGCTCGGCGGCGAGCCCGTCCAGCTGCACGCCGCGCGCGCGCTGTACTGGCCCCGCGAAAAATCGCTGTTCGTCGCCGACGTGCACCTCGGCAAGGGCGCGGCGTTTCGCGCCGGCGGCATTCCGCTGCCGCGCGGCGCCACCGCCAACGATCTCGCGCGCCTCGCATCGCTGGTCGCCGCCACCGGCGCCACGCGGCTTGTCGTGCTCGGCGACTTCCTGCACGCGGCGAGTGGTCGCGTCGACGCGCTCGACATCGCGTTCCGCGACTGGCGCGCGCGGCACGCGGGCCTTTCGCTGCTGCTGGTGCGCGGCAACCACGATTCGCACGCGGGCGATCCGCCCCCTTCCTGGGGGATGGACATCGTCGACGAGCCTCACCCGCTACCGCCGTTCCTCGGATGTCACCACCCGGCCGCGCCACGCAGCGGCTACGCGCTGTGCGGCCACGTCCATCCCGGGGTTTCGGTGGGCGGCACGGCCGAGCCGTCGGTGCGGATGCCCTGCTTCGTGCTCGGCCAGCGGCGCGCGATCCTGCCTGCCTTCGGCCGCCTGACCGGGCTGGCCGCCCCGCCGTTCCTGGCCGGAGACAAGTTCGTCGCCATCGCCGGTCGGCGGCTGGTTCGCCTGCCCCAGCGCGACTGATCCCATGGCTGCCCGGGCGTCAGCCCCTGCTGGGCGAATTCGCTGCGGCGCAGCGTGTCAAATCAATGTCGTATGACTGCAACGTCGGACATTTTTCTTCTTCTGTGGACAACTCAGGGGAGCGCGCGGGGAAAAACGGTGTGGAACTGCGCAGAACGCTCCTAAGTATTTGATTAAATTATATAATTATATATTTAATGCTGTGGATGGTTTCACGCTTGCACTTGGCCTTGCGAGCCACTATCCTTTGTGTCAGGTCTTCCATTGACCGCTAGATATAGTAGATTTCGCCGTACGGACAGGATCCGCCGGGGTTTTACGCCGCCGTCATCGGCCGGCCCCTGCGGCATGCTGGATCAATACAAAAACGGGGTGCGAGGGAGTGATTGCGGGGCCTGCGGGGGCCTTTGTCCTTCTTTCACCCAGCGCAGAACGCCAGTAGCCAGGAGACATGCCCATGCAAACAGCCACCGTTCACACCACGCCGTCCACGCCCACCCCGCCCCGGGAGCTGGTCGTGGGTGAACCCGGCAGCGCGGTGGCGAGCGGTTCGGACCCCCGGTTCAGCCAGTACAAGGTGATCCGCCGCAACGGTGCCGTGGTGGGCTTCGAGCCCGCCAAGATCACCGTGGCGATGACCAAGGCATTCCTCGCCGTCAACGGCGGTCAGAGCGCCGCCAGCGCACGCGTGCGCGAGCAGGTGACCAACCTCACCGATGTCGTTGTGTCGGCGCTGATGAAGCGCAAGCCGGAAGGCGGCGCGATCCATATCGAGGAGATCCAGGACCAGGTCGAGCTGGCGCTGATGCGCAGCGGCGAGCACGAGGCCGCGCGCGCGTACGTGCTGTACCGCGAGCGCCGCACGCAGGAGCGCGCCGCGCAGAAGAAGGACGCCAAGAAGCACGTCGAGGCCACGATCCACGTCGTCGACAACGGCACCAAGAAGCCGCTCGACGTCGCGCGCCTCACCGCGCTCGTCACCGAATCGTGCGCGGGCCTGCCCGACGCCGAGCCCGAGCGCATCCTCAAGTCGACGCTGAAGGACCTCTACGACGGCGTGGCGATGGAGGAAGTGCGCAAGGGCGTGGTGCTGGCCGCGCGCACGCTGATCGAGAAAGACCCCGCGTATTCGTACGTCACCGCGCGCCTGCTGCTCGACGCGCTGCGTTTCGAAGCGATGGGCGAGGAAGCCTCGCAGGCCGACATGGCCGTCAAGTACGCCGAGTACTTCCCGCGCTTCGTCAAGCACGGCATCAAGATCGGCCTCCTGAACGAGGCGCTGTCGCAGTACGACCTCGCCAAGCTCGGCGCGGCGCTAGACGCCAACCGCGACATGAAGTTCGGCTACCTCGGCCTGCAGACGCTGTACGACCGATATTTCCTCGTCGACCAGTACGTCGGTGGCCGCCGCTTCGAGCTGCCGCAATGCTTCTTCATGCGCGTGGCGATGGGCCTGGCGCTCAACGAGGTCGACCGCGAGACGCGCGCGATCGAGTTCTACAACGTGCTGTCGACGTTCGACTTCATGTCGAGCACGCCCACGCTGTTCAACGCCGGCACGCACCGCTCGCAGCTGTCGTCGTGCTACCTGACCACGGTGAGCGACGACCTCGACGGCATCTACGAGGCGATCAAGGAGAACGCGCTCCTGTCCAAATTCGCCGGCGGCCTCGGCAACGACTGGACCAACGTGCGCGCGATGGGCTCGCACATCAAGGGCACCAACGGCAAGAGCCAGGGCGTGGTGCCGTTCCTCAAGGTGGTGAACGACACCGCGGTGGCGGTCAACCAGGGCGGCAAGCGCAAGGGCGCCGTGTGCACGTACCTCGAGACCTGGCACCTCGACATCGAGGAGTTTCTCGAGCTACGCAAGAACACCGGCGACGACCGCCGCCGCACGCACGACATGAACACGGCGAACTGGATTCCCGACCTGTTCATGAAGCGCGTGATGGAAGGCGGCGACTGGATGCTGTTCTCGCCGGCCGACGTGCCCGACCTGCACGACAAGTGGGGCTCGGCATTCGAGAAGGCGTACACCGCGTACGAGGACAAGGTGGCGCGCGGCGACCTGAAGCTGTTCAAGCGCATTCCCGCGCTGCAGCTGTGGCGCAAGATGCTGTCGATGCTGTTCGAGACCGGGCATCCGTGGATCACGTTCAAGGACGCCTGCAACGTGCGCTCGCCGCAGCAGCACGTCGGCGCCGTGCACAGCTCCAACCTGTGCACCGAGATCACGCTCAACACCAGCGAGACCGAGATCGCCGTGTGCAACCTGGGCTCGGTGAACCTGCTCGCGCACATGATCGAGAAGGACGGCGCCTGGACGCTCGACCACGAAAAGCTCCAGCGCACGATCACCACCGCGATGCGCATGCTCGACAACGTGATCGACATCAACTACTACGCGGTCGCCAAGGCGCGCAACTCCAACCTCAAGCACCGCCCCGTGGGCCTCGGCATCATGGGCTTCCAGGACTGCCTGCACGCGCTGCGCGTGCCCTACGGCTCGCGCGACGCGCTCAAGTTCGCCGACACGTCGATGGAAGCCGTCTGCTACCACGCGTACTGGGCGTCCACCGAGCTGGCCAAGGAGCGCGGCAAGTACGCGAGCTACAACGGCAGCCTGTGGGACCGCGGCATCCTGCCGCAGGATTCGCTGAAGCTGCTGCGCGACGAGCGCGGCGGCTACGTCGAGGTCGACGAGTCGTCGACGATGGACTGGGCGAAGCTGCGTGCGCGCATCCGCGAGCACGGCATGCGCAACAGCAACTGCATCGCCATCGCCCCCACCGCGACGATCAGCAACATCATCGGCGTGGCGGCGTCGATCGAGCCCGAGTACCAGAACATCTACGTCAAGTCGAACCTGTCGGGCGAGTTCACGGTGATCAACGAGCAGCTCGTCGCCGATCTCAAGGCGCTCGACCTGTGGGACGACGTGATGGTGGCCGACCTCAAGTACTTCGACGGCTCGCTGGCCAAGATCGACCGCGTGCCGCTCGAACTGCGCACCCTCTACGCCACGGCGTTCGAGGTGGACTCGACGTGGATCGTCGAGGCCGGCGCGCGCCGCCAGAAGTGGATCGACCAGGCGCAGTCGCTCAACATCTACATGGCCGGCGCCTCGGGCAAGAAGCTCGACGAGACCTACAAGCTCGCGTGGCTGCGCGGGCTCAAGACCACGTACTACCTGCGCACGCTGGCGGCGACCTCGGCGGAGAAGTCCACCGGGCGCGGCGGCGAACTGAATGCGGTGACGTCGTCGGGTGGCATTCCGACGCTGACGACGACGACGGCGGAGGCGGAACCCAAGTTCTGCGCCATCGACGATCCGACGTGCGAGGCGTGCCAATGAATACTGTCATTCCCGCGAAAGCGGGAATCCAGTGGTGACGTTGCGCTACCGCCGTCATTCCCGCGAAGGCGGGAATCCAGTGGTGACGTTGCGTCGATGCCTGGATCCCCGCCTTCGCGGGGATGACGATGAGTGTGGATCCCCGCTTTCGCGGGGATGACTGACAGTCGACAGGTCGAGCAGCACGGACAGTGACGAGGAGAACGGATTCAGCAACGGTACGCCGGATCGACGGACAGGCGCGACAGCAGAGCACCGACTGCGCGCACCGCGATTCGAGCGAGATTGAACCTGGAGCGCGAACCTGGACAGGAGCTTCACAGTGGCACGAAGCGCACGGGACGATCGTACCGACGGCGGCATGGTGAATGCCATGACCGCCCTTTCGGCACCACCGGGGGCGCGCGGCCGAGCCGCGCCGCGCGCCGATTTTCTTCCGGGCGGCTCCGTTCGTCATCACCGTGAAAGGAGTGCCACTTGGCCCGTTACGAGTCTCGACCCCGCCATGTCGTCGAAGCGCAGTACCTCGGCGACTACAAGGTCTGGCTGGAGTTCAACGATGGCCGCAAGGGCGTCGTCGATCTTTCCGACGAGTTGGTCGGCGAGTCGATGGAACCGCTGCGCGACCGCTCCCGCTTTTCGCAGTTCTATATCGACTACGGGTTGGCTTCGATCGCGTGGCTCGACGGACAGGATTTCGCACCTGAATTCCTGTACGACAAGTTGACCGCACTGCATTGACGCCGAATGCGCGGCGTCGCCCCGGCATCAAACGGGCAGCCCGCGCGCATGAATGACCGACCATCCCTCCCCCGCCGCGTGCGGGGGAGGCCGGGTCGGAAGGATGGATGAAGGCAGCCCGCGAGGGCGTTTGTGAAGATGTCCCATGTTGGAGGCAGCAGTGGCAGCGACAGTGATGGTGGCAAGCGGCCGGCCGCAAGGCGAAATCGGCCTTTTCGCCCCCATCTATAAGCAGCTCAGGCCCGGGCGGCGGCAATAGGCACAGGGCAACAGGGCTGCGCATAGGGATCGGAGGGACGCGATGAGCGGATTCTGGATCTTGATGGTGCTCTGGGTGGGTGGATGCGTGGGGTTCTTCGCATTCGCGTTGATGCAGGTCGCGCGCGATGCCGACCGCGGACAGGACGCCGATCCGGCGTCCTACGGCACGCCGAAATGACGTAGCCGGCAACCCGGTCGACTGCAGTGGTTTGAACGGAGAGTTTTGCAATGCTCAATTTCGACGACGATTTTCCCGCCGCGGCCGTGCCCAAGGCGGCGCCGATGACGCCGGAAACCATCCGCGCGCAGGTCGCGGGCGGCATGCTCTCGCGCGAGCCGGTGCACGACCTCGACGTCGACCGCCAGGCCACGCACGCGAATACCAGCCGCGTGCGCATCGAGGACAAGCGCGTCATCAACGGCAGCGCCGACGTCAACCAGCTCGTGCCCTTCAAGTACAAGTGGGCCTGGGACAAGTACCTTGCCGGCTGCGCCAATCACTGGATGCCGCAAGAGATCAACATGCAGCGCGACATCGAGCTGTGGAAGAACCCCAACGGGCTCACCGACGACGAGCGCCTGATCGTCAAGCGCAACCTGGGCTTCTTCGTCACCGCCGACTCGCTCGCCGCCAACAACATCGTGCTGGGCACGTATCGCCACATCACCGCCCCCGAGTGCCGGCAGTACCTGCTGCGCCAGGCGTTCGAGGAAGCGATCCACACCCACGCCTACCAGTACATCACCGAGAGCCTGGGCCTCGACGAGAGCGAGATCTTCAACGCGTACCACGAAGTGAAGTCGATCCGCGACAAGGACGAATTCCTGCTGCCGTTCATCAACGTCCTGACCGACCCCAACTTCAAGACCGGCACGCCTGAAGCCGACCAACAGCTCCTGAAGAGCCTGATCGTGTTCAGCTGCATCATGGAAGGCCTCTTCTTCTACGTCGGCTTCACGCAGATCCTGGCGATGGGCCGCCAGAACAAGATGACCGGGTCGTCGGAACAGTATCAATACATCCTGCGCGACGAGAGCATGCACTGCAACTTCGGCATCGACCTCGTCAACACGATCAAGCTCGAGAACCCGCACCTGTGGACCAACGAGTTCAAGGCCGAGATCGCGAAGCTGATGCAGGAAGGCGTGGAGCTCGAATACCGCTACGCCGAGGACACGATGCCGCGCGGCGTGCTGGGCTTGAATGCGCCGATGTTCAAGGAGTATCTGCGGTTCATCGCCAATCGGCGTTGCCAGCAGATCGGGCTGGATCCCTTGTTCGACAAGGCCGACAACCCGTTCCCGTGGATGGCCGAGATGATCGATCTCAAGAAGGAGAAGAACTTCTTCGAGACCAGAGTCATTGAGTATCAGACTGGCGGGGCTTTGAGTTGGGATTAGCCTTGCGCTAGCACCCACGTAAAGCAAAACGCGGGCTGCATGCCCGCGTTTTGCTTTCGGCGGTAGGTCCGCTTTCGACTCAACTCGGACGTAGATTCTCGCCGAAGCAGACGTTCGGCGGGTCACGTCAGGGGCCGTCGCGGCGCCTCACTCTCGGCCGGGGAGTTTGCCGGTTGCTAGCAGCTGAGCTCCTCGTCCGTTGGTGGGAAGCTGCGCGGTAATTCATCGCGCACGGTGGGCGAGCGACTTTGGAACGAGTACCCAGTAGTGCGTCTCTATGCCGCTTTTCAAGAGCCCGCGTCACGACGTCAAGCCTCTCGTAGCAGACCTTCAGTGATCCGCACGATAGCCGCCTTGGCGCGGCGCCGATCAGACCGTGTTCAGAGCCAGCCAGAGGGCCGCGAAGATCAAGGCGTTGCTTACGAGCAGGCCGGTGGCGACCATGACGATAGCTTTCATGGTAGCCGCAAGCCAGCGATCGCCGTAGACCCGCTTGAACGCCAAGGTCACGTAAGACCATTGCCAGAGCTCAACCAGCACAAGCAAGACCGGGCCAACTTCCGACAGACTCGCGTCGCCGACGCCGCCGAACGGCGTTGCTCCGAGCAAGCGCAGGGCGGCGAGGTATACAAGGGTCGCGATAAACGCCCATGCCGTGAGATAGAGTGCGAACACGAAGTGCACGCTCCACCTTGCAGAGTGTCGAAAATGCGTCAGGCGCGCGGCGAGAGCTCGCGCGCCGACGATCACGATCACCAGCACCGTGTAGATCGAGTTGAAGCGCCGGTCGAGGCGCTCGGTGAAAGCGCCCGGCTCGACGTGAGCCTTCGCCTCCGCCTTCTGCATGACCTGAGCCAGATTTCCCGTCGGATCTAGACGGGGAAAGTTGGCGACGCGGAAGTTCGTGATGAACGAGAGCACCAGGAACAGCGCGACTACGTTGAACGTGAGGCGCCACGGAGTCACCGACCGGGCGCGCAACCCGTCGCGGAACTCGGTCGTTAGCTGTCCGGGATGGACCATCAGCGCCCAGAGCGAGTGCGCGATGCGGTGCCACTGGCGCGAGGCGATGCGCGCTAAGGCACCGCGATCGTCCGGATATTCCTGCCCGCATTCGGCGCACCAGCCGCCGTGGCGAAAAGCCCCGCAGTTGGGGCAACTCGTCATCGTCTGGTTCGTCGGAGACACTTGCGGACTATAGTACTCGCCACCTGCGAAATCTCCGCGCCATCCGTCTGCTCCTGGCCGATAACGGCCGTCCAGTTGGAGCTATTATTACCTTGCCAAGAGTCCTAACCCCACAGACAAGCAAATTCGATGATGGAACGACGACGCTATGCTCGTCGAAACGCGTAAACAGCAGCTCGACAAACTAGGCTTTCTGGTACTGCCCGAATTCATTCGGCCAGAGCTACTCGCTGAGCTTCGCGAACGCGCGGAGAGATTGTGGGAACAAGAAGGCGACGACGCCGGCTCCGAATTCCGGCCCGAGCCAGGCACCCGCCGCTTAGCGAATCTCGTCGACAAGGGCGCGATCTTTGCGGAAATCGTTACGATGCCGGAGATCCTGGATTGCATCGAGCACGTCATCGGGCCCAACTTCAAGCTGAGCAGCCTCAACGCCCGTTCGACCAATCCGCACAACGGCGAATCGCAGCCATGGCATGCAGATGTCGGCGCGGTCGCCGACGAGTCCGGCTACTGGGTCTGCAACACCATCTGGATGCTCGACGACTTCACCGTGGAGAACGGCGCCACGCGCATGATTCCGCGCTCGCATGCATGGCGCCGTCTGCCCGATCCGGGCATCACCGACTCCCTGCCCGACGAAGAGCTGGTGACCGGCAAGGCCGGGACCGTCGTCATCATGAACACGCACATGTGGCACGGCGGAACGGCCAACCGCACCGACCGTTGCCGACGGGCGCTGCATGGGTTCTACACGCGCAGCGACAAGCCGCAGCAGCAGTATCAGAAAGCGCTGTTGCGTCCGGAAACGGTGGCGGCACTGACGCCGCTGCAGCGCAAGGTGCTCGCGCTCGACGACCCCGAGAACGACCGGTTGAGCTCGACGACCACCCGCATGAGCGGATTCCTGAAATAGCGCTCGACGCGCGCCAGCCTTGCCACGCGCCGTACCGTCGGCGTACGCCTCGCTGTGGAGTGAGAGGACGACCCGAATCTCACTCTTTCCGGACGATATCGACCGAGATCTCCACCGCCGGAATCGCTCCCCGGTTCTCGAGCCAGTGCAGGGTGTTCCTGTCCTCGGGCCAGCCCACTCCCGGCCCATATTCCGTAGCGACCCCGTTGCGATGGTCGGTGATCGTTCCTTGCAGTATGTAGACGGTGCCCGGCCTGTCCTTATGATCGTGAATCGGGCCGAAGACGGCTCCGGGCTCCATGGTCACCATTCGCATGCGAAGTTGCCGCCCCGCCATTCCCTCGATCTCCGGGCCGAGGTCGACAGTCGACAACAATTTCACCGTGACACCTTTGGTCTCGGGTGCCCTATTCTCGTTGCTCATCAGGCTTTCCTTGGTTCGGACCGATAGAGAAGGCCAATATCCAGCGGCACGCCGTGCGGACTATTATTAGTCAGGGGTGCCGGACTTCGCCGTGAAGCTCTTCCTCGCAATTCGAGCATTGTTCTTCGTGGCACTTCTGCCAGGCGTCGTCGCTGGCTACGTGCCGTATCGAATGCTCCTCGCGTCCGACAACCTGCGCGCTCCTGCGGTCGGTGCTGCCTCTGTCGCGGCTGCCGCCTTGATCCTGCTCGGCGCTCTCGTCTTGTTCCGCTGCGTCTGGGACTTCTTCGCGAGAGGCAAGGGCACCCTCGCACCAATCGATCCTCCTCGCAACCTTGTCGTCAGCGGTATTTATCGTTACACCCGAAATCCCATGTACAACGGCGTCCTCGCAGTCCTCGTGGGCGAGGCGTGGCTCTTCGACAGCACCTCGGTACTTACGTACGCGGCCTTTGTTCTCGTCGCCTTCCACCTGTTCGTACTTCTGTACGAGGAGCCGGTTCTCCAGGCTCAGTTCCACGAGACCTACCTCGCTTATCGCCGTTCAGTGCCGCGCTGAGGCTTTACCACTCACGCATACGACGGGAAGACTGGGAGCACCGCCTGACATGCCGTTGCGGCCGACTGTTCACTTGAACGCGCATGGTCGAATACGGCCAGCGCGGCTCGCGCCAGCGGCTGAACGCCGGGCGTTAGGGCTACGCGAATGTCGGCTCCTGGCCGATTGGGGCTAGCCGCGAACGCATCCGGGCGTCCCCGATCGCCATTTCGCGCACGATAGCAGCCATTCACGCTCGGTGACGCCGCCGTCCATGTCAGATGTGCCCCGACGACCGAATAGCACGGCGTCTGATTTCTCAGCGGACGTTTCGACTTTAGCCTGCTTGTACGGACGGGGTACGTCGGCCTGTCGGCACGTCAACTCATCGGAGGCAATCATGTTTGCAAAGCGATATGCATCATCGGCTGTCGCCATCGCACTGTTCGCGTTATCGGGGTGCGCGACGTTTCCCGGCAATGATCCCGCGTTGAGCGATGCGCGGATGTCGCTGGACGCTGCACGGGCCAATCCGCAAGTCGCGACGTACGCACCGGCCGAGCTCGGTCAGGCGGCGGCGACGCTTCGCCAGGCGGATGACCTCGCGGCGAACGGCGGCCGATATGAGGACGTCCATCAGCTTGCCATTCTCGCGGGCCAGCGTGCGGCGACCGCGCAGAGTGTGGCGCGCGCTCGCGCCGAACAGACGGCGCTCGTGTCGCAACGCACGGCCGCTGACGCACGTCTCCAGGCCGACGCGTCGCAGCGGCAAGCGGCAATGGCTCAGATGCAAGCGGTGGAAGCGCAGCGTCAGGCCGACCAGGCCCAGATGCTCGCAGCTTCGGCCCCTCCTCCGGCCTACGACTACCGGCGGCGGGGTAATGAAGAATTGTTCGAAGCGCCCGTGACCTCGGTGCGCGCGGTGGTGGGACCGCCGCAACAGCGCTGCTGGGTCGAGCGTCAGGCCGTGGATACCGGCTCGCCCGGAATCAATGTGCCGGGTGCCGTGGTGGGCGGCGTGGTCGGCGGCATCTTGGGCCACCAAATCGGAAGCGGCCGCGGTCAAGATCTGGCGACGGGGATCGGCGCGGTCGGCGGCGCGGTGGTCGGCGCGAACGTTCCGTCCGGTGCCACGTATACGCAGGATGTTCAGCGGTGTACGAGCGTGGCGTCGAACCCCTCGTTGGATTACTGGGACGTGACGTACAACTTCCACGGGTACGAGCACCATATGCAGACGACGACCGCGCCCGGCAGGACGGTGTGGGTCAACGCGCAGGGCGACCCGCGCGTCTGAGGATTCCAGCCCTCTTCGGCGAACCGGTGCGCAGGCGCCACCGGTTCGCCGATTCGCATCATTCCCGCGTGGGCCAGCAGCCGTCCGACATCGCCGACGTCGCGGTGTTCCTGGCATCCAACGATTCGCGCGGGTTGACGGGCGAGAAGCGGCAGGCGGGATGCGCTGAGGTGTTCAGCCGCGACAACGCGAACGTCGCCGGTCCAAGTGCCGCCAGACCTCAGTCTACTCTGCTATCTCCAGCGCGTCGTCCACCTCGATTCCCAGATACCTGACCGTGCGCTCTACCTTCGCACGCCCAAGTGGAAGTTGCACCGCTCGAAGATACTTCATGCGTTGGTAGATTAGAGTCGGTTTCGTACGACTAATCGAGTGCGTTCCCTTTCACGGCGAGAAATTCTCCTTTGCCGACTGGCACCAGGCAGGTCGCAAATTCGGGATCAGCGGTCACGAGCGCTCGGAAACGAAACAGGTCCTCCGCGTGGGAGGTCGCGTTATCCACAATCAACAAACCACCCGGACGTAGCGCTCGACGCACGTCGGGCCACCAAGCCACATATTCCCGTCGTTCGGAATCCAGAAAGATCAGATCGTATGCGCTTTTGTCAGTGCGGCGCAGGAAGGAAGTGGCCTCGCCTTTGACGAGGTTGATGACTTGCGCGAGCCCCGATCGTGCGAAATTGACCGAAGCGAGACCAGCCTTGTAATCATCACGCTCCACGGTCGTCACCGAACCTCGGACGGTTTGTGCAGCGTCGGCAAGCCATAGAGTAGAGTAACCATTGGACGTGCCGATCTCCAGTACCCGCCGCGCTGCGGTCGCTAATACCTGCACTGCCAGGAATTCGCCGGTGTCGCGCGTAACGTTGAACATGCGCCGACCGCGCTCGTTAACCGCCGAATCATTCGTCTCGCCAAAGCGCTCGAGCTCGATCTTCAGTTTACCGAGGCAGGTATCCATCTGACGTCCTACGCTGAACGTTCGATCGGCCGCCACCAAGGACATTCCAATTTGGCAGCCTACGTGGTGCATTTTTGGGCTCACGTCGTCGCGAATGCCGCCGCTACTCCGCGCCCATGCCGGTCAACTCGATCAATCGTTTCATTTTGCCCGCTTCGCTGCTGATGTAGGCACCAAATTGGGCGGGAGTTCCCACAGCGGCGCTCGCGCCCTGCGCGAGCAACGTTGCCTGCATAGCGGGGGTTTGCATGATCTCGCCGATGTCGCGGTTGAGCTTCGCAATGACGGCAGGAGGCGTTCCGGCCGGCGCAAGCATTCCGATCCAGAATTCCAGTTCGAGATCGGGTAATCCGGCCTCCGCCGCGGTCGGCACGTCGGGCGCGCCAGGGAACCGCTGCTTGCTGGTGACGACATATGCTTTGAGCTTACCGGCCTTTACCTGGGGCAACAGGCTCGGCACCGCACCGAATCCCTCCTTCACCTCGCCACTTACCATCGCTAACGTCGATGCACCGCCGCCCTTGTAATGAACCGGCACGGCATTGATACCAGTCGCGCGCTTTAAGAGCTCCATGGCGACGTGGTTATTGGTTCCGGGGCCCGCGGTGGCGAAATAGATTTCGTGCGGCTGTTTCTTCGCATAAGCAAGAAATTCAGACAGCGTCGCAGCCGGAACCGAAGGGTGTGCGACCAGCATCGTGGTGGCCGTTGCTACGAGCGTGATCGGTGCGAAATCCTTGGCCGGATCGTAGGGGACGCTCCGGTACAGATATGGTGCCACGGCGAGCGCTGAACGGTCCGACAGCACCAGCGTATATCCGTCGGGCGGTGCCCTCGCGACCATCGCGGTTCCGATTGTCAACGCGGCTGCTCCTTGATTCTCCACAACGACCGGTTGGCCCCAGCGCTCACTCAATTTTTGCCCGAGTTCCCTCGCAACGATGTCGTGGAACGTGCCCACCCCACCGGTGACGATTCGCACGGCTCTCACAGGGTAGCTCTGTGCGGTGGCCGGACCAACCGCGAACAGCGCGATCCCTATAAACAAGACTGCTGTCGCACCTCTCACTGGATTCATGACTCTGTTCTCCGTCTGTGCCCTGCTCCGGGCAGCGCGACAGATACTGATCTCCGCCTTCCATCGACGCAATTGTGTGAAAATGGCAGTACGATCAATATTATTGATAATTATCGAAATATATGGAACTCCGGGACATAGATTACTTCGCAGCCGTCGCACAGCACGGCCATTTGGGACGTGCGGCGGAGGCGCTGGGATTGGGCCAGCCTGCGTTGAGCATGAGCCTGCGCCGGCTCGAAAGCTCAGCCAAGGCGAAGCTCGTCAAGAGGACTGCAAAAGGTGTCGAGCTGACGGCGGTTGGCGTCGCACTCCTATCCCATGTGAGCAAGCTGCGGGTAGCCCGCGATGATCTCGCGCGTGAGGTGGCCGATCTCGCGCAAGGACGCGCGGGGCACCTGCGCATAGGAGCAAGTCCGTCGAACTCCGAAGTGTTATTGCACGAAGCATGCAGTACTCTGTTGATGGAGGCGCCGAAGGTGACGTTCAGCGTTGCGGTCATGGACAACGACGCGCTGGTACCCGCATTGCGCAAGGGCGATCTGGACCTCGCGTTGACGCACACACAGCGGTTCACGCCTCCGGATATTTCGCAGGAGGTGTTTCGCACCGACGAGTTCGTCATCTACTGTGCGTCCAACCATCATCTCGCCAAGCGTAAGTCAATCACACTGGAGGATCTTGCACAGGAGCGGTGGGCAATTTCGGCGGCGGGCGCGTTTGGGCCATTGCTCTCCCTGCGCCATGCGTTTGAGGTCAGAGAATTGCCCTTACCCATGATCACGGTCGTCTCTGACCTCGTGATGTTCAAGCTTCGCGTGGTAGCTGCCTCCAATCTGATCGGCGTTACCGTAAAGCACAATATCAAGGCGGCCGCCGGCCAACTTCGGCTCAAAATTCTTCCGGTCAAGGATCTCGTTTGGCTTCGACCCGTGGCGATCGCATACCGCAAAGACGCTTACCTCTCTCCGGCTGCCAGGCGCTTCATCGAGATCCTGCGCGCAATTGCGAAAAGACGCTCGTAGAAATGTCCAGTTCTGGCCGATAGCGGCCATCCGCAGGGATCTGCTTCCCCCCGAAGCGGATATGACAGCGCGCGAGCTACGGCGGCAACGTCCTGGCCACCCGCAACCCAATATTGCTGGTTCGGTTTCCAGGCCCTTGCCAGAAGCGCTCGGCCGAGCGCAACACCCCCGGAGGCTCGTCCCACGCACCACCTCGCAGTACGTGACCCGGGCAATTGTCCGTTTCGTGAGCGCTGCCGTCGCTCGGCGCGCCCGCGTACGGGAGGTAACAGTCCTGCACCCATTCCCACACATTGCCCAGCATGTCGTACAGACCCCAGGCGTTCGGCTTGAAGAGTCCCACTGGCGCGGCAAACCAATAGCCGTCCTTGCAGAGCGCCTGATCGCCCCAAGTGCGACCCCGCGGTCCAATGGTCCTGTCGGTGCCATTGGCATAGACGCAGGACACCGCGTCGTCTGCCCAGTACCGGCGAGTGGTGCTGCCGGCGCGCGCGGCGTACTCCCATTCCGCCTCGCTGGGTAGCCGCCAGCCCTTGACCCCGCTCTTCTCGTCGAGCCAGTGGACGTAAGCCTGCGCGTCGGCCCAGCTGATGCACACGACGGGCTCCTTTTCCTTCTGAAGCCACCCGGGCTCGCGCCAGCTGCTGCCTGCGCGCCACGCCCACTCGTCGTCGGGCGCCCAGGTGCGGCAACCCTGCGCGTTGACGTTGCGCTCGGCCTCGGTCTTGTAGCCGCTGGCGGTCGCAAATTCCTGCCATTGCGCCAACGTCACTTCGGTCTTGCCGAGCGCAAAAGGCTTCACCTGCACCATCCGCTGCGGACGCTCGCTGTCGCCGCCTTCGGAATCGCCCGCCGGCGTGCCCATCATGAACTCACCGCCGGGGATCGACACCATCTCCGGGCAGAAGTCGCATTTGCCTGACGCCGTATCGACCGACGCCGACGCGGTACCAGCAGACCAGGCGAGCGCACATTGGAATGCAGCGGTCGCTGCCCATACTGCGATCATCATCTTGCGCATGACGTGCTCCACAGGCTCGCCCACAGGTCCCGTAGCGGTGCGTCGCATTGGAAAAGACGCGCTGTCGATACCGTGACACGCCGCATGAGTCGAAAGGTGTGGTCACAGGACCGCCTTCGGCTGATTGGCGACGCGCGCCCGCGCATCGGCCGCGAGATTCTGCGCCTGGCAGTGCTATCTGCCAACGGGCCCATAATTGGCGCTGCCGTGAAAAAGCGACGCGGCGGAGTCGCACTGAGCGCCTGCCATCCTCGAACGTCAGCATCTGGCCGAACGCCGAGACGCCATTGCTCGATCGCGATGAAGACCCTGCTGTGCCAGAGATCGTGTCCCGCTCGGTGGAGGCCAATCCAGTGAGTTTCGCTTTGCCCTTCTCGTCGTTGATACTGGGTTTCGTCGCCTTGGCCGCGCTCGACGGGCCGGCGATTGCAGACAAGCTCGACGGCGCTTCGATTCCGACCGGTGCCGTCTACGCTTGCGTCACCGGGAGCGGAAAGGCTCGGACGATCAGGACGATCGATCTGCCGGAGAAGGCGGCCTCCCTTTGCCGCCGCCATACCGAGATGGGTCCGTGCCAAAGCGCGCGCAACGCCTGCCGCAATAGCGGCGGCCGCGTTTACGCCGCCGACGGAACCGAGATCACCCGAATCGACGAAGCCGAATACGACAAGAAAGTAATGCGCGTACGAGTGGGGCAATGATCTGGCTTGCATGGGACAACCGCGCTGCCCCGTCAGGACAATCCGAATCCGCAATCACGCTCAGGTTTTTGAGGGCACTACTTCAGCATATTGAGATACGCAATCAAGTCGGCGCGCTGCTTCGCGTCGGGCTCTCCCGCAAACGGCATCACGTTGCCTGGAATCAATTTTTGCGGATCGGAAAGATAGGCCCCGAGTGTCTCGTCGTCCCAGCTGAACTTCGCCGCCTTCATCGCCCTGCTGTAGCGAAAGTCCGTAAAGGTCCCGGCTTTCCGGCCGACGATCCCTTGCAGGCTTGGCCCGACACCTTTGGTCCCGTCAATCGAATGACAAACGCTGCAGTGCGCGAAAACCTGCTTGCCCGTCGCTGCGTCCTGCGCCCTCGCCGGCGCCGCGAGCTGGACCGACAAGCCGCACATCAGGATGGCGCACAGTTCACAAAGCGTTCGCTGCATGTCAGCCCGTTTGGTTTGGGTGAGAGGTTTGGTTTGGGCGGTCCATGGCTGGCTAGAGCATCCGCGGACGCTGCGCGTAGGTAACGAGGTCGTCGCCCAAGCGCAACGCAAGGGCCGCGAGCGGGCCGGTCGGATTGAAACCGGAGTTGTGCGGATAGACCGACGCCCCCACGACGAACAGGTTTTCGGCATTCCAGTGTTGCAGGTGAGGAGACACCACGCTCGTTTCCGGGTCGTCTCCCATTGGCGTACCGCCAGTGATGTGGGTGCTCTGGTACTGGCGCGTGTCGAACGGCCCCTTGCGCCCCGCGACCGGTCCGGCAATGTCCGGCGCCATCGTCTTGACGATCGCGCCGATCTTCTGCGTCACCCACTCCGACATCTTCGTTTCGTTGTCACGAAAATCGAAAGTCATCCGCAACAGGGGTTGCCCGTACGCATCCGTGTACGTCGGGTCGAGGTCGAGATAGTTGTCCCGGTGCGGATAGCAACTTCCCTGGGCCGACACCGCAAACGAATGCGCGTACCACGCCGCGTTGGCTTCCTTCCACTTCGTGCCCCAGAGCGGCGTGCCCGGGGGCACCCGCCGACTGCCGATCGGTCGCCCGTTGAACACGTTGGCACTGATGCCACCCCCGCCGAAAAAGCCCAGCCCGGTGTGATCGAAGTTGTCGTTGTTGAACTCGTCGATCACGGTTCCGGTGCTGCCGCTTGCGAGAAACGGATTGATCCAGCGATCCTTGAAGAAGACGTTCACGGCGGAGTTGGTCTGGTAGCAGAAATTCTTGCCGACGACGCCTGTTCGCATCCCGGGATCGTAGGGCTTGCCGATTCCGTCAAGCAGCAGGAAGCGCGTGTTCGACATCGTGAACGCGCCAAGCACGACGACGTCGGCCGGCTGCTCGTATTCCTCGCCACTGACAAGGTCGACATAGCGGACGCCGGCCACGCGCCGCGCCGACTTGTCGTAATTCACGCCGAGCACATGCGTTTGCAGGCGGATTTCGAAGCCCTTGCGCTCCAACAGCATCGGGTACAGCAGCAATTCCGGTGACGCCTTGGCCTGCGCCTCGCAGATGTAGCGCTCGCAATGTCCGCAGTATTGGCATTGCCCGAGTTTCCGGCCATCGGGATTCGTGTACGCGCCGGACGAATTGGCGGCCGGCGTCGGAAACGGGTGGTAGCCCATCGCCTCTACCGCCGCTTTGAAGATCGCTCCGGCTTCGGTGATCTCCAACGGCTTCTGTGGATATTCGCTTCGCCGCGGCGCTTCGAAGGGGTTCCCGCCAGGCTGGATCTGGCCGTCGATATTTCCCGCCTTGCCTGAAATGCCGAAAAGCTTCTCGAACAGGTCGTAATAGGGCTCCAAATCGGCGTACGAGACTCCCCAATCCTGCAACGGCATGTCAGCGGGGATGGCAGCCTTGCCGTATCGCGCTTCGTGGCGGGTGCGAAGATTCGTGTCGTACTCGGCCCAGCGCCACGTATGCCCATTCCAGTGGTTGGCGGCGCCACCCATGCCCTCGCCGGGCAGGAACGCTTCCATCCAGCGCACGGGCAGCGCTTCCTCGCTGCTGTTGTGACGCAGCGAATAAGTCTGCAACGCCCAATTCTGTACGAGGCCCTGGCGAGTGTCCCAGCGCAATTCGTCGCGCTGACTCGGCAATTTGGCTTCTGCGCCGCGGCGATGATCTCTGCCACGCTCCAGAACGAGCACGTCGATCCCCTTCGAGGTGAGCTGACGCGCGACGAGTCCTGCGGTCAGGCCGCCGCCCACGATCACGACGGAGCGCTTTGCAAGTCTCTTGGCCATGGCATGCTCCGTTCAGCTGAAGTCGACGATCGACTTGGGGTTCTTGGCACCCGGATAGGGCTTGCCGCGGTACCGCACCATGTCGAGCATGTGCGTCGCCGGCAATCCCGGGTAGCCCACCAGGGTCCAGAACACCTTGTCGTTGTTGCCGCCATAGAGCGGATCCGCGAAGCACGCCTGCACGAACAGCGGATACACCACGTCGTTGAACCATGACGCAAGAGACACCGATCGATCGGCATGCTTGCCGGATTGCATATCCCTGAGAAACGTGTCGGAATCCGCGGGCGAGAGGTGCTCGAACGGCTTGCCGTACGTGCGTGCGCAGGTGTCCTGGGCGACCGCGAGTCCGGTTTCGAAATACTCCGCAGGCGTGAGCGGAAGCTGGGGCCCCAGTTGCGGCTTGCCCTGTTTCCATGGTCCGCGCAGATAGCGCCCCTCGCCTTGGCCGAATGCGCCGGCGAGCTGGCGGTCCATGAAGGTGGCCAATCCGCATTCCACGCCACCCGGCGTGTACTGGTCGGCAGGGCACATGACATTGACGAGCGTTTCGACGAACGCCGCTTCATCCGGTCCAAAGAACTGATAGCCGGTGAACGGCACGCCGATCGGCGCAACCTCCGCGGCCCGGGAGACGCCGGCCGGCGTCGTCACTGCAACTGCCAATCCTGCGCCGCCGGCGATGCGTGTGCCCAAAGGCGAGGCCCCGGCAAGCGTAACAACCTGCCTCAGAAACCCGCGCCGGTCTTTGCTCGTTTCATGCTCGTTTGCCATGGGTCCTCCGGTTAGCTCAATGCCGACCCAGCTCGCGTCATCGGGGCAGGAGCTTGATCCCCCGTGATCAATCTGGCAAATTCATAATATTCATCATCAATATGTGAACTGGACATAAACATGATCAAAGAGCTGCAGACCTTTCTCGCGGTAGCGGCAGCGGGATCGATCCAGGGAGCCACTCGTTCCGTGCCGTTGACCCAACCAGCCATCACGCGGCAGATCCAACGCCTGGAAAGCCTTCTCAACTGCCAGCTGCTTGATCGCGCGGTAAAGCCTCCGCAGCTGACGAGAGCGGGCGAGCAGGCGTTCTCCCTCGGCAGAACGCTACTCGAGCAGGTCGCCGCTTTCAGGGAGGGCTTCGGACCCGCGGCCGCTCCAACAGGACTCCTGCGCGTCGGCGTTGCGCATGCATTCCTGGATTGGAATGGAGGCCGGCCCGTCGCGGACGCAATCGAGAGGTTCATGTCCGCGTTCACCCAGGTGACGGTTCGCCTCTCCGCGGGCTGGACGCCATCGCTGATCGCTGAACTTGATCAGGGGGAACTCGATGCCGCGATTGTCATCGCGCGCCCGGACGTCAGCTGGCCGGCGCCGGCCAGCGCCACCACGTTAGCGGACGATCAACTCGTTGCCGTTGCCCCGCCCCTTTTCGAAATCACGCGCGCCGCGCGTTTCGACAAACTATTCGAGTACCCGTGGATTCTCAATCCCGGCGGCTGCGGCTATCGCTCGCTGCTCATGTCCATGGCGGCCCACCGGGGCCGCACGCTGCACATTGCCGCAGAGATACACGGCGCAGAACTTCACCGCCGACTCGTCAGCGCCGGGCTTGGCGTGGGGTTCGTTCCTCTTGGGGTTGCCCGGCATTGGAACTCATTGAACCGATCGCGCACCGGCCTGACAATTGTCAAGCCAAAGGGCAATCCATTCGTGATCAAGGCAGCGCTGGTCTCGAACGCACGAAGCAAGATGTTTTCAGATCCGATTGAATGGCTGGCCAATCGCCTGAGAGGAGCGCTTGCCGGTACCCGCTGAACAACCGACGAGCGCTCGCGACGTTGACGCCCGGTTTTCGCCGAACGCGGGCTGCGATAAATAGCAGCTTTCGACCTTGGATTCAACCGGTGGCTGCAACAGATTGGCTGAATCGCTCAGCAGGTGTTTCGTAGTCTAGGGTTTTCCTCGGCCGCTCATTTAGTTTTCTGGCCACTGCATTGAGTTGGGCTTGCGAGAAGGCAGAGACATCATTTCCTTCTGGGAAGTACTGCCGCAAGAGTCCATTGGTATTCTCATTGGTCCCACGTTGCCAAGGGCTATGCGGATCGCAGAAGTACACCTTGACGTCCGTTGCCAGAGTAAAGCGCTTGTGCGCGGCCATTTCCTTACCGCGATTCCATGTCAGGGATTTGTAGAGCTCCTGCGGCAATTTGCGCGCGTTGCCGATTAGAGCATCGACCACTGTCTCCGTGTCTTTGGCCGAAACCTTCACTAACATCACGTAGCGCGAATGCCGCTCAACGAGCGTGGCAATCTGACTGTCGCGGTTTCCAAAAAGGAGATCGCCTTCCCAGTGGCCCGGCACCGCCCGATCTTCGGTCGCTGCTGGGCGCTCGCTGATCGATACCGCACCGGTGATCCTGCCGTGATTGTCGGTCTTCTGGGTGTGATGGCGTGAACGACGCATGACTCGGGTGCGTCTCAAATGCTGCAGCAATTCCTTCTTCAGGGCGCCACGCGCCTGGATGAAGAGGCTGCGGTAAATAGTCTCGTGCGACACGCGGCGGGTCTCGTCGTTCGGGTAGGTTCGCTTTAACCATCCAGCAATCTGCTCCGGCGACCACAGCGCCTGAAGCTTGCTTGCCACCACGTTGGCCAGGCGCCTATTCTCAACCAACCGACATGCCTTGGGACGCTGCGCTCGGTCCCACGCCGCCTCGTCGGCTTGGCTTGCCCGATAGCACTCTAAGCCGCCATTGCGTTGGAGTTCTCGGCTGATTGTGGACGGGGCTCGTCCCAGTAGCGCTGCTGTCGAGCGGATCGACTGGCCCGCGGCCACGGCTCGCGATATCTCCTCGCGCTCAGCCAGTGTCAGCGCTGAGCTAGCGCGCTTTCTCTGTGCGGGACGTATCCCGCCGGTTTGCACCAGGATGCCCTGCACCGACGAGTGGTTCCGATCGAATTGCTGGGCAATCTGCTGAAGAGAATCACCCTTCTGCCAACGCTCCCACATGAGCGCCTTCTGACTATCCGAGTAGTAAATCCGCGGCCGGTGTCCCATTTGCGCACACTCCTTCTGCTCAGGCAGACTTTAGTGTGTTGCACTGACCGGTTGAATCCAAGACCCATAGCGGACGTTCGCCGGCGCCAAAAGCAGCTACTGAGGGTCGGAGCCAGACTTATCGCGCTTGATCATGGTTCCGGCCAACATCAGGTGTTGCGTAGCCGCGGGCATAACCACTCCCCCCATTTTTCCGTAAACGCAAGCGAGACAAGGGGCGGCCGCGAAAAATTCTGCGAAATCTAATAGATTGGGCCTTGCCCCTTCTCCATCGGGTTCCAAGCAGACTTAGTATCGCGGCGATGCGAACAAGGGGAATAGAGCCATGAAGCACTGGCCCCATTTCGCTTGCGTACCGGTTCGCGCAAGCTTCTCTGGACCTGCGCGACAAGCACTTGTCCTCAACCCCGCGAGCAAAGTCTGCTCATTGCCGCTCGCCTGCGGTCGCGACCAACGATGCGGTCGTTCCCGAGGCGGAAAAACCGATGGCATTGGCTGAACAGGTCATGAGCACCAAGTCCAATTTGAATTGAGAGACCAACCATGAAAGGGTGCGCAATGATTTCGAACAAGAGAAGTTCCCGAATTGGACCTTCCGTTGCGACGATCCTCGGCGTGGTCTCGGCGTTCGGGATCGGTGCGTTCGCGGATGTGCCTGCTCTCGCCAAAGGTGTGGCAAATCCAGCAGTCTTTGTGTCCCAGTTTGTCCCGGGCCCCCTCGCCAATCCGCGGGGGCTCAAGTTCGGACCCGACGGCAATCTCTATGTTGCGGAGGGCGGCTTTCCGGTTCCTCCGCTGACGGAAGCGCAAGCGGGCCTCGGTGGAAATTGTTCGGCCGGCGCCACCGGACCCGGCGATTACTTCGGAAGCGCGAAAGGGTCGCGCATCCTGAAGGTCGATACGCAGGGGAATGTCGAGACGTTCGTCGACAACCTGCCCTCGAGTGAGGCCGGGGGCCTCGCGAGCGGCGTTGCCGACATCGCGTTCATCGGCGACACGATGTACGCCATCCTTGCCGGCTCGGGATGCTCACACGGCGTCGCCACTCCCAATGGCGTCCTGCGGATCAATCCGGATCGCAGTGTGACGATGATCGCCAACCTCAGCGCGTTCCAGCAGGCGAATCCGGTCGCCGATGCCACCGATCCGATCACCGGCGACTTCGAGCCGGACGGCACCTGGTACAGCATGATTGCCCTGCGCGGCGCCCTCTATGCGGTCGAGCCCAATCATGGCGAGCTGGACCAGATCACACCGGACGGCAAGATCACCCGGGTCATCGACATCTCGGCATCGCAGGGACACGTCGTGCCGACGGTCGTGGCCTACCACGGCAACTTCTATGTCAGCAATCTAGGGGAGTTCGACCCCGATCAGCTCAATACGCAGAGCGTGTTCAAGATCACGCCGAGCGGTCAGCTCAAGGACGTCGCGACCGGCTTCAGCAAGGTTCTCGGCCTGGCTTTTGACCAACGCGATCGCATGTATGTGCTCGAAACGTCGTATTCGACGAGCGACCCGGGCCCTGAACCCGGGACCGGCCGCCTCATTCGCGTATTGCCGAATGGCAAGCAGGAAATTCTGATCGACAGCGGCGGACCCCTGTTTTTCCCCACCGGCATGACATTCGGACCCGACGGCGCGCTTTACGTATCCAACATTGGCTTCGGGCCGCCCATCGGCCAGATTCTCAAGATCGAGATCACGGACTGATGGGACCGGGAAGATACGTCCAGCGTCCGTCCGAATGATCGCGACGGCGCGGGTCGCCTCATCGAATCACATCGATTCACCCAGTGCAGCCTTGGATTAGTTGCCGCCACCAGAAAATGGGTGGCGGCAGCGACCTCCTGGCGTCAGGAAATACCGTCTCGCACGATATTGGGTGCTGCCGAGATGGCTGAATGTCCTCTTCTGGTCATGATCGATTGCTATGTCCACTCGAGCGACTCGCACGAACGGCTGCTGAGCTCGCGCCCAATGTGACCAGAAGGTCGTCCAGCTGCGCGAACTGCTCGGGCATCCCGCCTTCCATCCCGGCGATGGAAGTGTCCAGCGCTTGCTTCGTTGGATAGATCTCGTGCAAGACCAGCAGTGTCTTGCCATCTTTTTCCTCGAAGGTCACCGTTGTGACGGCACCGTCTTCACTTTCCTCATTGGTCCAGACGAGCCGCGAGTGCGGTGTCACTTCGAGGTATTTGCCGAAGAACGCCATGGACTTGGACGCCCTGTGACCGAACTCGAAGCGGTAACGGCCGCCGGGACGGACATCCGCCTCGCAGGAAAGCAGCGACATGCCGGTCGATTTTGGTGCCCACCACCGCTTGAGCAGTTCGGGCTTGGTCCACGCCTCGAACACGATTCGCGCCGGGGCGTCGAAGATTCGCGTGATGACCAGCTCACGCGCGGATTTGCGCTGCACCGTCGTGCGGTCGTCCACCCGTGCAGGCCCGGTGTCTCTATTTGCGTCCATCGACCTTCTCCTTTCGTGTCAATTCCTCGACGACCTTGTCCAGCTCGTCGAAGCGTGCGCTCCAGCCCCGACGATATTTCTCGATCCATGCTGCCTCTTCCTCCAGTTGGCGCCGGCCGAGCTTGCAAGTCCGCACGCGCCCGATTTTTTCCGTGATGACGAGCCCCGCCTGCTCCAGCACGCCGACATGCTTCGCCATGCCCGTCAGGGTCATATGGAATCTTGCGGCAAGGTCCGTGATGGACGCATCTGCACGCCCGAGATGCTCCAGGACGCCGCGCCGGGTGGCGTCCGCGAGCGCTCCGAACGAGGCATCGAAAGAAGCACGGGAATACTGAACCATATGGTTCAGTTTTTACCACACGAATTCAAGGCATGCAAGAGGCACTGGAGAGCGCCCCTTTATTCGTACCCGGGCTTGCGCCGGGCGGCCTTGGTGTCTCCGCGCCGGACCTTGGAGTCGACACGCCGCCGCTGGGACGCGCGCGTGGGACGGGTAGGACGGCGCTCTGGCGTCACCGCGGCCGCCTCCTCGACGATCTCGCGGAGCCGCGCGACCGCGTCCTCGCGGTTCCTTTCCTGACTGCGATACCGCTGCGCCTTGATGATGACGACGCCGTCGCTGGAGATACGCTGGTCGCGGCTTTGCAGCAGCCGCTCTTTGACCTCGCTCGGCAGCGACGACGCGCGCACGTCGAAGCGCAGGTGAAGAGCGGTCGACACTTTGTTGACGTTTTGCCCGCCTGCGCCTTGCGCCCTTATCGCGGACCATTCGATGTCGTCGGGATGGATCTCGATCATGGCGGCATTGTGGCGCAACCGGCGGTCGTCGCGAAAATGACAAGCCCGCAGGCCAGGCGCGAGGCCGTCGGAGTACTGATGGCTGAGCGGGCGCTGGGCGCGACGCACGCCACGTCAACGCCGCGTGGCTGGACGAATACAACACGAAGCGCCCGCACAGTTCGCTCGGCCATCTGACACTCGCCCGGTTTGCCGCTACCTGCAACGGTAGGACAATGGCAACCTCGCTACCCGAATTGGAATCGGAGACCCTGTGCAAAGAGGGGTACTAGTCGCGCTGGGTTCAGCCGTTCTGTTTGGCATGAGCACGCCGATTGCAAAGATTCTCGTTGGCAGCGTACCGCCGCTCATCTTGGCGGGACTGCTTTACGCCGGGTCTGGTCTGGGGCTGGCGCTCATCCTGGCCTGCCGCGGTCTGAGGAGACCGCGAGAGTCTTCGATAAGCCTGCCGCGGCGTGGCGAATGGCTCTGGCTGGCAGGTGCCATCTTCTTTGGCGGTGTCGCAGGTCCAGTGGCACTGATGTACGGCCTGGTGACGAGCGCGGCATCAACGGCATCGCTGTTGCTGAATCTGGAAGCCGTGTTGACGGCGCTGATTGCTTGGTTCCTGTTCCGGGAGAACTTCGACCGTCGCATCATGCTCGGGATGTTCGCCATCGTGGCTGGTGGCGTCCTGCTCGTGTGGACGCCGAGCACGCAGGGGGTGGCGTCATTCGGCTGGATGTTGATCGCCGTCGCATGCCTCTGTTGGGCCATCGACAACAACCTGACCCGAAAAGTGTCCACGAGCGATGCAATGCTGATTGCCGGACTGAAAGGACTGGTTGCGGGCGTCGTCAATCTGGGGCTGGCGCTACTGGCTGGCCAAACACTGCCCTCGATTGGCGTAGTGGGTCTCGCGATGGCGGTCGGATTCCTCGGCTACGGAGTCAGCCTCGTTCTGTTCGTACTCGCGCTACGCCATCTTGGCACTGCCCGCGCCGGAGCCTACTTTTCCGTGGCTCCCTTCTTTGGAGCTGCACTGGCGGTGCTGATTCAAGGTGATGCCGTTTCGTGGCAGCTCATCGCTGCGGGAATACTCATGGCCGGCGGCGTTTGGCTACACCTCACTGAACATCACGGTCATCTACACGCACACGAGCGGCAGGAACATACACACGCCCACTCGCATGATGAGCACCACCAGCATTCGCACCTTGCCTTTGACGGAAGCGAACCGCACAGTCACCCGCATGTTCACACGCCGCTGGTACACAACCACGCTCACTATCCCGATGTGCATCATCGTCACCCACATTAGCGGGCATCTCTGACCCAGGACTCCAGTTCCAAGCCGCACTAAATTGGCAGGCAGATCAGGTATCAGAACCGGATCAGGCGCGCTGGGGATAGGTGCGCCCAGGCGACGCAGGTCGGCTGCAAACGTGTTGTTCTTGCGTAGCTTGACCGTCCAGGTCTCCGAAAGCCCGCTAGACTTGTCCATCCGTCGTCAACGCATGCGCCACTATGCTCAGGCACGACATTGATTGGTATGAAGACTTGTGAGCGCCGCTGACGAGGCCATTGTGCTCAAAGAGACGCCTCGCGTACCCGGATTGCCGTTGCTGGGCAGCTTGATCGGCATGATCAAGGGTCCCGCGGACTTTTTCGTTCACTGCTACCGCACGTACGGTCCCGTCTGTCGTCTCAGCATTCTCGGCGAGAAGTACGTCCTGATCTCCGGCGTCGAAGCCGCCAACTTCATGGGCACGCGCGCTGGCAAGGATTGCCTGCGCTCGAAAGAATTCTGGGAAGGCCTCGTGAGCGAGTTCGGCGCAAAACGCGTGCTCACCGGCGAAGACGGCGACAGTCACAAGGAACTGCGCGCCATCATGCGCAAAGGGTATTCCAGGGAGTCGATCAAGGGCCGCTACGACGAGCTCGTCTCGATCACCGACGGCGCGCTCGCCCGCGACTGGCGCATCGGCAAGGACGTGCACGTCGTCGAAGCCATGCAGTACATGGTCGTCGATCAGCTCGGAACCATCCTCACCGGCGCCGCGCCGCTGGAATATGTCAAGGACATCCGCACGGCGATCATTTACATCCTCAACGTGCTGGTCACGCGTCAACGCCCCAGGATTCTGCTGAAGCGCCCGCGATACAGGAAAGCCAGGGGCCGTGTCATGGAGCTGGGCCGCAAGATGATCGAGGTCGCCAAGGCACGCCATGCGACCACGCGGCCGGAAGATCGCAACCTGATCGACGACATCATGGCCGCGCACATCGAGACGCCGGAGAAGATGCCTGAGAGCGACCTGATCCTGTCGCTGACCGGCCCCTACATTGCGGGCCTGGACACCGTCGCCAACTCCACCTCCGCCGTCCTTTATTCCGTTCTCAAGCATCCGGAAGTCAAGGCGCGCGTGCTCGAGGAAGTGGATGCGCTGTTCGCGGCCGGCGAAGTAGACGAAGAAAATCTGCTGAAGAATCTCCCCGCGCTCAACGGCGCGATCATGGAAACGATGCGTCTCTACCCGATCGCCGTCGCCCAGATGCGCGCCGCCAGCAAGGACTTCGTGTTCGAAGGCCATCAGATCCACGAGGGCGAGATGATCTATGTCGGCACCAGCGTGCCGCACTTCATGGAGGAATACTGGCCCAACGCCAGGACCTTCGACATCGACCGCTTTCAGAAGCCCCGCGCCGAGCACCTGCAGCCGGGCGTCTACTCACCTTACGGCCGCGGCCCGCACACCTGCCTGGGCAAGAGCCTGGCCGAAGTGCAGATGGCCCTGTCGATGGCGCGTGTGTTCCACAAGCTCGAGCTGGAATTGACGCCGCCCGATTACGTGCTCAAGACCAAGACCGCGCCGACGCCTGGCCCGGCGATGGACTTCAAGGTTCGTGTCAAGGCATTTCGGCATTAAGCGGGAACGTACGTCAACCGAATCACGTCCTCGCCCATGAGTTCGCTAGTGACAAGACGTAGTGGCGGCCGGGGGCCGGTGAAGAATGGCTTGCCGTGGCCGATCACGACGGGGTGGAGATAGATTCGATACTCATCGATGAGACCAAGTTGGGTGAGGCTTCCTGCCAGGCCGGGTCCGGCGACTTCGATCTCTCCAGCCAGCGCGGCCTTCAGCCCGCGTATCACCGACTCGATGTCATCGTCGACCAGTGTGGCGTTGGGCCCAACCGACTTCAACGAGCGTGACACGACCCACTTCGGCTGGTTCCGCCACGCCACTGCGAATTCGCGCTCGTCCGCATCCCACTCCGGATGGTCGTCATCCCAATAGCGCATGACCTCGTACATGCGGCGACCGTACACGCTCCCCGCCAAGTCGCGCATCTGCTCGACGAAGTGACGAAAGAGCACGGGCCCTGGGCTGAACGCCTGATGGTCGACGTAGCCATCCAGGGACTGGTTCATGCCAAAGACGAGTTTCGCCATGCTACAAACGCTCCAACTCGATTTTCTTCAGCTTCGCTCGAGCTCGCTCGCTTGATCGAAGGTGGCCTGGTAGTTGCCGGACGCATGCAGGCTCATGCGGGAAAGAACCGCCAGTGCCCTTCGGAGACGACGTCGACCGCACCATCGACGACCCGGATTGCGGTGTTGTCGTCGATCGCGTAAGCCGGATTCCCCAAGCCGGCCGCCCATTTTTCCGCGGCTGCCATCGTGTTCTCCGGCAGGTCCGGATGGTCAACGTGTGGAAAGATCGAGAAGTCGACCACGCCCAGCGTCTTGTCGTCACCGGTGATGGAAGGCTTCGTCTCGACGAAATCCTCGCCGACACGTGGCGACATCACCATGCTCCCAGCGCTCAAGCCCACCCAGACGGCATTGTCGAGCGACGGCAACAGGTCTGCGAGACCGGACTGTCGCATCCAATGACCCAGATATACGGCGTCGCCGCCGTTCACCAGCAGCGCGTCCGCCTCGCGCACCCAGCGCATCCAGCGCTCTTTGCCGATACTGGGCAACACAGTGAGCTCCAGAACTCCCAGCGACTTCCACCCCAACCCGGCCATCGGGCATCGCGCTTCCTGTCCGCTGATGAACCGCCAGGCCCCGGCAGGACTGCCGTGCGGATGCCCGTATCCCGCCGTGGGAATGAGCAGCGCGCTGCAGTCGGCAATCGGCTTGCCCAGAAGACTGACCAGCGCCTCGTGGATGCGCGCGTTCTTGATGCCGGCGGAAGTAAGAAGAAGCTTCATGGCGCTTTTCCTAATTGAGAATGCCGAGCGACGTGAGTCCGGATTTTTCGAAGGAAGCCACCGCCCCGACGGTCGTCATGCCTGATGGTCCCGGTCGAGAGCCAGCGACAACGTCAGTTAGCCGGCGTGCCTGCGCAGCGTCCAGAAACCGAGTGCGGCGAATCCAAGCAGCAGGAAACCGTAGTCCCACCTGCTGAGGGTCGGAACTGGGGGGATTGCGAGGAGTATCGGGCGCGGCAGTGGATCATTGCTGACCGCCAGCGCAAAGCTTGCGATGCCGCAATTATTGTTGTTGTTGCGGCTTATGAAAATATATCCGGACGCACCCCACGCCGTGCCCATGGAGTTCTTGACGATCCAATAGTCCTGACCGCTTGACGTTCCATAGCCGACGATCAGCACTGCCCGCGTGGGGTTGTCCGTCCTGCAGGCCGGTTCGTTGTAGATGCCACCCTTGTAGCTTGCGAATGACGGTTGGCTTGCATCGATCAATGCCAGCACCGGACCTTGAGCCACGTAACCCTGGAGTGACTGCTCGTCACCGGGCGGCACGCGCCCCGCACCCGGGATCGTCGCCACCGGGATGCTGGCCTTGCACGCGCCAGTGCGGGCCGTATAAGGGTAGCTCGACTCGTTCGGGAGCCCGCCCCTGGCAATGAGCATTCGCAATGCGTCGATTGGGCTCCCGCCCCCGCAACCCGACGGCGAACCGGTGCAGTCGAGCAGTTCCTGCTCGGAGAGATTTTTCAGCGTACCCGCCCGAATGGCGTTATCCCCTTCCACCAGACCTGTCACGGCAAAAGCCCAGCTCGCATCGCACTCGCCTTCGTTCTTCACCGGCGTGACCGCTCCGTGCGCGCGCCAGTCCTGCGACGCTCCCCCGCCGGCCAGCGCGGGCAACACCGTGAGGCGATCGTAGTCAGTGGTGAAGACGACGGCGCCCGCACTGAACGCCGTCCCGGCCAGCATCCCGAAGATGATGAGCCGGCGAGCGTTGCGCTGGGCGCATGCAACCACGACAGACACAACGCGGACGCTGCGCGCAGCCTTCACCGTACGCCGGCCACAGTCACGATGTCGATGCAGCAATGGAGTTGCGGGATGCAGCCACGCCATTTTCACGATATTCATCTGAGTCTGCCCAACCACATATCGGACGGCATACTAGCCCGTTTCCAATTCACGGCGGGAGGCGATCCTGCGCAAGACGGGGCCTGCAGACCGAGGGGACCAAACCCCTCGTTGCGCCCGATGCCGTAGTACAGTTTCGGCTTCAAGAGAGAGCCGCCGCGCTTACCGACGAACTCCATGCCCTACCGCTATTCATCACTGCAACCATGACCTTCGATGCACGCGGCCGGCTCAGGTGCGCCGCCGGCGCCGTTCTCCTGGCGGCGCTGGTTCTCGGCGGGTGCGCGATACCACCCACTGCCGTCGACCCGCGCGCCGTTACACTCGAGCGCACCGACTTTCACGTCGTGCACGTCACCGCGCAGAACTACGAGAGCCTCGCGTATGGCGTCGCCTATGCGCACGCCGAGGACTACGTCTGCACCACGCTCGACAGCCTGCTCACCGTGCGTGGCGAGCGGTCGCGCTATTTCGGACCCAGGACCCAGGGCCTGTTCGGCCTGCGCACGATGCCCGACGCGCAGATCGATTTCTTCGTGCGGATGCACATGGACGACGCCGCGCTCGCGGCCGTGAACGCGCAGGCGAGCGACGACGCCCAGGCCGCGGTGCGCGGTTACGTCGCCGGCTTCAATCGCTACCTGGCCGATGTGGGCGTCGACCACCTTCCATTGCCATGCCGCGGCGCCGCGTGGGCGCAGGCGATGACGATCGCTGACTATTACCGGCTGACCGAGCTGGTGATGATCATGCCCGGCGTCGGAATCCTCGCCGATGCGGTGGTGTCGGCGCATCCACCTGGTGCGGCCGCCAATACCGGAATGAACGATGCCGGAGATGCCGCATGGACCGCACTCGTCGATGCCGACCGCCGTCCGATCGGATCGAACGGATGGGCGTTCGGTAGCGAAGTCACGAGCGCGCACACCGGCTTGCTGCTCGGCAACCCGCACTTCCCCTGGGTTGGGGCCGCCCGCTTCTGGCAGATGCACCTGACGATCCCGGGGAAGCTCGACGTGATGGGCGCGTCGATCGGCAACAGCCCGATCGTGCATATCGGCTTCAACCGCGACGTCGCGTGGACACACACCGTGTCCACCGGCCAGCGCGACACGTTATACGAGCTGAAGCTCGTTGCCGGCGACCCCACGTCGTACGTGCTCGACGGTGAGCCGCGCAAGATGACGCGCGTGGTGACGACGATTGCCGAGCGCAACGCCGACGGCAGCACGGGCGAGCAGTCGGCGACGACGTGGCACACGGTCTGGGGCCCGGTGCTCGTCCTGCCACGCGCAGGCCTCGGGTGGACCACCATGCACGCCTACGCGATCCGCGACACGAATGAATTCAACGCGCGCGCGCTCGACGCCTGGATCGCGATGAACCGCGCGACGAGCGTGGAGGCGATTCGCGACGCCATGGGCCGGCAAGGCATTCCGTGGGTGAATACGATCGCAGCCGACCGCGAAGGCAAGGTCCTGTACGCGGACTTGTCGAACGTGCCCGACGTGACGGCCGAGGATCTGCAGCGTTGCGCGCCCACGCCGCGGGCGGCCGCGCTGTTCGCGGGCGCGGGCGTCGTCGTCCTCGATGGCTCGCGCACCGAGTGCGGCTGGCACAAGGACCCCGCCGCCGCGTCGCCAGGACTCATTCCCCCGTCGCGCATGCCCGTCGCCATTCGCCGCGACTGGGTGCAGAACAGCAACGACAGCTTCTGGCTGTCCAATCCCGCCATCGCGTGGCCGGACATTTCGCCGCTGGTCGGCCCGACGGGCACGCCGCAGAGACTGCGTACGCGCATGGGACTCACGGAGATCAAGCGTCAGCTCGCGGGCCAAAGTGGGGCCGACACGCACACGATGGATCCGCCCGATGTCGAGCGCATCCTCTTCAGCGATGCCAACTACGCGGGGATGCTCGCGATGGACGATATGCGCGCGCTATGCCGCGAGGCCATCAGCGACAGCCAGCGCGACGCGTGCGCGGTGCTATCGCGCTGGGACCGCACCGACTCGCTCGACGCGCGCGGGGCGCCGCTGTTTCGCGAATTCTGGCGCCGTGCGGGGGAAATCAAGAACCGGTGGCGCGTGCCTTTCGATCCTTCGCGTCCGATCGACACGCCTGCAGGCCTCAACCTCGCTGACCCGAGCGTCAAGGCCGCGCTCCTGCAAGCGCTCGACGACGCCACCAAGGCATTGCGCGGCGCCGGTTTCGCGATCGACGTGAGCCTGCGCACGGCGCAGGTGAAGGCCACGCCGCACGGACCGGTGCCGGTGCCCGGCGGCGAAGAGTTGGAGGGCGTGCTCAACAAGGCGGAAAGCCCGGGCCTCACGCCGCGCGGGTACGACATCAACTTCGGCAGCAGCTACATCCAGCTCGTCACGTTCGACGCCGATGGGCCGATAGCACGCGGCATGCTCACCTACGGACAATCGAGCGCGCCGGACTCGCCGTATGCGTACGACCAGCTCTACACCTTTTCGACAGGCGAATGGCCGCGACTTCCGTATACGCGCCGGGAGATCGACGCGCATCGGATCGGCGCGGTCGAGACGCTGCGGATGCCCTAGCGCGACGCGGCGAAACACCGATCGCAAGCTCGCCGCCTGACCAGGCCAACCCCGTCGCGCCTTCGATCGCGCGTCTTATATCATTGGGCAATCCCCCGAGTTTCCACATGTCCTCTGCCGACAAGAAATCCCCTGCCCGCTTCACGCCGTACCAGACGTTCGTCGTAGCCTCGCTCGCTTTCCTGCAGTTCGCCGTGATCCTGGACTTCATGATCGTCGCGCCGCTGGGTGCATTGGTGATGCCCGCGCTCGACATGTCGCCGCGCCAATTCGGGCTCATCGTATCGGCCTACGCGTTCAGCGCGGGCGCGACCGGTCTGCTGGTGGCCGGCTTTGCCGACCGCTACGACCGCAAGAAACTGCTGCTGTTCTTCTACACGGGCTTCGTGCTGGGCACGCTCTGGTGCGGCCTGGCGAACTCGTTCCATGCGCTGCTGGCCGCGCGCATCGTCACGGGCGTCTTCGGCGGCGTCATCGGTTCGGTGGTGATGGCCATCGCCACGGACCTCTTCGAGCCGGAGCAGCGTGGCCGCGTGATGGGCTTCATCCAGACCGCATTCGCCGCGAGCCAGATTCTGGGACTTCCCGCCGGCATCTATCTGTCCAACCACTGGAACTGGCATGCGCCATTCCTGGTGATGGTGGGCTTCGGCATCGTCGGTGGCCTGGTAGTCGCGTGGAAACTGCAGCCCGTGGTGGCGCATCTCAGGGAGCGGCAGGAACGCAGCCCCTGGATGCACCTGTACGACACGGTGCGCGAGCCGCGCCACTGGAGCGCGTTCATCACCATGATGCTGCTGGCGACCGGCGGCTTCATGCTGATGCCGTTCGGCAGCGCCTACCTCGTCAACAACCTGGGCATCGCGCTCACGAGCCTGCCGACGATCTACCTGATCACCGGCGTGTTCACGATCTTCATCGGGCCGCTGGTGGGCAGACTCGCCGACAGGCAGGGCAAGTATCCGGTGTTCCTGGGAGGCAGCATCCTGTCCATCGTGATGGTGCTGATCTACACCCAGCTGCCGCCGGTTTCGCTGGCGGTGGTGATCGTCGTCAACGTGGTGCTGTTCATGGGGATCTTCTCGCGGATCATCCCGTTCCAGGCGATGTCGACCTCGGTGCCCGAGTTGACCAAGCGCGGGTCGTTCAATGCGCTGGGCGCGGCCATCCAGCAAGTCTCGGGTGGGATCGCGTCGGTGATCGCCGGCCACATTGTCACGATGGCGCCCGACGGCAAGCTCGAGCAGTTCCCCGTCGTCGGCTACGTCGTGGTCTGCGCCACGCTGGTGGCGCTGTTCACCACGTGGAAGATGAAGGAAGGCATCGAGCGACGCGCGGCGACGGCACAGCCGGCCGTTGCGTAGCGCCGGTCCAGCCGCGTGTGCGTGGCAATCCTGGATTTTGGCGTTGAACTCAATGGCCGCCACTGGATGCAACGCCCCGCGTCCATGACGCCAGGCCGTGCAGGCACCGCTTGGCTAGCGTAAGAATGTTTCGAGGCACAGCCTGCATCCACTCTTGGCGAGCGTCGCTTTCGCGCTGGAGTTGCTCGATTTGCTCTAGCATTTCGGGCGTCAGGGGCTTGGACGCCAAAAGAGCGGTGCGACGTTGATTGTGGCAATACCGCAGGACGCCGGCGTTGAAGCCGAACCATGCCGTCGCGTATGCGAACTCGCCATGGCCGTCGCGAAATTCCGCCACATAACAAAAGCGGTTTCTTTCGTAGACAGCAATCCAATGTTCCTTGCCCAGCATGATCATGTGACCATCGATCGAGGGTGAAGTGCGCATTTCGGATTCGGCGTTCATGACCGGCCTCCGTGTAGGTAATGGCAGCGCAGGAAATCGTCACTTCACTACTCATCCTGGGCCGGGCGTGGCACGCGGGTGATATTGGTGTTGCGCTCGAGCCACGCGGAGCACGCGCTCCGAAGCAGGGGCACGACGTGCCACAGATTGATCGGCAGCAGGCAGATGTGGAGTAGCAAGACGGGAACGATATGCGCGACGTGCCCATAGCTGATGAAGGCAACGTTGCTGGCGATCGCGACCAGGCGAAGCGATAGCATGTCGCGCATCCAGAAGGTCGTCAGCACCAGGCTGGAAGCGAGGAATCCGAGAAGATCTTCGTCGCTCATGTCAAATTCCGATGCCGCAAAGTGGGTCGCTGTGAGGCTGCTCGCCGGCTTTGTTATCCTGTGCCGGCGATGGGAATTTTCGGTTTATGGCGCCGACGAAGTCCTTAACGAACCGTTAAGGATCGATTAATCGTGTCGGTCCGTGCCGCGTAGGCGCGGATTGGGGCAGGCCGAGCCTTGGTCGACCAGCGGATCGCAACCCGCGCGCGAGGCCCAGCGAAAGCTTGCGTGGGGCAAGGATCCTGACGCTGGAGAATCCTGAAAAACCCGAGACATGCATCCGGTCTACCGCTTCGGCCCTTTTCGATTGGACACCGGCGTCCAATCCCTGACCCGAGACGACCATCCGACGGGCCTCGGAACCCGCGCAGTCGGCGTGCTGCAGGTCCTTGTCGAGCGATCCAATCAGTACGTCTCGAAATCAGAACTGCTCGATGCCGCGTGGCCCGGCGTGGTCGTGGAGGAAGCCAACCTTGCGGTCCAGATGTCCACCATCCGGAAGGTGCTCGCGCAGGCGTCCGCAGAGTTGCGAATCGAGACGCTGCCCCGGCGGGGCTATCGGTTGCTCGGCGCGGTCACGGTCGAACGCGGCGCGCAAGGCGGCAAAGACATCGAGGCGCAGACCCCGGGGGCCCCGCCCGGCGTACCGGCAGAGCGCGACCCATTCGTCGGACGGCACGCGGAGCTTGCGGGCATTGCACAGCAGTGGCTGAACGGCGCGCGCCTGGTCACTGTCACCGGCACCGGCGGCAGCGGCAAGACGAGGCTGGCGCGCCGGTATGCCGTGGGCAATGTCGACGCGTGGCCCGGCGGGATCCATTTCTGTGATCTGTCGGAGGCGCGCAGCCAGGATGGAATCTGCTTCGCTGTTGCTTCTGCATTGGGTGTGCAGCTGACTGGCCCGGATTCCGCTGCGTTGCTGGGCCACGCCGTCGCCGGCCGCGGCCGATGCCTGCTGATCCTGGACAACTTCGAGCAGGTGACGGCGTTTGCTTCGACAACGGTGGGTCGATGGCTCGAACGCTCGGCGCTCGCTTCGTTCATGGTGACGAGCCGCGAGCGTCTGCGTATCACGGGTGAAACAATCTTTCCGCTGGAGCCCCTGCCGCTCGAAACCGATGCCGTCGGGCTCTTCCGGATTCGGGCACAGGCGCAGCGGCCGGACTTTCCATTCGATGTCGATGGCACGGACGCAATCAGGCACATCGTGCAGCTCGTCGACGGCCTTCCCCTGGCCATCGAGCTCGCGGCCGCTCGTGTTCGCGTGCTATCGCCCAGGCAGATCGCCGAGCGGATGAGCGACCGTTTTCACGTGCTCGTTGGCATGCGCGGTTCCGATCGCCAGGTGACGATGAGAGGCGCAATCGACTGGTCGTGGGATCTGCTGACTCCGTGGGAGCAGCGCGCGCTCGCCACGTGCTCGGTCTTCGAAGGCGGCTTCACGCTGCGCGCTGCGGAGGCTGTGCTGGATCTCTCCGAGTGCGCCGACGCGCCCCCCGTGATGGATGTGATCGAGTCGCTCATCGACAAGAGCCTGTTGCGAGGCCTGGTGCCCGCCTTGGGCATGCGCCCGGATCTTGCCGAGCCCTGTTTCGGCACGTACATCAGCATCCACGAATATGCCAAAGAAAAGCTTGACGGGTATGGGCCGGCCGCGCGACGGGCAACGGAAGAGCGGCACGGTCGCTACTTTTCAATGCTTGGGTCGGAACAATCGCTCGAACCCTTGACCGGAAACGAGGAGATCGAGCGTTGGTGGACGCGCGCACTTGCGTTGGACAACCTCGTCGCCGCGTTTCACCGCGCAGCCGGGCGTAACGACATCCAAACCATGGCTTCAACCTTTTGCGCCGCTTGGGAAGTCCTCGAGGTTCGAGGTCCGATGGCGGTTGGCATCGAGCTCGGCTCCCGGTTGCCGACGCCGAGCTCGAATGAGGGCGATCTGCTGGTCGCCGCACACCTTGCCCAGGCTCGTGCCCTGTGGCGAACGGGCCAGACGGGACCGGCCGCGGATCTCCTCGAAGCCATCATCGCCATGACCAGCCAGAACGGCAATCGACGACGCGAAGGCGACGGGCGGACGGTGCTCGGCAGCATCCTTCATCGGACGGGCAACGCAGCGGAAGCGCGAACGCAACTTGATCGCGCACTGCTGCTGCATCGCGAGGTCGGGAACCGTTATGGCGAGGCGCAGGTTCTGAGCAATCTGGGCAATATCGACGTCGATCTAGGACGATTCGACGAAAGCAAAGCGCAATACGTGGCGGCACTCGACGTCTATCGTACGATCGGAGACACGAGCGCGCGGGCGCCTACCTTGGGCAACTTGGCCAACATCTGCGTTCACGGAGGCGATTTCGACGAGGCGCAGCGTCTATTCGGCGAGGCTATGGAGATCGCGCGGAGATCGGGCGATCGGCGTAGCGAGGGCAATCTGCTCGGCAACATGGCCAATCTCGCCGATTTGAGCGGCCGGCCTCAGGAGGCATTGGAGCTTTCCGAAGCGGCGCTTCTCATCCATCGGCAGGTGGGCAGCCGTCGTTTCGAAGGCACCGTGCTCGGCAACCTGGGCGAGCTCTGCCTTGCCCGGGGCCAACTCGAAGACGCCGTGCGTCATCTGAAGGGTTCTCTGGAGATCGCAGCGGAGCTGGATGATCGCCTGCTCGAGGGCATCATGCTCGGCCACCTGGGTCGGGTCTACGAGCGGCAACAGCACCTCGATCAGGCAAGAGTATTCCTGGAGAGCTCCGTTGGGATTCTCCGATCGATCGCAAGTAGACGCGCCGAAGGCGTCTCGCTGGGCGCCCTTGGGAGCGTGCTCGCAACGCTCGGCATGCTCCGCGAGGCGAGAACTGCGTTCGCGTCAGGCGCCCAGCTCCTGCACAAGGCATTTGATCCGGTCGAGCTTGGCAAGTTGCTGTGCGCCCACGCGCGCGTCGAACGCGACGCCGGGGAGCGCGACAAGGCGCTCGCCCTTGTCGACGAGGCTCAAGGACTCGCGGACAGCCTCCGCACGCATGGTGGATCCGCGCTCAGCAGCGAGATCAAGGAACTCCGAAAGCTGATCTAGCGATCTCTTGGCGTTGCAAAGGACCGGGGAATCATGAGCAAAGTATTCGTGAACATCGGACTGAGCCTTGACGGCTACATGGCACCGGAAGGAATGACCATGGAGCATTGGGAGACGCCCGAGTACAGGAACTGGGGCGCAAAGTGGGGCGCGCTGATGCGCTGGATATTCAACCAGCAGTTCTTCCGTGAAAACCTCAAGCTGGGTCCGGGCGGAGAGACCGGCCCCGTCAATGACATGCTTCGGAAAACCACGGAGCGCATCGGCGCCAACATCATGGGAAAGCGCATGTTCGAACAGGGCGAGCGCGCCTGGCCGGAGGAGGCGCCGTTCCACACACCGGTATACGTTCTGACTCACGCGAAGCGTGAACCGTGGGTCCGCCCGGGCGGTACGACCTTCTACTTCGTCAACGACGGATTGGAAAGCGCACTCACGCAGGCTCGCGAGTCCGCGGGTGCCCGCGATGTTCGCATTGCTGGCGGTGCGGACGTGATTCAACAGTTCTTGAACATGGGTGTCGTCGACGAGCTGGAAATCGCGCTGGCGCCCGTTTTGTTCAGCGGTGGAAGGCGACTCTTCGAGAACCTGCACGAGCCGGCGTCGCCGTTCCGCATTGACAAGGTGCTCGAAAGCCCGGCTGCCACCCACTTGCGCTATGTACGTGAATAGGGGACGGATGACGTCAAGCGAGCGCGAAATCAATCGTGCAGCGAAGATGGCGGCCGACATGCCCGATATCGTGCCAAGCGTTCCTCGTATCGCGCTCGAGTCGATTCGTCAGGGTGCACTGTTGCGATGCGACGCGGACGCCGGCAAAGTGCTGCCGGCTCCTCGCCCGTCACCGCCAGCCGCGCCAGTCGTGCGGCACCGAATGCCGCGCCGGATTCACCATCCTCGACGCGATGCAGCGGAATGCCGAACGCGGACGCCAGCACCTCGGTCCAGGATTCGGAGCGTGAGCCACCGCCGATGACATCCGCTTCGGGGATCACGGTGCCCGACGCGCGCAACGCATCCAGGCAATCCCGCAGCGAAAACGCCACGCCTTCCAGGATTGCCCTCGTCATGGCGGCGCGATCGGTGGTCGCCGACAGCTCGACGAACCGTCCGCGCAGGCTGCCGTCGTTGTACGGCGTGCGCTCGCCCGCCAGGTACGGCAGGAAGATCGGATCGGTCGCTTGCGGAGTCGCCGTGCTCGCCTCCGCGATCAGTTCGGCCTGCGAGCGGCCGGTAACGCCCGCCCACCAGCCGAGCGAGGCGGCGGCCGACAGCGTCACGCCCATCTGATGCCAGAGGCCCGGCAGCGCGTGGCAGAACGCGTGAACCGCCTTCTCGGTATACGGCCGAAATCGATCGGTGGTGGCCCAGATCACGCCCGACGTGCCGAGCGAAACGAAGGCGGCGCCTGCCTGCACGGCGCCCACGCCGATCGCGCCGGCAGCGTTGTCGCCGGCGCCGCCCGCGACGATCGGCGTCGCTTGCATTCCCCAGCGCGCGGCGAGATCCGCGCGCAATCTCCCCGCAACCGCGTTGCCTTCGACGAGCGAAGGCATGACGTCGTCGTCCAGCCCCGTGGCGGCGAGCATTCTCGACGACCAGCGACGCGCGCCGACGTCGAGCCACAGCGTGCCCGAGGCATCCGACATGTCCTCGATCGTCTCGCCGGTGAGACCCAGGCGCAGCCATGCCTTCGGCAGCAGCACGCGGCGCGTCGCGGCGAACACCTGCGGCTCGTGTGCCTTGATCCACAGCAGCTTGGGCGCCGTGAACCCCGGCATCGCCACGTTGCCGGTGATGTCGCGCAACGCCGGTTCGGCTTCCATCAGCGCGAGGCATTCGCGGGCGGATCGCGTGTCGTTCCACAGGATGCACGGCCGCAGCACCTGGTCGGCGGCGTCGAGCAGCACGGCACCGTGCATTTGTCCGCAAAGGCCGATGCCGCGTACGGCGGCGAGTGCTGCACCGTGGTCGCGTTCGAGTCTGTCGACCGCGGCCAGCAGCGCGGTCCACCAGTCGCGCGGATCCTGCTCGCTCCAGCCGGGATGGAGATTGGCGACCGTCAGCGGCGCCGATGCGCTGCCGACGATGCGCTCGGCATCGTCCACCAGCAAGGCTTTGAGGCTTGACGTGCCGAGATCGATCCCGAGGAACATGCAGCGTCTCCGTAGACCTGGCGCGCGCTACCGGGCGCGCCGGAGCGCCTCGTCCAGCGTCGCTTCGATGCCGTCGCGAGCGAGACGCCCGAGCCACGCCGCGAGCGGCTCGACGAGCCTGCGGTCGGCGCCGAGCTCGCCGAACAGCGACGTGATCGACAGCAGTGGCGCCGGATCCGCACCGCCCTCCTCCGCCTTCGCCTTCAGGAGATCGGCGAGCGGGTGCACCACGCGGATCGCACGGCCGCTGCCGTCCGCTCCACGCACCCGGCGCATCCACGCGGCCAGCGCGAGCGCGAGGAATTCGACGCTCGCGCCCGCGGCCAGACGGTCGCGGATCGGGTCGATGATCACGTTGACCGGCGCATCGGTGTTCACGCGCTGCACGGTGTCACGGATCGCGGGGTTGGCGAAGCGCTCGACGAGCGTGCGCTTGTAATCGGCGAGGTCGATCCCCGGCACCGGCACGAGCGTCGGCCCGGTCTCGCGCTCCATCAATGCCGTCATCACGGCGGCAATGCGGCGGTCGGCCATCGACTGGTCGATCGTCGCGTAGCCGGCGAGCTGGCCCAATCCCGCCACGGCGAGATGGCTGGCGTTGAGCAGCCGCAGCTTCATGAACTCGTAGGGCGCCACGTCGTCGACGAACTGGGCACCGACGACTTCCCACGCCGGCCGGCCCTGGGGGAAGCGATCCTCGATCACCCATTGCCTGAACGACTCGCAGAACACCGGCCAGCGGTCGGCGATGCCATGGCGGCCTGCAAGTTCGTTCACGTCCGCGTCGGCGGTGACCGGCGTGATGCGGTCGACCATCGTGTTGGGGAAGCGGGCTTCGGCGCGGATCCAGTCCGCGAGTGCTTCGTCGCGCCGCGCGGCGAGCGCGAGCGTGGCGTCGCGCAGGACGTCGCCATTGTGCTGGATGTTGTCGCAGCTCAGCAGCGTGGGCGGCGGGGCGCCCGTCGCGCGACGGCGGCGCAGCGCCTCAACGACGACGCCGATCGCGCTGCGCGGAAGCAGCGGTTGCGCGAGATCGGCGCGAATCAGCGGGTGGGCCGGATCCAGCCGCTTCGTCGCCGGGTTGAGGCAATAGCCGTTTTCGGTGATGGTCAGGCTGATGATGCGGATGGCGCGGTCGTCGATCGCGTCGAGCAGCGTGGCGCTGGATGCGCTGGCGTCGATCAAGCCGGCGAGCGAGCCGATGACCGCGACCTCTTCACCTCCGCGGGAGCGCTCGACCAGCGTGTAGAGCCCATCCTGTGGTGCGAGGCTCTGCACCATCTTGCGGTCGCCGGGCATCAGGCCGGCGCCGACAATGCCCCACGACAACGCGGCCGGATCACGCTGCATCAGGTCATGCGTGTAGCGCGCCATGTGCGCGCGGTGAAACCCGCCGAGACCCAGATGCACGATACCCGCACGCACCTCCGCGGGGTCGTAGCGCGGGACGCTGATTGCCGCGTGCAGCAGTGGCAACGTCGCGCGGGATAGCGGCGTGGGCGTCATGGCGCACTTCGCATGCGTGCGCCGCTTCGCGACGCGTTGGGTTCGCCGGTTCCAGGCAGGAGAGCCGCCGCATTGTACGGTCGGACGGCCCTGGACGGGAGCTTCCCGGAATCGCCCATGGTCCTGCTTCGCACGGATTGGTACTTGCCCGAAGGATTCCCGGCACGGGCGTTGGCTAAAGGAGTCGGCGATGCGGGGAAGCCGGCCCCGCGACAGAGCGGGTCGTTCTGACTCGCAGTAGAATTGCACTTGGCGCCCGGTGCGCGGATCGTCGAACCATGCAGCTTGCCGCTCCATTTTTCCAGCTTCCGTGGCACTTCGATGCCGCGCGCCTCGCCGACGAGATCGCGCAGTTCACAACGGCGGAATGGCGTCCGCACCCGCAAGGACATCCCGGCAATTCCGCGCTGCCATTCATCGCCCGTGATGGCAATCCGCTGGACGATGGTCTGGTGGGTCCGATGCGGCCAACGCCCTACCTCGCGCGCTGTCCGTACGTCATGCAAGTCATGGCTGCATTGGATGTTCCGCTCGGGCGCAGCCGCCTGATGCGATTGGATGCGCGCGCCGAAGCGACGCCCCATGTCGACCTCGGCTATTACTGGCAGCACCGCGTGCGCGTGCACGTGCCGATTGTCACGTTTCCCGATGTGCAGTTCCTGTGCGGCGAGGCGTCGACGCACATGGCAGCCGGGGAGTGCTGGATCTTCGACACCTGGCGTGTGCACAACGTGCTCAATCCGGGCGCCAAGCAGCGTACACACCTCGTCGTCGACACCGTCGGCAGCGCAAGCTTCTGGGAGCGCGTGGGCGGCGCGGCGGATCCGCTGCGGGTCTCGTATCAACCCGACGGCCGAACGTCATTGCGATTCGAGACGTGCAACTATCCGGTGGTCATGGCGCCCACCGAGATCGCCTATCTTTGGTCGCGATGGCTGGCCGATGCCCGCAAGGGTAGCGCGGCACCCGAAGCCATCGCCGCGCTCGAGAGTGCCGTACAGCCCGTGTTCCGCGATTGGAATGCGACGTGGGCGCAGTTCGGCATGCATCGCGACGGGTGGCCGCATTACGCGCGCCTGCGCGAGCGAATCGCGGCAATCGGTGAGACGCACACCAAAAAGGTTCCGCTGCCGAATTCCATGGATCTCGGGGCGATGCTGAACGTTTCGCTGGCGCCCGCCTTGTTGAATCCGGAATTGGCGACAACGTCGGAGAACGCTTCGGCGGCCGCTCCATCCGCGCCCTCCACGGGCGGGTCTTCCACCGTCCCGGTGGCGCCGCGATCCGAGCCGGCCGAAGCTGCCGTGCCGCGTGAGCCGGCCGCGCCGAAGTCGCTGGCTCAATGGAGCATTTCCGCGGTATGGAAGCCGCAGGCGGCGGCGGCGGTCGCGCGACCGCGTCTGACGCGGCCACTGATCATCGTGGGCGCACCCCGCTCGGGGAGCACGCTCCTGTTCGAGACGTTGGCGCAGGCGCCGCAGCTCTTCACCGTCGGCGGCGAGAGCCACATGCAATTCGAATCCATCGCCGCGCTGCGGCCGGCGGCGAACGACTTTCGTTCGGGGCGACTGGACGCCACCAATGCCACGCCCGCAACCGTCGACGAGCTGCATGCGCGGTTCTGGCAGGCGCTTCGCGACCGGGACGACCGGCGCCCGGCGCCCGGCGCGTCACCCCGCCTGCTGGAGAAGACGCCGAAGAATGCGCTGCGTGTGCCGTTCCTCGACGCCGCCTTTGCCGACGCGCGGTACGTGTACCTGTATCGCGATCCCGAGGAGAACATCAGCAGCATGATCGAAGGCTGGGAGTCGGGCCTTTTCGTGATGTATCCCGATCTTCCCGGCTGGCGCGGTCGACCGTGGTCGTTCCTGCTCGTCCCGGGCTGGCGCGATCTGATCGGTGCCGACGTCCCGCAGATAGCCGCTGCGCAGTGGCTGCGCACGCAGACGGTGCTTCTCGACGACCTCGAGGCGATGCCCGGTAATCGCGTGCATGCCGTTACCTATCGCGAATTCCTCGCTTCGCCCGCCGAATGCGTCCACGGCATTTGCCGCTTCGCGAACGTCGCGTGGGATCGTCCGCTTCCGCCCGCCTTGCCGCTGTCGCGGCACACGGTGACGCCCCCGCATCCCGACAAATGGCGTCGCCACGAGTCCCAGATCGCCCCGTTTCGCGCTCAACTGCAGGGGGTTGCGGAGCGGGCACGACGGTTCATTGCGGCGACGAGAACTGGCACTCCGAGCGCCGCCCTGAGCGCCGGCGGCGATTGAGCGATCCTTCGGATCACTGGCGTCCAAGACACGCAGCGACGACCGGAGTACCGGCCGGCCTGGGCCCGCATCGATGCATATTGGATTGATCGTCGGCATCGGCCCGGCCGCTACTGACAATTACTATCGCTACCTGATAGCCGCGTCGGCGCAAGCCGGTCGTGATCTTGACGTGACCATGGCTCACGCCGACACGAAGACGTTGCTCAAAAACCAGGCCGAACACAACGTCGGCGCTCAGGTCGACATCTACCGTCGCCTGGCCCAAAGGCTTCACGGTCAGGCATCGAAAGGATAGCCGTCACCTCGATCGCCGGGCATTTCTGCATCGATGAATTCAAGAGCGTATCGCCCGTTCCCGTGATCGACCTGCTCGAAGCGGTTCGGATCGAGGTGAGACGACGCGCCCTCAAGCGAATCGGGCTGCTTGGTACGCGTGTGGTCATGGCAACACGGTTCTACGGTGTTCTCGACAATGTGGAAGTGATCGCTCCGGTGAACGAGTTGCTCGAGGTCCACGACGCCTACGTGTCCATGGCCAGCACTGGCATCGCGACACCTGCCCATCGAGAGGTCTTCATGCGGGTGGGCAAAGCATTGACCAGGTCACACGGCTGTGAAGCGATCATGCTGGCCGGTACGGACCTCGCACTGGTCTTCCGCAAGGATGTCGATCCTGGCTTCGCCACCCTGGACTGCGCGGAAGTGCATGCGGCGGCCATCGCCGATGCGGCCATGAGACTTTCCGGTTAGGGGCCCGCAACGCGTCCTGTCGGTGTCACGGCTCAGAGGTCAGCGACCGCGCCGTGAAACGACCGCCGTGGCGTCATTTCGTCTCGACGAAATCGCCGAGGGGCCAGCTCTTCGCGAAATAGGCTTCAGTAGGCTCGTAAAGCCGGAAGTAGGCGAACCACGACTTGCCGGGGACCGTCGGAATCTAATGCTTTAGAGATCTTTTGGCGCCCTGGGGGAGCAATGGATGTCGATGGAGCCGTCCTTGTTCTGCTGCAGCGGCATGCGCGACGAGCGATCGGCGATTTTCTGCTTGTTGTCCAGCAGCGAACGCGTCGACACGTCATAGAGCGTGACAGACCAGAACAGCTTCATCGGCGCGTTCGGCGGCACGCGCAAGCGGCCGCTGCGCGCTCCGTTCAGCCACTCGCCCTTCGAGTCCTTGTAGGCGCCCAGGTAGGCCGAGGATGGTCCAGGACGCTTGGGCGCCATGTCAGGGCTCGCCGAGACGGCCTCGTAGAACCACGAGGCTCGCGGGTCGAGCTGGTTCCAGTAGTCGTCCGGATTGTCGGCATCGAGTTGAAGCGCGTAATGCCATTGCCGGCCAGGTCGGTAGATCATTCCGGGGAAGCGCCGCTCGAACGTATTCGCGCGTGCCATCGCTTCGCCGACCACCAACGCCTCCGACAGGATCTTCTTCTGTCGCGCGTCGGGCTTGAAGCGCTTGCCCTTCTCAATGCCGAGCGGCCTCATCATTTCGTGAAAAAAGACGTCGCGCGGCGCGATCGGCTCGCGCTGGACGACTTCGGCGAGACGCTCCCAGTAGCCCATATCCCGGACGGGCGTCCCGCTCCACTTCTTGCCACGTGACGAAACCACTCGCGTCTTCGGCGGCGCGTCGCGTTTCGCGTACGGATAGATCTGCAGCTGCGCGAGCTGGGCAGCGCATTGCTTCGGGTCAGTCGACGTGATGCGCAGGCCGACCATGCAGAGGTTGGTGGCGCTGGTCCGCAGCGCGTAGCCGGCGGTGTCGTCGGGCGCCGCCTGCCCGGGTCCCCACCACAAGGTATTTCGCGGGTTGCGCGGTGTCGTTCAGGTTGAACTGCCACGCATCGATGATGCCGCCACGCACACCGGGCGGCAGCTGGATGACGACGGCGCCTTTCGACAGGTCGAGGAAGGAGAGGTAGTAAGGCGTTGTCGAATTGGGCGTCATGATGCCCAGCTTCTCGTCGAACGACAGCGTAGCGCCGACCGTGCCGAAACTGGCGCCGAACGACGCTTGCCCCCGTTGCCACTCGGCCATGGACACCGCCGGCAGCGACCATAGATAAATCTGGCAGGCACGCTGGAAGTCACGCTCGTCGTAGAGCTTCTGGACGGTCTCTTGCGTGGGGTATCCGTTCGCGAAGTCGTGCGTGAATTGCAGCGCGCCAATGCGCGATCGGATGGTCGTGGTCTTGCCGACTGCCGGCTTGCGTGTGGCCATGTTGCCCTCTGCGAGCGGATGAGTTGGACTTCAATCGGTGGTTGCCGTTCTGCTGGTGTGAACGATCAATGGAATCTGCCACCGGCCAGGAAATGGGCGACAACCCAGGCGACGCCGGTCAGTGCCAGATTCAAGGCATTCTCGCTCCAGTTTGTATGAAGGGATGGATCCGCCAGGAGTGTTGGCAAATGCACAAGCGGAGTGAACGACGCGTACATGGCGGTGAGCAGGATCGCGGCGAGACGGGCCTGCACGCCGGTGACGATGGCGACGCCCGCTGCGATCTGGCCGATTCCGGTCGCATACGCCCAGAACGTCTGAGAAGGCGGCAACCACATGGGGACCAAGGGCGCAGTCAACTGCATGTAAAAGAAATGCGCGCCGCCGAACAACACCGCGCAAACTCCGAATGCCCGCTGTCCGAGTCGCGTGAACCGTCGGGCCCAAGCGGCATCGATGTCCGCAGCGCCCGCATAGATAATCAGGCCGCCGGCCGCGATCGCGAGCTGTTCGGCAACGCCGCTGTAGGCGCCGTATTCGGCGTAATGGGCGAGCACGACGCGACCGTTCATCAAGATGACGACGATCAGCGCGTAGTAGACGGCGAGCGCTGCAGCACCCCAGGCTGCGCTCCGACGCCACTCGACGGCCGCGCCCGCCACGAACATGAACGCCGCCGCCGCATAAGCCAGCGCAGTGCGATCGGGAAAGCCTTTGGGTACCGGCTGTCCCGGGTCGAAATCCGCCCATGCCAGGCAGACCGCGGCCACCGCCATCACGCCGAGACCGTAGACGCGCCAAGCGAGGGGCACCCTCGCCTTTTCGCCGTCAGTGTGCTCATTCCCCTTCACAAGTCGGGTGCGGCACTCCTGCGTGAACCCACGACGTAAATCGGAGGAAAGCGGTAAAGCGGCATGCCGTCCACGAACTCCCCGTTGAACACGCCCACATAGATTACGGGCTCCGAAGCCGAACTGCCCGGATTGGAACCCACGGCGGCGCAGCCGGCGAGTCCCAAAGCGAAAGCCGTCCAAACCGGACGCATTGCCGCGAGGCACGCTCTGCGCGCAGCACTTGCGATTCCTGGATGCATGCTGCCCTCCTCGTTGAACCGATCACAAACGGGCACGAAATCAGCGCTCGCGGTCGACGAATCCAGTCAGGACGATGATGCCACGAGGGCGCGAGACGGCGAGCGTCGAAGCATTGCTATGATGCATGGTAATCGGGACCTCTCGGGTAGCGCCCCGGCATCGCGCCGGGGCGCCGCTCGCGGGGTCTCCTTCGGAGCCGAACAGCCATGCATATTGCCATCCTGACCTTCGCGGGTTTCAACGAGCTCGATTCGTTGATTGCCCTGGGCATCCTCAATCGCGTCAAGCAGCCTGGCTGGCGTGTGTCGATCGCGAGCCCGACCGCAGAGGTACGTTCGATGAACGGCGTCGTGCTGGAAGCGCAAGCGTCGCTGCAGGACGCGGTCGGCGCCGATGCGGTGATCGTCGGCAGCGGCATGCAGACACGCGAGGTGATTGCTGACGCCGGCCTGATGCGTCAGCTGCGGCTCGACCCGTCCCGCCAGCTCCTGGCCGCGCAGTGTTCGGGTACGCTCATCCTGGCTCGGCTCGGCCTGCTCGCAGGTGTGCCGGCCTGCACGGATCTGTCAACAAAGCCATGGGTGCAGGAAGCCGGCGTGGCAGTGCTCAACCAGCCATTCTTCGCCAGCGGCAACGTTGCCACCGCCGGAGGCTGCCTGGCATCGCAGTATCTGGCAGCGTGGATCATCGCCCGGCTTGTCGGCATCACCGCAGCGGAAAGCGCGCTGCACTACGTCGCTCCTGTCGGGGAGAAGGAGGACTACGTTGCACGAGCCATGCGCAACATCCAGCCGTATATCGCCGATGCACGGACGGTTACAGCCTGATCGTCGCGGAGGATCCATGTACATTCCGGTGCGCCGCCAGAACCGGGAGATTCGTGAACGCCCGAGCGCGTCGCAGGCATTGATCAATCATGCCGACACGGAACCGGGGCAAGTCATGCTGCACGCGGGATCGAGTATGTGAAGAGCGTTGAGGGCCACAAGGCGCCCCGCTCGCCCGTCAATGATCACTCCTGCTGCCGAAGGCTTGCCGACCTCTGAAATCTCGAGGGAGGACTTTGCCGGGCCGGTGACGTTTCTCTTTACCGACATCGAGGGCAGCACCGAAAAGTGGGAGCAGGAGCCCGAGCGCATGGCGCAGGCCGTTTCTGCACATGACGCGCTGTTGCGCGCTGCCGTCGAAAGCCATCACGGGCGGGTGATCAAGTCGAGCGGCGACGGCATTGTGGCGGTGTTCGCGGATCCCGCCGACGGCATCGCGGCCGTTGTCGACGCCCAGGTGGCGCTTGCCGATGCGGCATCGACGGCCGGCATTCCGCTCGCGGTCCGTTGCGGCTTGCACATCGGAGAGGCCCAGCGGTACGGCGACGATTACCTCGGGACGACGCTCAACCGGGCGGCGCGCGTCATGGCGCTCGCCTATGGTGGCCAGGTGTTGCTCACGCAGCCCGTCGCGAATCGGCTGGCCGGACGGCTGCACGAGGGAATCGCGCTTCGCGACCTTGGCGAGGTTCGCCTCCGAGGACTCGCGGCCACGGAACGAGTCCACCAGTTGCTGCACCCACGCCTTCGCGAGGCGTTCCCGGCGCTGCGCTCGCTCGAAGCGACGCCCAACAACCTGCCGCAGCAGCTCACGTCGTTTGTCGGCCGCGAGCGCGAAATCGAGGATGCCGGTGCTCTGCTCGCCAGCACCCGGTTGCTCACGCTGTCCGGGATCGGTGGCCTGGGCAAGACGCGGCTGGCGCTGGAGATCGCGGGCAGTGTGCTCGACCGCTATCGCGACGGCGCGTGGTTTGTGGACCTCGCACCGATCCGCGACGGCGCCCTCGTCGCAAGCGAGGCCGCGAAGGTGCTCGGCGTCCGCGAGGAACCGGGACGCTCGATCATGCAAACCCTCTGCGCCAATCTCAAGACGCGCAAGCTGCTGCTGATCTTCGACAATTGCGAGCACCTGGTGCAAGCCTGCGCGGAGGCCGCGCAGGGAATCCTGAGCGCAACGCCCGACGTGCGGATCCTGGCGACGAGCCGCGAGTCGCTGCGCGTGCCGGGCGAACAGACCTATGCCCTGCTCCCGCTCCCCGTGCCGAGCCGGGAGGAAGACCTGCAAGCGCTGTTGCGATCGACCGCCGTGAGGCTTTTCATCGACCGCGTGCGGCAGCACAAGCCGTCGTTCGCGGTGGACGAACGCGATGCGCCAGCCCTGGCCGAGCTCGTCACGCGGCTCGAAGGAATTCCTCTCGCGCTCGAGCTCGCCGCCGCCCGCGTGCGCTCGCTGGCGCTCGGCGAGATCAATGCCCGGCTCCAGGACCGATACAAATTGCTGACCGGCGGCGGTCGCACGCTGCTCGCGCGGCAGCAAACGCTGCGCGCGCTGGTCGACTGGTCCTACGACCTGCTGAGCGAACCGGAGCAACTCCTCCTCCAGCGGCTCTCCTCGTTCGCAGGAGGTTGCAACCTGGAGGCGGTGGAGGACGTGTGCGGCGCCGAACCGCTGGCGCCGGACGATATCGTGGATTTGCTGGCTTCCCTCGTCGACAAGTCGCTCGTGCAGCCCGAAGCGGGTAATGAAGGCACCTGGTACCGGATGCTGGAGACGATCCGTGACTACGCAAGACTCAAGTTGATCGAGAGCGGCGACGTGGACGTCGCCTCATCGCGACATTGCAACTATTACTTCGCAAGGGCGAAGGACGGCAGAAACGGCATGCAGGGGCCTGAGCAACCGCAATGGGTCGCTCGCCTGGAAGCGGATCATGACAACCTGCGCGCGGCGATCGCCTATTCGATGAGCGGCCGTGGCGATCCGGTCGTGGCGGTGAAAATCGAAGTCGCCCTGCAGGCATTTCGCTTGTATCGCGGCTATGCGAGCGAGGGTCGCAACAATCTGCGCGCACTGCTGGCGCATCCGGCAATCACGTCCTACGACGTTGCGCGTGGCCACGCCTTGTACGTGGGAGCCGCCCTCGCCTCCGGACAGGGCGATGACCGCGAAGCAGAGCGCATGCTCGAGACGTGCCTCGGGCTCCGACGCGGCATCGGCAACGACATCGACATCGCGGGGACGCTTTCCACGCTGGCCTCGGTGCGGTTGCGCCTCGGGGATGCGATCACTGCGCGCGCAGGTGAAGAGGAGGCGCTGGCGATATTTCGCAGGCTCGGGCATCGCAGCGGCGAAGCAATCGCATTGCAGCACCTGGGTGAGATCTGCGCGTATGTCGCCGAGCACATCGATGCGCGGCGGTTGCTGGATCAGTCGCTCGCCCTCGCCCGCGAGATCAAGTACTTGGAGGTCGAGGGCGACTCCGAGCGCCTGTTGGGACAGCTTGCGCTGGAGCGTGGAGAGCTAACCGAGGCGCGCGCATGTCTCGCGCGTTCGCTCGCCGTCTGTCAGGACGCAAAGGACAAGCGTGGCGCGGCAATGGCCGCATGGTGGCTTGGAAAAGTGGACCTGGCGAACAACGACCAAGGCAGCGCGATGCCACGCTTTCGCGAAGCGATCCGCGCGTTCGAAGCGTTCGGGATGAACGCCGAGACGATCGGCGTCATCGAGGACTATGCGCGGCTCGCTCATTCGCTCGGACTCGCGGACGGCGCGGCACGCCTCTGCGGCGCAGCTTCCGCCGCACGCGAGCGGCTATCGCTGCCGCTCGCGCCGCGTCTCGAGACGCTCTACCAGGACGGCCTTGCTCCATTGTGTGCCGCGCTTGCCATTCCAGGCTTCGAGATCGCCTGGCGCGAAGGCCGCGAATGGGCTCTCGCGCAGGCGGTCAAACAGGCGATGGCCCTCTTCGACGCAACGGTCTAGTCACCGCGCGAACCGGTCACCGCCGCGCGCCCGCTCACGGCGTAGAGCCGCCATTCGCCCGGTACACCCTTGAGTGCGGCGATCCCGCGATCGGCGAACGCGAGGTCCGCCCCAACCACCAGATCCTTGACCGTATTCGACACCAGCGTCTCGCCGGCGGTGGCGGACTCCGCGACTCGCGCGCCAATGTGCACGGCCAACCCGCTCACATCGTCGTCGGACGTGGTGACTTCTCCGGTGTGCAACCCGGCACGAATCGCGATGCCGAGACGCGAGAGTCGCTCGTGCATTGCAAGCGCGCAGCGAATCGCTCGCGCCGGGCCATCGAACACCGCGAAGAAGCCGTCGCCCGCCGTGTTGATCTCGCGGCCGCGCCAGCGCGCGATCTCCTGCCGTGCCAATGCGTGATGTTCGGCCAGGCGCTCGCGCCAAGCACGGTCACCCAGTCGCGCAAGGTGTTGCGTGGAGCCGACGATGTCGGTGAACAGCACCGTCGCGAGCACGCGGTCGACATCGCGTGGCAGGCGCGCACCGGTGACGAACTCCGCGATCTCGTCGGCCACGGCGTCGCTGTCGCCGATCCATGGCAGGTGATCCTCGCCTGGCAGCTCGACGAGACGGGCGCCGGGAATGCGCGCCGCGATGTAGCGGGCCTCCTCGATGCTGGCGTCGCGGTCGCCGACCCGATGCATGACGAGGGTCGGCGCCTTGATGATCGGCAGCAGGTGGCGGACGTCGATCTGCGTGTTCATTCGCAGCAGGCTGACGGCAGCCCCCGGACTGGCCGATCGCCGCAGGTACGTGGCGACGCGTCGGGCGAATTCGAGGTCGTCGACCATCGACGGCATGATGCGTGACAGATCCATCATGCGGCCCCACTCGCGCTCGACAGACTCGTATTCCTGCGCGCGTGCTTCGGGCGTAGGCGCCCACGGATAATCCGGGCTCCAGATTCGCTTGGCGAAAACGCCGAACGTCACCAACGCGCTCACCCGCGCCGGATGCGCGGCCGCGAACGTCATCGCCAGGTTGCCGCCCTCCGAGAAGCCGAACAAGGCAGCGCTCTTCGAGTCTGCTGCATCCATCACCGCGCGCAGGTCCTCCATGCGCTCGTCCAGTCCGGGAAGGTCGGCGTCGGAAACGCGGTCCGAAAGACCGGTGCCGCGCTTGTCGAATACGATGAGCCGGGCGAACGAAGCGAGGTGATCGAGGAATCGCGCGAGAGGCGGCAATTCCCATCCGAACTCGACGTGGGACACCCAGCCCGGGACGACCACCAGGTCGCGAGGGCCGTCGCCGACGACCTGATACGCGACGTTGAGGCTGCCGCTGCGAACGTATCGGGTTTCCGGTGCAACTGTAGGCATCGCCGTCGCGGTTGTCTTGAGCCGCTTGCCTCGGATCGTCCTGGCTCGCTGCGATACGCGACCTGGCGGACGGTGGCACGCCATGATAAACCGCAGGCTCCGCGGAACCGTTTCCGGTTTCGCCTCCAGGTGGGCATGGCGGTTACCCGCCCCGGGCGTGCAGGCACAAACCGATAAGATAGATGTTTATCCCCAGCGAGCCGACCCCATGTACCTACCGGCCCACTTCGCAGAAGCGCGAGATGAAGAGCTCCTGCGGACGATTGCTGCATTTCCGCTCGGCGCGCTGGTGGTCCGCGGTCCCGATGGATTCGACGCCAACCACATACCGTTTCTGATCGGCGAAGGCGACGCAAAGCCGGGGAAACTCCTGGCCCACGTCGCGCGCGCCAATCCGCTGTGGAAGGACGCCAGGGACGGCGACGAGGCGCTGGTGATCTTCCGCGCGGGCGACGCCTACATCTCGCCCAACTGGTATCCGAGCAAGCACGAGCTCCACAGGCAAGTCCCGACCTGGAACTACCGTGTCGTGCACGTCCACGGGAAACTGCACATCCGCGACGACGAGCGCTTCGTCCGCGGAGTCGTGGCGCGACTTACCCGTACCCACGAAGCGCAGACAGGCTCGCCCAGGCCCTGGAAATTGACCGACGCATCACCCGAGTACATCGATCAGATGCTGGCCAACATCGTCGGCATCGAAATCGGGATCACGAGGATGGTCGGGAAGTGGAAGCTGAGCCAGAACAAGGACGAACAGGACCGGGGCAACGCGGCCGACGAACTGCGCAAGCGCGGCGAGGAGGAGATTTCGGAAGCCATGCTGGGGACCATGGCGAAAAAAGATGGCGCTTGAGGTACTGCGCCTTGGGACTGCCAGGAAAACGGGCCCCCTGAACACCAGTGGGGCGACCGAGAAGATCGCGTCGTTCGGCGCGTTCCCGTTGTCCGTGGAGCCAAAACTTCCGGCGCCACCGCTGTAATGTTTCGGCTTTGACGTGGGGAGCGTTCACCATGCCTGCATGTGGACTGTGGTCCCGGCCGTCGCGTCTGGCCGCGACGTTTGCCTGCGCAATGCTGTTCGGTTGCGCCCAGATCCAGCCCACGCCCGAGACTGCACCGCCTGCGCCGCCGCCCGCGCCGACGGCGCCCGCGGCGCCCCCGGTGCCGCAGGCACCGACCGCTCCGTCACCCCCGCCATCGCCTGTCGACAACGCGACCGGCACGCAACAACGCGGACGCATTTCGATGTACGGCGACGAGTTCGCGGGCAAGAAGACCGCCAGCGGTGCGGTGTTCGATCCGTCGGCACTCACCATGGCGCACCGGACGCTGCCGTTCGGCACGCGCGTGCGTGTCACCAATCTCGAAAACCAGCGCAGTGTGGAAGTCGTCGTGAACGATCGCGGCCCGTTCATGGCCGGCCGCATCGCCGACCTGTCCGAGGCGGCGGCCCGTCGCATCGGAATGGTGGCCCACGGCGTGGTGGAAGCGCTGCTGGAAGTTCTCAAACCCGCGGAGTGACGAACGACTCGAGGCCATGCAAGGCCGCCTTGTGCTGGCCGAGGCGCGTGCCACAGCGCTGTCGCCAAGCCAGTTCTCCGGCGCGTACGAGCACCTGATCCGCCTGACCCTTTATCGCGTCCGCGCCGATCACGATCTGCGCTAGGCCGCGCGGATGCTGGAGGAGGCTCATGCGTTGCTGATGGTCGAGGTGGATCGCATCCACGACCTCGACTTGCGCAAGCAATTCCTGAGCTGCATCGCCGAGCACCGGGAAATCGTCGGTAACCACGATTGACAGCACGGTGACGGAACTCCCATTCAACCTTTGAATTCATTTTGGCAGCGGGGGTCGTGGGCGCGTCCCGCAGTATTTTCGTATCTGCCGGCCGGGTATGCGCAACCCCCGTTTGCGCCTCGATGCGCAGGCAGGCGTCCCGGCAGCGCATGTCCGCGACGTAGCATGTCACAAACGCCCACGCTGCCTCGTCTTGCAAGCACGGACCCGTTGCCGTGCCCACGATCGAGTGCTGAGCCATCATGACGACGACACCTGCCGAACGCGCCCAACGCTACGACCGTGAATACGCGCGCAATCTGCGTGCGCTGGCCTACCGGATGCTGGGCTCGCGCGCCGAGGCCGAGGACATCGTGCAGGAGGCGTGGCTGCGGTGGGCCGACGTCGATGAGAGCACGATTCAGAACGTCGGCGCTTACCTGTCGCGCCTGGTCACCAACTTGTGCCTGGACAAACTGGGCTCCGCCGCGGCGAAGCGCGAGCGGTACGTCGGCGTCTGGCTCCCCGAACCCGTGCTGAACGAGGATGCCGGCTGGACGCCCGGTCCGGAAGTGCAAGCCGAGTTCGCACAGGATGTATCGGTTGCTTTCATGCTCGCGCTGGAACGGCTGTCACCACTGGAGCGCGCGGCGTTCCTGCTGCACGACGTGTTCGACCTCGACTTCGACGAAATCGGACGGCGGCTCGAGCGCAGTCCCGCCGCCTGTCGCCAGCTCGCCAGCCGCGCACGCCAGCACGTCAAGGCCGACTACGCCCGCCACGAGGTCGAGGACGAGGAGCGCGACCGGCTGTTCGGCGCATTCAGCGCGGCCGTGCGCAACTTCGACGTCGACGCGCTGGCCGCGGTGCTGGCCGAAGACGCCGTGATGCTGGCCGACGGCGGGGGCAAGGTCAGCGCGCTGTCGCGCCCGTTGCACGGCGGTGCGCAGATCGCCAAGGCCTTCATCGGCTTCGCCAGACTCCCGACCAGCCGTGCGTGGCGCCTGGAGCCGGCTCGCATCAACGGCATGGCCGGCCTCCTGATCTTCGACGACGCGACACGGGAACTCGTGCAGACCATCGCGCTGGCGCCTTCGGCGACGGCGCCCGGTCATATCGGCGCGCTCTATGTCCAGCGCAATCCCGACAAGCTGCAAGGCGTGCTCGATGATCTTCGTCGAGGTGCCGACGTCGACGGACGGTGACACCGTCAGCGTCGCGAAATCGCAGGAACACGCTTGCGAGTGACGATGTCACACGGTGCAGGGCCGGATCGTCTTATGGGTGTGATCACCACGATCCATGCGTCGACCCGACGCCCGAACTGTCACCGAAAGGAAAGCGGCCATGCGAGATTCCGTCCCCCAACCCGAACCCCGTCTCAACTACGGCGAGCAGTCTCCCGAGCTCGTGAATAAGGTCGTCGAGCTCAACACGGCAATCGAGAAGAGCGGCCAACTCGAGCCGTTGCTCGGCTACCTCGTGGATATCCGCGCCTCGCAGATGAACGGCTGTGCGCTTTGCCTCGACATGCACGTCAAGCAGGCCAAGCTGCAGGGCGAGCGCGAGCTGCGCCTGTACCACGTGGCGATCTGGCGCGATTCGCCGCTGTTCACCGCCAAGGAACGCGCGGCGCTGGCATTGACCGAGGCGCTGACGCACCTCGAGCCCACCGGCGTCTCCGACGAGCTCTACGCCGAGGTGCGCGCGCAGTTCGACGCCAGGCAGCTGGTGACGCTGGTCTTCCGCGTCATGGCGATCAATGCCTGGAATCGCGCCAACATCACGTTTCGCACGACGCCTGGTGTTCTCGACAAGGCATACGGTTTGGACAAGGCCGGACTGCGCTGACCGCAAACCCAGCGGCATGTCGTCGAAGAACTGATGGGCGCGCGGCGGCGGGCGACCGCCGCCGCGCGACCCTGCGCACTTCAGCCGACGGCCTCGCTCGAGCATCCACCCTGCGACGCTTGTGCGGCGGCTGGTGGATACGGCTCCTGGAGCGCGATAGTGCCCGTTTCCAGCAGCGACTTCAGATTCGAGATCACCTTCGGCCAGCCGCCGGAAACCGCGGCGGCGAAGGCGGATGGATCGCGCTCGATCGTATGCGTGATCGAGAGCTTCACCGCGCCCGACGTCGGCTCGAGCTCCATCGTGCACAGCGAGGCACCCTCTGCCTTGAGCTCGGGCTTGTTCTGGTGCGTCCAGCGGATCACGAGCCGCCTTGGCGGTGTCGCCTCGACGATCTCGCCCGAATCGAACAGCGTGCCATCGCCGGCCACCAGCTTCCAGGGCGAGCCGGTGGTGAACGTGCTTTGCGCGTCCATGCCGAACCAGTACTGGCGGATGAATGCCGGGTCGGTGAGCGCCTGCCACAGCTTCTGCGGCGTGGTACGGATGTAGGTCACGTATACGTACGTCGATCTAGCCATTGCGTTTCTCCAGTCGTCGTTTGAGATTCGCCAGCGCCTTGAGGCGCGGCTTGTCGAACTTTCCCAGCCAGCGCTCGTAGATCTGCTGCAGTGGGACCGGGTTGAGAAAATGCAGCTTTTCGCGGCCCTGCCGGGTCGTCGCCACCAGGTTCGCCGCCTCGAGCACGGCGAGGTGCTGCGTCACGCCCTGCCGCGTCATGTCGAGGTGCTCGCACAGTTCGTTGAGCGTGCGCCCGTCGTGCGCATGGAGCACGTCGAGCAGCGTGCGCCGGCTGGGGTCGGCAAGCGCCTTGAAAAGGAGGTCGAATTCGTCGAGGGGATCGGCCATCGCGGCAACAGGCAAGTGGTGACTTGCCTGAATGATAGGCAAGTCATCGCTTGCCTGTCAAGACCTCTCGTGACAGCACGTCGCGGCGCGCTGGATCGACGTCGGCGCAGGCGTTTCTGGCTCGCCCGTCAGGAAGTCGCTGCCGGTAATGAAGCTGCCGTCAGCCCATCCGCAGCGCGCCGACTGTAGCCGTCTGGTCAGGCATGACGCCGCGCTTCGCGGGCGGGAGGTCGGGCGTCCGGGAGGCGAAACCAGGCTTGACGCGTTGGCCGCACACAAGCGAAAGCGGCGGCATCGTTGAAACGACGCCGCCGCAATGCTCCTCAAATCCGCCGCAGGCGCTCGTCGCGCCCACGCCGGTCAAGCCTTCATCGATTCCGCGATCAGCTCCTCACGCCCAGCGCGTTGAGCGTCGCGTCGTCGAGCGTGCCCGAGGCCACGAGGCCGTTCTGCTGCTGGAAGCTGCGGACGGCGCCTTCGGTGTTCGGACCCATGCGGCCGTCGACGGCCACGTTGAAGCCCTTGTCGTTCAGCGCGGCCTGCGCCTTGCGCACCTGCTCGTCGCCAGCCTTGCTCCAGTGCTTGTGACTGTCGCTGACGTTGCCGTTGGCATCCGTACCTTCGTGGCCGACCACGGCGCCGACACCCGCGCCGACGACCGCGCCGACCGGCCCGCCGACCACTGCGCCAACCGCCGCGCCGCTGCCGGCGCCGATGGCCGTGGCCTTCTGCTTGCCACTCATGTGCGTCGAACTGGTATCCGTGCTCGTCGTCGCCGTGGTGGTGTTCGGCGTGGTCTTGCTGTTGGTGGTGTCGTCGGCAAGGCACGCGCCGGCCGAACCCATTGCCAGCGCGACGGCGCCGGCGATCATTGCATGCTTGAACGTCGATCTCTCGTTCATACGAACCTCCTAGGTATACGGTGAGCGAACCGTAGTGTCATCGTACGGATCGCGGCCCGCTGCCGGCATCGGACGAACGACGAGATCGAGGCCATCGGGGGGAGGCCGCGAGTGTCGGCGTTTCGCCGACTAGCAATGGATGGAAGCCACGGGCGCGACGCGCACGGCAGCCGCCGCGTCGCCTGCGTTTCAGCTGCCCGGCAGGTCGTAGATCTCCGGGAAGAACATGTCCTTCCACGAGTCCGGCTTGACCTTGATCGACCCCACCTGCTGCATGAAATCGGCGTATTGCTTGACCTTCTGCGGTGTCAGCGTGTACTCGATGTCCGGATCCGCGAGAATCGCCACCAGGCTGTCCACGCTCTGCCTGGCCCCCGTCATCCGCAGATAGAGCTCAGCGGCCGCGTGCTTGTCCGCGTTGATGATGCCGGTCGCTTCCTTGATCGCCGCGAGAATGGCCGCAAACGCCTTCGGATTGTCGTGACGGAACTTCGACGTGCACCAGGCCATCGTCGAGGTGGTCTTGCCGCCCAGCACGTCGTAGGAGGTCAGGACCGTGTGGATACCGGGCTTCTGCGTCTCGAGCTCGCTGAACGGCGGTCCGGTGAAATGCGCGTCCACCTCGCTCTGGCCGCCGACGAGCGCGATCATGCCGTCCGGGTGCGACATCGACACCGTCAGCGGATCGAGCCTGGCGTAATTCGCGGGCCCGAACGCCTGCGCCGCGGCCATTTGCAGCGTCACCGCCTGGATCGAGACCTTGACCGCGGGCAACGCGATCTTGTCCGCCGGCGTGAAATCCTTGAGCGACTTGATGGCGGGATTGCGCGTGTTGAGCACCACCGGCATCGAATTGAGCGAGGAAATCGCGCGCACGCCGAGGTTGTCGCGCGACTTGTCCCACAGCACGATGATCGGCCCGACCCCGCCCGACGCCACTTCCAGGTTGCCCGACAGCAGCGCGTCGTTCATCGCCGCACCGCTCGACATCTTCGGCCAGCTCACTTTCACCTCGCCGAGTCCCACGCGCCGGGCCTGGGCCTCGACGAGCTTGCGATCCTCCATCACCATCAGCGTCAGGTAGTTGATGCCGTACTGCTGCGCGATGCGGATTTCGCTGACTTCCGCGCGCGCCGCAGGCGCCGCGGCGATCAGGGTCGCGGCCACGAGCGCGGCGCAGGCTGCCAGGGTTCTTGCGGTCATGAGTTCCTCGGGGTCGTGGAATGTTGCGGTTACAGCGTCGTCGCGGAGGCTTCGCGTTCGCGCATGTAGCCGATGATCGCCCTGCCGCCGTTGTCGATGTTGGTGACGATCGCGGCACGCGCGCCCGCGGCGGTGCCGCCGCGCAGCGCCTCGATCACCCTCGCGTGCTCGCGGATCGCCTCCTGCATCCGCTCCTGCGGAAAGCCTTCCAGCGGCCGGTTGAAGATGAGGCGGTCGAAGATGGTGGTCAACAGGCCGATCAGGAATTCGTTGCGGGTCTGGCGTGCGATGCGCAAGTGAAACGCCTTGTCGGCCAGCATGCCGAGGCGACGGCGGTTGGGCGCGCCGCCGAGGATTGCCGCGTACACCGCCTGCAGCGCATCGACTTCCGCCAGCATTTGCGCGTCGCGCTGGCGGAACGCGTCCGGGATCAGGAAGCCTTCGATGCACACCCGCGCTTCATACAGCTGCGCGGTTTCGTCGGCATCCATCTCGCGCACGACGAAACCGCGATTGGGAACGGCACGCACGAGGCCCTCGGTCTCGAGCAGGCGCATGGCTTCGCGCACGGGCGTCCGGCTGAGCGCGAGATTGGCGGCGATCGTGTCCAGCGGAACCTTGTTGCCCGGATGGATCTTCTGCGCCAGCAGCAGGCGCTTGAACTCGCCCTGCGCTCGCGCGATCGCATCGGCGCCGGCGGCCAATGCCAATCCGAACGGCAGGTAAGGTTCCAGCAATCGCGACTGCTGGATCGAAATCGAAGGAATCATCGGATTTGCAACAAAGGATCGGCGTCTGAAACTGTATATACTTTTGTATTCGAAACGTATACGCTATCGCCTGCCGGGTCAAGCAACGCCTGCGCCGCGCCGGGCAACCTGCTCCTTGCCCGGTTGCGCGCTGGCGCAGTGCGGCAATTGCGTCCGAATATGTCCCCATCCTCGCCGTCACCTGTCCCGAATCGCAACGCGTGGGTCACCGCCTATCGCGAAAACGGCTACTACGCGCCGATGCGGGTTCTGTCGGCCACGGAGGCCGCCGCCTGCCGCGCGCAACTGCAGCGTCACGAGGCCATGACCGGTGGCCCGTTGCAGGCGGCGTACCGCCAGAAGACGCACCTGCTGTTCACCTGGCTCGCCGACCTCGTTCGCGATCCGCGCATCCTCGATGTCGTCGAGGCGATCGTGGGACCGGACATCCTCGTCTGGCAGACCGCATTCTTCATCAAGGAAGCCCGCGATCCGTCGTTCGTGACCTGGCATCAGGATTCGACGTATTGGGGGCTGAGCGAGCCCGAAGTGGTCACCGCATGGGTGGCGTTCTCCGCCAGCACGCCGCAAAGCGGATGCGTGCGCGTCATTCCCGGCACGCACCGGCTCGACCAGGTGCCGCACGTGGAGACGCGCGCCGCGGGCAACCTCCTCACGCGCGGCCAGGAGATCGCCGTCGACATCGACGAATCGCAGGCGGTGTCCATGCCGCTGGCGCCGGGCGAGATGTCGCTGCACCACATCCGCACCTTTCACAATTCCGAGCCCAACCGCTCCGATGACCGGCGGATCGGATTTGCCATCCGCTACATACCCACGCGCATCCGCCAGACGGAAGTGGACGGCGACACGGCCACGCTGGTGCGCGGGCGCGACCGCTTCGGACACTTCGAGCTGGAGCGCCGTCCGGACGCCGATCTTGCCGCGGCTGCCGTCGCCTACCACGCCGAGGTCACCCGGCGCCGCGCCAGGATCTACGGCAGGCAGCCCTAGCCTCGCTGCGGACGCCGGCGGCCGAGCCGGCGCCCTGCGCATGTCCAAGGAACCGACGACGATGGAATTCCGCGCCGCCGTGCTGCACGCAATCGGCAAGCCGCTCGCCATCGAGGGCGTGCGCGCACGCGCGCTCCAGCCCACCGATGTTCTCGTGCGCGTGCGCGCGAGCGGACTGTGCCACACCGATCTCGAAGTCATCGCGGGCCAGCTGACGCGTCCGTTGCCGATCGTGCTCGGCCATGAAGGCGCGGGAGTCGTCGCAGCGGTCGGCGCAGAAGTGCGCGGCGTGAAGCCGGGTGCCCACGTGATCTGCTCGTGGAATCCCAGCTGCGGGCACTGCTTCTACTGCGACCGGGGCATGCCGATCCTGTGCGAGCCGGTCACGGTCAATCACCCGCGCGGGTACCTGCTCGACGGCCGGTCGCGGCTGTCGCTGGCGGGCGATGTTCCGCTGCACCATTATTCGATGGTGTCGTCGCACGCGGAATATTGCGTCGTGCCCGAAGCCGGCGCGATCGCCGTGCCCGCCGAGATTCCATTCGACCGCGCTTGCGTGATCGGCTGCGCGGTCATGACCGGTTACGGCGCAGCGACACGGGTGGCGGCGGTCGACGCGGGCGCGAGCGTGGCGGTCATCGGATGCGGCGCCGTCGGGCTCAACGTGATCCAGGGTGCGGTGGCACGCAACGCGTCGCGCATCATCGGCGTCGATCCCGAGCCCGCGCGGCGCGCGCACGCCCTGGCCTTCGGCGCCACGGACGTGATCGACGCCGCGCGTGGCGATGCGGTCGCGGCGGTGCGCGCGATGACGCAAGGCCGGGGCGCCGATTTCGCGTTCGAAGCCGCCGGCCACGAGGACGCGATGCGGCTCGCGCTGGAAGCGGCGCGGCCCGGCGGCGACGTGGTGATCCTCGGCAAGATCGGCGTCGATCGCGATCTGCGCCTGCGCTTCGGCGCGCTGATGGGCGAGAAGCGCATCGTGCGCTCGAGCTACGGCGGCGCGCGGCCGCACGCCGATTTTCCGGCGCTGGCGCGCCTCTACCTCGACGGCAAGCTCATGCTGGACGCGCTGATCTCGCAGCGCATCGGCCTCGACGCCATCAACGCCGGTTTCGCGTCGATGCGCGATCGGGGCACGCTGCGCACCGTCGTGGTGTTCGACTAGCGGCATGCCCTCGATCGGGGTGCGATCGCCGCACGGTGGCGATCCGCAGCATCCGCACGTATGATCGGCACCGGGAGGGAGCGTCATGAAGCTCGGCATGTGGATCGCCATCGGTGTCGGCATCGGCACCGCCGTCGGCGTGGCGACCGATCACCTCGCGCTGGGCGTCGCGTTCGGCGCCGCATTCGGCGTTGCCCTCGGCACGGCCCTCGGCGGCCGCCGCCATTGAGGGTCTCGCGAAGGGTCCGCGCATGAAGGGACTGTCGCGTTTCTTTCGTACCGTGCATGGCCTGATGGCGCTGCTGTTCGCCTGCGGCGCGCTGATGCTCATCGTCATCGCGGCGCGCGAGGGTTGGGGTGCCTTTACCGGCGGCCTCGACCAGGCCGCCGCGCAGGCGATCATCGAGGCCGTCGGCCTGCTGGCGGCCGCGGTGGTCGCGTTGCAGATCGCCGAGACGATCTTCGAGGAGGAGGTCGTCCGCGACGCCAACATCAGCGCTCCCACCCGCGTGCGGCGCTTCCTGTCGCGTTTCTTCGTCGTCGTCGTGGTCGCGCTGGCGGTCGAAGGACTCGTCGCGACGTTCAAGTCGCTGCACGAAGATCCGACGCAGCTCGTGTACGCGGCGAGCATCGTGATCGCCACGGGCGTGCTGCTGGCGGCCTGGGGCCTGTTCGTGCACCTCAATCGCTCGGCCGAGGAGCTCGAGCCCGAGGCGATGGCGGAAGCCAAGCGCGAGGACCGCAAGCTCAAGTAGGGCCGGCCGGCGTGGCGTGCGGCATCGCCGCGGCGCGGCGGTCATCTTGCACGCCAGTTCCACACCGTCGCGCGTGGGCCAACGCTCCGCCGTGTCCGACATCCGGCGCTGACATCGGAGTGGGTCTCGCGCTGGCGGTAAATGCCCGCCGCTCGGCGCCTAATTGAAGTTCACCGGGGCGGCAACGACCCGGACCTTCGATCTCGCCAGGGATCACAACCCATTTCGATGGAGGCAATCACCGTGAATCAAAGCGTCATATCTTCGGAAAAGGTGGAAGGCACCACGGTCTACAACAATGCCGGCGACAAGCTGGGCTCGATCGACGACCTGATGATCGACAAGGTCTCGGGCAGGGTGCAATACGCGGTCATGGAATTCGGCGGCTTCCTCGGCATGGGGACCGATCGCTATCCCATTCCGTGGAACCTGCTGAAGTACGACACGAGCCTGGACGGCTATCGCGTGCCGCTCGACAAGAACAAGCTCGAAACGGCACCGAAGTATCCCGAGGACCGCATCCCGGATTACGATCCGACGTACACCGGGCGCATCAACGATTACTACGGGATGCAGTGATCACGCGCAACCCGTTGTAATTGTGTAGCTCGACGCGGCGCGCAACCAGGTGTTTCGCGCCGCGTTGCGTTGCGGGCCCGCCATGCTGCGGGCGTCCGCGCTTCGCCACCTTGCTTCAGCAAAAAGTGCTTGACACGGATTCCCGTCTGGGCATAATACGTAACCATACCGTTACTTATTTGCCCAGAAGCACCGGGCAACCGCCACCGATGCCCGATCCGCGTAACTCGTCGGCTACCGCCACCAGCGATCGCGACGTGTTCCAGGCGCTCGCCGATCCCACGCGGCGGGCCATCCTGGAGTTGCTGCGCGCAGGCAGCCAGCCGGTCAACGGCATCGCTGCCGGATTCGACATCAGCCGCCCCGCCATCTCCCGCCATCTGCGCATCCTGCGCGAGGCCGACCTCGTGCGGGAGGTCAAGGCCGGGCGTAACCGCCTCTACGCACTTCACCCGGAGCCATTGCGCGACATCGACCAATGGCTCGCGCACTACCGCCACATGTGGCAGCACCAGCTTCGCAACCTCAAGCGCTACGTCGAGCAGAAAGGAAAGGAACACTGAGTCATGGAAACCGCGACCCTGATCAACGACACGATCGTCTGCGAAATCGACATCGACGCGCCACCCGAGCGCGTGTTCCAGGCGTGGATCGATCCGCAGCAGCGCCTCGCATGGTGGGGCGACGACAAGACCTATCGCTGCACGGCCATGGACAGTGATCTTCGCGTCGGCGGCAAATGGCACACGCAGGGCAAGGGCATGGAAGGCAAGGATTTCACCGTGCAGGGGCACTACACACGCATCGAGCCACCGCGCGTGCTCGGCTTCACCTGGAATCCGAGCTTTTACGGCACACCGATACCCGAGACGCACGTGCTGATCGAGTTCACGCCGACGTCGTCCGGCACGCACGTCACGGTCACGCATTCGGGATTCGTCGACGCCGCCACGCGCGAGGGCCACGACCAGGGCTGGACGCGCGTGCTCGGATGGCTGCAGGGATACCTGCGGGCGAAGTAGACACCGGAATCGTCGTCAACGCAATGCATCGACTCACCGAAAAGGAATCGCACACATGCCAACGCCACAGGAAACACACGGTGCATTCAGCTGGTTCGAACTGACCACGAGCGACCCGAAGGCCGCGCGCGGTTTCTACGGCAAGCTGCTCGACTGGCAATTCCAGGACATGGACATGGGACCGGCGGGCACGTACACGGTCGTCAACGTCGCGGGCAAGGGCATCGGCGGCGTCACGGGCACGCCGCCGAACGCAAAGGGCATGCCGCCCGCATGGGGCGGCTACGTGACCGTCGCCGACGTCGACAAGGTGGTGGCGAAGGTGCCGGACCTCGGCGGCAAGGTGTTGATGCCGCCCACCGACATTCCCACGGTCGGGCGCTTCGCGACCATCCGCGATCCGCAGGGTGCAACGCTGTCGCTGATTACGTACGCGATGAAGAACTGACGCGGCACGTGGTCGCCTCGAAGGTGCGATGCCGCTGCGCATCGCACCGCGCAGGGCTTGCCGGCATTGGTGGCACAATCGGTTTGGCGGTCGACCCGACCGCCTGCCGATTGGCCCATGCCTATGCGCCGACAATGCCCTGGCGGCACCATCGACCTCGCGGATTGATCACGCGATGGTCAAATTCCGGCCTTCGAACGCGATCACGCAGGCGCCGGCTCCTGCTGCGGCCGCAGACGCCCGCGCCGGCGGCGTGCCCAACGGCTACCGGCAGGGGCTGATCACCGCCATCACGGTGCTGCTCGGCTTCTCGCTGGCGTTCGTCCGCTTCTGGGGCTTCGAGTCGCCGGGGCACTGGACGTGGCGCTCGCTGTTCATCGCCGTCATCGCCCTCACCGCCATCGTGCTCCAGCTGGTTGCGCTGATCCGCGCACTGCGGCCCGAGGACGACGACGTGCGCCAATACCGGACCACCGTGCGCTGGTTCGTCGCCTCGGCGGCGACGCTCGTGCTGGGTCTCATCGTCGCGCTCGTCGAATCCGCCGTGGCGTGACCGGCGTGCGCCTGCCGGTACTCACCGTGCTGGCGATGCTGGCGTTCGCCGGCAACTCCCTGCTGTGCCGCCTCGCGCTCAAGGCCACCGCGATCGACCCGGCGACGTTCACCTCGATCCGCATCGTCGCGGGCGCCGCAATGCTGTGGCTGATCGTGCGCGTGCGCTCCGGTGCGTCGCCTCGCGCAGGAAGCTGGCCCGGCGCGGTGATGCTGGTGGCGTACGCAATCGCGTTCTCGTTCGCGTATGTGCATCTCGGCGCCGCCACCGGTGCGTTGCTGCTGTTCGCCGCGGTGCAGGCGACCATGATCGGCTATGGCTGGTGGCGCGGCGAGCGATTGCACGGACGGCGGCTCGGCGGTTTTGCGCTGGCGCTGGCCGGATTGGGCGGCCTCGTGCTGCCGGGACTGTCGGCGCCGCCGATCGCAGGCGCCGCGCTGATGATCGGTGCGGGCATCGCCTGGGGCGTGTATTCGCTTCTCGGCAGGAATGGCGGCGATCCCTCGAGCGTCACCGCCGGCAATTTCGCGCGCGCCGTCGTGCCCGCGCTCGTCGTCAGTGTGCTGTTCGCGTCGTCGATCACGCTCGATGGCCGCGGCATGCTCTACGCCGGCCTGTCGGGCGCGATCACCTCGGGGCTCGGCTACGTCATCTGGTACGCCGTGCTGCCCGGCCTCAGCGTCAGCGCGGCGGCCGTCGCGCAACTGAGCGTGCCGATCATCGCGGCGGCCGGCGGCGTGGCGCTGCTCGACGAGCCGTTGACGCTGCGCCTCGTCGCGGCGTCGATCCTGACGCTCGGGGGCATCGCCCTCGTCGTCCTCCCGCAACGCAGTGGCTGAATTTCTCCCGCGGCATCGCCACGAGGTGACTTCGCGATGAAACCCTCCGTTCGCATGTGCTCGCTGGCCGTTTTCGCCCTCACCCTCCTGCTGCACGGTCCCTGCATGGCCAGCCTCGACAATGGGCTCGACGCGTTGGGCCGCGGCGACTTCGCCGCGGCGGGTGTCCGTGGTGCCACCGCAGCCTGGGGTGCCACCGCGGCGGCGCACGCCGACAGGTGCTCGGCCAGCGGCGCGATGGAAGGCGAACGCTTCACCGCGTCGCATTGCGCGATTGCGCTGTACGGCGACCAGCACAGCGTCGCCATCTGGTTCAACGCGGATCCGATCACGCCTGACGAGGTCGCCGCGTTCGAGGCGTCGTCGTACGCCGCCGACAACAAGGGCGGCAAGCCGCGCACGATGCTGCAGGTCATGTTCTGCCCTGGCGGCGGCAGCGAACACGCGAGCGCCGGCGCGGTGAAGTCGATCGACCTCAACACCGGCAACGCGAAGCCGATGGTGCCGGGAGTGCAATGGGTGCTCACGGCGCCCGCCGAGTTGAAGATCGAGAAGCTGAGCGGCGAGGTCAAGCCCGGCGGCGCGCTCGCGGGACACCTGGCCGGCACACGCGGCAAGACGACATTCACGCTCGACTTCGACCTCGCGCTGCCGGCCAGGAACGCCGCCGCCGGCATGAACTGCGGGGTCTGGCGGACACGCCTGCAAACCTCTGCGCTGGCGGGTGCGCCCGCCCCGCGCGTCACAGGATTCCCGCGCCAGCACGTACAATCGCCGGATACGAGGGGAGCGAACGTGCACGAAGCGATCCGATACCGCAGTGGCATCCATTATTTCCGGCCGGCGGGCGAATACACGCTGGTGGAAGCGGTCGACGCCATCAACGGTGCGATCCGGTTTTGCCGGGCGCAGGCTGGAGATCGCCTCCTGATCAACACCACCGCCATGACCGGCGTGCCCATTCCCAACCTGATCGACCGCTTCCTCATGGTCGAGGAGTGGGCCGAGACTGCCGAAGGCGAGGTGGTCGTGGTCCTCGTCGTCTCGGCCCAGTACATCCACCCGCAGAAATTCGGCATGGTGGTCGCGCGTCACCTCGGCCTGACGGCCGACGTCTACGACGACGAGCCGTCCGCTCTCCTGTGGCTCAAGTCGGCGGATACGTCGCGCGCCTGAGCCCACGACGTCACCGTTCGCCGCCGTGCGCCAGGCCACGACCACGCTGAAGATCGAGACCCGGCGGCAAGGCCTGCTCGAGATCACGCCGCGCGTGCGCGAATGGGTGGCGACGCAGTCGATGCGTCACGGCGTGCTCACGGTCTACTGCCGCCACACGTCGGCGTCGCTGCTGATCCAGGAGAACGCGGCGCGCGAGGTCGCGCAGGATCTCGAGCAATACTTCGCGCGCATCGCGCCGGAAAGCGCGACCAACTACGCGCACCAGGACGAAGGCCCCGATGACATGCCGGCGCACCTGCGCACGGCGCTCACCGCCGTCAGCCTGTCGATTCCGCTGGTCGCGGGCGAACTGGCGCTCGGCACGTGGCAGGGCATCTTCCTGTTCGAGCACCGCCACCGCGCACACCGGCGCGAGATCGTGCTGCACCTGATCGGCGAGTGATCGTCAAAGGCATTTGCCACCGCACCAGTCGTCCACCGATTTCACCTGAGGGTGATTCGGATCCAGCGTGGCGTGCCAGTCCACGATCACCGAATCGCCGTCGGTCAGCGTGACGATCAGCGCCGTGTGGTCGGTGCCGTAGCGCCGCCGACTCAGCACGTCGACGGCCGACACGCCGGGCAGGTCGCCGCTGGTGATGCCCTGCTCGACCACTGCCTTGGCGCGCTCGGCGATGCCGGTGCAGACTTCGCTCGCCGTCTCGTCGTCCGTGGGATCACACGCATGTCCGGCGCTGAAAACGTTGCAGACGAAGAAGCCGAGATTGCGCAACTCGCCCGAGATGCCGCCGGGGAGGTACTTCAGGACGCTGTCGGTCTGCTGCACGAACTGCGGATCCTGGGCCACGAGATTCACCACGTCCTGCACGGCGAGGCCCGCATCGACGCTGACGTCGTCGCGGCCCGTGGAGTCGACGCGGTTGATCGGATCGTTGTGCGCATAACGATAGAGATTGGCGTCGCCGCCGGAGAAACCGGACGGATCCTTTGCGGTCCAGCGACCCGTGGCAGCGTCGTAGTCGCGGACGCCGAGGCGCACGAGACCGGTGTCCGGGTCGTAGAGGCCGCCGCCGAAGCCGAACGGCTGGAAGCCCGGATGGGTGTCGAGCACGACGTTGCCGAACGCGTCGTAGTCGATGCGCTGCGCGATCGTGCCGGTCGCGGCGTCGACCACCAGGCGCACGCTGCCGACCGCGTCCTTGAGCATGCGGAACGTCGTGCCGCCCCGGATCATGGCCACCGGCACGTTGCCGCCCGCGTAGATGAAGCGCGCGACGACGCCATTCGTGCCGTCGAGCTCGGCGATCACGCGCAGCCGGTCGGCGTAGAGGAAGCCTTTCACCGGCGTGCCGTTCACGCGCTTGCCCACGCGCCGGTCGTAGCCGTCGACGACGTAGGCGATGTCGGTGCCGTCGGCCAGCGTGACCCCGGCGAGGTTGCCGAACGGATCGTAGCGGTACTGCGTCACCTGCGCGCCGTCCGTCCGCGTCTGCCGGTCGCCGGCGCCGTCGTACGCGAACTGCACGTTGCCGTATTGCACCAGGCGGTCCTGGTCGTCGTAGCTCGCCGTTTGCGCGACACCTGCCACCGTCGCCGCAATGCGGTTCCCGTTCGCATCGTAGCCGTATGCCTCGATCGCGGCGCCATCCCTCGCGACGGCCGTGACCTGCCCTGCCAGATCGTAGGTGTAGTCGAAGGTGCTCGTCGCGCCGCCGATCGTCTCCACCCGGCGCAAGATGCGGCCGAGCTTGTCGCGCGTGATGACCGCGCTCAGCAGCGCACTGCCACCGGCGCTCGCACTGGTGCTCGTCGGCTCGGCGAAGCCGTTGAAGGCGACCGTCGTCGTCACCACGCCGAGGCTGGTCGCGGTCGGCAGTCCGTTCTGCGCGTCGCGGGTGATCGCGAACGCGCCGGCGCCGATGACGAGGTCGTCCGCGTCGTAGGCGAGCGCGATCGGATTGGCGCCGTTCACCGTTTCGCTGGCGACGCGGAAGCTGCCGTCGTAGTCGCGCGCCACGCTGCCCGCGATTGCGCCGGACCACGTGGTGCCGGTGAACAGTGCGCCGTCGTAGGCATACGCCAGCGTGACGCCGGCCGCCCCGGTCACGCTGGCGACGCGGCCGGAGGCATCGTAGCCGAAGCCGTCGCTGGCGATCGTGTTGCCCCCTGCCTCCACGTTGCGAGACGCGATGCGTCCTGCCGCGTCGTAACCGAGCCGGATCGTCGTGCCGTCGCCGCGCGACAACGTCGTCAGCTGGCGATCGGGGTCGAACGACTGCGTCTTTGCCGCGCCACCAGGCACCGCAGGGGGGGTAGCCGCGATCAACTCGTTGCGGTCGGAGAATGCGAACGCGTACGCGGGCCGGCCCGGCGGCGTGACGCTGACGACATTGCCCGCGGCGTCATAGGCGAACACCACCGACTGGCCATCCGGGAAGCGCTTGGCCAGCACGCGACCCGCCGCGTCGCGGGTGAACTGCGCGCTGTGACCGAGCGGATCGGTGACCGCCTGCAGGAAGCCCTGCGCGTCGTACGCCATCGTCAGCGTGCGCGCTTCGGCGCCGCTGCCGCGTGTCAGCGTCGCCAGCCGGCCGCGCGTGTCGTAGTTCAGCACCGCGGGGTTCAGCCCCGGCACGTGACTCGCCACCATCCGGCCGAGATCGTCGATCGTCGTCGTCGCCGTACGGCCGGCGGGCGTCGTGGTGACGAAGGTGTGGGTCGAGGCCGTGTACTGGCTGGCGGTGGTGTGCCCATCGAGCGTCTGCGTCGAGGTCGAACTGGAAAGGCTCAGCGGATCGCCGGGACTCGACAGCGTCACCACGAGACTGCTCGAGGCCACGAGCGAGCGTCCCGCCGGCGTCTGCACCGTGGTCGACGCGGTGATCGGTGCGCTCATGCCAAAGCGCGGGTCCGGCTGCAACACGCGATCGGTCGTCATGCCGGTCGCGGTGACGGCGTGCATCGTGCCCGCGTCGACGGTGTCGACGCTCAGCGACTGCGCTGCATCCGGCGCGATCGTCGTGCGCTTGCGCGAATTGCCCGGCAGGCTTTGCGACACATAGGTGGTGACGCGGCCCAGTGTGGTCGTACGCGTGACCGTGAACTGGTCGTCGCCGGTGGTGCGCACCAGACTTTGCGCGCCGCCGATCGGATCGGTGTCCTGCGCCAGGCGGCCGTCGGCATCGAACGCGAAATGGCTGGTCTTGCCCCGGGCATCGGCGAACGACGCCATCAGCCCGCCGGCGTCGGACGTGATATTCACCGTGTCACCGGCGGGATTGGCGACGCTCGCAAGAAAACCGTTTGCATCGACCGCGAGCGTCGTCACCTGGCCGAACGGGCTGACGATCGCCGTGGGGTTGCCCTGTGCATCATGCTGGATCGTCGTCACGTTGTCGGTGCCGCCCGTCTTCTCGATGACCTGCGTCAACCGCCCCGCCGCGTCATAGCCGAACTGATAGAGCACGGCGCCGGTGAGTGCATTGCGCGTCTCGAGGTGCTTGCCCTCCTCGTCGAACACCATCAGTTGCGCACCGTTGGTGCTGGGAATGAAATAGCCGTTGCCCTCGAAGCCGGGCAGCGCGGGGCTGATGCGCAGCAGATGACTGGAGGCGTCGCCCGGCGCGATGATCAGGCTGCCATCGGGCGCAAGCGCCGATGCGCGTATCGCGGGCAGCGTGGCCTGCGTCGCCGGAATGTTCTCCTGGATGCCGCTGGGTCCGCCGCCGGCGATCGTGATCACGTGCCCGTTCGCCTGCAGCAGGTCGACGCGCGGCGTGGCGGCGCCGGTGAACTGCAGCGCGATGAGCAGGCTGCCGTCCGGCGTGGGCCGGATCGACACCGGCTGCCCCTGTTCGGACGAATAGTCGACGACGGTGTTGATGATGCCTTTGGCGTCGACGCGCCGCACGCGGTGATTGCCGAAGTCGGCGATGTAGAAGCCGCCGTCCGGCGCTACGACCACCGACGACGCGTTCAGCGACGCACTGGTCGCCGGGCCGCCGTCGCCCGTTGCGCCCACGCTGCCGTTGCCCGCCACCGTGGTGATGATGCCGTCGTTGTTGATGCGGCGCACGCGCTGGCCATCGAGCAGGTAGATCGTCGAATCGGCGCCGACGGCGATGCGCTCGGCGAACGACAGCTGTGCCGCCGTCGCCGCGCCACCATCGCCGTTGAAGCCGACGACGCCGGTGCCGGCGATCGTCGAGATCGTGCCGTCAGGCGCCACCTTGCGCACGCGGAAATTCGATTCCTCGGCGATGTACAGGCTGCCGTCGGGTCCGATGGCGATGCCGGTCGGATCGCCGAGCATCGCTTGCGTCGCCGGTCCGCCGTCGCCGCTGAAGCCCTCGGTGCCGTTGCCAGCGACGATGCTCTCATTGCCATCGGGCGCGATGCGCACGATCAGGTCGCCGTGCGGCAGCGCGACGTACTTCGAACCGTCGGGCCCGACCTCGACGTCGAACAGCACGCTCTGCCCCGGCACGTCGATCGTCGTCAGCATCCGCGCCAGCGAGCCTGCGCGTCGCCGCAGGCCGCTGCCGAAGTGGGCGACGCGCGCGTTCGGATCGTAGATGTTGTGGACGTTCAGCGTCCAGCCGCCGAGGCCGATCATCCGCGCGTCGGTCAGCCCTTCGCCGATGGTCGTGGTGAACGACTGCGAGATGTTCACCTGCTGGCGACCCGGATTGGCGCCGAGCGACACGCCGCCGATGCCGTTGAACGCCGCCGGCGTCGGGCCGGGGTCGGTGTACGTCGTCGGATAGTTGTAGTCGATCCGCACGCTCAGCGTCTGGCCGCCGAGCAGCGTGCGGCCGTACGCGTCCTGCCGATCCCAGACGAACGTGGTCTGCTGGTTCGGAGCGGCGGGAAACGTCTGCTCGAAGTCACGGCCGGCAACCGCCATGTGCACGCCGATCGATTCGAGGCTCGCCGGCACCGACGCGCCGGCGAGGCGTATCGTGCGGCTCGCCACCAGGCCCGGCACGCGATCGCTGCGGTAATTGAGGGTGAACGGCGTACCGACGATCGGCAGCGTTTCGCCTAGCACCTGGTTCTCGCATTCGACGACGCTGCCGTTGTGACAAACGGGATCCTGCAGCGGCTCGTTCGGATCGGGGCCCGCGCCGCTGTCGCCCGGCGAGGTCGCGTCGGTGGGAATGCTGAAGCGCCAGTTGCTGTCGGCCGGCGAGAAGTGCGCGACCGCGACGCGCCATAGTGATTGCCCGGGCGCGTACGACGACGCCAGGATCTTGCGCTCGTCGAGCGTGAGGCCGAGTCCCGAGTCCGTGGCGCCGTCGCCATCGGTATCGACGTTGGCGACACCCCCTGCGATGTCGACGATGCGCACCGTGCGCCCATTCGCCGACGGCACCCACGTGCCCTTGACGCGGTCGTAGATCCCGACCGGCACGCTGGTGCCGACCGGAAACGCGAGGAAATTCTCGACATACGTCACCACGGGCTGGCTGAAGACGACGCCGGTCGCACCGGCGCCGAGCGCCTCGTCGATCGAAAGCTCGACGCAATACGTGTAGCCGCTCAGCGGCGGCAGCGCCGCCGGCATCGCCGCCGGTCCGTTGCGACCCACCGTGTATTCGCTGGCGCGCACGTGCATCGTCGCCAGCGCCTGCGTCGAGCCGTCGGGCATCGTCATCGTCGCCGTCGTGCCCGGCGCCACCACCACGATGACGCGCCGGCTGCCGTCGGCATCGCTGACGACGCTCGAGCGGTGCACCTGTGTCGTCGCGGCATTGGCGGTCATCGCCGTCACGGCGGCGTCCAGTGGTATCAGTGCCACCGTCGGCACCACGACGTAGTCCTGCCAGGGCACTCTCACCTGCTTCTGCGCGGGCAGGAAGCCGGCGGCGGCGAAATCGAGCGTCAGCAATCCTCCGCCGTTCACGGCCATGTCGAAGTAGCCATTGCTGCGCGTGGTCGTGTCGCCGAATTCCGGATGACCGACGACGGTGACCTTGACGCCGGGAAGCAGGCTGTTGCCGCGCGTCGTCACCTTGCCGCGCAGCACCGCGGCACGCGCCGCCTCGATCGTGCCCGGCGCCACGCCGTGCTGCAGCGGGTTGGCCCCGGCATAGAGGAAGGCGGTGGAAGGGCCGACGACGCTCGTCACACCCTGCTTCACCGGCGGCGCGTTCGCGGTGGTGTCGGCCGCGGCGACCACGACGGTCACGGTCGCGCTCGCCGTGCCGCCGTGGCCGTCGTCCACCGTGTAGCCGAACGTGTCCTGCCCGCTGAAACCGGCGTCGGGCGTGTATGTGCAACTGCCCGACGTGGTGCATGCCACCTGGCCATGCGTGCCCTGGGTGAACGCGGTGACCGACAGGGCGTCGCCGTCGGCGTCGACGTCGTTGTCGAGAACCTCGAGCGTTACCGCGACGCCTGGCGACGTGCCCGCGAAATCGGCGGCGAGCGAGGGCACGTGATCCCCGGAAGTATTCACCGTGACGTTGACGTCGTCGCTGCCCGCCAGCGCGCCATCGCTGGCGCTCAGGCGCAGCACGTAGGTGCCGCTTTGCGAAAACGTCGCGCTCGTGGCGGGCGCGCCGGCGTTGCCGAACGTCACGGTGCCGGGGCCGCTCTGCTTGCTCCACGCCGTCGTCACCGTCGCCGGCGGGTTCGGCAGTCCATCGTCGCTGACGCTGCCGTTCAGCGCGGCGGCCGCCGGCAGCGTGATCGTGATGTCAGCGCCCGCCGCCACGACGGGAGGCTGGTTGCCCGCCGCATCCGGACGCACGTCGGCGTCGATGCGCAGATAGAGATTGGTCGCATCGGACTGGTGGAACACCGCGACGATGTTGGCGTCGATCGGCGCCGAGCCCTCTGCATTGCCGGTGTCGGCGACGACGCCTTGCCAATCGTCGACGTTGCCGTCGAGCACGACGCTGGCAGCCCACACCAGTCCGGACGCCGTGACGACGACGGCGAACACCACGAGCAGCCGCGCATCGGGATACCGGCGCAGCAGGCGTCGCGCCATGACCAGCATCAGCAACGCCGGCACCAGCAACAGCCAGCGCGACAGCGGCACTGGCTGCACGACGGAGCCCGTCGGCGGAGGCGGCGGCGCCGCGGCGAGCGTGACGAGGAATGCCGCCGTGGCGTCCTGGCCGCCGGTGGCATTGACGCTCGCCACCGATGCCTTCAGCGTCGCCGGCGTCGGCAGGAATGCACGCGGCACCCCCATTTCGATCACCGCCGTGCCCGAGATGCCATGGCCGATGCCCACGGCCCAGCCGCCGCCCTGGGTGACGGCCGCGCCAAGGCTGCCGCCTGCGCAAGTCTGGCGCTCGACGCGCGCCACCGTGGCGCCGGCGGTCGACGTCGTCACCACCGCCGTCCACACCTGGTCGATGCCCGCTACGCTTCCTTTCGACGTGGCGAGCGTGCAGCCCGTGGCGACCGTGTTGTCGACGTCGAGCAGCAATGCGAAGCGATGGTCACCGGCGCGCGCAACCGAGGCAAGCATGCCGAGCGCCAGGCAGGCGAAGATCCGTGCGAATCGCGAGGACGAAACTGCGCGCGAATGGCGGGTCGCGTGAAGCGTCGACGCGTGGCGCCGCCGGGCGGATGCGCGCGATGCGTGCGGGCGATGCTGGATCGCCGCAGCCATGACTGCGTGAAGCGCTTGTGCGATCGGCGCCACGAAGTCCCTCCCAGACTGTGTGGCTTGGTCGGACCGCGCGCGCTCGGCGGCCGACTGTCGTGCCTCGACGGATTCAAAAGCTGCGCTGCGAGCCATCATGACAGACCTCGGGCGCGGCATTCAAGCGAATAGTCGCGACCGGCAGCGTCACCCGATGTTCATATTTCGGGTGAAGAAAGTTGCCTTCAGGTCAGAAACATTTCGCTTTTTTGCGGAGATGCCCGCATGCGTCGCCGGACGGTTCCAAACCCGACCGGTCGCGCAAACGGCGCACGGCGTATTCTCGCCTCCTGCTCGGCCACCACGGATCGTCTCCCATGCTTCTCCACGGCGGGTGCCACTGCGGCAACATCGCATTCGATCTCGATTGGCAGGTGGACGCCGACGCAATTCCCGCACGCGCCTGCGATTGCAGCTTCTGCATCAAGCATGGCGGCGTGTGGACCTCGCATCCGCGTGCCCGTTTGCGCGTAACCGTGCGCGACCCGGCGCGCGTGTCGCCCTATGCGTTCGGCACGCGCACCGCGACGTTCCATGTCTGCACCGCGTGCGGGGCAACGCCCTTCGTCACCAGCGACATCGAAGGCCGGTCGTACGCCGTCGTCAACGTCAATACGCTGGATGGGGTGCAGCCATCGCAGTTGCAGCGATCCCCGGCGACGTTCGACGGCGAGAGCGTTGCCGCACGGCTCGCGCGCCGTCAGCGCAACTGGATCGCCGACGTTCGCATCGTGTCGCCTGCAGGCGACAGCGCCCAGGCAGACTGATTCGGGGTCGGTGCTCGTGCATGCGGGCTCGCCACACATGACGCCCTGACCCATCGCGGGTCGCCATCCGCGTGTCGTCCTGCCGCCGACGGCGAAGGTACGCGCTCGCCTTCGCTTGGCGCCTACCGACAGTTCGGCACTCGTCCGGCATCCTCGACCGCGCGCGCCGTGGAACATCGGTGCAACGTCATCACGGCGTGAAAGGGTCGACGATGAATGTTCCGCACCGTACCGGCTGGGCGCTGAAGCTCGCCCTGCCCGCGGCATTCACGCTCGGGCTCGGGGGATGCGCAACCGCGCCGCCACCGACCGCGCAAATGGCGGTCTCGCAGAAGGCCATCGACGACGCCGTCGCGGCGGACGCGCCGCAATACTCGCCGGTCGCGCTCAAGCGCGCGCAGGAGGAGCTCGACGCCGCGCGCGTGGCGTTCAACGACTCGCACTATGCTCATGCGCAGCAGCTCGCCGAAGCGGCGCAGGCGGACGCCGACCTCGCCGCCACGCATGCGCGCTCGGTGAAGGCGCAGCACGCCGCCGCCGAGGTCCAGAACAGCATTCGCGCGCTGCGCGACGAGATCGCGCGCTCGCCACAATCCTGACCGGAGACCAGCATGCGGATGCCCTTGCGTTTCGCTCCCCTCGCCCTTGCAGTGACGCTCGCCGCGTGCAGCACGCTGCCCGAGCGCGATGCCGCACTGGAGAGCGCGCGCGCCGCGCACGAAGCGGCGCGCGCCGATGCGAACGTGCAGACGTACGCGGCGGCCGAGTACCAGCGCGCCGACGAGACCTATCGCGCCGCCGAAGCGGCGTGGAAGGACTACGACTCGCACGAGCGCGTCGATCACCTTGCCTACCTGGCGCAGCGCCGCGCCGAGCAGGCGATCGAGACCGGCCGCCTGAAGGCCGCGGAAGCGCGCGTGGCGAGCGCCAGTGCCGAGCGCGACCGCGTGCGCCTCGAGGCACAGGCGCGCAATGCGGCAGTCGCGCAGCACCAGGTGCAGATCGCCAGCCTGCAGGCCGAGGCCAGCCGTGCCCAGGCCGCCGAGGCGCAGCGCCAGGCGTACATCGCCCAGCAGCAGGCCAATGCGAACGCGGCGACGGCCGCGGCCTACCAGCAGCAGGCGGTGATCGCCGGAGCCCAGACGCGCGACCTGCAGGCGCAACTCGCCGACCTGCAGGCCCGCAACACCGACCACGGAATGGTGATCACGCTGGGTGACGTGCTGTTCGAAACGGGCAAGGATCGGCTGCGCGAGCCGGGGCTCGTCGCCGTATCGAGGATCGCGGCGTTCCTTCGCCGTTATCCGGAACGCACGGTCGAGGTCGAAGGCTTCACCGACAGCGTGGGCACCGAAGCCTATAACCTGGACCTGTCGGAGCGGCGCGCCGATGCGATCCGCTTCGCGCTGGCCGATGCCGGCATCGCCCCCGATCGCATCACTGCGCGCGGCTACGGCAAGCTGCATCCGGTCGCGAGCAACGCCGACGCCACCGGACGGCAGATGAATCGACGCGTCGAGGTGGTCATCTCCGACGAGACGGGCCGCATCCCGCCGCAGCCGGGCTGACGCAGCCTTCGCAGCCCGGGTGGCGCTGGCTCCGGGCTGACGCAGCCCCTTCGCAGCCCGGGTGGCGCTGGCTCAGGGCTTGACGCTCGCCCACTTGCGCAGCGCCGCCAGCGTATTGGCGACGTGCTTGTCCGGGTCGAGCGACGTGTACTCGTAGACGATGCGCCCGTCGGGGGCAATCACGTAGGACGTGCGGTCGGCGTACTTCGGCGCCATCTTCAGCACTGCGTCGTAGGCCTTCATGATGTGCTGGTCGGTATCGGCGGCCACCGCGAACTTGCTGCGGCACTCGCTCACCGAGAAACGGTTGAGCTTGTCGATGTCGTCGTGGGAAACGCCGATGACGGTGGCGCCGAGCTTGCGGTACTCGTCGGTGGCATCGGCGAAATCGTGCGCCTCGAGCGTGCAACCCTCGGTGAATGCGGCGGGATAGAAGTACAGCACCACCGGACCCTTCTTCAGCGCCTCGGCCAGCGAAAAGTCGAAAATCTTGCCGGCCATCGAGGCCTGCGCAGTGAACGGCGGCGCTTGGTCGCCGGCCTTCAGCGCTGCTGCCGCCGGCAACGTGACGAGCGCCGCGAGCGCACCCGCGAGGGCGAGCGTGCGGCGGGAGGGTCGGATGCGGATGGGCATGGCGTACTCCTGGTTTGAAACCCTTGCGAACAGGCGCGAGATACCGTTCCTTCCGCGGACGTCGTCGACGTTTGCGGCGAACACGCGCCGGCGCGCGACGACGAGCGCTGCGCGCGCGCGACGGGGGATCCTAAACGGTGCCGATGAAGTCGCGCTTGCCGACGTCGACGCCGTTGTGACGCAGGATGTCGTACGCCGTCGCCACGTGGAAATAGAAGTTCGGGATCGAGCGGCCGAGCAGGAACACCATCCCTTTGTAATGCGTGTCGTTGCCGCCGACCTTGATCACGAGGTCCTTGTCTTCGCTGCCGTCGATCTGCTCCGCCTTCATCGTCTTGAGGAACGCCACGGTCTTGTCGATGCGCGCCTTGAGGTCGGCGATCGTCTTCTCGTTGTCGTCGAACGCGGGAATGTCCACGCCGGCGAGCCGCGCTGCGGCGCCCTTGGCCGCGTCGCAGGCGATCTGCACCTGCGCCGTCAGCGGCAGCATGTCGGGATACAGACGCGCGTTCGGCAGCACCGACGGGTCGAGCTTCTTCGCCTCGGCATACGCTTCCGCCTTGTCGAAGATCTTGGAAAGATTGCCCAGCATGTGGATGAAGCGCGGAACGCTCACCTGGTACATCGATATGGCCATGGGTTTCCCGGGATGGAATGTTGAAGAGACATGCGCGCCAGCGACTTCTGAGGTGCAGGACCGCGCAAGTGGTTCCCGCATTTTACGCGCTATCGCCGCGAGCGGCGCGCGGTCGTGGGCGGCGACGCCGGATTCGCGGCAATGTCACCGCCCGGCATCTCACGCAGAAAGCGGTCGGGAGCGATCTCCTCGACGATCGAAGCCGCCACGTACACCAGCACGAACATGAATGGCGCGTAATGGCCGAACAGCTGGCCGATGCCGAAATAGACGACCATCAGCACGACGATCCAGCGCAGGAAAACCAGCGCGAAGCGGCGCTTGAGACCCAGCGAATCGGGCGTGCCTCCGGCGGCCATCGCGCGGCGGATGCCGAGATACAGCCAGGACACCATCGCCGCCTGCACGGCGGCGCCGAGCCAGAACCCGCGGTCGGTGAAAGTCAGCCGCAACATCGCCATGTCGCCGTTGGTCATGAAGATCAGCGGCACGCCCAGGGGAACCGCCATGAATCCGGCGATGAAGAGGCCGGCAGCGATCAGTGTCGCCTCCATCTTCACGCGTCCGGCGATTCCCGAGGTGTCGGCCACGGCGAACGAGCGACCCACGCCGGCGCCCAGCGCGGCGATCGTCATCAGCGTGTCGAGCAGGTAGAGCGCCAGCACGTTGAACGCCTGCCAGCCGAAGAACAGGATGCCGGCCACCGGCACGGCGTTGCGCACCACCACCTGCGCGATCGCCAGAGCCGAGGGTGCCGTGGTGCTGGCCACGCGGGCGTCACCGCCAGCGGTCGCAGCGTCGTGATCAGCGTGTTCCGACACGATGCGCTCCCCGGCCGGGCGCCGCACGAATATCCCCCACGGTGGCGCGCGCCGGCGGCGGCCATGCTACCGCGGTGCGGCGTTCTTTGCGAGCGGTGCCGGCGGCGTGGACGCAGGCGCGTCCGCCGGCGGTGCGGTGGCGGATGAGTCCGCCAGCGGCGCCGGCGCGCGCTGCGCGGTTGCGCCGAGCAATGCCGACAGCGTCTCCAGCGTATCCGCCTCTTCCACCGGCTTGTCGACGCGCCAGCGCAGCATGCGCGGAAAGCGCACGGCGATGCCCGACTTGTGCCGCGGCGAGCGCTGGATCGCCTCGAAGCCAAGCTCGAATACCAGCGTCGGCATCACGCTGCGCACCGGACCGAACTTCTCGACCGTGGTGCGCCGTACGATGGCGTCGACCTTGGCGATCTCCTCGTCGCTGAGCCCCGAATACGCCTTGGCGAACGGCACCAGGCGCCGGCCTTCGGTGTCGTCGGCCCACACGGCGAACGTGTAGTCGCTGTACAGGCTCGCACGCCGGCCGTGGCCGCGCTGCGCGTAGACCAGCACCGCGTCGACGGTCATCGGATCGACCTTCCACTTCCACCAGGCACCGTCGCTCCTGGTGCGGCCGACACCGTAGCGGGCGTCGCGGCGCTTCAGCATGAAGCCCTCGACGCCGCGCTGGCGCGACTCCTCGCGCAGCGTCGCGTAGTCCGCCCACGCGTCGCGCTCGACCAGCGGCGACAGCGTGAGTGCAGGATGGTTGACTTTGGCAACCAATTGCGCGAGCAGCGCGCGGCGCGCGTGCTGCGGCTGCGCGCGCAGGTCGACGCCGTCGGATTCGAGCAGATCGTAGGCGATGAGCGCCGCCGGCCGCTGCGCGAGGAATTTCGCCGACAGCGTCTTGCGGCCGATCCGGGTCTGCAGCTCGGCGAACGGCTGCACGCGGCCGTCGCGCCACACCACCACTTCGCCGTCGATCACCGTGCCTTGCGGCAGCGCGAGGCCGAGCGCGTGGAGCTCGGGAAAGCGCTCGGTGATGAGATCCTCGCCACGCGACCACAGCCACGCCTCGCCGTCGCGCGCGACGAGCTGCGCGCGGATGCCGTCCCACTTCCATTCGATCATCCAGTCGTGCGGATCGCCCAGCGTCGCCACCGGCGCATTGAGCTGCTGCGCCAGGAAGAACGGATAGGGATGCCCGGGATTGGCGAGGCCGGCGTCCTCGGTCGTGACCAGCGCGCGATAGGCGGCGGCATCCGGTGCCGCGCCGATGTGCGTGTAGCCGATCAGGCGCTGCGCAACCGTCTTCGCCTCGACACCCGCGTGCGCCGCGAGCGCGCGCGTGACGAGGAGGCGCGACACACCGACGCGGAAGCCCCCGCCGATGAGCTTCAGCATCAGGAACCGGCCGTTCCAGTCGAGCGCGTTCCAGTACGCGAACAGGCGCTCGCGCACGATCGCCGGCTCGGCTCCGCGCAGCGCGGAGAGGCGCTGCACCCATTCGGCGAGACCCACGTCCGACACGTGCGCGGGCGGCGGCAGCACGTGAGCGACCGTCTCCGCGAAGTCGCCCACCGCCTGGTAGCACTCCTCGAAGAGCCATGGCGGCAGCTGCGCGAATTCGATCGCGCATTCGCGCAGGAGCTTCGCCGGCACTGCCTGGCGCGGACGTCCGCCGGCGAGGAAATACGTCGCCCACGCCGCATCGGCGGCTTCGGCATGCGCGAAATAGCGCGCGAGCGCCTCGAGCTTGCCCGTGGTCGACGTCGTGGCGTCGAGCTCGACGTAGAGCTGCGCAAATGCCTTCATGCGCCCGCCTCCGCGGCGTCCTCGTCGTACTCGGTGGCGAACGACGAAGCCTCGAGTCCCTGTTCGGAAAGCCAGCGCACCATCGCCGGCACCTGGCCATGGGTGACGACTACGCGCGGCGCGCCCGACGCGCGGATCGCCGCCTGCAGCCCCGGCCAGTCGGCGTGATCGGAAAGCACGAACCCGCGGTCGAGCGCGCGCCGCCGGCGCGCCCCGCGCAACCGCATCCATCCCGACGCGAACGCGTCGCTCATCTCGCCGAAGCGCCGCAGCCAGGGCGTGCCGGCCGCCGACGGCGGCGCCAAGACCAGCGCCCGGCGCAGCACCGACGCCTCGACATCGTCGACGCGCACGGTCGCCGGCAGCGCGACGCCGGTGCGCCGGTACGCATCGTTGAGATTCTCCACCGCGCCGTGGCAGACGATCGGCCCGAGGTCCGCGGCGCCGATCGCCGCGAGGCCGCCGAGGATGCGCTGCGCCTTGCCGAACGCGTAGCAGTAGACGACGCTGGTGCGCGCAGCCTCGGCATTCGCGCGCCACCATTGCGCGATGTCGGCGAACGTCTCCTCGGGTGCCTGCCAGCGATAGATCGGCAGGCCGAACGTCGATTCGGTGATGAAGGTGTCGCAGCGCACCGGTTCGAACGGCGCGCAGGTGGGATCCGCCTCGGTCTTGTAGTCGCCCGAGGCCACCCACACCTCGCCCGCACATTCGATGCGCACCTGCGCCGAGCCGAGCACGTGACCCGCGGGGTGCAGCGACACCGTCGCGTCGCCGATGCGAACCGGCGCGCCATAGTCGAGTGTTTCCAGGGCGATGTCGCCGAGGCGCAGGCGCAACACCGCCTCGCTCTGCCGCGTGGCGAGATAATGCTCCGAACCGGCACGCGCGTGATCCGAATGCGCGTGCGTGATCACCGCACGCGCGACGGGGCGCCAGGGATCGATGTGGAAATCGCCGGCGGGACAATACAGCCCGTCGGCGCGGGCGACGACGAGTTCGGTCACGGGTGCAGCGCCGGGCGCCGGTCCGGCACCGGGCGATGACATCGGACGGCGGCGCGCATCGCCTATCGTAGATCACGCCGCCGCGCCGGCGCTGCACGCGCCGACAGGTCGCCTAAGGCAGGCGCGCCCCTGCGCCGATGACGAGGATCGGCAGCGGACCGCCGTCGCCGGCGGGAAAACCCCATTGCCGCGGCTGCAGCGGCGGCGGCAGGTCGCTTTCGGCGCCGACGCGATGCGTGACTCGCAGCGCAGTGTCCGTCAGCAGCGCCGGTGCGAACCACGTGGCGTGCGTGACGACCACGAAGCTGGCCGGCGCCATCACCGTCGGCACCGCGGCGAAGAAGCGCGTCCGCTCCTCCGGCGTGCAGTGGTTCAGCACCGAAAAGCACAATATGACGTCGTAGCGCGCAGCGAGCGTGCCGAGCGCGAAATCCTCGAGCCGCGTGACGTGGCCGACCGCTTCGCGCAGCCCCGCGCGCTCGAGCTCGAAATGCGCGGCCTCGACCAGCGATGTGTTGGCGTCGACGCCACGGTAGTTGCGCGCACCGACGAAGCGGATGATCGGCAGGCCGCCGCGCAGCGGGCCGCAACCGACGTCGAGCACGCGGCTCGACGCGACGAGGCCGAGATGGCGCAGGAGCGCGAGCTGGAATTCGCCGCGCCGCTCCCATTGCGCCGCACCGCCGCCCAGATGCTGCTTGTACGCTTCGCCGCGAATCGCGCGAGCGCCGAGCCGCAGCTTGCGATAATCGAAACCCATGGCCCCACGCGCCTGACCGGACGCGCGCAAGCTTACCCGACGCGCGGTGGCCGCTATTCCTCCGGCTTCTCCCAGAACGCCTTGGTCACGCCCTGGCTGCGCATCAGCGCGACGATCTGCGCGCGCGGAATGACGCCGCAGCGTTGCGCCCAGGCCTCGTATTTCGCCGCCATGTCGGCGACGCGCTCGGCGTGCTGCGCGGCGACATCGCGCAGCTCGGTGCGGTCGGCGTCGATGTCGTAGAGCTCCCAGTCGCCGGGATATCGGCGCACGAGTTTCCAGCGGCCGATGCGCACGGCGGCGTTGCCCTCGTGCTCCCAGAACATCGGTGGCCGCTCGACCGCGCCGTGATCGAATGCCGGCTTCAGCGAGCGTCCCTCGAGCGGCAGGATCGCATTGCCGGCGAACGTGGTCGGATATTGCGCACCGCAGACGTCGAGCAGCGTCGCCATGATGTCGGGCAGGTAACCCGGCGTGTGACGCACGCCACCGCGATCCTCGATGCCGCGCGGCCAATGCGCGATCAGCGGTGTCGAGATGCCGCCCTCGTGGATCCAGTGCTTGTACAGGCGGAACGGGGTGTTCGACAGGTTGGCCCACGCGGTGCCGTAGCTCTGGTAGGTGTTTTCCGGCCCGGGCATCAGCGTGGGGTCGTTGCCGAAATGCACGGGCTCGCCGTCGCGCGTGTGCGACCTGGCGATCATCAGCTTGTGCACCAGCTCGTCGACGGTGACGTCCTCGGGAATGTCCTCGGCGCACGCGCCGTTGTCCGACAGGAAGAGGATCAGCGTGTCGTCGAGCTGCCCGTTGCGCTCGAGCGCAGCGACGATGCGGCCGATGCCCTGGTCCATGCGGTCGATCTGGGCCGCGTACACCTCCATGCAGCACGCGAGCCACGCCTTCTCGGCGGCGTCCTTCCACGCCGGCTGCGTGGGGTCGCGCGGCGACAGCTTCCACGACGCGTCGAGGAGCCCCCATTTGACGAGCCGGTCGAGGCGCGCCTCGCGCAGGTGGTCCCAGCCTTCGTCGAAGCGGCCGCGGTACCTGGCGATGTCGGCGGCGGGCGCCTGCAGCGGCCAGTGCGGCGCGGTGTAGGCGACGTAGGCGAAGAACGGCGCGTCGGTCTTCCCGGCATGATGCCGGTCGAGGTAGTCGACGGCCTGGTCGCTGATCGCATCGGTGTAATAGAACTCCGGATCGTCCTTCGCCTCGTGCTCGGCGTTGGCGTTTTCGCGGGTCAGCGTGTTGGGATCGTAGAAGCTGCCCGCGCCGATGATCGTGCCGAAGAACGCGTCGAACCCGCGCTGCCGCGGCCACGTATCGGTGGGCTGCGTGAGGCTCGACGCGACGTGCCACTTGCCGCTCATGTATGTGGCGTAGCCGGCGGACTTCAGCACCTCGGCGATCGTCACGCAGCGCCGGTTGAGGTTGCCGGCATAGCCTTCGGGACCGGAATCGTAGGTGAGGATGCCGACGCCCGTCTGGTGCGGATGCAGGCCGGTCAGCAGCGAAGCGCGCGACGGGCTGCAGCGCGCCGTGTTGTAGAACTGCGTGAAGCGCAGGCCGTCGGCGGCGAGGCGGTCGAGATTGGGGGTGTCGATCTCGCCGCCGTAGCAGCCGATGTCGGAATAGCCCATGTCGTCGTTGAGGATGAGCACGACGTTCGGTTTGCGGGTGGTCATCGCCAGGGTTCGCAGGTGAAGCGCGCCTACAGCCGCGCGCCGGTGGTTCGGTCGAAGAGATGAGCGGCCTCGGGCGCGAAACCGAGCGCGACATCGTCGCCCTCGCGCAGCTCGGGTGGCCGGTCGGACTTGAGCTTCACGAGCTTGCCTGCGGCGACGAAGCTGACGATGCTGCTGTCGCCCAGGTCCTCGATGCGTTCGACGTGTGCCGGCAGGCCGCGCTCGGTGACGCGCAAGTCCCCGGGTCGCACGCCGAGCGTCACGTCGCGTGGCGCGGTGCTAGGGGCGGCGACCGGCAGCGCATAGCCGAGCACGGTCACCGCCTGTTCCTGCCAGACGCCGTCGAGCAGGTTCATCGGCGGCGTGCCGATGAAGCCTGCGACGGCGCGCGTCTGCGGTCGCGCGAACACCTCGCGCGGCGTGCCCACCTGCACGATGCGGCCGTCCATGAACACGGCGATGCGGTCGGCGAGGGTCATCGCCTCTTCCTGGTCGTGCGTCACGTACACGGCGGTGGCGCCGAGGCTGCGTTGCAGCGCGTGCAGCTCGAGGCGCGTCTCGAGGCGCAGCTTGGCGTCGAGGTTGGACAGCGGCTCGTCGAGCAGGAACAGCCGCGGCTGGCGGACGATCGCGCGCGCCAGCGCGCAGCGTTGCTGCTGGCCGCCGGAAAGCTGCCCTGGCGTGCGCGCGAGCAGGTGGCCGATGCCCACCTTGGCGGCGGCGTCGCGCACCGCGCGATCGATGTCGGCGGCAGGGATGTGCACCATCTTCAGCGGGAAACCGATGTTGCCGGCCACGGTCATGTGCGGATAGAGCGCGTAGCTCTGGAATACCATCGCCACGTCGCGGTCGCCCGGCGGCTCGAGCGTGACGTCCTCGCCGTCCATCAGCACCCGCCCGGCGCTCACCGACTCGAGGCCGGCAAGAATGCGCAGCGTGGTCGTCTTGCCCGAGCCGGACGGCCCGAGCAGCACGAAGAACTCGCCCGGCTCGATGGCGAGGTCGACGCCGTGCAGCACGGTCGTGGTGCCATGGCGCTTGACCACGCCTTCGAGGCGCACGCTGCCTTTCATGCGCGCCCCTTGCAGGCGGCGCTCATCGCCGTCCCCCGCCCTTCACTGCGCCGACCGTCAGGCCCTTGACGATGTGGCGCTGCGCGAAAAGGCCGATCAAGATCACCGGCAGCATCGCCAGCATCGCGCCGGCGGCGAGGCGCGCCCATTGCGTCTGCTCGACCGAGATGAAGTTGAACATCGCCACCGTCACCGGCCGCACACGGTTGCCGCCGATCACCACGGCGAACAGGAACTCGTTCCACGCGTTGAGGAACACGAAGATGGTGGTCACGGCGATGCCGCCGCGTACCTGCGGCAGGATCACGTGCCACAGCGCGCGCAGGCGCCCGGCGCGGTCGAGCAGCGCCGCCTCCTCCATCTCGAGTGGCACGTCCTCGAAATACGACACCATCAGCCAGATCGCGAACGGCAGCGAGAACGTGAGGTCGATCAGGATGAGGCCGCTGTAGGTGTCGAGCCCGCCGAGCTTCTGCAGCACGAGGTAATAAGGGATGATCAGGCCCACCGGCGGCAGCATCTGGGTCGCCAGCACGTAGAAGCCGGATGCGCGCTTCGCCGGGTAGCGCAGCCGCGCCAGCGCATAGGCGGCGGGCACGGCGAACACGATCGTCAGGAGCGTCGCGCCGCAGGCGACGATCACGCTCGACCACAGGTTGGCGACGATCGACGATGCGCCGAAGATCACTTCGCGATAGTTGGCGAGCGTCGGCTTGAACAGCCATACCGGCGGATAGGCCAGCACGTCGCGCTCGGTCTTGAACGACGTGAGCAGTCCCCACACCACCGGGAACGCCCACACCGCCAGCGCGCAGCCGGTGAGCGCCGGCAGCGCGAATGCGCGCACCGGATGACGGCGTCCGGCGATGCTCATGCCCTCCCCCCGCAGCGAACGGCGCTCATCGCCGCGCCCGCCGCAGGCGGAACATCAGCCAGGAGATGGCGAGCGTGATCGCCAGCAGCACCACCGCGAGCGCCGCGCCATAGCCGAGATTGAGCTCGGAGAACGACGTGCGGTACGCGTACAGGTTGAGAATCTCCGTGGCCGATCCGGGACCGCCGCCGGTGGCGGCGAAGATGGCCGCGAACGCCGACAGCGCCGTCATCATGCGCAGGATCACCACCACGACCACCGCCGGCCGGATCAGCGGCAGCGTGATGTGGCGGAAGCGCTGCCAGGCGCCCGCCCGGTCGAGGCGCGCGGCTTCGTAGACATCGGGCGGCAGCGTCGACAGCGTGGCGAGCAGCACGAGGAACGCGAACGGCGTCCACTGCCACGTGTGGATCGCGATCACCGAGATCAGCGCGAGCTGCGGATCGCCGAGCCAGTTGTGGCTGCCGAGCCCGAGCGCGCGCGTGACGAGGTCGACGAGCCCGACGTCGGGCGACAGCACCAGCGTGCGCCAGAAGAGACCCACGACCACCGGCGCGAGCACGATCGGCAGGATCGCCGCCACGCGCAGCGCGCCTTGTCCGCGCGGTATCTGCAGCACGAGCAGCGCAAGCGCGAGGCCGACGGCGACCTGCAGCACCACCGTCGTCGCCGTGTAGATCGCGGTCAGCCCGAGCGAGTTCCAGAAGCGCGGATCGGCGCCCATCTTGGCGTAGTTGCCGAGCCCGGCGTAGCCCGACAGCCACGGCATGCCGAGATCGAGCCGGTTGAGGCTCGTCCACACCAGATAGACCAGTGGGGCCGTGGTGGTGGCGACCAGCACGACGAGCGCGGGCGCGAGGAGCGCGAGCGCGAAGCGCCGCTCCTGCGCCTCGAGCGAGCGCGCCCCGCGCACCGCCACGGCCATCGCGCGCCTAGCCCTTGAGGATCTGCTGGATGCGCGCCTGCGCCTCGTCGAGCGCTTCCTTCGGCTTCTTCTGGCCGACCAGCGCCGCCTGGATGGCGGTCGCCATCGTGTCGCCGATCGCCGGCCACTGCGGCACACGCGGGCGCCATTCGACGTCGGTGTCGTGCTCCAGCGATTCCAGCGCGGCCGGGATGAAATTGTCGCCGGCGTCCTTCATCGCCGCGGCGAACTCGGGCGCACGCCACAACGACATGCGATTGATGCCCGAACGCTTCGCCGGCCCGGCGAACTTCCAGGACGTGCGCGCCTGCGTTTCCGCCGACGCCGCCCAGGTGACGAAGAGCCACGTCGCCTTCTTCTGCTTGTCGGAGAGCGCGGCGTTGATGGGGAATCCCCAGTTCCAGATCGACGTCACGCGCTTGCCCGACGGGCCCTTCGGCCAGCGCGCGTAGGCGATCTTGCCGACGACCTTCGACTTCTCCGGGTTGGTGATCACCGCCGCCGACGAATGCGCGTCGATGTAGCACGCCACCGTGCCCTGCGAAAAGGCGTCGGCGATGTCGGGCCAGTTCCAGTTGCGCACCGCGGGCGGCGCGTACTTGGTCAGCGTATCGACGTACCAGGCGAGCGCCTCGTCCGCCTGCTTCGAGTTGACGACGACATTGCTGCCCTGCATCCAGGTGCCGCCGAAGCCGCGGAACAGCGACGGGTAGATGTACATGTTCTGGCCGGCGCCGGCGAAGCCGCGCAGCGCGAGGCCGTAGGTGCGCGCGTTGGGATCGGTGAGCGCCTTGGCATTGCTGACCAGCTCGTCGTAGGTCTCCGCCGCCTTGAGGCCCTTCGCCGCGTAGAGGTCCTTGCGGTACACCTGCACGGTGACCTCGCCGTCGTACGGCATGCCGTAGAGCTTGCCGTCCATCGAGTCGGCATCGCGCCACGCCTTGATGACGTCGTCGACCTTGAACCACGCGGGATCGGTGAGCGAGGCGTCGTTGAGATACTGGTCGAGCGGCTCGACCCATTTGTTCGACACGTACAGCGGGTAATACATCGGGTCGGCGGCGTGCGTCGCGTACGTCGCCGTCTTCGACGACAGGTCGAGCAGCGCCTTCTGCCGGATCTGGCCGGGTGGCACCTTCTCGAAGCGCAGCTTGATGCCGGTGAGCGCCTCGAATTGCGGCGCGAGGCCGATGAGGTTATCGAAGTAGCTCGCGGGAATCACCGCGACCGTGATCGACTCGCCTTCGGCCTGGCGCCAGTTGATCTTCGCCGACTTATACGGTGCGAGGTCTTCGCCCTGCGCGAACGCGACGCCGGCCCAGCGCGGCGCGACCAATCCGGCGACGCCCAATGCGGCGCCTTGGCGCAGGACGTTGCGGCGACCGGGCTTGCGCGGCGAACGGTCGGCGGGGGAACGCTCACTCATCGGTATGTCTCCTCGTGGTGGACAGCACAGGCGCGGGCCCGTGGCGCGGACCTGGCGCGGGGCCTTCGAGTGTATTCGATTACATAACGTTACCAGCGCCTTGCCTTGGCGGCAACCCTCGGCATATAACGTCGGTTGCAAATCCGGACGGGACCGTCCCCGTGCAATCGAAATCATCCAAGGCCTCGCGCCGGGCTGCCGGCACGCCGAAGACTGCAGCGCCGCGCCCCCGCGGGCGCCAGGAGCGCCACGCGGCGCGCGCGCGCGCCAAGGACGTCGCGCGCCTCGCCGGCGTGTCGACCGCGACCGTTTCGCGTGCGATCAACGCTCCCGAGCGCGTCGACGCGGATACTCGCGCCAGCGTGCATGACGCCGTCGCCAAGCTCGGCTACGTGCCGCACGGCGCCGCGCGCGCGCTGCGCAGCCGGCGCAGCCAGATGGTGGGCGCCGTCGTGCCTTCGGTCGACTACGCGCTGTATGCGCGCACGACGAGCGCGCTGCAGGCCGCGCTCGACGCCAAGGGCTACTCGCTGGTGCTCGCCGAGCATCACTACGATCTCGGCGCCGAGGTGCGCGTCACCGAGCAACTCGTCGGGCACGGCGTCGACGCCTTCGTGTTCGTCGGCATGCACCACGACCCGCGGCTGTTCGCGCTGCTCGATGGCTACGGCCGGCCGTACGTGCTCACCTGGGGCGTCGACCCGATGCGCCGGCATCCCAGCATCGGCTTCGACAACCGCGCCGCGGCGTTCGCCGCGACGCAGCACCTGATCGATCTCGGCCACCGCCGCATCGGGCTCCTCAGTGCGCATACCACCGGCAACGATCGCTCGACGGAGCGCGGTCTCGGCGTGCGCGCGGCGCTCGCGCAGGCGGGCCTCGTACTCGACGACCGCCACGCGCGCTACGGCTCGATCGATCTCGCGTCGTCGCGGGCGATGATGCACGAGCTGCTCGATCTCCCCGATCGGCCGACGGCGGTGGTCTCGACCAACGACGTGTTCGCCGTCGGCGGCATGCTCGCTTGCCGCGACCGCGGCGTGCGCATCCCGGACGACCTGTCGATCACCGGCATCGACAACACGGATCTCGGCGCGACGCAGACGCCGGCGCTCACCAGCGTGCGCACGCCGATCGTCGACATCGGCCGCGCCGCCGGCGAGCAGGTGATCGCGCGGCTGGAGGGCAAGCCCCACGTGGCGTTCCAGCTGCTGCCGTTCGAGCTCGTCGTGCGCGGCAGCACGGCGCCGCCGCGCGGTTGAGCGCCGTCGCCGCGGCCACGCACGCTCGACCTAGGCACCGAAGCGGTAGTCGAACGCCGCGATGTCCGCCGCATACACGCGCTCGACGATGGCGCGCGTCGCATCGTCGTAATACTCGGTGTAATGCCCGTGGCGCGTGGCGAACACGTGCGGCAGCTCGGCGCGCGGATGGCCGATGCGGTCGCAGACGATGTCGAAGTCCTGCTGCAGCCGCTCGTAGCGGCCGACGAAGTCGACGGCGATCGCGCCGCGCACCGCGAGTCGCGACCATTGCGGCAGCAACGCCTCCGTCGCAAGCCACGTCGCCTCCGCCGACAGCGGCTCGCGGCGCTCGACGCGGCGCAGCATCTCGGCGAACGGGAAGTCGAACAGGTGCTGCGTGTCGCGGCTCCAGTGATAGCGCGACACCAGCCAGTCCCATGGATTGCGCACGAAGCCGAACTTGAAGTACTGGCGAAACGCGCGCGGATACGACTTGCGGTAGTTCTCGAGCGACGCGTGCTTGTGGCGCACGTCCGTCGCGTCGGCGGTGGGCTCGAACACCTTCTCGATGCTGGTGCCGCCGGTCTTTCTGATGTGGACGAAGATGAAGCGGTAGGGGTCGGAGATCATCAGGCGAAGCGGTCGGGGTCGAACGACGTCGTGTGGGTGGCGACGTAGACCTCGCGCAGGAAGCAGGCGAGGCCAAGGATCAGCAGGAGGAGCGCGACGACGAACGGGCCGCCCGCCGCCCAGCGCATGTTGCGGCCGAAGAACTCGAACGTGCGCGCGCGGTCGATCACGCGCGCGAGCCTGGTCGCCATCACGTTGAGGAGGCCGGCGATGCCGGTGAGCAGGAGCACCGGCGCGATCGCGATCTGGATCGCGTGGGCGATCAGCCCCGCGGTCGGTGCGTCGGGCATGGTGGCGTCGCGGGTCGGCCGCGATGGCGCGGGAATGGGGTCACCGGCGGGGGCGGCCGTGGCTCAACCCGCGGACGCCTGGCAGTTGTAGGGCAGCATGGCCGGCGGCACGTCGGTATGGTCTTCGCCCAGCGCCGTCATGCCGCCGGGCACGGGTGCATGCGCGCACACCCATGCCACCGGCACGATCGGCGTGTCGGTCACCACCGCCGGTCGCAGCGTCAGCACCTTGCCCGCGATCGAGCGGTGCACGTTGTTGCCGAACGTGATGTCGATCGCGCCGCCGACGATCGCCACCGAGCTCACGTAGTTGCTGACGATCTTGGCGGGCGGCGGCAATCCGGCGCCGGCATTGTCGGTGGGCAACGCGTGCAGCGTCGACCACGACGACGACACCGCATTCTTGACGATGTCGGCGAGCGGCACCGCCTCGACGATCTGCCGGCGCACGATGCCATTGACCATCGACGGCATGGCCATCGTCGCCAGGATCGCGACGATCGCCGCCGCGACCGCGACCTCGACCAGCGTGAATCCGGTGTCGGCAGCGCCGCTGCGCATTGCGCATCCGCGCCGGGCCTAGCGCCCGACGGCGCTCAGCGCGTGCGGCGCATAGCGCGCGCCGGCGGCCGCGCCTCGCGGCAGGATGCGGTCGATGCGGGCTTTGTCTGCGGCGGACAGCGTGACCTTTGCCGCCGCGATGTTCTCCTCGAGGTACTTGCGGCGCTTGGTGCCCGGGATCGGCACGATCCCGTCGCCCTGCGCCATCACCCAGCCCAGCGCGAGCTGCGACGCTGCGCAGCCCTTTTCCGCCGCCAGCGCGCGGATCTCGTCGACCAGCGCGAGATTCCTGGCGAAATTCTCGCCTTCGAATCGCGGCGAGTGGCGTCGATAGTCGTCGGCATCGAGATCGTCGATGCGCTTGATCTGCCCGGTGAGGAAGCCGCGACCGAGCGGGCTATAGGCGACGAAGCCGATGCCGAGCTCGCGCACCGTCGGCAGGATCTCGTCCTCGGGATCGCGGCTCCACAGCGAGTACTCCGTCTGCAGCGCGGCGATCGGATGCACGGCGTGCGCGCGGCGGACGGTGGCCGGCGCTGCTTCGGAAAGGCCGAGATAGCGCACCTTTCCCTGTCGCTTGAGGTCGGCCATCGCGCCGACGGTGTCCTCGATCGGCGTCTTCGGGTCGACGCGATGCTGGTAGTAGAGATCGATGACGTCGATGCCGAGGCGCTTGAGGCTCGCGTCGCAGCAGGCGCGCACGTACTCGGGACGGCCGTCCACGCCCTTGAACGTGCCGTCCGGATTGCGCACGTTGCCGAACTTGGTGGCGACCACGAGGCCGTCGCGGCGGCCCTTGATGGCGCGGCCCACCAGCTCCTCGTTGCGTCCCCCGCCGTACATGTCGGCGGTGTCGAGGAAGTTGACGCCGAGGTCCAGCGCGCGATGGATCGTCGCCGTGGCCTCGTTCTCGTCGCGGCCGCCGTAGAAGTCCGACATGCCCATGCAGCCGAGCCCCATCGCCGACACGACGAGACCCTGGCCCAGTTTGCGTTGTTGCACTCGAGGCTCCTTTGCTTGACCGTTGGCGGCAAGCGCGCACCGCGCCATGCGTGTGGCGCGCGCCTCGCCGCGCCCGCGATTGCCTGCGTCAGGACGGCGTGCCGATGCGCCCGATGCCGGGCAACTTGATCGCAGGATGCCGAAAGTCGACGCCGGTCACAAGCCCGAGCACGTTGATCTCGAGCCCCTCGTCGCGGCCGACGATCGCGCCGGCGATGCCATACAGCGACACCTGCACGCCGGTGTGGCTCGGCGCCCAGCCGACGATGCGATCGATCGGCACGAAGTCCTTGCCGATCGCGTTCGACGGCATCGCCAGCTCGAGCTCGGGGATCTCGCGGCCGATCCACGCGACGAACGTGTTGCTGTTGGGGCCGGGCCAGGCGCGATATTCGCCGCCATACGGATACGCGCTGAGCACGGCAGGCAGCTTCGCGATCACGTCGGCCGCCGCCGCGCCGCGCAGGTCGCGCAGCAGCTGCGGCCGGGCGCCGAACCAAGCGCCGTCGGCGGCACGGTCGGCCGACACCGACATGGCGGAATCCGCGCCGCGCAGGAGGCGCCAGCCGATGACCTCGTAGCGCGTATAGGACGACGCGTCCTGCGGCTTGACCGCGACCCACGTGTGAACCGCGAACGCGCCGCGCCAGCCCACGGTGCGTGCGGCGTAGACCTGGACCACCGGTCCCGGGTTGGTGGCGGGATCCGGCGCGAGCCCCGCCGATTCCTGGGATGCATGGCGCCAGTCGCGGCCGAGCGACGCCTGGCCGAGCGCCAGCGCGAGCATCGGGCCGCCCAGCATGACGGCAAGCAGCGCCGTCAGCACGTAACGCAGCAGCCTGCGGCTGGCGATGGGAGAAGACATGGGGTTTCCGGGTGGGGATGCGGCGGCATCGAAGGCAGACAGCGGGACTGCGCGTACGTTCACAATGGGTGCAAGCGGCAGGCGGCGCAAGTGTGTTCGCCCGCCAAAGGCGTAACCGGAGGTTGCAGGCGGCGCACCCGCAAACGGTTCCCGGCCCCCCGCTGTCCATCTGCCCCCGGCTTGGTCAATCCTGGCGCCGCCACACGCTGGCGAACCACGGCTGCTGCTCGCGCGGCAGCCCCTGCGGCCGGTAGAAGTGCTCGATCTCGTCGAAGCCGGCGTCGCGCATGAAGCGTTGCCAGGTCGATGGCCGGTGGTAGGCGCCATAGCGGCCGCGATCGAAACCATCGACGTCGTCACCGTGCGGATTCGAGCTGAACAGGACGCCGCGCGACTTCAACGTCGCGCGCAATTCGCCGAGCACGCGCGGCAGTTCCTGCGGCGGTACATGGAACAGCGACGCGTTGGCGAATACGCCGTCGAAGCGCGCCGCCGGCAAGTCGAGCGCGAGAAAATCCTGCTGCCAGACTTCAGCGGCGCTGCCGGCACGCGCCATGGCCACGAACTCGGGCACGGCATCCAGTCCCGTGGGACGATGCCCGAGCCGCGAAAACGTCGCGAGGTCGCGTCCCGGTCCGCAGCCGAAGTCGAGAATCGCGAACGGCGGATCGGCCTCGATCCGGTCGAGCAGCGCGGCGATGTTCTGGCTGACGTCGTGATCGCGCGTGCCTTCGCGAAAGGCCTCGGCACGCCCGGCGTAGTGCGCCAGCGTGCGCGCGGTGACGTCCTGCAACGCGTTGCGATCGAGAGCCATGGCTGCAGAAGGCTGGGAAGGCGCCGATTCGACGCCGATACGTGGTATTATGCGGTTGCGGCCCTTGTACCAGTCCCCTTGCCGCAGTCGATTCCGACCTTTTCGTCGTTTCTTCCGTTTGGCTGCGACTGGCCGCCCTTGATGGGCGAGCGGCCGGGCACCCATTCGAAAGCTTTCATGTCCTTCAAGGAACTCGGGCTCGCCGATGCGCTGTTGCGCGCGGTCGCCGACCAAGGTTATTCCACGCCGACGCCGATCCAGGCGCAGGCCATTCCCGCCGTCCTCGCCAGCAGCGATCTGCTGGCAGGCGCGCAAACCGGTACCGGCAAGACCGCCGGCTTCGTGCTGCCCATCCTGCAGCGCCTCGCCGCGCAGCCGGCGCCGCGCAATGCCGCGCGCCACGCGCCGCGCGTGCTGATCCTCGCACCGACGCGCGAACTGGCGGCCCAGGTCGAGGCGTCGGTGAAGACTTACGGCAAGTATCTCGACGTGTCGTCGATGGCGGTGTTCGGCGGCGTGGGTTTCGGCCCGCAGGCCACGCGCCTCAAGCGCGGCGTCGACATCCTGGTGGCGACGCCTGGGCGCCTGCTCGACCACGTACAGCAGCGCAGCGTCGACCTGTCGAAGATCGAGACGTTCGTGCTCGACGAGGCCGACCGCATGCTCGACATGGGGTTCATTCCCGACGTCAAGCGCGTGATCGCACTGCTGCCGCGGCAACGCCAGACGCTGCTGTTCTCGGCGACCTTCTCCGACGACATCCGCCGGCTCGCCGGCAGCTTCCTGGTCAATCCGTGCACGATCGAGGCCACGCCGCGCAATTCGACGGTGGAAATGATCGCCCAGCGCATCCACCCGGTCGACCGCGACCGCAAGCCCGAGTTGCTCTCGTACCTGATCGGCCACAACCGCTGGCAGCAGGTGCTGGTGTTCACGCGCACCAAGCACGGCGCCGACAAGCTGCGCCAATCGCTCGAGCGCAGCGGCATCGCCGCAGTGGCGCTGCACGGCAACAAAAGCCAGGGCGCGCGCACCAAGGCGCTCGCCGATTTCAAGCGCGGCGCGGTCACCGTGCTGGTCGCCACCGACATCGCCGCGCGCGGCATCGACATCGACCAGTTGCCGCACGTCGTCAACTACGACCTGCCGAACGTGCCGGAGGACTATGTGCACCGCATCGGCCGCACCGGCCGTGCCGGCAACGAAGGCGAGGCGATCTCGCTGGTGTGCATCGACGAGCATGCCTTCCTGCGCGACATCGAGCGGCTCATCAAGCGCAGCATCGCCCGCGACGTGGTGCCCGGCTTCGAGCCGGACCCGAGGATCGCTGCGCAGCCGGTGTTCGCGCAGCGCGGCCGCGGCGCGCCGCGCCAGCACACGCCGGCGGCGCATGCGCGCGGTGCGCGCGATCGCAACGACGTGCGCGCGCACCATACGCACACGCACGGCGATCCCGGCCGGGCGCACACCGGGCGGCATGCGCCCGATGCATGGCGCGGGCGTACGCAGGAGCGCGCGCAGCCGCCGCGCGGCGCGACGTCGCACGCGCCAGCGTCACGCGGCGCAGGTGGCGCCGCGCGCACCTCCGGCCACGGCGGCGCCCCGGCGCCGCGTCATCGCACGGCGCGCAACGCGCGCGGCTGAGCCCGCTTCGCCTCCGCACCACCGCGCTCGCGCGCGGCGGTGCGGTTCAGCCGATCGCCACGGGCCCGGTCGCGAGGCCGAACGCCTGCGCGAGCAGCGTGTATGAATGCGCGCGCGCCGCCGCGTCGAAAGTCCACGTCACGATCACGAGCTCGTCGAGTCCGAGGCGCTGCGCCTCGGCGCGCAGGCGTGCCGCCACGGCGTCGGCGGTGCCGACGAATGCGCGTCGACGCAGCGCGTCGATGCGCGCCTGGTCGTCGTCGGTATATGCGTGCGCCGCTGCTTCCTCCGGCGCCACCAGCGGTTCGCGGACGCCCTTCTCGAAGCCCACCCGCCAGTGCTCGCGCGTGCGCAGCAGATGCCGCGCCTCGGCATCGGTGTCGGCGGCCAGCGCCCAGATGCAGATCGTCGCCTGCGGCACCGGATAGCGCGCGCTCGGGCGGTAGCGCTGGCGGTACACGTCGAGCGCCTCCTCGACGCCCTTGCCGTCGCTGAAGAAATACGCGTACGCATAGGGCAGGCCGAAATGCGCCGCGAGCTGCGCGCCGTAGGTCGAGCTTCCCAGGATCCACAGCTCGGGTGATGTAGGTCCGCGCGGATGGGCGACGATGTCGCCGAACGGGTGGTTGTCGCCGAGCGACGTGCCGGTCACCCACGCCGCGAGGTCGAGCACCTGGCGCGGAAACGCCTCGGCTGCCATGTCGTCCTGCGGATTGAGCGCGTACGCAGTCTTGCGGTCCGAGCCCGGCGCACGCCCGACGCCGAGGTCGATGCGTCCCGGCGCGATCGCCTCGAGCACGCGGAACTGCTCGGCGACCTTGAGCGACGAGTAATGCGGCAGCATCACGCCGGCGCTGCCGACGCGGATGCGCCGCGTGGTCGCCGCGATGCCGGCCATCAGCACTTCCGGCGCCGTGCCGACGATGCTGCCGCTGTTGTGATGCTCGGACACCCAGTAGCGGTGGTAGCCGAGCGTGTCGGCGAGACGCGCGAGCGCCAGCGTGTCCTGGATCGCATCGGCTTCGCTGCCGCCCTTGGCCGCCGTCGACTGGTCGAGTATGGAGAGCTTCATGTCGGTTCAGCGGTAGCCCGCCGCCTGCAGTTCGAACAATTCGGCGTAGCGTCCGCCGGCGGCGAGTAGCTCGTCGTGCGTGCCGATCGCCTCGATCTCGCCGTCGGCGAGCACCACGATGCGATCCGCCATCCGCGCGCTGGAGAAGCGATGCGAGATGAGGATCGCCGACTTGCCCCGGGAAAGCTCGCGAAAGCGCTGGAACACCTCGAATTCGGCGCGCGCGTCGAGCGCGGCGGTGGGCTCGTCCAGTATCAGGAGCTCGGCGTCGCGCATGTAGGCGCGCGCGATCGCGACTTTCTGCCATTCGCCACCGGAGAGGTCGACGCCGCCGCGGAAGCGCTTGCCGAGGATCTGGTCGTAGCCGTTCGGCAGCCGGCGGATCACGCCGTCGGCGAGGCTCCTTTGCGCCGCCGCGGCGATCCGTGTGCGATCGAGTCGTGCGTCGATGCGGCCGACGGCGATGTTCTCGCCCGCGGTCAGGTGGTAGCGCACGAAATCCTGGAAGATGACGCCGATGTGGCCGCGCAGCGACTCGAGGTCGTACTCGCGCAGGTCATGACCGTCCAGCATCACGTGGCCCTCGTCGGGATCGTAGAGGCGCGCGATCAGCTTGACCAGCGTGGTCTTGCCGGCGCCGTTCTCGCCCACCAGCGCCAGCACTTCGCCGGCGCGCAGCGTGAAGTCGAGGTGGCGCACCGCCCAGCGCTCGGCGCCCGGGTAGCGGAAGCCGGCGTTGACGAACGTGAATCCCTCGCGGATGGGCTGCGGAAACGGCAGCGCACCGGCGCGCGAGCGTATCTCCGGCTCGATCTCGAAGAACGAGAACAGGTCGTCGAGATAGAGCGCCTGCCCGGCGACGTTGGAAAAGCCGATCAGGAGACCTTCGAGCAGCGTGCGCAGGCGGCGGAACGATCCCGCGAGAAACGTCAGGTCGCCGATCGTGAATTCGCCGTGCAGCGTGCGCAGGATGATGTACGCGTACGCCACGTAATAGGCGATCGTGCCGATCGTCGTCAGCACGCCGCCCACCGCCGCGCGGCGGATGGCGAGCGCGCGGTTGGCGGCGAAGAAGCCCTCGGCAAGCGTGCGGTAGCGCTCGATCAGGAACGCGTTGAGGCCGAAGATCTTGACCTCCTTCGCGGTCTCCACGCTGGCGCCGGTCTGGCGGATGTAGTCGAGCTCGCGGCGCTCGGGCGTGCGCTGGTAGTTGAGCGTGTAGCTGCGCGCATTGAAGTACGCCTCGCCCACGAACGCCGGCACCAGTGCGATCGCCAGCAGCACGATGAGCCACGGCGCGTACACGACCAGTCCCGCGGCGAAGCTGACGATCGTCACCGCGTCCTGCGCCTGGCCGAACAGCTCGCCCATCAGCGTCGTGCGCCCGGCCGCCTGGCGCCGGGCGCGCTCGAGGCTGTCCTGCAGGTCGGCGTCCTCGAAGTCCTCGAGGTCCAGCGTCGCCGCATGCTCCATCAGGCGCAGGCTCGTCTCGTCGCTGAATTTCTGCGACAGCAGCGAATCGATCAGCGACACGGCGCGCCCCATCAGGTCGGAGCCGATCGCGAGTGCGAATTCGAGGGCGATCAGGGCGGCGAGCCGCGCCAGCGGACCGTCGAGCAGAAGGTGCCAGCCCGCACCCGCGGCGCCGTGCGTCGTGACGAGGCGCACGACCTCGTCGATGATGAGCTTGCCGACGTAGAGCGTGACCACCGGCAGCAGCGCGCGCGCGATGCGCAGCACGCCGGTGGCGAGCGTGAGCATGGGACTCGTGCGCCACACCATCCGCAGGAACGGCGGCAGGTTGCGCAACGCGCCGACGCGCTCGCGCAGCGTGCGCGCGCCGGGCAGCGGTGCACGTTCGGGTTTCGCGTCGGCGCTGGCCACGGCCATGCGCGCTATTGTGCCCAAGTCCGCCGGCGTGCCCTTGGTGGTGCCGATCAACCGCGCTGCAAAGACGCGCGTCGCCATCTTCGGCCATGCGCGGTTGCAGTATGATCGCCGCTTTTGCGCGGCGCGCATGCAGGCGGTGCGTGCCGGAGCCGTGGTCGCCGCCGCGGGCAACGAATCGCGACGGCGATTGTCGACGATTGCATGACCGGATCGCACCCTCTTCAGGTCGTCATCCTCGCCGCGGGCGAGGGACTGCGCCTCGGCGCCGCCGGCGGTGGCAGGCCGAAGGCGCTCCTCGACCTCGATGGCCGCACGCTGCTGCGACGCGCAATCGATTTCGCCACGACGCTGGGCGCGACGCGCATCGTCGTGGTCGGCGGGCGCGATCATGCCGACGTCGCCGCGGCAGCGCTCGCCGCGCGCAACGCAGCCGTGCGCGTGGTCGAGAACGCGCGTTTTCGCGCCGGCAACCTGTTGTCGGTGCGCGCGGCATTGCCCTTGATCGACGACGCGCTGCTCGTCGTCAACGTCGACCACGTGTTTCCGCCGGACGCGGCCGCGGCAATCCGCGCCGCCATGGGTGGCGGCGTGACCGCCTACTGCCAGTTCGCGCGCAACGTCGACGTCGACGAGATGAAGGTCGAGGTCGACGCCACGCGCCGCCTGCTGCGGATCTCCAAGACGCTCGCGTCGTTCCATGGCGCCTACATCGGCATGACCTACGTGCCGGCGGCGCGACTCGACGCATGGCGCCGCGCGATCGACGCCGTGGCCGCGAGCGTCGGCGACGCCGCGGTCGCCGAGCAGGTGCTGCAACGCCTTGCCGACGATGGCGAAGCCGTGCAGGCGGCCGATCTCGACGGCGTGCGCTGGGCGGAGATCGACACGCCGGCGGATCTCGCGCGGGCGCACGCGCTGTGCGCCGAAGGCGTCATTTGAAGCGCCCGGTCGCGGTCGCGTTCTATCCGCACCACGTCGAGCACCTGGCACCGCTGTGCGCGATGCTCGGCGCACCGCTCGTCGTGTGCGACAGCCCCGGCCAGGTCGCCGCAGTGGAATCCTATCCGGCGATCGACGCGGTGCTGGTGCGCGACTTCAGCCTCCCGGAGGGCATCGGTCGCGTGCTCGACGTGCTGCGCAAGCTCGAGGCCGATGTCGTCCTCTATTCGGAACTGATCGCGCGCACGACGCTGCGCGCGTATTTCCGCACCTGGCCCGTCAAGCCGCGCATCGTGCATTGCCCGCACGGCTTCTCCGAGAAGATGCAGCTGTGGTCGCGCGACATCGCGTTCCAGGACATCGCGCTGATGCTCGGCCGCCATGCGCTCGACCAGCTGCAGGCCATCGGCGCAACGGCGCCCGGATGCTCGCTGATCGTCGCCGGCAACCTGCGTCGCGCATGGTTTCGCGAGCACCATACCCACTTCGAGCGCCAGCGCCGGGCATGGGGTGTCGCGGACGACTCGCGGCGCACGATCCTGTACGCACCGACCTGGGACGACCGCATCGGCTCGTCGTCGTTCTTCACCGCGTTCAACACGCTCGTCGATGGCGTGCCCGCCGGTTCGCGGCTGGTGGTCAAGCTCCACCCGCACCTCGAGCAGCGCGCCCCCGCAGTGAGCGCGGTGCTGGCGCGCTGTGCCGGCCGCGACGATGTCGTCGTGCTGCGCAACTGCCCTCTCGTCTACCCGTTCCTCGAGGCGGCCGACATCTACATCGGCGACATGTCGGCGATGGCGTACGACTACCTCGGCTACGACCGGCCGATGTTCTTCCTCAACCAGACGGCGAATACCGCGCGCGATCCGATGTTCGCCTACCTGTTCCGCTGCGGCACGACGATCGAGCCGGCGCGCTACGCGGACATCTACGGGATCGTGCAGCGCGCGCTCGACAGCGACACCGCGAGCCACTCGGCGGAGCGCGCGAAGCTCGACGCCTACACCCACGCACCGGCGCTGTCGCCGCCGGAGCTGCGTGCGGCCCTCGAGCGCGCGACCGCCGGCGCCGCGCCCGCGTGGCTCGGTACGTAAGCAGCGGGATCAGCGCGCGCTGATGCGCCAGATGCAGTTGCCGACGTCGTCGGCGACGAGCAGCGCGCCCTTGCGGTCGATCGCCACGCCGACGGGACGGCCGCGGGCGTTGCCGTCGGCGTCGAGAAAGCCGGTCAGCACGTCGAGGGGAGGCCCGGACGGCCGGCCGTTGACGAACGGCACGAAGACCACTTTGTAGCCGCTCTTCGGCGTGCGGTTCCACGAGCCATGCTGGCCGACGAACATGCCGTTGGCGAATGGCGGCGGCAGCGCGGCGCCGGCCGTCGACGCGAGACCGAGCGACGCGGTATGCGGTCCCAGCGCGTAGTCGGGCGCGATCGCCTTGGCGACGAGCTCCGGCCGTTGCGGATCGACACGGGTGTCGACGTGCTGGCCGTAGTAGCTGTATGGCCAGCCGTAGAACCCGCCGTCGCGCACGGCGGTCATGTAATCGGGCACGAGGTCGCTGCCGAGCTCGTCGCGTTCGTTGACGGCGGTCCACAGCGCCCCGGTCTGCGGCTCCCACGCGAGGCCGTTGGGGTTGCGCAGCCCGGTGGCGTAGATGCGATGCGCATGCGTCGCCACGTCCACTTCCCATATCGCCGCGCGTCCGGCCTCGGCGTCCATGCCGTTCTCGCCGACGTTGCTGTTGGAGCCCACCGTCACGTACAGCTTGCGGCCATCGGGACTCGCGATCACGTTCTTGGTCCAGTGGTGGTTGATCGTGCCGGCCGGCAGGTCGGTGATCACCACGGGCGCGTCGTCGATCCGCGTCTGCCCGGTGTGGTACGGAAAACGCAACAGTGCGTCGGTGTCGGCGACGTACAGGTCGTTGCCGACCAGCGCCATGCCGAACGGCGAATGCAGGTTTTCGATGAATACCGTGCGCGTGCCGCCGCCGCCGTCGCCGTCGTTGTCCCGCAGCAGCGTGATGCGATTGGCCGACGGCGTGCCGGCCCCTGCCTTCTGCATGAACAGGTGCATGAAGAAGCCGCGCACGCCGCCGCCGTCGTCGGGCTTCGGCGGCGCGTTGGTCTCCGCCACCAGCACGTCGCCGTTCGGCAGAACGTAGAGCCAGCGGGGATGGTCGAGCCCCTGTGCGAACCGCCTGACCACGAGACCGGGCGCCGCCTCGGGCGCAGTCCCCTGCGGCCAGCCCACCGCCGGCGCCACGTTGATCGTCGGCAACAGCGCGTGCGACGGCGCCGGCAGCATCGGGTCCGGCCCGGTGCCGGCACTCACCGGCAGCATCGCGGGCCCGCCGCAGGCGGTGAGCGAGATCAGGGCCGCGGCGCAGAGGGCGAGACCGGATACGGGGCGACGGATCATGGCGGGACGCGGGTCAAACCTCGCTTATCGCGCGTCGCGGAGCTGTCGTCTGTCGGCCGCCGGCGCGGTCTGCTGTCGGCCAAGCGCCGATGCACGCAACAGCAATGGGCTGGCGACTATTCCGGGCACTCTGGTGCTATCGTGCGTCTGCCGTGAGCGGCGCCTTGCGATGGCGGCGCCACCGGCAACCCACTCATATCGACGCGGAGGCAATATGCGCTGGACCCGGTATCTCATGCCACTCGCCGCTGCCGCGGCCGTCACCACGTTCGCGACCCTGTCGCCGCAGGCGTTCGCGCAGATGCAGGAAGTGATGCTGTCGGGAGCGAACGAGGTGCCGGCCGTGACGAGCACGGCGAGCGGAACGGCCAGTGTCACGATCAACGCGGATCACACCGTGACCGCGAAAGTGGTCGCCAAGGACATGACTGCAACGGCTTCGCACATTCACGAAGCGGCGGCGGGCGCCAACGGCCCGGTGATCGTGCCGTTCGTCAAGACTTCCGACAACACGTTCGAAGCCCCGCCCGGCTCGAAACTGACCGATGCACAGTACGAGAGCTACAAGGCAGGCAAGCTCTACGTCAACGTGCACAGCGCCGCGCATCCCGGCGGCGAAATCCGCGGCCAGCTCGCGGCGAAGTAAGGCAGGAGTCTGCACGCGACGCCGGCCCGCCATGCGCTGCGCGCGTGGCGGGCCGGCGTCGAGCATCACGTCGCCGGGTCTGGAAACCGCCGTTGCAGGTCGGCGATCGCCGCCAGTGTGCCGGCGTCGAGCGTCACCTGTGCGGCCGCGATGTCGGCGTCGAGTTGCGCAAGCGTCGTGGCGCCGATGATCGTGGAGCCGACGAACCAGCGGCTTTGCACGTAACCGAGGGCAAGTTCGAGCAGGCCGATGCCGCGGGCACGAGCCAGCGCCGCGTATGCGGCCACGGCCTCGCTCACTTCCGGCTTGCGAAAGCGCGCGCCGAGCGTGTCGAACAGCGTGTAGCGTGCGCCCGCGGGCCGTGCGCCGTCGAGATACTTGCCGCTGAGCATGCCCCCGGCCAGCGGGCTGTAGGCCAGCAGCGACATGCGCTCGCGAAACAGCACTTCGGCCATGTCGCCGTCGGCGCGGCGCGAGACGAGGCTGTAGCTTTGCTGTGCCGTGACCGGCGGCGGTGCGCCGAGCTCGCGCGCGACGCGCGCGAATTCGCACAATCCCCACGCAGTCTCGTTCGACACCCCGTAGTAGCGGATCTTGCCGGCGTCGATCATCGCCGCCATGCCCTCGACCTGCTCGCGAATCGACGGACCGCTGCGCTCCTTCGACGGATCGAATTCGGCGACGCCGAACGCGGGCACGTTGCGCTGCGGCCAATGAATCTGGTACAGGTCGATGTAATCGGTGCGCAGGCGCGCGAGGCTCGTGTCCACCGCCTCGGCGATCGTGCCAGGCGTGACGTCGGTGCGACCGCCACGGATCCAGTCGCGGCGACCCGGGCCCGCGATCTTGGTGGCAACGACGAGCTTGTCGCGCGGCTGGTGCGCCAGCCAGTTGCCGACGATGGTCTCCGTGCGCCCCTGCGTCGTGGCATTGGGCGGCACCGGGTACATCTCGGCGGTGTCGATGAAATTGATGCCGGCGTCGCGCGCGCGGTCGAGCTGCGCATGACCGTCCGCCTCGCTGTTCTGCTCGCCGAAAGTCATCGTGCCGAGGCAGATGGTCGAAACCTCGAGGTCGGTGCCCGGCAATGTGCGGTATTGCATCGCGCGTCCGTGGTGGTGGAAGCGCCGATTATCCATGACGCGCCGCGCCGCGGCCAGCGCCGATGCAAGACCGCCGCGGCTGTGGCACACTCTGCCGCGCACAAGACGACGAGGCAGCGACGATGAAGATCACACTCGCCGGTTCACGCTGGTTCGGCGCCGAGGCGTTCAAGCGTTTGAGCGCCGAGGACGTGGAGATCGCGCGAGTGGTGATTCCGGCGAGCGACGACCGCCTCGCGCTGGCGGCGCGCGATGCCGGAGTCGACGACTACGTGCTGCCCGACCCGCACGTCGTCGACGCCGACGCCATCGCGCCTGGCACCGACCTCATCGTGTCCGCGCACAACCACGCGCGCGTCGGCGCCGCCGCGCTCGCGCGTTCCCGCCTCGGCGGCATCGGGTTCCACCCGTCGCTGCTGCCGCGACATCGCGGCATCGCCGCCATCGAGTGGACGATCAAGAGCGGCGATGCCATTGCCGGCGGCACGATCTATCACCTGGCCGAGCGCATGGACGCCGGTGCGATCGCGGCGCAGGACTGGTGCTTCGTCAAGCCCGGCGAAACCGCCCGCGAGCTGTGGGAGCGCGCGCTGGCGCCCATGGGACTGCGCCTGCTGGTCGAGGTCGTGCGCCATGCGCGCGACCGCGGCACGCTGCCGGCGAAACCCCAGGACGAAGCGTTCGCCACGCGCGCGCCGCGCCTCGACGCCGCGCCTGGCGCGGACGCACCCTCGCCCGCTACTTGATCCAGGCCGCGAGCGTGCGGTCGTAGTCGCCCGTGGCGCGCGCGAGGTGCAGCCACTGATCGATCCAGGCCTTGAACGCAACGTCGCCGCGCGGCGTGAGATAGGCCATCTCGCCGTACTGCAGCGGCTTGTCGGGATTCACCGCGCACAGTCCCGGACGCAGCTTCGCCTGCACCTTGGTCTCCACCGACTCGGAGATCATGACGTCGGCGTTGCCCTTGAGGATCTCGTCGAAGATCGTCGTGTTGTCGTTGTAGATGACGATCTTCGCCGCCTTGAAATTGGCGCGCGCGAATTTCTCGTTGCTGCCGCCCGGATTCTCGATCACCGTGACGCCGGGCTTGTCGATGTCGGCGATCGTCTGGAACCTGGCGGCGTTGTCGCATTTGGTGATCGGCGCCTTGCCGTTGATCATGTACGGATCGGTGAAGAACGCGCGCTTCTGGCGGTCGAGCGTCACCGAGATGCCACCGACGGCGAGGTCGCACTTGTCGACGAAATCGTCCATCAGCTTCGGCCAGCTGGTCTTCACGAACTCGGTGCGGGCGCCGAGTCCCTTGGCGATCGCATTGGCGAAATCGATGTCGATGCCCTCGTAGCCGCCATCGGGCCGGGCGAAGCTGAAGGGCTTGTAGTCGCCGGGCGTGCACACCCGCAGCACCCCGCTCTTCTGCACGGCGTCGAGTCGCGATTCCTGCGCCAGCGCGCATAACGGCAGCAGCGCGGCCAGCATGGCCAACCAAGTCCGGATTCCCATCATCGTTTCTCCTCGCAGCAAGTGAATGGGGTGCCCGCGCCGCCGGCGCGGTGCGTGGTCGAAGCCGCGCTACGGTGAGCCGACGCGCGCGTGCACCCGCGCCAGCTCGCGCTCGAGGCTGCGCACGCGCTGCTCGTAGCGCACGATGACGGCGACGGTGTGCACGTCGTCGAGCGCGAATTCATCGCGCAGCGTCCTGGCCCGACGCGCCACGTCGACCGACCACGCCGCGAACGTCCAATGCGACGCGCGCGGATCCTGCGGCGCGATCGCCCCGCATTCGACGAGCACCGCGACATCGGCGCTGCCGAGGCCCGTGATGCGCACGACTTCGGACGTCGAATAGACATGCGTGTCGTCGATGAACAGGGCGTCGGCGGATTCGGGCGTCATGGTTAGATTCCTCCGAACTGGGGCCGCGGATTGAACGTCGATCCCTTGCCGAGCTCGGCATACAGCTCACGCTCGCGCTCGGTGATCACCGACGGCATGGCGATGGTCACCACGGCGTAGAGGTCGCCGGCGCCGCGCTCGCGCGCGACGCCACGGCCTTTGAGCCGCAGTTTCTGGCCGGCGCGTGCGCCTGCGGGAACCTTGAGCTCCACGGCGCCAGCCGGCGTCGGCAGCTTGACGCTGGTGCCGAGTGCCGCTTCCCACGGCGCAAGCGGCAGATCGACGTAGATGTCGGTGCCTTCGACGCGGTACAGCGGATGGTCATCCACGCGAATATCCAGGAACAGGTCGCCGGCAGGGCCGCCGCGGAGGCCTTCGCCGCCCTTGCCAGGCACCCGCAGTCGCTGGCCGTCGACGACCCCCCGTGGGATACGGACCTTGACCGGCCGCGACACGCGGCGCATGACGCCGTCGTCGTCGATCGTGGCCCCGCCGAGATCCAGCTCCAGCTCGGTGCCGTGATAGGCGGCGTCGAACGCGATGCGCACCGCGGCCTCGTAATCGCGGCCCGCAATCGGCGCATTGGTTGCGCGCGCGCCGCGGGCGCGGCCGAGGCCCGCAAAGAGGTCGGAGAGATCGATGTCGTCGAAGCTGCCGCCCTGCGCGCCGAATGCGGAACCCCAGTCGGGCGGTGGCCGGAATTCCTGGCCTTGCGCGTGCGTGCCAAGCTGATCGTAGGCGGCGCGCTTCTCCGCGTCGCGCAGCGTTTCGTAGGCCTCGCTCACGTCCTTGAAGCGCGCCTCGGCGTCCTTCTCGGTGGAAACGTCGGGATGGTACTTGCGCGCGAGCTTGCGGTAGGCCGACTTGATCTGGGCCTCGTCGGCGTCGCGGGCGACGCCGAGCGTCTCGTAGTAATCCTTGTATTTCATTGCGGGCGGCTGCGCTTGCACCCGGGGCGGGGCGAAGCGTGCGCGTCATTCTAGCGCGACGCGCGCAGAGGCTCCGGACACCGGTCACGCGTGCCGCCGCGCGGCGATGCTCAACGCCAGCTGCTGACCGCGGCGCGCGCGGCGTCGTTGCGCGGACGCGCGACGAGCCCGCCGGGGCCGACGCTGACCAGGAACACCGCATCGTTCGCCATCGGCAGGTAGACGGCGCTGCCATAGCGCGCGTCCACCCACGGCAGGCGCGCCGCGCGCACGACCGTCCACACGTCGAAGCTGTCGTCCGCATGGAGGCGATAGACGCTGTGCGGCGCGCTGCGCTCGGCGTCGATGTCGCGATAGCGCCCGGCAAGCCGCTCGAGCCTGAACACGGTGTCGAAGCCCATGACTGTGGCGAACGGCTGCCACTTGAGAATGCGCGCATCGACCTGCCACTCGTCGCCGGCGAGCGCGAAGTGATCGCGGCGACCGTCGGCATACGCGACGTCGACATCGAATTTCTGGGGCGCGGTGGCGCGGAATACGAGCTCGGCGGCCGGCTCCTCGTGGGTCAGGCGCGACCACGTGACGAGGTTGGTGCCGACCAGCGCGACGGCGACGCCCAGCAGCACGCAGACGAGGAAGGCCAGCCCCGCGAATGCCGCGGCCACGTGCCGCCGGCGCCGCGCGCAGGCGAATGTTCCCAGCAGCGCACCCAGCGCCAGCAACGCCGGGATGGCGATCGCGACGATCAGGGCCTTCATGGCATCATGGACGAACCGTCCTGGGGCAGACGCCGTGAGTGTCGCATGCCCGCGAATCCGGGCATGGCTTGTGCTTTCATGGACAGGATGACAATTGCGGACCGACTGCGGGCCGCCCCCGCCACGATCGACAGCCAGACCATGACCGCCAGAGGATACTTCGCCCGGTTCGCCGGGATTCGCGCCCTAGCAGTGGCCTTTTTGACGTTCGCCGCTGCGCTCGCCGTGCCGGCCGCCGCCCAGGATCTCGTGTTCAGCGTGACGGAAGGCGTCACCTACCAGGCGACGCCGAAGGAGATTCGCGACAAGTTCGAGCCGCTCGCCGAAGCCCTGTCGCGCCAGCTCAAGCGCAATGTGCGGATCGTGCTCGTGCCGTCCTATAACGATGTGCGCGCCGGACTCAAGGCTCAGCAGTACGACCTCGCTTTCATCCATCCGGCGCACATCGCCCTCGAGGCGATCAAGTCGGGCCACTACAAGGCGGTGGCGTGGACCGTCGGCTACACCGAATACACGGCACAGCTGCTGGGACCTGCGTCCACCCCGATCAAGTCCTTCGCCGAAATGAAGGGGCACTCGCTCGTCACGCCGGAGCGCGACTCGATCACCTGGGCAATGGTCAACGCGATGCTGCGCGAGCAGAAGTTCGGGCCGAGCGACGTCAAGGTGATGAACACGCGCTACCAGGACGCCGTGCCGTTCTACATCGACAAGGGCTTTGCCGAATACGGCGTCACCGCGGCCAATGCAGTGGTCAAGACGTGGACCGACAAGGGCGGCAAGTCGTACGCGAAGTCGCATCCGGTGCCGATCAAGCAGATCATCGGCTCGACGCGGCTGTCGAGCGCCGATCTCGACCACATCCGCGATGCGCTCGTCGCCCTGTCGCAGAGCGACGCCGGCCAGAAGGTGCTTGCGGCCACCGGCTACAAGGGATTCGTCGCGCCGAATCCGGACGTCGAGCGCAGCGTGATGGCGTGGCTCGGCATCTAGGCGCGACGCCGCGCGCGCCGGCCCTGACGCCTGGCAACGACGCGCCGCATCACGCGCGCTGACGGCGTGCTTCAACGCAGGGCGCGCGATTCGATGTGCGCCCAGTCCAGCACCAGCGTGTTGACGCGTCGCTCGCCGGCACCGGCGTCGAGCGCGAGCGCCGGCACGACCACGCGGAACCCGCCGCTCGCGTCGCGCGCGACGTCGACGACGAGCTCGAGCTTCAGCGCCGTCAGGCGGATGCACGGCTTGTCGCCCCCGGCCCGCATGAAGCCATCGATCGCGGCATTGATCGCGCGCGCCACCGGCGCTGCGGTATCGGCAGCATGATCGAAATCGACGACGCCCGCGTCGCCCGCCACGGCGAGCTTCAGCGTCAGCTCCTGCGTGCGCTTGCGCGAGCCGTCGACGCCGAGGGACGGCGACGCCACACCGCCGCCCAGTGGAACCGCGACCACTTTCACCGACGCTCCCGCCTGCACCTGCTCGATGCGCTGCATCGACACCGTGATCACGCCGTCGCGCAGGTCGACTTCGCGCACGCCGCCGCCCTCGCAGCCGAGCGTGCTGCCGCGCACATGCCAATGCACGTCGCGCAGCTGTGCCTTGAGGTCGTCGAGGAAGGCGTCGAGCGGCATGCCGTCGAGCGGCGCCTGCGCCGGCAGCGACATGCAGCCGGCGAGGGCCAGCGCGAGCAGCGGCACGATGCGCCGAACCCGAGGGCCCATCCGCTCGGCGCGCGCGCTCACGCGATGTCGCGCCGGTGGTCGCCGGCGCAAGCCACGATCTCGTCGACGAGGTCGCGCAGGCGGGCATCGGCGATCGGCTCGCGCAGCGTCAGAGAGCGGCGGCGGTCGCCATCATCGATCGCGATCGTGTAGCAGCGCGCGTCGCGCGCCGGCGACGGTGGCGACGCCGGCAGCGGCGCGTCGAAGAAGCGCGCGCGCGCAACCAGACGGGCCAGCTTGGCGCCATGCGCGGGCGCCAGCGCCGCGGAGTCGATCGTCACCGGCCGCGCGAGGCCGGGCAGGCGGGCGAAGCCGCCGTCGATGCTCAATTCGATCTTCACGCCCTCCCCTTTACGTCCGCGTGACCGCGACCCCGACTTCCTTCCACGCCGCGACGATCGCCTTGCGCACGGCGGCGCCGAACAGGTGATCGGCATTGGCGATCGTGCGATCGGCGAACTGCGCGAACGTCGCCGTCGAGCGCAGTGCCTTGTCGCGCAGCGTCTCGTACCAGACGCGCCCCGCCTTGTCCCACGCGTAGCCGCCGATCGCCGTCGCCGCGAGGTAGAACGCGTGGTTCGGGATGCCCGAATTGGTGTGCACGCCGCCGTTGTCGGCGGACGTCTGCACGTAACCCGCCATCGTCGCCGGCTGGTCGTCCTTGCCCAGCACCGGGTCGTCGAACGCCGTACCGGGCGCCTTCAGCGAGCGCAGCGCGACGCCGTGCACCTTGGGCGCGAGGAGCTCGGCGCCGATCAGCCAGTCCGCCTTCGCTGCGGTCTGCTTGGCCGCCCATTGCTTGACCAGCGAGCCGAACACGTCGGACACCGATTCGTTGAGCGCGCCGGACTGGCCGACATACACCAGGTTCACTTCGTCGCCGGTGACGCCGTGCGTGAGCTCGTGCGCGATCACGTCGAGCGAGCGCGTGAAGCGGTTGAAGAGATCACCGTCGCCGTCGCCGAACACCATCTGCCGGCCGTCCCAGAACGCGTTGTCGTAATTGCGGCCGTAATGCACGCTGGCGTCGAGCCGCATGCCGGCGTCGTCGATCGAGTTGCGGCGATAGACGTCCCAATAGAAATCGAATGTCGAGCCAAGCCCGTCGTACGCCTCGTTGGCTTCGGCGTCGCGCGTCGCCGGTGCGCCTTCGCCGCGCAGCAGCTTGCCGGGCAGCGTGGTGCGGTGGCCGGCGTCGTAGATCGTGCGCTGCTTGACGGCGGTGGCCGTCGCCCCGGCGAAGCCGCTGCGCGCCGCGTCACGGCCGAGCAGCTGCGACGTCGCGCGCGACAGGCGATGCGTGGCATCGGTGGCGAGGGTGGCGAGCGCCGCCCTGCGCTGCGAGGTGTTGCCGGCCTCGACGATGTGCCGCAGCACCTTCGGCGGCACGATCGCGCAGCGCGGGCAGCCGCAACCGCGCATCGACGCCTCGGCGAACACGCGCGGACGCGGAATCACATCGGTGGCACGGAGCCGTTGCCGCCGATGCTGATACGTGCCGCGGCGATGCTGCCGTCGCTCCCGCGCTCGCCATCGACGATCACGTGGGCCCCGGGCGCGAGCGCCGTGCGGTCGCCGTTCGACAGCGTCACCACCGGCACGTCGTCGGGCACGATCACGGTCTGCGCACCGCCCGCGTACTCGAGCGTCAGCCGGTATTCGCCATGTGTGGAGGTGGCGGCCGACACCGTGGCGTTGCCCATCGGCCGCGACGCGGTCTTGCTCGCCGCCTTCACCGTGGCATTGGTCATCGTCGTGCCCGCCGGACGATCCTTCATCGGGTAGTGGCCTTCGCCGGTGCCGCGCCGCGATTCCGGAAACACGGAGACCGCGCTCGCCACGAGCGTGCCGTCGGCGCCCGGCCTCGCGGTGACGCCGACGTACCGTCCCTGCTCGAGGATCGAATGCTCGGCGGGCGTGCGGATGGTGATGCGCGTCTTGTCGTCCAAACGGACGTTCTGCGTGGCGGCGTCCGCGGACTTGATGACCAGCGCGTCGCCGGTCACGCTGGCAACCGTACCCGGCACGCGCGCCGGGTCGGCCCATGCCGCACCACACACCAGCAGGCCCGCGATCGCCGCGCCTGCCACACTTCGCAACACTGCTTTCATACGACTCTCTCCGCGGGTACGAAGACGTTATGATGCGCCGGAACTTTGGGCCACGCGAGCCGGCCTAAAGACGTCGATGCCTTCACAGGGGACTAGCCACATGCTGCATCCATTCGATTTCAATTTGCGCCTGGCTGCCGCGCCGCTGCTCGCGGCGGTGGCGCTCGCCGCCGCTCCGGCCTTCGCTGCCACCGCATCCCAGACGTTCATTCCGGCACCGCAGGTCAACGCCGCCGGGGCCGCCGCGGGCGCGCCTGTCGACGTGCCGGCCGACGCCGCGACCAACTCCGCGCCGCCCGCCTCCGAGCAATGGGTCGAGCAGCAGACCGCGAAGATCCGCGGCGAGGTCGAGGCGCGCGTTGCACGCGGCGACATGACGCCCGACGAGGCGGAGCGACTCATCGGCTGGCGTCGCTTCCAGCTCGAGCAGCAGGCTGCCGGCCAGGCGCCGGCGCCGGTGATCCAGCAGCGCCACGAGGCCGTCGCGGCCGCGCCGCAGCCGTATTACGCGGCGCCCTATCCGGGTCCGTACTATGCCGCTCCGTATGGCTATGCCTATGGACCGTACGGTTATGGCTACCCGTATGGTTATCCGCGCTATGCGCCGGGGATCGCCGTATGCGCGGGCGGCGTCGGCCACCACTTCGCCGGCGGCGTCTGCTTCTGACACCTGTTACGAGCGCCACGCGGGGTCGGCGTCCCCCGGCAGGACGCGGCTAACTCATTGACGGCTTAGGCGACCCGTGCGCGACGTAACCGGACTGTGAAAGACCGGCCCGGCGCTCGACGCTGCCTCGGATCTGTCCTTCCTCGTGCCGGTTTCATCGGCTCACCCGGCAATCCGGTCGCATTGCGGTCGCGCGCTGGCAGTGCGCCGGCGATCCTGTGCCCGGGCTCCGCCTTGCGCGGGACTCCGGCACCGAACCAATCCCGGTCGTGCCGATCACGCGTGGAGAGACTCATGTTCAACCGAAACGGCATCCGCGGTGCGTCGCTGACCGTCATTGTCGGCGCGGCGATCTTGTCGTCGTCCTTCGCACACGCCGACCCATCCGTGTCGAGTCACGAAATGCAGACCGCACTGGCAAAGGCAAGCGAAGGCTCGACGGCTCTGCGTCGCTACGTCGAGCGCACGAAACCGATTTATGCGCTCGACTACAACGAAGTCATGGCCGTCGCCGAGAAGCAGAAGGCGATGGCGAGCGTGGAGCCGACGAAAGTCGCGCGCGCCGGCACGAAGTAGCTGTGTAGATCGCGGCGCCTCGCCGCGAATGCTGCGCGGGGGCCTAGCCGGGGCCCCCGTTTTTCTTGCGCCGCACCCGAGTTCACATCGGGTCAACAGGCTTGTCGCCACGCCGCGGCCAGGGTGGCCGACGGAAATTCCCTTCGAATCCGTACACGCATGCCGTCGGCATCCAGGCCGACGCTTCAACCCGGTGCGCTAGCCGGGCGGCCGGGGGACCGTCAGCATGCCGGGCGGGTCCGCCGGGTTCGGCGGACGGTCGGCGCATTTGAGCGTGTCCTGCCAATACGTGTTGCCGGCGCCGAAATAGGCGCCGAGCTCGTCTTCCACCTTCGGTCCTGCGCGCCCGGCAGCGCGCATGTCCTTGAGGCCGCCGCAGTTCGCCTGCAGCTCGACGCTGGTCGGGATGCGCGCATGCGCGCACTCATGATAGAAGAGGAAATCGCGCACCACCGGCGGCAGCGACTTGAGCTTGGCCATGTTCCAGCCGATGACGTAGCCGTTGTGCTCCGGCAATGCGATGCCGGTGCGATCGCGCATGATCGGATCGTCGGCGGGCGCCTCGTACTCGCGCACCGCGGCGCCACGCGCCATGCATGTCACATGCGTGCCATCGGACAGCGTGAACGCGACGGCGCAAGGCGCGCCCGCAGCCATCGCCAACCCCGCCACCCGGACCAGGACGCGCGTCATCATTCGCATTCGGCGATGTTACCAGTGCATGGCGCCGGCCGGTATGCGCGGGCTGCCGCGAGGGCGGCGTCGCCACCGGTCATCCGCCGGGCATTGACGGCCGGCGCGTCGCACCCGTAGCCTCTGCGAATCCGTGCGCGCGGCACCGGCGCCCCAGGGCAGGCATCGCCCCACTCACGCCGACGAGGACGCGTTGACCCACAAGCCGCACGTGCTGCCGATCCTCATTCAATTGTGCGACGTGCTCGACCGCACGTTCATCGAGACCGTCGGCCCGTTCGGCGAGCTCGTCGTCAGCGAGGCGCGCGCGGAGTGGCTCGCGGCGGGCGCACGCATCCGCACCCGCGACATCGAGGACTACGTGGCGCTGCTGGCGCGCGAAGTCAACGATGCCGACGCGCGCCGGCAATTCCTCGCCGCGGCGCGCGCCGTCATCGGTAAATACTGAACGCCAGGGAGCACCGCCATGCTGAAGCGCACGTCGCTCACCACGCAGTTCGCGCTGGTCTTCCTCGTCGCCCTCGCGCTGATGGCTACGGCGTCCTACCTGATCCTCGACCGCATCTACCTCGGCCAGCTGCAGAGCCAGGCGGAGACGGTCGCCGACAACGTCGACGCCTTCGGCAACTGGGTCGCGCAATACGGGCGCGTGTGGGTCAAGGACAACGACCAGAGCTTCCTCGGCCATTCGATGCTCTACGCCACCGACAATGCCGACGAGGTGCCGCCAAGACTCACCAAGGTCGACTTCTACTCGAAGAACCCGGCGCTCGCCCAGCGCGAATTCTCGGAGGTCGTCGAGCATTCGGCGTCTCCGGCCAAGTTCCGCATGACGTCGCACAACGTCATGAACCCGGCCAACAAGCCCGACGAGTTCGAGCAGCGCGCGCTCGCGGCGATCCGCGGCCAGCGCCTCAACGAGTATCACGAGCTCACGCCCGGCGGATATCGCTACGCGCGCACGCTGATTCACAAGGCATCCTGCATCGCCTGCCACGGCGACCCGCAGGCGGCGCCGGCCGACGTCAAGGTGCGCTACGGCACCGCCAACGGCTTCGGCTTCAAGGAAGGCGACGTCGCCGGCATCATCAGCGTGCGCCTTCCGGCGCAGTCGTTCGCCGACGTGGCGTTCAATGTCGTCGGACTGTGGCCGCTGCTGATGATCCTCACCGGATTCGTCATCGCGATGCTGTACATGCGCTTCGCGGTGGTGAGCCGTGTGCGCGAGCTCACGCTCGCCACCCGCAAGATCTCGCTCGGCAAGGAAGCCGACCTCAAGCTCGGCGGCGTCGACGCCCGCAGCCGCAACGAGCTCGACCAGCTGGCGCTCGCCACCGAGCGGCTGCGCGTGTCGATCAACATGGCGATCCAGCGCCTGAAGCGCGCGGCACGCAAGTAGGCGCGGCGTCCCCCGCTTGGCGTCGCGCGCAAGGACTGCGCGGCGCGACGCCTTAAACTACGCGCTCAATGCCGAACGACGTCGCGCTTTCGCGCCAGCTGTGGCTGGTGGCGGTCGGGTTTTTCATGCAGACGCTCGATTCGACGATCGTCAATACCGCGCTGCCGTCGATGGCGCTGAGCCTGGGCGAGAGCCCGCTGCGCATGCAGTCGGTGGTCGTCGCCTACACGCTGACGATGGCGGCACTGATTCCGGCTTCCGGCTGGATCGCCGACCGCTTCGGCCTGCGCAACACGTTCCTCGCCGCGATCGCCCTGTTCACGTTGGGATCGATCGCCTGCGCTGCGTCGCCGACGCTCAAGGTGCTCGTGGCGTCTCGCGTGCTGCAAGGGCTGGGCGGCGCGATGCTGCTGCCGGTGGGTCGGCTGTCGCTGTTGCGCACGTTTCCGCGCCAGCGCCTGCTCGAAGCCATGAGCTTCGTCGCCATTCCCGGACTCATCGGGCCGTTGATCGGACCCACGCTGGGCGGCTGGCTGACCCAGGCGGCCTCGTGGCACTGGATCTTCCTCATCAACGTGCCGGTCGGCATCGCCGGCGCGGTGGCGACGCGCCTCTACATGGCGCAGGTACGCGTCGAGAACCTCGCGCGCTTCGATTGGTCGGGCTACGTCATGCTCACCGTCGGCATGATCGCCGTGTCGCTCGCGCTCGACGGCCTGGGCGAGCTTGGCCTGCGCCAGGCGACGGTGCTCGTGCTGCTGATCGGCGGCTTCGCCGGCATCGTCGCCTACTGGCTGCATGCGAGCCGGCACCGCAATCCGCTGTTCGCACCGTCGCTGTTCGGCGTGCCAAGCTTCCGCGTGGGTCTGCTCGGCAACCTCTTCGCGCGCATCGGCATCAGCGCGATGCCGTTCCTGCTGCCGCTGATGCTGCAGGTGAGCCTCGGCTATTCACCGCTGGACGCCGGGATGATGATGCTGCCGGTGTCGGCGGCGAGCATGCTGATGAAACGCTACGTCATGGCGCTGGTCGGCGCGCACGGCTACCGCCGCGTGCTCATCGTCAACACGCTGGCGCTCGGCATCACGATTGCCTGCTTTGCCGGAGTGTTCGCGCCCGCGCCGCTTGCCGTCAAGTGCGTCATGCTGGCGGCGCTCGGCGCGCAGAATTCGCTGCAGTTCTCGGCGATGAACACGATCGTGCTGAAGGATCTCGGCCCGCGCGAAGCGAGCGGCGGCAACAGCCTGCTGTCGATGTCGCAGATGTTGGCGATGAGCCTCGGCGTCACCACCGCCGGCACGCTGCTGGCGATGTTCGGCGAGCTCTTCGGCGCGACGGACGCCGGCGCGACGTTGCTGGCGTTTCGCGCAACGCTGGCGTCGATCGGCATCCTCACCGCTGCGTCGGCGTGGATTTTCTGGCAGCTCGAGCCGGAGACTGTGGGGGGCGCGTGACGCTCGACCTGGCGTGAACCGGCCGGCCACGCGATGCGGATTTCAGCCGCCGGTAGTCTCGCCGCCCATCACCTGCAGCACGATGCCGGTGGTGTATGACGAGTCCGCGTCCGAGGCGAGGTATACGTAGGCTGGCGCAACCTCCTCGGGCTGCGCCGGTCGCTGCATCGGCGAATCCGTTCCGAACTGCGCGACTTCATCGGCTTTGAGGCCGGCGTCGGACGGATTGAGCGGCGTCCAAACTGGTCCGGGCGCGACCGCGTTGACGCGAATGCCGCGCGGCAACAACTCCTGCGCCAGCGTCTTGGTGAACGCGTGGATCGCCCCCTTGCTCGCCGAATAGTCCGGCAGCGCCTTCGAGCCCATGATGCCGGTCTCCGATCCCGTGGCGATGATGGCGGCGCCGGGGCGCAGATGGGGCAACGCCGCGCGCACGAGCCGGAAATACGCGTAGACGTTGGTGCGGAACGTGCGGTCGAATTCCTCGTCGGTGACGTCGGCGATGCTCTTCTTGCGCCGCTGGTACGCCGCGTTCGACACGACGACGTCGAGACGGCCGAAGCGTTCGGTCGTGCGCGCGACGAGATCGTCACAGCAACTGTCGTCCTCGAGGTTGCCGGGCAGTTGCAGGCACTCGCTGCCGGCAGCCTCGATCGCCGCCGCCGTTTCGCGCGCGTCGCGCTCTTCTGCGGGCAGGTACGCGATCGCGACCTTCGCGCCTTCGCGTGCATACAGCACCGCCACGGCGCGCCCGATACCGGAATCACCACCGGTGACGAGCGCCACCTTGTCGGCAAGCTTGCCCGCCGCCTTATAACGCTCCGCCGCGTAGTGGGGTCGCGGCAGCAGCTGCGATTCCAGCCCCGGCGATTGCTGGTGCTGCTCGGCGAACGGCGGCTTCGGCTCCGCGAGTATCTGCGGCTCGCCAGCGCGGCGCCTGGCCGTCGCTGCGCGCCCGCCCGCCCGTCCCTTTGCCGGCGAACGCGCCATCGTCAGTGATGGAGGAACATCGGCAGGTACATCCACGCCGCCCATGCGGCGAGCGCAGCGAGCACGACCAGCAACGGCGTGACGATGCGCATGCGCGCGAGTGGCTGGGGTTGACTGTAGACGGCGTAGGTCCTGATGGGACGGTTCATCGTCGATCCTCCCGGGGCGGGAAATCGCGCATGTCGCGCGGCGGTTCGGCGCGGGTGGCGCCGAGCGTGTCCAACGGTTCTTCCGGCGTGCCAAACAGCGCGCGGTCGCGCTCGATGTCCGCCGTCGTATAGGGCGTGGCCGCCGGATCGAATCCGGACCAGCCGCGTTCGCGCCACGCTGCGGCGCGCCGGTCGATGTCGATCGCGCCGTGCTCGTGCATGATCTCGACCACGCGGTCGGCGGCTTCATCGCCGGCCCGCACGGTGATCAGCGCGCCGCCGCGGCGTACCGCCTCCGCATAGTATTCGGCGTCGGGTCTCGACACGCCAAGCTCCGTCAGGCTGCCGATCAGTCCGCCGGCGATCACTCCGGCGCCGGCGCCCGACAGCGCAGCGGCCAGCGGCCCTGCGGCGACGATCGGACCGATTCCTGGAATGGCCAGTCCCATCAGGCTTGCGGCGAGGCCCGCAGCGCCGCCCAGCACGCCGCCGGCGACCGCGCCGGTCGCCGTGTTGCTGGCGTCGGTCACTTTCACGCGATCGTCGATCGCGAACTCGCCTTTCACGTTGCTGGCGACGACGCTCATGTCAGCCGCCGCAAATCCCTCGTCCATCAGTTCGCGCGCGACGCGCTGCGCCTCGTCGAAGCTGTCGAACGATCCCACGATCGTCTTGGCCATGGATTTCCTCCGCTGAGGATGCAAGGCCGCGGCACCCCGCGCCATCTTCCAGCGCTCGCTGGTGCCACGCTCCCGGCCAGCATAGCGACGGCGTGCGGTGCGCGGCAGCGGCATTTCGCCCTTTAGGCTGCGGTCGTCGCGCCTACGCGGCGACGGACGAAACCGTACAGCTGGCGCACGCTAGCCACGATCGCGCAATTCGCCAATGCCTGCTTCCTTGGCGCAATGCGCACAGCAGAAGATGCGTCCCTGCGCCTCGACGCCGTGGCCGATCACCACGCAGTCGCAATGCGCGCAGCGCGGGGCCAGCGCGTGGATCGCGCACTCGAACGCGTCGAACGTGTGCGCGCGCCCGCCCATCGTCACCGTGAAGCTCTTGTCGTAATCGTTGCCGCAATGCTCGCAGCGCGCCATTCGTCCCTCCTTTGGGCAATCCGTCCCTGGCGCGTCGCCGGCGCGCCTGCCGATAGCAAGCCGCGCCGGCTCGACCTCGGTTCCGCCCGCGCGATTCGACCATTGTGAGCGCGGCGCCGGAAGGCCCGCTGTCGGACGAACGCCGATTCCGCCGAACCGCTTTACGCCGCCCTTCCAACTGTTGATACTGGCGCGCGACCGCCCGCCAGGAACTACTGCGGCGAGAGCTCAACCGACCATGGCTGCCACGTCCTCGCTGCTCGTCATCGCCGACATCGCCGGCTATACGCGATTCCTGCGAATGCACACGGTGAGCGCCGTGCACGCACAGCATGTCGTCGGCAAGCTCCTGGAGGCGGTGATCGGGGCAGTGACGCCCGAGCTCGCGCTGGCGAAGCTGGAAGGCGATGCCGCCTTCTTCCATGCCCGCGCGCCGCGCGACGACGCGGCGATGTCGCGCATCGCCGCGGCCATCCACCGCGCGTTCCATCGCACTCAATCCGACCTGGCGCGCAACGCCCTGTGCCCCTGCGACGGCTGCCAGCAAGCCGGCGACCTCAAGATCAAGGTGGTCGCCCATCTCGGCGAAGCGACGCGACAGAAGATCGCGCGGCGCGAAGAGCTGGCGGGCGTCGACGTGATACTCGTGCATCGCCTGCTGAAGAACGACGTGCCGCTCGGCGAATACCTGCTGGTGACACCGCCGCTGCTGCCGCACCTCGCGCCGCCGCAGCGCGTGGACGCGCAGGCGCTGACGCTCGACGTCGAAGGCTTCGGCGCCGTGAGCACCTGGTACGTCGGCCTCGACGCGGCGCCGGTCGCCGGCGACGTGGCGCCGCTGCTGCCGTGGCCGCGGCGCTTCGCACGCCAGCTGCGCCTCGCGATACGGACGCTGCCCTATCTCGTCAGCGGGCGCAAGGCGTGCGAGGGCTTCCGCAACGTCGACGTCGCGCGCGACGACGCGGGCAGCACGCTATAATCGTGGTGACGTACGGCGTGCGGCCTCGCGCGCGTGCGCCGGGCTGCGACCGGCGCCCGGCGCCGGCCATCGACGCGCCGTCACGCCGAAAAAATTCCCGATCCCGACTCCAAGTCGCATGACGCGCAGGCGCCGGTGCATCCTGCGCCGGTGCTGCTCGCGGCAACCCTGCCGGCGGCGATGCGCGAGGCGCTGGCCGCGCGCTACACGCTCGCAGGACCGCTCTCGTCGCCATTCGCCCAGGCCGTGACAGCCATGCCCGATGCGGCGCGCGCGGCCGTGCGCGCGATCGTCAGCGTCGGCTCGGTGGTGATCACGCGCGAGGTCCTCGCGCAGTTTCCGGCGCTGGGCCTCGTCTGCTGCATCGGCAGCGGCTATGAAGGCGTCGACGTCGCCGCGGCGCACGCATCAGGCATCGCCGTCGCGCACAGCCCGGGAGCCAATGCGGCCAGCGTCGCCGAGGTGGCGATGGGCCTGCTGATCGCCAGCGTACGCGGATTCCGCGTCGAGGCGACACGCATCGGCGACGGTGGCTGGCGCGGCAATGCCCAGTCGCGCACGCCTGTGCGGCACGGCCTCGCGGGACGCCGCCTCGGCATCTACGGAATGGGGGCGATCGGCGCCGCGATCGCCCGCCGCGCGCATGCGTTCGACATGCAAATCGGCTATCACAACCGCCGCCCGCGCGCCGATACCGACGCGCGCTACTTCGACTCGCTTGCCGGCCTCGCCGCGTGGTGCGACGTGCTGGTGGTCAGCGTGCGCGCCGCCGAGGCCACGCGCCACACGGTCGACGCCGGCGTGCTCGCTGCACTGGGCGCGGACGGCCACGTGGTCAACATCGCGCGTGGCAACGTGATCGACGAGGCGGCGTTGATCGACGCATTGCAGCGCGGCGTCATCGCCGGCGCAGGGCTCGACGTGTTCGAGCACGAGCCTGCCGTGCCGGCGGCGCTCCTCGCGCTCCCCGGCGTCATCGCGTTGCCGCACATCGGCGGCGCATCGCGCGAAGCGCAGGCGGCGATGCAGGTGATGACGCTGGCCAACCTCGAGGCATTCTTCGCCGGCACGCCGCTGCCGTCACCGGTGGCGGCATGACGCCCGCCGTCGCGCCGCCGGCCTCGCGAGTGGCCGCATGACGCATGCCGCGCCGCCGCCGCCCGTCGTGGCCGCATGACGCACGTCGCGGCGCCAGCGCGCGACTCCATCCTCGCCGAGCGCACGTTCATCCGCTTCTGGTGCGGGCGGCTGTGCTCGGTGTTCGCCTACCAGATGGTATCGGTGGCGGTGGGTTGGCAGGTCTATACGATTTCCGGCAGTGCGCTCGACCTCGGCTTCGTCGGCCTCGCGCAATTCGCACCTTCGGTCGCGCTGATGCTGGTCGTCGGCCACGTCGCCGATCGTTTCGACCGCCGCCGCATCGTCCGCGCCTGCCAGTGGATCGAAGCGGCGGCGATCGCCGCGATCGCGATCGCCACGCTGCGCGGCAGCGTGACCGAGGGCATGATCTTCGCCCTGGTGGCGGTGATCGGCGCCGCGCGCGCGTTCGAGTTTCCGACGGTGTCGGCAATGCTCCCGTTCACCGTGCAGCCGCGCATGTTGCCGCATGCGGTCGCGCTGTCGTCGACGGCCGGCCAGACCGGCATCATGCTGGGTCCGGCGCTCGGCGGCTTCCTCTACGTCGCCGGACCGGCTGCGGTCTATGCCTGTTGCGCGACGCTGTTCATCGTGTCGAGCGTGCTGATCGGCTGGCTGAGGCCGGTGCGCAATGCGCAGGCGCCGGTGGCGACGGATTCGCGTTCGGTGTTCGCGGGCATTCGCTTCATTCGCGGCCAGCCCGCATTGCTCGGCGCCATCACGCTCGACCTGTTCGCCGTGCTGCTGGGTGGCGCGACGGCGCTATTGCCGATCTTCGCGCGCGACATCCTGAGCACGGGACCCTGGGGCCTCGGCCTGTTGCGCTCGGCGCCCGCGGTCGGCGCGCTGTCGATGGCGGTATGGCTCGCGCACCATCCGATCCAGCGCCATGCCGGACGCAAGATGTTCGCCGGCGTCGCAGGCTTCGGCGTCGCCACGATCGGGTTCGGCCTGTCGACATGGCTCCCGCTGTCGCTCGCCGCGCTGGTCGTGCTGGGCGCCAGCGACATGCTGAGCGTGGTCGTGCGCCAATCGCTGTTCCAGCTCAACACGCCCGACGCGATGCGCGGGCGCGTGTCGGCGGTCAACGCGATGTTCATCGGCGCCTCCAACCAGCTCGGCGAGTTCGAGTCGGGCGTGACGGCGGCGTGGTTCGGCACCGTGCCGGCCGTACTGTTCGGCGGCTTCGGCACGCTGGCGATCGTCGCGTTGTGGATCAGGCTCTTCCCGGCGCTGGCCGGCGTCGATCGCCTCGCGGTGCACGAGGAAGAGGACAGCGACGAGCGTCCGGCCTAGCCCTGGCGCGCGGTGATCGCAGGGACGGCGGCGTTCAGCCGCCGTAGTCGCGCGGCGCCGGACACTGCGGAACGCTGCCCCAGAGCCCATCGCACAGATCGATGCGCGCGCGCTGCTCGCAATACGCCTTGGCGAGGACGTCGTTCTGGGTGCACTGCGCGAACGCATTGCGCAGCTGCGCGCGGCGATCCGGTGGCGACTGGACTTTCGGCAGCGTGGGCGGCGGCGCCTGCTGGATGATCGGCGCCGGCGCAGCGATCGGCGTCGGCACCGAGTCAGGTGCGACAACGAGCCGGCGCACGGCGCCATGCGCACGCGGCGCGAGATGCGGCGCGGGCTCGGTTTCGGCCTCCGGCGGCAGCACGATCGGCGCCAGCGCGGTCGGCACCGGCGGCGGCGTGGCCGGCGATCGCGCGACCGGCGGCGCCTCCGGACTCTGAACTGCGTGCTCGGGCGGCGGCGCGTGCTCGCTCACCTGCAGGATTGCGTAACCCGTGATGCAGACGGCGGCGAGCAGCGTGCCGACGAGGGCCGGGGTCGCCGAGCGGCGGCGTCCGACGGGCGGCGGGATCACGATGGCCGACTTGTCGCCGTTGCCCGCCTTGGCCGACTTGCGTGCCTTGCGACGCTCGATCGTATCGGTCGCGCGCTTGACGAGCGGTGACAGCACCGACGTCGGCTCGTTGCGCGCGCGCTTCAGCGCCGACCGGCACGCCTTGCACAACTTGGCGCCAGTGAGCACCGGCGTCCCGCAGAATTCGCAATTCACGGACTGCGCCGCTCCCAAGGCTCCATCGCCCGTCATTTCCATTGCGCCCATCGTAACGTCCCGGCTGTCGACCGTGGTATTATGACATTGTCATGAACATGGCGAAAGACCCCGCGAATCGTGCCAACGGGGCCTGGGGGATGCGGGCGCTGACATGCAGGAATCGCGCCATGCGAGCCCGACGGTGGAGTCGGCTGCGGGACTTGAACGTGCAGCAGGGGCCGCCTGGCGGCCTTCACGACGTTCGGCCTGGCGCGCGTTGGCGGCGCGCGACGTTGCGCAGGAACGCGCTAGCGCGCTTCTTCGAAATCGACGTGCTGCGGATGCGCGACCGGGTCGAAATCCACCCAGCGGCCGTTCTGCCATTCGCCCTGCGCGCGCTCGATCATTTGCGCGCCCCCGTCATACAGCGCATCCAGCACCGGATCGTCGTTGCGCGTGTGGTCGAGGTTGACGGTGACCATCACCCCGAACGGCCGCACGGCGGGCTCCTCGCGCCTCCCCATGCTGGCCAGCGCGCCCGCCAGCGCGCCGGCGTAGGCGCCGGCGGCGATGCCGCCCGCAAGACCCGCGGGGCCGATGATCGGCGTCGCCAGTGCGCCGGCCACCACCCCCACGGCGCCGCCCACAGCGGCACCCCTGAGCGCGCCACGGTCGCCCGGACGCGCGTCGTCGTCGGCGTCCTCGTCGCCGCCGAACGGCAGCGTGTCATGCCGACCTGGCGGGTTGATGACGAACGTGTCGACGTCGTCGTCCTCGAGGCCGAGGTGGGTCAGCGCAGCCATCGCCTGGTTGGCGGTCGACTGGTCGGCGAATACGGCTGCGGCAATGCGGGCCATGGCGGCCTCCACGGATGGCGACGGGCTGCACCCGTCCATGGCGCCAGCCTAGTCGGAAAAGGCCGCCACACCTATCAGACCCGGCCGAATGTGGCGTCGGCGCCACGCCGACACCCCCGCGGCGCGTCCAAATCCGACCGCCGGGCCGCCGGGCGTTTCCTCGCCCCCGGATCGTCGCCATAATCGGCGGGCATCGCGGCGACGGGCTGCCGCGCCCTTTACCTGCAAGGACCGACGCATGAACATCCGACAGCTGACCGGCACCCTGGGTGCCGCCCTCGCCTTCGCGGCATCCGCCGGTCCCGTTGCGGCCAGCACCTGCTACGTCGTGCTCGACCGCGGCGAAAACGTGATCTACCAGAGCACGCAGCCCCCCGTGGACTTGAGCGCCACCGGCTTCGGCGCGCGCGAGGCGATGCGCCGCCGCGGCGAATTCATGGAATCGTTCGAATCGACGCAGTGCGTCGAGCGCAATGCCCTCACGCGCGCCGGCAAAGGCGAAGCGAGCGTCGACGAAATCGTCGCCGGCGTGCGGCCCTACCAGCGCGTCGGTCGTGTCGGCGCAATGGCAAGGCAGGACGAAGGCGCCGCCACGTTCGCGCAGCCCTCCACGGACGCCGTCCAGATCCGCCTCGGCAACTGACGCCGGATCCGGAGACGACCCTGCGCGCGGCAGGGCGATCGTGCACGTCCGCGGCGCTCGCGCGCCGCCGGCACTCCAGGGGGAAACCATGGCCGAAGGCTACTTTCCGACGTGGCGCGTCAGGGCCACGGGCACGATCGCGCCCGACGAACGGCTGCCGTGGGGACAGACGCTGGCGCTGGGTGCACAGCACGTGGTCGCGATGTTCGGCGCCACGGTGCTGGCGCCGCTGCTCATGGGCTTCGATCCCAACGTCGCGATCCTGATGTCCGGCGTGGGCACGCTGCTGTTCTTCGCCGTCACCGGCGGCCGCGTGCCGGGCTACCTGGGCTCCAGCTTCGCCTTCATCGGCGTCGTCATCGCCGCCACCGCGTACGCCGGGCATGGCCGCAACCCGGGCATCGCCGTGGCGCTCGGCGGCATCGTCGCGTGCGGCGTGGCGTATGCGGCGATCGGGACGGCGGTGATGGCCGGCGGCACGCGCTGGATCGAACGCCTTATGCCACCCGTCGTCACCGGCGCCGTGGTGGCGGTGATCGGCCTCAACCTGGCACCGGTGGCCGTGCGTAGCGCCACCGCCGATACGTTTGACGCTGTGATGGCGCTGGTGACGATCCTGTGCGTGGCGTTGATCGCGGTATTCGCGCGCGGCAGCGTCAAGCGTCTGCCGATCCTGCTGGGCCTCGTCCTTGCGTACGTCATCTACGCCATCGTCGCCAACGCGATGGGGCTCGGCAAGCCGATCGACTTCGCGCCGGTGGCGGCCGCGGCGTGGATCGGTGCACCCGCATTCGTGTCACCCGTGTGGAGTGGCGAAGCCATGTCGCTGATCGCGCCGGTGGCGATCATCCTGGTGGCCGAGAACCTCGGGCATATCAAGGCGGTATCGGCGATGACCGGGCGCAACCTCGACCCGTTCCTGGGCCGCGCGTTCCTCGGCGACGGTCTCGCCACCATCGTCTCCGGCATGGTGGGCGGCACCGGCGTCACCACCTACGCCGAAAACATCGGCGTGATGGCCGTCACGCGCATCTTCTCGACGCTGGTGTTCGTCGTCGCCGCGGTGGTGGCGCTCGTGCTGGGGCTCTCGCCGAAGTTCGGCGCGCTGATCGGCACCACGCCGGCGCCGGTGCTGGCGGGCGTGTCGATCGTGGTGTTCGGGCTCATCGCCATCGCCGGCGCGCGGATCTGGGTGCAAAACCAGGTCGATTTCGCCGACAATCGCAATCTCGTCGTCGCCGCGGTGACGCTGGTGCTGGGCGCCGGCGACTTCGCGCTGAAGTTCGGCGGGTTCACGCTGGGCGGCATCGGCACCGCGACGTTCGGCGCGATCATCCTCAACGCGATCCTCGGCCGCGCCCGCACGGGGGATTGACGCAACGCGCAAGCCAACGGCCTTGCGATTGGCGAAAGGACAGGAACCAGATGCAGACGGCAGTCATCACGGGTGCCGGCAGCGGCATCGGCAAGGCGGCGGCGCTGGCACTGCTCGCCGCCGGCTACGCGGTCACGCTGGCCGGCCGCCGCGCCGCGGCCCTCGACGCGGCGATCGCGGAAGCCGGCGAGCACGGGCGCAACGCGCTCGCGGTGGCCACCGACGTCACCAGCGCGGCGTCGGTGCGTGCGCTGTTCGACAAGACGCTGGCGCGCTTCGGCCGCGTCGACGTGCTGTTCAACAACGCCGGCACGGGCGCCGGCGCGCCGTTCGACGCGCTGACGCTGGAGCAATGGCAGAGCGTCGTCGACACCAACCTCACCGGGTCGTTCCTGTGCGCGCAGGCGGCCTTTCGCGCGATGAAGGCGCAGACCCCGCGCGGCGGACGCATCATCAACAATGGCTCGATCTCGGCGCATGCGCCGCGGCCGAATTCGGCGGCCTACACCGCGACCAAGCACGCGATCACCGGTCTCACCAAGTCGATCGCCCTCGACGGCCGGGCGTTCGACATCGCGTCGTCGCAGATCGACATCGGCAACGCCCACACCGAGATGGCGCAGCGCATGGCGCATGGCGTGCCGCAGGCCAACGGCACGATCGCCGTCGAGCCGCTGATGGACGTGGCGCACGTCGCCAGCGCCATCGTCTACATCGCCGGGCTGCCGCTGGATGCGAACGTGCAGTTCATGACGATCATGGCGACCAAGATGCCCTTCGTCGGCCGCGGCTGACGCGCGCAGCGGCGCCGGTCACTTCAGCGCACGACGATGAACGACGGTGGTCTCGCCGGCGGCGGTGGCCGCGGGCGCGGTGGATTGGGACGCGGCGGGAGCGGACGCTGCGGCGTCCACGCCGGATAGGGCAGCAAGTAGAGGTCCTCGTTGCCGCAATATGCGCAATCGACTGCGTCCGCGCGCGCCGCGGCGGCGGCTTCGGCGCGCCGCGCATCGGCTTCGGCGGCGGCGGCATTCGCGCGCGCGGCCTCGTCATGCGCCGCCGCGACGCGGCGCATGTCTTCGCGCGCATTCCACGCCGCGGCGTCGTCGCGCAAGCGCGCGGCGGCCTGCGGGTCGTAGCTGCCCGGCGCGATGTCGATCGCGCGGCCGTTGCTGCATGCCACCGCCTGGTAGGTGATGCGCCCGGAGGCGTCGACGCATTTGTAGATGTCGTCGGCGCTCGCCGCGGTCGCCCCCGCCGCAAGCGTGGCGAGCATGCACAATCGCGCGACGGCGACGCGGCGCGCTGGCGCAGGCAGACGGTATCGCACAACGTGTGGCATGTATCCGGGAGGATATGCCTAACGGGCGCGCAAGGCGACACCTTCGCAACACCGTATGTCGCGACCCGGCGTGCCACCGTCGGCCGGCATGACGCGCCCAGCAGCGCTGGCCTACAATGCCGGCGACCCTAAGACCGCCCGCTCAATGGCCAATCCCCGCACCGTGACCGACGACCTCGCGCCGCGCCCCGCCGCCGAGGACGCGAAGTCGCTGCTGCGCCAGTGCTTCGCGCTCTATCGCAGCAAGCTCGTCGACATCGCGCGCACGTCGCTCGACATGGCCTCCGACCTGTTCGAGGGCAACGACTACGTGTCGGACGACGACGTCACGCTGTTCCGCACGCAGCGCGCGCAGTGGGTCACGCAGTTCGGCGAAAACCTGGCGAGCCTGTTCGAGCGCCGCCTGTCCGGCGTCAAGCGCAAGGGCCGGCGTCCCGACTTCGACGCTTCGCTGGCGTCGCTGCGCGTGCTCACGGCGTTCGACCACGAGAAGCAGGATGCGCTCAAGTCGTCGACGTCGTTCCTGCTGCGACTCACGCGGCGCGAGCTCGACGCGCTCGATCTGCGGCTCGAGCTGCTGCTGCCGGAAGGCGATCGCCTCGACCTCGACAATCCCTTCGGTCCGGCCTATGTGCTGGACGCGATCGGCGCGACGTCGCGCGCGATCTACCCCGACGCACGCGTATGGCGGCCAGTGATGGAGCGGCTGCTGGCCGATCTCACGCCGGCGATCAACAAGATCTACATCTCGCTCAACCGCTTCCTCGCCGACCGCAACGTGCTGCCGGAGATCAAGGCCGCCCTGCGCGCGCGCAGCGAGTTCCGGCCGAGCGACGACCGCGACCTCCTGCCGGCGTTCAGCAAGCTGATGGCCGAGGCCGGCGAGCTGCCGACCAACGTGATCGTGCCCGAGATCCTCGCCGATCCCAATGCCGCGCCGGCGTTCGACTTCGCCCAGCACGCGACAGGCGTGATCGCCGGCGGCGCCGCGGCAACGCCGCCGGCGATGCCGGCGGCCCCGCTGATCGCGCCGGAGATCATCGCCGGCCTCAAGGCGCTGGCGCAGATGAGCAGCGCCGCCGGCAGCATGCCGCGCGCCGCCGAGCCGGCGCCGGGCGACCTGCCGTCGCTCGATCCGCTGATGGCGCTTGGCTCGTCGACGCCGCTCTTCACCACGCTGGGACAGTGGCAGCGCCTCGATCTCGCGTCGGCGCTGGCGCAGGTGACGCCGTCGGACACGGTCAGCGTCGGCGTGCCGCTCAACCTGGTGCCGCACATCCGCTCGGTGATCGCCGACCAGATCACCAACCCGACGGACAAGATCACGATCGACGTGATCTCGCTGCTGTTCGATTACATCTTCCGCGATCCTTCGATCCCGCAGTCCGAGCGCAACCTGTTCGGACGCCTGCAGGTTCCGATCGTCAAGGTCGCGCTGCTCGATCGCACGTTCTTCTCCGACAGGGCGCATCCGGCACGGCGGCTGCTCGACCACCTCGCCGAGGCGGCGATCGGCGCGCAGAACGACGACGCCTACCGCGCGGCGTTCGAACTCGCCGCGAGCGCGGTCATCGACGACATCTGCCGCGATTTCGAGATCGACGTCACGACGTTCGGCGCCGCCAACCAGAAGCTCGCGCAGTTCATCGACGACGAGCGTCACGCCGCCGACGCCGCGGCGCAGCCCGATGTCGAAGAGGCACTCGCCACCGAGGAGCGCGAGGCCGACCGCTCGGTGACGCGCGCACTGGTGCGCGATCGCCTGGCCGGTCTCGAACTGCCGCTCGAGGTGCGCAGCTTCGCCGAGACGACGTGGGCCGACTACCTGGGTGACGTGCGCGCGCGGCACGGCGAGGACAGCGATCCGTACCGGCGCGCGGTCGTCACCCTCGACGATCTGCTGTGGAGCATCGTCGCCAAGGAGCGCACGGGCCAGAAAGCGCGCCTGACCAAGATGATCCCGATGCTGATTCGCGGCCTGCGCGAGGGCATCGCCGCGCGCGGCGTGGCCGAGGACCGCGCGAAGCTGTTCCTCGACGAGCTCTACCAGCTGCACATGGTGGCGATCAAGCCGCCGCCGCCCGTCGACGACGTGACGGCCACGGTCGCGCAGGCAGTCGATGCGGCGCAAAGCCGCAAGGTCAGCAACGTCTACGACTACGTGAGCGAGATGCCCCCCGGCACGTGGCTCGCGTTCCGTCGCGAGGGCGACGCCATCAATGCGCGGCTGACGTGGGTAAGCCCGTTGCGTACCAAGTACATCTTCACCAGCCGCGCGCGCCGGCGTGCATTCGTGTTCTCGCCCGAGGAGCTCGCCTACGAGCTCGGCTCGGGTCGTGCCGCACTGGTGGTCGAGCCGGTGCCGCTGTTCGACCGCGCGGTGAGCGCGGCGCTCGACACGCTGGCGGCAAACAAGCCGCCGCCGGAGGCCGGTGCCGAGACGGCCCCGCTGCTCGTCCCCACCTGAAGCCGTGCGCCGCCAGTCACGGCGCTCCGATGCGCGGCGTCAGCCGCCCGTGGTGGGTGCGGGGCCCGCCGGGCATTGCGGCACCTTGCCCCAGAAGCCGTCGCAATAGCGATTGCGGATCCGCTGCTCGCAGACCACCTTCTCGAGGAAGTTGGCGTTGGCGCAGGCCCGCAACTCCGTATCCATTTGGGTCCACCGATCGGGACGCGTCGGCGCCTTTGCCGCGGGCGCGGGCGCGGGTGCCGGCGGCGGCGGCGGCGTCGTCACGGGTGCCGGCGCCGGATGCGCAGGCGCCTTGGTGGCGGCTTTCGCCGGTGCCTTGTGCGCGGGCCCCTTCTTGGCCGGCTCCGCTTCCGGTGCGGAAATCACCGTGGACGACGCCCCGGCCGCGCCCGCGTCCGGCGCATTCGCGGCAGCGGGCGCTTCCGTGGCCGCGCCGGCCGCCGGCGTGGGAGCAGGCTCGCTCGAGCCTGCGGCGGGCGCGGTCGCTGTCGCCGGATTGGCACTGGGCTCTGCGGTCGTGGCCGGCGCTGTCGCTTCCGGCGCCGTCGTGATCGGCACGCCGATCTGGCGCCACGCGTACCAGGCCGCGACGAGGATCACCAGCGCCACCACCACGATGATGATGTAGGGCTTCGGAATGCCGCCGGCCGGCGCGGGCGCGTCCATCACCGCCGCGCCCTGCGCACCGACTGCGGCGGCCGCCGGCATGGCGTTTGTCCCCGCCGGCACCACGAGCGCGGCACCGCATTTCTTGCAAAAGCGGCCATCGGCAGGATTGTCGAAACCGCAGATCGTGCAAATCATCGTCACTCCCGGGTGATGGCGCCTGGAGAGGCGCGGACTCGGTACTCTGGCGGCGCATCGTGCACCCGCGAACGCGCGCCGCGCAAGTCCCGCACGTCGGTCGCGCCGCGACTTCGTGGGACAATCGGGCAGCGGACACCCGGTCCGCCACGTCTCCACGCCCGCATCGGGCCCTCCGCAATGACCGTTCGCCTGCGAATCATCCTGTGCGTGTTGTGCGCGTTGCTGGCGCTGAGTGCGAAGGCCGGCGACCCGCCGCTCGATCCGATGGCGGTCCTGGGCGCGGCCAAGTCGGCGACCGGCGGCTCGGCCTGGAACGATCTGCGCTACCAGCATTCGCGCGTGACGCTGGCCACCGGCGGTCTCGCGGGCACCGTCGAGCGCTGGAGCGAATTCCTCACCGGCCGCTCCTATCTGCGTTACGAGCTCGGTCCCACATCCGGCGCCGCCGGCTTCGACGGCACTTCCGGCTGGACGCAGGATGCCAACGGCGACGCGCGGCGCGAATCGGGCGGCGCCGCCCGCGAGCTCGCCGTGAATGCCGCCTATCGCGACCAGCTCGCGTTCTGGTTTCCGTCGCGCCATCCCGCGACGATCGTGATCAAGTCGCGCGAGCATGCCGACGACGCCGATTTCATCGTGGTCGCCGTGACGCCGCAGGGCGGCCGCGAATTCGACCTGTGGATCAACGCCGATACGCATCTCATCGAGCGCATGACCGAGCGCGAAGCCGAGGCGATGCGCACCGAGTACTACATGGACTTCCGCGAGGTGCAGGGCGTGCGCGTGCCGTTTCGCGTGCGCGCGACGCGCGGCGATCCGCGCTTCGACGAGATCATCACCATCGACGCGCTCGACTTCGACGCGCCCGCCACGCCGGTCGACTTCGCGCGGCCGGCACCGCCGCCAGCCGACTACACGTTCCCCGCCGGCACGGCGAGCGTGGAGATACCGTTCACGCTGGCCAACGGCCACATCTACATCGACGCCAGGTTCAACGGCAAGCCCCCGGTGCGGCTGCTTCTCGACACCAGCGGCGCCAACGTGATCGCCGCGGAATCGCTGAAGTCGCTCGGGCTCCAGGCTTCCGCCAAGGCGTCGGCCGGCGGTGTCGACAACGTCGACATGGCGACGCTCGACGTCGGCGGCATCGTGCTCACGCACCAGTCGTTCGCCAGCGTGCCCCTGCAGTCGCATCTGGCGCGCGTCGAAGGCGTCGAGCGCGCGGCCGGCCTCATCGGCTACGAGCTCTTCCGCCGCTTTCCCATCCGCATCGACTACGACCGGCAGCGGATCACGCTGTACGCGCCGGCGCAATGGAAATACGACGGCGGCGGCGTGCGCGTGCCGCTGCGCTTCCGCCAGAACGTTCCGACCGTCGACGGCAGCGTCGACGGATTGCCGGGCGCGTTCGATCTCGACACCGCGTCGCGCGCGTCGTTGACGCTCTCCGCACCTTTCGCCGCCACGCACGACCTGGCGACGAAGTACACGGCGACGACCGAGGTGGTCGCCGGCATCGGCGTCGGCGGTCCGGCGCGGGCGATGCTCGCACGCGCTCAGAAGCTCACGCTCGGCGATGTCGAGATCGCGGCACCGGTGACGTTGCTGTCGACGGCCACCAGCGGCACGCTTGCCGATCCGGCGGTCGGCGGCGACGTCGGGTACGGTGTGCTGTCGCGCTTCAACCTCGTCTTCGACTATGCGGACCAGGTCGTGTGGTTCGAGAAGAATGCCGCATTCGACGCCCGCGACACGTTCGACCGCGCCGGCCTGTTCGTCGTGCGCGGCAAGGACGGCATCACGGTGGTCGACGTGGTGGCCGGCGGGCCGGCGGCCGCGGCCGGCATCCGTGCGGGTGACGTCGTCACGGCGGTCGACGGCACGCCGGCGGCACGCATCACGCTCGATGCGCTGCGTGCGAGCCTCAAGGCGGCGCCCGGCACCAGGATCAAGCTCAAGCTCAGGAGCGGTCGCACGTCGACGCTCACGCTGCGGGACCTCGTGTGACCGCGCGCGCGGCGCGGCGCGCGTGCTGTCGATCGCGCGGGCACCCCTGGTAGCGGCAACGCCATGAGCGACGTGCCGCGCATCTTTGCGCTCACCTCGCCGCTGTTCCTGCTGGTGCTGGTCGGCTACCTGCTGTCGCGGCTCGGCGGCTGGCCCAAGACCGCTTCCGATGCGTTGACGCGTTTCGTGTTCAGCGTGGCGATCCCGGCATTCCTGTTCCGGCTGATGAGCGACTTCGCGCGCCTGCCGCATGTCGATGCGCGCCTGCTGCTCGTGTACTTCGGCGGCTGCCTCGCGGTGTACATCCTGGCGCGCGTGCTGGCGCGCAGCCGCTTCGCGATGGATGGCGAGGCGCAATCGGTGTTCGCGATGGGCGGCATCTTCTCAAACGCCGTGCTGCTCGGCGTGCCGGTGGCACAAGCCACGCTGCCGGTGACGGCGATGCCGGCAGTGTCGCTCGTCGTGGTGTTCAATTCGCTGCTGCTGTGGACCCTCGTCACCGTGTCGGTCGAATGGGCGCGCCACCGCGATTTCTCGCTGGCGGGGTTCGGCAAGACCGCGCGCAGCGTCGTGCTGAACCCGGTCGTTGCGGGCATCCTGCTGGGCACCGCCTGGAGCTACACCGGTCTTGCGCTGCCTCACGTCGCCGACGCCACGCTGTCGCTGCTCGCCACGGCAGCGGTGCCGATGTCGCTGGTGGCGCTCGGCATGGGCCTCGCGGAATTCGGTATCCGCGCGGGCTTGGCGCAAAGCGTCGCGATCGCCGCGCTGAAGCTCCTCGCGCTGCCCGTCTGCGTATTCGCGCTGGCACGCATCGCCAGCCTTCCCGCGCCGGAAACGATGGCAGTCGTGTTGCTCGCGGCGCTGCCCACGGGCGCCAATGTCTACCTGATGGCGCGCCAGTTCGCGACGCTGGAAGGGCCGATCGCATCGAGCCTCGTGCTGACGACTGCGATCGCGGCCGTCACGACCCCGCTGGCGCTGGTCGCGCTCGCCGCACTCGCGCGCTGACGCGCGCCACCGCGCGTGGCAAAGCCGGCGCGCGGACGGGCGAAGGCAGCCCGGCATAATGCGTATTTCCAGGGAGTAACGACGCGTGGCGGCACACCAGAAGGACGCAAGAACCAGCCCATCCCGCCGCAAGGCAACGCCGACCAAGCCAACGCGCCGCAAGCCCGCGTCGGCGAGCGCCAAGCCGCGCAGCCGCAGCGCGGCGAGCAAGCCCATTCGCTACTACGTCGTGCGCAACTCGTCGATCCACGGCCGCGGCGTATTCGCCGCGCGCACGATCCGTCGCAAGCAGACGATCATCGAATATCGCGGCGAGCGCACCACCTGGGACGACGCCAACACGCGTCCGCCCTCGGATCCCGACAATCCCTATCACACGTTCCTGTTCGGGCTCGACGACGGTCGCGTGATCGACGCCGACGTGCGCGGCAACGCCGCGCGCTGGATCAATCATTCCTGCCGCCCGAACTGCGAGACGTACGAGGACGACGAGGGCCGCGTGTTCATCGCCGCGCGACGCCGCATCGAGCGCGGCGAGGAGCTGACCTACGACTATCAGCTGACGTGGGAGGGCCGGATGGGCAAGAAGATGCGCGCCGCGTACGCCTGCCGTTGCGGCACGAGCCGCTGCCGGGGCACGATGCTCGCGAAGAAATAGGCGCCGCGGCGGCGGCGCGCAGCTTCAGGCGATCGACACCGCCTTGACGTCGACGAACTCGCGGATGCCGAAGCTCGCGAGCTCGCGGCCGTAACCGCTTTCCTTGACGCCGCCGAACGGCAGGCGCGGGTCGGACACCACCGTCTGGTTGACGAATGCCGAGCCCGCCTCCAGCGACTCCGCGGCGATGCGCTCGCCGCGCGCGAGGTCGCGCGTGAAGACCCCGCCGCCCAGGCCGAACGCCGAGGCGTTGGCGATGCGGATCGCATCCGCTTCGTCGCGCGCGGAAATGATCGAGGCCACCGGGCCGAACAGCTCGTCGTCATGCGCCGGCGTGCCGGCACGCACGTCGGTCAGCACCGTCGCCGGATAGAACGCGCCGCGGCCGGCAGGAATCTCGCCGCCGAGCAGCCTGCGCGCGCCGCCGGCCACGCTCGCTTCCACTTGCCGGTGCAACTCGTCGCGCAGGTCGTGACGCGCCAGCGGCCCGTAAACGGTGGCGGCATCCAGCGGGTCGCCGAAGCGCGCCTTGGCCATCTCGGCCACGAACCGTTCCTCGAATTGGGCACGCACGCGCTCCACCACGACGAAGCGCTTGGCGGCGATGCAGCTCTGCCCGGAATTGACGAGGCGTCCCTTGGCGCAGGCCGCCGCCGCGAGGTCGAGGTCGGCATCCTCGAGCACCAGGTAGGCATCGCTGCCGCCCAGCTCGAGCACGGTCTTCTTCAGCATCGCACCCGCCTTGGCCGCGACCTTGCGCCCCGCCGGCCCGCTGCCGGTCAACGTGATCGCGCGCACGTGGCGATTCTCGACGAGAGCGTCGACCTGGCCGCTGCCGATCACCAACGTGCGGAACACGTCCTGCGGAAAGCCGGCGTCGTGGAACACCGATTCGATCGCCAGCGCGCATCCCTGCACGTTCGACGCGTGCTTGAGCACCGCGGTATTGCCGGCCATCAGCGTCGGCGCCGCGAAGCGCAGCACCTGCCAGAACGGGAAGTTCCACGGCATGACCGCCAGCACCACACCGACCGGGTTATAGGCGACGAAGCTGCGCCGCGATTCCGTCGGCGCGGCCTCCGGCGCGAGAAAGCGCTCGGCATGTTCGGCGTAGTACTCGCAGCCGGTCGCGCATTTGGCCACTTCCGCGGCTCCGGCGGTCACCGGCTTGCCCATTTCCAGCGCCATCAGACGCGCGAATTCGTCGGAGCGCGCGCGCAGAACGCCGGCGGCCTTGCGCATCATTGCGGCGCGCGCGGCGAACGACGTGCGCCGCCACGCCGGGAATGCGGCATGCGCGGCGGCGACCGCCGATGCCGCGGCCGCCGGCGTGATCTCGGCGTAGGACCCGACCACTTCGGCGTTGGCGGGATTGATCGATTGCATGGTCATCACTGCTCCTTCGAGATCGGCGTATGCGAGCCCGCAGCCGGCACTGACGTGGGCATGAGCGTCGCAGGCGTCCGGGCGAATGCTGATTCGCCTTCGTTATTAAAATAAACTATCAACGTGTTAGTAAATATCAATTTGTATTATGACATCCGCGCCACTATCGTGTGAATCGTTCTCATTCAGAAACGTTTCCGCAAAGGACATCCCATGAAGACAGTTGGTCAGCAACTCGAGCCCTTCAAGGTCGCCGGCGTCAAGCCCGGCTTCAATCACCCGCAGGAAGGCGGCCAGTCCGCATTCGAGACGATCACCGAGAAGTCGTTCCCCGGCAAGTGGAAGGTGATCTATTTCTACCCGAAGGACTTCACGTTCGTCTGCCCCACGGAGATCGCCGGCTTCGCCAGGCTGTCGAAGGCGTTCGCCGAGCGTGACGCGGTCGTGCTGGGCGGCTCGGTGGACAACGAGTTCAGCAAGCTCGGCTGGCGCCGCGAGCACAAGGACCTGAACAAGCTCGATCAGTGGCAGTTCGGCGACTCGGCGGGCTCGCTCGTCGACCAGCTCGGCGTACGCGATCCGCAGGAAGGCGTGGCGCTGCGTGCGACGTTCATCGTCGACCCTCACAACGTCATCCAGCACGTTTCCGTCAACAACCTCAACGTCGGCCGCAATCCCGACGAAGTGCTGCGCATCCTCGACGGCCTGCAGACCGACGAGCTCTGCCCCTGCAACCGCGCGGTCGGTGGCGACACGCTCGCACTCGCAGCGTGACCGCTGCCGCGTCGCCGCGCGTAGCGCGGCGGCGCGACTGGCGCCATTGCCAAGGAGATAGACATGCAACACCTCGAAGCCCTGAAGGCGCGGATTCCCGACTATGCGAAGGACATCCGCCTCAACCTCGACGCCGCCATCGCCCGCTCGAGCCTCGACGCCGCGCACGCGAGCGGCGCGGCGCTGGCGGCCGCCTTCGCCGCGCGCTCGCCGGCGCTGGTGGCGGCGTTGCGCGCAGCGCCCGCGCTGGCCGACGGCCATGGCGACGCCGCGCTCGCCGCGGCGGCGCTGATGGGCATGAACAACACCTGGTATCCGTACGTCGAGATGGTCGCCGACCCCGAGCTCGCCACGCTGCGGCCGGAGCTGCGGATGAATGCCTATGCGAGCCATGGCGGCGTCGACCGCGTGAGCTTCGAGCTCTACGCGCTGGCGGCGTCGATCGTCGGCAAATGCCACTTCTGCGTCGGCTCGCACTACAAGCTCCTGCGCGAGTCCGGGATGACGGTGCAGCAGCTGCGCGACGTCGGCCGCATCGCCGCGGTGGTGCACGCCGCGGCGCAGGTCCTGGCGACCCGCGACGTCGTCGCCGGCTACGCCATGCCGGCAGCGGCCTAGCGCCGGGCGCCGCGCACCGGGCGGCGCCGCCCGCATGCCGACGTCCGGTCGATCGCCACGATCGCCACGTCGGCGCCCGCGTCGGGACGATGCCGTAACATCGGCGCCTTCTTCATCCAGGGCGTCATTCCATGGCACGCAAGCAGCATCGGAATCCGCAAGGCAGGCTCGTCGTCGTCGAGCATACGTCGAAGGTGCTGGCCGGCAATCCGCTCGGCGACCCGCATGTGCGCCGGCTCGCCGTCTGGCTGCCACCGCAGTACGACGAGTCCATCGGCCGCGGCCGCGGCCGGCGCTTCCCGGTGCTCTACGACCTCGTCGGTTTCACGGGCTCGGGCCTCGCCCACCTCAACTGGCGGCCGTTCGACGAGAACGTGCCCGAGCGCATCGCGCGCCTCGTGCATGAGCGGCGCATGGCGCCCGCGATCGTCGTGTTCCCGGACTGCTTCACGTCGCTCGGCGGCAACCAGTACATCAATTCCTCCGCGATCGGCCGCTATGCCGACTACCTGACGCGCGAGATCATCCCGTTCGTCGACCGCGAATTCCGCACGCTCGCGTCGCGCGACCATCGCGGTTGCTTCGGCAAGTCGTCCGGCGGCTACGGCGCGATCATTCACGCGATGCGCTACCCGGAATCCTGGGGCGCGATCGCCGACCATTCGGGCGACGCCAATTTCAATCTCTGCTACCTGACCGACTGGCCGCGCACGCTCAACGAGCTCGACCGCTATCGCGCGCGCCGGCGGCGCGCCGGCCGCGTCGATGCCGTGCGCGATGCGAGGCTGGCCGCCGACGGCCGCGACGACGGGCGCGTCGCGCGCTTCCTCGACGCGATGTGGGGCAAGGAGAAGCTGACGGACGCCGAGATGCACGCGATCATGGAGATCGCGATGGCGGCGAGCTACGACCCCGACCCGCGCGCGCCGAATGGATTTCGCCTGCCGTTCAATCTCGAGACCGGCGAGCTGCTGCCGCAACGCTGGAGGCGCTGGCTGGAGCATGACCCGGTCATGCTGGTCGGCCGCTATGCCGCCAACCTGCGCAGCATGCGCGGCATCTACATCGATTGCGGATGGCGCGACCAGTATCACCTGCACTACGGCGCGCGCCTGCTGTCGAAGCGGCTCGCCGAGCACCGCGTCGCGCACGTCTACGAGGAATTCGACGACACGCACTCGTCCATCGACTATCGGATGGACGTCAGCCTGCCGTTCCTCACCCGTGCACTTCGCGCGTGAGCGCCGCCTTATAATCGGAGCCAGCCGCGACTTCCGGCGCGGCACGAGGTGCGACGATGCGCTGGGGTGATTTCAGGCAGAGCGACAACATCGAGGACCGCGGCGCGGGCGGCGGATTCGGCGGTGGCGGCATGCGCCTGGGGCTCGGCGGCATCATCATCGCGCTGATCGCCAGCGTGCTCTTCGGCATCAATCCGCTGCAGCTCCTCGGCATGCTGGAAGGCGGCGACACCGGACCGGCACCCGCGCCGCCGACCCAGGCACCGCCGGGATATGGGCCCCGATCCGGCCCGCAATCCGCGCCCACCCAGGCGCCGCCCGGCTACGGCCCGCAGTCGGCACCGCCCGGCGCACGGTCGCAGGCGCAGCCGATGTCCGACGAGCGCAAGCTGGTCGGCGGCGTGCTCGGCGATACCGAGGACGTCTGGACGGCGGTGTTCCGCGCGCAGAACCGCACCTACACCCCCCCGAAGATGGTGCTGTTCAGCGGCATGACGCAATCCGCGTGCGGACGGGCGACGGCGTCCGTGGGGCCCTTCTATTGCCCCGGGGACCGCATGCTCTACCTCGATACGGCGTTCTTCCGCGAGCTTGCGCAGCGCTTCGGCGCCCCCGGCGATTTCGCGCAGGCGTACGTCATCGCCCACGAGGTGGGACATCACGTGCAGAACCTGCTCGGCACGATGGACAAGTTCGACGCGCAGACGAGCCGGATGTCCGATCGCGATCGCAATGCCATGTCGGTGCGCCTCGAGCTGCAGGCCGATTGCTACGCCGGCGTCTGGGGCTTCTACGCCGCGAAGCGCAATCTGCTCGACCCCGGCGACGCCGACGAAGGCCTCAGGGCGGCGGCGGCGGTCGGCGACGATCGTTTGCAGAAACAGATGCGGGGCACGGTGGTACCCGAGTCGTTCACGCACGGCTCTTCGCAGCAGCGGATGACGTGGTTCAAGCGCGGTCTCGATACCGGCGATATCCGCAACTGCGACACGTTCAGCGCACGCTGAGCGGGCCGGCGGTCCATTCCACAAGGGGTGGTCGGCCGCCGGATCCGTTCCGGCGCCCGCGCCGGCGGCGCCTCTCACCCTCGCCGTGTTCGCCGCCGGCCGCAACGCCTGTTGCGCAATATCCACCTCCGGGACGCCGACGGCCGCCCGGCGGCAACCTCCTTGACTTCCCCAACGCCCCGCCGATAATGAAATCGAAAGGAGGGAGCGCCATGAAAACGCTCGTGTTGTCGGTTTGCGCGGTGTCGGTCCTCGTACTCGCCGGATGTGCGCCTGCACCGCTTACGCGTGCCGACGTCGAAGGCAAGCTGGTGTGCAACGTCGATTACATGGATCAGGTGGAACGTGCGGCTCGCCATTCGATGGCCGAAGTCCGCTGGTACAACTGCCCGACCGCCAGGCTGCACGTCGTAAATAGCTGACCCGGCGTAATACCGGGGCCTCGCGCCGCACCTTCCACGAGAAGCGGCGGCGCGTGCCCTGCCTTTTGCTGTTTCCGGCGCACAGGCGCTGGATTCCCGTCTTTGATGCAGGGTTTTGGTGCGGGTTACAATGGCGCCGTGCCATTTTCATCCACGGACTGCCAATGAAATCGACCGTCATCGCCCCCCTGTTCGCCTCCGTGCTCCTCGCGCTATCCGCGTCGCCGGCGCTTGCGCAGGGCGCCTCGAAGAACACCTGCGCCCGGCCCGACGATTATCCCGGCCGCCTGGCCAGCGACACGCGCCGCAAGGCATGGCAGAAATCGATGGACGAGTACGGCAACTGCATCAAGAAGTTCGCCGCCGATCAGCGAGCGATCGCCGACGCCGCCGTGAAGGCCGGCAACGACGCCGTCGAGGAATACAACGCGGTGGCCAACAAGGCCAAGGAAGCCATCGAGAAAACGAAGGACTGAGCGGCCGGCGGCATCGCGGCGGCGAGACCGCACCGCCGTGACCGCGATCCCGGCCGTCCTCACGCCGCTCGATTCCGATCGCGCGGCGCGCGCCATCGCCGGCGCGCTGGTCGAAGGCTTCGACCGCCACTACGCGCTGTTCCGCGAGTGCGCGCGTGCCGCGCGTCGCCATTTCGAGGCCTGCAACTGGCTCGCCATCGGCCATGTCGCGCGCGACCGCATCGACTTCTACGACATGCGGGTGGCCGAGACCGTGGCGCGCATCGAGCGCGAGTTCGCGCCGGCGTCCTTGCCGGCCGCGGCGCTGGACGTGCTGTGGGCGGCGGTCAAGCAGCACTACATCGCGCGCCTCATCGACCACAAGCAGCCGGAGTGCGCGGAGACGTTCTTCAACACCGTCACGTGCAAGATCCTGCACCGCAGCTACTTCAACAACCGCTTCATCTTCGTGCGCCCGACGATCGCCACCGCGCACATCGAGTCCGACCCGCCGTCGTACCGCAGCTACTATCCGCTGCAGCGCGGATTGCGCCAGGCGCTGATCGACATCGTCCTCGACGTCGGCCTGAGGCCGCGCTTCGCCGATTTCCGCCGCGACATCGTCAACGTCACGCATCGCCTGCGCCGCATCCTGCCGCGGCCGTTCACGCTCGAGGCGAATCACCAGGTGCAGGTGCTGTCGTCGCCGTTCTTCCGCAACCGCACCGCATACCTGCCCGGGCGCATCATCAACGGCAGCCGGCGCTATCCGTTCGTCGTCGCGATCAAGCACGATGTGCGCGGGCGGCTGTACATCGACGCGCTGCTCACCGAGACGCAGGAACTCGCGCTGCTGTTCTCCGCCAACCGCGCGTACTTCCTGGTCGACATGGACGTGCCGTCGGCCTACGTCGAGTTCCTGCACGACATCTGCGTCGACAAGACCGCATCCGAGCTGTACACGATGCTGGGCCTCGCCAAGCACGGCAAGGCGCTGTTCTACCGCGACCTTCTGCACCACCTGCGCCACTCGACCGACCGCTTCGTGGTCGCGCCCGGCATCCGCGGCCTGGTGATGATGGTGTTCACGCTGCCGTCGTTGCCGTGGGTGTTCAAGGTGATCCGCGACGACATCGCGGCGTCGAAGGATACCGATCGCGTGCGCGTCATGCACAAGTACCAGCTGGTCAAGCATCACGACCGCGCCGGGCGCATGACCGACGTCCTCGAATACTCGAACGTGGCCTTCCCGCGCGAGCGCTTCGATCCCGCGCTGCTGGCCGAGCTTGCGCGCTCGGTGCCATCGATGCTGGAGGACGATGGCGACCGCATCGTCATCCGCCATCTGTACATCGAGCGTCGGCTGACACCGCTCAACCTGTACCTCGCGGCGGCGACGGGCGCCGCGCGCGACCACAGCGTGCGCGAGTACGGCGACGCCATCCGCGAGCTCGCCGCGGTCGACATTTTCTGCGGCGACCTGCTGTTCAAGAATTTCGGCGTCACGCGCTATGGGCGGGTTGTGTTCTACGACTTCGACGAAATCGAATACCTCGGCGACTGCCGGTTCCGCCGCATACCGCCGCCACCGCCCGGGCACGACGAGATGTCCGGCGAGATCTGGTACGACGTCGCCGCGCGCGACGTGTTTCCCGAGGAATTCGCCACGTTTCTGCTGACGGACGGCGCGATCCGCGAGGCGTTCCTGCGCTATCATCGCGACCTCATCGACGCCGGCTGGTGGCAATCCATGCAGGCGGCGGTGCGCGCGGATGCCGCGTTGCCGGAGGTCCTTTCCTACCCGGACGCGATCCGCTTCGCGCATTGAAGCGACGCTGGGGCCGCGGGCGACCGACTGGAGGGCTCTCCGCATGTACGTGAGCGTGTTCGAAGTGCTGCACGCCGGCCCCGGGCCGTCGTCGGTGCAGACGTTCGGCCCGCTCGCCGCGGCGCGGCGATTCGTGCACGCGCTGGAGGCCGACGGCATGGCGCGCGCGGCGGCGCGCATCGACGTCGAGCTCTATGGCGGACTCGCCTGCGCCAGCCGCGAAAGCGCCACCGCCGAAGCGATCGTCGCCGGTCTCGGCGGCGCTTCGCCCGAGGACTGCGACGCCGCGTCGATGCGCGCGCGGTCGAAGGCGGTCAAGTCGAGCGGCACGCTGGCGCTCAACGGCCGCCAGCCGGTCGCCTTCGATGCCGAGCGCGACATCGCGTTTCGCGTCGACCGCGCAGTGCCCGGCGCCAGCAACGCGATGCGCTTCGTGGCGCGCGGCGCACGCGGCGACGTGCTCGCCGAACGCGATTACTACTCCATCGGTGACGGCGAGATCGTCGATCCCGCGCATCTGCGGCGCGTGCGCGAGTCGCCGCGCGTGCCCTATCCATTCGTCACCGCCGCGGCGCTGATCGACGCCGGCGAGGTCGTCGGCAAGAAGCTCGCCGCGATCGGCTTCGCCAACGAGACGGTGTTCAAGAGCCCCGGCGACGTCAAGGAGACGTTGCTCGCGTACGGCGAGACGATGCGCGCGTCCGTGCATCGCGGGCTCGCCACGGACACGCCGCTGCCTGGCGGACGCACGCGGCGCGCCTCGGCGCAGGCCATCGCGCTTCGCGCCAGCGACGGCACGCCGGCGCAATGGTGCTCGGTGATGGCGCAGGCGGTGGCCGAGGAAAATGCCGCCGGCGGGCGCGTCGTCGCCGCACCCACCAGCGGCTCGGCAGGGCCGGTGGCGGCGCTGCTCGCGCACTGGCGCAAGGCCCGGCCGCTGGCCGAGGAAGTGGGCACGATCGAATTCCTGATGACGGCCGGCGTGGTCGGCGCATTGCTGCGCGGGATGGGCTTGCGCCAAGCGGGGTGCCAGGGCGTGATCGGCGTCGCCTCGGCGATGGCGGCCGCCGGCTACGCAGCCGTGCTCGGCGGCACCAATGCGCAGATGCTGCACGCTGCCGAACTGGCGCTCGCGCCGCACCTCGGGCAGGCGTGCGATCCCGATGGCGGCCATATCCAGCAGCCCTGCATCGGCCGCAACGCCGCCGGCGCCGCGCATGCGCATGCCTCGGCGCAGGCGGCGCTCGCGCGGCCGCAGCCGGCGAACGGCCTCGACAGCGTCGTCAGCGCGATGATCGAGTCGGGGCGCGCGATGTCCGGGCGCTACAAGCAGGCCTCGCTCGGCGGCGCGGCGATCAACGTCACCGAGTGCTGAGCCGCGCGCGCGAGCGCGCCACTTCGCATGCTATCCTCGGGCCGATGATCGCCCGACCCCGCAAGCGCCGTTCGCTGCCGTCTCGCGGCACCGCCGCGCTCGCCGCGCGCCTTCTCCCGTGCATCGCCGCCATGGCGCTCGCCGCATGTGCCACTTCGAGTCCCGAGATGGAGATCTCGAAAGACACGTTCGCCTGCAAGCTCCAGGGCCAGCGCATCGTCGTGCGCTTCACCGAGCAGGAGGCGCGCGTCCTGATGCCGCCCGACGAACACCTCGTCACGCTGTACCAGGTATCGACGCAGAACGGCGTGCGCTACACCAACGGCCTCATGGAGCTGCGCGGCAGCACCAGCGACCTCACGCTGATCCGCGAGAACGTCGCCGTCGGCCTGACCGACTGCGAGCCGCTCAAGGTGCCGAAGAAGTCCACCAACCCGTTCATGCTCAACTGACGCCGTCCGCGGCGCCTAGCGGTGCGGGTCGACCGCGGTGTATTTCCAGGTCTGCGTGCTGATCGGGTGCGGCACGAAGTCGTGCACCCACGGCTGCGCCACCGGATCCTCGAGACGGTAGTAGGTCATGCGGAACGGCGCGTAGGCGAGCACCAGGTCGGTCATCCGCGCGAACAGCGCGGTGCGCGCGTCGCCGTCGGGGAGCGTGCGCGCCTCGTCGTAGAGCGCGTCGAATGCCGGCAGCTTGAAGCGCGAGTCGTTGGCCTGGCCGATATTGGGCCCGTACAGCACCTGCATGAAATTCTCGGCGTCCGGGTAGTCGGCGTTCCAGCCGTCGCTGCGCATCATGATCTTGCCCTGGCGCGCCATCTTGCGCAGCTCCGGCGTGCGATCCTTGTGAAACTCGATGCGCAGGCCGATCGCATCCATCCTGCGCTTCCACAATTCGTCGGACTGGCGCGTCAGCGAATTGGGCGACGACCAGTAGACGAGCGTCAGCGGCTTGCCGTCGGGCGTCTCGCGGTAGCCGTCGCCGTCGCGGTCCTTGTAGCCGAAGCGGTCGAGGAGCGCGCGCGAGGCCGCAGGGTCGTACACCTGCGCGATCGTCCTGCGCGCGGTGTAGCCCTGGATGTCGGGCGGGATGATCCCCTGCGCCGGAATGGCGCGGCCGTGCAGCACCACCCGGATGTACTCGTCCGCATCCCACGCCATGGCGATCGCGCGCCGCAGCGCGATCTTGTCCTGCGTATACCCGCCGACCAGCGGATCCTCCATGTTGAAGTACGTCCACCACACGTTCGGGCGCATGAACACCTGGTGCTGGATGCCGCGCTTGGCGTAGATGGGCCGCAGCGCGCCGTCGACCAGCAGTTCGTCGATGAACTGGTTCGGAAAGACCTCGAGCAGGTCGAGCTCGCCATTGAGGAACGCGAGCCATTCCGACTGCTCCTCCTCGATCACGCTGATCTCGACGCGCGCATTGCGCGGCAGGCGCTTGCCGGCGAGCGATGCGGCAATCGGCTTCCAGGCGTCGGGTATCGGCCCTGCCGGCACGTATGTCTCGTCGCGATACGTCGGGTTGGCGTCGAGCACGATGCGCGCGCTGCGCTTGTACTCGCCGAGCCGGTACGGCCCGGTGCCCACGGGGTGCGCGCCGACGTCGCGTCCGTAGCGTTCGACCACCTCGCGCGCCAGCGCGCACATCGACGGAATGGCGATCTTGTATGGAAAGCGGTAGTCGGGCGCAGTGAGATGAACGCGCAGCGTGTAGCGGTCGACCACCTCGAGACCCGGCAGCGGCGTGTCGTAGTCGAACTTGCCGGTCTTGCGTGCCGCCGCCTGCGCGACATCGCCGCCTTCGAGCTTGCCTTCCAGCACGAACGACCACGGCGAATGCAGCGCCGGGTCGAGATGGCGCTCGAAGCTGTAGGCGAAGTCGGCGGCGACCAGCTCGCGCTTGTGGCCGCCGAATGCCGGATCGTCCTGGAAGTAGATGCCCTTGCGGATGCGAAAGGTGAACGTGCGCCCGTTGTCGGTGATCGATGGCAACGACGCGGCGTTCGCCACGAGCTTCACCGGACGCGCGAGGTAGTCGTATTCGATCAGCGTGTCGAATATCGCCTCCATCACGCTGCCGGAGGCGGCGTCGTTGCCGACCGCGGGGTCGAAGCTCGTCTCGCCGATGGGGAATACGACGCGCAGCGTGCCCCGTGGCGCGTCGGCGACGGCAGGCGCGGCGCCGGACGATGCCAGTGCCAGTGCTGCAAAGGCGGCGACGAGGAACGCAGGCATCGGGCGGCGCATGGACGGAACGGATCTGGAAAATTCGCGGCGGCGCGCGCATCATACCGGCCGCCGGTCGCGCCGGCACGCGCCGGCGGCACGAGGCGGCGCGGACCTGCACGCACCACGGCACTCGAGATCGCGAGAACGGAAGCCGCGATGGAAATGAAGAAGCTGGCCGGCGGCAGCCTGCGCGCCGCCGGGTATGACGAAAAAAGCCGCAAGCTCGTGGTCGAGCTCGCGGCTGGGACCTTCGAATACACGGGCGTGTCGCCGGAAATGTGGCGCCGGCTCGCCTCCTCGTCGTCGCCGTGGAGCTATTTCCGCGACAACATCGAGGAGGAGTTCAACCCTCGCCGCATCCGCTGACGCGCCTCGCGGCGCGCGGCTTTACTGCACCGCCAGCTTGCGTCCGGCCAGCTGCGCCTTCTTGGCGAGCTTGAGCTCGAGCACGCCGTTTTCGTAGCGGGCTTCGCTCGCCGCCTCGTCGATGTCGCTGGCGAAGGCGTAGCTGCGGAAGGCGGAGCCCTCGTAGCGCTCGGTGCGCAGCGCGCGCTCGCCGTCACGGACATCGTTGCTGCGCTTCACTTCGGCGCCGATGGTGACCTCGCCGCCGTCGATAGTGACCTGGATGTCGTCCTTCTTCACGCCCGGGATCTCGGCGCGCACGATGTAGGCGTTGTCGGTTTCGCTGACGTCCGAGCGGATCGTCAGCGTCTGGCCATCCGTGCGGGCCGGGCTCAGGAAGTCGCGTACGATGTCGCCGAATGCATCGTGCAGCGCGGCGCGTCCGAACGGGTCGTATACTCGTAGATGTTGCATTGAATTCTCCTCGATCTGGATAGTGATTCCGGTATGGGACGAGGCGCCGGGAGCCATCGCACGCCGGTGCCTGTGACCGGGCAGATACGGGTGACGCCGGCGGTTTCAAGGACTTGAGATGGCCAAAAACATCCCCAACTCGACCGATTTCCTGGCTGCCAAGGCGGAGCTCATCAAGCGCCGGCACGACCTGCGCGCCGAGATCCGCGAACAGTTCGCCGATCACGACGACCCTAAGGTGATGGCGTTGCGCAACCGCCTCGAGGACACCGACGACTGGGCGGTGGCCGATGAGTGGGCCGCGCTCGACATCGCGCAGGTGTCGCGCGACGTGCGCGAGCTGGCCGCCGTCGAGGGCGCGCTCACACGCATCGCCGACGGCAGCTATGGCGTCTGCGTCGACTGCGGGCAGCCGATCGCTCCGGCGCGCCTCGCGGTCAGTCCCTCGGCGGCGCGCTGCATCGCCTGCCAGGAACGGGTCGAGCGACGCGGTACTGCACATTCGACGCTGTAGCCGCGTCGCGGCATTTCACGTTCGACGCTGTAGCAGCATCGCGGCGTATCACCTTCGATTCAGGCGCATTGCGCTGCCGCGCCATCGACGTGATCGCCGCGACTCCTCAGCGCCGGCGCCGCGCCCGCGCGACCGCCCCGCCCGCGGCTTCGCGTGCGAGCCACGCGAAGAACTCGCGATACCACAGCCGTGAGTTCTGCGGCTTCAGGATCCAGTGGTTCTCGTCCGGGAAGTACACGAGGCGCGCCGCCACGCCCTTCGCCTTGAGCGTGTTGTAGTACTGCAGCGCCTGCGTCGCGGGCACCCGATAGTCCATCTCGCCGTGCACGACGAGCGTCGGCGTCTTCGCGCGCCGCACGAAGTGGTGTGGTGACTGCGACATCACCCTCGCCTCGTCGTTCCAGTGATATGCGCCGAGCTCGCTGGCGAAGAAACGGTAGCCGTCGGTGGCCATCATCGACACCCAGTCGTAGCAGCCGGCGTGGCATACGTAGCTGCGATAGCGGTCGGTGTGGCCGTTCATGTACGCGACCATGTAGCCGCCGTAGCTGCCGCCGGTGGCCGTCAGCCGCGTGCGGTCGATATAGCCCTTCGCCAGCAGGAAATCGGTCGCGGCTTCGACATCGGCGAATTCCTTCTTGCCGTAGTGGCCGGTGATCGACTCGATGAAGCGCTGGCCGAAGCCCGACGACCCGTGGTAATTCACCATGGCGACGACGTACCCTTGCCCGGCGAATACGTGCGAGTTCCAGCGAAAGTGCCAGCCGTCGTGGTGCGCGGAGTGCGGACCGCCGTGGATCGAATGCATCAGCGGCCATTTGCGCGCCGGATCGAACCCCGGCGGATACGTGACCCACAGCTGCACCGGCTCGCCGCCGAATCCCTTGACGGAATACTCGCGCGTCTCGCCGAACGCATGTCGCGACAGCAGTGCCGAGTTGAGCGATTCGATGGAGCGCTCGCCGCGGCCGTCGCCGGCAACGGCGAACAGTGCCGGTGGATGGGCGTAGCTCGCGCGGTCGAACGCGATCACGCGGCCATCGCGCGATTGCGCGAAGCCGCCGATCGTGCCGCCGCGGGCGATCAGCGACAGCGCCTCGCCGCGCAGCGCGACGCGGCAAAGGTTGGCGCGGCCGTGATCCTCGCAGGTGAACAGCAGCGCGCCGCCGTCGGGCGTGAACCGCAGGTGCGTGACCTGGCGATCGAGACGCGGGAGGACCTTCTTCACTGCGCCGGAGCGGCGATCGACGAGGCGCAGGTGCCCCTGGTCGTTGAACGCGCGCTTCGTGTTGTAGGCGATCTGCGCCAGCGTGCGGCCGTCGGGCGCGTACACCGGCATGGCGTCGTCCATGCCGGTGTCACCCGTCAGCACGCGCTTGCGCCGGGTGCGCGTGTCGATGAGCACGATGTCGCGCCGGTTCATCATGCCGGGCTCGGCCGCCGGGTCGATGCTGGCCGCGATCTCGCCGCCGTCGGGCGCGATGTCGTAGTCCGCCGCCGTCGGCTCCCACGGCGGCAGCGCGAGGCCGGTGCCGGCGAAGAGGTCCTCGCTGCGGCCGGTGGCGATCGTGCAGGCGAACACGTGCGGCTCGCGGCCGTCGGCGACCCAGTGGTCCCAGTACCGGTACTCCGCGCGCTCGGTGACGATCGCCTTCACCTTGTCTTCCTTGCGCTCCTTCAGGCGCTTGGCATGCTGCGCGTCGGTGGCGAGGTCACGCCACACCCGCGAGATGAACGCGATCCGCCGGCTGTCGGGGAACCATTTGAGTCCGGCGCAGCCGGTGCTGAGCGCGGTGAGACGGCGCGCCTCGCCGCCGTCGACGGCAATCACGTACACTTGGGGCTCGGCATCGTCCTTGCGCTTGGCGGTGAACGCGATGTGGCGGCCATCGGGTGACCACACGGGGTCGCTGTCCTTGTCGCCGCCCGTGAGCATGCGCGACTTGCCGCGCCCGGCGCCGAATCCGGTGGCGAACAGCCACAGCTCGGTGCGGCCCTCGTTGCTGTCCATGTCGAAGGTATTTACGGCGGCGCACGCGGTGGCGCCGTCGGGCGACAGCGCCGGCGTGCCGATCCGCTTGAGGGCCCACAGCGCGTCGACGTCGAGCGGCGGCTTGCGGCGTTGCGGCATGATCGTCACGCTTCCGGTAAAATTGGACCGCGCATTCTAGCGCGCCGTCGAGCGCCGTCCGCAGCGCTCCGTCACCGGAAAACCGCCAATGACCCCCATGCCCTATCGCCGGCTCGGACGCTCCGGGCTCAAGGTGAGCGCCCTTTCGCTCGGCTCCTGGATCACCTACGGCAACCAGATGGGCGCCGACCTCGCGCGCGAATGCATGGCGGCGGCCCATGACGCCGGCGTCAATTTCTTCGACAACGCCGAGGTGTACGCCAACGGCCAGTCGGAGTCGATCATGGGCGAGGTGCTGAAGAAGACAGGCTGGCGGCGCGCCTCGTACATCGTGTCGACCAAGTTCTTCTGGGGGCTGAACCCCGGTCCCAACGAGAAGAACACGCTCAACCGCAAGTACCTGATGCAGGCGATCGACGGATCGCTGGCGCGTCTCGGCCTCGACTACGTCGACCTCGTGTTCTGCCACCGTCCCGACCCCGACACGCCACTCGAGGAGACCGTGCACGCGATGCACGACATCGTCACCGCCGGCAAGGCGATCTACTGGGGCACTTCGGAATGGTCGGCGGCGGAGATCTACGGCGCCTGGGAGATCGCCGACAGGCATCACCTGCACAAGCCGGTGATGGAGCAGCCGCAATACAACCTGCTGCATCGCGAGCGCATGGAGGTCGAGTACGCGCGCGTGTTCCGTGATCTCGGCGTCGGCACCACCACGTGGAGCCCGCTCGCTTCCGGCCTGCTCACCGGCAAGTACAACGATGGCATCCCGCAGGATTCGCGCGGTGCCCTCAAGGGCTACGAATGGCTGAAGGAGCGCCTGAGCGACCGCGCGGCGATCGCCAAGGTCCGGGCGCTGAAGCCGGTCGCCGACGACCTTTCATGCACGCTGGCACAGCTCTCCATCGCCTGGTGCCTCGCCAATCCACATGTGTCGACGGTGATCACCGGCGCATCGCGCGTGGCGCAGGTCGCCGACAACCTGAAGGCGCTGGACGTCGTGGCGAAGCTCACGCCCGAGGTGATGCAGCGCATCGACGGCATCGTCGGCGTGCCGCAGTGAAGCCCGCTGTCGCGAGCGCGCAAGCAGACCCGCGACGATGAATCCGCTCGAGTCGTGGCGCGAGGAACAACGCGCGGCGCTGCTCTACCGCGCCTGCGCCGAGGCCGAGCGCGACAATGCGCGCGGCGAGCTCTTCGTGCGCCTCGCCGGCGAGGCGCTGGCGCAGGCGGCGATCTGGCAGGCGCAGCTGACGGCGCGCGGCGCCCCGGCGCCCGGTCCCTACGTCGCAGATCGCCGCACGCGCATCGTGGCGAAGCTCGTCGGCGTGATCGGGCCGCGCCGCCTGCGACCCGTGCTGTCGGCGATGAAGGTGCGCGGGATGTCGATCTACACGCAGGGCGCTGCCGGTGTCGACCCGGGCCATGCCACGCCGGCGGCGGGCGGCGTCGAGCGGCGCCATCGCGGTCTCGCCGGCGGCGGCAACCTGCGCGCCGCGGTGTTCGGCGTGTCGGACGGGCTGGTATCCAACGCCAGCCTCATCTTCGGCGTGGCCGGCGCCAGCGCGAGCACGCCACTGGTCGTGCTGTCCGGCGTGGCCGGGCTCGCCGCCGGCGCGTTCGCCATGGCGGCCGGCGAGTACGTCTCGGTGCGCTCGCAACGCGAGTTCTTCGAGTACCAGATCGGGCTCGAGCGCGACGAGCTCGCGCAATATCCCGATGCCGAGGCGCAGGAGCTCGCCCTCATCTACGCGGCGAAAGGTTTGCCACGACGCGAAGCCGAACGGGTTGCGCAGAAAATCGTCGCCGATCCCGCGCACGCCCTCGACACGCTGGCGCGCGAGGAGCTCGGCCTCAACCCGGACGAGCTGGGCTCGCCGTTCGGCGCCGCGGCGACGTCGTGGTGCGCGTTCGCGCTCGGCGCCGCCGTGCCGTTGCTGCCGTTCGTGCTGCGCGCGACGAATGCCCTCGCCGCGTCGATCGCATTCACCGGCGCTGCCCTGTTCGCCGTGGGTGCCGTGCTGTCGCTGTTTACCGGACGCCACGCGTGGCGCTCCGGTCTGCGCCTGCTCGCGCTGGGGGCCGGCGCCGGCGCGATGACGTGGCTGATCGGGCATGCGCTCGGCGTGGCCACCGCATGAGCGGCGCCGCGGCGCGCCGCCCGCGATGACCGCGCACCTGCCGGTCGCAGTGCTCAAGGCCGGACGCGAGAAATCGCTCGTCGCGCGCCATCCGTGGATCTTTTCCGGCGCCGTCGCGCGCATGCCCGACGCTGCGGCCGGGGCCACGGTCGACGTCGTCGCCGACGACGGCGCATGGCTCGCGCGCGCCGCGTTCTCCCCGTCCTCGCAAATTCGTGCACGGGTCTGGACGTTCGATCGCGACGAAGACGTGGATGCCGCGTTCTTCGCGCGCCGCGTGGCCGCCGCGGCCGCACTGCGCGTGCCGCTGCTCGACGCTGCCAACACCGCGGTGCGTGTGGTCAATGCCGAAGCGGACGGTTTGCCCGGCATCATCGCCGATCGCTACGGCGACGTCGTCGTCGTGCAACTCCTGTCCGCGGGCGCCGAAGCCCACCGCGCCGCGATCGTCGACGCGCTGGTCGCCACCAGCGGCGCGTCGGCGGTGGTCGAGCGTTCCGATGCCGAGGTGCGTGCCATGGAGGGCCTGGCGCCGGCGGGCGGGGTGATCGCCGGCCGCTTGCCTGCGCAAGTGACGATCGTCGAGGACGGCCTCGTGTATCGCGTCGACGTCGTGGGCGGCCAGAAGACCGGCTTCTATCTCGATCAGCGCGACAACCGCAGGATCGTGCGCAGCCACGCGCGGGGGCGCCGCGTGCTCAATGCCTTCTGCTACACCGGTGGCTTCACGCTCGCCGCGCTGGCCGGCGGGGCCGCCGACACCTTGTCGATCGACAGCTCGGCGGGCGCAATCGGGCTCGCACGCAGCAACCTCGCGGCGAACGCGGCGATCGCGGCGTCGCCCGCGCGCTGGCGGACTGCCGATGTGTTCAGCGAGCTGCGCGCGCTGCGCAACGCCGGCGAGACGTTCGACCTGGTCGTGCTCGACCCGCCGAAGTTCGCGCCGACGGCCGCCAGCGCCGCACGTGCCGCCGGTGCGTACAAGGACATCAACCTGCTGGCGTGGAAGCTCCTCGCGCCGAGCGGCCTGCTGGCGACCTTCTCGTGCTCGGGCGGCATCGATGCCGCCCTGTTCCGCAAGATCGTCGCCGGCGCGGCAGTCGACGCGCGCAGCGAGGCGACCATCGTCGCCACGCTCGGCGCCGGCGCCGACCACCCGCTGTCACTGCAATTCCCCGAGGGCGAGTACCTGAAGGGGCTGCTGCTGCGCAAGCATTGACCGCGGCTGGCCATCGCCGGGGCATCCACCAAAAACAAGGCCGTGGGATTGCGCCCACGGCCTTGCAGTTGCGATGGACCGGACAGGAGGTCAATCCATCGTGTTCAGCAAACGCAGCTGAATGCGGTCAGTCGACTGCCGGGCGTCACGCCGCCTTCTTCATGCAGTCGCTCATGAATTTCTTGTGCTCGTCGCCCTTCAATCCCTTCGATTTCGCGTTGCACTCGCCCATCTTGCTGTCGTAGACCTGCTTTTCGTCCGACAGGCATTTCGACATGAAGGTCTTGCGCGCGTCGCCCTTCATGTCGCCGGCCTTGGCGTTGCAGGTCTTCATCCGCTCCTGCTGCGCGTTCACCGGCTTCTCCGCCGTGTCGGCGGCGAAGGCAGGTGCGGCGGTGGCGGCGAACGCGCCGATCAGCGCGACGGTCAGGAAATGTTTGATCATGGAATTCCTCGGCAAGATTGGAGACGGGATCCTTCGAACTGTCGGCACACGCCGGTTGGCGCCACCGCGACTTGAAGCGAGTCTAAGGTAGGCGCCGACGCGTCCGCAATTGTTTCGCGCGGTCCCGTGCCGGGGTTGTTGCGCGGTCGCATCGTGCGCCGCAGCAAGCTCCGTGGCAAAATGCAAATCTGCCCGGGGTTGAGACGTTAACCCCTTGTTTTTCTTGATGCCAGCACTCGGAGCTTGCCTTGGCCAACCCGATCCCGCACCCCGCCTCCGCCATCCAGCCGCCGCCTGTCGCGCCGGTGCGGCGGATCGACGACACCCGGATCACCGAAATTACCGAGCTGGCGCCGCCGTCGCACCTGCTGCGCGAATACGCGCTGTCGGACCGCGCCGCGACCACCACGTTCGACGCCCGCCAGGCGATCCATCGCGTGCTGCACGGCGCCGACGACCGCCTGCTGGTGATCGTGGGGCCGTGCTCGATCCACGACTACGACGCCGCCCTCGACTACGCGTCGCGCCTCGCCGCCGTGCGCCAGTCGCTCGCGCACGATCTCGTCGTGGTGATGCGTGTGTATTTCGAGAAGCCGCGCACGACGGTCGGCTGGAAGGGCCTCATCAACGATCCCCGGCTCGACGACAGCTACCGGATCAACGAGGGATTGCGCCTCGCCCGCCGCATCCTGCTCGAGATCAACGAGCTCGCGCTCCCCGCCGGGACCGAATACCTCGACATGATCACGCCGCAGTACATCGCCGACCTGATCGCCTGGGGTGCGATCGGCGCGCGCACCACCGAAAGCCAGGTCCACCGCGAGCTGGCCTCCGGGCTGTCGTGCCCGGTCGGCTTCAAGAACGGCACCAACGGCGACGTGCGCATCGCCGTCGACGCGATCAAGGCGGCGTCCGCGCCGCACCACTTCCTGTCGGTGACCAAGGGCGGGCACTCGGCGATCGTGCATACCGCTGGCAACGAGGACTGCCACATCATCCTGCGCGGCGGCCGCGAGCCGAACTACGATGCGGCGAGCGTCGATGCGACGTCGCGCGAGCTCGCGGGCGCCGGCCTCGCCGCACGCCTGATGATCGACTGCTCGCATGCCAACAGCCGCAAGCAGCACATGCGGCAGATCGCGGTCGCCGCCGACGTCGCCGCGCAGGTGACGGCCGGCGACACGCGCATCATCGGGCTCATGCTGGAAAGTCACCTCAACGCCGGCCGCCAGGACCTCGTGCCCGGCCAGGCGCTCGCCTACGGCGTGTCCATCACCGACGCCTGCATCGGCTGGGACGATACCGTGTCGACGCTCGAAGCGCTTGCCGCGGCCGTGCGTGCGCGTCGCCGGCGCGCCGTCGACTAGACCGGCGCGCGCGTGCTCGAGCTCGCCGAGCAGCGGCAGCGGCTGCCGAAATCCAGCTTCGAGCGCGCGCTGCCACGGTTGCGCGAGGAGCTCCTCAACGCCCAGTTCGCGCTGGCGCGCGAGGCACGCGGCGCGGTCCTGATCCTGCTGGCCGGCATCGAGGGCGGCGGCCGCAGCGAGACCGCCAACACGCTCAATGCGTGGATGGATCCGCGGCACATCCGCACCATCGCGTTTGCACGGCCGACGCCGGAGGAGCGCGCGCATCCGCCGGCGTGGCGCTATTGGCGGGCGTTGCCGGCGCGCGGCACGATCGGCATCCTGACCGAGGCCTGGTACGACGATGCGCAGCGTGCACAGGCGCACGGCCATGCCGCGGGCTTCGAGCGCATGCTCGGCGACATCCGCGATTTCGAGACCATGCTGGCCTGCGATCGCGTGCTGCTGCTGAAGATCTGGATCCACCTGTCGCCCAGGGATGCCGCGGCGCGCATCGAGGCGCTGCGCGACGATGCGTGGCGGCTGGTGCCGGTCGACCGCGCGTCGAAGCGCCTCGATGCGTATTTCAGCCGGCGCGCAGTGTGGGAAGACCTGCTGCGCGAAACGTCGTCGACCGCCGCGACCTGGTTCGTCGTCAACGGCTTCGACCCGCAGTATCGCGAGCTCACGATCGGGCGCCTGGTGCTGACGGCGCTGCGCCGGGCGAGTGCGCCGCCCGGTGCACGCGCCGCCCGCCCGCCACGCCACGTACAGCGCCGTGCCGACGTCGACGCACGCACCGGCGCGTTGCGCGCGATCGATCTCGCGCCGCGGATGGCGGACGGCGAGTATCGCGACGCACTCGCCATGTGGCAGCACCGGCTCGCGCGCCACACGCGACGCAAGCGCTTCGGCCGGCACTCGCTGATCCTCGTGTTCGAAGGCGCGGACGCCGCCGGCAAAGGCGGGACGATCAGGCGCGTGACCGGCGCGCTCGACGCACGCCAGTACGTCAACGTGCCGGTATCGGCTCCCGACGACGAGGAGCGCCGTTTTCCGTGGCTGTGGCGATTCTGGCGCCACGTGCCGGCGCGCGGCGGCATCACCATTTTCGATCGCAGCTGGTACGGTCGCGTGCTGGTCGAGCGCGTGGAGGGATTCTGCAGCGTGGCGGACTGGCAGCGCGCCTACGGCGAGATCAATCAGTTCGAAGAGCAGTTGTACGAAGGCGACGCGATCGTCTGCAAGTTCTGGCTGCAGGTGTCGAAGGCCGAGCAGCTCGCGCGGTTCCGCGCGCGTGAAGACACGCCGTACAAGCATTTCAAGATCACCCCGGACGACTGGCGCAACCGCAAGCGGTGGGACGACTACCAGCAGGCGGTCGCCGACATGGTCGAACGCACGTCGACGGCGCGCGCGCCCTGGCGCCTGATCGGTTCCGACGACAAGAACCACGCGCGCGTCGACGTGCTGCGGACGATCGTCGAGCGCCTCGACCGGATGCTGGACTGATGCGGGACGCGGACGCGCCCTATCGTGCGCCGCGATGGCTCGCCGGCGCGCATGCGCAGACGATCGGTGCCTACGTGCTGGCGCGGCCGAACATCGCCTGGCGGCGCGAGCGCGTAGAGATCGGCGATGGCGATTTCTGGCTCTTCGACTGGCAGGACACCGCGGCGGCGGCCGACACGCCGCTGGTCGTCCTGTTTCACGGCCTCGAGGGCAGCTCGCAATCGCACTACGCGCGCTCGCTGGCGCTGCACGTGCAGACGATCGGATGGCGTTGCGTAGTGCCGCATTTCCGCGGATGCGGCGGCGAGCTCAATCGCCTGCCGCGGGCGTATCACTCGGGCGACCACGCCGAGATCGGCGCGATGCTGAACGCGGTGCGTGCGCGTGTCGATCCGGCGACGCCGATCCACGCTGCCGGCGTTTCGCTCGGCGGCAGCGCACTGCTCAACTGGCTGGGACGCGAAGGCACCGCGGCCGCGCGCCTGCTGGCGTCGGCGGCCGCGGTGTCGGCGCCGCTCGACCTGATGGCATCCGGCCTCGCGATCGCGCAGGGCGCGAATCGCGTGTACAGCTGGCATTTCCTGCGCGACCTGAAGCCCAAGGCGCTGGCGATGGCGGCGCGCTTCCCCGGAATGCTGGACCCTGCACGCATCGCGCGAGCGCGCTCATTGTGGGACTTCGACGATGTCGTCACGGCGCCGCTGCACGGTTTCGCGGGCACCCGTGATTACTGGACGCGTGGCTCGTCGAAGCCCTGGCTGTCCGGCGTGCGGCTGCCGACGCTCGTGCTGAATGCGACCAACGACCCGTTCATTCCGATGCGCTCGCTGCCGGCAGCGAACGCGGTGAACCCGAGCGTCCTGCTGGAGCGGCCGCGCAGCGGCGGCCACGCCGGCTTTGCCGTGGGTCCGTTTCCCGGCTCGCACGCGTGGCTGCCGCGGCGCTTGGTATCATTCTTCCGTCGCGGCGATTGACCGCGTCCCCGCAGGCCGCCTCCCCCATGCACGTTCCCGCCGAGATCTTCAAGGCGTACGACATCCGCGGCATCGTCGATCGCAACCTGACTGCAGACGTGGTCGGCGCCGTCGGCCGCGCGCTCGGCACGCTCGCGCTGGAGCGCGATTGCAAGGCCATCGTCATCGGCCGCGACGGGCGGCTGTCGGGACCCGGGTTTGCGCAGGCGCTCGGCGACGGCATTCGCGCCGCGGGCGCCGACGTCGTCGACATCGGACAGGTGACGACGCCGATGACCTATTTCGCGGCCGAGCACCTCGGCACGCATTGCAGCACGATGGTCACCGGCAGCCACAATCCGCCCGACTACAACGGCCTCAAGATGGTGATCGCCGGCAACACGCTGTCAGGCGCCGAGATCGTGGCGCTGCGCGAGCGCATCGAATCCGGAGGTCTCGCCAGCGGCCGCGGCACGTATCGCACGGCCGACATCACGCAGGCATACATCGAGCGCATTGTCGGCGATGTGCACATCGCGCGGCCGATGCGCATCGCCGTCGATTGCGGCAACGGCGTTGCCGGTGCCTACGCACCGGCCTTGTACCGGCGGATGGGCTGCGACGTCGTCGAGCTCTTCTGCGAAGTCGACGGCCGCTTTCCCAACCATCATCCGGACCCGTCGCAGCCGGGCAATCTCGCCGATCTCGTCGCCCGCCTCGCGCAGGGCGACTGCGAGCTCGGCCTCGCGTTCGACGGCGACGGCGACCGCCTCGGCGTCGTCACGCGCGACGGCACGGTGATCTATCCTGATCGCCAGCTGATGCTGTTCGCCGCCGACGTGCTCGAGCGCGCGCCCGGCGCAACGGTGATCTACGACGTCAAGAGCACCCGCAATCTCAAACCGTGGATCGCCGCCCGCCACGGCAAGCCGCTGATGTGGAAGACCGGGCATTCGCTGATCAAGGCGAAAATGAAGGAAACCGGCGCGGCTTTGGCGGGCGAGATGAGCGGCCACACGTTCTTCGGCGAGCGCTGGTACGGCTTCGACGACGGCCTGTATGCCGGCGCGCGCCTGCTCGAGATCCTGTCGCGGCACGCCGACCCCGGCGCCGTGCTGACCGCGCTGCCCGACGCGATGTCGACGCCGGAGCTGCATATCGCCGTGGCCGAGGGCGCGCAGCACGCGCAGATCGCCAAGCTGCAACGCGAGGCGCGCTTCGCCACGGCGCAGGACATCGTCACGATCGACGGCCTGCGCGTGGAGTATGCCGACGGCTTCGGCCTCGCCCGCGCGTCGAATACAACGCCGGTGATCGTGCTGCGCTTCGAGGCCGACAACCGCGCGGCGATGGCGCGCATCCAGGGCGAATTCCGCGATGTGCTCGCGCGTGCGCTGCCGGGCGTCGCGCTGCCCTTCTGACGCCGATGACGACCGTCACCTACGACGACATCGTCGCCGCCCGCGAGCGCATCCGCGGCGGCATCTACGAATCGCCCTGCGTGGAGTCGATCCCGCTGTCGCAGCTCACCGGGGCGCATATCTTCTGCAAGCTCGACTACCTGCAGCGCACCGGCAGCTTCAAGGAGCGCGGCGCGCGCAACGCGCTGCTGCAGCTCGACGCCGACAGCCGGCGCCGGGGCGTGATCGCCGCGTCCGCAGGCAACCACGCGCAGGGCATCGCCTATCACGCGGCCATGCTGGACATTCCGGTCACCGTGGTCATGCCGCGCTTCGCGGCGCTGGTCAAGGTGGCGAACTGCCGCCAGTTCGGCGCCCACATCGTGCTGCACGGAGCCGACCTCGGCGAAGCGCGGCAGAAGGCCGAAGAGCTCGCGCGCGAGCGCGACCTCACGTTCATCCACCCGTTCGACAATGCGCACGTGATCGCCGGGCAAGGCACGCTCGCGCTCGAAGTGCTGGAACAGGCGCCGTCGCTCGAGGCGATCGTCGTGCCCGTCGGCGGCGGCGGCCTGCTGTCGGGCGTGGGCACGGTGATGAAGGCGCGGCGCCCCGATGTCGAGGTGATCGGCGTCGAGCCCGAGCGCGCGGCGTCGCTGGTCGCCGCGCGCGCACATGGGGCGCCGGTGGACATCAAGCTGACGTCGACGCTGGCCGACGGCCTCGCCGTGCCGCGTATCGGCGCGATTCCCTTCGAGATCCTGGCGCGGGTGGTCGACGACGTCGTCACCGTCGACGAAGCGATGATCGCGCTCGCGATCCTGCGCCTGATCGAACTCGAGAAGAGCGTGGTCGAAGGCGCCGGCGCCACGCCGCTGGCGGCGTTTCTCAACGGCAGCCTCGACCGCCTGAAGGGACGCAACGTGGTGCTGACGCTGTGCGGCGGCAACATCGACCTGTCCATTCTCGATCGCGTGATCGAAGTCGGCCTCGTCACCGACGGCCGCATGTGCCGTTTCAGCGTGTCGATCAGCGATCGTCCCGGCGGCCTGGCACGACTGTCGGAGGTGATCGCGTCGACCGGCGCGTCGGTGCGCGAGATCGTGCACGATCGCACGTTCGCCGGCCCGGACCTGTCCGAGGTACGCGTGGTGTGCGTGGTCGAGACGACCGGCCGCGACCATATCGCCGCGCTGGAGAAAGCGCTGGCCGACGCCGGGATCCGCGTCGTCGGCTGACGTCCGCGCAGGGCGCCGACATGGCCGATTTCGACAAGGCGCGCGAGACCTGGAACGCCCGTTATGCGCGCGACGACTACCTGTTCGGCGAGACGCCGAACGCGTTTCTGCGCCGGCAGGCGCATTGGCTGAAGCCCGGTGGCTCGGTACTGTGCGTTGCCGACGGCGAGGGCCGTAACAGCGTCTGGCTCGCCGAGCAGGGCTTCGACGTCACCGCATTCGACTTCGCGCCCCATGCGCTGGCCAAGGCGGCACGCCTCGCCCGGCAGCGAAACGTGATCGTCGATCATAGCCCCGGCGACATGGACACGTGGCCATGGTCCGCGCGGCAATACGACGCGCTGGTGGCGGTGTTCATCCAGTTCATGGCGCCGCGCCGTCGCGAAGCCGCATTCGCGGGAATGATGTCGGCCGTGGCGCCCGGCGGCGTCTTCGTGCTGGAGGGCTATCGTCCCGAGCAGGTCGACTATCGCACGGGCGGACCACCCGACCGCGAGAACATGTACACGCGCGAGTGGCTGGCGAGCACGTTCACCGGTTGGGACCTTCTCGTCCTCGACGACTACGACGCCGCGATCGGCGAAGGCAGCGCGCACCTCGGCATGTCGGCGCTGATCGACCTGGTCGCCAGGAAGCCGTAGGGGTGGCGGAATCCGGACGGGGCGCCGTCAGGCGGGCGGCGGAACTTGTCGAACCGCAAGCCCGCGTCAGCGACGGGCGTATTCCGCGTCGCTGAACATCGACGACATCACCACTTTGGCGATGGTCTTGTCGTCCGGCACGTCGAACAGCACGGGCGTCAGCAGCTCCTCGAACAACCCGCGCAGGCTGCGTGCGCCGGTCTTGTACTCGATCGCAAGCTCGGCAATCTGTTCGAACACGCGCGGCTCGACCACGAGCTCGACGCCTTCGGCTTCGAAGATGTCGCGGAATTGCGGGTAGATCGCGTTGCGCGGCTCGGTCATGATGCGCACGAGCAGCGCACGCGACAGCGGCGAGAAGCGCGCGATGATCGGCAGGCGGCCGGTGAATTCCGGGATGAGGCCATAGGTGAAGAGATCGGTGGGCTTGACGCGGCTGTTGAGCCGGTCGAGGATCCGCCGGTTGTCGCCGGTCGACGTCGCGATGAAGCCGTAGCCGTGCGTCTGCGAGTGGATGATGTCGTCGAGCCCGACGAACGCTCCGCCGCAGACGAACAGGATGCTCGTGGTGTCGAGGTAGCGGCCGTCGGCGAGCCGCACCTGCGCGCCCTCCATGATCTTCAGCAGCGCATGTTGCACGCTCTCGCCCGAGCTGCCGCCCTCGCGTCCGGCGGGCGCCTTGAGCTTGTCGATCTCGTCGATGAAGACGATGCCGCGCGAGGCCGCGTCGATGTCGCCGCCGGCACGCTCGATCAGCCGCTGCAGCACCGCTTCGATCTCCTCGTTGACGAAGCGCGTCTGCGCCAGCGCCGTCGCCTCGGCCGAGGCGAACGGCACGCCCAGGATGCGCGACAGCGTCTCGCACATCAGCGTCTTGCCGGTGCCCGACGGACCGATCATCAGCACGTTGCTCTTGGTCACGGCCGCGTCGCGCGCCACCGCGCGCGCGACCTTGCGAAAGTGCGTGTAGACGGCGACGGCCACCACTTTCTTGGCGTCGTCCTGGCCGATCACATACGCATCGAGCTCACGCACGATGGCACTGGGAGTCAGCGTTGTCGACAGCATCGGTCAGGTCGCGGAGCGCGCGCTCAATGGCGCAGGTGCAGGCGCCGCATCACGAAGCCTAGCACCCAAGCCGGTCCGATCAGCAGGAACTTGACGTCGTCGAGGAAGGCCGGCTTGCGGCCTTCGATTCTGTGACCGGCGAACTGGCCGATCCAGGCCACGACGAAAACCGCAGCGGCGATGGCGCCGATGCTGTCCGGGGCATGCACGCAGGAGGCGACGATGAGCGCTACCGCGACGAGCATCGCCAGCGCGATCGGCACCGACAGATAGGCATAGAACACGAGCGCCAGCGTGCAGAGCGCAAGCGCAACGTACGGCGACAGCCACCACGCCAGCGCGACCACGCTCCAGGTGATGGCCGGCACGCACACCCAGTGGATGGCCTCGTTCACCGGATGCCGGTGCGCCGCGCCATAGCGGGCAAACCATTCGTCGAGCGTCGCCATCGGTCGTCTGGTCGGGCGCAAGGCTGCGCATGCCGGGAGGTTGACACTATAATTGTCGCAGAAGCCGCGCCCGGCCCTGTCGTACAGCGTCAACGCCGGAGACAGCGGACGTCCCCCGTTTGCAGTTCCATCCGCACCCATACTCGGAGGCGTACATGTCATACCTCGTTTCGCTGTGCCGCATCGCCGCGGCCGCTGCAATCGTCGCCGTGGCGACGCCCGCCCCGGCAGCGGACCAGTTCATCAACGTCCTGACCGGCGGCACGAGCGGGGTCTATTACCCGCTCGGAGTCGCGCTCGGTGGTGTCATCGGCAAGGCGATGCCCGGCGTCAAGACGTCCGTGCAGGCGACCAAGGCCTCGGTCGAGAACCTCAACCTCCTGCAGGCCGGCCGCGGCGAAATCGCCTTCACCCTCGGCGATTCGCTGTCCGATGCGTGGAAGGGCAACGAGGACGCCGGCTTCAAGACGCCACTCAAGAAGCTGCGCGGGATTGCCGCGATCTATCCCAACTACATCCAGATCGTCGCCAGCAAGGACTCGGGGATTCGCACGCTCGCCGACCTCAAGGGCAAGCGCGTGTCGGTAGGCGCGCCCAAGTCGGGCACCGAGCTCAATGCGCGTGTCGTCTTCAAGGCCGCCGGTCTCGACTACAAGGACTTCTCCAAGGTGGAGTATCTGCCGTTTGGCGAGTCGGTCGAGCTGATGAAGAACCGCCAGCTCGACGTCACGCTGCAGTCCGCGGGTCTCGGCGTTTCGGCGCTGCGGGACCTCGCGATATCGCTGCCGACCGTGGTCGTGCCGATTCCGGCGGACGTCGTGAAGAAGATCAACGATCCCGCCTACGTGGTAGCGACCATTCCGGCCAAGACCTACGAGGGGCAGAACGAGGATGTGCAGACCGCCGCAGTGCAGAATTTCCTCGTCACCTACGATGGCGTCAGTGACGAAACCGTCTACCAGATGACGAAGGCACTATGGACGAGCCTCGATCAGCTGGTGGCCGCGCACTCGGCCGCCAAGGCGATCAAGCTGTCCAACGCGCTCTCCGGCATGCCCATCCCGCTGCACCCGGGAGCGGCGAAGTACTACAAGGAAGTCGGCGTCCTCAAGTGACGCTGCGCTGCACGCGCGCACGATGAGCACGCCCAGCGACGTTGCCGGCCACGCCGCGGCCGGCAACGCCGGCTTCGACGAAACCGGGGTCCGGCGCGAGCTCACCGGCCTTGCCGCCAAGGCCGTGGCGGCCATTGCGCTGGCGTTCTCGACGTATCAGCTCATCGTCGCGGGCTTCGCGCCGCTGTCGAGCCTGCCGACGCGCTCGTTGCACGTCGGTTTCCTGCTCGCGCTGACGTTCACGATCAACGCCGCCGGCAAATGGTCGGCGCGCAATCGCATTCCGTGGTACGACGCCGTTCTCGCCGCGCTCGCCTTCCTGATCTCCACCTATCACCTCGTGTTCGAGGCGGCGCTGATCCAGCGCTCGGGCGATCCCAGCACGATGGACCTCGTCGTCGGCGTCATCTTCATCGTCATGGTGTTCGAAGCGGCGCGCCGCGTCCTCGGCGTCGCGCTGCCGCTGATCTGCGGAATCTTCCTTGCCTATGGCCTCTTCGGGCAGTTCCTGCCGTCGGTGATCGCGCATCGCGGCTACGGCTTCGACCAGATCGTGAGCCAACTCTTCCTCGGCACCGAAGGCCTGTTCGGCATTCCGACCCTCGTCTCCGCAACCTACATATTTCTCTTCATCCTGTTCGGCAGCTTTCTCGAGCACGCCGGCATGATCGGGCTCTTTAATGACATCGCCCTCGGCTTCGTCGGTGGCGCGCGTGGCGGCCCCGCCAAGGTCGCGGTGATCTCGTCGGGGATGATGGGCACGATCTCGGGCTCGGGCGTCGCCAACGTGCTCACCGTGGGCCAGTTCACGATTCCGCTGATGAAGCGCTTCGGCTATTCGTCGATTTTCGCCGGCGCCGTCGAGGCCACGTCGAGCATGGGCGGCCAGATCATGCCGCCGGTCATGGGCGCCGTGGCCTTCATCATGGCGGAAACGCTCAACATCCCGTACGTCGCCGTCGTCAAGGCGGCGGTCATTCCGGCGATCCTCTACTACGCCACCGCATTCTGGATGGTGCATCTCGAAGCCGGTCGCGCAGGGCTGATCGGGCTGCCCGCCGACCAGATCCCCAACCCGTGGCAGGCGCTGCGTCGCAAATGGTTCCTGATCCTGCCACTCGCCGTGCTGGTATTCATGCTGTTCGACGGCTTCACGCCGATGTTCTCCGGAATCATTGGCCTCGCGCTGACGGCGATGCTGATCCTCGGCGTCGGCATTGCCAGCGGCTTTCGCGGCCTGGCATGGCGCGTCGTGTTCTGGATCGCGCTGGGCTTGTCGGTCGCGGCGTTCTTCCAGTACGGCGTGTGGCCGCTGGTCATGGCCATCGGTATTCTCGTCGCGGTGAATCTCGTTATCAAGGGAGGCATGGCGACGCTGGCGCTGATGCGCGACAGCCTGGTCACCGGTGCGCGTCAGGCAGTACCGGTCGGCGTGGCGTGCGCGATCGTGGGCGTGATCATCGGCGTGCTGACACTGACCGGCGCGGCGTCCAATTTCGCCGAGTTCGTGCTGACGGTCGGCGAGCGAAGCGTATTCCTGTCGTTGCTGCTGACGATGGTCGTCTGCCTGATCCTCGGCATGGGCATCCCGACCATTCCGAACTACATCATCACCAGCGCGATCGCCGCGCCCGCGCTGCTCAAGCTCGGCGTGCCGCTGATCGTCTCGCACATGTTCGTGTTCTATTTCGGCATCATGGCCGACCTGACGCCGCCCGTCGCGCTGGCGGCCTTCGCCGCGGCGTCGATCGCCAAGGCGTCGCCGATGCGCATCGGCTGGAAGGCGACGCACATTGCCATTGCCGGATTCGTCATTCCTTACATGGCGGTCTACGATCCGGCGCTGATGCTGCAACCGGACGTGCAGGGTCACCTGTCGATCGTCGGCGTCGTCTACGTCGTGTTCAAGACGGTCGTTGCCATCGGGCTCTGGGGGGGTGCCGCCGTCGGCTTCCTGCGCGGGCCCATCAACGTGTTCGAGCGCATTTTCGCATTTGCGGCCGCGGCTTTCCTGGTGGCAGCGGCGCCGTGGACGGACGAGGTCGGCTTCGCGATGTCCGCGGTGTTCGTCATCTGGCATCTCGTGCGTGCGCGGCGTGCCGAAGCCGCCGCCGTGGCCGGCACCTGATCCCCTTGAGCGTCGCCTGCCTGCTCGTCGCGGGCGTCGTGCGCGCGGCGTTGCCGACGCCCGATTTCACGCTCGCCTGGTCGCATTCGATCGAGCACACGCGCTGGACGGAACGCTACACCGTCGAGCGCGGTCGAATCGTCCTGCTGCGCGCGCGGATCGAGGGGTCCGGCGCCGGCATGGAGGCGGGCGATGGCGCGCAATTCGACGGCAGTGGCTGGACGTGGCAGCCGAAACTGGCGCCGCTGCCCGAAATCGCGCTCACCCTGTCGCCCTATACCGCCGATTACACGCTGTGCGCGGGAGGCCAATGCCGCCCGCTGCACGCATGGGCCCACCAGGACGCAGGGTCGGTCGGTGTCGTGCATGTGCGGCCGTGCGCCGAAGTGCCGGCGCCGGCAAGGGCGGCGGACGGTTGAGCCATCTTGTCGGGAATCGCCTGCGCGCGGCGTCGAACGCGCCGCGGGCACAAGAGGTATGCTGGGATTTCGCGGCGAAAAGGGAGGTCCGGATGTCTGCAACCCATGACTTCGGTCGGCGCCGATTGCTGGCCGCCATCGGTGGCGGCCTCGCGGCCGTCGCGCTCCACCCCGCCGCGGGCTTCGCGCAGGCGGCCGGCGCCGGCAAGCAGCGCATCGGCATCATCGGCTCGGGGCACATTGGCGGCACGATCGGCGGCCTGTGGGTGAAGGCTGGTCATTCGGTGCTCTTCTCGTCGCGCCACCCCGACGAACTGCAGGATCTGGTCGCGAGCCTCGGGCCGCTCGCCAAGGCCGGTACCGTTGCCGAAGCGGTCGCGTTCGGCGACGTGCTCTTCGTGGCGGTCCCCTACGGCGCACTGCCGCAGATCGGCCGCGACAACGCGGCGGCGATGAAGGGCAAGGTCGTGCTCGACGCCTGCAACGCCGTCGGCGCGCGGGACGGCGCGATCGCCGAAGAGGTGGAACGCGACGGCATCGGCGTCACCTCGCAGAAATACCTGCCGGGCACGCGAGTCGTGCGCGCATTCAACACGATGTCCTACATGATATTCGCGCGTGAAGCGCACCGCGCCGACCCGAAGCTCGCGATCCCGATCGCCGGCGACGATGCCGATGCGGTGAAAGTGGCGGCGGATCTGGTGCGCGAAGCCGGCTTCGACCCGGTGGTCGTCGGCAGGCTTGCCGATGCGCGCCGATTCCAGCGCGGCAACCCCGGCTACGGGCAATCCGTTTCCGCGTCCGAACTGAGGCAGAAGCTCTCGCTCCCGCCGTGACGCTCGTCGAGCGCGCGCTCACGCGGGCGGTGCCGGCGACACCGGCGGAGCGTGCGGCCGCGCTGTGGTCGTTCGCCTATTTCTTCACGCTGCTCGCGGGCTACTACGTGCTGCGGCCGCTGCGCGACCAGATGGGCATCGCCGGCGGCGTGCGCGCGCTGCCCTGGCTTTTCACCGCGACGTTCGTCGCCCTCATCGTCGCGCAGCCGCTGTACGGGGCGCTGGTGGCGAAGCTGCCCCGCGCGCGCTTCATCGCCGTCGTCTACCACTTCTTTGCCGCCAACCTCGTCGTCTTCTGGCTGCTGCTGACGCTCGATGTCGAGAAGGTGATCGTCGCCCGCGTGTTCTTCGTGTGGGTCAGCGTGTTCAACCTGTTCGTCGTCGCGGTGTTCTGGTCGTTCATGGCCGACCTCTTCACCGCCGAGCAGGGCAAGCGCCTGTTCGGCTTCATCGGCGCCGGCGGCACGGCTGGCGCGCTGCTGGGGCCGGTGATCACCATCGCACTGTCGGTGCCGCTCGGTCCCACCAACCTGCTGATCGCCGCGATCCTGTTCCTCGAACTCGCCGTCTACTGCACGCATCGCCTCGAGCGCAGCGTCGGCGGCGCCGAGCATGCCGTGCAGCGCGGGACGCGCCGCATCGGCGGCGGCGCGTTCGCGGCATTGCCCGAGCTCGTGCGCTCGCCGTACCTGCTCGGCGTCGGCGCATGGGTGAGCCTGCTGTCGTTCGGGGCAACGATGCTGTACTTCATGCAGGCGCACGTGATATCGGCAAGTGTGCACGGCGCCGGCGAGCAGACGCGGATTTTCGCCGCGATCGACCTCGCCGTCGGCATCCTCACGCTCGCCACCCAGGTCTTCGCCACCGGCCGCCTGTTGAAACGCTTCGGCACGGGTGTCACCGCCGGCGCGCTACCCGCCGTCTACATCGTCGGATTCGCTGCGCTCGCCATGGCGCCCACGCTTGCCGTGATCGTCGTCGTGCAGGTGGCGCAGCGCTGGATGAACTTCGCCATCGCCAATCCCGCGCGTCAGGTCTTCTTCACCGTGGTCGCGCGCGCGGAGAAGTACAAGGCGAAAAACCTGATCGACGTGGTCGTCTACCGGGGTTCCGACGCGCTCTATGGCTGGGTGTTCGACAGCCTGCAGGCGATCGGCCTCAAGCTCGGGGCGATCGCGCTGTGCGCGCTGCCGGTCGTGGCGGCGTGGCTCGCACTGTCGCTGGCGCTCGGCCGCACGCAGGAGCGCCGCGCGGCACGCCACGCTGCAGAAGCCGCTGGAGACTGATCATGAGCGCCATCACCCGCCGCCGATTCGCCGCACTCGCCAGCACCGCGCTGCTCGCGCCGCGCGCACTCTCGCAGGTGCCCGTCGCCGCCCCGCTCGTCACACGCCCAATCCCCACCAGCGGCGAGCGGCTGCCGGCCGTCGGCCTCGGCACGGCAGCGGTCTTCTCGAGCGACGACGAGGCCACGCGTCGCGCCGCCGCCGATGTCGTGCGCACGCTCGTCGACGCTGGCGGTCGCCTGATCGACACTGCATCGACCTACGGCGACGCCGAGGCGGTGCTGGGGAAGGTCATCGCCGCCGCCCATGCACGCGACAAGGTGTTCGTCGCCACCAAGCTCGAGTCACCCGACGCCGCCGAGCTCCAGCGCTCGCTGGCCCGACTGGCGACGTCGAAAGTCGACCTGCTGCAGTTGCACAACGTCAGCGATGCCCGCCAGTCGCTGGCGCAGTTCAGGGCGTGGAAATCGCAGGGAATCTGCCGCTATGTGGGCATCACGTCGACGTACCGCAACGACTATGCGGCCGTCGAGGCGGTGCTCGCGCGCGAGAAGCCGGATTTCGTGCAGATCGACTATTCGCTCGACAATCGACTCGCCGAAGAGCGAATCCTGCCGCTCGCCGCCGACGTCAAGGCCGGCGTGCTGACCGCGCTGCCCTTTGGCCGCGGCCGATTGTTCCGCGGCGTGCGCGACAAGCCGGTGCCCGACTGGGCGCGGGAGTTCGCGGACAGCTGGGCGCAGTTCTTCCTCAAGTTCCTGCTCGGCGATGCGCGCATCACCGCCGTCATCCCGGGCACGTCCAATCCCGCGCACATGGCCGACAACCTCGGTGCGATGCGCGGCCGCCTGCCCGACGCAGCCGAGCGCAAGCGGATGATCGAATGGCTCGGCACGCGTTAGTGCGTCCCCCGCAGGAAGTCAGGCGGGCGACGGCGACGGCGGCCAATCGGTCGCGGCCAGCAGAACCACCGCTTGCGCGGCGATGCCTTCGCCGCGGCCGGTGAATCCGAGGCGCTCGGTGGTGGTGGCCTTGACCGACACGCAATCGGTTTCGCAGCCCACGTCGAGCGCGATATTGCGGCGCATCGCCTCGACATATGGCGCGAAGCGCGGCGCCTGCGCGATCAGCGTCGCATCCACGTTGGCTGCCACGTAGCCCCTCGCCTCGACGAGCGTCACGACGTGACGCAGGAGGTTGCGGCTGTCGGCGCCCCGCCATTGGGGATCGCTGTCCGGAAAGTGCATGCCGATATCGCCGAGCGCGAGCGCACCGAGGAGCGCATCGGCAATCGCGTGCAGCAGCACGTCGGCATCGGAATGGCCGTCGAGGCCGCGCTCGTGTGGAATGGTCACCCCGCCGACGACGAGTGCGCGGCCGGTGGCGAAAGCGTGTACGTCGAAGCCATTGCCGATGCGGAAGCGCGGCGGCGTCATTCGACGCCCTCGCTGGCGCTGACGACGAGGGGTGCCAGCGCGGCGCGCACCGCGGGGGGGACGTCGACCGGCCGCCGGGTCGCACGATCGACCCAGACGTGCACGAAGCGGCCGGCGGCGGCGGCCGCGGCATCGCCTTCGCGGAAAATGCCGAGCGCATACGTCACCGAGGAGCAGCCGAGCCGCGTGATCGCGAGCCCGGCCTCGACCGCGTCTGGAAACGTCAGCGGAAGGAAGTATCGGCACTGCGTCTCGACGACGAGGCCGATCGCCGTCGCACGCTCGATTTCGAGTCCCGCGGCGCGAACGAGGTGCTCGTTGACCACGGTGTCGAACCACGCGTAGTAGACGACGTTGTTGACATGCGCATAGGCGTCGTTGTCCATCCAGCGCGTGGCGATACGCTGGAAATGGCGGAACGCCGCGCGCGTCGGGCGCGGTGCGTCGTGGCGGTCGCCGCCGCGTCGCGTTGCCACCTCGTGCGCGCTCATCCTTTCACCGCGCCGAGCATTCGCTCGTCGAGCAGCTCGATCCAGTGGCGCACGGGCCGTGTGGTGCCGGACGCGAGATGGGTGATGCAGCCGATGTTCGCCGACGCGATCACGTGCGGGCGCTCGACCTCGAGCGCCGCCAGCTTGTTCTGCTTCAGCGCGCCGGCGAGCGCCGGTTGCAGGATCGAGTACGTGCCCGCCGAACCGCAGCACAGATGCGCGTCGGCAACGGGCAGGCGCTGATGCCCCATGGCGTCGATCAGCTCCTCGACCTGGCCGCGGATACGCATGCCGTGCTGCAGCGTGCATGGCGCCTGGAACGCGACGCGCAGCGCGCCGCGATCCATGGCGATCTTGGGTCCGATCTCGCCCCACAGGTCCGCCACCACCTCCGCCGGGTCGCGCGCGATCGCGGCGATGCGCGCGGCGCGCGCCGCGTACGCCGGATCATCGGCAAGCAGGTGCCCGTAGTCGCGCACCATCACGCCGCAGCCGCTGGCCGTGACGACGATCGCCTCGGTGCCCGCCTCCACCGCCGGCCACCAGGCGTCGATGTTGCGCCGCGCGAGCGCCAGCGACTCGTCGTGCGCCGCGAGGTGCTCGGACAGCGCGCCGCAGCAGCCGCCGCCGACTGGCGCGCGCACCGCTGAAACGCCCACGCGATCGAGCACGCGCGCCATCGCGGCGTCGATGTTCGGCGCGATTGCGGGCTGCACGCAGCCCTGCATGACCAGCATCCGTCGCGCATGGCGCGGTGCCGGCCAGGTGCCCGCAGGCTGCACATCCGGAATGCGCCGCGCAATTTCGCGCGGCAGCCACGACTTGGCCATGCGGCCCATCGCCAGCGCGGCGCCGAACAGCGGCTTCGCCATCAGGCCCTTGCGCAGCGAATAGCGCTGCGCCGCCTCGGCCGGCGTACGCCCCACCTTGCGCTCGACGATGCGCCGGCCGATGTCGACCAGCGCGCCGTAGCGAACGCCCGACGGGCATGTCGTCTCGCAGCTGCGGCAGGTGAGGCAGCGGTCGAGGTGGAGCTGCGTTTTGGTGGTCGGCGTCGCACCTTCGAGCACCTCCTTGATGAGGTAGATGCGGCCACGCGGACCGTCGAGCTCGTCGCCGAGGAGCTGGTACGTCGGGCACGTCGCCGTGCAGAAGCCGCAATGCACGCACGCGCGCAGGATGGCCTCGGCCTCGCTGCCCTCGCGCGTGCCGGCGAACTCGGCGGCGAGCCGCGTCTCCATCAGAGCTCCGCGTACATCCGGCCGCGATTGAGGATGCGCGCCGGGTCGAACGTCGCCTTGAGATTGCGGTGCAGCGCCAGCGTCGCTGCGGCGAGCGGATGGAACACGCCGGCCGCGCGGTCCGCGCCGCGGAAAAGCGTCGCATGGCCGCCGTTGGCCGCAGCAAACGCGCGCAAGTGTGCGGCGTCCAGCGACGCGCCGGCGCGCGGCCGCAGCCATCGCAGCGCGCCACCCCATTCGACGAGCTGGTCGCCGCCGAAGTCCGTGAACGGCGCCGTCGACTTCACCGATAGTCGCCACAGCGCGTCGTCGTCGGCGCCAGTGAAGAAATCGTGCGTCTGGTCGCGCACCGATTGCCAGAACGTCGCCGGATCCGAATGCGCTTCGCCACCGAGCTTGCGCGCCGCGGCCTCGATCGCCGGCTGCGCGCCGGACAGCCGCACCGACAGCCGTCCACCCGCGAAGCAGGTCGCCGACAGCGGCAGAGCCCGGCCGCTCCATTCGTTGACGCGCCGGATCGCCTCGTCGGCCGAAACGTCGAACATCCGCGTCGACTCGGCCGCCGGCACGGGCAGGCACTTGAGCGAGACTTCGGTGATCACGCCCAGGGTGCCCTGCGCGCCCGTCATCAACCGCGCGACGTCGAACCCCGCGACGTTCTTCATCACGCGGCCACCGAAGGCGAGATGCACGCCATTGCCGTCGATCACGCGGATGCCCAGCACGAGGTCGCGCACCGCACCTGCATAGGGCCGGCGTGGCCCTGAAAGCCCCGTGGCTACCGTGCCGCCCAGCGTCGCCCCCGGAGCGAAGTGCGGCGGCTCGAATGCAAGCATCTGCCGTTCGCCCGCCAGCGCCGACTCGAGCTCGGCCAGCGGTGTGCCGGCGAGCGCGGTGACGACCAGCTCCGTGGGCGCGTAGTCGACAATGCCGCGCAACACCCGCGTGTCGAGCGTCTCGCCGGTAACCGCATTGCCGTAGAACGCCTTGCTGCCGCCACCACCGATCGCCAGTGGCGCTGCGCGCGCCGCGCAGTCACGGACGCGCGCGCACCACGCCTCGACGACGGCGTAGCTCATGGGCCCGTGAGAGCGAGCTTGTCGCGATAGACGACGCGTGGCTCGTCGAAGTCGTGCACGGTTGTTTCGGCCAGGGCGGCCGCTTCCCAGGCGCGCACGTCGGGATGCGCGAGAAGGGCTGCCAGGTAGCGGCCGGCGTCGCCGTCGGGCTGTACGCCATAGGTGCGAAAGCGGAAGGCCACCGGCGCATAGAACGCGTCGGCGACACAATAGCGTCCGCACAGGAATTCTCCGCCTGTGCCATGCCGCCGCCGCGACTCGTTCCAGATCGTGGTGACGCGCGCGATGTCGGCGACCAGTGCCTCCGACCACGGCCGCACGTCGACCCGCTCGCGGATGCACATCGTCATCTCGTTGCGCAGCGCGCTGAAGCCGGAGTGCATTTCCGCGGTGATCGAGCGCGCCCAGGCGCGCGCCGCGCGGTCGTCCGGCCACATGCCCACGTGGCGCTCGGCGAGGTGCTCGGCTATCGCCAGCGAATCCCAGACGACGATCGTGCCGTCGTGCAGCGCCGGCACGAGTCCCGAGGGCGAGAACCACTCGTTGTGCGGATTGCGGCCCTTGCCGGCGAGCTGCACCAGCACCTCCTCGAATGGCGCACCGCAGAGCCTGGTGACGAGCCAGCCGCGCAGCGACCACGTCGAGTAATTGCGATTGGCGATGTAGAGCTTGTACATGGCGGTCATGCGTCCCTGGGGTTCATCGGCACCGTCTTGCCGGGGTTCATGATGTCGAGCGGGTCGAGCGCGCGCTTGATCCGGCGCATCAGTTCGACGGCGTCGCCATGCTCGGCGACGAGCGCGTCGAGCTTGTGGATGCCGATGCCGTGCTCGCCCGTGCACGTGCCACCCATCGCGATCGCGCGCGCCGAACAGCGCTGGGCGATCGCCTCGGCCTTGGCGCGATCGCGCGGGTCCTCGGGATCGAACAGCAGCACGAGGTGAAAGTTGCCATCGCCGACATGGCCGACGATCGGCGCCGTCATGCCTTCGCGCTCGACATCGGCGCGCGTCTCGAGCACGCAGTCGGCAAGCCGCGATATGGGCACGCAGGCGTCGGTGGCGAACGCCTGATGGCCGGGCTTCAGCGCGAGCGCGGCGTAGTAGGCGTTGTGCCGCGCCTTCCACAGCTTGTTGCGATCCTCGGCGGCGGACGCCCAGGCGAACGCGCTGCCGCCATGCTCGCCGGCGATCTGCTGCATCAGTTCCGCCTGCTCGGCGGTGCTGGCACTCGTGCCATGGAACTCGAAGAACAGCGTCGGTTGTGCGGCATAGCCGGTGAGCTTCGAGTAGCGGATGCAGGCATCCATCTGCACATCGTCGAGGAGCTCGATGCGCGCCACCGGAATGCTCATCTGCATCGCCTCGATCACGGTGTGCGTCGCGCTGGCGAGGTCGGGAAACTGGCAGACGGCGGCGATGATCGACTCGGGCAGGCCGTACAGGCGCAGCTGGATTTCGGTGATGACGCCGAGCGTGCCCTCGCTGCCGACGAAGAGGCGCGTCAGGTCGTAGCCGGCGCTCGATTTGCGCGCGCGCCCGCCGGTGCGCACCAGCGCGCCCTCGGCGGTCACCACGGTCAGACCCATCACGTTTTCGCGCATCGTGCCGTAGCGCACGGCGTTGGTGCCGGACGCGCGCGTCGCGGTCATGCCGCCGATCGTCGCATTGGCACCCGGATCGATCGGGAAGAACAGGCCAGTGCCCTTGAGCTCGGCGTTGAGCTGCTCGCGCGTGACGCCGGCCTGCACCCGGCAGTCCATGTCGTCGATGTTGACCTCGAGCACGCGGTTCATCTGGGTGAAGTCGACGCACACGCCGCCCCGCAGTGCCGCCACGTGCGCCTCCAGCGATGTGCCGACGCCGAACGCGATGACCGGCACGCGCGCCGCATGGCACAGGCGCACGATCGCGACGACCTCGTCGTTGTCGTGGGCGAATACGACCACGTCCGGCAGCGCCGGGTCGGCCAGCCCCTCGCCATGGCTGTGCTGCTCGCGCACCGCGTGCGACGTCACTGCGCGCTCGCCGTAGCGCGCGTGCAACGCGTCGACGACGCCGGCAACCGCCTGCGGGCTGGGCGCTTGCGCCAGGGCGACGCTCATGCGTAACGCGCGCGGGCGGCCGCGCCGAGCAGGGGTCGATGACGACGGTCGAATACGGCGGTGATGAGCATGGATCGAGTTGGTCGTTGCGCAGGAAGTGGTGGCCGTCAGAAGCGCGGGATGTCGGGATGACGCAGCGCGCCGGCATGCACGGGCATCCTGCCGAATTCGGCGCAGCGGGCGAGCGTCGGCACCGCCTTGCCCGGATTGAGCAGTCCCAGCGGATCGAACGCGGCCTTGATGCCATGGAAGCGCGTGAGCTCGTCCGTGTTGAACTGGTGGCACATCGTCTTCAGCTTCTCGACGCCGACGCCATGCTCGCCGGTCACGGTGCCGCCCACCTCGATGCACATCTCCAGGATGCGATCGCCGAATGCCACGGCCTTGGCGCTTTCGCCCGCCACGTTGGCGTCGAACAGGATCAGCGGGTGCAGGTTGCCGTCACCGGCGTGAAAGACGTTGGCGCACCGCAGCCCGTATTCCACCGACCATTGCTCGATCCGCCGCAGCACCGCTGGCAACGATCGGCGCGGGATGGTGCCGTCGATGCAATAGTAGTCGGGCGAAATGCGTCCCACCGCAGGAAACGCCGCCTTGCGCCCCGACCAGAACAGGAGCCGCTGTGCCTCGTCCTTCGACACCCGAATCTCGGTCGCGCCGGCCGCGGTGAGCACGCGCTTGATCTCGTCCATCTCCGCCGCCACCTCTTCGGCGACGCCATCGCTCTCCACGAGGAGCACGGCGGCGGCATCGAGCGGGTAGTCGGCGTGCACGAACGCCTCCACCGCGCGCGTCGCCGGCTGGTCCATCATCTCGAGCCCCGCCGGGATGATGCCCGCGCCGATGATCGCGCCCACCGCGGCGCCGGCCTTCTCGAGGTCGTCGAACGCCGCCAGCGCGACCCGCGCGCAGGCCGGCTTCGGCAGCAGCTTGACCGTGATCTCGGTGATGACGGCGAGCAGCCCCTCGCTGCCGGTGATCAGCGCGAGGAGGTCGTAGCCCGCGCTGTCCAGCGCGTCGCCGCCAAACTCGACGATGGTGCCGTCGATCAGTATGCCGCGCACCCGCCGCACGTTGTGCACGGTGAGCCCGTACTTGAGGCAATGCACGCCACCCGCATTCTCGGCGACGTTGCCGCCGATCGAACAGGCAATCTGCGACGACGGATCCGGGGCGTAATACAGACCGAACGGCGCGGCGGCCTCGGAAATCGCCAGATTGCGCACCCCCGGCTGCACGATCGCCGTACGCGACAATGTGTCGATCGCAAGGATGCGGCGGAATTTGGCGAGCGAAAGCACGATGCCTTCGGCGTTGGGGAGCGCGCCGCCGGAGAGACTCGTGCCCGCGCCGCGCGCCACCACCGGCACGCGCGCGGCATGGCACAGCTTGAGGATCTCGACGACCTGTGATTCGCCGTCCGGCAGCACCACCGCCGCCGGCCGCTCGCGGTAGAGCGTGAGCCCGTCGCACTCGTACGGCTTGGTGTCCTCGGCCGCGGTCAGCAATGCCGACGCCGGGAGGACGGCCGCGAGCCTTGCGTGCACGGACGGGTCGAGCATCGGGCATGACCTTTGCGAAGGACTGTATCCATTATTCCACAGTGTCCGGCCCGCCTTGGCCCACAGAGGGGCGGCGGACGTGCAGCGTCGTACAATGCCGCCACGGCCGCGGATCGCGAACCCATCGTGAATCTCGACGACATCTACAGCAAGACCGAGCGCGGGCTCACGGAGTTGCGCACGCGGCAGATGAACCTGCCGGTGCAGCTGCGCAGCGTGCTCATCATGATCGACGGCCAGCGCACCGTCGCGCAGACGCTCGCGCGCGCGCAGGCACTGTCAGTCGGGCCCGACGTGTTCGAGCAGCTCGAAAAGCTGGGGCTGATCGAGCGCCGCTTCGGCGCCCGCTCCGGGGCCGAGAACACTGCCGGACCGCCGAGCGCGCGCTCCGCGGATGACGTGCAACGCTTCCTCGACCTGCAAAAGGCGATGAACGGCGTCATCAGCGAGCATCTCGGGCTGCGCGGTTACGGGCTGATGCTGCGGCTGCAGCGCGCCGGCAACCTGCGCGACCTGCACGACCTCCTGCCCGACGTCGCGCAGGCGCTGGTGAAACGCATCGGCATGAACGCCGCGACGCCGATCGTCGAAGCGCTCGAGCACACGCTCACCCGTACCCGCTGATGGCGGCGGCGTTACCGCTCGCGGGCCTCAAGGTCGTCGAGCTCGGCGCGCTGATCGCCGGTCCGTTCTGCACCAAGATCCTCGGCGAATTCGGCGCCGACGTCGTCAAGATCGAGCCGCCGGGCGAAGGCGATCCGTTGCGCAAATGGCGCCACCTGCGCGATGCAACTTCGGTGTGGTGGCACGTGCAGTCGCGCAACAAGCGTTCGGTGACGGTCGATCTGCGCGTGCCCGAAGGCCAGGCGATCGTGCGCGCGCTGTGCGAGCGCGCCGACATCCTGGTCGAGAATTTCCGGCCCGGCACGCTCGAAGGCTGGGGGCTCGGCTACGATCGTTTGCGCGAGCGCAATCGAGGACTCGTCTTGGTGCGCGTGTCCGGCTACGGCCAGGACGGGCCATACAGCGGGCGTCCTGGCTTCGGCGTGATCGGCGAGGCGATGGGGGGACTGCGGTATGTCACGGGCACGCCGGACCGTCCCCCCTCGCGCACCGGCATTTCCATCGGCGACACGCTGTCCGCGCTCTATGGCGTGATCGGCGCGATGGTCGCGCTCGAGCATCGGCGCAAGACCGGCGAAGGTCAGGTGGTCGACGTCGCTCTCTACGAATCGGTGTTTTCGGTGATGGAATCGATGCTGCCGGAATTCGACGCGTTCGGCGTGGTCCGCGAGCGCACCGGCTCCATCCTTCCCGGCATCGCGCCGACGTCGGCGTACCGCTGCAGCGACGGCAGTTACGTGCTGATCGCCGGCAATGGCGATTCCATCTTCCGCCGTCTGGCGATGGCGATGGGGCGCGACGACCTCGCCGCCGATCCTGCGCTCGCCCACAACGACGGCCGCGCCGCGCGGCAGGCATGGCTCGATACCGAGATCGAGGCATGGACGTCGACGCGCCCGCCCGACGAGGTGCTGGCAACGATGCAACGCGCCGACGTCCCCGCGTCGAAGATCTACACGGTGCGCGACATCGCCGCCGATGCGCACTACCAGGCACGCGAGATGATCCGCACCGTGACGACGCCGTCCGGACCGCTCAAGGTGCCGGGAGTCGTGCCCAGGCTCGGCGCCACGCCGGGCCGCATCGACGGTGGCGGTCCCGCGCTCGGCCAGCACACCGACGAAGTGCTGCGCGAACTGGGCTACGACGATTCACGCATCGGTGCGTTGCGCGCGCGTCGCGTCATCTGAAGCGCGGCCGGAACGGTCGATCGCACTGGGCGCCGGAAGCCCGTTCCGCCAGGTATTCGCGCACGACGATGGCGGTGTGCCGCCCTGCGCAAATCAGGGTCGCGCCTCGAACACCAGATTGAATGGCGTTTGCGTCGCGCGGCGAAACTGGCTGAAGCCGCCTGCGGTCACCACCTCGCGCATCCGGCCTTCACCGGCCTGCGCGCCCAGGCAGAGGCCGACTTCCTGCGACCGCGAGCATGGAGTGCACAGCATCGTCGAAAAGGAGTAGTACACGCGTCCGACCGGATTAAGATTGTCCTCGAGCCGGTCGTTGGCGAAAGGCTCGACGATCATCCACGTGCCGTCCTTGGCCAGGCTCTTGCGGACGTGCGTCGCAGCGCCGATGGGGTCACCCATGTCGTGCAGGCAGTCGAACACCGTGACGAAATCGTAGTCGCGGCCCGGATACGCGCTGGCCCTCGCGACCTCGAATCGCACGCGATCGGCCACCCCTGCCCGCTGTGCCGAGGCGCGAGCGGCCTCGATCGACGCGTCGTGGTAGTCGAAGCCGACGAATTGCGAACGGGGATAGGCCTGGGCCATCAGGATCGTCGATGCGCCGAGGCCGCAGCCGACGTCGGCGGCACGGCCCCCCGCCTCGAGCTTGCGCGCCACGCCGTCGAGGGCCGGGATCCATGCACTGACGAGATTGGCCGCGTATCCCGGGCGAAAGAATTTCTCGCAACCGTGAAACACGCCGGTATCGTGCTCGTGCCATCCCATGCCCTCGCCGCTGCGGAAGGCGTCGACGAGGCGCGGTACGGCCCGCAACGACCCCAGTGCCAGTTCGAACGCACCGGGGATGTACGCCGGACTGTCGACCACGGCCAAGGCCAGCGCCTGCTCCTCATCCAGGCTGAAGCGCTTGGATTTGGCATCGTAGTTGACATAGCCTCCGGCGGCTTGCGATGACAGCCACTCGCGCACGTAGCGCTCGTCGGTGTGCGTCGCTCGCGCCAGTTCGTCCGGCGTCATCGGTCGCTCCGCCAGCGCCTGGTAAAGACCCAGCTTCTCGCCCAGCACCACCATGCCGGCATGCGCGGTCGCACCCAGATCGTTGACGAAACGGCCGATGAATGCGTTCAGCTTGTCCATGTCGACAGCCATGGCAACTCCTTGTCAGATCGGTTGATCGGGATGCGCGCCGGGCGAAGTGGCCGGCGGCGCGCGTGCGCACCCATCAGCGGGACACCGAGTGCACGGCGATGATTGCGTATGCGCAACGCACTGTCGTGAGGCTGGCGTCCCGTCGTGCGCCCATCGCGTGCGCACGAATCGGGTTGGCGGCTCGACGTGAAGGCCGCCGGCGTGGGACCGGTGTCCTAGGCGCCGCGACTTCGCGTACTGCGGCTCGCGCCTGGGGCCACTGCGACGCGCACGCCGTCGGCGGGGCGTCCCGTGCCCATCCCGGCATCCCGGGCAGACACGATTGCCTGCGCACGCGATACGACACCCAGCTTGGCGAAGATATGCGTGATGTGGTTGCGCACCGTCTTGTTGCTGACATCGAGTCTGCGCGCGATATCCTGGTTGTCGCGGCCTTCCGCGATCAGATCCAGCAGCTCGCGCTCACGCGCCGTGAGATCGGGGAATGCCGGTGCCGCCGCCTGTGCAGCATCGAGGAATGCGCGCAGCTCGGCGACCATCACCTGCCACGCCGGCTCGTGCACGAGCAGGACATGATTGCGCGACCGCAGCGGAACGAAGTGGGCGCCCGGTATGAGACTGGCGACGAGGCGGCCTTCCTCGAACGGCACGCGCACATCGCCATCGGCGTGCAGAACCAGGGTCGGACAACGCACGCGGCGGGCTGCCGCCTGGACGTTGATCGAGGCATAACCGCGCACCATGGCGCCGGCACTTGCAGGCGACGTCGAGACTTTCTGCAGGTGGTTGAACGAATCGATTTCCTGTGGCGTGCCGTCCGGCAGGAACTGCGACGTGAACATCTGGCGGAACGCGGGGTTCTCGCGTCCCCAGCCCAGCTCGATCAGCCTGGTGGTGGCCTCGAGCTCCTCGCGCTGATGCGCCGCGTCGCCACGCTGCAGCACACCGCGGGCATACGCGCCGTACAGCACCAGTTTTTCCACGCGCTCCGGATGGCGTACGGCATATTCGATCGCGATCGCGCCACCTTGCGACATCCCGAGCAGCACAAAGCGCGCGAGCCCGGCCGCATCCGCCACCGCCTCGAGGTCGCGCACCCAGGCCTCGATCGCGTATTCCGAAACGTCCCGATCGGACAGCCCGCAGCCGCGCGCATCGTATCGCAGCAGCGTATGGTGGCGCGCAAGCTCGGCCAGCCAGGGTATCCACACGGCGCTCGCGGCGTCGTAATCCAGGTGCGTGAGCCATGAGCCCACCTTGAGCAGTGGCGGACCGGCGCCAAGCCGGGCGTACGCCAACCGCACGCCATCACTGGCCGTGCAAAAGCGAATGCTCTGTTCGCGTTCCGTCACTGTCGCGCTTGCCGGGTCATGGCCCCTGCGCTATGGGCGCCGTCACCTGCCTGAGGCGTCATTCTGCATGTTGCCGCTCGTGCACGCGAGCGTGGCTTACCGCTGCGCAACGCGCTCGGACGCTAACCCGGGCTAGGCGCTGCAGCGCCAGCCTATTCCTCGCTGACCGTGCGGGCGTGCGGACGCGGCATCGCCTTGGGGACCAACGCACGCGACGCCACGAATGCGAGCAATGCCGAAACGGCGATCATGGTGGCCATCGGCCGCTGCGAATGGTCATAGGTGAGGCCGACGATCAGTGCCGCCGTCGAGCCGAACGCGAACTGGCCGAATTGCAGCAAAGACGTCGCCGCGCCCGCCATGCGCGGGAACGGCGTCATCGCCCCGGCCATGGCTTGCGGCAGCGTCAGCATCAGCGCCACCATGTACACGAACATCGGCACGACGACGGCCGCCGGATGGTTGACGCCGGACCAGGCAAGCGCCGCCATCGCCGCCCCGGCCGCGAGCGCCATCCCGGCGGCGAAGCGGATCACGCGATCGATGCCCATGCGGCGCACGACGCGACTCGCGATCGTCGCACCGGTGACGTTGCCGAGCATCACCGCGCCGAACAGGAAGCCGAAGCCGCGCTCGCCCTCCCCCATCACCGACACGAACACGAACGCGCTGCCCGCAAGAAACGCAAAGAGTCCGCAGAAGGCGAAGCACGCGACCAGGAAATAGCCGACGTAGGCATGCGAGCGCAGCAAGACGGCGAAATTGCCGAGCATGCGGCGCGGATGCAGCGCATGGTGGTCGGATTCACGCAGTGTTTCCGGCAGCGCGTGCCAGACAGCGACCAGGACCACCAGCGCGTAGACCGTGACGAAGGCGAATGTCGAGCGCCAGCCGAACGCGACATGGAGCTGGCCGCCGATGATCGGTGCGATGATCGGCGCGATGCCGAGCACCATGCCCATCAGCGACAGCGCGTGTGCGGCGTCGTCGCCCGCGTACAGGTCGCGCACCAGGGCGCGCGGCACTGTCCCGCAAACTGCGACCGCGATGGCCTGCACCAGCCGCGCCCCGATCAGCGCGTCCACGTTGGGCGCCACCGCACAGGCGAACGAGGCGATCGCGAACAGCGCGATGCCGGCGAGAAGCACGCGTCGCCGGCCGAAGCGGTCGGACAGCGGCCCGGCCAATAGCTGCGCCACGCCAAGTCCGTACATGTACACCGATAGCGTCAGCTGCACGCGGGCCGTGGTGGTGGTGAGCGATACGCTCATCGACGGCATCGACGCGAGGTAGATGTCCATCGCAAACGGCGAGATCGCGATCAGTGCGCCCAGCAGCACCGTGAGGGCCGGGCTACCCGTTTTCAGCATCGTTGTCGCCAATACCGTGGCGTGCTCAAACCCGGCGTGTGCCGCCGACTCCCCGGCGCTCCCGTGTGCTGCACGCCGCGCCGTCGCTTGCAACGCACGCCGCCGGGCCGGCGATATCGGATGGTTGCGACAGGCGACCGGGCCTTTACGCGTCCGCGGCGCATGGGTGCCCGCAGGCCGCGATCTAGTGCGGCCAGGTCAACATCGCGAGGCACGATGACGGACCGACACGCAGTGGCCACCGCCATGCCAGGTATTCGCGAGTGTTGTTTTGGATTCCATTACCTCGTGAACTTCCATGCCAATGTATTTTCGTCGGTACGCGGCGCGTACTTGATGCCATCTCGCGTCGCCCACAGGTCCACCTGGAAGTGCAAAGGGATGATCGCGGTGTCGCTGATCGCAAGTTCGGTCGCGCGCTGCAGGTACGCCTCGCGCTTGGCGTCGTCGACCGTCTGCAGCGCGTCCTCGGTCAACAGGTCCACCTTTGGATTGGAATAGCGTCCGCGGTTGGCATTGCCGAAACCCTTGTCCTTGTTGAACGTCATCACCAGCGCCTTCAGCGAGGAGGACGCCTCGCCCGTGCCGGTGCTCCAGCCCACCAGCATCAGGCTGAACTCGAGGTCGCTCGCCTTGCTGAAATAGGGGCCCGACGGCATCGCGTCGACCTTGGTGGCGATGCCGACGCGAGAGAGCATCTGCGCCACCGCCTGTGCGATCCTGGCGTCGTTGACGTAGCGGTTATTGGGCGATGCGATGGTGATGCCGAAGCCGTCCGGATAGCCGGCTTCGGCGAGGAGCTTCCTGGCGCCGGCCGGATCGAACTTCTCGACGTGCAGGCTCTTGGTGGCGCCAAACAGGAAATCGGGCACGAGCTGGCCTGCGGGAATCGCCTCGCCTTCCATCACCTGGCTGACGATGGCCGCACGGTTGATCGCCATCGACATCGCCTTGCGCACGCGCGGATCCTTGAGCGGATTCTTCGTCATCGGCCGCCCCGCCTTGTCGGTGATGCCCGGCGACACGTCACGGTTGCTGTCGAGATGAAGGTAGATCATGCGATCGGCGACCGTGCGGAACACGGAGATGCGCTTGTCGCCGCGCAGCTTCGCCACGTCGGTGGTCGGCACGGCTTCGATGACCTGTACGTCGCCCGAAAGCAGTGCCGCGACACGCGCCGCATCCTGCGTCAGGAGCTTCATCGTCACGTGTTCCCAGGGTGTCTTGCCGCCCCAATACCCCTCGAAGCGGGTGAGCTCGATGCGGTCGCCCTTGACGTAGCGCACGAGCTTGTACGGTCCGGTGCCGATTGCCGCCTTGCCGCTATTGAAATCCTCCGTGGTGGCATCCTTGAATTTCTTGTTGATGATCAGGACCTGGGTCATGTCCGATGGCATCAGCGGATAGGGCGCGGCGGTATGGAAGCGGATCGTGTACGGATCGACAACGTCGATCTTCTTGATCTGCTTCGTGTACGCGGTGAACGAGCTCGGGCTGCGCGGGACGTTGGGTACGCGCTCGATCGACGCCACCACGTCATCGGCGGTGAAGTCGCTGCCGTCGTGGAACTTGACCCCGTGCCGCAGCTTGAATTCCCAAGTCGTGGCGTCGATTGCCTTCCACTCGGTGGCGAGCCCCGGCACCAGGCGATCCTTGTCGTCGCGTTCGACGAGGAAACCGAAGATGTGGAAGCCGACGCTGTTGTTCGGAGTCACGTTGTGGAAATGGGGGTCCAGCGACGTGATGTCGGTGGCAAGGCCGATGGTGAGGTCGGCCGCTGGCGCCGGCGCGGCCAGGCACAGCGCTGCGAGCGATGCCGCGGCGGCGCGGATCAGGGCGCCGAGCGCGAGTTGGAAGCGGGACATGGGGGGCGCCTTTTGCGGAAAGGAGCGCCGAAGGATAGCGCAGATGGAGGCCCGCGGCGACGCCGACGCCCCCGGGGCGACGGGCGTTATTGCAAGATGTAACGCCTGTTGTGACAGTCAACGCTGCCCTTATCTTCCTCGTTGAGGGCAGTGAGCGCACGACGCCGGCAAGGCCCGCGCCACTGCGCCCGGATTCAACGACTGCAAGGAGATGACACGATGATTCGCCGAATGCTTGTTGCCACTGCCGTTGCCGCCACCGCGTTGGTAGGGGCGGTCGCCGCCCCCTCCGCCAATGCATCGAATGTCCATTGGAACGTGTCGATCGGGCTGCCGGGTATAGGCGTCTTCGGCGGCAGCCCGGGGTATGGGTACGGCTACGTCGCCCCGGCGCCCGTTTATGCGCCGGCACCCGCGTACTACCCCGCGCCGGCCTACTACCCCACGCCCGCGTACTACCCGGCACCGGTGGTCGAGGCGCCACGCGTGTACGCAACCGTCTACCCTCCCTACTACCGGCCCGTCTATCACCCGGTGCACTGGAACCATCATCACTGACCAACCGCAATCAGGCCGTGCTTGATGGCCTCCCAGGTGAACGGCCCGCAGATCGCGGGCCGTTCGCTTTGCGCGCGTACAAACTTGGTTCCGACGCCGCGCGATTTACTTCTCGCGCGCCACACCTGCGGCGCATCAAGTGCCGGTGTAGCGGATCCGGTAGATCGCGCCGGCGGTGTCGTCGGAAACGAGCAGCGATCCGTCGGGCGCGACGATCACGTCCGCCGGGCGTCCCCATGCCGATTCGCCCTGCAGCCAGCCATCCGCGAATACGCGATAGTCGGTAGTCCGCCCGCGCGCATCGAGCGTCACCAGCGTCACCCGGTAACCGACCTTGCGCGAGCGGTTCCAGGATCCGTGCTCGGCAATGAATACCTGGTTGCGATACGTGGCAGGGAACTGCGTTCCGGTGTAGAAGCGCATGCCCAGGGGTGCCACGTGTGCGCCGAGCGCGCGCGCCGGCGGCACGAATTCACTGCATGGATGCTTGGCGCCGAATTCCGGGTCGGCAATCGTGCCGGCATGGCAATACGGATATCCGAAGTGGTCGCCCGATCGGACGGCATGGTCGAGCTCGTCAGGCGGCACATCGTCGCCGAGGCTGTCGCGACCGTTGTCGGTGAACCAGAGATCGTGGGTACCGGGCTGCCAGTCGAAGCCGACACTGTTGCGCACGCCCCGCGCCACTACGTCGCGTCCGCTGCCGTCGACGTTCATCCGCAGGATGAGGCCATGCTCGGCGTCGGGCTCGCAGATATTGCAGGGCGCACCGATGTTGGCGTAGAGCTTGCCGTCGGGACCGAACGCGATGTAGCGGCCGCCGTGGTGCATTTCGCCGGGGAGATCGCGGATGATGGCAACGCCGGCCGGTGGAGCGTCGAGATGCGATTCGATGGAGTCGAAGCGGACGATATGGTCGACCGACGACGCATACAGCGCGCCATCGCGGAACGCGACGCCGATCGGCGCCTTGAGTCCGCTGCCGATGCGCGTGACGCGTGAACCGGCCAGTGACATGCCGTCCCGCGGCCATTGCACCGCGTACACGCTGGAGCCGCTGCTGCCAACGAATAGCGTGCCCTCCGTCCCCCACGTCATCGCCCGCGCACCGTCCACGCGGGCCACAACCTCCACAACGAAGCCGCGAGGCAGGTGCAGGCGGTCGACGGGCAACTCGCCCTGCGCGAGCGCGAGCGGAGTCGCCAAGGTCCACACGACGAGCGCGAAAATCATTCGTCGCACTGCAACATGGTGCCGTAACGATGCAATCGGGCCGCCGGTCCGCGACCCGATGACCGCAATCGGCCGGCTCGTCCGAGCGCAGGGCCGATGATAGAATTGTCCTTTGGCCAAGGGGGCTTGCACGATGAACGCTCCGGCGACGTCGACACAATTGCGGCCCGGCGATGCGCCCATCGCCCGCGCCGAGGATCTCAAGGCGTGGAGCCTGATTCGCACGCTCGTGGGCTACGACACCACGAGCCGCGACTCCAACCTGGCGCTGATCGACTGGGTGCGCGACTATCTCCGGGACTTCGACGTCGAATCCACGCTGACGTTCGACGATACCCGCAAAAAAGCCAACCTGTTCGCCACGTTGCCGGCACGAGACGGCAACACGATGCGCAACGGCATCGTGTTGTCCGGCCATACCGACGTCGTGCCGGTGGACGGGCAGCCCTGGGACACGCCGCCGTTCGAGGCCACTTCCATCGGCGACCGCATCTTCGGCCGTGGCGTCACCGACATGAAAAGCTTCTCGGCCACTGGTCTCGCCTTTGTGCCCGAGCTCCTGCGTCGGGGGCTTAAGCGCCCCGTTCACTTTGCCCTTTCGTACGACGAGGAGATTGGCTGCATCGGCGTCCACCGCCTGATTGCCGACGTCGTGGCCCGCGGCGTCAAGCCTGCCGGTTGCATCGTCGGCGAGCCCACGGGCATGCAGCTCGTCGTTGCGCACAAGGGCAAGATGAGCTGGCGCTGCCGCGTGCGTGGCCACGAGGCGCATTCGTCGTTGACGCCCAAAGGTGTCAATGCCGTGCAGATCGCCTGCGAGATCGTCGCTTTCATCGCCCGTCGCGCGCGGGAGTTCCGTGACCACGGCCACCAGGAGCCGACGTACGACGTGCCGTTCACCACCGTTCACGTGGGCACGATCAAGGGCGGCACTGCGCTCAATATCGTGCCGCGTGATTGCATATTCGATTTCGAGATCCGCCACCTGCCGTTCGATGATCCGCATGCGTTCTTCCGCGACGTGGAGGCCTTCGCGCATAAGTTCGTTTCCGAGATGCACGCGGTGTCGGTCGACACGTACATCGCGTTCGACCACATGTCGACGTTGCCCTACATGGACACCGACGATTCCTCGGAAATCGCCCACCTCGGCCACCATTGCAATCGCGGCAGCGGCGTCGGCCGCGTGTCGTACGGCACCGAGGCCGCGCTCTTCTTCAACGCCGACATCCCCACCGTGATCTGTGGCCCCGGGCACATCGACCAGGCCCATCAGCCCAACGAGTGGTGCGAAGTTTCACAGCTTGCGGCATGTGAGGCTTTCTTCGGGCGGCTGGCCGATAACATGTGCATTGGTGTCTAAGCGGGAAGTTGGGCCGCATCGACATGTTTGCCGCTGTCTCCATGTCTGCGGACGGGAAGCACCTCATGCGTCGACAAAAAGGTGTCCGCGACGGCACTCCTCGGCGCGTAGGAAATCTGCGTTTCCCGCGCCTGCTTGCCGCGGCACGGAGGCGATGATTTGCGCATGAGCGCCGATTGGCCCGACCTGCCGATCGAGGTCGAGTTTCCCGATATCTCGCGGTGGGCCGCCGGCAACACCGGCACTCCCTACGTGTGGCGCTACACCGCCAGCGCGCCAGGGCCGCAGGTCCTAGTGCAGGCGCTGACCCACGGTAACGAGGTTTGTGGCGCCATCGCACTCGACTGGCTGCTCGCGAGAGCATTCCGACCCACGCGCGGCACGTTCACAGCAGTCTTTGCCAACGTGGAGGCGTACGCGCGTTGGGACCCTGCTGCGCCGTTCAAGTCGCGTTGCGTCGATGAGGATTTCAACCGCGTCTGGACCGACGAGGTCTTGTCGGGCTCGCGCGTGAGCGCAGATCTCGCACGTGCCCGCACGCTGCGGCCCTTCTACGATGCCGCCGATTCATTGCTCGACTTGCACTCGATGACCGACCCGTGCCCGCCGCTCGCGCTTGCCGGCCGATGGCCGAAGGGAGCCGCGCTGGCGCGCGCCGTCGGCATACCGCAGCACATCGTCGTCGACGCGGGTCATGCCGCTGGGCGGCGCCTGCGCGACTATGCCTTCTTCGATGATCCCGACGATCCGCGTGCCGCGCTGCTCGTCGAATGCGGCCAACACTGGGAGCGCGCAGCGGTTGAAGTAGCTCAACAGTCCACGCTGCGCTACCTGGCTCACTTCGGCCTCGCCGATGCGCAGTTCGTCGATACCTATCTCGAAAAGACGTCGCCGCCTCCACAGAGGACAATCCAGGTCACGGAAGCCGTGACGATCACCAGCGACAACTTCTCCTTTGCGATGCCCGTTACCGGCCTTATGTGCATCGAGCATGCAGACACCATACTCGCTCGCGACGGCGCCGCCGAAGTGCGCACGCCTTACGACGAGTGCGTGCTGATCATGCCAACCCGACGCCCGAAGAAAGGCGAGACCGCGGTGCGGTTGGGACGATACCGGATTTGAGCCAATATTCAGCCACCATCTCTGCCATTAAGGCGCAACTTCTGTTGCTTCTCAAGTAACGATCACTTGGAAATTGCCAGGCGCCAATCCGCGCCGACTAAGAAACCGTACAAGTCTTCAAAAGAAGGGGGCCAGTCGATTGGCATAATATTTGCTTTAGCCGGATCAAAATTCACTTCTAGTTGATCACATCTCATTCAGAAAGCGGCAGAGATCTGTTCGGAACCTAAAAGACGGACACAATACTCGTTACACATGAGTATCAATATTCTCCTTGAGAAAATTGTCGACCGGTCGCGGCGATACCTACGCGAGACCACGGCAAGGGTGCAACGCCCGGAACTTGAGCAGACCGCATTGCGAGTCCTAATAGCCGCGGTCGTCATGGTGTATTTATTTTGGTATGCGTTGCGAGACCGCAGAATTGAGCCCGAAGAAGCTCAAGTATTAATCGTTTCTGTTGGCTTTTTTCTTTTCTCGATAGTGTTGGCAGCGCGCGTCTTTTGCGCAGGCGGAGCATCCGTTAAGCGAAGGTTAATCGGAATGCTGGCCGACAACGCTGTAACCACTTATTGCCTAATGAACATGGGTGAAGGTGGGGCTGTGGTCATTGGTGTTTATCTATTTATCACGTTCGGCAATGGCTTTAGGTTTGGACGCCTTTACCTTCATGCATGCCAGTGCATGGGAATCATTGGGTTCTCGGCCGTTTTAGTCCTTTCGCCGTTTTGGTCACAACACGCTGCCATCGGCGCCGGATTCCTGATTGGCCTAATGGTGTTGCCAATTTACGTTGGGGTGTTGGCGGATCGTATAGAAAAAGCCAAGCGCCGCGCCGACGACGCGAATCAAGCCAAAAGCCGCTTTGTGGCTAACGTCAGTCACGAAATGAGGACCCCCCTCAATGGTGTGATTGCAATGGCAGACGTGCTGCGCGAGACAAATTTGAATGAATCGCAGCGCGAGATCGTTGAGACGATGACCACCTCAGCGCACCTATTGTTGGCGCAGATCGAAGACGTGCTTGACGTCGAAAAGATAGAGGCTGGTCGAGTTCATATCGAATCCCGGCCGTTCGACATGGGCCGGTTGTTGTCCTCCACTGTCAAAGTTGTACTGCCGCAGGCTCGATACAAGGGGCTAGTGGTAAATACGGACGTTTCAACAGATGCTGCCACGTGGTATCTCGGCGATCCACATCATTTACGCCAAGTGGTACTTAACCTTCTTTCGAATGCTGTCAAATTCACCGAACGGGGTGAGGTAACACTCAGAGCAGACGTAATTGCCCGAGATGGTCAAGAAAATACCTTGCGAATCGAGGTAGAGGATACGGGAATTGGTATTCCCTTAGACAAACAAAGCGCAATTTTTGAACCATTTGCGCAAGCGGACGATTCGATAACGAGAGTGTATGGCGGAACGGGATTAGGAACCACAATCGCGCGACATCTGATTGGTTTAATGGGAGGTTCGATTGGACTTTCCAGCACGCCGGGGACCGGATCATTGTTCTGGGTCGAATTGAAGTTGGCGCGCGGCGAAGCGCAAGGTATCGACTTCACAGGCGAGCTCTCTGCCAATGCGCGCAGTCAGACGACCGCACAAGCACTTGCTGCGACACAATCAAACAAGGTCCGCAAGCTTCGGGGCGCAAAAATTCTGGTGGCGGAAGACAATCCCACCAATCAACGTGTCTCTCAGCTCATTCTCGAAAGTGGAGGGCACTCTGTCACAATTGTTGAAAATGGCGAATTGGCATTGGACGCGCTAGAACGTGGTGGCTACGATCTTGCACTCTTTGATCTTTCAATGCCGGTAGTGTCCGGTCTTGAGGCGCTCAAGCTATACAAGTTCTCAACTCTTCGTCCGATCCCGGTCCTAATACTTTCCGCGAATGTTACGACGGAAATAATTGCGGAATGCGAGGGAGCGGGCGCCGCCGAATTCATTCCTAAACCACTGCGAGCGTCCTACCTGTTAGATGCTATCGACCGCCATCTCGTAATTGTCGAGCGAGCGCAGGTTGCTCCGCCACCTCGGCATGAAGATGGTCCGACATTGGTCGTGGTTGATACGCCTGCGCTGGATATTGCGGTTTTACGTGACCTTGAACAGCTTTCGAAGGACGCGACATTTGTCGAACGCCTGGTCCGTGGTTTCAAGTCAGACAACGAACGATTGCTTGAGCAAATTTCAACTTCACTTACAAATCGCAGGTACGAAGAAGTTCGGGACGCCGCCCATGCGCTAAAGGGAGGGGCTGGAAGCGTCGGCGCAACTCTATTGACGCAATTTGCAGCTCGCCTCGAGAAAATGTCGACAGATGCTATGCGCATTCGTTCAGCGTCGCTAACTGAGGAACTCCTTTCGATCTCTGCGCAGACTACGCAAGCATTGGACGCCTACATTATTGAATATCAAGGCTTGCGCGCAAACCGACCACCAACGGGATAGCTGGAGTCGCCGTCGTTAGCTCGATTGAAATCTAATCGGCGACCCCCATAGCTTGCAATGATACGACCCGATCAGTAGACCCGTCCGAAGTGCCGTAGCCCTCCGTCGCCCGGCGCTGCGCCCGGACCAGTCGATCCATAGTCCTGATGTCACGATCATCCAAGCGCAGTGCAGCATCCGCCCAGATTGCGACCACGCGTTCTAGTTCGGCACGGGTAATGGGTGAGATTTCGTTGCGAGCAACTTCGATCGCGCGGCGCCCATTGCCGGACTTCGAATGTTTTCTGGCGTAAGCGCTTATTGCCGCTTCTCCAGTCCCATCTGGTGTAATTACATCAACGACGCCCATGTCATACAGTTGACGCGCGGTATAAACGTTTCCGCTCGTAATCAATTCTTCCGTAATGCGTCGTCCAACTTTACGTGACAGAAAACTATAAGCGCCCATTCCCGGAAACAAATTGAACAAAATCTCTGGGAATCCCATACGCGCACTTTCCTCGGCGATAAGTACGGAGGCAGAAAGTGCCGCCTCGAAGCCTCCTCCAAGTGCGTCACCTTGCACCAACGCCATGGTTGTCATTGGTAAATCGCAATTTCGATGCCACGGATATAAACCATTGATACACATTTCGCCATAACGCAGAAGCTCGGACCGCGATTTCGATTCAATTGCGTGGCGGAATAGAACGAGATCGCCTCCAAGGTTGAAAACACCCGGCGTCTTCGATGCCAAGACCCCATATCGAATTTGGTGACTTTCTCCATTGCGAACCAGCAGGCCCTCGTTGTCGACTATGCTGGCGATATAGCCGCGTAGTTGAGCTAGCAATCCGAGATTAAAACAGGGCCGGGGACTGGGGTTCATGAACGCCCAGTAAATACCTTGGTCTGTGTCAAATCGCGTTTCGAGCTGAGATTTTTGGATTTCTGAAAGATAACGGACATCAGCCATGGCATTCATATCAATCTCCGAGGGCGGAAAACTTGGGTGGCCTAAACACCGAAAAGCGCCATTGCATATTGTGGCGAACAAAAGTGTATAGCTCTAAATGAACATACGTCAAAGATTGCCGATTGGTCGTATCGTATCTACCGTGCAATGTCGCCCATTGTACATAAGCTATTGTACGCTACAAAATATTAAACAGCTTAATTGAGTATTTGTATTCAAAGAGTTAGGCGTGAACCTGCAATCTCGTCCACCGGCCG
>CAWAFO010000003.1:0-366589 GCA_963781395.1 uncultured Pseudomonadota bacterium
GTTCAGCGAACGACAGCACCGTGGGACCGGCGACCACGAAATGGTCGAGTGTGCGCACGTCGACCAGCGACAGCGCCGACTTGAGCGACTGCGTGAGCAGCTCATCGGCGCGCGACGGCTCGGCGACGCCGGACGGATGGTTGTGGGCGAAGATCACCGCCGCGGCGTTGTAGCCGAGCGCCGCCTTCACCACCTCGCGCGGGAACACGCTGGTTTGCGCCAGCGTGCCGTGGAAGAGCTCGTCGGCGGCGATCAGCCGGTGCTGCGTGTCGAGGAAGAGGCCGATGAATACCTCGACGGGCCGGGCCGCCAGCACCAGCCGAAGGTAGTCGCGCACCGCCTCGGGCGACGACAGCGCGGCGCCCCGGGTGAGGCTTTCGCGCAGCGCGCGGCGCACGATCTCCACGGCTGCACGCAGCTGCGCCGCCTTGGCGGGACCGATGCCGCGCACGCGCGACACCGCCTGGACGTCGGCCGCCGCAAGCCCGGCGAGCCCCGAGAACCGCGCGATGGCCGCATGCGCGACATCGCTGGCCGATTGGCCACGCACGCCGACGCGCAGCATCACCGCCACCAGCTCGGCGTCGGTGAGCGCGGCTGCGCCGTGCGCGAGCAGGCGCTCGCGCGGCCGTTCGCGATTGCCTCGGGTGGGTTCCATCGGTGTCGATCGCGGGGAAAGGGAGCCGACATGTAACCGCATCGTCCACCGCGCGGCGATCGACCGAATGGCCGATCGGCTCAGCCGTCATTCCCGCGAAAGCGGGAATCCAGGCGTGACGGTATGAACCGGGCACATCATTTACAGATGAAACCGGGGACATGGTTTACAGGTTGCTACGGTGGATGGCGAGGAGGTGCGCGCCATGCCCTGGAAGGAGACCTGTGCCGTGGAAGAAAGAGAAGCTTTGATTGCGGCGTGGCTGGAGGGTGAGTTCAGCATGAGCGAGCTCAGCCGGCGCTTCGGGGTCAGCCGGCCGACGGCGTACAAGTTCGTGGAGCGCTTTCGCCACGAGGGTCCGCCGGGGCTGTACGACGCGTCGCGCGCGCCGTATGCGCACCCGAATGCGACCGGTGAACGCCAAGTCGCCGCGATCCTGGCCCTCAAGCGGCGGCGTCCGCACTGGGGTCCGGTCACGATCCACGACTGGCTGCTGCGCGAACATGCGCAGCAGCGGTGGCCGGCGGCGAGCACGATCGGCGAGATCCTCAAGCGGCACGGCCTGGTGCAACCGCGAAGACGCCGCCATCGCACGCCGGCGCACCTGCTGCCGTTTGCGGCGGTGCAGGCCGCCAATGACGTGTGGAGCGCCGACTTCAAAGGCAACTTCGCCTTGGGTGATCGCCGCGTCTGCTATCCGCTCACCCTCAGCGATAACTACAGCCGCTTCCTGCTGTGCTGCCACGGCCTGTACCAGCCGGACGCCCGCCACTGCCGGCCTCACTTCGAGCGCTGCTTTCGCGAGCATGGCCTGCCGCGCGCGATCCGCACCGACAACGGGCCGCCGTTCGCCAGCATCGCGGTCGGCGGCTTGAGTGCGCTCAGTGTGTGGTGGATCAAGCTCGGCATCCTGCCGGAGCGGATCGCGCCGGGATGTCCCCAGGAGAATGGCCGCCACGAGCGCATGCACCGCACGCTCAAGGCGTGCACCGCGGTACCGCCCAAAGCCACCTTGAACGCCCAGCAGCACGCCTTCAACCGCTTTTGCGCCGAATACAACCAGGAACGCCCGCATCGCGCACTGGGCGCCGGATGCTCGCCCGCCCGCCTGTACCGCACCTCGCCGCGACCTTACCCCGAACGCCTGCCCGACGTGACCTATCCGGTGGACTTCATCCTGCGCAAAGTCAAAAGCGGTGGCCACATGAAATGGCGCGGCACCGCCGTGTACATCACCAAGATCCTCGAAGGCGAATACATTGGCCTCAAAGCCCTCGATCACGATCGCTTCGAGGCCTACTTCGGTCCACTCCCGCTGGGTATCTTCGACGCCCGGCGGGGTCAAATCATGAAACCGCGCCGACCATGAGCTGTAAACCATGTCCCCGGTTTCAGATGTAAACCATGTGCCCGAATTGACGTGACGTCGCGTCATGCGCGTCGCGACTAATCAAGCGTCAATACTGGATCCCCGCTTTCGCGGGGATGACGGCAGTGGCTATGCCGGTGCTTTCGCGGGGATGACGGCAGTGGCGATGCCGGCGCTTTCGCGGGGATGACGGCAGTGGCGATGCCGGCGCTTTCGCAAGGATGACGTCTCTTTTCCCTACACCACGCGCCGCAGCACCGCGCCCTCGCGGGCGCCGCGTACCCACGGCGACGTGCGCATCCATGGCCCGACGTCGGCGACGGCGAGCGGACGCGCCAGCAGGTAGCCCTGCACGCGGTCGCAACCGAGCGCGCGCAAGCGCTCGAGCGTGGCTTCGTCCTCGACGCCTTCGGCAACCACCGTAAGTCCGAGGTTGTGCGCGAGGTCGATCGTCGAGCGCACGATCACGGCGTCGCCGCTGTTGTGCGCCATGCCGACGATGAACGTCTTGTCGATCTTGAGCTCGTGCACCGGCAGCCGGCGCAGGTACGCGAGCGACGAGTAGCCGGTGCCGTAATCGTCGATCGCCAGCCGGCAGCCGAGCGCATGCAGGCGCCGCAGGTTCTCGAGGCCGTTGTCGGGATCGTCGAGAATCGCGCTCTCGGTCAGCTCGAGGGTGATCCAGCTCGGCGCGCAATGGTGCTTCTTCAGCAGCGCGCCGAAGCGCTCGGGCAGCTCGACGTCGAGCAGGTCGCGCGCCGAGATGTTGATCGAGACGTTCATCGCCAGGCCGTCGCGGCGCCACGCCGCGCACTGCGCGATGGCGTGCGCCATCACCCACCGCGTGATCGCACGGATATAGCCGGTCTGCTCGGCGAACGGGATGAATTCCACGGGCGCCACGAGGCCGCGCGTCGGGTGCCACCAGCGCACCAGCGACTCGGCGTGCAGCTCGTGCGCGTCGCCGGTCGTGGCGATCGGCTGGTACAGCAGCACCAGCTCGTCCTCGTCGACGGCCTTGCGCAAGCCACTCATCAGCGACAGCCGGTCCTTGCCGTGCTCGTCGTGCTGGTGGTCCCATACCGCGAGGCCGAGATTGCCGCGCTTCGCCGCGTACATCGCGATGTCGGCGTGGCGCATCAGCGTCGCGCGCTCGCCGCCATGCTCGGGGAAGACGGCGATGCCGATGCTCGCGCGCACGTCGACGACGTGGCCCTCGGGCATCACCGGCGGCTCGAGCGCGCGCAGGATCGAGCGCGCGACGCGCTCGGCATGCGTGGCGTCGTCGCCGGGCAGCAGGATCGCGAACTCGTCGCCGCCGAGGCGCGCGACGGTGTCGGTGGTGCGCGTCAGCACCGAATCGATGCGCAGCGCGACGGCGCGCAGGATGAGGTCGCCGATCGAGTGACCCAGCGTGGCGTTGACGTCCTTGAAATGGTCGAGGTCCATCAGCAGCACCGCCACCGGGCTCGCCGTGCGCGGCCGCCGTGGCGAGCGCGGCGTCGAGGCGATCGTTGAACAACGCGCGATTGGGAAGCTGGGTGAGCGCGTCGCGGTACGCGAGGTCCATGATCCGCGTCTCGCGCCGCGCGATGCCGTCCTGCATGTTGTGGAACGCGCGCCCCAGGTCGCGGATCTCGTCGACGTGCGACGACGGCGGCGGCGTCGAGTAGTCGCCGGCGGCGATGCGCACGGCCACCTCGGCCATGTCGCGCACCGGCCGCGCGACGCCGCGGGCGATGAAGATGCTGGCGAACAGCGACACGACCACGCCCAGCAGCGCGATCAGCGCGAGCCGGTTCTGCAGCCGGCGGAAAGGCTCCAGCGCGGTGTTCACCGGCTCCTGCAGCACGGCCACCACGCTCGCGTTCGCCGGCGTCGGCAGCGTGATCACGCGCGTGATCGCGTCGTCGCTGTAAGGCGGCGTTGCCGCTCGCGTCCGCGGCGTCGAAGCGCGCTGCCGTCATGTCGTCGACGAGTTCGCGCGCCGCTCGGCGTCGGCGAGCGTGCTGGCCTGCAGCTTCCAGTTTTCCTTGCCCTGCCGGCTGAGGAACGAAACATCGAGCCGCGTCAGGCGCTGCTGGGCGCGCGTCAGCGCATCGTCGATGCGCTGGCCGATCACCACCCAGGCGATCGGTACCGGCGCCAGCACCGGTACCACCGCGAGCTGGTAGAGGCCGCCGTGCACCATCACCATCGCCGACGCCTGCCCCGACGCTTCCGCCTCCGCCAGCAGCTTCGGCAGGTCGAAACGCGTGCCGGTGGATTGCTCGAGCGTGTCGCCGAGCACGTCGCCGTCGAGGTCGACCACCATCACCAGCGGCGCATCGATGCGCTTGCTGTAGTTGGTGAGCGCCGAGGCGATCGTGTCGTGATCGCCGGTCGCGATCACCTCGCGGAACGCGTAATCGGCGGACATCAGGCGCGCGCCCTGCACCAGCCGCTGCGTGTCCTGCTCGAGCAGGCGCTCGAACACGCGCGCACCCGCGACGACTTCCACGCCGACCGTTCCGCGCGCCGCGCTGTCGCCTACCGTGTTGACCAGCACAAAGCTGCCGACCTGAACGATGACGATCAGCAGCAGGAAAAGCGCAAGGATGCGCGCCTGAAGGCTGCGAAACGGCGACAGCCAAGGCGAGGCGCTCGCAGCGCGCGCCGGCGCCTGCGGAGCCGCTTCCAATAAACCGATATTATTCAAGATGTTAGATCTTCTTGCGGAAACCGTCGACCGACTCGATGCAAAGCGCGCATCAAAAATGCTTGTGCATCCCCCCATCGCGACCAACTGATAGCAAGTTTCCTGCCGCCGTGGCTGACCGGTTTCTTTCTCTGCGCATCTCCGTTCGCGGCGTCTCCAACAGGACGTCGACCTCGGGCGTCGGCCGTCCTTTGCGCGCCCGCGATGGCGGCGGCGCTGGCGCTCGCCACCGCGACCGCGCACGCCGAGGGCTTCGGCGACGCCAGCGCCGGCATCGTCTATGACGACAACCTGACGCGCGCACAGAACCAGGCCGACATCCGCGCGGACACGGCTGCGACGGCGACGGCGACGGGCGGCTGGTACTTCGCGCCGACCGGCAGCGACGGCGTGTCGCTGGTGCTCGACGCGAGCGCCGAGGCCTACGCGCGCTTCCACGGTCTGAACTCGGTGTCGGTTGGCGCCGGCGCGACGTGGCGGCACAAGTTCGGCACCGGCCTCGACGTGCCGTGGGCATCGCTGTCCCTCAACGCTGCGCACGGCGCGTGGCGCGACGACATCCGCAACGGCAACCGCTTCGACGCGAGCCTCGAATTCGGCAAGCGCTTCGGTGAGTCGTTCGACGCATCGTTCGGCGTGGCCTACGACCGGCGCACGGCCGACCATGACCGGCCGGTGGTGCCGGGCATCTCGGGCGCGGTGTTCGACCTTCGCGGCAACAGCGTGTTCGCGCGTGCCGCCTACGACATCACGCCCGTGCTGCAGCTCGGCGGCCGATTCGGCGTGCGCCGCGGCGACGTGGTGTCGACGACGCGCATCAACCTGCCGATCTTCGAGGCCTCCGACGCGATCGCTGCCGACCCCGCGTTCGGCAGCGAATTCTTCGCCTACCGGCTGCGCGGCACGACCTACACCGGCACCGTCAATCTGAGCTGGGCACTGTCCGACCGGTCGTCGCTCAACCTCACTTACGCGGATGCGAACACGAAGACGTACGACGATCTCAACTACCGCAATCGCGCCACGACGCTGTCGCTGGCCTGGAGCTTCTGACATGCACGCTCGACGCAGATCCCACGTCGCAACACCACGCATTTCGCCACGCGCCCGCTGGGCATTGGCCACCGTCCTCCTGCTGGCCGCGATGCTGATGGCCGCCGCCGCCCATGCCGAGGGCGACATCGCCGCCACCGTGGTCGACGCGCATGGCATGCCGGTCGCCGATGCCGTGGTGGTCGCGGTGCCGGTCGACGGCGCGATGCGCCTGCCATCGCGGCACGAATCCGTCGTCGACCAGGTGGACAAGGAATTCACGCCGAAGGTCAATGCGATCCTGGTCGGCACCTCGGTGGTATTTCCCAACCACGACAACGTGCGTCACCAGGTGTATTCGTTCTCGCGCGCCAAGCGCTTCGAGCTGCCGCTCTATGCCGGCGTGCCGGCACAGCCCGTGGTGTTCGACACGCCCGGCGTGGTAGTGCTCGGCTGCAACATCCACGACTGGATGATCGGCTACGTGTACGTGTCGGAGTCGCCCTACTTCGCCAAGACCGGCGCCGACGGCAAGGTGGTGATCGCCAACCTCACGCCGCGCGTCTACAAGGTGCGCGTCTGGCATCCGCAGCTCGACGGCACCGAGGAATCGACGCAACGTGACATCGACCTCTCGCACGCGAAGCGTGTCGAGACGACGTGGACGCTGAAGCTCAAGCCCGAGACGCGCGTGCGGCGCTCGCCGGTGGGCGAGCATGCGGGGCATTACTGAGGCGCTACGCGCTTTCGCCACGAGCGATCAGGCAAGAGTACAGCGGTCATCCCCGCGAAAGCGGGGATCCAGTAGTGATCCTGCCATGGTCGCGAAGGGCATTGCCCGAGGTCAACGCTGGATTCCCGCATTCGCGGGAATGACCCGCATCGACGTCGCGGGAATGACTAGGCGTCACCGCCGCAACATCCCCTTCAGCCGGTCCATCAGCGTCGACGGCTGGCGCGCGCGCGGCGGCGCCACCAACTCGAGAAACTCCTCGAGCGAGCGGATCGATTCGTCGCGATTGAGCAGCCGCGGAAAATTCTCGTTGACCGTGCGGCGCGCCGAGCGCATCGCGTGCGGATTGGACAGCAGGTCGGCGGCGATCTCCACATATTGCGCGGCGTCGTCGGCCAGCAGCGCCTCGAGCTCGATCTCCCGCAACAGCCCGGCGGCGAAGCGGTTACGCATGAAGCGACCTTCGACGGTGATCACCGGCAGCCCGCATTCCAGCGCCTGCATCGCCGTGTTGAAGCCGGAGAATCCGAGCGTGTCGAGGTAGATCGCCGATTGGCGCATCAGGCTGAAGTATTGCGGCCGCGGCTGGTGCGGGATGAAGCGCACGAAACGCGAGGCGTCGAGGCTTTCCTTGGCGAACTCGGCCTGCAAGCGCCGCGCGAGCAGCTCCGACAGGCGCGGCGCGATGTTGTCGGTGACGAACACCAGCTGGCAGTTGTCGATCTCGCGCGCGAGCTCGGCGAACGTCCAGTCGTATTCCGGAAGGAACTTGTACGGCGTGGCCGGGCACAGTGCGATCGGCCGCGTCGGGTCGAGCCCGATCGTGCGCAGGTCGAGCTCGACGCGCTCCGGCGCGAGCGGTGCGTAGCGCGCGCCGATGCCTGCCAGCGGCACCAGCTTCTCGCTGTAGTTCTGCTGCGCGGTCTCCGACTCGAACGCCGCCGCCGACAGGAAATAGTCGATGGTCGGCATGCCCGTGGTCTCGGCGTGCCCCCATGCCGCCACCTGCACCGGCGCCAGGCGCAGCGCCGCGAGCTTGATGCAGGTCTTGTCCATGCCGACTTCCGGGTAGATCAGCACGTCCGGCGCGAGCGTGCGGATGGCGTCGACCCAGCCGGCGAAGTCGCGCGTGCCCTGCACGAACGTGTCGACGCTGCGGCGCGCGATCTCGGTCTCGCGGTCGACCACGGTATCGGTATAGATGATCGCCAGCCGGAAGCGCTTGGCGTCGATGCCCTGGCACCAGCCGCGCACGATCGCGGTCCATACCGCGTGGTCGTGCACGTTGCCGGACACGATCGCCACCTTGACCGGCCCGTCGCGCCACGCACGCCGCTGCGGCGGATGATCGCCGTACCACGCGCCCATCAGCCGTGCGCACAAGTCGCCGTAGCGCGACAGAACCTCGCGGTTGTTGCGGTCGTGATACGCGATGTAATACGGCTGCTGGTTGCCCACCGCACGCTGGCCGAGATCGTCGCGGCCGGCGGCGAACCAGCGGTCGAGCGCGCCAAGCCGCTGCTCGAACTCGGCATAGAACGCGTTCGGCTCCTCGCCCACGTCGTAGGCCTGCGGCAGCGTCGACATCGTGCGCGCCCAGCGCGCCTCGGCGTATTCGGGGTCGAGCTCGATGGCACGATCGAATGCAGCCTGCGCCTCCTGGCGACGGCCGCGTGACGTTGAGGAGGTGGCCGAGCCGGTACCACGCCTGCTTGTGCGTCGGCGCGAGCCGCAGCAGGTTGCGCAGGTCGTCGATCGCCGCCTTCGCCTGCCCGCGCATCTCGAGCAGCTGCGCGCGGTTGAAGCGCGCATCGACGAAGCTCGCGTCGATCGCGATGGCGCGGCCGAAATGATCGAGCGCGTCGACGGGGCGGCCCATCTGTCCGAGCACCGTGCCGAGGTTGTTCTCGGCCGCTGCCGATTCAGGTCGCAGCCGGCACAGCGTGCCGAACGCCACGACCGCCGCCGGCAGGTCGCCCATCCGGTGCGTGGCAAAGCCCAGGCGCTCGACGGCGGCGGCGTCGTTGGGCTGGCGCTTCAGGTGCTCGCGCAGCTTGGCCGCCGCTTCGGCCACGCGACCGTCGCGGAGGTCCTCATCGACAGCGGCGAGCAGGTTCTCCGGCATTCAGGGGATTGGGTTGTGCATCACAATCGCCCATATTACGTACATCGCTCCCAGCCGTCATTCCCGGTCGCCGTCATTCCCACCACCGTCATTCCCGCGAATCCCGCCACCGTCATTCCCGCGAATCCCGCCACCGTCATTCCCGCGAAGGCGGGAATCCAGCAATGGCCATACGACGTGCCCTTACCGCCGTCATTCCCGCGAAGGCGCGAATCCACTGCGGCCACGTCGTCGCGTCACTCCTGGATTCCCGCATTCGCGGGAATGACAGGTGCGCGCGTTCGCCGGTATGACAGGTGCGCGCGTTCGCCGGTATGACAGGTGCGCGCGTTCGCCGGTATGACAGGCGCGCACATTCGCCGCAAACCGATGGGCGTAAACTCTCGCGTCGTCGCACAGCATGATTCCACCATGGCCGAACGCACTGCCAAGACCCCTCGCCTGACGCGCGTCGTGCTCGGCGTCACCGGCGGCATCGCCGCATACAAGGCGGCGGAGCTCACGCGCCTCCTCGTCAAGGACGGCGTGGCGGTGGACGTGGTGATGACCGACGCCGCGACGAAATTCGTCACGCCGATGACGTTCCAGGCGCTGTCGGGCCGCCCGGTGCCGAGCGAGCTGTGGGACTCGGGCGCCGCCAATGCGATGGGTCACATCGCGCTGTCGCGCGGCGCCGATGCGATCGTCGTCGCCCCCGCCTCCGCCGACTTCATCGCCAAGCTGGCCAACGGCCATGCCGACGACCTACTTGTCGACGCTGTGCTGCGCGCGCGAATGCCCGCTGGTGGTGGTGCCGGCGATGAATCGCCAGATGTGGAGCAACGCCGCCACGCAGCGCAACGTGGCCACCTTGCGCGGCGACGGCGTGACGATCCTCGGCCCCGACGCCGGCGACCAGGCCTGCGGCGAAGTGGGCGACGGCCGCATGGTCGAGCCCGAGGGCATACACGCCCATCTCGCGGCGCTGCCCGCGGCCAAGGTGCTCGCCGGCAAGCGCGTGCTGCTGACCGCCGGCCCGACGTTCGAGGCCATCGATCCCGTGCGCGGCATCACCAACCGCAGCTCCGGCAAGATGGGCTACGCGCTGGCACAGGCCGCCGCCGAAGCCGGCGCCGACGTGACGCTCGTGTCCGGGCCGACGGCGCTACCGGCCCCCAGCGGCGTGACGCGCATCGACGTCACCAGCGCCGCGCAGATGGCCGCCGCCGTCAACGACAACGTGGTGTCGGCCGACGTGTTCGTGGGTGTCGCCGCCGTGGCCGATTACGCGCCGGCGCACGTCGCCACGCAGAAGATCAAGAAGAACGGCGCGGCGATGAAGCTCGAGCTTTCGCCGACCGTCGACATCCTCGCCACCGTCGCCGCGCGCAAGAAGCCGCCGTTCTGCGTCGGCTTCGCCGCCGAGAGCCAGGACGTGGAAAAACTGGCCGAGGCCAAGCGCCGCAAGAAGAAGCTGCCGCTGATCATCGCCAACCGCGTGCAGGATGCGGTGGCGGCGGACGACAACGAAGTCGTCCTTCTGGACGACCGCGGTGCGCACCGGCTGCCGCGGATGGGCAAGCTCGCCCTGGCGCGGCGGCTGGTCAGCGAGATCGCGGCGCGGCTGCCGAAGTAGCGCGCCCAGTCCATTCAGGCTGCGAACGGGTCGAGCAACTCGACGCCCGTTGCCGCAAAGTGCCTGACGTTGCGCGTGACAAGTACCAGACCGTATAGAAGCGCCGTGGCTGCAATCTGCTTGTCGAGTGGATTTTCTGCATGCGGCACCCTCAGGCGGCCCCAGATCTGCGCCGTATCGTGGTCGAACGGCAGGATGGCTTCGGCGTACTCCGCGAGCAACCCGCGTAGCCAGCGTTCCAGCGCATTCGCGTGGGCCGTGTCCCCGCGATGGCGGATCAATTCGACGCCGCGACGCAATTCCCCGATCGTCACCGCCGACAGATAGATGGGCAAGTCGCGTGCGGTGGCATCCTTGACGAATGCGGCCACATTGCGGTTTGCCTTATCCTTCTTGCGCAGTTCGCTGATGACGTCGGTATCAACCAGGAACACGCGACGCCTCCGACGCGTCTTCGATGCGCTCGAAGTCCTCGTCGCGCCCGACGCGGGGAATGGCGACCAGCACTTCGGCCAGCGGTCGCGGCTGTGGGCGTCGGAGCGCGATCGCCAGGATCTGCCGATGCTCGGCTTCCGCGCTGCGTCCGTGCTTGGCAGCGCGTTGCTTGAGCGCCGCAACCACCGATTCGTCGATGTCTCGCACGATCAAAGTTGCCATCGCTTCTCCACAGGCATCCAGTTGCTATCAATGATAGCACCCTCGGCTTTTCGTTCCCTTTACCGTGCATTCAATTGCCAGCTCCTCCTCGCAGCAGCCGGGAGTCACGATCAATGCATCGCCACCGATGCGGACCGAATGCACGCTACGATTTCTTGGCATGACGCACGAGCCACGACCTCAACGCTGCATTGATTCGCGTCTGCCATCCCGGGCCGCCCGCCCGGAAGGCCGCCAGCACATCCCGATCAATTCGAATCGCCACCAACTCCTTGGTTGGGTGCCTGTTAGGGCCGCGCGTGCGGCGAATGGCGTCGATAGTAGCGGCGGCGCCGCCACCGCCTGACACGACTCCGCGGTCCCAATCAATCGGCAACACGCTGCGCGTTGGTCTGACACCAGCCACCTGGTCTTTTGCCTTGCCAACCTCGGCAGCGTTAGATGCTTTCGAAGTACTTTTCGGCTTTGATGGTCGTGGCATAGACGCACATTCGTTCCAAGAGATCAATGCATATTGTATATACACAATAGTGTCCTGACGCGTTCGGTCTATCGCCTTGGCTATAGCGTGCATTCCACGGCACGCCAAGACCATCAGCCGTTTGGCCGAACGAAAGCCGCGCCGCGTCGCGTCGCCTTTTCCGCGTTACGTGCGGTCAGTGCAGCGCGTGCAGCCCCAGGAATGTCTCGTAGGGCTCGAAAGCAGGGTCGTTATGCAGCAACGTGATGCCGTCGACGATGCAGCGTGTGGCGATGATCCCGTCGATGGTCTTGCGCACCGTGATGCCACGGCCGCGCAGATAGCGATGATGCTGCGCGGCGCGGATCGCGACTTCCCGACCGCCCAGCGCAATCGTTTCGACAACGTTTGAATCGAACAGCCGGCGCGCGACACGATAGTCGCGATCGGCAGTGAAACCCTGCAGCACCTCCGTGACAATCAGGTCTCCCACGATGACCGGTTGCACGCCAAGGAGCGAATCCAGCGTCGCCGCCGAGGACGTCGCCGCGCCGCGAAAGTAGTCGACCCAGACGCTGGAGTCGACGAGGATCATCGATCGCGACGCATGGCGTCCAGGTCGCCCTCCCAGCGCAGTGCGCCGCGGAAGCGCCGGATGTCGCCCTGGCGGCGCAGCCGAAGGAGCGTTTTCAACCCCAGCTCGACGGCCTCCCGCTTGGTCTTGAGACCAGTGGCCTCGAGAGTCTCGCGCATCAGCTTGTCGTCAATGACGATGTTGGTTCGCATGGCGATGTGTATAGAATGGCAATTTATACACATTGTCCCACGGCCGCGGCGTGGCCGGCAATCGCCCCTTCGGATGATTCGTTGCTATATTCGCCCCGGCATAGGTCATTCCCGCGAATGCGGGAATCCATGCGCGACTTCCATGCCCCCCACCATCGACCTCCGCATCCTCGACGAGCGCATCCGGCCGCACCTGCCCGCCTACGCCACCGCCGGCGCCGCCGGCATGGACCTGCGCGCCTGCATCGACGGCCCGCTGACCATCGCGTCCGGCGACACGCACCTCGTGCCGACAGGCGTTGCGATCCACATCGGCGACCCCAGCCTCGCCGCAGTCCTGCTGCCGCGCTCGGGGCTCGGCCACAAGCACGGCATCGTTCTCGGTAACCTGGTCGGCCTGATCGACTCGGACTACCAGGGCCCGCTGATGGTGAGCTGCTGGAACCGCGGCAAGGAGCCGTTCACCCTCAATCCCATGGATCGGCTGGCACAGATCGTGTTTGTCCCAGTGGTCCAGGTGCGCTTTCGCGAGGTCGAAACGTTCGATTCTTCGGAGCGCGGGCAAGGCGGGTTTGGGAGCACGGGTGTCTGAGAATTCGAGACTGAGAGGAACTCGTTGAAGGCTGTCATTCTCGCCGGCGGATTTGGAACTCGTATCAGCGAGGAATCCCATCTCAGGCCAAAGCCCATGATCGAAATCGGCGGCAAGCCGATCCTTTGGCACATCATGAAGATCTACTCCCGCTATGGGATAAACGATTTCGTGATCTGCCTTGGCTATCGCGGGTACGTCATCAAGGAATACTTCGCGAACTATTTCCTGCACATGTCGGATGTCAGCTTCGACATGCGCGAGAACCGCATGGAAGTTCACGAGAAGCACGCCGAGCCGTGGCACGTTACGCTGGTCGAGACGGGACAGGAGACGTTGACTGGAGGCCGGCTGCTGCGTGTGCGCAAGTACCTCGACAACGACCCCTTCTGCTTTACCTATGGCGATGGGGTTGCCGACATCGACATCCAGCGCCTGGTTGACACGCACGTCGCCGGCGGTCGACTGGCAACGCTCACCGCGATCCAACCTCCCGGTCGCTATGGCGCTGTCGTCGTGGATGGTAGCGAAGTGAGCAGCTTTTCCGAAAAGCCCGCCGGAGATGGCGCGTGGATCAACGGCGGATTCTTCGTCGTCGACCCTGCGGTCCTCGGTCACATCGAGGGTGATCAATCCTCCTGGGAAAGCGACACGCTGACCAAGCTTGCGGCGATGGGCGGGCTCTCCGCATATCGCCACACCGGCTTTTGGCAGGCGATGGACACGCTGCGCGATAAGAATCACCTCGAACAACTTTGGCAATCAGGGACCGCCCCTTGGAAAGTCTGGGCGTAGCCCTGTTCGACGGCGCCTATCGAAGGCGGCGCGTTTTGATAACCGGGCATACCGGTTTCAAGGGAAGCTGGCTGGCGCTCTGGCTCACGCGAATGGGGGCGCAAGTCGCCGGATTCGCATTGCCCGAACGCGTGTCGTCGCCGAATCACTGGGAACTGCTCGATCTCCCGATTACGGACATGCGCGGAGACATCAGGGATCCCAAGGTCATTGCCGCGGCAATCCGCCGTTTCAAGCCCGAACTCGTGTTTCACCTGGCGGCTCAATCCTTGGTACGTCGCTCCTACGCCAATCCGTCGGCAACGTGGTCCACCAACGTCGATGGAACGATTAGCCTTCTTGAAGCCTGTCAATCGGCAAGGGGGCTGCGCGCTGTCGTAGTAGTCACCAGCGACAAGTGCTACGAGAACCGGTCACTGGCACGCGGCTATCGCGAATCGGACGCCTTGGGTGGCCACGACCCATATAGCGCCTCGAAGGCCGCTACCGAACTTGTCGTGCAGAGTTATCGGAACGCGAGCTTCGCCAATCCGAGATCCCCGCTGCTCGCGACAGTTCGGGCTGGAAACGTCATCGGCGGCGGTGACTGGTCCGAAGATCGCCTCATACCGGATCTCGCGCGCGCGTCGGCGCGCCGCCGGCCGTTGGAGATCCGTTTTCCAAGTGCGACGCGGCCCTGGCAGCACGTGCTCGAGCCACTGTCGGGATATCTGGCGCTAGGCCAACGCCTGTTGCGCCGTGACCGGCATTTCGAAGGCGCATGGAATTTCGGACCATCGAGCAATGGTGTCTGCAGTGTTCGCGAACTCCTGACGAAGATGGCGCTTCATTGGCCAGACGTTACCTGGAAGGCACAACCAGGAAAACATCCGCAAGAAGCACTGCAGCTGGCGCTCAACAGCACCAAAGCTCGTTCCATCTTACAGTGGCGCCCCGTCTGGGGCCTTGATCGGGCGATCGCCGCCACGGCCGACTGGTATCGCCATTTCCTTGCGCTTCGCGCTCCCATCAGCGAGGAACAGCTTAGGCGGTACTGTCGAGATGCCGAGCGCAAGGAATTGGAATGGACCGCCGCCTAAACGTGACATCGACGCGCTTGGCGGGCCTTGCCGTCGTCCATTCGACGCGCAACATCGACGACCGCGGTTCATTTGCGCGCCTGTTTTGCGAGAACGACCTCGCCGATTCATTGCATGGAAAGCACATCGTGCAAGCGAATCAATCGCGATCCGCCACCGCCGGGACGATTCGCGGCCTGCATTATCAGGCGAGACCGCATTCCGAGATCAAGCTCGTCCGGTGCACTCGTGGAAAGGTGTGGGATGTCGCCGTCGATTTGAGGCCGGAATCACCCACATTCCTGCAATGGCACGCGGAGGAGCTGAGCGACGACAATGCCCGCATGATGCTGATACCGGAACGCTTCGCGCACGGCTTCCAGACACTGGTAGACGATTGCGAACTCCTGTATCTCCACACCGCCCCTCACGTCAGCCACGCCGAACGTGGCGTGCGCTACGACGATGACGCCGTCGCCATCAAATGGCCACTGCCCCCCTTGGCGTTGTCCGATCGCGATCGCTCCTGGCCAATGATTCGGCCCGGCTTCGAGGGTGTCCCCGCATGAACTGCAGGTTCTGCTCCGCGCCGTTGACGCACGTATTTCTCGATCTCGGCAGCGCGCCGCCGTCGAACAGCTACCTCACGGAGGAGGACCTCGGCCGACCCGAAACCTACTTTCCCCTGAAACTATTCGTATGCACGCATTGCTGGCTGGTGCAGACCGAAGATCACGCAAGTGCCAGCCAGCTGTTTCCCGCCGACTACGCGTACTACTCGTCGACGTCGACCAGCTGGCTGCATCACGCAAAAGCGCTACTCGGAGATGATCGCAAGGCGGCTTCGCCTGTCAGGCGAAAGCTTCGTGGTCGAGGTCGCGGCGAACGACGGATATTTGCTGCAGAATTTCATTGCAGCCGGTATCCCCTGCCTGGGCGTTGAGCCAACGAGCGGTACGGCCCGCTCTGCACGTCAAAAAGGGGTCCCGATTTGCGAAGACTATTTTGGCGAGAGGCTGGCCACCGAGCTAGCCGCCACCCACGGCCTCCCTGACCTGATCATCGGAAACAACGTATATGCCCACGTTCCGGACATCAACGATTTCACCGTTGGTCTCAAGCGGCTGCTCGCCACGCGCGGCACCATCACGTTGGAATTTCCACACTTGTTGCGGTTGCTCGAGCAGCGCCAGTTCGATACCGTCTACCACGAGCATTTTTCCTACTTCTCGCTGCATACAGTAATCGAAATATTCGCAGCCGCCGGGCTTCGCGTATTCGACGTCGAGATGTTGCCGACACATGGAGGAAGCCTTCGCGTTTACGGATGCCATGCTGACGACGGCCGCACAACGTCCGAGGCCGTCGCCGCGATCACCGATGGCGAGCGCGATCACGGCATGCAGGAATTGCGCATTTACGAAGAATTCCAGGCGCACGTCGACCGCATCAAATGCGATTTCCTGCGATTCCTGCTTGACGTGCAGCGAGACCGCCGATCGATTGCGGGCTACGGTGCAGCAGCGAAAGGAAATACGTTGCTGAATTACGCAGGAGTCCGCCGCGACATGGTGCCGTATGTCTGCGATGCAGCGCCTTCCAAGCAGGGGAAATTTCTTCCCGGCTCGCACATCCCGATTCGCGAGCCATCCGCGCTCGCGAAGAATCCGCCCGACATAGTGTTGATTTTCCCATGGAACATCGCCGACGAGGTTGTCGGCCAGCTTCGCAATGCATTGCCAGGGACCGTGGAGTACGTCACCGCAATTCCCTGCATGAGGACGGTCCGCGTTCCGCCAATGTGATGACTACCGTGTCGCCTTCTAGAATCTATTACACCAAGCCCTCCATCACGGATGTCGAGCTTCGGTATGCCGCCGACGCCGCAGCGAATGGCTGGGGAGCGAACTGCTACGACTATCTGCGACGCTTCGAGAGCGAGTTCGCCGCTCATGTGGGTGTCAAGCACGCGATGGCCACATCGAGTTGCACCGGCGCAATGCACATGGGCCTTGCCGCGCTCGGCCTGGGTCCGGGCGACGAAGTCATCGTGGCCGACATCAATTGGATTGCAACGGTGGCGCCGATGTTCTATCTGGGCTTAAAACCCGTGCTGGTCGATGTCTTGCCGACTCGTGGTGCCTCGATCCCGAAGCCGTGGAGTCGGCGATAACATCCCGAACCCGAGCGGTCGTCGCCGTCGCATCTGTATGGGAATGTTTGCGCGATGGACAAGCCTGCTCGCGATCTGCGACAAGCGCGGAATTTCCCTCATCGAAGACGCCGCCGAGGCGATTGGATCTCAATGGCAGGGGCGAGTCGCCGGGTCGATGGGAGCCTTCGGGACGTTTTCCTTTCATGGAACAAAGACCATTACTACCGGCGAAGGCGGCATGCTGGTGACCAACGATTCAGGCTTTTCGACAGGTTGCAGACTCTGGCCAATCATGGTCGCGCACCAGCAGAACACCGTCAATTCTGGCCGGAGCGGATCGGCTTCAAATACCGGATGTCGAACCTCCAGGCGGCCATTGGCTGCGGGCAATTGGATCGCGTTCGGGACCTGATTGCAGGAAAGCGCCGGGTTTTCGAGTTCTACCGCAACGCGTTGAATCGCCTGCCGCTGTCGATGAATCCTGAACCGCCTGGAACGACCAATGGATATTGGATGCCAACCATCGTCGTCAACGATGACGTGGCGTTCGATCGAGACCGTTTGATTGCCGCGTTCCGGAACGACAACATCGACGGACGCATCTTCTTCTGGCCGTTGAGCATGCTTCCGCCGTTTGCCGGTCATCCGAAGAGCGCGAGGAGCTACTCTCTGTACCCTCGTGCCGTAAACCTTCCGTCTTATCACGACATCACGGATGATGAGATGCGCCGGGTCGTCAATCTGGTCGAGCGTTTCGTCTCTGCATGAGCGTTAGCGAGATCGTCGTCTGGGGCGCAACTGGCCACGCCAAGGTCGTCAACGAAGCCTTGCGGGGCACCGGAATCAGTGTCGTCGCGCTCGTCGACAACCGGCAGGTGGCAACGCCGATCGCCGGCATTCCCGTCCTCTTGGGCGAAAACGGACTTTCAGTTTGGCTGAGCCAATCTGAGCGAAACCCGGTCGAATTGGGCTTCGTGATTGCCATCGGCGGCGACAAGGGGGCTGACCGGCTTGCTCTATTCGAAACCATGGAACGGCTCCGTCTGGCACCGTTCACGCTCGTCCATCCGGCGAGCTTTGTGGCCGCCGACGCGATTCTCGCCGCTGGATCCCAGATTATGGCGCGGAGCGGTCATCGCGACTCATGCGCGAATTGGGCGGGCCGCGATCATCAATACATCGGCCTCCGTGGATCACGACTCAGTCGTTGGCGAGGGCGCGCATATCGGGCCCGGCGCAACCCTGGCAGGCGAGGTTACAGTAGGCGACCGAGCGTTCATCGGCGCTGGAGCAACCATTCTCCCAAGAATCCGAATTGGTGACGGCGCCGTGGTCGGGGCTGGTGCCGTCGTGACTCGAAACGTTTCACCGCGCACTACTGTCGTCGGCGTTCCCGCCAAGGTTCGCGGCGTCCAGAATTAATTCACTTAGGATCGCCCGCCCATGGACCCCAACAAGGCATTTGAAGAGGAAGTCGAGCGCAACATCGATGGACTTGCGCAAGATGCCGGGCTTCGCGCCGCGTCGCGAGATTGGCTCATTCGCTCGCTTCCAGGGCGCTATTCATACAATTTCAGTTGGCTCGGTCGCCCGGTCATTCAATATCCTCAGGATATCGTGGCCCTTCAGGAGCTGGTCTGGAAGGTCAGGCCCGACCTGATCATCGAAACGGGAATCGCCCATGGCGGATCGTTGATCCTGAGCGCTTCGCTCCTTGCCCTTTTGGACTTGTGCGACGCCGAACGAGAAGTTGTCAAAGAGGGCCGCTCCCCGCGTTTGCGCAAGGTGGTGGGCGTCGATATCGAAATTCGCCCCCACAACAGGCAAGCAATTCTGGCTCACCCGATGGCCAATCGCATCGAGATGATTGAAGGCTCGTCCATAGCGCCGGACGTCGTTGCGCGTGTACACGCCATCGCTGCGCAACCACACTCGTGTCATGGTTCTCCTCGATTCCAATCACACACGCGACCACGTACTGCACGAGTTGCGCGCGTATGCTCCCTTGGTGTCCATCGGGAGCTATTGCGTCGTCTATGACACGGTGGTGGAGCACATTCCCGTGAAGGAGCCGCGCGATCGTCCCTGGGGGCCGGGAAATAGCCCTATGAATTCGGTCGATGACTACCTTGCTGAACTCGCGGACCATCCGCACGTTCGGACTCGATTCGGTGCCGCTTCACTTCGAAATCGACGACCGCATCGACGCCAAGACTCATGATTAGCGTCGCGCCACGCGGTTACCTTCGACAGGATATAGGCGTCGCGAAGAAACAATGCGACGTCTTCAGATTCCATGGGTCAGCTAGCGTTGAAGATTTCAATCGTACTTCCCTCCAATCGCACCAGCGATGCAGCACTTGCTCGAATTTTCGAACTCGGTTCGCTGGACCCCGCACGCTTCGAGGTGATCGTTCGCGACAATTCTGGAAATGCTCGCAAGCGACAGGCCCTCGAGTCCATCGAGGGCTCGGCGGTAAAGCCAATATTTGCCGCAGGTGCAGGGCCATTCGAAAACGTCATCGAGAGCGTACGCGCAGCTACAGGCGATTACATCTTTCCTTTCGCCGACGACGACTGGCTTTTTGCGCGGGGCCTCGCGAGCCTTTATGAGCTCGCATCGGAACAGCTGGCCGACGCCGAATGTATCCGCCATTACCGGCGTATATCTGGTGGAATCATCAAGAGGTTGCGGCCCATTCAGTTACGACGGTATTGCCGAGGGACGGCCGCTCGATCGATTGCGGTCATACCTAAATGCCAATGTCGCGAACTATCTCTATTACTCGGCACTGAAGGCCAGCGTTGCGCGTTTCTGCTTCGATTTCTTGGAAGTCGTTCCCGCGCATTTCTCCTTTCACGACCAGCTGTTGTCGTTAAGCTACCTGGCGCATGGCGCCATACCGCGCATTCCGCGGTTGCTGTATTGCTATGACATAGGTGAATGGGAAACGATGGAGGCGACACTTTCCAAGGATCGGTCGATGTACATGAAAGCCGGCCTGCCGAAGGAAATCGACCGACTGCATTGGCTGATTTGCGGGCTCGAAGGCGCGTTACTGATGCGATCGGCGAAAATGGCAGCGTCAACGGGCCAAGACTGCTCCGAACTGGGTGATCTCTGGTTTCAATTCATGTTCGGTCGCTTCATAAATCACGACCGAGAGAACGGATTGAGCGAAACGGCGCTCGGCACCGGAACACGAAGCGTGCGTCAAAAATGGGTAGACGAGCGGTCCGTTGATTTTAGCGAGCTGTTGATGGATGTCACCGAGACCATTGAAATCGTCCAACCTATCGCTCGGCGAGGCCTATTTCAAGTTTTGGTCGTCGCTTTAGACGCGTGCGTCGCTCACTTGCGCGCCGGACGTAGCTGCCTGATCTAAATCGGCATTTCAGCGTCAAATCGTCGATAAAACCTGTTGATGCTGAATTCAGGAAGTAGTGCTCGCGCTCCATCGACGAGAGCTGTGCGAATTTGCTCGTCGTCGAGCGCAGCCCGAATGTTCCATTGAAGAAGCGGCTACATCCTTGACCGGATGCATTAGGCAATTGGTCCCATGCCGCCAAATTCCCGCGTATGGGGCGAGGTCGGATAAAAGGCACGGAACACCGAGTGCTGCGGCTTCGAGCGGCGAAATTGGCTGCGATTCGTCCGCGCTGGGAAGACAAAACAGGTCCGCGCTTGCCAGATAGCGAAGGGTTTCTGCGCGGCTGAGTTCTCCCGCAAGCACTACCTTCCCCGGATTGGATCGCAGGATTTCGGCTGCCTCGGCGCCGCAGCTCTCAATGTGTTCCGCGCTTCCCACGAAAATGCACTCGATATCCGGCCGTTCCAAGGCCAACACCGCTTCCGCGAGGTCTCCCGGACGCTTTCTTCCGTAGACCCCCCCGATGAATACGATCCTGCGGCGCCCATCGGTCTTTGGCATTGGGACGATATCCGCAGGGAGCGCGGGCATGCCGTTACGAACACAAGCGACTTGGTCCGGGTTGCGCCTGAAGAGTGCCGAGCGGAATACAGAATCGGATTGCCACGACGTCTGGAAAATGATCTTTGCGGATTGGTCGAATATTCCCTTCCACATGGACAACGGCGCCTGGTTGCTCCACAAGACGGATTCGCCTTCATGAACCCAGAGTACCGTCTGCACGTGCGGCGCGAGCTGTTCGACAAATTTCGCCGATACGACCGTGTTCACAAGCGCGAAATCGTACTCGCGTGGATCCGGCCGGTCGAACAGGTTAACGCCAAGCGCTGCGAGCTCGTCGGGAACATCATTGTCCATGCCGAATACGACGTCGACGTCCCACTTCAAGTCGCGCTTCCAATGCTCGATGATCGCGAGGAGCATGACGGCCGCCCCGTTGCCGCTGTAAGAATGGCTTGCGACGAGTACTCTCATACCATTCGATTACTTGGGGCGTTCCGCTGCCGCCGGCCGCGCTGCCAGCCGCGTCACGATTTTCCTGGTGGCATCTTCGATGAATTCCTTCGAATATCCGTACTCGTTCAATTTCCAGCGAAACGAATTCCCGAGCTTGGCTTTTCCGTAGATTCCCAGGCGATTCTCCTGCTGAAACCGAATGGCTCGATTCGACAGGCCGTCCAAAATGATCTCGAGCTGCCGTTTCGCGCCAGTATCAGTCCGTGCCTCTGAAGAGGGCGGGAATCGCCTGTTCAAATCGGTCGCCAACGCCTCGGCGAACTGATGAACCGCGGGATTGCTCAAAAATCCGAACAGGGCCATAGAGTCGCCTCGTCAGTCAAAATATTGCCTGGGCGCCGATTCAGGCCGCAATCTTTTCGCATGGCGACATGTCCACGTCCACCAGCACTTCCTCAGGAATTGCTACGATCGCCATCTGGTCCCGATGCGTCGCGACTGGCTGTGCCAGTCTGTTGAAATTGCGCGGTCTGAACACTGGCGAAAGATGTAACCAGCAGGCATAGCCAAAACCTGCGATGCGGCTAGCGTGTGCTCTAAAATCGTCGTCTACATTGACGAACAGCTTTGGTCGGCTCCGCCATATCGTGCTGTCGGCACCTTCCAGCACGGAGTCGACGTCACCAGAATCATTTATTTTCAGCCAATCCAGGCGATCCAGCTCGAGGTTATCGATTGTATCGGAAGGCCTGAAAGGCGACTCGCCGCCGTCCCTGCCGTAATTTGTTTGCATGATGGTGACATTGCGTGCGCGATTGGCCGGTACGTTCTGGCTCAAGATGCGCCGTGTCAGGAGGTCGTTTTCGAATGCGATCACGTGTCCGTTGGGACCGACCAGACGTGACAATGCCACCGCGTGTACACCGACACTCGAGCCCACTTCGGCAACCACTTGGCCGAGTTTGACCATGCGTGCCAGGATCGCCAACTGATCGTGATGCCACTCGCCATACCACGAGAGCGAAAGACCCTCGACATTGGCGGGATCGGCGAAAAATTGAAATATCCCTTCCCGGACTTCCCCGATCGACGTCAGATCGGAGGCCACGCAGGGCGGCGCGAACTTCGGAATCCATGATCGACGAGTAGTTTCCGCGCGAGTTTCGGCAGGGGAAGACGCATACTTTCGATTCGCATCCCGGAACACCGGTATTGCACGCGCAACCTCTTCCACCACGCTTGTCCAGTCCCCGCCGGTCGGTTGCCTGAATAAACGGGCCGTGTGATACCAGTCAGAATCGGAGCGGTCATCCATCCACCGCCATTCAGCCGGATCTTGAAGCAAAACCCAAACGGGTTTCTCCAGCGCGCCGGCCAAATGGGCTACGGATGTGTCGACGCTGATTATTAGATCGAGCGCCGCGATGGCATCCGCGGTGTCCGCAAAATTGCCGAGCATCGGTGCCCAGTCAACAATTTGCTCCGGGTGGTTCAGCTCGCCGAGCTGACGTGCTGCCTCGCCTTTTTGGAGGGAGAAAATGCGAGTTCCGGGAATATTCACTATTCGCGACAACTCGCGAAGCGGAACCGAGCGCAATTTGTCTTGAAGGTGGGTTGGATTGCCGCCCCAGACGATGCCAATGTTCAGATCCGAACTATTCAACATCTGCCGAAACGCTTCGGTCCTGGCGCCGTCGATTTTTACATAGGGGCCGGGCGACGAAACGAGCTTGGGGTCGTTGCCGAAGAATCTTGGCAAGCTCATCAGGTTTGTGTAGTAATCAAATTCCGGCAATTTTTCGCCGGTATTGATAATGGCGTCGATGCCTTCGAAACGGCGTGTCAACTCTTCCATGCCGTCGCGGCCCTGAAACAGCACTCTGGCGCCGAGCGATTTGATTTCGCGGAGGTAGCGCGCGAATTGAATGACGTCGCCGATTCCCTGCTCGGCCCTGACCAGTACGGTTTTGCCACGAACCTCCTGCCCTTGCCATTGCGGCAGATCGAGGTTGGCGCGTAGTGAGGTCATTGGCTCTTGAAGCCAGCGAAATTCGTACAGGGACCATCCGTGCAGGAAATCGGCTTCCTGCAACAGACACATCCCATACTGAGTCAACGCCGCCGTATTGGGATGCCGTGGAAGGTACTTTCGATATTGGGCAATTGCTTCAGATCGTCGCCCTGTATTGCGGAGGTAAGTCGCGTAGCCTACGTAAGCGTCGACGGATTTTCCGGTCTCCACTTCGAGCTGTTGGGCTCGAACATAGGATTCCTCGGCGCCATCTTTCTGTTGCCGGTATAGATTGACGCCAAGATTTACCCAATTCCCAGGATCATCGGGGGCCAAGGCAATAGCTTGTCTAAGATGTCCTTCCGCCTGTTCGAACCGGTTCAGGTCCATCAGAGTCACGCCAGCGTTGACGTGCGCGTGGACGAATTGGGAATCCAATTCGATAGTTCGAAGAAACGATTCCAGCGCAGGCTCGAGGCGCTTTTGTGATCGCAGCACGGTGCCTAGACCAAAGTGCGCGTCGGGCTCGTCGGGCGGGCCTCGGCGACCCGACGCATGAGCGCCTCCGCCTCGCCGACCTGTCCGACCGCATGTGCCGACCATGCGAGGCGCGCCATCAGATTGACATGCTCGGGGAACATGGCCGGACCCCGTGCGATAGGTTTGATAGGCCTCATGAAATCGAGCCCACTCATACAGGACCGAACCCCGAGCGAGCCACAACTCCACGTTTTTCGCGTCGGCGGCAATCGCGGCATTGAGTATTCGCAGCGCCGCGCCCAGTTTCCCTTCGCGCGCCTCAATGCGAGCCAGCTCGAGTGCCTCTTCGTTCCTACGCAAGATTAATTCAACGGTGCCGCCCGACAAATCCGGCGCCGGCGCGACGGCGAACCCTGATTTGCGATTTTCGAAACAAGGACATCGATTTAATTAATTCATTTCGACTGACGGACGAATGGAAGACGGAACTATGCGCGCAGTTTACAAAAAAAATCGGCTGGGTCACCCCAGCCGATTTTGATGAGATCTGATGCGATTAACGGAAGTTCGACGGCACGTACTTCGCGTCGCAACCCGAGTGCGAACCCGTCCACGTCGGAATGTCCGGCAAGCGACGTCAACGTCGGCCGACAAGCGTAAGGACGCAATCGCTCGCCGAGCCGGTATTCTTCGATCCCGTGCACTGGGTAGTAACGGTAATCGTGCGGGGAAGTCGAAAGTCAGCGAGGCAACGTATTGGGTGGCCACATTCGAGCAGCCCGCCACGTCGGCATCCGCCGGCATCGTGGTCTTGGTCGACACGTATTCCGCGATCGACGTCTTGCACGCGGCCAAAGCGACCACGCCTTCGGACATCTTCGAACGGATCACGTAGTCCTGGTACGCCGGCAGCGCAATGGCCGCCAGGATGCCGACGATCGCGACCACGATCATCAGTTCGATCAGAGTAAAGCCTTGCTGCAGGCGTTTCATAGGTTAAATCTCCCGAAAGGTGAAAACTGACGGCGCGGCATCCAGCGATGCTGGGCCTATTGGAGCAACGTCTGTGCCGTGGGGGCGGGGGGAGATGTCCTGATATGTTAATTTGCTGTTTTGATTAGAGGAAAACAGCAATTTCTGGCCGACGAGCGGACGGACGGCGAAGGCGGTTTCGGGGCCGGCTGGACCGAGGTGAACTCCGCAGACTGAACGCGCTGCGTAAGGTGGGTGACGCGGGGCGTCACCTTGCTGGGCCCGCGTTAACGGCTGGATCCCCGCTTTCGCGGGGATGACAAGGGTGGCGTCGCGCTGAATCCTGGGTCCCCGCCTTCGCGGGGATGACGGCTTCGCCGTCACTTTCGCGGGGATGACGGCTTGCGCTGTCCTGGGTCCCCGCTTTCGCGGGGATGACGGCTTCGCCGTCACTTTCGCGGGCGACGACGGTTACCTGGGCGCCAGAAACTCCAGCCGCGCCCCGGCAACTTCAAAGATGTCGCCGTTCTTGAGCTTCGCACCGTTGGTGGGCACGCGATCGCCGTTGAGGATCGGCGTGGCGTCGCCTTCGCGCAGCCGCAGGCGGAAGTGGCCGTCCATGCGATCGACCACCGCCACCTGCACGCCGACGCGGCCGATGATGACTTCGTCGCGCTCGACCAGGATGCTGCGGCCCGCGCTGGCGCCGGACAGCACGGTGATGCGCGCCGGCGAGTGGCGGCCGTTGCTCGCGCTGTCCCGTTCGGCTTCGGCGCGCCGTGCCAGCGATTCGGCCATCGTGTCCACTTGGCCGCCCTCGCCGCCGCGATCGCCGCCGCCGCCGGTCACGTCGAAGTCGAATTCCTCGTCACCCTCGAAGTCGTCCGTCGATCCGCTGGCCGCGACGCGACCGTCGTCGTAGCCATGGAGCGGACGCACCTGAGCGGGATGGCTGGAGCCATTGCGGTCCGCATCGTGTCCGCGTCCGCGGTCGACGTTTGGCGACGGGGCGTGGTGAGAGAGGTCGTCATCGTGGCCCCGCCCGCGGCCGGCATCCATCCCGGCGCCGCCGCGCGGATCGCGGTTCATGTCGGAACTGCGCGCGCTGCCGGGATCCACGCGCGAAATGCTGCGCGGATTGCGGCCAGCATCGGGATGCTGGGCACGCATGGCGTCGCGGTTCGCCTCGGTCCAGGGGTCGATGCCGGTGTCCGGACCTTGCGCGAACGTGTCGGGCCCCTGCGCAAAGGTATCCGGGCCGTGCGCCTGTGTGTCGGGTGCGCGCGCAAAGCTGTCGGCGCGGGGGACACTCGGCGAAGTGCGGCCGGTTTCGGGCGGCATGGCCCGGCCGTGGTCCTGGCCGGGCACGCTGCGTGGATTGCGCCCGGTGTCAGGTGTGGACGACCGTCCGGTGTCCTGGCCGGGAACACTGCGCGGATTGCGTCCGGTGTCTGGCCCATGAACCCGTCCGGCGTCGTGTGCGGACGCCCTAGCGGCGTCGTGGCCGGGAACGCTGCGCGGGTTGCGCGCGGAATCGGCATCGCGCGCCCCGCGGCCGGTGTCCGGCTCCCCATTGCGATGGCCGTTGCCAAAGCCACTGCCGGGGATGGAATCGCCATTGCGCAGGCGCGCCATGCGCTCGAGCGCGCGGTCGGTGGAGGTGCGCACGTCGGCGAAGTCGCTCGGCCGCGGCTCGTCGAGCGTCGGATACGGCTCGTTGAGCGCCGCCAGCGCGTCGAGCTCGGGCATGCGCACCAGCGGTCCCGAGGGGTCCTGCTGCGGCCACCGCGGGTTGTCCGGCGCGGGCGACAGCGGCGAGTTGCGCGGCGTGCGCACCGGAATGTCCGATCCGGCGCGCACCAGCGGGTTGCGCGGCGTGGGCACGGCTTTCGGCACCTGCTCGCCGAAGGTGCGCAGGTCGGTGCGCTCGGTGCGGATGTTCTGCGGCAGCAGGTCGGCGGCCTCGTCGGCGAGGTAGATGAGCTTCTGGCGGCCGATGTCGATCTGGTCGCGGTCGCGCAGGAAGTGCTTCTGCACGGTTGCGCCGTTGACCAGCGTGCCGTTGGTGCTGTTGAGGTCCTCGAGGAACGAGTCGGAGAGGATGGTCACCACGGCGGCGTGCTCGCCCGACACCGCCGGAAACGGCAGGCAGACGTCGTTGTCCACCCGGCGGCCGATGACGATGCGCTCCTTGCCGAGCGCGATCGCCTTGGTCGAGCCGTCGGGCAGGAACAGGACGAGCTTGGCCACGGCTACTTCGCCTTTTTCTTGGCGAGGAAGCGCTTGGCCCAGCCGTCGTCCGGCAGGAATGCGGGGGGCACCTGGACGATGATCACGGAGATATTGTCGCGCCCTCCGTTCCTGTTGGCGAGGTCCACCAGCTCGGCGGCGGCTTCGGCCAGATCGGGCTTGTGCTCCTCGACGACCCTGTGCACGACATCCGGCTCGACCATGTCGGTGAGGCCATCCGAGCACAGCAGGTAGATGTCGTTGGCCTCGACGCGGTATTCGCTGATGTCCACCGGCACGATGGCCTCGATGCCGAGCGCGCGCGTGACGAGGTTCTTGTTGAGCGAGTAGCGCGCCTGCTCGGCGGAGATCTGCCCGGAGTCGATCTGCTCCTGCAGCAGCGAGTGGTCGTGGGTGAGCTGCTCGAACTTCTCGCCCCGCAGCCGGTAGCAGCGCGAGTCGCCGATGTGGCCGATCGACACGCGGTTGCCGAAGAACACCGCGGTGACGATCGTGGTGCCCATGCCGGCGCACTCGGGGCGGGCCTGCGCCGCCTCGTAGATGCCCTTGTTGGCGGCGGCGATCTGCTCCTGCAGCAGCAGCGCGATGTGCGTGAGCCCGCTGTTGATGTCGATCTTGGACAGCTCGCGCCCCGAGCGCAGCGGCTCGAGCATGCCGTTGCTGACGACGTTGACGGCGATGCCGCTGGCCACCTCGCCGGCGCTGTAGCCGCCCATGCCGTCGGCCAGCACGGCGATGCCGGCGGCGTTGTCGACGTAGATCGTGTCCTCGTTGTGCGAGCGCACCATGCCGGGATGCGACAGGCTCGCCGACTCGAGTTCAGCGCGTTGCGTCATTGAGCGATGTGGAATGCCGGCAAAGCCCGCAGTTTACGCAGGCGGCCGCAAAGGCGGAAGTACCGCCGATGCTCGACGTTGGGGGCACCTGTCCCCGTCATTCCCGCGAAAGCGGATCCAACCGATACCGTCATTCCCGCGAAAGCAGGAATCCATCTGATCCCGTCAATCCCGCGAAGGCAGGAATCCATCTGATCCCGTCATTCCCGCGAAGGCAGGAATCCATCTGATCCCGTCATTCCCGCCAAGGCAGGAATCCATTTGATCCCGTCATTCCCGCGAAGGCAGGAATCCATCTGATCCCGTCATTCCCGCGAAGGCGGGAATCCAGAATTGACTTGTCGGAGCACTCGACCGTTTCGTCATGGCTGGATCCCCGCTTTCGCGGGGATGACGATATCGCCGCATGGCTGGATCCCCGCTTTCGCGGGGATGACGAAATCGCCGCATGGCTGAATCCCCGCTTTCGCGGGGATGACGATATCGCCGCATGGCTGGATCCCCGCTTTCGCAGGGATGACGAGATCGATCGGGTCGTCGTTGCGTCAGAACTGGATCCCCGCTTTCGCGGGGATGACGATATCGACCGCGAGCATGACGATATCCGGTTCACGCCTACGTTTCGTCCTTCCAGTAGTCCTGCGCGTGGTCGACCAAAGTCATGTGGCGCATGCCGCCGTCGCCGAACGCGCCGATCTTCTTCGAGTCGGGATATTCACAGACCTCCGCCGGCATCATCGTGCTCACCGACAGGTAGGCGAGATCGGCATCGGAGTCGTTGACGATCTGGTGCGCGGTGTCCGGGCCGCCCGTCGGGCAGCAGATGATGTCGCCGGCACGGATCCGGCGCGTCTCGGCGCCGTAGCGCAGCGTGCCTTCGCCGCGCACGACGAAGAACATCTCTTCCTCGGCGCGATGGCTGTGGAACGGGCAGGATCGCTTGCCCGGCGGCACCACGTCGTACGAGTAGCCGAGGCTCTTCGCGCCGAGCAACGGCCCGATGCGCACGGCCATGCTCGCGTACTTGTCACCTTGGGAAAAAGGCTCGAGCTTCAGGTCGTCGATATTGACGACCCGCGAATCGATCACCCTCATGGTTTGGCACTCCGAAAGCACTGCTAAACACTTCGAGGCGAGTCAGTCAAGCTCGCGCTCGGCAATGGTGGCGCCGCTGAAGCCGGGCTCTTCCCCCCTCAGCGAAACGCGCATCGTACGCGCGTTACGCCGCCCTCAACTGAAGATGAACCTGCTGACCCAACGCACTTGCGATATTGACAAGCGCATCGAGCGAGAACCTGGAAATGCGTCCGCGCAGCAAATCGTTCATCCGCGGCTGCGTGAGCCCGCATTGACGCGCCGCCTCCGCCTGCGTCCTGGCAGACGCACGTACCAACGCCTGCAGGTTGCGCAAAAGCTCCGCGCGGACGGCCAAGTTCGCCGCCTGTTCCGGCGTAAAGGCCAGCGCGTCCCACACGTCGGCATGCGTCGTCACCGCCGCATCCTTCGCAGATCGGCGAACCGGCTTCGCGTCTGCTGGATGTCGCGTCGCGATGTTGCTCGTGTCTTCTTTTTTCAATGAGTCTCCCGGAAACGCTACGGGCTTCGTCGAAATGTTATATCCATTTTGATATAAACGGCAGGCGTCCACGGTGACGAGGCAATCACTCGACGCGCCGGTAGACTTCCCGGCGGTGACCCACCTTGACCACCTCGACCGTGCGCGCCGAGTCGTTGACGGCGTACACCACGCGAAACTGCCCCTGGCGAACGCGATAGCGGCCTTCGACCCCGGCGAGCTTTTCGCAGCCGGAGGGCCGCGGCTCGGATTCGAGCGTCGTGATCAGCTTGATGATGCGCTGGCGGTCCTTCTTCTGTCCAAGCGCGTCGATCTCCTTTGCGGCGGATGGCTTGATGATTAGCCTATATCCGGCCACGTTTCCTCAGTCCGCGCACGAATGATTCGAACGACACGCTGCGCTCGTGCACGCGCTCGTCGAATGCGGCAAGGTCCTCCGCATCCTCGGCGAGTGCGGTTCTGACCGCCTCGTTCACCACGTCGGAAATCGAGCGATCCGCGGCCGCCGCCTTGAGTCGCAGGGCGCGGTGCACGTCGGCATCGAAATAGACAGTCGCGCGCTTGCCGTCATCCATCGGAGAATTCTGACGTTTTAGCGTTTAGACGTCAAGACGTTGCGAGGGGCTGCGGATCTCGCCGCTTCCGACGCCGCGCCAAGTCACGCCTTCGCGCTGGCGATGGTCACCCGCTCGAACTTCTGCAGGCTGCGGACTTTCTGCGGCACCGGCACCGAGGGGAACAGGTTCGGCCACGCGGTGTACGACACTTCGCCGACGTAGAGGTCGCCGCGCGAGTCGACCGCGAGGCCGTGCGGCGACAGGAACTGGCCGGGGCCTTCGCCCGCCGCGGGCTCGACGCCGATGCGCGCGAGCAGCTTGCCGTCGTTGGCGAGAATCGAGATGCGCGGCCCGAGGTTGGGCGCGCCACGATTGAACTCGTAATAGGGACCGATCTCGCCGACGTAGCACACCGGGCATCGCCCATGCGGCAGGTGCATGCCGCTCGGGCGGTGCAGGCCGCGCCATTCGGTCTCGAAGCGGCCGTCGCCGTCGAACACCTGGATGCGATGGTTCTCGCGGTCGGCGACGTACACCCAGCCGTCGGCGTCGCAACCGATGTTGTGTGGCAGGTTGAACTCGCCCGGCCCCGTGCCGGGGCGTCCCCACGCCATCAGCCGGCGGCCGTCGGGCGCGTACTTGTGGATGCGCGCGTTGCCGTAGCCGTCGGAGACGTAGACCTCGCCGCCCGGCGACAGCGCGGTGTGCGTGCAGCGGCGGAACGGCTCGCCGCTCATGAACGGCGCGGGCGCATCGGGCACGCCGATCGTCACCAGCACCTTGCCGTCGAACGTGCAATGGCGCACGGTGTGGTCGCCCTCGTCGGTCAGCCAGAGGGTGTCGTCGGGGGTGACGTGCACGCCGTGCGCGCGACGGAACACGCCGTCGCCCCATGCGCGCACGAAGCTGCCGTCGCGCTCGAACACCATCAGCGGATGCTCGCCGCGGTGGAACAGGTAGACGCGGTCGTTGCGGTCGACGCCCACGCCGGCGACGTCGCCCAGCCGCCAGCCGTCGGGCAGCTTGGGCCAGCCGTCGACGATGCGATACGCGTACTCGCCGCTGCCGAAAATAGTTGACATTGTCAACGATCTACGCCGTGAGCGCGACGCGCACCGCGCCGAAGCCGTGGAACGTCGCCGTCGCTGCCTGCCCCGGCTTCGCGTAGTGCAGCGTCGTGTAGGTGCCGGTGGTGACGATGCGCCCGGCGGGGACGCCCTCGCCCGCGCGCAGGTCGTTGACCAGCGCCACCGCGGGCAGCAGCGGATCCTTGGTCGGATGACCGCCGATGCGCCGCTGGATCGTGCGGCCGTCGATCGCGAGCTCGGCGTCGAGCGATTCGAGGTCGAAATCGCGCCAGTCGGCGCGCGGCGCGCCGGCGATGTACGCGCCGTTCGACATGCAGTCGGCGGTGCGGTCGAGCGCCGGTGCGTGCGGATAGCCGCGGAAGCGCGAATCGACGATCTCGATGCCGGGAAATGCCGTCACGGCGGCGGCGACCTCGTCGTAGGTGTAGGCATGCGCGCGCGGCGGCAGGTCGCGATCGAAGCGAAACGCGATCTCGCATTCGACGCCGAGCAGCGGCACGCTGGCGGCGCGCAGGCTCGCGCCGCTTTGCAGCAGGCGCGACGCGAGGATCGCGCCGCGCGCGAGACGGCCGTCCGGCGTCGCGCCCACTTTCCAGCCGGCAATGGCTTCGCCGAGCAGCCTGGCGGTGGCCGCCTGGATGGCGTGCGCATCGTCGAGCGTCGCCGGGCGGCACGACGCCGGGAGCGCGTCGAGCGTTGGCCCGTGAACGCGTGCATCGGCCAGCACGCGCGCGGCTTCGTCGATGGCTTGCGGCGTCATGGGGCTGCCGATCGCAAGGCGGGCGCCGCGGCGATGCGCGTCGCGTGGCGATGCCATAGCCGCCAGTGGCCGCCGGAACGCCGCCACGCGAGCACGAACATCAGCTGAATTGCATCCTTCGGCTTGCCGGTCTCGCCCACGGTCATGTCGCAGATGCCGTCGATGAGCGCCACGTCGCCGGCCACGCGCACGCGCCGCTCGCGCGAGTCGATGGCCGCGTACTCGTAGAGGCCGCGGCGCACGCCGTCGAGGTATTGGCGCTTGTCCTCGGCGACCGCGGTCGAATGGCCGTAAACCAGATCCGGATCGAGAATGCGCTCGAGCGCAGCGTAGTCGCGCGCGATCATCGCGTCGTACAACGCGCGCTCGGCGCGCGTGACTTCATGGCCTGCCGTGTCCAACGCTTCGATCCTCCTCAGGCGCCGTCATCCCCGCGAAGGTGACGGCATGGCCGACATCCCCGCGAAAGCGGGGACCCAGCCGTGACACTCCACCGTGCCTCAACCTGGATTCCCGCTTTCGCGGGAATGACGGCAATTGTTGCGCTACTCCGTGGATTCCCGCTTTCGCGGGAATGACGGCAATTGTTGCGCCACTCCGTGGATTCCCGCTTTCGCGGGAATGACGGCATTTGTTGCGCCACTCCGTGGATTCCCGCTTTCGCGGGAATGACGGCCTCTGTTGCGCCACTCCGTGGATTCCCGCTTTCGCGGGAATGACGGCCTCTGTTGCGCCACTCCGTGGATTCCCGCTTTCGCGGGAATGACGGCCTCTGTTGCGCCACTCCGTGGATTCCCGCTTTCGCGGGAATGACGGCCTCTGTTGCGCCACTCCGTGGATTCCCGCTTTCGCGGGAATGACGGCATCAGTCAACCGAGCTCCCGGATCGCCTTGTCAAGGAAGTCCTTGCCGATCGACCCCTCGAACTGCTGGTACACCGGCTTGGTGGCGGCGACGAAGAGCTTCTTGTTCTCCGGCGTGATCTCGTTGACCTGCAGCAGCGTCTTGAGCCTGGCCAGCGCGGCGTCGATTTCCTTCGGCTGCTCGGCCCACTGCCACGCCATCGCCGTCTTCATCGCCTGGTTGATCATCCCCTGTTCTTCCGGCGAGAAGCTCTGCCAGGTGCTCTTGCCGGTGGACAGGATGAAGAAGTCCGTCGTGTGCTGGTCGAGCGACACGTACTTCGACACCTCGTACATCTTCTGCGCGACGAGGTCGGGCAGCGGGAATTCGAAGCCGTCGACCACGCCCTGCTGCATCGCGAGGTAGAGCTCGGAGGGATCCATCGCCACCGGCACCGCGCCCATCGTCTTGAACGTCGACATGTAGACCGCGCTGTTGATGACGCGGATCTTGAGCCCCTTGCAGTCATCGGGCTTCTGCACCGGGCGCGTCTTGTTCACGATGTGGCGGCCACCCAGCAGCATGTAGCCGATCACCCTGAATCCGGCGCCGTCGCAGTACTTCGCGATGTCGGCGCCGATGTCGCCATCGAGCGCCGGCCGCAGCTTGTCGGTGGATGCCACGAGGTACGGCAGCGTGAACGCGTCGAGCGGCTTGGCGAACGTCGAGTACCACGCCGGCACCGCCATGCTCATCGTCAGCGAGCCCGCCTGCACCGACTGCATCATCTCGGTGATGCTGCCGAGCTGCGAGCTCGGGAAGATCTGCACCTTGATCTTGTTCGACGACAGCTTCGCCAACTCGTCGGCGAACATCTGGATGCCCCGGCTTTGCGTCTGCGTGGTCGGCAGCATGTGGCCGAAGCGCAGCGTCTTGACCGGCTGGCCGATCGCCGGCGCGGCGAAGCCGCCGCCCAGCATCGCCGCCGCGGCGGATGCGGCCGATGTCTTCAGGAACTCGCGGCGCTTCATTCCCTGCGTTCGCTTCGCGTGCTTCATGTCGAATCCTCCTCGTGGCGCGGATCGGTGAATGATCGGGGTGATCCCGCGCGCGAGCGATCCCCCGTTGCGTTGCGAAATCGACGGATGCGCTAGAACCCCACCAGCTTGGGCAGCCACAACGTGATCGGCGGAAAGAACACCATCAGCAGCACGACGATGGTCATCCACACCACGAACGGCAGCACGGCGAGCGACAGCGGCTCGAGACGCACGCCGGTGATCGACGACGTCATGAACAGGATGATGCCCACCGGCGGCGTCACGAGCCCGATCAGGCAGGTGACGACGAACACCAGGCCGAACTGGATGTCGCTGATGCCGTACTGGGCGGCGATCGGCGCGAGCAGCGGCGCCAGCGCGATCATGATCGGCACCGCATCCATCAGCATGCCGAGGATCAGCAGCACGACCACCACCGCGATCATGAAGACGTTTGGCGACAGGTGCAGCGCGACCAGCCAGTCGGCGAGCGACTGCGTCGCCTGGTTGTAGGTGAGGATCCAGGACACGATCGCGCCGGCGCCGAGCAGCATGCCGGCCACCGAGCTGACGACCGCGCTGTAGAGCGTCGCGTCGTAGAGGTCCTTCAGCTTCAGGCGCGGCTTCGACAGGAAGCCGATCAGCATCGTGTAGGCGACGCCGACCGCCGCCGACTCCGTGACCGTGAACACGCCGCTGAAGATGCCGCCGACGATGATCAGCGGCAGCACGAGCAACGGCAGCACGCGCACCGTCTGCCGCAGGAACTCGGCGCGCGTCGGCCACGGCTGCACGCTGCCGTACTTGCCGCGGCGCGTGGTGACGAACGCCATGCCCAGGAATCCCACGCCGAACAGCACGCCGGGAATCGCGCCGCCGGCGAACAGCGCGCCGACCGACACGTTGCCCACCGCCAGCGCGTAGATGATCATCGGCACGCTGGGCGGGATGATGGGTCCGATGATCGACGTCGCCGACGTCAGCGCCGCGCTGTAGGTGAGCGGATAGCGCGCGCGCGTCATCAGCTGGATCAGCGTGCGGCCGAGGCTCGCGATGTCGGAGACCGCGGTGCCGCTGATGCCGGCGAACAGCATCGCCGAGATGACGTTGATGTACGCCATGCCGCCGCGCAGCCGACCCAGCATCATCTGCAGCCACACCACCAGCCGCGGCAGCAGGCCCGCGCGATCGGCGAGGATGCCGAGCATGATGAACAGCGGGATGGCGAGCAGCGGAAACGAATTGAGCGAGGCGTAGAAGCGGCGCATCAGGATCGCCGGCTCGATGCCCTGGAAGAACAGGATCCACGTCGAGCCGGCGAGGCCCATGCCGAACGCGATGGGCACGCCGATCACGATCGTCGCGAAGAAGATGATGCCGATGACGGCGAGCATCATCGCGGGGTGTCCGCCGACCTGGCCACGCGCAGCTCGACGTAGACGAGCAGCAGCGCGTGGTACAGCAGAAGCGCGAAGCCGACCGGGATCCCCACCACCACGTACCCGAGGCTGATGTCGAGGCCGGGCTCGGTCTGGCGGCTCGCCGGGCCCATGCCGAACACGCAGCTCCACAGCATTTCGGCGCAGAAGACGGCGGTCAGCAGCAGCCCGACGATGACGATCACCCGGCGTGTGCGCGGCGACACCGCCGCCACCAGCAGCTCGAACCCGACGTGCGCGCCGCGCCGCAGCGCGAGACCGGCGCCCAGCACGAAGAACCACACCAGCAGCATGCGCGCCGCGGCTTCGACGAACGAGATCGAGAAGCTGAAGACGTAACGCGAAATCACCTGCAGCGTGATCATCAGCGCGAACGTCATGCCGACGGTCACCACGAAGTACTCGGTGGCCCTGAGCAGGCCGCGATCGGCCGCACGCCAGGCGCCGGGCAGCAACGCAAGCTGCGCGGCGACGCGCGCATCGCCCGGATCGGCATTGAGCTCGTGCGACGGCGCATCCGCCGGCGCACCGAGGATGCCGGCGCTGCCGAGCTCGACGGGGTCGCGGCCGGTCGTCACCGGTGCGCGTTAGAGCGAGCCGATCGTCTGCATGTACGCGGGACGCGCGAGGCAGCGCTCGTACCAGGCGCGCAGGTGCTTGAGGTCGGGCCGCTCGATCGGGAACTTGTACCAGCGATGGATGGCGTTGCCGAACGAGAAGTCCGCCATCGACGGCGACGCGCCGCCGACGAACGCGCGGGTGGCGAGGTGCGTGTCGAGCATCGTCCACAGGCGGGTGGCGTTGGCGGTGGTCGCCGCCAATGCCTCGGGCGACAGCGCCTCGCGCGGCGTGCGCAGCAGGTCGCGGAACAGCGCGCCAATCGGCGGGACGAGCGCCGTCTGCTGCCAGTCCATCCAGCGTTCGAGGTCGGCGCGGGCCTTCCAGTCGGCGGGGCAGAATCGCCCCATCGCCTGCGTCGCGCACAGGTAACGGATGATGGCGTTCGATTCCCACAGGATGAATCCCGCCTCGTCGATCGTCGGGATCAGGCCATTGGGATTGAGCGCGAGATAGCCGGGCGCCTTCGGCGCGCCGAACGTCTCCGTGACGTCGAGGCGCTCGAAGGGCAGGCCGATCTCGGCCACGCACCACAGCACCTTCTGCACGTTGCTCGACATTTTCGTTCCGTAGATCTTCAGCATCTTTTGTCCTCGGTCGTTGTGGTGGGCCGCGCGCAGCGCACGGCTCAGAGATCGTCGGGCGAGAATGCCCGGTCCATCAGCACCACGCGCCGCGCGAAGCGCCACCGGCCGTCCGCGCGCCGCAGGTCGCAGCGGTATTCGCCCGGCGACAGCAGGTCGGTGCGGCCGTCGCGCGTGCGGAAGTCGAGCAGGTAGCAGCGCGCCTGCGCGGTGTCGCCCTCGACGTCGGCCACCAGGTTCGACACGACGTGGCGGAATTGCACGTGCTGCTCATGCAGCAGGCGCGCCGTGCGGCCCGCGAAATCGCGGATGCCGGCGTGGCCGGCGAACTCCCCGAGCACCGGGCTTTGCAGCACGCAATCGTCGGTGAAGCAGTCGACGACGCCATCGACGTCGCCGTGGTCGAGGCACGTCGCGTAGCGGATGAAGAGCCGCTGGATCGCGAGCCACTCCTCGGGCGACGCGTCGGCCATCGTGCGGCCGCCGACAGGCCTTCGCGCTCCGCGCTCCGGTGCTTGTTCGCGCTCGGGACGGCCCTTCGCGCTCACGCCTTGTCCAGCACGCGGATCGGCTTGCCGTCGAGGAACGCCAGCGCGTTCTCCATGCATTCCTGGTAGTACTCGCGGAACGTCTCGAGCGCGCCGTAGCCGAGATGCGGCGTCAGCACGACGTTGCGGGCGCGCGTCAGCGGATGGTCCTTCGGCACCGGCTCCTTGTAGAACACGTCGAGCCCGGCCATGATGCGGCCCGACAGGATCGCGTCCATCAGCGCCTGTTCCTCGACCAGCGGCGCGCGCGCCGTGTTGATCAGCATCGCGCCGGGCTTCATCCGCGCCAGGTCGGCGGCGCCGAGGATGCCGCGCGTGCGGTCCGACAGCACGAGGTGCAGGCTGACGATATCCGACGTCGACATCAGCTCGTCCTTGCCGACCCGCGTGACATTGGCTTCGCGCGCGCGCTCGTCGGTCAGGTTCGGGCTCCACGCGATCACCTTCATGCCGAGCGCGTTGCCGTAGTGCGCGGTGCGGCTGCCGAGGCGGCCAAGCCCGACGAGGCCGAGCGTCTTGCCGTCGAGCACCGGTCCCGCGCGCGTGCCGAGCTGGAAGCGGCCGGCGCGCACCGCCGCGTCGCCGGCAGGAATGTCGCGCGCCAGCGCGAGCATCAGGCCGAGACCGATCTCGGCCGTCGAGCTGCCCGACGGGCCGCCACCCGTGTAGCAGACGGTGATGCCCTTGGCGATCATGCCGGCGAGGTCGATCAGCCCCGCACGCGCACCGGTCAAGCCGAACATTTTGAGATTCGGCAGCCGCGTCCACAGCGACGCCGGGAACGGCGTGCGCTCGCGCGTGACGAGCAGGATGGCGTACGGCGCGAGCTCGCGCGCGGCGGCGTCCTCGTCGGCGAACGGCGTCTCGTAGAAGTGCACGTCCGCACGCGCCTCGAGCGGCGACCAGTCGGCGCTTTGGCGCGCGACCTTCTGCCAGTCGTCCAGCACGGCTATTCTGGGTTTCGCATTCATAGGCTCATCGTCTCGTCGTTGCCGGATACTTGTGGAAGGAAGCGGATTTCATCGTCTCGGCGGCGGCGTATCGCCGTCGATGGGGAAGGAATCGGGGGTCATTGCTTCGACGCGTCGTGATCTCGTGGTCCTTGTGGAAGCAGGCGGACATCACCGTTTCGGCGTGTTGGCCAGCAGGAACTCGCGCACGCGCCGCATCGCGTCGTCGCGGCGGTCGACGCCCTTCCACGGATAGAGCACCCTGACGTCGGGCATCTCCTCCAGCTCCGCCGACACGACGTCGGGATGCACGAGGTCGTCGCCCGGCATCAGGAACGCGGGAATCGTGCAGTGGCGCACGAACTCGCGCGACACGCTGAACAGGAAGTCGTTGCCGAACATGCGCTGGCGGAAACCCGGCAGCAGCGCCGGATCCACTTCGGGCCAGCCGCCGACCTCCTTCGCCCAGACGTCGAACTCGTGGTCGAGCGCCGCGCGGTTGTGGCTGGAGAGCCCGATAGGATTCTGTAGCACCAGCGAGGTCACGAGGCCGTGGCGCGCCTGCGCCAGCGCGAGCGCGAACGACACGCCGATGCAGGCGCCCATCACATGGCAATGGCCCACGCCGAGGTGATCGAGCAGTGCGAGATGGTCGGCGGTGTAGGTCGTCCAGTCGTCGTCCGGTCCCAGGCGCGCGCGCGATTCGCCGGCGTTGCGCACGTCGAGCGCGATCAGCTGAAACGCGTCCTCGAGCGCCGCCACCGGGTCGAGCCAGTCCTGCGGCACGCCGGGCTTGGCGGGATTGGTGCGCCAGCGCTCCATGCGCGAGCTTAAGAAACCGGGCGCGAACAGCAGCACCGGATAGCCGTGACCCCGCACCTCGTAGTGGATGTGGCCGGCAGGGATGGTCAGTGTTGGCATCGGTTCAAATGGGTCATCCCCGCGAAGGCGGCGATCCAGCCGTGACACGAAGGTTCTCGTCAAGGCTGGATTCCCGCATGCGCGGGAATGACGGCGTTATTTGAGGTTGCGGCCCCATTCCAGTGGGTCATCCCCGCGAAGGCGGGGATAGAAGTTGCGGTCCCATTCCAGTGGCGTTATTTGAAGTTGCGGTCCCATTCCAGTGGGTCATCCCCGCGAAGGCGGGGATCCAGCCGTGACACGAAGGGTCACGTCAAGGCTGGATTCCCGCATACGCGGGAATGACAGCGTTACACGAAGATTCTCGTCAAGGCTGGATTCCCGCATGCGCGGGAATGACGGCGTTATTTGAAGTTGCGGTCCCATTCCAGTGGCGTTATTTGAAGTTGCGGTCCCATTCCAGTGGGTCATCCCCGCGAAGGCGGGGATCCAGCCGTGACACGAAGGGTCACGTCAAGGCTGGATTCCCGCATACGCGGGAATGACAGCGTTACACGAAGATTCACGTCAAGGCTGGATTCCCGCATACGCGGGAATGACGGCGTTATTTGAGGTTGCGGTCCCATTCCGGTGGGTCATCCCCGCGAAGGCGGGGATCCAGCCGTGACACGAAGGTTCACCTCAAGGCTGGATTCCCGCATACGCGGGAATGACGGCGTTACACGAAGATTCACGTCAAGGCTGGATTCCCGCATGCGCGGGAATGACGGTGCTATCGAGGATCGCGTTTCCATTTCCAATGGCGGCGTCATTTGAGGTTGCGGTCCCACAGCGCGAAGAGCTTGGTCCACGTCGCGTCGGCGGCGGCGGGGTTGTAGTCGTTGCGTGCGGCGAAGCAGTAGCCGTGATGCGTGCCGGGCACCGTCTCCAGCACGTGCTTGACCTTGGCCTTGTCGAGCGCTGCCTTGAGGTCGGGCACGACGTTGCCGGGCACCGAGGGATCGGTCTCGGCGAACGCGAGATAGAGCTCGCCCTTGATGTCGCCGACCGCGAGGTGCGGCGAATCCGCGTCGGCGGTGACCATGCTCACGCCGTACAGCGATGCCGCGGCCTTCATCCGCGGGAAGCGCGCCGCCGCCATCATCGCGAACGGGCCGCTCATGCAGTGGCCGACGCAGCCGACAGCACCCGCCTTCACCTGCTCCTGCGCGTCGAGGAACGCGAGCATGCCCGCGGTGTCGTCCATCACCGCGGGCATCGTCAGGCTCGTCATCGCGCCGCGGATCACCACCGACATCGCATCGGTGCGCCGCGGCACGTCGAAGCGGATCGTGCCGAGCCGGTAGTAGAGGTCCGGCACCAGGCAGAAGTAGCCGTGCTTGGCGATGCGCCGCGCGTGGTCCTTCAGCTCCTCGCGAAATCCCGGTGCGTCCATGTAGAGGATGATTCCCGGATACGGGCCGCCCGTGTCCGGGCACGCGGCGAACGCCGGCTGGCGACCGTACTTGGTGGTGACGACGACATCGCGATCGATCATGGCGTGGCTCCCAGCAGTTGTTGCGCGCCCGCGACGAGCACGTCGTTGATCCAGACGAAGCGCATGAAGTCCTCGCGCACCGGCTTGCCCGCGGCATGGATGCGGCGGGTCGCGTCGGCCACCGCCGCCTTGACCGCCGGCGCCGTCGGCTCGCCCGGGTGCCCGAGCGACTGCGCGAGGTCGAGCATGCCGAACGACAGGTAATCGACGCCCGGCACCGCCGCCAGCTCGCCGGCGAGGTCGAGCCCCGCCTTGCTCTCGATCATCAGGCACACCGACATCGTGTCGTTGCACGCGCGCATGTACGCCGGCCGGGTGTCGAGGCGGATGCCGTATTCCGGCCGGCCGCCACCGAACGAGCGCCCGCCGGCGGGTGCGAAATACGCGCACTCGACCACCGCGCGCGCGGCATCGAGCGTTTCGATGTGCGGCGCGACGATGCCGCACACGCCGCGATCGAGGAAGCGCGTGATCGTCGCCGCCGACGCGTCCGGCACGCGCGCGATCGTCGTCAGCCGGTGGCGCTCGGCGGCGATGCAGGCGCCCTCGACGTCGCGCCAGTCGAAGCAGCCGTGCTCGCCGTCGAGGTAGACGAAATCGAGCTCGACCGCGGCCAGCACCTCGATCACCGCGGGCGCGGCGAACGTCAGGTGCACGCCGCGGATCGTGTTGCGCGACCGCGCGCCTTCCTTGACGGCGTTGCGGCGCTCGAGCGGCCTTCACGTCGGCGTCGCCCGGGCCATCTTCACGAGCTCGGGCAGGAACAGGTCGGGATTGTTGGCGATCACCGGCGTGCACGCCACGCGGAACGATTCGACGTCGACGTCGAGCGTCACCTCCATGCCGTGCGCCTTGAGGAATTCGAACGCCTCGTTCTCGTCCTTGATGGTCTTCTGCCGCAGGAACTCGTCGGCGTCGAGGCACGCGGCGTCGAACATCGTGCGCTCCGCGGCGGACAGGCCGTCGTAGAACTTCGGATTGGTGACCGTGTACGCGGTGGTGAGGTTGTGGTCCGTCTTGGATGCGTACTTCTGCACTTCGTAGTACTTGTTCGACACGACCACCGGCGACGGCGTGTCCTGGCCGTCGGCGACGCCTTGGCGCAGCGCAAGGTAGAGCTCGGAGAGGTCGACGGCCACCGTCGACGCGCCCATCGCCTGGATCATCGCGATGTAGGCCTTCGAATTGGGCACGCGCATCTTGAGGTTCTGCATGTCCTTCACCGACTTGATCGGGCGCTTGTTGTTGGTCATCGCGCGAAAGCCGAGGTCGGTCCAGCCGGTGAGCACGAAGCCCTTGTCGCGGCAGCGCTTGCGCAGGTCGCCGCCGAACTCGCCGCCGAACGCCTTCACCGCCTGCGCCCGGCTCTTCCACAGGAACGGCGCATCGGTGATCGACATCTCGGGCACCCAGTTCATCAGGCCGACACCGATCGCGCCCATCTCGATCGAGCCCAGGCGCACCGCCTGCGCGGTGTCGCGCTCGTTGCCCATCTGGGCGTTGGGGAAGATCTGCACGGTGATCTTGCCGCCGCTCTTGGCCTCGATCGTCTTCTTGAACTGCTCGGCCCAGATGTTCCAGCCGTGCGCGATCGGCGCCGGATGCGCGAAGCGGATGTGCTTCGCATCCTGCGCCCGCACCGGCAGCGAGGCGAGCGGCGACAGCGCGCCGGCAGCCGCGGTGGCGCCCGCCCATTTCAGCAACGTGCGGCGACGGGCGTGGACGGCGGGATTCGGATTCGGGCGTGAACGCATGGCAGGGTTCCTCCGGCAGGCTAGTACTTGAAGTTGAGAAGGTTGGGCAGCACGGTCGTGATCGACGGGAACAGCGTCGCGAGCGCGAGGCCCGCGATCAGCACGGGCAGGTACCACAGGAGCGGCTTCGACGCCTTCTCGATCTGGGCGCCGGAAATCGCGCAAGCGACGTACAGCGCGATGCCGATCGGCGGCAGCACGATGCCGACGCCAAACGCCTCGCACATGATGATTCCGTATTGCAGCGGATCGATGCCGAGCTGCTGCGCGACCGGCAGCAAGAGCGGCGCGAGGATGACGATGGTGACGAAGCTCTCGAGCATCGTCCCCATCAGGATCGTGATTGCGATCACCGCCGGCAGGAACAGCACCTTGCCGAGGCCGGCGATGGTCGCCGCGATGGCGGTAGTGACGCCTTCGAGCGTGAGCGCCCACGAGAAGATCGTGGCGGCGCTCACCGTGTAGAAGATCATGCCGTTGAGCAGCGTGGCGCTGGTGAGGCACGACCAGAGCTTGCGGCCGTCGATGCGGCGGTAGCCGAAACCGAGCACGAGGCTGTAGAGGACGGCGAACGTCGACACCTCGGTCGGCGTGCCGATGCCGCCGACGATGCCGCCGATCAGGATCACCGGGATCATCAGCGGCAGGATGGCGCGGCGTCCCGTGCGCACGATCTCGCCGCGCGACGCCTTGGGCGACAGCCGCCACGGCGCCGAGCGCGCGCGATAGCGCACCATGAACATCAGCATCAGGCCGATCATCGCCGCCGGCAGCACGCCGGCGATGAACAGTGCGCCGGTGGAGATCGCGGTCGCCGAGCCGAGCAGGATCAGCGCGATGCTCGGCGGCACCGATTCCGCCATCGCCGCCGATGCCGCGAGGATCGCCGCGCGCTCTTCGGGCTCGTAGCCGTATTCCTCGAGCTTGCGGTTCATCGGCAGCCCGACGGTGGCCATGTCGGCCGCCTTCGAGCCGGAGATGCACGACGAGATGTAGACGCCGACGATCATCACCTGCAGGAGGCCGCCGCGCACGTGGCCGATCAGCGAGCCGACGAAATCGACGATGCGGCCGCCGACGTCGGCGCGGTCCATGATGTAGCCGGCGAGGATGAAGAACGGCAGCGCGAGGAAGATGAATCCTCCGGCGCCACGCTGCGCGTTCATCACCACCGCCATCATGTCGGCGGACCCGATCGCCTCGACGCAGGTGATGCCGATGGAGGCGAGCACGAACCCTACCGGCACGCCGGCGGCGACAAGGCCGAAGAACATCACGGCCAGCAGCACGTACAGCGCGTGCGTGTTCACGCCGAGCGCTGCATGGAACGCGGCGAACAGGCCGACCGCCGCCGCAATTACCACCGTGGCGCTCACCAGCGTGCGTGTCGGCCGGCCCGCCAGCGACAACCCGGCGCGCAGCACGAACATCGCCGAGCCGATGGTGATCGGCAGCGTCATCCAGAGGTAGCCGATGCCAAGCAGCAGCGTCTTTTCCTCGGCGTTGGCGACGATCAGCGGCACCGAATAGGCGCCGATGAGCACCGACACGATGATGACGATCCACTCCGCGCAGGCGGCGAAGAAGGCGCGCCACGCGGGGGGCGCGCGGTCGACCAGGATCGTGATCGCGATGAACTGGCCGCGGCTGTAGGCGACGGCGCCGCCGAGGAACGCGAGCGTGATGAGGAAGAGCGGAGACGCCTCGTCGACCCACATGATGCTCGACGAGTGCATGAAGTTGCGCGCCATCGTGCTGGCGAACACCAGCACCACCTCGATCGCCAGCATGACGTTGATGAGGGCGATGACCGCGGTGTCGAGCGCGCGCAGCCATTGCGGCACCCCCGGCGGATAGTCGGCAGCGCTGGCGCCCAGCGGTTTCAGGGTTGCAACGGCTTCACCCGCGTGCAAGCGGCTCTCCTCCTCGCGCCGACGCCGCGCCGCGGCTTGGGCTGCGCGATGGCTTGGGTGTCACGTCGGGGCGAGAGAGACTCTAGCAGCGGCGCACGATCATGAAAAATCGATTTTTATGCCGCATAATGATAGGCGCCACCTATCATGAACATCACCCTCAACCAGCTGCGGGCGTTCGAGCGCATCGTCAGGCTCGGCAGCTTCCGCGCCGCCGCCGACGAGCTGCGGGTTACCCAGCCGAGCGTTTCGCAGCGCATCCGCGAGCTCGAGGCCGCGCTCGAGACCTCGCTGTTCCTGCGTCGCGGGCCGCGCGTCAGCCTGACCGCCGACGGCCACGCGCTGGTCGAGTACGCGGACCGCATGCTCGGCACTGTCGGCGAGATGGCCGGGCGATTCCAGACGCGCGATCCGCTGATGGGCACGCTGCGGCTGGGGCTCAACGAAAGCTTCGCGCTGGTGTGCCTGCCGGTGCTGCTGCGCCGCCTCGAGCAGCGCTATCCCGGCATCAAGGCATCGGTGTTCGTCGGCGACACCGGCACCGTCAGCCGCCTGCTCAACCAGCAGGAGCTCGACATCGCCGTGGTGTCGGAGCCGGCGGTGGATGCCCACGTGCGCCAGGAGCTGATCGGCCGCAACCGCCTCGGCTGGTTCGCGCGCGCAGACTTCGCGATCCGCCGCGAGGTGCTGTCGCCGCTCGACCTGTGCAAATTCCATCTCGTCGTCAGCCCGCCCACCGCGCGCCTGCACACGACCGTGACGCGCTGGTTCGCCGAATCGGGCGCGCTGCCGCAACGGGTGAGCATGTGCAACAGCCTGTCGGTGACGATGCTGACGATCCTGCAGGGCGTGGCGGTCGGCCTGGTGCCGGTGCGCGTGATGCAGGACGATCTCGAGCAGGGGCGCGTCAAGCTGATACCGGTGACGCCCGAGGTGCCCGCGCACCGCGTGTCCATCTGCTATCCGGGCAGCGAAGCCGGGCCGGGCCTCAAGGTGCTCGCCGACCTCACGCGAGAGCTGATCACCGAGTACAAGCTCTTCGCTTGAGGCCCGGGCGGGCGCCGAACTCCCCCCGGCCGTCATTCCCGCGAATGCGGGAATCCAGCTTCGACACAGGTCGAAGCCCTTCGTCAACAGATCTAGGCGTCAATACTGGATTCCCGCTTTCGCGGGAATGACGCTGCTGTTCCGCGTTTTCGCGGGAGTCCAGGCTTGGCGTCGCGCCGGACCTGGATCCCCGCCAGCGACGGGATGGCGATTTGGAAAGCCCGTCATTCCCGCGAATGCGGGAATCCAGTGTCAACCGACGATTGCCTGATATAGATCGTCCCACCGCGGATTGCATCTTTCGATCAATGCGAGTTTCCATGCGCGCTTCCAGTGCTTGATCTGCTTTTCACGCGCAATCGCCACGTATGCGTCTTCATGCTCTTCGAACCATACCAGCGCATGCACACCAAATTTGCACGTGAAGCCTCCCAGCAGGTCTTCGCGATGTTGCCAGATGCGCTGCACGAGATTCGATGTCACGCCGACGTACAGCGTTCCATTGCGCCGGGACGCGAGGATATAGACATGAAATATGCGGCGGCTCGGCGCCATGTCTCAAATCTCGCCATCGATCGCGCGCGGGCAACATAGGCCGTCAGACCGACGCCACCGCCGTTTTCCGAGGTGAAGGCTGGATCCCCGCCTTCGCGGGGATGACGGACTTTGCTGCGAACGCCTTCACCGATGTCACGGCTGGATCCCCGCTTTCGCGGGGATGACGGGACTTGGGTGCGTGCAGCCTTTCCCAGCGCCACCACTGGATCCCCGCTTTCGCGGGGATGACGGGACTTGGGTGCGTGCAGCCTTTCCCAGCGCCACCACTGGATCCCCGCTTTCGCGGGGATGACGCGATTTCGGTGCGTGCAGCCTTTCCCACCGTCACCACTGGATCCCCGCTTTCGCGGGGATGACGGGAAGTTTCCGCCGTGATTTCGGATCACCGATGGTGTCTTTCGAGCAGCCTGGCGATGACCACCACCAGCACCGCGCAGCCCGCCGGTATCGCCCAATGCAGCCAGTGCCCATGCGGGTCGATCCACGGCGCCAGCACCGGTTCGCGCACGAACATCTCGCCGGCGATGTAGCCCAGCAGCGCACCGCCGGCGACGACCAGCACCGGGTAGCGCTCGATGACCTTGAGGATCAGCTGGCTGCCCGCGATCACCAGCGGAATCGACACGAGGAGGCCGAACGTCAGCAGCACGACGCTGCCGTTGGCCGCCGCCGCGACGCCGAGGACGTTGTCGAGGCTCATCACGAGATCGGCGATCACCACCGTCTTCACCGCGGACACGAGGCGGTCGCTGCCCGCCACTTCCTCGCCGGCGCCCTCCTCCTCGGTGATGAGCTTGATGCCGATCCACAGCAGCAGCAGGCCGCCGACCAGCTTGAGCCACGGCAGCTGCAGCAGCGACAGCGCGAATACGGTGAGCACGATGCGCAGCGCGATCGCGCCGAACGCGCCCCAGAACACGCCCCAGCGCCGCTGCGCGGGCGGCAGGTTGCGGCAGGCGAGCGCGATGACGACGGCGTTGTCGCCCGACAACAGGATGTTGACGGCGACGATCTCGACCGCAGCCACCCAGAATTGCGGCTGGGCCAGTTCCGACATCACGCTACAGCACCGACTTGAGCAGCTTGCCCATTTCCGCCGGGTTGCGCGTCACCTTGATCCCCGCGTCTTCCATCGCCGCGAGCTTTTCCTGCGCCGTGCCCTTGCCGCCGGAGATGATCGCGCCCGCGTGCCCCATCCGCTTGCCCGGCGGCGCCGTGACGCCGGCGATGAAGCCGACCACCGGCTTCTTCATGTTGGCCTTCGCCCACGCCGCTGCGATTTCCTCGTCGCCGCCGCCGATCTCGCCGATCATGATGACGGCGTCGGTACCGGGGTCGTCGTTGAACATCCGCAGGATGTCGACATGCTTGAGGCCGTTGACCGGATCGCCGCCGATGCCTACCGCCGTCGATTGGCCGAGGCCGAGCTCGGTGAGCTGGCCGACCGCCTCGTAGGTGAGCGTGCCCGAGCGCGACACCACGCCGATGCGGCCCTGCTTGTGGATGTGACCCGGCATGATGCCGATCTTGATCGCGTCCGGGGTGATGACACCCGGGCAGTTGGGGCCGAGCAGCAGCGTCCGGCGCCCCTGCATCCTGTCGCGCGTGCGGACCATGTCGCGCACCGGAATGCCTTCGGTGATGCAGACCACGAGGTCGAGACCGGCATCGACCGCCTCGTCGATCGCCGACGCGGCGAACGGTGGCGGCACGTAGATCACCGACACCGTGGCGCCGGTCGCGGCCTTCGCCTCCTGCACCGTACCGTAGATCGGGATGCCCTCGAAGTCCTCGCCCGCCTTCTTCGGGTTGACGCCGGCGACGTAGGCCGCACGGCCGTTCGCGTAGTCGCGGCACATCCGCGTATGGAACTGTCCGGTCTTGCCGGTGATCCCCTGCGTGATCACCTTCGTGTTGCGGTCGACGAGGATGCTCATTTTGCGCTCCCCCTGGTGGCCGCGACGACTTTTTCGGCGGCCTCGGCCATGTTGTTCGCGCTGATGATCGGCAGTCCCGAATCGGCCAGGATCTTGCGCCCGAGCTCCTCGTTGGTGCCCTTCATGCGCACCACCAGCGGCACCTTGAGGCCCACCGCCTTCGACGCCGCGATCACGCCTTCGGCGATCGTGTCGCATTTCATGATGCCGCCGAAGATGTTGACGAGGATCGCCTTCAGCTGCGGATTGCGCAGCATGATCTTGAACGCCTCGGTCACCTTCTCGGCCGTGGCGCCGCCGCCGACGTCGAGGAAGTTCGCCGGCTCCCCGCCGTAGAGCTTGATCACGTCCATCGTCGCCATCGCGAGGCCGGCGCCGTTGACGAGACAGCCGATGTCGCCGTCGAGCGAGATGTAGGAGAGGTCGAATTTCGACGCGGCGATCTCGTTGGGATCCTCCTCGTCGAGATCGCGCATCTCGACGATGTCGGGATGGCGGAACAGCGCGTTGTCGTCGAAGTTGAGCTTGGCATCGAGCGCGATCACCTTGCCGTCACCGGTGATCACCAGCGGGTTGATCTCGGCGAGCGAGGCGTCGGTCTCGTCGAACGCGCGGTAGAGCCCCTGCAGGATCGTGCGCGCCTGCGGCACGCTGGCGTCGGGCACGCCGATCTCGCGCGCGACGCCGTCGGCCTGCGCGTCGGTCAGCCCCGCCTGCGGATCGATCGTCACGCGCCGGATCTTCTCCGGCGTCTTCGCCGCGACCTCCTCGATGTCCATGCCGCCTTCGGAGCTCGCCATCAGCACCACGCGCTGCGACGCGCGGTCGACCACCATGCCGACGTACAGCTCCTTGCGGATGTCGGCGCCTTCCTCGATCAGGAGACGCCGCACCTTCTGCCCGCCGGGGCCGGTCTGGTGCGTGACGAGCTGCATGCCGAGGATCTCGCCCGCGCGCGCCTTGACGTCGTCGATCGACTTCGCGACCTTGACGCCGCCACCCTTGCCGCGGCCGCCGGCGTGGATCTGCGCCTTCACCACCCACACCGCGACGCCCAGCGACTTCGCCGCGGCTACCGCCTCGTCGACGCTGAACGCCGGTATGCCGCGCGGCACCGCCATGCCGTAGCGGCGAAAGATTTCCTTGCCCTGGTATTCGTGAATCTTCATCGATCGCACTCCACAACGTCAGGCAACCATGGTGAGCGGCGACGCATTGTTCGCCAGGGAGGTGAAACTATCAGCCGGCTGGGTCGCGGTACCACGCCGGGTAGTAGCGGCGCACGGTATCGGTCGACGTCTCGAGCGCGTGGCAGCGATCGAGCTGGAACGGCTTGGCGTCGCCGTGGATCTCACGGGTGAGCCCGGCGAACGCCTGGATCGCCGTGGTCGGAAGATACCCGAGGAGCTCGGTCAGGTGCGTGCAGCCCTTGACGCCACCCATCGCGTCGTGGAGCGCCAGGCGGAAGTTGCGCGCGAGGTTGCGGCCGACGAGCTTCGCGTACGCCGCCTCGATGCGGTTGCACGCGTCCGGATACGGCATCCGGTCCATCCGCGCCTCCACGGCATGGATGGTGAGCTCGCGGTCGATCGTCACGCGCACCCACATGTCGTGCACCGGCTCGCCGGCGTCGCGCGTGCCCGCCATCAGCTCGTAGCGATGGTCCTTGACGTCGGTGAGGTGGGCCTCGACGTCGAACAGCCCGTCGTCGCGCGCGAAGCATTCGCAGACGGCGGTTCGCGTGTGCAGGCGCGTGCGGGCTACGGAGGGTTTGAGCGGCATTCGCGTCAGGATCGCAACGGCGTGCGCGAAGCGCGCGGGCGACTACAATCACGGGAAAGTCGGCATTTTACCGGCTTTGACCCGCGCCCGCGGAACGGCGTGCAGGTATCCAGGAGGCTTGCGTGTACGTACTCGCGCTCGACCAGGGAACCACCAGTTCCCGCGCCATCGTGTTCGATCATGCGGGAGCGGTGGTCGCCAGCGCGCAGGCGGAGTTCGGCCAGATCTTCCCCAAGCCCGGCTGGGTCGAGCACGACCCGATGGCGATCTGGGCGTCGCAGTCCGGCGTGCTGCACGCGGTGATGGCGAAAGCGCGCATCACCGGGCGCGACATCACCGCCGTGGGCATCACCAACCAGCGCGAGACGACGCTGCTGTGGGATCGCGCCACCGGCGTTCCGCTCGCCAACGCCATCGTCTGGCAGGACCGGCGCACCGCCGACATCTGCGACCGCCTGCGCGCCGCCGGCCACGCGCCGATGATCGCGCAGAAGACCGGTCTCGTGATCGACGCCTATTTCTCGGGCAGCAAGCTCAAGTGGATGCTCGAGCACCTGCCCGGCGCGAAGGAGCGCGCGGCGCGCGGCGAGCTCGCGTTCGGCACCGTCGACACGTGGCTCGTCTGGCAGCTCACCGGCGGCGCCGTGCACGTCACCGACGCCTCGAACGCGAGCCGCACGATGCTGTATGACATCCACCGCGGCGAGTGGGACGACGAGCTGCTCGCGCTGTTCGGCGTGCCGCGCTCGCTGCTGCCGCGCGTCGTGCCGTCGTCCGGCGTGTGCGCCGAGATGACGCTCGACGGCGCGCAGATTCCCATCGCCGGCATCGCCGGCGACCAGCAGGCGGCGCTGTTCGGGCAGGCCTGCCTCGCGCCCGGCATGGCGAAGAACACCTACGGCACCGGCTGCTTCATGCTGATGAACGCCGGGCGCAAGCCGGTCGCCTCGACGCACAACCTGCTCACCACCGTCGCCTGGCAGCGCGGCGACACGCGCGACTACGCGCTGGAAGGCTCGGTGTTCATCGCCGGCGCCGTCGTGCAATGGCTGCGCGACGGCCTCAAGGTCGTGCGCAGCGCCGCCGAAGTCGAGGTGATGGCGACCAGCGTGCCGGATACCGGTGGCGTGTATTTCGTGCCGGCGTTCGCCGGGCTCGGCGCGCCGCACTGGGACCCGCATGCGCGCGGCGCGATCGTCGGCCTCACGCGCGGCACCACCACCGCGCACATTGCGCGCGCCGCGATCGAGTCGATCGCCTTCCAGAGTGCCGACGTGCTGCGCGCGATGCAGAAGGATGCGGGCATCACGCTCACGCAATTGCGCGTCGACGGCGGCGCCACCGCCAACAACCACCTGATGCAGTTCCAGGCCGACGTGCTCGGCGTGCCGGTCGTGAGGCCGCGCGTCGCCGAGACCACCGCACTCGGCGCGGCATACCTCGCCGGGCTCGCCACCGGCTACTGGAAGGATGACCACGAGGTCGGCACCAATTGGCAGGTCGACCGCCGCTTCGTGCCGTCGATGTCGCGCGACCGCGTGGCGGAACTGGTAGCCGGCTGGAACGAGGCCGTCGGGCGCGTGCGCACCGTCGGCTGAGCGGCGCTGTGCCGGTGCAGGCCGGGCGGCCCACAGCGCGCAATTTGCGCGCCGGCAAAAAGGTGTATATGCTCGCAATTAACGTGCATATGCGCCTTTTGTCCCGATGCCACGCACCGCCCGGCCTCCCGTTCGATCCGCCACCCGCGCGCCCGCCGCGCTGTCCGCCGCATGCACCTGCGGGCGCCTGCGCCGCGCCGCGCGCTCGCTGACGCAGCTCTACGACGACGCGATGGCGCCGTCGGGGCTGCGGATCACGCAGTTCTCGCTGATCCGCACGCTGGTCCGCGAAGGACCGATGCGCATCGGCGACCTGGCGTCGATGCTGCTCCTCGATCGCACCGCGATGTCGCGCAACCTCGAGCCGCTGTTCGCCCGCGGGCTGGTCTCGCTGACCACCGGCCGCGATGCACGCACGCGCGTGGCTGCGATCACGCGCAAGGGCGAGACGGCTTTCGCCGACGCCGAGCCCCACTGGCGCCGCGCGCAGGCCACGGTGGCGCGGATGCTCGGGCGCCAGCGGCTCGACGCGCTGATCGGCGTCCTCGGCGAGCTCGAGGCGCTGCATCCCGACTTCACGACCGAATCGACGGCGCAGCCGGCACGCGCCGCAGCCGGCGCCTGAGGCCTCTCGTCCCATGAATGATCGCATCGACTGGCGCACGCCCACCGTGGTCCTCGTCGCCTGCGGCGTCGTGCTCGTGCTGAGCACCGGCATCCGCGCGACTTTCGGGCTCTTCCTGCAGCCGATCTCGCACGACATGGGCTGGGGACGCGAAGTGTTCGCGCTGGCGATCGCCGTGCAGAACCTCGTCTGGGGCGCGACCCAGCCATTCGCCGGCATGATCGCCGACAAGTATGGCGCGGGTCGCGTGGTGCTCGTCAGCGCGCTGCTCTATGCGCTCGGCCTCGTGCTGATGGCGTTTCCGATGTCGCCGCTGGCGTTCGCCCTGAGCGCGGGCGTGGTGTTCGGCACCAGCCTGTCAGGTGTCACGTTCAGCATCGTCGCCGGCGTGCTGGGCCGTGCGTACCCGCCCGGCAAGCGCAGCATGGTGCTGGGCATCTCGGCGGCGGCCGGGTCGTTCGGCCAGTTCGCCATGCTGCCGTTCACGCAATGGCTGCTGACGCGCTTCGGCTGGCACGGCGCGCTCATCGCGCTGTCCGTGATCGCGCTGCTGATGGCGCCGCTCGCCGCCGCGATGGCGTCGCCGCGCGGCGCGGTCGTGCACGCGTTCCGGCAATCGGCGTCGCAGGCCATCCACGAGGCATTGCGGCACCGCGGCTACCTGCTGCTGACCCTCGGCTTCTTCGTCTGCGGATTCCAGGTGGTGTTCATCGGCGTGCACCTCCCGTCATACCTCCTCGACAAGGGGATGCCGGCGAGGGTCGGCGTCACGGCGCTGGCGCTGATCGGCCTCGGCAACATCGTCGGCACCTACCTCACCGGCTGGCTCGGCGGGCACGTGCCCAAGCGCTGGATCCTGTCGTTCATCTATTTCGCGCGCGCCATCGCGATCGCGCTGTTCCTGTGGGCGCCGCTGTCGACGGTGTCGGTGTACGTATTCGCGGTGACGATCGGCCTGCTGTGGCTGTCGACGATCCCGCCGACCAACGGCATCGTCGCGCAGGTGTTCGGCGTGCGCTATCTGTCGATGCTCGCGGGCATCACGTTCTTCAGCCACCAGGTGGGCAGCTTCCTCGGCGCCTGGCTCGGCGGCAAGGTGTTCGACACCACGGGCAGCTACGACCTCGTCTGGTACCTGTCGATCGCGCTCGGCATCGTCGCCGGCATCATCCACCTGCCGATCGACGAGCGCGAGATCGCGCGCAACGTGCCTGCCACTGCGTGACCTGCGCGCGGTCGCCACGGCGGCCGGCGCAGCGCGGTGTCAACGTCGCCGTTTGGCGCGCTTGGAGAACGCGTCTGCGGCGAGCGCCGCGGCAATGCCCACGCCGAGCGCGAGCCAGAAATTGCCTGGCGCCGGCTCGCTGTCGCGCGCCGGCGGATAAGCGTGATGGGAAGAGATTCGCTGCGCGTGCGTCAGGGCGCTCCATGACGTCGAGGGATCGTCCGCTGGCCGGGCCGGCGCTGCGCCGGAGGCAGAGGGCACCGCGGCTGGCGTTCCGGCACTCGAAGGCGTCCTGCCCCGCAGCGAGCCGAAGCCATGCGCGTAGGCGTAGGTGAACTCGGCGCCGAGCAGGAATATCTGCGCGGAGTAATACACCCAGAGCAGCAGCACCGCGAGCGAGCCGGCCGCGCCGAACCCCGACACCACCCCGCTCTTGCCGATGTAGAGGCCGATCAGGTACTTGCCGACGGAGAACAGGATCGCCGTGACGATGGCGCCGGTCCACACGTCGCGCCAGGCGATCGGCACGCTGGGCAGGAGCTTGTAGATCATCGCGAACAGCAGCGTGATGACGAGAAGGCCGATCACGAAATCGAGGACTTCCAGCACGGCCTGCCAATGCCCGACCAATGGCGACCACCACGTGCCGACCGCCGTCAGCATCGCGCTCAGCACCAGCGAGACGAGCAGGATGAAGCCGATGCCGAGGATGAGCCCGAACGACAGGAAGCGCGCACGCAGCAAACCCCAGATGCCCGAGGGCCTCGATGTGGGCGGCGCCTGCCAGATGCGGTCGAGATCCGACTGCAGCTCGCTGAACACCGTCGTCGCGCCCACCAACAGGACGCCGAAACCGACCAGCGAGGCGACGATGCTGGCTCCCTTGGAGCTCGCGCTGCGAATGAGCCCCTGCACCGCCGCCGCGCCATCGGTGCCGATGAGTCCGCCGAGCTCGGCGATGATCCGCCCCTCTGCTGCATCGGCGCCGAAGGCGAGTCCGGCGACGGCGATGACGATCACGAACAAGGGGGCGATCGAGAACATCGTGTAGAACGCGAGCGCCGCACCCATGCTGGGAGCGTAGTCGTCGATCCAGGCGTCGACCGCCTGGCGCGCGAGGCGCCACAGGTCGCCGGCACGAAGGAAAGGGGGCATGCAGGGCCTCGCCATCCCCGCGCCACGGCGGCGCGGGCCGATACAACAGCAACGATGTCGCCGCACCGTCGCGGCTGGCAATACATTAATGCAGGTTGCGCAGCGGATGCCGACGCGCGTGCAACGTGCGCCGCGCCGGGGGGCGCGGCCGCCGCGCGCCGGCTACTCCGCCGAAACCGCGTCGATGGCGTCCGTGATGACCGTGTCCACCCCCATCCGCCGCAGCTCCTCGACGCGCGCGGCCTCGTTGGGCGTATAGCACGCGACGCGGTAGCCGCCGCCATGCGCGCGGCGCACGATGCCGGCGTCGATCGCCTCGTGGTTGGTGTCGAGGGCGACGCAGCCGAGGCGCGCGAGACGCTCGAGCCAGTCGTCGGCGAGCTCGTCGAGAAGCAGCGCACGCGGCAGCGCCGGCACCGCCTCGCGTGCCGCCTCGAGCGCAACCTCCGAGAACGACGACAGCAGCGGCTGCACCTCGGCGTCGCGCCACAGCGCGGCTGCGTCGAGCGCGACCGCCGCCCCGGTCTCGCGCTCGCGGCCGGGCGTCGGCTTGATCTCGACGTTGCAGCGCACGTCGTGCGCGCGCGCCCAGCGCGCGATCGCGGCGAGCGTCGGCAGCATCTCGCCCGCGTATTTGGCCGAATGCCAGCCGCCGGCGTCGAGGCGCGCCAGCTCGCGCCACGGCAGTGCGTCGGCGCGGCCGCGACCGCTGGTGGTGCGGTCGAGCGTTGCATCGTGCAGCAGGAACGACACGTTGTCGGCGGACAGCTTGACGTCGAACTCCACCATCCGGTAGCCATGCGCATGACCGACGCGCATGGCCGTCAGCGTGTTCTCGGGGGCGAGCTTGCCCGCACCGCGGTGGGCGCACAGGTGCGGGTAGGGCCAGTCGGGCAGGACACTCATGTTGAAGGTGCTTTCAGGAAGTTGGCCGCGTCGCGCGCGGCGAATCGCCGCACTGCGGATCGCATCGCGGGCACCCTGGCGAAATCCGCCATGGCGCGCACGGCATGGCTTGGCGTCAGGCGCGCACCCGCGCGCCGCTCGCCGCATCGAAAAGATACACGCGGGACGGCTCCGCCGCCACCGAAAGCGTCGCGCCGACGGTGTTCTTCGCGTCGTGCGGCGTGCGCAGGATGACGGTCGCGCCGCCGTGGGCGATGTGCGTCAGCGTGTCGGCGCCGAGCTGCTCGATCATCTCGATGCGGCCGCTGACGCTCGAGTCGGCCGCCGCGCTGGCGGTGAGATGCTCGGGACGCACGCCCACCACCACCGCGCGGCCGTTGTCGATCGCGCCCTGCGTATGCGCAATGCGGCCGCCGCCGTCGAGCTCCACCATGCCAGGCGCCGCCGCCCTGCCCGGCATGAAGTTCATTGCCGGCGAACCGATGAAGCCGGCGACGAACTGCGTGGCCGGGTTGTCGTACACCTCCATCGGCGAGCCGATCTGCTCGGCGCGGCCCGCGTTCATCACCACCATCCGGTGCGCCAGCGTCATCGCCTCCACCTGGTCGTGCGTGACGTACAGGCTGGTGGTGCCGATCTGGCGGTGCATCTTCTGGATCTCGAAGCGCATCTGCACGCGCAGCTTGGCGTCGAGGTTGGACAGCGGCTCGTCGAACAGGAACACCGCCGGCTCGCGCACGATCGCGCGTCCCATCGCCACGCGCTGGCGCTGGCCGCCCGACAGCTGGCGCGGACGCCGCTCGAGCAGCGGCGCGAGCTCGAGGATGCCCGCCGCGCGGTCGACGCGCGTCTTGATGTCGGCCTTGCCGAAGCCGCGGATCTTGAGGCCGTAGGCCATGTTGTCGAACACGCTCATGTGCGGATAGAGCGCGTAGTTCTGGAACACCATCGCGATGTCGCGGTCCTTCGGCTCGAGCTGGTTGACCACGCGCTCGCCGATGACGATCTCGCCGGACGTGATCTCCTCCAGGCCCGCGACCATGCGCAGCAGCGTCGACTTGCCGCAGCCGGAGGGACCGACGATGACGATGAATTCGCCGTCGGCGACCTGCATCGTGATGCCGTGGATCACCTCCTGCGCGGCGTAGCTCTTGGTGACGTTGCGAAGTTCGACCTGGGCCATGGATGTCCGTTCGTGCCGCGCTATTTTTCGGTCTCGACCAGGCCCCTGACGAAGAGCCGCTGCATCAGCACCACCACCGCCACCGGCGGCAGCAGCGCGAGCATCGCGGTCGCCATCACCAGCTGCCACTCCGTGGCCTGGTCGCCCCCGGCGATCATGCGCTTGATGCCGATGACCACCGTGTACATGTCTTCCCGCGTCGTCACCAGCAGCGGCCACAGGTACTGGTTCCAGCCGTAGACGAACATGATGACGAACAGCGCGGCGATGCTCGTGCGCGACAGCGGCAGCACCACGTCGACGAAGAAGCGCATCGGGCCGGCGCCGTCGATGCGCGCCGCTTCCGCCAGCTCGTCCGGGATCGTCATGAAGAACTGGCGGAACAGGAACGTCGCCGTCGCCGACGCGATCAGCGGCAGCGTGAGGCCCGCGTAGGTGTCGATCAGGCCGAGGTCGGCGACGACCTTGTACGTGGGGAAGATCCGCACCTCGACCGGCAGCATCAGGGTGAGGAAGATCATCCAGAAGATCGTGCGGCGCAGCGGAAAGCGGAAATACACGATCGCGAACGCCGACAACAGCGAGATCGTGATCTTGCCGACGGCAACGCACATCGCCATCACCAGGCTGTTCCACAGCATCCGCCCGACCGGCGCCTTCGATCCCAGCGTGCTGCCGTGCGCGATCACCTCGCTGTAGTTGTGGACGAGCTGCGTGCCCGGCAGCATCGGCATCGGCACCGTCGTCACCTGGTCGAAGCTCAGCGTCGAGGCGACGAAGGCGACGTAGATCGGCAATGCCACGATCGCCACGCCGCCGATGAGGACCAGGTGGCTCACGACCGCGCGCAGGGGGCGGTGCTCGACCACTAGTACTGCACCTTGCGCTCGACGTAGCGGAACTGCACCACCGTCAGCAGCACGACGATCGCCATCAGGATGACCGACTGCGCGGCGGAGCTGCCGAGGTCGAGCGCCTGCGTGCCGTCCTGGTACACCTTGAACACGAGCGTCGTGGTCGCCTGCACCGGGCCGCCGCTGGTCGATGCGTCGATGATCGCGAACGTGTCGAAGAACGCGTACACCACGTTCACCACCATCAGGAAAAACGTGGTCGGCGACAGCAGCGGGAACACGATCGTCCAGAAGCGCCGCCCCGGGCCGGCGCCGTCGATCGCCGCGGCCTCGATCAGCGAGCGCGGGATCGACTGCAGCCCGGCGAGGAAGAACAGGAAGTTGTAGCTGATCTGCTTCCAGGTCGCGGCGAGCACCACCAGGATCAGCGCGTGCGTGGGGTTGAGCAGGTAGTTCCAGTCGACGCCCATCGCCCGCAGCAGGTGCGTCAGCACGCCGAGCGTCGGGTTGAGCAGGAACACGAACATGATCGCGGCGACCGCGGTGGCCACGGCGTAGGGCCAGATCAGCAGCGCCTTGTAGATGCGTGCGCCGCGCACCACGTTGTCGGCGAACACGGCGAGGAACAGCGAGATCGACAGTCCCAGCACGGTGACCAGCAGCGAGAACACCGCGGTGACGCGGAACGACGCGAGATAGCGCGGATCGTTGAAGAGATCGCGGAAATTGTCGAACCAGACGAACTGCGTCTTCGCCGCGAAGGCGTCCTGCAGCAGCATCGACTGCCACAGCGCCTGGCTCGCCGGCCAGAAGAAGAACACCAGCGTGATCGCCATCTGCGGCGCGACCAGCGCGTATGGCAGCCACGACGATTTCCAGACGACCCGCTTTTCCATCGTTGCCCCGGCCGCGACGATGCGCCGCCCCGGCGGGACGGCGGCCCATCGCGCGCGCGGCGCCGCGACGGCGCCACGCGCGTCGGATCGCTACAGATTGGCCTTGTAGAAGCGCTCGATCTGCTCGTTGCCGCGCTTCACCGCCTCGTCGAGCGCCTGCTTGGCGGTCTTCTGCCCGCTCCACACGCCCTCGAGCTCCTCGTCGATGATGTTGCGCAGCTGCACGAAGTTGCCGAAGCGCACGCCCTTGGAGTTGGCGGTCGGCGGCTTGTTGGTCAGCTCCTTGATCGCGATGTCGAAGCCGGGACGCTGCTCATACAGGCCCTTCTTCTTCGCGAGGTCGTACGCGGCGAGCGTGATCGGCACATATCCGGTCGACTCGTGCCAGTCTTCCTGCACTTCGGGCGACGACAGGAACGTGAAGAACTTGGCGATGCCCTTGTAGTATTTCGGATCCTTCTGGTTGAGCACCCACAGCGTGGCGCCGCCGATGATCGTGTTCTGCGGCGCACCCTTGACGCTCGGGTAGTACGGCAGCGTGCCCACGCGCCACGCGAACTTGGCGTTGGCCTTGATGTTGGCGTACGAGCCACTCGACGTGGTGATCATCGCGCATTCGCCGCTGTTGAACGACGCCAGCGGCTCGTCCTTGCGGCCCTTGTAGATGAACAGGCCCTTCTTCGCCCAGTCGCCCAGGTTCTGGATGTGCATCACCTGCACCGGCCCGTTGAATTCGAGCTTGGTATCGAGACCGCCGAATCCGTTCTCCTTGCTGGCGAACGGCACGTTGTGCCAGGCGCTGAAGCTCTCGAGCTGCACCCATGATTGCCAGCCGGTGGTGAACGGGCAGGAAACGCCGGCCGCCTTGAGCTTCTCCGCATCGGCCTGCACTTCGGGCCACGTCGCCGGCGGCTTGGTCGGGTCGAGCCCGGCCTTCTTGAAGGCGTCGTCGTTGATGTAGAGCACCTGCGTCGAGCTGTTGAACGGCATCGAGATGAGGTTGCCCTTGGTGTCGGCGTAATAGCCGTACACCGCGCCGAGGTAGGCCTTCGGGTCGAACTTTTCACCGGCTTCGTGCATCAACTGGTAGACCGGCTTGACCGCGCCCTTGGCCGCCATCATCGTCGCGGTGCCGACTTCGAACACCTGCACGATCTGCGGCGGGTTGCCGGCGCGATAGGCGGCGATCGCCGCGGCCATCGACTCGTCGTACTGGCCCTTGAACACCGGCACGACCTTGTATTCACTCTGCGATGCGTTGAACTTGTCGGCGATCTCGCCCACCTTGGTGTTGAGCGCGCCGGTCATCGAATGCCACCACTGGATCTCGGTGACGGCATTGGCGGCCGTGGCGGCGCCGGCCAGCGCGAGCGCGGCGGCGACCTGCCAGAGCCTCGAGGTGCGATGCATCATGGATCTCTCCTCCTGGAAACTGTCAGAATATAGGTTGCGGGTTGCGATTTTAGGGCAATTGCGGCGCGCACACGATAGCAGACCGCAAAGGGTTCGGCGAGACCGGCGCGGCCCCCTTTGCGCACGGGCCCCGGCCGGTCCCCGCAAGCCATGATCGACAGGCGCCAGCTTCTCGAACGTGCACTCGCGCTGGCTGCGGCGCCCGTCGCGCGCGTCGCCCGCGCGCAAGCGCCGGCCGCGGCCGGCGATCCGTTCTCGCCGCATGCGCGTGGCACGCCGCAGGCGTTCGACTACGCGATGCTCAAGGGCATCGCGCGCAAGCGCGCCGCGGGCCGCTACGAGGCGCCGTCGACGGCGCTGCCGGCGGCGCTGGCGGGCATCGACTACGACGCGTTCCAGGCGATCCGCTTCGTGCCGCACGAGGCGCTGTGGGCGGGCAGCGGCGCGCGCTTCGAAATCCGCTTTTTCCATCTCGGCTACCGCTACCGCGAAGCGGTGCGCATGCACGAGGTGAGCGGCGGCATGGCGCGCGAGATCGCCTACGACCCGGCGATGTTCGACATGCAGAAGGCCGGCATCGACACGCGCGAGCTGCCGCGCGACCTCGGGTTCGCCGGCTTTCGCGTGCATTTCCATACGAACTGGGATGCCGACGTCGTGGCGTTCCTCGGCGCCAGCTACTTTCGCGCGGTGGGCGCGGATCGCCAGTACGGGTTGTCGGCGCGCGGGCTCGCGATCGGCGTCGGCGAACCTGCGGGCGAGGAATTCCCGCGATTCACCGAGTTCTGGTTCGAGCGCACCGGTGCCACGCCGGACCGCATCACCGTCTACGCGCTGCTCGACTCGCCGAGCGTCGCGGGCGCTTATCGCTTCGACGTCGCGCCGGGCGGCACGACGACGATGGACATCGACGCCGCGCTGTATCCGCGCCGCGCGATCGACCGCATCGGCATCGCGCCGCTGACGAGCATGTACCTGTGCGGCGAGAACGATCGCCGCGTCGGCAGCGACTGGCGGCCCGAGATCCACGATTCCGACGGCCTCGCCATGGCCTCCGGCAGCGGCGAATGGATCTGGCGGCCGCTGGTCAACGCGCCGGGAACGCGGCTCAACAGCTTCGTCGATCGCCATCCGCGCGGCTTCGGCCTGCTGCAGCGTGATCGCGTGTTCGATCACTATCTCGACGACGGCGCGTTCTACGACCGCCGTCCGGGCGCATGGGTCGAGCCGAAGCCGCTCGCCGGCGGCGGCTTCGACGCCGGCGCGGTGCAGCTGCTCGAGTACCCGGCGCAGGACGAGGCCACCGACAATATCGTCGCCTGCTGGCGGCCGGCGGCGTCGGTGCAGCCGGCCCAGGAACTGCTTTACGCGTACCGGCTGTACTGGGGTGCTGCGCCGCCGGTGCGCGCCGCGCTGGCGCGCGTGGTGGCGACGCACACGGGAATCGGTGGCGTGGTCGGCCAGCCGCGTCGCCATTTCGCGTGGCGCTTCGTGGTCGATTTCGTCGGCGGCGACCTCGCGGCGCTGCCGACGGACGCTGCGGTCGAGCCGGTCATCACCGCGTCGCGCGGCGCGACCGAGATTCCGTCGGCACGCCCGCAACGCGCGATCGACGGCTACCGCGTGATGTTCGACATCCGGCCGGACGATGCGCCGGATCCCGTCGACCTGCGGCTCTACCTGCGGCTCGACGGTGCAGCGTTGAGCGAGACGTGGCTGTACCAGTGGACGCCGCCGCCGCTGGTCGCGCGCCAGGCATATCTCGCGACGTAGCCTCCGGCATTTGGCCGTTGCAGGCGGACGACGCGCGTAGCCGCACGCCATGTCGCGCGATTTGGCGTCGCGGATGCGCCGCGGGTTGCGCCGGCTACTCCGCCGACGACAGCGGCGGCGCCACCGCTTCGAGCGGCTTCGATTCGGCCCGCACGCCGAGCATCGCCGCCACGACCGCGGCCACCAGCATCAACACCGCGCCCAGGCCATAGCCGGCGGCGATCGCCATCGGCTCGCCGGTGCCGATCAGCGCGCCGAACAGCCAGGGCGCACCGACACCGCCGATCGCGGTGCCGAGGGCGTAGAAGAGCGCGATCGCGAGCGCGCGCACTTCCAGTGGAAAACACTCGCTGACCGTCAGGTATGCGGAGCTCGCCGCCGCCGAAGCGAAGAAGAACACGCAGGTCCATGCGAGCGTCTGCGTCGCCGCGTCGAGCAGGCCGGCGACGAACAGGCCGGCGGTGAGCGCGAGCAGCATGCCGGCGAGCGCGTACGTGGTGGCGATCATCTGCCGCCGGCCCCAGGTGTCGAACAGCGGGCCCAGCACCAGCGGGCCGAGGAAGTTGCCGATGGCGAACGGCAGCAGATAGACGCCGACGTCGCTCGCCGGCACGCCGTAGAAGCGCCCGAGCACGAGCGCGTAGGTGAAGAAGATCGCGTTGTAGCAGAACGCCTGCGCGGTCATCAGCACCAGCCCCAGCACCGCGCGCCGCGGATAGTGACGAAACAGGCTCGCGCCGAGATCGGCGAAGCTCGTGGGCCGCGCGCGGATGCGCAGGCGCAGCGGCGCCAGCGAAGTAGCTGGCGGCCCCGGCACGGCCGTGCCAAGCGCCACGCGCTCGATGTCGGCGGCGATGCGCTCCGCCTCGTCGACGCGTCCATGCAGCACCAGCCATCGCGGGCTTTCCGGCAGCAGCCGCCGCAGCATCAGGATGCCGAGCCCCAGCACCGCGCCGATGCCGAACGCGGCGCGCCAGCCGACGTCGGGCGCGAACAGTCCCGGCTGCAGCAGCACGCTCGAGCCCAGCGCGCCGAGCGCCGCGCCCACCCAGAAACTGCCGTTGACCGCGAGGTCGCAGCGGCCGCGGTAGCGCGCCGGGATGAGCTCCTGGATCGCCGAATTGATCGCCGCGTATTCGCCGCCGATGCCGGCGCCGGTGATGAAGCGGCACAGCGCGAAGATCGCGAAGTCCGGCGCGAACGCCGTGGCGCCGGTGCCGGCGATGTACACGCCGAGCGTGACGAAGAACAGCCGCTTGCGGCCGGCGAGGTCGGCGAGCCAGCCGAAGACGAGCGCGCCGAGCACCGCGCCGGCGAGATACGCGCTTGCCGACAGCCCGACCTGGGTCTCGCTCATCCGCAGCGCCGGGCTTTGCTGCAACGCGCCGGCGACCGATCCCGCGAGCGTCACTTCGAGGCCATCGAGCACCCACGTGATGCCCAACGCCAGGATGACGAGCGAATGGAAGCGCGACCACGGCAGCGCGTCGAGGCGCGCCGGAACGCGCGTCTCGACCGTCGTTCCTGCCGCGGTGAGCGCGCGCGGCACCGTTCAGCCCCGTGGCGCGCGGCGCATCACTTCCGGCGCGACGGCGGCAACGCCCGCGGCCATGCTGCCGTCAATCGTCGGCGGGCGCCGGCGCCGCGGCGGCGTGCGGGTCCATGTCGAACGAATCCGAGCGGCGGTGACGCGCCAGCAGCGTGTACGCCGTCGGCACGACGAACAGCGTGAGCGCGGTGCCGAACAGCATGCCGCCGACGATCACGAGGCCGATCGGTATGCGCGATTCGGCGCCGGCGCCGAACGCCGTGGCGAGCGGGACGGCACCCAGCACCATCGCGCCGGTGGTCATGATGATCGGCCGCAGCCGCAGCGTCGCGGCGTCGACCACGGCGTCCATCAGGCTTTCGCCCTTGTCGCGCAGCTGGTTGCTGAACTCGACGATCAGGATGCCGTGCTTGGTGATGAGGCCGACCAGCGTCACGAGCCCCACCTGGCTGTAGATGTTGAGCGTCTGGTCGCCGAGATACAGCGCGAGCAGCGCGCCGGTCATCGACAGCGGCACCGACAGCATGATCACGAACGGATGCACGAAGCTCTCGAACTGCGCCGCCAGCACGAGGTAGATGAACGCCAGCGCCAGCACGAACGTGAAGTAGATCTCCGAGCCCGACTTGCGGAACTCGCGTGACTGGTTGTCGAGGTCGGTCTGCGCGGTGGCCGGCAATGTCGCCGCCGCCGCCGCATCCATCGCCTTGAGGCCATCGTCGATCGAGTAGCCGGGCGCCAGCGTGGCGGTGATCTTCACGGCGCGCAGGCGGTTGAAGTGGTTGAGCGACTGCGGCGCCACTCCCTCGTGGACGTCGACCAGGTTGGAGAGCTGCACCATGTTGCCGTCGCGCGCCCGCACGAACGCGTCGCTGATGTCGGCGGGCACCACGCGGTCGGGGGCGGCAGCCTGCACGATCACGTCGTATTGCTCGCCCTCCTGCTTGAAGCGCGTCACCTGGCGCCCGCCGAGGTAGGTCTCGAGCGTGCGGCCGAGCGTGTCCACCGGCACGCCGATGTCGGAGAGCTTGTCGCGCTTGATGTTGACGCGCACCTCCGGCGTGTTGAGCCGCAGGTCGGTCTGCAGGTTGAGGATGAACGGCGACTTCGCACGCACCTCGTCGAGCATGCGGTCGACGATGCGCGACAGCTCGGGATACGCCACCTGCGACATCACGATGTACTCGATCGGCGTCGAGCGGAACGACTGGCCGAGCGAGGGCGGGTTGATCGCGAACACGATCGCGCCCGGGGTTTGCGCCATCTTCGGCCGCAGCTCCTCGACCAGCTGCTGCTGCTTGCGCTCGCGCTGCTCCCAGGGCTTGAGGCGCAGCACCGCCGTGCCGTCGACCACCGTCGGGTAGCCGGAAATCGCCGTGTAGGCGACCGCCTCGGGGACGGCGCCGTACATGCGCTCGATCGGCTGGATCAGGTCGGCCGTGTACTGCGGCGTCGAGCCCTGCGGCGCGGTGATGGTGCCGAAGATCACGCCGCGGTCCTCGGTGGGCGCGAGCTCGCTCTTGAGCTGCGTGAACACCAGCGCGCCGGTGGCGAACACCGCCACCCACGCCACCACCACCAGAGCGCGGTGATGCAGCGTCCACGTCAGCGCCCGGCGATAGCCGTTGGTGAGGCCGACGATCCAGCTCTCGATGACGTTGTAGATCCGCGAATGACGTTCCTGGTGGCGCAGCAGCAGCGAGCACATCATCGGCGACAGCGTCAGTGCGACGAACCCCGACACCAGCACCGCCCCGGCGAGCGTCAGCGCGAACTCGATGAACAGCCGCCCGGTGCGGCCGGTGGCAAACGCCAGCGGCGCGAACACCGACGTCAGCGTCAGGGTCATCGCCACGATCGCGAAGCCGATCTCCCTGGCGCCGATGATCGCCGCCTGCCGCCGCGGCATGCCGTCCTCGATATGGCGGAAGATGTTCTCCAGCATCACGATGGCGTCGTCGACGACGAGGCCGATGGCCAGCACCATCGCCAGCAGCGTCAGCGTGTTGATGGTGAAGCCCATGAAGTACATCAGCGCGAACGCGCCGACCAGCGCCACCGGGATCGTGACGATGGGGATGACCGTGGCGCGCAAGCTGCGCAGGAAGAAGAAGATCACCAGCACCACCAGCAGGATCGCCTCGCCGATCGTCTCGAACACCGAGTGGATCGAGCGCTCGATGAACACCGAGGTGTCGTACGCCACCACCAGCTTCATGCCCGGCGGCAGCGACTGGTTCATCTTCACCACCTCGGCGCGCACCGCGTTCGACAGGTCGAGCGGATTGGCCACCGCCTGCTTGATCACGCCGATGTTGAGCGACGGCTTGCCGTTGAAGCGCGACACCGTGCGCTCGTCGACCGGCCCGATCTCGGCGTTGCCGATGTCCTTGATGCGCACCGGCGAGCCGCCGACGTTGGCGACGATGATGTTGTTGAACTGCTCCGGCGTCGACAGGTCCGTCTCGGCCACCACGGTGAACTCGCGCGTCGAAGACTCGACGCGGCCGGCCGGGATCTCGGCGTTCTGGCGCGTGATCGCGTCCTCCACGTCCTGCGCGGTCAGGCGGTAGCCGGCGAGGCGCGTGCGGTCGATGTTGACGCGCATCGACACCTGGCGCTCGCCGAAGACGCGCACGTCGGACGCGCCCGGCAGCACCGACAGCCGCGGCTGGATGTAGCGGTGCACGTAGTCGGACGCCTCGATCGCCGACAGCGAGCCCGCCTCGACCGCGATGTAGATCACCGGCTGCGAGTCGGCCTCGACCTTGGCGATCACCGGTTCGTCGATCGTGTCCGGCATCTTGGCGCGCACGCGCGCAACCTTGTCGCGCACGTCGGCCGCGGCGGAATCCGGATCGCGCTTGAGCGTGAAGCGCACGTTGATCCGGCTCGTCTCCGAGCGGCTCTGCGAGGTCATCACCTCGACGCCCTCGATGCCGGCCAGCGAGTCCTCCAGGATCTTCGTCACCTGCGACTCGACCACTTCCGCGGACGCGCCGCGATACGTGGTGCTGACGCTCACCACCGGCTCGTCGATGCGCGGGTACTCGCGCACCGGCAGGCGCTGGTACGAGATGAGGCCGATCAGCACGATGACGAGCGACAGCACCGTGGCGAACACGGGCCGCTTGATGCAGATTTCCGGAAGCTGCATCTAGGAGCGCGGCGGCGGCGTGTCCGGCCCCGGTTTGGGAGGTGCCGAATCGGCCTCGCGCGCGCCGGGATCGGCCTTGGCCGCCTGCATCGGCGAATCGCGGCGCAGGATGTTCACCGGCGAGCCGTCACGCAGCTTGATCTGGCCGGCGACGACGACGACGTCGTCGATGCCGAGGCCCTTGACGATCTCCACCTTGGCGTCGCGGCGCTGTCCGGTCTCCACCTTGGTGCGCACCGCCTTGCCGTCCATCACGCGGAACACATACTGCTCGTCGCCTTCCGGCACGATCGCCTGCTCGGGGATCGCCATCGCGTCCTGCACGTCGCGGGTGACGAGGCGCACCCGCGCGAACATCCCGGGTCGCAACCTGGCGTCGGTGTTGTCCACCTGCGCGCGGATCACCACCGAGCGGCCGGCCGCGTCGAGCAGCGGATTCACCGCGATCACGCGCCCCTGGTAGAGCTTGCCGGGAAAGGAGTCGAGCGAGATCGACAGCGACTGGCCGGTCTGCACCTGGCGGAAATACGTCTCGGGAACACGGAAGTCGACCTTCAACGGATCGATCGACTCGATGTTGACCATGTCGGCGCCTTCCTTCACGTAGTCGCCGACCGACACGACACGCAGGCCCAGCACGCCGGAGAACGGCGCGCGGATCGTGGTCTTCGCCAGATGCGCCTCGGCGAGCGACAGCGCCGCCTCGGCCACCTTGAGGTTGTTCTCGGCCTCGTCCTTGGCCTGGCTCGAGATGAAGTTCTGCTTGGCGAGATCCACCGAGCGGTCGTATTTGGACTTGGCGAGCGTCATGTTGGCGCGCGCCTGCTGCACCTCGGCGTCGTTGACCACCGGATCGAGGCGGATCAGCACCGCGCCCTTCGTCACCGGCTGGCCTTCGCGGAACTGGATCGCGCTGATGCGACCGGCCACCTCGGGGCGCAGCACCACCGACTCGTCGGAGCGCAGGCTGCCGACGGTGGTGATCGTCTGCGGCATCGACAGGCGCGCGACCTTGATCGCCTCGACAGTGACGGCGGCGACCGGAACGGGCGCCCCGCCGCGATTGGCGGTGGTCGTGGCGGCGGGCTGGCGCCCGTGTTGCTGGCCGAACCAGTAGCCGGCTGCGGCGGCCATGAGGACGCCGACGACGGCGCCGACGACAACGGCTTTGCTCATTGTTGCAAGATGTGTGGGTCGCTCAAAGGGTCGATTATGCGCCGGAGGCTTGCGCACCCGCAAACAGGAAACACCCATTGATAGAATACGTTACAACCTGCGATCGGAAGGAGACACTGCGCATGAATCGATTGTCGACCACGGCTGTGCTGGCCGCCGCCGCCCTGTTGGCGTGGACCGGCGCCGGGATCGCCGCCGACACGTTCCCGTCGCACCCCGTCAAGCTGGTCGTGCCGTTTCCGCCGGGCGGCTCGCTCGACATCGTGGGCCGCGAAATCGCGCAGAAGCTCGGCGAGGCCTGGGGCCAGAGCGTGGTGGTCGAGAACAAGCCGGGCGCCGGCGGCAACATCGGCGCGGACTACGTCGCCAAGTCCGCAGCGGACGGCTACACCGTGGTGATGGGCGCACTGTCGACGCACGCCGTCAACCCCACGCTCTACCCGCACATGCCCTACGACGCCGTGAAGGATTTCGCGCCGATCTCGATGATCGCCATCACCCCCAACGTGCTCGTGGTGTCGGCGCAATCGCCATACCACTCGGTGCAGGATCTCGTGGCGGCGGCGAAGGCCAATCCGGGCAAGCTCGCGTTCGGCTCCGGCAGCATCGGCAGCGCGGGTCATCTCGCGGGCGAGCTGTTCAAGACGGTGACCCACACCGACATCACGCATGTGCCCTACAAAGGCGCCGCCCCGGCGACCCAGGCATTGCTCGCCGGTGACACGCAATTCATGTTCGACAACCTCGCCAACGCGATGGCCCAGGTCAAGGGCGGCAAGGAGCGCGCGCTGGCAGTCACCACGGCGCAGCGCTCGGCGCTGGCGCCCGACCTGCCGACGATGGCCGAAGCCGGCCTGCCGGGCTTCGACATCTCGACGTGGTTCGGACTGATGGCACCCGCAGGCACGCCGAAGGACGTCATCGCACGCTGGAACGCCGACCTCGTGAAGATCCTGCGCACGCCGGACATGCGCGACAAGCTCGCGCTGCAGGGCGCCGAGGCGACGCCGATGACACCCGCCGAATTCGCCGCGTTCATCGCACGCGAGGTGCCGAAGTACGCGGCGATCATCAAGGCCTCGGGCGCCAAGGTCGACTGACGCGCACGACGACTTCAATGCCGCGCGACGCGGGGATTGACGCCGTTCACGCAAAGGCGGGAAGCTTCGCTCGGATTCAACCAGGGGGAATGCCATGAGCCGTCGATTCATGACCGCGTTGTGCGCGCTGTGCGCGTGGTGGGCGATGCTGGCCGCGCCGGCGTTCGCGCAGGCAACCGCGTACCCGTCGCGTCCGGTGCGCATCGTCGTGCCGTTCCCCGCCGGCGGCACCACCGACCTCCTCGCGCGCGCCGTCGCGCAGCGCTTCGCCGAGGTGTTCGGCCAGCCGTTCATCGTCGACAACCGCCCCGGCGCCGGCGGCAACCTCGGCGCCGAGCTCGTCGCCCACAGCGCGCCCGACGGCTACACGCTCGTGATGGGCACCGTCGGCACGCACGCGATCAATCCGAGCCTGTACGCGAAGATGCCGTACGACCACGTCAAGGATTTCGTGCCGGTGTTCCTGGTCGCCGGCGTGCCGAACGTGCTGGAGGTGAACCCCGCGCTGCCGGTGCACACGGTCGCCGAGCTGGTCACCTACGCCAAGGCGCATCCCGACGCGCTCAACTTCGCGTCGTCGGGATCGGGCACGTCGATCCACCTGTCCGCCGAGCTCTTCAAGGTGATGGCCGGGGTGTCGATGCAGCACGTGCCGTACAAGGGCAGCGCGCCGGCGCTGCAGGATCTCGTCGGCGGCCAGGTGCAGCTGATGTTCGACAACCTGCCGTCGTCGCTCGCGCTCATCAAGGCCGGCAAGCTGCGACCGATCGCGGTGACCAGCCTCGCGCGCTCCGCGGCGCTGCCCGACGTGCCGACGATCGCCGAGTCCGGCTATCCCGGCTTCGAGGCCTCGAGCTGGTTCGGCCTGCTGGCGCCGGCAGGCACCCCCGAGGCGATCGTGACGAAGCTCAATGCCGAAGGCAACCGCTGGCTGGCGACGCCGGAGGCGAAGGACAAGCTCCTCGCGCAGGGTGCGATCGCCGCGGGCGGCTCACCCGCGGACTTCGCGCAGCACATCGCCACGGAAACCGTGAAGTGGGCGAAGGTGGTCAAGCAGTCGGGCGCGAAAGTGGATTGAATTCGCCGTCGCGCGCGCGGCGCGACGGCGTGTTCCCGCGTCCGTGACGGCCTCGCGCCCGCCGCACGCGCCGTGGCATGCCCGCGCTCAGTCGCGGCGCAGGACCGCCCACGCAAACGCGGCCCACCCCGCGAGCAGCGCGGCGCCGCCGAACGGCGTGATCGCGCCGAGTTCGCGCACATCCGCGAGCACCAGCGCGTAAAGGCTGCCGCTGAAGAGCACGATGCCGGCGGCGAACAGCCACGCCGCGACACGCATCCTTCGTGCGCGCGGCGCGTCGCCCTGCATCAGGATGCCGACGCCGATCAGTGTGAGGCCGTGCCACGCTTCATAGCGCACCGCGGTCTGCCACGCCGCGATGCGCGCGGCCGGGAGCGTCGACTCCAGCGCATGTGCGCCGAAGGCGCCGGCCGCCACCGCGACGAACATCGCGATCGCGCCGGCGGCGAGTGCCGCGCGCCCGTCCATCGCCATCGTCGTTTTCGTCTAGAATCGAAGTCGCGCGCACCCGGGTGCGCTCCGCTCACGACGATACCACCATGACCATCGAACGCCGCCATGTCGGCAAGCGCCTGTCCGAGCTCGTGATCCATCGCACCGCCGGACTCGTCTACCTCGCCGGCCAGGTGGCCGACGATGGCCACGCCCATATCACCGGCCAGACGCAGCAGGTGCTGGCGAACATCGACCGTCTGCTCGCCGAGGCCGGCAGCGACAAGCGCCGGATCCTGTCGGCGACCATCTACCTGCCCGACATGGCCGATTTTGCGGCGATGAACGCGGTGTGGGAAGCGTGGGTGCCGGCGGGCGACACGCCGGCGCGCGCCACCGTGCAGGCGAAGCTCGCGAGTCCGGAATTCCGGATCGAGATCTCCGTCGTTGCGGCGCTGTAGCCGGCGATGGCCAACACCGATCCGGTGGCTGCCGCGGTGATCGCCGCATCGTCGCGGCGCGACTTGAAGTCGACCAGCAGCGAGGCGCAGATGCCGGTCACGCGCGCGCTGTTCGACGACATCATGGTGCCGTGCTACGCCCCGGCGCCGTTCCTGCCGGTGCGCGGCGAAGGCTCGCGCGTGTGGGACCAGGACGGGCGCATGTACATCGACTTCGCCAGCGGCGTCGCGGTGTCGTCGCTCGGTCATTGCCATCCCGTGATGCTGCGCGCGCTCGACGAGCAGGCACGCAGGATCTGGCACGTGTCGAACTGGTTCACCAACGAGCCGGCACTGCGGCTCGCGCAGCGCTTCGTCGACAACACGTTCGCCGAGCGCGCGTTCTTCTGCAATTCGGGCGCCGAAGCCAACGAGGCGGCGCTGAAGCTCGCGCGCCGGTACGCGCGCGACCGCCACGGCGACAGGCGCATCCGCGTGATCTCGGCAGTGAACGCGTTCCACGGCCGCACGCTGATGACGGTCACCGCCGGCGGCCAGGCGAAGTACTCGGCAGGCTTCGGCCCGAATCCCGAAGGCTTCACGCACATCCCGTACAACGACGTCGCCGCGCTCGAGGCCGAGTTCGCGCGCGGCGACGACATTTGCGCGGTGCTGATGGAACCGATGCAGGGCGAAGGCGGCATGACGCCCGGCACGCCCGATTTCCTGCAGGCGGCGCGACGCCTGTGCACGGCGCACGGCGCGCTGCTGATCCTCGACGAGATCCAGAGCGGCATGGGCCGCACCGGCGCGCTGTTCTCGTACATGCAGAAGGGCATCGTCCCCGACATCCTGACCAGCGCCAAGGGATTGGGCGGCGGCTTCCCGATCGGCGCGATGGTGACGACGAGCGAGGTAGCGTCGGTGTTCACGCCGGGCGTGCACGGCACGACGTATGGCGGCAATCCGCTCGCCTGCGCGGTCGCGGGTGCGGTGTTCGACGTCATCAACACCACCGAAGTGCTGGATGGCGTCAAGGCGCGCCACGCGCTCTTCATGGAAGGCCTCAAGGCGATCAATGCGCGCCGCCGCGTGTTCGGCGCACTGCGCGGCGAAGGCGTGTGGATCGGCTGCGAGCTCGCCGAACCGTGGCGCGGCAAGTCGGGCGCCGTGATGGAAGCCGCCGGGCGCACGGGGCTGCTGCTGCTGATGGCGGGACCCGACGTGCTGCGTCTCGCGCCGTCGCTCGTCATTTCGCTGGACGAGATCCTCGAAGGGTTGTCGCGCCTCGAAACCGCGCTCGACCGTGCGCTCGGCTGACGCGGCGGGCGGCTGACCCGCGATGTTCGTCGTCCGCCCGATCGGCCGCGACGACCTGCCCGCCGTGTTCGCGCTTTCCGAGCGCACCGGCAGCGGCCTCACCACGCTGCCCGCCAACCGCGAGCGCCTGGCGTCGCGCATCGAGCGCTCGCTGGCGTCGTTCGCCGGCACGGCCTCGCGCGCCGAGGAGTGCTACATGTTCGTGCTGGCCGACACCAACCACGCCGAGCGCGTGGTCGGCATCAGCGCGATCGAGGCAGCCGTAGGCGTCGACGAGCCCTGGTACAACTACTATGTCAACACGCTGGTGCATGCCTCGCGCACGCTCGGCGTGTACACCGCGGTGCCGACGCTGTTCCTCGCCAACGATCACACCGGGCAGACCGAGCTTTGCTCGCTGTTCCTCGACCATGGCTTTCGCCAGGCGAAGAACGGCCCGCTGATCGCCAAGAGCCGGTTGCTGTTCATCGCCGAGTTCGCCGAGCGCTTCGCGCCGAAGGTGATCGCCGAGCTGCGCGGCCGGCTCGACGCCGGCGGCCGCTCGCCGTTCTGGGAAGGGCTCGGCCGCCACTTCTTCGCGATGGAATACTCGACCGCCGACTACCTGACGGGCATCGGCCAGAAGTCGTTCATCGCCGAGCTGATGCCGCGCCACCCGGTCTACGTCAACCTGCTGCCGGCGGACGCGCAGGAGGCGATCGGCGCGGTGCACGCCGACACGCTGCCGGCGCGCACGATGCTCGAGCAGGAGGGTTTCCGCTACGAGGGCTACGTCGACATCTTCGACGCCGGCCCCACCGTCGAGTGCTTCCGCGAGAACATCGACGCCGTGCGCCGGTCGCTGACGCCATGGGTGACGATCGGCGAGGGCAATCCGCTCGCCGACAGCCTGACCGACGACGTCTTCTGGCTGGTGTCCAACCGCCGCTTTCGCGACTTCCGCGCGATCGTAACGATGGCGCCGCGGCGCATCGACCGCTTCCCGCTGTTGCCCCACGCGGCAACGGCGCTCGGCGTCGGCGAGGGTGATTCGGTGCGCGCGGTGCCGCTCGCGCCGGGCGACCGATGACCGAGGTCAATTTCGACGGCCTGCCGGGACCGACGCACAACTATTCCGGGCTCGCGCGCGGCAACCTCGCGTCCGAGCGCAACGCCGAGCTGGTCGCCAATCCGCGCGCCGCCGCGCTGCAGGGCATCGCCAAGATGCGCGCACTCGCCGGCCGCGGCTTCGCGCAGGCGGTATTGCCGCCGCACGATCGCCCGTGCGTGCCCGCGCTGCGCGCCCTCGGTTTCGGCGGCGACGACGCGGCGGTGATCCGCGCCGCCGCGCGCGACGCGCCGCGCCTGCTCGCCGCCTGCGCGTCCGCGTCGGCGATGTGGACCGCCAACGCGGCGACGGTCAGCCCATCGGCCGACACCGCCGACGGCCGCGTGCATTTCACGCCGGCGAACCTCGTCACGCATTTCCACCGTGCGCTGGAGGCGCCGGTGACGGCGCGCGTGCTGCGCGCGATCTTCGCCGACGCGCGGCATTTCGAGGTGCACGACCCGCTGCGGGCCGCGCCGCAGCTCGGCGACGAAGGCGCCGCCAACCACACGCGCTTCGGTGGCGCCGCCGCAGGCACGGCGCTGTTCGTCTACGGCCGCAGCGGGTTCGGCGACGCCGGCCGCGAGCCGGCGCGTTTTCCGGCGCGGCAAACGCGCGAGGCCTCCGAGGCCGTGGCCCGCAGCCACGGGCTTGCCCCTGCGCGCACGGTATTTGCGCAGCAGAATCCCGACGTCGTCGACCGCGGTGTGTTCCACAACGATGTGATCGCGGTCGGCAGCGGCAACGTGCTGCTGTGCCATGCCCGCGCCTGGACCGACCAGCCGGCGGTGCTCGCGCGCCTCGCCGCCAGCGTGCCCGATTTCACGCCGATCGTCGTCGACGATGGCGAGGTGAGCGTCGACGACGCGGTGGCGACCTACCTGTTCAACAGCCAGCTGCTGCGGCGCGACGACGGCCGCTACCTGCTTGTCACCCCCGCGGAAAGCCGCGAGAACCTGCGCACCGACGCGTGGCTCGCACGACTTGTCTTGCACAGCGGGCCGATTGCGGAGGTGCTGACGTTCGACTTGCGCCAGAGCATGCGCAACGGCGGCGGTCCCGCCTGCCTGCGCCTGCGCGTTCCGCTCACCGCCGCGGAGCGCGTGTCGGTCACCCCACGCGTGTTCGTCGACGACGCGTTGTGCGACGCCCTCGCAGAGGTCGTCGCACGCCACTACCGCGACCGGCTCGCGCCCGCCGACCTCGCCGATCCCGCACTGCTCGACGAGTCGCGGCGCGCGCTCGACGAGCTGTGCGCGCTCCTCGCGCTCGGCAGCGTCTACGACTTCCAGCGCTGAAGCATGCACCGGATGCGGGCACGCATCGTGCTCGGCATCCGGTGTCGCATGCGCGCGAAAAAAATGACGCCGCCGGTCGGGAATTGTTTTGACGTCGGCGGCGATGAGGTCTATTCTATTTCCATCGCGTTACTCTTCCACCACAACAGGACAGCGGTGGTATCGCCCGCCTGACGCGCGATCATCACTGCATCGCGACCGCTCTTGAGCGGATGGGGACCCGGTTGATCGGCCCCGCGAATTGCCGGACAGGACGCCGCAACGCGGCGAAATCAATGGGCAGCCAAAGCGAGCTGCCCTTTTTGTTGTCCAGTCACGCGTGCCGGCAGCGGGTCTATCCGGCGTGATGCTCCGACGTCGCCGGCAACTCGCGATAACGCCGCACCGGGGAAAACCACACGGCCGTCGCGGCGAGCACGAGGCCGGCGACGCCCACGCACCACAACGTGGCGCGCAGGCCGATCGCCGTGGCGATCGCGCCGCCGGCCAGCGAACCCACCGGCGCCGAGGCCACGGTGAGAAACCGCATCGTCGCCGTCATCCGCCCGAGCAGCCGGTCGGGCGTGATCGCCTGGCGCAGCGACAGGTAGGTGATGCCGTAGAGCACGGCGCCGAAATCGAACACCAGCATCGACAGGCCCAGCATGATCGTCGCCACCGTGGGCGTGCCGCGCACCAGCGCGTAGAACTGCCAGCCGGCGGCGCTGAGCAGCAGCGCGCCGATGATCACGCGGCCGACGCCGAAGCGCGCATTGAGCCGTTCGGCCGTGGCGGCCGCGAGCATGCAGCCCGCACCGCCGAACATGAACACGAGGCCGATCGCGCCGGCGGACAGTCCGAGCTCGCGCGTGGCGAACAGGATCAGCACCGCGATCTGCATGTGATGCAGCAGCTGCCACGTGCCGGCCAGCACCGCCAGCGAGCGCAGCGTGCGGTTGTGCCAGACCAGGCGCAGGCCCTCCATGATCTCGTGGCCGACGCCTGGCGAGGGAACGGGCGTCGACGCGTCCTGCGGCTCGCGCACGCCCTTCAGCATCCACGCCGACGCGATGAAGGACACCGCGTCGAGCGCGATCGCGAACGGCGCCGTGAGGAGCTGGATCAGCATCCCCGCGAGGCCGGGTCCGACCAGCGCCGCGGACGTTTCGCCGAGGGCGATCTTGGCGTTGGCCTCGACCAGCCGCCGGCGCCCGGCAAGCTGCGCGAGGAGCACCTGGTACGCGGCGCCGCCGATGACGTTCTGCACGCCGCAGATGAAGCCGACGGCGAACAGCTGGTGGATCGACAGCACGCCGGCCCACGCCGCCAGTGGAATCGACAGCAGCGCGACGCCGCGCCCGGCGCCGCAGGCGATCACCACGGGCAGCTTGCGCACGCGATCGAGCATCACCCCGGCGTGCAGCGACACCAGCGCGAAGGGCAGCGTCTCCAGCGCCACCAGCACGCCCATCTCGAGCGGCGTCGCCGACAGCAGAAGCGCGGCGGTCAGCGGCAGCGCGAGATTGGTCACCTGCGCGCCGAACGCCGTGATCGTCGCCGAGGCGAAGATGCGGCGGAAATCGGCGGAACGCCAAAGGCCGCGCAGGCGGCGCCGCGCGAGGATCGCGAGCCGCCTCACGCGTCGCTCATTGGCCCGATCGCTGGCGCGCGACGTCGATGTCGAGGAACTTCCAGGCGTGCTCGTAGAGCACGTTCTTCTTGTAGCCGCCCACCCATGGCCGCACCAGCGTGTTCTCGACCCGATAGACGTCGAGGTCGACGGGCGTGTAGGCCTGCAGGATCTTCGCCATCGTCACGTACAGCTTGTCGCGCTCGGGGCCCGGCGGCAGCTGCTTGCTCGCCGCATACGCCTTGTCGTAGTCGGCGTTGTGGAAACGCCCGAGGTTCGACTGCCCGGCGTTCGGCCCGTACAGCAGTTGCACGAATGCATCGCCATCGCCGGTGTTGTTGATCCAGCCCACGCCCCACATCTGCAGCTGGCTGCCATCACGTCCCATCTTCAGGAGCTCCGGCCATTTCTGCTTGATGAAATTGATGCGGATGCCAACTGTCGCGAGGCTCTTCTTCCACAGCTCGTCGCGGTCGCGGTCGCGCGCCGTCGGCGTCGATCCCATCGACAGCGTTAAGGGCTTGCCGTCGGGCAGGTCGCGCCAGCCGTCGCCGTCGCGGTCCTTGTAGCCGAAGCGATCGAGCAGCGCGCGTGCCGTCGCCGGATCGTGGGGCGGATGCACGTCGAGCTCCTTGATGTAGCCGTACGCGCCGGGCGGCACGAGCTGCGTGGCCGGCCGCGCCTGACCGTTCCACAGCACCTTCACCAGCTCGTCGACGTTGAACGCCATGACGATCGCGCGGCGCAGCGCGATCTTGTCGTTGGTGTACCCGCCGACCACCGGGTCGTCCATGTTGAAGTAGGTGTACGTCAACGCGTTCTGCACGACGCGGTGCAGCGCCACGCCGGCGTCGGCGTAGGCCGGCAGCAGGTTGTCCTCCGGGCCGATGACGCGGCTCACGAGATCGGCGGGGACGTTGACGAAGTCGATCGCCTTCGAATCGAACGCCAGCAGGATCGGGTTGGACTCCTCGATGATCGCGATGTCGATCGTGCCGATCTGCGGGAGCCGCTTGCCCTTCATCGACGCCGCCAGCGCGCGCGTCGCGGCGTCGGCGTCGGCCGGCGCCGCGGGAAAGTATTCCTCGCGGAATCCCGGGTTCGCCTCGAGCACGATCTGCTGTCCGCGCCGCCAGCTCTTGAGGCGATACGGGCCGGTGCCCACCGGATGGTCCATCACCCACGACGTATTCGGATCGCCGTACGCCTCGACCACCTCGCGCGCGACCGCGGCCAGCGACGTCTGCTGGATGTAGTTCATCAGCGTGTAGTCGGTGTCGACCAGCGTGAGCTGGATCGTGTAGCGGTCGATCGCGCGCATTCCCGGGATCTCGGCGTCGTAGTCGAAATGGCCCGACTTGCGCGCCTTTTCGACAGCCGCATCGAGGCCGACGAGCTTGCCGTTGAGATAGTAGGCGTTGGGCGAGCGCACCTTCGGATCGACCACGCGCTTCCAGGCGTAGATGTAGTCCTGCGCGGTCAGCTCGCGCTTGCGGCCCTTGAACACGGGGTCGTCGGCGAAGTAGATGCCTTTCCGGAGATGGATCGTCCACACCTTGCCGTCGGCGGAGACGACCGGCATGCCGTCGGCGGTGTTGGCCGCCACCTTGTACGGGCGCGGCAGGTAGTCGGGCACGTACAGCGTGTCGAAGATCACGCGCATCACGTGACCCGAGTAATAGTCCTGTGCGGCGGCCGGGTCGAAGCCGGTCTCGGCGACCGGGAATGTCACGTGCAGCGTTTTCGCGGGGTCGGCCCACGCCGCGGCGCGCGCCGCGGACGCCACCGCCAGCGCGGCGCAGAGCGCGGCGGCGAGCAGCGCCGCGCGCGTCCAGCCTCGGGCGCTCATCGGGTCACAACGCCTTCTCGATGTCGGCCGTGATCGACTCCGGCGTGTCGTTCGGCGCGTAGCGCTTCAGCACGCGACCGCCGCGGTCGACCAGGAACTTGGTGAAGTTCCACTTGATCGCCTCGCTGCCGAGCAGTCCGGGCTTCTCCGCCTTGAGATGGCGGTAGAGCGGCGCGGCGGCGTCGCCATTGACGTCGACCTTGGCGAACATCGGGAACGTGACGTGGTAGTTGAGCTCGCAGAACTTCGCGATCTCCGCCTCGCTGCCCGGCTCCTGCTTGCCGAACTGGTTGCACGGGAAGCCCAGCACGTCGAAGCCGCGCGAGTGGAACTTCTCCTGCAGCGCCTGCAGCCCCGTGTATTGCGGGGTGAATCCGCATTCGCTGGCGACGTTGACGATCAGCAGCACCTCGCCGTTGTAGCGGTCGAGGCCGATCGTCTTGCCGTGGATGTCGCTGACGCTGAAATCGTGGACGGTGGCCATCGTAAGGGTCCTCCGCGCTGGCGATGATCGCCCATCTTAACCGCTGCCGAAGCCGCCGCCGCCGGGCGTGCGCACCACGAACACGTCGCCGGCCTGCATCTCGACCTTGAAGGTGGCGCCGAACGTCTCGCGCCCGCCGCCTGCGCGCTCCACCCAGTTGGCACCCGTCGCGCCGGCCGCGCCGCCCTGGACGCCGAACGGCGCGACACGGCGGTGATTGGCCAGCATCACCGCGGTCATCGGCTCGAGGAAGCGCACGCGCCGCTCGCCGCCGTCGCCACCGCGGTGGCGCCCGCCGCCGCCCGTGCCCGCCAGGATGCGATACGCGTCGAGCCGCACCGGGAAGCGCCATTCCAGCACCTCGGGATCGGTCAGCCGCGAATTGGTCATGTGCGTCTGCACCACGCTCGCGCCGTCGAAGCTTGGCCCGGCGCCGGCCCCGCCGGCGATCGTCTCGTAGTACTGGTAGCGCGCATTGCCGAACGTGAAATTGTTCATCGTGCCCTGCGACGCCGCCAGCACGCCCAGCGCGCCGTACAGCGCGTCGGTGACGACCTGCGAAGTCTCGACGTTGCCTGCGACCACGGCGGCCGGGTAGCGCGGCGCGAGCATGGAGCCTTCGGGAATGACGATCGTCAGCGGCTTGAGGCATCCCGCGTTCATCGGGATCTCGTCGTCGACCAGCGTGCGGAACACGTAGAGCACGGCGGCCTTGCACACCGCCGACGGCGCGTTGAAGTTGCTCGGCAGCTGCGCGCTGGTGCCGGTGAAGTCGATCGTCGCGGTCCGCCGCGCGCGGTCGACGCGGATCGCCACGCGCACCACCGCGCCGTTGTCCATCTCGTAGGCGAACGTGCCGTCGGCGAGCACCGACAGCACGCGCCGCACCGATTCCTCGGCGTTGTCCTGCACGTGGCGCATGTAGGCGCGCACCACCGGCAGGCCGAAATGCGCGGCCATCTTCGCCAGTTCCTGCGCGCCACGCGCGCAGCTCGCCACCTGCGCGCGCAGGTCGGCGAGATTCTGCTCGACGTTGCGGGCGGGATACGTGCCCGACGCGAGGATCGCGCGCATCGCGTCCTCGAGGAAACGGCCCTCGCGCACCAGCTCGACGTTGTCGAGCAGCACGCCCTCCTCCTCCACCACCGTCGAGTCCGGCGGCATCGAGCCTGGCGTGATGCCGCCGATGTCGGCGTGGTGCCCCCGTGCGGCGACGAAGAACTCGGGAGCGTCGCCGCCATCGTCCAGGAACACCGGCGCGATCACGGTGACGTCCGGCAGGTGCGTGCCGCCGTTGTACGGCGCGTTCAGCACGTATACGTCGCCGCCCCGCATCGTCGTCCTGCGGCGCTCGATGATCGTCGCCACGCTTTCGCCCATCGATCCCAGGTGCACCGGCATGTGCGGGGCGTTGGCGACGAGGTTGCCCGCGCCGTCGAAGAGGGCGCACGAGAAATCGAGCCGCTCCTTGATATTCACCGAGTACGACGTGTTGGCGAGCGTCACGCCCATCTGCTCGGCGATCGCCATGAACAGGTTGTTGAACACCTCCAGCAGCACCGGATCGGCCTCTGTGCCGATCGCGTGCGCGCGGGCGAGCGGCGCGACGCGCGTCAGCACGAGATCGTCGTGCGCGGTGAGCACGCCGCGCCAGCCAGGCTCGATCACCGTCGTCGCATTCGGCTCGCGGAGGATCGCCGGTCCGTCGATCGCGTCGCCCTCGCGCAGGTCCTCGCGCGCAAACACCGCGGCGTCGTGGAAGCGGCCTCCCGTGTAGACGCGATTGCGCCGGATCGGTCGCAGCGGGCCGGGGCGCGGCGCCGGCGCGCGTGCGGCGCCGGCAGACGGCGCCGAGCGTCCGATCGCCTCGACGGCCGCCGCCTCGATCACCAGCGCGCGTCCCGGCATCAGGAATCCGTATTGCGCCAGATAGCGCCGCTCGAAGTCGGCGACGATGGCCGGCGCATCGCCGGCCATCGCGATGTCGAGCGTCGTGTCGGTGCCGTCGTACTTGAGATGCAGGCTGCGCTGGCATTCGATGCGCGCCGCGGTGACGCCCTGTGCCGCGACTTCGCTGCGCGCCGCGGCCTCCAGCGCTTCGAATGCGGCGTTCGCGGCGGCGAGACCGGCGGCGTCCAGTGGCGACTCGAGCGCCGCCTGGCGCAGCGCGCGCACGTCGGCGAGTCCCATGCCATACGCCGACAGCACGCCCGCCAGCGGGTGAACGAATACGCGCGTCATGCCGAGCGCATCGGCCACCGCGCACGCGTGCTGGCCGCCGGCGCCGCCGAAGCAGCACAGCGTATAGGCGGTGACATCGTAGCCGCGCTGGACCGAGATGTGCTTGATCGCATTGGCCATGTTCTCCACCGCGATGCGCAGGAAGCCGTCGGCGATCGCCTCGGGTGAAGCCGGCGCGTGGCCGGCTGCGCGCAGCGCCTCGCCGAGCTCGTCGAAGCGGCGGCGCACGATTTCGGCATCGAGCGCGAGGTCGCCGTCAACACCGAAGACGTGCGGAAACAGCGCCGGATCGAGCTTGCCCACCATCACGTTGCAATCGGTGACGGTGAGCGGACCGCCCCGCCGGTACGACGCCGGACCCGGATTGGCGCCGGCCGACTGCGGCCCGACGCGAAAGCGCGCACCGTCGAACGTGCAGATCGAGCCGCCGCCGGCGGCGACGGTGTGGATCTTCATCATCGGCGCGCGCAGGCGCACGCCGGCGACTTCGGTGTCGAAGGCGCGCTCGTACTCGCCCGCCCAGTGAGTGACGTCGGTCGACGTGCCGCCCATGTCGAAGCCGATGATGCGGTCGAATCCCGCGCGCCGCGACACCTCGACCGCGCCGACGATGCCGCCGGCGGGTCCGGACAGGATCGCGTCCTTGCCGTGGAAGCGGCGCGCGTCGGTCAGGCCGCCGGAGCTCTGCATGAACTGCAGCCGCACGCCCGCCGCCGCCCCGCCGAGATCGCGCTCCACCTCGTCGACGTAGCGGCGCAGGATCGGCGACAGGTACGCGTCGACGACGGTGGTGTCGCCGCGCGACACGAATTTCATCAGCGGCGACACTTCGTGCGACACGGAAACCTGGCTGAAGCCGGCACGGCGAGCGGCCTCGGCGAGCGCCTTCTCGTGCTGCGGATAGCGGTAGCCGTGCATCAGCACGATCGCCACCGCCCCGATGCCGTCGGCGCGCGCCGCGCGCAGTGCCGATTCCGCCGCCGCGAGGTCGAGCGGCTGCACGACGTCGCCGTGCGCGCCGATGCGCTCGTCCACCTCGATGACGCGCTCGTAGAGCAGCGTCGGCAGCTCGATCCTGCGCACGAAGAGCTTCGGCCGGTGCTGGTAGGCGATGCGCAGCGCGTCGCCGAAGCCGCGCGTGACGACGAGCAGCGTGCGATCCCCGCGGCGCTCGAGCAGCGCGTTGGTCGCCACGGTCGTGCCCATCTTGACCGCGCCGATCCGCGCCAGCGGGATCGGTGTGCCCGCCGGCAATTCCAGCAGCTCGCGGATGCCGTGCACGGCGGCATCGCGATAGCGCTCCGGATTCTCGGACAGCAGCTTGTGCGTGAGCAACGTGCCGTCGGGCCTGCGCGCGACGATGTCGGTGAACGTGCCGCCACGGTCGATGAAGAATTCCCAGCGTGGCGCGGGGTTGGACATGGACGGCGGCATCGCGAGAGCGTGGGCGGCAGCGGGATTCGCCGGCCGCGTGACCGGCGTTGCACCGGCGGATCGGGCGACGAGCCTATCACACCGGCACGCGAAATCTGGTTAATATCGCAGGCTCATGCCCGTCCATGGCGCAAGCCGGCGTTGCCGTCACCAGCGCCTCACCTCGACCGCACAGGAGCTCCCGCAATGACCCGCATCGCAAGCCTCGTCGCCGTGCTCGGCTGCGCCACCGCCTTCGCCTGGGGCAGCGCATCGGCGCAGGTGAAGTGGGACCTGCCCACCGCGTATCCGGCCACCAACTACCACACGGAGAACATCCAGCAATTCGCCAACGACGTCGACAAGGCGACCGGCGGCAAGCTCAAGATCACCGTGCACGCCAACGCGTCGCTGTTCAAGGCGCCGGAGATCAAGCGCGCCGTGCAGGGCGGCCAGGTGCAGATGGGCGAGATCCTGCTGGTCAACTACGAGAACGAGGATCCGATCTACGGCCTCGACGGCGTGCCGTTCCTCGCCACGTCGTATCCCGATGCGCTGAAGCTGTACAAGGCGTCGCGCAAGGCGCTCGAGGCCAAGCTCGCGAAGCAGGGCATCATGCTGCTGTACGCGATTCCCTGGCCGTCGCAGGGCATCTTCACCAATCGCACGCTGAACGGCACCGCCGACATGAAGGGCCTGAAGTGGCGCGCGTACAGCCCGGCGACGGCGAAGATCGCCGAGCTCGTCGGCGCGCAGCCGGTGACCGTGCAGGCGGCCGAGGTGTCGCAGGCGCTCGCCACCGGCGTCATCGACTCGTACATGTCGTCGGGTGCGACCGGCTACGACTCCAAGACCTACGAGACGATCCACAAGTTCTACGACACGCAGGCATGGCTGCCCAAGAATGCCGTGCTGATCAACCGCAAGGCGTTCGATGCGCTCGACAAGCCGACACAGGCCGCGGTGCTGAAAGCCGGCGCCGACGCCGAGGCGCGCGGCTGGAAGATCGCCGAGGAGAAGAACGGCTGGTACCTCGACCAGCTGAAGGCGAAGGGCATGGAGATCCTGAAGCCGACGCCGCAGCTCACCGCCGACCTGCGCAAGGTCGGCAACTACATGCTCGCCGAATGGCAGAAGAAGTCGGGCGACGAGGGCAAGAAGGTGATCGACACGTACCGCGCGATGCAATAGCGCGATGCGCCGGTTCCTCGACCGGCTTTACCTCGGCGCCGCGGTGCTCGGCGCCGCCGCCATGGTGGGCACGTTGCTGTTCGTGGTGCTGAGCATCGTCGGCCACGTGTTCGACTGGTACGTGCCCGGCACCGACGCCTACGCCGGCTACTGCATGGCGGCTTCCGGTTTCCTGGCGCTCGCGCACACGCTCAAGCGCGGCGAGCACATCCGCGTGACGCTGATGCAGGAGCACCTCAGCGGCGCGCGCGCCCGCGCGCTCGAGACGTTCGCGCTCGGCGTCGCCACCCTCCTCGGCATTGCGTTCGCGTACTACAGCGCGCGCCTCGCCTGGCAATCGTGGGATTTCAACGACGTTTCCACCGCCAACGATGCGACGCCGTTGTGGATCCCGCAGCTCACGATGGCGGCGGGCGCCGTGGTGTTCGCGATCGCCATCGTCGACGAGCTCGTGCTGCAGCTTGCCGGCAAGCGCGTGAAGATCGTGCCGGCCGAGGCGCTGCGCAATGAGTGACGGAGCGGTCACCGCGCTCCTGATCGTCGCGCTGTTCGCGATCCTCGGCAGCGGCGTGTGGATCGGCCTCGCGCTGTCCGGGGTGGCGTGGATCGGCATGGAGCTCTTCAGCTCGCGCCCCGCGGGCGACGCGATGGCGGTGACCATCTGGGGCACCGCGTCATCGTGGACGCTGACCGCGCTGCCGCTGTTCGTGTGGATGGGCGAGATCCTGTTCCGCACGCGATTGTCGGAGGACATGTTCCGCGGCCTGGCGCCATGGCTCGAGCGCGTGCCCGGCCGCCTGCTGCACACCAACATCATCGGCTGCACGATCTTCGCCGCCGTGTCGGGGAGCTCCGCCGCGACCTGCGCGACGATCGGCAAGATGACGCTGCCCGAGCTCGCGCGGCGTGGCTACCCCGAGGGCATCACCGTCGGCACGCTGGCCGGCGCCGGCACGCTGGGCCTCCTCATTCCGCCGTCGATCATCATGATCGTCTACGGCGTGATGGCGAACGTGTCGATCGCCCACCTCTTCATCGCCGGCGTGATCCCCGGCATCCTGCTCGCCGCGCTGTTCTCCGCGTACATCGTCGGCTGGGCGCTGCTGAATCCCGGCAAGGTGCCGCAGGCGGTGGAGGTGACGACGCTGATGCAGAAGGTGACAGCGTCGCGCCACCTGATCCCCGTGGTGCTATTGATCGTCGCCGTGCTCGGCTCGATCTACAGCGGCGTTGCCACCGCCACCGAGGCGGCCGCATTCGGTGTCGTCGGCGCACTGGTCATCTCGCTGGTGCAGCGCTCGCTGACGTGGCCCACGTTCCGCGACAGCCTGATGGGCGCCACGCGCCTGTATTGCATGATCGCGCTGATCCTCTCCGGCGCCGCATTCCTCACGCTGTCGATGGGTTACATCGGGCTGCCGCGCCACCTCGCCGAATGGATCTCCGGCATCGGCCTGTCGCCGTTCGGCCTCGTCGTCGCGCTCACCGTGTTCTACGTGATCCTGGGCTGCTTCCTGGACGGCATCTCGATGGTGGTGCTGACGATGGGCGTGATCCTGCCGTCGGTCGAGGCGGCGCACATCGACCTCATCTGGTTCGGCATCTTCATCGTGCTGGTGGTGGAAATGGCCCAGATCACGCCGCCGGTGGGCTTCAACCTGTTCGTGCTGCAGGGCATGACCGGACGCCAGATCACGTGGATCGCGCGCCACGCGCTGCCGATGTTTATCCTGATGATCGCCGCCGTGCTCGCGATCTGGGTGTTCCCGCAGCTCGTCACCGCACTGCCGCAACGGATGAAGCTTGGCTGACCAGGCGACGCATGCCATGCCGGCACGCGTGGCGCCTTCCTCCACCGCGCGCATGCGGTCCTACTCGGCATGCATGCGCACGCCGTTCGGCGCGCTCGGCATCCGCTGCCGTGCCGCCGGCGTGACCGGCATCGACTTCCTGCCGCGCTCGCATGCGCTCGTCGCGCCGGAATCGGCCCTCGCCGCGCGCGTGATCGACGCCATCGAGTGCTATCTCGTCGATCCGGCGCACCGTTTCGACATCGCACTCGCGCCGCGCGGCACGCCGTTCCAGCAGCGTGTGTGGCAGGCGCTGCGCGACATTCCGCCGGGCGAATCGCGCACGTACGGTGAACTCGCGCAAGGCTTGTCGTCGGTGGCGCGCGCCGTCGGCCAGGCCTGCGGCTCGAACCCGGTCGCGCTCGTCATTCCCTGTCATCGGGTCACCGGCGGCCGCGGGCACCTGGGCGGCTTCATGCATTCCACCGCCGCCGAATCACTCGCCATCAAGCGCTGGCTGCTCGCGCACGAATTCCGGTCGCGCGACGATTCGCTGTTCTGAGTGTCGCGCCCGAGCATGCAACAACCTGACGCCTCCGCAGACTCGGCGGCGATCGATGCTTTCTGCGACCAGCTCTGGTTGCGCGACGGCCTCGCCCCGGCGTCGCTCGCGGCGTATCGCCGTGACCTGCGTGCGTGGTCGGCGTGGCTCGTGCATGCGGGGCGGCCGCTGCTCGCAGCCGACCAGGGCGACGTCGAACGCTGGCTCGCCGACCAGTTCCGGGCGAAGGCGAAGGCCACGTCGATCGGGCGCCGGCTGTCGGCCCTCAAGCGCTTCTACCGGCTGCAGCTCGAGCACGGCGCCGTGCGCGACGATCCGACGCTGCGCGTGCGCGCGCCGAAGCCGGGACGGCGCCTGCCCAAGGCGCTGTCGGAAGCGCAGGTCGAAGCGCTGCTGGAGGCGCCCGACGTCGCGACGCCGCGCGGCCTGCGCGATCGGGCGATGCTCGAAACGCTGTACGCGACCGGCCTGCGCGTGTCCGAGCTGGTCGGCCTGACGCATGCGCAGGTGTCGCTCGCCAACGGCGTGGTGCGGGTCGTCGGCAAGGGCAGCAAGGAACGCCTCGTGCCGCTCGGCGACGAGGCGGTGGAGTGGATCACGCGCTACGCGAAAGAGGCGCGCGCGGGGTTCGCCGGCGCCGGCCGCGATGATCACCTGTTCCTCACCGCGCGCGGCAAGCCGCTGACACGCCAGGCGTTCTGGGCGCTCGTCAAGCATCACGCGATCGGCGCCGACATCGCGCCGGCGTCGCTGTCGCCGCACGTGCTGCGCCACGCATTCGCCACGCACCTCCTCAACCACGGCGCCGACCTGCGCGTGGTGCAGCTGCTGCTCGGCCACGCCGACATCACCACGACGACGATCTACACGCACGTCGCGCGCGAGCGGCTCAAGGCGCTGCACGCTGCGCACCATCCGCGCGGCTGACGGGGGGACGCACACCCCGGCTGCGCGTGACGGACGCTGCCGATATCGAGGCGCAGGCACGCGCTTGGCGCGCGCCCTGCGCGCGTCAGGCGTCGCGACGGCGCTCGATCGCGATGCCGATCTCGCGCACGCCCGGCAATGCGGCGAGCTTCACCACACGCAGCTTCACCCAGGGCGCGCCGAATTCGCCGAGCACGATGTCGGCGAGGCCTTCGGCGAAGCGCTCCATCAGTGGATAGGCGTGGCCGGCCGCATACGCCTTGACGCGGCGCACGATCGCCGCGTAGTCGAGCGCGTCGGCGAACTCGCCGCTCGTGAACGGCGTGTCCGACGGCATGCCGATCTCGAGGTCGAGGCGGATGGTCTGCGGCAGGTGCGCTTCCCAGCGGTAGACGCCGATCGTCGTCGAGACGCGCAGGTCGTGGATGATGATCGAGTTCATGGCGGGCCGCGGCGTTGGGCGCGTGCGCTTTGCTAGAATCGCCGCGATTCTAGTGTACAGGCCCGCCCGCACCCGCAGTCCGGCGCGCAGGGCGGCCGGCGTGCAACGCATCATTTGGGGAATGCATGATTGCCGGCGTCATCGTCGTCGTGGCGGCGTATCTCGTCGGCTCCATCTCGTTCGCGATGGTGGTGAGCCGCGCGTTCGGGCTCCCCGATCCGCACGAATACGGCTCCGGCAACCCGGGGGCGACGAACGTGCTGCGCACCGGCAACCGCAGGGCCGCGCTGCTGACGCTCGTCGGCGACGGCGCCAAGGGATTCGTCGTCGTCGCTGCCGCGCAAGCGGTCGCCAACGCGTTCGCGCTGCCGGAATTCGTCGTGCCGGCGGCCGCGCTCGCCGTCTTCCTCGGCCACATCTACCCCGTCTATTTCGGCTTTCGCGGCGGCAAGGGCGTGGCCACCGCCGCCGGCATCGTGTTCGCGCTCAACTGGCCGCTCGGAATCGTGCTGCTCGTCGTGTGGCTGACGCTCGCCTTCGGCTTCAAGATCAGCTCGCTCGCGGGTCTCGTCGCCGCGGTGCTGATGCCGCTCGGCATGTTCTACGAAGTGGGCGCCGAAGCGGTGACGTGGGTCACCGTGGTCATCGCGTTGCTGCTGTTCTGGCGCCACAAGGACAACATCCGCAAGCTCGTGCAGGGCGAGGAGCGCGTCATCGGGCGCTGAACGCGCGGCCCGGGGCCGCGCCGGGCATCGCGCCGGCGCCGGACGTCGCGCTGGGATCCGGCATCGCGCTGGTGGTGTCGGGCAACTCCCAGCGCGGCATCACGTCGAAGGCGCCGCCCGCGGCGCGCGCATCGGTGATGCGCAGCGCGCCGGCGAGCGCGATCATCGCGCCGTTGTCGGTGCAGAACATCGCGTCCGGAAAATGCACGCTGCCGCCGCGCGCGCCGATGTCGCGGCGCAGCCGCGCGCGCAGCCGCCGGTTGGCGCCGACGCCGCCCGCCACCACCAGCGTCGAGCGGCCGGTCACGGCGAGCGCCGCCAGCGACTTGGCGGCGAGCACGTCGACGACGGCGTCCTCGAACGCGCGCGCGATGGCGGCGCGCGCGGCGGCGTCGAGCCGGCCTTCGCGCGCGAGCCGGTGCGCCAGCATGCGCACCGCGGTCTTCAGCCCAGAGAAGCTGAGGTCGAGGTTCGGCGAGTCGAGCATCGGCCGCGGCAATTCGTAGACGCCCGGGCGTCCCGATTCGGCCAGCGCTGCCAGCGCCGGACCGCCCGGATACGGCAGCCCCAGCAGTGTCGCCGTCTTGTCGAACGCCTCGCCGGCGGCGTCGTCCTGCGTCTCGCCGAGCAGGCGGTAGTCGCCGACGCCGCGCACGTCGTGGAACTGGCTGTGGCCGCCCGACACGAGGAGCGCGACGAAGGGAAACGCAGGTGCCGGATCGGCGAGCAGCGGCGACAGCAGATGCCCCTCGAGATGATGGATGCCGACCACCGGCCGGTCGAGCGCGAGACCCAGCGCGTGCGCGACGCCGGCGCCGACCAGCAGCGCGCCGGCGAGACCCGGACCGCGCGTATAGGCAATCGCGTCGATGCCGGCGAGCTCGAGCCCCGCGCTGGCGACGACGGATTCGATCAGCGGCAGCAGCCGGCGCACGTGATCGCGCGAGGCGAGCTCCGGCACGACGCCGCCGTAACTCGCGTGCATCGCCACCTGGGAATGCAGCGCGTGCGCGAGGAGCCCGCGATCGGTGTCGTAGATCGCCACCCCGGTCTCGTCGCACGACGTCTCGATCCCCAGCACCCGCATTGCCGATCTCCCAAAAACCGAGAGCTTACAGGGGCTTGCGTGCCTCGCGGGCGCTTGCTATACTCATGGGCTGGGTGGATTTCGGCATTGCGCCGGGGCGCCTCCCATTTTCCGAATTCTGCAAACGCCAAGGAAACGATTGCCATGCCGAGTGTTCGCGTCCGCGAAAACGAGCCGTTCGAGGCCGCGCTTCGCCGCTTCAAGCGCACGATCGAAAAGACGGGCCTCCTGACCGAGCTTCGCGCACGCGAGTTCTACGAAAAGCCGACGGCCGAGCGCAAGCGCAAGAAGGCGGCGGCGGTCAAGCGCCACTACAAGCGCATCCGCAGCCAGCAGCTCCCGCCCAAGCTCTTCTGAGGGCCTCGAGCTCGCAGTCACCGAAGGGGCGAAGCGATTCGCCCCTTTTTGCTTGCCGTTCGCCGCATGACCACCGAGGCACCATGAGCACGCTCAAGGAACGCATCACCGAGGACATGAAGTCCGCGATGCGCGCGCACGCCACCGCGCGCCTGTCGACCATCCGCCTGCTGCTGGCGGCGATCAAGCAGCGTGAAGTCGACGAGCGCAAGGTGCTCGCCGACGCCGACGTGATGGCGATCGTCGACAAGATGATCAAGCAGCGCAAGGATTCGGTCACGCAGTTCGAGGCCGGCAAGCGCCAGGACCTGGCCGATGCCGAGCGCGCCGAGATCGGCGTGCTGGCGGGCTATCTTCCGGCGCAGCTCGGCGACGCCGAGATCGATGCCGCGATCAGCGCCGCGATCGCGGACACCGGCGCCGCCGGTGCCGCGGGCATGGGCAAGGTGATGGGCGTGCTGAAGGCGAAGCTCGCCGGGCGCGCCGACATGAGCGCGGTCTCGGCCAAGGTCAAGGCCAGGCTCGCCGGCTGACGGCCGCAGAACGCGCCGGCCGGCCGTCGCCGCGCGGCGCACCGGCCTTCCCAAAGCGCCGTCGCCGCCTATAATGAGGCGTTCCCTGCCGTGTGAGCATCCCCGCGCGAGTCGAGGTTCACGTTCTACGACTCGCGCGCGATGCCTCGCATGCGCGACGCGCACGATGCGCAGCGTTGGATCATCCGCGCCGAGCGTTAAATCGCCTTGATTCCGACCGATTTCATCCAAACGCTGCTCGCACGCGTCGACATCGTCGACGTGATCGACCGCCACGTGCCGCTGAAGAAGGCGGGCGCCAACTACGCGGCGTGCTGCCCGTTCCACAGCGAGAAGTCGCCGTCGTTCACCGTGAGCCCGACGAAGCAGTTCTATCACTGCTTCGGCTGCGGCGCGCACGGCACCGCGATCGGCTTCCTGATGGAATACGGCGGCCGCACGTTTCCCGATGCGGTCGGCGAACTGGCGCGCGATGCGGGCCTCGAGGTGCCGCGCGACGAGCGCCCGGGCGAGCGCGAGCGCCGCGCCGAATCGGCGAGCCTCACCGACCTGTTGCTCGCCGCCGCGCATTTCTACCGCGCGGAGCTCAAGGACAGTCCGCGGGCGATCGCGTACCTCAAGGGCCGCGGCCTCACCGGCGAGATCGCCGCGCGCTTCGGCCTCGGCTACGCGCCCGACGCTTGGCAGTCGCTGCTGCGCGTGTTCCCCAACTACGAAGATCCGATGCTCGAATCGGCGGGCCTCGTGATTGCCGGCGACGGCGACAAGCGCTACGACCGCTTCCGCGACCGCATCATGTTCCCGATCCACGACCATCGCGGACACGTGATCGGCTTCGGCGGCCGGATCATCGACCAGGGCGAGCCGAAGTACCTCAATTCGCCGGAAACGCCGGTGTTCTCGAAGGGCCGCGAGCTGTATGGCCTCTACCACGCGCGCAGCGCGATCCGCGACGCCGGCAAGGTGGTCGTCGTCGAAGGCTACATGGACGTCGTGGCGCTCGCGCAGCACGGCGTCGGCTACGCGGTGGCGACGCTCGGCACCGCGACCACGCCGATCCATGTGCAGAAGCTGTTTCGCCAGACCGACAGCGTCGTCTATTGCTTCGATGGCGACGCCGCCGGCAAGCGCGCCGCGTGGCGCGCGCTCGAGAACACGCTGGCCGCGCTGGCCGATGGCAAGAACGCGCAGTTCCTGTTCCTGCCCGACGGCGAGGATCCCGACGACTTCGTGCGCAAGCGCGGCCGCGCCGCATTCGAGGCCGCGCTCGCCGACGCCACTCCGCTGTCGGCGTTCCTGTTCGACGAATTGTCGGCACGCCATCCACCGACCACCGCCGAAGGGCAGGCTGCGCTCGCGCAGGCCGCCACCGCCTACCTCGCCGACGTGCGCGCGCCCATCCTGCATGCGGTGCTGCGCCGGCGCCTGGCCGAACTGACCGGCCTGCCCGAGCCGACGCTGCGCACGCTGCTCGGCGCCGCCGGCGCGCCGAACCCGCGCCCGGCGCCCGACGACGTGCCGTCGCCCGCGCCGCGCCGCGCATCGTTCTCCGGTGCAAGAACGCGCCGCGCGCCGTCGCTGGCGCGCAGCTTGCTGCATGCGCTGCTGCTGCAGCCCGCGCTGGCCGCCAGCGTGGACATTCCGCACCCCGACGACGGCACGCCGGACGGCGCCGCGCTCGCGGCGGTGATCGAAGTGCTGGCACAGGCGCCGATGACCACGCCGGGCGTCGTCCAGCAATTCACCGGAACGCCGCATGAGCCGGTGATCGTCGCCGCGCTGTCGGACACGGACGGTGACGAGATCGCGCCCGAGGACGTGGAGACGGTGCTGCGCGACGGCGTGGTGAAATGGATCGCGCGGCGCGAGGCGCGCGAGACCGACCGTTTGCTGGCGACGCCGCTCGAGCGGATGAGTCCGGAGGAGCGCCTGGCGATGCGGCAACGGCTGGCCGTGCGCAAGGTCCAACAGCCGTGACAGCCAGCCCTCGCGCCGACGTCCGGCGGCAGGGAAAATGCCTTGATGTGTTAGACTTTAAAGCTTTTCTGCGCGGCCCCATCTTTGCCCAGTCGGCGGGCACCCGAAGGTCCCGCGCGGCATGACGAATTTCCAGGATCCAGGATGACCATGGCCAAGAAGCCCACCCGCAAATCCGGCGCCAAGGCGCGCGCCCGCCCCGCTCCCAAGGCCCGCAGGCCGGCCAAGCCGGCCGCGCGCAAGGCCGGAAAGCCCGCTGCGCGGCGCACCGCCCGCACGCCGGCCGGCCGCGGCGGCGCGCTCGCCAAGCGCACGGGTTCGGCTACGACCCGCAAGACGCCGGCCAAGCCGGTGGCGAAGGCCGCGCCCAAGCAGGTCAAGCCGGCGGCGCGCAAGACGCCGGCCAAGCCGGTGGCGAAGGCCGCGCCCAAGCAGGGCAAGGCGGCGACGGTGCATGCCGCCGCGCCCAAGGCAGGCGCGAAAGCCGCCGCCAAGCCGCCGGTCAAGGCGCCGGTCGTCAAGCTGCCGAAGGGCGCCCAGGCTGCGGCACCCAAGACGCCGCCGGTGCCCAAGACCGCCGGCGAGATCGCCGCGCGCATCGCCGGCAAGCGCGCCGAGGACGCGAGCCGCAAGAACAGCAAGGGCAAGCACGACAGCGCGCCGCGCGAACTGACGGCCGCCGACATCGAGGCGCGCAAGCGCCGCCTGAAGACGCTGATCGTGCTCGGCAAGGAGCGCGGCTTCCTCACGTACGCCGAGATCAACGACCACCTGCCCGACGACCTGGTCGACGCCGACCAGATCGAGGGCGTGATCTCGATGATCGGCGACATGGGCATCCAGGTGTACGACGAGGCCCCCGACGCCGACACGCTGCTGATGGCGGACACCACGCCGACGGCGCCCGCCGAGGACGTCGAGGAGGAAGCCGAAGCGGCGGCGTCGACGCTCGACAGCGAATTCGGCCGCACCACCGATCCCGTGCGCATGTACATGCGCGAGATGGGCTCGGTCGAGCTGCTCACGCGCGAAGGCGAGATCGAGATCGCCAAGCGCATCGAGGAAGGCCTGAAGCACATGATCATGGCGATCTCGGCCTGCCCGATGACCGTGGGCGAGATCCTCAATCTCGCCGACAAGATCGCCAAGGACGAGCTCAAGATCGATGACCTGGTCGACGGCCTGATGGACTTCGACGAAGGCATCTCGCCGGTTGCCGCCGAGGACACCGGCGATGACGAGGAAGAGGAGGAGGAGGACGAGGAAGACGCCGGCGCGATCGCGGCGGAGAACCTCGAGCGCCTGCGCGTCGCCGCGCTGGAGCGCTTCGCGTCGATGCGCAAGTACTACGCGCGCATGCTCGCGGTGCTGCAGAAGGAAGGCCACCGCTCGCCCAAGTACCTCGACCTGCAGAAGAAGATCTCCGCCGGGCTGATGCAGATACGCTTCTCGGCGCGCATGGTCGAGAAGCTGTGCGACTCGGTGCGCACCGAGGTCGACAACATCCGCCAGATCGAGCGCAAGATCCAGGACCTCGTGGTGAACAAGGGCGGCATGCCGCGCCCCGACTTCATCAAGAAGTTCCCCGAGCTCGAGGTCAGCCTGCGCTGGATCGATCGCGAAGTCTCCGCCGCCCATCCCTACAGCGAGCAGCTCGCGCGCTACCGCCAGGCCATCGTCGAGCAGCAGCAGAAGCTGATCGACCTGCAGACGCGCGTGATGATCCCCTTGAAGGACCTGAAGGAGATCAACAAGCAGATGTCGACGGGCGAAGCGCGCGCACGCAAGGCGAAGCGCGAGATGACCGAGGCCAACCTGCGCCTCGTGATCTCGATCGCCAAGAAGTACACCAACCGCGGCCTGCAGTTCCTCGACCTCATCCAGGAAGGCAACATCGGCCTGATGAAGGCCGTCGACAAGTTCGAATACCGCCGCGGCTACAAGTTCTCGACCTACGCCACCTGGTGGATCCGCCAGGCGATCACGCGCTCGATCGCCGACCAGGCGCGCACGATCCGCATCCCGGTGCACATGATCGAGACGATCAACAAGATGAACCGCATCTCGCGCCAGATCCTGCAGGAGACCGGGCAGGAGCCCGATCCGGCGACGCTGGCGGTGAAGATGGAAATGCCCGAGGAGAAGATCCGCAAGATCCTCAAGATCAGCAAGGAGCCGATCTCGATGGAGACGCCGATCGGCGACGACGACGACTCGCACCTCGGCGACTTCATCGAGGACCAGTCGACGGTGGCGCCTTCCGACGCCGCGGTCAACGCCTCCCTGCGCGATGTCTGCAAGGATATCCTCGACACGCTGACGCCGCGCGAAGCCAAGGTGCTGCGCATGCGCTTCGGCATCGAGATGAACACCGACCACACGCTGGAGGAGGTCGGCAAGCAGTTCGACGTCACGCGCGAGCGCATCCGCCAGATCGAGGCCAAGGCGCTGCGCAAGCTGCGCCATCCGTCGCGCTCGGAAAAGCTGCGCAGCTTCCTCGAAGGCGAGTGAAACCGGCGCCACGCCGCACCGCACGCCACGACCGCGCCCCGGGCACTCCCCGGGGCGTGGCGTTTCTGCGCCGCGTATCGCGCGGCTTGCTGTGCCGATTGACGATCGGACTGGTGGCGATCGTGGCCAGGCCCTTGTTTCGAGCCCTGCACGGCGTCACCCCCGCTTTCGTTGGCGACGCCGCGTAACACGCTGCCGCCTCTTCAGTCGATGGCGAAGCAGTACAGGTAGCCGTTGCCGCCGGTGGACTTGAGCCCGGCGGTGTCGCATCCCTTCGAAGGATGCGCCGAATTCCACGAAATCGACGCCGGCGGCTGGCCGAGTCCCTGGCGGTCGACGTGACCGAGCATCGCCGAACCGTCGGTGCCACTCTTGGTCCAGTTGCCGCAGGTGTGGTCGTCGCTGCCCGCGAACGCGGTGCCGTCGGGCTGCGAGCCGGTGAGGATGTCGTGCTCGTTGGGGGTGTCGCCGCGACCGTTGACGACCGTGCCTTTCTCGGTCAGCGCGGTCTGCTTGTTGAGGTTGTTCTCGCCGTGCAACTGCGCGACGTCGCTGGCGATGACCACGCCCTTGGCATTCTTCCAGGGGCCCTTGCCGATGCGGTCGCGCGCATTCGCCGCGGGCTGCCCGTTCATGGCGCTGGCGCTGAGATAGGCATGCCACGTGCGCTTGCCGGCCCCGGCCGCCGTCGCCAGCGCCTGGCAATGCTTGTCGGCGCCCGCGACCCCGCCGTAGTCGGCGCCCTTGCCGCCGTTGATGCTCGTGACGAAGAACGACATGTCGGGCGCTTGCGCCGACGCCGCGGTCGCGGCAAGCGCCATGGTGGCGAATACGGTGCTGACGACGAATCGGCGATGCATGCGAAGTCCCCCTGGTGGATGCGCCGCAACCGGGCGCCAATGGTCGCACGGCGGCTGCCGCACGACCTCGAACGAAACAGAACCACGGCGCCGATTATTCCGCGCGCCGCTCAGAACGCCTGTGCAAGGTCGCGCGACACGACGACCTGCTCGGGATCGTCGGGATTGTCGCGCACGGCGAAGCCGAGGCGTGCGACGAACCGCAGCATGCTGGCGTTGCTGCGCAGGACCGTGCCGTCGAGACGGGCAATTCCGTTGGCGTAAGCGGCCATGGCGAGCCTTCGCATCAGCGCCTCGCCGAGGCCGGATCGCTGCCAGGCGTCGGCGACCACGATGGCGAACTCGGCGACGTCGCGATCGGCGCCGCGGATGTAGCGCGCCACGGCGACGAACATGTCGTCCGCGCCGCCCTGCGCGTCGCACGGCTGCACCACCAGCGCGAGCTCGCGGTCGTAGTCGACCTGCGTGAAGCGCGCGAGCATCTGCGGCGTCAGTTCCTGCAACTGGTAGAAAAAGCGCAGGTACCGCGTGTTGTCCGACAGCGCGGCGACGAACGCGCGCTCGAGCGCAACGTCTTCGGGACGGATCGGGCGCACCCGCAGGCGGCGTCCGTCGGCCAGCGTGAGGTCGGATTCGAGCTCCGCGGGATACGGGTGGATCGCCATGTGCGCGTAGTGCGCGATCGACGCCCGTGCGGGATCGACGTCGATCCAGGCGTCGGCGACGATCGCCGCGCCATCGCCTGCCACCACCGGCTCGAGTGCCAGGCGCCGCACCCACGGCAACGCCGCGATGAGCGTCGATACCTTGAGCGCGAGCCGCGCCAGCGCCTCGCGCGACGCCGCATCGAGCTCGCGCGCCGGCGCGCCGCAGGCGTCGACGAGATCGCGCGCGAGGCGCAGCGACAGCGGCGGCAGCATCGTCGCCGGCCGCACCGCGGCGAAATACGCGGCGGCGCCCATCGTGATGACCGGGCCGAACGTGGGGTCGACGCTGACGCCGATGGCGAACGCCCGCGCCGCAGCGACGCGCGGCACCGCGACCAGCCGCAGCTGCGCGCCTTGCGCCCGCAATCGCGCGTGCTCGCGCACGAGCTCGTCGCTGGCGGTGACCAGCGCCCGTAGCGGCGGCCGGTCGTCGCGCACCAGTACCAGCGGGTAGCGCATGCGACGCGCGGCTACGCGTGCGGCGGCCGCCGACGTCACCTCGGCGGCTTCGGCATGCGCAATGCCGAACGCGTCGAGCAGCTCGGCGACATCGGGCGCCGCGAGGCGCAGCCGCCGCGCGCCTGTCTGGCGCCGGCGCACGGCCTCGGCGCGCGCGAGATCCGGCGTGTCGGCATCGACCTGCGACGCGGGCGCCTCGAGCAGCCATTCCTGGTTGCGCCGGTACGCACACAGGAACGACAGCGCCTCGACGGCGTTCTCCGGTGTAAAGAAATTGGGGATGCCACCGGCGTCCAGCGCGACGCGCGCGTCGTGGCGATCGACCGCGCCGAGCCATGCGCCCAGCACCGGCTTCGGCGAGCCTTGCGCGACTTCTGCCGCCGCCTGCGCCATCGCCAGCGGCGTGTCGATCGGTCGCGGTACCGCGAGCGCGATCACGGCATCGACGTTGTCGTCGGCGAGCACCGCGGCGAGCGCCGCCGCATAGCGCTGCGCCGTGGCGGTGCCGCGCACGTCCACCGGATTGCCGCGCGTGCTGTCGTCCGGCAGCAAGACCTCGAGCGCCGCGAGCGTCGGGGCCGTCAGCGTCGCCAGCGGCACGCGCAGGTCGTATGCGCGATCGGCGGCGAGCATTGCCGCCCCCCGCCCGTTGGCGACGATCGCGGCGCGATCCCCGCGCGGAATGCGCCGCATCGCCAGCGCGCGCGCCGCGGCGAAGAGCTGCGCATACGTGCCGACGCGCACGGTCCCCGCGCGGTGCAGCGCGGCATCGAACACGTCGTCCTCGCTGGGTACGCCATCCACGGCAGCGCCGGTGAGCGAGCGTCCCGCCTTGAGCACGACCACCGGCTTGGTGCGCGCCGCCGCGCGCAGTGCCGACAGGAAGCGGCGCGCATGCGCGATTTCCTCGACGTAGAGCAGGATGCCGTCGGTCGCTGCATCGGCGAGCAGCGCGTCGAGGAGATCGCCGACGTCGACGTCGACCGCGTTGCCGAGAGTGACGACTGTGGAAAAGCCGATGCCCATCGGCGACGCGAAGTCGAGCATGGCCGTCGCCACGGCACCGGATTGCGACACCAGCGCCAGGCGGCCGCCGATCGCAGCGACTTCGCTGAACGTGGCGTTGAGGCCGATGTCCGTGCGCATCATGCCGAATGCGCCCGGGCCGATGACGCGGATGCGGTGGGTTCGCGCCCGCGCGGCGACCGCTTGCAGCCACAGCTGCGCCGCGTGCGGATCGCCGCTCGGCGCCGCGGTGACGACGACCGCCGCCGCCACGCCCGCCGCCGCGGCGTCGTCGAGCACCGCGAGTACGGCTTCCGCCGGCGTCGCGATCACCGCGAGGTCGACGGGTGCGGCAATCGCGCGCAGCGACGCGTACGCGGTCGCGTCGAGCACGCTTCGGCGGTGCGGGTTGACCGCGTAGACGGGGCCGCGGAAGCCCCCGCGACGGATGTTCTCGAACACGATCCGCCCGATGGCGCCCGGTCGTGCGGATGCGCCCACCAGCGCGATCGACGCGGGCGCGAGCAGCCGGGAAAGCGCGTGATGCATGGCGGGTGTGCGGGCGCGGCACGCCAGCGCAGGGCCGGCGCGCGAGTCGGTTCGCCGCAGTGTACGCGACGCCCTCGCCTGCGCGAACGGCAACGCGCCTCCGCTATAATCGGCGCGCATCGGAGGTCGTTGCATCGCTTCCGCGGCCCCGTCGATCCGCCCGGTTGGCCTCGAGGGCCCGTAGCTCAGTTGGTCAGAGCAGACGACTCATAATCGTTTGGTCGCTGGTTCGATCCCAGCCGGGCCTACCCTCGTCCTGCTCGTCGCCCGCGCGCCGCACGCCGTCAGCTACTGACGCGGCGCGCCGCGTCGGCCACCTGCCACCCCATGGCACGATGCTTGCGCGTTAGCGTTTCCCATGGCCCGTCCCGTCCTCTTCCTGCTGGGCATGCATGCCGGCGGACTGCCTGCGGTCGCGGCCCCATTCGCGGCGGCCGGCGCCGACCTCGGCAAAGTCGTCGGCCCGTCAATCGGCGACGGCGAGGCCGCGACGGCCTGCGCGCGCCTTGCGGCACTCTCCGACGAAGCGTTGCGCCGTGTGGGCATCGCATGGGACTCGCCGACCGGCCTGCCGGAACGCCTGGAGCAGGACGAGGCGCTCGCCGCGCTCGCGCCCATCGCTGCCGACGCGGTAGCCTACGAATTCACCGGCGCCACCGCCGTGGTCGCCGAACCGCGGGTAGGCAGGCTCCTGCCATTCTGGCGCGAGGCCTTCGAGCAGAACGGCTACGACGTCACCGTGGCGCTGGTGCTGCGCCGCCCGCGCGAGGTCGCAGCAGCGCTCGCGCGGCATGCGCAATTCGCGCCCGAAAAATCCCTCGCGCTGTGGCATTACCACCTGCTCGAAGCGGAGCGCGCCTCGCGCGGGCTGCCGCGCGCCGTGGTGACGCTCGATCTGTGGCGCGACGACCCCGCCGCCGCGCTGGCGCGCATCGCCCAGGACGCGGCGTTCCCGCTGGCTGCGGAGAGCCGCGCCAAGGCCGCGGCGCAAAAGGCACGGCCGAAGGAAAAATGCCCTGACGCCCACAACGGCGGCGGCATGCAATCGGGACTCGACGCGGTGCTCGATGCCGGTTACGCCAGGCTCGCCGCGCTGGCCGCCGGCGCGGACCCGCGTCGCGAGGTGGAGGCGCTCGCCCTCGCCGCACGGCCGGCGATGACCGCGGCGATCGCGCCCTGGATCGCCGCCGAGCTCGACGTCGCGCGCACGATGGCGGCACGTCTCGCCGGCGACCTGTCGTTCGCGCAGCAGCGTCTCGAAGCGGAATCGAGCGCGGTGGCAGCGCTGCGTGCCAGTGCACCCGACGCGCAAAGACTGGCTGCCGAGCTCGAGGCATTGCGCGAGGAGCGCATGCGCGAGCGCGCGGTGCTCGCCGACGAGCTCACCAAGACGCGCGGCGAGATCGTGCGCCTGACCACCGCGGTCGCCGAGGCGCCGCGCACGGCGGAGACGCTGCGCTACGAGCTCTCGCAGGCGCATCGCGACTTGTACGACGAGCGCGCCAACATCATGCGCCTCGCCGAGGAAATCGAGTCGACGCGACGCGAGGCCGACGGCAACGCCAAGCGCTTCGAATCGGCGCGTCACCACCTCGAGGCGCTCGCCGCGGAGCTCGCGCAGACCCGCGACAGCGCTTCGGCGCGCGAGCGCGACTATTCGATGATCGCCGACGAGGTCGATGCCTGGCGTTCGCAGATCGGCGACATCCAGGCCGAGCGCGACAAGCTGCTGCGCGAGCGCGATCACGCGATGCGCGAGGTGACGCGCCTCACCGGCGACGTCACGCGCATCACCGCCGAAGTCGAGGCGCTGCGCCACGAGCGCGACAACGCGGTGGCCGACCGCGAGAGCGTCTACGAGGCGATGCGCCAGTCGGGGCAGGCGCTCGCGGTGCTGCGCGAGGAGCTGCCGCGGCGCGCGGCGAGCGAGGCGCAGTTGCAGCGCGAGCGCGACGGGCTGACGGCATCGCTCAAGTCGGCACAGGAGCGGATCACCGCGCTCGATGCGCTGCTGAGCGATCGATCGTCGTACATCGCGGAACTGGTGCAACGGCACAACGCGCTGGCCGCCCGCTTGAACGATCTCGACAAGCGGCGCCTCGTGCGCGCCGCCACCTGGCTCGGGGGACGGCCCAGACCGCGTTAGCCGCCGTCGCGGTTCGCGCTCGCGTGCAGCAGGCGCGCCGGGCTAGGCACCGCCCTCCGTTGCGATCTCGGCGCCCGCGCCGGCGGCGGCCTCATCGCCCTGCCCCGGCGGCAGATTCACCGTCACCTGGCGATGCGCGAACATGATGCCGGCCGCCCGGAAATCGCGGATGATCCGGTCGTAGGTCAGGCGTCGCACGACCCAGGCATTATTGGTGGGACGCGCAGTGAACTTCGCACGCACCACGATCGCGCTGTCCTCGGCGGCCATGACGCCCGCGGACTTGAGCGGCTGCAGGATGTCGGGAGCATAGTCCGGATCGGCAAGCAGGTCTTCGCCGATCTGCTTCAGGATCTTCTTCACCTGCAGCATGTTGGTGTCGTACGTCAGCCTGAACTCCATCACGTGCACCGCCCAGTCGCGGCTGGTGTTGCGCAGCCGCCGGATGTCGCCGTAGGGCAGCACGTTCAACGCGCCGCGGTGATGGCGCAGGAATACCGAGCGCACGTTGATCTTCTCGACGCGTCCCTTGGCGTCGCCGACCTCGATGTACTCGCCGAGGCGGAACGCGTCGTCCATCAGGAAGAACGCGCCGGAGACGATGTCCTTGACGAGCGTCTGCGAGCCGAAGCCGATCGCCACGCCGACGATGCTCGCGCCGGCGAGCAGCGGCAGGATGTTGACGCCGAGTGCGGCCAGTATCGACATCGTCGCCATGACCGCGATGGTGACGAGCAGCGTCGCGCGCAGGATCGGCAGCACCGTGCGCAGCCGCGACGCCGGCACGTCGCTCGGCGCTTCGCCTTCGGCGCGCAGCCGCCGGTCGATGGCGACCGTCGCCACCTGCCAGGCGAGGTAGGTGGCGAGCAGGACGATGCCGATGCCGAGGAGCGAGCTCGCGATGTCGCCGCCAAACGAGTTGGCGTAGGCGAAAAGCTTCAATCCCCACAGCCTGGCGAACACCAGCATGCCGCAGACGATGGTGACGATGTGGATCGCGCGCCTGAAGATGGGCTCGTACGCCGCAAGCCAGTGCGACTCGGCCCCGGTCAACTCCTGCTGGCGGGCGGCAACCGCAGCGGCGAGCGCGCGACACAGCGCGAGGTCGATAATCGGCACGATCACGACTACGAGCACGCTCTCGAAGCCGATGCCGATCGGCCCGGGGGCGCCGAGCAGGATGCCATGCATGCTGGCGGCGAACAGCGCGACGAAGTACATCGTGGCGATGATCGGCCACAGGTCGGCCAGCCATCCGCGCACCGTTCCCCGGCGCGGCGCGTCGCCGCGGATCAGCGCCGCGAACGGGTGGCGCACCAGCCAGACCATCGTCAGCGTGATGGCGAGCCCGACCAGCCACGCGCCAATGCGCATGACGTCCTGTGCCGGAGCGTCGATGTCGGCCGCACCCATCACCGAAAGCGTGACCAGCACGAAGCCGAAGATCGTCGCCACGGCGATGGCGTAGCCACGCAACCGGCGCGCCGTGAGGTCGTCGAAGGGAAGCAGGCGTTCGCCGGCACTCGCCGGGCTCAGCAAAAAGCGCACGAGCAGCGCCGTCATGCGCATGGCGACGATGGCCATCAGCGCGGCGATCAGCACGATCCGCCACAGGTCGGGAATCGAGCGTATCGTCAGGTAGACGGCAATGGCTCCGAGCGCGAACACCGCCAGCGCGCCGAGGCGGAGCGCGAGTGTCGCGGCGAGCTGAAATGCGCGCGCGAGATAGGCATCGCCAGCCGTCTGCGCGAGCCGGGCGCGCACGCGGCGCAGCGCGAACCCATATAGCCACTCGACCGCGAGCCCGATGACCAGCATCAGCGCAAGCGCGCCCGCGATGCGTGCGACGCCATCCGCATCGCCTGCGCCGCGGTTGAGACGGTCGACGATGTCGCGCAGCGTTTCCGGCATCCACAGGAACGCGGTGTAGATCGCCTGCGCCCGGTCGCGCATGGTGCCTGCGTTCATTTCCATCATGCCCGCCATGCCGGCCTTTTCCATCATGCCGTCGCGCGCGGGCGCGCTCTCGGTGCCTGCGGGCACCTTCGCCGCACGGTCGAGCTGCTCGATCAGGAGACCGCGCACCTGCTGGTCGGACATGTGCGCCAGCGCGTCGCGAATCGCGTCCGGCGTGAGATTCGGCGGTAACTGCGCGGGCGCGGCCGCGCTCGCCGGTTGCGTGCCCGGCGGCGCGGATGGCGACGCGGCGCAAGCCCAATTCGTCGCGCCGGCGGACACCATCAACGCCACCGCGATCTGCGCAGCGCCACGGCATATCGATGCGTATCGTCTACCCGACATCGCCCGCCTCCCGTAGTCGCAGCGATAACGCGGCTCGGCGCCACGCGCGATGATTATAGGCACACGCCTCGCCATGCGGCGTATCTCACGGCGCCATCCGGTAGACGCACTTGATGCCGTCCCAGTCGGCGTTGATCGTGCTGACGTCGATCTCGCAGACGCGCTCGAGGTCGTCGCCGAATCCGGCGGCTTTGCGCACGCGCAGGCATTCGCCCTCCGCGGCCGGTATGAACGCGCCGCCGAAACGGCCGAGGTATTCGCCGAGCGGCACCAGGCGGTCGCGCTGCCAGATCTCCACCAGACGCGCATATCCGGGTGGCAGCCGCGGATGGACCTCGTCGGCGTCGAGGTACGCGACGCCGTCGTCCTTGAGTATCCGCATCGTCTCGCGCAGCACGCCGATCTTGTTGCCGAAATAGAGCCACGCCACCTGGCTCACGACCAGATCCACGCTGGCGTCGGCGAACGGCAGGCCCTGCGCCGCGTCGGCGAACGCGAGCGCCGGCATCGGCGGTTGCGCGGCGCCGTCCTGCGCGGCGACCAGTCCGCGCTCGATGCCGTTGCGGCGAACAATGGCATCGTCACCATCCTGCGGCAGGCGATTGAGGCCGCAGAGCTCGACGCGCGTGCCGTATTTCCGCCGCCACTCCAGCAGCACGGTGCCGTAGCCGCAGCCGAGGTCGAGCACGCGCACCGGGCCGCCGCGGGCGAGGCGGCGGTCGATTTCGCCTTCGACGTCGCCGACGCGCGCGACGAGGTCGGCCACGCCCCGGCCGCGGAATCGTTGCTTGTCGCGGTAGTGGCTGTCGCGGATCACCGCGCCCACCCTGCAGGCGATAATGTCCCGCCCGCACGCCGCCGTGCGGCGCGCCATCGTGAATATCCGGGATGCAAGCTTGCCATTTTGTGGATCATAATGCCCGGCCGCGGTTGCAGGACGAGGCCGGGGCGCCGCATCCGCCCTTCGGACCGGCGTAGGCAGTGGCAGAAAAAAGGGGGGACCATGGAGCGCCTCGACAATGCACGCATCCTGATCTACAGCCACGACAGCTTCGGCCTCGGCCACCTGCGCCGCTGCCGTGCCATCGCCCACGCGATCGTCGATCGTTACAAGGGCGTGTCGGTCCTGATCCTGTCCGGCTCGCCGATCATCGGCAGCTTCGACTACCTGCCGCGCGTCGATTTCGTGCGCATCCCCGGCGTGATCAAGCTGCACAACGGCGAATACCAGTCGCTGGGCCTGCACATTGCGCTCGATCAGACAATGGCGATGCGCGCGGCGATCATCCGCCAGGCCGCGGAGAGCTTCAAGCCCGATCTCTTCCTGGTCGACAAGGAGCCGCTCGGCCTCAACGGCGAGGTCGCCCCGACGTTGCGCCTGCTCAAGTCGCGCGGCACGAAGCTGGTGCTCGGATTGCGCGACATCATGGACGAGCCCGTGCTGCTGCTGCGCGAGTGGAACCGCAAGCGCGCGCTGCCGGCGCTCGAGCGACTGTACGACGAGATCTGGGTCTACGGCCTCGAGCGCTTCGCCGATCCGCTGCAGGGCGTGGTGTGCCCGGTGGCGGTGCGCAACAAGATGGTCTACACCGGCTACCTGCGGCGCAGCGTGCCGCACACCAGCACCGTGCGCACGCCGCCGGTCGGCGGCCAGCCCTACGTGCTGGTGACGGTGGGCGGCGGCGAAGACGGCGTGTCGGCCATCGACTGGGTGCTGCGTGCCTACGAGCAGGACCCCGCGATCCCCCTCGCCGCGGTGCTGCTGCTCGGTCCGTTCATGGCACCGGCACAGCAGGAGCGGTTCCGCGAGCGCGCGGCGCGCCTCGGCCGCGTCGACGTGCTGACGTTCGACACGCACGTCGAGCAGCTGATGGAACGTGCCTCGGGGCTGGTGGCGATGGCCGGCTACAACACGTTCTGCGAGATCCTGTCGCTCGACAAGCGCGCGATCCTCGTGCCGCGCATCAAGCCGCGCCTCGAGCAGTTCATGCGCGCGCGGCGCGCCGCCGACCTGGGCCTGGCGCGCATGCTCGACCCCAACGATGTCGGCGACACCACGGTCATGGCCGCGGCACTGCGCGGCCTCGGCGATCAGCCGGCACCCTCCGCCTGTGGCGCCGACGCGATGCTCGACGGATTGTCCACGATCACGGACCTCGTCGGCGCTCATGCGCGCGCGAACGCGCCGGTGGCGGCGCTTGCGTGGCGCATGGCTTCGCTGCAAGGCAACCCGCCCGATCCGTGGCAGCGCCAGTGATCGGCGCGCGGCGCCGCTGACGCCGCCACGACGCGATGGGCACGATCCTGATCTATGTCCAGCACCTGCTGGGCATCGGCCACCTGATGCGCGCGCGGGTGATCGCGGAGTCGCTGGCCGACGCCGGGTTCGACGTCCACCTCGTCACCGGCGGCATGCCGATCGGCGGCCGCATGCCGCGCAACGTGCACATCGTGCAGCTGCCGCCGATCCGCGTCTCCGACGCGAGCTTCACGCCGTTGCGCGACGGCGAATTCAACCCCATCGACGACGCCTACCGCGCGCGGCGCCGCGACCTGCTGCTGGCCGCCTACGATGCCGCTACGCCCGCCGCGGTGCTGTTCGAGACGTTCCCGTTCGGCCGGCGCGCGCTGCGCTTCGAGCTCGTGCCCTTGCTCGAGCGCATCGAGGCCGCGCGGCCGCGGCCGATGGTCGTCGCATCGGTGCGCGAGATCCTGCAGGTGCAGCCCAAGCCCGAGCGCGAGCGCGAGATGCAGGAATGGGCGGCACGCTGGTTCGACGCGATCCTGGTCCACGGCGACCCGCGCTTCGCGCGCTTCGAGGAGACCTATCCGCTTGCCGCCGCGCTGGCGCCGCCCGTGCATTACACGGGCTTCGTGCTGACGCCGGCGCCGTTGCCGGACGCCGCCGCGATCCGCGACGAAGTCGTGGTGTCGGCCGGCGGCGGCGGCGTGGGCATCGACCTCCTCGCGATGGCGCTGGCCGCGCAGCCGCATTCCCGGCTCGGGGCACTGACGTGGCGCGTGCTGGCCGGACCGAACATCCCGGAGGCGGGCTATCGGCGGCTGCTCGACGCCGCCGCGCCGGGCGCAGTCGTCGAGCGCTCGCGCGCCGACTTCCAGTCGCTGCTGCGGCGCGCCCGCGTGTCGATCTCGCAGGGCGGGTACAACACGGTTCTCGACGTCGTCACCAGCGGCGCACGGCCGGTCGTCGTGCCTTTCACCGGCAATGGCGAGACCGAGCAGCGCGAGCGCGGCGAACGCCTGCGGCGGTTCGGCATTGCGGTTGTCGTCGACGACCGGCAGCTGACGCCGCAGTCGCTCGCCGCGGCGGTCGACGACGCCGGCGCGCGCGCGCATTTCGCGCGCTGGGATTTCGCGAGCGACGGCGGCGCCGGCACCGCGGCGTTCTTCACCCGCGAACTCGGCATGCGACGCGAGGCTGCGCGCGCACAAACATCGTGAGCGCGTGGAACGGCCTCGAGCGCGAGCTCGACGCCTGGCGCGACGCCGGCCGCACGGCGACGTTCTGGCTGCGCGACGACGACGCCTGTCACGATAGCGATGCGCTGCAGCGCCTGCTGCGCATCGCCGACGACCACGCCGTGCCGCTCGCGCTGGCGGTGATCCCGGCCGCGCTGCAGCCCGACCTCATCGCCACGACCGCATCCCATGCCGGCGTCACCGTCGTCCAGCACGGTTACGCGCACCTCAATCACGCCGCGCCCGGCGCGCGCGCCTGCGAGCTCGGAGCGCAGCGAGCGCCCGCGGCCGTCGTGCAGGAGCTGGTCATCGGGCACGCACGGCTCGCCGACGCCTTCGGCGCACGCTTCCTGCCGGCGCTGGTGCCGCCGTGGAACCGCATCGACGACGACGTGGTGGCGCAGCTTCCGGGGGCGGGCTATCGCGGCCTGTCGACGTTCGGTGCCCGCAGCGCCGCGCACGCAGCGCCCGGGCTCGTGCAGTGCAACGCGCACGTCGATCCCATCGCCTGGCGCCGCGATCGCGCGTTCATCGGCGCCGACAAGGCGATCGAGCGCACGCTGGCGCACCTGCGCGCGCGGCGCGACGGCGGCGTCGATGCGCTGGAGCCCACCGGCATCCTCGCCCACCACCTCGCCTTCGACGCCCCGGCATGGCCGTTCCTCGACGAGTTGCTCGCACGCACCCGGGCGCACGGCGCCGCGACGTGGCTTCGCGCGCACGCGATCCTCGCCGAGGCCGGCGCCGTCACTTGCGCCCGATCAGCATGAAGCGCACGTAACGCCGCATCGCCTGCTCGCCCGCGAACAGCACTTCGCGCATCGGCACTTGCGCCCGCAGCGCGGCGAGGTCGGCAACGCAGTTGACGTGCTCGGCGCAGGCAAAATAATCGTTGGACTGGACGACCGCGAGCTGGCCGGCGGGAATACGCGCGTACCAGCGGTCGAAATCGCGCAGGTGCTCGGCGCTGGTGTTGATCACGAGGTCGAAGGGTTGCGCGCCGTAATCGAGCTCGAGCATGTCCGCGGTGCGCGCGACGAAACGGCCGTCGCGCACGTGGGTGGCATTGAGCGATTCCGCGACGGGCGCGCAGCCCGGGTCGATGTCTACGCTGACCAGATGCTCGATCGCGAACCGCCGGTCGTGCAGCAGCATCGCGCCCAGCACGCCGAACCAGCCGCCCAGCACCAGCACGCGCGGGAACGTCGTGCCGGCGCTCTCGCGCAGCGCGCGCAGCAGCCACTGCTTGCTCGCCGCCTGGTTGCGATTGAATGCCGCGCCGAGTCGCGGCACGTCGTGGCGCGAGAGCGTCGCCAGCAGGTCGCGCAGCAGCGCGCTGTCGAGGTGCACCGCGAGTCCCTCGAGGATGTCGCGATAGAACTCGTCGTCGTACGCCGTCATGGTGCCGCCCCCCTTGCGCGCCGCTTCGCCGGCATTCTGCGGTACGATGCCCGAAAACGGAGGACGCGGGTGACGGTTTTCCAGGAAGCGGAGATGCTCCACCAGGTCCCCTTCTTCGCGAAGGTGGACATGGCCAAGCTCAAGCTCGTGGCCTTCACCAGCCGTGCCGTGCGTTTCGCGCCGGGCGAGCCGCTGATGGTGAAGAACGAGTCTTCCGACGCCGCCTACGTGATCCTCGAGGGCGAGGTCGAGGTGATGGGCGAGACCAGCGCCGGCGAGTTCGTGGTCATGGTGATCGGTCCGCATTCGCTGGTCGGCGAGATGTCGCTGCTGCTCGATTCTCCGCGCGTGGCGACAGTGCGCGCCAAGGGTCCGGTGCGCGCGCTGCGCATCGCCGCCGACACGTTCCTGCGCCTGCTCTCCGAAAATCCCGGCTGCTCGCTGCACGTGATGCGCGTGCTCTCGTCGCACCTTGCCAAGTCGACGCGGCGCGTGGAGCAGCTGACGCAGAAGCTGCAGGAAGCCATGCCCGGCAACGGCGACGCCGTCACCTGAGGCGCGCTCGCGCGGCGACGACGCCCCGCAATGTGGCATCGAGCTCACGTGCCGCGACCGGCAGGTCGTGGCGGGCACGCACGTACCCCGGCGCGTGCGCGGCCATCGCCGTGCGCAGCGCGTCGTCGGTAACCAGCCGGCGCACGGCCGCGGCGAAGGCGGGAGCGTCGCCCGGCGTGACCAGGAGCCCGCTGCGGCCGCCGTCGATCACCCCGGCGACGCCGCCGGCGTTGCCCGCCACCACCGGCAATCCGCAGGCCTGTGCCTCGATGAACGCCATGCCGAACGCCTCGTCGACGGCCGGCCAGACGAACACGTCCGCGCCGCGGAGCGTCGCGGTGACGCCGGCGCCATCCAGTGCGCCGGCGAAATGGATCCGGTCGTGTGCGAAGCCGGCGAACGCACCTTCGACGGCGGCGCGCGCAGGACCGTCGCCCACCACGACCAAGTCCCAGTCCAGCGCATCGAGCGCCGCCAGCGCATGCGCCAGCAGGCGATACGACGCGAGTTTCGCGCCCTCCCGCATCATGGCGACGCAGGCCAGGCGCACGCGACCGGCGCGTCGCGGCCACACGGGCGGCGCCGGGGTGCCGGTGGCGACGAAGGCATCGACGTCGATGAACGGCGCGAGCTGGAAGTCGACTGCCCGCACGCCGCGCACGCGCCGCACTGCCGGAACGTCGCGCGGATTGACGAAGACCACCGCGTCGGCGGCCTCGATGGCGGCCACGCTCGCCGCGTAGCCCTGCGCCCAGCCGCCATCGCGCTGGCGCGGCGCGATCGACGCTTCGGCAATGACGTAGGGGATGTCGAGCGCCCGGCAAACCGCGGGCCCCAGCCAGTCGGGCGCCTTGTGATGCAGGTGATAGGTGAACCACAGGTCGGGACGCGCGCGATCGGCCCGCCAGCGTGCGAGGAGCCGATGCGCGCAACGCGCGCCGATGCGCGCAATCCGCGCCTGGCGCGCGGCGTCGCCGTGCGCGTCGTAGCTGCGCAGGCGCGATGCCACCGCGACATCGTGGCCGCGCGCGGCAAGCGCCCGCAACAGCGCGCGGGCGAGCTGGCGATCGCCCGACGGCACCGGGTGGTCGACGGGCTTGAGCGGGGCGTAGAACGCGATGTTCACGCCGCGGCGAGACAGGCGGCGAAGCGCGCCGCCAGGCGATCGGCACCCGCCTCGCTCGAGAATTCCGCGATCACGCGGGCGTAGCCGGCTTCGCCCAGCCGTGCGCGCAGCGCGGGATCGGCAACGAGCCGCGTCAGCGCGGCGGCCAGCGCCTCGGGATCGCGCGGCGGCACGAGCACGCCGGAAACGCCGTCGTCGACGAGCTCCGGAACGCCCGATACCGGCGTCGACACGCACGCGAGTTTCTGGCTCTGCGCCTCGAGCAGCACGTTGGGCAGGCCGTCGCGATCGCCGTCGTCGCTGATCCGGCAGGGCAGCGCGAAGAGGTCCGCGGCACGATACGCCGCCAGCACCTCCGCATGCGGACGGGCGCCCAGCCAGCGCACGCGCGCGTCGAGCCCCAGGGCGCGCGCCAGCGCCGCCAGCTTCGGCAACAGCGCGCCATCGCCGATATGCGTCAATCGCCAGTGCGCCGCCGGCGGCATGCGCGCCAGCGCGCGCAGCAAATCGTCGAAGCCCTTCTTGTCGACCGCGCGTCCCACGGTGAGGATTTCGACGGGGGACGCGGGATCGCTGCCATCGCGCGCCGGACGCACCGCGGGCGGCGCGTCGAATCGCGTGGTGTCGACGCCGTGGTAGACGAGATCGACGCGTGGCGCGCCGGCGGTCAGTGCGCGCAGATGCTCGGCATTGGCGCGCGTGCAGGTCGCCGTCCACGCGCTGTGGGCGAGCTTCTCGCGCTTCTCCCACGCCGGCGTGGTCCAGATGTCCTTGGCATGCGCCGAGCAGCTCCAGGCGAGTCCGCGCATCAGCGCCGCGTAGCGCGTCACCGACGCCGGGGTGTGCAGGAAATGCGCGTGCAGGTGCGCGACATCCGGTGCGAGCTCCGTCGCCAGCACGCAGGCCTGGCCGAAGCGCCGCAGCCGGCTGCGCGAAGGGTCGCGTCGAAAGTCGCGCCACCATGCCGCGCGTGCGGCGCGGTAGCCGGCGAGCCGCGTCGCCGCACGCCACGCGCGCCACGTGCGCACCGGCTCGGCATGCAGGTACTCGGGCAAGTAATGCACGGGTGCTGCGATCTGCGCATGAATCGGATGCCGCTCGACGTCGGTGGGCCGCCGCAGCGAGTAGATCGTGAGCGCGACGCCGCGCCGTTCCAGCGCGAGGAGCTCCTGGGCGATGAACGTTTCCGACAGGCGCGGATAGCCCTTCAGCACGACGGCGACGGCGCCGCGCGCGCGCGCCGTGACCGCGTGGTGCACGGCCGGTGTCGATGCGGCGACGGCCGGCGCGACGGTCGTCATGCGCGCCCCCACCTGCCGTCGACGGGCGGCGGCGCGGCCGATGCTACCATCGCCGTGGCATCCGGCCGCGCGAACCGCGGTGCGCACACCCCGCGACCGCGGCGCAGGTGCGGTCGGATGCGAGGCCTCGTCGGCATGGAACGCTCCCTAATCCGCTACATCGTCAAATTCACCTGGCGCGACCAGCTCGCCATGCTGGTGCTGACTGCGATCAGCTTTCCGCTCATTTACCTGAATCTCGAGATTCCCAAGCGCATCGTCAACAGTGCGATCGGCGGCAAGCACATCCCGCCGGAGTTCCTCGGATTCCCGGTGACGCAGATATCGTACCTGATGGGGTTGTCGCTGCTGCTGCTCGCGCTGATCACGCTCAATGGCGGCCTCAAGTACTGGATAAACGTCTACGCGGGCGTGGTCGGCGAGCGCACGATGCGCCGGCTGCGCCACGACCTCTACCAGCTGATGCTGCGGTTCCCGCTGCCGCACTTCAAGACGACGTCGGCCGGCGAGCTGATCCCGATGATCGTCGCCGAAACCGAGCCCATCGGCGGCTTCATCGGCGAATCGATCAGCTTGCCGGTGTTCCAGGGCGGCCTGCTCGTCACCTACATCGTCTTCATCTTCAACCAGGACCTCTGGCTCGGCCTCGCCGCCATCGCGCTCTATCCGCCGCAGCTCTACCTGATCCCGCGCCTGCAGCGCAAGATCAACCAGCTCAACAAGGAGCGCGTGACCACGGCGCGCCAGCTCTCCGACCGCATCGGCGACTCGGTCGCCGGCGCGGTCGAGATCCGCGGCAACGACACGTTCCACCTCGAGAGCGCCGACATCAGCGACCGCCTCGGCCGCATCTATGCGCTGCGCTACGACATCTACAAGCGCAAGTTCTTCGTCAAGTTCCTCAACAACTTCCTCGGGCAGATCACGCCGTTCTTCTTCTATTCGGTGGGCGGCTACCTGGTCATCGAGGGCAGCCTGTCGCTGGGCGCGCTGGTGGCCGTGCTCGCCGCGTACAAGGACATCCTCAATCCGTGGAAGGAGCTCCTCACGTGGTACGCGTCGAAGGAGGACGTGCGGATCAAATACGAGCAGGTGATCTCGCAGTTCGAGCCCCCGGGGCTCATCGACCGCAGGCTGGTCGAGGATCCGCCGGCGAAGATCCCGTCGCTTGCCGGGCCGATCACCGCCAACGGCGTTGCCTATGGCGAAGATGGCCGCGCCAGCCGCCTCGACCGGCTGACGTTCACCGTGCAGCAGGGCGAGCACGTCGCGCTGCTCGGCGGCGACCAGAGCGGCAAGGCCGACGTCACCCACCTGCTCGCGCGCCTCATCGCGCCCAATAGCGGGCGCGTCAGCGTCGCCGGCGTCAACCTCGCCGACGTGCACCAGGCGGTGCCGGGGCGGCGTATCGCGTACGCCACGCAGAACGCGCACATCACGTCGGGATCGTTCGCCCACAACCTCTACTACGGGCTCAAGCACGCGCCAATGCGTCCGGCGGCGTACGACGAGGCCGATACCCGGCGCGAAGCGCAGCGCGTGCGCGACGCGATCGCCGCTGGCAACTCGCCGCTCGACATCCGTGCCGACTGGATCGACTACGCGGCCGCCGGCGTCGGCGACCCTTCGCAGATGACGGGCGCCGCGGTGGCGGTGCTGGGCGTGGTCGGCCTCGAGCGCGACGTCATCGACTTGGGCCTTGCCAGCCTGCCGCCCGAGGGCGATGCCGAATTCCACGTGAAGGGGCTCGAGGCGCGCGAGCGCATCCGCGAGGCGGTGCAATCCCGCAAGTTCGCGGACTACGTCGAGCTGTTCGACGCGAAGGCCTTCAACACCAGCATCAGCGTCGCCGAGAACCTGGTGTTCGGCACGCCGCGTGACGCCAGTTTCCATCCGGCGAACCTCGCGCGCAATCCGCAGATGCTGGCGCTGCTGCACGACGTCGGCCTGCTCGACGACCTGTACGCGGCGGGCGCGCGGGTGGCGCAGGCCATGCTCGAGCTGTTCGCCGGGGTCGCGCCCGAAAGCGCCCTCTTCGACCAGTACAGCTTCATCAGCGCGATGGAATTGCCGGAGTTCCGCAAGATGCTGGGCAAGGTGGCGAAAGGCAGGCTCGCGCGCATCCCGCCCGAGAACAAGGCCCGGCTCCTCGACCTCGTATTCCGCATCATCGAGGCGCAGCATCGGCTGGGCGTGCTCGACGAGCCGCTGCAACGGCGCATCGTCGGTGCGCGCGCCGAGTTCCACCGCCGCTTCAAGGACCGCGACGACGTGGTCGAATTCTTCGAGTCCAGCAAGTTCAGCTCGACGCTGTCGATCGAGGACAACCTGCTGTTCGGCCGGCTCGCCGCCGAGCATGCCGGCGCGCGCGCGCACGTGATCGGGCTGGTGCGCGAAATGGCGATCGCGTCGGGAATGCAGGACACGCTGGTGCAGCTCGGCATGCGCTTCGAAGTCGGCATCGGCGGCGCACGGCTGTCGTACTCACAGCGCCAGCGGCTTGCCATCGCCCGCGCGCTCCTCAAGAATCCCGACGTGCTGGTGTTCAACGAGCCGACCTCCGGGCTCGAGCCGTCCGCCGAGGGGCGCCTGGTGCGCGCGGTGCTCGAGTGGGCCAAGGAGCGCACCGTCATCTGGTCGCTCGGACGCGCGGACCTCGGGCGCGAGTTCGATCGCGTGCTGGTGTTCGACAATGCGCGGCTCGTCGACGACGGCCGGTTCGACGAGCTGGAGAAGAAGGGCGGCGCGCTCGCAGGGATGATGTCGTGAGCGCCGCGCCGGCGGCGCCCGCGCGGCGTTCGCCGCGTCAGCGATAGGGGTCGGCGGCGTCGCGCAGCCCGTCGCCGAAGAAGTTGAATGCCAGGATCACGACGATCACCGGCACCACCGGCAGCATCAGCCACGGGTAGAGCGCCACCACGTTCATGTTCTGCGCCTCGTTGAGCAGGACGCCCCAGCTCGTGATCGGCGGCCGCAGGCCGATGCCGAGGAACGACAGCGCGGTCTCGCCGAGGATCATGCCGGGGATCGACAGCGTCGCCGAAGCGATCAGGTGGCTCATGAACCCGGGCAGCAGATGGCGCACGATGATCCGCCGTGGCCGCGCGCCCATCAGCCGCGCCGCCGTGCAATAGTCCTCCTCGCGCAGCGCGAGGAGCTTCGAGCGCACGGCGCGCGCGAGGCCGGTCCAGTCGAGCAGCGCGAGGATGCCGGTGATGCCGAAGTAGACGAGCACCGGGCTCCACGTCACGGGCAGCACCGCCGACAGCGCCATCCACAGCGGCAACTCGGGGAACGAACGGATGATCTCGATCACCCGCTGCACCAGCATGTCGATCCAGCCGCCGAAATAGCCGGCGAGGCCGCCGAACACGAGCGCCAGCGTGAAGCTCAGCGTGATGCCGATGAGGCCGATGGTGAGCGATATGCGAGCGCCATAGACGATCCGCGACAGCACGTCACGGCCGAGGCGGTCGGTGCCGAGCAGGAACAGCGTGCCGCGAGGGTCGGGACAGACGAGATGGAACGAAGCGTCGAACAGGTTCCAGAAGCGATACGGATCGCCGGCGCACAGATAGCGCAGCGGCCGCGGCTCGGCCAGGTCCTCGGTGTAGTCGCGGCGCAGCGTCTGCATGTCGAGCGTCTTGTCGAGCGCGTAGACATACGGCGCCACGAGGCGCCCGTCGCGCACGACGTGCACGCGCTGCGGCGGCGCATAGATGAAGTCGGTGTTGCGCGTCTGCAGGTTGTACGGCGCCAGGACCTCGCTCACCAGCGTCGACGCGTACATGACCAGCAGGATCACGCCCGACACGAGCGCCACACGGTGCTGCTTGAACTTCCACCACATCAGCTTCCACTGCGACGCCAGGTAGAAGCGCTCCTGCTCGGGCGTCAGGCGCGTCGCCGACGCCGGATCGAACGGCTCGCGCGACACGAAGTGGGCGAGCTCGTCGCCGGGTTCGGCGATCGCAGCAGTGCTCATCGCGAGACTCCGCCGGCGAGGCGGATGCGCGGATCGAGCGCGACCAGCGCGAGGTCGGAGACCAGCACGCCGACGACGATCAGCACCGCGAGGAACATCAGGAACGAGCCGGCGAGGTACATGTCCTGGCTCTTCAGCGCCGCCAGCAGCATCGGCCCGGTGGTCGGCAGCGACAGCACGACGGCGGTGATCTCGGCGCCGGAGATGATCTGCGGCAGCAGGCTGCCGATGTCGGACACGAAGAAATTGAGCGACATCCGCAGCGGGTACTTGCGCAGGAGCTTGCCGGGCGGCAGCCCCTTGGCGCGCGCGGTGACGACGTACTGCTTCTTCAGCTCGTCGAGCAGGTTGGCGCGCAGCCGCCGGATCATGCCGGCCGTGCCGCCGACGCCGATGACGATCACCGGAATCCAGCTGTGCGCCAGCACGGATTGCAGCTTGTCCCACGTCCACGGCTTGCCGATGTACGCCGGATCCATGAGTCCGCCGATCGACGTGCCGAAGAACACGTTGGCGATGTACATCATCACCAGCGCCAGCATGAAGTTCGGGATCGCGATGCCGAGGAATCCCAATAGCGACAGCCCGTAGTCCCCCCAGCTGTACTGGTGGGTGGCCGAGTAGATGCCGATGGGAAACGCCACCGCCCACGTGAACAGCACGGTGACCAGCGAGATGATGATCGTGAGCAACATCCGGTCGCCGACGACCTTGGTGACCGGCATGTTGAACTCGAACGAATAGCCGAAGTCGCCGACCAGCATCCCTCCGGCCCAGCGCAAATATTGCTCCGGCAAGGGCTTGTCGAGGCCGTAGTACTGGCGCAGGAAATCGACCTTCTGCTGGTCGACCGTCTCGCCCTGCGCCTGCAGCTCGGCGATGTAGCTCTCGAGGTAGTTGCCGGGCGGCAGCTGGATGATCGTGAACACGATGATGCTGACCGCGATCAGCGTCGGGATCATCAGCAGGATCCGCTTGACGACGTAGCGCAGCATCATGGCCGGGCCTTGTCGTCGAGCCAGAACGTTTCGGGCCGGTACATGCCGAAGTAGGCGCCAGGGTCCCAGCTGTAGACGCCGTCCGCGGGCACGTTGCGCAGCGTATCGCCGACGACGATCGGCTGCGGCGCGCGCGACACGATGCCGATCGTGTACACCTCGTCGGCGTTGATGCCGAGCATCTCGAGCCAGATCCGCTCGCGCTCGGCGTAGCTCGTCGCGAGCTGCCAGCGGCCGTAGAGATCGAGCAGCTTCTGCGCGGCCGGCAGTGCCGGCGCCTCGCCGCCCTCGCGGCGGTTCTGGTAGTGCTGCCCCCACATCGGCCACTGCAGCTGGTCCTGCGACGTCGGCGCAAGCTCGGCGGGGCTCATCTCCGGCGTGGGAATGCCGTTGTTGAGCCCCGACCAGATCGACATCATCGACATGCCGGCATAGACGCGACGGCGGAACACCTCGCGCTGCGACGGGCGCGCGAACATCGCGATGCCGACCTTGCGCCAGCTGTCGCGGACGAGCTCCAGCACGTCGGTCTCCTCGGTGCTCTCACCGGACGTGTCGACGATCAGCTCCATCGGCCGGCCGTCGGGCAGCAGGCGCACCCCGTTGGCGTCGCGCCGCTTGAGACCGAGGTCGTCGAGCAGCGCGTTGGCCCTGCCGACGTCGAACTGGCTCCAGGCTGCGCGGAACTCGGGCCGGAACAGCGGGCTTCGCGTCAGCACCGTGTTGGCCGACTCGCGGGCGAGGCCGAAATAGACGACCTCGTTGATCTCGTGGCGGTTGACCGCCAGCGACAACGCGCGGCGGAAGCGGGCATCACGCATCAGCCGCTGCCACACGGGATCGGCGACGTTGAGATTGGGGTAGAGCGCGAGCTGCGACCCCAGCGCCTTCTCCCACAACCGCACGTGGTAGTGGTTGCGCGCCTCGCTCTGCTTGAGGAACGTGTAGTCGTCGAATCGCAGATAGCGCGCCTGGAGGTCGGACTCGCCCGATCCGGTCTTCGCCGGGATCAGCTTGTCGTCGGTCACGCTGACCTCGACGCGGTCGATGTACGGCAGCTGGCGCCCCTGCTCGTCGACGCGGTGGAAATACGGATTGCGCACCAGCACGAAGCGCGTCGACGGCATGGGCGTCGTGTTGATCCATGGCTCGAGCGTCGGCAGGTCGGGGTTGTCGAAGCGATATTGCTCGTCGAGCTTCTGGTAGAGGCCGATCCAGTCGCGCGAGCCGGCGGCGACCGCCTGCGCGTTCGCCTTGTCGAGGCCGATGTAATGCGCATGGAACTTGCGCAGGTAATGCGCAGGGCGGTAGATGTAGAGCGGGCTCGGCGCGGCCAGCGCCGGCAGGAACTGCGGATTGGGGGCATCCCACGTGTAGCGCACCGTGCGCTCGTCGAGCACCTCGAAGCGCGGGCCCTTGCCGTCGACGCGCAGTGCCTGCGGCAGCCCGAATGGCGAGAGGTCGCGATTGTTGACGACGTCGTCCCAGTAGAACTTGAAGTCGGCGGACGTGAAGGGGCGGCCGTCGGACCATTTGTGGCCGGGGCGCAGGTGCAGCGTGAACACGCGGTCCTCGACGTTGTCCAGCCGATCGAGCAGATCGGGCACGATGCGCAGGTTCTCGTCGTAGCCGACCAGCCGCGCATAGCCGTAGACGACCATCATGCGGATATCGCGGTCCTTGGCCATCAGGGTCCGCAACGTTCCGCCGTAGCGACCCACGCGCCAGTCGGCGCGTTGCGGTTTCACCACCAGCGGGTCCTCGGGAAGCCGTTTGGCAAGCGGCGGCAGCGCGCCGGAGGACACGTCGAACGCGAACATCGGCGGCTCCTCGCCGCGCACCGGCGCGCCGGCGGCGAGCGCCACGAGCCACAGCAGCACGACGGCGGCGGGACGCAGGCTCATGCGGGCTCGCCCTGCACCAGCGCCGCCTGCTGCATGCGCACGCGATGGCCGCCACCTACATCGGTCAGCGCGCCCGCGCCGTCGGCGGTCCAGGCGAACGGTGCCGGCCACTGCTCGGGACTGCGAGCCGCGCCGTCGAGCACCGCAGCGAGGTCGAGCTTGCGATGGATGTCGGGATAAGGCACGGCAGCCAGCAATCCGCGCGTATACGGATGCATCGGGTTGCGGAACAGCGCTTCGCGCGGCGCCGACTCGACGATGCGGCCGCGGCACATCACCGCAATGTCGTCGGCGACGTAGTCGACTACGGCGAGGTTGTGCGACACGAAGAGGTAGGTGAGTCCGAGCTCGGCCTGCAGGTCCTTCAGCAGGTTGAGCACCTGCGCCTGGATCGACACATCGAGCGCGGATACCGGTTCGTCGCAGAGCACGAGATCCGGCTTGAGCGCCAGCGCGCGGGCGATGCCGATGCGCTGGCGCTGACCGCCCGAGAAACTGTGCGGATAGCGATTGAGGAAGCGCGGATCGAGCCCGACGAGGCGCATCAGCTCCTTCGCCATCGCCGCGCGGTAGTCGGCGTCGCCGATGCGGTGGATGACAAGCGGCTCGCGCAGGATGTCGAACACCGTCATCCGCGGATTGAGCGAGCTGAAGGGGTCCTGGAATATGTATTGCACCCGCCGCCGGAACTGCAGCAGCTCGTCGGCGTCGGCGTGCACGACGTCGAGCACGCGCCCGTGGTCGTTGTAGTGGATCTCGCCGCGATCGGGCTCCAGCGCGCGCATCACCAGCTTGCCGAGCGTGGTCTTGCCGCAGCCGCTTTCGCCGACGAGGCCGAGGCACGTGCCGCGGCGGATCGCGAGACTGACGTCGTCCACCGCGCGCAGCACCGGCCCCGCGCGCTGACGCAGCCATCCGCTGCCCTTGGTGACGAACGACTTCGACACCCCGCGCACGTCGAGCAGGAGCTCCGGCGCGTCGGCCGGCCACGGCTCGCCCTTTTCCACGAGCGGCCCCTTCTGGTGATCGACGGCGCGGATCGATTCCAGCCGCTCGCCCGGTTGCATGTCGAAGTGCGGCACCGCGCGCAGCAGCGCCTTGAGATACGGATGCGTCGGATGTTCGAACAGCGCGCCGATCGTGCCCTGCTCGACGATGCGGCCCTCGTAGAGCACGACGACTTCCTCGGCGACGTTGGCGACGACGCCGAGATCGTGGGTGATGATCAATACCGCCATGCCGAGCTCGGCCTGCAGGTCGTTGACCAGCGCCAGGATCTGCGCCTGCACGGTGACGTCCAGCGCCGTCGTCGGCTCGTCGGCGATCAGCAGCGACGGCCCGCAGATCAGCGCCATCGCGATCATCGCGCGCTGGCGCAGGCCGCCCGACAGCTCGAACGGATAGCTCTTCAGCGCGCGCTCGGGATCGGGGAAGCCGACCAGCCCGAGCATTTCCGCGGTGCGCCGCATGCCGGCGCGGTGAGGCGTGCGGTGGTGCAGGAACAGCGCCTCGCTGACCTGGTCGCCGATCGTGTGCAGCGGCGACAGCGACACCATCGGCTCCTGGAAGATCATCGAGATGTGGCGGCCGCGGATGTGGCGCATCCTGCGGCCGTCGCGGGCGAGCCGCGTGATGTCGACCGGTTTCGCCGTGGATCGCGGCTCCGCGAACAGGATCTGGCCGTGGGTGATGGTCGCGCTCGGCGGCAGGATGCCCATGATCGCCTGCGCCGTGACCGACTTGCCCGATCCCGACTCGCCCACCAGCGCCACCGTCGCGCCCGGTCGAATGCGGAACGAAACGCCACGCAGTGCCGGCACCGCCATGCCGCGATTGTCGAACTCGATCGAAAGGTCGTGAACGGAAATCAGGTCAGCCAACAGGTCCCCCCGGCGCGCGTCGCAACGGCAGCTTGCGGTCCCTGCCGTGATCGTCGGCGTACGCCGCGGCATCGATCGCCGTGGGCGCGCACGAGTCGCGGGCGCGCGCCGCGACGGATGACCGTCATTATGCGGTGTCGCCGCGCGCTTGCGTTAGCCGTGCGCTACCGCCGTCGTAGTCGACAACCACGGGCGCCTAGGCTTGCGTCAGGTCGAAGAGGCTGGTCGCGCGGAGGTCGACGATGGTCTCGCCGCGCTGGTTGCGCAGTTCCCAGCGCCAGCGCACGACGCCAAGGCCGGGACGGCTTTGCGAGCGCCGCGCTTCCTCGACCGTCATGGTCAGCGTCACGGCGTCGCCGGGGCGCAGCGGCGCCGACCATTTCACGTAATCGAGGCCGGGCGAGCCGAACGATTCGGAGCCTTGCAGCACGTGCTCGACGGCGAGCTTCATCGCCAGTGCGCAGCTCTGCCAGCCGCTGGCGATGAGGCCGCCCCAGCGCGACGCCGTCGCCCGCGCGACATCGGTATGGAACCATTGCGGGTCCCACGCGCGGGCGAACTCGACCATCGACGCCGTGTCGAGGCTCGCCGGTCCGAGCACGATCACACGACCCGGCGTGATCTCGGCGAACTTCATCAATACGTCTCGAAATGCAGCCGGCCGCCGGCCTTGAGCGCGCGCCATTCGGCGGGCCAGTCGCGGCCCGCGGCGCGCACGGCGTCGGCCAGGGCCTCGAGCACGCCTTCCTCCATGTCGCGCAGGCCGCAGACGTAGACATGCGTCGCGCCGTCGGCGAGCAGCGCGCCGAGCTCGCCGCGGCGCTCGCGCAGGCGGTCCTGCACGTAGCGCTTCGGCGCATCGGGCATCCGCGAGTACGCGAGATTGACGTCGATGAACGTGCGCGGCAGGCGCGTCAGCGGCCCGAAGTACGGCAGCTCGCCCTCGCTGCGCGCGCCGAAGAACAGGAGCAGCCTGCCGCCAGCGGCGCCGAGGCCGAGGCGCCGCCGGCGCTCGGTCATCGCGCGCATCGGCGCGCTGCCGGTGCCCGTGCAGATCATCACGATGTGGGCCGCGGGATCGTCCGGCATCAGGAACGTGTTGCCGAACGGGCCGATGACGTCGACGACGTCGCCCTTGGCGAGGTCGCACAGGTAATTCGAGCACAATCCGCGCACGGGACGACCGGCGTGGTCGGCGGTCACGCGCTTCACGGTGATCGCGAGGTTGTTGTAGCCGGCGCGCTCGCCATCGCGCGGGCTCGCCACCGAGTACTGGCGGGCGACGTGCGCGCGACCTTCGCCGTCGGCGCCCGGCGGCACGATGCCGATCGACTGGCCTTCGAGCACCGGGAACGGCGTCGCGCCGAAGTCGAGCACGATGTGGCGCGTGTCGCTCGCGGCATCGTCCGCGGTGACGCGGAAATTGCCGGCGACGGTGGCCTTGAGCGGCGCGCGCGTCGAATAGAGGTTGACTTGCGGATGCGCGGCGCTCGCCGGCGGAATCGTCGCGCCGGGCGCGCGCTCGTCGATCGTCGGCAACGGCGATGGCGCAGCGGTGACCGCGGCAGCGGCGGTCGCGGGTGGCGGCGCTGCCGTCGCGTCGGCAGGCGGCAGCACGTCCCAGCCGAACTGGGCCTGCGTGGCGTAGGCTGCGTCACGGGCGACGATGCGCCAGTTGTCGATCGCGCCGGTCGGGCACGGGCCGATGCAGGCGAGGCACGCATTGCACTTGCCGGCGTCGACGACGTAGTTGCGCGCGTCGTGCGTGATCGCGTCGCTCGGGCAGGTTTCCTCGCAGGTGTTGCAGCGGATGCAGATCTCGGGGTCGATGAGGTGCTGCTTCAGCACGTCCACCGTCGCCGCCGGCGCGGCGCCCGCGCCGCTCGCCGCCGCTGCGTGCTCGTCGTGCATCGCCTCAGCCGAAGCGCACGTACTGGAAGTCGATCGGCTGCCGGTTGACGCCGACCGGCGGCGGCGCGATCCAGCCGGCGAACCTGCCCGGCTCGACGACGCGGCCCATCAGCGACGCGACGAACGCGCGATCACCGGCGCTCGGCAGCCATGTGCCCTCGCGGGCCTGCCACGTCGCCTCGTCGACGACGTCGCCCTGCGGGGTCACGCGGAGGCCTGCGAGCGAGCCGATCCTGCGGTTGAACGCCTTGTGCGGCGTGACGAGGCGCTGCGGCAGGCCGTTCTTCTCGAGCACCTTGTTCCAGCGGCCGATGCCGGCGACCGAGTCGCGGATGAAGTCGTCGCGCAGCACCTCGTTGAGCGCGTTCAGCATCGGCACGTCACGCTCGACGAGACGGCCGTCGACGTTCTCCAGGATCCGGTAGGTGCGGTCGCCGAGACGGTGGTCGTCGTCGCGCTTGCCTTCCTCGAAGCGCCCCTTGAGCCCGGCGCTGTAGAAGGTCGCCGCGTTCGACGACACGTCGGCTCCGAACAGGTCGATCGTCACGCTGAAGTGGAAATTGAGATAGCGCTGCAGCGTGGCGAGATCGATGGCGCCGGCCGCGCGCACCGCCTGCGCGTCGTCGTGGCCCAGCGCCTTCATCACTTCCGCCGTGCGCTGCAGCGTGCGCGCGACGCCGGACTCGCCGACGAACATGTGATGCGCTTCCTCGGTGAGCATGAAGCGCGTGGTGCGCGCCAGCGGGTCGAATCCCGATTCCGCGAGCGCGCACAGCTGGAACTTGCCGTCGCGATCGGTGAAATAGGTGAACATGAAGAATGCCAGCCAGTCGGGCGTGCGCTCGTTGAATGCGCCGAGGATCCGCGGATTGTCGGTATCGCCCGAGCGCCGCTCCAGCAGCGCGGCGGCCTCCTCGCGCCCGTCGCGGCCGAAATGCCGGTGCAACAGGTACACCATCGCCCACAGGTGGCGTCCTTCCTCGACGTTCACCTGGAACAGGTTGCGCAAATCGTACAGCGACGGACAGGTCGAGCCGAGATGGCGCTGCTGCTCGATCGACGCGGGCTCGGTGTCGCCCTGCGTGACGATGATCCGCCGCAGGTTTGCGCGATGCTCGCCCGGTACCTCCTGCCACGCCGGCTCGCCCATGTGCTCGCCGAAATGCACGGTGCGCGCGGGGTCGCGCGGCGCGAGGAAGATACCCCAGCGGTAATCCGGCATCTTCACGTAGTCGAAGTTCGCCCAGCCCGACGGCTCCACGCTCACCGCAGTGCGCAGGTACACGTCGAGCGACTGCGAATCGAGCGGGCCCATCTCGCGCCACCAGGCGAGGTAGCCGGGCTGCCACTGCTCGAGCGCGCGCCGCAACGCCTTGTCGTCGGCGAGGCCGACGTTGTTCGGAATGCGCTCGTTGTAGTCGATCGTGGTCACCGTCAAGTCCTCCCATCGTCATCCCTGCAAAAGCGGGGATCCAGCCTTGACGCCGCAATGGCGAGCGCACCCAGGCCCTTTCGCCCCGTCACGACTGGATTCCCGCATTCGCGGGAATGACGGGCGAGCAGGCTCCTGGAGAGGTCAAGGGAGATGTCGCGCATGGGCGGCTACACGCGGTCCCAGTCGAACTGCGGCGCGACGCCCTTGCCATAGACCTTGAGCGCGCCCCGCTCGCCCACCGCGTTGGGCCGCACGAAGATCCAGTTCTGCCACGCCGTCAACCGGCCGAATATCCGCGACGCCATCGTTTCCGCGCCCCCGAAGCGCAAGTTGGCCTCGAGCCCGGTGAGCGCGTCGGGCGACAGGCTGGCGCGCTCTTCGAGGGCGATGCGCACTTCGTCGGCCCAGTCGATGTCGTCGGGCGTCGCGGTGACGAGGCCGAGCCTCGCCGCTGCCGCGGCATCGAGCAGGCGCCCGGCGGCGGCGCGCGCGGCGCCGATCGCCGCGGCGTCGTCGTGGAAACGCGCGGCGATCCGTGCGCGGCCGTTGACCATCGGGTACGCGCCGAAGTTCTGCGCGGACAGCGCGATGCGCGGCGCATCGTCGCCGCCGGCGAGCATGTAGCTGCGGTCGGCGGCGAGCGCCACTTCGCAGAGAGTGCCCGCGCAGCACGCGCCGGGCTCGACCAGCGCGAACAGCGAGCGCGACGTGACATCGAGGCGCGCGAGCGTGCGGCGCAGCGCGCCAATGGTCTCGCGCACGAACCAGTGGCCGGCGTGCGCCGCGAGCGCGGCGTCGATGCGCAACATCGCGGCGGGATCGCCGGCCGTCTTGAGCACCCACGTGCCGATGCCGGTCGCGTTGGTGCGCAACGACAGGATCGCGTCGTCGAGCTCGCGCGCGAAGGCGAGCGGCCACCAGTTGGCGCCGGCCGCCTCGATGGCGCCGACGTCCACCGCGGCATCGGCCGCCGGGCCGCGCAGCATGAACGTGGCGATGCGGCGCGCGCGGTCGAGTACCACGTCAACGTGGTCGTAGTGGTAGCCGTCGGCGTCGACATGGCGCGCGATCGGCGGCAGCGGCACTCCCCTGGCGCCATGCGGACGATCGCTGGCGTCGGCCAGCGACCGCGCGCGCGCCGCCACCGCGTCGCGGAACTGTCCAGGCTTCGCCAGCGCATCGACCAGCTTCCAGTCGAGCGCCCGCTGTCCGCGCACGCCCTCCGCCGTCGTGCACAGGATGTCCGCATGATCGTGGCGCACGCGGCGCTTGTCCGTGACCCGCGTCAGGCCGCCGGTGCCGGGCAGCACGCCGAGCAGCGGCACTTCCGGCAGCGATACCGCCGACGAGCGATCGTCGACCAGCAGGATCTCGTCGCAGGCGAGCGCCAGCTCGTAGCCACCGCCCGCGCATGCGCCGTTGACGGCGGCCAGCGACTTGAGTCCGGAATGGCGGCTCGCGTCCTCGAGGCCGTTGCGCGTCTCGTTGGTGAACTTGCAGAAGTTCACCTTCCAGGCATGCGACGCGAGCCCCAGCATGAAGATGTTGGCGCCCGAGCAGAACACGCGCTCGCGGCCGCCGGTGATGACGATCGCGCGCGCCTCGGGATGCTCGAAGCGGATGCGGTCGAGCGCGTCGGCGAGCTCGATGTCGACGCCGAGGTCGTAGGAATTGAGCTTGAGCGCGTACCCCGGACGGATGCCGCCATCCTCGGCGACGCCGAGCGTCAGCGTCGCGATGTCGTCGTCCACGGCGAGCGTCCAGTGGCGATAGCGCGCAGGCTCGGTGCGGAAGTCGACGGCATCGGTCTCGGTGGTGACGCCGCGATTCATCGCGCGCCTCGACCGCGGCTTCGCGGACGCGCGTCCGCGGGCACTGCAGCGCGTGGTTGCGCGGGCGAGTGCATGCGGCGATGCGGCGGCGCGCCACGCCGGGAATCCGCTTTCGCCTGCGCGCCCGCGGCGGAGAATGCGGGTGCCACGAGTTGCCGCAACGCGGCGCCGGCCTCGGCGAGCGTGCGGCCCCGCGTGTCCAGCGTGTAGTCCGCCTTGGCGTAGAACGCGACGCGGCCGTCGAGGATGCGCTTGAGGTCCGCCATCGCCTCGCGATTGCCGGCCATGGGACGCAGGTCGCCTTGCGCCATCACCCGCTGCATGTGCTCCTCGGGCGTCGCCTGCAACCAAACCGTCGTGCAGTGCGCGAGCAGCCGGTTGAACGTCGCCGGCTCGGCGACGATTCCGCCCGGTGTGGCGATCACGGCGTCGGCGTCGGCGGCGAGCGCGGCTTCCAGCGCGCGCCGTTCGTAGCGGCGGTAGGCCGCCTGGCCGTAGAGCGCATGGATCTCGTTCGCGGTGCACCCGGCCAGCCGCTCGATGTCGCGTGACAGCTCGACGAAGCGCATGCCGAGTGTCGTGGCCAGCCGCATGCCCAGCGACGACTTGCCCGCGCCGCGCAGGCCGATCAGCGCGATGCGCCGTCGCGCCGACGGCGCCGCCGCGTCGCCGAACAGCGCCGCCAGCGTGTGACGCGCCGCGACCAGCTCCTCCTCGTTGCGTCGCGACAGCAGGTCGTCGATCAGGAGGCGCTCCGGCGAATCGTGCGCGGCATCGGCGACGATCGCAGTGAGCGGACAGTCGAGCGCGTCGGCGACCTGCCGGAGCACCAGGATCGATGCGTTGCCGGCACCCGACTCGAGATTGGCGAGGTGGCGCTGCGACACCTGCGCGGCGGTCGCCAGCGCCTTGCGCGTAAGCCCGCGACGCGCGCGCAGCGTGCGTACGCGCTCGCCCAGCGCCGCGAGAAATACGGCAGGCTCGCCGCCGTTCGCGGGCACCGTCCCACGCTCGCGTGCCAACGCCACGGCTGCGGACTCCGGAGCTCGACGTTGCGCCGGCCGCCGCGACGCAGCACTGTCGAGGGGGTCTGCCATGAAATGCAGTATAGTGCTTGACAGCTCAAATAAACAAGCACTATTTTGCATGTCGAGGAGTAAATCGTGACCCCACCCCCGCCCCGCTACAACTTCGCGGCGGACGTGTTCGCCCGCGCGGCGGCATGGCCCGATGCCGTCGCCTATCGCGACGACACCGGTACGCTCACCTATGCCGAACTCGCGGCGCGCGCGCGGGCATTCGCCGCGGCGCTCGGCGCGCGCGGAATGCGCCGCGAAGAGCGGATGCTGCTGCTCGCGCATGACGGCCTCGACTGGCCGGTGGCGTTCCTCGGCGCGCTCTACGCCGGCGTGGTGCCGGTGGCGGTCAACACGCTGCTCACCGTCGACGACTACGTGTACATGCTCGAGCATTCGCGCGCCCGCGCGGTGGTGGTATCGGCGGCGCTCGCGGGGACGCTCGACGCGGCCATGGCGCGCGCAGCCCACGCCGTCGACGTGCGCATCGTCAGCGGCGCACCGCCCGCCGATGCGACGTCGTTCGCCGCCCTCCTCGCCGCGGCGACACCACAGGCGCAGCCGGTCGACACCCGCGCCGACGACATCGCCTTCTGGCTCTATTCCTCAGGGTCCACCGGGCGTCCCAAGGCGGCGGTGCACACGCACGCCAACCTGCACTGGACGAACTTCACGTATGCGCAGAGCGTGCTCGGGCTGTCGCGCGCGGACACCGTGTTCTCGGCGGCCAAGCTCTTCTTCGCATATGGGCTCGGCAACGCGATGACCTTCCCGCTGTGCGCGGGCGCGAGCGTCGTGCTGATGGGCGCGCGGCCGACGCCGCAGGCGGTGTGGCAACGCATCGTCGCCGCGCGGCCGACGGTGTTCTTCGGCGTGCCGACGCTGTACGCGGCGATGCTCGCCGCAACCGACAAGCCCGCACGCGAGTCGCTGCGGCTGCGGCTGTGCGTGTCCGCGGGTGAAGCGCTGCCACGCGCGATCGGCGAGCGCTTTCGCGCGCAATACGATGTCGACATCCTCGACGGCATCGGTTCCACCGAGATGCTGCACATCTTCCTCTCGAATCACGCCGGCGCCGTGCGCTACGGCACCACCGGCACGCCGGTGGCGGGCTACACCGTGGAACTGCGCGGCGAGGACGGTCTCGCGGTCGCCGACGGCGAGATCGGCGACCTCTACGTGCGCGGCGACAGCGCGGCGCTCTGCTACTGGGCCGACCGCGAGCGCTCGCGCGCGACATTCGTCGGCGCCTGGACCAAGAGCGGCGACAAGTACCTGCGCGATGGCGACGGCTACTACACGTACGCCGGCCGCGGCGACGACATGCTGAAGGTCAGCGGGCAATATGTGTCGCCGTTCGAGGTGGAGGCCGCGCTGATGGCGCACCCGGCGGTGCTCGAGGCGGCGGTGATCGGCGTCGCCGACGGCGACGGCCTGACGCGCGCCAAGGCCTGCGTCGTCGCCCGCTCCGGTGTCGACACCGGCGACGCGCTGGCCGAGGAGTTGAAGGCGTTCGTCAAGGATCGCCTTGCGCCTTTCAAGTACCCGCGCGCCATCGAGTTCATGGCCGAGCTGCCGAAGACGGCCACCGGCAAGATCCAGCGGTTTCGCCTGCGCGAGCGTGAAGCGGGCGCCGCGCGATGACGCCGGCGTTCGTCGACATCGCGGGTGAAACAGGAAGCGTCAGGATCGAACATGCGTGGATCGCGGCGGAGCGCACCGCGGCGCCGCTGCTCGTGTTCCTGCATGAGGGGCTGGGGTCGGTCGCGATGTGGCGCGGCTGGCCGCGAATGGTGTGCGACGCCGCCGGCGCGCGCGGGCTCGTGTATTCGCGCGAAGGCTATGGCCGCTCGACGCCGCGGCCGCACGATCGGCGCTGGACGGCGTCGTTCATGCACCGCCAGGCGGAGCAGGCGCTGCCCGCGCTTGCCGCCGCGCTGCACATCGACGCCGCGCGCGAGGCGGTGTTCCTGGTCGGACACAGCGATGGCGGCTCGATCGCGCTGATTCATGCCGCGCGCTTTCCCGGGTGGGCGCGCGGCGTGGTGGCGATCGCGCCGCACATCAAGGTCGAGGATGTTTCCATCGCCAGCATCGAGCGCGCGCGCGACGCGTACGCGCAGGGCGAGCTCGCGGCGCGCCTCGCGCGCCATCACGCCGATCCCGAATCGGCGTTCGGCGGCTGGTGCGGCGCATGGCTCGCGCCGGAGTTTCGCGGCTGGTCGATCGAGGATATGCTTCGCGGCGTGCGCTGTCCGGTGCTGGCGATACAGGGAGAGCGCGACGAATACGGCACGCTGGCGCAGATCGAGGGCATCGCGCAGCGCGTGCCGGCAACCCGGATGGAGGTGCTCGCGGGCTGCGGCCATTCGCCGCAGCGCGAGAAGCCCGAACTGCTGGCGGCGATGATCGCCGCTTTCGTCGCCGAACATACATGATCGACACCAGGAGGAGACATCCGATGAGATCCGATCCCCGCGCAATCCTGCGCACGCTGGCCGCCGTGACGGCCGCAGCAGTCGCGCTCGGCGCGCATGCCCAGGACAAGGTCAAGGTGGGCTTCATGCTGCCGTACACCGGCACCTACGCCGCGCTCGGCAACGCGATCGAGAACGGCTTCAGGCTCTACGTCAACGAGCAGGGCGGCAAGCTTGGCGGCCGCGAGATCGAATACTTCAAGGTCGACGACGAGTCCGAGCCGTCGAAGGCGGTCGACAACATCAACAAGCTCATCAAGCGCGACAACGTCGACGTCGTCGTCGGCACCGTGCATTCGGGCGTGGTGATGGCGATGGCCAAGGTCGCCAAGGACACCGACACGCTGCTGGTGATTCCCAATGCCGGCGCGCGCGCGGTGACGGGAGCGATGTGCGGCCCGTCGATCTTCCGCGCCTCGTTCTCCAACTGGCAGCCGGGCTATGCGATGGGCAAGGTCGCCGGCGACAGGGGCGCGAAGAAGGTCGTGACGATCACGTGGAAATACGCGGCAGGCGACGAATCGGTGCAGGGCTTCAAGGATGGCCTCGCCGCATCCGGCGGGCAGGTGGTCAAGGAGCTCACGCTGCCCTTCCCCAACGTCGAGTTCCAGGCGCTGCTGACGGAAATCGCGGCGGCCAAGCCCGATGCCGTCTATGCGTTCTTCGCCGGTGGCGGCGCCGTCAAGTTCGTCAAGGACTACGCTGCGGCCGGCCTGTCGAAGTCGATTCCGCTCTACGGACCCGGCTTCCTCACCGACGGCACGCTCGAAGCGCAGGGCGATGCGGCGCAAGGCATGCTGACCACGCTGCACTACGCCGATGGCCTCGATACGCCGCGCGACAACGCGTTCCGCGCCGCATACACGGCGGCGTACAAGAGCGCGCCCGACGTCTACGCCGTGCAGGGTTACGACTCGGCACAGCTGCTCGCCGCGGGCCTTTCCGCCGTGAAGGGCGACGTCAAGCAGCGTGCGGCACTCGAGGCGGCGATGGGCAAGGCGACGATCGACAGCCCGCGCGGCAAGTTCACGCTGTCGCGCTCGCACGAGCCGGTGCAGGACATCTACCTGCGCAAGGTCGAGGGCACCAAAAACCAGTACGTGAGCGTCGCGGTGAAGGCGCTCGCCGACCCCTCACCCGGCTGCACGATGTAACTGCGGCACCACCGGCCGGCCGCGCACGGAGCGATCCGGCGGCCGGCTTTTTTGCGCGCCTCACGCATGGACCTCGCCACGTTCCTGGTGCAGTGCCTCAACGCGATCCAGTACGGATTGCTGCTGTTCCTCGTCGCCAGCGGCCTGACGCTGATCTTCGGCATCATGGGCGTGATCAACCTCGCGCACGGCAGCTTCTACATGATCGGCGCGTACATGGCCTATTCGCTCGCGCCGTTCGTCGCGCAGCATCTCGCCGGCGGCTTCGCCACCACGCTCGTCATCGGCCTCGTGCTGTCGGTGCTGCTGGGCTACCTGCTCGAATGGGGCTTCGTCGGCTACCTCTACCGTCGCGATCACCTGCAGCAGGTGCTGATGACTTATGGGCTCATCCTCGTGTTCGAGGAACTGCGCAGCCTCGCCGCCGGCGACGACGTGCACGGCGTGGCGATGCCGGCAGGACTGTCGGCGAGCGTGCCGCTCGGCGACCTGATGACCTATCCGGTGTACCGGCTCTTCATCTCCGCCGTGTGCATTGCCGTCGCCGCCGGACTCTGGCTCGTGCTCGCGCGCACCCGTCTCGGCATGGCGATCCGCGCGGGCGCGTCGAACCGCGAGATGATCGAGGCGCTCGGCGTCGACATCCGCTTTGTCTACCGCGTGGTGTTCGCCGCCGGTGTGGCGCTCGCCGCGTTCGCGGGCATGATCGCGGCGCCGGTGTCGTCCGTCTACCCGGGCATGGGCAACCAGGTACTGATCATCTCGTTCGTGGTGGTCGTGATCGGCGGCATCGGCTCGGTGCGCGGGGCGCTCTTCGCCGCGCTGCTGGTCGGCATCGTCGACACGTTCGGCAAGGTGCTCTTCCCGCAGGCCTCCGGCGTGGCCGTCTACGTGCTGATGGCGGCGATCCTGCTGTGGCGCCCCGAGGGATTGTTCCGCCGTGTCTGACGAGGTGCCGACCCCGCGCAGGATGATGCGGCAGGCGGCACCGGTCGCGGTCGCGGCGATCGCCTGCGCGCTGTTCCCGCTCGTCGGGGGCCGCTTCGCCGTCGACCTCGCGACGTCGATCATGGTCTACGCCATCTTCGCGCTGTCGCTGGAGCTCCTCGCCGGCGAGACCGGCCTCGTGTCATTCGGCCACGCCGCGTTCCTCGGCATCGGCGCCTACGCCACCGTGCTGCTCGCGCCCAGGTCCGGCGCAGCGTCGCTCGCATGGCTGGCGCCCGCGGTCCTGCTGGTCACCGCGATCGCGGCCGCCGCCATCGGCGCCCTGGCACTGCGCACGCGCGGCGTTTACTTCATCATGGTGACGCTGGCGTTCTCGCAGATGGCCTACTACGTGTTCCACGACACGGCGATCGGCGGCGGCAGCGACGGCGTCTATCTCAACGTCAAGCCGACACTGCCGCTCGTCGCCAACCTCGGCGATGCGCGCACGTTCTATTACTTGTCCTTCGCGGTGCTGCTCCTCGTGTTCGTCGGACTCGCCGCGATCAAGCGCTCGCGCTTCGGCCATGCGCTCGCCGGCATCCGCGTCAACGAGACGCGCATGCGCGCCGCGGGCTTTCCGACCTACGCCTACAAGCTCGCCGCGTTCACGATCGGCGGCGCGCTCGCCGGCATCGCCGGCCTGCTGTGGGCAGTGAAGGATGGCTTCGTCAACCCGGAGCTGCTCGCATGGCATCAGTCGGGCGCCGTGCTGCTGATGCTGATCCTCGGCGGCATGGGCAGCCTGCGCGGTGCCGCGCTCGGGGCGCTGACGTTCATCGTGCTGAAGGAGGCGTTCCAGTCGGAGGCCGTGTTCGGCGCGTTCTCCCGGCATTGGCAGCTGCCGCTGGGAGTCGCCATCATCGTGCTGGTGGCGACGATGCCGCGCGGACTGATGGGGCTGCGCGGCACGTGGCGCACGCGTCCGCGGCGTACGCTCGCGCCATGAACGCGCCGCGCGCATCGGCAGTGCGCGATGGCACGCCGGGCAGCCTGCCGCCGGCGGTGGTGGGCGCCGATCGGGACGGCGACGTGCTGTTGCGGGCGCGCGGCATCGTGCGTCGCTTCGGCGGCCTCACCGCGGTGGACGGCTTGTCGATCGACCTCGTGCGTGGCAGCGTACACGCCGTGATCGGCACCAACGGCGCGGGCAAGTCGACGCTCGTCAACGTGCTTGCCGGCGAACTGGCGGCCGACGCGGGCACGATCATGCTGGGCGGCATCGACGTCACCCGCGCCTCGCAGCCGTGGCGTGCGCGCAGGGGGCTCGGTCGCACCTATCAGCGCAGCACGGTGTTCATGCCGTTCACCGTGCTCGAGAACTGCCGGCTGTGCGCGCAAGGCCGCTTTCCCGCGCCGTTCGCGCCCGACGCCGCGGCGCGTTGCGCACGCAGCCTCGCTGCCGCGCGCGACGCCCTCGCCCGTACCGGCCTCACCGCGCTTGCCGGTCACATCGCCGCGACGCTGTCGCACGGCCAGCGGCGCCAGCTCGAGGTGGCGATGTGCCTCGCCACGGCGCCGCAGGTGTTGCTGCTCGACGAGCCGCTGGCCGGCATGGGTGCGGAGGAAACGGCGGCGATGCTCGGGCTCCTGGCGTCGCTGCGGGAGGGCCATGCGATCCTGCTCGTCGAGCACGACATGGATGCGGTGTTCCGCATCGCCGACCGCATCACCGTGATGGTCAACGGCGCGGTGATCGCCAGCGACGCGCCTGCCGCCGTGCGCGCCAACGCCGACGTGCAAGCGGCCTACCTGGGCGAGTCGGCATGAGCAGCGAAGGGCCAAGGTCGAATCGGGGAGAGTCATCCAGCGCGCCGCTGTTGCGCGTGCGCAATCTCCACGCGCACTACGGCGCCAGCCACGCGCTGCGCGGCGTCGATCTGGAGGTCGCCGCCGGCGAGGCGCTCGGGCTCCTCGGCCGCAACGGCATGGGCAAGACGACGCTGCTGCGCACGATTCTCGGCATCGTGCACGCCAGCGCCGGCACCGTCGCCGTGCGCGGGCGCGATGTCACCGACCTGCGTCCGAGCGCCATTGCGCGCCTCGGCATCGGCTACGTCCCGGAGGGGCGCGGCATCTTTCCCGAGTTGAGCGTCGAAGAGAACCTCGTCGTCGCTGCGCGCCGCGGCGTCGACGACCGCGACGACTGGACGCTCGGCCGCGTGCTGGCGACGTTTCCGCGCATCGCCGAGCGCATCCGCCACCGTGGCGATCAGTTGTCGGGCGGCGAGCAGCAGATGCTGGCGATCGGCCGCGCGCTGATGACCAACCCGGACCTGCTGCTCCTCGACGAGGCCACCGAGGGCCTCGCGCCGCTCGTGGTGCGCGAGATCTGGCGCATCGTCGGCGCGATCCGCGCCACCGGCATCGCCTCGATCGTCGTCGACCGCAACTACCGCAGCGTGCTGGCGCACACCGATCACGTGGTGGTGATGGAAAAGGGGACGATCGTGCTGGCCGGCGCGTCACCCGCGCTGGCGGCGGATCCCGCGGCGTTGCCGCCGCTGCTCGGCGTGTGACGCGCGGGCGGGGGCCGCTAGCCCAGGCGCCGCACGTGGCGCCAGTAGAAGATCATCGCCGCGCCGCCGACCAGGCCGCCCAGGTGGGCGAAGTGCGCGACGCCCGCCTGCGTGCCGGTGACCCCGAGGACGAGCTCGAGTGCCGCGTAGAGCATGACGAAGATCGGTGCCGGCATCGGGATCGGCAGGAAGATCAGGAACACCTTGTTGCGCGGAAAGTACGCCGCGTAGGCGAGGAGCAAGCCGAATACGCCGCCCGATGCGCCGATCGACGGGTACAGGCCGCCCATCGCCTGCATGACGAGGAGCTGCGTGACTGCCGCCGTCACCACGCACACGAAGTAGTAGACGAGGTAGCGCCTGGCGCCCACCACGTGCTCGAACGGCGCACCGAACATGTACAGCGCGAACATGTTGAACGCGATATGTGCGAGGCCGCCGTGCAGGAATGCGTAGGTGACGACCTGCCAGACGCCGAAGCTCACCTGGCCGCCGCTCGCGCTGTCGGCATCCAATGGCCACAGCGCGAACGGCACGACGATGCCGGGCATCAGCATCTGCAGCAGATAGATCGCGACGTTGGCGACGATCAGCGCTTGCGTGACGGGCGGCATGTCGGCTTCAGGACGCCACGGCCAGCGACGCGCGCTTGGCGCCCACGCGCGCGAGGAGCTCGCGCCACGACTTGACGAAGGCGTCCGCACCCTCCTGCTGCAATCTCGCGGCCAGCGCGTCGACGTCGACGCCGGCCGCGCGAAACTGCGCCAGCACGGCGTCGGCGTCGCCGCCGTCGTCCGGCATCAGCGGCCCCAGGCGGCCGTGATCGGCGAACGCCAGCAACGTCTTGTCCGGCAGCGTGTCGATGGTGTCGGGCGCCGCCAGGGCCTCGACGTACAGCGTGTCGGCGGCCGACGGGTCCTTGGTGCCGGTGCTCGCCCACAGCACGCGCTGCGGCAGCGCGCCGGCGGCCGCGAGCTGGCGCCAGCGCGACGACGCGAGCAGGCGCCGGTAGGCGCGATACGTGTCCATGGCGACGGCGATCCCGAGGCGGTTGCGCAGCGCGGGCGGCACCTTGTCGTTGGCCGCGACGTCCCAGCGGCTGACGAAGAGCGATGCGACGGAATGCACTTTCGGATCGAGACCCTTGGCGATGCGCCGCTCGATCGCGCGCAGGTACGCGCCGGCGGCGGCTTCGTACTGCGCGCGCGAGAACAGCAGCGTGACGTTGATCGGAATGCCGGCGAACACCGACGCCTCGATGGCCTCAACACCGGCCGCCGTTCCCGGGATCTTGACGTAGAGATTCGGGCACGCCGCCTGCGCGTGCAGCTTCGCCGCCTCGTCGATCGTGCCGCGCGCGTCGTCGGCGAGCAGCGGCGACACCTCGAGCGACACCCAGCCGTCGATGCCGCCGCTGGCGCGATGCGCCGGCAGGAACAGGCGCGCCGCCTCGCGCAGATCCTCGATCGCGAGCTTGACGAACAGCGCCTCGTCGCTGCCGCCCCGTGGCGATTCGCGGCGGATCGCCTCGTCGTAGTCGGACGAGCCGCCGATCGCGTGGTCGAAGATCGTCGGGTTCGAGGTGAGCCCGGTCACCGAGAATTCGTCGACGTAGCGCGCGAGCGTGCCGCTGCGCAACAGGCCGCGCGTGATGTTGTCGAGCCACAGGCGCTGGCCGAGGGCATCGAGTTGCCGGGTGGTCTTCATCGTCAGTCCTCGCGTTCGCATCGTCGCGGCGGGTGCGCGATGCATCGTCTAGCCAAACAGGTTCGTTGCCGCAGTGCCGTCATGCGCCCCCGCGCGACAGCGTGGGATCGGACCAGCCCTCGCTGCCGGCAACGACCCGCGCCGCCTCCGGGGGGCCCCAGGTGCCCGGCGCGTAGACCGCGGGCGGCGGCATGCCGGCCAGCACCGGGTCGACCACGCGCCACGCCGCCTCGATGCTGTCGCTGCTCGCGAACAGCGACGCATCGCCTTCCAGCGCATCGCCGATCAGGCGCTCGTAGGGCGTCATCTCGTCGACCGTGTGCCGGCGCGCGATCAGTTCGACATCGTTGCCCTGCATCCGTTCGCCGGGCGCCTTCACCCGCGCCTGCAGCGAGATGAAGACGTCGGGGCTCAAGCGAAAGCGGAAGCGGTTGGAGGATCCCGCGCCGATCGGGTCGAACACCGTCAGCGGCGGACGCTTCAGCTCGACCACGACCTCGGTCGTCGTCACCGGCAGCTTCTTGCCGGCACGGATGCAGAACGGCACGCCTTCCCAGCGCCAGGTGTCGATGTAGAGGCGCAGCGCGGCGAACGTCTCGACGGCGGAATCGGCGGCCACGCCCGGCTCGTCGCGGTAGCCGGCGAACTGGCCGCGCACCACGTCCGCCGGCGCCAGCGGCCGCATCGCGCGAAACAGGCGGTTGCGCTCGTCGCGCGACGTCTCGGGATTGCGCTGCACGGGCGCCTCCATCGCCAGCAGCGCCGCCACCTGCAGCAGATGGTTCTGCACGACGTCGCGGATCGCCCCGACCTCGTCGTAGAAGCGGCCGCGGCCCTCGATGCCGAACTGCTCCGCCATCGTGATCTGCACGGCGGCGATGTGGTTGCGGTTCCAGATCGGCTCGACGAACGCGTTGGCGAAGCGGAAGTACAGCAGGTTCTCGACCGGCTCCTTGCCGAGGTAATGATCGATGCGGAAGATCGCCGATTCAGGGAAGTAGCGGTGCAGCAGCGCGTTGAGCGCCTGCGCCGATGCGAGGTCGTGGCCGAAGGGCTTCTCGACGACGACGCGCGCGTCGCGCGCGCAGCCGGCCGTGACCAGGCCCTCGATCACCGTCGCGAACAGGCTCGGCGGTATCGCGAGGTAATGCAGCGGCCGCGTCGCCGGCGCCAGCGCCGCGCCGATGCGCGCGAACGTCGCGCTGTCCTGGTAGTCGCCTTCGACGTAGCGCAGCCGCGGCGCGAGCCTGGCGAACGCCTGCTCGTCGACGCCGCCATGGGCGACGAGGCTCTCGCGCACGTGTGCGCGCAACTGGTCGTCGCTCCATGCCGAGCGCGCGACGCCCACCACCGGCACATCAAGCGCGGCGTTGCGAACGAGACGCTGCAGCGCAGGGAAGATCTGGCGATAGGCGAGATCGCCGGTGACCCCGAACAGCACCAGGGCGTCGGATGCCGCCGCGCTCATCGTCCAGCACTCCAACGACGTGCGCCGCGCGCAGCCATGCTCGCGCATGTCGCCGGCCGGACGCAGATACGCGCCATCGTCAACCGACGCGCGAATGCGCGAACGCCGGCACCCTGTCGACCGGCTTTGCCGTGGCGGGACCGGCGACACCCTTCAGGAGCTCGAGCGCGCGCGCCGGATCGTCGGCAAAGTGGAACAGGCCGAGATCGTCGGCACTGATCATGCCGTGGCGCACCAGCGCGTCGAAGTTGATGATTTCCTTCCAGTACGCGCTGCCGTACATCACGATGGGAATGGGGTGCTCGAGCTTGTGCGTCTGCGCGAGCGTCAGGATCTCGGTCATCTCGTCGAGCGTGCCGAAGCCGCCCGGGAACACGACCAGCGCGCGCGCCAGGTGCGCGAACCACAGCTTGCGCATGAAGAAATAGTGGAACTGGAACGCGAGACCGGGCGTGATGTAGCGGTTGACGTGCTGCTCGAACGGCAGCGCGATGTTGAGCCCGATCGACAGGCCGCCGGCGTCGATCGCGCCGCGGTTGGCCGCTTCCATGATGCCGCCGCCGCCGCCGGTGCACACGACATAGCGGCAGGCTTCGGTGCCGAGGCTTTGCGCCCATAGCGTGACGAGGCGCGCGAGCTCGCGGGCCTCACGGTAGTAGCGGCCGAGCGGACCGTCTTCGGCGAGGCGCGCCGAACCGAAGAACACGATCGTCTCGCACACCCGCGCTGCGCGGAAGCGCTTCAGCGGCTCGCTGTACTCGGCGAGAATGCGCAGCGGCCGCGCCTCCTCGCTTTCCATGAACCGCGTGTTCTCGTAGGCGAGCGGCGGATCGGGACGCGGTGGCGCGCTCATGCCCTGGCATCCACGCGGGCGAAATCGATGAAGCCGCGCTCCACGTCGGCGCCGACCAGCTTGACCCGCACCGCGTCACCGACGTCGAGGTGCGCGTCGCCGCGCACGACCCGCCCTTCCGCCATCGGCCGCGCGATGCGCACCCAGGTTCCCTTGTCCGACGCGCCGGTGACGATGCCGTCGAACGTCTCGCCGATGCGCGAAGTCAGCAGCATCGCCGCCGCCGATTTCTGCACCTGGCGCTCGACCTTGTTGGCGTTGTCCTCCTGCGCGGTGCAGTGCGCCGCCAGCGTCGTGAGCTCCGCCTCGGCATAGGGCGCGCGCGCGCCGGCCAGCGCCGCCTTCAGGATTCGCTGCGTGACGAGGTCGGGAAAGCGGCGGTTCGGCGCCGTCGAATGCGTGTAGTCGCGCACGGCGAGCCCGAAGTGGCCCTCGACCGCCTCGCCGCAGCAGTCGGCGACGTACTCACCGCGACCGAGCAGCTTGATCACCGACAACGACAGGTCGGCATAGCGCGCCGGATCGGCGGCGCGGCGGCGCAGCAGAAACGCGTTCAGAGCCTTCGCGTCCGGCGCCGCGGGCAGCGTGTCGCCGAGGCCGGTCGCCAGCGCCACGATGCGGTCCCAGCGCTGCGGCACGGGCAGCACGCGGCGCAGCGTCGCGAACCCCTTGCCGGCGAGAAAGCGCGCGACGACGCCGTTGGCGCCGATCATGTAGTCCTCGATCAATACCTTGGCGCGGTTGGGCTCGTCGGCCAGCAGGTCGGCCAGCGTGCCGTTGTCGAACACCGCGCGCGCCTCCGACGTCTCCAGTTCCAGCGCGCCGCGCGACGTGCGCGCGCGCTTCAGGTTCTGCGCGATGCGGTCCTGCAGGCCAAGCTGCGCGTCCATGCCGGCGACGGCCGCCACCGGCGCGGGCGCTGCGGCCTTGCCATCGAGCCACGCGGCGACGCTGTCGTAGGCGAGCTTCGCGCGATTGCGGACCTGCGCGCGATAGATGTCCGATGCGCCGATTTCGCCATCGGCGCCAACCGTCATCTCGACGACGATGGCGAGGCGGTCGACGTCCGGGTTGAGCGAGGTCAGGTCGGTGGAGAATTTCAGCGGCAGCATCGGGAAGATCCCGCCCGCGGTGTACACCGACGTGGTGTTGAGGCTTGCGTGGCCGTCGATCGCCGAATGCGCGGCGATCAGTGCGTCGACATCGGCGATCGCAATGCGCACGACACTCGCGCCGCCCGCGGCGGGCGCCGCCACCGACAGCTGGTCGAGGTCGCGCGAATCGTCGTTGTCGATCGACGCCCACAGGAGCTCGCGCAGGTCGCGTATCGCCGCGCCGCCGGCCGTCGCCGGTGCGCCGATCTGCGCCGCCTCGCGCTGCGCGGCAGCGGGAAAATCCGGCTCGAGGCCGCGCGACTTCATCGCGCGCCATGCGATCGCGTGAAGGTCGGTGGTGGCGGATGGCATGCGGGTGCGGGACGGCAAGTCGCGCGGTTCCCCGCGCGCGCGCGGGGAACCGCGTGCTAGATCAGGCGAGCCGCCCGTGACACTGCTTGTACTTCTTGCCCGAGCCGCAGGGACACGGGTCGTTGCGGCCGACCTTGGCGCCGGCGCGCACGAACGGCGGCGCGGCGACCGCGGTGCCGCCCTCGTCGCCGGCATTGCTGGCCGCCAGCGCCTCCTCGTAGTCGGCGTGCTGGTAGCGCACGTTGGTGACGGCCGGCGCTTCCTCCACCGCCTGGACTTCCTCGCGGCCACGCACCTGCACGGTGAGCACGACCTTCACCACGTCCTGCTTGATGCGGTCGAGCATGTCGGAAAAGAGCTCGAACGCCTCGCGCTTGTATTCCTGCTTGGGATTCTTCTGCGCGTAGCCGCGCAGGTGGATCCCCTGCCGCAGGTGGTCGAGCGCCGCCAGGTGCTCGCGCCAGTGATGATCGAGCGTCTGCAGCATCAGGCTGCGCTCGAACTGGCGCATCACCTCGGCGCCGGCCTGGCGCTCGCGGTCCTGCCATCCGGCATCGGCGGCGGCGACGATGCGCTCGCTGATCGTCTCGGCGTCGACGTCGCTGTCGGCGACCCAGGCCGCGACCGGCGCCTGCAGCTGGAAATCGCTCGCCAGCGTGGCTTCGAGGCCGGGCATGTCCCACTGCTCCTCGATCGAGTCGGGCGGGATGGCGCGGCGCACCGTCGCCTCGATCTCGCCGTGGATCATCGAGCGGATCGTCTCCGAGATGTCGCTGCTCTCGAGCAGCTCGTTGCGCTGCAGGTAGATCACGCGCCGCTGGTCGTTGGCGACGTCGTCGTATTCGAGGAGCTGCTTGCGGATGTCGAAGTTGCGCGACTCGACGCGGTTCTGCGCCTTGGCGATCGACCGGTTGACGATCGTATGCTCGATCGGCTCGCCTTCCGGCATCTTGAGCCGGGTCATGATCGCCGACAGGCGCTCGCCGCCGAAGATGCGCAACAGCGGATCCTCGAGCGACAGGTAGAAGCGCGAGCTGCCCTGGTCGCCCTGGCGACCGGCGCGGCCGCGCAGCTGGTTGTCGATGCGGCGCGACTCGTGGCGCTCGGTGCCGACGATGTGCAGCCCGCCCGCGGCCTTCACCTGGTCGTGAAGCACCTGCCAGTCGCCGAGCAGCTTGTCCAACTTGAACTGGCGTGCCGTGTCGTCGAGCTCGGGATCCTCGCGCACCGCGAGCAGCGTGCGCTCGATCGCGCCGCCCAGCACGATGTCCGTGCCGCGACCCGCCATGTTGGTGGCGATGGTGATCGCGCCGGGACGTCCCGCCTGCGCGACGATCTCGGCCTCGCGCGCATGCTGCTTGGCGTTGAGCACCTCGTGCGGCAGCTTCTCCTTGTCGAGATACTGCGCCAGCATCTCGGAATTCTCGATCGACGTCGTGCCCACCAGCACCGGCTGGCCGCGCGCATGGCAATCGCGCACGTCGGCGACGATGGCGTCGACCTTCTCCTTGAACGTGCGGAACACGAGATCGTTCTCGTCCTTGCGCACCATCGACTTGTGCGTCGGGATGATCATCGTTTCCAGGTGGTAGATCTGCTGGAACTCGAACGCCTCGGTGTCGGCGGTGCCCGTCATGCCGGCGAGCTTGTCGTACATCCGGAAATAGTTCTGGAACGTGATCGACGCCAGCGTCTGGTTCTCGTGCTGGATCTTCACGCCTTCCTTCGCCTCGACCGCCTGGTGCAGGCCATCGGACCAGCGCCGGCCCGGCATCAGCCGGCCGGTGAACTCGTCGACGATGACGACGTCGCCGTCCTGCACCACGTATTGCTGGTCGCGGTGATACAGCGACTGCGCGCGCAGCGCCGCGTACAGGTGGTGCATCAGCGAGATGTTGTGCGCGTCATAGAGGCTGCCGCCGGCCGCCAGCAGTCCGGCCTGCGTCAGGATCTGCTCGGCATGCTCGTGGCCTTCCTCCGACAGCAGCACCTGGTGCTGCTTCTCGTCGACCCAGTAGTCGCCGGGCCCCTTCTCGTCCGCCTGGCGCTGGAGCTTCGGCGCCAGCTCGTTGAGCCGGTAGTACATCTCGATGTTGTCGTCGGCCTGGCCGGAGATGATGAGCGGCGTGCGCGCCTCGTCGATCAGGATCGAGTCCACCTCGTCGACGATCGCGTAGTTGAGGCCGCGCTGGGTGCGCTCGTCGACGCCGAACACCATGTTGTCGCGCAGGTAGTCGAAGCCGAACTCGTTGTTGGTGCCGTAGGTGATGTCGGCGGCATAGGCAGCCTGCTTCGCCGGCTTCTCCATCTGCGACAGGTTGACGCCGACGCTGAGTCCGAGGAAGCGGTAGATGCGGCCCATCCAGTCGGCGTCGCGCTGCGCGAGGTAGTCGTTGACGGTGACGATGTGCACGCCCTTGCCGGTCAGCGCATTGAGGTACGCCGGCAGCGTCGCCACCAGCGTCTTGCCCTCGCCGGTGCGCATTTCCGCGATCTTGCCGTGGTGCAGCGCCATGCCGCCGATCAGCTGCACGTCGAAATGGCGCATGTTGAGCGTGCGCTTGCCGGCCTCGCGCACCACCGCGAACGCCTCGGCCAGCACGTCTTCGAGCGCCGCGCCGTCCTTCACCTTCGCCTTCAATTCGTCGGTCCTGGCGCGCAACTCGGCGTCGGACAGCGCCTGCACCGCGGGCTCCAGCCGGTTGATCTCGCGGACCTGATGGCTGAACTGCTTCAGCAGGCGCTCATTGCGGCTGCCGAACACGCGGGTGAGAAGGTTGGAAATCATGGGCGGTTAGATGGCGCTCACGGCTGGCGGAAACAAGGGACAAAAAACAAGGGGTGAGGATACCCCTCACCCCTCATCCGATTCCGCTGTCCGCGCGCAAGGAATCAGCCTGGCTTAAAGAAGCGCGCCGGGTTCTGCGGCGTGCCGTTCAGTCGTACTTCGTAATGCAGGTGGGGCCCGGTGGTACGCCCGGTGGTGCCCACCTCGGCGATCGGCTGGCCGCGCATGACGAGGTCGCCGACCTTGACCAGCAATTTGCGTGCATGCGCATAGCGCGTGACGAGGCCGTTGCCATGGTCGATGTCGATCATTTTACCATATTCGGGATGCACGTCCGCGAAGATGACCTTGCCGCTCGCGGCCGCGGTAATGGTCGTGCCGACGTTCGCCGGGAAATCGATGCCTTCGTGGAACGTGCGCAGTCCGGTGAACGGGTCGATCCGGTAGCCGAAGTTCGACGAGAACCAGTGATCGGGAATCGGCTCGCGGGTGGGCAGGAATTTCTGCATCGCGGAGTCCTGCACCAGCAATGCCTCGAGCACGCCGTACTGGTCGGTGCGCACGTCGACTTCCTCGGTGAGCTTCGCCAGCATCTTCTCGAACTCGTCCTCGGTGAAGCTGCGCGTCGGCAGCGACGACACCGGGCCGCCGCGCCCGGGCGCCGGGTCGGCATCGTCCTTCGCCGGCTTCTCATCGTCCTGCGGCGTCGCCGCCGGCAATTCCTGGGGATTGAGTCCGGCGCTCTTGGCCAGCCGCTCGCCGAGGCCGTCGAGGCGCAGCACGCGCGCCTGCAGCTCGCCGATGCGCAGCGCCATCGCGTTGATGTGGCCCTGGGTCTTCTCGAGGTTGCGCCGCGCTTCCTCGCGCTGGTCGGCCAGCACGATCGCCTGCAGCCATGGATGCTGGACGGCCGCCGCCCACTTGAGCGTCAGGAAATTGAAGAGCAGCGTGAACGCGATGAACAGCACGAACAGCGCGAAACCACCGGCCAGCCAGTGGCGCCAGTCGAGCGTGACCGTTCTCGCGCGTGCACGGGCCCCGCTCACCAGTATGATGTTCAATTGTCGCCTTCCTCTCACCCAATCCGGTGGCACGACCTTCGTCATCGACCACGCTCGCCCGGGTATTCGCCGCCGATCCGCAAATGGCAGAGTGGCAGCGGCGCATTGCCCAAGGCGAGGCAATCCTGCGCGTCGTACGGCGGGTCCTGCCGCGAGCCCTCGGTGCCGAACTCGCGGTGGATGCCGGCGAATCGGGCGAGTTGAGGCTCGTCGCAGCGAGCGGCGCGATGGCCGCCGTGCTGCGCCAACGCGTCGCCGATCTGATGCCGGCGCTGGCGCGGGAGGGGTGGGAGTTTACGGCGATCAAGGTCGTCGTGCAACCTCGGGCGGCACCGGCGACACGGCCGAAACAACATACAATTCAATGGGATGCAAACGCCACTCCTGCCTTGCGACAATTGCGCGACACGCTGCCCGAGGGCCCGCTCAAGGCCGCGGTCGGGCGTCTGCTGCGGCAGCATTGACCGCGGCGGACCGCCCTCGCGGGGCCGGTCGTCGCGTTGCGTAGCGAACAATCCCCGCCACGGATGACCCGCCTGCCGCCCCTGACCCTGCACCCCGGTACGGTGACGCTCGCCGAGCTGCGGCGTATCCACGACGGCGACGCGCGGCTTGCGATGGATCCGCGCGCCACGGCCGGAATCGACGCTGCGCGCGGGGTTGTCGACGACATCGTCAGCCGCGACGCGGTGGTCTACGGCATCAACACCGGCTTCGGCAAGCTCGCGCAGACCCGGATCGCCCACGACCGGCTCGCCGAGCTACAGCGCAACCTGGTGCGCTCGCACGCCACCGGCGTCGGCGCGCCGCTCGCCGAGGGCGTCGTGCGCCTGGTGCTCGCCACCAAGGCGATCAGTCTCGCGCGTGGCCATTCCGGCGTGCGCGCCGGGCTGGTCGACGCGCTCGTTGCGATGGTCAATGCCGGCGTGTCGCCGCGCATTCCGCAGAAGGGATCGGTCGGCGCCTCCGGCGACCTCGCCCCGCTCGCGCATCTGGCGGCGGTGCTGATCGGCGAGGGCGAGGCCATCGTCGACGGCGTCACGGTGAGCGGCGACGAGGCGCTGCGCCGCGCCGGCATCGCCCCGTTCGTGCTGGGTCCCAAGGAAGGGCTCGCGCTGCTCAACGGCACGCAGGTGTCGACCGCGCTCGCGCTCGCCGCGCTGTTCGACGCCGAGAAGGCGTTCGCTGCGGCGCTCGTCGCCGGCGCGCTGTCGCTCGAAGCAATCCGCGGCTCGGTGCGCCCGCTCGACGCGCGCATCCACGTCGCACGCGGCCAGCGCGGGCAGATCGCCGTCGCCGCCGGGCTGCGCGCACTGCTCGCCGACAGCGGCATCGTCGAATCGCACGCGCAATGCGGACGCGTGCAGGATCCGTATTCGATCCGCTGCATGCCGCAGGTGATGGGCGCGTGCCTCGACAACCTCGCACACGCCGCGCGCGTGCTCGAAATCGAGGCCAACGCGGCGTCCGACAATCCTCTCGTGTTCGCTGCAAGCGGCGAAGTGCTGTCGGGCGGCAACTTCCACGCCGAGCCGGTGGCGTTTGCCGCCGATGCGCTCGCGCTGGCGATCGCCGAGATCGGCGCCATCGCCGAGCGGCGCATTGCGCTCCTGATCGACGCGTCGCTGTCGGGCTTGCCGCCGTTCCTCGTCGCCGAGGGCGGCATCAACTCCGGGTTCATGATCGCGCACGTGACGGCGGCGGCGCTGGCGTCGGAGAACAAGTCGCTGGCGCATCCGGCAAGCGTCGACAGCCTGCCGACGTCGGCCAACCAGGAAGACCACGTGTCGATGGCGACATTCGGCGCGCGAAGGCTCGCCGAGATGATCGCCAACACCGCGACGATCATCGGCATCGAGGCGATGGCGGCGGCGCAGGGCATCGACTTCCTGCGGCCGCTCGCGAGCTCGGCGGCGATGGAAGCGCAGCACGCGGGCATCCGCGCGCGGGTCGCGTTCCTCGCCCAGGACCGCTATCTCGCGCCCGACATCGAGGCGATGCGGGCATGGGCGATGCGCGACGACTGGCCGGCGGCCATCGCGGCGATGCTGCCGTCGCACGCCGCCGCGGCCTGACGCGTCGCGCGCAATGAAGGAGGCACGACGATGAACGCCAATGACCGCATGCTCGCCAATGCCGCCGGCCCGCGCACCGTGCGCGCGCCGCGCGGCAGCGCGCTCACCTGCCGCAACTGGCAGATCGAGGCCGCGTACCGGATGATCCAGAACAACCTCGATCCCGAGGTCGCCGAGCGGCCGCAGGACCTCGTCGTCTACGGCGGCATCGGCAAGGCTGCACGCAACTGGGCGGCGTTCGACGCCATCCTCGCTGCACTGCGTGCACTGGCCGAGGACGAGACGCTGCTCGTGCAGTCCGGCAAGCCGGTGGGTGTGTTGCGCACGCATGTGGACGCGCCGCGCGTGCTCATCGCCAACTCGAATCTCGTGCCGCACTGGGCGACATGGGAAGTGTTCCACGACCTCGATCGCAAGGGCCTGATGATGTTCGGCCAGATGACCGCCGGCTCATGGATCTACATCGGCAGCCAGGGCATCGTGCAGGGCACGTACGAGACGTTCGTCGAGGCCGGACGCCAGCACTACGGCGGCGACCTGCGCGGGCGCTGGATCCTGACCGCGGGTCTGGGCGGCATGGGCGGCGCACAGCCGCTGGCCGGCGTGCTCGCCGGCGCATCGGTGCTGGCAATCGAGTGCGACGCGGCGCGCATCGACGCGCGTCTGAAGTCGCGCTACCTCGACCGCCGCGCCGATTCGCTCGACGAGGCGCTGGCGATCATCGCGGACGCGGTGGCGCGCAAGGCTGCGGTGTCGGTGGGACTGCTGGGCAACGCCGCCGACCTCGTGCCGGAGCTCGCACGCCGCGCGCGAGAAGGCGGCACGCGGCCCGACATCGTCACCGACCAGACGTCGGCGCACGACCTCGTCAACGGCTACCTGCCCTCGGGCTGGAGCGTCGCGCGCTGGCAGTCCGAGCGCGCATCGCACCCCGAGGCGGTGGTGGCCGCCGCGCGCGCGTCGATCGTCACGCATGTCGAGGCGATGCTCGCGTTCCACGCGATGGGCGTGCCCACCGTCGACTACGGCAACAACATCCGCCAGGTCGCGTTCGACGCCGGCGTGCGCAATGCCTTCGACTTTCCCGGCTTCGTGCCGGCGTACATCCGCCCGCTGTTCTGCCGCGGCAAGGGTCCGTTCCGCTGGGTCGCGCTGTCCGGCGATCCCGAGGACATCGACCGCACCGACCGCAAGATGAAGGAGCTGTTCGCCGGCGACGCGGCGCTCGCGCGCTGGCTCGACATGGCGAGCGAGCGCATCGCGTTCCAGGGCCTGCCGGCGCGCATCTGCTGGATCGGGCTTGGCGAGCGGCATCGCGCCGGCCTCGCGTTCAACGCCATGGTGAAGAGCGGCGAGCTCAAGGCGCCGATCGTCATCGGCCGCGATCATCTCGACGCCGGCTCGGTGGCGTCGCCCAATCGCGAGACCGAGGCGATGAAGGACGGCTCCGACGCGGTCTCCGACTGGCCGATGCTCAACGCGCTCATCAACACCGCCAGCGGCGCGACGTGGGTGAGCCTGCACCACGGCGGCGGCGTCGGCATGGGCTTCTCGCAGCATGCCGGCACGGTGATCGTCTGCGACGGCAGCGACGCCGCCGCGCGCCGCATCGAGCGTGTGCTGTGGAACGATCCCGCGCTCGGCGTCTTGCGCCATGCCGACGCCGGCTACGACGACGCGATCGCCTGCGCCCGCGACAACGGACTCGACCTGCCGATGGCGGGCGCTGCGCGTTGATCCGCCGCCACGACCTGCGCACGCTGCCGGTCAGCGCCTGGAAGAATGGCGACGGCGGCACGCGCGAGATCGTGCGCGTGCCGGCGGAGGCGGGGTTCGACGATTTCGACTGGCGCGCGAGCATCGCCACCATCGCCGCCAGCGGCCGCTTCTCCGAATTCCCGGGGGTCGACCGCACCATCGTGCTGCTCGACGGCGGTGGCGTGCACTTGCGCTCGGACGCGGCGGCGGGGATCGACCACCGTCTCGACATGCGCCTCGCGCCGTTCGCCTTCGTCGGCGACGTCGCGCTCGAGGCGACGCTGGTCGCCGGCGCATCCACCGATTTCAACGTCATGGTGCGCCGCGATCGTTGCCGCGCCGACGTGCAGGTGGTGCGCGCGGCGGCGAGGCTGCCCGAGTCGGCGGCCGGGGTCGTGCACGTCGTCGCCGGCCGCTGGTCGCTCGCCAACGATGGCGGCGAGGCCACCGCCACGCTCGAGTCCGGCGAAGGGCTCGCGTGGCACGACGTGCGCGCGGCATGGATGGCGACGCCGGCAAGCGATGCCGGCGACGCGGCGCTGGTGTTCGCCGGCATCGAGGCGGTGCCGCGGTGAATCCGGCCACGGCGTCCGGCGCCGACGGCCTGTGGCACAACCTGCGTGTCGAGCGCGCGCTGTGCGATCCGCCCTGCGGGGCATCGGCGCCGACGGCGATCGGCGTGCGCGACGGCCGCATTGTTTATGTCGGCACCTTCGACGCGGCACCCTCCGAATTCGCCGCGCTGCCACGCCACGACGGCGGTGGTGCGTACGTGACGCCGGGTCTCGTCGACTGCCACACGCATCTCGTCTATGCCGGCGATCGCGCGCACGAATTCGCCGAGCGCCTCGCCGGCGCGAGCTATGCCGACATCGCACGCGCCGGCGGCGGCATCCTGTCGACGGTGCGCGCGACGCGTGCCGCCGCCGAGGAGACGCTCTACCAGGCCGCATCACGACGGTTGCGCCACTGGCTCGCCGAGGGCGTGTGCGCGATCGAGATCAAGTCAGGCTACGGCCTCGATCTCGCGAGCGAGCGCAAGCTCCTGCGCGTGGCGCGCCGGCTCGGCGACACGCACCGCGTCACCGTGCGCACGACGTTCCTCGGCGCACACGCGCTGCCCGCTGAATTCGCAGGGCGCGCCGACGCCTATGTCGATTGCGTCGCGCGCGAGATGCTGCCGGCGCTCGCCGCCGAGGGACTGGTCGACGCGGTCGACGTCTTCTGCGACGACATCGCATTCTCGCTGCCGCAGTCCGAGCGCGTGTTCGAGGCGGCGGCGGTGCTCGGCCTGCGCGTGAAGATGCACGCCGGCCAATTGCGCGATCTCGGCGGCGTCGGCCTCGCCGCGCGCCACCTCGCGCTGTCGGCCGACCACCTCGAGCACCTGTCGGCGCGTGACATCGACGCGATGCGCGACGCCGGCATGGTGGCGGTCCTGCTGCCGGCCGCGTTCTACGCGCTGCGCGACACGCACGTGCCGCCGATCGATGCGCTGCGCGCCGCCGGCGTGCCGATTGCCGTGGCGAGCGACCATAACCCCGGCACCGCGCCCGTGCTGTCGCTGCTGCTGGCGATGAACATGGCGGCGACGCTGTTCCGCCTCGGCGTCGACGAGGTGCTCGCCGGCGTCACGCGCCATGCCGCGCGCGCGCTCGGCCTCGACGCGACGCATGGCACGCTCGGCGTCGGCAAGCCCGCCAATTTCGTGCTGTGGGACCTGCAGTCGGCCGCCGAGCTCGCGTACTGGATCGGCGCGCCGCGGCCGCGCATCGTCGTGCGCCAGGGCACGATCGCCCACCGCGCGGCAGACGCGGCATGAGCGCGAGCGCACTTTTCGCCCGAGAAGCGCTGCTACCCGAAGGCTGGGCCGCGGACGTGCTGCTCGAATGGGACGCCGACGGCTGCCTGACGCGCGCCACGCCGCGCACCCAGTGCCCGATCGGAACGTCTGTCGCCTCAGGTCCGGTGATTCCCGGCATGCCGAACCTGCATTCGCACGCGTTCCAGCATGCGTTCGCCGGGCTCGCCGAGACCCGCGGCGGCGACGGCGACAGTTTCTGGACGTGGCGCGACGCGATGTACCGCTATGCGGCCCGGCTGACGCCGCCGCTCCTCGAGGCGATCGCCACGCATCTCTACCTGCGCATGCTGCGCGGCGGCTACACGTCGGTCTGCGAGTTCCACTACGTGCACAACGACGCCAATGGCATGCCCTACGCCGACGATCCCGCGATGTCCGCGGCGCTGCTGCGCGCGGCGCACGCCGCCGGCATCGGCATCACGCTGCTGCCGGTGCTCTACCAGCAGGGCGGCTTCGGCGCCACGCCGCCGCGCGCTGAGCAGCGGCGGTTCGTGCGCGCGACCGACGCGCTGGTCGGCCTCGTCGCGTCGCTGCACGACGCCGGCGCGACGCCGCGCACGCGCATCGGCTTCGCCGCGCATTCGCTGCGCGCGGTCGCACCCGACAACCTCGCCGCGGCGCTCGCCGCGATGGCCGCGATCGACGCCACGATGCCGCGTCACATCCACATCGCCGAGCAGCGGCGCGAAGTGGACGAGTGCCTCGAGTTCCATCGCCAGCGGCCCGTGGCATGGCTGCTCGACCACGCCGCGGTCGATGCCCGCTGGTGCCTGGTGCACGCGACGCACATGGACGACGCGGAAAGCGACGCTGCCGCACGCACCGGCGCCGTCGCCGGACTATGCCCCACCACCGAGGCCAATCTCGGCGATGGCACATTCGCGATGCCGCGCTGGATGGCAGCGCACGGACGCTGGGGCATCGGCTCGGACAGCCACGTGTGCGTCGACGCCGGCCTCGAGCTTGCCGCGCTCGAGTACAGCCAGCGCCTTGCGACCGGACGCCGCAACGTCGTGGGCGGCGAGCGCGAAGCGTCGGTGGCCACGGCGATGACGCTGGCGGCGGTCGCCGGTGGCGCGCAGGCGAGCGGTCGTCGCGTCGCCGGCCTCGCCGTCGGCGAGCAGGCGGACCTGGTGGTGCTCGACGCGGCACACCCGGCGCTCGCCGATCTCGATGCGCCGGCGATGCTGTCGGCGCACGTCTTCGCCAGCGACCGTCAGAGTGCGATCCGCGACGTGTTCGCCGGCGGCGTGGCGCGCATCGTCGACGGACGCCACGCCGGCCAGGCTGCGGCGAATGCAGCGTTCGGCGCGGCGCGCCGCGCGCTCGCCGGCACGGCAGTCGCACGATGAGCGCCGAAGGGCCGCCCCGAGGCGCTCGCCCCCCTGTGGGGGGAGGCGCGCGGAGCGCGCTTCGGGGGGAACGTTTGCCGACCGAAGGGCCGCCCCGAGGCGCGCTGCGGGGGGAGTGCCAATGACCGCGCCGCCGCCCTATGTGCTGCATGCCGGCACGCGACCGCTCGTGGTCTCGGTGCCGCATGCCGGGACGTTCGTGCCCGATGCCCTGCGCGCGCGCTTCACCGACGACGCGTCGGCATTGCCGGACACCGACTGGCACGTCGACCGCCTGTACGCGTTCGCGCGCGAACTCGGCGCGTCGATGCTGGTGGCGACGCATTCGCGCTACGTGATCGACCTCAACCGGCCGCCCGACGATCACAACCTGTACCCGGGCCAGGACACCACCGGCCTTTGCCCCGTCGACACGTTCGATCGCGCGCCGGTGTATGCCGGCGCCACGCCGGCGGCCGCCGAAATCGCCGAGCGCGTGGCGAGTATCCACCAGCCGTACCATGCCGCGCTGGCCGCGGAGATCGCACGCTGCATGGAAAGGCACGGCATCGCGCTCGTGCTCGACGCACATTCGATCCGCTCGGTCGTGCCGCGGTTCTTCGCCGGCCGCCTGCCGGATTTCAACCTGGGCACCGTCGGCGGGACGAGCTGCGATACGCGCCTCGCAGCGCGCGTGGCGGCAGTGGCGTCCACCGCGGCCGGCTATAGTTCGGTGGTCGACGGCCGCTTCAAGGGCGGCTACATCACGCGCCGCTATGGCGCGCCCGTGCGCGGCGTGCACGCGCTCCAGCTCGAGATGGCGCAATGCGTCTACATGAACGAAGCCTCCCCGTACGACTACCTGCCCGACCGCGCGGCGCGCGCCGTGCCGCACCTGGCGGCGATGCTCGAAGCCATGCTCGGGTTCGCCGGTCAGCCCTGACGCACGCGCCGTGAGCGAGCGCCTGATCGTGGGCATCAGCGGCGCGTCCGGCGCGGCATATGGCGTGTGCGCGCTGCAGGCGCTGCGCGCGATCGGCGTCGAGACGCATCTCGTCATGTCGCGCGGCGCGCGGATGACCCTCGCCAGCGAGACCGCGCTCAAGGCGGCCGACGTCGAGGCGCTCGCCGATCACAGTCATCGGCCCGAGGACATCGGCGCGTCGATCGCCAGCGGCTCGTTCCGCACGCTGGGCATGCTGGTGGCACCCTGCTCGATCCGCTCGCTGTCGGAGATCGCCACCGGCGTGACGTCGACGCTGCTGACGCGCGCCGCCGACGTAGTGCTGAAGGAGCGCCGGCGGCTGGTGCTGATGGTGCGCGAAACCCCGTTGCATCTGGGTCACTTGCGCAGCATGACGGCAGTCACGGAGATGGGCGCGATCGTGATGCCGCCGGTGCCGGCGTTCTACGCCAGGCCCGCGAGCATCGACGATCTCGTCGCGCAATCGGTGGGCCGCGCGCTGGATCTCTTCGGCCTCGACAGCGGACTCGTGCGCCGCTGGCGCGAGGATGGCGCAGCGGACGGCGCCGCGTAGCGTGGCGTGGCGGCGCGGCTAGCGGCCCCAGCGCAGCGCGATCACGTCGAGCTCGGCCGCGAGCTCGAGCAAGCCGGCGCGGGTGGCCGGATGCAGCGCGTCGAGCGGATGGCGCACGGCGTCGCTCCTGATCACGCCGCCGGCCATCATCACCGCCTTGGTTGCGCGCAAGCCGCACTGCCGGTTCTCGTAGTTGATCAGCGGCAGGATGCGCGCGTACGCGGCCGCGGCCTCCTGGCGGCGACCGGCGCGGTGGTGCGCGACCACGGGCTTGATGAGCTCGGGCAGGAGCGCGCTCGACATCGTGCCGGTGGCGCCGGCGTCGAGGTCGGCCATCAGCGTGATCGATTCCTCGCCGTCGAACGGGCCTTCGATGGCCGCTCCGCCCGCTTCCACCAGCGCGCGCAGCTTGGCCGCCGTGCCCGGCACCTCGAGCTTGAAATAGCGCACGGCAGGCACTTCGCGCGCGAGGCGCACGAGGAACGCCACGGACAGCTGCACGCCCGACAGCGGCGCGTCCTGCACCATGATCGGCAGGTCGCCGGCTGCGGCGATGCGCGCGAAATGCGCGAGCATCGCGGTCTCGTCGACGCGCAGGCTCGCGCCGTGGTACGGCGGCATCAGCATCACCATGGCCGCCCCCGCTTCGTGCGCCTTGCGGGCGCGCGCTGCCGCGATGCGCGTGCTGAAATGGCTGCACGTGACGATCACCGGCACGCGCCCGGCGACGTGCGCGAGGCACAGGTCGATCAGCGTGTCGCGCTCGGCGTCCGACAGCAGGAATTGCTCGGAGTAATTGGCGAGTATGCACAGGCCGTCGACGCCCTGGTCGATCATGCAGTCGAGCACGCGGCGCTGGCCGGCGAGATCGAGTTCGCCGCTCTCGGTGAACGGCGTGGGAGCCACCGGAAATACGCCGGTGTAGCGGCGTGCGGTCTGATTCATTGCAATCTCCGCAGCCGGTCAGTGGTTGTCGCGCGGCACGGCCGATCCGCTGCGGCCGACCAGGAAGTCGAGGTCGACGCCTTCATTGGCCTGCAGCACGTGATCGACGTAGAGCTTCACGTAGCCGCGCGCGGCATGCGGCGCGGGCGGCTTCCACGCGGCGCGCCGGCGTGCCAGCGTCGCGTCGTCGACGTCGAGATGCAGGCGGCGTCCCGGCACGTCCAGCGTGATCGTGTCGCCATTCTCGACCAGCGCCAGCGTGCCGCCGGCGGCGGCCTCGGGTGCCGTGTGCAGCACGACGGTGCCGTAGGCGGTGCCGGACATCCGCGCATCGGAGATGCGCACGACGTCGGTGATGCCGCGCTTCAGGAGCTTCGGCGGCAGCGGCATGTTGCCCACTTCGGCCATGCCAGGATAGCCCTTCGGTCCGCAATACTTGAGCACCATCACCGAGTTCTCGTCGATGTCGAGCGCGTCGTCGTTGATCCGCGCATGCAGGTCCTCGACCGACTCGAACACGACGGCGCGGCCGGTGTGCTGCAACAGATGCGGCGACGCCGCCGACGGCTTGATGATCGCGCCATCGGGGGCGAGGTTGCCGCGCAGCACGGCGATGCCGGCGTCGCGCTTGAACGGATCATCGTAGGCATGGATGACGTCGCGCTTCCAGCACTGCGCATTCGCGTTGTTGGCGCCCAGCGTGCGCCCGTTGACCGTCATCGCGTCGGCGTGCAGGAAGCCTTGCTGCGCCAGCTCGCGGATCACCACCGGCAGCCCGCCCGCCTCGAAGAAGTCCTCCATCAGGTACTTGCCCGAGGGCATCAGGTTGACCAGGCACGCAAGGTCACGCCCGAGCCGGTCCCAGTCGTCGAGACCGAGGTCGATGCCGGCGCGGCGCGCGATCGCGATCAGGTGCACGACCGCGTTGGTCGAGCCACCGATGCCGGCATTGACGCGGATCGCGTTCTCGAACGCCTGTCGCGTGAGAATGCTCGACAGCGCGACGTCCTCGCGTACCAGCTCGACGATGCGCCGCCCCGCTTCGCGCGCCAGCAGGTTGCGCCGGGCGTCGACGGCGGGGATCGCGGCATTGCCGGGCAGGCCGACGCCGAGCGCCTCGACCATGCACGCCATCGTCGACGCCGTGCCCATCGTCATGCAGTGCCCGTGCGAGCGGTGCATGTCGGCTTCGGCTTCGTGGAACTCCGCGAGCGTGATCTGGCCCGAGCGCAGCTGCTCGCTCATCGAGATCGTGTTGGTGCCGGAGCCGATCGGCTTGCCGCAGTGGATGCCGCGCAGCATCGGGCCGCCCGACACGCCGATCGTCGGGATGTCGACGCTCGCCGCGCCCATCAGCAGCGACGGCGTGGTCTTGTCGCAGCCCATCAGCAGCACGACCCCGTCGAGCGGGTTGGCGCGGATCGCCTCCTCGACGTCCATCGACGCGAGGTTGCGGAACAGCATCGCCGTGGGTCGCATCATCGTCTCGCCGAGCGACAGCACGGGAAACTCGAGCGGGAACCCGCCGGCGTCGAGCACGCCGAAGCGCACGTGCTCGGCGATCGTGCGGAAGTGCGAGTTGCAGGGCGTGAGGTCCGACCACGTGTTGCAGATGCCGATCACCGGCCGGCCCTCGAACTGATCCTGCGGGAAGCCGCGGTTCTTGAGCCACGACCGGTAGTAGAACCCCATCTTGTCCTGGCGCGCGAACCACGCCTCGCTGCGCAGCTTCTTCCTGGCGCTCATCGCATGGCCTCGTCCCTCATGTCATTCCTCCAGCGCGTCCGCCGGCGCCCGGCCCGCGAATCGGCGCCATGCGCCGCCAGCGAGCGGCCATATCAACAATAGCAGGCCGATCGCGCAGAGGACCGCCACCAGCGGATTCGACCAGAAGATGGCCACCGAGCCGCGCGACATGATCATCGACTGGCGGAACGCATCCTCGGCCTTGTCGCCCAGCACCATCGCCAGCACCAGCGGCGCGATCGGATAGTCGATCTTCTTGAACAGCCAGCCCGCGACGCCGAAGGCCGCGGCGAGCCACAGGTCGAACGTCGCGTTCGCCACCGTGTACGCGCCGATGAAGCAGACGACGACGATGATCGGCCCGATGATCGCGAACGGCACGCGCAGGATCGCGGCGAACAGCGGCACGGTGGACAGCACCAGCACCACGGCGACGATGTTGCCGAGATACATGCTGGCGATCAGGCCCCAGACGAAATCGGGTCGCTCGGTGAACAGCGTCGGGCCGGGATTGAGGCCCCAGATCATCAGCCCGCCCAGCAGCACGGCGGATGTCGCCGAGCCCGGCACGCCGAGGGCCAGCATCGGCAGCATCGCGCTGGTGCCGGCCGAATGATCGGCGGTCTCCGGCGCAATGATGCCTTCGGGTTCGCCCTTGCCGAAGTTCGCGCGGCGCCGCGAGAACCGCCGGGCGATGCCATAGCTCATGAACGACGCTGCCGTGGGACCGCCCGGGGTGATGCCCATCCAGCAGCCGATCGCGCTGCTGCGCAACAGTGCCACCCAGTATCGCGGCAGCATGCGTGCGGCTTCCAGCACGGCGCGCGGGCGGATGCGCGCCTTGAGGCCGTCGAAGCGCAGCCCCTCCTCCATCGTCACGACAAGCTCGCCGATGCCGAAGAGGCCGATGACCGCGACCAGGAAGCTGATGCCGCCCACCAGCGAATCGAAGCCGAACGTGAGCCGCAGGCTGCCCGAGATGGTGTCCATGCCGACGCTCGCGAACGCGAGGCCGAGACCGAGCGACACCAGCGTCTTCAGCGGCGCCGCGCCACCGAGTCCGATGAAGCTCGCGAATGCCAGGAAGTACACGGCGAAGTACTCCGGCGAGCCGAAGCGCAACGCGAACGTCGCCACCCACGACGACAGCAGCGTGATGAGGATCACGCCGATCAGCGCGCCGGTGGCCGCCGACAGGAACGCGAGCGTCAGCGCCTGCGCCGCGCGCCCTTGCTTCGCCATCGGGTAGCCGTCGAACGTGGTCGCGACCGACGACGGCTCGCCTGGAATGTTGAACAGGATCGACGTCGTCGAGCCGCCGAACAGCGCGCCCCAGTACATGCTGGTGAGGAGGATGATCGCCGCCACCGGATTCATCGTGAACGTCAGCGGCAGCAGCAGCGACACGCCATTCGGCGCGCCCAGTCCCGGCAGCACGCCGACCAGGATGCCGAGCAGCACGCCGGCGACCATCAGCAGCAGATGCTGGGTGGTGAGCACGACACCGAAGCCGTGCCAAAGGAGCGCGAGGTTGTCCATCGCAGCGGCGCTCAGTGGATGCCGAGCGCCGCTTCCAGCGGCCCTTTGAGCAGCGGCACCTTGAACCACACTTCGAGCACGACGTAGAAGAACGCGGCGCTGCCGATCGCCACGGCAAGCGCCATCCACCATCGATAGCGTCCCTGCACGCGCATGACGCCTGCGAGATACAGGATCGTGGCCACGTAGAAGCCGAGCCAGACGGATGCCGCCACGAACAGCAGAGCGGAACGCCGAACGCGGCGATGCGACGCGCCTTGACGGCGTCGAGGAACATGGCCGCGCGATCGTGGCGCAGAAATGCCAGCGCGAGGTTGCCGAGGCTCGCCGCCGCGACGATCAGCCCGACGTAGAACGGAAACGTGCCGGCCTCGGGGCCGCCCGCGGTCCAGCCGACGCCGTCGGCGCGAGCGCCGATGGCGATGGCCACGCCGAGCGCGAACGTGGCCAGCGCGCCGACCACTTCGGCGGCGAGTCGCGACACGTGCTTCGCGCTGCCGGCTGACATGTCTGGGCCTGGCGTGGCCGCGCGCCGCGCGGCCGGTCACCCGGTCCGCGCGCCGCGCGGGGCGTCACTTGACGAGCCAGCCTTCCTGCTCGAATACCTTGCGCGACTTCTGGTCGTTGTCGGCGATGAAGCGCTTGAGTTCGGCGCCGGTGAGGAACTGGTCGGTCTGCGCCGAACGCTCGATGTACTGCTTCCACTCCGGCGTCGCGCGCACCTTCGACAGCAGGTCGACGTACCAGGCCACGGCGTCGGCCGGGACATCCTTGGGCAGCCACAGCGTGCGCGGCTGCTGGTACTGGTCGATCGGGATGCCGGCGTCCTTGCACGGCGGCACGTCCGACCACGCCATCGTCGCCGTCACCTTGGGGCCGGCGGCGAGCGGCTTCGGCGAGAACACGCACAGCGCGCGCACCTGCCCGGCCTTCCATTGCCCGATGCTTTCGCTGGGATTGTTGGTGTTGGAATCGATGTGGCCGCCGGCGAGCTGCACCGCCGCTTCGCCGCCGCTCTTGAACGGCACGTAGAGGAATTTCGCGCCCGTCGCACCGGTGATGAGGCTGGTCAGCGTCTGGTCGGTGTCCTTCGCCTGGCTGCCGCCCATCTTGAACGTATCCGGCTTCGCCTTGGCCGCGGCGATGAACGAGCCCGCGTCCTTGTATGGCGATTCGCCGTTGACCCACAGGATGAACTCGTCGAGCGCCATCGCCGCCAGCGGCGTGAAGTCGTCGCCTTTCCACGCGAGCTTCGCGATCTGCGGCAGCAGGTATTCGTTGTTGGTGCCGAACGTCACGCGATGCGGGTTGCCGGTCGCGGCCTTGCCGTACAGGAAGCCCTCGGCGCCGCTGCCGCCGCCCTTGTTGAGGATCACGATCGGCTGGTCGGCAAGCTTGTACTTGACGACGATCGCCTGCACGGTGCGCGCGAAGTTGTCGGTGCCGCCGCCGGCGCCGGCGGTGACGACGAACTCGATCGGCTCGGTGGGCTTCCACGCCGCGGCGGCCGGCGCCGGCGCGAGGGCGGCGGTCAGCGCGCCCGCGAGCGCGACGAAGGCTTGCGCCAGGTTTCTCTTGTGCATCGGACTTTCCTCCTCGTTGACGTTGCGTCGTTACGCTGCGGACGCAGCGCGATCGGCTTGCCGCCGGCTTCTGCGCGCGGCCATTCGCGCGGCAAGCAACAGCGAGGCGCGGGTGGCGCCGATATTGGCGACTCCCTTGCCCGCGATTTCATAGGCGGTCCCGTGCGCGGCGGTGCAGATCGGGAACGGAAAGCCGCCCATCAGCGTGACGCCGCGATCGAAGCCGAGCAGCTTCATCGCGATCTGGCCCTGGTCGTGGTACATCGTGACGACCGCATCGAAAGTGCCCGCGCGCGCGCGCACGAACACCGTATCCGACGGGAACGGGCCATCGACGGCGATGCCTTCGCGCCGCGCCGCTTCGATCGCCGGCGCGATGATGTCGATCTCCTCGCGACCGAAGTTGCCGCCGTCGCCGGCATGCGGATTGAGCGCCGCCACGGCGATGCGCGGCGGCGCGAAATCGGCGTCGCGCAACGCGCGGTCGGCCAGGCGGATGGCTTCGAGCACGCGTTCGCGTGAAAGCTGCGCAGCCACGGCCGCCAGCGGAATGTGCGAGGTCACGCGCGCGTTCCACAGCCCTTCGAGGATGTTGAACTCGCTGGCGGGGACCTCGAGGCCGAGCACCTCGAGCGAATAGCCGATCTCGTCGTCGTAGCCCGGATGCGCCGCGCGCATCGCCGACTTGTTGAACGGCGTGAAACAGACGGCGTCGACGCGACCGGCATGGGCGAGCTCGAGGCACGTGCGGAAATTCGCCAGCGCGAACTCGCCGCCGGCGCGCGTCGCGACGCCGCGCTGCACGCTTTCGGGATCGAGGTTGCCGAGGTCCACGCCGGCCGGCCGCGTCGCCGCGAGGAGGTCCGCCGTGTCGCGACGCCAGTCGACATCGAGCGTGACGCCGGCGATGCGTGCGCCCGCCTCGAGCACGCGGCGATCGCCGACGACGACGATTCGCGCCGCCACGCGCACGTCATCGAGCGCCAGCGCCTTGGCGGTCAGCTCCGGGCTGATCCCGGCAGGGTCACCCATGGCCAGCGCAATCAGCGGTCGGGCGTCGGGGGCGGCACTGGGGTGGATCAAGGGTCACTCCAAAGACGGCTGCGGGAACGGCGGCAACGCATGCCGCGGGATCTACATGCCACAGGCCGCCGGCAACGGCCGGTCTGCGGCGGCAACCAGTCAAACGATCGGCATGGGACAAAATGCTGCATACAGCATGCTGAATATACTTTGCCACCCCACCGTGCTAAAGTCAAACTCGATGATCCGCCCCGCCCGACCTGTCAGGACCGCGCCGGCGACGCTCCCCGCGCCCGACTCCGGCGACGCGGCAGCATCGGTCATCGTCCCCGTCAACCGCCGGCCGCTGCACGACGAGCTCGTCGAGCGCATCCGCGACATGATCATCGAAGGCCAGCTGGCGCCGCTGACGCGCATCCATGAAGGCCAGCTCGGCGACGCGCTCGGGGTCTCCCGCACGCCACTGCGCGAGGCCCTCAAGTTCCTGGCGAGTGAGGGTCTGCTCGAGCTGGTCCCCGGCCGCGGCGCGATCGTGCGCAAGCTGACGCCGAAAGACGTGCGCGACATGCTCGACGTGCTCGGCGCCATCGAGACGCTCGGCGGCCGCCTGGCGTGCCGCAATGCCTCCGACGCCGAGATCGCCGGGCTGCGCCGCGTACACGACGAGATGATCGCGCTCTATCGCGCGCGCAACCGCCTCGAGTATTACCGCCGCAACCAGGCGATCCACTCGGGGATCGCCCAGCTCTCCGGCAACGCGCTGCTGGCATCGATGCACCAGGTGATCCAGGCGCGATTGAAGCGCATCCGCTTCATCGGCAACGAGGAGCCGCGCAAGTGGGCCGGCGCCGTCGCCGAGCACGAGGAGATGATCGTGGCGCTGGAGGCACGCGACGAGGGCCGCCTCGCGGCGGTGATCGCGCGCCACCTCGAGGAGACCTGGTCGCGCGTCGTCGACAAGGTCTGACGCGCCATTCGCGATACAGGGCGCGCTAGACGAGCGGCGCCACCACCGGCACCAGCAGCCGCTCGGCGGCGAACAGCAGGAAGATCACCACCAGCACCAGCAGCGTGAATTTCGCCACCTGCAGCACGAAACGCAGGTAGCGCCGATCGCGCTTGAGGAACCACAGGAACAGCGATACCGCGATCGCCGCCAGCGCGAAGAAGAGGAGGAGGCGAACGAGGATCATCGCGGCGTCGATCGCGGCGGCGCGCGGCGGGCGTCCGTGCCGGACGCCGCGGTCTTCGCGCGGGTCAGGCGGCCGAGAGCTGCCAGCCCTGGAACGCGGGCGGCACGTCGGCCTCGGAGCCGAACGTCACGACCTCGAAAGCGCCCGGCTCGGCGAGCAGCGCCCGCGCCACCTTGTTGTTGAGCGCGTGCCCGGTCTTGAACGCGCTGTACTGGCCGATAAGCGGATGGCCGAGCAGGTAGAGGTCGCCGATCGCGTCGAGAACCTTGTGGCGCACGAACTCGTTGTCGAAGCGCAGGCCCTCGCTGTTGAGCACCTTGGTCTCGTCGAGCACGATCGCGGTCTGCAGGCTGCCGCCGAGGCCGAGGCCCGCGGCGCGCATCGCCTCGACGTCCTGCATGAAGCCGAACGTGCGCGCCCGTGCGATCTCGCGCACGTAGGAGTGCTCGGCGAAGTCGACGACGACGTGGCGGTTCTCCGAGCCGAACACCGGGTGCGGAAAGTCGATGCCGAAGTCGAGGCGGAAACCGGCGAAAGGCTCGAAGCGCGCCCACTTGTCGCCGTCACGGGCCTCGACCGTGCGCGTCACGCGCAGGTATTTCTTCGGCGCGTTCTGCTCGACCACCCCCGCCGACTGCAGCAGGAACACGAACGGGCCGGCGCTGCCATCCATGATCGGCAGCTCGGGACCGGCGACGTCGACGTCGAGGTTGTCGATGCCGAGGCCGGCCAGCGCCGACATCAGGTGCTCGACCGTCGACACCGAGGCGACGCCGTCGCGCAGCGTCGACGACAGGCGCGTGTCGCCGACGTTGCCGGCGCGCCCCGCGATCGCCGGTGCGCCCGGCAGGTCGGGCCGATGGAAGACGATGCCGTGGTCGACCGGCGCCGGACGCAGCGCGAGCTCGACGCGCGCGCCGGTGTGCAGCCCGACACCGGTGGTGCGGGTGGCGGTCTTCAGCGTGCGCTGCTTCAGCATCGGGGGTCGAAATCCCGTATTCGGGGGAGCTCGAATGTTAGCACGCGACCCCTCGCATTCGAGGCGCCGCGCCCGTCACGCGGCGGGTCTTTGTAACAGCCTGCGTAGCCGCCGGCGCGCGCGCCGCCGCGAGGCGACGCGCGTGGCAGGCAGCGTGCCGGGTGCGCCATCTCAGTCGGCCTGCTTGCGCAGGAACGCCGGGATGTCGGAGGCATCGAAGGGCGTCTGCTGCGGCGACAGCGCGCTCGAGCGCCGGCGCACCACCGCCGGCTGGTCGAGCTTGTCGTAGTCCACGGTCTGCGACACCATGTAGCCGGCGTTGTCGGTGCCGGTGCGCTCGACCACCTTCTCGACCATCTCGAGGCGCGGCTTCTCGCCGCGCGACTGCGTGGCGGCGCCGCCGAGGCCGGTGGCGATCATCGTCACGCGCAGCGCGTCGTCCATCGTGTCGTCGATCACCGTGCCGACGATCACCATCGCGTCCTCGGCGGTGAACTCCTTGATGGTGTTCATCACGTCGTGGTACTCCTTCATCTTGAGCCCCGACGAAGCGGTGATGTTGACCAGAACGCCGCGCGCCCCGGCGAGGTTGACGTCCTCCAGCAGCGGGCTCTTCACCGCCTCGTGCGCCGCCGTGCGCGCACGCTCGGTGCCGGACGCGGTCGCCGAGCCCATCATCGCCATGCCCACTTCGCCCATCACCGTGCGCACGTCGGCGAAGTCGACGTTGACGAGGCCCGGGTTGTTGATCACCTCGGCGATGCCCGACACCGCCCCGCACAGCACGTCGTTGGCGGCAGCGTAGGCGTCGAGCACCGACACGTCGTCGCCGAGCACCTCCATCAGCTTGTCATTGGGAATGATGATGAGCGAGTCCACCTTCTTGGTGAGCTCCTCGATGCCGGCCGTCGCCACGCGCTGGCGCTTGCCCTCGAACTTGAAGGGCCGCGTCACCACCGCCACCGTCAGGATGTTGAGGCTCTTGGCGATGTCGGCGATCACCGGCGCCGCGCCGGTGCCGGTGCCGCCGCCCATGCCGGCGGTGATGAACAGCATGTCGGCGCCCTCGATCAGCTCGGCGATGCGGTCGCGATCCTCCATCGCCGCGTCGCGGCCGATCTCCGGCTTGGCGCCGGCCCCCAGACCGCGCGTAAGCGTCGAGCCGAGCTGGATCTGCGTGCGCGCCGTCGAGCGCTTGAGCGCCTGCGCGTCGGTATTGGCGCACACGAAGTCGACGCCGGTGAGCCCGCGCGTGATCATGTGCTCGACTGCGTTGCCGCCGCAGCCGCCGACGCCGATGACCTTGATGACTGCGCCGTCCGGCGTGGTCTGATCGATGATTTCGAACATGTCGCTACCCTTCCTTTCGTCCTGTCGGATGATGAATGCCGTGACCGGCGCTCGCGCTGGCCGCCTTCGATTGCCGAGATTCCCTGTTTGCCGCTGCGTTGCCGCTGATTGCCGTGTTGGTGATTTCTTCGCTGTTATGCCGTGCGCCGATGCGTGCGCCGCGCGTCGCGGGATGCCCCGCCTTGCGCACGACGCGCCGCGTCGACATGGTTTTTACGTAGCTGTTGCCGCTGAAAATCGCGTGGCTTTGCCACCGATTTTCAGGAAGTCGATCCGGACGAAAGTAGGTTTTCACTTTCGTCCGTCCTAGAAATTCGCCTTGAACCATTGCCGCATCCGCTCGGCGGCGCCGCCGATGCCCTTGGTCTGCTGGCGCGCTTCCTCGTCGCGCAGCCAGTGGTCGCGGCCTTCCAGCAGCAGCCCCACCGCGGTCGCGTAGCGCGGGCTCTTGACCACATCGGCGAGGCCGCCGCCGTAGGCCGGCAGGCCGACGCGGCACGGCAGGTGGAAGACTTCCTCGCCGAGCTCGACCATGCCGGCGAGCAGCGCCGTGCCGCCCGTCAGCACGATGCCCGACGACAGGAGCTCCTCGAATCCGGAGCGCCGCAATTCAGCCTGCACCAGCGTGTACAGCTCCTCGACGCGGGGCTCGATCACTTCGGCGAGCATCTGCCGCGACAGCTTGCGCGGACCGCGCTCGCCGACGCCGGGCACCTCGACGACGTCGTTGGGATTGGCGAGCTGGCGCAGCGCGCAGCCGTGGCGCAACTTAAGCTCCTCGGCTTCCTTGGTGGGCGTGCGCAGCGTCATCGCGATGTCGTTGGTGATCTGGTCGCCGGCGATCGGGATCACGGCGGTGTGGCGGATCGCGCCGCCGACGAAAACGGCGATGTCGGTAGTGCCGCCGCCGATGTCCATCAGGCACACGCCGAGGTCCTGCTCGTCGTCGTTGAGCACGGCGCGCGCGGAGGCGAGGGGCTGCAGGATCACGTCCTTGACGGACAGGCCGCAGCGGCGCACGCACTTGACGATGTTCTCCACCGCCGACACCGCGCCGGTGACGATATGCACCTTGACCTCGAGGCGCACGCCGCTCATGCCGAGCGGCTCGCGCACGTCCTCCTGGCCGTCGATGATGAATTCCTGCGGCAGGATGTGCAGGATCTGCTGGTCGTTGGGGATGGCGATCGCCTTGGCGGTCTCGATCACGCGGTCGATGTCCGCCTGCGTGACCTCCTTCTCCTTGATCGCCACCATGCCGCTCGAGTTGAGGCTGCGGATGTGGCTGCCGGCGACACCCGTGTAGACCTCGGCGATCCTGCAGTCGGCCATCAGCTCGGCCTCCTCCAGCACGCGCTGGATCGAGGCCATCGTCGCCTCGATGTTGACCACGACGCCGCGCTTGAGCCCGCGCGACGGCTGCGTGCCGAGACCGACGATGTCGAACCCACCGTCGGGATTCACCTCCGCGACCACGGCGACGATCTTCGATGTGCCGATGTCCAGCCCGACTATCAGATTCTTGGTTTCCCTGACCATGCTCTCGTCTCGTTGTGGGGATCGGCGCGCGTCACGCCGCCTTCTTCACCGGCTTGTCGCGCAGTCCGGGCACGCGCGCCGCGAATCCCGCGCGATAGCGCAGATCCACGTAATCGACGGTGCGACCCGCGCGCTCGAGTGCGCCGAGCGTGCGCGGATAGACGCTCGCCATGCGCGCAAGTCGCCCGCCGACGTCGGTGCGACCGAGCTCGATCGCGACCACGCCGCCGTTGTGCGACGCCTTCAGCGACCAGCTGCCGCGCGGCGTCAGCGCGAGGCCGGTCAGCGCGAGCCCGAGCGGCGCGAGCACGTCGCGGAACTCGCGGTAGCGCGTCACCACATCGGGTGCCTGGCCATCGGGACCGGTGAGCTGCGGCAGGTCGCCGTCGTAGCCGGCAGCGAACACGGCGCCATCGGGATCCACCAGCGCGACGTCGTTCCAGCGCGCGAGCGGCGTGTACTCGTCGATCGTCACCTCGAGGCGCGACGGCCATTGCCGGCGCAGCGCTACGCTGCGCACCCACGGCACCTCGCGCAACGACGCGCGCGCGGCCCCGAAGTCGAGCGTGAAGAACGTGCCATGCAGCTCGCTGCGCAGCACGGCCTCGATATAGGCGGCGTTGGCGCGCGCGAGCGGCGCGGTGACGACGACGTCGCGGAACGCGAACAGCGGCTGGCGCACCGTCCACACCATGGCACCGGCAGCCAGCGCGATTGCCGCCAGCGCGGCGAGTGTGACGGCCGCGGCGTTGAGCGCCTTCACGTCATCCCACATGGGCGCCTCGCAGGATCTCGACGCACAGGTCGGGGAATGCCGTGCCGGCGGCGCGCGCCGCCATCGGCACGAGGCTGTGACCGGTCATTCCCGGCGACGTGTTGACCTCGAGGAACGACCACGTGCCGTCCTCGCGCAGGATGAGATCCAGCCGCCCCCAGCCCTCGCAGCCGATCACGTCGAACGCGGCGAGCGACTGCGCGCGAATGGCGTGCTCGACGGCATCCGGCAATCCCGCCGGGCAGTCGTAGCGCGTGTCGTTCGAGAAGTACTTGTGCTCGTAGTCGTAGTTGCCCTGCGGCGCGACGATGCGGATCAGCGGCAGCGCGCGGCGGCCGACGATCGACGCCGTGAGCTCCTGGCCCTGCACGAACTCCTCGACCAGCACCAGGTCGTCGTGCTCGCGTGCCGCCGCGTACGCGACCGCCATCTCGTCGTGATCGACCGACGTCACGCGCGTGATGCCGATCGTCGACCCTTCGCGCGCCGGCTTGACGATCAGCGGCAGGCCGAGCTCGGCGACGATGCGCATCCAGTCGCTGCGCTCGCCGACGACGCGGTAGCGCGGCGTCGGGATGCCGCTCGCAAGCCACACGAGCTTGGTGCGCCACTTGTCCATGGCCAGCGCCGAGGCCATGACGCCGCTGCCGGTGTACGGGATGCCGAGCGACTCGAGCGCACCCTGCACGGTGCCGTCCTCGCCGTAGCGTCCATGCAGCGCGATGAACGCGCGCGCGAAGCCGTCGCGCTTGAGCTGCCACACGTCGCGATGCATCGGGTCGAACGCATGCGCATCGACGCCGCGCTCGCGCAGCGCGCCGACCACGCCGTTGCCGGACATCAGCGACACTTCGCGCTCGGACGAGCTGCCGCCCATCAGCACCGCCACCTTGCCGAATTCAGCGTCGGTCATGTGCCTCCCCCCGCAGCGAGCTTCGCTCGCCTCCCCCCATAGGGGGGCCCGCGCCTCGGGGCGGCCCTTCGGCGCTTCATCTCGACTTCCCGTGCAGCGAGCTTCGCTCGCCTTCGGCACGGCCGGGCTCGCCGATCACGCGCACCTCGGGCTCGAGCGCGATGCCGGTGCGGGCGCGGACCACGTCGCGCACGTGGGCGATCAGCGCCTCGATGTCGGCGGCGCGCGCGCGCCGCGTCGGATTGACGATGAAGTTGGCATGCTTGGGCGACACCATCGCGTCGCCCATCGCGAATCCCTTGAGTCCGCACGCCTCGATCAGGCGTGCCGCGTGGTCACCCGGCGGATTGCGGAACACGCTGCCGGCGTTGGGCTGCGACAGCGGCTGGGTGGCGATGCGCTTGGCGAGCAGCGCCTTGATGCGCGCGCGCGCCGCTTGCGCGTCGCCGAACGCGAAACGGAACCACGCCGCGGTGAAAATGCCATCCGCGGCGGCGCCGTCGGCGCGCTGCACGCTGCGGTAGCCGATCCGGTAGTCGGCGGGCGTGCGCATTGCGAAAGCGCCGTCGCGTCCCAGCACCTCGACCTTCACCACGTGCGGCCAGGTCTCGTCGCCGTAGCAGCCGGCGTTCATCGCCAGCGCCCCGCCGACGGTGCCGGGAATGCCGGCGAGGAACTCGCCGTTGCAGCCATGCGTTGCGGCGAAGCGCGCGAGCTTGGGCGACGCCACGCCGGCCTCGGCGTACACCATGCCGTCGGCGATCGCCAGCGCGCCCCCGGGGTTGTGCATGACGATCACGGCGCCGCGCACGCCGCCATCGCGCACCAGCACGTTGCTGCCGAGCCCGAGCGCCGTCACCGCCATCGCGGCGGGCAGCTGGCGCAGGAACAGCGCCAGATCGTCGCGGTCGGCCGGCACGTACACGACGTCGGCGCTGCCGCCGGCGTGCCATGTCGTATGACGCGCAAGCGGCGCGTCGTGGGCGAGCGTGCCGCGCAGTCGTTCGAAGTGGAGGACGTCGGCCATGTTCATCATCCGGCCTTCGCCAGAGCCGCCGGCACCTGCCCGATCGAGCCTGCGCCCATCGTCAGCACGACGTCGCCGTCGCGCACCACGCTGCGCACCGCATCTGCCATCGCGTCGACGTCGTCGACGAACACCGGCTCGACCTTGCCGGCGACGCGCACCGCGCGCGCCAGCGCACGGCCATCGGCGGCGACGATCGGCGCCTCGCCGGCGGCATAGACTTCGGTGAGGACGAGCGCATCGGCGCCCGACAGCACGCCGACGAAGTCCTCGAAGAGGTCGCGGGTGCGTGTGTAGCGGTGGGGCTGGAAGGCGAGCACGATGCGCCGCCCGGGAAAGCTCGCGCGCGCCGCGGACAGCACTGCCGCAATCTCGGCCGGATGGTGGCCGTAGTCGTCGATCAGCGTGAAGCGGGCGCCGCCGTGGGCGAGGCCGTCGAAGCGCTGAAAGCGCCGGCCGACTCCCTTGAACTCGCGCAGCGCGGTCGCGATCGCCGCATCGGCGACACCCACTTCGCGGCCGACCGCGATCGCCGCCAGCGCATTCTCGACGTTGTGCACGCCGGCGAGTGCCAGTTCCACGGCGAGGTCGGGTGTGCCGGCGCTGCGCGCCACGAAGCGCATGCGGCCACCGACGTTGACGACGTCGACCGCGCGCAGCGCGGCGTCCTCGGCAAGGCCGTAGGTGACCACCTGCTTCGCGAGCTGGGGCACGATCGCGCGCACGTTGGCGTCGTCGATGCACAGCACGGCCACGCCGTAGAACGGCATCCGCTGCACGAAGTCGATGAACGCGCGCTCGAGGCGCGCGTAGTCGTGGCCGTAGGTCTCCATGTGGTCCTGGTCGATGTTGGTGACCACCGCCACCACCGGCGTCAGGTACAGGAACGACGCGTCCGACTCGTCGGCCTCGGCGACCAGGAATTCGCCGCTGCCGAGGCGCGCGTGCGTGTCGGCGGCGAGCAGGCGGCCGCCGATGACGAACGTCGGGTCGAGGCCGCCCTCGGCGAGCACCGACGCCACGAGGCTCGTGGTGGTCGTCTTGCCGTGCGTGCCCGCGACCGCGATCCCCTGCTTCATCCGCATCAGCTCGGCCAGCATCAGCGCGCGCGGCACCACCGGCACGCGGCGTTCGCGCGCGGCCATGACTTCGGCGTTGTCGGCGGCGATCGCGGTGGACACCACGACTGCGTCGGCGTCGGCGACGTTGACCGCCGCGTGACCGATGGCGACCTTGACGCCAAGGCCTTCGAGGCGGCGCGTCGCGGCACTCGCGGTGACGTCCGAGCCGGACACCCGGTAGCCCTGCGTCACCAGCACTTCCGCGATGCCGCTCATGCCGGCGCCGCCGATGCCCACGAAGTGCACGCGCTTGACCTTGTGCTTCATCGCGCACCCGCCGCGAGGCAGAGTCCGGCGATGCGCGCGGCGGCGTCGTTGCGTCCGACGCCACGCGCCCGGATCGCCAGCGCAAGTGCCGCTGCGCGCGTCATGCCGGCGATCGTCGCCGCCAGCGTTACCGCATCGAGCCGCTCCTGGGCGACGCATGTCGCGGCGCCGGCATCGACGAGGTAACGTGCGTTGGCGGTCTGCTCGTCGGCGATCGCGCCGGGCAACGGCACGATCAGCGCGCCCAGCCCCGCCGCCGCCAGCTCGGCGACGGTGAGCGCGCCGCCCCGGCAGATGACGAAGTCGGCCCACGCATAGCGCGCCGCCATGTCGTCGATGAACGCCACGCACTGCGCGGCGACGCCGTGATGCGCGTAGGCCGCGACGAGCGCTTCCTGGTGACGCGCGCCCGACTGGTGCACGACCTGCGGCCGCGCCGCGGCGTCGATGCGCGCGAGCGCCGCCGGCACCAGCGTGTTCAGCGCCTGCGCGCCGAGGCTGCCGCCGACTACCAGCAGGCGCAGCGGACCATCGCGGCCGGCGAAGCGCGCGGCGGGCGGCGGCAGCGACGTGATGTCGTCGCGCAGCGGATTGCCGGTGAATTCGACGATGCGCCGATGCTGGCCGCGGAATGCATCGGGAAAGCCGACGCAGATGCGATCGGCGCCGTACGCGAGGATGCGGTTGGCGAGCCCGGCGATCGCGTTCGCCTCGTGCAGCAGCAGCGGCCGGCGCGTCGCCGCGGTCATCAGCGCCCCGGGGAACGACGCGAAGCCGCCGAAGCCGATGACGACATCGGGCTTGCGCCGCTTGAGCACGCGCCGGCTCGCAACACAGGCGGCGGCGAGCGCGAGCGGGCCGAGGAGGAGCGTGCGCAGGCCCTTGCCGCGCACGCCGCGAAAGTCGAGACCCTCGAATTCGACGCCGTGCTGCGGCACCAGCCGCGCCTCGATGCCATCACGCGTGCCGAGCCAGAACACGCCCGCGCCCAGCGCGCGCAGCGTATGCGCGACCGCGAGGCCCGGAAACACGTGGCCGCCGCTGCCCCCGGTGGTGATCATCACCGTGGCGGACATGATCCCCCCGTAGCGAGCTGCGCTCGCTTCCCCCCGTGGGGGCGCGCGCCTTGGGACGGCCCGGCGGCGCTTGGGTGTGATCCCCCCGCAGCGAGCTGCGCTCGCTTCCCTTTGCGGTACTTCGCGCTCATACCGTGAACCCCCGCAGCAGGCGGCGATTCTCGTAGTCGATGCGCAGCAGCAGCGCGACGGCGATGCAATTGGCGATGATGCCGCTGCCGCCGAACGACAGCAGCGGCAGCGTCAGGCCCTTGGTCGGCAACAGCCCGACGTTGACGCCGATGTTGATGAATGCCTGCACCCCGATCCAGATGCCGACGCCTTGCGCGGCGAGCGCTGCGAACGGCCGCGTCAGGCGCGCCGCCTGGCGGCCGATCGCGTAGGCCCGGTACAGCAGCCACACGAACAGCATGATCACCACCAGCACGCCGGCGAATCCCAATTCCTCGGCGATGACCGCGAGCAGGAAATCGGTATGCGCCTCGGGCAGGTACAGCAGTTTCTCGACGCTCGAGCCGAGACCCACGCCGAAGAACTCGCCACGGCCGAACGCGATCAGCGAGTGCGACAGCTGGTAACCCTTGCCGAGCGGATCGGACCAGGGATCGACGAACGCGGTCAGCCGCTGCAAGCGATAAGGCGCCGCGACCAGGATCGCGCCGAGCGCGAACGGCAGCAGTGCCGACAGCCCGACGAACAGGCGCCAGTCGAGTCCGCCCAGGAACAGGATGCCGAAGCCGATCGCCAGAATGACGACGAACGCGCCGAAGTCGGGCTCCATCAGCAAGAGGCCGCCGACCGCCGCCATGACCACGAACAGCGGCAGGAAGCCGCGCAGCAGCGTTTGCCTGAGCGGCTGCTCGGCGTGCAGGAATGCCGCCTTGCGCACCGCATAGCTCGCCGCGTACAGCACCGCCGCGAGCTTCATGAACTCCGACGGCTGCAGGTTGACGATGACGAGCGGCAGCCAGCGCCGCGAGCCGTTGACGCTCTTGCCCACGCCCGGCACCAGCACCAGCAGGAGCAGCGCGGTGGCGATCACGAACGCCCACGGCGCGAGCCATTGCCACGCCTTGACCGGCACCTGGAAGGCGACCGCGGCGGCGGCGAGGCCGAGCACCAGGAACACCGCGTGCCGCGTGAGGAAATACCATGCGCGGTAGCCGGTGTACGCCGACGCCTCGGCGCTGGCGATCGACGCCGAATACACCATGACGAGGCCGATCGCGAGCAGCAGCATCGCCGCCCACGCGAGCGTGACGTCGTAGGCCAGCATCGTGCGCGGCGGATGCGCCGCGTCGCGCGTGGCCTGGCGGCGCGGCACCACGCTGGCGGTGTCGACGACGCGGTTACGCATGGGCGGATTCCTCGAGCGCCGCGCGCACGAGCTCGGCGAAGCGCTCGCCGCGCGCCTCGTAGCTGGCGAACTGGTCGAGGCTCGCGCAGGCCGGCGACAGCAGCACGACGTCGCCGGCCTGCGCCAGCGCGAAAGCGCGCTGCACCGCGCGCTCCAGCGTGCCGGCCGTCTCCACCGCCGCAGGCGAGCCCGCGAGCGCGCGCTCGATCAGCGGCGCATCGCGACCGATCAGCAGCACCGCGCGGCAATGCGCGTCGACGGCGGCCCTGATGGCGGCGAAACCCTGGCCCTTGCCGTCGCCGCCGGCAATCAGCACCACCGATCGCGCGCTGCCTTCGAGCGCGACCGCGGTGGCGGCCACGGTGGTGGCCTTGGAATCGTCGACGAACAGCACGCCGTGCGCATCGGCGATCGGCTGCATCCGGTGCGGCAATCCGGTGAAGGCCTTCAGCGCGTCGATCACCGGCGGCCGGATGCGCGCCACGGCGGCCGTCAGCGCGAGCGCCGCGAGCGCGTTCTGCGCGTTGTGGCGACCCTGCAGCGCGAGCGCGTGCGCCGGCAGCAGCAGCTCGCCGCCGCGCGCGAGCCACGCGCCGTCGGCGCGCGGCACGAGGCCCCACTCCTCCTCGCTCTGCGGCACCGATGCGCCGAATGTCTGCACGGTCTCGCCGCGCCGCCGCATCAGGCGCACGATGGGGTCGTCGCGGTTGACGATCGCGACATTGCAATGCTGGAAGATGCGCGCCTTCGCCGCCGCGTAGTCGGCGAGGCCGGCATAGCGGTCGAGGTGGTTGGCGGTGACGTTGAGCACCGTCGCCGCCGCGAGCTTGAGCGAATCGGTGGTCTCCAGCTGGTAGCTCGACAGCTCGAGCACGAAGACGTCGGGCCACGCCGCGCCGTTCTCGATCTCCGCGAGCACGTCGAGCACCGGCGTGCCGATGTTGCCGGCGACGCGCGTGGCGAGCCCCGCAGCGCGCGCCAGCGCGCCGGTGAGCGCCGTCGTCGTCGTCTTGCCGTTGGTGCCGGTGATCGCCAGCACCTTCTGCTGCGGCGGCAGCGCGCGGGCGAAGATCTCGACGTCGCCGGCGAGATCGACGCCGCGCGCCACCGCCTCGGCGACCGCCGGCTGGTCCTTCGGCACGCCGGGGCTGATCGCGATCATGTCGGCGCCGGCGAACGTCGTCGCGTCGAAGGCGCCGGTCGTCACCGGCGTGTCGGGCCATTCGGCGGCGAGCGCGGGCGGCAGCTCGGCGCGCGAGTCGGCGACGCGCACGCGCGCACCGTGGCGACGCAGCCAGCGCACCAGCGAATGCCCGGTGCGGCCGGCGCCCAGCACCACCACTTCCCGATTGTGGTAGCTGTTGTTCATCGCAGCTTCAGCGTGGAGAGTCCGGTCAGCACGAGCAGCATCGTGATGATCCAGAAGCGCACCACCACCTGGTTCTCCTTCCAGCCCTTGAGCTCGAAGTGGTGGTGGATCGGCGCCATGCGGAACACGCGCTTGCCGGTCAGCTTGAACGACGCCACCTGCACGATCACCGACAGCGTCTCCACCACGAACACGCCGCCCATGATGCAGAGCACGATCTCCTGGCGCACGATCACCGCCATCGTGCCCAGCGCGCCGCCCAGCGCCAGCGCGCCGACGTCGCCCATGAACACCTCGGCCGGGTACGCGTTGAACCACAGGAAGCCGAGTCCGGCGCCGGCGATGGCGCCGCAGATCACGGCCAGCTCGCCGGCGCCGGGGATGTACGGGAACTGCAGGTAGCGCGCGAACACCGCGTTGCCGGTGACGTAGGCGAAGATGCCGAGCGCCGCGCCGATCATCACCGTCGGCATGATGGCGAGGCCGTCGAGACCGTCGGTGAGGTTGACGGCGTTGCTGGTGCCGACGATGACGAAGTACGACAGCGCGATGAAGCCGAAGGCGCCCAGCGGATAGCTCACCGACTTGACGAACGGCACGATGAGGTCGGCGCGCGGCGACAGCCCGAGCGCGAAGCCCGACGACGCCCAGTCGCCGAACATCCGCCAGAACTGGGCGTTGCCCGGCGCCGAAATCGAGAACGCGAGGTAGATCGCGGCGACGATGCCGATGAGGCTCAGCAACGCGAACTTGGTGCGCGCCGACAGCCCCTTGGGATTGCGGTGCACGACCTTGCGGTAGTCGTCGATCCAGCCCACCGCGCCGTAGCCGACGGTGACCAGCAGCACCACCCACACGAAGCGATTGCCGAGGTCGCCCCACAGCAGCGTGGTGATGACGATCGACACGATGATCAGCGCGCCGCCCATCGTCGGCGTGCCGGCCTTGGTGAGGTGCGTCTGCGGTCCGTCGTCGCGCACCGCCTGGCCGATCTTCATCCGTGTCAACAGCGCGATCATCCGCGGCCCGACCACGAACGAGATCACCAGCGCGGTCATGCAGCCGAACACCGCGCGCAGCGTGATGTAGCCGACGACGTTGAATGCGCGCACGTCGCGCGCAAGGAGGTCGGCGAGCCACAGCAGCATGTCAGTGCCCGTCCGCGATGCCGCCGGCGAGCGCCGCGACGACGCGCTCCATGCGCATGAAGCGCGAGCCCTTGACCAGCAGCGTGACGTCGGCAGGCAGCGGCGGCGCCAGCGCCGCCACCAATGCGTCGATGTCGTCGTAGTGCGCCGCGTGCGCGCCGAACGCGAGCACCGCCTCGCGCGCCAGCGGCCCGGTCGCCAGCAGGCGATCGATGCCGGCGGCGCGCGCGTAGTCGCCGATCTCGCGGTGATAGGCGGGACCGAGCGCGCCGACCTCGCCCATGTCGCCCAGCACCAGCCAACGGCGGCCGCCGGCGTGGGCGAGCACGTCGATGCCTTCGCGCACCGAGTCCGGGTTGGCGTTGTAGGTGTCGTCGACGAGCGTCGCGCCACTCGCGGTGGCCAGCGCGGCGAGGCGCCCGCGCACCGGGCGGAACTGCGCGAGCCCGCGCACGATCGCCTCCGGCGTGGCGCCGGCGGCATGCGCGGCAGCGGCGGCGGCCAGCGCATTGCGCGCCATCGCGATGCCCGGCGCGTGGACGCGCACGTGCAGCGAGCGGCCGGCGATGCGGATGTCGATCTCGCTGCCGTCGACGGTCCTGCCGAGGACGCTGCCGCGCACGTCGGCGTCGGCGGCGATGCCGAAGCTCGTGAGCCGCGCCTCGACGTGCGCCGCGGTGTCGCGCCAGACGCGCGCATGCGGGTCGTCGCCATTGATCACGGCGACGCCGTGCGCACGCGGCAGCGCGGCGATGGCGTCGGCGTGCTCGTCGGCCACCTCGCCGACGCTGCGCATGAATTCCTGGTGCTCGCGCTGCGCGTTGTTGACGAGGGCGATCGTCGGCTGCGCGATCGCCGCCAGCGCGCGCGTCTCGCCGCGGTGGTTCATGCCGAGCTCGACCACCGCCGCGCGATGCGAGGCCCGCAGGCCGAGCAGCGTCAGCGGCAGGCCGATGTCGTTGTTGAGATTGCCGCGTGTCGCCAGCACCTCGGCATCGCCGTAGTGCGCGCGCAGGATCGCCGCCGTCATCTCCTTCACCGTGGTCTTGCCGTTGCTGCCGGTGATGACGACGAGCGGCAGCGTGAACCGCCGCCGCCACGCCGCGGCGAGCGTGGCGAGCGCCGCGCGGGTATCGGCGACGGCCACCAGGTTGCCGGTGAGCGACTTCGCATGCGCCGCGTCGACCATCGCCGCGGAGGCGCCGCCGGCGAGTGCTGCCGCGACGAAGTCGTGGCCGTCGAAGCGCTCGCCGGGGATCGCGACGAACAGGTCGCCGGTGCGCAGCTCGCGCGTGTCGGTGGTGACGCGACGGAACATCGCGTTGGTGCCCACGCGGCGGCCTCCGGTCAATTGCGCGGCGGTCGTGGTGTCCATCATCGGACGGCCAGCGCCTCGCGCGCGACGGCGACGTCGTCGAACGGCGTGCGCACGCCCCCGGTTTCCTGGTACGCCTCGTGCCCCTTGCCGGCGACCAGCACGACGTCGCCGACGTCGGCCTGCGCGATCGCGTCGCGGATCGCCTTGGCGCGGTCGAGCTCGATCGCGTAGCGCCGGCTGCCGGCGTCGAGCACGCCGCGCGCGATCGCGTTGGCGATCGACTGCGGATCCTCGCCACGCGGGTTGTCGCTGGTGATGACGATGCGGTCCGCGCGGCGTGCCGCGACGTCGCCCATCTCCGGCCGCTTGCCGGGATCGCGATCGCCGCCGGCGCCGAACACGGCGGTGAGCGTGCCGCCTTCCGCCGCCACCGGGCGCAGCGCCGCCAGCACCTTGTCCAGCGCGTCCGGCGTGTGCGCGTAGTCGACGACCACCGTCGGCTTGCCGTCGCCGCCTAAGCGCTGCATGCGCCCCGCGGGCGGCACGAGCCGGCCGAGTGCCGCGAGCGCATCGGCCAGCGGCACGTCGCAGGCGATCAGCACGCCGAGCGTGCCGAGCAGGTTATGCACGTTGAATTCGCCGATCAACGCCGTCTGCGCGCGGCCGCGGCCGCGCGGCGTCGCCACCTCGAGCGCAATGCCCGCCTCGCCGCTCGCCGCCGCCGTGGCGTGCACGTCGCCGCTGATGCGCCCGTAAGTGATGAGTTCGGTGCCGCGCGCGCGCACGTCGTCCGCCAGGCGCTGGCCGAAGGCGTCGTCGATGTTGATCACCGCCACGCGCAGCGCGGGCCACGCGAACAGCCGCGCCTTGGCGCTGCCGTACGCCGCCATCGTGCCGTGGTAGTCGAGATGGTCGCGGGTGAGGTTGGTGAACAGCGCGATGTCGAAACGTACGCCGTTGACGCGGCCCTGGTCGATGCCGTGCGACGACACCTCGATCGCCACGCTGGCCGCGCCGGCATCGCGCAGGAACGCGAGCGTCGCCTGCAGCGCCGCGGCGTCCGGCGTCGTGTTGGGCGACGGCGCGAGGCCGCCTGCAAAGCCGTTGCCGAGCGTGCCCATCACCGCAGCGCGGTGCCCCGGCGCGTCGAGCGCGGCGGCGATCCACTGCGCGCACGATGTCTTGCCGTTGGTGCCCGTGATGCCGATGACGCGCAATGCCTGCGACGGGCTGCCGTAGATGAAATCGGCGATCTCGCCCAGGTGCGCGCGCAGCTGCGGCACCGGCGCGTTGGCCACCTGCCACGCCGGATTCCACTCGAAGCGCTCGTCGTCCCACAGCACGGCCGACGCGCCGCGCGCGATGGCGTCGCCGATGTATTCGCGGCCGTCGGTGCGCGCGCCGCGATACGCCGCGAATGCGGCGCCCGGCGCCACGCTGCGCGAATCGGAAGTGATCGCATGCGGCGTCACGCCGAGCCTCGCGAGCGTCGCCGCGATGGCGTGCTCACTCATCGGGATTGCCCGGGAAGCGCGCACAGCGCGCCTCGGGGGGATGAGCGCCGAAGGGCCGCCCCGAGGCGCTCGCCCCCCTCTGGGGGGAAGCGCGCGCAGCGCGCATCGGGGGGAGACACACTCACGTCTCCTCCCGCACGCGGGCATCGTCGGGCGGCAGCACGACGTTGTTCACCGGCGCATCGGTCGGCACGCCGAGCATGCGCAGGGCGCCGCCCATCACCGCGGAGAACACCGGTGCCGCGACGTCGCCGCCGTAGTAGCTCGACGCTTCCGGCTCGTCGATCATCACCGCCACCACGAGCCGCGGATTCGACACCGGCGCGAAGCCGACGAACGACGCCACGTAGCGGTCGGTGTAGACGTGGCCCTCGAGCTTGTGCGCCGTGCCGGTCTTGCCGGCGACGCGATAGCCGGGAATCTGCGCGCGCGGCGCCGTGCCGCCGGGTTGCGTCACCATCTCGAGCATGTGCCGCACCTCTGCCGCCGTCTTGGGCTTCAGCACCGGGCGACCGGCCACAGGTCCGTCGGTGTGCAGCAGCGTGATCGGCTTGAGCTCGCCGTCGTTGGCGAAGATCGTGTACGCGTGCGCGAGCTGCACCAGGTTGACCGAGATGCCGTGGCCGTAGCTGATCGTCGCCTGCTCGATGGGCTTCCAGCTCTTCGCCGGGCGCAGGCGTCCGGAGACCTCGCCGGGAAACCCGGTGCGCGGCAGCGTGCCGAATCCGGAATCGGACAGCACCTGCCACATCGTCGACGGCGGCAGCGACAGCGCGATGCGAGCGGCGCCGATGTTCGACGACTTCTGGATCACCTGCTCGACGGTGAGCGTGCCCTCGCGGTGGGCATCGTGGATCGTCGCGCCGCCGATCGTCATCACGCCGCCGTTGGTGTCGATCAGCGTGTCGGGCCGCACCTTGCCCGCTTCGAGCGCGGCGGCGATCGTGAACGGCTTCAACGTCGAGCCGGGCTCGAACACGTCGGTCAGCGCGCGGTTGCGCATGCGCTCGCGCGCGCTGCGCTCGCGGCTGTTCGGGTTGTACGTCGGCCAGTTGGCGAGCGCCAGGATCTCGCCGGTGCGGACGTCGAGGACCACGATGCCGCCGGCGCGCGCCTTGTTGGCCTCGACCGCGGCCTTGAGCTCGCGGAACGCGAGATACTGCAGCCGCGAGTCGATCGACAGCGCGAGGTCGCGACCCTCCTGCGGCGCGCGGATCGACGCCACGTCCTCCACCGCGTCACCGCGGCGATTGACGATGACGCGACGGCTGCCCGGCACGCCGGCGAGCCAGGTCTGCTGGGCAAGCTCCATGCCCTCCTGGCCGGCGTCGCGGTCGCCGGTGAAGCCGACGATGTGGCTCGTGACCTCGCCGCCGGGGTAATACCGGCGATAGGCGTTCTCGTCGTTCAGGCCGCGGATCTTCAGCGCCAGCGCGCGCTCGGCGGTCTCCGGCGACACTTCCTTGGCGAGGTAGACGAAGTCGTCCGCGCTGGCGACCCGCTTCTTCAGCAGCACTGGCGACGTGTCGAGGATGCGCGCCAGCGACGCGAGCTGCGCCGGCGTGGCGTCGAACTGCGCGGGAAACGCCCACAGCGACTTCACCGGCGTCGAGATCGCCAGCGGGTCGCCGAAGCGGTCGAGGATGCGCCCGCGGTGCGCCGGCACCTCGATCTCGCGGGAATAGCGCGCGGCACCGCGCTCCTGCAGGAACGCGTTGTCGAACCATTGCAGGTAGAGCGCGCGCGCGGCCAGCACCGCGAACGCCGCGGCGAGCAGCGCGAAGGCGATCGTCGCGCGCGAGCGCGGCAGCGCCGGGGCATGGGGTGCCACGCGCGTCATCGCGGCGCTCCCGTGGCCACGACCTCGATGCGCGACGCGTCGGGCAGCTGCATCTTCAGCTGCTCGCGCGCGATCTTCTCGATGCGCGCCGGCATTCCCCACGTCGATTGCTCGAGCAGCAGCTTGCCGTACTCGGTGTCGTAGCCGCGCGCCTCGGTCACCGCGTGCTGCAGCGCGACGAAGCGCTTGCGCGACTGGTGGCGCGCGGTGATCAGCGACAGCGCGCAGGCGACGAGCACCGCCAGCAGCAGCAGGTTGACGCGCGTCACGCGGCGATTCCCCGCAGGAAGTCGCCGGGCAGCGCGGCCGCCGTGCGCGCGGCGACGCGCAGCACGGCGCTGCGCGCGCGCGGATTGGCCGCGCTCTCGGCCGGCGACGTCTTCACCGCGCGGCCGATCGCGGCGAGCGGCGGCGTCGGCAGGTCGCGCTCGGCGAGCGCCAGGCGCGCGATGCGCGCGTCGCCGCGGTAGGGCGTCGACTGCGCGGCGATGAAGCGCTTGACGATGCGGTCCTCGAGCGAGTGGAAGCTGATCACGACGAGGCGCCCGCCGGGCGCGAGACGCGCCACCGCGGCCGGCAATGTCGCCGCCAGTTCGTCGAGCTCGCGGTTCACGAAAATCCGAAGGGCCTGGAACGTGCGCGCGGCCGGATCCTGACGCCAATCACCCCGCGTGCGCGCGCCGACGGCTTGCGCAACGGCGGCGGCCAGTTGCCGCGTGGTGACGATGGGGTGCCGCGCCCGCGCCGCAACAATTGCGCCTGCAATCGATTGAGCAAACCGTTCTTCGCCATATTCGCGGATCACCTTCGCGAGTTCGTTGCGGGACGCGCGCGCGACGAAGTCGGCCGCGCTCTCGCCGCGCGACGGGTCCATCCGCATGTCGAGCGGACCGTCGTGGCGAAAGGAGAAACCGCGCGCGGCAACATCGATCTGCGGCGAGGAGATTCCGAGATCGAAGAGCACGCCATCGACGAGGGGGATAGAAAGAGCGTCGAGTACGGCGGGCATATCCGAGAACCACGCGCGGTGGAAAACGAAACGGGTATCGGCGATCGCGCGCGCCGCCTGCTCGGCGTCGGGATCGCGGTCGAGGGCCACGAGGCGGCCGTGGGATCCGAGCGCGGCGAGGATGCGCATCGCGTGTCCGCCGCGGCCGAATGTCGCGTCGACGTAGGTGCCGTCGTCGCGGATCGCAAGCGCGGACACGGCTTCGTCGACGAGGACCGCGACATGCGCATCGGTCACAGCGAGAAGCCCGCGAGTTCCGGCGGCAGGTCGCCGGCGTCGAAGCCGATCGCGCGCGCCGTCTGCGCGGCCCACGCCGCGGCATCCCACAGTTCGAAGCGGCGGCCCTGGCCGACGAGCACGGCGTCCTTGCCGAGTGCCGCGTATTCGCGCAGCGGCGGCGGCACCAGCACACGCCCCTGGGCGTCGATGTCGACGTCGTCGGCATAACCGACGATCAGGCGCTGCAGCGCGCGGATGCGCTCGTCGAACGACGACAGCGACATGAGTCGCGCCTGGATCGGCTGCCATGCATCGAGCGGGTAGACGAGCAGGCAACGGCTGGGATCGGCGGTGATCACGACCCGTCCGCTGCCGTTGCCGAGCGTGGCGCGGTGGCGCGACGGAATTGCGAGACGTCCCTTGGCATCGAGCGCCAGAAGGGCGATGCCGCGGAAATCCGGCGATCGGCCACCGCCGTCCCCTGCCCCGCCATCCGCCAATGCCCGATCCGCCACGGCCTCTCCTCGCGTCGGGTCATAAGTGAGTGGTTACTGACTGGCGCTCGAGTGCGTCTCGAATCGCCCGATTTCCCCCACTTTGACCCACTTTTCACCACTCGGAGGCGACTATACGCGTGCGCGCATCGCAAGGTCAACTATTTCGGTTTGCGAACAAAGACTTACGCCAAATATCCAACACGTGATAATTTCATTGTAAAAATAGCGACTTAGAGGAGCTTTATAACGTTCAGGAAGAGGTATGGCCCGAAAAACCGAACGTTTGTTCGCGCTGCGGTCTGCAGGCGTGCAGCATGCCGCCCAAAAATCGGGGGAGTCCTCCCAGCGCCTATGCCGAATGCATGAAAGTTTGGTTTTCGCGATGCCGCCCGCAGGGGTCGGCGACGCCACGCGGCCGTGGCGTCGCTGCCCCGGGGCGCCGGGACGCCTGGCGCGGACGCAGATACGCCATGCGGCATTTCTGCCTACGGATTTGTGGCGTCGCCGTCACCACGCCGGCATTTGCTACGCGTTTTTGCAGGATTGTGCGAAACTCGACGCCATCGGTCGTGTCCTGCGGAGTTGACCATGCGCCGTCTCGCACTGCTTGTCGTCGCCGCCACGCTGCTTGGCGGCTGTGCCCTGAATGACCGGTTCACGTACGCGCGTGAAGATCCGTTCATCTGGTTCCTCAGCGGCATGCCCGCACCGTATGATCTCAACTGGCAGAAGAATGAGATTCCGGATCTGCCGGTGCTGAATCCGCCGGACTACGCGCCCGCACCGCCAATGCAGCCGCTCGACTATCCGCGCGGCTGGAATCCCGACCATCCGCCGCTGATCACCCCGGATGCCGGAAACCCGAACCCTCCTCAACCTTCCGCCGCCGACACCGCCGTACCGCAGCCCGCGCAATGCGGCGACGCCTGCGACGCGCAAACGGTCGCGCCGGCTGATCCGGTGCCTGGTGCGGACGGCGACGCTGCTGGCGACGCTCGCCGCGCCGTGTCTGCACGCGGCTGACGCCGCCGACGCCCCGTCCGCATCCCACGCCGCGCCCGCCGACGCGGCGACCACCGACGCGCCGCCTGCTCCGGCGGTGACGACCGCACCGCCGGCCGATACGCCGGCGGATGCCAACAACGTATCGCCCGTCGCGCCCTCCGCGAACCCGGCCGGCGCCGCCTCCGCGCCGCGTGCCGACGCATTCCGCTATCGACTCGTGATCGACGCGCCATCGACGCTCGAGTCGGTGCTGCGGGCGAACGTCGGACTCGCGCGCTGGCAGGATTACGCCGACATGACCGGCGCATTGTTCGACGCGCTGGCGCGCGACGCGATCAACGAGACCAAGGACGCCGCGGCTGCGGCCGGCTGGTTCTCCGCCAGCGTCGAGGTGCGCGTCGATGTCAAGACCGCTCCCGCCACGGTGACGCTGGTGCTGACGGCGGGCGTGCCTACGCTCGTGCGCGACGTGCGCATCGACGTCGACGGACCGGCGACGACCGACGGGCCGGTGGCCGCCGCGGCGATCGCGCGGCTGCGCAACGAATGGAAGCTGCCGCACGGCGAGGTGTTCACGCAGGCGCGCTGGGCGCAGTCCAAGACCGACGCCGTGCTGGCGCTGGCGCGTGGCGGCTTCGCCGCCGCGAAGATCACCGCCAGCCAGGCGGCGGTCGATCCGGAAGCGGCGGCGGCCGACCTGCAGGTGACGATCGCCAGCGGCCCGCGCTTTCACGTCGGCGAACTGCGCATCCGCGGCCTCAAGCGCTACCCGGAATCGGTGGTGCGCAATTTCAGCACGCTGAAGCCGGGCGACGACTACGACGCCGAGGCGCTCGACACGCTGGTGCGCCGCCTCAGTGCCAGCGGCTACTTCGCCAGCGTGCAGGCGGAAGTCGTCACCGAGGCCGCCACCGCCGGCGCGGCGCCGATCGACATCGCCGTGATCGAGGCGCCCACGCGCCGCCTCGATGCCGGCATCGGCTACTCGACCGATACGCGTTTTCGTGCCAATGCCAGCTGGCGCAATGTGGACATCGACGGCCACGCCACCCAGCTCGCGATCGACACGCGTCTCGAGCAGGACGTGTCGAGCCTCTCGGTGCGGCTCACCAAGGCGCCCAACGCTGCCGGCTGGATCGATGGCGTGCTCGGCGAAATCGAGCGCACGGACATCTCCAACCTCATCACGGCAACCGCGGTCGCCGGCGTGCGCCGGCAAAGCGTCGACATGCGCGACAACTGGGCGTTCGGCGCCGCCTACTACTTCGATCGCCAGGAGCCCGAGGGTGCGGCCGACATCACGTCGCACGCGCTGTACGTCGACGTCGTGCGCACGTGGCGCCGCACCGACGACCTGATCGCGCCGACGCGCGGCTACAACTTCGCGCTGCAGGCGGGTGCAGGGCCGCCCGGCGTGTCGACGCGCAGCTTCGGCCGCGTGATCGCGCAGTTCGCGGCCTGGCAGCCGCTGGCGCGCGACATCACGTTGTCGCTGCGCGCGGAGGCAGGGGCGGTGATCGCCGGCGCGCGCGAAGGCATTCCGTCGGCGCTCCTGTTCCGCACCGGCGGCGACTCGTCGGTGCGCGGCTACGCGTTCGAAAGCCTCGGCGTGAAGAGCGGCGACGCCGTCGTGCCGGGGCGCTACTACGCGGTGACCAGCGCCGAGGCGACGAAGTGGATCGGCGACAACTGGGGCATCGCCGTGTTCGCCGATGCCGGCAACGCGGTGGACTCGCCGCGCGACCTGTCGCATCTCGCGCTCGGCTACGGCGTGGGCGGGCGGCTGCGCACGCCGATCGGGCCGTTCCGCCTCGACCTCGCGTATGGCCAGGACGTGCATCGCGTGCGCGTGCATTTCTCCGTGGGACTCGCGTTTTGAGCGACCTGCGCCCCGCCGCGCCGCAATCGAAGCCGCCGCGCAAGCCGCGCCGGCGCGCGCTGCGCATCGCCGCATGGACGCTCGCGGGGGTCGTCGTCGCCACGTTCGCGCTGGTGGCGCTCATCGCGGTGTTCGCCGGCTCGCAGACCGGGCTGCCCTACGTGCTCGGCCAGCTCCAGCGCTATTCCGGCGGGCGTCTCGTCATCGAAGGCGCGCAAGGCTCGCTGTTCTCCAGGCTCAACGTCGCCACGTTGCGCTGGAAGGGCGACACCACGACGATCGTCGCGCGCGACGTCGTCGTCGAATGGGACCCGGGCGCGCTGACGCGCCGCGAGCTGCACGTGATCGCACTCGGCGCGCGCGCGATCGACATCGCGGTGGCGCCGTCGGCGCAGTCGCCCGGCGAATTGCCGCGCTCGCTCGGCCTGCCGCTCGGCGTCGTCGTCGAGCATGCCAGCGTCACCACGCTCGACTGGACGCTGGGCGAGCGCAAGGGGCGCGCCACCGGCCTCGCGTTCAGCTATCGCGGCGACGCTGCCGGCCATCGCCTGGACGAAGTCACCGCGGCTTTCGCGCGCGGGCGCATCGTCGGCAACGTCCGCCTCGATGCGGCGACGCCGTTCGCGCTCGACGGCGATGCCGGATTCACCGGCAGCGACGACTGGACGGGCATCGACGCGCACGCACGAATGGGCGGCACCCTCGCACGCATCGACGTCGATGCGCAAGGTGCCGCGCGCGACGCGCGATTCGACGCGCGGGTACGTCTCACGCCGTTCGCCGCGGCGCCGATCGAGACGCTCGACGTCGATGCCACGGCGGTCGACCCGGCGACGTTCGACGCCGCCTTGCCGCATGCGTCGCTCGCGGTCGGCGCCCGCGCGCACCCCACGGCCGACGGCTTCGCCGGCACGCTGTCGATCGCCAATGCAACGCCTGGCGCGCTCGACGCCGAACGCCTGCCGCTGGCCTCGCTCGCCGCCAGCTTCGCGCAACGCGGCGCCACCGTCGAGCTGAGCGACATCGACGCCGGCCTCGGCAACGGACGCGCGCACGGACAGGCGACGCTCGCACTCGACCGCGGCGAGGTGCGCGCCGAGCTTGCGCTCGAGGACGTCGACCTGCACGCGCTGCACGGCGCGCTCGCCACCTCGCGTGTGAGCGGCGGTCTGCGCGCGCGCGTCGACGCCGCAGCGCAGGCATTCGACGGCGACCTCGCCGACCGCGCACGCGGCCTCGCCCTCAACTTCGCGGCGCGCGTCGAGAACCGCCGCGTGTCGCTGACACGGGCGCGCCTCGTCGCCGCCGCCGGCACGCTCGACGGCAAGGGCGAGCTCGCGCTCGACGGCGCGCGCGCGTTCACGTTCGCCGGCATCGCGACGCGCTTCGATCCGTCGCGCCTCGGGCAATTTCCGGCGGCATCGCTCGACGGCACGCTGCAGGTCGCCGGCACGCTCGCGCCGGCATGGACGCTGGTCGCCGACGCGAAGCTCGGCGGCAACGCCACGATCGGCGGCCTCGCCGCGCGCGGCACCGCGCACGCGACGCTCGCTGCCGGCAGCGCGCGCGACGTCGCCGTCGACGTGGCGGTCGGCGATGCGCGACTCGCGCTGCACGGCAACGCCGGTCGTTCCGGTGACGCGCTCGCGTTCACGCTCGACGTGCCAAACGTGGCTGCGGTGACGCCACTCGTGCCCGGCGCCAGCACCCGCCTGCGCGCAGGCGCGCTCGCCGCGCACGGCACGCTCGCGATCGAGCCGGCCGGCATCGGCGGCAACGTCGTCGCCAGCGCCGAGCGTCTCGTCCTTGCGGATGGCGTGTCAGTCGCCACGCTCGCGCTCGATGCCCGCGTCGGCACACCCTCCAGCGCGCGCCAGGCGTTCGCCGAGCGCAGCCTTGCCGTCGATGCCGCCGCCACCGGCGTCATCGTGCCGGACCACACGATCGCGCGCGTGCATGCCCACGCCGAAGGCACGCTTGCCGCGCACCACCTGACGCTCGAAGCGGTCAATGGCGCCGACCGCGCGGAACTCGCGGCACACGGCGCGCTTGTCATCGCGCCGGCGGCGGCACGCGCATGGCGCGGCAGCATCGACGCCTTCGCGCTCGCGGGCACGATCCCCGCCACGCTCGCCGCGCCGGCGGCATTGGAATGGACGCCCGCGCGCACCCACGTCGATGCCGCGCGCATCGACGTTGCCGGCGGCAACGTGGCGCTCGAGGCCCTCGTCGTCGATGCCGGCCGCATATCGACGCGTGGCACGTTCGACGCGCTGCCGCTCACCACGCTCGCGACCCTCGCCGGGCATCCGCTGCCGGTGGCGTCGACGCTCACGCTCGGCGGCCGCTGGAACGTCGCGGCGTCGCCGCGGCTCGACGGCACGCTCCTCGTCGAGCGCACGGGTGGTGATCTCTACGCGGCCGGCGCTTCGCTGGCGCAATTCGCCGACTACCCGCTCGGCGTGCGCACGCTGGTCCTCGAGGCGAACGCGCGCGCCGACGCCTGGAAACTGTCGGCCACGCTGTCGTCGTTGCGCGCCGGCGACGCGCGACTCGAGGCCACGCTCGCGGCCGGGCCCGTGCCGGGTGTGCCGTCGCTCGATGCGGCGTTGTCGGCGCGTCTCGACGCGACGCTCGCCTCGCTGGCGCCGATGCAGCCGTGGATCGGCACGTCGGCGGTGATCGAAGGCCGCGCCAACCTCCGCCTCACGGCCGACGGCACGCTGCGCGCGCCGCAGGTGCGCGGCACGCTCGAAGGATCCGATCTGCACGTCGACGTGCCGCAATGGGGCGTGGCGCTGGCGGACGGTCGCGTGCGCGCGACGCTGTCGCAGGACGCCATCGCGCTCGAGCAATTCACCTTCAAGGGCGGCGACGGCACGCTCGACGCCAAGGGCACGCTGGCGCGCGCGAGCGCGGCCGGCGGCGAATCGCGCATCACATGGCGCGCCGACAAGTTCCGGCTGCAGAACCGCCCTGACGCGCGCATCGTCGTCAGCGGCAACGGCACCGTCGCGTTCGCGCCGCACAAGCTCGCGGTAAACGGCAGCATCCGCGTCGACGAAGGGCGCGTCGTCTACGCGCCGCCAGTGGTGCTGCTGGGGGACGATGTGGTGATCAAGGGTCGCGCGCGCGACACCGCGGCGCCGTCGCAGATGCGGGTGCCCGTGCTCGACCTCGATCTCGACGTCGATCTCGGGCGCGCGCTGACATTCTCCGGCGAAGGCCTCGAGACCGGACTCGGCGGGCGCGTGCGCCTGACCACGGCGAGCGACGGCCGCCTCGACGCCAAGGGCACGATCACCGCGCAGCGCGGCATCTACTACGCGTTCGGCCAGCGCCTGACGATCGAGCGCGGACGACTCATCTTCGACGGGCCCATCGACAATCCCGCGCTCGACGTCGTCGCGCTGCGCAAGAACCTGGCGGTGGAGGCCGGCGTCGAGTTGACCGGCACGGTGAAGCTGCCGCGCGTGCAGCTGACGTCGAACCCGCCGGTGCCCGACTCCGAAAAGCTGTCCTGGCTCATCACCGGCCAGCCGCCGGGCACCGGCAGCGCGGCCGACGCCGCCGCGCTGGCCGCGGCATCGTCATGGCTGCTCGGCGGCGGCGATCCGCGCCCCATCGGCACGCGCATCGCGCAGAACATCGGTCTCGACGAAATCAGCCTGGAAAGCCGCAGCACATCGTCGACGCCGGGCGCCTCGGCGGCGACCGGCCAGGTCGTGTCGATCGGCAAGCGTCTGTCGAACCGCCTGACCCTCGCCTACGAGCAGGGGCTGACGATCGCCACCAACGCGCTGCGGCTCGAGTACACGCTGTCGCGCACGCTGACGCTGAGCGCGGAAGCGGGCACGGTGAGCGGCATCGGCATCAACTACCGGCGCTCGTTTCCCTGAGCCGGTCGCGCAGCGCCTAGCGCGCACCGGCCAGCGCCACTCGACCCTTTGCGCATGCCGCCCCGCGCGGGCGGCATCGCGTCAGGGATTCGGCGGCAGGTACTTGGCCAGGAATGCCGCGACGCGCGTGTAGAAGTCGAAGCGGTTGCTCTCGAGCAGGAAGCCATGGCCCTCGCGCGGGTACACCGTCCAGTCGACGGTCGTGCCCTGCTTCTCGAGCGCATCGCGCATGCGCTCGCCATGCACGACCGGCACGCGCCGGTCGAGGCCGCCGTAGGTCATCAGCACCGGCGCCTTGATGCTCGACGCGTGCTGCAGCGGCGATACCGCCTTCAGCATCGCCGCATCCTTGTCCGGATCGCCGACCAGTTCCTTGAAACCGTACTTGAGGTAATCGGAGTCGGCGAAGTCCGACCACGTCACGTCGTTCATCATCAGGATGTCGGTGACGCCGACGTAGTTGACGCCGCAGCGCCAGCGATCGGGGTCGCGCGCAAGTCCCTCCATCACGGCGTAGCCGCCGTAGCTCGCACCCATGATGCACGCACGCCTGGCGTCGACGATTCCCTGCCTGACGAGGTCGTCCATGCCGTCGTTGAGGTCGTCCTGCATCGACCGGCCCCACTGCTTCCAGCCGGCGTGGAAGATCTTCATTCCCCAGCCGGTGCTGCCGCGATAGTCGGGCTCGAGCACCGCATAGCCGAGCGCCGCCAGATACGCCGCTTCGGGATTCCACTGCCAATGCGTGCCGCGCACGTTGGGACCGCCGTGCACCAGCATGATCAACGGCAGGTTCTTCGCGTCGCGTCCGAGCGGCAGCGTGAGGAAGGCCGGGATCTCGAGTCCGTCGCGCGCCTTGTAGCGGATCGGCTTGCGATGCGGCATCGGCACGTCGCGCAGGTCCGGACGGGCCACGCCCAGCGACTCGAGCGAGCGCGACTTGAGGTCGAGCAGGTAATAGCTGCCGGGATCGACATCGGACACGGAAGTGACGAGGTAACGCTCGGCGACGCCGCGCTCGAGCAGATTGACATGCCCGGGGAGCGCCTTGTCGACCGCCGCGGCGATCTTCGCCACGTCCTCGTCGAACCACACGGAGCCAGGCAGCTCGGCGTCGTAGTGCACGCCGACGATGCGGTTGCGCGAGCGGTCGAAGATTGTGCCGCCGTCGATGTCGGCGCGCGCGTAGCCGGCGATCATGTCGCCGCGCGCATTGGCCTTGGCATCCCACCGAAACAGCGCGAACGTGTCGCGGCCGACGTTGGACGCGACGATCATGCTGCCATCGCCGTCGAACGCCACCGGATAGGTGCGCGCATCGCCGAGCTTGTACTCGCCGATCATCTCCCACTTGGCATCTGCGCTGCGCCGCCACCACGCGCGCTCGATGGTCGCCTTCTCGACGGTGAGCGCACCGCGCACGTTGCCGTCCGGGTCGGCGACCCAGCCCTCGGCGTCACCCGGGCGGTCGAGCGACAGCACCGTCTTGCGGCCGTTGCGCGTGTTCATCCGGTAGACGTCGAGCGAGCGGAAGTTCGACTCGGATCCGACCACCAGCACGTCGTCGCTGCCATCGCGCAGCGTCTGCATGAGGCGCAGCAAATGTACATGCAGGGAGCCGCTCTCCACCTGCGCGAGCGCGTTGGGCACCAGCATCCGCGAATTGCTGCCGTCGCGATCGACGGCGAAGAGGCCGCCGCCGTATTGCTCGCCGAGTCCCGACTGCCCGTCGTAGACGTTGAACACCAGGCGGTTGTCGTTGACCCAGTTGACCTGCGCGATGTCGTAGCCGTCGACCACCGCGATCACCTTCGGGTCGCGCTTGGCGATCGGCGTGACCGTCAGCGCGATGCGGCCGTTGGCCGGCGCCAGGATCGCGAGGTATTCGCCCGACGGCGACAGTGCGACCTCGTGAATGTCCGGATTGCGGAAATACGGCTTGGGATCGACCGTCGCTGCACGCAGCGAGGTTGCGGCAAGCGCGATGACCGCGAACAGAAGCAGGCGGATGTCGGTACGTGGCATGAACGGTGGGCCGGGAAAGGAAGGATCGCGCGCGGGGCGTGCTGCAGGCCAGCGACCCCACGGCGGCGCGGATTATAGTCCGCGTCCGCCAGCGTGTCGTTGCACGCCAGTCTGCGAGCTCGCGATCGGTGCTTCGGGGATGCTGCGATCGACCGCGCTGCCGCAATCACTTCCGGCCGGCGCATGCCGCGCAATCTGGCGCGCCCGACAGGATTCGAACCTGTGACCCTTGGCTTCGGAAACCAATACTCTATCCAACTGAGCTACGGGCGCGCGGCCGGCGATTGTAGCCTCGCGCGGGCGCGGGAGTCCAGCCGACGACTTGCATTCGGTATAATCGAAATCTTGCCCGCAACGACAACTGCACGCCTGCCGCGACCATGACGGAAGAAGACCACCAGCACCAATCCCCCATCAAGACGCCCAAGCAGCTCGTCATCGTCGTCGTCTTGGCCTTCCTGGTTCCCATCGTGGTCATCGGGCTTTTGTCGCAGCTCGTGACCAGCGGCATGACCGGTGCCCGCGATGACGAGGCGGCGCGGCGGCTGCGCATCGCGCCGGTCGGTGCCGTCGACGTCGCCGACCCCAATGCCCCGCACGTGGCGCTGAGCGGCGAGCAGGTGTTCGGCCAGGTCTGCAAGACGTGCCATGAAGCCGGGCTCGCGGGTGCCCCCAAGATGGGCGACAACGCAGCATGGGCGCCGCGCATCGCCCAGGGCGCGGCCACGCTCTTCAAGCACGCGATCGAGGGCTTCACCGGCAAGAACGGCATGATGCCGGCCAAGGGCGGCAACACCGATCTCGCCGACGACGACGTCGAGCGCGCCGTCGTCTACATGGCGAACCGTTCCGGCGGCAAGCTCGCCGAACCAAAGCCCACGGCCAATGCGGTGGCTGCAGCGCCGGCTGCTGCGGGTCCGGTGGCGGTGGCTGCCGCGGCGACCACACCCGTTGCCGCAGCCGCGCCAGCGCCCGCCGCGTCGGCGAGCACCGGCGGACGGCAAGGCGACGTACGAATCGACGTGTCACGTGTGCCACGGCACCGGTCTCGCCGGCGCACCGAAGTTCGGCGACAAGGCGGCGTGGGCGCCACGCATCGCCGAAGGCCTGCCGACGCTGCACCAGCACGCGCTCCACGGCTACCAGGGCAAGTCCGGCGTGATGCCCGCGAAGGGCGGCAACACCGCGCTGTCCGACGCCGCGGTGCAAGCGGCCGTCGACTACATGGCGTCGGCGGCGAAGTAGCCGTCACCGATTCGCCGGCGGCGACCGATCCGCCGTCGCCGCGCTAGGAAGGCCGGGTCACCAGCGCCTTCAGCGCGCGCAGCCGCTCGATTCCCTGTGCTTTCTCGCGCGCCGCCTCGTCGGGCGGCGGCGCCGCGCCGCTGTAGCGCAGGTCGTCCTGCGCGAGCTCGCCGAGGAACCGCGAAGGCGCGGCGGCAACGCGGCCGCCGGCGCGCTTGCGCGCACGGCAGAACGACAGGTGCAGCGTGCGCTGCGCGCGCGTGACGCCGACGTACATCAGGCGCCGCTCCTCCTCGACATTGCCGGCCTCGATCGTCTCGCGATGCGGCAGGATCCCTTCCTCGACGCCGATCATGAACACGTGCGGGAACTCGAGCCCCTTCGCCGCGTGCAGCGTCGACAGGTGCACGGCCTCCGCGGCGTCGCCTTCGCGCCCCTCGAGCAATGTGATGAGCGCGATCATCTGCGTCAGCTCGACGAGCCCCTTGCCGTCGGCCTCGCCCTTGCGCCCGAGCCAGCCGATGAAGTCCTGTACGCTCCTGGCGCGGGCCGCCGCGTCCTTGCGATCGAACGTCGCGACGAGGTAGTCGTCGTAGCCGATCGCGCGCACGAGCTCGTCGAGCAGCCGGCTCGCCGGCTCCTTCGCCGCGCGGTGGCGCAGGCCGTTGATCAGCGCGCAGAACTGCTGCAGCTCGTCGCGCGCGCGCGGCTGCGCCACGGCAGAGAACGCCGGGTCGAACACCGCGGCGAACAGGCTCGCGTGCGCGACCCTGGCGGCGTCGCCCAGCTTCGCCAGCGTGGCCTCGCCGATGCCGCGCCGGGGTGTCGTCACCGCGCGCACGAACGCCGGGTCGTCGTCGTCGTTGGCGACGAGCCGCAGGTAGGCGACGATGTCCTTGATCTCGGCACGCTCGAAGTACGACTGGCCGCCGCTGACCACGTATGGAATGGACGCCGCGCGCAGTGCCGTCTCCATCGCCCGCGACTGGTGGTTGCCGCGGTAGAGCACGGCGAAATCGCCGTAGCGGCCGCGCTCCTCGAAGCGCCGCGCCGAGATCGCCGCGGCGACCGTCTCCGCCTCCGCCTCGTCGTCGGCGCACGCGGCGACGCGGATCGTGTCGCCGGTGCCGAGCTCGCTCCACAGCTTCTTGGCGTGGAGCTTCGGGTTGTTGGCGATCAGCGCGTTGGCCGAGCGCAGGATGCGCACGCACGAGCGGTAGTTCTGCTCGAGCTTGATCACCCGCGTCGCCGGATAGTCGGCGGTGAGGCGCGCGAGGTTCTCCAGCGTCGCGCCGCGCCAGCCGTAGATCGCCTGGTCGTCGTCGCCGACCGCGGTGAAGATGCCGCGCGCGCCGACGAGATGGCGGAACAGCGCATATTGCGCGGGATTGGTGTCCTGGTACTCGTCGACCAGCACGTGCGCGTACCGCGCCGACCAGCGCGCCGCGGCGTCGGCATCATGCGCGAACAGCGCCAGCGGACGCACGATGAGATCGTCGAAGTCCACTGCCTGGTAGGCGGCGAGCGTGTCCGCGTAGCGCGCATATGCGCGCGCCGCCGCGCGCTCGTCGTCGTCCTTCGCCGCCGCCAGCGCCTGCGCCGGCGGCGTCAGCGCGTTCTTCCACTGCGAGATCCGCCATTGCGCGGCGCGCGCCCGCGCGCGGTCGGCGGTGGCGACGAGCTCGGCGACGATCGGTTCGAGGTCGGCGGGATCGAAGATCGAGAATCCGGGCTTGAGTCCGAGCGCTTTCGCCTCGCGGCGGATGATGGAAAGGCCGAGCGCATGGAACGTGGCGATCGTCGCGCCGTCGGCGGTCGCCTGGCCGCCGGCGTCCAGCGCGGCGACACGTTCGCGCATTTCGCGCGCCGCCTTGTTGGTGAAGGTGATCGCGACGATGCGCGCGGGATCGACACCCGACGCGCAAAGGTGCGCGATCTTCGCGGTGATCACGCGCGTCTTGCCGCTGCCCGCACCCGCCAGCACGAGCAGCGGCGTGTCGATGGTGCGCACCGCCTCGCGCTGCGCGGGATTCAGGGGGAAGCTCATCGCAGTCGGTGGCGGCCGGAAGGTGCGCGTGGCAGGAGGCAGGTGGCGCGTGCGCTAGAATCGGCGCGCGCGCATCGCGGCCATTGTAGTGAGCGCGATGCCGCGGCGATAGACTTGACGCGCGCGGCTTTTGCTTCTCCATCCGACGCGGGACGACGAACGTGGCGCATTACGCCATCGGCGATATCCAGGGCTGCCACGACGAATTCCGCGAGCTCCTCGCGCTGATCGGGTTCTCGCCTTCGCGCGACCGCCTGTGGCTCGTCGGCGACCTCGTCAACCGCGGTCCTGCATCGCTCGCGGTGCTGCGCGACGTGATGGCGATGGGCGACGCCGCCGTCACGGTGCTCGGCAATCACGACTTCCACCTGCTGACGATCGCCGCCGGCCATCGCCGGCCGCATCGCGGCGACACGCTCGACGCGATCCTCGCGGCACCGGACCGCGACGCGCTGATCGACTGGCTGACGCGGCGTCCGCTGTGCGTCGCCGAAGGCGGGCGCGTGCTCGTACACGCGGGCCTGCTGCCTTCCTGGACATTGGCAGAAGCGCTCGCGCTGTCGCGCGAGGTCGAGGTCATGCTCGCGAGCGGCGACGCGCCGCGCTTCCTGTCCGTGCTCTATGGCGACGAGCCGCTCGCCTGGCACGCCGGCCTTGCGGGGGACGACCGCCTGCGCGCGATCGTCAACTGCTGCACGCGGATGCGCTTCTGCACGGCCGACGATCGCATGGACATGCGCGAAAAGCGCGGCGCGGCGTTCGCGCCGCCGGGTTTCGTGCCATGGTTCCTGCAGCCGGCACGCCGCAGCGCGACGCACGAGGTGGTCTGCGGCCACTGGTCGACGCTGGGCCTGACGTTCACGCCCAACATGATGATGCTCGACAGCGGCTGCCTGTGGGGCGGCACGCTCACCGCCGTGGACCTCGATTCGCGCCGGGTCCTGGCAGTGCCGTCGCGCTCGCCGGTCGCGCCCGTGCCTTCATCGCCAGCGCACCGCGAATAGCGGCTTCCGACAGGTCGGCGAGCTGGCGGCGCGTGTGCGCGACCGCCGCCACCGGCGGATTCGCGATCACCTCGACCACGTGGCCGCGCGCGCCGCAGATGCGCCAGAACGAGCGCGCGAACGACGTGTCGCCGGCGTATTCCGGCGCCAGCGAATGGCTGCCGTCGAGGTACGTGTAGCGCAGCGCGATCGGCTGCACGTAGCCCAGGGAATCGATCGCCGGCTGCAGCAGCGAGCCGTGGAACTTGAGCAGCGTGGTGCCGTTGGTCGTCGTGCCTTCCGGGAACACGGCGAGCACGTCGCCCTGCCGCAGCGCGTCGGCGGCGAGTGCGTTGACGCGCAGCATGTCCGGCTTGTTCGCGCGCTCAAGGAAGATCGTGCCGGTGTCGCGGATCAGCTTGCCGACGAGCGGCCAGCGCGCCAGCTCCGACTTGGCGATGAAGCGCGCCGGCGAATGCGCGTCGAGCACGAAGATGTCGAGCCACGACACGTGGTTGGCCGTGTACAGCACGTTGCCGCCGGCGTCGTGGATCACGCCTTCGACGCGCGGCTCGACGGCGAGCAGCGCCAGCAGGCGCGCGCTCCAGCGGCGATTGAGCGCGCGGCGTTCGGCGGCATCCACGCGCGGGAACACGAACGTGGTGATCGCGAGGCCGCGCCCGAGATGCACCGCCGCGCGCAGCGCGCGCCACGACTGGCGCAGGCGCGATACGCGGTGGGCAGGGTCGAGCATGGCCGGGAATGCAATGCAAACGGCCCGCGGATGCGGGCCGTGGGCGTTCAGCGCGGCATCAACATCGCAGGCGACCGGCGGCGCGCCGCGGATGCGGCATCAGAACGCGACGCGCGTGGTATAGCCGTCGGACAGCACGCGCACGCGGTCGCCGGGACGGAAGTTCTCGCCGGAATTCTCCTGCGGCACCGCGATCGTGCGTCCCGAATCGAGGCGCACGGTGACCTCGATGCCGTTCCTCTGGTTGGCGTTGTTCTCGACGGCGTTGCCGATCAGGCCGCCGATGATCGCGCCGGCCACGGCACCCGCGGCGTTGGCAGCGCCGCTGCCGCCGACCGTGCTGCCGGCGATGCCGCCCAGCGCCGCGCCACCGACGGTGCCGACGCCGGTATTGGGCGCGGCGAGCTGGACGTAGCGCACGCCTTCGACGACGCCCATCTCGACCGTCTGCGGGCGCATGCCCTGGCCGTATTGATAGACGTCGCCGCGCTGCGATGGCACGCACGCGGCGAGCGAGAGCGCCAGCACCGCGACGACAGCGACGGCAGCGCCGTGCGCCATGCGACGAATCGGTGCGCTGGACGACGCAAACGGGCGAGAAATATTTGGTTGCATAGCGGGTCGCATAGGGATCACCAGACGTTGCCAGTGAAGCTTCGATTGTATAACGCAGCGATGCGTTTCCGGTTGACGTCGTGGTTCTGTCCGCCGCGCGAGCCGATCTTGAGCGCGCCCAGCGTCGCGGCGAGCTGCCCGCTGCGCAGCCAGTCCCAGCCGCTTGACATGCCGTACAACAATCCGGCGCGATAGGCGTCGCCGCAGCCGGTCGGATCGACCAGCGCATCGGCGTGCGCGACGCCGATGCGGACGACGCCTCCCTCGGCATGGATTTCCGAGCCTTCGCCGCCGCGCGTCACCACCAGCGCGTCGACACGCCGCGCAAGCGCCTCGATCGGCTGGCCGGTGCGCTCCGCGATGAGGCGCGCCTCGTAGTCGTTGAGCGTGACGACGCTGGCCGCGTCGACCATCTGCATCAGCTCGTCACCGCTGAACAGCGTCATTGCCTGGCCGGGATCGAAGATGAACGGGATGCGCGCGGCGTGGAACTCGGCGGCGTGCTGCAGCATGCCGTCGCGGCCATCCGGGGCGACGATGCCGAAGCCGACGCCGCCGACATCGGCGACGTGGTTGTCGTGCGAGCGCCCCATCGCTCCCGGGTGGAACGCGGTGATCTGGTTGTCGTCGAGGTCGGTGATGATGAATGCCTGCGCCGTGAACATGTCGGGCACGTCGCGCACGCCGTCGATGCCGATGCCGAGCGTGGCGAGGCGCGCGCGGTAGTCGGCGCCGTCCTTGCCGAGCGTCGCCATCACCACCGGCTCGCCGCCCAGCGCGACCAGGTTGTAGGCGATGTTGCCGGCGCAGCCCCCCCATTCGCGGCGCATGTCGCCGACGGTGAAGCACACGGACAGCACGTGCGCCTGGTCAGGCAGGATGTGCCGGCCGAACCGGTCGGGAAACACCATGATGGTGTCGAAGGCGAGCGAGCCGCAGATCAGCGTGCGCATGCTTGGCGTGCCGGCGCGCGAGCGATGCGCCGAAGGGTGGTGAAGGCCGCGCAGTGTAGCGCGCCCGCCAGGCAGTCGTTGCCGCGGAAGCGCGAATCGGGCGTGATGTCGACGGTGTGCGAGCGTTGCGCCGTGCGCGGACGCGATGCGGGGACATCGGTCGTCGCTCTAACACGCTGCGCGAACTCGCTTTGGACCGATGCCCCCGCATCGCGTCCGGAGTCGCGCCGGGCGACGCGTCAGGCGATGCGCAACACGCGCATCCGTCATTCCCGCGACAGCGGAACACCCGCATCCGTCATTCCCGCGAAGGCGGGAATCCAGCGTTGCGGCGGTGTCAGTCGGCGATCGCCTCGCGGCCGATTTCGCGCACCACCGACTGCTGGCGGCGCGACACGGGCAGCGATTCGTCGATGCCGTTGAGGATCACTTCCCAATGCGCATCGCCGTCGTTGTTGAGGCGCCGCTCGAAGCCGCGGATCGCGTCGCGCGCCACGAGGCAGTTGCGGTGCACGCGCACGAAGCGCGAGCCGAATTCGTTCTCGAGCTTGGTCAGCGACTCCTCGAGCAGGAATTCGCGCTGCGGCGTGCGGATCGTGATGTACTTGAGCTCGGCCTTGAGGTAGACCACTTCCTCGATGGGCACCAGCACGACCCGCGAGCGCTCGGTCACCGACAGGAAGCGCCGCGAGTTGGCGGGAAGCTGCGACAGGCGCTCGCCGGTCAGCGGCTTCAGCTTCGGCACCTTGTACAGCGCCGCGAGCAGGCGCTGCACGCGCACCGGCTTCACCAGGTAGTCGATCGCGTGCACGTCGAACGCCTGCAGCGCATGCTCGTGGAATGCCGTCGAGAAGATCACCACCGGCGGGTGCGGCAGCTTGAGCAGGTGACGCGCGAGCTCGAGGCCGTCCATGTCCGGCATGTGGATGTCGGTGAGCACGAGGTCGGCAGGCGCGCTCGACAGGAGGTCGAGCGCCTCGCGTCCCTGCGTGGCCTCGCCGACGACGACGAGCGGCATCTGCACCGCGCAGTCGTCGAGCAGCTCGCGCAGGCGCCGGCGCGCCGGCGATTCATCGTCGACGATCAGGATGCGCAACGGCGTTTCGTTCATGTTCGAAAGGCTCCGGCGAGGCCGAGCCCGGCGCGACGCGCGCCGGGCGTAGGCCCGGAATCCGCGCGCGGTGCGCGCGGCTCGACGCGATCGGCAGGCTGCGGCGGCGTGGCGGTGCGATAGGGCAGGCGGATGTGGACTTCGTAGGCGTCGGGCAGTACGCGCGACTCGAGGCGCGCTTCGGCGTCGAAGTGCAGCGCGAGCCGCTCGCGGATGTTGGCGATGGCCATGCGGTTGCCGCGCTCGTGGCGCGTGCCCCGCGCGTCGTACGGATTGCGCAGGATCGCGTGCACCTCGGAGCGCGACAGGAAGATGTTGATCGAGATCGTGCCCGGCGTGCTCGACGACTCGATGCCGTGGTAGACCGCGTTCTCCAGCAGCGGCTGCAGCAGCAGTGGCGGCACCAGCGCGTCGGACGGCATGCTCTTCACGTTCCAGTCGACGTCGAGACGGTCGCCGAGGCGCAGCTTCTCGAGGTCGAGGTACTGCCGGCACAGCTCGACCTCGTCGGCGAGAGGCGCGAGCTCGCGGTTGTCGCGCATCAGCACGCGGAAGAGGTCGGCCATGTCGTGCAGCGCCTCCTCGGCGCGGCGCGGGTCGCTGCGCACCAGCGACATCACGCCGTTGATGCTGTTGAACAGGAAGTGCGGGCGGATGCGCGCCTGCAGCGCCTGCAGCCGCGCTTCGCTGATCGCCGGCGACAGTGCCTTGGCGCGCAGCCTGAAGTACGCGAGCAGCAGCGCGGTCGCCGCCAGGGTGAACACGATGTGGGTGGCGTAGACGCCTTCGGCCTGCGGCACCAGCGAGCTGACGAAGGCCTCGACGCCGATCGCCACGGCCACGCCCACGCCGGCGATCATGGCCGCCGCCATCGCATAGGGGAGCCGCGCCAGCCAGGTGGCGAGGACCCACAGCACCGCCAGCTCCAGCAGCAGGTGGGGCTCGACCACGCCGGAAATGGTCGTCCATTCGCCGGCGAACGCCGTCAGTCCCGGCGCCCGCGCGAGCGCGACCAGCGCCGCGGCGCCGTTCACGGCGAGCAGGATCCGCAGGACGGTGCCGAGGTTGCGCAGCTCCGGCAGGCCCGGCTCGTCGTTGCGTTGTCTTATAATCGATCGCATGGTGGTTGCCGATCGGCGTCCGCATGCAAGCATCGTGCCCGTGGCGGCCCGGACCTCGCCGAATCGCCGGCCACGCAAGGCGCCTGCCTGACGCCGGACCCCCGCGAGGCGCGCGTATTGTCGGCAACGCGGATCGCATTCGCAAGCGAAAGAGCATGTCACAACGCGCCAAACCGGAAGCCGCAACGTGGTCGGGCCGCTTCGCCGAGCCGATGAGCGAGCGCATGCAGCGCTTCAACGCCTCGATCGGCTTCGACCGCCGCCTCGCCAGCGTCGACATCGACGCTTCGCTCGCCCACGCGCGGATGCTCGCTGCCGCGGCGATCATCTCCGCGCAGGATCTCGCCGACATCGAGCGCGGCATGGCGACGATCCGCGACGAGGTCGCGCGCGACGCGCTCGCCTTCACCGCCGATCTCGAGGATGTGCATTTCGCGATCGAGAAGCGGCTGACCGCGCTGGTCGGCGATGCCGGCAAGAAGCTGCACACCGCGCGCTCGCGCAACGATCAGGTGGCCACCGACGTGCGGCTGTGGCTGCGCCACGCGATCGACGCGCTGGCCGCCGAGCTGCGCGCGCTGCGCCGCGCCTTCGCCGAGCTCGCGCTGCGCCACGCCGCGGAAATCATGCCCGGCTTCACCCACCTGCAGGTGGCGCAGCCGGTGACGTTCGGTCACCACCTGCTCGCGTACGAGGCGATGTTCGCGCGCGACAGCGCGCGCCTCGCCGACTGCCGCCGGCGCGTCAACGTCAGCCCGCTCGGCAGCGCCGCGCTGGCCGGCACGAGCTACCCGATCGACCGCCGACGCGTCGCGCGCGAGCTCGGCTTCGACGGCATCGCCGGCAATTCGCTCGACGCCGTGTCGGATCGCGACTTCGCCATCGAGTTCACGGCCGCAGCGACGCTGGCGATGCTGCACCTGTCGCGCTTCGCCGAGGAGCTGGTGCTGTGGTCGAGCCCGCGCTTCGGCTTCGTCACCATCGCCGACCGCTTCTGCACCGGCAGCTCGATCATGCCGCAGAAGAAGAACCCCGATGTCGCCGAGCTCGTGCGCGGCAAGAGCGCGCGCGTGGCGGGCAGCCTCGCGGCGCTGGTCGTGCTGATGAAGGCGCAGCCGCTGGCGTACAACAAGGACAACCAGGAGGACAAGGAGCCGCTGTTCGACACGGTCGATACCCTCGGCGACTGCCTCGCGATCGTCACCGAGCTGGTTGCCACGGGCCTCGCGCCGGTGCCGGCGCGGATGCGCGCCGCGGCGCGCGAAGGCCACGCCACGGCGACCGACCTGGCCGACTACCTGGTGCGCAAGGGCATGCCGTTTCGCGACGCGCACGAGGCGGTGGCGCGTGCGGTGCGCGAGGCCGAGTCCCGCGCCAAGGACCTGGCCGACCTGCCGCTCGGCGAGCTGCGCGCGTTCGCGCCGCTCGCCGCCGACGATGTCTACGCGGTGCTGACGCTCGAAGGCTCGGTGGCGAGTCGCGATCACGAAGGCGGCACCGCGCCGGCGCGCGTGCGCGCCGCCGCCGAGGCAGCGCTCGCCGCGATCGGCGCCGAAGAATCCGGAGCCGGCCGCTGACGCCCCGCGCGGCATACACGATTCACGAAAGGAAGGCACGATGAGCGAAACCACCGCGCGCGATGTCGCGTTCCTCGGACTCGGCGTCATGGGCTATCCCATGGCCGGCCACCTCGCACGCGCCGGCCATCGCGTGACGGTGTACAACCGCAACCCGGACAAGGCGCAGCAATGGGTCGCGACCTACGGCGGCAGGCGCGCGGCGTCGCCTGCCGAGGCGGCGACCGGCGCCGAGCTCGTGATGATGTGCGTCGGCAACGACGACGATGTGCGCGCGGTGGCGACCGGCGCGCAAGGCGCGCTGGCCGGCATGGCGAAGGACGCGATCCTCATCGATCACACGACGGCGTCGGCGGTGGTGGCGCGCGAAGTTCACGCTGCGGCGGCGTCGCGCGGCATCGGCTTCCTCGACGCGCCGGTGTCGGGCGGACAGGCCGGCGCCGAGAACGGCAAGCTGACCGTCATGGTCGGCGGCGACGCCGCGACGTTCGCACGCGCCGAAGCCGTGATGGCGCACTACGCGCGCGCCGTGACGCTGCTGGGCGGCGCGGGCAGCGGGCAGCTCACCAAGATGGTCAACCAGATCTGCATCGCCGGCCTCGTCGAAGCGCTTGCCGAAGGCATCGCGTTCGCCGAGCGCGCCGGGCTCGATGCCGAGCGCGTGCTCGACGTGATCAGCAAGGGCGCCGCGCAGTCGTGGCAGATGGAGAACCGCGGCAAGACGATGGTCGCCGACAAGTTCGATTTCGGCTTCGCCGTCGACTGGATGCGCAAGGACCTCGGCATCTGTCTCGACGAGGCGCGGCGCAATGGCGCGGCGCTGCCCGTCACCGCCGTCGTCGACCAGCTCTACAGCCGCGTGCAGGCGCGCGGCGGCGCGCGCTGGGACACGTCGAGCCTGATCCGCCTGTTGCGCGACCGGTGAGCGGGCGCGGCTGGCGCCGCATCGTCGCGCTGGGCGCGCTGTGCGCATGCGCGTCGCACGCCGCCGCGGTTGTGGTGTTCACGGATGGCTGGATGCGACCGGCGCGCGCGGGCGCGCCGTCGGCCGAAGCCTACGTGGACGTGCGCGCCGACGCTGCGCTGGCGATCGTCAGCGTGCAGACCGACATCGCGCGCACGGTCGAGCTGGTCGCCGCGCCGGCATCCGACCTGGCGCGGGACGCCACTGCGCGCGCGGGCCGCTTCATGCTCGCGCCCGGCGAAAAGCTGCGCTTCGCGCGCCACGGCAACGTGCTGCGGCTGCGGGACATCGTGCGCAATGTGGAAGTCGGCGAATCGGTCCGGTTCGAGTTCGCATTCGAGGACGCGAGTCACAGCACGCAGTCGGCGACGGCCACGATCGTCGTGCGCGGGGTGTCGCCACCGGCGCCCGCGGGCGTCGCGCCAGGCGCGCAGAACTGACCGACGGCGTCAGCCGCGGACTGCCGCCGGCGACGCGGCGTCAGCGTCGACGATCACGATCGTGGATTCGATCGTCGCCGTCTTCGCCAGCATGATCGTCGCCGAGCAGTACTTTTCCTTGGACAGCGCGACGGCGCGCTCCACGGCGCCACGCTCGAGGTTGCGCCCGGTGACGGTGAACGTCAGCGCGATGTGCGTGAAGACCTTGGGGTCGGTGGCGGCGCGCGTGGCGTCGGCATCGACCACGCAGTCGACGACTGCCTGGCGCGACTTGCCGAGGATCAGCACGACGTCGAACGCGCTGCACGCGGCGGCGCCCATCAGCAGCATTTCCATCGGCCGCATGCCGGCATTGCCGCCACCGTGCTCCGGCGCGCCGTCGAGAAGCACGCGGTGGCCGCTGCCGCTTTCGCCTTCGAAGCGGACCCCGCCCTGCCAGCGGACGCGGATCCTCATGCCAAACCACCGCCGTAGTTTGTGCTCACTATTACGTAAACCATTGCCAGTATTGGTTATAAGTTTTTTGGATATCCTACATCGCAAACGGCAATTGGCGCAGTGCATTGCACAATGCCATTATCATAGCCGTCTGCGGTAACAAGGAGCCACTCCTTCTCCGCCGCGGGCCATTCCTCCATTCTCCTCCTATGGTGGAATCCTCCGGGCGCGGCCTCAACGGCCGCGCTCTTTTTTTGCGCACGCGCAATGTGCAATGCAGCAGACGAAGCGTTCCACGGCTGGCATTGCACGCAGGATGGCGAGGCTGCCGCCCGCGTTGACCGGAATCTCCAAAAGCATTTATAATGCAAGACTTTGCTGCGCCAGCGCATCACGGTGCGGCGCCCCCGGCCCCGTCGGCGGGCCAACGCTCGAACGAACCGAAATGAAGACCTTTTCCGCCAAAGCGCAGGACGTTGTCCACGACTGGTATGTCGTCGACGCCACCGACAAGGTGCTGGGCCGGCTCGCATCGCAGATCGCCCTGCGCCTGCGCGGCAAGCACAAGCCGATCTACACGCCGCACGTCGACACCGGCGACTTCATCGTCGTCACCAACGTCGAGAAGATCCGCGTCACCGGCAACAAGGCCGACGCCAAGCTCTACCACCGCCACTCGGGCTATCCGGGCGGCATCACCACGACGTCGTTCGCCAAGATGCAGGCGCGCTTTCCGGGGCGGGCGCTGGAGAAGGCGGTGCGCGGCATGCTGCCGAAGGGCCCGCTCGGCTACGCGATGATCAAGAAGCTCAAGTACTACGCCGGCGGTGCGCACCCGCACACGGCGCAGCAGCCCAAACCGCTCGAACTCGAGAGATCATGATCGGCAACTATTACTACGGCACCGGCCGCCGCAAGACATCGGTCGCCCGCGTGTTCCTGAAGCAGGGCAGCGGCAACATCGTGGTCAACGACAAGCCGATCGACCGGTTTTTCTCCCGCGACACCGGCCGCATGGTCGTGCGCCAGCCGCTGGTGCTGACCAACCACGAGAAGACGTTCGACATCATGGTGAACGTCATCGGCGGCGGCGAGTCGGGCCAGGCGGGCGCGGTGCGCCACGGCATCACCCGCGCGCTGATCGACTATGACGCGCAGTTGAAGCCGACGCTGTCCAAGGCCGGTCTCGTCACGCGCGACGCGCGCGAAGTCGAGCGCAAGAAGGTCGGCCTGCACAAGGCGCGCCGCCGCAAGCAATTCTCCAAGCGCTGACGGTCCGCTCCGAAGCCATGCAAGGGGGCTGCCGGCCACGGCGGCCCCTTTTTTTTGGTTTTCGCGCACGCTGCCTGTACACTGCATTCTTATGACGGAGGCATAATTGGCGAAACTGGCAATCGGCATCGTCGGCGGCACCGGTTACACCGGCGTGGAGCTATTGCGCATCCTCGCCCGCCACCCGCACGCCGAGCTGCGCACGATCACTTCGCGCAAGGAAGCGGGGATGCCGGTCGCGCAGATGTTTCCGTCACTGCGGCGCGTCGTCGACCTCGCCTTCAGCGACCCCGCCCAGGCGCCGCTCGCGCAGTGCGACGTCGTGTTCTTCGCCACCCCGCACGGCGTGGCGATGAGCCAGGCACGCGGGCTCGCTGCCGCCGGTGTGCGCATCATCGATCTCGCCGCCGATTTCCGGCTGAAGGACGTCGCCCAGTTCGAGCGCTGGTACAAGATGCCCCATGCGTGCCCGGAGCTGCTGGCGGAATCGGTGTACGGTCTGCCGGAAATGAATCGCGAGGCGATCCGCAAGGCGCGCATCGTCGGCAATCCCGGCTGCTATCCGACGACCGTGCAGCTGGGCTTCCTGCCGCTGGTCGAGGCGGGCATCGTCGACGCGTCGAAGCTGGTCGCGGACAGCAAGTCGGGGGTTTCCGGCGCGGGACGCAAGGCCGATACGCACCTGCTGTTCGCCGAGGCGTCCGACAACTTCGCCGCGTACGGGCTCGGCGGACATCGCCATCACCCGGAAATCGTGCAGGGGCTGGGCGGTGCCGCGATGGGCGACGTGTCGGTGCTGTTCACGCCGCATCTGGTGCCGATGATCCGCGGCATCCTGTCGACGCTGTATGCCCCGCTCACGCGTGACGCCGACCTGCAGGCGCTGTTCGAGAAGCGCTATGCCGGCGAGCCGTTCGTCGATGTCATGCCGCCCGGGTCGGCGCCCGACACGCGCTCGGTGCGGGCGTCGAACATGCTGCGCATTGCCGTCAGCAAGCCCGAGGGCATGGGACTCGCGCGCGTCATCGTGGTGCTCGACAACCTCGTCAAGGGCGCCGCCGGGCAGGCGGTGCAGAACATGAACCTGATGTGCGGCCTCCCGGAGGCGGCCGGACTCGACACCGTCGCGGTGTTGCCCTAGGCGGGAAACCGGTGCCACCGCACGCGATCTGGCGCCGGATGCGCCACCCGTTCTCGATCAGCGCGCCGCGCATGCGCGTGCGCAGCGACCTCGGCTGGCCGTGGCGGCTCGGCGTCCTCGTGGCGCTCGCCGCGCTGGTCGGCGGCATGTGGTGGTGGGGCTACGATTTCGGACAGCTGTTCAGCGGCTTCAACCGCTCGGAGATGAAGGACCGGGTCGAGCAGCTCGAGACCGACAACGCCAAGCTGCGCGACGAGGCGGCAGGCGCGCGCTCGCATTTCGCCGAGCTCGAGAGCGATCTCGCGATCACCCGCGGCGCGCAGACGCAGCTCGCGCACCAGAACGCCGACTTGGCACAGGAGAACGCGCAGATCAAGGAGGAGCTCGCGTTCCTGCAGAAGCTGGTGTCGGACTCGGGCAAGCAGGGCGCGATGACGATCCAGCGCCTCACCGCCGAGGCGGAGTCGGCGACGCGCTGGCACTACGACGTCCTGCTCGTGCGCGGCGGCAATCCGCGCGACGAGTTCGCCGGCCATGTGACGTTGCAGGCGAAGCTCTCGCTGCCGCCCGCCGCCGGCGGCGCGCCGCGGGAGGCGATCCTCAACCTGCCTGCGGACCAGGCCGAGGCGGCGACGCCGCTTGGCCTCAAGTTCAAGTATTATCAGCGCGTGGAAGGGTCGATCCGCGTGCCGGAAGGCGCCCGCCTGACGGCACTCACGGTGCAGGTGTTCGAGAATGGCACCGCGGCGGCGCGCACGTCACGCTCATTGACTATTCCGTGAGAGGCGCCATGTTCAAAGCCAAGAAGGAAGCAGCACCCCAGAAGCGGCTCGACAGCCTGATCGGCGCCGGAACGATCGTTCGCGGCGACCTGCTGTTCACCGGCGGCCTGCGCGTGGATGGCTGCGTCGAGGGCAATGTCGGCACGGCCGATGGCCAGGCCGGCACGCTGGTGATCAGCGAGCATGCGCGTATCGACGGCGAAGTGCGGGTGTCTCACGTCGTGGTCAACGGCACGGTCACGGGCCCGGTTTTCGCTTGCGAATACCTGGAGCTGCAGCCGAAAGCGCGCATCGTCGGCGATGTCGCGTATCGCAAGCTCGAGATGCACATGGGAGCCGTGATCGAAGGACGGCTCGCGCACGGCGAACCGGAAACGGCGTCCGTGGTCGAATTGAAGCGCGCGACCGGCGACTGAACGCGCCGGACGCTGGCAGCGCCGCAAGGCAAAGGAGCCATCAATGAACGCAATGACCGACATGCCCGCCCCGCTCAACTTCACCGACAGCGCCGCCGACAAGGTGCGCGCGCTGATCGAGGAGGAAGGCAACCCGGACCTCAAGCTGCGCGTGTTCGTCACCGGCGGCGGGTGCTCGGGTTTCCAGTACGGATTCACGTTCGACGAGGTGGTCAACGAGGACGACACGTCGATGGAGAAGAACGGCGTGACGCTGCTGATCGACCCGATGAGCTACCAGTACCTGGCCGGCGCCGAGATCGACTACACGGATGGCCTCGAGGGCGCGCAGTTCGTCATCAAGAATCCGAACGCCACGAGCACCTGCGGCTGCGGGTCGAGTTTCTCCGCATAGCGCGACGCGCGTACGCCGGCGGCGACACGAGGGGCCTTTGCGGCCCCTTTTTGTTTGCCGCGAGGATGGCGCAGGCGGGACCGCGCAAGTGCGTGCAGGGCAGGCTTGATCTGGCGCGCCACGAGGGCTAGGCTGGTCCGACCGCTGCACGCCGAATGGCGACCGTCCATGATCCACCCGCAGCTTCCTACGTCTCCCGGACCCGAGCGCGCCGCCACCGCGCTTTCTCGCGACGCGCTGTTCCAGTCGCTGTACGCCGAGCTGCGCCGGCTCGCGCGGCGCGAGCTGCGGCGCAGCGGTGCGGTCACGCTGTCGGCGACCGATCTGCTGCACGAGGCGTTCCTCGACATGTCGAAGCGCGACGGCACCGCGTTTCCCGACCGCGCCCGCTTCATGGCCTATGCGGCGCGCGCGATGCGCGGCCTCGTCATCGATTACGCGCGCGAGCGCAAGGCGCAGAAGCGCGGCGGCGCATTCGAATTCACGGCGATGGACACCGAGATCGCCGACGGCGTCGCCGATGGCCAGGGGCTGTCACGTCTGTCCGACGCGCTCGACGAGCTCGCCAAGGTCGATCGCGCGCTCGCCGACCTCGTCGACCTCAAGTTCTTCTGCGGGCTCGCGACTGCGGAGATCGCGGCGCTGCGCGACGTGTCGGAGCGCACCATCGAGCGCGACTGGACCAAGGCACGCGTGTACCTGCGCAAGGTGCTGAAGGACGACGGTTGCCTCGGGTGACGCTGCAGCGATGGACGCCGAGCGCTGGCGCAGGCTGAGCCCGCTTCTCGACCGCGCGCTCGACAAGGAAGGCGAGGCGCGCGTGCGCTGGTTCGCCGCGCTGCGGGGCAGGGATCCCGCGCTCGCCGCCGAGATCGCGGAGCTGGTCGCCGAAGCCGAGGCGCTCGAGCGCGACGGCTTTCTCGAGCGGCCGCCGCCGCAGCCGGGCGCGGGTGACGCAGGGCTCGCGGGGCAGACGTTCGGCGCCTACACGCTGGAACGCCCGCTCGGCCAGGGTGGCATGGGCAGCGTGTGGCTCGCACGCCGCAGCGACGGGCGCTATGTCGGCAGCGTCGCCATCAAGCTGCTCAACGCGGCGCTCGTCGGTCGCGCCGCGGAAGGCCGCTTCCGGCGCGAAGGCACGATCCTCGCGCGTCTCGCGCATCCCCACATCACGCGCCTGATCGACGCCGGCATCTCGCCGGCGGGGCAGCCGTATCTCGTCGTCGAGGTCGTCGATGGCCAGCCGATCGATGCATGGTGCGACGCGCGCAACCTCACGATCGACGCCCGCCTGCGATTGTTCCTCGACGTGCTGGCGGCCGTCGCGCACGCGCACGCCAACCTGATCGTGCATCGCGACATCAAGCCGTCCAACGTGCTGGTGGCTGCCGATGGCACCGTCAAGCTCCTCGACTTCGGCATCGCCAAGCTGATCGAGGACGACGATGCCGACGCGACACAGCTGACGCGCGAGGCGGGCCGCGCGATGACGCCGGAGTACGCCGCACCCGAACAGCTCACCGGCGGCCCGATCACCACCGCCACCGATGTCTACGCGCTCGGCGTGCTGCTCTACCTGCTGCTCGGCGGCCGCCATCCCGTCGGCGACGGCACGCGCTCGCCGGCCGAGCTCGTGCATTCCGTGGTCGACGTCGCGCCGCCGCGGCTCGCGGTCGCAGCCACGCGCGAGGGCGCCGGCTTGACGATGCACTGCGCGTCGATCGCCGCGCACCGCGGCACCACGCCCGAGCGCCTCGGGCGCACGCTGCGCGGCGACCTCGAGAACATCGTCGCCAAGGCGCTGAAAAAGGTGCCGGCCGAGCGTTACGGATCCGTATCGGCGCTGGCGGCCGACATCCGCCATTTCCTCGCCCACCAGCCCGTCGCCGCGCGTGCCGATTCGGTCGCCTACCGCACCGCCAAGTTCGTCGAGCGGCACCGGATCGGCGTCGTGGTCTCCGCACTTGCGGTGTGCGCGGTCGTCGCCGGGCTCGTCGGCACCGTGGTGCAGGCACGGCGTGCCAGCGCGTCTGCCGTCGTCGCCGACGCGCAACGTCAGCGCGCCGACCAGGCCGCGGCACGCGCAACCGTCGAACGCGACTTCGCGCTCAACGCGCTTGCGCGCAGCGCCGCCATCAACGACTTCAACAATTTCCTGCTGTACGATGCGGCGCCGAGCGGCAAGCCTTTCACCGTAGGCGACCTCCTCGGGCGTGCCGAGGTGCTCGCCGCGCACGATCCCGATGCCGTCGACCGCGCCAATCTCCTCGTCGCGATCGGCAGCCAGTATCAGGTGATGGACGAGGCGGCCAAGGCGCGCGAGGTTCTCGGCCGCGCGTACGCGCTGGCCAGGGGCGCCCAGGACAAATCGCTGCATGCGCGCGCGGCATGCCTGTACGCCGAGGCGCTCGCGACCGGCGGTGAGCGCGCGCGCACGGAAGCGCTGCTGCAGGAAGGACTGGCAGCCCTTCCGGACGAGCCGCGCTTCGCGCGCGACCGCGTCGAGTGCCTTCTCGATGGCAGCCTTGTCGCGCGCAAGCTCGGCGAGACGGACGCCGCGGTCGCGCGCGCCGAGGCGGCGCGTGCACTGTTGGCGACGCTGGCGGTTCGCCCGGCGACACTCGAGCAACGGATGTACGACGACCTCGCCGAGTCGTACCGCGGCGCCGGACGCTACATGCAAGCGGAGCCGGCCTACGCCCGGGCGTACGCGTTGCTCGAATCGCTGGGACGCCAGGACACGCAGAACGCCGGTACGGTGCTCAACAACCGCGGCGTCATGCTGTTGCAGACCGGGCGTCCGCTCGAGGCCGAACCGCTGCTGCGCCGCGCGCTCGACATCAGCCGCAGCGACGCGGGCGTCGACCACGTGTCGCCGGTGCTCCTCATGAACTATGGCACGGCGCTGCTCACGCTCGGCCGCGGCACGGAAGCGATGCAATACCTGGCGCGCGCCCATGCGCAGGCGGTTCGCGCCGGCGACGACGTCACCATCAACCAGTCGTTGCTTGCGCTGGCGCAGGCCGACCGCCTCGGCGGTGACCTCACCGGCGCGCGCCAGCGGCTGGACGAGGTCGAGCCGCGCCTGCGCAGCGCGCTTCCGCAAGGGCACATGGCTTTCGCCGCGCTCGCGATCCAGCGGGCGTCGCTCGCGCTCGCACGCGGCGAGCCGGACGTTGCGAAGGCGGAAGCCGATCGTGCCGTGGCGCTCGCCGAACGCGCGCGTGGCGACCCCTTGATGGCCGCCGGAGCGCGCACGACGCGCGCCGAAATCGAGCTCGCGACGCGGCGGGGCGACGCCGCGAGCGCGGACGCGCAGCGCGCCGTCGAGCACTTGCGCAGCGTGCTGGCCGCCGATGCGCACTCGGGGATCCGCGGCCGCGCCGAGCTCGTGCAAGGTCGCGCGGCGCTCGCGGCCGGCAACGCGGCCGAAGCCCATGCTGCGTTCGCCGCGGCCGCCGATGAATTCGACGCTGCCTACGGCGCCGACCATCCGCAGTCGCGCGCCGCGCGCGCGCTGCGCGACGACGTCGGGGCAAGCCGCCAGGCACGCATTCGGTAGCGTACAGCGCCTCGCCGGCCGCGCGCCGCAGCGGCACGGCACGCCGCCTGCGCCGGGCGACACGACGTTCGTCGCGCCGGGCGTGAATATTCAGCACGAATGGCGCCATTGCCCCCGCCTTTGCGATCTCTCCAGTGAAGGCACGCGATTTCGCGGGCTGCCACGACCCCGTGCCCAACGGCATGGCGGGTCGCAGGGAGAGCGACGATGAGGAAAGACCCGATCAGTCACGCAGCACTGGCGGTGCTGGCGGCGCTGCTGCTTGCCGGCGCCGGATCGAATGCCGACGCCGACGAGGGCGTGCTGCCGTCGATCATGATCTTCAACAACCAATTCGGCGTCGACGAGACCATTTCCACCGCCGGCGCAGTGAACCTGTCCAATCCGTTCTTCCAGAGCCTCGGCGGCAACGGCCGCGCCTGCGTCAGTTGCCATCAGCCAAGCGCCGGGTGGACGGTGACACCGGCGAACGTGCGCGCGCGCTTCGACGCGAGCGCGGGAGCCGATCCGATCTTCCGCACCAACGACGGCTCGGTTTCGCCGGATGCCGACGTGTCCACTGTCGACGCGCGGCGCGCCGCGTACGCGATGCTGCTCAACAAGGGCCTGATCCGCGTCGGCATCGGCATTCCGGCGAACGCCCAGTTCGACCTCGTGGCCGTCGACGATCCCTACCATCACGCGAATGCCGGCGACCTCTCGCTGTTTCGCCGTCCGCTGCCGTCGACCAATCTCGGCTTCATCAGCACCGTGATGTGGGACGGCCGCGAGACGTTCAAGGACGCGGCGTCGACGAATTGCCTGATGGGCACCACGACCTGCTTCGCGACCGTGCATTTCGACCTCGCCGACCAGGCGAGCGGCGCCACCACCGGTCACGCCCAGGCGCCGACCGCGCCCAGCGCGGATACGCTGGCGCAGATCGTGGCCTTCGAGACGAGCCTCGTGACGGCACAGGTGCTCGACGACGACACCGGCCCGCTGCTCATCCACGGCGCACAGGGCGGCCCGCGGCATCTCGACAGGCAGCCGTTCTACTTCGGCATCAATGACGTGCTGGCGAACGACTATCGCACCGGAGCCACGTTCAATCCGGCGGTGTTCACGCTGTACGACGAATGGCAGCGCGACAAGCACATGGCGAAGAACCAAGGCCAGATGCGCGGGGTCGAGGCGCGCGCTGCCGTGTACCGCGGCCAGCAGCTGTTCAACACCAAGCCCATCAAGATCACCGGCGTCGCGGGTCTCAACGACGACCTCAACGTGCCGCTGATCAATGGCACCTGCACCACGTGCCACGATTCGCCGGGCGCCGGCAGCCATTCGACGCCCGCGCCGCTCAACATCGGCATCGCCGACGCCAGCCGGCGCACGCCGGACATGCCGCTGTACACGCTGCGCCACAATGTCGCGCCGTTCGAGGAGGTGCAGACGACCGACCCGGGACGCGCATTGATCACCGGCGCGTGGAAGGACATCGGGCGCTTCAAGGGGCCGGTGCTGCGCGCGCTGGCGACGCGCCCGCCGTACTTTCACAATGGCTCGGCGAAGGACCTTGCCGCCGTCGTCGATTTCTACAACGACCGCTTCAGCATCGGCTTCACCGACCAGGAAAAGCAGGACCTGGAAGCGTTCCTGCGCACGCTGTAGACCGCGCCGTCAGTCGCGCGGGGCGCCTTCAGTCGCGCGCGGCGCCCCAGTGGATCGCACCGAGCACGCGCGGTCCGCGCGCGCCGGTGACGCTCGGCAGGTTGCCGCTGGCGCGCGCCAGCGCGCGCTGCGCGAGCCACGCAAACGCCAGCGCCTCGACGTGCTCGACGTCGATGCCCAGTGCCGTCGACGTGCGCAACCGCCGCGGCGCCACCTCGCGCGCGAGCAGGTCGATGAGCGTCGCGTTGTGCGCGCCGCCGCCGGCGACGATCACCTCGGCGGCACGCGGCGCATGACCGCGGATCGCGTCGGCGATCGTACGCGCGGTGAGCGCGGTGAGCGTCGCCTGCACGTCGCGTGGCGGCAGCACAGTGCCTTCGAGGCGGGCGTCGAGCCACGCCGCGTTGAACAGGTCGCGTCCGGTGCTCTTCGGCGGCGCCAGTGCGAAATACGGCTGCGCGAGGAGCCGTGCCAGGAGCGCCTCGTCGACGCGGCCGCTGCGTGCCCATGCGCCCTCGATGTCGCAGGCGCCGCCGCGATGGCGCGCGTGCCACAGATCGATCAGCGCGTTGCCGGGCCCGGTGTCGAAGCCGTGGACGGCACCTGCGATCGGCAGGTCGGTGACGTTGGCGATGCCGCCGATATTGACGATCACGCGATGCACATCGCCACCGAAAAGCGCCTGATGGAATGCCGGCACGAGCGGCGCGCCCTGGCCGCCGGCGGCGACGTCGCGACTCCTGAAATCCGCGACCACGGTGAGCCCGCTCGTCTCGGCCACCCGCGCGGCGTTGTTGACCTGCACGGTCCAGCCGTCCTCGGGGCGATGGCGGATGGTTTGCCCGTGCACGCCGGCAGCGACGATGTCGTCCGCTGTCAGTCCGGCATCATCGATCGCCTCCGCGAGCGCCTGCGCGTAGAGATCCGCCAGTGCATTGGCCACGCGCGCGGTGCGCGCGACTTCGTCCCAGCCGGATGCCTGCAGCGCCAGAAGCTCATCGTGCATCGCCGGCGGGAACGGCAGATGGGCGGCTCCGAGCGTCGCGCAAACGCGGCCGCCGGCCGGTGCGAAGTCGGCGATCACCGCATCGACGCCGTCGAGGCTCGTCCCCGACATCACGCCCGCATAGCGCTCGCCCGGCATCGAATGCGGGCGGTCTAGTCGGCGGCGGCGAACTGCGCGCCGGCCCGGTCGCGCGCGAGCGCGAGTTCGGCGGCGCGCACCTTGACGTCGGCCATGAACTTCAGGCGCTCGCCATCGGCGATGGGCTCCGCCGACGGCAGCGCGACGGTGACCGGATTGCGCGGCACGTTGTCGACACGGAATTCGTAGTGCAGGTGCGGGCCGGTGGCCCAGCCGGTCATGCCGACGAAGCCGATGACGTCGCCCTGGCTGACGCGGGCGCCGGGCTTCAATGCCGGCGCGAAGCGCGACAGGTGAGCATAGACGGTCGAGTACGTCTTGCCATGACGCACGATGATGACGTTGCCATATCCGGTCTCCTGCCCCGCCACGGCCACCACGCCGTCGGCCGTGACATGCACCGGCGTCCCCATCGGCGCGCCGAAATCCGTACCCTGGTGCGATTTCCACTTCTGCAGGATCGGATGGAAACGCGCCGGGGTGAAGCCCGAGGTGATGCGCGAGAACGCGAGGGGCGCGCGCAGGAACGCCTTGCGCAGGCTGCGGCCGTCTGCGCCGTAGTAGCCGGACCGGCCGTCGGCGTCGGTCCATTGATACGCGCGGTACGCGACACCGCGGTTGACGAATTCCGCGGCGAGGATGCGCCCCGCGCCCGCCGGCTCGCCGTCGATGGCCCGCGCCTCGTAGACGACGCTGAACGTGTCGCCGCGGCGCAAGTCGTGGTGGAAGTCGATGTCGCCGCCGAAGACGTCGGCGAGCTCCATCGTGATCGCGTCCGGAAGGTTCGCCACGTCGGCGGCGGCGAACAGCGACGTCGTCACCGTGGCGCTGCGCATCTCGATGCGCGTGTCGATCGACGGCGGCGCCGCGTGTGCGGCGAACGTGCTGCCCTGGCGATTGACGGTGAGCACGTCGCCCGAGGGCTGCAGGAAGCGCAGCTCGACCAGGTCGCCGTCGTCGTCGGTGGCGAAGTGCAGCGGGCGGCCGGGCCGCAACTGGTAGAGCGCGCGCGCCGAAGGATCGGTGCGCAGGAACCTGAACGCGGCGTCGTCGTCGACGCCGGCGCGCGCGAGCAGGCTGCCGATGGTGTCGCCGCGCTGCACGCGCTCGTCGTGCCAGTACACGGCCGGAGCGCGCGCGGCGACGGCCGGCAGCGGCAGCTCACGCAGCACCGCCATCGTCGGCACCGGCGCATCGTCGCCGTCCGGCACCAGCGCGAACGCGGCCACGGCGCTGCCGGCGAGGAATGCCGTCAGCAGCCACTGCGCCGGGCTCATCCGCGCGAGGCGGGATAGGAGCGCGCGATACGATAAAATCGACGGCTTCGGCGGAATCACGGGAAGATGGGCGCGACGGTGGGCGACGGCGATCGAATCAGCGGGCGAGTGTATCAAACCGGGCCCGGGGATCGCCCCGCACGGCAACGCCTGCCGTACAGCGGCACCCGCGGCGACCCTCGATGAGGGCCAGCGTCGCCGAACAGATCGCGATCTTCCGGCGCGGCGCCGACGAGCTGATCGTCGAGGCCGAGGTCGCGCAGAAGCTGGCGCGCTCGCTGGCGACGAGCCAGCCATTGCGCGTCAAGCTCGGCCTCGATCCGACGGCGCCCGACATCCATCTCGGCCACACGGTGGTGTTGAACAAGCTGCGCCAGATGCAGGATCTGGGCCACCGCGTGATCTTCCTGATCGGCGACTTCACGTCGATGATCGGCGACCCGTCGGGCCGCAACGCGACGCGCCCGCCGCTGACGCGCGAGGCCATCGAGGCCAACGCCCGGACGTACCACGCCCAGGCGACGAAGGTGCTCGACGCCGCGCACACCGAGATCCGCTACAACTCGGAATGGTCGGAGCCGCTCGGCGCCGCGGGCATGATCAAGCTCGCCTCGCACTACACCGTGGCGCGGATGCTCGAGCGCGACGACTTCCACAAGCGCTTCAAGGGCAACCAGCCCATCGCGGTGCACGAGTTCCTGTACCCGCTGATGCAGGGCTACGACTCCGTGGCGCTGCGCTCCGACATCGAGCTCGGCGGCACCGACCAGAAGTTCAACCTGCTGGTCGGTCGCGAGCTGCAGAAGGATTTCGGCCAGGAGCCGCAGTGCATCCTGACGATGCCGCTGCTCGAAGGCCTCGACGGCGTGGACAAGATGTCGAAGTCGAAGCAGAACTACGTCGGCATCAACGAGCCGCCGGCGGAGATGTTCGGCAAGCTGATGTCGATCTCCGACGACCTGATGTGGCGCTACTACGAGCTGCTGTCGTCGCGCTCGCTCGCCGAGATCGCCGCGCTGCGCCGCGAATGCGCGGACGGCCGCAATCCGCGCGAGGCCAAGGTGATGCTGGCGCAGGAGATCGTCGCGCGCTTCCATTCGGCGCGCGACGCCGAGGCCGCGATCGCCGAGTTCGACGCGCGCTTTCGCAAGGGCGCGCTGCCGGAATCGATGCCGGAGGTGACGCTGCACACGGCGGGCACGCCGATGCCGATCGCGCAGATCGCGAAGCAGGCGGGCATCGTCGAATCGACGTCGGAGGCGCTGCGCCTCATCGCCCAGCATGGCCTCAAGGTGGATGGCGACGCGGTTGCCGATCGCGGCCTTGCGATCGCCGCGCCGCGCACGCTGGTCGTGCAGGCGGGCAAGCGCAAGTTCGCGCGCGTCACGCTGACGTGATTCCCGGGTCGGCGCCGATGCCGACCAGCCGTGGCCGCCATGGCGTGCGGGGCTTCACGACCTTTTCGCGGCGCAGGTGCCGCGCCACGAGGTCGTAGATCGGCTCGCCGCCCGCCATCTTGGCGTCCTCCGACACCGGCGCCCAGCCGGCGACCTTGTAGGTCTTCGACGCCTCGAGCGGACGGTCATTGACACGCATGTCGGAAATGCGCGCGCCCTGCGCTGCATCGGGGGCGATCGCGTAGGTCATGCCGGCCACGCGCACCATGTCACCGCCCTGCTGCAGGTATGGGTCGGGGTTGAAGAGGTTGTCGGCGACGTCCTCGAGGATCGTCTTGATCATGTCGCCGGTCATCGGCGTCAGCGTCGCATACGGATAGGTGATCGCCGTCTCGTCCATCAGGTGCTCGACGGTGATCGTGTCGCCCGGCATCAGTGTCGGTCCCCAGCGGAAACCCGGCGAGAACGCGATCTCGGCGTCCTTTTCGGCGAGCAGCGCCTGCATGATCATCTCGTCGACGCTGCCGTTGAAATTGCCGCGCCGGTATAGCACGCCTTCGCTGACGGCAAGCGGCTCGGCCAGCTTCGCCGCGAATGGCGCGCGCGCCTTCGCGATATACGCCGCCATCGCCGCGTCGGCCGGCAGGAGATCGGAGAACACCGGCAGCAGGCGATAGCGGTAGTCCGCCACCTTGCCGCCTTTGACGTCGAAATCGAGGACGCCGAGGAACTTGGCGTTGCAGCCGGCGTTGGTCACGATCGTGCGGCCGCCGGCATTGGCGACCAGCGTCGGCTGCGGCATGCCGTCGTGGGTGTGGCCGCCGAGTATGGCGTCGAGCCCGCGCACGCGCGACGCGAGCTTCAAGTCGACGTCCATGCCGTTGTGCGACAGCAGCACCGCCACGGCCGCGCCTTTCGCGCGCACCTCGTCGATCATCTTCTGCAGGTTCTCCTCCTGGATGCCGAAGGTCCAGTCGGGGGTGAAATAGCGCGGGTTGGCGATGGGTGTGTAGGGGAACGCCTGGCCGATGACCGCCACGCTGACGCCGTTGACGACGCGGATCACGTACGGCGCGAACACCGGATCGCCGAAGTCCTGCGTCTTGACGTTGTGCGCCACGAAGTCGATGTTGCCCGCGAGATCCCTGGCGATCACCTCCTGCACGCGTGCCGCGCCGAAGGTGAATTCCCAGTGCGCGGTCATCACGTCGACGCCGAGAAGCTTGGCGGCATCGACCATGTCCTGGCCCTGCGTCCACAGCGAGGTGGCCGAGCCCTGCCACGTGTCGCCGCCGTCGAGCACCAGCGCGCCGGGGCGCGAAGCCTTCATCCTCGCCACCAGCGTGGCGAGATGGGCGAAGCCGCCCGTCGCGCCGAAGCGCGCGGCGGCGGCGACGAAGTCGAGGTTGCTGAAAGCGTGCGCTTCGCGCGTGCCCGGCGCGATGCCGAACTGCTTCAGCAGCGCTTCGCCGACGAGGTGCGGCGGCTTGCCGCGCGCGGCGCCGACGCCGAGATTGACCGACGGCTCGCGAAAGCGCTCGGGCCTGAGCTGCGCATGGCAGTCCGTGAAATGCAGCAGCGCGACGTTGCCGAACGGCACGCCGGCGCCGTCGTAGAGTCGCTCGCCCGCCGCGTCGGCGCCCAGCGCCCGCTCGAGCGGGAGGCCCGCCGCCGACGCCGCCGCCAGTGCGCGCAGGAAGTCGCGGCGACGCATCGGATTCAGCCCCGCCAGCGCGGGCGGCGAGTCCGCACGCGCGGCGCGCGGCTCACTGGTTGACCGGCGACTTGGGATCCATCAGCAGCGCGACGACGTCCTTGATCTGCGCCTCGGTGAGGATTCCGTGCGCGCCGAAACGCGGCATGTTGGAGCACGCCGCATACGCCTCGGCGTTGTAGACCTTGCCATACGCGTACTTGCGCACCTCGTCGTTGTAGCCGCGCAGCTTGCCGAACTGGTACAACGACGGCCCGATGGTCCCGTACGAGATTTCCGACTTCGTGAGCTGGTGGCAGGCATAGCAGTTGCCGCCGCTCGGATTCTTCGGGTCGTCCGAATACTGCTTGCCCTGGCCCGATTGCGCGATCTTCTCGCCGTTCTTCCAGTCGCCGAGGTAGTGGCCATCGGCCGGCCACTTGACGCCGGCGAGATTCGACTTCTCGAGCCGCGACGCCACGTCCGGCGGCACGGGCTTGCCGAAATATTCGCTGCATACGCGCTGCGTCTCGTCCTGGTCGAGACGGTCGAGACCTGCCTGGCTCTTGGCCTGAAACGACGACTTGAGCGCCGCGACGACGGCGTCGTGGCTGACCTCAGGATTGGACATCGAGGCGCAGCCGGCGATGGCGAGTGCGACGGCGGCGGCAGCCAGCGTGGCGCGCAGGAGGTTGCGTGTCATGGTCGTGGTCCCGTCCGCTTCAGCGCTTGAGCCCCGGACCGTCGTAGACGGCGCCGTTGGCGTTGTAGGCCAGGTAGGTGGTCAGCGCGATCGATACCGGCGAACCGTAGACGAGGTCGGGAAACCGCTGCTGGCGGAAGCAGTCGTTGAGCCGCCACTGCATCGTGCGCAGCTCGCCCTGCGACACGCGGTAAGCGGGCCACGTGGTGTATGCCTTGCGTGCACCTTCCTTCGTCGCGAGGTCCGGCAAGTCCTGCAGGCGGATGCGCTTGCCGGTCTCGGCATGGCAGGTGGCGCACGCGAAATCGTGCGTGGCGCCGCGGTAAAAGAAGAGCTTCTCGCCCGTCGCGTACATCTCGCGCATGTGCGGGTCGGACAGCGAGACGTTCATCGGCATGCCCTTGGACTGGCCGACGACGTAGGCCGCGAGGGCCTCGAGATCGGACCGGTTGCCGGGAGCGCCGAACAGCACCTTGGTGGCATCCGCCTCGCTGATCCCCTGCTGCGTCGTCATGCACCAGACGAGCCGCGACTCGAGGTCCTGCACGCGGCCCGCGTCGGCGAAATAGCGCGGCAGCGATGCGTACGCGCCTTTGACGACGCCGGGTCCGAGTCCGAGGTCGCATTTCGCCAGCGACACCTTGCGCGGACCTCGCGCCTCGTTCCACAACCCCTCGCCGCGCGCCTCCCACAGTTCGGCAGGATTGCCATCGGCGAGCGCCTGCCGGTATTTCTCGATTTCCGCCGCGGTGTTGTCCTGCGCGCGAGTGCCGGCCGCGAAGAGCGCGAGCGCCGCCAGCGCCGCCATCGTCACGTACCTTTTCATCGCCATTCCTCCTTCGCCTGCGCTGCGCCGGACTATCACGCCACGGTCGCTTCGTCGGTCCGCTTCTCGCCGCGGTTGTCGACCCACGTGATCACGATCTTGTCGCCTTTCTGGCCGCCCTTGAACTTGAACGACAGGAACGGGTTCTTGGCGATCGCCGTCCCCCATTGCGCGGAAAGCACGCTGCGGCCCGCGCAAGTGACGTCGACGTGCTGGATGAACCATGCCGGGATCACGTTGCCCTGCGCGTCCTTGCGCTGGCCGGTCTCCATTTCGTGGCTCATCAGCACCTTGACTTCGGTGGCATCGCCAAGCTGGTTGGCGCGAATCTTCATCGGATCGGGCATCGTTTGACCTCGTGGCGTCGGTGGAAGGCTGGCGCAGCGCGCTAACCGCCGCAGCCGCCGAGCGTGACCTTGATTTCCTTGTGCGCGACGTAGAACTTGCCGCCCGCCTTCACCAGCGCGTACACATTCGATGTCTGCGCCATCTTCACGCGCGTGGTGATCGATGGATCGGTGCCGGGCGGAAGGTCGAAGACGGCGGCCAGCATGTTGGGGTTCTTCTCGATCAGGATCGCGATCGACTGCGTCGACGGGATCGCGCTGACCACGGTCACCGGCACCACCGCGCCGTTCTCGGCGATGTCGGGCGTGGCCACGAACGTCACGTCCTTGCTCTGTGCCGGCGACGCCGCATCGAGTCCCTTCATCGCGTCGTCGAGGCTGCGCGCGTCGAACGCTGCCCGGTTCCAGCCGGCCGCATCGGCCGCGGCCGCGAGCTCGGGCGGCAGCCATCCGGCGGCGGCGAGCAGCGACAGCAGCGACAGTCCGGCGCCGCGCTTGAGGGCCGCGCGCCGCGCGGGTTGGGTGTAGCGCATGTTGAATGCCTCCTTCATCGCGTTTCATTCTAGCAGCGTCGCCGCGCGTCACTGCCCGCCAGCCCGCTTGCTGCAGCGGGAGCTCGCGGCGGCGCGCGTCATTTCGCGCCGTCGAGAATCCAGTCCACGATCGCCCGCACATCCGCCGCTGGCACCGGCTGCGCCGGCATCGGCACGCTGCCCCAGACGCCGCCGCCACCGTCTTGCACTTTGGCGGCGAGGCGCGCCGCGGCCCCGGCCTCGCCCTTGTATTTGCCGGCGATCTCGTGGAACGCCGGCCCGACGATGCGCGAATCGGTGGTGTGGCAGGCGATGCAGCCCGAGCGTCGCGCCAGTGCCATGCCGGCGTCCGACGGCGCAACGGCGGCGACGCTGCCGAACGCGCGCATCTGCTGCGCGATGTCGCCATGGGCGTCCAGCGCGTACGCCGGCAGCGCGGAGGTGACCCTCGCCTCGCCCGCGCAGTCGCGCATGCATTCCACGTTGCGGGTGTCCGGCGTGCCGTCGCGCCGCAGCATGCCGTGCGCGGTGGTGAAGCCGTCGCGATTGGGCATCCGCAGTGCCGTCAGCGAAGCGGCGTCGAGCGTGACGTCGGCGCCGACGATGTCGTTGAGATTCAGCACGTACGCGGTGAGCGCATAGACCTCGTCGCTGGTCAGCGATTGCGGCGCCGTCAGCGGCATCGCGCGACGGATGTAGTCGAACAGCGTGGTCGCGTATTTGAGCTTGCTGCCGGTGGTGCGCACGGGCTCGCTGCCCGCGAGCGAGCGGACGCCGCCCGCGAGCTGCAGATAGCTGTTCGATTCGCCGAAAGTGCCATGGCAGCTCGCGCACTTGGCGTCGTAGATCGCCTGGCCCTCGTGCACGCTGCCGTGGCCGGGCGGCAGGCCGCGGCCGTCGGGGCGCACGTCGATGTCCCAGCCGGCGATCGCGGCGCGCGTCGCGGGCGTGCCGAAGCCGAAGGCGGCGTGCACTGCCTGCGGCATCAGCACGGCAAGTGCCGCCACCGCCGCGCCGAAGCACCACGCGCTCACCGTCCTGCCGCCGCATGGCGCGAGGCGCCTCGCAACGCGCCGTGCCGGCAGGGCCGGATGTCGGCTCGAAGCGGGATCACGCGCCGTGCTCGGGCGACGGCCTATACCCCACCCCGCCGGCACGTCAGGCCACCTGCACATTGCTCACGCGCCCGTCGGCATCGACGCGCCAAGTCTGGATCGCGTTGTTGTGATAGATCGAGCGCGTGCCGCGCACGTCGCGCAACTGGCGGATCGTCGGCTGCACGAAGCCTGTCGCATCGACGACGCGCGATTGCAGCAGCGCCGGGCCACCGTCCCATTGCCAGTCGATGCGAAAGCGCGTCAGCGCCTTGTCGAGCACCGGCGCCTGCAACGCCGCGCGTCGCCAGTTGCGGCCGCCGTCGGTCGACACGTCGACGCTGCGCACCTTGCCGCGTCCCGACCACGCGAGGCCCGTGATCTCGTGGTAGCCGCGGTCGACCAGCCGCATGCCGCCCGACGGCGACGTGATGACGCTCTTCGCTTCCTGGATCCACGTGTACTGGCGGTGGATGCCGCCGGGCATCATGTCGACGTAATGCAGCGACTCCTCGCGGGTGTCGAACGGCGTGTCGCCGATCTTCAGCCGCCGCAGCCATTTCACGCTCGACACGCCCTGCACGCCGGGCACGACCAGGCGCAGCGGATAACCCTGCTCCGGCCGCAGCATCTCGCCGTTCTGGCCGTAGGCGACGAGCACGTCGTCGAGCGCGAATTCGATCGGAATCGTGCGGGTCAGCGCAGCGCCGTCGGCGCCTTCGGCGAGGATGAACTTGCCGTGCGCCGTATCGTAGCCGACCTCGTCGAGCAGCGTCGCCAGCGGCACGCCGGTCCATTCGCTGCAGCCCAGCATGCCGTGCGTGTACTGCACGGTGGGCACGGCGACGTTGCCCCATTCCATGCCGGTATTGGCGCCGCATTCGATGAAATGGATGCGCGACACCGACGGAAAGCGCAGCAGGTCGTCCATCGTGTAGAGGCGCGGTGCGCGGCACAGGCCGTGGACCATCAGCCGATGCTCGGCAGGATGGACGTCGGGCACGCCGGCGTGGTGACGCTCGAAATGCAGTCCCGACGGCGTGATGATGCCGAAGAGGTTCTGCAGCGGGGTGAACGCCACCGACGAGTACGGAGTACGCGTGAGGCCGGGGCTGTCGCGGCGCACGATGTTCGCCTCGTACTTCGCCGGCACGCCGTAGGGCGATGCCAGGATCGGCGTGCCGAGCACGCGATTCCACGCCGGGACGTTGGGCGGCAGATTGGTCGCCGCCGCATCCGCCGCGGTGGCGGCGGGGACGGCGCGCACCGCGGCCAGCGCGCCGCCGGCGACGAGCGCCGCGCGCCGCAGGAATTCCCGGCGCGCCACCTGCGGGTCGATCGCGTAGTCGGGCGCGGGCTGCACGCGCCCTGGCGTGGCAGGTTTCATGCGTCAGTGGTCATGCGCGAAGTCGAGGAGCCCGCGCGACAGCGACGAGCGCTCGTCGAGCCGCCCGGCGATCTGCACGCAGACGTTGCGGCAGATCTCCACGAACTCCGGATCGTCGACACGGTAGTAGACGGCGCTGCCCTGACGGCGACGCGTCACCACGCCCGCGCGATGCATCAGCGCGAGGTGGCGCGAGACGTTGGTCTGCGTGGCGCCGGTGGCGGCGACGATCTCCGACACCGAGCGCTCCTCGGCGCAGATCGCATGCAGGATCTTGAGGCGCGTGGGCTCGGCGAGCAGCGCGAAGTGCTGCGCCACCACGGCGAACACGCGATCGAGCTCGTCAGCCTGGGCGCCGGGGACGGCCCGCGGGCGCGAGCGTGGGCGCGGCGAATGCGGGCGCGGGGATTTCATGCATATGAGCGTATGCGCATATGCCGATGCCGTCAATGCCGATTCCGCGGCGACCGTGCCGCGACGCGACGGTCGTCGGCCACACGACGCGGGAGAGCAACCGCCGGCGCGCGCGCCGGGCGCGGTCAATGCAGCGTGGCGCTGGAGAGGAACCGCAGCAGCCGGCCGTCGCCCAGCCGGTAGACGTTGTCGCCGAGGCTCTGCGCGCCGTCGAAGTCGGCGCGCGTGAACGCGAACTCGGTGTCGCCGCTGCGCGCCTCGAGCACGACGTCGTCCGGCACCATGTACTCGTCGGGCACGCGCAGGTATTCCGTCTCGCAGATGACGTCGTCGATCAAGACGTAATCCGCATCGTGCATCGAATTGGCCAGCGTCATGGGCGTTGGACCTCGTCGGACGGGACAGGTTGCCCCTACGAGGTGAACGTGCGGCCGCGCAACCCGGGTTTCAATGGCGCCGAGGATCGCCGCCGGCAGGGCACTCGTGGCTGAACGCGCAGGCGCGAGGGGTGGATTCGCGCTTTCGCGGCAACGCCAATGGGCGGCAGGCCGCCCGCGCGACCGCTCAGGCGCCGCTGACCAGCGCGCGCACGAAATTGGGCAGCGCGAGCGCGGCGCGATGCGTGTCGCCGTTGTAGTACGCGAGGTCGCCGATGCCGCGGCGGCCGATGCGGCGGTCGACTTCCATCGACGACATGTGGCGCGGATCGAGCGTCGCCGAGCACATCGCCATCATCCACAGTCCGCCGTACAGCGGCACGGAGGTCACGTACGGGGTGACGATGGGGAACGCGGCGCGCAGGTCGCGCAGCACGTCGCGGATGCGCGCGGGATGCGCGACCGGGCTCGCGATGTGCATCGTCATCGCCCCGGTCGGCGCGAGTCGCGACGCGCACGCCGCGTAGAACTCCGGCGTGTAGAGCGGCGTCGACGGGCCGCCGGGATCGGTCAGGTCGAGCACGATGAGGTCGAACGTCTCCTCGGTGTCGCGCACGAACTGGAAGCCGTCGGCGATCCTGAGCGTCGTCCGCGGGTCGTCGAGGCTGCCCTTGTGCACGCCTTGCAGGTACTTGCGCGCGATGTCGACGACCGCGAGATCGATCTCGCACAGCGTCACCGACTTCATCGACGGGTACTTGAGCAGCTCCTCGGCGGAGCCGCCGTCGCCGCCACCCACGATCAGCGCCCGCGCGGGGGCGGGATGCGTGATCGCCGCCGGGTGCACGAGGTTCTCGTGATAGAAGAACTCGTCCTTCTCCGACGTCATGAAGTGCCCGTCGAGCCGGAACAGCTTGCCGAAATCGACGCTGTCGTGCACCTCGACCAGCTGCAGCGGAGAACGGAATTTCTCGATGGCGCGCGCGCTGCGGATGAAGAACCCCCAGTCGTCGGTCAGGTACTCGGTCATCGCTCCCGGCGCGAGATCGCCCGCGGTGCGATCAGCCATCGGCGCCACCGCGGTGAATCGCCTGGAAGCGCGTGCGCACGGGGTCGAGCCGGCGCTCGAGCGCATGGAACAGCGCTTCGGCCTTGGCCGAGTTGTCGGTCGTGTAATTGCACACGTAGACATCGAGCGTCACGGAGCCGATTTCCGGCCACGTATGGATCGCGAGGTGCGACTCGGCGAGGATCACCGCGCCGGTGACGCCCTGCGGCTCGAACTGATGGAAGCGCTCGCCCACGATCGTCAGGCCCGCGTCCTTGACCGCGGCGACGCACACCGCGCGCAGCGCCTCGGCGTTCCGGAGCTCGGGTTTCGTCGGCGGGCAACCGTACCACTCGCCCAGCAGATGGATTCCGTCCATCGGCCCCTCCCGGTGAATTTGCCGGTTCCACCCGATGCAGGCATGCCTGCGGGGACTCCGGCGCGCGGTTCTTGCAAAGTCGGCGTCGACAGCGAACCCCCTGCCGCGAGAGCGGGAACCGCGAGGATTTTGTCGCCGCCGGGCGAAACATGAAATTATTGCACGAATTCACCGATTTCGCGATAATTTCAGGCTCCTTCGCGCTGCAGTGCGTTCAGCCGCGGCTCATTCGCCGCCCATTATGCCCGTCCCCGCCACGACGTCCGCCCGACCCGCCACCGATCAACGCCTCGCCAACGCCATCCGCGCACTCGCGATGGATGCCGTCGAAGCCGCCAAGTCCGGCCATCCCGGCATGCCGATGGGCATGGCGGAGATCGCGCTGGCGCTCTGGCGCGGCCACTATCGCCACGATCCTGCCAATCCGCACTGGCCCGATCGCGATCGCTTCGTGCTGTCGAACGGCCACGGCTCGATGCTGCAGTACGCGTTGCTGCATCTGACGGGATACGACCTGCCGATGTCCGAGCTCGAGCACTTCCGCCAGCTCGGCTCGAAGACGCCGGGTCATCCGGAAGTGGGCGTGACGCCCGGTGTCGAGACCACCACGGGCCCGCTCGGCCAGGGCCTCGCCAACGCCGTGGGCATGGCGCTCGCCGAGCGCCTGATGGCGGCAGCATTCAACCGCACCGGCCACACCATCGTCGACCATCGCACGTGGGTGTTCGTCGGCGACGGCTGCCTGATGGAAGGGATCTCGCACGAAGCCGCGTCGCTCGCCGGCACGTGGGGACTGGACAAGCTCTGCGCGTTCTACGACGACAACGGCATCTCGATCGACGGCGAGGTGAAGAACTGGTTCACCGACGACACGCCGGCGCGCTTCGCGGCGTACGGCTGGCATGTGGTGGCAGCTGTCGATGGCCATGACGTCGCCGCGGTGGACGCGGCGATCCGCGAAGCGAAGGCGACACACGGCAAGCCGACGCTCATCTGCTGCAAGACGGTGATCGGTCGCGGCGCGCCCGACAAGGCGGGAACCGCCGAAGCGCATGGCGCGCCGCTCGGCGCCAAGGAAGTGGCGGCGACGCGCGACGCGATCGGCTGGCACGAGCCGCCGTTCGCGATCCCCGATGACGTCTACGCCGGATGGGATGCGCGCGCCGCAGGCGCTGCGCGCAGCGCCGAATGGAATGCGAAGTTCGCCGCGTACCGTGCCGCCCATGCCGACCTCGCCGCCGAATTCATGCGGCGCATGCAAGGCCGCCTGCCCGCGGATTTTGCGGACGTCTCCCGCGCGCTGGTGCAAGCGCAGGCGGCCAAAGGCGAGACGGTGGCCACGCGCAAGGCGTCGCAGCAGGCGATCGAGGCGCTCGCGCCGCACCTGCCGGAGATGCTCGGCGGCTCGGCCGACCTGACCGGCAGCGTGTTCACCAACTGGTCCGGCAGCCATCCCGTGCGCGCCGACGCGGCCGGCAACTACATCGAGTTCGGCGTGCGCGAGTTCGGCATGGCGGCGATCACCAGCGGCATCGCGCTGCACGGCGGATTCATTCCGTACACGGGGACGTTCCTCACGTTCTCCGATTATTCGCGCAACGCGCTGCGCATGGCGGCGCTGATGAAGCTGCGCAACATCTTCGTGTTCACTCACGATTCGATCGGCCTCGGCGAGGACGGACCGACGCACCAGTCGGTCGAGCACACGGCCGCGCTGCGGCTCATTCCCGGAATGGACGTCTGGCGGCCCTGCGACACCGTGGAGACGGCCGTCACGTGGACGGCGGCTTTGGCGCGCGACGACGGTCCCACGGCGATGATGCTGTCGCGGCAGAACATCGCGTTCGTGCCACGCGACGCTGCGCAGATCGCCGGCATCGCCCGCGGCGGCTACGTCCTGCGCGATTTCGCGGGCACCGCAAATGCGCGGCGCGCGGTGGTCATCGCCACCGGCTCCGAAGTGCCGCTGGCGCTCGCCGCGCGCGACCTCGTGGCGGCCGAGGGCATCGACCTGCGCGTGGTGTCGATGCCGTCGACCAGCGTATTCGACCGCCAGGACGCGGCGTATCGCGAGCGCGTGCTGCCGCGCGGCGTCCCGCGCACGGCCGTCGAGGCCGGTGTCACCGCCGGCTGGCGCAAATACGTCGGCGCCGAGGATGACCCGCGCGCCGCGGTCGTGGGCCTCGACCGCTTCGGCGAGTCGGCGCCCGGCGGCGTGCTGTTCAAGTACTTCGGCTTCACCGCAGAGCGCGTCGCCGACGCGGTGCGCGGCACGCTCGCCGCATGATCGACGTGCGCATCCGCCGCGCCACGGCCGACGACGCGGTCGCGATCGCCCGCGTGCGCGTCGAGAGCTGGCGCACGACGTATCGCGGCATGATCCCGCAGGCGTACCTCGACGGCATGACGGTGGAGGCCAGCGCGACGCTATGGGATCGCAGCCTGTCCGCCGCCAGCGAGCGCTCGCAGGTGTTCGTGGCCGAGGATGCCGACGGCGTGCTGGGCTTCGCCGCGGGCGTCGTTTTGCCGGAACCGAAGCTCGGCTTCGATGCCGAGCTGGCGGCGATCTACCTGCGCCCGGCGTACCATCGGCTGGGACTCGGCAGCAAGCTCGTCGGCATCACGGCATCGGCGCTGATCGCGCAGAAGGCGACCGGCATGGTGGTGTGGGTGATCGCCGGCAACAAGGGCGCGCGCGACTTCTACGCGGCGCTCGGCGCCGAACTGCTGGTCGAGCAGCCGTTCCAATGGGATGGCATGGATCTGGTCGAGGCGGGATACGGGTGGCGCGACCTGCCGGCGCTGGTCGCCGCGACACGCGCCGTGGCCACGCACTGAGCCGCACTGTTCAACGTTCGAGGAGACTTCCAGCATGACGATCAAGGTCGCGATCAACGGCTACGGCCGCATCGGCCGCAACACGCTGCGCGCGCACTACGAGGGCGGCAAGAAGCACGATCTGCAGATCGTCGCGGTCAACGACCTGGGGAGCCCGGAGACGAATGCGCACCTCACGCGTCACGACACGGCGCATGGCCGCTTTCCGGGGACCGTCGCGGTCGACGGCGACTCGATGGTGGTCAACGGCGATCGCATCAGGGTGCTCGCCAATCGCAACCCGGCCGAGCTGCCGTGGGCCGCGCTCGGCGTCGACCTCGTGCTGGAGTGCACCGGCTTCTTCACCAGCAAGGACAAGGCGTCCGCGCACCTGAAGGGCGGCGCGAAGAAGGTGATCATCTCGGCACCCGGGGGCAAGGACGTCGACGCCACCATCGTCTATGGCGTCAATCACCACACGCTGAAGGCCGTGCACACGGTGATCTCCAACGCGTCGTGCACGACCAACTGCCTTGCGCCGCTGGCGAAGCCGCTCAACGACAAGATCGGCATCGTCAACGGCCTCATGACCACGGTGCACGCGTACACCAACGACCAGGTGCTGACGGACGTCTATCACGAGGACCTGCGCCGCGCGCGTTCGGCGACGATGAACATGATTCCCACCAAGACCGGCGCGGCGAGCGCGCTCGGCCTCGTCATGCCCGAGCTCGCCGGCAGGCTCGACGGCTATTCCATCCGCGTGCCGACGATCAACGTCTCGCTCGTCGACCTTTCGTTCGTGGCCGCGCGCGACACCAGCGTCGACGAAGTGAACGGCGTGATGAAGGCCGCCGCCGACGCCGGACCGCTGAAGGGAATCCTCAACTACAGCACCGCGCCGCTGGTGTCGTCGGACTTCAACCACGATCCGGCGTCGTCGACGTTCGACTCGACGCTCACCAAGGTGTCGGGCCGCCTGGTCAAGGTGTCGAGCTGGTACGACAACGAATGGGGCTTCTCCAACCGCCTGCTCGACACCGCCGTGGCCCTGATGGCCGCGCGCTGACGGCCGCAACGGGCCCCGTCGTGGCGACGCCGCGCCGCGCCGTCCTGCCGCCGCCGCGCATCGGCCGCGGTGCGGCGCTCTGCGCGATGCGCGGGGGCGCCTGATGGCCGGCCCGCTCGCGATCGAAGCCGATATCTATGCGCTGTCGTATCCGAAGGCGGGACGCACGTGGCTGCGCGCGCTGGTCGGCAAGATCCTCGCCGACCGCCTCGGAATCTCCGAGCGGCGCATTCTCGAAACCGAATTCCTGACGCGCCGCGCCGGCGTCCCCGCACTCGGTTTCGATCACGACGGCAGCGCGATGCGCTTCAACGTGCGCTGGCAGGACATGCGCCGCGAGCGAAGCGCGTACGCCGGCAAGCGCGTGCTGCTGCTCGGCCGCGACGTGCGCGACAACCTCGTGTCCGCCTATTTCCAGGCGACGCGCCGCATCGACGCCTGGAGCGGCCCCATCGCGCCGTTCCTGCGCGACGACCGCTACGGCGTCGACAAGATCCTGGCGTTCTACCGCATCTGGTCCGAGAACCAGCGCGTGCCGGCGGCGTTCATGTTCATCCGCTACGAGGAGCTGCACGCCGACACCGCGGGCACGCTTGCGCGCGTGCTGCCGTTCTTCGGCATCGAGGCCGGTGCCGACGCGATCGCCGCCGCCGTCGAGTACTGCCGCTTCGAGAACCTCAAGCAGGGCGAGGCGGAGCAGCGCTTTCGCGGCAGCGCGCTGGTCCCGGGCCGTCCCGGCGATCCGGAGGCGTTCAAGGTGCGCAAGGGCAAGGTCGGCGGCTATACCGACTACCTCTCCGCGGATGACATCGCCTTCATCGACAGCGTGGTCGCCGACCGCGGCTGCGAATTCACGCACGGCAGTCTCAGTGCCGCGCCACCCCAACCCTCCACCCAGAGCGCGTGACCATGGCCAATCCCTTCACAGCCCATCCCGCGTCGGTCGGCGAGACCTATGGCCAGCACTTCCTGTTCGCGCTGCGCTTCGGCCTGCGCATGACCGCGGGCGGCCTCGCCGCGATCGTGCACGCGGGCCTGCCGTTCCTGTTCGTCACCACCGCCGGACGCATCAGCGACGACCTCGTGCGCATGCGCGCCGCGGCGCGCGGGCGCAACATCCGCATCGTCGACGCGGCGACGATGCAGCCGATCGACTATTCGATCTGAGGCACGCGCGATGCGCTTCAAGCGGCTCTCCGACGTCGACGTGCGCGGCAAGCGCGTGCTGATCCGCTCGGATCTCAACGTGCCGCAGGACACCGGCGGCGCGATCAGCGACGACACGCGCATCCGCGCGTCGCTGCCGGCGATCCGCGACGCGCTCGCGCGCGGCGCGGCGGTGATGGTCACGTCGCACCTCGGACGTCCCACCGAAGGCACATGGACGCCGAAGGATTCGCTGGCGCCGGTTGCCGCCCGCCTGGGCGCGCTCCTCGGCCGCGACGTGCCGCTGGTCAGGGACTGGGTGGACGGCGGTGCATGGCATGCGGCGCTCGTGGCGGGCGACCTCGTGCTGCTGGAGAACTGTCGGATCAACCGTGGCGAGAAAGCGGATGATCCGGCGCTCGCGCAGAAGATCGCCGCACTGTGCGACGTCTACGTCAACGACGCGTTCGCCACCGCGCATCGCGCCGAAGCCACGACGCACGGCGTCGCGCGATACGCGACCGTCGCCTGCGCCGGGCCGCTGATGGCCGCCGAGCTCGACGCGCTTACCAAGGCGCTCGCACATCCGGCGCGGCCGCTGGTCGCCATCGTCGCCGGCGCGAAGGTTTCGACCAAGCTGACGATACTCACCGCGCTGGCGGCCAAGGTCGACTCGCTGATCGTCGGCGGCGGCATCGCCAACACGTTCATCCTCGCCGCTGGCGGCCGGATCGGGCGCTCGCTCGCCGAGCCCGATCTCGTCGGCGAAGCGAAGGCGATCCTCGAGCGCTTCCCCGGCAAGGTGCCGATCCCCGCGGACGCCGTCTGCGCCAAGGCTTTCGAGGCGGACGCGACGGCAACGACCAAGGCGATTGCCGACATCGCCGACGACGACATGATCCTCGACCTCGGGCCGCGCGCCATCGCGGCGATGCGCTCGATCGTCGCCGGCGCAGGCACCGTCGTGTGGAACGGGCCGGTCGGCGTGTTCGAGTTTCCGCCGTTCGCCGCCGGCACGCGAGCGCTGGCCGAGGCGGTCGCCGCGTCGAAAGCATATTCGATCGCCGGCGGCGGCGACACGATCGCGGCGATCAATGCATTCGGCGTCGCCGAACGCATCTCGTACATCTCCACGGCGGGCGGGGCATTCCTCGAATTCCTCGAGGGCCGCACGCTGCCGGCGGTCGCTGCGCTCGAGGCGCGCGCCTAGCGTTCCGCCGTTGCGCGCAATCCCGTAACATCCGGGTGCGCTCCCCTCCTCGCTTCACACGAAACCACCACCCATGCCACGCGCCACCAAGATCGTCGCCACGCTCGGTCCCGCCTCGTCGTCGCCGGAGATCCTGGCACGGCTCATCGCCGGGGGCGTCGACGTGGTGCGCCTCAACTTCTCGCACGGCGCCGCCGCCGACCATGTCGCGCGCGCCGCAGCCGTGCGCGAGGCGGCGAAGGCGCAAGGTCGCGAAGTGGCGATCATGGCCGACCTGCAGGGGCCGAAGATCCGCATCGGCAAGTTCAAGGACGGCAAGATCGAGCTCGTGCCCGGCCAGAAATTCGTGCTCGATGCCGAGGCGCAGATGGGCGACGCCGAGCACGTCGGCCTCGACTACAAGGAATTGCCGCGCGACGTCGCGCGCGGCGCGATCCTGCTGCTGAACGACGGCCTCATCCGCCTGCGCGTCGAGTCGGTCGACGGTCCGCGCATCGTCACCGCCGTCGAGGTCGGCGGCGTGCTGTCGAACAACAAGGGCATCAACCGCATGGGCGGCGGCCTCACCGCGGCGGCGCTCACCGCGAAGGACATGGACGACGTCAAGATCGCGGCGCAGATCGGCGCCGACTACCTCGCCGTGTCGTTCCCCAAGAGCCGCCAGGACATGTACATGGCGCGCCAGCTGGTGCGCGCCGCGGGCGGCAACGCCCAGCTCATCGCCAAGATCGAGCGCGCGGAGGCGATCATCGCGCTGGAAGAGATCATCGACGCGTCGGACGGGATCATGGTGGCGCGCGGCGACCTCGCGGTGGAGGTCGGCAACGCCTCCGTGCCGGCGCTGCAGAAGCGCATGATCCGCATGGCGCGCGAGCAGAACAAGCTGACGATCACGGCGACGCAGATGATGGAGTCGATGATCCAGAACCCGGTGCCCACGCGCGCCGAGGTGTCGGACGTCGCCAACGCCGTGCTCGACGGCACCGACGCCGTGATGCTGTCGGCGGAGAGCGCCTCGGGACGCTATCCGGTGGAGACCGTCGAGACGATGGCGCAGATCTGCGTCGAGGCGGAGAACTCGCGCGTGGTGGAGCTCGACCGCGACTTCCTCAACCGCAAGTTCACGCGCATCGACCAGTCGATCGCGATGGCCACGATCTTCACCGCGTTCCACCTGCAGGTGAAGGCGATCGCGTCGCTTACCGACTCCGGATCGACCGCGCTGTGGATGTCGCGCCACGACTGCGGCTGCCCGATCTACGCGCTGACGCCCAAGGTGGAGACCCAGCGCAAGATGGCGCTCTATCGCAACGTGCGCTCGTTCTTCCTCGAGCAGAGCACCGACCGCGACGAGGTGCTGCGCGCCGCCGAGCACGACCTGCTGCAGCGCGGCGAGGTCAAGCAGGGCGACCTCATCGTGCTGACGATCGGCGAGCCGATGGGCAAGTCCGGCGGCACCAACACGATGAAGATCGTCAAGGTCGGCGAGCCGCACACGTAACGCGCGATCGGTCGCGGCCTGGCGCCTCCCGCGCGCAAGCCGCGTACTCGCAGGCGTCACATCCACAGGACGCCGCGGCCGGACGCACCGGCCGGAATCGCCGCTTGCGCGCCAAGTAACTATCTGGTTAACATCGCGCCATGCCCCGCGACGCCGCTCCGCGCCCGCGCGCCCGCAAGCCGCCCGTGCCCGCGGCGCGCGATGCCGATGCCAGCCGCGCGCGCATCCTCGACGCCGCCACCGCCGAGTTCGCCGCGCACGGCCTCGGCGGCGCGCGCGTCGACCGCATCGCCCTGGCGGCCAGCGCCAACAAGCGGATGCTGTATTACTACTTCGGCAACAAGGATGCCCTCTTTCTCGCGGTGCTGGAGCATGCCTACGCGAACATCCGCGCCGCCGAGCAGAAGCTCAACCTCGGCCGGCTCGATCCCGTCGCGGCCATCCGTCGTCTGGTCGCCTTCACCTGGAACTACTTCGTCGCGCACCCGGAATTCGTCACGCTCCTCAACAGCGAGAATCTGCACCGCGCGCGCCACATCCGCGGCGTGGCGCGCATCGCCAAGATCCAGTCGCCGCTGATCGCCACGCTCGCGGACATCCTCGAGCGCGGACGGCGCGCCGGCGTGTTCCGTGGCAACGTCGACCCGGTGCAGCTCTACATCTCGATCGCCGGCATCGGCTATTTCTATTTCTCCAACCGCTTCACGCTGTCGACGATCTTCGAGCGCGACCTGATGGCGCCCAAGGCGCGCGCACAGCGGCTCGCGCACATGACCGACGTGATCCTCGGCTATCTCGCGCCGCCGGCGGCGGGCATCCGCAAGGCATGAGCGACGCGCGCGTACCTGCAGCATTCGCCGACGCGGACGCGCTCGAGTCGTACATGACCGCGCCCTCGCCCGCACTGGTCGCCGACCTCGCACGCGCGCCCGGCACCATCGTCGTGCTCGGCGTCGGCGGCAAGATGGGTCCCACGCTCGCCCGCCTCGCCAAGCGCGCCGATCCGGCGCGGCGGGTCATCGGCGTCGCGCGCTTCAGCGAGCACGGGCTGCGGGCGCGCCTCGAATCGCAGGGCGTCGAATGTGTCGCCGCGGACCTCCTCGACCCGCGCGCGCTCGACGCGCTGCCCGATGCCGAAAACATCGTGTTCATGGCGGGCCGCAAGTTCGGCTCCGCCGGCGACATGCCGCTGACCTGGGCAATGAACGTGCTGATGCCCGCCCGCGTCGCCCAGCGCTACGCCCGATCGCGCATCGTCGCTTTCTCCACCGGCTGCGTCTATCCGTTCGTGGCCGTCACGGGGCCGGGCGCCGACGAGGACCTGCCTGTCGACCCACCGGGCGAGTATGCGTGGACGTGCGTCGGGCGCGAGCGCGCATTCCAGCATGGCTCGCAGGCGTTCGACACGCCCGGCCGGCTGTTCCGCCTCAACTACGCGATCGAAATGCGCTACGGCGTGCTGCACGACATCGCGCGCAAGGTGCTCGCCGGCGAGCCGATCGACATCACGATGGGCTGGTGCAACGTCATCTGGCAGGGCGACGCCAACACGATGGCGCTGCGCGCGCTGGCGCATTGCACGACGCCGACGTCGCCGATCAACGTCAGCGGCGCCACGTTCCTGCGCGTGCGCGACGTCGCGCTGGCGTTCGGCGAGCACTTCGGACGCATGCCCCGTTTCACCGGCACGGAAGCGCCCACGGCGTGGCTCACCGACACCCGTCGCGCGCAGGCGCTGTTCGGCGCGCCGACGGTGGCGACGGCGGTGATGATCGACTGGACTGCAGACTGGTTGCGGCGCGGGGGCGCGAGCCTCGGCAAGCCGACGCACTACGAGACGCGCGATGGCCGCTATTGATCCACGCCGCACGATGCCGGGGAATAATCGCGCGCCCGCCTGACGCGCGCCCCGCTCGAACGCGAAACCGATGGGACTTGCCCGCCAGGACCTGCCGCCCGCGATCGCCGCGACGATCGCGCGCGGGACCGTCATTCCCGCGCATCCGCTCGCCCTCGACCGCGACCGCAAGCTCGACGAGCGCCGCCAGCGCGCGCTGTCGCGCTACTACATCGATGCCGGCAGCGGCGGCCTCGCCGTCGGCGTGCACACCACGCAGTTCGCGATCCGCGAGCATGGGCTCTACGGGCGCGTGCTGGCGCTGGCGGCAGAAGAGGCGCAGCGATGGTCGCCACGGCCGCTGGTGATGATCGCCGGCGCGATCGGCGATACGCGCCAGGCGGTCGGCGAAACTGCGGTCGCGCGCGACCTCGGTTACCACGCCGTGCTGCTCGGCCTCGCCCAGCTCGCGCACGCCTCGGAAGACGAGCTGATCGCGCATTGCCGCAGCGTCGCGCGCGAGATGCCGCTGGTCGGCTTCTACCTGCAGACGGCCGTCGGCGGCCGCCTGCTGTCGCCCCGTTTCTGGGAGCGCTTCGCCGCCATCGACAACGTGGTGGCGATCAAGATCGCGCCGTTCAACCGCTATCGCACGCTCGACGTGGTGCGCGGCGTAATCGCGGCGCGCGCCGAGGATCGCATCGCGCTCTACACCGGCAACGACGACCATATCGTGCTCGACCTCCTCACGCGCTACGACCTGCCGCGCGACGGGGAGCGTGTGCGCCCGGGGATCGTCGGCGGCCTCCTCGGCCACTGGAGCGTATGGACCAGGAGCGCCTGCGACCTCTTCGCGCGGATCGTGGCGGCGCGCGACGCGGATCGTGTCGATGCCGTGCTGGCTCGCGCTCGACGCCCGGATCACCGACTGCAATGCCGCGTTCTTCGACGTCGCCCATGACTTCGCCGGCTGCATCGCCGGTTGCCACGAGGTGCTGCGTCGGCAGGGCCTGCTCGCCGGCATCGAATGCCTCGATCCGCACGAGGGATTGAGTCCCGGGCAGGCGGCCGAGATCGAGCGCGTGTGGCGGGCCTATCCCGAGCTCAACGACGACGACTTCGTCGCCGCCAACCTCGCGCGCTGGCTCGAAACATGACGTGCGTGCAGCGCCGGCATCACATCCTGCGCGCCACGTCCGTGTTGACAGCGGCGCCGCGACGCCAGAAAATAAGTAACCATATGGTTAACACACGGCCGCGGCACACAGATGCCGCGGCCGTCGATGCAAATCCGGGCAGCGGCTCCCGCGGCTGCGCGTCCGGTTCACCACCCCACGGAGGAATCATCGTGCGTTCACGCATACGCTCTGCCGCAATGTCGTTGACCGTTGCCCTCGCCGCCGCGATCGCGGCTCCCGCGGGCGCCGCCGACTGGAAGCCCACGCGTCCGATCAACCTGATCGTGCCGTGGGCGGCCGGCGGCTCGACCGACCAGGTGACGCGCGCCACGGCGGCCGAGCTCGAGCCGGTGCTCGGCCAGAAGATCGTCGTCGTCAATCAGCCGGGCGCATCCGGCTCGCTGGGAACCAAGAGCGCGCTCGAGGCGGCGAAGGACGGCTACACGTGGACCGCCGGCGCCGCGCAGGACCTGGGCGCCTACGAGACGCTCGGCCTGCTCAAGACTCGGATCACCGAATGGAATCTCTTCCTCAACGTCGCCAACGTATCGGTGATCGCCGTCAACGCGAATTCGCCGTACAAGACCGTGAAGGAGCTGCTCGACGCGATGAAGGCCAAGCCGGGCCAGATCTCGGTGGCCACGGCAGGCGTCACGTCGGCCGGGCACAACGCGATGGAGGCAGTCGCCAAGGTCACCGGGGTCAAGTATCGCCACGTCACCTACGACGGCGGCAACCCTGCGGTGGTGGCCACGGTCGCCGGCGAGACGGAAGTGACAACACAGCTCGCCGTCGAGGAAGCGGACATGATCCGCGGCAAGCGCCTGCGGCCGCTGGCGGTGGTCGGCGACAAGCCGCTCGAGCTCGAGGGCTACGGCACGATCCCGCCGCTGTCGGCGTCGATCCCGGGCTTCACCGCGCCGGTCAATTACTTCGGCATCTTCGTGCCGAAGGGCGTCCCGCCCGAGGTCGTGGAAACGCTGGACAAGGCGTGGCAGACGACGATCGCCAGGAGCGAAGCATTGAAGAAATACGCGACGAGCCGCGGCGCGCTGTTCTCGCCGATCGCCGGCGACGCCGCGCAGAAGGCGGTGTTTCCCGCCGTGCAGGCGAACGCGTGGCTGATGTACGACACGAAGAAAGCCACGATCTCGCCCGACACCGTCGGCATTTCCAAGCCGTAGACGGCGGCTCGCGCCGATCGCCGCGCAATTCCCGCTCCGCAATGCGCGGAGCGGGCTTGCAGCGAACCTGATGGAACCCTCGTCCCCCGACGCCGCGAGCGTGCGGCACATGGCGCCGACGCGCCGCAGCCGCCGCGCAGCGACTTCCTCGCCGCGCTGTTGTGGATCGCGTTCGGCGTGGCGATTGCGATCGCGTCCTGGCGCATGGACCGGCTTCAGAACCAGGACATCAATCCATATACGATCCCCGGCCTGCTGCCCGGCCTGCTGGGCGTCGCCATCGTGTTCTTCGGCGCGCTGCTGCTGGTGCGTGCGTGGCGTGCCGGCGCGCTCGATGCGCACGGCCGGGGCGACCCGCGCCGCATGTCGGCCTACGAGCTCAAGCGCTTCGCGCTGATCGTCGCGCTGTGCCTCGCGTTCGGCATCGGCCTCGTTGGCCATGGCCTGCCGTTCTGGGTGGCGGCCGCGCTGTACGTGGCGGCGACGATCGCCACGCTGCAATATCCGCAGCGCAAGGCCGCCGGACAGGTCGCGCGCGGCATCGTCGTCGCGATCGTCATCGGCGTGTGCGCCGGTTACGCGATCACGCTCGTGTTCCAGGACATCTTCCTCGTGCGCCTGCCATGATCGTGGCCACTACCGCGCCGCCGCGGCGTGCCTGCCCCCCCGTGGGGGGAGGCGAGCGAAGCTCGCTTCGGGGGAAGGCTGTCCGATGCTGAACGGCCTCGAATACCTCGGCGAAGCGTATCTGAGCTTCCTCAACCCGACATCGCTGATGTACGGGCTGGGCGGCGCGCTGATGGGCATCCTCGTCGGCTGCATGCCGGGCCTGTCGGCCACGCTGTGCATCGCGCTGCTCACCACGCTGACGATCAAGCTGCCGACCAACGACGCGATCCTGATCCTCATCTGCTCGTACGTCGGCACGCTGTACGGCGGCTCGCGTTCGGCGATCCTGCTCAACATTCCGGGCACCGCGGCCAACGCGGCGTCGTGCGCCGACGGCTATGCGCTCGCTCGCCGCGGCGAGGCCGGCCGCGCGATCGGCATCGCCACGTCGGGCGCATTCTGCGGCACGCTGTTCGGCGTGCTGTGCCTCGCCGCGTTCACGCCGACGCTGGCGGAGGTCGCTTTGTCGTTCGGCGCGTTCGAATTCTTCTGGCTCGCGCTGTTCGGCGTGACGATGTCGGGCAGCCTGGTGGGCAACGACCCGATCAAGGGCTGGCTGATGGGCGCGCTGGGCCTGTTCGTCGCGCAGATCGGCCAGGAGGGACTGTACGCGTTCGACCGCTTCACGTTCGGCATCCACGAGCTGTCGGGCGGCATCGCGCTGATTCCGGCGCTGGTCGGCGCGTTCGGTTTCGCCGAAGTGCTGACGGTGCTCGCCGATCCGGTCGAGCGCAAGCTCGTCGAGCTCAAGGACTCGATCCTGCCGCGCTTCCGCGAGGTGGCGCAGTACTGGCGCACGGTGCTGCGCTCCGGCGCGATCGGCGTGCTCACGGGCCTCTTGCCCGGCGTCGGCGAAGACTCGGGGGCCTGGATGTCGTACGCCGCGGCGAAGGCGACCACGCGCGAGCCCGAGCTGTTCGGCAAAGGCTCGATCGACGGCCTGATGGCGGCGGAGACGGGCGACATGTCGTCGATCCCGGGTCACATCATCCCGGCGCTCGCGCTCGGCATCCCGGGATCCGCGCCGTCGGCGGTGCTGCTGGCGGCGATGATCCTGCACGGCGTGCAGCCGGGGCCGATGCTGATGGTGACGAATCCGCAGTTCGTCTACCACGTGGTGGCGATGACCACGCTGGCGACGATCTCGATCCTGGTCTTCGGCCTCTTCCTCGTGCGGCCGCTGCTCTACGTGCTGCGCATCCGCCGCACCGTGCTGATGCCGATCATCTTCCTGCTGGCGACCGTCGGCGCGTTCGCCACGCAGTCGCGCCTGTTCGACGTGTATTCGATGCTGGCGATCGGCATCGGCGCCTTCTTCCTGCGCCGCAAGGGCTACCCGATGGCGCCGTTCGTGCTCGGCCTCGTGCTCGGCAGCCTGCTCGACAAGAGCCTGCGCCGCGGCCTCGTGCTGTCCGACGGCAGCATCCTGCCGTTCTTCACGCGGCCGATCTGCGCGGTGCTGGCGACGGTGACGATCTTCACGATGCTGATGTACATCCCGCTGTTCAACCGCGGGGTGAAGCGCGTCGTGCGCGGCGCCGTGCGTCCGCTGCGCGCGCTGATCCCCTCGCGGCGCCAGGCGTGATGCGCTTCGCCCTGTGCAACGAGGTGCTGGCTTCGCTGCCGCTGGCCCGGCAGTGCGCGCTGGCGGCCGCGCTCGGCTACGACGGGCTCGAGATCGCGCCGTTCACGCTGGCGGACGCGCCCGACGCCCTCGACGCCGCGGCGGCGACGCGGATTCGCCGCGAAGTGCAAAGCGCGGGACTTGGTGATCACGGGCCTGCACTGGCTGCTGGTCAAGCCTGCCGGACTGTCGCTGACCACGCGCGATGCGGCCGTGCGCACGCGCACGCTCGAGGTGATGCGGCGGCTGTGCGCGCTGTGCGCGGCGCTGGGCGGCGACGTGCTGGTGCACGGCTCGCCGGCGCAGCGCAGGATCGCCGATGGCGACACGCACCACGTCGCGCGTGCGCGCCTGGCCGAGGCTCTCGCCGCGGCGGCCGAGGCCGCGGCTGACGCCGGCGTCGTGTATTGCATCGAGCCGCTGTCGCGCAACGAGACGGCGCTGATCAATACGGTGGCCGAAGCTGCCGAGCTGGTGCGCGAAATCGGCCACCCCAATCTGCGCACGATGATCGACTGCAGCGCAGCCGGGCTCACCGAGACCCAATCCGTGCCGGCGCTGATCGACCAATGGCTGCCGACAGGGCTCGTCGCGCATGTGCAGATCAACGATCCAAACCGGCGCGCGCCGGGCCAGGGTGACATGCGTTTCGCGCCGATCGCCGCCGCGCTGCGTCGCAACGCCTACCGCGGCACGGTCGCCGTCGAGCCGTTCGATTACGTGCCCGACGGGCCCGCCGCCGCGGCGTTCGCCGCCGGCTACTGGCGCGGCGTCAGCGAAGCGCTGGACGGGGACGCATGAACGCCCCGCCCGTGCGCATCATCGCCATCGAGCTGTTCGAGCGGCCGGTGGTGCTGCGCCTGCCGTTCCGCTTCGGCGTCGCCACGCTGACCGGCTGTCCGCAGGCATTCGCGCGCGCACGCGTGGCGGTCGCCGGCCGCGAGGCGGACGGTGGCGCGGCCGAGCTTCTCGCGCCGAAGTGGTTCGACAAGAACCTCGCGCTGTCCAACGACGACAATTTCGACCAGCTGCGTCGTGCGCTGGCGCTGGCGCGCGATGCCTACCTCGGCGAAGGCCGTGCGCGCAGCGCGTTCGCGCATGCCGCAGCGCACTACCAGCCGCACGTCGACGCTTGTGCGCGCCTCGGTCTCAATCCGCTGGTGGCGAACTTCGGCACCGCGCTGGTCGAGCGCGCGGTGCTCGATGCCGCGTGCCGTGCGCTTGGCGTGTCGTTTCACGCGGCCATGACGCGCAACCTCGCCGGCATCGACGCCAGCCTCACGCCCGACCTCGCGGGCTTCGACATCGGCGGCTACCTCGCCGCGTTGCTGCCGGAATCGCGCATCGCCGTGCGGCATACGGTCGGCCTCGTCGATCCGATCACGGCCGGCGACGTGGTCGAGCCCGTCGGCGACGGCCTGCCGCAGACGCTCGAGGAGGTGATCGCCTTCTACGGTAACGCCTATTTCAAGCTGAAGGTCAGTGGCGATGCCGATGCCGACATCGCGCGCCTGACGCGCATCGCCGCGGTGCTCGAGCCCCTGCCGCGCTACACGATCACGTTCGACGGCAACGAACAGTATGCCGGCGTCGAGCCGGCGGTGGTGTTCTGGCGCCGGCTCGACGCGACGCCCGCGACGCGGCGCCTCGCCGCGTCGACGCTCTACATCGAGCAGCCGCTCGCACGCGCGGTGGCGCTCGACGTCGACATCGGCGCGCTGGCGCGCGAGCGGCCGGTGCTGATCGACGAATCCGATGCGACGATGGACGCGTTTCCGCGCGCGATCGCGTGCGGCTACACCGGCGTGTCGAGCAAGGACTGCAAGGGCGTCTACAAGTCGCTGCTCAACGCCGCGCGCTGCGCGCACGCCAATCGGCATGGCGGCGGGTTCTTCATGTCGGCGGAGGACCTGACCACGCAGGCGGGCCTCGCCGTGCAGCAGGACCTGGCGCTGGTGAGCCTGCTCGGCCTCACCCACGTCGAGCGCAACGGCCACCACTACGTGCACGGCTTCGCCGGACAGGGCGCCGGCGTCGACGAGCGACGGGCGTTCGCGCGCGCGCATCCCGACCTCTATACCGGCGAGGGCGACGACATCCGCCTCGACGTGCGGCACGGTGAGCTTGCGATCGCCTCGCTCGACACGCCCGGATTCGCGTCCGGCGCGCTGCCCGATTTCGACCGGCTCGAGGCGATGGCCTCGCCCTCCGCCGCTTTTGGCTAACTGGATCGACCAACACCCACACCATGCAAACGCTTCGCCTCGGCATCATCATGAACGTTCATGCATCGCAACTGCGCGGACCATGCATCGCATGCGCGATGCGCGGCCGGTGACACCGCCCTCGCCTCTTCCTCCGACTGCCAACATGCAAACGCTTCGCCTCGGCATCATCATGAACGGTGTCACCGGCCGGATGGGCACCAACCAGCATCTCGTGCGCTCGATCTGCGCGATCATCGCGCAGGGCGGCGTCGACCTCGGCGACGGCCGGCGCGTGATGCCCGACCCGATCCTTGTCGGCCGCAATGCCGACAAGCTGCAGGCGCTGGCGCTTGCGCATGGCATCGCGCGCTGGACCACCGATCTCGACGCTGCGCTCGCCGACCGCGACGACGCGCTCTATTTCGACGCGGCGTCGACCGGCCTGCGGCCCGCCCTCATCGCCAGGGCGATCGCGGCCGGCAAGCACATCTACACCGAAAAACCGACGGCACCCACGCTGGCCGAGGCGCTCGCCATCGCGCACGCGGCGAAGGCGGCCGGCGTCAAGCACGGCGTCGTGCAGGACAAGCTGTGGCTGCCGGGCCTGCTCAAGCTCCAATCGCTGCGCGATTCCGGTTTTTTCGGGCGCATCCTGTCGGTGCGCGGCGAATTCGGCTACTGGGTATTCGAAGGCGACTGGCAGCCGGCGCAGCGGCCCAGCTGGAATTATCGCAAGGAGGACGACGGCGGCATCATCGTCGACATGCTCTGCCACTGGCGCTACGTGCTCGACAACCTGTTCGGCGCGGTGAAGACCGTCACCTGCCTCGGCGCCACGCATATTCCGCAGCGCTGGGACGAGCGCGGCAGGCCGTATGCGGCCACCGCCGACGACGCCGCCTACGCGATCTTCGAGCTCGATGGCGGCGCGGGCACACCGATCGTCGCGCAGATCAACAGCTCGTGGGTGACACGCGTGCGCCGCGACGACCTCGTGACGTTCCACGTCGACGGCACGCTCGGCTCCGCGGTCGCGGGGCTCACCGACTGCTGGATCCAGCCGCGCGCGACGACGCCGAAGCCGGTGTGGAACCCCGACGTGCCGCAGACGATCGACTTCTTCTCCACCTGGCAGAAGATGCCGGACAACCGCGGCTACGACAACGCGTTCAAGGTGGAGTGGGAGCTCTTCATCCGCCATCTGTACGCCGACACGCCGTTCGCATGGGACCTCTTCGCCGGCGCACGGGGCGTGCAACTGGCGGAGATCGGCCTCGCCAGCTGGCGCGAGCGGCGCACGCTCGACGTGCCGCCGCTGCCGGAGGCGTGATGGCCACACTGCAGCTGCCGCGCGCCGACGGCACGCTCGCCGCGTTCACGCCGCGCACGCCGAGGCCGTGGCCCGCGCGCGATGCCGGCACTCCGTTCAATCGCATCGCGCTGGCTGCCGCGCACGTCGTCGCGGATACGCGCAGCGACGTCGATCCGTGGCTCGCCGCCGCGATCGACTGGGACGCGACGCTCGCCTATCGTCATCACCTGTGGTCGCTGGGCTTCGGCGTCGCCGAGGCGATGGACACCGCGCAGCGCGGCATGGGACTCGATTGGCCGGCGGCACTCGAGCTCATCCGGCGCAGCGCGGCCGAGGCGCGCGCGACCGCCGGCGCGGTGATGTTCGCCGGTGCCGGCACCGACCACCTCGCCTCCGGCGAGGCGAAGGGCGTCGCCGACGTCAAGGCCGCCTATGCGATGCAATGCGCGGCCGTCGAGCGCGCGGGCGGCCGCATCATCCTGATGGCGAGCCGCGAGCTGGCGCGCGTCGCACGCCACGCGGACGACTATCGCGACGTCTACCGCCACGTGCTGCAGCAGGTGAAAGCGCCGGTGATATTGCATTGGCTCGGCGACATGTTCGATCCCGCGCTCGCGGGCTATTGGGGGACGCAGGCTCTCGACGCCGCCACTGCGGTGTGCCTCGACGTCATCCGCGCCAGCGCGGCGATGGTCGACGGCATCAAGGTCTCGCTGCTCGACGACGCGCGCGAGATCGCGATGCGCCGTGCTCTGCCGCCAGGCGTGCGGATGTACACCGGCGACGATTTCAACTTCGCGGCCCTGATCGGCGGCGACGCCGGCGGCCATTCCGACGCGCTGCTCGGCATCTTCGACGCCATTGCGCCCGCGGCCTCCGCCGCGCTGGCGGCGCTCGCGCGCGGCGATCGCGCGACATTCGACGCAATGCTCGCGCCGACGGTCCCGCTGTCGCGTCACATCTTCGGCGCGCCAACCCGCTTCTACAAGACGGGCGTCGTGTTCCTGGCGTGGCTCAATGGCCACCAGTCGCACTTCACGATGCTGGGAGGACAGCAGAGCGCGCGCACGATCGCGCACCTCGCCGAGATCTTCCGCCTCGCCGACGCCGCCAACCTGCTGCGCGATCCCGACCTGGCGGTGACGCGGATGCGGCACCTGCTGGCCGTCCACGGCATCGACGCCTGACGCCACGACGATGCCCGACACCGGCCAGCTCTCGATCAACACCGCGACGTTGCGGCGGCAATGGAAGCTCGCCGACATCATCGCGGGCGTCGCGCAGATGGGCATCCGCGGCATCGCGCCGTGGCGCGACCAGGTCGCGGAGGCCGGGCTCGCCGACATCGCGAGGCGCATCCGCGACGCTGGCCTCGAGGTCAGCGGCTATTGCCGCGGCGGCATGTTCCCGGCGATCGATCGTGCGGGCCGGCTCGCCGCCCGCGACGACAACCGGCGCGCCGTCGACGAGGCGTTGACGCTCGGCGCGCGCTGCCTGGTGCTGGTCGTCGGCGGCCTGCCGAAGGATGGCGACGGCCGCGTCGCGTCGAAGGACCTCGCCGGCGCACGCGAGATGGTGCGCGACGGCATCGGCGAACTGCTCGACTACGCCAGGGCCGGCGGCATGCCGCTGGCGATCGAGCCGCTGCATCCGATGTACGCCGCCGATCGCGCGTGCGTCAACACGATGACGCACGCCAACGACCTGTGCGACGAGCTGGCGCCGCGCGGCGGCGATGGCCTCGGAGTGGCAGTCGACATCTACCATGTGTGGTGGGATCCGCGCCTCGAAGTGGAGATCGCGCGCGCCGGCGCCGCCGATCGCCTGTTCGCCTATCACATCTGCGACTGGCTGGTGCCCACGCGCGAACTCCTCAACGACCGCGGCATGATGGGCGACGGCGTGGTCGACCTGCCCTGCGTGCGCCGCTGGATGGAGCGCGCCGGCTACCGCGGCCTGCACGAAGTCGAGATATTCTCCGAGCGCTGGTGGGCGGAGGACCCGCGCCACGTGCTCGCCACCTGCATCGAGCGCCACGCCCGCTGCACCTAGCGCGGGGCCGGCGCCCGGCGCCGACAGGGGTGTTCCGCGCGCGCGGTAAAATATCGGCTGCCAGGCGACGTCCGCAAGCGGCGGGCCGCGCCAATCCTTCGAGGAGAACCGTCATGCCGATCGTTTCGATGCGCCAGCTGCTCGACCATGCCGCCGAGAACGGCTACGGCCTGCCGGCCTTCAATGTCAACAACCTGGAGCAGGTGCAGGCGATCATGAGCGCCGCGGCGGAGACCAACAGCCCGGTGATCATGCAGGCCTCCGCCGGCGCGCGCAAATATGCGGGCGAGATCTTCCTGCGTCACCTGATCGAGGGCGCCGTCGAAAGCTACCCGCAGATCCCCGTGGTGATGCATCAGGACCACGGCCAGTCGCCGGCGGTGTGCGAGTCGGCGATGAAGCTCGGATTCTCGTCGGTGATGATGGACGGCTCGCTGAAGGAAGACGGCAAGAGCATCGCCGACTACGACTACAACCTGGCGGTCACGCGCAAGGTGGTGGACGAGGCGCATGCGATCGGCGTCACCGTCGAAGGCGAGCTCGGCTGCCTCGGTTCGCTCGAGACGATGAAGGGCGACAAGGAGGATGGCCACGGCGCCGAGGGCACGATGACGCGCGAGATGCTGCTGACCGATCCCGCGCAGGCGGCGGACTTCGTGGGGCGCACGCAGCTCGATGCGCTGGCGATCGCCATCGGCACGTCGCACGGCGCGTACAAGTTCTCGCGCAAGCCGACCGGCGACATCCTGGCGATCGATCGAATCAAGGCGATCCACGCGCGGATTCCCAACACGCACCTCGTGATGCACGGCAGCTCGTCGGTGCCGCAGGACCTGCTCGCCGAGATTCGCCAGTATGGCGGCAACATGAAGGAGACCTATGGCGTGCCGGTCGAGGAGATCCAGGAAGGCATCCGCCACGGCGTGCGCAAAGTCAACATCGACACCGACATCCGCCTGGCGATGACGGCGGCGATCCGCCGCTTCTTCGCCGAGAATCCGGCCAAGTTCGATCCTCGCGAATACCTGAAGCCGGCGATGCTCGCGGCGAAGGCGATCTGCAAGGAGCGTTACGAGCAGTTCGGCTGCGCCGGCATGGCCGACAAGATCAAGCCGGTGCCGCTGCCGAAGATGGCGTCGCGCTACAAGAGCGGCGAGTTGCGGCAGATCGTCAACTGAAATTCGCGACGAAGTCGCGAATTTCATCCCTGCGAAAGCGGGGATCCACGATTCGGCGCGACGTGCCTGGGCGCAACGTCAAGACTGGATTCCCGCCTGCGCGGGAATGACTGCGAAGCGTCAAGGCTGGATACCCGCTCCGGCGGGAATGACGGCTCGCGGCGTTCGTCCCCGACGAGACGAAAAAACCGGCCGCACGCAGCGGCCGGTTTGCACTGCAGAATCTTGCGCGGTCAACGCGCGCCGGAGGGCGCCATCTTGAATTCCGCGTGCAGGTTGACGTCCTTGGTTTCCTTGAGGAAGAAGATGCCGACCACGGCGCTCATCACCGACACGGCCACGACGTACCACAGGCCATGGTAGATGTTGCCGTTGGCCGCGACCATCGCGAACGCCACCGGCGGCAGGAAGCCGCCGAACCACCCGTTGCCGATGTGATAGGGCAGTGACATCGACGTGTAGCGGATGCGGGTCGGGAACAACTCGACGAGGTACGCCGCGATCGGGCCGTACACCATCGTCACCAGCACGCCGAGAATGAACAGGATGATCACCAGCATCACGTAGTTCATCTGTGCCGGATCGGCCTTCGCCGGATAGCCGTGGGCCTTGATCTCGTCGCCGAGCTGCTTGTTGAGCGCCGCGGTCCTGGTCGCGAGATCCGCCGACGAAAGGTCGGCGCCCTCGAAGCCAGGAATCGTCTTGTCGCCGATCTTGACGCTCGCCACCGTTCCCGGCGGCGCCTCGACGTTCTGGTAGCTCACCGAGCTGCGTGCGAGGAAGCCCTTGATCAGGTCGCAGGACGTGGTGAATTTCGACACGCCGACCGGATTGAACTGGAACGAGCACGCTTTGGGGTCGGCGGTCACCGTCACCGGCGCGCTGTTCTGCGCCGCCTCGAGCGCCGGGTTGGCGTAATGCGTGAGCCCCTTGAACAGCGGGAAATAGATCAGCGCGGCGATGATGAAGCCCGCCATGATGATCGGCTTGCGGCCGATCCGGTCCGACCACGCGCCGAAGATGACGAAGAACGGCGTGGCGATCAGCAGCGACAGGCCCACCAGGATGTTGGCCGCGAGACCGTCGACCTTGAGCGTCTGCTGCATGAAGAACAGCGCATAGAACTGGCCGCCGTACCACACCACCGCCTCGCCGGCCGTCAAACCGAACAGCGCGAGCAGCACGATCTTGAGGTTGGACCAGTTGCCGAACGATTCGGTGATCGGCGCCTTCGAGCCCTTGCCTTCCGCCTTCATGCGCTGGAAGATCGGCGACTCGTTCAATTGCAGGCGGATGTACACCGAGAAGATCAGCAGGATCAGCGACAGCAGGAACGGAATGCGCCAGCCCCAGGTGTCGAACGTCACGGGCATGAACTGGCGGCACAGCACGATGACGACGAGCGACAGCACGAGCCCCAGCGTCGCCGTCGTCTGGATCCAGGCCGTATAGGCACCTCGCCGCCCTTCCGGCGAGTGCTCGGCGACGAACGTCGCTGCGCCGCCGTATTCGCCGCCCAGCGCGAGACCCTGCAACAGGCGCAACCCGATCAGGATCACCGGCGCAGCGATGCCGATCTGCGCGTAGCTCGGCAGCAGGCCGACGACGAACGTCGAGAAGCCCATGATCAGGATGGTGACGAGGAACGTGTACTTGCGTCCGACCAGGTCACCGAGGCGACCGAACACCAGCGCGCCGAACGGACGCACGGCGAAGCCGGCGGCGAACGCGAGCAGCGCGAAGATGTAGGCGGCCGTGGGATTGACGCCCGAGAAGAACTGCTTGGCGATGATCGCCGCGAGCGAGCCGTACAGGTAGAAGTCGTACCACTCGAAAACGGTGCCCAGCGACGACGCGAAAATGACCTTCCGCTCCTCGGCGGTCAGCCCGGGCAGCCTGGGCCGCGATGCCTGCGCAATCGTGCTCATCGTGCTCCTCCTCGACGGTTCGATGATGGCCGCCTCCCTGCGGATCTGGCGTCCGTGCGGGCAGCCGGGATGGGAATCCCGGCGGCAAGGATGAGGGACTCATTGCGCTACGTCAACCAGTGGCGCGCCGAGGCGACGACCGGCACGACGCCCTGCCTCACATGCCATCGGGACACGGAGGCTCCGGCGCGCGGACGAGCGGTAACGGCTTCAGCGCCAGTGGTTCAGCGGATGCAGGCGTCGAGCGGAAGGACCAGCGATTGCAGGACGTCGCCGCGCGCCGGGTCCTGCACGAACGCGACCAGCTTGGGAGCGCGTCCGTCGGCGGGCAGCGCAACGCGCGTCGCCAGCGCGGCGTTGCCGTGCGTGTCGACGGCGGCGCCGTCGCTCAAGCTGCGCACCACGGCGTCGTGATGCAGCTTGGCGCCACGGTTTTCGCCGGCCTTGACCGCCGATTCGAGGCCATCGCTCGTCAGCGCGACGTAGAGGCGCGCGCCGGGCCGGTTCGCGGCGGCGGCCAATACCGCATGCGCGTCGATCGTCACCGCGTCGCCGGTGCGCGTCGCCGCGAGCGCGATCGTCGCCGTCGCCGGCTGCGCGCGCAGCGCGTCGATCGCGCCCGCGTCATCCTGCCAGTCGCGCACGCTCCTGCCTTGCACCACGACCTGCGGCGTGTAGACGAACGACAGGCGATTGGCGGCGGCGGCCTGGTGCTGGCGGTCGGTGTAGGTCGCGCTCGAAAAGCGGTCCTTCCAGCCCAGGTCGTTCCAGTAGTCGACGTGGAAGGCGAGCACCGCAGTGCGACGCGCGTCGCCGCCGCCGAAAGTCGTCGACAGCCAGCGATCGGCCGGCGGACAGCTGCTGCAGCCCTCGGAGGTATAGAGCTCGACGAGCGGCACCAGGGTCGCGCCACTGTGCGCGGTGCAGTCGGCGGCGGGCGCCGGCACCACGACACAGGCGAGTGCGCAGGCGGCGGCCGTACGCGCGAAAACGCGGGAACGGGAGTTCATCGCGATCAGTCGGTGCGTTGCCGTGCGTCCTTACGCGTGCGCGTCCGCAGAGCGCGGGGAAGACGATGCGACGCGGGCATCGGCACGGGAAAAACGGTCAGACGAGATCGGCTGCCGGTCCCAGTACCTGCTCGCGCAATTCGCGGTAGCGCGGCAGCTGCGGCGGGTACACGCAGACGTACTTGACCTGCGCCGCCTGCAGGCAGCGCTGCTTGATGACCTCGAGCTTCTGGTCGCGCGGATTGGTCACCTGCTCGGGCTCGCGCGAATCGACGATCGCGACGATCGTCGAGTCCTTGTCGCAGACGACAAAGCCGATGTGCTGGTTGGCGATCTTGCGGAATGCGCGCAGGCGCTCCATGCCCTGCGGACCGATCTTCACCTGCAGCACGTCCGACAGTCGCACCTTGGCGAAGATGTCGTGGCGCGGAAACGCCGCCTTGAGCAGCAGGTAGACGACGCTCTCGGCCTTGGTCAGGAAGCGCGGCCGCAGCAGGTAGAGACCCGGCAGCTCGGCCGACGACAGCAGGCGGGTGGTTTCGCCTTCGGTCCACTGGGCGACGGTGTTCGCCGAATCGGCGCCGGTCAGCATGGCCGAGGGCACCTGCCGGCGCTTGCGCATCAATCCCCACAGGATCGCGATGACCAGGGCGGCGATGGCAAGCGCAAAGAGGATGCCGGGTAGCATCGGGCGATCGAAACCTTTTGCCATCCCCGCCCAGGTGGCGTCGGGGACGCTGTTGTTTATGAAGTTCGACGGCTAACCCCGCCAGTCTAAAGCATTTTACGGGGACGGCCGCAAGCAGCGGCCCGTGCAGGGGCCCGTGCCGTCGCCATTGAGACGTGGCGTACAACATGCGGGGAATTCGGGTCATGGGGAGTGCAAAACGCGCTTGCAGCCCCGTCGGCGGGTGCCTGGGCGCCGGCGACTGCAGGCTATCGGCCGCACGACACGGCCGTCCCGCGCGGCCCATGAGCAGGAGCAGAAATCGCGGCGCGGCCGGCGCAAGATCCCCGCGCGGGCCGGATCAGCATCGCGCGATTGTCAGCCCGCCGCAGTGCGCCGCGGCGTGACGGCCAGCGACGCCGCCAGCTCGGCGCACACGGCGCCGACGACGATCAGCGCAGGGCCGTTGCCGCGCGCCGCGGCGACGCCGGGAAGGCCGGCGAGGACACCGGCATGGATCGCACAATCGCGACGCGACGCGCTTTCCACGAGGGCCACCGGCGTCGCCGGTGACACCCCGGCGGCGACCAGCGCGGTGGTGACCGCGATCGCGTCACCCGCGCCCATGTAGATGACGATCGTATCCGAGGCGGCCGCGGCCTTCGCCCAGGCGCCCGGATTTTCACCCTCGCCCACCCGAGGCGTCACGAACACGACACTGCGCGAAACCCCGCGCCGCGTCAGCGACAGCTTCGCATCGGCAGCCGCCGCGAGCGCGGCGGTGACACCCGGCACGATTTCGCAGTCGATGCCCGCCGCGGCCAGCGCGGCGATCTCCTCGTGCGCGCGGCCGAACAGCATCGGATCGCCGCCCTTCAGCCGCACCACCACCTTGGCGCGCCGCGCGGCGTCGACCAGCCGCTTGTTGATGAAGCGCTGCGACGTGGAATGCGCGCCGCAGCGCTTGCCGACGGCGATCTTCTGCGCACGCGGCGCGAGCGCGAGCACATCGTCGCCGATCAGCGCGTCGTGCAGCACGACGTCGGCGGCCGCGAGGAGGCGCGCGGCGCGCACGGTCAGCAGATCGGCGGCGCCCGGCCCTGCGCCCACGAGGTAGACGGTGCCCATCGTCACGGCGCCGTGGCGAGCTCGCGCGCGACGAAGCGCATCGGCATCGCCGGTGCGCTCACCGGCAGCGCGCCGGTGAGGTCGAGTTGCGGGTCGCGCTCGACGCAGAACCTGGCGGTCGCGCTCACCCAGCGATCGATTGCTTCATAAACGGAAGCGTCGACCGGCGCGTCGTCCTCCTGCGCGAGCACGCGCGCGAAATCGCCAAAGGCGAGTGCCAGCTCGTCCGCCACGCGGCCCGACAGCGCGTCGGCGATGTCGGCGAGATCGTGCATCAGCTTGCGCACGCGGAACGACGGCGCCGGGTTGACGAGGTCGTGCAGGCCCTGGCCGATCAGGCGCAGCTGCGCCACCGCGCAGGCGCGGGCGTCGGCATCGCGGCGCTGTGCGGCGAATGCATCGCGGTAGCGTCGCTCGTGCGCCGCGGCGAAGAACGCCGCGCCGATGAACACCTGGATTGCGCCGGCGCATTCGCCGCCGCCCAGTTGCGCGACCTTGAAGTCGGCGGTGCCGTCGACGTCGCGCAGCACGTCGTCCAGCTCCTCGGGGGCGACCGCGGTAAGGTCGGCGAGCAGGTTGGCGAAGTAGTCGTCGGCCTTGGCGTGCACCCAGTCGAAGAAGCGCTCGTCGCGGCCGCGTTGCGCCTTGAATGCGTCACCGACGCGCGCAAGCGCCTTCTCGATGCGCGCCACCGGCACCGACGGACCCTTGCGCGCGAGCCGGCCGCCTGCCGTGCCGTCGCCGCCCAGATACATCTGGTAGTGCGGCACCAGCCGATCATGCATGCGCCGGCCTTCGCCATAGATGCCGATGTCGCCGGTCTCGGGCTGCGCGCAGCCGTTGTGGCAGCCCGAGACGCGGATGCGCAGGTCGCCCGCGATGCCGGCGAGCCGCGCGCCCATGCCCTGGCTCGACGTGATACCGAGGCGGCAAGTCGTCGTGCCGGGGCACGCGACGACGTTGTCGCCCGGCTGCGGCAGGTCGAGACCCAGCGCGCGCACGCCGGCGACGATCGTGTCGACATCGCTCGCGTCGACGTTGCGCACCACGAGGTTCTGGTCCTGCGTGGTGCGGATGTCGTCGAGACGGTGCGCGCGCAGCAGCGCGGCGAGGCCTCGCAGGTGATGTGCGGTGAGGTGACCGAGCGGCACCGCCACCGGCACCGCGACCAGTCCGGGCTGGCGCTGCGGTGCCGGTGCGCGCGGCGCACCCGGGCCCGGCGCCTCGCCCGCAGTCGGCGTGCGCCACGCCACGAGCGGCACCGGATCGGTGGCATGCGCGGCGCGGCAGCGCGCGAACTCGTCCTCGAAACGTGCGACGAAACCCTCCGCACCGAAGCGTTCGACCAGGAACTTGATCCGCGACTTGGCGCGCTTGGTGCGGTCGGAATACTTCTCGTGCAGCGCGATCACCGCCTCCATCGCCGGGATCAGCTCGTGCTCCGGCACGAACGCGGCGATCACGATCGCTTCGCGCGGCTTGTGGCCGAGCCCGCCGCCGGCCAGCAGCCTGAAGCCGGGAGCGCCTTCCTTGCGCGTGGCGATCACGGCGAGGTCATGCAGCATCCCCTGCGCGCAATCGCTCTCGCAGCCGGAGAAGCTCACCTTGAATTTGCGCGGCATCTGCTGGTTGAGGGGATTGCGCAGGAAATAATGGACCGCGTGATCGAGATGCGTGGTGACGTCGGTGTGCTCGCGCGGGCACACGCCGGCCAGCGTGCAGGCCGACATGTTGCGCACCGTGTTGTTGCAGGCCTCGCGCGTGGTGAGTCCCGCCGCGGCGAGACGCCGCATCACGGCCGGGGTGTCCGCGGTCGGCACGTAATGCAGCTGCACCGACTGGCGTGTCGTCACGTGCACGTGATCGGTACCGGACCAGCGCTCGAGCACGTCCGCGAGTGCAATGAGCTGGTCCGGAACGAGGCAGCCGCCAGGGGCCTTGACCCGCACCATGTGCACGCCGGGCTGGCGCTGGCCGTAGCAGCCCTGCTGCAGGCGAATCGACGTGAAGCGGTCGTCGGGGATCGTACCCGCGAGAAATCCGGTGACGCTCGCCGCGTAGCGGTCGAGCTCTTCGGCATCGGTCAGCGTGCCCGGCGTGCCGGGCGGCAGGAACGGCTGGAGATCGGGTTGCGCAGCGCCCATGGTGGCGATCGAAGGCCCATCGTGTAAAAAGCGACGATAGCCGGCGGCGCCACGGGCCGGAAGGAATGGATCGCTATAGGGTTATAACCTGCCGGGCGCGCCCCGTGCCGCCGCACGGCCGACCGTGGCCGCGCGATTCGACTGCGCTCGACCGGATCAGGACCGGTCGAGCTCGGCGAAGACGTCCTCTGCCAGATGGTAGGCGGCATTGGCCGCCGGCAGCCCGGCGTACAGCGCGCAATGCAGGAGGAGCTCCTTGATCTCGTCGCGGGTGACGCCGTTGTTGAATGCCGCGCGCACGTGCATCCTGAACTCGTCGCCGCGATTGAGCGCCACCATCAGCGCCAGCGTGACCAGGCTTCGCGTGTGTCGCGGCAGGCCCGGTCGCGACCACACCTCGCCCCAGGCGTAACGCGTGATGAAGTCCTGGAAGTCGCCGTTGAACTCGGTGCGCTTGGCCAGCGTGCGGTCGACGTGCGCGTCGCCCAGTACCGCACGGCGCACCTTCATTCCCTGCTCGCGGCGGCTCGAATCGTCCACGATGCTCCTTTCAGGCGGTGAAATGGCCGACCAGCGCGGCGACAAAGTCGCTCGGCTGCTCGACGTTCGACAGATGCGCAGCATCGAGCTCGACGTAGCGCGCACCGGGCACGTGCTCGGCGATGAAGCGCAGGTCGGATGGCGGCGTCGGGCCGTCGTGGGCGCCGGCGATGGCGAGCGTCGGCGCGCGGATCGCCGCGAGTTCCGGACGCGCGTCGTAGTCGCGGATCGCCGCGCAGCAGGCCGCATATCCGTCGGGCGACGCCTTCACCAGCACGTCGCGCATGCGCGCGATCTCGTGAGGATGCTCCACGCGGAACGCGCGCACGAACCAGCGCTCCATGATGCCGTCGGCGATCGTGGCGAGCCCCGTGGTGCGCACGGCGCTGATCCGCGCGTTCCAGCCTTCCGCACTGCCGATCCTGGCGCCGGTGTTGGCGAGCACCATGCGGTCGATGCGTCGCGGCGCGGCAAGCGCCAGGCGGATGCCGATCATGCCGCCCATCGACAGCCCGCAGAAGTGCGTGCGTTCGGCACCGACATGATCGAGCAGCGCCACGACGTCATCAGCGAGCGCCGGGATCGAATACGGCGCCGCGGGCGCCGACGACGCGCCGTGGCCGCGCGTGTCGTAGCGCAGCACGCGGAAGCGCTCGATCAGCGCCGGCACCTGCGGCGCCCACATGTCGAGGTCGGTGCCGAGCGAGTTCGACAGCGTGAGCCACGGCGCCGACGGCGGGCCGTCGACGCGGTAATTGATGCGGGCATGGGCGAAATCGGCGTGCGGCATGCGGGCTCCGGAGGTGCTGCGTGCGGCGGCGTCAGTGCGTGGCGCGTGACGGGGGACCCGCGCCGTATGCGGCGAGCACGCGGTCGACGAACGTGCCGGCGAGTCCGAGATACTGCGCCGGATCCATCAGCTCGTCGATCGCGCGCGCATCGAGCCAGCGCGTCACGCGCGCATCGGCCTTGAGCGCGGCGCCGAGGTCGGTGCCGGTGCGGGTCGCGTCCTTCGCCACGTCGGCGACCAGCGCGTGCGCGACGTCGCGCCCGGTATGCGCGGCGAGCGCCATCTGCACCGCCTCGGCGAGGATCTGGCCATGCGTCGCATCGAGATTCGCGCGCATGCGCGCCGCATCGACGTCGAGGCCCTCGACCACGCCCGCCATCGCCGCGAGGGCGCCGGCAGCGAGCTCGCACAGGTCGGGCAACACGTCCCATTCCGCGGGCCAGTCGCCGAGCCCGCGCTCGTGCTCCTGCACCGCGGCGGCGAGCATCGTCGCCACGAGATTCGGCGCGCGCACCGCCGCGGCGAGCGCGATCGCGCAGCCGACGGGATTGCGCTTGTGCGGCAGCGTCGACGAGCCGCCGCGGCCGGGTGCTGCCGGCTCGTGTGCCTCGCCGACCTCGGTCTGCGCCAGCAGCGAGATGTCGCGCGCGAGCTTGCCGAGCGTGGCGATCACGCCGCCGAGCGCGGCGGCGACATCGCACAGGCGATCGCGCTGCGTATGCCACGGGATGTCGGGCACCGCGAGGTCCAGCTCGTCGGCGAGCGCGCACTCGACCGCCAGCGCGCTGTCGCCGAGCGCCGCCAGTGTGCCGGCCGCGCCACCGAACTGGAGCACGGCCACGGCCCGCGCCGCGTCGGCCAAACGCACGCCATGGCGGCGCCATGCGGAGAGCGTGGTCGCGAGCTTGAATCCCAGCGTCACCGGCAGCGCCTGCTGCAGCAGCGTACGCCCGGCCAGCGGCGTGTCGCGATGCGTGCGCGCCTTCGCCACGAGCGCGTCGCCGAGCCGCGTGAAGTCCGACGTCAGCAGCGCCAGCGCGTCGCGCAACTGCAGCACGAGCGCGGTGTCGATCACGTCCTGGCTCGTCGCGCCCCAGTGCACGTAGCCGCGCGCTGCGGCATCGACACGCGCGGTCAGCGCCGCCACCAGCGGAATCGCGCGGTTGCCACCGGCGCGCGCGGCGATCGCGATCGCCTCGGCGTCGAAGCTCGCCGTGCTGCACTGCGCGGCGATGGCCGCCGCCGCCGCCGCCGGGATCACGCCGGCAGCGCCTTCGGCGCGCGCCAGCGCGGCTTCGAACGCGAGCATCCGCGCGAGCGATGCCGACGGCGCGAAGATCGCGCGCATCGGCTCGGTGGAGAAGATCGGATCGATCACGCGCAGCGCGCCCGCAGCAAAGCGACGATGATAAGCGAACGCCTGCGCGCGCGCCGCGGCATGCCGCTATTGCTCGAAGAACACGGTTTCGCCTTCGCCCTGCAGCACCACGTTCCAGGTGTAGGCGTGCGCGCCCGGCATGGCCGCCACCAGTGTCGCGCGGCGCGCCGCGGGCACGTCCCGCAGGACCGGATCCTCGGCGTTGCACGCCTCGTCGGCGAAATAGATCCGCGAGCGCAAATGCCGAAGCATGCCGCGCATGAGTATCGTCACGTTGAGGTGCGGCGCCTGCAGCCCGCCGCCTGGCGCGGGCACGCGGCCCGGCTTGATCGTGGTGAACGCGAAACGGCCCTCGGCGTCGGTGGGAACGCGGCCGAAGCCTGCGAAGCCGGGCGTCGGCGGCAGGCCCCGCGTATCTTCCGGATGCGCATAGCGGCCTTGTGCGTCGGCCTGCCAGATCTCCACCAGCGCATCGGTCACCGGCGCGCCATCGCCATCGACAATGCGTCCCGCCACGGTGATCGACGGCGCCGTCATGCCCGGTGCGACGAGATTCGCGGTGTTGAGCCAGGTGAGGCCGATGTGCAGGTACGGACCGACCGTCTGCGAGGATGTCGTGGGCAGCTTCATGGCATTGCGGCGTGCGCCTGCGGAAAGTTCGTCATGAGTCGCGCCCGTCATCGCGGCAGGCTCAGGTCGTCTTCCATCGGCGTCTCGTCGCGACCGCGCAGCACGATGTCGAAGCGGTAGCCCAGCGCAGTCTCGGGAATCGTCGTTTCCCAATCGAACGCCGAGATCAGACGCTTGCGCGCGCGCTCGTCGGGAATGCTCGTGTACATCGGGTCGAACTCGAGCAGCGGGTCGCCGGGAAAATACATCTGCGTGACGAGGCGCGTCGCGGCCGCCGGGCCGAACAGGGAAAAGTGGATATGCGCCGGACGCCATGCGTTGGGATGGTTGCGCCACGGATACTCGCCCGGGCGGATCGTGACGAAGCGATAGCGGCCGTCGGCGTCGGTCAGCGTGCGCCCGCAGCCGGTGAAGTTGGGATCCGCGGGCGCGTCGTGCTGGTCGCGCGGATGCGGATAGCGGCCCGCGGCATTCGCCTGCCAGATCTCGACCAGCGTGTTGCCCACCGGCCTGGCGTTGGCGTCGAGCACGCGCCCCGAGACCACGATGCGCTCGCCGATCGGTTCGCCGGCGTGCTGCTGCGTCAGGTCGAAATCGTTGGCGCGGATGCGCTCGTAGCCGAACAGCGGCCCGGTGATTTCCGACAGCGTCCACGGCAGGCGCACGAGCGGCTCGCGCGGCGCGCGCTTCTGCGTCGACACGTAGGGCGGATACAGGTAGTCGGGCTGCGTGCCCGGATCGTCGGCACGATAGCCGCGCAGCGCGCCCTGGGCGGCATGCGTATTGGCAGGGTTCATGGCGGGATTCCGTTTCAGACGCGTTCGATGATCATCGCGATGCCCTGGCCGACGCCGATGCACATCGTGCACATCGCATAGCGGCCGCCGCGCCGCTGCAACTCGCCGGTCGCCGTGGTGACCAGCCGCGCGCCCGACGCGCCCAGCGGATGCCCGAGCGCGATCGCGCCGCCGTTCGGATTCACATGCGGCGCGTCATCGGCGAGACCCAGGTCGCGGGTCACCGCGAGCGCCTGCGCGGCAAAGGCCTCGTTGAGCTCGATCACGCTCATGTCGCCGATGTCGAGCCTGGCCAGCGCCAGCGCCTTGCGCATCGCCGGCGCCGGACCGAAGCCCATGATGCGCGGCGCGACGCCGGCGACCGCCGCGGCGACGATGCGCGCGCGCGGCGTCAAGCCGTGGCGCTTCGCCGCGTCGGCCGAGGCGATCAGCAACGCCGCCGCCCCGTCGTTGACGCCCGAGGCATTGCCCGCCGTGACGGTGCCGTCGGCACGCACGACACCCTTGAGCTTCGCCAGCGACTCGAGCGTGGTGGCGCGCGGATGCTCGTCGCGCTCGACGCTGACGGGGTCGCCCTTCTTCTGCGCCACCTTGACGCCGACGATCTCCTCGGCAAGCCGCCCCGCTGCGATCGCCGCCGCCGCGCGTTGCTGGCTGCGCAAGGCGAACGCGTCCTGGTCCGCACGCGACACGTGGAAATCGGCGGCGACGTTCTCGGCAGTCTCCGGCATCGAATCGACGCCGTACTTCGCCTTCATCAGCGGATTGACGAAGCGCCAGCCGATCGTCGTGTCCTCGAGCTTCGCCGCGCGCGAGAACGCCTCGGCAGCCTTGCCCTGCACGAAGGGCGCGCGCGACATGCTCTCGACGCCACCGGCGACGACCAGCGACATCTCGCCCGCCTTGATCGCCCGCGCGGCCATCGCCGCCGCGTCGAGGCTGGAGCCGCACAGGCGATTGACCGTCGTCCCCGGCACCTCCTGCGGCAATCCGGCGAGCAGCAAAGCCATGCGCCCGACGTTGCGGTTGTCCTCGCCGGCCTGGTTGGCGCATCCGTAGATGACGTCGTCGACCGCCGCCCAGTCGACGTTGCGGTTGCGCGCGACGAGCGCGGCGATCGGCACCGCCGCGAGGTCGTCGGTGCGCACCGTGGCGAGCGCGCCGCCATAGCGCCCGAACGGCGTGCGGATCGCGTCGCAAATGTAGGCTTCCTGCATCATGTTCCCCGTCGATTGTACGTGTGGTGCGCCGCTGATGTTGCGCGCAGCGGCGCACGGGTCAGGCGCGCGCGTCCGTCGCCATCGCCAGCGGCACGCCGCTCAGGCGTGCGAGCTCGGCGAGCGTCATGCCGTCGGCCATTGCCCGCACCGCGAGGCCGCCAGGCGTGACGTCGATGACCGCGAGATCGGTGTAGATCCGGTCGACGCAGGCGAGGCCGGTGACGGGGTACGTGCAACGCTCGACGATCTTGCTCTCGCCGGACTTGGTGAGATGTTCCATCATCACCACGACGCGCTTGGCGCCCAGCGCCAGGTCCATCGCCCCGCCCACCGCGGGAATTGCGTCCGGCGCGCCGGTGTGCCAGTTGGCGAGGTCGCCGCGCACCGACACCTGGAACGCCCCGAGCACGCAGAAATCGAGGTGACCGCCGCGCATCATCGCAAACGAATCGGCATGGTGGAAGTATGAGCCGCCGGGCAGCAGCGTCACCGGCTGCTTGCCGGCATTGATGAGGTCGGGGTCCTCCTGGCCCTTGGCCGGCGCAGGACCCATGCCGAGCAACCCGTTCTCGCTGTGCAGCAGGATCTCGCGACCCGCGGGCAGGTGATTGGCGACAAGCGTGGGCAGACCGATGCCGAGGTTGACGATCGCGCCCTCGGGTATGTCCTGTGCGACGAGCGTCGCCATGGCGTCGCGGGAAAAGCGTTGCATGCTCGAAAGCCTCCTCGGTTATGCCGCGGCGCCGGGCGCGACGATCGGCGTGCGTGACGCCACCGCGACCACGCGCTTGACGAAGATGCCCGGCGTCACCACTGCCTCGGGATCGAGCGCGCCGAGCGCGACCACCTCGTTCACCTGCACGATCGTGCAGCGCGCCGCGCTGGCCATGATCGGCCCGAAATTGCGCGCGGTCTTGCGGTAGACCAGATTGCCCCAGCGGTCGGCGCGCTCCGCCTTGATCAGCGCGTAGTCGGCGCGGATCGGGAATTCGAGGACGTATTGGCGGCCGTCGATCTCGCGCGTTTCCTTGCCTTCTGCCAGCAGCGTGCCGAAGCCGGTGGGTGTGTAGAAGGCGCCGATGCCGGCACCCGCGGCGCGGATGCGCTCGGCGAGATTGCCCTGCGGCACCAGTTCGAGCTCGATCTCGCCCGCCCGGTACAGCGCGTCGAACACCTGCGAATCGACCTGGCGCGGGAACGAGCACACGATGCGGCGCACGCGTCGCGCCTTGAGCAGCGCGGCGAGCCCGGTCTCGCCATTGCCGGCATTGTTGTTGACGATGGTCAGGTCGCGCGCGCCCTCGGCGATCAGCGCATCGATCAGCTCGGACGGCATGCCCGCGGTGCCGAAGCCACCGATCATCACGGTCGATCCGTCCTCGATGCCGGCCACCGCGTCGCGCACCGACGCTACTTGCTTGTCGATCAAGTCATCCTCCGCAGGAATGCGTTCATGCCGCCGTCCGGGCGTGGCCGCCGAGGAACAGCCGATTGAGATCCGGATCGTCGAGCAGCGACGACGCCGGACGGTCGAGCGCGAGGCGGCCCATCTCGAGGACCAGCGCGCGGTTCGCGTACTTGAGCGCGGTGCGCACGTTCTGCTCGACCATCAGCACCGTGGTGCCGACGTCGGCGAGCTGGCGCAGCAGCGCCATCACTTCCTGCACCAGGATCGGCGACAGGCCGATCGACGGCTCGTCGATCAGCAGCACGCGCGGACGCAGCAGCAGCGCGCGGCCGATCTCGAGCTGCTTCTGCTCGCCCCCCGACATCGTCGACGCCTGGTTGTCGATGCGCTGGCGGATGCGCGGGAAGCGCGCGAGCACCTCGTCGATCCGCGCACCGAGCGCGGCACGCGGCAGCGTGATGCCGCCGAGCTCGAGGTTGTGCCGCACCGACAGCGAGCCGAACAGGTTGCGCCCTTGCGGCACGAACGCCACGCCCTGCGCCAGCAGCGCCCGCTGCGAGTGGCCATTGATGCGCCGGCCCTCGAAGCGCACTTCGCCATCGCGCGGCGTCAGCAGGCCGAACAGCGTCTTCAGCACCGTCGACTTGCCCGCGCCGTTGGGGCCGATGAGCAGCGTGATCTCCGCCGCACGCGCGTCGAGCGTGAGCTCGTTGAGAATCGTCAGGCTCGGCGTGTAGCCGGCGACGACGCGGTCGAATTCGATGATGGGGTTGGCCACGGTGGGTGGGCTCGCGCGTTCAGTTGCCGAGGTAGGCCTCGAGCACCTGGCGATCCGCCTGCACGTCGGCCGGCGCGCCGGCGGCCAACACCCGGCCCTCGACCATGCAGATCACGTGCGGGCACAGGCGCATGATGAAATCCATGTTGTGCTCGATCACGACGAAGCTGCCGCCATGCGTGCGGTTGAGCGTCACCAGCAGCTCGCGCAGCTGGTCGACGAGGCCGGGATTCACGCCCGCGCAGGGCTCGTCCAGCAGCACGAGGCGCGGCCGCGGCATGAAAGCCATGGCGATGTCGATGAGCTTCTGCTGGCCGTAAGACAGCGTTCCCGCGGCGAGATGCGCGACATGCCGCAGGCGGAACAGCTCGATCATCTCGTCGGCACGCTCGCCGAGCCCGGCATCGGGACGCGCGAACAGCCGGCGTGTCAGCGTCGACTGGAATTCCTGCGCCGCGACGATCAGGTTGTCGCGCACGGAGAGCTGGCCGAACACCTGCAGCGTCTGGAACGTGCGGCCGACGCCGCGCCGCGCGAGCTCGAGCGGCGACATGCCGGTGATGTCCTCGCCGCCCAACCGGACGTTGCCGGACGTCGGATCGATCTGGCCGAGGATGCAATTGAAGAGCGTGGTCTTGCCCGAGCCGTTGGGCCCGATCACGCCGGCGATTTCTGCGGCGCCGACACTGAAGCTGACACCGTCGACCGCCTTGATCGCGCCATACGCCTTGTGCACGCCGGCAACGTCGAGCAACGCGGTCATGACTCCCCCCGTAGCGAGCTTCGCTCGCCTTCGCCAACGGGGGCAGCGCCTTGGGGCGGCCCTGCGGCGCTCATTTCCCAACCTCGCGCGGGCGGCGCGCGCCGAGCGACAGCAGGCCGCCCGGCAGCCAGACCATCAGCACGACCAGCGCGATGCCGAACGCCGCCAGGTACCACTTCTGCATGAATTGCAGCGCGGGATGGCTGCTCGAGCGCAGCACTTCCGGCAGCAGGATCACCACGATGGTGCCGATTGCCGGTCCGAAGAAGCGCCCGCTGCCGCCGATGATCACCGCCAGCAGCATCATCAGCGAAGTGCCGAAGTAGAACGTGCCGGGCTCGACATATTGCACGAGACCCGCATAGAACACGCCGCCGACGCCGCCGTACGCGGCACCGATGGCGAAGGCCAGCAGCGTGTAGGCGGTGATGTTGATGCCGAGGCTCTCGGCGCGGATGGGGTTGTCGCGCAGCGCGGCGAACGCGCGGCCCCACGGCGATCGCAGCAGCAGCCACATCACGATCGCCACGATCGTCAGCGAGGCCAGCGTGAGCCAGAAGTACGCGCGCTCGCTGTCGAAGCTCAGGCCCAGGATCGACGGCCGCGGGATGTTGGCGATGCCGAACGTGCCGCCGGTCAGCGCCTCCTCGTTGCGCATCACGAGATAGACCAGCACGTTGAAGCCTAGCGTGGCGAACGCGAGATAGTGGTGCTGCACGCGCAGCGCCGGGAAGCCGAGTGCGAGCCCGACGACGAAGCACGCGACGGCGGCGATCGGAATCGTCGCCCAGAACGACATGCCGGTCTTGGTGACGAGGATCGCCGTGATGTACGCGCCGATGCCGAAGAACGCCGCCTGGCCGAGCGACATCTGACCGGCATAGCCCATCGTCAGGTTGAGTCCCATCGTCGCCATCAGGTAGACGCAGCACAGCGACAGCAGGTAGATCTGGCTGCGCTGCAGGTAGAACGCGCTGATGCCGAGCGCGACGATCGCCACGGCGAGCAGCCCGCGCCGCGCGGCGGTGCTCATACCTTGCGCTCCTCGCGGCGCCCGAGCAGCCCCTCGGGGCGGAACAGGATCACCAGCAGGAACAGCACCAGCGCCACGCCTTCCTTGTAGGCCGGCGAGAAATAGTAGCCGACGACGTTCTCCATGACGCCGATCAGCACGCCGCCGAGCAGCGCGCCGCGCGTCTGGTTGAAGCCGCCGATGATCGCGGCGAAGAACGCCTTCATGCCGATCGTCTCGCCCATGTCGAACTTCGCGAGGTACGCCGGAGTGATGAGGAGCGCAGCGACGGTCGCCAGCACCGCGTTGATCAGGAACACGTACAGCACCATGCGCCGCACGTCGATGCCGAGCACCCTGGCCGCCTCGGTGTTCTGCGCCACTGCCTGCATCGCGCGCCCGGTCACGGTGCGATTGAGGAATGCCTGCAGCGCGACGACGATGCAGCCTGCAACCAGCAGCGTGCCGATGTCGGCGATCGAAACGGTGACCCCGGCAATCGAGAACTGGCCGGCCGGAAACGGGCTCGGGAACGGATGCGCCATCGCGCTGTAGCCGGCGCGCACGATGGACTTGACGGCGATCGACACGCCGAGCGTGGCGATCACCAGCGGGATCACGCCGTGGCCGATCAGCGGATCGGCGATGCCGCGCTTGAACGCGACGCCCATCACGAGCATCGCCACGACGCAGGTGACGCCGAAGGCCAGCCACAGCGGCATGCCGAAGGCCATGCAGAACAGCATGCCGAACGCCGGCAGCATCACGAACTCGCCCTGCGCGAAATTGATGACGCCCGCCGCCTGCCACATCAGCGTGAAGCCGAGCGCCGCCAGCGCGTAGATCGCGCCGGCGGCGGTGCCGGAAACGACGAGCTGGACGAAGTCACCCATCAGTGTCCCTGTGCCGGCGCGGTTCCCCGTGCCGCGCGTCGGCGGCCCGGGTCCGCGGCGCGGGCGGCGCGCCGGACATCTGCCCGGCGCGTCCCGCCCGTCGCGCGGCCATGGTGCTACTTGGTGTGCGCCGCCGGCAGCGTGGCGATGATCGTCTGCTTGCCGTCGACCACCTTGGTCATGTAGCTCACGCGATCGAGGTCGCCGTTCTTGTCGAAGCTGACGTCGAGCAGCACGCCCGGGTTGTCCTTGACGGTCATCGTCGCGCCGTGCAGGGCCGCGGCCAGCGCCTTGGTGTCGAACTTGCCGATGCGCTCGGTCATCACCTTGACGAAGTACATCGCGCTGTAGCCCTTCAGCGAGTTGTGGTCGCCCTTGTAGTTGTATTCCTTCTGGAAGGCGGCGCTGAACTTCTGCACTTCCGGCTGCGGTGCGTCGGCCGACAGTCCGACGTGCGCGATCGCGCCGTTGGCCGCGTCGCCGGCGAGCTCGATCACCTTCTGGCTGGTGAGCGTCGTCTCGCCGACGATCGGCTTGTCGTAGCCCTGCTTGCGGAGCTCGCGCAGGCAACGCGCCGATTCCTCCTCGTTGCTGTAGACGAAGAGCGCGTCGGCGTTTGACTGCTTGGCCTTGACCACGGCGCCCGAGAAGTCGACTTGGCCCGGGTCGGTGGAAATGTTGGCGGCGACCTTGATGCCATAGGGCTCCAGCGCCTTCACCATCGAATCGCTGCCGCCCTTGCCGAAGTCGTTGTTGACGTAGATGATCGCGACGGTCTTGGCATGCAGCGTGTCGTTCATGTAGCGCGCGACCTTGGGCATCGCCGCCGATTGCGTGAACGAGGTGCGGAAGATGTACGGGTTGCCCTGCTGCGTGATGGCCGCCGCCTCGCCGCCGGTGAAGTTGGTGACTTCGGCGCGCCGCGTCTCGGCCATGCTGACCATGATCGACCCGGAGAACACGGGGCCCATCACCACGTAGGCGCCCTCGTCGACCGCCTTTTGCGCGAGCGCCTTGGAAATGGACGCCTGCGACTGCGTGTCCGACGCCGTGTACTCGATCTTGCGGCCGAGAATGCCGCCGGCGGCATTGATTTCCTTGACGGCGAGCTTGACGCCGTCGTTGAAGTTGGTGCCCGACACCGCACCGGTGCCCGACAGCTCCATCAGACCGGCGATCTTCACCGTCGATTGCGCGGCGACGAGCGATGACGCCGCCATCGCGCACGCCAGCGCAAGTCCCTTGATGATTCCGTTCATGTGTCCTCCGTAGTGGTTATGACGCGGGGATGTCGCCGGGTGTGCCGTCGAGCCGCGCCACCGCACGCAGCTCCGCCGCGGTCGCGGCCGGAAATCCGAAATACTCGAGGTACAGCGGAATCTGTTCGAACAGCATGTCGGTGCCGGCCTGCGTCAGGCAGCCGCGCGCGCGCGCCGCCCGCAGCAGCGGAGTCAGGTGCTCCTTCATCACCACTTCGCCGACGAACGTCGATGCGGCGAGATGATCGACGTCGATCGGCAGCGGATCGTCGGCGCGCATGCCGAGCGGCGTGGCGTTGACGACGATGTCCATGCCGGCGGGATCGCGCGTGCCGGTTTCGAGCGCGATCTGCGGATAGTGCCTGGCGATCCGCACCGCCAGCGCTGCCGCCGAGGCGGCGTCGATGTCGTAGAGTCGCAGCCGCGCGGCGCCCTCCGCCGCCAGCGCGGCGGCGATCGCGCGGCCGACGCCGCCCGTGCCCACCACGAGCGCGCTGCGCCCGGTGATGGTGATGCCCTGCGCGCGCGCCGCGCGCGTGAATCCGGCGCCGTCGAACAGGTCGCCGGCGAGAGAGCCGTCGGCACGCCGCACCACCGCGTTGCACGCGCCGGCGATCTGCACGGCGATGCTCGCTTCCGCAAGGTGGGCGACGGTGGATACCTTGTGCGGCATCGTCACCAGCGCACCACGGATATTGAGGAGGCGAAACACGCCCGACAGGACGGCGGCGTAGTCGGCGGCCGTCACGCCCATCGGCACCACGACGGCGTCGACCCCGCGTTTTTCGAACCAGGGGTTGTAGATCATCGGCGCCTTCACCGGCGCGATCGGGTCGCCGAAGTGCGCGATGATGGCGGTGGTGCCGCGGATCATTTCTCGAGCGCTCCCCAGCGGCGTGCGCGCGATCGCGCGTGCACGGCGCGAACGTGCGTGATGCACGCTGTCGAAATGCGGAACGGCTTCAATGCGACAGCCTCCTCGGATGATGCCCCGGGGCCGAGTGCAGGCGACGGGCAGTCGCCGGCCGCTCAAGCGGCTTCTGGTCGTGGTTCGGCCTGATGCGAGGTTAGGCGGGGCGTCCGGGAAGGTCAAGTGCGATTATCGAAAAATTGGGCGATAATCGAACACATCGCGGCCGCGGCCAACGGGTCCCTTCAGCGCGTCGTGACCGACGTGCGCCGGAACGGCAGGCTGCGGCGCGGCACTTGCGCCAGCAGCCATTGCACCGATTTGCGCGCACGCGCGACGACGGTGTCGAGCGGCATCTGCACGTAATCGTCGTTGAACACCTCGAAGCTCATGTCGCCCGCATAGCCGTTGGCGTCGAGGCGCCTCACCAGCGCAGAAATCTCGTCGTTGTGCACGCCTTCGCCCGGAAACACGCGGAAGTGGCGCGCGGTCTCGCGCCGCTCATCCGGCGTCGGCGTGCTGGTCCACATGAAGTCGGCGAGCTGCACGAAGAAGATGCGCGCGGGATCGATGTCGTCGAGCACGTCCACCGGCGTCGCCGTCGCCAGCATGTGATACGAATCGACGGCGAGCCCGAGGTTGTAGCGGTCGGCGCGCTCGACCAGCTCCCACGCCGCGGGCACATCGCTGACGAAGCGACCCCACGACAGGCCCTCGAAGGCGACGTCGATGCCGAACGGCACCGCCAGCATCGCGAGCTTGGCGAGGTCTGCCGCCATCCGCTCGCGGTCGGCGTCGGCATGCGCCGAGGTGGTCGAGCATACAAGCAGCACGCGCGAGCCGAGCGCCTTGCACATCGACAGCATCGACTTGGCGATGTCGATCTTGTAATCGTGGAGATGCCCCGACAGCCCTTCGAAATCGCGCAGCACCTGGAAACCGGTGACGCGCAGCCCGCTCTCGCGCACGGCGGCGATCGCCGCCGATTCGCCGCCGGGATGGCCGACGATGTCGCGCGCCGCCAGCATGATCTGCGTGAAGCCGCCGTCGCGTACGGCGCGCAACTTCGACTCGAGCGGACCCGCCAGCGTGATCGTGTCCATGCCGAAGCGCTCGACGTTCATGCGGCACCGCCGGCATCCGCCGCCGCGCGCCCATCGCTCTTCACGAGCTCGAACGTCACCGACCCCATGTAGATCTGCGTCAGCGCGCCCTTGTCGCTCGGCTGCACCGGCGCGCGGTCGACGAACACCACGCCGCGCTCGCGCAACTCGCGCGTGGCACCGGCGATGTCCGGTGCACCGATGCCGACGCGCAGCACGCGCTCCTCCCAGTCGATGTCCTCGGCGCCGCTGGGGGGTTCGATCAGCTGCAGGTAGAACTTGCCGCATGCGCTCTTCAGCAGCGTGCCTTTGGGCAGGATGCCGAAGTATTGGCCGCCCGGCAGCGGCGCGAAGCCGAACAGGTGCGTGTAGAAATCGACCCAGTCGCGGCTGCGGTCCGGGTACACGCTCTGCACGACGCCGAACCAGTGCATGCCCGCCAGCGCCGGCGGATGCTGCGCGGCGCCCGGGATCGGCAAGAAATCGACATCGTAGATCGAGAAATCGTGGTAGCGATCGACGAAGTAGATGAGGCTGTCGCCGACGCCGTGGATGCCGGGAATGTTGAGCTCCATCACCGACGCGCGCGTCGGCATCGCCCATGCGCCGAGGTCGAGGGCACGCCGCCAGGCGACTTCGGCATCGCGCACGCGCAGCGCCACCGCCGACAGCGCCGGATGCGTCGCCGGCGCGGCCATTCCCGGCAGCGCCTCCGGATGCGCGTTGACGATCACGTTCATCGAACCCTGGCGATAGAGCATCACTTCGCGCGAGCGATGGCGCCCGACGAGCGCGAAGCCCATCATCAGCAGCACCGCACCCAGCGCCTGCGGCTGCGACGTCGCGTACTCGACGAATTCGATGCCGTCCATGCCGAGCGGGTTGCTCGGCTCCGGGTTGCGTTCGTGCATGGCGATGGATTCCTCTAGTCCGGTGCGAAGGGCAGCCCGACGTAGTTCTCGGCGAGCGAGGCCTGCGCGGCGGCGGAAGTGGTCACATAGTCGAGGTCGGCGAGCTGCAGCTGCTGCTCGAACGGCGTGGCGTCGGGAAAGCGGTGCAGCAGCGCGGTCATGAACCACGAGAAGCGCTGCGCCTTCCACACGCGGCGCAATGCCGTCGCCGAATAGGCGTCGAGCGCGTGGGTGTCGCCATGCCGGTAGTGCTCGGCGAGCGCGGCGGCCAGCACGCGCACGTCGGCGACCGCGAGATTGAGACCCTTGGCCCCCGTCGGCGGCACGATGTGCGCGGCGTCGCCGGCCAGGAACAGACGGCCGAACTGCATCGGCGCACAGACGAAGCTGCGCATGCCGACGACGTTCTTCTGGATCACCGGCCCTTCGATCGGTTGCCAGCCATCGTGCGTGGCAAGCCTGGCGCGCAATTCGGTCCAGATGCGCGCGTCGTTCCAGCGCTCGGGATCCTCGTGCGGGTCGCACTGGAAATAAAGGCGCTGGATCGTCGGCGAGCGCGTGCTGACCAGCGCGAAGCCGCGCGCGTGATGGGCGTAGATGAGCTCCGCCGACGACGGCGCCGCCTCGGCGAGGATGCCGAACCAGCCGAATGGATAGTTGCGCGAGAATTCCTGCCGCGCGCCGCGCGGCACCGCCTCGCGGCAGACGCCGTGGAAGCCGTCGCAGCCCGCGATGAAATCGCAATCGAGCGACTGCGCGGCACCGCCGGCGACATAGTCGAGCGACGGCGCAGCGCCGTCGAATCCGCGCGGCACGACGCTGCCCGCCTCGAACACGACGCGCCCGCCGTCGCGCAGCCGTGCGGCGACGATGTCGCGGATGACCTCGTGCTGGGCATACACGGTGATCGAGCGGCCGCCGGAGCGCGTGGTGAGATCGACGCGATGACCGCGCCCGTCGAAGCGCAACTCGATGCCATGATGGACGAAACCCTCTTTCGCGAGCCGCTCGCCGAGCCCCACCGCAGTGAGCAGGTCGACCGTGCCCTGCTCGAGCACGCCGGCGCGGATGGTGCTTTCGATCTCCGCGCGCGAGCGCGCTTCGACGACCACGGAGTCGATGCCCGCGTGATGCAGCAAGTGCGACAAGAGGAGGCCGGCGGGACCCGCCCCGACGATGGCGACTTGGGTTCGCATGCAGCCGCATTGTGCCTCATTCCGCCGCGCTTTCCGATTACCGAAAAAGTGTGCGAATATCGACCATACGATGCCCGCCTCGACCAGGAATGCGCCCGCGCGCGCCGTGCGTGTGCGGCGCGCGGCGACGTTGCCCGCGGCCGTCGGCGTGCACGTCGACACGGCACCGCAAAACGCCGCCGAGGAGATCCGCGGCTATTCGGGCGACCCTGATTTCATGGCGACGCTGGCGCGCGGCCTCGCGGTGGTGCGTGCGTTCACCCAGCAGCGGCGGCCGCTGACGATCGCACAGCTGTCGATGAAGACCGGCATTCCCCGCGCGGCCGTGCGGCGTTGCCTGTACACGCTCGCCGAGCTCGGCTACGTCGCGTCGGACGATGGCCGCAACTTCACGCTGCGCCCGCGCATCCTGGCGCTCGGCCACGCCTACCTGACGTCCAGCCCGCTCGCGGCCTCCGCGCAGCCGATCCTCGACAACGTCAGCGACACCGTGCACGAGTCGTGCTCGATGTCGATCCTCGAGGGCGACGAGATCCTCTACATCGGGCGCTCACGCACGTCGTCGCGGATAATGTCGATCGATCTCACCGTCGGCAGCCGGCTGCCGGCGTACTGCACCTCCATGGGACGCATCCTGCTGTCCGGCCTCGATCCGAAGGACCTTGCCGCCTATTGCGCGCGGGTGCGCATCGTGCCGCACACGGAGAAGACCCAGACGTCGCCGGCCAGGATCCGCGCGATCGTCGAGGCGCTGCGCAGCCGCGACTGCGCGATCGTCGACCAGGAACTCGAGATCGGCCTGCGCTCGATCAGCGTGCCGGTTCGCGATGCCCACGGCCGCATCGCCGCGGCGATCAACATCAGCGTGCAGGCGAACCGCGTGTCGATGCCGGACATGGAAGCGCGGCTGAAGCCGCACCTGCTCGCCGCCGCGCACGAGCTCGGCCTGCTGCTCAACTGACGCACCGCGGGCAGCCGCAACCCTCTACAATCCGGGCCTTCGACCGCAGGCCGCGGACGCGCCCGCGACCGCACCTCTGGGGAGTCCTTCGTGCGCAAATTCGTCGTGGCCGCGGCCTTGGGGGTCGCATCGACCATCGCCGTCGCGCCCCCGGCGCGCGCGCAGGAGGCACGCTGGCTCAGCTTCGCCGTCAGTACCGGGGAAGACGTCAACGCGCTGCGAATCGGCGGAGGATGGCGCCCCGACTGCGCGTGCGAATGGCTGGCACGGATCGGTGCGGTGCCGTTCGTCGCGGGCCATGTCGAATACCTGAACAGCCGCGGCACGCAATCGGTGAACGACGTGGTCTGGAACGCCGGCGTCATGGCGGGCGCGCGCTGGCCGGTATTTGCCGACTCGCGCTGGCGGCCGTACATCGAGTTCGGCATCGGCGGCATCGCGTTGACGCACGCGAGCATCGGCGACCGCCACCTCGGCAACGCGCTGCTGTTCGACGAGCGGCTCTCCACGGGGCTGGCGCTCGACGCCGCGGGCCGCTACGAGCTCGCGGCCTATGTCGAGCACCGCTCCAACGCCGGACTCGTCCCGCCCAACCAGGGCCTCACGACTTACGGCCTCGAACTGCGCGTGGGCTTGCGTTGACCAGGAAGTCCGTGACAACGCCCGCCGCTGCCACGCATTCGCGTTGCCGATGGGCCGGCGACGACCCGCGGATGATCGCCTACCACGACGACGAATGGGGCGTGCCGGAGCGCGACAGCCGTGCGCTGTGGGAAAAGCTGATGCTCGACGGCTTCCAGGCCGGCCTTGCGTGGAGCACCATCCTCGCCAAGCGCGACGCGTTCCGCAAGGCATTTCGCGGCTTCGACCCGCGCAAGGTTGCGCGCTTTGGCGAGGCCGACGTCGAGCGCCTCCTCGCCGACGCGGGCATCGTGCGCTCGCGGGCCAAGATCGTGGCGACCATCGGCAATGCGCGTGCATACCTGGCGATGCAGGCGGCAGGCGAGGATTTCGCGACGTTCGCCTGGCGCCACGTCGGCGGCGAGCCGATCGTCGGCGGCGCGCGCCGGCCGACCCAATCCGCGGAATCCGAAGCGCTGTCGAAGGCGCTCAAGGCGCGCGGCTTCAAGTTCGTGGGACCGGTGATCGTGTACGCATGGATGCAGGCGGTCGGCATGGTCGACGACCACGATGCGGCATGCTTTCGACGCGCGCCCACCGCGCGCAGATCGCGACACGCTCCGCAGGCAAGCCGCGCACGCTGACGCGCGGGCAGCCAAGCAAAAAGCCCGGCTCGCGCCGGGCTTTTCTTGATTCGCGGTTCCCGCGCAAACGGGAACCGGCTGCATGGACCCCGCTTGCGCGGGGATGCCATCGCTCGCGCGATGTCACATGTCCATGTCGCCCATCCCACCCATGCCGCCGCCGCCGCCACCCATCGGCTTGTCGTCCTTCGGCAGCTCGGCGACCATCGCATCGGTCGTCAGCATCAGCGAGGCCACCGACGCCGCGTTCTGCAGCGCGAAACGGGCCACCTTGGTCGGATCGAGCACGCCCATCTCGACCAGGTCGCCGTATTCGCCGGTCGCCGCGTTGAAGCCGAAGTTGCCCTTGCCTTCGACGACCTTGTTGATGACCACCGACGGCTCGTCACCGGCGTTCTGCACGATCATCCGCAGCGGCTCCTCGACCGCGCGCAGCACGATCTTGATGCCGGCTTCCTGGTCGGCGTTGATGCCCTTGAGGCCCTTGACGTTGGCGCGCGCGCGCAGGTAGGCGACGCCGCCGCCCGGCACGATGCCTTCCTCGACGGCCGCACGCGTCGCATGCAGCGCATCCTCGACCCGCGCCTTCTTTTCCTTCATCTCGACTTCGGTGGCCGCGCCGACCTTGATCACGGCCACGCCGCCGGCGAGCTTCGCCACGCGTTCCTGCAGCTTTTCCTTGTCGTAGTCGGAAGTCGCCTCGTCGATCTGCACGCGGATGTTCTTGACGCGGGCCTCGATCGACGCCTTCTCGCCGGCGCCGTCGATGATCGTCGTGTCTTCCTTCGCCACCTCGATGCGCTTGGCGCGGCCGAGATCCTTGATCGTCGCGTTCTCGAGCTTGAGCCCGAGCTCCTCGGCGATCACCGTGCCGTTGGTGAGGATCGCGATGTCTTCGAGCATCGCCTTGCGGCGGTCGCCGAAGCCCGGCGCCTTCACCGCGACGGTCTTGAGGATGCCGCGGATGTTGTTGACCACCAGCGTCGCCAGCGCCTCGCCGTCGACGTCCTCGGCGACGATCAGCAGCGGCTTGCCCGCCTTCGCCACCTGCTCGAGCACCGGCAGCAGGTCGCGGATGTTCGAGATCTTCTTGTCGTGCAGCAGGATGTACGGATCCTCGAGGATCGCCGTCTGCTTGTCGGGATTGTTGATGAAGTACGGCGAGATGTAGCCGCGGTCGAACTGCATGCCCTCGACGAGATCGAGCTCGTTCTCGAGGCCCTTGCCGTCCTCGACGGTGATCACGCCTTCCTTGCCGACCTTGTCCATCGCCTCGGCGATCGTCTTGCCGATCGACTCGTCGGCGTTGGCCGAGATCGCGCCGACCTGGGCGATCTCCTTCGACGTCGAGCACGGCTTGCTGATCTTCTTCAGCTCCTCGATGACCGCGGTCACGGCCTTGTCGATGCCGCGCTTCAGGTCCATCGGGTTCATGCCGGCGGCGACGTACTTCATGCCTTCGATGACGATCGACTGCGCCAGCACGGTGGCGGTGGTGGTGCCGTCACCGGCGACGTCGGAAGTCTTCGACGCGACTTCCTTCACCATCTGCGCGCCCATGTTCTCGAACTTGTCCTTGAGCTCGATTTCCTTCGCCACCGACACACCGTCCTTGGTGATCGTCGGCGCGCCGAAGCTGCGCTCGAGCACGACGTTGCGGCCCTTGGGGCCGAGGGTGACCTTGACGGCGTTGGCGAGGACGTTCACCCCGTTCACCATCTTGTTGCGTACGTGCTCGCCGAAGCGGACGTCTTTGGCTGCCATGATTCGTATCTCCTGGGTTCTTGAGGGCCGCGTCGATCAGGCGACGATGCCGATGATGTCGTCTTCCCGCATGTGCAGCAGGTCGGCGCCGTCCATCTTGAATTCCTGGCCGGAATACTTGCCGAACAGGACCTTGTCGCCGGCCTTGACGCCCATCGGCTGCAGCTTGCCGCTGTCGTCGGTCTTGCCCGGTCCGACGGCGACGACTTCGCCCATCGACGGCTTTTCCGCGGCGGTATCCGGGATGACGATGCCGCCAGCCGATTTGCGCTCCTCTTCGAGCCGCTTGACGATCACGCGGTCATGCAAAGGCTTCAGCTTCATGGTAAGTGCTCACTCCAACGATTGGGGTTGTCTGGGAACGGCGTAGGTCGCCGCGGCGGGTGCCGGAAGCCAAAGCTTCGCAATTGTTAGCACTCAGCGGCTGCGAGTGCTAATAATACGGTCTATCGGCTGAGAAATCAAGGCCGTGATCCTGGTACCGGCCTGCGAGGACGGGAGAATGGCGCTCAAGGCGGCGTGCGCCAATGCCGCGTGAGCCCGGACCGCCACCGCTGTCGAGGAGAGGACGCATGCGCACACTTGCAGTCATGACGTTGGCCGGCGGGCTCGCCGCCGCCACGCCGACGTTCGCCGCCGAGAAGAGCCCAGCCTGCAAGCCCCTTTTCGACGCGGTCGAGAAAGTCGCCGTCACTGATCACGCCATCCGCGTCGTCCGCGAGGGCACCACCAGCGAGAGCATCACCGCCAACGGCGTCACGTATGTGCAGGTGCGCGGCACGTGGAAGGCGAGCCCGATGACTTCGCAGGAAATGCTGGCGCGGCAGCGCGAGAACATCCGCACGGCGCGCGCCTATGTCTGCCAGCCGCTCGCCGACTCGGTGGTCAACGGCGTCAAGGCGCACACGTACCGCGCGCACATGGAAGCCGAAGATGGCGATCCGGTGAGCGACGCGACGATCTCGATCGCCGCCGGCAGCGGCCTGCTGCTGCACACCGAGGACGACCTCAAGTCCGGCGGCACGGTGTCGCACATGTCGATCGACTATCGCTACGACGGCATTCGCGCGCCGGTCGCGCACTAGGCGTCCGCGGCGTCGTTGCGCCCGTCCGACGGCGGCGATGCGACGCCGCCGCGGCGACGCGCGTCAATGCGCCGCGCTGGCCAACGCCGCCGTCGACCAGCCGCCCCCCAGCGCCTTCACCAGCGTCACGTTCGCCTGCCACTGGCGGCCGCGCAGCAGCACGAGCGTGCGCTCGTTGTTGAAGAGCACCGTCTGCGCGGCGGCGACGTTGAGGTAATCGACGATGCCGGCCTTGTACTGGTTGGTGACGAGCTCGAGCGCGTGACGCGCGGAGTCGACGGCCTCTGACTGGATCGTCGCCTCGTCCTTCAGCACGGCGAGCGTGGACAGGTTGTCCTCGACTTCCTGGAATCCGCCGAGGACCGTCTGCCGATAGTTGGCGACGGCGGCGTCGTATTGCGCGATCGTCTGGTCGCGCTGCGCGCGGCGCAGGCCAGCGTCGAACAAGGGCTGCGCGAGATTGGCGCCGATCGACCAGAAGCGGTTGGACAGCGACAGCAGATGCGCGAGGTCCGAGCTCGCCGCGCCGCCGCTCGCCGACAGGCTGATGGTGGGATAGAACGCGGCCGTGGCCACGCCGATCTGCGCATTGGCGGCCGCCATCCGCCGCTCGGCGGCGGCGATGTCGGGACGGCGCTCGAGCAGCTGCGAGGGCACGCCGGGCGGCACGTCGGAGGGCACCGGCAGGTCGTTGGCAACGGCGAGCGAGAACTGCGCGGGCGCGCGGCCGCTCAGCACGGCAATCGCGTGCTCGAACTGCGCGCGCGTGGCGCGGTTGTCCACCGCCTGCGCCTGCGACGATTTCAGCTGCGCCTCCGCCTGCACCACGTCGGCACGCGCGGCGACGCCAGCGTTGTAGCGGTTGGTGGTGAGGTTGAGCGATTGCTGATTGGCATCGACGGTGCGGTCGAGCAGGCGCTGCCCGCTGTCGCTGACGCGCAGCGTGAAATAGGCGATCGCGAGCTGCGCCTGGATCGAAAGCTTCGCCGATTCAAGATCCGCCGCGCTCGCCGTGGCATTCGCCTCGCTGGCCTCGACCGCACGCCGCACGTGGCCCCATAGATCGAGCTCCCAGGTCGCATCGACGCTGGCCGACGTCGAGTTGCGCACGCTGCTGGTGGCGATCGACGTGTTGTTGCCACGCGACGCCGACACGCCGAGGCCGACCGCCGGGAACAGGCCGGCCCGCGCCTGGTCGACGAGCGTCTTCGCCTCGCGATAGTTCGCCTCCGCGATGGCGATCGTCTGGTTCGCCTGCGTCGCGTCGGCCTCCAGGCGGTCGAGATCGGCATCGCCGTAGATGCGCCACCATTCGCCACGCGGAAACTGGTCGACCGGCGTGGCGGTCTTCCACTCGCCCGATTCCTTGTAGGTGGGCGTGACGACGGCGCTTGGCCGCACATAATCGGGCCCGACGTTGCAGGCCGCAAGCTGGGTGGCGAGGACGATGCCGAGAAGGCGAATCAGAGGTCGACGTGTCATGGCAGGGCAGGAGCTTCCGGATGGACCGCGGCCCGTTCGCGCCGGCGTGGCATGTGCGCGAGGCACCACAGGCGGAAACGGTCGAGGTAGAGGTAGACGACGGGCGTCGTGTAGAGCGTGAGGAGCTGCGACAGCAGCAGGCCGCCGACGATCGAGATGCCCAGCGGGCGACGCAGCTCGGCGCCTTCGCCGAATCCGATCGCGAGCGGGACCGCGCCGAGCATGGCGGCGAGCGTGGTCATCATGATCGGGCGGAAGCGGCGCTGGCACGCCTCGAAGATCGCCTCGCGCGGCGCGAGCCCACGCTCGCGCTCGACCGAAATCGCGTAGTCGACCATCATGATCGCGTTCTTCTTGACGATTCCGATCAGCAGGATCACGCCGATCAGCGCAATCAGGCTGAATTCGATGCGGTAGATGATGAGTGCGAGCAGCGCACCGACGCCCGCCGACGGCAGCGTCGACAGGATCGTCAGCGGATGCACGTAACTCTCGTACAGCACGCCGAGCACGATGTAGACGGTGAGCAGCGCGGCGAGGATCAGCCATGGCTGGCTGGCGAGCCCCTGCTGGAACGCCTGCGCGGTGCCGGCGAATGCGCCGTGCACGGCGTCGGGCACGCCGAGGCGCGCGATCGCGTCGTCGATCGCCGCCTGCGCCTGTGACAGCGACTCGCCCTCCGGCAGGTTGAAGGAGATCGTCGACGCTGCGAACTGGCCCTGGTGGTTGACCGCCAGCGGCGTGTTGGTGGGACCGAAGCGCGCTACCGACATCAGCGGCACCGGGTTGCCGGCATTGTTGAGGACATAGACGTCCTTCAGCGCCTCGGGGCTTTGCCAGTATTCCGGCGAGACTTCCATCACCACCTTGTACTGGTTGAGCGGGTTGTAGATCGTCGACACCTGGCGCTGGCCGAAGGCGTCGTTGAGCGCAGTGTCGATCGCGCTCGGCGTGAGGCCGAGACGCGCGGCCGCATCGCGGTCGATCGTCAGCGTCGTCTGCACGCCCTTGTCCTGCGCATCGGTGTTGACGTCGGCGAGCTCGGGGCGCTGCGACAGCGCGTAGCGGATGCGCGGCTCCCACAGCCGCAGCAGGCTCAGGTCGTCGGCCTGCAGCGTGTACTGGTATTGCGACTGGCTCTGCCGGCCGCCGACGCGGATGTCCTGCGCCGGGAACAGGAACAGGCTCGCGCCGGCCACCTGCGCGGTGCGCGCGCGCAGGCGCGCCACCACGCCGTCGGCGCCGATCTGGCGCTGCGCGAGCGGCTTCAGCGTGACGAACATGAAGCCGCCGTTGCGGCGTCCGCCGCCCGTGAAGGCGACCACGTTCTCCACCGCGGGATCGGCGCGCACGATGTCGATGAACTGCTTCATCTTCACCTGCATGGACTGGAACGACGATCCCTGGTCGGCCTCGATCGAGCCGAGCATCCGGCCGTTGTCCTGCTGCGGGAAGAATCCCTTGGGGATGATCACGTAGAGCCAGACGTTGAGCGCCACCGTCGCCAGCAGCACGAGGCTCGTGATCACGCCGTGGCGCAGCACCACCGCGAGCGAGTCGCGATAGGCGTCGGCCAGCGCATCGAACAGCCGCGCGACGCGCCGCGCCAGCGGCTTCTCCTCGCGCACGGCCCGCGGGCGCAGGATGCGCGAGCACATCATCGGCGTGGTCGTCAGCGACACCAGCAGCGACACGCCGATGGCCGCCGACAGCGTCACCGCGAACTCGCGGAACAGGCGGCCGACGATGCCGCCCATCATCAGGATCGGGATGAACACGGCGATCAGCGACAGGCTCATCGACAGCACGGTGAAGCCGACCTCGCGCGCACCGCGCACGGCGGCGTCGAACGGGCGCATGCCCTCCTCGACGTGGCGCGACACGTTCTCCAGCACCACGATCGCGTCGTCGACGACGAAGCCGGTGGCGATCGTCAGCGCCATCAGCGTCAGGTTGTTGAGGGAGAAGCCGGCGAGGTACATGACGCCGAACGTGCCGATCAGCGACACCGGCACGGCGATGCTCGGGATGATGGCGGCGCGCACGTTGCGCAGGAACGCGAACACCACCAGGATCACCAGCACGATCGAGACGATCAGCGAGCGCTCGACCTCGCGCAGCGATGCGCGGATCGTCGTCGACTGGTCCATGACGATGTTGACGTCGATCGCGCGCGGGATCGCGGCCGTCAGCGACGGCAGGATCTCGCGCACGCGATCGATGGTCTCGATGATGTTGGCGCCCGGCTGGCGGCTGATGATGAGCAGCACCGACGGCTCGCCGTTGGCCGAGCCGTCGTTGCGCACGTCCTCGACGGAGTCCACCACGCTCGCGACGTCGCCCAGACGCACCGGCGCGCCGTTGTGATAGGCGACGATCAGCGGGATGTACTCCTTCGCCGTCTTCGCCTGGTCGTTGGCGCCGAGTTGCCAGCGCCGGTCGCCATCCTCCACCACGCCCTTCGGGCGGTTGGCGTTGGTCGAGCTGATCGTGCTGCGCACCTGCTCCATGCCGATGCCGTACTGATTGAGCGTCGTCGGGTTGACCTCGACGCGCACCGCCGGCAGCGAGCTGCCGCCGACCTGCACCTGGCCGACGCCGTCGACCTGCGACACCTTCTGCGCGAGGATCGTCGACGCCGCGTCGTACATCTGGCCGCGCGTCATCGTCTTCGACGTCAGCGCGACGATCATGATCGGTGCGTCGGCCGGGTTGACCTTGCGGTACGTCGGGTTGCTGCGCAATCCCGTCGGCAGCAGGCTGCGCGCGGCGTTGATCCCGGCCTGCACGTCGCGCGCGGCGCCGTCGATGTCGCGCGAAAGGTCGAACTGCAGCGTGATGCGGGTCGAGCCGAGCGCCGACGACGACGTCATCTCGGTGACGCCGGCGATGCGTCCGAGCGCGCGCTCGAGCGGCGTGGCCACCGTCGCCGCCATCGTCTCGGGGCTCGCCCCCGCCAGGTTCGCGGACACCGATATCGTCGGGTAGTCGACCTGCGGCAGCGGCGCCACCGGCAGCAGCCCGAACGCCATCGCGCCGGCGATGGCGACGCCGAGCGTCAGCAGCGTCGTCGCCACCGGGCGGTCGATGAAGGGCTGGGAGAGGCCCCCCCCGAAGCGAGCTGCGCTCGCCTCCCCCCTCGGGGGGGCGGCGCCTTGGGGCGGCCCGGCGGCGCCCAGGCTCCCGCGCGCTCCGCGCGGATGCTCGATCGGCGTCATGCCGACGCCCCCAGCACGCGGTGCGAGCGCTCGCGTGCGCGGCGCGCGATGCGGTCGAACCACAGGTAGATCACCGGCGTGGTGAACAGCGTCAGCACCTGGCTGACGAGGAGGCCGCCGACCATCGTGATGCCGAGCGGATGGCGCAGCTCGGAGCCGACGCCGGTGCCGAGCATCAGCGGCAACGCGCCGAGCAGCGCCGCGAGCGTCGTCATCAGGATCGGCCGGAAGCGCAACAGGCACGCCTCGAAGATCGCGTCGCGCGGCGCCTTGCCCTCCTCGCGCTCGGCGTCGAGCGCGAAGTCGATCATCATGATCGCGTTCTTCTTGACGATGCCGATCAGGAGAATGATGCCGATGATGGCGATGATGCCGAGCTCGTTGCCGCTGACGAGCAACGCGAGCAGCGCGCCGACGCCCGCCGACGGCAGCGTCGACAGGATCGTCACCGGGTGGATGTAGCTCTCGTAGAGCACGCCGAGCACGATGTACATGGTGACGATCGCGGCGAGGATCAGCAGCAGCGTGTTGTCGAGCGACGCCTGGAACGCCAGCGCCGCGCCCTGGAAGTTGGTGGTGATCGACAGCGGCATGCCGAGCGACGCCTCGGTCGTGCGCACGGCGTTCACCGCGTCGCCCAGCGAGACGCCGGGCGCCAGGTTGAACGACACCGTCGACGCCGGGAACTGGCCGATGTGATTGATGACGAGCGGTGACGTGCGCTCGACGATCGTCGCCACGGTCGACAGCGGCACCTGGTTGTTGGCGGCGCCGCCGGGCGCGCTCGTCGTCGACGTTGCCGGCGCGCCCTGTCCGGTCGATGTCGCGGCGGCGGAGGACGCCGCCTGCGCGTTCTGCGCAGGCACGTAGATGTCGTTGAGCGTCGCCGGACCGCGCTCCATCGACGGCGCGATCTCGAGCACCACGCGGTACTGGCTCGCCTGCGTGAAGATCGTCGAGATCAGGCGCTGGCCGAACGCGTTGTACAGCGCGTTGTCGATCGCCGCCGGCGTGATGCCGAGGCGACCGGCGGCGTCGCGGTCGATCACGACGAACGCCTGCAGGCCCTGGTCCTGCACATCGCTGGCGACCTCGGCAAGCAGCGGCGAGCGCGCCAGCGCCGCCACCACGCGCGGCGTCCAGTCGGCGAGCGCGGCGGGATCGGCCGACTCGAGCGTGAACTGGTATTGCGTGCGGCTCACGCGGTCCTCGATCGTCAGGTCCTGCACCGGCTGCAGGTAGAGCTCGACGCCGCCGACGTCGAGCGCGCTGCGGTTGAGGCGCTGGATGATCGTGCCGATGTCGCGATCGCGGTTGGCCTTCGGCTTGAGGTTGATCAGCATGCGGCCACTGTTGAGCGTGGCGTTCTGGCCGTCGACGCCGATGAACGACGACAGGCTCGCCACCGCCGGGTCGGCGAGGATCACCTTGGCCAGCGCCTGCTGGCGCTCCGACATCGCGGCGAACGAGATCGACTGCGGCGCCTGGGTGATCGCCTGCAGCACGCCGGTGTCCTGCAGCGGGAAGAAGCCCTTCGGCACGATCACGTACAGGATCGCGGTGAGCGCGAGCGTGACGAGCGCGACGACGAGCGTCGCGCCCTGGCGGTCGAGCACCCAGTTGAGCATGCGCCCGTAGCGCGCGATCACGCGCTCGAAGAACTTGCCGGAAGCGTGGTAGAAGCGGCCCTGCTGCGCCTCCGGCGTGTGGCGCAGCAGCTTCGCCGCCATCATCGGCGTCAGCGTCAGCGACACCACCGCCGAGATGAGGATCGCCACGGCGAGCGTGATCGCGAACTCGCGGAACAGCCGCCCCACCACCTCGCGCATGAACAGCAGCGGGATCAGCACGGCGATCAGCGAGATCGTCAGCGAGATGATCGTGAAGCCGATCTGCTTGCTGCCCTTGAGCGCCGCTTCCAGCGGCGTGTCGCCCGCCTCGATGTAGCGCGCGATGTTCTCGATCATCACGATCGCGTCATCGACGACGAAGCCGGTGGCGATCGTCAGCGCCATCAGCGTCAGGTTGTTGATCGAGAATCCGGCGAGGTACATGACGCCGAACGTCCCCACCAGCGACAGCGGCACCGCGATGCTCGGAATCACCGTCGCCGATGCGCTGCGCAGGAACAGGAAGATCACCAGCACCACCAGCGACACGGAGAACAGCAGCTCGATCTGCACGTCGTGCACCGAGGCGCGGATGGTGGTCGTGCGGTCGGTGAGCTGCTGCACGTCGACGTCGGCGGGCAGCGCGGCGCGCAGCGAGGGCAGCAGCGCCTTGATGCGGTCGGCGACGTCGATGACGTTGGCGCCGGGCTGGCGCTGGATGTTGAGGATCACCGCCGGCTGCGCATTGGCCCAGGCGTGCAGCCACACGTTCTCGGCGCCGTCGACGACATCGGCGACGTCGGACACGCGGATCGCGCCGCCGTTCTTGTAGGCGATGATCAGGCTGCGGTATTCGTCGGCGGACTTGAGCTGGTCGTTGGCGTCGATCGTCGAGGCGCGCGTCGGGCCGTCGAAGCTGCCCTTCGCCTGGTTGACGTTGGCGCTGGCGATGGCCGTGCGCAGATCGTCCAGCGACAGACCATAGGCGGCCAGCGCGCGCGAGTTCGCCTGCACGCGCACCGCCGGCCGCTGGCCGCCGCCGATGCTGACCAGGCCGACGCCCGGCAGCTGCGAGATCTTCTGCGCGATCCGCGTGTCGACCAGGTCCTCGAGCTTCGGCAGCGTCATCGTCTGCGACGTGATGCCGAGCGTGAGGATCGGCGCATCGGCGGGATTGACCTTGCTGTAGATCGGCGGCTGCGGCAGGTCGGTGGGCAGCAGGTTGCCGGAGGCGTTGATCGCCGCCTGCACTTCCTGCTCGGCGGTGTCGAGCGAGATGTCGAGGCTGAACTGGAGCGTGATCACCGAGGCCCCGCCCGAGCTGGCCGAGGACATCTGGTTGAGGCCGGGCATCTGCCCGAACTGGCGCTCGAGCGGCGCGGTGACTGACGACGTCATCACGTCGGGGCTCGCGCCGGGATACAGCGTCACCACCTGAATCGTCGGGTAGTCGACTTCGGGCAGCGCCGAGATCGGCAGCAGCCGGTAGGCAACCACGCCGGCGAGGAAGATCGCGAGCATCAGCAGCGATGTCGCCACCGGCCGCAGGATGAAGAGGCGTGACGGATTCACGCGCGGTCAGTTCGCCGGCGGCGGCGCGCCGGCGGGCGCGCGGCCTTTGGCCGTCGCATCCGGCGTCGCATTCGGCGTATGCGGGGCGCCCTGTGCCTGGGTTGCCGCGTCCGGCACGGCGGCCGGCTCGGCGCCCTGCGCGGCCGGGGCGGCGCCCGGCGCGACCGGCGCGCTCTCGGTCGCGCCACCCTTGGCGCGGCGGCCCTGGCCGTTGCCCGCGCCCTTGCCGTTACGCCCCTTCGGCGCGCCGGTGGGGACGATCGTGGTATCGCGCGACACGGTCTCCACGGTCTGGCCCTCGCGCAACCGGTCGGTGCCATCGATGACGACGACGTCGCCCGTGGCAACGCCCTTGTCGATCACCGTGGTCTCGCCGTCCACCGGGCCCAGCTTCACGACGCTCAGCTTCACCACGTTGTCGGTGCCGACGACATAGACGAAGTTGCCCTGCGTGCCGCGCTGCACCGCCGCCGAAGGCACCACGGTGGCGTCGTGCAGCGTGTCGACCAGCATTCGCACGTTGACGAACTGGTTGGGGAAGAGCGAGGCGTCGGCGTTGTCGAACGCCGCCTTGAGCTTGACGGTGCCGGTGGTCGTGTCGATCGAGTTGTCGACGGTCAGCAGCGTGCCGCTGGCGAGCTTGCGCGACTGGTCGCGCGACAGCGCGTCGACCGGCATCGCCGAAACCTGCTTCATCTGCCGCAACACCGCCGGCAGGTTGGTCTCCGGCAGCGCGAACACGACGTCGATGGGCTGGATCTGCGTGAGCAGCACGAGCCCATTGGAATCGGATACATGGATCATGTTGCCGACGTCGACCTGGCGCAATCCAAGGCGGCCGGTGATCGGCGCGGTGATCCTGGTGAACGACAGCTGCAGCTTGGCGCTGTCCACCTGCGCCTGGTCGCTGGCGATCGAGGCCTCGTACTGGCGCACCAGCGATGCCTGGGTGTCGACCTGCTGGCTGGCGATCGAATCCTGCGCGAGCAGCGTCTTGTAGCGCTGGAGGTCGACGTTGGCGTTGGCGAGCAGCGCGCGATCCTTGGCGAGCTGGCCCTGCGCCTGCGACACCTGCACCTCGAACGTGCGCGGGTCGATTTCCGCCAGCAAGGTTCCCGCCTTGACCGTGTCGCCTTCCTTGAACAGCACGCGCGCGAGCTGGCCGTCGACGCGCGAGCGCACGGCGACGCTCGCCCGCGGAGTCACCGTGCCGAGTGCGTTGAGATAGACATTGAAGTCCTGCGCCTTGGCCTTGGCCACGGCGACCGGCGCCGGCTTGGCGTTCGGGTCGCGGCGCGGCGCACCGGCCGCGGGAGTGCCCGGCGCCGGCGCGCGCGCATGCCAGATCGCGTATGCGCCGCCGACCACCACGGCGACGATGACCGCCGCGATCAGCAGCGTGCGCGTGCGCCGCCGCGGGCCGGCGGCCCGCGGCGTGACGGCATTCGGCTCCTGCCCTCGTTCGAATGTGGGTTCTGGCATATCTGAGCGGTTTTGTATGAGCGTCGGATTGCCGACGGTTTGGAAGTGAGAGTCGGGGCGTGCGCCGATGGTTTCGCCATGGAATCCGCAAGATGCCACGAAACGGACCGCCGTTTGCAACCAACTGTAACCTGTCCAAACGCCGCCGCAGGCCCCTGTCCGCCGTCCATCCGGCGGAATGCGCAGCCTGGAAGCCCGGTCCCACGGGGTTGCGGCGCCGAGTTAGCTTATTGCCGCGTTCAACACATTCCGAGCGAGCCCGCGATTTCGACGGCCGAGGATCGACGCCCATGCTACGTCCCGCGCACATCGGACACCTCGCGCTGCTGCGTTCGCTGATCCGCGACGCCGCGCGCGACGGCGCATTCGACCCCGAGCTCGCCTGGGATTCGCCGGCCTCCGACCGCTTCTTCTCCGAATTGCGCCAGGCGCTCAAGACCGGCTACTTCGTGGTGGCCAACGCCACCACCGGCGCCTTGTCGACGGTCGCGGTACCGGGATATGTCTATTGGCCGGACGACGACGCGGGTTCCGATCCCGTGGGCTTCGGCATTTTCCGCGCGCTGAACGGCAGCTACGAGCTGTGGCTCGCCGGTCTCGAAGCGTCGTTGCGCGGCAAGGGACACGGCAAGGCGATGCTCGCGGCGCTGTTCGCCACGCCGATCGGCCAGAAGACACGCTACATGCGCGTGCGCCGCGCGGCGCGCGAGGCCAGCGCGATCACGCACCTGCTCGCCGAGCACGGGTTCACGCCCACGCGCGAAAGCCACAACGAGACCTGGTTCGTGCGCGTCGGCGAGCGACCGCCAAGGCGTGGCCGCGCCGTGAGCGGCGCCGTGGTGTCCACTGAAGGCCTGCCGCCGTCGACCCGCGTGCATTGACGCCGCGCGGCAGCGCGCGGCCGTAGGTCAGTGCGCGCCGGCGCCCGCCGCGTCGCGCACGAACGTCATCGGCATGCCGTGCTCCACCTCGCCGCCGATCGCGAGCCACGCATCGATGCCGCCGATCAGCGGGCGCACGCGCGTGAATCCCTTGGCAAGCAGGATCTGCGCGGCGCGCTTCGACGATTCCTCGTTCGGACAGGCGCAGTAGAAGACGATCTCGCGATCGGAGGGGAAGCGCGCGACCTCGCGCGAAATGCGGTCGAGGTCCATCAGCGCCGCGCCGCGGATGTGCGGGCGCGACTGGTGCGCGAGCGTCGAGCCGACGTCCACCACCATCGGCACCGGCTCGCCGGCCAGCCGCTCGCGCAATTCGTCGACGGTGATGCGCGCCGAATGCACGAAGCGCGCGAGACGCCAGCGCTTGAGCGCCTTCCAGCCGATCCACAGCGCGAGCGCTGCGCCGATCCACAGCACGGCGGCGACGAGGTGCGCGGTCATCCAGGCAATGACGTAGTCCACCTGCGCGGAGAATATCCAGCCCGCCAGCAACGCGGCACCCGCCCACAATAACGCACTCGCAGCCGCCGCGGCGACGAAGCGCCCGACCGGCATCTTGAGTGCGCCGGCAATGGGCGGCCCGACGGTGGAGAAGCCCGGCACGAATTTCGAGACGACCAGCGAATAGAAGCCCCAGCGCTCGAAGATGCCCTCCGTCTCGCGCACGCAGGTGTCGGGCGACAGCGAGATCCGGCACAGCAGGCGCAATACCTGGTAGCCGTAGCGGCGCCCGGCGTAGTACCACGCGAGGTCGGCGGCGACCGACGCCACGATCGCCGCGCCGAGCGTCGCCCACAGCGCGAGCCGTCCCGCGGCGGCGAGCGCGCCCGCGACCACGAGCGTCGGCACGGCCGGCACCGGCAGCCCGAGTTGCTGCAGGAACACATTGCCGCCGACGAACCACGCGCCATAATGGGCGAGGCTTGCGATGAGGGAATCCATGGACCGGGGAGCGCGAAGTCGAATGATGACTATGGTGACGCCGACGCGACATTGCAACCCGCGAGGCCGGCGGCCGGAGCGCGAGTGTCGCATGCACGAGGGACCGCAATGACGCCCGCCGCCGCGTCGGCGGCCGAGCCGGCGATCCGCGCCGTGGAAGCCGGCACCGGCACGCGATGGTGGGGGGACGGGTGGCGGTTGTTCTCCGCGTCGCCGCTGCCGTGGATCGGCATCGTCCTCGTCTGGCTCCTGATCAGCGTCGTGCTGTCGCAGGTCGGCAAGCTCGGCAATATCGCGTCGATGCTGCTGACGCCGATCCTGTCCGCCGGCGTGCTGATCGCGGCACGCGACCAGGACCATGGTGGCGCGCTGCGGTTCGAGCGGCTGTTCGCGGGCTTCAGCGGCGGCCGCTTCGCGCCGCTGCTGATGCTCGGTCTCTTCAATCTGGTGCTGACGGTCGTCGTGCTGGCGATCGTCGCCGCCGCGGTGGTCGGCATCGTCGGCTACGCGGGACTGCAGGTGTTCCTCGCCAACGACGTGCTCGACCTCGCCTCGACCGACCTCTCCGCGCTCGCGTTCACGATCCTCGTGCTGTCGCCGCTGCTGCTGATCGGATTCGCGCTGATCAGCATGGCCTTCTGGTTCGCGCCCGGGCTCGTCGCCGTCAACAACGTCGCGCCATCGGCCGCGCTGTGGCTGTCGTTTCGCGCCAATCTCACCAACATCGGCGCGATGCTGATCTATGGCCTCGTCGGCGTCGTGTTCATGATCCTGGCGTCGATCCCGCTCGGCCTCGGCTGGTTCGTGCTGGGGCCCGTCATGGCAGGGTCGTGGTACGCGACGTGGCGGGACGTGTTCGGCGAAGGCGCCATCGACGCAGCCGCGGCGACACCACTGCCGCCACCCACGTAGGTCGCGAGCACGACCGTCGCGGGCGCCGCGTCGTTCAGTGCGCCTGCTCCCAATTGTCGCCGGCGCCGACGTCGACGACGAGCGGCACGTCGAGGTTCGCCACGTTGGCCATGCGCCGCGGCAATTCGCCTTCGATCAGCGCGAGCTCGTCCTCCGGCACCTCGAGCACCAGCTCGTCGTGCACCTGCAGCACGATACGCGTGCGCAGCTTCGACTCGCGCAGCCAGCGCTCGACCCCGATCATCGCCAGCTTGACGAGGTCGGCGGCGGTGCCCTGCATCGGCGCGTTGATCGCCGCGCGCTCGGCCGCCGCGCGGCGCGGGCCGCCGCCGGCCTTGATGTCGGGCAGCCACAGCCGCCGGCCGAACACGGTCTCGACGTAGCCTTCGTTGCGCGCGAGCTCGCGCGTGCGCGCCATGTAATCGGCGACCCCCGGATAGCGCTGGAAATAGCGGTCGATGAACTGCTGCGCGGCGCCACGCTCGATGCCGAGCTGCTGCGCGAGGCCGAACGCGCCCATGCCGTAGATGAGGCCGAAGTTGACCGCCTTGATGTAGCGCCGCTGCTCGGCTGCGACATCCTCGGGCTTGACGCCGAAGATTTCCGCCGCCGTCGCGCGATGGATGTCCTGCCCCGCATGGAACGCGGCGCTGAGCGCGGGATCGCGCGACAGATGCGCCATGATGCGCAGCTCGATCTGCGAATAGTCGGCCGACACGATGCGGAAGCCCGGCGGCGCGATGAACGCCTCGCGGATGCGTCGCCCGTCCGTGGTGCGCACCGGTATGTTCTGCAGGTTGGGATCGGCCGAGGCGAGGCGACCGGTGACGGCCGTCGCCTGCGCGAACGTCGTGTGCACGCGGCCCGTCTCGCGGTTGATCATCTGCGCGAGCTTGTCGGTGTAGGTCGACTTGAGCTTGGTCAGCGAGCGGTGCTCGAGCAGCACTTTCGGCAGCGGATAGTCGGCGGCCAGCTCCTGCAGCACGTCCTCGTCGGTCGACGGCTGGCCGGTGGACGTCTTCTTGCGCACCGGCAGCTGCATGCGGTTGAACAGGATCTCGCCGAGCTGCTTCGGCGACGACAGGTTGAACGGCTGGCCGGCGAGCGTGTAGGCCTCGCGCTCCAGCGCCATCGCGCGCTCGCCGAGCTCGCGTCCCTGCACGGCCAGCTTGTCGACGTCGATCAGCACGCCGTCACGCTCCATGCGGAACAGCACGTCGCGCACCGGCATCTCGATGTCGCGGTAGACGCGCAGCAGTTGCGCGTCGCGCTCGATCGCCGGAATGAAATGCCGGTGCAGTCGCAGCGTGACGTCGGCGTCCTCGCCCGAATAGTCGGCGGCGTTCTGCACCGGCACCTGCTCGAACGCGATCTGGTTCGCGCCCTTGCCGGCCACCTCCGCATAGGCGATCGTCTTCCAGTTCAGGTGGCGCCACGCGAGGCTGTCCATGTCGTGCGGCTTGTGCGACTCCAGCACGTACGACTGCAGCAGCGTGTCGTGGGCGACCCCGGCGAGCACGAGGCCATGGTTGGCGAGCACGTGCTGGTCGTACTTGACGTTCTGCCCCAATTTGGCGCGCGCGGGGTCGGCGAACCACGGCGCCAGCGCCGCCAGCACCGCGTCGCGGTCGAGCTGCGCCGGCGCGCCGGCATAGTGATGCGCGAGCGGGATGTAGCATGCCTCGCCGGGTGCCACGGCGAACGACAGGCCGACGATCTTCGCCTGCAGCGGATCGAGGCTCGTGGTCTCGGTGTCGAAGCAGACGAGCTCGGCCGCCTCGATGCGCGCGCGCCAGCGCGCGAACGCCGCCTCGTCGGCGACGATCTCGTAGTGGATGCCTTCCGGCTTGCCGGGCGCGTCGGCCGGCGACTCGGCGATGTCGAAGCGGCGCCCGCCGGCGTCCTGCGCCGCGCGCCGCGCAATTTCGCCGGCGGCGTCGGCGGCGAGCGTGCGCGCCGCCGCGGGCGCCTTGTCGCGCAGCAAGCTCCTGAACTCGTAGCGCTCGTAGATCGGCCGCAGCGCGTCCTCGCTCACCGCGTCGATCGTCAGCTTGTCGAAGGCGACGGGCAGCGCGCAATCGGTCTTCACCGTCAACAGGCGCCGCCCCTGCGGCAGCCAGTCGAGCCGCTTGCGCAGGTTCTCGCCGACGACGCCCGGAATCTCGTCCGCGTGCGCGACGATGTTGTCGAGCGAGCCGTACTGCGACAGCCATTTGACCGCGGTCTTCGGCCCCACCTTGTCGACGCCGGGCACGTTGTCCACCGTATCGCCGATCAGCGTCAGGTAGTCGAGGAGCTGATCGGCGCGCACGCCGAACTTGGCGAGCACACCCGCCTCGTCCAGCGTCTCGTTGGTCATCGTATTGATGCAGGTGATGCCGGGCACGACGAGTTGCGCCATGTCCTTGTCGCCGGTGGAGATCAGCGTCTCGACATCCGCGCCCTTGGCCGCGTGCGCCAGCGTGGCGATGACGTCGTCCGCCTCGACGCCTTCGATCATCAGCAACGGCCAGCCATGCGCGCGCACCAGCGCGTGCAGCGGCTCGATCTGGCTCGCGAGATCCTCGGGCATCGGCGGCCGGTTCGCCTTGTACTGCGGATACCAGTCGTCGCGAAACGTCTTGCCCGGCGCGTCGAACACGACGGCGAAGTAATCGGGCGCGGCGTCGTCGACGAGCTTCTTCAGCATCGACAGCACGCCGCGCATCGCGCCGGTGGGCTCGCCGCGCGACGTGCGCAAGTCCGGCAGCGCGTGGAACGCGCGGTAGAGGTACGACGAGCCGTCGACGAGGACTAGTTTGGGCATGGCCTGGATGGCGCACCGGGAGGTGCGGGCACGGGACGCGACCCGGCGCTACGCGCCGCGCCGCGATCCGCCATTGTTGCATGGCACGCGCCGTGATTTGTCGACGCGTACGATTGGGGCGACGGCCACCGATGCGCGGTCGCGCAACACCGCAGGCCGGATCCCGGCCGCGGCCTTCGTCAAACGCGTCGCCAGGGTGCGATTTTGCTAGAATCGAAGCGTGAACATCGGCTATCCGCGGTCCGGCCCGGCGTTGCCCCGACCCGTCGTCGCGTGGCTGGCGGGCGCGGCGCTGGCGATCGGCGTAAGCCTCGCCTTCGCGCAGGGCTCGCGCAACGTAGCGCCACCGCCACCGCCGTTCGAGCCGGTGCCCGACGCGCCGAGCGGCGCGCCGCCGGATCCCGACCTCGAGCCACAGGTGACGATCACGCAGCAGGGCGACGAGACACGCGAGGAAGTGCGCATGGGCGGCGAGCTCAAGTTCGTGCGCGTGACGCCGCGTCACGGACGCACGTACTACCTGGTGCCCGATGGCAGCGGCCAGAACTTCATTCGCCGCGACAGCCTCGACTCCGGTGTCAAAGTCCCGATGTGGGTGCTGTTCTCCTGGTGATCTAGGCTCGTTCTCCGCCGCGGTGCCGGGCGCACTTTCACACTTCGCGCGCAATGTCCGTATACACGACGGTCTCGACCGACGATCTCGACGCATGGCTCGCCCGCTACAACGTCGGCAGGCTCGCCGGCTTCACGCCGATCGCCGCGGGCATCGAGAACAGCAACTATTTCGTCACCACCGAGTTCGGGCAGTTCGTGCTGACGCTCTATGAGCGGCTGCCTGCCGGCGAGCTGCCGTTCTACCTCAACCTGACGGCCCATCTCGCGCGCTGCGGCGTGCCCGTGCCCGCACCCGAGCCGGACCGCACGGGTGCGCTGTTCTCGATCCTCAACGGCAAGCCGGCGAGCCTCGTGCGTCGCGTCAACGGCGTGCCGGCGATGGCGCCCTCGAACACGCAGCGCGCGGCGGCGGGCGAAGCCCTCGCGCGATTGCACCTCGCATCGACCAGCTATCGCGCGCGGCTCACCAATCGCCGCGGTCCCGCGTGGTGGCGGCAGGCGGCGCGCGCGGTGAGGCCGTTCCTCATGCCGGCGCAGAACGAGTTCCTCGCCGAGGAAATCCGCTTCCAGGTCGGCTACGGCAAGGACAAGCTGCCCAAGGGCGCGGTGCACGGCGACCTGTTCCGTGACAACGTGCTGTTCGAGGGCACGCAGGTCGCCGGCATCATCGACTTCGGTTTCGCGGCCACCGACTATTTCGCCTACGACCTGGCGGTCGCCGTCAACGACTGGTGCAGCGACGCCAACGGCGCACTCGACGCCGAGGGCGTCGCCGCGCTGGTCGGCGCCTACGACAAGGTGCGCGCGCTCGGCGCCGACGAGCGCGCGCAGTGGCCGGCGCTGTTGCGCGCCGCCGCGCTGCGCTTCTGGCTGTCGCGACTCTACGACCTGCACCTGCCACGGCCTGGGGCGCTGACCCACGCCCACGATCCCGCGGAGTACGAGCGCATGCTGCGGCATCGCGCCGCGCATCCGCCGCGGTTCCCGCCGGCCGCCGCGGCAGCCGCGCGCGGCGCACGATCATGAGCGACGTGCCGCGCGACATCGTGTTCACGCGGTATGCGGCCTCGCGCGGCGTGACGTGGATGCGCGACGCGGCGCTGATGTTCGGCAGGGCGCGCGCGCGCTGGCTGCTGCTGCTGCTCGCGTATTACGTGATCCTCGCCGCCGCGCGCGCGCTGCCGTTCGTGGGCGTCGTCGCCGTGTCGGTGCTGAAGCCGGTGCTCGCCGTGGGATTTCTCGCCGCGGCGTGGACCGTCGAGCGCGGCGGCAAGCCGCGCCTGCGGCACATCGCGCAGGGTTTCCAGTCGAACCTGCGCGCGCTGCTGCCCATCGGCGTGGCGTTCGCCGTCGGCATTTTCATCGCCGTGCTGGCGAGCGCGCTGGTCGACCACGGCAAGCTCCTCGCCTTCCTGACCTCCCCCGCGCCCGCCTCGGCCGACGGCGAAACCGCCAGTGTCGACGCGGCGGAAGGCATATTCCTCGATCCCGGTGTCGAGCTCGGCATGCTGTTCGCCGCGCTGTGCTCGCTGCCCGTGTTGCTCGCCGTGTGGTTCGCGCCGGCGCTGGTCGTGTTCCAGGACCTCCGCGCGACGCAGGCGCTGGCGACGAGCCTGCGCGCCGCGGTCGCCAACTGGCGCGCGCTCGCGGTGTACGCGATGGCGCTGTTCGTGGTCGCCGGCATCATGCCGACGCTGCTCGTCGCCGTGCTGTCGTTCGCGCTGTCTGCCTTCCCGCCGGGCGTGCGCGCCGTGCTGACGTGGGGGGTCGTGCTGCCCTACATCGCGGTGGTGGCGGCGATCGTGCAGATTGCCGACTACGTGAGCTACCGCGATGTGTTCCACGCCGGCGAGACACTCGCACCGCTGAGCCGGCACTGAGCGGAAGTCAGCTGAACGTCACGCCGCCTCGAGCTTGGCGTACTCGAGCGCCAGCCACTTGAGGCCGGCATCGCGGAAGTTGACCTGCACGCGCGCGTCGCTGCCACGCCCCTCGCTGTCGACGATCACGCCCACGCCGAACTTGGCGTGACGCACGCTCTGGCCGATGCGCCATCCCGGTCCCGGCGCCGGCTGCGACATTCCCCGCGCCGGCGCTGCCGACGGCGCGCTCCAGGCGTCGGTGTCGAGCGCGCGGGCGCGCAGTCGCTGCGGCGACAGCCACGCCAGCAGGTCAGGCGGTATCTCGTCGACGAACCGGCTCTGGATGTTGTAGCGCGACTGGCCATGCAGCATCCGGCTTTGCGCGAACGACAGGTACAGCTTGCGCCGCGCGCGCGTGATGGCGACGTACATCAGGCGGCGTTCCTCGTCCACCCCATTCTCGACGTTGAGGCTCTGCTCGTGCGGAAACAGTCCTTCCTCGAGGCCGGTGACGAACACGGTGTGGAATTCAAGTCCCTTCGCCGCGTGCACGGTCATGAGCTGCAGCGCCGGCCGGCCTTCCGCCTCCTGCGTGTCGCCGGCCTCGAGCGCCGCGTGCGCGAGGAACGCCGTCAGCGGATCGGTGGCGCCCTCGGCGGGGCCATCGGCCGCCGGCGGCGGCAGTTCGTCCGGCGACGCCGGCAGGCGATCGGACAGCATCGGCGCGTCGGTCGCGAGCTCGGCTTCGCGCACGAACGCCTGCGCCGCATTGACCAGCTCCTCGAGATTGTCGACGCGGTCCTGGCCGTCCTTCTCCGACTTGTAGTGCGGCAGGAGACCCGACGCCTCGGTGATGTGCGCGACCGCCTCCGGCAGCGGCATCGCACGCGTCGCGTCGCGCAGCCGCGCGACCAGTTCGACGAAGCCCCGCAGGCTGGTGCCGGCGCGCCCGCCGATCGTGCCCGCCGACGCCGCCTGCCACAGAGTGGTGCCGCCGCTCTTGGCGTTGTCCTGGAGCTGCTCGAGCGTGCGCGCGCCAACGCCGCGCGGCGGAAAATTGACGACACGCAGGAACGCACCGTCGTCCTCCGGCGCCGCCACGAGGCGCAGGTAGGCGAGCGCGTGCTTGACTTCCGCGCGCTCGAAATAGCGCGTGCCGCCATAGACGCGGTAAGGCAGCGACGCGCCGAACAGCGCGTGCTCCAGCACGCGCGACTGGGCATTGGAGCGATACAGCAGCGCGATCTCGGACAGTGCCACGCCCTCGTCGGCAATACCGCGCACGACGTCGACGATGAAGTCGGCCTCCTCGATGTCGCTGGGCGCGAGGAACACGCGCACCGGCTCGCCCTTGCCTTCGCTCGTCCACAGGTTCTTGCCCAGCCGCGCCCGGTTATGGCGGATGAGGGCGTTGGCGGCATCGAGGATGTGGCCGTGCGAGCGGTAGTTCTGCTCGAGCTTGACCAGGCGCACCGGCAGGTCGGCGCTGCCGAAATCGCGCTCGAAGTGCTGCATGTTGGCGACGTTGGCGCCGCGGAACGCATAGATCGACTGGTCGTCGTCGCCCACCGCGAACACCGCGGTGCGCGGCCCGGCGAGCAGGCGCAGCCAGCGGTACTGCAGCACGTTGGTGTCCTGGAACTCGTCGACCAGCAGATGCGAGAAGCGCCGCTGGTAGTGCTCGCGAATCGGCGCGTGGTGCGACAGCAGCTCGTAGGAACGCAGCAACAGCTCGGCGAAGTCGACCACGCCCTCGCGCTGGCACATCGCGTCGTACATCGCGTAGTACTCGACCTTGCGGCGCGTGGGCTCGTCGCCTGCTTCCACCGCCGAGGCGCGCAGGCCGGCCTCCTTGTTGTCGGCGATGAACCATTGCAGCTCGCGCGCGGGATAGCGGTCGTTGTCGATGCCGGCATCGCGGTACATGCGCTTGATCAGCGCCAGCTGGTCCTGCGTGTCGAGGATCTGGAACAGCTGCGGCAGGTTGGCGTCGCGATGGTGCGCGCGCAGCATGCGGTTGCACAGCCCGTGGAACGTGCCGATCCACATGCCGCGCGTCACCTGCGGCGTCATCGCCGCGAGGCGCGTCATCATCTCGCGCGCCGCCTTGTTGGTGAACGTCACGGCGAGGATCGACAGCGGCCCCGCCTGGCCGGTGGCGAGGAGCCACGCAATGCGCGTCGTCAGCACCCGCGTCTTGCCGCTGCCGGCGCCCGCCAGCACCAGCGCCGAAGCGTGCGGCAGCGTGACGGCGGCGAGCTGCTCGGGGTTGAGGTTGTCGAGGAGGGGCGAAGCCATGCGCAAAGGAGACGGTGCAAAGGTCGATGATAGCCGAGCGTGCGCGGCTATAATCCGCCGCAGTTCATCGCCACCCGTCCGCCACGATGCCCACCCGCCCGCCCGATGCGCAGCCTTCGGCAAAATCCGCGACGATGCACGCCTTCGTGCAGTGGATCCGCGCCGCGGCGCCCTATGTGCACGCGTTCCGCGGCAAGACGTTCGTCATCGCCTTCGGCGGCGAGGTGGTCGCGGACGATTCGTTCCTCGGCGTCATCCACGACCTCAACCTTCTGCACAGTCTCGGCATCCGCCTCGTCGTCATCCACGGCATGCGCCCGCAGGTGGAGACGATCCTCGCCCAGCAGCACATCGAGAGCCGCTACCAGGGCGGCCTGCGCATCACCGACGCCGAGACGATGGATTGCGTGCTGGAAGCGGCAGGCCAGGTGCGCAGCCGCATCGAGGCGCTGCTGTCGCTGGGCATCCAGAACTCGCCGATGGCGGGCGCCCGCAACCGCGTGTCGAGCGGCAACTACATCACGGCGAAGCCGATGGGCGTGGTCGACGGCGTCGACATGCAGCTGACCGGCGAAACGCGCCGCGTCGACACCGAGGCGATCCAGCAGCGCCTCGACGACGGCGACATCGTGCTGATCTCGCCGCTCGGCTACTCCCCGACCGGCGAGATCTTCAACCTGGCGCTGGAGGAGAGCGCCATGCAGGTGTCGGTGCGCCTGCAGGCGCAGAAGCTCATCTTCCTGATGGACACCGACGGCGTGCGCAACAGCCGGCGCCAGTTCCTGTCGGACCTGTCGACCAAGGACGCCGAGGCGTTGCTCGAGCGCCCGGAGAAGCTGCCGCCGGACGTGCGCCATTACCTGCCCTGCGCCGTGCGCGCCTGCGACAACGGCGTCAAGCGCGCCCACCTGCTGTCGCGGCACATGGACGGCGCGCTGCTCCTCGAGCTGTTCACGCGCGACGGCGTGGGCACGATGGTCTCGTCGACGCCGCTCGCGCACCTGCGCAACGCCACGATCGACGACGTCGGCGGCATCATCGCGATCATCGAGCCGCTGGAGGCGGCGGGCGTGCTGGTGCGCCGCTCGCGCGAGCGCCTGGAGGCCGAGATCGAGCGCTTCGTGATCGCCGAGTACGACAACCAGGTGATCGGCTGCGCGGCGCTGTACGCATTCCCGAAGGAAGGCGTGGGCGAGCTCGCGGCGCTGGCCGTCGATCCCGATTTCCGCCGCGAAGGCTACGGCGAGGCCCTGATGCGCGAGATCGAATCGCGCGCACGCAAGCTGAAGCTCGGCGCGCTGTTCGTGCTGACGACGCGCACGTCCGGATGGTTCGTGGAACGCGGGTACAAGCTGGTCGGCATATCCGACCTGCCGCAGGAGAAGCGCGCGCTCTACAACTATCAGCGCAAGTCGCTGGTGTATCGCAAGGAGCTCTGAGCGGGAGGTCGGGGTTTTGCGTTGGCCGCATTACTGCCCGTCCCTGATGTGCGGCCCCGTCGCGCTCGGCGGCTCAGCTCGCCGCGTCCGCCGCGCCAATTGACCGTCGCGCATAACGGCTTTGCGCGACGTTCATTGCGCGCAGCGGCTCGCGACATTCGTCCTGCATTGCCGAGGTCACCACGAGATTTGCGCAGCGGCTCGCGATGTGCGCCCCGCCTTGCCGAGGTCACGACGGATTCCGCGCGAGGGCTCGCAGCATCCGTCGTACTTTGCCGACGAAGACGTGATTGCAGACTGCGCGCGATGCCGCTGGCTGTAGCGCTAAACTGTGCCGTCGCGCTCGTCCCCCATTCCCGGTTCCCGACCCCCAAATGCGCACTGTTCACTGCATCAAGCTCGGCCACGAGGCCGAGGGCCTCGACTTTCCACCCTACCCCGGCGAGCTCGGCAAGCGCATCTACGAGAACGTGTCGAAGGAGGCGTGGCAGGGGTGGATCCGCCACCAGACGATGCTCGTCAACGAGAACCGCCTGTCGCTCGCCGATATACGGGCGCGCAAATGGCTCGCCGAGCAGATGGAGAAGCACTTCTTCGGCGAGGGCGCGGAAAAGCCGGCGGGCTACGTGCCGCCGACGACCTAGCGCCGCTGCGGCGCCGGACATCGGACGTCGGCAATCGCGCTCACGGCGCGAGGTCGAACACCAGCACCTCCGCGTCCGCGCCATTGGCCAGCACGATCCGGCGCTCGCCTTCCAGCAGCGCGGCATCTCCAGCGCCCAACCGCTGGCCGTTGACCTCGAGCGCACCGCGCACGGCATGCACGTAGCCCTTGCGCGTCGGGTCGAGCGCGAGCGTCGCAGCCTCGGCGCCGTCGAACAGTCCGGCGTAGAGCGACGCGTCGGCATGCAGCGTCACCGAGCCCTGCGCGCCATCCGGCGACGCCACGAGGCGCAGCCGGCCCTGCTTGTCCGACGCGCTGAACGTCTTCTGCTCGTAACCCGGCGGGATGCCGATGGCGTTGGGCAGGATCCAGATCTGCAGGAAATGGGTGGTTTGCCCCTTGGCGTGGTTGAACTCGCTGTGCGTGACGCCGGTGCCGGCGCTCATGCGCTGCACGTCGCCTGGCGGAATGCTCTCGACGTTGCCCAGGCTGTCCTCGTGCGCGAGCTCGCCTGACAGGACGTAGCTCACGATCTCCATGTCGCGATGCGAATGCCGGCCGAAGCCCATTCCCGGCGCCACGCGGTCTTCGTTGATGACGCGCAGGTTGCCGAAGCCCATGTGCGCCGGGTCGTGATAGCCGGCGAACGAGAACGAGTGATAACTCTTGAGCCAGCCGTGGTCCGCGAACCCGCGGTCCTGCGATTTGCGCAACTTGAGCATGAAAGACTCCCGTAATCGGCTTCGGCGTCGATACAGATCTGGCGGCACACCGCTCGCGCTCCTGCGGCGCGCATGGCGCCCCGGCGCGTTCGGTTCGCGCACTCGCGGCCATGATAACCGCGTGCTGCGCGCCGATGGCCCGGTGCATGCGCCGCTGGTAGACTCGTTCGCATGACGCCGCCCACGATCAGCCGCTATCCGGTGCCGCGGCTCGACGACCTGCCACAGGACATGCGTGAACGCATCCTCGCCGTGCAGGAGAAGGCCGGCTTCGTGCCGAATGTGTTCCTGACGCTCGCGCACCGGCCCGACGAGTTCCGCGCGTTCTTCGCGTATCACGACGCGCTGATGGAGAAGGAAGGCGGCCTGACCAAGGCGGAACGCGAGATGATCGTGGTCGCGACATCTGCCGCCAACGACTGTCTGTACTGCATCGTCGCGCACGGCGCGATCCTGCGCATCTACGCCAGGAACCCGCTGGTCGCCGACCAGGTCGCGGCGAACTATCGCAAGGCCGACATCACGCCGCGGCAGAAGGCGATGCTGGGATTCGCGATGAAGGTGGCGACGGCGTCGCAAAGCATCGGCGACGACGACTTCCCCGGCCTGCGCGAGCACGGCTTCAGCGACGAGGACATCTGGGACATCGGTGCGATCGCCGCGTTCTTCGCCCTGTCCAACCGGATGGCGAACCTCATCAGCATGCGGCCCAACGACGAGTTCTTCCTGATGGGGCGTGTCGCGCGCGACAAGTCGCAGAAGCGCTAAGCGGCGTCGACTGCGGCAACGCCGGCCGCCAAGAGCTGGAGATACGCCGCCCGGTCACCAGGCCATCCGAAAATTGCGAATTTCGATAAGCCGGCCTTCGGCTTCGCAATGGACGCCCCCGGATGGGCTTAGCATTGTCGCGAGTCGTGACCCGCCGGGAACGCCGATGCAGCGGATTGCCAATCGTCTTTGCCTCACGATGCTCTGCAGCCTGTGGATGGCCTCCGTCGCGAATGCCGACGACCCCACCTGCGAGCGCAATCACTACATCCTTGCCTCGAAAAGCTGGGCGGCGACCGGACATCTCGGAATCGCGCGCAGCGGACACAGCGCGACACTCCTTGCCGATGGCAAGGTTCTCGTCGTGGGCGGCGACGCATTCACCGAGCGCACATCCGATCACACGATCAGCTTCTCCGGCAGCACCGCCGAGCTCTATGACCCGGCGACGGGTGCGTGGACGCCGACGGAAAGTCCCATCGTGCCGCGACTCGGGCATGCGGCGGCATTGCTGCCGAGCGGCAAAGTCCTCGTCGTCGGCGGGGACGTGGCGCTGACCTCGCCCCCCAGCGGCATCTCCCGCATTGGTGGCACCGCGGAGTTGTATGACCCGGAAACGGGAACCTGGAGCCTGACGGGCACGCTCCGCACGCCGCGCGGGGGGTTCGCGCTCTCGCCGCTCGCCGATGGCAGCATCCTCGTCGCCGCCGGCTACGATGACTTCGACAACAGTCTCGATTCGACCGAGATCTACGATCCGGCAACTGGAGAATGGCATGTCTCCGGGAATCTCAGAGCACCGCGGATGATGCCGACGGCCACGCTGCTGGGCGATGGCCGGGTCCTGGTCACCGGCGGCTGGAACGACGATGTCTCGCAGTTGGCCCTGGCGTCCACCGAACTGTACGACCCGGTATCCGGACGATGGACGTCGACCGCGCCAATGGGCGAGGTTCGCATCTTCCATACCGCCACTCGACTGGCGGACGGCACCGTACTGGTCGCCGGCGGCTATCACTCGAATCCGCCGGGCGGCAGCGGTTATTACGTTCCGATCGCGATCAACGGCGCCGAAGTCTACGATCCGGCGGCCGACCGGTGGCACGCAGTGGGCAATCTTGGCCAAAGTCGGTCAGACCACACGGCGACGCTGCTCGACGATGGCACTGTCCTGGCGATGGGCGGCGTCGACGCGAATACCGGGACGAATGTCCTGGGTGACGAGGTCTACGACCCGGTCACTGCGACGTGGGTTGCGGCGGGGACCTCGACGGTCGGGCCATCGAGCCATACCGCCACACTATTGAAGGATGGGACGGTGCTCGTGGCGGGCGGCGATTTCGCTCCCGCGCAAACACCGGTCGACACCGTCGAGCGTTTCGTCGCCGGCGCCTGCCACTGACAATCGCTAGAGATATCGCGCGAACCAGGTGACGGCACGCTGCCACCCGTCCTCGGCGGCAGCCTTCGTATATCCCGGCCGGTAATCCGCGAAGAACGCGTGCGGCGTGTCCGGGTACACGTGGTATTCGGCATGGCGGTTGCCGCCCGCGCGGATCGCCGCGAACGCCGTCTCCACGGTGTCGACGGGAATGCCGTGGTCGGCGCCGCCGTAGAGACCGAGCGTGGCCGCCCTGACGTGGCCCGCGACCTCGATCGCGGTCTTGTCGGTCGGATGATAGGGACGCGCCGTCGGTCCATACCAGGCAACGGCCGCCTTCAGGTGGGGATTGTGCGCGGCGTACATGAGCACGATGCGCCCGCCCCAGCAGAAGCCGGTGATGCCGAGACGCGCGATGTCGGCGCGGCCGGTGGACTTCGCGTAAGCAACGGTCGCGTCGAGATCGGACATCACTTGCGCGTCCGGCACCTTCTTGACGATGGACTCGATCAGCTGGGGAATGTCGGTGACCTTGCGCGGATCGCCCTGGCGCGCATACAGCTCGGCGGCGATGGCGAAGTAGCCGAGCTGCGCGAAGCGCCGGCAGATGTCCTGCACGTGGTCGTTGACGCCGAAGATTTCCTGCACGACCAGGATCACGGGAAACGCGGTGCCCGTCGCCGGCATCGCGCGATAGGCAGGCAGCGTGCCGCCCTTGACCGGGACTTCCACGCTGCCGGCGACGAGACCGTCGGCCGGGGTGACGATTGGCGCGGTCGCTTGCGCCGGCGGCGTGTGGTGCGTTGCGCGCGGCGCCACGGCCGGCGTCGCGCGCACATTTTCATGATCGCGCAATTCGCTGCGCGCGCCGCTCGATGCGTCATCCATTGCCCACCTCGATCCCTGTGTCGCCATGCGTCGCGACCGGCGCGCATGCCGCCCCGCATGCCGGCGCGCGTTCAGGCTTCATGCACCACCCGCCCGCCCACCAGCGTGAATCGCACCCTGCCCTGCACCTCGAGCCCCAGGTACGGCGTGTTCTTGCCCTGGCTGCGCAACGCCTGGCGTTCGACCCGCCATGGCGCATCGGCATCGAACACGCATAGATCGGCGGCGGCGCCGACATCGATGCGGCCGGCGCCCGGCACGTTCATGATGGCACCCGCCCGCGACGTGATCGTGGCCAGCGCGCGCGGCAGGGAAATGCGCGCCTCGGCCGCCCATTTGAGCGTGAGCGGCAGCAGAAGTTCGAGCGCGGTCGCACCAGGCGAAGCCTCGGCGAACGGCAGCTGCTTGGCGTCGTCGTCGACCGGCGCGTGATCCGACGTGATCGCGTCGATCGTGCCGTCGGCGAGGCCGCGCCGCAGCGCCTCGCGGTCGCGCGCGCCGCGCAGCGGCGGCTCGAAGCGCGCCATGGGATCGAACCAGCCGATGTCGATATCGCACAGGTGCACATGATGGATCGCGACGTCGGCGGTCAGCGGCTGGCCGGCCGCCTTGGCCGCGCGCACGAGATCCACGCCTTCCGCCGTCGACAGCCGGCAGATGTGCAACCGCGCGCCGGTGTCGCGCGCGAGGGCGATCAGCGTTGCCAGCGCCACAGTCTCGGCAATCGCGGGAATGCCGGCCAGCCCGAGGCGGGTGGCGATCTCGCCGTCGTGCGCGACGCCGCCGCGCCCCAGCCACGCGTCCTGCGGCCGCAGCCACACCGGGTAGCGGAACGTCGCCGCGTACTGCATCGCGCGCAGCAGCACCTGCGTGTCGCCCAGCGGGCGATCGGCCTGCGCAAATGCCACGCAGCCAGCCTCGACGAGCTCGCTCATTTCGGTGATCTCGACGCCATCGAGATGCTGTGTCAGCGCACCGACCGGGTACACGCGTGCGCGATTCTGGGCGCGCGCGCGCCACGTCAGCATCTCGACGAGGCCTGGCTCGTCGAGCGGAGGATCCGTGTCTGGCGGGCAGGCGAGGCTCGTGACGCCGCCGGCGCTCGCCGCTTCGAGCTCCGATTCGAGCGTCGCCTTGTGCTCGAAGCCGGGTTCGCGCAAGCGCGCCGACAGGTCGACGAGCCCGGGGCACACGACGAGTCCGCCGGCATCGATGACGCGCGCGGCGCGGAATCCGGGCGGCGACTCGCCGATCGCGGCGATGGCGCCGTCCGCGACGTGCACGTCGGCGACGCGCTCGGTGCCGGCCGCAGGATCGACCACGCGGCCGCCGGCCAGCGTGATCGTCATTCGCGTGCCCCCGGGTTGCCGGCGATGATGCTCATCACCGCCATGCGCACCGCGATGCCGAACGTCACCTGCGGCAGGATCACCGAACGCGCGCCATCGGCCACCGCCGAGTCGATCTCCACCCCGCGGTTCATCGGCCCCGGGTGCATGACGATCGCATCCGGCTTGGCCAGCGCGAGCTTCTCCGGCGTGAGGCCATATTCCTTGAAATACTCGCCCGACGAGGGCAGCAATGCGCCTTTCATGCGCTCGTTCTGCAGCCGCAGCATGACCACGGCATCGCACCCGGCGAGACCCTCGCGCATGTCGTTGCACACGCGCACGCCCAGCGCCTCGACGCGCGCCGGCAACAGCGTGTTCGGCGCGACGACACGGATGTCCGGCGTGCCCAGCGTGGCGAGGCCGCTGATCAGCGAGCGCGCGACACGCGAATGCAGGATGTCACCGACGATCGCCACCGACAGTTCGCGGAAATCGCGCTTGTAGTGACGGATCGTGAACAGGTCGAGCAGGCCCTGCGTCGGATGCTGGTGGCGGCCGTCGCCGGCGTTGACCACGTGCACGTCACGGCGGCCGACGGCGTCGAGGTGCGCGGCGATCAGGTGCGGCGCTCCGGACTCGGAATGGCGCACGACGAAGATGTCGGCGTCCATCGCCGTCAGGTTGTCGATCGTGTCGAGCACCGACTCGCCCTTGCTCGTCGACGACACGCCGATGTTGAGGTTGATGACGTCGGCCGACAGGCGCTTGGCGGCGATCTCGAACGTGGTGCGCGTGCGCGTCGAGTTCTCGAAGAACAGGTTGAACACCGCCTTGCCGCGCAGCAGCGGCACCTTCTTCACCTCGCGCTCGCCGATCGCCGCGAACGGCACCGCGGTGTCGAGGATGCGCGTGATCACCGCCGCCGGCAGCCCCTCGAGCGTCAGCAGGTGCTTGAGCTCCCCCTGCGCGTCGAGTTGCGGATTGTGCATCGCCATCGGCATCAGCGCGCCGCGCGCGGCTCGGCGGCCAGCGCAAGACGGCCGTCGCCGCCGCGCGACAGCACGATGTCGAGGTTGCGCGCCACGGAGAGGCGCGCGCCGACATACGTCGCCTCGATCGGCAGCTCGCGGCCGCCGCGGTCGATCAGCACCGCCAGCTCGATCACCGCCGGGCGGCCGTAGTCGAACAGCTCGTTGATCGCCGCGCGCACGCTGCGCCCGGTGTACAGCACGTCGTCGACCAGCACGATCGTGGCGCCGGCGACGTCGAAATCGAGCGCGCTGCGCCGCGCGTTGGGCTTGAGCCCCGCGCGCTCGTAGTCGTCGCGGTAGAACGACACGTCGAGGAAGCCGACGCGATGGCCGACGCCCAGCATCGCCGACAGCCGCTCGGCCACCCAGGCGCCGCCCGAATAGATGCCGACGAAGGCGGCGTCCGGCGCGACGCCGCCGCGCATCCGCTCGGCGAGCGCCGCGAGCGTGGTCTCGGCGTCAGGCAGGCCGTGGGTCATCGAACCAGCTCTGCAGGATGACCTGGGCGGCGACCTGGTCGCGGACCGGGCGATGACGGGCACGCGGCAGACTCGACGTGTCCAGCATCTGCTGCGCGATTTCGGTGGTGTAGCGCTCGTCGACCTTCGCCACCGGCAGGCGGAAGCGGCGCTCGAGCATCCGCGCGAATTCGCGCGCGCGCGCGGTCATCGCGTGCTCCGCGCCGTCGGCATGCACCGGAATGCCGACCACCAGCAGCGACGGCACCCACTCGCCGACCAGCGTCGCAATGGAATCGATGCGCGCGCGATCGTCGGCAATCTCGATGGTCGTCAGCGGCGTGGCGTTGCGCGTGATCGTGTTGCCCACGGCCACGCCGATGCGGCGGGTGCCGAAGTCGAATCCGAGCACGGTGCCGGCGAGCTGCGGGTCGGGCGTCACGGACGCTCACGCGTGCCCGACTTCCTCGGACAGCCGCGAGAAGTCGATGCCGAGAAGCTGCATCGCCGCCGGCAGGCGGCGCTCGGGCGGCAGGTCGAACATCACGTCGGCATCGGCGGCGACAGTGAGCCAGGCGTTGGCGGCGAGCTCCTGCTCGAGCTGGCCCGCGCCCCATCCTGCATAGCCGAGCGACACCAGGAAGTCGTGCGGACCCTCGCCGCGCGCCGCCGCCTCGAGCACGTCCTTGGACGTCGTGAGACCGAGGTCGTCGCTCACCGCGAGCGTCGACTGCCAGTTGCCGAGCGGGCGGTGCAGCACGAAGCCGTGGTTCGACTGCACCGGTCCGCCGGACAGCACGGGCGCGTCGAAGCGCGCGGCGCCCGCCGCGACGTCGATCTGCGACAGCAGCTTCGACACCGTCATGTCGGTGGGCTTGTTGACGACGATCGCGATCGTGCCATCGGCACTGTGTTCGCAGATGAACGCCAGCGTGTTCGCAAAACGCGGATCGGCCATGGCAGGCATGGCGATGAGGAAGTGGTGCGTGAGGTCGACGTGCGCACCCATGGCCGCCATTTTACCCAAACTTGCGATCGCCCGTCGCGGTACGCGCAAACCGGGGCGCGAGCGCCGCCGGCGCGCTGTCAGCCGCAGCGCTCGCGCCGTCAGTCCTCTTCGTGCTTGCGATGCTTGGCGTACTCGGTGGCGAGCTGCTGCTGCAGGTTCGGCGGCGCGATGTCGTAGTGCGACAACGCCATCGAGAACGCGCCGTGCCCCGCCGTCATGGCCTTGAGGCGCGCCGCGTAGCCGTCGAGCTCGGACAGCGGCACCTGGCCATCGATCGCCAGCGACCCTGCCTGCAGCGTGCGCGTGCCGGTCACCTGCCCGCGCCGTCCCGACAGGTCGCCGGTGATGTCGCCGACGTTCGCACCCGGGCACATCACCTCGACGTGCACCACCGGCTCCAGCACGATCGGCCGCGCCTTCTCGATCGCATCGAGGAACGCCTTCTTGCCCGCCGACACGAACGCCACTTCCTTGGAGTCGACCGGATGGTGCTTGCCGTCGTAGACGATGACGCGCACGTCCTGCAGCGGGAATCCGGCGACCGGTCCCGCCGCGAGCACCATCTCGACGCCTTTCTGCACCGCCGGGATGTACTGCGTAGGTATCGTGCCGCCCTTGACCGCGTCCTTGAACTCGAAGCCGGTTCCGCGCGGCAGTGGCTCGATGCGCAGGTACACCTCGCCGAACTGGCCCGCGCCTCCGGTCTGCTTCTTGTGGCGATGATGGCCCTCGGCCTTGGCCGTGATCGTCTCGCGATACGGGATGCGCGGCGGCCGCGTCTCGACCTCGAGCTTGAACTGCGCGGCCATGCGCTCGAGCGTGGACCGGATGTGCAGGTCGCCGAGCCCGCGCAGCACCGTCTCGTTCAGCTGCGAATCATGCTCGACGGCGAGCGTCGGGTCCTCCGCCATCAGCTTGTGCATCACGTCCGACACCCGCTGCTCGTCGCCGCGGCGCTTGGGCGCGATGGCGACGCCGTGCATCGGCACCGGGAACTCGAGGGGCTGCATGCGGATCGCGTCCTCGTCGTGCGAGTCGTGCAGCACGCAGTCGAACTCGATGTCGTCGACCTTGGCGACGGCGACGATGTCGCCGGGCACGGCGCTGTCGATCTCGGTGGTCTTGGCGCCCTGCAGCAGCAGCAGGTGGCCCACCTTGAACGCCTTGCGGCCGTCGCCGATGAAGAGCTGCGTGTCGCGCGTCACCGTGCCCTGATGCACGCGAAACACGCCGAGCTTGCCGACATAGGGGTCGATCACCACCTTGAACACATGCGCGAGCACGTGCTTCGCGGGATTCGGATCGGCGTGGAATTCGATCGCGCGCTCGCCGGTTCCCTTGGTGAACAGCGGCGGGTTGCCTTCGGCCGGATTGGGGGCGAGCTTGACGATGACGTCGAGCAGCTCCTTGACACCGGCGCCGGTACGCCCCGACACGAAACAGACCGGCACCAGGTGGCCCTCGCGCAGCGCCTTCTCGAACGGTGCGTGCAGCTCGTCGGGCGCGATCTCCTCGCCCTGCTCGAGGTATTTCGCCATCAGCGCCTCGTCGACCTCGATCACCTGGTCGACCAGCGCCTGGTGCGCCTCGGCCACCGACGAGAAATCGGCGTCGCCGCCGGGATTGAAGAAGCAGTCGACGACGCGCTTGCCGCCATTCGCGGGCAGGTTGATCGGCAGGCATTCCTTGCCGAATGCCGATTGCACGGCGGCCAGCGTGGCTTCCGCGTCGACGTTCTCGGCGTCGATCTTGTTGATGATGACGAGGCGGCAGAGCTTGCGCTCGGCGCTCCATTGCATCATGCGTGACGTGATCATCTCGACTCCGGCCGTCGCGCTGACGACGACCGCCGCCGTTTCAACCGCGTCGAGCGCGCCGATCGCCTGGCCGATGAAATCCGGATAGCCCGGGGTGTCGATGAAATGCACGCGCGTCCCCTGCGTGCTCGACGTGCAGGATCGACGCGCGCAGCGAGTGGCGGTAGGACTTTTCCAGCGGATCGAAATCCGAGACGGTCGTGCCGCGCTCGACGCTGCCGCTGACGCTCAGCGCTCCCGCGGCAGCGAGCAGCGACTCGGCCAGCGTCGTCTTGCCGGCGGCCCCATGTCCGACGAGAGCCAGCGTGCGGATGTTGGAAGTCTCGAACTGCGCCATACCGGCTCCTCCAATCACGATGCGCGACGTCGGGACAATGTACCACCATCGTCGCGCTGCACTGCATCACGCGCAGCGAGTGCGCTACCGGCGCACGGGCCGCACGCGTCAGCGCCGCGTGCGCAGGCGAATGCACGCACCCGCGAGAATCGCCAGCGCGATTCCGCCGAACGCGCCGAGCGCGGCGTTGCCAAGCGTCGCCGCGAGGTCGATGCCCGCGCTCTGCGCCGGTGGCGGAATCGTGCGCCACGCGCCGCCCAGCGCGGACCAGAGGCCGCTGGCGACGAGCCCGCCCACACCACCGGCAGCCCATGCGCCCGCTCGCGACGCGGTCGCGGCCGGCGCGAGCGCGGCCGCGACGCGGCCGCCGAGGAGGCCGGTGGCGACGCCGATGGCGATGCTCAACGGATCGATGGGCACGCGATGACGGAGAGGACCACGGATCGTGAATGCGCAGTGGCCGAGCCATTGCCAGCGCTGGGCCTTCGTGCGTCAATGGCGGCCTCGTCATTCTGCCATCTTCCGCGTGCTCAGGTCGGCCCGATCCTCGCCGCGACGGCGCCGCGGTGCGCTCGCGATTGCGCTCGTCGTCGCCACCATGCCCGCCGCGCCGGCAGGCGCGGCCGAACCGGGACGCCACAGCTATCCATCGCGCGCCATCAAGATCGTCGTGCCCAATCCTGTGGGCGGCTCGATCGACCTCGTCGCGCGCGCGATCGCCGATCGGTTGGCGCAGACGCTCGGCCAGCCTGTCGTCGTCGAGAACAAGAACGGCGCCTCCGGCCTGATCGGCGCCAGGTTCGTGCTGGCATCGCCCGCCGACGGGTATTGCCTGCTGGCTTCGTCGTCGTCGACCAACACGATCATGCCGCACGTGCAGCGCGACGCCGGCATCGACGGCGTGCGCGACTTCGCGCCGATCGCCAACATCGCCTGGACCACCAAGGCCATCGTCGTCAATCCGTCGCTGCCGGTCGCCACGTTGCGCGAGTTCATCCAGCTACGCGAAGGCGCGACCGGACGTGCTGAACTACGGGTCGACCGGTCCGGGTTCGTCGCAGCAGCTCGATACCGGCATCTTCATGGCGGCCGCGGGCGTGCGCATGGTCGAGGTGCCGTACCGCACGCTGGCGCAGCAGGTGAGCGGCCTCATCGCCAACGAACTGCAGTTCAACATCAACAGCATCACGCAGGTCAGTTCCGCCGCCAACGCCGGTCTCGTGCGCGCGCTTGCCGTGGTCGCGCCGCGGCGCTCGCCGCTGCTGCCGGATGTGCCGACATTGGCCGAAGCGGGGTTGCCGGGCGTGGACTTCCGCGTCTGGGTCGGCCTGTCCGCGCCGGCGGGAACGCCGGCGTCCGTCATCGCGATCCTCAATCGCGCGGTGAACATCGCACTGGCCGATCCGGTGCTCGTCACGTGGATGAACGGCCAGGGGCTCGAGCCGATCGGCGGCACACCGGGGTCGTTTCTGGCGACGATCGTCGACGACGACCGCAAGTGGCGGCGCGAGGTGGCGCGCCTCGGGCTCCACCCATGACCACCGGCGGCGCACCGCCGCTCGTGCTGGTCGCAACCATCGGCATGGAATACGTCGCGCCCGCAAGGATGCCGCGCGAGCTCAAGCGCGCCGGATTTCGCGTGGCAATGCTGGCGCCCGAAGGGGCGTGGGCGACACGCACGCGCTACCTCGACATGCTGGCACGGATGGCGCCGCGCGCCTCGCTCGCGACGTGGGCGGACGTGCTGCTGCAGCTGCAGCGTCAGATCGACCCGGCGTTCGTGCTGCCCGGCGACGACGCGACACTGCACGCGCTGATGGCGATCGCCGCGCAAGCGCCCGCCGACGTGCCGGCGGCGACCGCCGCGGCGGTGCGCCCGTTGATCGTGCGCTCGCTGGGCGAGCCCAGGCACTATCTCGCGAGCGTCGACAAGGCGGGCCTCGTCGCGCTCGCCAGGGACGCTGGCATCGACGTGCCGCCGGGCATGGCCGTGCACACGGCCGATGACGCGGTGGCCGCCGCCCGCGACCTCGGCTACCCGGTGATCCTGCGACCCTGCATCGGCACCGCCGGCCGTGGCGTCGCGATCTGCGCCGGCGAGGCCGCGCTGCGCGAGGCGTTCGCCGCGCTGCCGGCACCCACGCGCTGGACGCAGGCAGCGCACGCGCCGGTGCTGGTGCAGCGCGTGCTCACCGGCGTACGCCGCAACCGCGCCAATGTCGCGTGGCAGGGGCGCGAGATCGCCGGTTACACGCGCGAGGCGATCGAGCGCTGGCCCAATGCGCTCGGCGCAGGCTCGGTGACGCGGTTCGTGGCCGATCCCGCGATCGCGCGCGCCAGCGCCCGATTGATCGAAGCGCTCGGCGCCAGCGGCTTCACCGGCGTCGGCTTCATCGCCGACGAGCGCAGCGGACGGCCATGCCTTATCGAGATCAACCGCAGGATCGTGCCGGCGACGCACGCGGCGCGGCATGCGGGCGTCGATCTCGCGGCCGCGTTCCGCGTCGCGGTGCGCGGCGAGGCGTGGACCGGCGTGACGGATCTGGCCGAGGACAGCCCGCGTCCGCTCGCGCTGTTTCCGCAGGAGTGGCTGCGCGATCACAACAGCGCCCATCTCGCGCTGGGACCGAGCGACGCGCCGTGGGACGATCCACCGCTGTTCGCGGCGATGCTGGGTACGCGCGCGTGACGCGCGCCGCGCGCCTCCGGCCTCAGTGCACGGCGGCGGCCGCGACGAGCGCTTTGATGTGGCGCAGCAGTTCCTCTTCCTGGAACGGCTTGCCGAGATAGACCTCGACGCCGAGCTCGGCGGCCCGATTGCGATGCTTCTCCGCGGTGCGCGACGTGATCATGATGATCGGGATGTGCGCGTGGCGCTGGTCGCTCCTGAGCGTCTTGGTGAACTCGAAGCCGTCCATGCGCGGCATCTCGATATCGAGCAGGATCACATCGGGAACATCCTCGCCGATCGACTGCAGCGCATCGACGCCGTCCTTGGCGGTCGCCACCGCGTAGCCTTCGCGCGCGAGGAGCCGGCTGGTGATCTTGCGCACCGTCAGCGAATCGTCGACGACGAGGACGAGGGGCGGGGCGGCCGTCGACATCGCGCCGAGCCTGCGCAGCGATGCCGCGGGCGTCGCCGCGGCGCCGGGTTTGGGCGGCTCCGCCAGATCGACGTCGACGCGTTGCGCGAGCTGCACCGGATTGATGATCAGCACGATCTCGCCGGTGCCAAGCACCGTCGCTCCGGAGATGCCCGATACGCGCGCGAGCTGCGGGCCGATGTTCTTGACCACGATTTCCTGGTTGCCGATCATTTCGTCGACGTGGATCGCGGCGCTCGACTGCCCGCTCTTGAGCAGCAGCACCGGGTTGTAGCGCATCGACTCGGGATTGTGCGCGGTGTCGCCGAGCAGTCGCGGCAGGTAGTGGAAGGCGTAGTCGCGGTTCTGCCACGTCACCTTGCGATTGACGTACAGGCTGACCAGCGCATCGGCCTTCACCTGCTGCACCTGCTCGACCATCGGCGCCGGCAACGCCCACAACCGGCCGCCGGCACGCACCAGCACGGCTTGCGCCACGGCCAGCGTCAGCGGCAGGTAGATCGTGAACGTGGTGCCGTTGCCCGAGCGGGTGGCGACGTCGACGCGGCCGCCGAGCGCATTGATCTCGGTGCGCACGACGTCCATGCCGATCCCGCGCCCGGAGATCTGGGTGATCTTCGACGCCGTCGAGAATCCCGGCTTGAAGATGCATTCGACGAGCTGCGCGTCGGTGGGCCTGATGCCGGCGGCGATCAGGCCCTGCGCCCGCGCGCGCTCCGCGACCCGGGCGAAGTCGATGCCCGCGCCGTCGTCGGCCAGTTCCAGCACGACTTCGTTGCCGACCTGGCGCACGGTCAGCGTGAGCTCGCCGGTGGCGCTCTTGCCCGCAGCGAGCCGCGCCTCGCGCGACTCGAGGCCGTGGTCGAGCGCGTTGCGCAGCAGGTGCTCGAGCGGGCCGATCAGCTTTTCCAGCACCGAGCGGTCGAGCTCCACCTGCGCCCCCTGGATCTCGAGGTTGGCGCGCTTGTCGAGCTCGCGCGCCGTCGCGCGCAGGATCCGGTAGAGGCGCTCCGACACGCTGCCGAACGGCACCGTGCGGATCGCGAAGAGCTGCTGCGACACTTCGCGCGACATCCGCGCCTGCGCCACCAGCGCGGCATCGGCGTCGTCGAGATTCTTGAGCAGCGACTGCTGCACCGTGGACACGTCGTTGACGCCCTCGGCCAGCGAACGCGTCAGCTCCTGGAAGCGCGTGTAGCGGTCGAACTCCAGCGGGTCGAAGCCTTCGTGCGCCTCGCTCATCGCGCTCATCCGCGACTGGATCTGGCTCTCCGCCTGGATCTCGATCTCGCGCACCTGTCCGCGCAGCCGGATCACGCTGCTGGTGAGCTCGAGGAGATTGGCCTTGAGCGCACGCAACTCGCCCTCGACACGAGCACGCGCGATCGCGACCTCGCCGGCCTCGTTGACCAGGCGGTCGATCGTGTCGGCCCGCACGCGCAGCATCGCGCGCGCGCTGGACTCGGCTTCGGGCGCCGCCGCCTCGGGCGCGGGTTGCGCCGTCCTGGCTTCGGCGTCGATCGGCACCACGCTCGCGTGCGGCTCGATGGGGATGGCCGCTGCGGACGCTGAGGCATCCTGCGGCGTTTCCTCGCCGAGCCATGGCAGCGGCGTGTTGGCCTCGCCCACGCGCAACTTGTCGAGCACGTAGGCGATGTGGTCGAGATCGGTGTCGAGCGCCTCGAACAGCGCCGGCGTCGTGTCGATGGGCGCCTCGCCTTCGAACAGGCGGGATTCCATGCGGTGCGCGAGCTCGCCGAGGCGCATCGCGCCTGCCATGCGCGCGCTGCCCTTGAACGTGTGCAGCGTGCGCCGCAGCTTCTGCGCGCCGTCCGACGCGGGGTCGCGACGCCAGCCGCGCAGCTCGTCGCCGGCCTGCGGGAACAGATCGGAGGCCTCGTCGAGGAAGATCGGCAGGACGTCGGCCTCGATGACGTCGCGTACATCAGTCAGCGGCGTCTCGAGAATCTCGCGGCGCGCCGTCGCGTCCGGCGCATGCGGCGGGCGCACAGGCAGCGGCTGCACGATCGCGCCGGCCGGCGTGGCGGGCGGTGCCTCGTGCACCGGCGCCAGGTCGGCGGCGGCGGGTGATTCCTCGCGCTCGGCGACGCGTGCCGCGTGCGACTCGGCATCGCTGCCGGCGGGCGCGGCATCCTGGCGCAACAGCTCCAGCTCGACGCCCGTTTCCGCGGCCTCGCGTTCGTCCGCCGCGGCGAACGCCTGCCGCGCCCTGACGCGCGCCACCAGGTCGGCGAGTGCCGCCACCGCGCGCGCGATCACCGGCTGCGCGCCCGACGGCATCGACCCCTCGCGGTCGGCGACCGCGATCAGCGATTGCTCGAGCGATTTGGCGAGGACCGCCAGCAGCGGGAAGCCGCCCGTGCGATGGATGCCGCACAACGTGTGGCTCGCGCGCACCATTGCCGGCGACGGCATGCGCGCGGGGTCGAATTGCAGCAGCGACAACTCGTGCTGCAGCGTGGCGACATGCTCCTCGGCCTCGTCGACCAGGATGCGAAAGAGCGTCGACGACAGCGTGACGTCGCCGACGCTGACCGTATCGTCGCCGCGTGCATCCGCAGCGGCATCGCCGGCATCCCCGGCATCACCGACAGCGGTCGCCGCAACATCGGGTGTGTCGTGTGCCGTCGGCAATTCCGCCGGAATCTGCGGCGGGGACAGCGTCCCGGCGTCGTCGCTCGCCGCGAAATCGTCCGCCGTCGGCCACGCGAAATCGAGAGGCGGCGGCGACGCGGGCGGCTCGGGGGGCGTCGAGCGCGACGGTGCGCGGGTGATCGGCGTGACCTTGGCGTCGCTGAATCCGGCGTTGGCCGCAGCGTCGAAATCGAGGCCGGGCTCGCGCACCTCGTCGATCGGCGGCAACGTGATGTCGGTCGCATCGCGCTCGAAGTGCGCCGCGAGGTCGCGCTCGAGGCTCGCCTCCACCTCGGCATCGGCGACGTCGCCGCTGACGGCGGGCGTCGCCACACCGCTGCCCGCGGCGAACGGCAGCACGCCTTCGGCGAATTCGCGTGGCACCAGCGTGAGCGGTGCGTGCTTGTTGTCGGCGACGAGCTTCAGCTCGGGCATCCCGTGCGACGACTCGCGGGGTGACTCCGGCACGGTGAGCGACGGCGCGATGTCGCGCACCACGACATGCGGCGCCACGGCGGGCGCGGCACCGAGCTCCGGCAATTCGAACAGGCCGGCGGCCGGCGCGATGGCATCGGACGTGCGTGCACCCATGGGCAGCTCGTCGCGCACTGGCGGCGGCACTTCGACCAGTTTCGGCGGCGACATGCCGCCGGCGGATGGCATTTCGGCCAGCACCGAAGCCACGGCGGAATCGAGGCGCGCGGGATCGAGCGTGGCGCGGCGCGTGTGTGTGAGCGCCTCGATCCACTTGCGGAATTCCGCCTCGGCGACGGCGATCATGGCGATCACCGCCGCGGTGACGGGGCGATCTTCCTCGATCAGGCGGTTCTGCGTGCGCTCCACCGTCCATGCGAGCTCGCCCAGATCGGCGAGGCCGACCATGCGGCCGGAGCCCTTCAGCGTATGGAAGCCGCGGCGCGCAGTGGCCAGTGCGTCGCGGTCGCTGGGATTGGCGGCGAGCGCGTCGCGGCTCGCCGCGATCGAACCGAGGACCTCGACGGCTTCGGCCAGAAAGATGTCGACCAGCTCGGCGTCGAACTGGGTGGCATCGGTTTCCAGCAGGCGCTTGGTCTCGTCCGAGATTTCCGGCGCGGCGGCGGTCGTGTCGGCGATCGCGTCGACGGCCTTGGCGAGCGCCGCCGCGCCACCGGCGTCGAGCTCCGCAAGCGCGCCTTCGGCTTGCTGCGCGAGCGTCGCATCGCCGATCAGCTCGGCATCGTCGCGCAACGTCTCGAGCTTGGCCTTGAGTCCCTGGCGCGCGGTCGCGGTGGGTGCCGCACGCACTTCCTCGACCAGCGAAGGCAGCTGCGCACGCAATTCGTCGACCGCCGTCTCCACCGAGCCCTCGTCGTCCTGCAGGGCGGCCGGCGCCTCGCCGGTGCGGCGGGCGAGGAGCGGTGCGATCAGGCGCTCGCGATCGGGCCGTTGCTGCTCGACCGCCTCGATGTAGAAACCGAGGCCGGACAGCGATTCGGCCAGCATCTCGAGGTCGTCGTTGTCGACCGGCGTGTCGCTGGCGACGTACGATTCGATCTGCTCCTGGCATGCCGCGAGCAGGCGCTGCGCACTGTCGAGGCCGAGCATCGACAGCGCACCGCGGATCTGCTGGCTGTCCTTGGCCAGCGACGTCAGCTCGGCGCGCTTCGAGTTGTCGCGGAAGAATGCGTCGAGCACCTGCTCCATGTGCCGCAGGTTGGCCTGGATCTCGCGGCCGACCTGCGCGAGCAGCATCCGCTCCTGCGCGCGCTTCGACATTTCGTCCAGCGCCGGCGCACCTGCGGCGGCGGCGCGCCCGGCGCGGGCTGCATCGAGCCGCGCCACCATCGCCTCGACCTGCTGCGGAAAGTCGCCGGCGAGGTTCGTGTAGTTGTCGAACGCGCTCTCGGCCAGCAGCAGCGCCGTCGCGTATTCCATCGCCACCGGCTCGGACACGCCGGCCGACGGCATCTTGTCGAGCCGCTCGACGAGCGCCGCGGTGAGCTTCATCAGCGCGCCGTTGCGGATCTCGGCCGCCTTGGTGTGCACCGAGGTCAGCGTCTGCTTCAGCTTCGGCAGGTTCTCGGCGCGGCCCGAGGCGAACTTGAGCCACGCGTCCTTGGCGCCCGCGAGCTGCTCGCGCGCCTCGCGCAGCAGCGGCTCGATGCGCACCAGATCGGCGTTGAGCACGTCTGCCGAGGGGATGAGTCCCGCGAGGTGGAATGCGTGCTGCACCGCCTGCACCTGCGGCCCCGTCGGTGCGCTGATGGCGATGAAGTACAGCACCTCGCGACGCAGCCGGTCGGCGACCTTGGCGCTGCCGCCGACAACGCGGCGGATCTGCAGGTCGACGCGCGCCGCCAGCTGCTTGACGCCGAACGATGGCTCGAGCCCGCGCGCGGTGAGCGACTCGAACAGCGCGCTGGCCGTCCACCAGAACGCGCGCAGGTTGGGTTGCGTCGTGACGTCCTCGATGCCAGCGATGGCGTCGCGCATCTGCGCCACGCCGTCGGCGTCGCCACGCAGCCATGCGAGCAGGCCCCGCTGGTAGATGCGCCGCTGCTTGACGAGCTGCGACGCGAGGCGTGCCGGCGGCAGCGCCTCGCGGGGCGCGACCTTCGGCGCGCGCGGCGCGAGATCCGGATAGAAGAGGTCGGTGGGCGCAGTGGCCTTGATGCCGCGCAGCGCCTGCATCGATTCGTATTCGGGGAACAGCTTGAGCGGCACCGGCCGCACGCCGTTGGTGAGCTCGGTGAGGAAGATGCGCAGCTTGCGGCACGCGCGATCGACGGCGTCGACGGTGGCGCCGACCTCGGCCGGCGGCATCTCCTCCAGCCGTGAAAGCTGGCGCTCGATCTCGTCGGTGAACGCGGCGACGGCGTCGAGTCCCACCATCTGGATCGCGCCAGCCGCCTGGTGAATGTGGGCGCGCGCATGCTTCAGCGCGATCGCATCCTTCGGCGATGCCTTGAACGTCGCCAGCGATTCGAGGCCGCGCGTCAGCGCCTGGTCGATCTCCCCCTGCACCCACGACAGCGGGCCAAGATCGAATTCGGTTGCGGCATCGGTCGGCACTTTTTCCGGCTCCTGTTGATCGCGGCGATCCCGTCGGTTCAGCAAGAATCACGCCGCCGTCGGCGGGCGCGATTCGCCTGGCGACTAGACCTTGAACCCCGCGACGGACGAGCGCAGCTCCGCGGCGAGGCGCGTGAGCTGGCCGATCGACACGTTCGTCTGCTTCGTGCCCTCGGTGGTCTCCTCGGTGATCTTGAGGATGCCCTGCATGCCGCGCGTCACGTCCGTCACCGAAGTCGACTGCATCTGGGTCTGCGACGAGATGCGCGAGATCAGGTCGGCGAGCTCACGCGACACGCGCTGGATTTCGGTCAGCGCCTGGCCCGCAGCGTCGGAGAGCTTGGTGCCCTCCACCACACCCACTGTCGATTTCTCCATGGCGGCCACGGCATCCTGCGTGTCGGCCTGAATGGTCTTGACGATGGCTTCGATCTGCTTGGTCGCCTCGGCCGAACGCTCGGCAAGGCGCTGCACTTCCTCGGCTACCACGGTGAAGCCGCGTCCCGCCTCGCCGGCGGACGCCGCCTGGATCGCCGCGTTGAGCGCCAGCACGTTGGTCTGCTCGGTGATGTCGGAAATGAGCTCCACGATCTCACCGATCTCGAGCGACGATTCGCCGAGGCGCTTGATGCGCTTCGACGTGTCCTGGATCTGCGAACGGATCTCGTTCATGCCGGCGATCTGGTTCTGCACCGCCTTGCCGCCTTTTTCCGCGGCCGTGAGCTGCAGCTGCGCGACCTTGGCGGATTGCGACGCGTTCTGCGCCACCTCGCTGATCGACTGCGCCATCTGCAGCACCGATGCCGACGCCTGCTGGATCTCGCGGTTCTGGCGCTGCGAGGCCTCGTACAGGCGGTTGGAGATCGCCTGCGTCTCCTGCGTCGCCTTGGTCACCTGGTCGGTTGCCGAGTTGATGCCGCGCACCAGCGTGCGCAACTCCTCGATCGTGAAGTTGATCGAGTCGGCGATGGCGCCCGTCACGTCCTCGGTCACCGACGCCTGCACGGTGAGGTCGCCGTCCGCCAGGTTGCCCATCTCGTTGAGCAGCCGCAGGATGGCCTCCTGGTTGCGCTTGTTCTCGCCTTCGCTCTCGTTGGCGCGCGAGCGCGCGTCGGAGAGGAACACCATGCCGAGGAGCACGAGGGCGATCAGTGCCAGCAGGCCGAACACCACCGCCGCCACCAGCATGAACACGTGCGCGCGGCCGCCGCCTTCCCACGTGTCCGCCAGCGACGTGGTCTTCTGCAGCAGGTCCTCGGACTCGCCGGTCACCGTGCGCGCCGACTGCTTGGCGAGCGTCAGCTTCTGCATCGAGCTCAGGATCGCGCCGATGGACTGGTCGTAGGCGACGAAGCGCTTGGCGATCTCGGCGAGCGTGGCGCGGGCGTCGTCGCCGCGCAGCACCGGAATGTGCAGCGCGTCGTTGCCGCGCGACAGGCCGTTGAGGATGTCGCGGAATGTGCCGGCGTCCTTGCCGAGCAGGAACGCGGTTTCGGGGTCGATCTCCTCGCCCGATGCCAGTGCGTTGGCGTTCTTGGCGATGCGCTGCGACAGCACGGCCAGCTGGTTGGCGAAGTCGACTTCGCGCACGGTGCCGCCGCCCTGGCCGATCTGCAGCCCGAGCTGCTCGGCAAGCTCGAGCAGCGACGTGTTGGCGTCGTTGACGCGGTCGAGGCCGGCCGCCAGCGACGTCAGCGCGTCGGCGTTCTGCGTCAGCCGCAGCGCGGCCTTGTCGACGGTGTCCCACTTCGCCTTGATCTCGGTCAGGAGCTCGCCCGCGGCGCCGCTGGTGACCGCGTCGATGTTCGCGCCCTTCGCCTCACCGCCCTCCATCAGCGCCTTGAGGTCGGCGCCGAACTTCTGCCGGCTGTCCTCGACCGTGGCGAATGCCTGCTTCTGGCCCTGCGCCGCGAGCGCCGAACCGCGCGCGAGACGTTGCGACAGCATCTGCATCTCGGTGGCGGTCGCCGACTGCGCGGCGGCCTGCGACGTGGTGCGCGAGTCGAGGAACAGCATCAGCAGCGCGAGCACGGCGAACACGATCAGCAGCGTGAGCAGCACCTGGAACTGCTTGACCACCGGCAGGTTGCCGATGACCGGCAGCTTGCGCGAGGTGGCCGCTTCTGCGCTGGCGTTGCGCAGCTGGTCCATGATCGACACCGACGCGAGCGGATCGTAGCCGGGCGGCGTGTTCTTGCCCATCCGCACCTGCGTCGTCGGCATTTCGAGCGCCGCAGCGCCCGCTCCCTTGGCCTTGTCGGCGAATATTTTAAGTGCCATGCGTCCCTCCGGTGCTGCCGGTTACTTCACAGCCCGACCTGCAGGAACGCAGGGTCGCGGGCGAGCTTCGATAGGTCGATTTCCTGCCACGCCCGGCCATCGGCGTCCATCCAGCGCTGCGCGAACCACGCCGGCGGCGCGGCGGGCAGTGCCGCCGGCGCCAGCTCGGCCAGATTGCGCAAGCCGAGCACGCGCGTGACGACGATGCCGGCGTTGAGCTCGCCGGCGCGCGGTCCGAACAGCACCAGCCGGTTCTGCGCCGACGCAGCGACCCCGGCCCCGCGGCCGAGGAAGCCCGCGAAATCGATCACGCTGTAGAGGTTGCCGCGGATGTTGGCGATGCCCGCGAACCACGGCTGCGTGCGCGGCACGTTCACCACCTGCGGCACGGCGATGACTTCGCCGGCGTCGGCGAGGCGGATCAGCCACTGCTCGTCGCCGCAGGCGAAACCGAGCCGCGACGATTCGACTTGCGCGGCAGTCTTGCTCGCGAGGCGGGTGGCGAGCTCCTGCTGGAACGAGCGCAGGTCGAGTTTGGCGGCGCGGGCCATGTCGGCGGTTCCGCTCTCAGGCAAGCGCCTGGATCTTGGCCAGGAGCTCCTCGCGGTTGACGGGCTTGATCACATAGTCACGCGCGCCCTGGCGCATGCCCCAGATCTTGTCGGTCTCCTGGCTCTTCGACGTGCACAGGATCACCGGAATGGTGCGGGTCTCGGGATCGCGGCTGATGGCGCGCGTCGCCTGGAAGCCGTTGAGGCCCGGCATCACCACGTCCATTAGGATGAGATCGGGCTTGAGGAGCTTCGCCTTGAGGATCGCGTCCTCGCCGTTGTCGCTCGCGACCACCTCGTAGCCGGACTTCGTCAGCATGTCGTTCAGCACATGGCGCTCGGTGGGCGAGTCGTCGACGATCAGGATTTTCTTGATGGCCATGCGTCATTCCTGCGTGCGGGGCGTGAGTGGCGCGATCATGCCGCCGCCTTCACATGGGCCGCGACGGCCTTGAGCAGGCTTTCCTTGGTGAAAGGCTTGGTCAGGTATTGATCGGAGCCGACCATGCGGCCGCGCGCGCGGTCGAACAGGCCATCCTTCGACGACAGCATCACCACTGGCGTGCCCTGGAACCGGTTGTTTTTCTTGATGAGCGCGCACGTCTGGTAGCCGTCGAGGCGGGGCATCATGATGTCGACGAAGACGAGGTCGGGCTGGTGGTCGGTGATCTTCGCCAGCGCGTCGAAGCCGTCCTCGGCGAGGATCACCGTGCATCCGGCCTGCAACAGGAAGATTTCCGCGCTGCGGCGAATGGTGTTCGAGTCGTCGATCACCATCACCTTGACGCCCGACAGCGCGCTTGCATCTGCCAATCCCGCACCCCTCGTTGGTTGCCGCCCGGCGTGGCCGGACGGCGAATTCGTCGTTGCCGCGACCTTGCGGCGGAGGCGTCCGGTGCCATCGCACCGGCGCGCTGCCCCGGGCGAGGAAAGTTTGCCATGCCCCGAGCGAAACGCCTAGAGCATAAACCTTGCCGGAATAAGGCCGCGCGGACCATTTCGCGCAAAAAGCAACACGAACGCACGTTTTCATGACGTTGCGCTGACGCTGCGCGGCACTCAATGCCGTCGGCAGTCGGATCGGGCTTCGAAAACTGCATGCGCAAGTCGCCGCTGGCGCACGGAAAATGCCGCAAAACCGCATGCGCCTCGATCGACGCGCCCCAAGTCGCGCGGACTCCATGGCGCCGCCGCGCTCCGCGGAGGCACTCCGAGGGTAGCGCCGCACCCGCCTGGCAACGATAGGCCGGTTGGGGGGCCTGCTCGAGGCCGTGACTGCGTTGGTGGAAGTTTCGCGGCGCTCGCTGGTCGGCGGCGCCGGAGGGTTCGACCGGTGTTCAGCCCGCGTCACGCGTCGCGGCGTCGCCGGCGTGGCTGCGCTCGCGCAACGACCGCAAGGCGACGTCGACGACGCGCGCCGTGCGCGCCGCCGACACCCCGGTGCTCGGACAGCGTCCGTGGCCATTGATCTCGTCGACGATAGTCTGGATCAGCGGCTGGTGCACGTGCGGCGGATCGGCGATCGCCAGGCGCTCGAGGGCGTCGCCGCGCCAGAGTTCGATCGGCACGTCGCGCGTCGTCGAGTAGCGGATGCGTCCCGTCGTACCGATGATCTCGTTGAATTCGAGGTCGGCGACGGCGGCGAAATCCCAGGATCCGCGGCCGGCCACGCCGCCGGCGAAGCGGTAGCTCGCGTCGACGCGATCCTCGAGGCGCGCGTCGCCGGCGCGCGATTCCGCGTGGGCGTCCACGACTTCGAGCGGACCGAACAGGAAATCGAGGAAGTCGAGCGTGTGCACGGCGCCTTCGAAGAACGCGCCGCCGCCGGAGCGCGCAGGATCGGCGCGCCAGGCACGCACGCCGGATCCGGGCGTGGCGGCACGCTGCGACTGCCGCGAGACGACCTCGCGCACCTCGCCGATCGCGCCCTCGCGAAGCCGGTCCCGCACGGCGAGAAAGCGCGGCAGCGCGCGCCGGTAGTAACCGACCCACAGCGGCACGCCGGCGGCGGCGCAGGCGGCGACCATCGCATCGCATTCGCCGGCATCCATCGCCATCGGCTTCTCGACGTACACGGCCTTGCCCGCCGCGGCGCAGCGCAGCGCGTATTCGCGGTGCGTGTCCGGCAGCGTCGCGATATACACGGCGTCGATGTCGGGGGCCTCGAAGATCGCGTCGGCGTCGGTGTGCCAGCGCGGCACGCCGTGGCGCCGCGCGAAGTCCTCGGCGCGCGCGGCGTCGCGCCGCATCACCGCGACCAGCGTCGAATGCGCCGCCTTCTGGAAGCCCGGCCCGCTCTTGACCTCCGCGACCTCGCCGCAGCCGACGATCCCCCAGCGGATCGTGCGCGGCGTGCCCTCAGACACGGTGGAGGTGCAAGCCACCGCCGACGTTGATCACCTCGCCGGTGGCGAAGGCAAGGCCGCCCAGCGCCAGCGTGGCGACCGTGGCGGCCACGTCCTCGGGCCTTCCCCAGCGCGCGATCGGCACGCCGCCTTCCGCGATCAGCCGGTCGTATTTCGCGGCGGCAGTGGCCGTCATGTCGGTGCGGATGATGCCCGGGCGCACCTCGAAGACGCGGATCGACTCGCGCGCGAGTCGATCCGCAAAGAGCTTCGACCCCATCGCCATGCCGGCCTTGCTGATGCAGTAGTCCCCGCGATCGGCGCCGACGATCTCGGCGTTGGCCGAGGTGATGGTGATGATGGAGCGGAACACGTCCGCCGCCCCTCGATCCGCGATCATCGCCCGCGCCACGCATTGCGTCAGGAAGAACGTGCCGCGCAGGTTGACCCCGAGCGTGCGGTCGAAGCTCGCCTCGCCCAGCTCGAGCAGGTCACCGCGCGCGAGCGACGCCACGCCGGCGTTGTTGACGAGGCACTGCGGCGCGCCAAGCGCCACCGTCACCGCGCGCACGAGATCCGCGTGCCGCGACGTGTCGGCGATGTCGGCTTCGATGTACAGGCACTCGCGACCGGCGGCGCGTACGGCGTCGACCGTCGGCCGTGCGTCGGCAGCGGGTTCGCGGCTGACGCAACCGATGTCGAAGCCGGCGCGCGCAAGCGCGACGCAAATCGCGCGGCCGATGCCGCGCGCGCCGCCGGTGACGAGGGCGGCGGTCATGCGCGCAGCCCGCGACCCGCCTGTGCGCGGGAGCATTTTGCGTGGCCGGGCTGCGGGCATATCGGTCGTCGCTCATATACGCTGCGCGAACGCCCTTTGGACCGATATGCCCGCACTCCGGCCGGGTCGAGTTTGCTTGCGCCGCAGGCATCGAACGTTCGTTGCGTGGTCATCGGTGTCTACCAGCGCGCGCCGAATGCGCGCCGCAGGTCGTCGATGTCCGTTGCAGCGAGCGGCGCAGGTGGCGGATCGACGAGCATCGCGAGGCGTGCGGTGGCTTCGAGCTCCTCGATCACCGACATCGCGGCGGCTGGCGACGCGTGCCACGCCGTGGGGCCGAGTCGCGCGAGCATCACTGCGCGGATCGGCATGCCCGCCTCGCCATACCGCGTGATGCACGCGGCTACCGCGTCGGCCACCTGTGGCGCACCGGGCCGCGCATACGCAATCACCGGCACGTGACCGACCTTCATCACGAAGTAGGGGGTGATCGGGGCGAGGAGCTCCGTGTCCACGCGCCGCAATGTCAGCGCCACCGCATGCGTGCTGTGGGTGTGGATGATCGCGCGCGTGCCGGGATCGAACGCGCCTGCGGCTGCGTATATGCGCCGGTGCAGCGCGAGCGTCTTGCTTGCCGGATCGCCGCCGATCTGCCGGCCGTCGCCGTCGATGCGCGCGAGACGCGCCGGCTCGAGGAAGCCGAGACACGCATCGGTCGGAGTGATCAGGAACCCGCCGCCGGCATCGTCGTCGAGCCGCACGCTGACGTTGCCGGCGGTGGCGTGCACAAAGCCGCGCTCGAACAGGCTGCGGGCCACGCGGCAGATTTCCTCACGGGCGCGGTCCTCCGTCATTGCAGCATCTTAAACGCGCGCGTGAAGAAATCGTCGGCGCCGAAGTTTCCGGACTTGAGCGCGAGGTGCAGCCCGGTGTGGCGTGTTGCGCTCGGCATGGCGAAGCACCAAGGGACGCCGGGATCGATCTGCGGTCCGATCCGCAGCTCGGCAACACCGAGCGCCGCGACGCACGCGCCGGCGGTTTCGCCACCGGCGATGACGAGCTGGCCCACGCCCTGCCCGACGAGCCCGCATGCGATTGTCGCGAGCGTGCGCTCCAGCAGCGCACCCGCGCTCGCCTCGCCGAGACGCGCCTGCACGGCGGCGACGACGTTGGCGGCGGCCGTCGAGTACACGAGCACCGGGACGCCGGTCGACTGGCGCGCCGACCATGCGATCGCGTCGGCGACGACAGCCTCGCCCGCCGCGACGCGTAGCGGATCGACCGCAAACGCGGCCCCGCCGCCCGCGATGAATGCCGCGACTTGGCGCTGCGTCGCCGGCGAGCAGCTGCCGGCGATGATCGCGCGTCCGCCGCGCGCCGCGGGCAACGCGCTCGCGCGGTCGGACGGCGCAATGTCGAAATTCGCGGGCAGGCCGATGGCGAGGCCCGACGCTGCAGTGACAAGTGGCCGGTCGGCGACCGCCGCCGCAAGCCGACGCAGGTCGTCGTCGTCGATCGCATCCACGATCGCCACCCCGGCGCCTTCGCGTTCCAGCGTCGCGAGCCGCGCGCGGATGGTCGCGGGACCCGCGCGCACGCAACCGTGATCCACGAGGCCGACGCGGCGCCTGCATTGCGCCTGCAGCACGCGCACGAGGTTGGCGTCGCGCATCGGCGTCAGCGGATGGCTCTGCATGCCGCTCTCGCTCAGCAGCGCGTGGCCGACGAACAAGTGCCCGTTGAAGACCGTGCGTCCGTTGGCGGGAAACGCGGGCGTGGCGACGGCGAGCCCCGCGCCCGGCCGGGTCGCGAGCGCATCCATCAACGCATCGATCACCGGCCCGATGTTGCCGCGCGGCGTGCTGTCGAACGTCGAGCAGTATTTGAAGTAGATCTGTTGCGCCGATTGCGATGCGAGCCATCGCAGGGCCGCGAGCGATGCGGCCACGGCATCGGCGACCGGCGCGGTGCGCGACTTCAGCGCGATGACGACAGCGTCGACGTCGTGGCGCAAGGATGCGTCGGGAACGCCGATGGTCTGCACGACGCGCATGCCGTGACGCACTAGGTTGTTGGCGAGATCGGTGGCGCCCGTGAAATCGTCGGCGATAGCACCGATCAGGAGAGGCGTCGCCTGCACAGCCTGCGCCACCTTCGCGCTCCGCGGCGCGACGTCCATCGCTCAGGCGGCGGCGGCCACGCCGCCGGCAACCACCGTCGGCAGGCCCACGCGCCGCAGGTGCCAGAGCTCCGAAAGCTCCGACGCGCAACGCACTACGAGCGGCGCGAGGGCGGCGACGCGCTCGTCGGTCATGCGCACGCTCGGCCCCGCCACGCTCACCGTCCCCAGCGCGCTGCCGTTCTTGCCGGCGCGGATCGCCGCGGCGATCGCGGTGACGCCGGGCTCGGCTTCGCCCACCGCGAGCCCGTATCCGCGCCGTGTCGTGGCCTTGAGCTCGCGCAGGAACGCGTCGGCCGAGCGCGTTGCGTTCGGTCCGTAGCGGTCGGCGTAGTCGAAGCCGCCGTTGGCAAGCACGTATTCGATCGCACGCGCGCTGGCGAACGTCGCCAGCCACGCCTTGCCGCTCGCCGTCACCGCCAGCGGCACGGTATTCGTCGCCAGCGACGGCTGGTAGACGAGGCCGCTCGTCGCGCCCTGCGCGTGCGCCACCCACACCAGCGAATGCCCGTCGACGACGGCGAGACGCGCGAACTCCCGCGACTCGCGCGCAAGGCGATCCAGCAGCGGCTGGCAGATGTCGGGAATGCCGGTCGCGACGTAGAACTTCTGGCCGAGGGTCGCGAGCCGCATCGTCAACCGGTAGAAGCTCGTTTCCGTGTCCTGCTCGGCCCAGCCGAGCTCGACCAGCGTCGCCAGCAGGCGATGTACGCCGCTCTTCGGCAGGTCGAGCGCTTCGGCGATCTCGCCGAGCGGACGCGCGTTGGCGTCCTCGGCGAGCAACTCGATGATCGCAAGACAGCGCTCGGCGGGAACGTGGGCCATGGTGGATGACGGCGGGGGCAGCGAACCTCAGCGCGATGCCGGCGACGGCACGAGAAACCGCATCAGCGCGTCCGCCTGACCGGCATGCATGTCCTTGCCGTTGACGTAGTCGAGGCGTTGCCGCTCGGCAAGGCGGATGATCGGCGTCGGCTCGTCGCGGATCACGACATCGCCGATCAGGGATCCCGGCGCGAGGCCGTCGATCGTGCCCGGCAGCCCGTCACCGTCGTCCATCCCGACCGGCGTGGCGTTGACGACCATGTCGCTGGCGCCAGGCACGCCTCCCGCGCATTCGAAACGCACGTCCGGAAACGCGGCGGCGAGTCGTGCCTCGAGCGTGTGCGCGCGCGCCGCGTCGCGATCGATGATGGCGACCGAGTGCACGCCCGCCTTCGCCAGCGCGCAGGCGATGGCACTGCCGGCGCCGCCGGCGCCGAACAGCGCGACACGCCGACCCTCGATGCGCAAGCCCTTGCGGCGCGCACCCTCGACGAACCCTTCGCCGTCGAACATGTCGCCGGTCCACGTGCCATCGGGCTCCCGGCGCAACGCATTGAGCGCGCCAATACAGGCGGCGGTGGCGCCGAGGCGGTCGGCGAACGCCAGCATCCGCGCCTTGAACGGCACGGTGACCACGATGGCGTCGAGGTTGGCGACGCCGAGGAGCGCCGGCACGATGGCGTCGAAACGCGCTGCGGGAACGTGCACGGGGATCATGATGGCGTCGATGCCCTCCGCGGCGAAGCGCTGGGTGTAGACCGCCGGCGAGCGCACCTGCGCGATGGGGTCACCGACGATCGCGAAAAGACGGGTGGCGCCGCCGATCCTCGGCGCGCTCCGGATGGCATCCATCACGCGCGCGCCTCGCGTGCAGCGTGCCAGCGCGCGACGCGCGCGGAGCGGTAACGGCGCGGCCGGGCGTGGACCAGCGCCCCGAGTCCCATCAGGCCCTGCGCGAAAATGCGCGCGTCCATCGTCGCCGGATGCGCGGCCACGCGCGGACGAAATCCCATCTGCGCGATGACATCGCGCTCGACGTCGATGCCGGGCGCGACCTCGATGAGCTCGAGACCGTCGGTGCCAATGCGGAACACCGCGCGCTCGGTGACGAAGAGCGCCGTCTGCCCGCGCTCGCGGCCGATCGCCGCGCTGTAGCAGATCTGCTCGAGCTTCGGCACGAACTTGCGGTGGCGGCCCTCGCGCCGGATCACCGTGCGCCCGTTCTGCCACCCGATGTCGAGATCGCCCGCCGTCAGCGTGCCGCCGAACACCACGCAGTGCGCGTTCTGCGCGATGTTGATGAAGCCGCCGACGCCGATGATCCGGTCACCGAAGCGGCTGACGTTGACGTTGCCGGCAGAATCGACCTCGGCGAATGACAGGAACGCGAGATCGAGGCCGCCGCCGTCGTAGAAATCAAACTGCGCGGGCTGCTCGACCATCGCCGCGAAATTCTGGCCGCCACCCGAGTCGCGGCCAGTGATCGGCGCACCGCCGATGATGCCCTGCTCGTTGGTCAGCGTCACCACGTCGAGCAGCCCCTCTTCCGCGGCGATCGTCGACAATCCGGTCGACACCCCCGCGCCGAGATTGCAGATCGCTCCCGGAAAGAGCTCCATCGCCGCCCGCCGCACGATCACCTTGCGCGGACCGAAGTCCAGCGGTTTGATGTCGCCCGTTGGAATTCGCAGCTCGCCCGAGTAGCTCGGATCGTAGTAGGTCAGGTAGGTCTGGCGCTGCCCGGCATCGACGACGACGAAGTCGACGAGAATGCCCGGGATCTTCACCGCCTTCGGCGGCAGCGTCGCGCGCCGCGCCATGCGCTTGACCTGCACGACGACGACGCCGCCGGCGCGGCGCGTCGCCTGCGCCATGGCCAGCATCTCGCCCAGCACCGCCTCCTCTTCCATCGTCACGTTGCCGTCCTCGTCTGCGGTCGTGCCGCGCAGGAAGGCGACGTCGACCGGGATCGGCTTGAACAGCAGCCACTCCTCGCCGGCGAGCTCCACGACCTCGACGAAGCCCGCGGGAGTGCGCGCGCTCTGGCGCGCGCCCTGCTGGCGCGGATCGACGAACGAATGGAGTCCAGTCTTGGTGAGCAGCCCGGGGCGCCCGGCGGCCATGTCGCGCATCAGTTGCGACAGGACGCCCTGCGGAAACGTGTACGCCTCGATCTTGTCCTGTGCGGCGAGATGCACGAGGCCCGGCGAATCGACGAGCGCGCTGGTGATAGCGCGCGCGAGCAGTCCTTCGTGCGCGAGATGACCCGCGCCAAGCGCCGCGCGGTCGCCGATGCCGACGATGCTGACCGATGTGAGGCCGCGAGGCCTGCCGTCGGCGCGAAACCGCTTCTCGACGGCGGCGAGCAACGCCTCCGGCACCGCGTGGCCGCCACCCGAGCCGCTGATCAGGATCGCGTCGCCGTCCTCGACCAGTGCCGCCGCTTCATCCGCCGTGATCTTTTCCATGTTCAGTTCGTCGATTCGCAAGCGCCGTCGCCGGCAACGATTGGATTCATTGCGGTCGCGTCGCGCCAGTCTTCACCGGCCGGCATCGGCAACCGGCAGATCTCGAGCGCGTACACGGCGCCGTCCGCGCGGATCACGGCGCCCAGCGCGGTCAGCTCGCGATCGTCGAACGCCGCGCGCGCACGCGCCGCCGCCGCCGCGGTGGTGGCTTCCACCAGCACCACCCACGCCGGCACGTCGAACGTCCGCGTCCGCGACTCGGCGGTATCGGTGTGGCTGGCGCCGACATCCGCGGCGTACAGATGGCACGCGACGATGCCGGATTCTTGCATGCGGCGCGGCAGGATCCGCGACGCGAGCGTCGACTGCAGTGCCGCCGCCGCCGCCGGCGCCGCGTCGATGCGCAGCGCTAGCACGTGACCGCCACTCGACGAGCCCATCGACGCCGCGAGCCGGCACACCGCGCGCGACGTGTTGCGGAAATAGGGCAGCGTGGCGCGCGTTGCGGCCGTTGGCGCATTGAGGCGCGCAAGATAGGCGGGCGAAGTCACCACGGCGAGGTCGCTCGCCTCGTACAGCGTCAACCATTCCGGCGAATGCCCGGGCCGGATGTAGCGGCGGCCGCGGCGGAATCCGGGAATCGCCAGCCGCTCCGGAATGTGCTCGCGGTCGTGCCACGCGTAGAACCGGCTACGACCCTCGTCGCTCACGTCGTTCCAGACGATCACCGCGGCGTCGCCGAGCATCGCGGTCGAGGGCTGCGCCGGATCGGCGCGGACGTCGATCGCGCCGGCGGGCGAACCGGTGACGGTCGAGCGCGGCGGCACGCTCATCGTCCCTCGAAATCCGGGTCGCGCCTGGCGAAGAACGCGGCGACGCCTTCGTGCAGATCGCGGCTGTCGAAGATTGCCTGTTGCGCCACCGTCGACAGCGACAGCCCGGCGTCGAGCGATCCGTCGTGCGCGGCGTGGACCAGCGTCTTCGCGAGCCGGTTGGAAAGCGGTCCGCGTGCGGCAATGGCGACGGCGAGTCCGCGCGCTGCGGCCAGGGCGCTGGTGCCTTCGGCAGCGACGCGATTGACGAGCCCCCAGGCGAGGGCCGTCTCGGCCGGGATCGGATCGCCCAGGAACAGCATCTCCTTGGCGCGCGCGGGACCGACCAGGCGCGCGAGGCGCAGCGAGCCATTGCCGGCGAGACCGCCGAGGCGGGATTCGGTGAGACCGAGCTTGGTGCCCGCGCGCGCGACGCGCAGGTCGCACGCGAGCGCGAGCTCGAGGCCGCCGCCGAGCGCCGGGCCGTCAATCGCGGCGATGGTCGGCATCGGCATTGCCGCGAGCCGTCGCAGGACCATGTCCTCGAACAGGATCTTGTCTTCGCTGGCGTTGGCGCGAAGATGTGCGAATTCGTGAATGTCGCTGCCGGCGCAGAATGCGCGCCCGGAGCCGCCATGCAGGATCACGCAGCGCAACGTGGCATCGGCCGCCAGATTCGCCAGCGCCTCGTTGAGTGCGCGCAACAGGCCCTTCGTCACGAGGTTGAGCGGTCCGCCGGCGAGCCCGATCTCGGCAACGGCCTGCACGCGCACGACCTCCACACCGGGCGTCGCCGCCGCGCCCGGCGTCGCGCGCGTGCCGTCGCTGGCCATCATCGCCGCCCTCCGCTTGTTGCAATCGAAGTCGCGCGCATGACGGCTATTCGCGCGCGCCGGACGCGCCGACGCTATGCAGCACGCCCATGCGCTCGAACTGGCGGTAGATGCGGTCGACATACGCGCCGAATTGCGGCGCATCGCCCAGCACGACCGGGCGCGGTCGCGGCAGGTTGACGCGGATCTCGTCGACCACTTCGCCGGGACTCGGGCTCATGACGAAAATGCGGTCGGACAGCCCGACCGCCTCCTCGACACTGTGCGTGATGAAGAGCACCGTCGGCCGCCGCCGCAGCCACAGCGCCTCGAGGTCCATGCGCACCTGCAGGCGGGTCAGCGCGTCGAGCGCGCCGAACGGCTCGTCCATCATGATCACCGACGGGTCGTGCACCAGCGCGCGCACCAGCGACACCCGCTGGCGCATGCCGCCCGAGAGCTGGCGCGGATATTTTTTCAGCGCCGCGGTCAGGCGCAGCTGCTCGAACAGGTCCTTCGCCCGCGCCTCGATCGCCGCGCGCGGCAGCCGGCGGATGTCCGCCTGCAGCATGACGTTGTCGAGCGCGGTGCGAAAATCGAGCAGGAGGTGGTCCTGGAATGCGATGCCGACGTCGGTCAGCGGCCGCGTCACCGGCACGCCGCCGACGATGATCTCGCCCTGGCTTCGGCCCAGCAGCCCCGCCACCATCAGCATCAGCGTGCTCTTGCCGCAACCCGACGGGCCGACGACGGACACGAACTCGCCGGCGGCGATCGACATGCCGATCTCGCCCAGCGCGCGAAACGGCTGGTCGCTGTCTTCACCGAACGTCTTCGACACGCGGCGCAGCTCGATCGGCACGCCGGAGCGGGCCGCGGCGCTCGGCGCATGCGCGTCCGGCATGGTGCTCATGCGGCGCTGCCCGCCGCCGTTGACGCCGCCACCGCGGCCAGCGGCGCCTTGGACACCAGCAGCGCCTTGCGTCCCTGCTGGACGACGCGACCGTCCTGGTTCACCACCGCGACGTCGAAGGTCGCGATCGCCTGCCCCGCGCGTGAGCGGCTGTCGCGCAGCTCGGCGATCGCGTAGTCGGCGAAGATCGTGTCGCCGACGAAAATCGGCCCGACGAAGCGCCAATCGGTGATCCCGAGGAACGCGATCGCGATGTCGCGCAGCTCGCCGGTGCGCGCCCACATGAGTCCGTGCGCATACGCGAGCCCGAGCATGCCGTGGGCGACGCGCCGCCCGAACTCGCTCGCCTTGGCGTAGACATCGCTCGTATGGAGCTCCGAATAGTCGCCGGTGAGCCCCGCGAACGCGACGAGATCGGCGTCGGTGATCGTGCGGCCCGGGCTGCGAAACCGGAGGCCGACGTGAAGGTCGGCGTAGCGCAGCCCGGTGTGCCGCGAATCGCTCACCGCGACGCTCCCGCTGCGAGTCGCGCGGTGCGACGTGCGCGCATCAGTGCTTGCATGCGCGCATTTGCGCAGCCGGCGGCAGGAACTCGTTGGTGTAATAGCTCTTCGGATCCTGGCCGGCGGGCAGCAGCTTCACTTCCGACAGCAGGTCCTGGGTCTTCACCCACAGCGCATCCTCGGCCTTGCCGATGTACTTGGCGCCGCCGCTGCAGAACAGCGGGGTGATGGCTGCAAGCTCGGCGGTCGCCACCTTCTCGTTCATTTCGGGGAACACCTGCTTCAGGTCCTTGATCGCCTTGTCCGGATGGTCGAGCGCGAAGCTCCAGCCCTTGAGGCTCGCGGCGATGAAGCTGCGGATCACGTCGGGGTTGTCCTTGATGTACTGCGTGTTGGCGAAGATCGACGTGCTGACGGTCGGTACGCCGTAGTCGGCGAAGCGGTAGTTGTCGAGTTCGGCGCCTTGCGCCTCGAGCTGGATCTGGTAGGCATCCATCGACCCGAGGATGGCATCGACCTGGCCTTGCAGCAGCGAGGGCACCATCGACGTCATCGGCATGTTGATCAGGTTGACGTCGCTTTCGGTCAGGTGGTTGGCCTTGAGGAACAGCGGCAGCATCGTCGTCTGCGACGAACCCGACGGCACGCCGACCTTCTTGCCCTTGAGGTCCGCGATCGACTTGATGCCGGCCTTCCTGAGCGCCGACACCTCGTTGGGATTCGACTGGTAGATCGTCGACACGATCTTCATCGGCGCGCCCTTGGCGACGAGCTGGCTCACCGCCACGGCATCGGCATACGCGAGCTGGGCACGGCCGCTGGCGACGAGCTGGGCGGTGTTGCCCGAGCCGTTGCCCTGCACCAGCGTGACGTCGAGGCCGGCGTCCTTGTAGTAACCCTCCGCGACCGCGGCGGCGAATCCCGCGTTGGGACCACCGGCGTACCAGTTGAGCTGGAACGTCACGGGCGTCGCCGCCCCGGCCTCGAGCATCGTCGCCAGCGCGGCAACGGCGACACCGCCGACGAGCAATCGCTTCACGGACTTTTGCATGGAACTCCTCCTTTGGATGGCGTTGGTCATGATGCCGGCCGGACTTGCGCAACGACGCTCGTCGCCACGACGGTCAGGTGTTCTTCGATCGCTGCCAGGGCGTCATCGCCCATTCGCTCAATTCCACCGCATAGTTGATCGCGATGCCGATCGCCGTGAGCAGCACCAGCACGGCGAAGACGAGCTCGATGTCCATCGTGCCGGTGCCCTTGAGCAGCACGTAACCCAGGCCGCGGTTGGCGCCGACGAACTCGGCGACGATCGCGGCGGTGGCGGCGATCGTGGCCGACGTCTTGATGCCCGAGAAGATCACCGGCAACGCGGCCGGGAAACGCAGGTAGCGGAATGTCTGCCACCGGCCCGCGCCCATCGACTGCGTCAGGTAGAGCAGGCGCTCGTCGAGGATCTGGAAGCCGCTGATGCTCGCCATCAGCAGCGGAAAGAACGTCATCAGCACGGTGAGCAATACCTTCGATTCCATGCCGAAGCCGAGCCAGACCAGGAACAGCGGCGCCACCGCGATCTTGGGCACGAGCTGCATCAGCATCACCGGCGGATAGACGACCTGCTTCGCGGTGCGCGACAGCGCGATCAGGAGTCCCAGCGGAATGGCCGTTACCACCGTCAGCCCGAAGCCGAGCAGGATCTCCGTCAACGTCGTCAGCGAGTGCGACCAAAGCATCGGTGCATCGGCCACGATGCGCGCGAAGATGCTGCCCGGCCCGGGCAGCAGGTACGCGGGAATCCGGAATGCCGCCACCGCGGCGGCCCACAGCCCGACCATCGCCACGAACGTCAGCGGCGGCAACAGGCTCCATCCGATCTTGCGCAACCGCCGCATCCGCGCCGAGCGCGTTCGCGCAAACGCCGCCTGCGGCAACGCTGTCTGCCAATCCTGCTGACGCTCGATTCCCTGCGCAGGCCCGGTAAAGGCGTTCTGCGGCATCGCTCCTCCTGCGTCGATCGGCGTGCGAGATCGCTGCGGCAATGCGATCTTCGCGCCAGGCGGCACGCGACTGCGCGGTGTCCGCACGTGGGCGGTGCGGCGACTGCGCCCGATCGCCGTACCGACGTTAGCCGTCAAGGTGGAATGCTATTCCATCTTGCTTTGGCGCGTCAACCGCGGGCGTGGGTCAGCAGACGCTCAACGGCCCAAAAACATCTGGTAGGCGGGATTGTCCGTCTCCTCGGCGTAGTCGTAGCCGAGGCCGTCGAGGAATGCGCGAAACGCGCGCTTTTCCGCCGAGGGCACTTGCATCCCCACCAGCACTCGCCCGGAATCGGCGCCATGGTTGCGATAGTGGAACAGGCTGATGTTCCAACCCGCGCTCATGCTGTCGAGGAATTTCATCAGCGCACCCGGGCGCTCCGGAAACTCGAAGCGGTAGACGATCTCGTCATCGATCAGCGGCGCGTGGCCGCCGACCAGGTGCCGCACGTGCAGCTTGGCCAGCTCGTTGTCGGTCAGGTCGAATGCGGCAATGCGCCGGCGCGCGAGCTCGGCGAGCAGCTTCTGCCTCTCGCGGCGATTCGCGACCTCGAGGCCCACGAAGAGATGCGCGACATTGGCGTCGGCATAGCGATAATTGAACTCCGTGATCGAGCGCTTGCCGAGGATCGAGCAGAACTCGCGGAAGCTGCCCGGGCGCTCGGGGATCGTCACCGCGAGCACCGCTTCGCGCTGCTCGCCCACCTCGGCGCGCTCGGCGACGAAGCGCAGGCGGTCGAAGTTCATGTTGGCGCCGCAGGCGACGGCGACCAGCGCGCGGTCATGCACCCGATGCTGCGCCACCCAGGCCTTGGCGCCGGCGATGGCCAGCGCGCCGGCCGGCTCCAGCACTGCGCGCGTGTCCTCGAACACGTCCTTCAGCGCCGCGCAAATGGCGTCGGTGTCGACGCGGACGATGTCGTCCACCGACTGGCGCACGATGCGGAACGTCTCCTTGCCTACGCGGCGCACGGCGACGCCGTCGGCGAACAGTCCGACGTGCGGCAGCGTGATCCGCCGTCCCGCCGCGACCGAGCGCGCCATGGCGTCGGAGTCCTCCGGCTGCACGCCGATGATTTTGACCTGCGGGCGCACCCGCTTCACGTACGAGGCGATGCCGGCGATCAGGCCGCCGCCGCCGATAGCGACGAAGATCGCATCGATCGGTTCCACCGCCTGACGCAGGATCTCCATGCCGATCGTGCCCTGGCCGGCGATCACGTCCGGGTCGTCGTAGGGATGCACGAATGTCGCGCGCGATTTCTTCTGCAGATGCAGCGCGTGCTCGTAGGCGTCGCTGTAGGAATCGCCGTGAAGCACGACTTCGGCGCCGCGCGCCTTCACCGCCGCGATCTTGATCTGCGGCGTGGTCACCGGCATCACGATCGTGGCGTGGCAGCCGAGGCGTTGCGCCGCCAGTGCCACGCCCTGGGCGTGGTTGCCGGCCGAGGCGGCGATCACGCCGCGCGCACGCTCCGCCGGCGTGAGATGCGCCATCTTGTTGTAGGCGCCGCGCAGCTTGAAGGAGAACACCGGCTGCGCGTCCTCGCGCTTGAGGTAGAGCCGGTTGCCGAGGCGGGCCGACAGCGCCGGCGCCAGGTCGAGCGGCGTCTCGGTGGCGACGTCGTACACCTTGGCGTTGAGGATGCGGGTGAGGTAGTCGACGGGCACGCGGCGGGCGGGAAGGACGATCGACTGCCGAGCGTATCAGACTCGACCCGGCGCATCGTACGCGAGCGCGCCGCCGCAGTGACGATTAGCCGTGTCCGGTGCGGCGGACGCACGCCGAGCGACGCGAGGAACCGGCAACCGCTCTCCGCCGCGCCGGCGCGACGTCAGGCCGCGGCGGGCTCGGCGCGCAGCAGCGCGAGCCAGAGGCAGCGCCCCTGGGTGTCGCGGTCGAGCGTGGCCAGATAGGCATCGTGCGCGGCCAGCTCCTCGGCCGTGGGCAGCACGACGCGCATGCGCGTGACATCGATCGCGGCATCATGCGCGGCGACCGCACCTGCCAGTGGCGCCGGCGCGCGGTCGATCGCCAGCGTCTCCTGCCCGCGCGTCAGCGCGAGCCAGACTTCGGCCAGCAGCTGCGCATCGAGCAGCGCGCCGTGGAAATTGCGCTGCGTGTTGTCGACGCCGAAGCGCTCGCACAGCGCGTCGAGGCTGTTGCGCTTGCCGGGAAACGTGTCGCGCGCGAGCGCCAGCGTGTCGGTCACGCACGCCGCGACACCGGCGCAGGAGGGCATGCCGAGGCGCGTGAACTCGGCGTCGAGGAACGCGACGTCGAACGGCGCGTTGTGGATCACCCATTCGGCGCCGCGGGCGAACTCGACGAACTCGGCGACGCATTCGGCGAATCGGGGCTTGCCACGCAGGTCGTCCCAAGTGATGCCGTGGACTTCGGTCGCGCCGGCGTCGATGTCGCGCTCCGGGTCGACGCGGAAATGCAGGTGGCGCCCGGTGGGCCTGCGATCGACGAGCTCGAGAACCGCGACTTCGATGATCCGGTGGCCGAGCTTGGGATCGAGGCCGGTGGTTTCAGTGTCGAGGATCAGGTGGCGCATCGGCAATCGGGTGTCAGGAGGCGGGCAGCCGCAGCGTTGCATCCGCCGCCTGTCGATTGTAATTCGCGCCGCGCGCGATGTCATTGCCCGCGTGCAACGCCCTGCAGCCGCTCACCGCCGGTATTTCTGAATGGTCGACTGGATCTCGGCGATTGCGCGCTCGATCTCGTCGTCGGTCAGGTCGCGCTGCGTGCCCTTGCGGTCGGTCAGCGTCACCGTCTTGTCGATCGCGGTGTGGAAGTCGCCGAGGCCGAGCGAATCGGTGGTGGTGGTGGTCGCGATCTCGTCGGTCAGCGTCTCCGGCCCCCAGCGCACGATGATCGTCGACAGGTTGTCGCCGTCGACGCCGCCGCGCTTCTCCGCCTCGCGCATCATTTGCGGCGCGGTCTTGAGGATCGGCGTCGACGTCAGCCACGTCGACATCTCGTTGTGCGGCATCACGCTCCACAGGCCGTCGGTGCACAGCACCATGATGTCGCCGTTGCGCAGTGGCGTGCGCTTGGACAGGTCGATGATCGGATCGACGAGTCCGCCGAGGCAGCTGAAGATCTTGTTGCGGTCGGGGTGCGCAAACACTTCGTGCTGGCCGATCAGGCCCTGGTCGACCAGGTATTGGACTTTCGAGTGATCCTTGGTCGCGGCGATCAGGCCGCCCTGGCGGAAGATGTAGAAGCGCGAGTCGCCGACGTGCGCCCAGTAGGCATGGTTGGCCTGCACGATCACCGCCACGCAGGTGGTTCGCGGCGTCTCCAGCATCGAGAACTGGTTGGCGTACGAACCGAGCGCCGCGTGCGCGCGCAGCATCGTGTCCTGCAGGAACTTGAGCGGATTCTTGAGGACCGGCTTCGCCTCCTGCTGGAAACGCTCGATGAACAGCCGCGCGCAGATCTGCGCGGCGATCTCGCCGCCGGCGTGGCCGCCCATGCCGTCGGCGATCACCATCAGCAGCGTGTCGCGGCCGTACGTATAGGCAATGCGGTCCTGATTGAGCTTGCGCGAGCCCTTGCGCGATTCCTGGAAGATCGTGAAGCGCATGAGATGCGTTCGGCGCGGGGATCAGGGGATGCGGTGGCAGGCTTTCGCGACCGGGCGCGGCGTCACGCGCCGATTTCCGAGAACAGCACGCGCTTCAGGTTGCCGAGCAACGACAGCTTGCGCTTGCGCGTCGGGATGTCGCGAATCGCCTTCTGCAGCGCGAACACCGACTGCGGGCGCTCCAGCGGATCGAGGCGCAGGCACCAGTCGATCACCTCGAGCACGTTGTCCGAATACTGGCCGGCCCAGATCTTCTTCGCCGACACCAGGTGGTCTTCCTGGACCCGCGCGTCGGCCGCCTGCGGCGCGAAGGCCGCGAGACAGGCGAACATGCTGGCACCGGCGCCGTAGACATCGGTCCACGGTCCCAGGCGGTCCGGATCGCGGTACTGCTCGGGCGCAGCGAAGCCCGGCGTGTACATCGGCGCGAGCTTGGGCCGCGTGTTGGTGAGCGTCTGTCGCGCGGCGCCGAAGTCGAGCAGCACCGGCGTGCCGTCGGTACGCAGGTAAATGTTGGCCGGCTTGATGTCGAGGTGCAGCAGCTTGTGCGTGTGTACCTCGCGCAGGCCGTTGAGCAGGTGCATGAACACGTGGCGCACGAAACGCTCGGACATCTGGTCCTGGCGCATCTGGATCTGCTGCTGCAGCGTGCGCCCGCGCTCGTAGCGCATCACCATGTACACCGTCTCGTTGGCGCGGAAGAAGTTGAGCACGCGCACCACGTTGGGGTGGTTGATCTTGGCGAGCGCGCGGCCTTCCTCGAAAAAGCACTTCATGCCGTAGCGGAACGAGGTCAGGTTCTCCGCCGAGCTCGCGCGCACGATGTCGCCCTCGGTGCGCAGCACCAGCGACGACGGCAGGTATTCCTTGATCGCCACCGGCGCCCCGGTCTCGTCGTACGCCCGGTAGACGATCGAAAACCCGCCACGGCTGATCTGCCGGTCGATCCGGTAGTTCAGGAGCTGGTAGCTGGCAGGAAGGGCCTGATTGGTGACGGGCATGAAGCTAGTTTCGCACGAACGTCAAGGTACAACCGCAATTCACGTGCCAGCCCACCGGAAGGGGCCTTGCCGCGTCGAGCGGAATGGGCCTACAGTGGCGGCCCGCCGTGAAGGCCGCCCGGGTGGGCTGGCTCCGCGTCGCCAACGCGCGACAATACGCGGCATTCCCCGCAAAAGCACGCCAAGAAGGCCTCCATGATCCTCAGCATGACCGGCTTCGCCGCCGAATCCGCCGACCTGCCCGGGGTGGCGCTGAGCGTCGAGCTGCGCAGCGTCAACCATCGCTATCTCGACCTCACGTTGCGCCTGCCGGATGAATTGCGCGCGCAGGAAACCGCGTTGCGCGAGCGCATCGCCGCCGAGCTCAAGCGCGGCAAGGTCGAGTGCCGCGTCGGCCTCGCCCGCACCGCCGCGGCCGCGGGCTCGCTCGCCGTCGACCTGCGGCGCGTCGCCGAAGTCGCGGCTGCGGCCGCCAGCGTGCAGAAGCTCGCGGCCGGCGCGGCGCCGATGGGCGTGGCGGAGATCCTGCGCTGGCCGGGCGTCATCGCCGACGCCTCGGTGCCGCCCGACACGCTGGCGGAACGGCTCCATGCGCTGGTCACTACCGCGCTGGCCGACCTCGCGGCGTCGCGTCAGCGCGAAGGCGCCAAGCTCGCCGCGCTGCTGCTCGCACGCTGCGACGACATCGAGCGCGAAGTCGCGCGCGTGATGCCGCGCGTGCCCGCGATTCACGCCGCCTACGTCGAGAAGCTCGGCGCGCGGCTGCGCGAGGCCGGTATCGACGCCAACGACGACCGGCTGAAGCAGGAGCTCGCGCTGTTCGCCACGAAAGTCGACGTCGCGGAGGAAGTGGGACGGCTGCTGACGCACGTCGCCGAGGTCCGGCGCGTGGTCGCCGCCGGCGGCAGCGCCGGCAAGCGGCTCGACTTCCTCGCCCAGGAATTGCATCGCGAGGCCAACACGCTCGGCTCGAAGTCGGTCGATGCCGAGCTGTCGCAGGTGGCGCTCGAGCTCAAGGTGCTGATCGAGCAGATGCGCGAGCAGGTGCAGAACATCGAGTAGCGCTGGCGGCAGAACTTGTCGCGCGGATCGCACAACATGGCGCATGCCAAGTCATCATCCACCGTCACTGCCGACGCCGCCACCGCCGTCGCCGTGGTCACCGGTGGCGCGCGCGGCATCGGCCTCGCCATCGCCAGGCGTTTCCTGGCGAAGGGCTATCGCGTCGCGCTGCTGGACGTGGATCGCAGGACGCTGCGCGTGACCGAAAGGCGATTGGCGGCGTCTTCGCGCCTGCTGGCGCTGCACTGCGACGTCGCGGACGCGAAGCAGGTCAACGCGGCGATGAAGAAGGTCGCCGCGCAGTTCGGGCGCATCGATGCGCTGGTGAACAACGCCGGCATCGCGATCTTCAAGCCGATCCTGCAGACGTCGCTGGCCGCGTGGCAGCGCGTGCTCGCGGTGAACTTGAGCGGCGCCTTCATCTGCACCCACGCCTGCGCGCCCATCATGATGCGAAACGGCGGCGGCGCGGTGGTGAACATCGCGTCCATCTCGGGCCTGCGCGCCAGCACGTTGCGCGTGGCCTACGGCACCAGCAAAGCCGCGCTCATCCACCTCACCAAGCAGTACGCGGTGGAGCTGGGCACCGTGGGCATCCGTGTGAACTGCGTGGCGCCCGGGCCGGTGGATACGGACATGGCGAAGCTCGTGCACAGCGTCGCCATCCGCCAGGACTATTACGACACGATTCCGCTCGACCGCTACGGCACGCCGGACGAGATTGCCGCCGCGGTCGTGTTTCTGTGCAGCGATGATGCGAGCTACATCAACGGCCAGGTGCTGGCGGCGGACGGCGGCTTCGAGGCGGCGGGAGTGGGCCTGCCGACGCTGCGCAGGCAGTTCACTCCGAAAGCCGGGAGAACGAAGGCCCGCTAGCCGGCGGCGTGGCGCGTGCGGCCGTTCGCGGGAGCGCGTTCACCCGACCACGTGTCTCGGCGTCCCCGCCACGAACAGCTCGATGTTCTCCACGAGCTGATCCGCCAACCCCTGCATCGCCTCGGCGCTCGCCCACGCCACATGCGGCGTCAGGATGAAATTGGGCAGCCGCAGCGTCAACAGCGGATTCGCATCATCCGGCGGCTCCTTGCTCAGCACGTCGAAGCCCGCCCCTGCGATCTTTCCCGACGACAATGCCGTCGCCAATGCGGCCTCGTCGACCAGTCCGCCGCGCGCGGTATTGATCAGCAGCGCCGACTGCTTCATCGTCGCCAGCTCCGCGACGCCTATCAGGTTTCGCGTCGCCGGCGTCAGCGGAAGATGCAGCGACACCACATCGGCCTCGCGCAGGATCTCGGCGACCGAAGCAGCGACGACGCCATTGCCCGTTGGCGCCACCGGGTCATACCCGAGCACCCGCATCCCGAACGCCTGCCCCAGCGTCGCCACGCGCGCGCCCAGCGCCCCCAGGCCGATCACGCCCAGCGTGCTGCCGGCGAGATCGTGCAGCGGATGATCGAGCAGGCAGAACGCCTCGGATTTCTGCCACTTGCCCGCCTCGACGTCCGCGCGGTAGGCGATGAGATTCCGCCGCAGCGCCAAAATCAGCGTGAATACATGCTCGGGCAGCGTGTTGACGGCGTAATTGCGGATGTTCGACACGACGATGCCGCGCGCCTTGCACGCCGCGAGATCGACGATGTCGGTGCCCGTCGCCGCCACCGCGATGAACTCGAGCGCCGGCAATTGCGCGAGCGACGCCTCGCGGATCGGCACCTTGTTGGTCACCGCGATCGTCGCGTCGCGCAGCCGCTCGACGACATCGGCCTCGATGCTGCGATCGTGATTGGTCCACGCGTGCGGGAACGCGGGAGGGCGCAGCAGCGCGCCCAGGCTCGCGCGATCCAGGAAGACGATTCGGTGCACGGGGCGGATGCTGGCCAAATCGGTCGTGGGCGTCAAGCCGGTGCTGCATATCGGCACGCGCGGACAGGCGCGTGCGTGGCGCCGCACAACTCGCGCCTCTCGATCACGCCGCGAGCGCCGCCGCGTGGCGGGCCCAGAAGCCGGGCTCGGGAACAATACCGGCACCCGCGCGAGCGTTGGCCTCCATGTGCCGCGGATCGCCGGTTCCCGGAATGGCGCAGGTCACGGCCGGATGCGACAGCACGAACTTGAGCAGCACTTCCGCCCAGGTCGCGGCGCCGATGTCCGCAGCCCACCCGGGCAACGGCCTCGCAGCGAGCCGCCGCAGCAGGCCCCCTCCGCCAAACGGACGGTTGACCAGCACCGCCATGCCGCGCTCGGCCGCAAGCGGCAGGATGCGCGCCTCGGCCTCGCGCTCGTCGAGCGCATAGTTGACCTGCACGAAGTCGAGCTTCTCGGCGCGCATCACCGCCGCAAGAGCGCGGTACGCGCCCGACGTGTAATGCGTGACGCCGACGTAGCGCACCCGCCCTTCCGCCTGCCAGCGCCGCAGCGTCACGAGATGCGTGCGCCAGTCGACGAGGTTGTGCACCTGCATGAGGTCGACGGTCGTCGTGCGCAACTTCGCGAACGACGCCTCCATCTGCCGTATGCCGGCGTCGCGGCCCTCGGTCCACACTTTGGTGGCGAGGAACACGCCGCGCCGCGCGGCCGCGCCGTCGACGAGCGTGCCGATGCCGGCCTCGGCGCGACCATACATGGGCGACGAGTCGATTAACGTGCCGCCGGCCGCGCGCAACGCCGCAAGCACGGCCGCCAGCCGCGCGCGCGACGCGGCGTCGAGCGCGACGTCGAAGCCGACATAGGTGCCGCAGCCGATCACGGGCAGCGTTTCGCCGCTCACAGGGATGGGTCGGGTTCGCATGGGTTTACCGGGAAGCGTGGGCGCGGAACCGGCGCCACGCACGCACCACAGCATTGGCATGGCGGCGAACATGCGCAGGAATCGCGCGCGGTTCATCGGTAGAATGCCCTCGTCGCGCCCGCGCCGCTCACCCTCCATGACCATCACCACCAAGGCTCCGCCCGCTGCAGGCGTGCTGTTCGTCGTCGCCGCGCCCTCGGGCGGCGGCAAGAGCAGCATGGTGAACGCGCTCCTCGCGCGCGAGGCGGGCATCCGCCTGTCGATCTCGTGGACCACGCGGCCGCCGCGGCCGGGTGAATCCGAGGGCCAACATTATCACTTCGTCGACGAGCGCCGCTTCCGCGAATTGCGCGATGCCGGGGAATTCCTCGAGTACGCCAATGTCCATGGCAACTGGTACGCGACGTCGTCGACGTGGCTCAAGGCGCAGGTGGCGGCGGGCCAGGACGTGCTGCTCGAGATCGACTGGCAGGGCGCGGTGCAGGTGCGCAAGCTCATCCCCGAATCGGTGCACATCTTCATCCTGCCGCCATCGCTCGCGGCCCTCAACGACCGGCTGGTGGCCCGTGGCCAGGATTCGAACGCGGTGATCGCGCGTCGCCTGGCCGGCGCGTTCGAGGAGATGCGGCACTGGGCGGAATTCGACTATGTTATTATCAATCAAGACTTTGCAACTGCCGTCGACGATCTCGCCGCGATCGTCCGCGCCGCCCGGCTGGTGAGTTCACGACAGGGCGCGCGGCATGCGGAGCTGATTGCCGAGCTCATCGAGACACGCCACTAGGAAAACGCCATGGCCCGCATCACGATCGAAGACTGCCTCGAACGCATCCCCAACCGCTTCGAGCTGACGCTCGCCGCCACCAACCGCGCGCGCCAGATCACGTCGGGATCGACGCCGCTGGTGGAGCCGGACCGCGACAAGCCGACGGTCATCGCGCTGCGCGAAGTGGCGCTCGGCAAGGTCGGCGTGGAGATGCTGCTCAAGACGACCAGTTGACGCGCAAGCGTCCCCACCGCACGTGACCCTCGATGTCGGAAATCACCGAATTCACGAGACACCTGGGTCACTACCTCCCTCCCGCTGACGTCGCGCTGGTCGAGCGCGCGTTCGACTACTCCGAGGCCGCGCACCGCGGCCAGTTCCGCAAGTCCGGCGAGCCGTACATCACGCATCCGCTGGCGGTCGCCAGCATCCTGTCGCAGTGGCGCCTCGACGCCCACGGCCTCGCCGCCGCGCTGCTGCACGACGTGATGGAGGACACCAAGGTCTCCAAGTCCGAGATCGAGACCACGTTCGGCAAGCCCGTCGCGGACATGGTGGACGGCGTGTCCAAGCTCGACCAGATCGCCTTCGACACGCGCGAGGAGGCGGAGGCCGAGTCGTTCCGCAAGATGCTGCTGGCGATGGCGCGCGACGTGCGCGTGATCCTGATCAAGCTCGCCGACCGCCTGCACAACATGCGCACGCTCGACGCGATGGCGCTGGCGCACCGCCGCCGCATCGCCCGCGAGACGCTCGACATCTACGCGCCGATCGCCAACCGCCTCGGCCTCAATGCGCTGTACCTCGAGCTGCAGGACCTGTCGTTCAAGCATCTGCACCCGATGCGCTACCGGATCCTCTCGCAGGCGATCAAGACCGCGCGCGGCAACCGCCGCGAGGTGATGAATCGCCTGCTCGATTCGCTGCGCGGCGCGCTCGCGCAGGCCGACATCATGGCGACGGTCACCGGCCGCGAGAAGACCATCTACTCCGTCTATCGCAAGATGAAGGAGAAGCGCTACTCGTTCTCGCAGGTGTTCGACATCTACGGCGTGCGCATCCTGGTCGAGCACAAGTCCACGTGCTACGCGGCGCTGGGCGTGATGCACGAGAAGTTCAAGCCCATTCCGGGAAAGTTCAAGGACTACATCGCGATTCCCAAGGCCAACGGCTACCAGTCGCTGCACACCACGCTGTTCGGCCCGTTCGGCACGCCGCTCGAGGCGCAGGTGCGCACGCACGACATGCACCGCGTCGCCGAGACCGGCGTCGCCGCGCACTGGCTGTACAAGACCGGCGGCGCGCTCGACCTCGAGGAGGCGCAGCGCGAGACCCACCGCTGGCTGCAGAGCCTGCTCGAGATCCAGTCCGAGTCGCGCGACTCGCGCGAGTTCCTGGAACACGTCAAGGGCGACCTCTTCCCGGAGGAGATCTACGTGTTCACGCCGAAGGGCAAGATCATGGCGCTGCCGCGCGGCGCCACGGCGGTCGACTTCGCCTATGGCGTGCACACCGACATCGGCCACCACAGCGTCGCCGCGCGGATCAACTACGAGATCGTGCCGCTGCGCACCGAGCTCAAGAACGGCGACCACGTCGAGATCCTGACGGCGCCGTCGGCGCGACCCAATCCGTCCTGGCTGACGTTCGTCGCCACAGGCAAGGCGCGCTCGCGCATCCGCCACTACCTGAAGGGGCTGCAGCAGAAGGAGTCGGCTGCGCTCGGCGAGCGCCTGCTGTCGCAGGCCCTGGCCACGTTCAAGATCGAGGCCGATGCGATCCCGTGGGAGCGCTGGGAGGCGCTCGCCAAGGAGTACGGCGCGAAAAGCCAGCTCGAGGTGCTCGCCGACATCGGCGTCGGCAAGCGGCTGTCGTTCGTCGTCGCGCAGGCGCTCGCGCGAAGCGCGCGCCAGGACGATGGCGGCGGCACCGTCGGCACCAACCTCGCGCCGTCGCCGGCCAAGAGCTCGCTCACGCTGCGCGGCGTGGAGGGTGTGGCGATCCAGTACGCGAAGTGCTGCCGGCCGGTGCCCGGCGACGCGATCATCGCCCAGTTCCGCAAGGGCCAGGGGCTGGTGGTGCACCTGCGCGACTGCGCCACGCTCAAGAAGCAGCGCGTCGATCCGAGCGAGCTCGTCGACGTCGAGTGGGCGGGCGACGTCACCGGCGTGTTCGACGCCGGCATGCGCCTGCTCGTGTCCGATCGCCGCGGCCTGCTCGCCGGCATTGCCACGGCGATCAACGACGCCGGCGCCAACATCGACACGGTATCGGTGGAGCGCCCCGATGGCAGCGACGTGCTGGCGATGTTCTTCGGCGTGCAGGTGAAGAACCGCCAGCACCTGGCGCAGGTGATCCGCGCGTTGAAGCGGATGCCCGAGGTGCGGCGCGTGATGCGCGCCCGCACCTAGGCCGGAAGGCCCGGCGCGTGCCGGGCCGGAATATCAGGTGGCGTGCTGCTTGCTGAGGAGCTGCTTCAGCTCCCCGCTCTCGTACATCTCGCGCATGATGTCGCAGCCGCCGACGAATTCGCCGTCGACGTAGAGCTGCGGAATCGTCGGCCAGTTGGCGAATTCCTTGATGCCGTTGCGGATGTCCGGGTTCGTCAGCACGTCGACCGAGAAATACGCGTCGACGCCGCAGCGGCGCAGGATCTCCGCAGCGGTGGCCGAGAATCCGCATTGCGGCGCCTGCGGCGTGCCCTTCATGTACAGCACGACGCGATGACCGGTGACCTGCTCGCGGATGGTGTCCTGGGTGCTCATGGCGTTGCTCCGGAAAGGGCTTGAACGGTTGCCGCTATTCTACCGCGACGCATCTGGGGCCGATCGGGCGCAACGCAAGCCGGTCGCGCGCCGGCTCACTCCTTGACCGCGCCGGTGAGCCCGGAAACGTAGTACTCGACGAAGAACGAGTACAGGATCGCCACCGGCAGCGACCCCAGCAGCGCGCCGGACATCAGCGACCCCCAATGGTAGACGTCGCCCTCGACGAGCTCGGTGACGACGCCGATCGGCACGGTCTTCACCTCCGACGACGAAATGAACGTCAGCGCGTAGATGAATTCGTTCCATGACAGCGTGAACGCGAAGATGCCGGCGGAGATGAGTCCCGGCACCGCCAGCGGCAGCACGATCCGGCGCAGGATCTGCAGCCTTGTGGCGCCATCGATCAGCGCGCATTCCTCGAGCTCGAACGGGATGCTCTTGAAGTAACCCATCAGAAGCCAGGTGCAGAACGGAATCAGGAAGGTCGGGTAGGTGAGGATCAGCGCCAGCCGCGTGTCGAAGAGGCCGAAGGTGAACACCATCGTCGCCAGCGGAATGAACAGGATCGACGGCGGCACCAGGTAGGCGAGGAAGATCGCGGCGCCGACGAGTCGCGAGCCGGTGTAGCGCAGCCGCTCGATCGCATACGCGGCGAGCACGCTGCAGAACAGCGACAGGAACGTCGCCGATACCGACACCAGGATCGTGTTCCAGATCCATTGCGGGTACTGCGTGTCGAACAGGAGCTTGTGGATGTGGACGAACGTCGGGTGGATCACCCAGAACGGGTTGCCTTCGCGCGACAGCAGCTCGGCATCCGGCTTTATCGCCGTGGTCACCATCCAGTAGAACGGGAACAGCAGCACGAAGAGGAATGCCGACAGCGGCAGCCACAGCGCGAAAAAGCGCTGCCGGCGCGTGGTCAGGTAGTGCATCCCCTGCGTGACTTCGGCGTCGCTGGACATCGCGCGCATCTCCTCAGCGGTCGCTGCCGCCCTGCTGCCAGGCGCGCCGCTGCAGGCCGAAGTACGAAAGCAGGATTGCCGCCAGCAGGAACGGCACCATCGCGGTCGCGATTGCCGCGCCTTCGCCGAGGTTGCCGCCGGGGATCGCGCGCTGGAAGGACAGCGTCGCCATCAGGTGCGTGGCGTTGAGCGGCCCGCCGCGGGTCAGCACGTAGATCAGCTGGAAATCGGTGAACGTGAACAGCACAGAGAACGTCATTACCACCGCGATGATCGGCGTCAGCAGGGGCAGCGTGATCCGGCGGAACTGCTGCCAGCCAGTGGCGCCGTCGAGCGCCGCCGCCTCGTACAGCGACGGCGAGATCGTCTGCAGGCCGGCGAGCAGCGTGATCGCGACGAACGGGATGCCGCGCCAGATGTTGGCCGCGATCACCGATGCGCGCGCGAGCCACGGGTCGCCGAGGAAGTCGATGTACTGATGGATCAGCCCCATCCGCATCAGCGCCCACGAGATGATCGAAAACTGCGCGTCGTAGATCCACCAGAACGCGATGGCCGACAGCGCGGTCGGCACGATGAACGGCAGCAGGATCACCGCACGGAAGAATGCCTTGAACGGCAGGTGCTCGTTGAGCAGCACCGCGAGCCAGAGCCCGAGCGCGAACTTGATGATGCTGGCGACGATCGTATAGAACAGCGTGTTGAACAGCGCGAGGCGGGTCAGGCTGTCGCCCCAGATGAACTCGAAATTGGAGAGACCGATCCACTGGCCGGCGCGGCCGATCTTGGCGTCGGTGAAGCCGAGCCAGGTGCCGAGCGCCAGCGGATAGGTGAGGAACAACAGCAGGATCGCCGCCGCCGGCAGCATGAACACGAAGCCGAGGACGTTGCGATTGTCGAGCCAGCGGTTCACGGCGCGCGACCACGGCGACGCCGCGCGCGGACGACGCGCGCCCGGTAAAGGCAGGGCCGGGCGCGCCTGCACCTAGGCCTTCTTCGCGCGGCGGCGACGCACCGCCCGCTTCACGGCACGCTTGACGGCGCCCACGGCATTGCGCGCGCGCGACATCATCGAGCCGCCGGACCTGCGCGTGGCCTTCTTCGCCGACTTGCGCGTGGTCTTCTTCGCCGACTTGCGCGTGGTCTTCTTCGCGGATTTGCGCGCGGTCTTCTTCGCGGATTTGCGTGCGGTCTTGCGGGTCGACTTGCGCGCCGTCTTCTTCACCGGCTTGCGCGCCGTCTTCTTCGCCACCTTGCGCGTCGTCTTCTTCACGGACTTGCGCACGGACTTCTTCGCGGCCTTCTTCGCCGTCTTCTTGGCGGCACGCCTGGCCGGCTTCGCCGCCGCCTTCTCGTCCTTGCTCTTGCGGCGCATGTCCATCGCGTGCGCGCGCGAGTATTGCTGGATATCCTTGAAGCGCCCGGTCCTGTCGCGGACGGCATAGAGCTTCTTGCCCTTCGAGCTGTACAACACGGTGCGTCTAGCTTTTTTGGCCATGCGGATCTCCTGTCTGAGTACGAATCGACATCCACGTAGGGCGGCAAAGCCGCGTCAGGATGTTGGCCTCAAACGGCGGGATTGTCTACCGATGGGCGCGCATGGCCCACTGCAGCGGCGGTCGCGTCGCGACAGCGATCGGGTGGAAACGACACGCACGTCGACAGCTACACCAAATCGAATACGCGCGGCATCAAGCGCCATCGACAGATGACGCCCGCACCAGCGAGCACATCGCCGAAAGACCGTCCGGATTGAGCGTCATCCGCAGATGACGCTCCAATCCGGACAGGTATGGCGTCGCGCGAGCCGTCACGCGTGCCGCGGCGCGTTTCGCCGCGACGTCATACCTTGTAATAGCGCTCCGCCCGCTGCTGCGCCCTCTCCATCGCCTCCTTCGGCGACTTTGCGCCCGATGCCGCCTCCGCCACCATGTTGGCGATGATGAAGTCGGCCGAGCACTGCGCCGAGGCGTAGCCCATCGACCCGGCGTAGCCGTTGTTGCGCATGTCCTTCATGCAGTCGCGATACGGCGTGACCTTGGGATCGGCGGTCCAGAATGCGCTCGACTCGTACGCGGCGAGCGGATGGCAGACGTAGCCGATCGACGCCTCCTGCCACGGCACGTACTGCTCCTTCTCCATCATGAAGCGCAGGTATTCCTTGGCCGCGTTCGGGTACTTCGAGTACTTGAAGATCATCATCGGGAACACGAGGTTCAGCACCGCCGCCTTGCCGTCGATGCCATTGGGGAACTTGGCATGGATGATGTCCTGCGTGATTTCCTTCATCTTCGGGTCCGGCGAGTTCTTCGCCGCGAAGTACACCGAGATGCCGTTGGCCGTCAGGCCCAGCTGGCCGTCGAGGAACGCCTTGTTGTTGTTGGGATCGAGCCACGACAGCGTGCCCGGGATGAAGTTCGGGTAGAGCTCCTTCGCATACTCCAGCGCCTGCAGCGTCTGCGGGCTGTTGATCACGACCTTGTTGTGCTCGTCGACGAGCTTGCCGCCGAACGCCCACACCAGCCACGACGTCCAGCTCGAGTCGCCGGTGGCGTTGCCCAGCGCGAAGCCCGCCGGCGTGTTCTTCGCCTTCAGCGCCTGGCACAGCTTGAGGAAGCCCGGCATGTCGGTGGGGAACTGCTCGAAGCCGGCGGCGTTCATCATCGACTTGCGCACCACCATCGCGTTGCCGGCGGCGCCCATCATGATCGCCACCCAGCGCTTGCCGTCCATGCCGTAGTCCTTGGCCGCCTGGTACCAGCCGCCGTACTTCTTGCCGAGGTAGTTGGCGAGATCGCTGACGTCGACCAGCTTGTCCGGATACAGGTGCGCGTCCTCCATCGTGCTGATGATGATGTCCGGACCGCTGCCCACATTCGCCGCCACGGCCGCCTTCGGCCGCACGTCCTCCCAGCCCTCGGCGTCGACGCGCACCTCGACGCCCGTCATCTGCGTGAACTTCTTGGTGTTCGCGAGCCACACGTCCTCGTCGCCCTGCACGAAGCGCTTCCAGCGCAGCACGCGCAACTTCGCGCCCTTTTCGGGCTTGGCGTTGTACTGCTGCGCCGCCGCGTCCGCCGCGAACAGCGCCGTGCCTCCGCCCAATGCCGTCGTCGCCGCGACACCCGCAGTGGTCTTCAGGAAATCCCGCCGCTTGTACTCGTCCATGCTTGCCTCCGCTCGTTGCCGTTGGAACTGCGTCAGGCGCGTATTCACCGCGCCAATCGAAATTGCCGCCCCATCACGCGGCGAGCCTCGCTCCGCTCTCCGCATCGAACACGTGCACCCTGCTCGCATCGGGCACGAGCCCGATGCGTTGTCCGGGCCGACAGGTGACGCGGTCGCGCACCATCGCCACGATGTCGGTATCGCCCATCCGGCACACCACCTGCGTGTCGGCGCCGGTGGGCTCGATCACCACCACCTGGCCGGACACGGCCGCCTCCGAATCCGTGAGCGCGAAGTGCTCCGGCCGCACGCCGCACAGCACCCGCTGGCCGTCGCTGCCGACGGCGACATCGAGCGCGCCGCCATTGTCGAGGCGCACGTGCAATGCGCCGTTGCCGCGCGCGATCGTGCCCGGCAGCATGTTCATCGCCGGCGAGCCGATGAAGCCCGCGACGAACGTGTTGAACGGGTGGTCGTAGAGCTCGAGCGGTCCGCCGATCTGCTCGACGATGCCGTCGCGCATCACCACGATCTTGTCGGCCATCGTCATCGCCTCGATCTGGTCGTGCGTCACGTACACCGAGGTGGTACGCAGGCGCTGGTGCAGCTCGCGGATCTCGGTGCGCATCTGCACGCGCAGCTTGGCGTCGAGGTTGGACAGCGGCTCGTCGAACAGGAACACCTGCGGGTCGCGCACGATCGCGCGACCCATGGCCACGCGCTGGCGCTGACCGCCGGAGAGCTGGCGCGGGTAGCGGTCGAGCAGCGCGCCCAGGCCGAGGATCGCCGCGGCGTCGGCGACCTTGGACTCGATCGCCGCTTTGGGCGTGCCGGCAAGCGACAACGCGAAGGACATGTTGTCGCGCACTGTCATGTGCGGGTAAAGCGCGTAGTTCTGGAACACCATCGCCACGTCGCGCTCCTTCGGCCGCACGTCGTTGACGACGCGCCCGCCGATGGAGATCGTGCCCTCGCTGATCTCCTCGAGGCCGGCGATCATGCGCAGCAGCGTCGACTTGCCGCATCCCGAGGGACCGACCAGCACGCAGAACTCGCCATCGGCGATGTCGACGTCGACGCCGCGGATCACATGGGTCGATCCGAAATACTTCTGCACCGCGGAAATGCCGACCGACGCCATCGGTGTCCTCCTGGCCCCTTGTGGTCTCGGCCGCTGCGCGGGGGCGTACGCGCGCGGCATCGGTGTTTCAGGGTGCCGGGCCGGTAGGCCGGCGCGTGCCGCGGGTGACCACGTAGTCCGGCCGCCCCGAGGCGTGCCACGTCACGAGATTCTGCGCCGCCTTGCGCCGCAGTTCCTGCTCTGCCGCAACCGAGAAGAACGCCGCGTGCGGCGTCAGGATCACCCGCGGATGACCGACCAGCGGCGAATCGCGCGGCACCGGCTCGGCCGGCAGCACGTCGAGGGCGAGTCCCGCCAGCGTGCCGCGATCGACCGCACCCAGCGCGGCGTCGACGTCGACGACCGCTCCGCGCGACGTGTTGACGAGAAACGAGCCGGGCGCCATCGTCGACAGCAGCGGCGCGCCGATCATGCCACGGGTCTCGTCGTTGAGCGGCGTGTGCAGCGAAACCACGTCGGCGTGGGCGAACAGGTCGGCCAGGCTCGCGCGCTCGACGTACGCCGGAAAATCGCCGTCGATGATATAGGGATCGGACGCGATCACGCGGCGGAACACGTTGCGCGAGACGTGTGCCATGCGCTTGCCGATGCGGCCCAGGCCGACGATGCCGAGCGTCATGTCCGAGGCGCGCCGCACCGGCCCCGATGACAGGTAATGCCAGTTGCCGGCCTCGATGTCGCGCTGGTAGGCGACGACGTTGCGCACCAGCGCCAATGCCAGCGCCAGCGCATGGGTAGCCACCTCGCCGACGCCGTAATCCGGCGAATTCGCCACCCAAACGCCATGGCGCTCGCAGGCCGCCGTGTCGACGGTGTCGAAGCCGGCGCCGATGCGCGACACGATGCCGAGCCCGGGCAACGCCGCCACCACGCGCTCGGTGATCGGCGCGTACTGCAACAGGATGCCGAATGCGTCGCGCGCCTCGCGGATCACGTCGTCCTCGCTGCGGCATTGCGCCACCGCGAGCTCGATGCCGGCGCGCGCGAACAACGCCTTTTCGAGGGCGAGATCGGGAAACTCGTGATCGGAAAGCAGCACGCGCGGCATGACGGGCGGGGGCGATGCAGGGGATCGCCGAAGCCTAAAGAAGGCCCGCAACGCGGTCAAGTGGCAAGACCAGTGCGACGGGGTTCACGGGCCGACGCCGCCGACCGGCGGCCCGGCTGAATGCATTCAACAATGAGTGCCGCCGGGTGCGCGCTACACTCGGCGCCAACACCGATACCGAGGAGCCCTTCGCATGCACGCGTTCGCACAACCGCCGCTGTCGACCACCATCGCCGGTAGCCTGCCGAAGCCCGGCTGGCTCGCCGAATCGACGGCATTGTGGGCGCCATGGAAGCTCGAAGGCACGGCACTCGCCGAAGGCAAGCGCGACGCCGTATCCCTCGTGGTGCAGGAGCAGGAGCACGCCGGCATCGACATCATCACGGACGGCGAGCAGACGCGGCGCCATTTCGTCACGTCATTCATCGAGGCGCTCGACGGCGTCGACTTCGACCACAAGAAGGTCGTGCGCATCCGCGAGCGCTATGACGCCGCGGTGCCGGTGGTGGTGGGCAAGGTGGCGCGGCGCCATCCGGTCTTCGTCGACGACGCCGCGTTCCTGCGCGCGTCCACGGCGCGACGGGTCAAGTACACGCTGCCCGGCCCGATGACGATGGTCGACACGCTCTTCGATGCGCACTACAAGAGCCGCGAGAAGCTGGCGTGGGCATTCGCCGAAATCCTCAACGAGGAGGCGCGCGCGATCGCCGCCACGGGCGTCGACGTGATCCAGTTCGACGAGCCCGCCTTCAACGTGTACTTCGACGAAGTCCGCGACTTCGGCATCGCCGCGCTCGAGCGCGCGGCCGCGGGCATCGACTGCAAGACCGCCGTGCACATCTGCTACGGCTATGGCATCAAGGCGAACAACGACTGGAAGAAGACGCTGGGCGCCGAATGGCGCCAGTACGAGAACACTTTCCCGCTGATCGCACGCTCGCGGATCGACCAGGTTTCACTCGAATGCGCAAATTCGCACGTGCCGATCGACCTCATCGGGCTGCTCGAAGGCAAGGACGTGATGGTGGGGGCGATCGACGTCGCCAGCGACACGGTGGAGACCCCGGAAGCGGTGGCCGCCGTGCTGCGCAAGGCGCTCGAATTCGTGCCGGCGGAGCGCCTCTACCCCTGCACCAACTGCGGCATGGTCCCGCTGGGCCGCGACGTGGCCCGCGGCAAGCTCCAGGCGCTGGCCGCCGGCGCCGCCATGGTGCGCGCGGAGCGGTTCCCGGGATTGGGCGCAACCCCTTGAATTGCGGTATAATATGAGTTGTTTTGAAGTAAGAGGTCCTGAAGATCGCTGGTGGCAGGCAGTCGCAACCGATTTGCGACGCGTGTCGTCCGACGTTCCCGTCCTTGAGATCGAAACATGGCGGCGGGCCAGAACTCGCCATATTTGCAGCACATCACTCAAGGAGTAGTTTCAGATGGCAACCGGTACGGTCAAATGGTTCAACGACGCCAAGGGCTTCGGATTCATCACGCCTGATGGCGGCGGCGAAGATCTGTTTGCGCATTTCACCGCGATCAAGATGGAAGGATTCAAGACGCTGAAGGAAGGCCAGAAGGTCGCCTTCGACGTCACCACGGGTCCTAAGGGCAAGCAGGCCTCGAACATCACCGCTGCGTAAGCACCGCTCACCTGCATGACGAAAAGCCGGGCTCCGTGCCCGGCTTTTTTTCGCCCTCCCCACGCGGGATCACGCTCGCGGACACCTGACCATCCGAGGTTCGTGCCCATGCTCGCCGCCGTCGGTCCACCCCGACCTCGTTAGAATGCGGCGATGATCGACTGCCCCAACTGCCGCCAGCCGATGACGCCACGCGCCGCGCCGGCATTCGGCGCGATCCCGCACCCGGTGGAGGTCGACAGCTGCACGATGTGCAATCTCTTCTGGTTCGACCGTGCCGAGAGCATGGTGCTCACGCCGGACGCCGTGCTTGCGCTGTTTCGCCTGATCGGCAGCGCCGGCCCTGCCCGCACGCCACTCGCCAACGGCCTCACCTGTCCGCGCTGCCGGCATTCGCTGGCGTTCACGCACGACCTGCAGCGCCAGACGCGATTCACCTATTGGCGCTGCCCGGGCGGCGACGGCCAGCTCATCACCTTCGGCCAGTTCCTCGCCGCCAAGAATCTCGTGCGCCCGCCGTCCGCCGCCGAGCTCGCGCGCCTCAAGTCCACCGTGCACCAGGTGAACTGCTCGCAATGCGGCGCGCCCATCGACCTCGCGAGCGAGAGTGCCTGCGGGCATTGCGGCGCCGCGATCATGCTGATCGATCCGGACAGCATCGCCCATGCCTTGCAGGAGCTGCAGAATGGCGCCAACGCCGCGCCCGCCATGGCATCGTCGCGCATCAGCCCCGACGCGGCGAAGACGGCCATCAACGACGCGCAGCTCGATGCGTTGTTCGACCTCGAGCGCACGCGCGAGCGCGAAGGGCACGGCGACCTGCTCGCGATCGGCGCGGCGGCGATCGGCGCGGTGCTCGGCGGTCTTTTCGCGTCGCATTGACGTGGGCATCCGGGTTCGCTCGATCGCCACGCCGCTCGACACGTACACAATCCCAGCGTAACCGACGACGATGCCTTCGCGATTCTTCCGTAGAGCCAAGGGCGCAGAAAGCAAGGGCGCGGCACCGGCGCGGATCCTGTTCGATCACATTCCGAAGACGGGAGGCATGTCGCTGCACGCGGTGTTGGAGGCACTGGTTGGTGTCGACCAGTGTTCGCCTATTCTCGCTGGCTCGGTCGACGAGGCGTGCGCAGAATTTGCACGTTATCGCTGCGTGACCTCGCATCTGTATTTTCATCCGCGCGCCGATTTGCCCGATGTGTGGTTATTCACAGTGTTACGCGATCCCGTGGAGCGCGCGCTCTCAAACCTGGCGTACCTGCGCTACGACGTCCCCGCTTCTGGTAGTGCAGAAGGGCAGCGCGCGCGCAACCTCGATCTCGCCGCCGAGCTCGACTCGGCCGACCCGCAGACGCTGCAGCTCGTGTCCAACACGATGGTCGCGCACTTCGCGCCGCTGGCGTGGAACGGCAGTGACCCCCTCGACGACGGGAAAAGTCTCGCGCTGGCCAAAGAGGCGCTCCGCCGCTTTAGCCTCGTTGGCCTCACCGAGCGTATGGACGAAACCATCGACCTCCTGTGCCATGCGCTGGGTGCGCAAGCGCCAGTGACCATGCCGCGCCTGAATGTCTCCAGCCGCAGGATCGAGGCGCGGGCCCTGCCGACGGCAGCGTATGAGCGATTGCGCCGGTTAAATGCGCTCGACGCCGAGCTCTACGCGTTTGCGCGAGAGCTGCACTCCGATGCGCGGCGTCGCGCGCTATTTGGTCCGTCGCGTGCGGTGAGTATCGTAGACGCCGCAAAAGTGGGATTTGGCAGGCCCCGCGCGGAAGTGTCGGCCGCTGCAAACGATGCGCAAGTTGCTGGCCGGCGGGATTTCGGCAACCACGCGGCCGAAGTAAACAGGATCGAGATAAGTGGTGTAGGCGGCCTCGGTCCCAACGTCCTGGCCGGTGAAGACATCATAGTGCGCGTCGCGTTCACCGCGCATCAGGCGCTCGATGACCTCACCGTGGGATTTACCATCCATGACGAGCGCGGGAGGCTCGTATACGCGACCAATACGAACCGCTATGGCCACAGGCTCGCAATCGACGCCGCGACCGGCGGCGCGGTGACGTTCAACTTCCGCGCCACACTAGGCGAAGGTCATTACATCGTCGGCGCCAGTCTGCATCCGGGTCACGGCCATTTGCCTATCTGCTACCACTGGGCGGATGCCAAAGCGTTCTTCGACGTCGTCGGCAACATGGGCTGGAATTTCGAGGGAGCGACCAAGCTCTACCCGCTACTCGACTTCGAGGGCGTGACACGGCATCCGGCCGCCGACGGCGATGCGCCGGCGAACCTGCAATTTCTTGCGCGCCTCGCGCCACCACTTACCGACTTCAGGGCGCGCATAACCGCGCCTCAGGCGCTGGCCGAGCTGCTGCCGGGCCAGCGTGTCGTATTGCGCATTGATGTCGACAACCTGGGAACCGAGCGCTGGCCGAGCCTCGGGGAACGTTCGGTTCGCGTGTCGTACCACTGGCTCGACGATGGAGGCGAGGTCGTCGTGCAGGATGGCGAGCGCACGCATCTGCCGAACGATGTTCCACCCGGGAATTATGTCGCCATGTGGGCCACAGTGAACGCTCCGGCAAGGGCGGGCAAATATCGATTGCAGTTGTCGCTCGTTCAGGAGAACGTCGCATGGCTGGAGGATCTCGGTGGCGAGATGCTGGAAATGCCGGTGACGATCCGCGACGTGACCGGCACCGGCACCGGCACAAGATAACGGGATTGCCTCGCCGCACCGGCTCACGTATCGGGCGGAATAACCCCGGGGAACTCCGCCAGACCTATTCGACCAGATGGCGAATCCGGAACGGGACACCCTGTTTCCAAGGGGAAACGTGCAGAACCGCGCGAGCCCGGAGGGGCAACGCATAGATACGGCGAGTGTCGATCGGTTTTACAAATGGTAGTACACACCTACGATGGTTGTCTTCTAAGTACCTGATTTTAGACAGCTCTTTTAACCGGTGCGATTTATGCGTGCGAGTTGGTGCCTACAAGTCTCGCGTTTTGGACCGCCCAGGGCGCGAGAATTCCTCGGAGGTTCCAATGAAGCGATTCCTATCGGTTGTTGGCGCAGTCCTGCTCATGTCGGCCGGTCCCGCGTCGGCGGACGTCATCTTTACGTTCGACGGCGTGACGTTCGACGATGGCGGAACCCTCGACGGTACTTTCACGACCGATGACGCCCTCATGTCGCTGTTGGGCTACGACCTCACGACGTCGGGGGGAGGGCTCACCGGTTTCACCTACACGCCAGTGACTGCCCCGCTTAACTTTTCGGCGCTGCCCTCGGTGCTGGTCGTCGAGACGTCGACCAACAATCCCATTCTGCAGGTGACGTTCACCAGCCTGATGGCGACCGGCGGATTGATCACGCTCGGATCGGCCGAAAGCTTCGAACAGGTGGGCGCCGGCCATCGGGACGTCACGGCGGGACAACTGACGGTTGGCACAACCAGCGTGCCCGAGCCTGCCACGACATCCCTGCTCGCCATCGGCGCCATGGCGCTTCTGGCCGGGTTGCGCCGCCGTCGTTCAGGCTGACCCGATATGGAAACGCCCAACCGGATCGCGGTTGGGCGTTTGCAGGAGTGTTGGTGGCCAAGGGCGGAATCGAACCACCGACACAAGGATTTTCAGTCCTCTGCTCTACCAACTGAGCTACTTGGCCGTGTGCGAGCGGCCGAGGGTGGCCGATCGAACGCTTCGACGCGCGGACATGCGGGCACCCACGCGCGAAAGTCCGGCATTTTACCTGATCGGCGGCGCGCGACGGCTCACGATCCCGCCAGCCCATAGTGCCGCGGCAGCCACAGGGAGAATTCCGGCCACAGCACGATCAGCGCCAGCGTGACGAGCAGCACGACCACGTAGCGCGCATACGGCTTAACCACGTCCTGGATGCGCGTGCCGGCGATCGCGCAGGTGGCGTACATGCCGAGGCCGAATGGCGGCGAGAACAGGCCGACGCCCATCGCGATCACCAGCACGATGCCGAAGTGCAGCGGGTGGAAGCCGAGCTGCACGGCGATCGGCGTCAGCAGCGGGCCGAAGATGATCAGCGCCGGCGCGCCCTCGAGCACGGCGCCGAACAGGATCAGCGCAGCGACCGTGATCAGCATGAACAGCCAGTTGCCATATTGTTGCGCGAGTCCGATGGTGAGCTCCGCGAGTGCATGCGGCACCTGCTCGATCGTCAGCGAATAGGCGACGCTGCTGGCGGCGGCGACGATGAACATGATCATGCCGGCCATCGTCGACGAGTCGACGAAGAGCTTCACCAGCGACTTCCAGGTCAGCTCGCGAAACGCCAGCCAGCCGACGACGATCGCGTAGACCACGGCGAACGCGGAGATCTCGGTGGACGTCGCCACGCCCGACGCCACGCCCTTGCCGATCATCACGATCATCACCAGGCCGACCAAGGCGCCGCCGATAAGCTTGAGCAGCGGCCGCGGATGCTCGAACACGGTGGAGGCGTCGACCTTCTTGCCGCGCCACACGGAGAACGCGGCCAGCGCCGCCGCCATCAGGATCGCCGGCGCGATGCCGGCGAGGAACAGGCCGCCGATCGACAGGTTGGCGACGAAGCCCAGGATGATCATGTTGATGCAGGGCGGGATCGTCTCCGCCATGATCGCGCTGGCGGCGAGGAGACCCGTCGCCTCGTTGGGATCCTGCTTCGTCTTGCGGATCGCCGGCATCAGGATGCCGCCGACTGCGGCGACGTCGGCGAGCTTCGAGCCCGAGATGCCGGAGAAGAACGCCATCGCCACGACCATGATGAGGTTGAGACCGCCGCGCAGCCGGCCGAACCAGCGCAGCAGCAGCTCGATGAGCCGCGACGACATGCCGTTGACTTCCATCACGAGGCCCGCGAGCACGAAGAACGGCACCGACAGCAGCACGAAATGGTCGACGCCTGCCGCCACCTGCTGCGCGAAGATGAGGATCGGCAGCGTCGGCTCGACGATGAAGAACAGCAGCGCGCCGATCGACAGCGAGAACGCGATCGGCACCCCGGCGACGAGGCACAGCAGGAACGCGAACAGCAGCACATGGAACGGCTTGGGCGCCCACGCCGGCGCGAAGATCGACGGCGCGACCACCGCGGCGATCAGCAGCGCAACGACGAGGCCGGCGACGGCCGTCTGCCGGTTCCACGGCTTGCAGGCGTGCGCGACGCCGAACAGCGCCAGGAACGCGGAGCCCAGCACCACCGGCAGCACGAACACCGCCTGCGGCAGCCCGATGGGGGTCGTCTGCTGCACCGACTCCATGAGCAGCATCGACGACGTGGCGCACAGGCCGAGCGACACGAACACCATCACCCAGTCGCCGGCACGCACCACGTAAGGCTGCCATGCCAACGGCAGCATGCCGCGCATCGCGTCGATGCCGACGTGCCGCGAGCGGCCGAGCGCCGCCGCGGCGCCGAAGAACACCAGCATCACCATCAGCGCGCGCGCGATCTCCTCCGACCATTCGAACGGGTCGCGCAGGAAATAGCGCCAGATGACCGACACGAACACCACGCCGACATCGATCGCCAGCGTGGCGGCCGTCACGTACTCGACGAAGCGCAGCAGGCGCGGAAACGCCGGCACGCGCGGCGTCCCGGGCGCCGCATGGCCGCCGACGCCGGGTACGGCCGATGCCGTCCCGGCGAGCATGGCGTGCATCCGCGCTCCTTAGGCCCGCGTCGCCTGGATTTCGTCGACGACCGCCTTCATCGACGGGTACTTCGCGGCGAACTCGCCCCACAGCGGCTCGACCTTCTTCTGCAGCGCCGCGCGGTCGACCGTGTATACCGTGAGGCCGCCCGCCTTCAGCTTGTCGAATGCGTTGTTCTCGGCCTCCTGCGCCTTGCCGCGCTGGTAGAGGTTGGCATCCTGGGCAGCGTCGAGGAAGGGCTTCTGCAGTTCCTGCGGGATGCGCGACAGCGAACGCTTGCTGATCACGGGCAGCTGCGGATTGTAGATGTGCTGCGTCAGCGCGCAGTTGCGCGCCACCTCGTAGAACTTGCCCGCGAGCGCGGTGGGCGCATCGTGCTCGAAGCCGTCGACCACGCCGGTCTGCAGCGACGTGTAGATCTCGCCGAACGGCAGCGGCGTGGGCACCGCGCCCATGTACTTCAAGGTGGCGACGAAGTTCGGCACCGGCAGCACGCGCAGCTTCACGTTGTGCAGGTCGTCGGCGGTCTTCACCGGATTCTTGGTGAACACGTTGCGCGCGCCGAGGCTGTAGCACCACCCCAGCCCCTGCACGCTGGTGCGCTCGAGCAGCATGTCGGTCAGTATCTTGCCGCCCTTGGCGTCCAGCGCGCGCCCGCAGTGGTCGTTGTTGGCGAACAGGTAGCCCATGTCGAGCACGCCCATTTCCGGCATCAGCGTCGCCCAGATCGACGAGCCCGAGATCATCATGTCGACGCTGCCGAGGCGCACCTGCTGCACCACGTCGGCCTCCTTGCCGAGCTGGTCGCTCGGGAAGTAGTTGACGACGATCTTGTCGCCGACGGCCGACTTGAGGTTGGACGCAAAGCGCTGGTACCAGACGTAGTGCGCGGAATTGACGGGATCGGCGGGCAGCGTCGACGACATGCGGAACGTGACGGCGCTGCCTTGCGCGAACGCCTGCCGTCCGCCGAGCGCCAGGCTGGCGAGCGCGACGCCCGACTTCAGGAACGTGCGTTTCGAGGCTTGATGATCATGCATGACTTCCTCCTGGTTGAACTGCCCTGGTTTCGCCGCGGTGCATCCCCGCGTCGTTTGCGTGTCACTGCGAACGGATCGGTCCGGACGTCACCCACGGGCCGCCCTGGAACACCTGTGTCGGGTCGTCGTTGTCGGCCCGCGGATCGGGTGGGAAGCGCTCGGCGAAGGCGCGCGAGCTGTCGCGCGGACTGAACCCGAGGTGGGCGGCATGCGAGTTGTCCCACCACTTGACGTCGTTGTCGGAGACGCCGTAGACGATGGTGTGATCGACGCGCGGGGCGAACAGCGCGCAGCGCACCAGCTCGATGAGGTCGCGATAGGTGAGCAGGCTCACCAGCATCCGCGGATTGCGCGGCTCTGCGAACGACGAGCCGATACGCAGGCAAACGGTCTCGAGGCCGAAGCGGTCGAAGTAGTAGCGTGACAGCGCCTCGCCGAAGCATTTGGTGACCGCGTAGAGACAGTCGGGGCGCAAAGGCGCGTGCGTGTCGACAACTTCGCTCTGCCGATAGAAGCCGACGACGTGGCTCGAGCTCGCGTACACGACGCGGCGCACCCGGTGGTCGTGCGCGGCCTCGTAGAGGTGGTTGAGTCCGACGACGTTGGGTCCGACCAGGTCGTCGAACGGCGACTCCAGCGACACGCCGCCGAAGTGCAGGACGGCGTCGACGTCCCTCAGCAGCGCGTGGATCGCGGCGCGGTCGGTGAGGTCGGCGACCACGGCTTCCTCCCCGTCCGCTGGCGGACCCGGGTCGATCCGGTCCGACACGCGCAGCACGTCGGTCCAGGCGCGCAAGGGCTCGCGCAGCACGCGCCCCAGGCCGCCCGCGGCGCCGGTCAGCAGCAATCGTCGAAACGGTTTTGCCATCGGAATTCCATCGACGCGAGGACCTGCGGTGCGGGCGCGCCGTTCCGGCGCGCCGGCTCTCCTGCTTTTTGCTGCACTGCAACTGGTACGACAAGTTGCATGGAGCGTATCATAGCGGCGATGCTGCGGGCTTTGCAAGGAGAGGATCGAGGCATGGAGAGCGTGCGATGAAGCCGGTGCGCGCGAACGCCGCGGCGTCGGCACCGGCGGCACCGCAGCGCCGGCGACCGCCGCGCGACAGCCTGACGAGCCAGGTGACGCGCGACCTCGCCACGCAGATCGATTCAGGCGACCTTGCTCCCGGCGCCCAGTTGCCGCCCGAGCGTGAGCTGATGCAGCGCTACGGCGTGAGCCGCACCGTGGTGCGCGAGGCAACGTCGAGCCTGCGCGCGTCCGGTCGCGTCGCCACGCATCAGGGACGCGGCGCTTTCGTGCTGTCGGCGCCGCCGGCGTTCCGCTTCACGATCGACCCGGCGCAGCTGTCCACGTTGCGCGATGTGCTGCACGTGATGGATGTTCGCGTCGCCATCGAGGCGGAAGCCGCCTCTCTCGCGGCCACCCGTCATAGCAGCGCCCAGCTCGCGGCGGTGGCCACGGCGCTGGCCGACCTTGCGGCCAGCATGCGCAAGCCGGCGGGCAATTCGGCGAGCGACGTCGCATTCCACCTGGCGATCGCAGGCGCCACCGGCAATGCCTACTTCGCGCAGCTGCTGCAGGAACTGTCGCCGCGGATGCTGCCGCGCCAGCGGCTCGACCTCTTCGGCGGCGATCGCCGGCGCAAGCTCGATTACCTCAAGCGGCTGCAGCAGGAGCACACGGATATCTTTCTGGCCATCGAGCGCCGCGACCCGGATGCGGCGCGCGCCGCGATGCGCCTGCACCTGTCCAACAGCCGCGAGCGCCTGCGCCGCGCGTTCGAGCAGGAGTAGCGCCGCCGCCGCGCCAATCCAGGCCAGCTTCGTTGCAGGTCTACGCCGGGTTCCGCCGCCAACTGTCCTCGCGCGTCGCGAGCGTGGCGCTTCGCTCATGGGCGCTGTTGTATGATGTCGTACAAGTTGTCAGAATACCGGCGCCCCGGCCAGCGGCGGCGGCCTCCAACGCCTCGCACATTCGCCACACCCGCCATGCCTTCGCTATCGCCGCCCCAGCTCGCGCATGCCGTCACGTCAGGATTGCTGTCGTTCCCGCTGACCGATTTCGATGCCGGCAACGCGTTCGATGCCGCGGCCTATCGCGCGCGGCTCGAATGGCTCAAGCCGTATGGCGCCGGGGCGCTGTTCGCCGCCGGGGGTACCGGCGAGTTCTTCTCGCTGTCGCCGCCCGAGTACAGCGCCGTGATCGGCACGGCCGTGGACGCCTGCCGCGGCCACACCCCGATCATCGCCGGCGCGGGCTACGGAACGGCCACCGCGATCGAGTACGCACGCGAGGCCGAGCGCCTCGGCGCCGACGGCATCCTGCTGTTGCCGCATTACCTCACCGAGGCCGGCCAGGAAGGGCTGCGCGCGCATGTGACCGCCGTATGCCGGTCGACGCGCCTCGGCGTCATCGTCTACAACCGGGCCAACATGCGGTTGACCGCGCCGACGCTGGCACGCATCGCCGCGGATTGCCCGAACCTCGTCGGCTTCAAGGACGGCGTCGGCGACATCGAATCGATGGTGACGATCCGCGCGACGCTCGGCGATCGGCTCGCGTACGTCGGCGGACTGCCGACCGCGGAGGTGTACGCCGCGGCGTACAAGGCGATGGGCGTGCCGACCTACTCGTCGGCCGTGTTCAATTTCGTGCCACGCACGGCGCTCGATTTCCACGCCGCCATCACCAACAATGACGCGACGACGGTCGACCGCCTGCTCGGGTCGTTCTTCCTGCCTTACCTCGAGATCCGCAACCGTCAGCCCGGGTACGCCGTCAGCATCGTCAAGGCGGGCGCGCGCATCGTCGGCCGTCCTGCCGGTGCCGTGCGCGCGCCGCTCACCGAGCTCACGCCAGCGGAGAGTGCAGCGCTGGCGACGCTGATCGCGGCGCTGGGTCCGCAATAGCGGGTAGCGTTTCGATCGGTCGATGGACGCGGGCGACGCGCACCACGCCACGCCCGTCGTCGATCGCGTGCAATGCGCCGGCGACCGGCGCACCCGCCGCTAGGATGCCCCGAGAAACGTTGCGAGCGCGGACAGCGTCGCCTCCGGTGCCTCCTCGGCGAGGTAATGGCCGCTCGCGATGACCTGGCCCTGCACATCGTCGGCGACTGCGCGCCAGTCGGCGAGCGGATCGAACAGCCGGGCGACGACGCCGCGCTCGCCCCACAGCACGAGCAGCGGGCAGTCGATGCGCGCCGGCGCGTCGCGATCATGCTCGAGGTCGATCGTCGCCGCCGCACGGTAATCCTCGCAGCTGGCGTGGATCGTATCCGCCCTGGCAAAGGCGCGTCGGTATTCCTCGTAGGCACGCGGATCGAAGAGCGCCAATCCCGCCGATCCCCAGCCACCGAGCTTTTTTTCGAGGTAGTAGTCGGGATCGGCCCCGATCAGGCGTTCCGGAAGGTCGAACGGCTGGATCAGGAAGAACCAGTGGTAATACGCGGTGGCAAACGCCCGGTCGGTGCGGGCGTACATCGTGGCCGTCGGCGAAATGTCAAGCACGGCGAGCCGCTCGACGGCCGCGGGATGATCGCGGACGAGGCGGTGGCTGACGCGGCCGCCGCGGTCGTGGCCGACCAGCGCGAAGCGGTCGAAGCCGAAGCCGTGCATCAGCTCGACCATGTCGCCTGCCATCGCGCGCTTCGAGTACGGCGCGTGCGCCGCGTCGGACGCCGGCTTCGACGATTCGCCATAACCGCGCAGATCGGCGCAGACGACGGTGTGTGTGCGCGCGAGCGCCGGGGCGATCCGATGCCACATCGCGTGTGTCTGCGGATACCCGTGCAGCATCAGCAGCGGCGAGCCGGTGCCGCCGACCACGCAGTGGATCGCGGCGCCCGACGTCTTGACGCGGTGCGAGGTGAATCCGGGAAAGAGCGCAGCGTCGTCCATCAGTCCACTTTCATCCTGGTTCTCGCCGGAAGATGGGCGCGAGCGGCCCGCATGCGCAGAGCGCGCCAAGCCGCTGAGGCTATCGTCCCTCTCCGCGAGACTCGCGCATCGCCGGTCAACCCTCCGCCAACAGCGCCTCGAAGCGCGGGACGTCGATGCCGACGGACGCGGCCGCGTCGACGAGGTCGGCGAGCGTCCTGGCGTCGAGCGGAATGCCGTCGGCGAGGCGTGCCGCGCGCGTTTGCCGTTCGATCTCGCCGGGTGCGAGCACAGGCGCGCGCGGGTCGAGCGGCGGCGAAGCCTTGACGTAATCGACCAGTCGCTGCGCTTCCAGCAGCACCGCGCCCTCGCGATCGTAGAGGGAGGGGTCGATGTAGATCGACAGCATGTTGTTGCGCAGCACCGTGTCGTCGGGATCGGAGCTGCGGCCGGTGGTGACGGCGCCCGCGAGAAGGTCGGTGACGATCGACAGGCCCGATCCCTTGTGCGCGCCGATCGTGAGCAGTGCGCCGCCATCGTAGAAGGCGTCGGGATCGTCGGTCGGCTGGCCATGGCGGTCGACGATCCAGCCGGGAGGAACTTTCTCGCCCTTGTTGCGTGCCACCATCAGCTTGCCCTCCGCTACCGCGGACGTCGTGATGTCGAGGATCGTCGGCATTCCACCCGCGAGCGGAATGCCGACGGCCATCGGATTAGTGGACAACCGCCGGTCGCTGCCACCGAAAGGCGCAACCCGCTGCGCGCCCGACGTATTGAGGAAATGCAGCGACACCTGGCCCGCTTCAGCCGCCAATTCCGCCCAGTCGCCCAGGCGGCCGAGGTGCCCGCAATTGCGCAGGCCGATCATCGCGATCCCCGACTGCGCCGCCTTGGCGATGCCGAGTCGCGTGGCGAACTCGCCGATCACCTGGCCGAAGCCGCGGTTGCCATCGACGATGGCGAGCGCGGGACCGTCGAAGACGACCGTCGCGGCCGCATTGGGGACGAGCCAGCCTTCACGCACCCATTCGAGGTACTTGCCGACGCGCAGCACGCCATGCGAATCGTGGCCGACGAGATTGGAATCGACGAGGCGGCGCGCGACCGTGCGCGCCTCGTCGCGCGCGGACCCGCCCGCCTCCATGATCGCCGCCACGGCATCCGTCAGGCGCGCGGCGCGGAAGTGACGCGTCGCACTCACGCGATGCCTTCGACGGTGCTCGTGATCATGCGCATTCCTGTGTACGCGGCGCCTGATTATACGGCGCGCGCCGCCATTCATCCGCGCCGATCCCGCCTCGTCGGCGCATGTCGCCGGTTATCGCACGCGGCTACACGCAGCACGCGAACGGCGCGATGCTCCGGCTTGCGTCGCGTTGCCGGCCACCGCGGATGTTTTCAGCATCGCGCCGAAGCCGGGTATCGTTGCGCTCGTCGCCGCGATGCCGGCATTTGCGAGAGACCGACACACTCCCATGAACACGCTGACTTTCGTCCGCTGCGCCACTGCTTTCGCCATCGGCTGCGCGACAAGCCTCGCGCTCGCCGCCGCCGACGACCCTGCGCTCGCGCGCGGTCGCTACATCACCCGCACCGGTGGCTGCAACGACTGCCACACGCCCGGCTACGCGGAAACCGCCGGTGCCGTGCCGGAATCGCAGTGGCTCGTCGGCGCTCCGGTCGGCTTCAAGGGCCCGTGGGGCGTGAGCTATCCGTCGAACCTGCGACTCATCGTGCAGACGATGACGGAGGATGCATGGCTGCCGTACGCGCGCAGCCCGCGGCGGCCGCCGATGCCGTGGTTCAACTTGCGCGACATGTCCGACGCCGACCTGCGTGACGTGTACCGCTACATCCGTTCCCTCGGCCCGGCCGGCACCCCGGCGCCGGCATTCGCGCCACCCGGTACGGACGTGCGCACGCCGTGGATCCTGTTCGTGCCGCAAAACCTGCCGCCCGGCGCCGCGCCGGCGAAATGATCCCTTCTTTGCGCCAACACAAACGCATGGACACTGCCTTCATTCCTGCTGCAATTGCCAGCGCCGACGCCGCGTTGTCGCGATCCCCCGGCCCGCGCAAGCCCAACCTTCGGAGCGTGCCGCGCCACGATCTCTACGGCAAGGTGCACGCCGGTCTGCGCGCCTGCATGTGCGAAGCGCTGACGGTCGCGGCGCGCATGGACCCCGACGACCCGTCGGACATCGCCGGCATCGTCATGCGCATGCAGGAGCTGGTGGCGCTTTGCAGCAGTCATCTCGCCAACGAGGACGCCTTCGTGCATCCGGCGATGGAGGCGCGCCGCCCGGGGTCGACGGCGCGCGCCGCCCACGACCATGCCGACCACGTCGCGGGGTTCGCCGTTCTCACGCGCGATGTCGATGCGCTGCGCCGATCGCCTGCGCACGCGCGTGCCGATGTCGCGGCAACGCTGCGTCGCGATCTTGCCGCCTTCGTCGCCGCCAACCTCGTGCACATGGCCGCCGAGGAACACGCCCACAACGCCGTGCTGTGGGCGACGCACACCGACGACGAGCTGCGAGCGATCGAGGCGTCGATCGTGGCGTCGATTCCGCCGTCCAAGATGCCGGCACACCTGCGCTGGATGGTGCCGGCACTGCCGCCGCAGGAACGCCTCGCGATGATGCGCAAGCTGCGCGCGTTGGCGCCGCCGGCGTTGTTCGCCGCCTCGCTCGCGGCCGTCGAGCCGCACTTGCGCGATCGCGAGTGGATGAAGCTCGTGGAAGGATTGTCGGCGGCCTGAGGCTGCCGCCGACGCCGCGCCCCGGTCGCGGTCGCGACGCCACGCTGCTCAACCATTGGCGTTCACATCGCAGCGCGCAGGCCATTGCAGCGCGGTGCGAGCGGCGCGCGATCGTACAATGCCCGATCGCCCCGCGAAACCGGCCATGGCGCTTTACGCGTTCACGATCTTCCTGTCGGCCTTCCTGCTGTTCCTGGTGCAGCCCATCATCGCCAAGCAGATCCTGCCGTGGTTCGGCGGATCGGCGGCCGTGTGGACGACGTGCCTCGTCTTCTTCCAGGCGGCGCTGCTCGCCGGATACGCCTACGCGGACTGGCTCGTGCGACGCGTCGCCGCCGGCCGCGCGCTGTGGCTGCACGTCGCCCTGCTCGTGGCAGCCGTCGCGTTACTGCCGATCGTTCCTGCGGCGCATTGGAGGCCCAATGGCGGCGAGAATCCGTCGTGGCTGATCCTCGGCCTGCTCGCCGCGACAATCGGCCTGCCGTACTTCATGTTGTCGGCGACGAGCCCGCTCCTGCAGGCCTGGTTCGCGCGTTGCCATCCCGGCCGCAGCCCCTACCGCCTCTTCGCACTGTCGAACGCCGCGTCGATGCTGGCGCTCGTCGGCTATCCGTTCGTCGTCGAGCCGTGGATCGCGACGCGCGCGCAGGCCATCGCCTGGTCGACGGCATTCGCCGCGTTCGCCGTTGTCTGTGCCGGCGCGGGGTGGACCACGCTGCGTGCACTCGGGTCCGCGGCCTCCGGGCTACCGCTGGTGGTGCCGTCGGCCTCGGCGGCGCGCCGCGAGCCACCGCCGGCGGCCGCGCGCCAATTGCTGTGGCTGGCTCTCGCCGCCACCGGTTCCGTGCTGCTGCTCGCCGTCACCAGCCATCTCACCGAGAACGTCGCCGCGGTGCCCTTGCTGTGGGTGCTGCCGCTGACGATCTATCTCGCGACGTTCATCCTCTGCTTCGACAGCGAGCGCTGGTATCGCCGCCCCTATTTCCTCGCCGCGGCGGCGGCGATGCTGGGCGTGATGGCATGGACGCTCGCCGACGACCGCATCACCCACGAGCTTGCGCTGCAGTTCGCGGTGTTCCTCGGGGGATTGTTCGCCGCCTGCATGTTCTGTCACGGCGAGCTCGCAGGCCTCAAGCCCGCACCGCGATACCTGACACGCTTCTATCTGATGGTGGCGCTCGGCGGCGCGATCGGCGCGACGCTGGTGGGCATCGTCGCGCCGCTCGTGCTGCCGGCGAGCTTCGAGCTCGCGTTCGGGCTGGTCGCCTGCGCCGCGCTGCTGCTGCTGCGCGTGCGCGGCAGCGGCCCCGTCTACGGCGCGCTGGCCGTCGCCGCGCTGGTGGTCACGCTGGGATCCGGTGCCTACGCGGTCCAGGATTTCTACGCATGGACGATCTACGCGACCCGCAACTTCTACGGCGTGCTGCGCGTGCAGGACGCGGGCGCCGGGGCCGCGCACCACCGCACGCTGATCCACGGCACGATCGTCCACGGCAACCAGTATCTCGAGCGTGGTCTCGACCGCGAGCCGTCGACCTACTACACACGCACCTCGGGCATCGGGCTCCTGCTCGAATCCCTCAATCCGAGCCTCGCGCCGCTCAAGGTGGGCATGATCGGCCTCGGCACGGGCACGCTCGCGGTGTACGGCGCCAAAGGCGACACGTTCCGCATCTACGACATCAACCCGGCGGTGATGCAGATCGCGCGCACCTGGTTCACCTACCTGAGCGACAGCGACGCGACCATCGAGATGCCGCTGGGCGACGCGCGCCTGAGCCTCGAGCGCGAGCCCTCGCAGCAGTTCGACGTGCTTGCCATCGATGCCTTCTCGAGCGACGCGATTCCGGTGCACCTCATCACGGCAGAGGCGCTGGGCGTGTATCTTCGCCATATGAAGCCCGATGGCGTCATCGCCTTCCATGTCACCAACCGCTTTCTCGACCTGGCGCCGGTGGTGGATTCGCTCGCCCGGGCACGCGGTCTGCACGCGGTGCTCATTGCCGATGACGCCGAGGACAGCCGGGGCATTGCGTCGCGCTCCGACTGGGTGCTGGTGGCGGCGAACATGAAGGTCCTCGGTCGTCCAGCCATTGCCGGCGCCGCGACGCCGATCGAGGCCCGGCCCGGCTGGCGACTCTGGACCGATGACTTCAACAACATCGTGCAGGTCCTGAAGCACTGATGACTCGCGCCGGTTCTGCGATCGATTCCTGCCCGGGCGGCGTCTCACGAGGGCCGCAGCGCGGCGACGGGTGCGCGCCATGACCACGCCGGCAGTCGATCCCGCGCCCTACCGCGCGCTCGTGCGTCCCGCCGGCCAGCACGCGATCGACGTCATCGACCAGCGCGCGCTGCCGCATGCGCGCGTCGACGCACGCATCGCCGACGTCGACACCGCTGCGCGCGCCATTCGCGAGATGTGGGTGCGCGGTGCGCCGCTGATCGGCGCGGTCGGCGCATACGGCCTGGCGATGGCGCTCGACGCCGATGCGGGCGACGCCGCGTTGGCGAGCGCGTTCACCACGCTCGATGCCACGCGCCCCACCGCGATCAACCTGCGCTGGGCGCTGACGCGCGTGCGCACGCGTGTCGCCGCGTTGCCTGCGTCGGCGCGCGCCGACGCCGCGTGGCACGAGGCGGACGCCATCGCCACCGAGGACGTGACGATCAACCGCGCCATCGGCGAGCACGGGCTGGCACTGTTGCACGCGATCGCCGCGCGGAAGCCTGGAACCGTCAACGTGATGACCCACTGCAATGCGGGCGCGCTCGCGACCCTCGGTTTCGGCACCGCAACGGCGCCCCTGTTCCTCGCCCATGCGCAGGGCCTGCCGCTGCATGTGTTCGTCAGCGAGACGCGGCCGCGGCTGCAGGGCGCCAATCTCACGACGTGGGAGCTCGCGCAACGGGGCATCGCCCACACGCTGTTCGTCGATTCCGCCAGTGGCCTCCTGCTGCGACGGCACGCCGTCGACCTCGTGATCGTCGGCGCCGATCGCGTCGCGCGCAATGGCGATGTCTGCAACAAGATCGGCACCTACGACAAGGCGCTCGCCGCGCGCGACAACGACGTGCCGTTCTATGTCGCATTGCCGTCACCGACGATCGACTGGAGCATGCATTCGGGCGACGCGATCCCGATCGAGTCGCGCGGCGACGACGAAGTGCTGCACGCCACAGGTCGCGACGGCCGCGGCGATCCGGTGCGCGTCGCACTGGCGCCGCCAGGCACGCGCGCAGTGAACTATGCGTTCGACGTCACGCCCGCGCGACTGGTCACCGGGCTCATCACCGAGCGCGGCCTGCTCGAGCCGTCGGCACGGGCACTGCAACAGGCCTTCGGCGACCGCGTCTGACGTCGGGGGGATGTCGGGTCGACGGCTGGCACCGCACGGTCGGGCGGCGTCCCTGCGAGTCCAAACGATCCGGCAGTCCGCTGGCTGCCGATTGTCGGGAGTGGCCGACCGCTCGCGCGTCTGGAAGTGCCACCGGCACGTTCCGCCGCCTAAAGAATCAAAAGCCTGATGACCGCTCGCGCCGCGGGGTGCGGAACTTGCAGCGAGTGGGCCACCCAGGCTTGTAATTTTTATGACAATGTCATATACTGACTTCTTCACCACCCGTTTCTGGCGCATGTCGATACTGCGGTCGGCCCTGCTGTTTCCCGCGCTTCTGCTGATGGCGTTCGATGCCGCCGGGCACGAGGTCGTGGTCGATGCCCGCGCCGCGCTGCAGCCCGCCGACGTCAGCGGCGTCGTGCGCACGATCACCGTCGAGGACCAATCGCAGCCGGCGCCGCCACGCACGTATCGGCTGGTCACGACCGCCGATGGCGACAGCCTCGTGGTCGGCGGCGTTGCCGCGGCTGCGCTCGAGGCCGGCGCGCGCTACACCGTTCACGGATCGTCGAGCGGCAGCTTCGTGGACGCAAAATCGGCCACGCGCATCGCCGACGTCGCCAAGACGGCAACCGCAAGTATCGCCGCGGAATACGACGGCATATTGCGACTTGGTCACATGGATTTCACGGATCGCCCCAGCGAATACTTCTTCGCGGTGTTCATGGCGAACGGCCATCACAAGCAGCTGCGCGACCTGCAAATGCTCGACGTGCTGAAGAACGGCATGGAAGTGAGCCTGTCCGGCTCGCTCGCGGCCGACGCGACGTTCACCGTCGAGCACATCGTCATCCGCCGCCAACCGCAAGCGCCGACGGTCGATGCGATCCGGCTCAAGGCGGCGGCGACGCATACGCTGTTCATGGCGCCCGTCAAGTTCCCGACGAAGCTCTCCCCGCTCACCTATCCCGCCGACCCCTTCACCGTCGATGCGCTCAACACCAGCACGTTCGGCGTCGCGCCGGTGAAAAGCGTCGCCGAGTACTACAAGGAAGTCTCCTTCGGCCAGCAGCTGCTGACCGGCACGACCGGCAAGCAGAACAACGGCTGGCTCCTTGCGACGCAGGTGCCCGCGGTCGACGCCAAGGGCAATGCGGGCTGCGACACGGATTTCATCCAGCAGCAGGGAACCGCCGCGGCGCAGAACGCCGGCTACTCGTCCGCCTATACGACGCCCGGCTTCATGTCGCCCGGCAGCACCGCCGTCTCCAATCACGTGGTGTTCGTGTTCGCGCAGACGGGATTCAGTTGCGGATGGTCGGGGCTCGGATATATCGGCTACGGCCTCGCTTTCGTCAAGCAGACGACGAGCCTCAATGTGATCGGCCACGAGCTCGGGCACACATTCGGCCTCTATCACGCCGGCAGCCTCGATTGCGGCACGGTGTCGATCGGCGGCACCTGCAGCGTCACCGAATATGGCGACCCGTTCGACGTGATGGGCAATATCAGCTCGATGCATTTCAACGCGTTCCAGAAAAGCGCGCTGAAGTGGATCACCGATGCGAGCGTCAGCACCCACGTCGCGGGCACCGGGACCTACACGCTGAACCCGATCGAGAGTCCGGGGGGATCGCACTACGCGGTGCGCATTCCCGCCGGACCCAACCGCACCTATTGGCTCGAGTACCGGCAGCCGACCGGCTTCGACAGCGGCATCAGCGTGGCCAACGCCAACGGCGTGCAGGTGCGTATCACGCGACCGTTCGAGTTCCTGTGCGGCGGGTGCGACGCGTACAGCGACGATACGCAGCTGCTCGACATGTCGACGGCCACCTCGACCTTTGACGACGCCGTGCTGCCCACCGGGTCGCGCTTCGTCGACGCGTACTACGGCGTCGCGGTCGACGTGCTGTCGCAAACGCCGACGGCGCTGACGATTCGCGTGACCTCGCTGTCGCGGATGGCGCAGCCCGATCTCGACGCCAGCGCCACCACCGACCTCGTCTGGAAGAACGCCGTCACCGGGCAGACTTCGCTGTCGCTGATGGACGGCGTCGCCGCTTCGCAATCGGCCACGGTGCTCAATGACGGCAACTGGAACGTGCTCTTCTCCGGCGACTTCAACGCCGACGGCAAATCGGACCTGGTGTGGCGCAACAGCAGTACCGGCCAGACCGCCGTCTGGCTGATGAACGGCCTGTCCCCGACTTCGTCGGCCGATCATCTTCAGCGACCCCCACTGGGCCGTGCAGTTCATCGGCGACTTCAACGGCGACGGCCGCGCCGATCTCGTCTGGCGCAACAGCACGACGGGGCAAACGGCCCTGTGGCTGATGAACGGGATCAGCGCCACTTCCGGTGCAGTCATTTTCACCGACCCGAATTGGTCTGTCGTGCAAGTGGCGGACTTCAATGGCGACGGCAAATCCGATCTCCTCTGGCGCAATTCCGCGAACGGGCAGACTGCCATCTGGCTGATGAACGGGCTCACGGCGACGTCGTCGGCCGTGATCTTCGGAGATCCGAAATGGGCCGTCACGCTGACCGGCGACTTCGATGGCGACGGCAGTTCGGACCTGCTGTGGCGAAACAGCGCCACGGGCCAGACCGCGATATGGCTGATGAATGGACTCCACGCGCGCGCGTCGGCCTACATCAACGCGAATGCCGCCATGGAGGCCAAGCTGATCGGCGACTTCGACGGTGACGGCAAGTCGGATATCCTGTGGAAAGGCTCCGATGGCTCGACCACGGTATGGATCATGAACGGCATGACGACGACCGCGTCGGGATTGCTCACGTCCGATGCCAACCTTTCGGCACTGCGCACCGGCGATTTCGACGGAGACGGCAAATCCGACATCGTATGGAAGAATGCGTCAAACGTCGCAGACGTCGATCTGGCTCATGAACGGGACGTCGGTGACGACGACGGGCAACTGTCAACCTCGGCTCGGGCTGGGCCGTGCAAGTGACGCATTGATTCGATTCGCGTCCCGAGCGCGCGCCGGCATCCGGCGCGCGCTCGTCGCCGCCACGCTTCTCTGGGCGGTGCCCTCCATCGCCTACGACTGGCTGCAGTTCAATGGCGACGCCGCCCATGCCGGCTCGAATACGGTCGAGCGGTCGTTGGGCGAAGGCAACGTCGGCTCGTTGACGCGGAAGTACAGCGTGACGTTGCCCGCGGCAAGCGACGGCACGCTGGTGGGCATCCGCGGCGTGGCGTTGCCTTCGGGAATCGCGGACGTGCTGTTCACGACGTCCACGCAAGGCGACATCATCGCCATCGACGCCGGATCGGGCGCGGTGCTGTGGTCGAAACCGCACGGACCCGGCACCTGCAAGATCAACAATACGGGTGGCCCCTGCTACACGACGTCGACGCCGGCGATCGACCCCAACGGAACGTACGTCTACAGCTACGGCCTCGACGGCTTCGTCCACAAGCATCGCATCACGGACGGCGTCGAGATCGACGACGGGGGGATGGCCTGAGCTCGCGGCACTGAAGCCGTTCGACGAAAAGGGCTCGTCCGCCCTTGCCCTCGCCACCGTGGGCTCGCACGTCTATCTCTACGTCGTCCACGGCGGATACCCCGGCGACAACGGCGATTACCAGGGCCACCTGACGACGATCGACCTGGCGACCGGAGCCCAGACGGTCTTCAACGCGACGTGCAGCGACGTCCACGCTCATCTCGGCCCGAAACCGGCCAACCCATCCCCGCCGCCGCCGCTGCCTTACTGCACGCTGCCGCGCAACGCCATCTGGTCGCGTCCCGGGGTCATTTACGACGAGTCGCTCGGCCGCCTCTTCGTATCGACGGGCAATGGCACGTACTCGGGCAACACCGATGGACACAATTGGAGCGAATCCATCCTCGCGATCAACCCCGACGGCACGAGCAACGCGCAAGGTCCCAATGACTCGTATACGCCGCAGAACTTCCAGTCGCTCGACAGTGGCGACGCCGATATCGGCAGCACGACCATCGCGGTCATTCCACCGTTGCCAGGTTCCAGCGTCCAGCATCTTGGCGTGCAAGGCGGCAAGGACGGCAAATTGCGGCTGGTGAATCTCGCCAACCTCGCGAACCTCGCGGGCTCCCCCGCGCCCGGTCACCTTGGCGGCGAAGTCGGCTCGATCATCAACATTCCGCAGGGTGGTGGATTGTTCAGCCAGCCGGCCGTCTGGCGCAATCCCGCCGACGACTCCGTGTGGGTATTCGTCGCCAACGGCTCGGGGCTGTCCGGTCTGCGCATGCAGGTCGGCACGGGAGGCAATCCCTCACTGAACGTGCAGTGGTCCATTCCTCAGGGCGGCACGTCGCCGCTGGTGGCCGGCAACGTGCTGTATTACGCTGCGAGTGGCGTATTGCGGGCGGTCAGCCCCACTTCGGGCACCATCCTCTGGAGCAGTCCGGCACAGGACGTGGGCTCGGTCCACTGGCAAAGCCCTCTCGTGCTGAACGGCGTCGTGTATTTCACCGATGGCAATCGCCGTCTCGTTGCGTATGCGCCGGCGCAGGCAACGGCGGGGCGCGGTTTCGACGTGGACGCGGACAGGAAAAGCGACATCGGCTGGAGATCCTCGGCTGGCCGGACGTCGCTGTGGAAGATGAATGGCCTCACTGCCGCCAGTTCTGCGACCATTTTCAGCGATTCCAGCTGGTCCGTTACTGCGTATGCCGATTTCAATGGCGACAGCCGTTCGGACCTGGTCTGGCGGAACTCGGCAAGCGGCGCGACCGCCATCTGGCTGATGAACGGCTTGAGCGCGCTCGACGCGAAGGTCGTCTGGCCCGACGCAAGCTGGGTGCCCACGCAGTTCGGTGACTTCGACGGCGACGGCAATGCCGACATCGTCTGGCGCAATGCCTCGTCGGGCGCCACGGCCATCTGGCTCATGCAGGGCCTTGGCACACACGGCGCGGCCGTCGGTGCTGTCGAATCCCCAGTGGCGCGTCATGTTCGTCGCCGATTTCGACGGCGATGGCCGCGACGATCTCCTCTGGTACAACGCGTCCACCGGGCAAACGGCGATCTGGCTGATGGACGGCTTGACAAGCGCGCGTCGGCGAGATCGTTTTCACTGGCCATTGGTCCGTAACCGCCACCGGGGATTTCAACGGCGACGGCAAGGCGGACCTGGTATGGCGCAATGCCGACACCGGTGCGACCGCCATCTGGCTGATGAATGGCACGCAAGCGATCGCAGCCAGCGTCATCTTTGCCGACTCCCACTGGGCCGTGACCCAGGTCGCCGACTTCAACAACGATGGCCGCGACGACCTGTTGTGGCGCAAC
>CAWAFO010000004.1:0-1347500 GCA_963781395.1 uncultured Pseudomonadota bacterium
CCGCGCACGCCGATCCCGCGACCGCCAAACTGCTGACGGAGACGGCCGTGTGCGTCCGAGCGCGAGCTCGTGCAGCCTTTACTTGCCTGGCGTCACAACGGTCGGCCCGCCGGAAACAACTGGAACCGCTCGACCCACAACACCGGATCGTGGCGGACTCTTTCGACCGCCTCGGCACGGCGCGCTCCAACATGTTCGACAACCGTCCGAACGAGACGCAGTATTTTTACACCGACGTCGATGAGAAGGGCGATCAGCTTCTGGGCGTGAACAGCTACGCGGTCACTTTTGCCGAAGGCCAGACGCCGCCGGTCAAGGGCTTCTGGTCGCTCACTCTCTATAACGACAAGCACCTCTTCCACCCTAACGCGCTTAATCGCTATTCGCTCGGCACGAAGAACACCACGCTCAAGCGCAACAACGACGGATCGCTGACGCTCTACGCCGGAGGGCAAAATCCCGGTTCTGATCACGAAGCGAACTGGCTTCCCGCGCCCGACGGGACCTTCTCACTCTACATTCGCGCCTATTGGAGCAGTACGGCCATTCTCGACGGCTCCTGGCAACCGCCAAGATCGAGAAGCGCGCCTGAGCGGGACCGCAAAGCAAGGGAGATCAAGATCATGAGAGCGATCCTCGCGGCGTTGCTCGCTTCTGTCTCGATTTCGGCTGCGCGCGCCGACGACACGACCAATTCAGCCAACAATCCCCTTACCGCCAAGACCACGATCAATCTGCAGGATTATTACATCCCTTCGTTTTATGGACCGCTGAATTCGGACGCCAACAGTCTCCTGCTGCGCGGTCTTGTGCCGCTGAATGTGGGCGGAATACAAATATTCGTTCGCTTTACCCTGCCTTACTCAGGTCAACCCCGCGCCCGATCGCTATGCGGACGGGCTCGGCGACCTCACTGTCTTCGATTTGATCGTGCTGCCGACCAAACCGGTCCTCCTGGCAGTTGGGCCGTTGTTCGTGGCGCCGACGGCGACAGATCGCTTCTCCGGCGCTGGCCGCTGGCAGGCGGGCGCGGCTGGCGCCGCTGTTTCCGTGCAATCCTGGGGTCTTATTGGCTCGCTGGTGACCTATCAGCATTCGTTCGCCGACGATTTCAACCGCGAGCCGGGCAGCTTCTGCTTCACCGCGCAGCCGATCATTTTCTACAACCTGCCGCAAGGCTTCTCTCGATCGAGTGGCGTCTGGAACTTCGATTTCCAGAATGACCTCGGCTATATCCCGGTCGGCCTCGGCGACGGCAAAGTGATGCAGATCGGCAAGGTCACCGCGAACTTCTTCGTCGAGCCGCAATACACGGTTTATCATTACGGCGAGCAGGTCCCGCACTGGCAGATCTACGCCGGCATGAACTTTCAGTTCTGACCGCCCGCTCCGCAGGAGGAAACAATGAGAATGTCTTGGTCCGGCAGCGTCGCTTTTTGCACAATCCTCTCAGCGGCGATCATTGCAGCGACCGCGCGTGCCGAAGACCAGGCCGCCCCGCCCTTGGTCAAGCAGCTGAATAATGGCAACTGGCTCCCGCAGGATGAAGCCGAGGCATTGCGCGACGAGCTTTACTACCAGCGGCCATCCACGCCTATATGACCATGCTGCCCGCGCTGAACATCATCGGCATGCGCGATGGGTCGGAGGCGACATTCGGCAAGGGCTACAACGTCCTGCCGATCTGGAAGGAGCGGATGGACGCGCGCACCTGGGTGCCGACGCCCAATGCCGACGTCATCTATTCGATGAGCTATCTCGACCTGAAGGAGACAGGCCCGCTGGTCGTTGCCGCGCCGCGCAACGTGATCGGTATGTTCACCGATTTCTTCCAGCGCACGATCACCGATGTCGGCGCGGTCGGGCCGGACCGCGCGAAGGGCGGGCTCTACTCCTGCTGCCGCCTGACTACGACGGCGAGATTCCAAAGGGCTATTTCGCGTTCAAGTCGAAGACCTACAACGTCTTCCTGTTCTTCCGCACCATCATGCCGAAGGGCGAGAACGGACCGGACCCGAAGCCCGCCGTCGCGCTCGCGGAGCTTACGCGCATCTATCCGCTGTGGGCCATGGAGAAGGACGTCAAGCCGATGCAGTTTCCGAACGGCAGCGGCAAGCGCATCAACATGATGTATCCGGTCGACAATACGTTCTGGACCAAGCTCAAGGCGTTCGTCGATTACGAGCCTGTGTCGGCGATCGATCCCGAACTGCGCGGCGTGCTGGCTTCGATCGGCATCGTCAAGGGCCAGCCGTTCAATCCGACCGGAAAGCAACAGGAGCTGCTGAAGAAGGCGGTCGAGACGGCGCCAAAGATGATCCTGGCGACCGACAGCTCGGTCGCCCGGACAGCCGGAAGCGCTATTACAAGGACCGGCAGTGGGAGAACGCTGGGCCGGCGCCACCGCCGACTGGTTCCAGGACAGCTATCTCGATGTCATTCAGCGGGCGACCTATTTCCAGGTCGCCTATTCGTCGGCTCCCGCGATGGTCATGCGGACGATCGAGGCCGGGTCGAAATATCCGTTCGCGTTCCGCGATGCGAACGGCGAGTTCCTCAACGGCTCGAATACCTACAAGCTGCATCTGCCGCCCAATCCGCCTGCAGCATTGTTCTGGGCGGTCAACCGCCTACAACATCACCGACGGGACGATGGTGGAAGCGCCGCAACTGATGCCGTCGATCAACGGCTTCAACAAGGTCGCCACCAACAGCGACGGCTCGGTCGATTTATGGTTCGGCCCGCAAAGCCGGCGAATGGGCCGGACTCGAACTGGATCCAGACCGTCAACGGTCGAAATTTCCTGGTGGCCTTGCGCCTCTACGGCACCGGCGTCGAGTTCTTCGACCAGAGCCTGGAAGCCGGATGATGTCGTGAAGGTGAAGTAAGTCCGAATTCGGCAAGGTCCGACGGGCATCCGTTCGGCCTATTAGCTTCTTATATCCGCTGATCGTCAATCCCCATGAGAGTGATGCGGTCGCTGCTGCGCTGAAACGCGCTTTGAAAATGCCGGTCGATGAGCGGCGCGCACGCCCACGCGCCGATGCTTGCGCATCTCTTGAAGAACGACATCAAAGGGTGGGCAAGATCCTACGCGTATACGCTCGTCAGCGGAAAACTGGGGCCGGTTGCTGGAAGTCATACAATCCATGCTCAAGCGATCGACTGCGCAAACGGTCCGTGCCGTGTCGGGAAGCGTCGAGCCAAGCGGAGGCGGTCACATCACGACCTCTAAGGGGTCAGCCTATAACCCTGTGGGTGGTCCGCTTGCAGAAAGAGACTCGCGTCGACCAGGCCGCGTCTTTGCGGCGGCGAAGGGTTGCGGTCAAGAACTCGGTGACCGCAGCCAGTTTTCGAGGCTCAAACCGGGCACACGCGAGAATTCGCGCTCGTTGTCCGTAACCAGCGTTGCATCGATCGCTAGGGCCTGCGCTGCAATCCAGGTATCGTTTGCTCCGACCGGAGTGCCCTGGCGCTCCAGCAGCGCCCGGATCTTTCCATAGTGCCGGGTCGTGCTGTAATCAATTCCGACCAACGGTAGCCGCTGAGCCAGCGCAGTCAGACGCGACGGTTGCGCTCGCCATAGGCGCTCTTCTCCGCGCCGAATTCCAGTTCGCCCAGCACTATCGCAGAAAGCCGAATGGTGCTCAGTTGCTCGGATTCCAACCGTCTGCGGATTTTGTCCAGCCCTTTCAGGGCTGCGATCAGGATGTTCGTGTCCAGAAGGTAAAGAGAGGACACGATCTAGTCGTCCAAGGACGCTACGCTTTCGGCCAGCTTGTCTTCAGGCGCGATCAGATCGATTTCATGGGCATCGGCCCAGAAATCGCGAAAAGCGTCGGCCGCCTTTTGCGAGGATGGTCCGGGACCAGGCACACAATGGTCTGCCCATGTTACCGCGGGTGACTGCGATTTCTTCGCCCGCCTCGACTTCGGCGAGCAAGGCGGAGAAGCGGGCCTTCGCCTCCACGACGGGAACGCTCTTCATCGACGCCTCGCAAAATGACCATATGGTCAGAATATAGGCGCGCGAGCTGGCGCTGTAAATACGCGAGGTCCAATTAGACTAATAGTGACAGCGCCCGCCGCCTAATTGCCTTCTTGCCAATGGCTGCCAGAGTTATGGAACTAATCGCGATTATCTAGTTGATAGAATAGCCAAAACATAATTCGCATAACATTAGTTATGGAACTAATACATACCTTTACATGGTGGTACTGGCTGCGTTGGGAGCATCTTAGCTTATCACAACTAACCAAACATCCGTTTCGTTGACAATACCTTGTAATTCATCAACGGTTTCTCTCGCCCACACCCGGGCAAGTCGCCGCGCCGCCGCCTTCGGCCGAGCGCTTTCACGGTCTGTCCGTCGGATCGATCTGAAATCCAAATCGGCGCAGCTCGATTGATTCGAAATATGCGTTGGACGCGCGCCTCATCTCGCGCCTTAGCTCCGACTATGGACCAGCAAACCAAGGATCCGGACGTCCTGAACGTGCTCGTGTGGAGCGGGTCGACCGCTCGAAGAACATGGCGCGTTATTACGTCCTATCGGTCGAACCAACGCTGTTCGCCGAACGTGTGGTGCGCCGCTGGGGCGGACGGCGGCGCCGAGCGAACCCAAATCGACCTTCATGCTTCCCCTCCGCTCGCGCATATAGCGCTCAACACATGGCTCGAACGCAAGCAGCGCCGCGGTTACCAACTCCGCGCCTGATGGCGCGTCGTTGGATTTTTGAAGGGCGTCACGGGTCTGATGGCGTCCGGCGACCGCCGTTTCGAAACGACGGTGGATACCTGCACGGATAGCGGCCGACTGTCTGGCGCTACTGTGTCCCACTGATGAGATGGCGCTCCGGACGAGGCTGACAACCCAGAGGAGATAGGGGACCGAGCAGTGATTGAGCCGGAAAGGCAGAATTCCACCGCGCGATAAAGTGCGCACGTTGGGCCAATGTCGGTCGAGATAGCAGGCTTGCTGTGTCGCAGAGGCGACGCCGACATCGAAAGGCAGCCGCCGATCGCGCTCTCAATTCATCGCAGATGGTCGCGGCAGCGTGATCCGATCGAGAATTTCGCCGACAAGAAGGTGAGCTTGAACGGCGGTCAGGTTTTCTCCTACGACCTTGTTGTCAGCCGCAAACGAAACAGGCTTCGCGAGTCGCCTGGGGTTTCAAGCTCAATGACAATCCGCTCGACCGACATCTTGTCTCTGCCGCCTTATACTTAGTATCTCGCCCCTTATCTCGCCCCGCTTTCGCGGAGGCGAAGCTGATCTGGCCGTCGAGCGGTTCCTGCGCGCAGGATCTAACTCGACATGCACGCAGAATGGAAGCGAGCAGAGTGACGTGAGTCGCGCCGATCCCGCTCAACGATTGATTCCCGAAAAGCCAACGATTGTTCGCCAAATCGGCGCTGGTGCAGCGGTGGCCGCGCATTTTGCTGGAAAGGTTGGGAGGAGCGCGCCGAGCCGCCGCCATGCGTTCTCGAGGCGCCCTCTGGAAACTGGGCGCTGTCCTGACCGCCGCCGAGCGCAAGGATCAGAATTCTCAGGAAACAGAAGCAGCCCACTTAAGGCCGCGCTCGATCCGCGGCAGACGCAGTCCCAACATCACGCCGCGCATGGCCATGAAGCCGCAGAACGCGAACCACAGTCCGTTGTTGCCAAAGAGCCGCTCCAAGCCAATGGCGAGGCCCAGAAACACCAAAAACGAAACCAGCATGCTGTCGCGCAATTCGCGCACACGCGTGGCGCCGATAAAGACGCCGTCCAGTTGAAATCCCGCCACCGAGACGATGGGCAGTGAAACTGCCCAGGGCAGATAGCGCATCGCCAACACGCGCACCGCTTCTACATTGGTGAACAGCGCCACCAGCCAGGGGCCCGCGACCAGATACACAAGCGATCCCGCCCCCGCCACTAGAAACGCCCATACCGCCGAAGCTTTCAGGACCGCGCGGTAGTCGTTGAGGCGACGCGCCCCGATGGACTCGCCGACCAGCGCCTCAGTGGCGTTGGCAAATCCATCCAGCCCATATGCGGCAATGTAATTCATGTTCATCAAAACGGCATTAGCAGCCAGAACGGCGTCGCCTTCGCGCGCTCCGGCCCGCGTGAACCACGCGTAGGCCGCAACCAGGCTCAGCGTGCGCAACAGAAGATCACGGTTCAGCGCGAAAAGGCGCCGCAGGCCGGGCCCGTGCAGCAGTTCGCCCCAACTCAGCGGACGCTTGTCGGGATGCCGCGCCGCATCGCGCGCCAGGACCAATCCCAAGAGGCAGCCCGCCCACTCTGCCGACGCCGTCGCTGTGGCGATGCCGGCCACACCCCAGTGCAGCCGCAACACCAGGAACAGCGCCATACACACATTGACCACGTTGATCGCCGCCTGCAACGCCAGCGCAGCGCGCGCTCGCTGCCGGCCCAGCAGATAGCCGAGAATGACGAAATTCGTTAGCGCCGCAGGAGCCGACCAGATGCGAATGTGGCTGTAGAGACGCGCGTTCTCGGCTACGGCGTCACTGGCTCCCAGCAGCCTTATCGCGACGGCGATCAGCGGCCCCTGCACCACCAGAATCAGGGCGCCAATTGCGACCGCTGAAAGCAGCGCGCGCAAGAAATGCAGCCGCAACTGGTCGTGCTGCTGTGCGCCGTGCGCCTGCGCCACCAGTCCCGTGGTGCCCATGCGCAAAAAGCCGAAGGTCCAGTAGATGGTATTGAAGAAGATGCCGCCCACGGCCACACCGCCCAGTGCAGCCGCGCCCGGCAAATGGCCACTCAGCACCGTGTCCACGGTGGAGAGCAGCGGCTGCGTCAGATTGGAGAGAATGAGGGGAAATGCGAGGAGGAACACCCGCCGATACCAGTAGGCCATCGGCTTGATCGTCTCGCTTCGGCCACAAAGCCCGGCCTCCTAGTAGCTAGCAGGCAGCGCTCGCCCTGCCGTCCATGGCATATGCACTATCGCTTAAGCCCAAGGTCGACTCTCGATGCGGATTGAAGGCTTATAGCGAGTGATCCACTCCAAAAGGCGTTGCGCTTGTTCCATTCAGCATCGCGAATAGAGCGCCTGATGCATTGCCAATATAGGTAGAAATAGAGGTCGATGCAGACCCGATGAAGGAGGACTGAAAGAGACCGATCTCGCATAGACGCCCGCCGCCGCAAGGGTTCGGCCGGTCGAGCCGCTTCGCTAGTCTCTCCCGGCCCGCTGGCGCGCCCTTGCCCCGCCGGCCGCCATGCGAGGGTGGGGAGGCTGTTTCAGGAACAATTCCGTTCCGAGGAGCAGCCAGATGCGAAACCTCCGAAGCCATCCCACACAAAGACGCGACCACTACCAGGAACTCACCGACAGGATTGTCGCCGCGCTCGAGGCGGGAGTCGCGCCGTGGCGCAGACCATGGGACCCGAACGCCTGCGGCGGATCGACGACGCCGGTCAACGTCGCGACCGGTCATCGCTATCGCGGCGTCAATCTCTTCGTGCTCGGCATGTCACCCCTCGCCTTTACGAGCGGCGATCCGCGCTGGTGCAGCTACCGGCAAGCGGCGGCGCGAGGATGGCAGGTGCGCAAGGGCGAGAAGGCGACGCCCGTCTATTTCTACAAGCCGATCGAAATCGAGGACAAAACGACGGACGGTGGCTCGCGAGACGCGGCGAATTCCGATGCTGCGAACGTTCTCGGTCTTTCATGCTTCGCAAATTGACGGCGTCCCTGCCCTTGCGCCCCCAACTGCGACGAAGACGGTCCCCGAGCGCGTCAAGGACGTCGAGCTCATCATTGAGGCGAGCGGCGTGCCGGTTCGGATCGGCGGTGAACGCGCCTTTTACAGCCCGGCGCTCGACGTCATTCAAATGCCTCCGGACGAAGCCTTTCACGGTCCGGAACAACGCGCCGTCGTCGTCCTGCACGAGCTCGCTCACGCCAGCGGTCATCCCACGCGATTGAACCGCGATCTGAGCGGCGGCTTTGGATCTGTTCTTTACGCGAAAGAAGAGCTTCGAGCCGAGCTGACCTCCGTCGCGGTCGGATCCATGATCGGATTGCCTTGCGACATTCCCAATCACGCGAGCTACCTCCAGTCCTGGATCGCCGTGCTCAAGCAAGATCGCCGCGAGATTTTTCACGCCGCGGCCGAAGCGCAAAGGATGGCCGACTACATCCTCGGCTTCCATCCCGACTACGCCGAGACGCCTAGCGAATCCTCAGACGCTGAGGACGAGGGCGCGACATCGATTGCTCCTCCGCTCGCAGCTTGAGACGGGCGAAGCCATGCGCCGAAATTATGCGCTTCGACGATTCACGATTGTCATCGGGCCTCGATAACCGGCTAGACAACGCCAAGGGCAAGAGCGCCTAGCCGCGCGACTTCCCAAACCTCTCCCTTTCATCCTCCGCGTCAAGACGACAGCCCGCCGCAGTCATGCGTTGGGGCTCGCGCTTGCACGCGCTTCTCACGAGCGCTCCCCATGAAACACGACCAGTTCACCCTGCCCTTCCTCGACACCACGATCGTTGCGGAAGGCTTCGGCCTTTATGGCGGATTCCCAACTGCGAAATCCTCCGCCCATGCGCAGATCAATGTCGAGCCCGAAGAGGCCGAACCCCTCGACGCGCCCGTTCCCACCAAACCATCTCTTCCGGCGCAGGACTACCGGCTCGCCGGCGATCGCCGTCTTGCCGAAGGTTGGAAAGCGCGCGCAGAGGACAATCTCGCCGCGATCCGACTCATGACGACGATCGAGGCGGAAGCCCGCCATGCCCGGCCCGACGAGCAGGAGCGGCTGGCGCGCTTCACCGCGTTCGGCGCGTCCGACCTCGCCGACCGGATCTTCCGCCGCGCCGGAGACGCTTTCGCGCCCGCCTGGGAAGATCTCGGCGTCGAACTCGAAGGGCTCGTCTCGCGCGACGACCTCGCCAACCTCAAGCGGGCCACCCAATACGCCCACTACACGCCGGAGTTCATGATCCGCGCCATCTGGCGGACGCTCCGCCGGATGGGCTTCGACGGCGGGCGCGTCCTCGAGCCGGGTTGCGGTACGGGCCTGTTCTTCGCCCTTTGCCCGGAAGCCCTCGCCGGCAAGCTCGCGCTGACCGGCGTCGAAATGGACGCCAACGACCGCCCGGATCGCCAAACTCCTCTACCCGAACGCCCGCATTCGCCACGAGGATTTCACGCAAGGCGAGATTGCCGGAACTCTTCGACCTCGCGATCGGCAATCCACCGTTCTCGGACAGGACCGTGCGCGCCGACGATCCGGCCGGAGAGCTGCGCCTCTCGCTGCACGATTATTTCATCGCGCGCTCGGTCGAGCGGCTGCGCCCAGGCGGTCTCGCCGCCTTCGTAACGTCGCGCTGGACGATGGACAAGGTCGATGGCAAGGCCCGCCAGCACATCGCCGCCATGGCCGATCTGATCGGCGCGGTGCGCCTGCCCGAAGGCGCAATGCACGACCGCGCTGGAACAGAAGTCGTGGTCGACATCCTGTTCCTGCAAAAGCGGGATGCGGGAACCGCGCCTGCCGGCGCGGCGTGGGACGTTCTTGCCGAGGCCGTTCCAGCCGAGGATGGCGAGACGGCGCTTTCGATCAACCGCTACTTCGTCGAGCATCCCGAAATGGCGCTCGGGACGCATGCGCGAACCTCGAGCGCCTACGGGCCGGTCTATACGTTGAAGCCGGTCCTCTCGACGCCTGGCGCGCTCTCGGACCTTCTGGCCCAGGCGCTCGACCGCCTGCCGCGCGACCTGTTCAAGGCCGCCGTGGGTGAACCGAAGCCGGCCTTCCATGCGACGGTACGGGTCGGCACGGCCGCCGAAGGGGCCGCGATCAAGGAGGGCAGCTATCTCGTCCACGAGGGCGTCGCTCGTCCAGATCATCGGCGGCGAGCCCCAAGCCGTCGCCGTTCGCGACGGCAAGGGGACGGAGGGGATCCCCGCGAAGCACGCCCGCATCATCCGCAGCCTGATCGCCGTTCGCGACGCCGTCCGCGAGGTTCTGCGCGCGCAAGCGAACGATGAACCCTGGGGATCGGCGCAAATCCGGCTGCGCTCGGCCTACGCCCTCTTCGTGCGCAACTTCGGCCCGATCAACCTGACGACGATCAGCGAGACCGTGACGGCCGAGGGCGAGACGCGCGAAACTTTCCGTCGCCCGAACCTTCAGCCCTTCCTCGACGATCCCGACGTCTGGCTGGTCGCCTCGATCGAGGATTACGATCTCGAAAGCGGAACGGCGAAGCCTGGACCGATCTTTCGCGAGCGCGTGCTCCATCCGGAGACGACGCCGGTGATCGAGACGGCCGAGGACGCGCTCGCCGTAACCCTGCACGAAACGGGCCTCGTCGATCTCGACCGCATCGCCGAGCTTCTCGGCCGGTCACGCGAGACGGCGATCGCGGAACTGGGCGAGCGCATCTTTGCCGATCCCGAGGCGACGGCCGCCATGAACCGCGACGTCTGGGTCACGGCCGACGCCTATCTCTCGGGCAAGATCCGCGACAAGCTCACAGCCGCCCAGGCCGCCGCCGCGCTCGACCCGCGTTATCAGCGCAATGTCGCGGCGCTCGAAAAGACCCTGCCCGAGGACCTCAAGCCCTCCGACATCACCGCGCGCCTCGGCGCGCCGTGGATACCGGCCGATGTCGTTGCCGCCTTCGCGGAAGAGGTCCTTGGCGTCAAAACGCCGGTCTATCACACGGTCGAGATCGCGAGCTGGTCGATCAACGTCCATGCCTTCGCTGGCCAGGCGAGCTCCTCGACCGACTGGGGCACTTCCCGTCGCCATGCCGGCGAACTCCTGATGGACGCCCTCAACGCCTCGCTGCCGCAGATCTACGACGAGTTCGAGGAGGACGGGGTCAAGAAACGGGTCCTCAACGCCGCCGACACCGAAGCCGCCAAGGACAAGCTCATGAAAATCAAGGCGGCGTTCGAGACCTGGGTGTGGAAGGACGTCGAACGCGCCGACCGGCTGGCGCGGATTTACAACGACCGCTTCAACAACCTCGTCCCGCGGCACTTCGACGGGTCGCATCTGACCATTCCCGGCGCCTCCAGCGTCATCAGCTTCTACGCCCACCAGAAGCGGGCGATCTGGCGGATCGTCGCTTCCGGCACGACCTATGTCGCCCACGCGGTCGGAGCGGGAAAAACCTTCAGCCTCGCCGCCGCGATCATGGAGCAGAAGCGGCTCGGTCTCATCACCAAGGCGATGATGGTCGTGCCCGGTCATTGCCTCGCCCAGGCGAGCCGCGAGTTCCTGCAGCTCTACCCGACCGCCCGAATCCTCGTCGCCGACGAGACCAATTTCGTCAAGGACAAGCGCCAGCGGTTTCTGGCGCGCGCCGCGACCGCGCAATGGGACTGCATCATCATCACCCATTCGGCCTTCAAGTTCATCCCCGCGCCCGCCGAGTTCGAGCGTCGACTGATTTCCCAGCAGATGCAGTCCTATTCCGAGCTGCTCGAGCGGATCGACGGGGCCGATCGGCTCTCGCGCAAGCGCATCGAGCGGATGAAGGAGGGGCTTGAGGAGGACCTCGAGCGGCTGAAGTCGCGCAAGGACGACATGTTGACGATCGCCGAGATCGGGGTCGACCAGCTGATCGTCGACGAAATGCAGGAGTTCCGAAAACTGTCGTTCGCCACCAATCAGACAACTCTGAAAGGGATCGATCCGGACGGCTCACAGCGCGCCTGGGACCTTTACGTCAAGACCCGCTTTATCGACGCCACGAAAAACCCCGGAAGGGCGCTGGTCGCCGCCTCCGGCACGCCGATCACCAATTCTTTGGCCGAGCTCTTCACCCTGCAGCGCTTCATCCAGCCCGACGCGCTGCAGGAGCGCGGCATCCAGGAGTTCGACGCCTGGGCGGCCAATTTCGGGGAGACGAGGACCGAGCTCGAGCTTCAGCCGTCCGGCCTCTACAAGCCGGTCACGCGATTCTGCGAGTTCGTCAATGTCCCCGATCTGATGGCGATCTATCGGATGGCGACCGACGTCGTCCTCAAGTCCGACCTCCGCCAATATCTGAAGCTGCCGGCGATCGCGGGAGGGCGTCGGCAGATCGTCGCCGCGCCGGCGAGCGAGGCCTTCCTCGGCTATCAGCGCCATCTCGCCGAGCGGATCAAGGCGATCGAGAACCGCTCCGGCAAGCCGCAGAAGGGCGACGACATCCTGCTCTCCGTGATCACCGACGGCCGCCATGCCGCGATCGACCTGCGCTTTGTCCGATCGGGGGGCGACAACGAGCCCGACAACAAGCTCAACGCCCTGATCGACAACGTTCATCGCATCTGGGAACAAACAGCGAACAATCGCTACACCCGCCTCGACGGCATTCCCTACGCCCTCGCCCGGCGCGGCGCAGATGATCTTTTCCGACCTCGGCACGCTGGCCGCCGAAGAAACCCGTGGCTTCTCCGCCTATCGCTGGATCAAGGATTCCCTTGTCGCCCGCGGCGTGCCATCGGCTCAGATCGCCTTCATGCAGGACTACAAGAAGTCCTCGGCGAAACAGCGCCTGTTCAACGCCGTCAATGGCGGCCAGGTCCGCATCCTGATCGGCTCGTCGCGAGACCATGGGCACCGGCGTCAACGCCCAGCGGCGGCTCAAAGCCCTGCACCATCTCGACGTGCCGTGGCTGCCCTCGCAGATCGAGCAGCGCGAGGGCCGGATCGAGCGGCAGGGCAACGAGAACGAGGAGATCGAGCTCTACGCTTACGCGACCAAGCGCAGCGTCGACGCCACGGGCTGGCAGATCCTCGAACGCAAAGCCCGCTTCATCGACGCCGCCATGTCTGGCGACCGCTCCGTCCGCCGGATCGAGGACGCCGGATCGCAGGCGAACCAGTTCGCCCTCGCCAAGGCGATCGCCTCCGGCGACGAGCGGCTCATGCGCAAGGCTGGCATCGCCTCTGAAATCGCCCGGCTCGAGCGCCTGCGCGACAGCCATTTCGACGACCAGCTCGCCATCAGGCGCAAGATCGACTTCGGCGAAAAGCGGCTCGAAGACGCGACCCGCCGGATCGAGGCGATCACCCAGGACCTCGCCCGAAGAATTCCGACCCGCGGCGACGCCTTCACAATGACGATCGGCGACAGGCGCCTCACCGAACGCAAAGCCGCGGGCGAGACGTTGATCGCCTTGGTCCGCAAGATGAAGCCTCAAAAGCCGGGCGCGACTGCGCCGATCGCGGCGATCGGCGGCTTCACGATCCTCGCGCGGACCAGCTACTTCGACGACATCGAACTCAGGCTCGACCGCGCGCTCAAGTCATCCGACGCCATTGATTTAGACAAGGACGTAACCCCGCTCGGCCTCGTCTCCCGCCTCGAATCTGCGCTCGGGCGCTTCGAGGTGGAGCTCGCGGAGGAGCGCCGCACCGTCGCTGAAGTCTCCGCCTGGCTGCCGGGCTTCAAGGCCCGCCTCGGCGACGCCTTTCCGCATGAGGCGGAGCTCGAGGAGAAGCGCGCCGAAATGGCCGAACTCGACGCTTCACTCGCCGCGACCACCAACGACGCGCCCGACCCCCGCGAGCAACGCCGCCGCATAGACGTCCGGCTCGCGCGATCCCGCTAAGGTCGAACTTGTGGAGGCCCGCATGAACAAAGACCTCGAAACCGTCGTCGAACGCACCAACGCCAGCTTTGAAAAAACTGTCAGGGAACAAACCCGCTGGATCGCGACGATCGTTTTCTCCGCCATCGGTCTCATAATCGCGGCTTACGCAATCGTCGCGCACTTCAAGTGAAAGCGGGCGTTAGAGAAGAGGCGCTTCAAAACCAGGGACGGAGAACAAACAACATTGGAAGCACGGGACGCCCGGCCGCCGCAAAGGGTGGGTCCGTCCCGCCGCTTCGCTAGGCGGTCCGGATCCCGGCGCTACGCGCCGCCTTTGCCCCGGCCGATCGCCCGCGCTCTCCCGGTTTCATCTTCGAGGAGGTCCTCGAAGAGCTGAGATCAGGAGAATTCAGATGGAACTGCGACGCGTCGATCCCCGCACACTGCAAAAGAACCCCGGCAACCCTCGCAAAATCCAACCCGGCGAAATGTCGGACGCGGCCATGAAGGCTAGCATCAAGGTCATCGGCGTCATCCAGCCGCCGACCGTGTCCGAAAAAGACGGCGCTCTCACCATCGTCTACGGCGACCGGCGTGTGCGTTTCGCCATCGAACTCGGACTGACCGAAATCAACGTCCTGGTCAAAGACCCCGATGACCAAGACCAGATGCGCGCGGTGAGCGAAAACGTGATCCGCGCGCCTATGAACACCGTGGACCTTTGGCGCTCGATAGAGAGCCTCGCCTCGGAAAACTGGACGGAAGACGCCATCGCCGCCGCGCTCGCAGTTCCCGTCCGTCAGATCCGCAAGCTCCGCCTCCTCGCCAAGGTCCATCCCGCCCTCCTCGATCAGATCGGAGCGGGCGACATGCCGAGGGAGCACGAGCTCCGCACCATCGCCTCCGCGCCGCGTGACGACCAGGCTGCCGTCTGGAAGAAGCTGAAGCCGAAGAAGGGCGACGGCGCCAATTGGTGGAAGATCGCCCAGGCGCTCGAAAAGACGCGCTTCTTCGCCAAGGACGCCAAGTTCGGCGAAGACGAACGGGCGGCCTTTGGCATCACCTGGCAGGAGGACCTGTTCGCTGAGGGTGACGAGGACAATCGCTTCACCGTCGACGGCGAAGCCTTCGTTTCGGCGCAACGCGCCTGGCTCGACGCCAATATGCCGAAGAACGGCGTCTTGCTGGAGACCGACCAGTACGGCCAGCCGAAACTCCCGCCGAAGGCCCAGAAAACATGGACCAAGCCGAAGAAGGGCGATCAGATCGGCTTCGTAATCCAACCTCGCGACGGGACCGTCCAAGAAGTGGTCTTCCGCATGCCCGAAGCGGAAGCGAAGAAAGGCAAGACTCGCTCGACCGACGCCGATCACAACGAGGCGCCCATCTCGAAGAAGACCCGGCCAGAGATCACCCACAAGGGCGACGAGATCATCGGCGCGTTGCGCACCGAGGCGCTCATTAAAAGTCTCGAAGTCAACGCTGTCGATGACGCAACCCTGATCGGGCTGCTCGTCCTTGCCCTCAACGCCCGCAATGTCTCGATCCAGACACAGGGCTCCGGGCTTGCTACCCGCACAAAACTGGTTCAGTCGATCACCGAGGGCGGACGCCTCAGCCAGGACGTCGAGCGCATGCGCGTCGTCGCGCGCCAGATGCTCTCCAATGTTCTCTCCTGTTCGCTCGGCCATGGCGATAGCGGCCTTCATGCCCGCATCGCCGGCGACGCCATCGGCGCCGACGCTCACCTCGGCAATATGGCGACCGAGGACTTCCTCTCTTGCCTCTCCAAGACGGCGATCGAACGCGTCGGATCGAGCCTGAACGTCCAGCCGCGCCAACGCGTCAAGGACACCCGCGCCGCCGTCATCGCGGAAGCCGGCTCGACCTACGTCCACCCCGCAGCTTTGTTCGCCCTCTCCCAAGCCGAGATCGCTCACCACTCGGAAGCCCCGCGCGACTATTCGTGGGCTTACCGCGACAATGACGACGGATCGGACGAAACGGGCGAGGAAGCGGGTGAAGCCCCTGGCGCGCTTGAGCCGGAGCCGGACGACAATCTCGACGACCTAGACGCGGACGAAAACGCGCATCTCGGCGACGAAGATCCGCCGATCGTTCCGAAGCGCACTCGCGCTTCGCGCGGCCACGCGGCAGCAGCCGAGTAGCCGGACAATCCATCCCTCATCAGAAGCGCGAGCGCCGCAACGCGAGCGCCCGCGCTCGCAGCGGAGTTTTGCCCATGAGCGCCGCAGATCAATCGGCACGACTGCCGAGCACTCGTCCGCCCTGCGTCCACGCAGCAATGACAGACGAGGCGCCTCATGGTCCCGAGCTGATGACCAAGCGCGTCCCGCCCGCCATGACGCCGCGGACGAACTTTGCGGGGTCGACCTCATCCTCGAATGTGAACGCGCCGCCAGCCGCCGCAATCCGCGCGATCGCGATCCGAAACGATGGACCAAGACCGCCTGGCGACGCTACCTCTACACGGCGGCACACGCACCAAGCCTCGTAGACTTGGAGCGGATCTTCGGACGATAGACCCCAATCAAAAGCCCGCCGGCCAATTATGGTCGGCGGGTTTTTTTATTGTAGAGCAACAACCGCTCTATCGGCGGATCTTGTCCGCTGGAATGTCATACGGCTTGCGGAACAGCCACCCTTTTGCGCCGGGGTCGAGATGGGCCTCAATTCGATTGCCGTGCCACTTCAAAATGCAACCCCCTCTCGATCCTGGATCTCGATAGAGAGGTCTGATCACAGACGCCGAAATCCAGGCAATCTGTCCCTCAAATCTCAAGATCCGCACAAACCCATTGTCCTCCCGTAACGGCCAGTCAACGTAGATCAAGCCCGCCGCCCGACCCAATTTACCACTCTCCCGCGACGGCCCCCCGAACACTGGAGGAAACCCTTTCCCGTCCCACGCGTCCTCTGGCGTCAACTTCAACGCGACCTCATTGAGACTATAACATTGATACCCGGACAATGGACTGCCCGGCTCAAGCTGCTCCGCATGCGCACAACCGCCAATGAAAGCCAACGCTAGCGCAAGCGCCAATCTCGATCGCAACCGATACATCTCTTTTCTCCTATTGTTGCAGAACGCTTTGGCTCGCGGTCGCGGACCCAAGTTTGCTGATGATCGTCTGGCGCCACTGACCCACAGTGCTGGATGAATTGAGACCGTTCGCAGCCAACGATGCGGCGCTCAACCCAGTGAGTTGGGCAATATTGGCGTCATCTGGCGCCTCGGCCACACCGGGACCGGCGCCGGAGCCAAACTGATAGACAGCCCGCACATCGAGGACCGTTGGATTGCTAATATTACTGTTGTTCTGCAAATTAATGGCGTCTTGCCGCAACTCATAGGCCGCCGCATAGGCTTCGGTTCCAGGATCCATTTCCCCCGCACTTCCGGAGACAATTGTCCCGGCGATGCTAGGATCGTACGCCACCGCGCCATTGATATCCGCGTTGTAGGTCGAACTGATCATCTGGAACGCCCCGGTCGCACTGCTCCCCTCTGACGAACCCACGTTCTGACAATTCGACTCCATCGCACAGGTCGCCGCCAGCGCCGTCGCGCTCACGCCCATGGCGCCCGCCGCATTGGCCGCAGACGAACCCCAACTCTGAGACATCATCGAGTTGTAAGCGTCGCCGCTGCCGGCGGGGCTCCCCCCGCCCAAGTTCGTATTCGTGCCCCCGTCGCCGCTGCCGCTGCCTGCGTCGGCCGACCCGCCGAGCAGCGACCCGCCTGAAGTCGGAAACGTAAACTGCGGCAACCCGGGCTCCGTGTAGGTCGGCTTAACCTGAACCGGCAGCCCCTGCGGGAGAACGACTTGCGGATCGGCGCGTGCCGCCGGCGCTGCAAGCACTCCCGACGCCCCCACGACCATCCATAACCATCGCCGCCCACCACGCGGCGATCCATTTTGCAAACAAAGTCTTTTGCGCGCTCTTGCAGACATAAGGCCTCCTCTTCATCAGAGGCCTCGATGGTCCAAGCCAACCGCGCGAACAGAAACACCAAAATTCAAACCCCTCTTTCATGCCCCCGCCAGCCCGAAGATCGAGGTTCAATGCATCCTTCCCGGCCGCGGGAGACGGATTTGGTTGCGCGCTGGCTATTGGGCCAGCGAGGGGCGCGCAGAGCCTGGGCGGGCGCGTGCGGCGCTTCGCGCCTAGCACGGGGGATCAGCAGACGGCGGCCGGCGCTACACTCACGCGCAGCGCCGGCGACGACCGCCCGAATCCCGGCAAACCCGGCGGCGCGAGCGCGCCGCCGAGGCCAAGTCAACGACCCGCGTCGTCAAGGACCACGCGCAAAGATTTCTGGTGAGGATAGATGATGTCGTTGATGAACCACTCGCCCGCCGCCGAATGGAGCATCAGAAAAACCACCGACCGCTCCGACCCATCGTTCAACGTCATTTTCGCCACAACGCGGTTCGGCCCATCCATTTTCGCCGAAACGGACTTGATCCCGCCGCCATTCTGCTCGCCCGTCAGCGGATCGGCGTCGAATACCGGAAAGTCCTTGTTGTGCTTCATCGCCGCCGTCCACGCCTGGTTGAAGGGCGGGGAAAAGTATCTGCGCATGAGCGGCGTCGGCGTGTTGTCGAAGATCGGACGCCAACCGCCATTGTTATCCAGCGCAGCCAGCGCCTTGACCGATTCAATCGGAACGCTGTCGACGGCCAATGCGGGACCAGACAACATGGTCAAAATCAGAAGGGACAGAGCTTTCCGCATCGCGAAACCTCTCACTTGATTACGTAGTAATGACTGCCGGCCTCGGCCGTGCTCCCACCCCATGAGCTCCACGGAATGGTGTGGATTGACGCGCCGCCGGATCCCGACCACTGATCGAGAATCTGAACGCCGCTCGAGTCCTGCCCGAGATAAATGCCGGTATGGCTGACGCCGGATGCGCCTCCGGGACTGTCTGGCGGACCGTAGGCGCCATTAAAATTGAACGTTGCGATCGGCGTCCCCGGCGCAATATCCGTCGCGCCCTCTACCTGCTCGCCCTGCTGCCACTGGCTCGAGGGAGCCAAGGAGGAATCGAAATCGCGCGTCAACGACACGCATTGCTCGTTGGCCCCGTAGTAAGACCCGACGTACTGCTGATAGTCCGCTAACGTGGCCGCAGATGCTGGTGTTGAGCCTGGCGTTCCGGCCCCAGGAGATCCCGGCGTTCCCGACGGTCCGGGTGTCCCCGCTCCGCCGAGTAGCGTCGTGCTTCCTTGATTGAAGTTGAACGCCGGCAAGCCCGGCTCTGGATAGGTCGGTCGGACCTGGGCCGGCAAACCGCTCGGCGACACAACCTGCGGATCGGCCCAGCTCTCGCCGCACGCCACCGCAATCCCAAGCCCGACCGGCCCGATCAGAGGCCAAAGCCATTGACCCGGTCGCCTCGCCTTCCGCTTGCCCGTCCTGGCGGCGCGCCGCCCAAGGATAGGCGACCGGTATTCAGTCGCCATAATCGATCTCCCTCGACTTCCTGAAAGTCAGGGTCGGGGAGAGCTGCGCGAACAGGAATCGCTTTTTTCGAGAGGCCGCACGCCCTATTGGGCGAGCGCCTTCTGAGCCGCGATCAGCGCATTCATGTCGTCCTCAGCGCTTGAGGGCCGCCACGTCTCGCCGCGCTGGGCGAGCTCGATCGCCCGCCCCGCGCCGTGGGCTGCCTGCGCTGCCTCATGCGCGACGATCTGAAGTCGCGCCGCCTCGACCGCCCAATAGTCCGCAGCCTCCTTCAGCGGCGCCAACCAATAGCCGCCCTCTATCTGGGCCTTGGCGAACTTCTCGTTGTCCGCGTCCGATCGCAGCGACGCCTGTCGCGCTTGAGCGCACGCGGCGACCGCGCGATCGACGAGCGGCTTGAGGATCTCGTTCAACGCCGCCCGCCGCTCCTCACGGTCGACGGGCAAGTCCATTGCCGCGATCCTCTCCGCCATTGCCCGATCGGCCTTCGCCCGCCCCTCCGGGTCCGGCGCGTCGAAACCGAACGCCTCGGCGATCAAATCGACCTCACGCGAATCCGGCGCAACATCGATCAGAAGATCGATCGAGGGCTTCGCCCGCAGTTCCACCGGGAACCGGAAGACATTCCCGCCCAGGGTCAGGGTTTCGTAACGCATGGACAACCTCCAGATTGAACAAACCGTGAACAATTAGCAGGGGCTGCCTGCCCTCGTCAACACAAGATGTAGGGTCCGTGCGCAAGAAATGAGAAAACAATGAAGGAGAGAGCAAGCTCAGAACCCACAGGAAACTGGAATGGACGGGCTACGCGCCATGCCGGCGCGGTCTCTCGGGTTTTCATGGGCGGCCATGAAGCCGGACAAGCCGCGCCGCAACGGCTGCATTCGACGATTTTCCCCTTCGGCCTGAAGGCCGAATTCCTCGCGCGCCAAAATCGCCGCCCTCCGCCGTCCTCCGCTGACGCTTCGGCCCGCTCGTGCCTCGCGGGTGCTGGCCCGGCCCGCCCGACTTCCTTTGAGCCGCACCCGAGGGACCGACGGCATGAGCCGAAGGCCCGAGGAGATGGAAAGAGGAACGAAGCCATGAACACGATTGCGGAATTCACGATCATCGGCCGGGTCGGCGAGATCAAGCAGGTCGGCACGACCGTGCGCGTCAGCATCGCCTCAAGCTACAGCCGCAAGGACAATCGCGGCGAATGGGTCGAGCGCACCCGTTGGAACGAAGTCACCGTCTTCGGCGAGTCCACGCGCGGCTACGTCAAGCGCAACATCGTCAAGGGCGATCTCGTCTTCACCTCGGGCTCGATGGGCCAAACGAAGTGGGAGAAGGATGGAGAAACCGTCTACGGCGTCACGCTCGCCGGCGAACGCATCGAGCGCCTGTCCAAGGGCCCGAACCACGGCGACGATAAGGCGGACGAGCCGCAGGAGAGGCGGCAGGCGCCCGGCGACAACGCGGACGACATCCCGTTCTGAGTGCGCCGTTTTACCTGGGACCCCGAACCGGGGAGGCCTCGGCCTCCCCGCCTTTCTCATCGTCCTATCGGAGGCGGCGGCAATCCATGGCCTACCAAATTTATCGCATCGGAGAATGGGAACGGGTCGGCGGCGTCGACGGCTATTCCACAATCCGCGCATACCTTCAGCCGGGTCTCTACGAAACCCAAGCCTTTGCTCAAAAGAAGGCCGCTCGCCTCGCCGACCACGACTACGAGAACGGCGGCGACGGAGCCTTTCAGGTCGTTGCGGTCGGCGAGAGTCCGTTCGATGAGCGCCGCCCGTCGCTCAGCGCCTGGTGGGCGGCCCATCCGCACGTCCTCGATTTCGACGACTGCCCATTCTGAGGGCGTGAGACACCGTCAGCCAAAGCCAAGGAAGACCCCCATGCGCAACCGTGCTACTCTGTCACCCATGAACCTCGCCGTGCGGAAGCCGATGACGCTCGCCGAATTCCTCGCTTGGGAGGAACGGCAGGAGCAACGTTACGAATTCGACGGGACTGGCCCCGTCGCCATGACCGGCGGCACAGCCGGTCACGCGACCCTTCAAGCCAATCTCGCCGTCGCGCTCGTTGGCCGATTGCGTGGCAAACCCTGCAAATTCTACGGTAGCGATCTCAAGATTCAGGTCGCGGGCGATCACATCCGTTATCCTGACGGCATGGTCGTCTGTTCCCCTGTCGCGCGGAACGCCAAGGTCGTAGGCGACCCGGTGGTCATCTTCGAGGTGCTGAGTCCCAGCACAACGCGCAACGATCGCATCGTCAAGGCGCGCGAATATCAGGCCACCCCGTCTGTTCAGCGCTACGTCATGCTCGAACAGGACAGCATCGACGCAACGGTCCATGTCCGCTCCCAGGACGGATGGAGCGTGCTCGTCCTGAAGCAAGACGACGTCCTCTCGATGCCGGAGATCGGAGTCACCCTCCCGCTCGCGGAACTTTACGAAGGGCTGACGTTCGAGGACCATCCGGTCGAAGACAACGATAACGACCAGACGCCCCCCGCAGCCTGACCTCTTCACGGCTCTTTTCGCCCCGCGCCTTTCCCGCGCCTTCAGCCTTGTTGCATGGAGGCGCATGGGGACGGCATTTGCCCTTTGGCTTCGTGATCATGCGAGGCGAATGAACTGTGCCTGGACGATTTTGACGCATACGATTGAGCGCTTTGACGGCAATCGCCACTTCCGCTTTGCGACGATCGTCAGCGCGTGATTTAAGAGCGTCGCCGATGACGCGTTTGTAACGCCCGATGGACGCCTCGACTTTCGAGCGTCTGTTATAGCCAGAGGCTTTTTGCCAATGCATTCGACCTCGTTCCTCAATTTCCAAAATGTGCCGATCGCGTTGGGTCGGCGACGACGTCGCGTCCGATCCGGGAAAAGCCGCTTTAACGGCGGAACGAGAACGGACATATCGGGATTTCGTCTTGCAAGAAGCTCGCTCACGGCGCTTATATCGTAGGCTCCGTCCCCCATAAATGAAGTCGGAGCCAGTGATAGTTGATCCAGCATTGGCCCGACATGCGAAGCATCGTCAACATCCTTGTCGGTCAGGTCGAAGGCACAATCTCGCCCGTGTCGGCGTCGATGCCGATGTGAAGTTTGCGCCAGGCGCGCCGGCTTTGTCGTTCCATGCTTTTCGAACAGCCATTCTCCGACCGCGAATCTCAGGCGTGCTGTCGATGATCAGATGGAGCGGGTCCGAGGAGGAGCGAGGCTTCTGCAAGACCTTCAATCTGCCGGCCCTGCGGCTGAGCGTTGTGTGATCGGGAACAGGAAGGTCAATTTCCAGCAATTGCATGATCGAACCGATCAAGCCTTCGGTCTGACGCAGAGCCAGGCCGAATACAGCGCGTAAGGTCAGCGCCGTCTCGATCGCGAGATCCGGATAGTGACGCTGTCCGCCTGGCGTCGCGCGCGGTGAGCGCGCCAATATGCAATGGCTTCCGCGGTGAACCAGATCGTCAGGCTTCCGCGGTTTCGCAATGCGGCTTCGTAGTCCCGCCAATTCGTCACGCGGAATTTCTGCCGGGGAATATGATGTCGGCCATTGCGATGAAATTTGAAAGGCATGACAATTCTTCCCGCGCCAACGACCGGGACATTTACCGCCAAACCCATTAAGATCGCGCGAAGGAATGCGTATCGCTCCCCTAAAGCCGCTGCGCAAATTCAGCGACGTGGACAATCACCTGGCCTCAAGTTAGCGAGTTAGCCAGATATTGCCGACGGTCTTACGTGGTGTGAGGAGCAAATGCCGATCGACATAAACTCGTTGAGCGAGGCGGAGTTGGTGGATCTAAATCACAAAATCGTCGAGCGACTGCGCTTTCTTCATCAGATACACGCGCATCACACCATGCTTAAATTTTCGATCGGCGATCGTGTGACGTTTGAAGAGGGCAAGGGCGTAAGGTCGAAGGCACGCTGAACCGCTACAATCGCAAATCTGTGACCGTCATTGGAACCGATGGACGGCATTGGAATATCGCGCCGGGCTTCTTGCGAAAGGCGGATCAAGCCGCCGCCTCGAAGACGCCGAACATCATCGCACTTCCTAAACGATAACCTCATGAGACGGCGTAAGCGTATCCATGCACCAAAGCCGCGTCGCGCTTGGTCCGCTTATCGGTCAGATAGACGCGCTCGACGAGGCGATCGGAGCGATGGACAGCGAGCTGTAGGCGTCGGTCGAGGCAAACGGGTGGCCAACGGTGGGGTGTGACCATTCCTGGCGTCAGCCAGGTCACCGCCACGGCGATCGTGGCCACGATCCAGGACGCCAACGTCTTCGCCAGCGGGCGTGAGTTCGCTGCCTTCCTCGGCCTGAGCGCCGCACGGCACAAAATTCGACCGGCGGCAAAACGCGGCTCGGGCGCATCACAAAGATGGGCGACCGCTACCTGCGCAAGCTTCTGGTGGTGGGCGCCTGCGCGACGCTGCGCCATCGCCGAGGCCATAGTGATGCCTTGCGTCGATGGGCGAGCGGGATTCTCGAGCGCAAGACTGTCAAATACAAGTTCAATCTGTCCGCGGTGGCGCTCGCCAACAAGGTCGCGCGCATCGTCTTCGTGCTGATGACGAGGACCGGCCAGTACGACGATCGGCCGGTCGCGCGGCCTGAACCAAACGAGGCTATTCGATAGGGAGTTTTCGCCGCCAAGAGGGCGATGAGCATCGAGGGTGCCGACGAAATGATGTGAGCCAACGGAAAAGGCTTGGAAGCCAGAACAGCGGTCAGCGCCAATATGAGCGCGAGCGAATGATGAGGCGAAGAGCCATGCGGACAAATCATCAGGGCCAGCGGAGACATCCCTTCCGCATCAACAGGCCGTAGACATGACCGCGCCCGAGAGTTCACAGCAGCTTCAAAGCAACCCTTGACCACGGGCCCGTTCCAGACATGACCGCTGTTTGCGCGAAGGAGACGGCTGGAGTCGACGAATTGTGTTGAAAAACTCTGCTTGATCGCGGCGCCAGTCGCTGATTCTCTTCTCTTTGGAGCAGGAGATTCGGCCGATGATGGGCGAGCGTCGCGTGATGCAGGAGGCGCTGTTCTACGGCTTCAGCCTCGAGCGGCACGTCCCCGATGGTCATCTGCTGCGCAAGATCGACCGGTTCGTCGACTTGTCCGAGGTTCGAGCGCATCTGGGCCCCTACTATAGCGAGGTCGGGCGTCCCTCGATTGATCCCGAGCTGATGATCCGGATGCTGATCGTCGGCTACGGCTTCGGCATTCGCTCTGAGCGGCGGCTGTGCGAGGAGGTCCATCTCAATCTGGCCTATCGCTGGTTCTGTCGATTAGGGCTCGATGGCGACGTCCCGGATCATTCGACGTTTTCCAAGAACCGCCACGGCCGCTTTCGCGAGAGCGATCTTCTGCGCAAGCTCTTCGAGACCGTGGTGGCGCGCTGCATGAAAGAAGGGGTCGTCGGGGGTGAGGCTTTCGCAGTCGACGCCAGCATTATCGTGGCGGACGCGCATCGACGGCGGGGTGTCGCCAAGGTCGAAGATTTAGTTCCGAGTTCGAGCCGCGCAGTCGCAGAATATCTGTCGGTCCTTGATGATGCGGCCTTTAGCGGGGCGACGCCCGTCGAGCCAAAGGTGATCTCCCCAACCGATCCGGCCGCCCGCTACACCGCTTCGGCCAACTCTGTCGCCGGTTATGCCTATTCCGACAACTACCTCATCGACCTTAAGCATGCAGTGATCATGGACGTCGAGGCGACGACGACCGTTCGCCAGGCCGAAGTCGGCGCGGCCAAGACGATGCTCGACCGCACGGCGGAACAGTTCGAAGTCGCTCCGTCGCGCCTGGTCGCCGATGCGGGTTACGGCTCGGCCGAGATGATTGGGTGGCTGGTGGACGAGCGCGGGATCGAGCCGCATGTGAAACTGATGGATAAGTCCGAGCGCACGGACGGAACCTTCTCCCGCAGCGACTTCGCCTTCGATCCAGAGGGCAACCTCTATGTCTGTCCCGCCGGCAAAGAGCTAAAGAAATATCATCGCTCATTCCCCAAGCCACGCGACGGAGTGACCAAAGACGGCACGATGATCTACTTCGCGCGCAAGCACGACTGCGACGCCTGCGCGCTTAAACCTAGGTGCTGCTCAAACGTTCCTGCACGCAAGATCGCGCGCTCCATTCATGAAGCCGCTCGCGACAAGGCCCGTGCGATCGCAAAGACTGAGGCCTACGCCGTCTCATGTCGCGAACGAAAGAAGGTCGAGATGCTCTTCGCTCATCTGAAGCGCATCCTCAGGCTGGGTCGATTGCGCCTCCGAGGTCCAAACGGAGCCAAAGACGAGTTCCTCTTAGCCGCCACCGCCCAAAATCTGCGAAAACTGGCGAAGCTTATCCCCCTCCCTGCGCCGATCCTCGCCACATAAGGCGAAGAGGCAGGAATTTGCCGCGCTGACGGCGCTACAAATCCAAAGTGCGGCTGCCACAACAGGGGGTTCTTCAACAAAATCGACGTTAAGCGGACATTGCGGATCGCGACAGTGGACTCCCAGTTGGCGGATTCCGGCCATTGGGAACGGCTTTGTCGACTCTACTTCACAATGGCGCGTTCGCTTCAATCGCGACCATCAATTCCCATGCCTCGCCTATCTCGGGCATCTCGTCCGTCGGCGCGAAACCTTCGAGCGCCTGTGCGAGGACGGCTTTGGCTTCGGCTGGACGGCCGGCCGATTGATAGAGTTTGGCAAGCGCAAGCGACGCCTGCAGAGCGGGGCTACGCGCGGCCTGTTGCTTGGCGATGTCGATCGCCGTTCTATATGCGTCTTCGGCGGGGGCCCTGTTACGGGGATTGCGTTTGAGCAGAATGTCGCCACGGAGGCGATGCAGAAAGGGGAGGGATGCAAAGTTCGTGGATTGTTCCGCGCTGACCAATGCTTCATCGATGCGTACGACCGCGCTGTCCGCGCCCAACGTCTCGAGTTCCAGATCCGCGAGGAGCCCCTGAAAGAATACGACGACGATTCGCATGCCCTTATTGATCAAGACCGCCAGCGCCTGTCGCATTTCGGCGGCGCCTGCGGTGGGACTGGAGAGGCGACCGTGAGCCCAGCCAACGACCATTTCGGCAACGGCGCGCCACTCGCCCATCCCGTGCTCTTCGCAGAGACCCTCCAGAGCCTCCCCCGTGATCAAGGCGGCTGCGGCGTCCCCACGCAGGATTTCAAGAATTGATTTCCAATAAAGCGGATGGACCTTCGACGGGGCGTGGCCGAGCTCCGCCGCGCGATGGTTCGCCATGTTGATTAGTTCGCTCGCGCGTTCGACCTCGCCCAATTGCCAGCTCGTTATGGCAAGGATGGACATTGCGACCGCACCAGTGTCGTCGCTGAACCGCTCCCGCGCCTCAAAATCGCGTTCATGACGGCAGGCGTCGAGCGCCCGTTCGCAGTGGATTCGCGCGTTAAGAAAGTCGCCGGAATAGTAGCAGATGACACCGAGGCTGCGGCGGGCGACGCCGGCTTCGACGGGCCGCCCCGCTTCTTCGGCTTCGCAGAGGAACGTCGATGCCAGCTCCTGCGCCGCGCGCAGTTCACCGCGCACGATCGCCAGGGTCCATTGAGCGTGGCGAACCGCCGAGCGCTCAGAAAAGTCGTCGCGATTCGCCCCGAGTTCCGCCGCACGCGCCCAGGCTACCCTGGTTTCCTCGGCGGAGAAGCCCTTGTAATACATTATCGCCTCGCTGTAATCGACCTGCAGCTTCACCCGCTGCCTCGAGGCAGTTGCGTCTCCGGCGTTCGGCCGTGAGGCGGCGCCTGTCGCCTTGTCCGTCATTTCGATCGCCTTGCCGAGATGGGCGATCGCCTCCTGGAAGGCCGAGCGGCGCAAGGCTTGGTCGCCCGCCTTGCCCCACCATTCAATCGCGAGGTCGTCGAGCCCCGCTTCTGTGAAATGATGGGCGATGACTTCCGGCTCGGCCACGGCGCGCTCCTGCTGATTGCGCAGGACTTCCGCGGCGCGGCGGTGCAGCGCCTGCCGACGGCTCTTGAGCAGGCTGTCGTAGGCGGCGTCCTGGATCAGCGCGTGCTTGAAGCGATAATTCGCCTGCGGGCCGGCGCTCGCGGTGATCAGGAGATCCGCCTCGGCGAGCCTGTCGAGCGCGGACTGGAGCGCGAGGTCCTCGACTCCGCCGACGGCGTGCAACAGCGAATAGGTGAAGTCTCGCCCCAACACTGCGCCGATCTGCGCGACCTCGCGCGCCGGACCAAGCCGGTCGAGCCGGGCGGCCAGAGATTGTTGCAGCGTCGGCGGGATCGAGTGCGCGCCGCCTTCTTCGCCGCGCTCGAGCAAAAGGCGCGTCACTTCCTCGACGAACAGCGGCACCCCGCCAGTGCGCTCGGTCACGCCCTCGACCACCTCCTTGCTGAGCGCATTGCGACCGGCGAGCTCGCCCACCATTTGCGCGACGTCGGCGCGATCAAGGGGGCGCAGCGAGATGACGCTGTGATGGGAGCGCAAGCTCCATGGCGGTCGAAACTCCGGCCGCGTGGTCGCGAGGATGAGCAGCGGCGCCTGCGCGCCGCGCTCGGCGAGAGCGTGCATCAGATCGAGCGAGGTTGGGTCGGCCCAGTGCAGGTCCTCGAAGGTGAGCGCGACCGGCTGCGATCGCGCCCCGGCGACAACCCACGCGATAAGCGCCGCCAATTGCCGGCTCCGCAGTTCCTCTGGCGCGAGATTCGCCGTGTGCTCCTCTGGCAGCGGGATTTCCACCAGCGGCGCGAGCAGGGGCGCATATTCGGCGGGGTCGAGGCCAATCAGCCGAAGCGTGTTCTCGAGGTCGGTGAGACGCTGGCGCGCAGGCGTCTCGGCTCCTCCGAAGCGCTGGCGGCCCCATTCGGCGACCGGGTGCAGCGGGGTATTCTGCAGCAACTGTGACGACGACCATTCGACAAAGGTGTGCGGCGCGCCGCCGAGCTTCAGGCGAAACTCCTCGAGGAGGCGCGACTTGCCGATGCCGGGTTCGCCGACCACAAGCGCGAGCTGGCCCTCGCCTCTCACCGCTCGCTGCCAGCGCCGACACAAGAGGTCGAGCTCCTCCTCGCGCCCGACGAGCGGGGTGAGGGCGCGGGCACCGAAGCGCCGGCCGCCGCTCGCGCGGACGATCCGAAAGAGTTGGACCGGCTCGGCGATGCCCTTGAGGTCGCGCGCGCCTTGCCCCTCGACGACGAAGAGCCCGGCCACGTGGCGCTGAACGTTCATGGTGACAAGCACGGAACCCGGCTCGGCAACGCCCTGGACGCGCGCGGCGACATTCGGCGCATCGCCGAACACTTCTCCCGCCTCCTCGACCACGACCGGCCCCGACTCGAGCCCGATGCGCGCAGCAATTCCGGCGCGCCCTTGACGGCGTTCCTCGCGTTGATCTCACTAAGGGCGCGCTGGATGGCGAGCGCCGCCCGCACCGCGCGCTCCGCGTCGTTCTCCTGCGCCGTCGGGTAGCCGAAGAGAGCCATCAGCCCGTCGCCGAGCCGCTTCAGCACATGCCCGCCCAGTCCGGTCACTGCACCTGAGGCTTCGTCGAGATAGGTGTTGACGAGGCTGCGCCAGTCCTCGGCGTCCAGCCTTGCGGCAATGCCCGTCGAACCGGCGAGATCGCAGAACATCACGGTGATCGGGCGGCGCTCGGCCGAAGTCGATTGCGCGCCCGCTGGGCGAGGCGGTAGGGCGTGGGCGGCTTCGGATTTTGTCGTGGCCGCGGATGGTCCAGCGAGGCCGGCGATCGCCTTCAGCAATCGTCTGCGGTGGCCGAGCGGCAGTCCGAGCTTCTCGAGGTCGCCGTCAGTGAGATCGGCGAGCACCTCCATGTCGATCGCATTGTCGCGAAAGGCGGCCTCGTATTGGTCGAGGCCGAGACTGCGAAGCCACCCGCCGACATCCATGGCCGCGCCTCACATGGCTTCGCAGGATGATCGCTCAGTTGGGGTAAGCTGTCCAGTAGCGCGGTCCGACAGTGATATTCGGCTCAAAGGCTGCCCAAGGATCGATTGAACCACTCTCAAGGAACGGGCTGGTTATCGCGGGCACGGAACGGCCGCTGTTTGCGCATACGAGACGGCCGAGTCGACGTAAAGCGGCCATCGCAGATCAGGATGACGTCACAAATGGGCGGGTTCCTACCCTTCCTTGCGACGGCTCAATCGCCGAAATCCGGCCCGAAGCGGGCCTAAGCCAATCGCTCCAGCCGAGCATTCGGCTTCCAATATGAGCCTCACCGCCCGTTTCCGGGCGCGGCGAGGCGTCTGTCGGCTAGACCCGACACCGCAGCCCGTCTTGTTGGACGCTATCGCCTTAAGTTCGCTTAGCGTAGGGTCATGAAGATCACATTGCGCGGAGCAAGCGCATGGAGCGATTGGCGTGTGTTGTGACGGCGATCGCCACGCTCTTCGTGTTGTTCTGTGCGGCAGGATCATCACGGGCGGCCGGCTCTGACCAAGAGCGCCTCCCCAGAGAATTGTTTCGCGACTGCTCGGACTGCCCGGAACTCGTCGTCGCACCTTCGGGCGAATTCGATATGGGCTCCAGCGCAAAACCGAGCGAGCAGCCCGTCCACCACGTCAGCATCGGCAAGAACTTTGCTATTGGCCGCCGCGATGTGACTTTCGGGGAGTGGGACCGATGCGTCGCTCAATTGGGTTGCAAGTTTAGTCCGCCGGATCAGGGCTGGGGACGTGGAGATCGCCCAGTGACCAACGTCAGTTGGGACGACGCCAACGAGTTCATCGCGTGGCTCTCAAAGACGACGGGAAAATCCTATCGGCTGCCGACCGAATCCGAGTGGGAATACGCGGCAAGAGGAGGAGCAACGACGCCTTACTGGTGGGGAAAGGAGCTGGGTGTGGGGGCACGCACAGTGCGCGGAATGCGGCGGGAGCGAGAACGGTAAGACTGTTCCATCCGGCTCGTTTCGGGCGAACGCCTTTGGCCTTTACGACACCGCGGGCAACGCGGCGGAGTGGGTTGAAGACTGTTGGAACCCAACCTACTGCGGCGCGCCCAATGACGGATCGGCCTGGATGAACGGGGACTGTTCGCTCCGCGTGCTTCGGGGAGGCTCATTCGCCGACAAGGCTCTCGCCGTGCGCTCCTCTGCGTGGTTTCGCTACGACGAGGACGTTCGGTACTACGCCAATGGGTTCCGGGTGGCGCGCGACTTGAATTGACGAACAGCGCGGTGCTGTGGAAGATACGTTATTCTGGGTTGTGGGGGGCAGCGAGTGGGCGAGGGGTCGCATGCGCAGGCTTCTCATATACGCTTTTGTTTTCGCCTTGGCCGTTGGGGTTGGGTCTTATGTCGTTCTCGGGCCGTTTAGCCTCGAGGACCTCGTTCCCCTGACCGCCGACCGGAACGCGGCGGTCATCCCCGTTGAGCCCACTTCGACAGCCTCCATCGATGAGGAACTGGACTATACAGTCGCCAAACAACTCGCATCGCTCGCAGGGTGGCGCGCGTTCCTGGACGCTCACCCAAGCGGCGCCTATGCGCAATCCGCGAGGGCGGAACTCGCGAGACGGCTCGGCGGTGCGGCAACGCCGGGGGCGGACCCGGCTGACAAGGGGCAGGGCTACGGATTCTCTGAGCGGCTAGCGTCGCTTGTGTCTTACGCACATTCTGCGACGGCGAAGGCCGAGCAATTGTTTCTCGCCGACGAGGCTCCGGCGTCCCGCAATTCGCCGATCTCCGTTCAAGCTCCCGCGGATGAGAGAGGCGCAAGCCAACCGATGAATCCTGTCTTGTCCACCGCTGAAGGCGTGGTTCCGGCGACGGCTGCGGTCTCGCACGACGCGTCCCAAGACGCCAAGCCTGAGGAAGACGCTGAGCGTTCATCGGCTCCTCGCGCGCGAACCGATGAGGCGGCGGAGACGCAACTCGCAGCGCTTGCTCCAGATGAGATCTGCCGACGTGACGAGGAGCACCTCGCGCAGCTTCGCGCCGCGCCCTCTCTCGAAGAGGCGGCGCGCTTTGCGAATGAGTTGGGCTGCGAGAGGTTGCGGCCGCAGGTCCTAAGTCTGATGGAGAGCTTGGCGCCAACACGCGCACAAGACGCCTCGACCGCGACGCCTCCCGGCGGGCAGGTTGAGAGCGGGACGCCGGATCCGCCCTCGTCTCCCGCGGGCGCTGACGTCGTATCTCCAGCGCCCGAGGAGACTTGCAAACGTGACGAAGAGCGTTTGGTGCGGCTGGGCTCGAATCCTTCGGGCGACGAGGCTCTACGTTTCGTGAAGGAACTCGGCTGCGAGAGGCTGCTGCCGCAGCTTCAGCGTCTGCTACACAGTCTGGACTTCGACGCATCGGCGCCGCGGGCGCCCGCAGATTCGGCTCACTTGAACCCTTTGCTCGGTCAAACCTGCGCAAGCGAGCGCGCCGCGCTCGACCGCCTACGGCAAGAGCCTTCAGCGGAGGCGGCCGGGCTGTTCTGGCGCGATCTGCAGTGCGAAGGGCTGCGCCCTCAGGTCCGCCTGCTCATGGAAAGCCTCAACGTCGCGCCGGACTCAGTCGGATCGGCGGTTGCGCCCGGCGAGCCGGAAGCACGTGGCGCTACGTCCGACACGCCGACCGCCATCGAGACGGGTCCCACCTGCCGGCAGGAGACTGCGGAACTCAACCGCGTCCGAGCGACGCCTGATCTCAGCGACGCGAAGCGTTTCGCCAGCGGGGTCACGTGTGGCGCGCTAAAACCTCAAGTGGCGCGGTTGCTGGAGAAGTCTTGGAGAATGACAGACTGCTGCGGTCGGCGCGCTGGCGCGACCGCCCTTGCCCCTTAGGCGATAAGGATCGCCACGTTGCAATCGTTATTCAACCCTAGACGGCGCTGCCGGTCCGCTCGCACGGGTGGAGAGCCTCGACGGTCCGCTCTTTGCGCTTTCGAGACGTGCGAGCGACGTCTCGAGGTCGTTGACGCCGCGCGCGACGTCGGCATCGTCGGCGAGCTCGGCGTGCACGGGCACGCCGTCGGCGAGCGCCATTGCCACGACGTCGGTCAGGTAGTACTCGCCCTGCGCGTTGTGCGCGGTGAGCTTGGTCACCCAAGCGGCGAGCAGCGCGCTCGGCGCCGCCAATGCCCCCGTATAGATCTCGTCGATCGCACGCTCGGCGTCGCTGGCATCGCGCTCCTCGACGATCGCGCGCACGCTGCCGCCGGCGGTACGCAGCACGCGCCCGAGGCCGCGCGGATCGGCGACGCGCGCCGTCAGCAACGCCAGCCGGCCGTGCGCGGCGACGCCGGCCAGCGCCGCGAAGGTCGCCGCCGGTATCAACGGACAGTCGCCGTTCGCCACCACCGTGACGCCATCGTGCGGCAGCACCGCGAGCGCGCAGCGCACCGCATCACCCGTGCCGCGCGGCGGATCCTGGCGCACGAACACGAGGTCCGGCGCCGCCAGCGCCTTCTCGACCGCGTCGCCGCCGTGGCCGACGACCATCGCGATCGACAGCGGACGGGCTTCACGCGCGGCTTCGATGACGTGGGCGACCAGCGGAATGCCGGCAAGCGGATGCAGCATCTTCGCCTGCGCGGAGCGCATGCGTTTGCCTTGGCCGGCCGCCAGGATCACGAATTGAAGTGGGGAATTCGGCACGCTCGCGTCGCGTCGTCAGGAACACCGCTCGTTGCGGCGCTGCAATGATAGCGGGAATCGACAACCGGTCGTTGCGCATCCGGCGCATTCGGCTGCCCGGCAGCGGAGCGTGCGCGCACTTCGCGTGGTGTACCCTCGGCCTTTTGCGTGGATTGCGCGCGCATGTCGATCATCGCGGTGTTCAATCTCAAAGGCGGCGTGGGCAAGACCACGACGGCACTCAATCTCCTCGCCGCGGTGGCGCAGCGCGGGGTGCGTCCGCTGGGCATCGACCTCGACCCCCAGGCGCATCTGTCGCACATCCTCGGTGTCGAGCCGCGCTCGCCCGACGACACGATGTTCGCGTTCTTCATGCACCAGCGGCCGATCGACGACATCGCCACGATCACCACGAGCGGCGTGATGCTGTGCCCGGCCCACCTCGACCTCGCCAAGATCGACGCGCTGCTTGGCAAGGGCGTCAACATCATCACGCGGCTGCGCCTCGCGCTGCGCGACAAGGCATTGCCGCCGATGCCGGTGGTGATCGACTGCGGGCCGCTGCTCAACGCGCTGTCGCTCAATGCGGTGTTCGCCTGCGACCTGGTGTTGGTGCCGGTGTCGGCCGATTACCTGTCGCTGCAGGGGGCGAAGGAGGTGGAGCGCGCGCTGAATGCGCTGGAACCCGTGTTCAAGCGGCGGCTGCCGCGGCGCTACCTGCTCACCCGCTACGACCTGCGGCGCAAGATGAGCGCCGAGATCGACGCCACGATGCGCGCGACGTTCCGGCCCGAGGAGGTGTGCGAGACGCGCATCCGCGAGAATGCCAAGCTCGCCGAAAGCCCGTCGATCAAGCTCGATATCTTCCGCCATGCGCCGTCCAGCCGCGGCGCGCACGACTACGAGGCGCTGGCGACGGAGCTAGCCGCGCACGGCTTCGTGCGCTGATGCCCCGGCGCTGCTGATGAGGCCGATGATGCTCTCGACGTCCAGCACGTCGACGCGGCGCGGCACGGCATTTTCACGGCGCTCGAGGATGTCGCAATGCTGGTACATCTGTCGCAGCCGTCGCTCGGCGTCCTCTGGCGTGATCGCCATGATCTGGATGCTTTCGACACGTTGGCCATGCCGCGTCTTGATCGTGAAGCCGTAGCGAGTCATCGGTTGCCCCCTGATTGCCTCACCGCAATTACCATCCCTTTTCGATCAGGGGCTTGGCCAGCGGTCTTCGTGGCGTAGGTAAACTCGTTGTGCAATTCCCGTTCCCGCTTTGCAAATTTTGCGCAGGACCCGCCGCCGTGACCCTCCATTCTGCGCCATCGGACAATGCCGAACGCGACAATCTGTGTGATGCAATAAGACATATGTTGAGAGTAAGCACTAACTCTCCGCTCTCGCTCGCGCCGCTGGCCGGCGGCGTTTCGTCGGACATCTACCGCGTCGACGCGGGCGGCAGGACGCTGTGCGTCAAGCGCGCCCTGCCCAAATTGAAGGTTGCCGGCGATTGGCAGGCACCCGTCGAGCGCAATCGCTCGGAAGTGGCGTGGCTGCGCCGGGTCGCGGCCCTGTGTCCGGGCCATGCGCCGCGGATCCTCGGTGAGGATGCGGCGGCAGGCCTTTTCGCCATGGAATGGCTGCCGCCGCAGACCCATCCGGTCTGGAAGGACCGCCTGCGCGACGGCCTGATCGTCGACGCCGAGGCCGCCGCCGTCGGCGACGTGGTCGGCCGCATCCACGCCGCGACTGCCGACGATGCGGCCACCGCCAGCACTTTCGCGAATGACGCCATCTTCCACGCGATCCGCCTCGAGCCCTACCTCGTGGCCACCGGGCGCGCGCACGCCGACCTTGCCGGGGAATTTGCCGCGCGCGTGGAAACCACGCTCGCCCACAAGCGCGTGCTGGTGCACGGCGACTATTCGCCGAAGAACATCCTGATCGGCCCGGCCGGGCCCGTGATCCTCGACGCCGAATGCGCGTGGTTCGGCGATCCGGCGTTCGACGTCGCGTTCGTCGCCAACCACCTGCTGCTGAAGGGACTCTGGCGCGCGCAATGGCGCGGCCGATATCTCGTTGCGCTGGCAGCGCTGGTCGACGCCTATCGCGCGCATGTGCACTGGGAGTCGTGGCACGCGCTCGACGCGCGGATTGCCGCGCTGCTGCCCGCGCTGCTGCTCGCGCGCGCCGACGGCAAGTCGCCCGCCGAGTACCTCACCGCCGACGACAAAGTGAAGGTGCGCGCATTCGCGCGGCCGCGCATCGTGGTTCCGCCGACGACGATCGCCGCAATCGCAGAAGCATGGGGCCGCGGATGAGCGCGATGAGCGCCGGTGGCCACGCCGTCGTCATCCCCGCGCATGCGAGGATCCGGGCCGTGGCGCAACGCCAGTTATTCGCCGGTGCCCACGCCGTCGTCATCCCCGCGCATGCCGGGATCCGGGTCGTGGCGCAACGCCAGTTATTCGCCGGTGCCCACACCGTCGTCATCCCCGCGCATGCGGGGATCCAGGCCATGGCGCAACGTCAATTGTTCGCCGGTGCCCACACCGTCGTCATCCCCGCGCATGCGGGGATCCAGGCCATGGCGCAACGTCAAGGCTGGATTCCCGCTTTCGCGGGAATGACGGGTGCCGTAACGATCCCGGTGCACGCCATTTGCGGGCGACGCGCATGAACGCGACGACCATCGTGCGCGTGCATGGCCGGCGCGTCTTCGACTCGCGCGGACGGCCGACCTTGGAAGTGGACGTCGAGCTCGCCGGTGGCGCGCGCGGCCGCGCGATCGCGCCGGCGGGCGCCTCGCGCGGATCGCACGAGGCCGTCGAGCTGCGCGACGGCGGCACGCGTTTCGGCGGCATGGACGTGCAGGTCGCGCGCGACCACGTCAACCGCGCCATCGCCGACGCCCTCGCCGGACTCGACGCCCACGACCAGGCGGGTGTCGACGCCGCGCTGGTGGCGCTCGACGGCACGCCGCAGAAATCCAGGCTCGGCGGCAACGCCACCGTGGCGACATCGCTGGCGGTGGCGCATGCGGCGGCGGACGCGGCGGCGCTGCCCCTGTGGCGACATCTCGCCGGCGACGCGCTGGTGTCGCTGCCGCTGCCGCAGATCCAGGTGTTCGGCGGCGGCGCGCATGCGGGCCGCCGCATCGACGTGCAGGACCTGATGGTGATGCCGGTCGGTGCCTGGACGTACAGCGACGCGCTGGCGATCGTCGCCGACGTCTACCGCGCCGCCGGCGAACTGATGCAGGAGGCCGGCACCCTCGCCGGCGTCGCCGACGAGGGCGGCTACTGGCCGCAATTCGCGCGCAACGAGGACGCGCTCGAGATGCTGGTGCGCGCGATCGAGCGCGCGCATTGCAAGCCCGGCGAGGACGTGGCGATCGCGCTCGACATCGCCGCCTCCGAGTTCGGCCGCGACGGCCGCTACACGCTGGCGTGCGATGGCGCGAGCCTCGATCGCGACGCGCTGGCGGAGCTGCTGCTGCGCTGGATCGACCGCTATCCGATCCTGTCGATCGAGGATCCGTTCGCGGAGGACGACGCTGCGGCGTGGATCGCGTTCACAGGCGCCGCCCCTGCGCGGTTGCAGGTCGTCGGCGACGATCTGCTCGTGACCTCGGCGGCGCGCGTGGACGCCGCGGCACGTGATCGCGCCTGCAACGCCGCGTTGATCAAGGTCAACCAGGCCGGCACGCTGACCGAAGCGCATGCGGCGCTCGCCGCCGCCGGCCGCGCGGGTTTCGGCGCCATCGTGTCGGCGCGCTCCGGTGAAACCGAGGACGTGTCGATCGCCCACCTCGCCGTGGGCTGGAATGCCGGGCAAATCAAGGTGGGCGCCTTCGCACGCGGCGAACGCACGGCGAAGTGGAACGAACTGCTGCGCATCGAGGAAGCGGGTGGCGCCACGCTGCCGTTCGCCGGCCGTGGCGCGCTGCGTCACGCCTGAGGCTGTCCCAGTCCTCACAAGCATCCTGCAGGAACATGCTGCAGGAGCGGCTGCGCGGTATTCGCCCCGCGGGGCGTGAAATCGTCACCGATTCGCGCGAGAATGCGGGCTCGAGCGCAGGGAAACGGCGTCGCGCGCCATGATGCACCGCCCCTCGTCGCGCTTGCGGATACCCGTGCGCCAACCTCACTCAAGGAGGCAGCATGCACTGCGGTCAATGCGGCAAAGCGATCGACCAGGATTCCCGCTTCTGCACCAGCTGCGGCGCCAAGGTGCCGGCCCCGGCGGCAAGCGCGCCGCCGGCGAACCCTGCCGCGCCGGCGACAGGGAGCTCGTCATCCAGCGCCGGCGGCGCGCCGTTCTCGGGCGCCGCAGCGCACGCCGGCGCCTCGGCGAGCGCCGCAGCCGCGAGCATGGGTGCTGCCGCCACGCATGCCGCGCACGCGGCGAGCGAAGCGCTCGGCAAGGTCGACACCCACGGCATCGTCGCCCGCGTCAAGAACATCCTGCTCACGCCGCGCATCGAGTGGCCGGTGATCAGCGGCGAGACCAAGACCGCCGCCGACGTGTACATGGGTTACGTCGCGCCGCTGGTCGCGATCTCGGCGATCGCGGGCGCGCTTGGCATGATGCTCATCGGCCGGTCGCTTCCCTTCATCGGCACGATCCGCATCGGCGTCGGTGCGGCGATCCTGCAGATCGTGCTGCAGTTCGTGTTGACGTTCGTCGGCCTGTTCGCGATGTCGCTGATCCTCAACGCCCTGGCGCCGACGTTCGGCGGCCAGAAGGACTCGACGCGCGCGCTCAAGGTCGCCGCGTACAGCTTCACGCCGGCCTGGGTGGCCGGCATCCTGACGATCGTGCCCGCGCTCGGCATCATCGCCGGGCTGCTCGGTCTGTACGGCTTCTACCTGCTGTATCTCGGATTGCCGGTGATGATGCGCTCGCCGCAGGAGAAGGCGATGGGGTACACGATCGTCACCGTGCTGTGCGCGATCGTCGTCGGCATCGTCGTCAGCTTGGTGATCGGCGCGCTGATGACCGCGATGGGCATGGGCATGTCCGGCGCCATGGGCAAGCTTGGCGCGTCCGGCGCCGATCGCGGCAATGCCGAAGTCGCGAGCGCGTTGTCGAGCATGATGGGGGGCAAGAGCGATGCCGACAAGCAGCGCGTGCAGGACGCGATGGCGGCGCTGACCAAGATGGGGCAGCAGGCCGAGCAGGCGGAGAAGTCGGCGAAGGCCACGGGCCAGGATCCCAGCGCCGCCGCGGCGAAGTCGGTGGACCTCAATACCGCGCTCGCGGCGGTGGGCACGATGGCGACCGGCGGCAAGGACGTGCAGCCCGTCGACTTCCACGCGCTGAAGGACCTGCTGCCCGCGAGCATCGACGGCATGCAGCGCAGCGACGCGTCCGGCCAGAGCGGCGAGGCCGTCGGCATGAAGGGTAGCAGCGCCACTGCGCATTACGCCAACGGCGCGCAAGGCTCGCTGACACTCGAAGTCGCCGACATCGGCTCGCTGGCGGGGCTCGCCGGCCTTGCCGCCAAGTTCAATCCGAACAGCGAGAAGGAAACCGACAACGGCTACGAGCGCACGCGCACGGTCAACGGCCAGATGATGCACCAGCGCTACGACCGTCAGTCGAAATCGGGCGAGTTCGGCGTGATGGTCGGCAACCGCTTCGCGGTTACCGCGAGCGGCAGCAATGTCAGCGAAGCCACGCTCACTGCCGCCGTCAAGTCGGTCGACATCGGCAAGCTGCTGGCGCTGGCGAAGTAAACGGCGCACTCAGCCGAGCAGGTGCTCGGCCAGCTGCGCGAAGCCTTCCCCGCCTGCTGCCGCGGTCACGTATGCCGGCGCGGTGGCGATGCGATCGAGGTGCTCGCGCACGTTGGCCACTCCCACCGAGCGCGGAAAGTAGGCGAACATCGGCGCGTCGTTCGGCGAATCGCCAGCGAACACGAAGCGCTCCTTGTCGGCGTCGAGATCGATCGAGAACGCCTCGTGCAGGAACATACGGGTCATCGACAGCTTGTCGTAGTCGCCGAACCAGCCGTTGACGTGGATCGACGAGATTTTCGCCGTCAGTCCCTCGGCCTGCATCAGCGCGACGATGCGGTCGACGGCGGACGCCGGCAGCGCGGGCACGTCTTCGCAGAAATCGATCGCCAGGTCGGCGACGCGATAGTGCTGGTCGGACGCCAGCGCGCAGCCGGGCACCTCGCGCAGGATGCGCTCGCCGATGGCCGCGAGCCGCGCGCGGTTGCGTGCGCTCGTCGCCGCGTCGACGGCGAAGCGGCGCACGAGCTTGCCGCGCGCGTCGTCGTGGCGCATCCATAGCGCGCCGTTCTCGCCGACCACGCCGGCGACCGGCCACATGCGCGCGATGTGGTCGCACCAGCCGGCCGGCCGGCCCGTGATCGGAATGACCAGCAGGCCGGCGTCGTGCAGCCGCTGCATCGCGTGATACGCGCGTGCCGGCAGCCTGCCGCGCGTCGTCAGCGTGTCGTCGATATCGGTGAGGATGCCGCGCACGCCGTCGCGCGGCAGCGCCGCAAGCGGCTGCATCGTCATCGTCCGCCGCCGCGTCGGTGCATTCCGCGCATGGCTGCGTACACGCCGGTCGGCGCCGGCGTCACGGCTTGACCGCCGACGGCACCGCCGCGCGGGGCGCATGCCACGCGCGGATCGCCGGCAGCACGGCGTCGACGTCGGTGACGACCAGCAGCATCGCGCGGTGCTGCGGCTTCAGCACGCCATCGGCGAGCGCGCGCTCGAGCTGCGCGAGGAAGCCGTCGAAGAAGCCCTCGAGGTTGACCATCACCACCGGCGTCGCCAGGATTCCGAGCTGGTTCCAGGTCAGCATCTCGCAGGTTTCGTCGAACGTGCCGTAGCCGCCGGGCAGCACGACGAACGCATCGGCGCGCTCGGCCATCATCGCCTTGCGCTCGTGCATCGTCTGCACGACGTGAAGCTCCGTCACGTTGCGGTTGCCGACCTCGCGCGCCATCAGCGCCTCGGTGATGATGCCGATCACCCGGCCGCCGGCCTCCACCGTCGCGCGCGCCGCCTCGTACATGAGACCGATGCCGCCGCCGCCGTAGATGAGCGTGATGCCGTGTGCCGCCAGCGTGCGGCCGAGCAATCGCGCCGCCTCGGCGTACGCCGGGCGATTGCCGGTGTTGGCGCCGCAGAACACGCAGACGTGATCGAGCGCCGGTGTCTTCATGACAGCGCGTACTGCGCGTGCAGATGGGCGCGCACCGCCGCGCGCTCGGCCGGCGTCATCGGCAGGCCGCACTTGGTGCGCCGCCACAGCACGTCATCGGCGCTCATCGCCCATTCCTCGCGCACGAACCATTCGACCTCGCGCGCCGTGAGGTCGTGGCCGAAGGCGTGGCCGAGATCGTCCTGCGTCGCGGCGTCGCCGAGTACCTCGAACGCGCGCGTGCCGTGACGATTGCCCAGCGCGCGCAGCAGCGTGAACCCGAGATGCGGATAGCGCGCGCACAGCTCGGCGAACAGGTGCGAGCGGTCGCCGTCGAAATCCCCTCCCGGCAGCGCCTCGCCGGCGGTCCAGTCGCCACGCATCGCCGGGAAGAACGGCGCGAGCGATTTCATCGCCGCTTCCGCGAGCTTGCGATAGGTCGTCACCTTGCCGCCGAAGATCGACAGCAGCGGCGCGCGTCCGGGCGCGTCGCCGGCGTCCACCTTGAGCACATAGTCGCGGGTGACCGCCGAGGGATCGGCGGCACCGTCGTCGTACAGCGGTCGCACGCCGCTGTAGGTCCACACGATGTCGTTGCGCGCGATCGGCACCGCGAAGTAAGCGTTGGCGATCGCCAGCAGGTAGTCGACCTCGGCGGCGTCGATTGCGGGGTCGGCGAAGTCGTCGACCGGAACATCGGTGGTGCCGATCAGCGAATACTTTTGTTGATAGGGGATGACGAACACGATCCGCTTGTCGGCGTTCTGCAGGATGTAGGCATGCTCCTCATCGTGGATGCGCGGCACCACGATGTGGCTGCCCTTGACGTGGCGCACGTCGGCCTTGACGTCGCGGTCGTCGACGCGCCCGATCAGGTCGCGCACCCACGGTCCGGCGGCATTCACGATGGCCCGCGCGCGGATCTCCGAGCGCGCGCCGCCATGCTCGATCTGCGCGCGCCACAACGGGCCGTCGCGCCGCGCGCTGAGGAGCGTAGTGCGCGGACGGATCGTCGCACCGCGGTTGCGCGCGGCGATCGCATTGGCGACGACGAGGCGCGCATCGTCGACGCGGGCGTCGGCATAGACGAAGCCGCGCTTGAGGCGCGGCGCGAGGCCGGCACCCCAGCGGCTGCCGTGCAGCCGCACCGCGAACGAATGCGGCAGCGAGTTGCGTCCGCCGAGGCGATCGTAGAGAAAGAGGCCCGCGCGGATCATCCATGCCGGGCGCAGGTGCGGCTCGTGCGGCAGCACGAATGCCAGCGGCTCGATTAGGTGCGGCGCGAGCTTCAGCAGCACCTCGCGCTCGGCGAGCGCCTCGGCGACCAGGCGGAACTCGTAGTGCTCGAGATAGCGCAGGCCGCCGTGGATGAGCTTGGTGCTCTGCGACGACGTGTGCGCGGCGAGGTCGTCGCGCTCGATCAGCGTCACCGTGAGTCCGCGTCCGGCGGCATCGCGCGCGATGCCCGCGCCGTTGATGCCGCCGCCGACGATCAGCAGATCCGAGGTTGAATCAGTCATGGGCGGGAAGCGGCAATTTTACCGGATGGGGTACCATCGGCGCGTCTCCCGGTTACCGTGGACGCGATGCACGACCCACCGCCAAGCCGCGACTATGCGCGCGTGCTCCTGATCGTCGTGCTGATGGGCGGGCTGCTGGCCTGCAGCCTGTGGATCTTCAAGCCATTTCTCGGCGCGTTCATCTGGGCGACGATGATCGTCGTCGCCACGTGGCCGCTCAAGGTGGAGATCGAGCGCAACGTCCGCGGCCGCCGCTGGATCGCGGTGACGCTGATGACGCTGGCGATCCTGCTGCTGATCATCGTGCCGCTGGTGGTCGCCGTGCAGCAGTTCGTCGAGCACTTCGACGACATGCGCGCCGGCGTCACGTGGCTCGCCTCGCTGCCGCCGCCGCCGGAATGGGTGTCGCGCCTGCCGGTGGTCGGCGCATCGATCGCGGCCAAGTGGAACGAATTCGCCGGCGCCGACCCGCTGTCGGCGCTGCGCCCGCTGTTGCCCTATGCCGGCAACATCGCGACCTGGATCGCCGCACGCGCCGGCTCGATCGGCGCCGTTTTCATCGATCTGCTGCTGATCGTCGTGTTCAGCGCGATCCTCTACAGCTCCGGCGAGACGGTGGCGACGAGCGCGCTGCGCTTGGCGCGGCGCGTGGCGGGCGAGCGCGGCGTGCGCTCGGTCGAGCTCGCGGGCCTCGCCGTGCGCGCCGTCGCGTTGGGTGTCGTCGTCACCGCCATGGCGCAGTCGGTGCTGGCCGGCATCGGCCTCGCGGTGGCCGGCGTGCCCAACGCGCTCTTGCTCACCGCCGTGATGTTCGTGCTCTGCGTCGCGCAGATCGGCGCAGTGCCGGTGCTCGCACCCGCCGCGATCTGGCTGTTCTGGCGCGACGCAACGGCGTGGGGCGTGTTCATCATCGTCTGGAGTGTCGTGGTCAGTGCGATCGACAACTTCCTGCGCCCGGTGCTGATTCGCCGTGGCGTCGACCTGCCGCTGCTGCTGGTGATGATCGGCGTGATCGGCGGACTGCTCGCATTCGGCGCGATCGGGCTGTTCGTCGGGCCGGTGGTGCTCGCGGTGACGTTCACGCTGGTCAAAGCGTGGGTCGACGAGGGCGATGCACTCGCGCCGGCGCCGCAGACGACGGCGACATCGAAGGCACCTGCGACGCACGCGAAACGCCGCCGCTGACTCAAGCCGACGCGCGCAGCAACGCTGCCGCCAACACCGTCCTTCAGCCGGGCCGCGTCATCGCTTCCGCATTCACCCAGCGGTCGAAGTCCTCCGACGACACGAGGCCGAGCGCGAGCGCAGCCTCCTTGAGACCCGTGTGCTCGCGGTAGGCCTTGAGCGCGATCTTCGCCGAATTTTCGTAGCCGATGTGCGGGTTGAGCGCGGTGACGAGCATCAGCGATTGCGCGACATGCTCGCCGATGCGCGCGCGGTCGGGCTCGATGCCGCGCGCGCAGCGCACGTCGAAGGAGTCGATCGCGTCGGCCAGGAGATTGGCCGATTCGAGCAGGTTGTGCAGCATCACCGGCTTGTAGACGTTGAGCTGGAAATGGCCCTGCGTGCCGGCGAACGCCACCGCGGCGTCGTTGCCGAACACCTGCACCGCCACCTGCGTCAGCGCCTCGCACTGCGTGGGATTGATCTTGCCGGGCATGATCGACGAGCCCGGCTCGTTGTCGGGAATCGTGATCTCGCCGAAGCCGGCGCGCGGGCCGCTCGCGTAGAGCCGCACGTCGTTGGCGATCTTCATCAGTGCGCCGCCGAGCGTGCGCAGCGCGGCGCTGGCCGTGACGATCGCGTCGTGCGCCGACATCAGCGCAAACTTGTTCGGCGCGGAGGTGAACGGCTTGCCGGTGACGCGCGCGATCTCTGCCGCCACGCGCCCGCCGAATTGCGGATGCGCGTTGAGGCCGGTGCCGACCGCAGTGCCGCCGAGCGCCAGCGGATACAACGCCGCCGTCGCCGCGTGGATCGTCACCCGCGCGTCCTCGAGCTGGCCCGCCCACCCGCCGATCACCTGGCCGAGCATCACGGGCGTCGCGTCCTGCAGGTGCGTGCGGCCGAGCATGACGATCGCGGCGAACGCGCCTGCCTTCGCGGCGAGCGTCGCGTGCAGCCGGTCGAGCGCCGGCAGCACGCGTGATTCGATGGCGTCGACGCCGGCGACGTGCATCACCGCCGGAAATACGTCGTTCGACGATTGCCCGCGATTGACGTCGTCGTTGGGATTGACGGGTTTCTTGGAGCCGACGACGCCGCCCGCGATCTGGATCGCGCGGTTGGCGATGACCTCGTTGGCGTTCATGTTCGACTGCGTGCCCGAGCCCGTCTGGAACACGACCAGCGGGAACTCGGCGTCGAGCGTGCCGTCGATCACGTCCTGCGCCGCGCGCTCGATGAGCGCCGCCTTGTCGGCCGCCAGCTCGCCCAGCGCCGCGTTGACGCGGGCGGACGCCTGCTTGATCACGCCGAACGCGCGGATCACTTCGCGACCGAAGCGGAAGCGCGGCTGGCCGATCGGGAAATTGTCGACCGAGCGCTGCGTCTGCGCGCCCCACAGGTGGTCGGCGGGCACGCGCACTTCGCCGAGCGCGTCCTTTTCGATGCGTACGTTGCTCATGCGTCGATGATACCGCGAGTGTGGCGCGCGATCATCAGCTCCTCGTCGGTGGGAATCGCATACACCGGCTTGCCGTGCGGCGGGCTGATCCGCAGCGCATTCTGCGCATTGGCCGCCTCGTCGAGCGCGAAGCCGAGCCACGCCTGAGCCAGCACGATGCGCTCGCGCACCGGCGCCGCGTGCTCGCCGATGCCGGCGGTGAACACCAGCGCGTCGATGCCGCCCATGGCCGCCGCCAGCGAGCCGATCTCGCGCACCGCGCGGTAGCAGAAGAGGTCGATCGCGAACGCCGCGTGCGGATCGTCGCTGGCGAGGAGCTCGCGCATGTCGCTCGACACGCCGGACACGCCGAGCAGCCCGGAGCGCTTGTACAGCAGGTCGTCGAGCGCGCGCTCGTCCATCGCGCGCTCGCGCATCAGGTAGAGCAGCACGCCAGGATCGATCGCCCCGGTGCGCGTGCCCATGACGAGGCCGTCCAGCGCCGTCAGTCCCATCGTCGTCGCCACGCTGCGGCCGCCGACCATCGCGCACATCGACGCGCCGTTGCCGAGGTGGGCGACGACGACGCGTCCCGCGGCCGCCGCGCCGTCGATCGCGCGCAGGCGCTCGGCGATGAACTCGTACGACAGCCCGTGGAAGCCGTAGCGGCGGATGCCGGCATCGGTCATGTCGCGCGGCAACGCGAAGGCCTGGGCGATCGCCGGCGCCGTGGCATGGAACGCCGTGTCGAAGCACGCCACCTGCGGCAGCGCCGGCGCGCGCCGCGCAAGAATGCGGATCGGTGCGAGGTTGTGCGGCTGGTGCAGCGGCGCGAGCGGCGACAGGCGCGCGAGGTCGTCGAGGATCGCTGGCGTGATGCGCACCGGCGCGGTGTAGCGCACGCCGCCGTGCACCACGCGATGACCCACCGCAGCGAGCGCGGCGGCGTCCGACGCGGCACCGAGGTATTCGAGCAGGAACTCGATCGCGCCGTCGTGCGCCGCCAGCGCGCCGGGCGCGAAGTCGCGCGAGGCGAGCGTCGCGCCGGCGGCATCCCTCGCCACGAAGCGCGCGGCGCCGGGCAGGTTGTCGACGAGGCCGGACTGCGCGAGCGTCATCACGTCCCCGGCGCGGTCGAACAGCGAGAACTTGAGGCTCGACGAGCCGGCGTTGATGACGAGGATCGCGTCGGTCATGGCGGGGGATTGCGCAAGCGCAAGCGGATCAAGGCGTCACGGTACCGGATTGCCGCCGGCGCGCAAACGTCGGCCGCCCGGCGTCAGCGCCGCATCGCGTGCGCGCAGAGCTTCATCACCGCGATGGATGCGAGCCGCGAGCGCACGCTGTCGGCGCGCGACGTCAGCACGATCGGCACACGCGCGCCCATGACGATGCCGGCGCTGGCCGCTCCCGCGAGGTACTGGAGCTGCTTCGCCACCATGTTGCCGGAATCGAGGTCGGGCGTGAGCAGGATGTCGGCGCGTCCCGCGACCGGCGACACGATGCCCTTGGTGGCGGCGGCCTCGGGACTCACCGCGTTGTCGAACGCCAGCGGGCCATCGAGCACGCCGCCGGCGATCTGCCCGCGGTCGGCCATCTTGCACAGCGCCGCCGCATCGAGCGTCGCCTGCATCTTCGGGTTGACGACCTCGACCGCGGCCAGGATCGCGAGCTTCGGCGATTCGATGCCGAGGATGCGCGCGAGGTCGATCGCATTGCGCGCGATGTCGGCCTTGGTGTCGAGATCGGGCGCGATGTTGATGGCTGCATCGGTGACGAGGAGGAGGCGCGGGTACGTCGGCACGTCGAGCACGAACACGTGCGACATCCGTCGCGCGGTGCGCAGGTTCGCCTCGCGCGCGACGACGGCTTCCATCAGCTCGTCGGTGTGCAGGCTGCCCTTCATCAGCGACTCGACCCGGCCGTCGCGCGCCATCGCCGCGGCCATCGCGGCGGCGGCGTGGCTGTGCTCGGTGGCGACGATCGCGACGCCGGCGAGATCGGCGCCGCATGCCGCCGCCACGGCGCGGATCTTCGCCTCCGGGCCGACCAGCGTCGGCACGATCATGCCGCGGGCCGCGGCTTCCAGCGCGCCTTCGAGCGAATCGCGATCACAGGGGTGGACCACCGCGCAGGTGATCGCGGGCAGCGCCGCGCTCTGCGCGAAGAGCTGCGCGAAGCGGTCGCGGTGGCGGAAGATGAACTCGGGGTCGGCGATGTCCTCGAACGCGAGCTCGCGCGACGGCGCGGTGACGACCAGCGTGCCCTCGACGAGCATCTCGTCGCGCTGGTTGTGGCAGGCGCAGGCGAGGCGGATCGTGCGCGTCGCCGCATCCTTGGCCTCGACCCGCACGCCGGCATCGAGGACGTCGCCGGCTTCGATCGCGGACGACGCGCGCACGCGCGTATCGACGATCGCGCTGCCCGGCCCCGGGAGCTTGCGCAGCACGAGGCTCGACACCAGTGCGATGGCGGCCGCGCCCGGCGCGCGCTCCCCGAACTCGGCCGGCGTGCCCACCAGCTGCTCGGGTTCCACTTCGCCGGCGACGAAGGCCAGCGCCTCGACGTCGGCGGCGCTCATCGTGCGCGTGGTCGAGGCGCTGTCGCCGACCGCGATCTCGTCGAACGTCCGATTGCGCGCGGCGCCCATCGGCGGCGGGAAAAAGTATCAGGCCGCGGCGCGGGTGCGCTGCATGCGCCTTGCACGCGGCCGCGCGCTGCCGGCCACATGCCGTGCGCGCGCCTTGGCCGCCGCGGCCGCGGTGGCGCCGGCGAGCGGCAGCATGGCGCGGATTTCGCCGACCAGCGTGCGCTGGCGTTCGTCGAGGTGGCTGGCCGTCGCCACCGCATCCAGCAGCCGATGTGCGCGGCGGCGCTCGGCGCGGGTGCGCAGCACCTTCGGCAGCGAGCGCTTGGCGCGCAGCGGCTCGAATTCGACGACGATCGTCTCCTCCTGCAGCAGGCGGCGCTGCTCGTCCTCGGTGAGGTGCGCGATGCCGCTCTCCGGCGCCAGGATGTCGCGCGTGCGCTGCATCTGCGACAGGCGGTGCATGCCCTGGCCGGCCTTGGAGATCAGCATCGCGATGCGCACCAGGCCCTCCACCGGGCTGCCGTGCTCGATCGTGTCGAGCACCTCGCGCACCGCCGGCAATCCGCGCGGGTCGAACTTCTGCTTGCGCTTGAAGTCGGCGCGCTCGTCGGCCATCTCCAGCGAGAAGAGGTTGCCGTACACCTCATAGAACGCGGCCTCGAAGCTCGCGTCGCGCAAGTCGCGATAAAGGTCGAGGCCCGCGGTGATCGCCGCCGACTGCAGCGATTCGTAGCGCAGGCCGGCGTTGTCGGCGGCGCGCGGCTTGCGGTTGGCCGTCGCCGCCGCCGCCAGCGACGGCAGCGCCCACAACCACGGATTGCGATCGGAGAACGCCCATTGCTGGACGCGCAACGGATGCAGGTCACGCATCGCGTTGGCGAACCAGTCGGGTGTCGCCGCGCGCACGAGCGGGCGCGCCAGCAGCGAATACGCGCGCTCCAGCAGCTCGGAGAGCGCGGCCACCGCTTCGAACGGCTTCTCGTCGACCTTCTCGTAGCCGCGCGACGTGCGCAGGTCCTCGAGCGAGCGCTCCCTGAGCGTGACGTCGTAGCTGACGGTGCCGTCGCGGGCGACGGTTTCCTCGATGTGCATGCCGTACAGGCCGGGCGGCAACGTCTGGATGTAGTTCAGCACCTCGACGATCTGCGTGTGCTCCTTCTTCGCCACCTGCCCCGACACGAAGATGCCGAGGTGGCCGATCTCCTCGTGCAGCAGGCCGACGATCGTCTGGCCATGTGCCTTGATTTCCTCCGTCGACTCGTAGATGTCGGCGATCCAGTTGAACGCCTGCTGCGGCGGCGTGATGTTGTCGCCCATCGACGCGAACACGATGATCGGCTGCTTGATCGACTTGAGGTCGAAATAGCGCCCGGGACCGAGGCGCGCCTCGCCCGCGGTCAGCTTGTTGCCGACGAAGAGATTGTTGACGATCCAGCGGATCTCCTCCTCGTTCATCAGGTAGAAGCCGCCCCACCAGCGCTCGAACTCGAGGAAGCGCGAAGGCTCGGTGTCGATGTTGGCGAACAGGTGGTACCACTTCTCCCACCAAGTGTTGGCGGGATTGAGCCGCTCGAAGTTGTCGACCAGCGAAGCGCCGTCGAACTTGCCGCCGCCGAGGTCGCTCGCGAGCAGCGCCGGCCAGGCGCCGCCCAGCAGCCCGGGGACGTAACGCATCGGGCTGCCGCCGTCGCCGCCCGCCCAATACGACATCGGCGCGGCGTTGATGACGAGGGGTCCTGCGATGTCCGGGCGCGCGGCGGCGAGCATCATCACCGCCCAACCGCCTTGGCAATTGCCCACGACGACCGGCTTCTGCGCATTCGGATGGCGCTCGCTGACGATGCGGATGAACTCGGCTTCGGCATCGGTAACGTCGGCCAGCGTCTGGCCGGGCTCGGGCTCCGGGAAGAAGATGACGAAGTACACGGGATGGCCCGCGCGCAACGTCACGCCCACCTCGGAATCGTCCTTGAAGCCGCCGATGCCGGGACCATGGCCCGCGCGCGGATCGACGATGACGAACGGCCGCTTGTCGTTGTCGACGACCACGCCCTTCGGCGGGATGATCCGCACCAGCGCGTAGTTCGCCGGGCGCTCGTAGCCGCGCGCGTCGGCGATCATCTCGTATGCGTAGTGCAGCACCGGCGGCTTGCCGGCCGCCTCGTGCGCCAGCCACTGGTTGCCGCGCTGGCGCAACGTGTCGAGGAACAGCAGGCCACGCTGCGCGAAGTCGAGCTGGTAGGCGAACGCGTCGCGCCAGAGGTCGGCCGGCGTCTTGCGGACGGGCGCGGCTGCGGCAAACGCGGCATAGGCCGCCTTCATCCGCGATTCGTAGCGGGTGCGCGCCACGGCGAGACGGCGCTGGAACACATCCGCCACGGTGCGCGAAATGCGCACCGAGCGATCCAGCGTGCGGTTGAGGTCAGTCATGCGGGGAAATCTCGATTGTGCAATGCACAATCATAACATCGCGGGGTGCCCGACGCGATTCGCGCGGCGGCATTTGTACCCGTTGCCCGGACTACGCGCGATTGCGCATGCGGCGGATGGCGTCGAGCTGCGCGATCGCCACCGCGAGCTCGCCTTCGGCGGCGGCGACCTCTTCCTTCGAGTGCTTGTTGATCATCGCCTGCTCGGCCTCGCGCTTGGCTTCGAGCGCCTTGGCCTCGTCGAGGTCCTTGGCGCGAATCGCGGTGTCGGCGAGCACGGTGACGAGGTTCGGCTGCACCTCGAGGAAGCCGCCCTGCACGAACACCAGCTCCTCGCGCTGGATATTCGGCAGCTTCATGCGCACGGCGCCCGGCTTGATCTCGGTCAGCAGCGGGGTGTGGCGCGGGTAGATGCCGAGCTCGCCGGCGATGCCGGGCAGCACGACGAATTCCACCTCGCCGGAGAAGATCTGCTCTTCGGCGCTGACGACGTCGACGTGAATCGTGTTGGCCATTTTCGCTATGTCCTTACCGCGATTGCTCGTTGCATCGAACTACTGGATTCCCGCTTGCGCAGGAATGACGGCATGGAGCGCCTGCCTTGAATCAAGTCCCCGCCCGCATCGCAACGACGTGCCGCCGAAATGAGCGTCGTCGCTCCACCGCCGCCGAAGCCCTTCGTCCCACCGACGACGCTCGATTCGGCGGCACATCGGACCACAGGTTGCTGCGCGGCGCGACCGCGACATCACGATCACACCGCACCGCTCCTTATTGCATCGATTTGGCTTTCTCGAACGCCTCTTCGATCGTCCCCACCATGTAGAACGCCTGCTCCGGCAGCGCGTCGCACTCGCCGTCGACGATCATGTTGAAGCCGCGGATCGTGTCCTTCAGCGACACGTACTTGCCCGGCGAGCCGGTGAACACCTCGGCGACGTGGAACGGCTGCGACAGGAAGCGCTGGATCTTGCGCGCGCGCGCCACGGCGAGCTTGTCCTCGGGGGAGAGCTCGTCCATGCCGAGGATCGCGATGATGTCGCGCAGCTCCTTGTAGCGCTGCAGCGTCGCCTGCACGCGGCGGGTGGTGTTGTAGTGCGCCTCGCCGACGACGTTGGGGTCGATCTGGCGTGACGTGGAATCGAGCGGATCCACCGACGGGTAGATGCCGAGCGACGCGATGTCGCGCGACAGCACGACCGTGGCGTCGAGGTGGCCGAACGTCGTCGCCGGCGACGGGTCGGTCAGGTCATCCGCGGGCACGTAAACGGCCTGGATCGACGTGATCGAGCCGACCTTGGTCGACGTGATGCGTTCCTGCAGGCGGCCCATTTCCTCGGCGAGCGTCGGCTGGTAGCCCACGGCCGACGGCATCCGCCCGAGCAGCGCCGACACTTCCGTGCCGGCCAGCGTGTAGCGGTAGATGTTATCGACGAAGAACAGGATGTCGCGGCCCTCGTCGCGGAAGCGCTCGGCCATCGTGAGGCCGGTGAGCGCGACGCGCAGGCGGTTGCCCGGCGGCTCGTTCATCTGGCCGAACACCATCGCCACCTTCGACTTCGACAGGTCCTCCTGCACGATCACCTTGGCGTCCGACATCTCGTGATAGAAGTCGTTGCCTTCGCGCGTGCGCTCGCCGACGCCCGCGAACACCGACAAGCCCGAGTGCTGCGTGGCGATGTTGTTGATGAGCTCGAGCATCGTCACGGTCTTGCCGACGCCGGCGCCGCCGAACAGGCCGATCTTGCCGCCCTTGGCGAACGGGCAGATGAGGTCGATCACCTTGATGCCGGTTTCGAGCAGCTCCTGCGACGGTGCAAGCTCGTCGAACTTCGGGGCGGGTTGATGGATGCTGCGGCGCTCCTTGGAATCGATCGGGCCGCGCTCGTCGATCGGCCGGCCGAGCACGTCCATCACGCGGCCGAGCACGCCCGGGCCCACCGGCACCTGGATGTTGGCACCCGTGCCCTTGACCTTCATGCCGCGCGTCAGGCCGTCCGAGCTGCCCATCGCGATCGTGCGCACGACGCCGTCGCCAAGCTGCTGCTCGACCTCGAAGGTCAGCCCCTGCTCGACGAGCTTGTTGCTCTTGTCGGCCTCGAGCACCAGCGCGTCGTAGATCTTCGGCAGGTCGTCGCGCGGGAATTGCACGTCGACCACGGCGCCGATGCACTGGACAATCGTTCCTTGACTCATGTCGCCCTCAGATTCGTTGCGTTCGATGTTGGAGATTGCTGCTTGCCGGCCGCGACCTCGCGCGACCCGGCGGAATGCGTCAAACCGCCGCGGCGCCGCCGACGATCTCCGACAATTCCTTGGTGATCGCCGCCTGCCGCGTCTTGTTGTAGATCAGCTGGAGCTCGTCGATGATGTCGCCAGCGTTGTCGGAGGCGGCTTTCATCGCCACCATGCGCGCCGACTGCTCCGACGCCATGTTCTCGGCGACGCCCTGGTACACGGCCGACTCGAGGTAGCGCCGCATCAGTCCGTTGAGGAGCTCCTTCGCGTCGGGCTCGTAGATGTAGTCCCACGTGCCATCCGGCACGTTCGGCTTCAGCACCTGGTCGGGGGCCACCTGGAACTCCTGCGGCACCGGCACCACGCGGCCGCCGCGCGGCTCCTGCTTCATCGTGTTGATGAACGTCGTGTAGAAAATCCAGATCTCGTCGACCTTGCCCTCGACATACGCATCGACCATCACCTTGACCGGGCCTACCAGCCTGTCGAGCTGCGCCTTGTCGCCGAGCTGCGCCGCGCTCGACACGACGTTGGCGTTGAGTCGCCCGAGGAAGCCGAGTCCCTTGCCGCCGATGGCCACGTAATCGACCTCATGGCCCGCCGCGGTCCATTCCTTATTCTTGGCGAGCACCAGGCGCAGCACGTTGGTGTTGAGGCCGCCGCACAGGCCCTTGTCGGTCGTCACCACCAGCGCACCGATGCGCTTCACGTTGTCGCGCGCCGTGAGGAACGGGTGGCGGAACTCCGTGTTGGCGCGCGCGGTGTGCATGGCGATGGCCATCGCGCGCTGCATGTACGGCCGCGACGCGCGCATCCGGTCCTGCGCCTTCTTCATCTTCGACGCCGCGACCATCTCCATCGCCTTGGTGATCTTGCGCGTGTTTTGCACGCTCTTGATCTTGTTGCGGATTTCCTTTGATCCCGCCATCTCGAGGTTTCCTAGCCCTTGCCGCTGATTCGGACGATTAGTAAGTACCGGTCTTCTTGAAGTCCTCGATCGCGGCGACGAAGGCCTTCTCGGCGTCGGCATCCATTTCCTTGGTCGACTCGAGCTTGTCCATCAGCGCCGCGTACTTGCTGTGCATGAACTGGCGCAGCGCCACCTCGAAGGCCAGCGCCTTGTCCACCGGCACGTCGTCGTACATGCCGCGGTTGGCGGCGAACAGCGTCAGCGCCTGGTCGGCGACCGACAGCGGCGAATACTGCGGCTGCTTCATGAGCTCGGTGACCATGCGCCCGCGGTCGAGCTGCTTGCGGGTGGCCTCGTCGAGATCGGAGGCGAACTGCGCGAACGCGGCGAGCTCGCGGTACTGCGCGAGCGCCAGGCGCACGCCGCCGCCGAGCTTCTTGATGACCTTGGTCTGGGCGTTGCCGCCGACGCGCGACACCGAGATGCCGGCGTTGATCGCGGGCCGGATGCCGGCGTTGAAGAGGTCGGTCTCGAGGAAGATCTGGCCGTCGGTGATCGAGATCACGTTGGTCGGCACGAACGCCGTGACGTCGCCGGCCTGCGTCTCGATGATCGGCAGCGCGGTGAGCGAACCGGTCTTGCCCTTGACTTCGCCCTTGGTGAACTTCTCGACGTATTCGGCGTTGACGCGCGCCGCGCGCTCGAGCAGCCGCGAGTGCAGGTAGAAAACGTCGCCCGGATACGCTTCGCGGCCCGGCGGACGCCGCAGCAGCAGCGAGATCTGCCGATACGCCCACGCCTGCTTGGTCAGGTCGTCGTAAATGATCAGCGCGTCCTGCCCGCGGTCGCGGAAATATTCGCCCATCGTGCAGCCGGAGTATGGCGCGATGTACTGCATTGCCGCGGATTCCGAGGCCGAGGCGGCGACGATGATCGTGTACGCCATCGCGCCGTGCTCCTCGAGCTTGCGCACCACGTTGGCGATCGTCGACGCCTTCTGCCCGATCGCGACGTAGATGCAGATCAGGTCCTTGCCCTTCTGGTTGATGATCGTGTCGACCGCCACCGCGGTCTTGCCGGTCTGGCGGTCGCCGATGATGAGCTCGCGCTGGCCGCGTCCCACCGGCACCATCGCGTCGATCGACTTGAGGCCGGTCTGCACCGGCTGCGACACCGATTGGCGCGCGATGACGCCCGGGGCGACCTTCTCGATGACGTCGGTCATCTTGGCGTTGACCGGTCCCTTGCCGTCGATCGGCTCGCCGAGCGAATTGACGACGCGGCCGAGCAGTTCCGGGCCCACCGGCACCTCGAGGATGCGGCCCGTGCACTTGACGGTGTCGCCCTCGCTGATGCCCTCGTATTCGCCGAGCACGACGGCGCCGACCGAATCGCGCTCGAGATTGAGCGCGAGGCCGAACGTGTTGCCGGGGAACTCGAGCATCTCGCCCTGCATCGCGTCGGACAGCCCGTGCACGCGGCAGATACCGTCGGTCACCGACACCACGGTGCCCTGCGTGCGCTCCTGGGTGCCGGTGTCGAGGTTCTGAATCCTCGACTTGATGAGTTCGCTGATTTCGGATGGGTTCAACTGCATGGTGGCCTCGTCTTGCCCGCGTCGCGGTCGATCCGCGCGCGTGCTTCGGTTCGAATCCGGGTTCAGGCGGACAGTTCGTTCGCCATCGTGGTGAGCTTGCCCTGCACCGAGCCGTCGATCACGCGGTCGCCGACGGTGATGCGCGCGCCGCCGATGAGCGCGGGCTCGACGCGCACCGACGTCTCGATCTGCTTGCCGAAATGCCTGGCGAGCGATGTCTTCAGCTGCGCGAGCTGCTCGTCCGAGAGCGGCATCGCCGTCTCGATCGTCGCCCGCGCCACGCTTTCCGCAGCATCCTTGCGCGCCTCGAACAGCTCGCGGATCTGCGGCAGCAGGCTGATACGATCGGCCTCGATCAGCACACGCGCGAAATTGCGCACCTCGGGCGAAAAGCCGTCGCCTGCCACCGACAGGAAAAGCGTTTCCTTCTCGGCGTTGGCAAGGCGCGGATTGTCGAGCGCGGTCTGCATGCGCGGGTCGGCGACGACCGCCGCCGCGACCTTCAGTGCGGACGACCACTGCGGCAGCGCCTTGGCGTCGCGCGCGATTTCGAACGCCGCTTCCGCGTAGGGCCGGGCAACCGTCTCGAGTTCCGCCATGGCCGCCCCCGTCAGAGTTGCGCTTCGATGTCGCGCAGCATGGCCGCGTGCGCACCGGCATCGACTTCGCGCTTGAGGATCTTGCCGGCGCCGGCGATGGCCAGCGTCGACACCTGGCGGCGCAGCTCTTCCTTCGCGCGCGCGACTTCCTGCGCGAGCTCGGCCTTGGCGGCAGCGACGATGCGGTCGGCCTCGGCCTGTGCCTCGGTCTTGGCGTGGGCGACGGTTTCGCTGCGCTGTTTCTCGCCCTGCGCGACGATTTCCTGCGCCTTGGCGCGCGCCTCGGCGACGAGCTCGCTGACGCGGCGCTCGGCGCCGGCGAGGTTCTCGCGGCCCTGCTCGCCGGCGGCAAGACCGTCGGCGATGGTCTTCTGGCGGGCGGCGATCGCCCGCGTCATGTGCGGCCAGATGAAGTGGGCACAGAACCAGATGAAGACCGCGAATGCCACGGCCTGCATGATGATCGTGAAATTGATGTTCACGCGATTCCCCTCTCGGCGGACAACGCCCCGAGATCGTTTACTGGATGACGGCGAGAAGCGGGTTGCCGAACGCGAACAGCATCGCGATGCCGAGGCCGATGATGAACGACGCGTCGATCAGGCCGAGCAGCAGGAATACCTTGGCCTGGAGTTGAGGCATCAGTTCCGGTTGCCGCGCGGCGCCCTCGAGGAAGCGCGAGCACATGATGCCCACGCCGACACATGCGCCGAGCGCGCCCAGGCCGATCATCAGTCCGATGCCGATGCCCGTCGAGGCCTGGATTTGCGCCAGCAGTTGCAGCTTGTCCATGTCGTTACCTTTCCCTTGCTTGCGAGTGATTGAAGTTGAACGCGTGCGAATTCGAAAACGACGTCAGTGATGCTCGTGCGCCATGGCGATGTAGACGACGGTGAGCATCATGAAAATGTAGGCCTGCAAAAGCACGATGAGGATGTGAAAGATCGCCCAGCCGAGGTGCAGAAATGCGCCCGCCACCGCGCCAACCAGGCCGGTCGCGGCCCACATGCCGAGTAGCAGGAAGATGATCTCGCCGGCGTACATGTTGCCGAACAGCCGCAGCGAGTGCGACAGCGGCTTCGACACGTACTCGACGATCTGGAACATCACGTTGGCGAGGAACAGCAGCGGCGACGCCCAGACCGGCTTCAGCCCGAATGGCGACGACACCAGCTCGTGCAGCCACCCGCCGAGTCCCTTCACCTTGACCGAATAGAAAATCATCATGCCGAACACCGACAGCGCCAGCGCAAACGTCGTGTTGACGTCGGCGGTAGGCGTGTTGCGCCAGTGCGTCAGGTGGAAAACGTGCTCGTAGATCCAAGCCATTACGTCGATTGGCAGCCAGTCCATGGCGTTCAGCATCACGACCAGCACGCCGGTCGTCAGCGCGATCGGCGCCACCACTGCGCTCTTGCCGTGATAGACGTCCTTGACCTGGTTGTCGATGAACTCGATCGCAAGCTCGACCGCCGCCTGCGTCTTCGACGGGACGCCGGAAGTCGCCTTGCGGGTCACCAGCCACATGAAGCCGAACGTCAGCACGCCCGCGACGATGGTCATGACCAGCGTGTCGACGTTGATTGTCCAGAACGCGCCTTGGCCGACGCGGTGCTGGAGGAACGAAAGGTGATGACTGATGTACTCGGTCGCGGTGAGTTCGGTGCCGGCGGCCATGGGTATTCTCTTGAGGAAATGCCGAGTTCGATCATGCGGGCGAAATGCGCGCCCGCCGGGGATTCATCCTGATTGCCAATCCAACGTCGTATTCACCACACCGTCGCCGCCTGCGCGGCGCCGTTCAATCGCGCGCGAGAAAGGCCACGCGGAACAGCAATACCGTCACCACGAACGTCGCGAACAGCGGCAGCGTCGCGATGCCGGCGACGCGGGTCAATGCCCACCACAGCCCGGCGAACACCACGACGACCTTCGCTCCCTCGGCACGCAGCATCGTCACCACCGACGCTCCGGCCGTCGCCTTGCCGCCGATGCCGAGCACCAGCGCGTATGCGACGGTCGACGCCACCGTGATCCCCCCGCCCAGCGCCGCCGACAAGGCGGCTGCTCTCCCGGACAGGACCGCGCCGAGCGCCGCGCCCGCCAACGTCGCAAGCGCCTGCCACCACAACACGGTGCGTATCGGCCGCGAGGCGAGCGTCGCCAACATGCCGGCGCGCTGCCCGGGGGGCCGACCAGGCGTCGCGGGCGGCGGTGGCGGCGTCTTCACGTCGCCTGTTGCCGGGCCTTGCGCCATGAACGTTCCGAGGCGAACAAACCTTTGGATTCTATCGTAAAAACGATGGGTTCGGCAACCGATGCTGCGGCGCGGGAGCGGGGCGTCAGCGCCTTTCAGGAGCCCGTTGCCTGGCTGCTCCGCGAGTCCCTGCGAGACCCTGGCGCGCGCTGCGTATGACCCGCCAGACAGGACCTCGACCTGCCGTTCGCAGTGGCGGCCGCAGGTTCGGAATTCCGCCGTCCGCGGCACGCCGCCGCGTTGCACCGGGAGGCGTCTAGCCGCCGGACAGCGCGGCGACGATCATCACCGTCACACCCTGGGGGACCGGCGTGCGCAAGTCGCGCGCATCGCGATCGCCGATATAGATGCGGATGTGCGGCCGCAGGCGTCCCTGCTCGTCGATGATGCGAAAGCGGATGCCGTGATAGCTGCCGTCGAGTGCCGCGAGCACGCCCGACAGCGTCGGCGGCGATTCGGGGGCGAGTATCGGCAGCGCCACGCGCACTTCCGGCGCGCCGCCGGTGTAGGAACGCAGCGGCGACGGAATCAGCACGTCGACGATCGCCGCCACCTCCTGGGAGCGTCGCGCCATCGTCAGTCCGCGGCTTCCACGGCGTGGATGAGCGGCAGGTGCAGCGCCAGCGGCCGGAAGCTCGCGCCCTCGTCCGCGCTCCCCCACACCTCGCCGGACGTGGTGCCGAAGTACAGGCCGACGGGGTCGCGCTGGTCGACGCACATCGCCTGCCGCTTCACTGTCCACCACGTCTGCGCGGGCGGCAAGCCCTTCGCCTGTCGCGTCCAGGACCGGCCGCCGTTACGCGAGCGGAAGACCGCCGCCTTGCCGCCGGGGGACGTGCGTGGCCACACGTCGGTGCTGTCCATCGGGAACATCCACAACGTGTCGGGATCCCTCGGGTGCACGGCGAGCGGCAGTCCGACGTCGCCGACCTGCTTCGGCATGCCGATACCGATGTCGGTCCAGCGCGTGGCGGGCCGGTCGAGGCGGTAGAGGCCGCAGTGGTTCTGCTGGTAAAGACGGTCCGGGTCCGCGGACAGCCGCACGCAATGCGGGTCGTGACCATACTCCGGATCCTTCACCGGCAGGAAATCGGCGCGCACACCCTGGTTGAGCGGCGTCCAGTCACCGCCGGCATCCTGCGACTCGAATACGCCGCCACCGGACATACCAATATACATATGCGCGGCGTCGCGCGGATCGATCGAGATCGAATGCAGCGTCGGCCCGTCGGGCGTGCCGTCCTTGTCGTCGCCGCACCATGCCTTGCGCGACGGATGGCGGTTGAAGCCGTCGACACCGTTCCACGAGTTGCCGCCGTCCTCCGAGCGGAACAGTCCCTGTGGCGACGTGCCGGCGTACCAGATCCCCGGCTCGGACGCATGTCCTGGCGTCAGCCAGAACGTGTGGTCGACCGTGCGGCCCTCGCTCTTGGCGAACGCCGGCGGCTTGGCGGCTTCCTTCCACGTGCGTCCGCGGTCGGTCGAGCGGAAGATCGTCGGCCCGAGGTGGCCGGTGCGCGCGGCCACGAGCCACGTGCGCCGGTCGCGTGGGTCGCACACCGCATGGTGAAGGACATGCCCGAGAAACTGCGGACCGGCGAGCTTGAACGTGCGGCGCGAGGCGTCGGCGGTGAGCGTCCACAGGCCCTTGCGGGTGGCGACGAGCAACGTGAGGCGGCGTGAGGGCGAAGAGCGTCGAGGCATGGCTGTCCTGGGTGCGTGGCGTGATGTGGGCGATGCCCGGGCCCGCCACGCTAACGCCGCACGCCGCGCGAGCGCAAGCGCCACGGGGCGCGCGCTACAATGAAGTCACGCGCGAGGGGCATCCGCACCTCCCTTTTTTTCGCTTCGCACCCCAACCGGAGACCATGATGACGATCAAAGTCGGCGACAAGCTGCCATCGGGCACCCTGCAGGAATACTACGATGTCGCTACCGGCGCCTGCGCGGTGGGACCGAACCCCGTGTCGGTCGACGATCTCGTCAAAGGCAAGAAAGTGGTGATCTTCGGCCTGCCCGGCGCGTTCACGCCGACCTGCTCCGCCAAGCACGTGCCGAGCTACCTGCAGCACTACGCCGAGCTCAAGGCCAAGGGCGTGGACACGATCGCCTGCATCTCGGTCAACGACGCGTTCGTCATGGGCGCATGGGCGCGCGACCAGCACACCGACGGCAAGGTGCGCATGCTCGCCGATGGCAGCGCGGACTACACGAAGGCGCTGGGCCTCGTGCTGGATCTCACCGCGCGCGGCATGGGCGTGCGCTGCCAGCGATTCTCGCTGCTGGCCGACAACGGCGTGGTCAAGGCGCTCAACATCGAGGCACCGGGCAAATTCGAGGTCTCCGGCGCGGACACGATCCTCAAGGAGCTCGGCTGACGCGCGGTGGCACGCGCGCGCTTTCGCAGTCGCGCGTGCACCGGCTCACCACCTGCACGCCGGCGCGCGAGTCCTAGCGCAGGCGCGCGACGATGCCGTCGAGCTCGGTCAGGCTCGCGTAGCTGATCACCAGACGTCCGCTGCCATTGCGGCGGGCGTCGATGCGGACCTTGGCGCCGAGCGCCTCGGCGAGCTCGGTCTCGAGCCGCGTGGTATCGGTGTCGTGCACGCGCCGCGCGCGCGCCGAGCGAGTCTTGCCGTCTCCCTGCAGCGCGTGCACGAGACGCTCGGTCTCGCGCACCGACAGCTGCTGGTTGACGACGCGCGTTGCGGCGCCCGCCTGCTGCGCGGTCGGCAGCGCCAGCAGCGCACGCGCGTGTCCCATCTCGAGCGCGCCGGCAAGCAGGTACTCCTGCACGGGCTTGGCGAGATCGCGCAGCCGCAGCAGGTTGCTCACCGCGCTGCGCGAGCGGCCGACGGCCTTGGCGGCGGCATCGTGCGTCAGGCCGAATTCGTCGATGAGCCGCGCGAGGCCCTGCGCCTCCTCGAGCGGATTCAAATCCTCGCGCTGGATGTTCTCGATCAGCGCGAGCGCCAGCGCCTGCGCATCCGGCACCGACTTGATCAGCGCCGGCACGTCGCGCAGGCCCGCGCGCTGCGCGGCGCGCCAGCGACGCTCGCCGGCGATGATCTCGAAGCGGCCGTTCTCCACCGGCCGCACCAGCACCGGCTGCATCACGCCCTGCTCGCGGATCGAATCGGCGAGCTCGCCGAGCGAGGCTTCGTCCATCCGCGTGCGCGGCTGGTACTTGCCGGGGCGCAGCCGATCGATCGGCAGCATCTGCAGCGAGTCCTTGTTCTCGGCACCGGCATCGGAGCCTGCGAGGAGCGCATCGAGCCCCCGCCCGAGTCCCTTGGGTCGTATCACCTGTCGATTCCTTGTCGTTGCGCGTCGGCCGCGGCGCGCGGCGAGGCCTCGTCCATGCGTCGCAGCATCTCGCCGGCCAATGCGAGATACGCGAGCGCGCCCTTCGACTGCGGCTCGAGCGTCAGCGCCGGCACGCCGTGCGAAGGCGCCTCGGCCAGGCGCACGTTGCGCGGCACGATCGTGCGGTAGAGCTTGTCGCCGAAGTGCTTCTCCAGCTCGGCGCCGACGTTCTGGCCCAGCGTGTTGCGCGGGTCGTACATCGTGCGCAGCAGTCCCTCGATCTCGAGCGCGGGATTGAGGTGCGAGCGCACCTTGCGGATCGTCTGCACGAGGTCGGAGAGCCCCTCGAGCGCGTAGTACTCGCATTGCATCGGGATCAGCACGCTGTCGGCGGCGCACAAGCCGTTGAGCGTGAGCAGCGACAGCGAGGGCGGGCAGTCGAGCAGGATGAAATCGTATTCCGGCAGCACCTCGCTGATCGCGGTCCGCATCTGCGACAGCGCCTCGGCGAGCGCGTCCTTGAGGCGCGTCTCGCGCTCGGGCAACTCGACCAGCTCGATCTCGGCGCCCGCGAGCTCGCGATTGGCCGGCACGAGGTCGAAGCCGCCCGACGGCGACACGATGCGCACGTCGGCGATCTTGCGCTCGCCGAGCAGCACCTGGTAGACGGTGTATGCGCATGCGCGCTTGTCGACGCCGGCACCCGTGGTGGCGTTGCCCTGCGGATCGAGATCGATCAGCAGCACGCGCCGCTTCATCGCCGTCAGGCTTGCCGCGAGATTGACGGCGGTGGTGGTCTTGCCGACGCCGCCCTTCTGGTTGGCGATCGCGATGATGCGCGGCGCGCGCACGCTGGCTGGCGGCGCCGACGCCGCGCTCGCCGCCGGCGCGTCCGGCATGGGTGAATATTCGTTCATCGTCTTGACCGGGCACGACGACGTGTGGACGTGAATCGCATGGCCGTCAGTGTGTGCGCTGCATCACGACGAGACTGCGTCGCGCGTCGAGGCCGGGCACGTCGATCGGCATTGCCGCGACGACACCGACGCCGGCTGGCAGCGCCGCGATCTCGGCATCGGGCATCACGCCCTTCATCGCATACAGGCGGCCCTGCGGCGCGGCATGGCGCAGCGCGCCGTCGGCAAAATCGGCGAGCGAGGCAAACGCGCGCGAGATCACGATGTCGTAGCCTTCCGCCGCGACGAAATCCTCGACCCGGCTGATGGCGACAATGACATTGGCGAGTGCGAGCTCGATCACCGCCTGCGTGACGAATGCGCCCTTCTTCTGGCTGGCGTCGAGCAGCGTCACCTGCCAGTCAGGCCGCGCGATCGCCAGCAGGATGCCGGGCACACCGCCCCCCGTGCCGACATCGAGCACGCGCAAGCCCGGGTCCTGCGGCAGCCGCGGCAGCGCCGCCAGCGCGTCGAGCGCATGGTGCGTGATCATCCGCGACGGCTCGCGGATCGCGGTCAGGTTGTAGCGGTCGTTCCACTTGGCGAGGAACTCGAGATAGCGCGCGATGGCGTCGCGCTGCGCCGCCTGCAGCGCAAGGCCGAGCGCGTGAATGCCATTCGCGAGACGTGCGGCATCCGCGGACGGATCGCCCGCCGCGGCATGCGAACGTGCGCGACTGTGCCTCGACGCCGCCGCCGTGCTCACGCCAGCAATCGTCCCGGCGAGGCGTCGTCGGCGAAGCCGCGCTTGGCGTACACCAGCAGCAGCGCCACCGCCGCCGGCGTCACGCCTTGCACGCGCGCCGCCTGGCCGATCGTCTGCGGCCGATGCTGGTTCAACCGCTGCTGCACTTCGGTCGAAAGGCCGCGCAGACGCCGATAATCCAAATCCAACGGCAGCACGGTGTCGGCCTGCTCGCTCACGCGCGCGATCTCGTCACGCTGGCGATCGATGTAGCCCTGGTACTTCACCTGGACTTCGACCTGCGCGGCAACCGCCGGATCGTCGACGGGCGTTCCGGCACCCGGCAGCGTCATCAGCGCGGCGTAATCGATGCCGGGGCGGCGCAACAAGTCAGTGAGTACATACTCTTTGTCCAGGGCTTGCCCCAGAACACGACGGCTGTCCTCGGGGCTCACGTCTCGGGGACGCAATGACGTCGCGTCCAGGCGCGTACGCTCGGCCGCCACGGCGTCGCGCTTGCAGGCGAACGCCTCCCAGCGGAAGTCGTCGACGACGCCCAGGCGCCGGCCGATTTCGGTCAGGCGCAGGTCGGCATTGTCTTCGCGCAGCTGCAGCCGATATTCGGCGCGCGAGGTGAACATCCGGTAGGGCTCGCTGACGCCGCGCGTGACGAGGTCGTCGACGAGGACGCCGAGATACGCTTCGTCGCGGCGCGGTGCCCAGCCCTCTTCGCCCCGCGCGCGGCGCGCGGCATTGATCCCGGCGAGCAGCCCCTGGGCCGCCGCTTCCTCGTAGCCGGTGGTGCCGTTGATCTGGCCGGCGAAGAACAGGCCGTCGATCGCCTTGGTCTCGAGCGAGGTCCGCAGCCCCCGCGGGTCGAAGAAGTCGTATTCGATCGAGTAGCCGGGGCGCAACAGGTGCGCGCGCTCGCATCCCTTCATCGAGCGCACCAGGGCGAGTTGCACGTCGAACGGCAGCGAAGTCGAGATGCCGTTGGGATACACCTCGTCGGTGGTCAGACCCTCGGGCTCGAGGAAGATCTGGTGGCTGTCGCGGTCGGCGAAGCGGACGACCTTGTCCTCGATGGACGGGCAATAGCGCGGACCGATGCCCTCGATCACCCCGGTGAACAGCGGCGAGCGGTCGAGGCCGCCGCGGATGATGTCGTGCGTACGCGGATTGGTATAGGTAATGAAGCACGACACTTGGCGCGGGTGCATCGCGGCACTGCCGACGAACGAGAACACCGGGGCCGGCGTGTCACCCGGCTGCTCCTCGAGCACGGAAAAGTCCAGCGTACGGCCATCGATCCGTGGCGGCGTACCGGTCTTGAGACGGCCCGCGGGCAGCGCCAGCTCGCGAAGCCGCGCGCCCAAGCGCTTGGCGGGCGGCTCGCCGGCGCGCCCTGCCTCGTGATTCGTGAGCCCGATGTGGATGAGGCCGGACAGGAATGTGCCGGTCGTCAGCACTACGGCGTCCGCTTCGAACTCGACGCCGATCTGGGTGACCACACCGGTCACGCGATTGCCGGTCAGCACGAGGTCGTCGACCGCTTGCTGGAACAGCGTCAGGTTGGGCTGGGTTTCCAGGCGGCGGCGAATGGCGGACTTGTACAGCAGCCGGTCGGCCTGGGCGCGCGTCGCGCGGACGGCCGGCCCCTTGCTGGCGTTGAGCGTTCGGAACTGGATGCCCGCCTCGTCCGTGGCGATCGCCATGGCACCCCCCAAGGCGTCCACCTCCATGACCAGGTGCCCCTTGCCGATGCCCCCGATGGAGGGATTGCAGGACATCTGGCCCAGCGTTTCGATGCTGTGCGTCAGCAGCAGCGTGCGCCGGCCCATCCGCGCCGACGCGAGCGCAGCCTCGGTGCCGGCATGGCCGCCACCGACGACGATCACCTCGAATCGTTCCGGAAAGATCATGATTTTGCAGGGGTTTCGCGCAGCGGCTAAGGCGGCTGAGCGATCTGCGCTATTTTACGCTACATGTTCTCCCCGATCGACCCCCAACGGCGGCGGATTCGTGTTTCACGTGAAACGCGGCAGACCGCCAAGGCTTCCCGTTTCACGTGAAACCATGACGGTGCGCATGATCTCCCTCGGCATGTCGGCGCTCGACACCATTTACTCGGTGCCGGAAATTCCCGCGTCTCCCGTCAAGGTCTTGGCGAGTGGCTACACCGAGTGCGGCGGCGGAATGGCCGCGAACGCGGCAATGGCGGCGGCGCGCCTCGGCGCGGCGGTGGAGTACTGGGGTCGCGTCGGTGACGACCCCCTGGGTCAGCGGATCATCGACGAGCTGGCTGCCGAGGGCGTGGAGACTGCCCACGTCCGGCGCGTCCCGGGGTGCGTATCGCCCTGCGCCGCCATCCTCGTCGATCCGCGCGGCGAGCGCCTGATCTGCGCCTACAACGACCCCCTCCTCGATCGCGATCCGGCGTGGTTGCCGCTGCCGCGTGTGGCCGAAGTCCATGTCGTGCTGGCCGACACCCGCTGGCCGGAAGGTGCGGCGCGGCTGCTCGATCGCGCGCGCGGCGAAGGCAAGATCGCGGTTCTCGATGGCGAAGTCGGGCCGGTGTCCGACATTCTCGCGCTCGTGCCGCGGGCGACCCATGTCGCGTTCTCGACGGCGGGGCTCGCCGCGGCGTTTCCGGCCACGGGGCCGGCCGCCGGCTTGCGCCTGGCGGCGAAGCGCACCGATGCCGTCGTCGGAGTCACGATGGGAGCGGACGGATTCCTGTGGCTCAAGGGCGGGTATGAACGCCATGTTCCCGCGCTGGCCATCGATGCCGTCGACACCCTCGCCGCTGGCGACGTGTGGCATGCGGCGTTCGGCGTGGCGCTGGCCGAAGGCCGACCGGTCGACGCGGCAGCGCGCTTCGCGAATGTCGCCGCGGCAATAAAGTGCGAGCGCCCGGGCGGCCGGCGTGGCGCGCCCTCACGCGCGGAAGTGTCCGCGCGGTTAAAAAATACATAGAAATCAATTAGTTAGCTGAAATAGCCTGACGCAATTGCTCGCGCTCGTGCATCAGCGCGGGCGGCCGCTTGTCGCCCAGCTTGGCGAACAGCACGTCATGCGCCGCCAGCTCGCGCGACCATTCGTCGCGCTTCACGGCCATCAACCCATCGAAACGCGCCGGCGTGAGATCGAGCCCCGCCCAGTCGAGATCGGCATAGTCGGGCACGAGGCCGAGCGCGATTTCGCGCGCGTGCGCGTGGCCGGCGCAGCGTTCGAAAATCCATTTCAGCGCGCGCATGTTCTCGCCGAAGCCCGGCCAGGCGAACTTGCCGGCGTCGTCCTTGCGAAACCAGTTGACGGTGAAGATGCGCGGCGGGTGCGCGACGCGATGGCCCATCGCCAGCCAGTGCGCGAAATAGTCGCCGACGTGATACCCGCAGAACGGCAGCATCGCGAAGGGATCGCGGCGCACGTCGCCGGTGGCGCCGGCCATCGCGGCGGTCGTCTCCGAGCCCATCGTCGCCGCCTTGTACACGCCCTCCTCCCAGGTGCGCGCCTCGACGATCAGCGGCGCGGTGTCGCTGCGGCGGCCGCCGAACACGAACGCCGAGATCGGCACGCCGCGCGGATCGTCCCACGCGGCGTCGAGCGACGGACATTGCGTGACCGACGCCGTGAAACGCGAGTTGGGATGCGCGGCCTTGCGTCCGCTGTCGGGCGTCCACGAGCGCCCCTGCCAATCGGTGAGATGCGCGGGCGGCGTCGGCGTCATGCCTTCCCACCACACGTCGCCGTCGTCGGTCAGCGCGACGTTGGTGAAGATCACGTTGCGGTCCAGCGTGCGCATCGCATTCGGATTCGACTGCTCGCTCGTGCCCGGCGCGACGCCGAAGTAGCCCGCCTCCGGATTGATCGCGTGCAGCGTGCCATCGGCGTTCGGCTTGAGCCACGCGATGTCGTCGCCGATCGTCGTCACCTTCCATCCGGCGAGCGCCTTCGGCGGGATCAGCATCGCGAAATTCGTCTTGCCGCACGCGCTGGGAAATGCCGCGGCGACATAGCGCTTGTCGCCGGCCGGCGAGGTGACGCCGAGGATCAGCATGTGCTCGGCGAGCCAGCCTTCGTCACGGCCCATCACCGACGCGATGCGTAGCGCGAGGCATTTCTTGCCCAGAAGCGCATTGCCGCCGTAGCCCGAGCCATACGACCAGATCTCGCGCGACTCGGGAAAATGCACGATGTACTTGGTGGCATTGCATGGCCAGGCGACGTCGGCGGCGCCCGGCGCGAGCGGCACGCCCACCGAATGCACGCAGGGCACGAACGCGCCATCGGCACCGAGCACGTCGTACACCGCGCGCCCCATCCGCGTCATCATCTTCATGTTGGCGACGACGTACGGGCTGTCGGACAATTCGACGCCGAGTTGCGCGATCGGGCTGCCCAGCGGTCCCATCGAGAACGGCACGACGTAGAGCGTGCGACCGCGCATCGCGCCGGCGAACAACCCGCGCAGCGTCGCCCGCATCTCGCCGGGCTCGACCCAATGGTTGGTGGGACCGGCGTCGTCCTCGCGCGCGCTGCAGATGAACGTTCGGTCCTCGACGCGCGCCACATCCCCGGGATCGGACCACGCGAGATAGCTGTTGGGGCGCTTGGCGGGATTCAACCGGCGCAACGTGCCGCGCTCGACCATCGCCGCGCACAGGCGGTCGTATTCTGCGTCGGAGCCATCGCACCACACGATGGCATCGGGCGTCGCCAGTGCGGCGATGTCGCGCACCCATTCCAGCAACCGGCGGTGGCGAACGTGCGCAGGGGCGCCGACGGTGGCGGCGATGCGGTCCAGGGACTCGGCGGCATTCATCAGCGGGGTTGCGGACCTCGTAGGACGAAAGTGGAGCCTCGCACGTGCGGCGTTTGCACGAGGTGCGATGCGCTCGCGCCGCGAAGGTTCCGCGGCGACGGCGGCAGCTTGGGGCAAACGAAAATTCTAGCGCGCGCCGGGCGCCGCGGCACCGGGTGATTCAGACGGTCTGATGGTCAGGCCAATCGGCATCGCTCCCGGCGCCGGTCCCTCACGCCACACGCCCTTTGCCGAAGCTCGGCAAGTCACGCGCCGCGCTGGGCGACGATGAACACGCGCGCGAACGGGAACAGCACGATGCCGTCGCCGCGGCGCGGGTACGCCGCATCGACGCGCGCGGCGAACTCGGCGGCGAACGCCTCGGCGTCGTCGCCCAGCGCCGCGAGATATGGCATCAGCGCCGCGCCGCGCATCCACGCCACGACCGGATGCTCGGCACCCGGTAACGCCACGAGCGGCTGCAGATACGTCGTGCGCCACAGGTCGAGCTTGTGCGCCACCGGCGCGAGCCACGCGTAGTAGTCGTCGAGCGCGGCCACCGGATGCGTGCGCATCAGCGGCTCGGCGCGCGCGCGCCAGCGCGGCATGCGCGCAGTCTCGAACAGCGCGACATGCGACGCCGCCGCGTGGTTGTCGGGCATCTGCACGGCGAGCACGCCATGTGGCGCGAGCTTCTTCACCAGCGCCGGAAACAGGGCCTCGTGACCGTCGACCCAGTGCAGCGAGGCGTTGCTGAAGATCACGTCGACGGGATACGGCGGATGCCAGCCCGCGAGATCGGCCTCGGTCCAGCGGAATCGCGGATCGGCCGCGGTCTCCTCGCGCGCCCGCGCGAGCATCGCCGCGTCGCTGTCCACGCCGTCGATCGTCGCCCCGGCGAAGCGGTCGGCGAGCACGCGCGCGACGTTGCCGGCGCCGCAGCCCAGGTCGACGATCGTCGCCGGCGCCGCCAGCGGGATGCGCGCGATGAGGTCGATCGCGGGGCGCAGACGCTGGCTCTCGTACTTGAGGTATTGCGCGGGATTCCAGGTCATCGGTATGCCTTCCGCCGGGTTCTCATTTGCCGATGCAGAAGCGCGCGAAGATCACGCCGATCAGGTCGTCCGGCGTGAACGCGCCGGTGATCGTGGCGAGCGCATCGTGCGCGATGCGCAGCTCCTCCGCGAAGAGCTCCAGCGGCGGCGATGGCTGCGCAAGATGGCCGGCGGCACGCACCAGATGCGCATCGGCGTCGCGCAATGCCGCCAGATGACGGGCGCGGGCGAGGAACGTGTCGTCGGTCTCGGTGCTCGCGCCGGCAATGGCCAGCACCTCGCGCTCGAGCAGGGCGATCCCTTCGCCCGACAGCGCCGACAGCACCACGTGGCGCACGCCGCCGCGCTCGCTCGCCGACGGGGAGAGACCCGCGAGATCGGCCTTGTTGTGCACGACCACGCGCGGCAGCGCGGGATCGAGGCGGGCGACGATCGCCGCGTCCCCGGGGGCGAGCGCGTCACCTGCGTCGCGCGCATCGACCAGCACCAGTGCCAGGTCTGCGGTGCGCAGCGCCGCCCACGTACGTTCGATGCCGACGCTTTCCACCGGATCCTGCGTGTCGCGCAGGCCGGCGGTGTCGACCACGGTCAGCGGGATGCCGGCGATCTCGACCTGCCGCTGCACGGTGTCGCGCGTCGTGCCGGGCAGTGGCGTGACGATCGCGGCGTCTTCGCGCACGAGGCGGTTGAGCAGGCTCGACTTGCCGACGTTGGGGCGGCCGATCAGCACCAGCGTCAATCCTTCGCGCAGCAACGCGCCGGTGCGTGCGCGCGCCAGCAGCGCCGCGAGGCGCGCGCGGATCGCAGCGAGGCGGCCGGACGCATCGTGCGCGCGCACGAAATCGACGTCGTCTTCGGGAAAGTCGAGCGTCGCCTCGACGAACATGCGCAGCTCGACCAGCCCGTCGCGCACGGCGCCTACCGCGCGCGAGAACTCACCGGTGAGGCTGCGCGCCGCGGCGCGCGCGGCGGTGGCCGTCGCCGCGTCGATCAGGTCGGCGACGCTTTCCGCCTGGGCGAGGTCCATGCGGTCGTTGAGGAACGCACGCTGCGTGAACTCGCCGGCTGTCGCGAGCCGCGCGCCGAGCTCGACACAGCGCGCAAGCAACGCCTGCTGCACCGCGCGGCCGCCGTGTCCATGGAGCTCGAGCACGTCGTCGCCGGTATAGGAATGTGGCGCCGGGAAATAGAGTGCGATGCCCTGGTCGAGCGCGCCACCCGCGGCGTCGCGGAACGTCGCGAGCGTGGCGACGCGCGGCGCGGGGGGATGGCCGACGAGCCCGGCCATCAGCGACGACAGGTCGGCACCAGCGACGCGCACGATGCCGATGCCGCCGCGACCGCGCGGCGTGGCGATGGCGGCGATGGTGTCGGTGGTGGCGCGCATCGCGGCGCGGGGCGGCGCGTCAGTGGCGCCGCGCGCAATTCCGGCGCAATGGCGGGCCGGGCACGCGCGGCGGCATCGCCCGCCCCCGGCTCAGCGCTTCTTCGCCGCGGTCGCCGCGGCGTCGCGCCCGAGCATGCGGTTGACGTGCCACTGCTGCGCGATCTGCAGCAGGTTGTTGACGAGCCAGTAGAGCACGAGGCCCGACGGGAAGAACACGAACATCACCGAGAAGGCGATCGGCATGATCTGGAACATCTTCTGCTGGATCGGATCGGTGGCGGGCGTCGGCGACAGCTTGACCTGCGCCCACGCGCTGATCGCGTAGAGCACCGGCAGGATGAACCACGGGTCGGGCGCCGACAGGTCACGGATCCAGCCGATCCACGGCGCATGCCGCAGCTCGACCGCCGACAGCAGCACCCAGTAGAGCGCGATGAACACCGGGATCTGCACCAGGATCGGCAGGCAGCCGCCGAGCGGATTGATCTTCTCCGTCTTGTAGAGCTCCATCATGCGGACCTGCAGCTGCTGCTTGTCGTTGGCGTACTGCTCCTGCAGCGCCTTCATCTTCGGCGCCACGATCTTCATCTTCGCCATCGACCGCGCGGCGCGCGCGTTGAGCGGGTAGAAGACCGACTTGATCATGATGGTCATCACGATGATCGACCAGCCCCAGTTGCCGATGTGGCCGTGCAGCCATTTCAGCAGCGCGAACAGCGGCGCGGCGATGATCGTGAAGATGCCGTAGTCGACGACGAGGTTGAGGCCCTTGGCGGTTTGCGCCAGCGCTGCCTGGTCCTGCGGGCCCACGTACAGCGGCACGTCGATCGTGCCGGTGGCGCCGGGCGCGATCGGCTTGCCGTCGACGATGACGCCGGCGGCGTAGAGGCCGTTGTCGAGCTTGCGCGTGTAGAACTCGCGCGGCGCCTTCGACGCATCGGATGGCACCCAGGCGGCGACGAAGTAGTGCTCGACCATCGCCACCCAGCCGTTGTCGGCGTTCTTCGTGTACGACGGCTTGCGCGTCGGATCGGCGGCTTCCTTGTCGATCTCGCCGAAGTCGACCTTCTTGTACTTGTCCGACTCGTCGTAGATCACCGGGCCGACATACGACGACGGCGCCATCGAGTGATGGACGACGGCGCTCTTGGTGTCGCGCGTGAACTGGAAATACGCCGAGGGGGTGAACGGCGCGGCGGCAGCATTGGTCACCGCGTAGCTGACGTCGATCAGGTAGCTGCCGCGATGGAACGTGAACGTCTCCACGACACGGTCGCCATTGGCCGCCGTGGCGGCGAGCTTGACGTCGAAGCTCGCGGCTCCGGGCGCGAGCTCGCGCGGGCCGGGCAACACTTCGTACGCCGTGTAATGGTTGGGCATGCCGTTGCCGACGAGGCCCGATTGCGCGACGAACGTGCGCTCGGCGTTGCGCTGGAGCGCAAGGTACGGGCCGGCGTTTTCGCCCTCCATCTTGTGCTCGCGCAAGGCGATCCGGGACAGCACGCCGCCAGTGGCATCGATGTCGGCGTCGTAGAGGTCGGTGTGAACGCTGATCACCGGCGCCGCCGCCGAGGGTGGCGCGCCAGCTGGCGCGCCCGGGACCGCGGAAGTGCCAGGCGCCGTCGCCGGCGGCGCGTTGGGCACGTCGTTGCGCGGCGCGGTCGCGGCGGGGGACGCGGGGGTGGACGACGCGGCCGCGACCGGGGGCGGTGGTGGCTGGTGGTCGGCCTGCCAGCGTTGCCACAGCATGAACCCCGACATCGCGAAGATCACGGCGAGGATGAGGCGTTGGGTTTCGGCTTTCATCGCGAATCAATCAGGTAGAGGGCGTCGTGTGGCCACGGTCGCGGCGCGGACCGAGCGCGTCGGGCACCGGATCGTAGCCGCCCGGGTGGAACGGATGGCAGCGGCACAACCGGCACGCGGCGAGGAACGATCCGGCCATTGCGCCATGGCGCTCGATCGCTTCGCTCGCGTAATCCGAGCAGCTCGGATAGAAACGGCAGTTGGCGCCGAGGATCGGCCGCAGGAGGTAGCGATACGCGCGCAGCGCGTGCAGGAGCAGCGTCTTCATGCCGTCAACCCAGGCGGGCGATCAAAAGCGCCGCCTCGGCCGCCGCGGCGGCGAGGTGCTTGCGGGCAAGTGGCGGCTTCACGCGCACGACGACATCGAACGGCGGCCGCTCGCGCGCGGCGATCTCCAGCATCGCGCGCACCTGGCGGCGCAGGCGGTTGCGGTCCACCGCGCGCTTCAGCGCCTTGCGTGAAATGACGAAGCCCGCGCGGCTGGGCGGGGCGGCAGAGGCGGCGACGATCAATTGCATGTAGCGGCCGTCGACGCGGCGTCCGCGCTCGAACAACGCGTCGAATGCGGCGCCGCCGGCGAGGCTCGCCAGCGCGCGCCGGCGGCGTGGCGGTGCCGCGGCGCCGGTCAGATGGCGACGCGGGCGCGGCCCTTGGCGCGGCGCGCCGACAGGACCTTGCGGCCGCCGACGGTGCTCATGCGTGCGCGAAAGCCGTGGACCCGGGCGCGTTTGATCTTGGAAGGCTGGAACGTGCGTTTCATGGCGGCTCTCGAGAAGGCGCGTGTAGGTTGCGAAAAAGCCTTGAATTACAACATTTTTCATGAGTCCTGTCAACGAGTGCGCCGTGCGCGGCCGGCGTCGATCGGCGACGCGAGCGTTTACTCTCAACGCATCGGGTGTGCCGTCGTTGCGCGCTTCGCGCGCGCGGCGAACGCGCCAACGCGTTGTGGATAACTGCGTCGCGCGCCGCTAGAATCCGTCCAACCCGGCGCCGGAAGCGCCAACAAGAGCACAACGCTTCCGGCGCTTATCGTTTTTTTCCGGCGCGAGACCGGAAGGCGGGCACGACCCGCCTTAAAAAAGGATTTGCCCCTTCATGTCCGAAAATTCCGAATCGCCCGTCTGGACGGCGTGCCTTGCCGCCTTCGCGCGTGAGCTCACGGCGCAGCAATTCGCCACCTGGATCCGCCCGCTGAGCGCGACGACTGCCGGCCAGACGTTGACCGTCAGCGCGCCCAACCGGTTCGTGCTGCAGTGGGTCAAGGAGCGCTTCGCCGCCCGCATCGGCGCACTGGCGGCCGCCGCCGAGGACGGCCCGTGGACGCTCGAATTCGCGATCGCCGACCCCGCGCCGAGCACCGAGGTCGTGCCGGTCAGAGTGCCCGTCGCCGCGCTGTCGCGCGATCCGGCCACGCTGGCGGCGCCGCTGGAAGTGGTGGCACGACTCGCCCCCAAGGCCGCCGTGATCACCGCCACCGCACGCCGCGGCGGTTACTCGAACCTGAGCCCCGGCCTGACGTTCGACACATTCGTCACCGGCAAGGCGAACCAGCTCGCGCGCGCCGCGGGGATGCAGGTCGCCGAGCACCCGACGTCGTACAACCCGCTCTTCGTCTATGGCGGCGTAGGCCTCGGCAAGACCCACCTGATCCACGCCATCGGCCACCAGATCCTCGGCGCCAACCCCGCGGCGAACATCCGTTACATCCACGCCGAGACCTACGTGTCGGATGTGGTGCGCGCCTACCAGCACAAGGCGTTCGACGACTTCAAGCGCAACTACCGATCGCTCGACCTATTGCTGATCGACGACATCCAGTTCATCGGCGGCAAGAGCCGCACGCAGGAAGAGTTCTTCTACCTCTTCAACACGCTGATCGAGGCCAACAAGCAGGTGGTGATCACCTGCGACACGTATCCCAAGGAGATCGAGGGCATCGAGGAACGGCTGATCTCGCGCTTCGGCTGGGGCCTGACGGTGTCGCTCGAGCCGCCCGAGCTCGAGATGCGCGTGGCGATCCTGCTGTCGAAGGCGCACGAAGCCCGCGTCAACCTCGACGAGCAGGTGGCGTTCTTCATCGCCAAGCACATCCGCAGCAACGTGCGCGAGCTCGAGGGCGCGCTGAAGCGGGTGCTCGCCTACACCAATTTCCACGCCCAGGACATCACGCTCGCACTTGCCAAGGAGGCGCTGCGCGACCTCCTCGCCGTGCAGAACCGGCAGATCTCGATCGACAACATCCAGAAGACGGTCGCCGACTACTACAAGATCCGCATTTCGGACATGCACTCGAAGAAGCGCTCGCGCGCGGTGGCGCGACCGCGGCAGGTCGCGATGGCGCTCGCCAAGGAGCTGACGCAGCTGTCGCTGCCGGAGATCGGCAGCAATTTCGGCGGCCGCGACCACACCACCGTGCTGCACGCCTGCCGCCAGATCGCGAAGCTGCGCGAGGCGCATCCCGACCTCAACCACGACGTCAATTTCCTGCTGCAGGTTTTGCGCAGCTGACGCCGGGCTGACCCTCCCGCCGCAATCGCCTGGGACGCGCGAGCCGCTTTTCGTGGACGCGCCGTGCCCCATTTTCGAGACGTTCCACGGCCTCGCCGAGGGGGTTGCAGCACCTGCCGGAAGCGGGGCTTTTGGCGTATAATTTGTGGGCTTTGCGGCCGTTTTTGCGAAACCCGAATCGCTCCACAAACGATCCACATGCGATCCGGTCGGTTTTCCCGTGGTGCAACGTGCGCACAACCTCCTGAATGGAGCCGGAAAACCCGTGTTATCCCGGCGATCCGACATCCTTATTATTGATCTTGTTTTGGTATAACACCTTTAAATGCAACTAAAACAAATCGCCCGCGATGCGTTGCTGAAGCCGCTGCAAGCGGTTTCCGGAATTGTCGAACGCCGCCACACGCTGCCGATACTCGCGAATGTCCTGCTCGAGCCCACCAACGGCAAGCTGTACGTGACGGCCACCGATCTCGAGATGCAGATCACCGCGCACAGCGATCTCGAGGCCAAGGACGGCACGGCCACCACGGTGGCGGCGCGCAAGCTGCAGGACCTGCTGCGCGCGCTGCCCGACGACGCCACGCTCAATGTCGACGCCTCGGGCAGCAAGATGGCGGTGCGCGCCGGTCGCTCGCGCTTCAACCTGCAGACGCTGCCGGCCGCCGACTACCCGCGCATCACGCTGGGCCAGGAAAAGCTGCAGTCGCTGTCGCTGCCGCAGAAGGACTTCCGCGCGCTCCTGAAGCTCGCCGAGTTCGCGATGGCGCAGCAGGACATCCGCTACTACCTGAACGGCATGCTGCTCGTGATCGACGGCGCCACGCTGCAGGCCGTGGCCACCGACGGCCACCGCCTGTCGTGGGCGAGCCTCGCGGTCGACGGCAACTACACGCGCCAAGAGGTGATCCTGCCGCGCAAGACCGTGCTCGAGCTCGGCAAGCTGCTCGGCGAGAGCGACGATCCGGTGTCGATCGACGTGCTTGCCAACCAGGTGCGGTTCCGCTTCGCCAACATCGAGCTCGTGTCGAAGGTGGTCGACGGCAAGTTTCCCGACTACAACCGGGTGATTCCCACCGGCCACGGCAAGATCGTCGAGCTCGCGCGCAGCGATCTGCTCGCCGCGCTGTCGCGCGCGGCGATCCTGTCGAACGAGAAATTCCGCGGCGTGCGCATGGTGCTCGCCGCCGACCAGCTCAAGATCATCTGCTCCAACAGCGAGCAGGAGGACGCCGAGGAGGAGCTGCCGATCGCCTATGGCGGCGACAACCTCGACATCGGCTTCAACATCACCTACCTGCTCGACGCACTGCAGAACGTGGCGAGCAACGACGTGCGCCTGGCGTTCGGCGATGCCACGTCGAGCGCGCTGATCACCATCCCCGGCCGCGACGACTACAAGTACGTCGTGATGCCGATGCGCATCTGACGATGCGGCGCCCCCCGGCGACGGCCGGGCGGACGGTTGAAAGGCGCCGACCCGCAACGGTCGGCGTCCTCGTTTTGACGAAATCGAAAAGCGGCAAGGCAGCAGCGGAAGACAACGGATGACCCCAGCACAATCCAAGCCGGTTATGGACGGCGACGACTACAACTCCGATTCGATCAAGGTACTGAAGGGCCTCGACGCCGTGCGCAAGCGGCCCGGCATGTACATCGGCGACACGTCCGATGGCACGGGCCTGCACCACATGGTGTTCGAGGTGCTCGACAACGCGATCGACGAGGCGCTCGCCGGCTATTGCGACGACATCAAGGTCGTGATCCACGCCGACAACTCGGTGTCGGTGCTCGACAACGGCCGCGGCATCCCCACCGACGTCAAGGACGACGACGAATTCAAGCGCTCGGCGGCGGAAATCGTCATGACGGAGCTGCACGCCGGCGGCAAGTTCGACAACAACAGCTACAAGGTGTCGGGCGGCCTGCACGGCGTGGGCGTGTCGGTGGTCAACGCGCTGTCGGCGTGGCTGAAGCTGCGGATCTGGCGCAATGGCACCGTTTACCAGATTGAGTTTCGCAGGGGCGTCCCGGTAGCGCCGTTGAATGCGATGGGACCTACTGACCGCCGCGGAACCGAAGTGCATTTCATGGCGTCGAGCGAGACCTTCGAGCGCATCGACTTCCACTACGACGTGCTGGCCAAGCGCATTCGCGAGCTGTCGTTCCTCAACAATGGCGTCAAGATCGAGTTGACCGACCAGCGCGACGGCAAGACCGAGAATTTCGCCTACTCCGGCGGCATCAAGGGCTTCGTCGAGTACATGAACCGCAGCAAGTCGGTGCTGCATCCGCGCATCTTCCACTCCGTCGGCGAAAAGGATGGCACGGTCGTCGAAGTGGCGATGCAATGGAACGATTCGTACGTCGAGAACGTGCAGTGCTTCACCAATAACATTCCGCAGCGTGACGGCGGCACCCACCTGACCGGGCTGCGCCAGGCGATGACGCGAACGCTCAACAACTACATCGAGAAGGAAGAAGTCGCGAAGAAAGCCAAGGTCGAGACCACCGGCGACGACATGCGCGAAGGGCTCACCTGCGTGCTGTCGGTCAAGGTTCCGGAGCCGAAGTTCAGCTCGCAGACCAAGGACAAGCTCGTGTCGAGCGAAGTACAGCCGATCGTGCAGGAGATCGTGTCGGAGAAACTCGCCGACTTCCTGCTCGAATATCCGGCCGACGCCAGGATCATCTGCACCAAGATCGTCGAGGCGGCGCGTGCGCGCGAGGCGGCACGCAAGGCGCGCGAGCTGACGCGCCGCAAGGGCGTGCTCGACGGCATGGGCCTGCCGGGCAAGCTCGCCGACTGCCAGGAGCGCGATCCGGCGCTGTGCGAGATCTACCTGGTCGAGGGCGATTCCGCCGGCGGCTCGGCGAAGCAGGGACGCGACCGCAAGTTCCAGGCGATCCTGCCGTTGCGCGGCAAGATCCTCAACGTCGAGCGCGCCCGCGAGGACAAGATCATCGGGTCGCAGGAGATCGTCACGCTGATCACGGCGCTCGGTGCGGGTTTCGGCCGGCCGGACAGCCGCGGCAAGGACGACAAGGACGCGTTCAACGCCGACAAGCTGCGCTACCACCGCATCATCATCATGACGGACGCCGACGTCGACGGCTCGCATATCCGCACACTGCTGCTGACGTTCTTCTACCGGCAGATGCCCGAGTTGGTGGAACGCGGCCACATCTACATCGCGCAGCCGCCGCTGTACAAGGCCAAGCAGGGCAAGAGCGAGGTGTACCTCAAGGACGATCACGAGCTGAAGCAGCACCTGTTCAAGCTCGCGCTCAACGGCGCGCAGCTGACGCCGGGCGCCGGCAGGCCGCCGCTCGCCACCGAGACCTTCGAGAACGTGGCGCGCGAATACCTGCTTGCCGAAGCGGTCGTCGAGCGTGCCGCGCGAGTCATCGATACGGCGGCGTTGTACGCGATGCTGTCCGGCGTCCAGGTCGACCTCGCCACGGAAATGTCGGCCGCGCGCTCGGCGCAGCAGCTGCAGGAGGCGATCGCCGATCCTGAAATTCGCGTCGAAGCGCGCTACGACTCGACCACCGAATCGCGGCGCCTCGTCATCACACGCACACACCACGGGACACCGCACGTCACCGCCATCGACGCCGACTTCCTGGCGAGCGGCGACGGCCAGCAAGTCCATCAGGCCGCGGCGGTGCTCAAGGACCTTATCAGCGCCGACGGTGCGCTGATCAAGCGCGGCGACAAGGAGCTGGCGGTGCGCACGTTCAAGGAAGCGCTCGACTGGCTGCTCGCCGAGGCGCGCAGCGGCGTTGCGATCCAACGATACAAGGGGCTGGGCGAGATGAATCCCGCGCAATTGTGGGAAACCACGATGGACCCGGCGGTGCGACGCATGCTGCGCGTGCAGATCGAGGACGCGGTGACCTCCAACGAGATCTTCGACACGCTGATGGGCGAGCTGGTCGAGCCGCGCCGCGCGTTCATCGAGGCCAACGCGCTCGGCGTGCGCAACCTGGACATCTGAAGCTTCAGGCGATTACGCGAACGCCGCGCGCAACGCGCGGCGGCGCAGCAGCCACACGACGATCGACAGGTTCGCGAGATTGAAGGCGATGCCGTTGAAAAATGCGGCGCGGTACGAGCCCGTCCAGTCGAAGATCGCGCCGGACAGGTAACCGCCGAGCGCCATGCCGAGCAGCGTGGCCGTGATGACGATGCCCACGCGGGCTCCGGCCTCGCGCGCCGGGAAGTAGTCGCGGATGATGATCGCATAGGACGGCACGATGCCGCCTTGGAAGAGGCCGAACAGCGCCGACACCACGTACAGCGACACGAGGCCGTCGAACGGCAGGAACAGCACCAGCGCGAGCCCCTGCAGCAGCGATCCCAGCAGCAGCGTGCGCAGGCCTCCGATGCGGTCGGAGACGAAGCCGAAGCCGATACGGCTGACAACCCCGCAGCCCAGCATCACCGACAACATCTGCGCGCCGCGCGCCGGGCCGTAGCCGAGGTCGCTGCAATAGGCGACGAGGTGCACCTGCGGCATCGACATCGCCACGCAGCAGCACAGCCCGGCGACGGTGAGGAGCCGCTGCAGCGTCGGGCCCTGCACGCCCAGCGGCGGCTCCTCGCGGCGCCGCACCGTCGAGCGCGCCGCCTGCGAGCCGTGCGCGGGCGGTGGCGTGCGGAACAGCAGCGCCAGCGGCACCATCGTCAACCCGCAGAAGATGCCGATGCCGAGATACGTCGGGCGCCAGCCCTGCGCAGCGATGAAATGCTGGACGATTGGCGGCCACACGGCTCCCGCGACGTAGTTGCCGCTGGCGACGACCGCCACGGCAATGCCGCGCCGGCGGTCGAACCACTGCGACATGTGTGCGAGCAGCGGCGAGAACGTCGCCGAGCTGCCGAAGCCGATCAACAACCCCTGCGCCGCCGCATAGAGGCCGAGCGTGGGCGCCCGCGAGCCGAGCACGAAGCCGGCGGCGAGCGCGAGCGACGTCACCACGAGCGGCGGCATGATGCCGAAGCGGTCGGATGCGCGGCCGGTCAGAATGCTGCCGACGCCGAAGCCGAGCATCGTCATCGTGTAGGGCAGCGACGCCGCGCCGCGCGCGACGCCGAAGTCGGCCTGCACAGCCGGCAGTGCCACCACCACCGACCACATGCCGACGCCGCCGATCGTCGACAGCACAAGACTTACGACAAGGCGGCTCCAGGCGTAGGGGGATTCGACGGCGTGAGTGACGGACATGGCGGGCTGCGCGAGGCGCGCGATGCGACGCACCTGCGACTGATGATACCGTGACCGAGTTACGCGGCCGCGTGCGCCTTCGTGATTCGCTTCACCGTCGGTGCGAGATCGAGGCGCGTTTGCGCGCGCAACCGCACTGCCGCCTGACGCAAGGTGTCGATGGGCGCCGACAACGCGGCGCCGCCGCTGGCGAGCGCGATCACGTTGCCGCTGTCGCAGGGCGGCAACGTCGCGAAATTCGTGCCGAAGGCCGCACGCAGGCGCGCGAGGCTCCCGCGCAACGCGTGACGCCAGGTGAGGAGGTTGACCGCGACGATGCCGCGATCGGTGAGGCGCGCAAGGCAGTTGCAGTAGAACGGCAGCGTGTCCAGCGCGCCGGCACGGCCCTTGGCGTCGAACCCGTCGACGATGATCCAGTCGAATTGTCGGTCGCTGGCGATCATGTAGTCGGCGCCATCGCCGATCTCGACGCGTAACCGCGCGCGCTCGGCCGGCAGACGGAACGACGCGCGTGCCACGTCGACGACAGCGGGTTCGCATTCGACCACCGTCTGCGACGTGCGCGGAAAGTAGCGATACAGGAAGCGCGGCACCGACGCGGCGCCCAGGCCGATGACGAGCGCGCTGCGCGGCCATGTCGGGGTAGCGCGCAACAGCAGCGGGAACATGAGGTCGCGCGTGTACTCGAGCTCGAGCGACCACGGCCGCGCGATGCGCATCGCACCCTGGATCCAGTGGGTGCCGAAGTGCAGGTAGCGCACGCCGTCCTCTTCGCTGACCTCGATCGACGCCATCAGTTGACCATGTCGATCTGGAGAGTGCGGGCACGTCCCGGTGAAGGCGATGAATGCGGTCGGGATCCCGGAGGCAAACGCCGCCGGCCGCCGGTCGCTTTCCGTTGCTGCGGCCGCGCTACCTTTGCCGAGCGGGCGTCGCGAGCAGGCTGTCGCGTGGCGCAGGTCAGTGGCGCAACCGCGGCGGCGGCGACCACGGCGGCAGCACGGCCGCCGGCTTGCGCAGGATGCGAATCATCCGCACCGCGTTTTCGCGGCCCTGGTAGTAGCCTTCGATGCGCAGGCTTTCCTCGAAGCCGAGGCTGCGGTACAGCGCGAGCGCCGGCGGGTTGGACTCGCGCACCTCGACGTGCACCGATGAGGCGCCGGCGGTGATCGCGGATTCGATCAGCCACTGGCCGAGCGCCTTGCCGATATGCCGCCGCCGGTGCGAAGGCCGCACCGCGAGCAGGACGAGGTGCGCGCGCTCGTCGCCGAATTCCATGATGGCGAAGCCGACGATGCGCGAGCCGTCGCGCGCGACCACCGCCGTGTGATTGGCGCTGCCGATCAGGCGTGCGAGGCGCGCGCTGCGATAGCTCCAGTCGAGGCCGGCCTCGATCCAGTCGCGCGTCATCGTCGACAGCACCTGGGCGTCGGTGGGCGTCGCGAACTCGACGACGATGTCGCGAAAGTCCATGGCGACGATTGTGCCTGCGAAAATCCGGTGGCGCGAGTCTTGCACGACGGGCGGCGTCGCCGCCTCCGCCGGCCATGCCATCATGACGCCATGAACCTCGCCGTCCGTCTTGCGCTCGCCGCGGTCATCGCCGGCGCGCTGGCGTCGGCACCACGCGTGCGCGCCGCCGCCGACCCGGCGAAAGTGCTGCACATCGCCACACCCGACATCGAGGCGCTCGACCCGCAGCAGTACGACGACAATCCGTCGTTCGAGGTCATCACCGCGATCTTCGAGGGCCTCTACGAGTTCGACTATCTCGCCTCGCCGGTGAAGCTCGCGCCGATGACCGCGACCGGCATGCCCGAAATCACCGACGGCGGGCTGACATGGACAGTACACGTCAAGCCGGGCATCTACTTCACGCCCGACCCGGCGTTCGGCGGCCACCGCCGCGAGCTCGTCGCCGACGACTACGTTTTTTCGCTCAAGCGCTGGCTCGATCCCAACCTGCACCGCGGTGGCGACGCGTCGATCACGCCGCTCGTCGTCGGCGCGCGCGCGCTGGTCGACGCGGCGAAGAAACCCGGCGCGCATTTCGACTATGCGGCGCCGATGGCGGGGTTGCGCGCGCTCGACCGCTATACGCTACAGCTCAAGCTCACCTCCGCCGTCTATTCGCCGATCGAATTCTTCCTGACGCTCGGCGCCTGCGCGCGCGAGGTAGTCGAGGCCGCAGGACGCGACATCGGCGCGCGGCCGGTGGGCACGGGCGCCTACATGCTGAAGGAATGGCAGCGCGGATCGCGCGTGGTGCTGGTCGCCAATCCGGGCTACCGCGAGCTGCATTTTCCGCGCGTCGACGACGGCCCGTATGCGGGAATGGCGAAGGCGATGGCGGGCAAGTCGCTGCCCAGGATCGGCGAGATCGATCTCGACGTCATCGAGGAGGACAGCGTGCGCGTGCTCGAGTTCGAGCGCGGCAACCTCGACTACATCACACTGCACTCGAGCGTCGCCAATCGCCTGCTTGCCGGCAACGTGGTGCGCAAGGACCTCGCCGCGCGCGGCGTGAAGCGGTTCGCCACGCCCGAGCCCTTCGTGTTCTTTGTCTACTTCAACGTCGATGATCCTGTCGTCGGCGGCATGCAGAAGGAAGCGATCGCCCTGCGCCGCGCGATGATGGTGGGGTTCGATGCCAGCACGATGATCGACGTGCTGGCCGGCGGCCAGGGATTGCCGGCGAACCAGATGGTGCCGCCGCGCGTCGCCGGCCACGATGCCGGTTTCGGCGACCGCGCGCTGTACGACCCCGCGGCCGCGAACGCGCTGCTCGACCGCGTGGGCTACAAGCGCGCCGGCGCCGGCGGCTATCGCAGCCGGCCCGACGGCAAGCCGCTGGTGGTGACCATGACGCTGCGCTCGGGGGCGATATCGACCGAGCTCGCGACGCTGATGCGCCGCAATTTCGACGCGATCGGCGTGCACATGGAATTCCACATGACGCCGTTCCAGGACGCGATCAAGGAGCTCGAACGCGGGCAGTTCAGCGCGTACTACGGCGGCTACGGCGGTTTGCCATACGGCTACGGCATCCTGCAGCAGCTCGACAGCCGCGCGTCGCCGGTGCAGAACGTGTCGCACTTCAGGTCCCCCGACTACGACCGCGCGATGGACGCCTTCTTCCACGCCCCCGACGCCGCGACGCAGCAGGTCGAGCAGCTCAAGATGGCGGCCATTGCGCGCACGTACGTGCCGATGTTTCCGGTGATGTACCGGCTGCAGAACGACTTCGTGCAGCCGTGGCTCGCAGGTTTCGCGCCGCAGACGTTCCAGACCTACTGGAAGTACATGGACATCGACATGGCGCAAAAGCGCGCCGCGCGCTAGGCGCTGCGCGCGCGGCCGCCGTGTCAGGTCTTGCGGCCGGCCGGCTTCTTGGCGGCGCGCTTGGTCGTGGTGCGCTTGGTGGTCGCGCGCTTGACGACGGGCGACTTGGCGCCGGCCGCGGTCGAGCGCTTGGCCGCGGTGCGCGTTGCGGAGACCTTTGCGGTGGTCGTCGCCGGCGCGTTGCGCGCCGCGGTGCGCGCGGTCGCGGTGCCCGCTGCCGGGCGCTTCGTGCGGCGCACCGCCGGCGCCGGCTCCTCGACGCCGCGCGGCTTGCGCGCCACCGGCTTGCGCGCGCGTCCGCCGACCGGCTTGCCGGTCTTCTCGGCGAGTATCGCCAGCGCCTCGTCGAGCGTCAGCGTGTCCACCTTGTCGCGGTCGGGCAGCGTGGCGTTGACTTCCCCATGCTTGACGTACGGGCCATAGCGCCCGGCGTGCAGCTCGACTGCGCCGCCATCGCGCGGATGCTTGCCGAGCACGCGCAACGCCGCCGCGCGCTGCGGGCGGCCGCGACCCTTGCCGTCCTTCTTCGCCTCGAACTCGAAACCGACCTTGCCGTCGGGCTGGCGCACGAGGAACGCCGAGAACGGCCGCCGCGTTCGCGCCGACACGAATTGCAAGAGGTCGCTCTTGCCGTGCGCGAGCAGCTTTTCCATCTGCGCGCGCTCGATCGAGCGGGTGAGGATCGTGCGGCCCGAGCGGAAGTCGCAGGTGCGGTCGGGGCCCACGGCGTTCTCGCACACGTAGGCGGTCGGCGTCTCGAACACGCGCCCGCCATCCTTCGGGCAGGGGCCGAGCGGCGTCTGCCCGCTGAAGTCGATCGCCTCGTCCTCGTCGCCCGGGCGCGGCCCGAAATCGAACTCGGCCTCGTTGGCGTCGTTGAGCTTCAACTTCGCGGAGAAGGCGCGGCCTAGCCTGCTGCGGAAGCCGTCGAGCGGCCCGATCTCGCGGTCGCGCAGCAGCGCCTCGGCTTCCGCCGGCTCGATCTGGCGGCCGCCCATGATCTTCCAGAAGGCGAAATCGCACTTGACGCACTGGAACTTCTTGTACCGCTCGTGCACCTCGCCCCCGCACTTCGGGCACGGCACGGACAGCGTCGCGAAATCGCCCGGGATCGTGTCGCTCTCGTAGTTCTTGGCCTGGCCGACGATGTGCCGCGTCATGTCGATGATCTCGCGCATGAACGCGTCGCGCGCGAGCCGGCCGTGCTCCATCTCGTTGAGCTTGAACTCCCATTCGGCGGTGAGCTCGGGCGAGAACAGCTCCGGCACGCCGAGCCCGTGCAGCAGCGTCATCAGCGAGAACGCCTTGGCGGTGGGAATGAGGTCCTTGCCTTCGCGCAGGATGTAGCGCTCCTGGATCAGGCCCTCGATGATCTGCGCGCGCGTGGCCGGCGTGCCGAGACCCTTCTCGCGCATCGCCTCGCGCAGCTCGTCGTCCTCGATCGACTTGCCCGCGCCTTCCATCGCCGACAGCAGCGTGCCTTCGTTGTAGCGCGGCGGCGGCCGCGTGGTCTGCGCCACGGCGTCGACCTTGTCGGCGACGACGCGCTCGTAGACGTCGCCGGCGGCGGCCGCCGCCGGCGCATCCGGCGCGCGCCTGGCGAGCGGCACCAGCGACGCGTCGTCGCCCTGCGCCTCCTTGCCGTACACCGCGAGCCAGCCCGGATTCACCAGCACGCGGCCCTCGGTCTTGAACGGCTCGCCGTCGACGCGCGTGATGCGCGTGGTCACCTCGAACTCGGCGGGCGGATAGAACACCGCGATGAAGCGCTTGACGACGAAGTCGTAGAGCTTCTGCTCGATCTCGTTCAGCGACTTCGGCGTCTGCAGCGTGGGAATGATCGCGAAGTGGTCGGAGATCTTGGAATTGTCGAAGATGCGCTTGTTGGGGCGCACCCACTTCTCCTTCAGCACGCGGCGCGCCAGCGTGCCATAGGCGTTGGTGTCGCCCAGCGCCTCGAGGGTGGCCTTCACCGTGCCCTGGTAGTCCTCCGGCAGTGCGCGCGCATCGGTGCGCGGGTAGGTCAGCACCTTGTGGCGCTCGTAGAGCGCCTGCGCGAGCGACAGCGTGGTGCGCGCCGAGAAGCCGAAGCGGCCGTTGGCCTCGCGCTGCAGCGTGGTGAGGTCGTAGAGCAGCGGCGGGCTCTGCGTCGACGGCTTGGATTCCTCGCTGACGATCCCCGGCTTGCCGCGGCACTTGTCGGCGATCGCCAGCGCGCGCGACTCGTCGAACACGCGCTCGGCGCGCAGGTCGGGATCGTCGTCGCGCTTGCGGAACGCCTCGTCGAACCAGCGTCCGCTGTATTCGCCGGCCTGTGCGCGGAACGTGCCGATGAGCTCCCAGTAGTTGCGCGGCTTGAACGCGCGGATCTTCTCCTCGCGCTCGGTGAGGACGGCGAGCGTCGGCGTCTGCACGCGGCCGACGGTGGTGAGCTGGAACCCGCCCGACTTCGAGTTGAACGCGGTCATCGCGCGCGTGCCGTTGATGCCGACCAGCCAGTCCGACTCGGAGCGGCATGTCGCGGCGTCCGCCAGCGGCCGCATCGACTCGTCGCTGCGCAGCTTGGCGAAACCGTCGCGGATCGCCGCCGGCGTCATCGACTGCAGCCACAGCCGCTTGATCGGCTTGTCGGTCTTCGCGTAACGCGCGATGTAACGGAAGATGAGCTCGCCCTCGCGACCGGCGTCGCAGGCGTTGACGAGGCGCGTCACGTCCTTGCGGCGCAGAAGCTTCAACAGCGTCTTCAGCCGGTCTTCGCTCTTCTCGATGGGCTTCAGCGCGAACTGCGACGGGATGGCGGGCAGGTGCGCGAACGTCCACTTGCCGCGCTTCACCTCCTCGTCCTCCGGCATGCCGATCTCGATCAGGTGGCCCACTGCCGATGACAGGACCTGCGTATCGCTCTCGAAATAGTCGCCGTGGCGGGTGAACCCCCCCAGCGCGCGCGCGATGTCGGCGGCGACCGAGGGCTTTTCGGCGATGATCAGTTCCTTGCTCAAGAGCTCATCCTTCCTGCGAAGAGGCGGCGATACTACAGATTAAGTCCGGTGAGGGGCAACCTCGCCTCGGCAAATGGTCATGGCTGCGTCCCGCTGCAACCCCGGATTGGCGGCACGCGCAGGGCCTTCGTCCCACGCCTTTCGCGCGAGACCCCGCAGATCAATGCCGGCGTTGCCAGCGGCCGCCTGGCATCGGCGCCACCAGGCCCTCGAGCTCCAGCGCGGTCAGTTGCGCGGCGATCGCCTCGACGGCCTGCCCGGTGCGCGCGACCAGCCGGTCGATGTCGACGGGCGCCTCGCCCATCGCCGCCAGCAGCGGCGCGTGGACGGGGTCGGCGACGCGCGGCGCGGCCGCAGCGACCGCCGCCGGTGCGGCAAGGCCGAGTTCGGCCAGCACATCCTGCGCCGTCTCCACCAGTTTGGCGCCGTCGCGGATCAGCTTGTGGCAGCCCTTCGACAAAGGCGAGTGTATAGAACCCGGCATCGCCATCACTTCGCGGCCTTGCTCTCCGGCGAGCCGCGCGGTGATCAGCGAACCCGAGGACAGGTTCGCCTCGACGACGAGGACGCCGCGCGCAAGCCCGGAGATCAGGCGGTTGCGGCGCGGGAAATGCCATTTCTCGGCGGTCGTTCCGGGGACGAACTCGGAGATGATGACCCCGCGCTCGGCGATCGCGTGCGCAAGCTTTCGATTGGCTGCCGGATAGACGCGGTCGAGCCCGGTGCCGACGACCGCGATCGTCGATGCCGGTGTCTCGAGCGCGCCCTCGTGCGCCGCGGCGTCGATGCCCTGCGCGAGTCCCGAGACCACGGTGAGGCCCGCGGTGGCGAGCGCGCGCGCGAATGCGCGGGCATCGTCGAGTCCCTGCGGCGTCGCCTGCCGGCTGCCGACGATCGCCACCGCCGGGCGGTTGAGGAGCTCGCCGCGTCCCATCGCGAACAGCACCGGCGGTGCATCGCCAACGGCGAGCAGCGCCTGCGGGTAGTCGGCGTCGTCGAACGTCACCAGTCGATGCCCCGCCGATTCGAGCCACGCGAGCGTCGCGTCGATCGTCGCCGGCGGCACGTCGGCCAGGGCGGCGCGGGCCGCTGCCGGCAACTCGAATGCCGCGGCGCGGCCGCGTGCCGCAGCGACCAGCACCTGAGGGTCGCCGGCCGCGCGCAACAATGCGACGAGGTCCTGCTGGGGGATCCGGCAGTGCGCGAGCGTCACCCAGGCGCGCAGCCGCGCCGCGTCAGGGGGCTGCGGTGTGGCGCCGCCGCGGCTCACGCCACCACCGGTACTAGAAAGGTCAGGGCTGGCGGATGCGATCGCCGACCAGGACGGGATCGGTGGTGTTGAGCAGGACCGCGTACGACACGCGGTCGAACGTGCGGAACACGAACATGAGGCCGGTGCGCTCCTCGGGCACGTCGAGGTAATGATCCGGCACGAAGTACGTGGTCTGGTCGAGGAAGCGCAGCAGTTGCGGGGCCTCGGCATTGGGACGCGGATCCTGGATCGGCGGCACGGTGTGATAGATGGCGAGCACGTTGCCGACCTCGAGGCCGTCGCTCTGCCCCCGGTCGATGGTGACGATCGAACCGCGGCCCATCTCGCTCTCGTTGCGATAGGAGGCGATGATGTTGCCTTCCATCGGCTTGTCGGGCGCGTGCGGCACGTAGTTGATCAGCGTCTCGCGCGGCACCGGCACCAGGCGGTCGCCCACGAAGACTTCCTGGTCCGACTCGGTGATGAGCAGCGTCGACACGTCGGCGAAGCGCTCGACCTTGGCACGGCCGATGAACCGGTTCTCGAAACCGAGGACCTTGCCGGACTCGGGCGATATGAGCGCCTTGCCTGGCCGGTAGATGAGCCACGCGTCGCCCTGCTTCTGATCGATGCCGACGGCATAGACACGGTCGTTCTGGCCGCGCACGACGCGCGTGCGGTCGCGCCCGGCGATGATCTCGGCCGATTGGGGCATGCCGGGCTGCGGGGTCACCAGCGCCGGGGTGAGATAGGGCTCGATGTCGCCCGGCGGGATCGAGGGGATGGCGTCGGACGCCAGCCGTTCGACGCGGGTCTGCGGCGACAGGCGAACGGTGCCGCGGGCGATCGACAGACGCGGGGCCCCGCCGGGGCCGAGATGGTCGAGCACGACCACGTCGCCCGGATAGATCCAGTGCGGGTTCTTGATCTGGGTGCGGTTGAGACCCCAGATCTCGGGCCAGCGCCAGGGATCGCGGAGGAAGCGGCCGGAGATGCCCCACAGGGTGTCGCCTTTTTGCACCGTGTACGACGACGGCGCGTCGGGTGCCAGCGTGAGCGGTTCGTCGGCGAGCGCGGGGGCGGCGGCAAAGGCCAGCACGCATGCGGCCGCGATGGCGACGGCGGCCCGCAACATGCGTGTGCTAAACTGTTGACGCATAAGACCTCTTCCTTGGCAAGCGGGCTTGCAAACGTCCTAAACCGCCGCAAAATAAGGACTTAAAGCCGATTCTGCATCCGACACATGCATTTGGCAAGCTTTCCCGTCGGATGCATTGGCAGTCCCCGGCATGGCGTTGCAGGAAGGCCCCTGCATGACGTCCGCCCCCGGGGCGGCTCCTTGATTGGGCACAGTCGCTGCCCCACCATCGCACCATGATCCTGCCGATTCTCGAATACCCGGACCCGCGCCTGAAGAAGGTGGCGGCGCCCGTGTCCACGTTCACGCCGGACATCGCCAAGCTGGTCGACGACATGGCGGAGACCATGTACGACGCCCCCGGGATCGGCCTCGCCGCCACCCAGGTGGACGTGCACAAGCGCATCGTCATCATCGACATCTCGGAGGCCCGCGACGAGCTTCGCGTGTTCGTCAATCCCGAGATCGTCGCGCGCGAGGGCGAGGCGGAGTCGGAGGAGGGCTGCCTGTCGGTGCCGGGCTATTACGACAAGGTGACGCGTGCGGCGCGCGTGCGGGTGCGCGCGCAGGACGCGCACGGCAACCCGTTCGAGCTCGACGCGGACGACCTGCTCGCGGTATGCATTCAGCATGAAATGGATCATTTGGTGGGCAAGGTGTTCGTCGACTACCTGTCGCCGCTGAAACGCGCGCGACTGTCCTCGAGGCTCAAGAAGAAGCAAAAGCTGGCCGGGTGAACGGCATCCGCGCAGGCTTCGCCGGCACGCCCGAGTTCGCGGCGATGGCGCTCGGGGCCCTCGTCGATGCCGGCGTCACGATACCGCTCGTGCTTACCCAGCCCGATCGGCCACAAGGCCGAGGGCTCGCGACCGCCGCATCGCCGGTCAAGCGCCTGGCGCAGCATCACGGCCTCGCGCTCGCGCAACCCGCGACGCTGCGCGATGCGGACACACAGGCGGCGATCGCCGCGGCCAGGCTCGATGTGCTGGTGGTGGCCGCCTATGGCCTGATCCTGCCGCAAGCCGTCCTCGATGCGCCGCGTCACGGCTGCGTCAACATCCATGCGTCGCTGCTGCCGCGCTGGCGTGGCGCGGCGCCGGTGGCGCGCGCGATCGAAGCCGGCGACGCCGCGACCGGCGTCACGATCATGCAGATGGATGCGGGGCTCGACACCGGGGCGATGATCGAGACGCGGCACATGGCGATCGATGCGCGCGACACCGCGGGCTCGCTGACGGCGAAGCTCGCGGCCGAGGGTGCACGGGCGATCGTCGACGTGCTGGCGCGCCTGGCGCGCGACGGCCGGCTGGTGGCGACGCCGCAACCCGCCGCGGGCATCACCTACGCGCACAAGATCGCGCGCGACGGCGCACGCATCGACTGGACGCGCGACGCCGACGCGATCGACCGCGCGGTTCGCGCATTCAATCCCTGGCCCGCGGCGTGGACCACGCTCGGCGGCACGGCCGTCAAGATCCGGCAGGCGCGCGCGCTGCCGGAGATGGCTCCGACCGGCATGGCGCCGGGCACGATCGTGCGCATGCAAGCGTCGGGGATCGACGTCGCGTGCGCGCGCGGCGAATTGCGCATCGAAGCCCTGCAGCCCGCCAACGCGCGGCAGATGACGGCGGCGGCGTTCGTCGCCGGGCGCGCGATCGCGCCGGGCGCGCGGCTCGGCTGATGCAGCAGTCGCAGCGGCAGGCGGTGGAGATCGTCGCGCGCGTGCTCGACGGCGCGGCGCTGCCGGCGGCGATGGCCGCCGTCGATCTCGAGCACGCGGGACCCGCACGCGCGCTGGTGCAGGAGCTCGCCTACGGCACGCTGCGCCACCATGGGCGACTCGACGCGTTGACGCGCGCGCTGTCGCAAAAACCGATCGTCGACCGCGCCATCGCGCTGCTGGTGGAAGTGGCGCTCTATCAGATCGCGCACACGCGGATGCCGGCGTTCGCCGTGGTGGACCAGGCGGTCGACGCCGTGGCCGCGATGGGCAAGCCGGCCGCGCGCTCGCTCGTCAATGCGTTGCTGCGGCGGTACCTGCGCGAGCGCGCAGCGCTCGATGCGCAAATGGCGGCGAGCGACGATCCACGCGCAAGATTCTCGTATCCGCGCTGGTGGGCCGAGCGCGTGCGCGCCGATCATCCCGCGCACTGGGCAGCGATCCTCGAGGCCGGCAACGCGCGCCCGCAGCTGACGCTGCGCGTCAATGCGCGGGTGACGACGCGCGCCGCGCTCCTCGCGCGCCTGGCCGAGGCCGCGATCGACGCGCGCGCACAAGGCGTGGCGGCGATCGTCATCGCCACGCCGGCGCCGGTGACGACATTGCCGGGCTACGCGGAGGGCGCGTTCAGCGTGCAGGATCCCGGCGCGCAGCTCGCGGCGCCGCTGCTCGGCTGCGGTGACGGCATGCGCGTGCTCGACGCGTGCGCCGCACCCGGCGGCAAGACCACGCACATCCTCGAGCTTGCCGACGTCGCGATGACCGCGCTTGATCGCGACGCGGCGCGGCTGCCGCGCGTGCGCGACAACCTCGCGCGGCTGCGCCTCGCGTCGCCCGCGGTCGCCGTGGTCGCCGGTGACGCGCGCGATCCCGCGGCATGGTGGGACGGCCGCGCGTTCGATCGCATCCTCGCCGACGTGCCCTGCAGCGCATCGGGCATCGTGCGCCGCCATCCCGACGCCAAGTGGCTGCGTCGCGCCACCGACATCGCGCAATTCGCCGCCGAGCAGGATGGCCTGCTCGCCGCGCTGTGGCCGCTGCTCGCGCGCGGCGGCCGCCTGCTGTACGCGACGTGCTCGGTGTTCCGCGCGGAGAACGAGGCGCGCATCGAGGCATTCATGGCGACGCGACCGGAAGCGTTGCGCGAAACCCTCATCCTGCCGGCCGAAGTCGCGCACGAACACGGCCAGGTCTTGCCTTCGGCGGAGGCAAGCCCGCACAATCAGGATGGATTCTTCTACGCGCTGATTCGAAAGGCGTGACGCCGGCAGCGGCGCGAAGCCCGGTGCGGCGATTGCCGTGCGAGGAGCGCGCCGCGATCCGCGAGGTTCGCCTCGCGAAGTCCACGCCGCCGGCGGTCATGAGCGCCCTCGAACGCGCCACGCGCCCGCCGGCATGCTCGCCTTGCCCCGCACTTCCGATCCGATGTCGCGGCGCGCGCCCTGGACGCGCTGGCTCGCCATCGCGCTCGCCGCGCTGGCGTTGGCGGCGACGCTCGCGGCGCGCGCCGACACGATCGGCGTGCGCGGCGCGGAGTTGCACGAGGAGGACGGCGAGGTGCTGCTGTCCGCCGATTTCGACTTCAACCTCAACGCCACGCTCGACGAGGCGCTGTCGAAAGGCATCGCGCTCTACATCGACCTCGAGTTCACGCTGACGCGGCCGCGCTGGTACTGGGTCGACGAAAAGGTCGTCGACCAGGTGACGACCTACCGGCTGTCGTATGCGCCGTTGACACGCCAGTACCGGATCGGCAGCGGCCTGATGTCGCAGAGCTTCGCGACGCTGGACGAAGTCGAGCGCTTCATCGGCCGCGTCACGTCGCGGCCGGTGGCGCGCGCCTCGGCGCTGAGCAAAGGCACGCGCTACGACGCTGCGCTGCGCCTCAAGCTCGATGCGGGACAATTGCCGAAGCCGCTGCAGGTGTCGGCGCTGGCGTCGCGCGAGTGGCAGCTGTCGTCGGACTGGCTGCGCTGGAGCTTCACGCCGTGAGAATCCCCGGCTCGCGGCGCTGGCGCTTCGCGCTGCTGTGCGCGGCCTGCCTCGCCGCGATCACGCTGTTCCTGCTCGCGAGCGCGACATCCAACACCGAGTTCTTCGCCGGCGGCTACGACAAGCTCGTCGTGGTCACCGCGGTGCTCGCGGTGCTGCTCATGGTGATCGTCGGCGGCCAGCTCTTGATGCTGCGACGCAATTTCAGGGCCGGCGTGTTCGGCTCGCGCCTCGCGGTCCGCCTCGTGCTGCTGTTCTCGCTGGTCGCGCTGCTGCCCGGCGCGCTGCTGTACGCGGTGTCGGTGCAGTTCGTCGGCCGCAGCATCGAGAGCTGGTTCGACGTGCGCGTCGACCGCGCGCTCGACAGCGGCCTCAATCTCGGGCGCAGCGCGCTCGACTTCGTGCTGCGCGACGCGACCAACAAGGCGGGGCAGCTGGCGATCGCGCTGGCCGACGCCAATGCGTCGACGTTCGCGCAGGTGCTCAACCGCGCGGCCGAGCAGATCGGCGTGCACGAGGCCGTGCTCTATACGCCGACCGGCAACGTGCTCGCCGTCGCCGGCATCTCGAGCTCGACTGCGACGCCCGACCCGCCGCCCGCCGAGGCGCTGCGCCGTGCGCGGCTGCAGCAGACGTTCGGCGCGATCGACCAGCTGCCGCAGCGCGGCCTCGTCGCGCGCGTCGTGGTGCCGGTGAACAGCGGCGATCGACTCGAGCCCCTGAAACTGCTGCAGGTGATCGAACCGGTGCCATCGGCGCTCGCGCAGGAGGCCGACCGCGCCGAGGCCGGCTATCGCGACTACCAGGAGATCTCCTATTCGCGCGGTGCGCTCAAGCGATTGTACGAATGGACGCTGACCCTGACGCTGCTGCTCGCGCTGACGAGCGCGCTCGGCCTCGCCGTCGTGCTCGCCGAGCGCTTCGCCGAGCCTCTCGGGCTGCTTGCCGAAGGCACGCGCGCCGTGACCCAGGGCGATTTCACGCGGCGCCAGCCGGTGACCTCCGGCGACGAGCTCGGCATCCTCACCGAGTCGTTCAATACGATGACGGCGCAGCTCGCCGATGCGCATACGCGCAACGAGGAGTCGCGGCGTGCGATCGAGACGACGCGTGCCTACCTCGAGAGCGTGCTCGGCAACCTGTCCGCAGGCGTGCTCGCGTTCGACGACCGATACCGGCTGCGCACCGCGAATCCGAGCGCGGCGCTCATCCTGCAGCAGCCGCTCGCCGATCTGACGGGCATGCCGCTCGCCGACTGGGGCAAGCGGCTGCCGGCGCTGGCGCCGTTCGCCGAGCTCGTCGGCGAGGGCTTTCGCGGCAGCCGCGACGGCAAGTGGCAGAAGGAGGCCGAGCTCGCGGTGGCGAACATGACGCGCACGCTGCTGATGCGCGGCACGCGGCTCGCCAACGCTGCCAATGCCGGCTACGTCGTGGTGTTCGACGACGTCTCCGAGCTCGTGGTCGCGCAGCGCGACGCCGCGTGGGCGGAGGTAGCGCGCCGCCTCGCACACGAAATCAAGAATCCCCTGACGCCGATCCAGCTCTCGGCCGAGCGCCTCGCGGTCAAGCTCGAGGGCAGGCTCGACGGCGCCGACCAGGAGACGCTCCGGCGCGGCACGCAGACGATCGTCACGCAGGTGGCGGCGATGAAGAGCATGGTCGACGACTTCGCGATCTACGCGCGCAGCCCGCGGCCGGGCCAGGCGCAGCTCGTCGATGTCAAGTCGTTGTTGCAGGACGTCCTCGAACTGTACGAGAATCTGCGCCCACAGATCTCGCTGTCGCTGCCCGACGCTCCCGTGGTGGTCCAGGGCGAGCCCACGCGCCTGCGGCAGGTACTGCACAACCTCCTGCAGAATGCGATCGACGCCCAGGCGGACGTCGCCGACCCCGCATACGAAATCGCGCTGGACGCGCACAATGGCGAGGCGGCGCTCGCGTTCACCGACCGCGGGCCCGGGTTCGCCGAGACGGTGCTGAAGCACTCGTTCGAGCCGTACGTGACGACCAAGACCAAGGGCACCGGTCTCGGCCTCGCGATCGTGAAGAAGATCGTCGAGGAGCACGGCGGACGTGCGAGCCTCGAGAACGTGGCGCCGCGCGGCGCGCGCGTGACGCTGGTTTTTCCGCTCGCGCGACGCGCGGGCGCATGAGGGAATGCGGATGGTGCAGGCAAAGGAAATCCTGGTCGTCGACGATGAGGTCGGCATACGCGAGCTGCTGTCGGAGATCCTGCAGGACGAGGGCTACCGCGTCGCGCTGGCCGAGAACGCGGGCGAGGCGCGTGCCTACCGGGCGCGGCAACAGCCTTCGATGGTGCTGCTGGACATCTGGATGCCGGACACCGACGGCGTGACGCTGCTGCGCGAGTGGGGCGCGTCGGGCGCGCTGACGATGCCGGTGGTGATGATGTCGGGACACGGCACGATCGAGACGGCCGTCGAGGCGACGCGTATCGGCGCCTTCGATTTTCTCGAGAAGCCGATCGGGCTGTCCAAGCTCCTGGCGACGATCTCGCGCGCGCTCAAGGTGGCGTCGATCAAGGAGCCGCGCCGCGTCGTATTGACGACGCTCGGCACCAGCGCGCGCGTGCACGAGGTGGAGCGTGCGCTCGAGCAGCTCGTCGCGGCGCGCAAGCCGATCCTGATCCTGGGCGAGACGGGTACCGGCCACGACGTCGCGGCCGAAGCGCTGAAGCTGCCCGACGTGCCCTACATCGCGCTCGCCAATGGCGCGCGACTCGCCAATCCGGTGGCGCTGCTCGAGGAGGCGCGCGACGGCGTGCTGGTGTGTGCCGAGATCGGGCAGTATTCCAAGGCCGACCAGCGGCTGCTGTCGTTTCTCGTGCCCAAGCTCGAGCGCCACAACGTGACGCTGGTGGCGACCTCCGCCGAGCCGCTCGGCAATCTCGCCGCGGAAGGTCGCTTCGACGCGGCGCTCCTGACGCAGCTGTCGGCCGGCGCGGTGATGCTGCCGCCGCTGCGCACGCGGCGCGAGGACATCCCGCCGCTGATCGAGCGCTTCTGGCGCGACGCGACGCACGGCGATCCGCAGGCACCGCTGCTCGCCACGCTGCAGCCGGCCGCGCTCGCCGCGCTGTCCAGCGCGCACTGGCCGGGTAACCTCGAGCACCTCGCCAACGTCGTCGGCAACCTCGCCCTGCTGCGCGGCGAGGTGACGACCGAGCACGTCAAGCGGTTGCTCGGCGAGGCGGCGTCGCCGACGCAGGCGATCGCGCCGGAGATCACGGCACGCTTCTTCGAGGTGCCGCTGCGCGAGGCGCGCGAAGCGTTCGAGCGCATCTACTTCGAGCAGCTGCTGGCGCGCGAGCAGAGCAACATGAGCCGCGTCGCCGAGAAGGCCGGGCTCGAGCGCACGCACCTGTATCGCAAGCTGAAGCAGCTCGCCATCCGCTTCTCGCGCCGCAACGAGGAAAGCGCCGGTTGATGTCGCGGTCATGAGCGCCGCCGAGCCGTCCCAGGGCGCGGGCCCGCTTCAGGGAGAGGCGAGCAACGCTCGCTCCGGCGGGAAGGTCCTGGCCGGCGCCACGCCCCCCTCGCATGAACGTCGGCGCATGGCGCCGCTGGTATTGGGCGCCATCGGCGTCGTGTTCGGCGACATCGGCACGAGTCCGCTGTACACGCTCCGCACGGCGTTCACCGGCCATCATGGCCTCGGGCTCACGCCCGCCAACGTCTTCGGCATCCTGTCGGTAATCTTCTGGGCGCTGATGATCATCGTCACGCTGAAGTACATCACGATCATCATGCGCGCCGACAATCGCGGCGAGGGCGGCATCCTCGCCCTGACGGCGCTCGTGTCGCGCGGCCTGTTGCGCGGCGAGCGCCGCCGCTGGTGGCTGATCGGTCTCGGCATCTTCGGCGCGGCGATGTTCTACGGCGACGGCATGATCACGCCGGCGATCACCGTGCTCGGCGCCGTCGAGGGGCTCGAGGTGGCCGCGCCCGCGCTGCAACGCTGGGTGGTGCCGCTGGCGGTGCTGATCATGATCGGGCTGTTCGCCATCCAGAAGCGCGGCACCGGCGCGATCGGCGCGGTGTTCGGGCCGGTGATGTGCCTGTGGTTCGTGGTGATCGGCACGCTCGGGCTGCTGCAGCTCTGGCGCTCGCCGCACGTGCTGCTCGCGCTCAATCCGCAGTACGCCTACGAGTTCCTCGTGCACAACACCGGCGCCGCCTTCATCGCGCTCGGCGCGGTGGTGCTCGCGGTCACCGGGGTCGAGGCCCTGTATGCCGACATGGGGCACTTCGGCGCCGCCCCGATACGCCGTGCCTGGCTCGCGTTCGTCGGCCCGGCACTGGTGCTCAACTACTTCGGCCAGGGCGCGCTCATCCTCGAACAGCCGGACGCGATCCGCAATCCGTTCTACCTGCTGGCGCCGTCGTGGGGGCTGCTGCCGCTGCTTCTGCTGGCGACCGTCGCCGCGATCATCGCCTCGCAGGCAGTGATCTCGGGCGCATTCTCGCTGACGCGCGCCGCCGTGCAGATGGGCTACTGCCCGCGCCTCGCGATCCTGCACACCTCCGAGAAGACGATGGGCCAGATCTACGTGCCGTTCATCAACTGGATGCTGCTCGTCGCCGTGCTGCTGCTGGTGCTGGGATTCCGCACGTCCGACAACCTCGCCGCCGCCTACGGCATCGCCGTGACGATGGCGATGCTGATCGACTCGATCCTGATCTTCGTCGTCATGCGCAGGCTGTGGGACTGGTCGCTGCCGGCGGCGTTGGCCGTGGCGCTGCCGCTGGTGGCGATCGACCTCGCGCTGCTGTCGTCGAACGCGCTCAAGATTCCCGACGGCGGCTGGTTCCCGCTGTTCATCGGCGCGCTGGTGTTCACGCTGCTCACGACGTGGAAGCGCGGCCGGGCGCTGGTCGCCGAGCGCCTCGCGCAGGACGCGCTGCCGCTCGAGGCGTTCATCGCCAGCATCGAGGTCGCGCCGCCGACGCGCGTCGAGGGCACCGCGGTGTTCATGACGTCGAACCAGGACCGCGTGCCGCACGCGCTGCTGCACAACCTCAAGCACAACAAGGTGCTGCACGAGCGCGTCGTGTTCCTCACCATCGTCACCCGCGACATACCCTACGTCGCCGACGACGAGCGCATCGAGATCGCGCCGCTCGGCTGCGACTTCTACCGCTTCCTCGCCTACACGGGCTTCAAGGACGACACCGACATTCCGTCGCTGCTGGAGGACGCCGGCCGCCGCGGCTTCGCCTTCGACATGATGGAGACGTCGTTCTTCGTGTCGCGCGAGACGCTGATCCCCACCGCCGGCACCGGCATGGCGATGTGGCGCGAGCGGCTGTTCGTGTCGATGTCGAAGAATGCAGTCAAGGCCTCGGACTTCTTCCACGTGCCGACCAATCGCGTGGTGGAGCTCGGCACGCAGCTCGAGATCTGACGCGCCGCGGCAGCCGCGCACGACGCCAAAAAAAACCGGCCCGCGAGGGGCCGGTCGATCGCGGGGCGGCGCGGCTTCAGGCCGCCGCCGCCATCGCGCCCTTCATCTGCTTCATCGCCTTCGACTCGATCTGGCGGATCCGCTCGGCCGACACGCCGTACTCGGTGGCGAGCTCCTGCAGCGTCAGCGGATTCTCCTCGCGCAGCCAGCGCGCCTCGATGATGCGCCGCGAGCGTGCATCGAGCTTCGCCAGCGCGCGGGTGAGGCCTTCGCTGCGCCGCTCGGCGGTCTGCTTCGCCTCGACGATCGTCGCCGGCTCGTCGTCGGCGTCGGTGAGGTAGGCGATCGGCGAATACGCGTGCTCGTCGTCGTCGGACGGCGTGGGGTCGAGCGTGAGATCGTGGCCCGTCATGCGCGTTTCCATCTCGAGCACTTCCTCGCGCTTGACGTGCAGCGCCTCGGCGATGGCGTCGGCCTCGGTATTGGTCAGCGCCGCCGAGCGCTTCTTCATGCTGCGCAGGTTGAAGAACAGCTTGCGCTGCGCCTTGGTCGTCGCGACCTTGACGAGGCGCCAGTTGCGCAGGATGTACTCGTGCATCTCGGCGCGGATCCAGTGCAGCGCGAACGACACCAGCCGCACGCCGCGGTCGGGGTCGAAGCGGTGCACGGCCTTCATCAGGCCGACGTTGCCTTCCTGGATCAGGTCCGCCTGCGGCAGCCCGTAGCCGATGTAGTTGCGCGAGACCGCCACCACGAGCCGCAGGTGCGACAGCACCATCGCCCGCGCGGCCTCGACGTCCTGGCGATCTTTCCAGCGGCGGCCATAGTCGGCCTCCTGCTCGGCCGTCAGCAGCGGGAAGCGGTTGACCGCCTGGATGTAGTTGTCCAGGCTCCCGAGAGAGGAGGGAGTCGGAAAGGTCAGGGCGCTACCAGTCATCCAGTTCTCCTTTCGCGCGGGGCCGGCTTCGTGCCGGCCCCCGGTTCGGTGCTCGATTTTAGCACTCGGGTAATAGGAGTGCTAAGCCTCCCCAAAGTTCCCGACTAATTTACTCAGGATTGCAACTTGGGGCGTCCAGCAGGGCTGCAAGGCGGCGCGATTCTGCCGCGGCGGGCGCGCCCCCTGCACCGGCGGCGCGGCCAGTTAGCGGGCACTTACTCGGCTGGAATCAGCGCGTCGGCGAACTCGCTGGCCACGAACGGCCGCAGGTCATCGACCCCTTCCCCGACGCCGATGAAGGCAAGCGGCACCGGGTGCGTACGCGCAATGGCCCCCACCACGCCGCCCTTGGCGCTGCCATCCAGCTTGGTAACGATGAGGCCGGTCAGGCCCACCGCTGCGTCGAACGCCTTCACCTGCGCCAGCGCGTTCTGGCCGGTATTCGCGTCCAGCACCAGCAACACGGCATGCGGGGCGCCGGGCTCGGCCTTGCCGAGCACCCGCCGCACCTTGCGCAGTTCATCCATCAAATGCGCCTGCGTCGGCAGTCGGCCCGCAGTGTCCGCCAGCACAACGTCGATGCCGCGTGCGCGGGCGGCCGCGACGGCGTCGAACATCACGGCGGCCGGATCGCCGCCTTGCTGGGCGATGACCGTGACACCATTGCGCTCGCCCCACACCGCAAGCTGCTCGCGCGCCGCCGCGCGGAACGTGTCGCCGGCCGCCAGCAGCACCGTCAGTCCCTGCTGCTGCAACCACTTGGCGAGCTTGCCGATCGAGGTCGTCTTGCCGGCGCCATTGACGCCCGCCAGCATCACCACGAACGGGCGCTCGGCACCGATCGCGAATGGCTGCTCGAGCGGTGTGACAAGATCGCGCAGCGCTTCGTTCAGAATGCGCCGGGGATCGGCGTCGACGCCGGCGCGCTTGTATCGTTGCGCCAGCGTGTCGAGCAGCGCGGCGGTGGCGTCGATGCCGACGTCGGCGGCGTAGAGCGCCATCTCCAGCTCGTCGAGCGCCTCCGCATCGAGCGTGCGCCGGCGAAATGCGTGAGTGATCGCGCCGGACAGCTTGTCGCGCGAGGCGGCGAGGCCGGCCTTGAGTCGCTCGCCCCAGCTCTTGCGAGGGTCGGGGTCGGCGGCGGGAGTGGACTTGAGGAACTCGAACACGATGGGGCGACAAGCCAGGACTTCGCCAGTTTACCGGCCGCGCGCGACATGCAGCGCCGGGATGCCGCGCTGATGGGTGCGCGGCACCCGGCGAGGGCCGCCGGTGCGGGGCGCCGCGCGCCGGCGACGCGCGGGCCGCAACGCGTGCGCATCATCGGCGGCACCCACCGCGGGCGCATCGTGCGCTTCGGTGACGCGGAGGCGGTGCGACCGACCCCGGACCGGGTGCGCGAGACGCTTTTCAACTGGCTCGGCCAGGACCTCGACGGCCGCGCGACGCTCGAGCCCTTCGCCGGCAGCGGCGTGCTGTCGCTCGAGTCGCTGTCGCGCGGCGCCGCGCTGGCCGTGGCCCTCGACCGCGATGCGGCGACCGTCGAGCAGCTGCGCGCCAATGCCGGCGCGCTGGGACTGGCCGGACTCGACGCGGCGCGCGGCGACGCCCTGGCGTGGCTCGCCGTCGAAATGCGCCGGTTCGACGTCATCTTCCTCGATCCGCCGTACGCGTTCGACGCGTGGGACGAGCTCCTCGCGTTGTGCGCGCCGCGCCTCGCCGCGGGCGGCTTCGTCTATGCCGAATCGGGAAAGGCGCTGGCGCCGCCGCCGGGCTTCGCGCTGCACCGGGAGGGGCGCGCCGGACAGGTGCATTATCATCTGCTGCGACGCGACGAGCCCTGAGCGCGGCGCACGCCGCCCTCGCCCGTCGCGGCATCCGACCGCGCGAAAGCCGCCCATGCTGACCGTCGTCTATCCCGGTACGTTCGACCCGTTCACCCGGGGCCACGAGGATCTCGCGCGCCGCGCCGCGCGCCTGTTCGACCGCGTGGTGATCGGCGTCGCCGCGAGCGAGGCCAAGAAGCCGTTCTTCGACGCCGGCGAGCGCGTGGCGATGGTGCGCGAGGTGCTCGCCGACCTGTCCAACGTCGACGTGCAGCCGTTCGCCTCGCTGCTGATGGACTTCGTCATCGCGCAGAAGGGGCAGGTGGTGCTGCGCGGCCTGCGCGCCGTCTCCGATTTTGAGTACGAGTTCCAGATGGCGGGGATGAACCGGCGCCTGTACCCGGCGGTCGAAACGCTTTTCCTCACGCCGTCCGAGCAATACATGTTCGTTTCCGCGACCATCGTGCGCGAAGTCGCCCGCTTCGGCGGCGACGTGTCGAGCTTCGTGCATCCGGCAGTCGCGACGCGGCTCAACGCGCGCGTCGCACGCGGCGACTGACGGAGACCGGCGTTGGCGCTGATCATCACCGACGAATGCATCAACTGCGACGTGTGCGAGCCGGAATGCCCGAACGACGCGATCGCGCAGGGTGCCGAGATCTACGTCATCGATCCCGCCAAGTGCACCGAGTGCGTCGGCCATTTCGACCAGCCGCAATGCCGCGAGGTGTGCCCGGTCGATTGCATTCCCAACGATCCCGCGCACGTCGAGTCGCACGAGATGCTGCAGCTCAAGTACGCGGTGCTGATGCGCGACAAGTCGCCGCAGAAGGCATGACACTTGCGGGACGCGCGAGTCCTGCGCCTTGCGGCGCGGGTCGCGCAGCTCGCAGGCAGGCATCCGGGTCGCGGCGCTGACCGATACAGAAGCACCCCCTCTGCCGCGGGCAGAGGGCGCCCGCGGCTATGGGCCGCGTGGCCGATCCCTCTCCCGCGCGGGGGAAAATGGTCGCGCCGCTCAGGCGTTGGCCGCGAGCGGCAACTCCGGTTGCACGACGACGTCGTCGATGGCGGCGATCTCGGCCTTGAGACCGCGGATCTGCAGCTCGAGCAACTCTCCCTGCTGCTCGAGCTCGGCAATGCGTTCCTCCAGCTCGTCGCCGGCGGCGTGGATGCGCTTGATGCTGTCGAGCCTGCGGCGCAGCTGGATGTGATGCTCGCGCACCTGCGTCTCCAGCGGCGCCATCACCGCCTTCAGCCACGCCTCGACATCGCGGTTGGCGATGTCGTACACGTGCTTGACGCGCGTCGCCACGGTCTCGAAGAAGCGCCGCATCAGCGCGAACTTGGCCTTGCTCGCCATGTTCCACAGCGTGTTGAAATGCTGGTTGTAGGCGCGCTCGAGGCGGTCGACCTCCTTGCGGTACTTGAGCACCGAGAACGGCGGCGGGTCGTACAGATCGACGTTGTGCTCGCGCGCGAAGCGCGCGTACATCGCGCGCATCATCTCCTGGATCTCGCCCGCCTGCTGCGACGCGCGGTCGAGGTCCTGGCGGATGTTGGTGAAGAAATCGTTGAGCGCGCCGCGCACGCCCTTGGTGAACAGCGAACCCTCGATCGAGCGCCGCGTGCGCCCGGCGTTGAGCTTGAGCGCCTCGAGGCCGATGTAGTCGAGGAGCTTGGTGGTGTGTTCGGTGAATACGTTGCGCAGCGCCGTGTAGCGCGCCAAGCCGCGCTCGAACAGCTCCTTCTCCTCGCGCACGCGGTCCATCATGTGCTGCACGACGTCCTGGTTCTTGCCGCGCAGCGCGCGCATCTCCGCCAGCTGCTCGTCGATGCTCGCCGCGCGCTGGCGCAGGATCGTGCGCACGCCGGCGATCACCTCGCGCACCTCGCTCTGCGTGGCCGCGCCGACGATGTCGCGCTTGGCCGGGATCAGCTTGCGCGAAAGCGCCGCCTCGAGCGCCGGCAGCCGGCTGCGGACGAGCAGCGCGTCGTCGCCGTTGACCTTGGCGATCAGGCCTTTCTGCGCCGACACCGCGTACACCTGCGACACCGGCACGTCGAGCATGTGCGCGGTCTTCGCCACCTGGCGGTCGATCTCGGCATCGACGTCGGGGACCGGGCGCAGGTCGTCCCACAGCCCGTCGATCTTGTTGAGGATGACGACGCGCCCGGCCTTGGCCGCGCTGTCGTCGCCCGCGAGGTGGTCGTTCCACACCTCGAGGTCCGTCTTGGTGACGCCGGCGTCGGCGGAGAGGATGAACAGCAGCGCGTGCGCCGCCGGCAAGTGCGACAGCGTGAGCTCGGGCTCGGTGCCGATGGCATTGAGCCCCGGCGTGTCGAGGATCACGAGTCCCTGCTGCAACAGCGGATGCGGAAAGTTGATCACGGCGTGGCGCCAGCACGGCACGTCGATCGCGCCCTCGTCGTCGCGGTCGAGTGACGCCACGAGGTCGTCGTTGTCGTCGAACAGGCCGTATTTGCGCGCGAGCTCCACCGGCACCCGCTTCACTTCGGACACCCGCGACAGCGCCTCGCTCATGCGCTCCGCCGACGCGAGGTCGAGCGGCAGCGTCATCCATTCATCCGGATAGTTCTTGAATTCCGAAACCGTGGCGTCGCGCAGCCGCGTCTCGATCGGCAACAGGCGGATCGACGGCGCGCGCCCGGCGTCGTAGAGGAGCTCGGTCGGGCACATCGTGGTGCGGCCGGCCGACGACGGCAGCAGGCGCTGGCCGAACTCGCCGAAGAACATCGCGTTGATGAGCTCGGACTTGCCGCGCGAGAACTCGGCGACGAAGGCCACGACCAGCTTGTCCTGGTGCAGGCGCTCGAGGAGCTGCTGCACCTTGTGGTCGACCTGCGCATCGGCGAGGTCCTGCTCGGTCAGCCATTCGTGCAGCGACGAGATGGCGGCCGACAGCCGCCGTCGCCAATCGGCGTACGCCTCGAATCGAACCGCGAGATCCCGCGATTGCATGTTCCCGCCCCCTCACAGACCGCTCGCCGTTGTCATGCCCGGCGATGCGAGTCGCGAATGCCCTGCCGACCTGTCAAGCACAACCCATGCCTTGGCCTTGACGGGCGGACGAACGGCGATTGTCCTACGAAGCGGCGGGTTCGGGGCAGCGGTTGCGCGGCGGGCACCCGCCACACCGCGGCATCCGCCGCCTATTTCTGGCAGGTCGGGCAGTAGAAGGTATTGCGCTGGCCCAGGTAGCGCGCCCGGATGGGCGTGGCGCAGACGCGGCAGGCCGCGCCTTCGCGCCCGTAGACGAAATGGGTGAACTGAAAACGCCCCGGCTCGCCGCGGCCGTTGACGTAGTCGCGCAGCGTCGACCCTCCGCTTTCGATGGCTCCGGCGAGGACGTCGCGCACGGCGGCCGCGAGACGCGACATCCGCGCGCGCGACACGCGATTCGCGGCGAGCGTCGGCCGGATGCCGGCGCGGAACAGCGCTTCGTTCGCGTAGATGTTGCCGACGCCGACCACGACGTGGCTGTCCATCAGCAGCGCCTTGACCGGCGCCGTGCGCGAGCGTGCCGCGCGCCACAGGTGGTCGCCGTCGAATCCGGATTCGAGCGGTTCCGGACCCAGGTCGCGCAGCAACGGATGCGCGAGCGGGTCGTCGGGGGTCCACAGCACCGCACCGAAACGCCGCGGGTCGTGATAGCGCAGCGTGGTGCCGTCGTCGAGAATCCAGTCGACGTGGTCGTGCGTCCGCCGCCGGGGTGCCGGCTTCCACACGCAAAGGCTGCCCGTCATGCCGAAATGCACGATCATCGTGCCCGCGTCGAAATCGAAGAGCAGGTACTTGCTGCGGCGGCGCAGCCCGCGGATGCGCGCGCCGCTGATCGCCTCGACAAGCGACTGCGGAACCGTCCACCGCAATCGCCGGTCGTAGAGCTTGACCGCCACGATGCGCCGGCCGACCGTCGCCGCCAGGATCCCGCGACGGGTGGTTTCGACTTCCGGGAGCTCGGGCATGGCACAATCGGGACGTGGATTCGACGCGAGGCGAGGCTTTCACGCCGCCGTACGCGTGCGGCGGCGCTACTCCTCGCATTGTGCCGCATCGCCCCTTTTGAGCCGAACCCACCCATGCCCTTCAAACGCCTCGCCCTGACACCCCTCGCCGCCGCGGTCGTGCTCCTGACCGCCGGTCCGGGCGCGCTGGCGCAAGCGCCCGCCGTTGCGCCAGCGGCGCCTGCCGCCGTGCCCGCGCAGTCGCCGGACGCGGGCGTCACGGCCTGGCCGTCGGCCGACGGCATGTCGGCCGAGCTCTTCTATCGCATCCTGCTCGGCAACGTCGCGCTGCAGCGCGGCGACCCGGTGCTGGCTGCGCGCGCCTTCTTCGAGGCGGCCAAGGAAGCGCGCGACCCCGACCTCGCGCGGCGCGCCGCCGAGATCGCGCTGCGCACCCGCCAGCGCGACGTGGCGGAGGCCGCGGCGTCGCTCTGGCTCGACATCGACCCGTCGGCGACGCGCGCCACGCAAATTCAGGCCGCGGCACGCAGCGGCACGTTCGGCAACGACACGCAGCAAGGCGACATCGACGCTCTCGAGACGCGGTTGCGCGAGGCGATCGCCGACGCGGTGGCCAATAACAAGGGCGCCGCCGACATCTTCCTGCAGCTCAACCGCGCGCTCGACCAGCAGACCGACCGGCTGACGACGTTCCGCGTGGTGCAGGACCTCGCCAAGCCCTATCCCGACATCGCCGAGGCGCAGTTCGCGCTCGCCCTCGCCGCCGCCAACACGGGGCTCACGTCGACGACGATGCACGCGACCGCGATGACGGCCATCGACCGCGCGCTGGCGCTGAAGCCCGACTGGGACCGTGCCGCGCTGCTGAAGAGCGAGATCGTCAGCACGTCGTCGCGACCGGCGGCCATCGACTACCTGAAGGGCTACACGCAGGCGTATCCGCAGTCGAAGCCGGCGTGGGGCGCGCTCGCGCAGATGTACGTGGAGGACAAGCGGCCGGCGGAGGCGCGCGCGATCTTCGAGCGGCTGGCGAAGGAAAACCCGCAGTCGCAGGAATACCAGTTCGGCGTCGCCGCGCTGTCGTTCCAGATGAAGGACTGGCCGCGCGCGCAGAGCGAGTTCGAGGCCTTGCGCGCCGCGAAATACGGTGAGAACGGCGTGGTCGAGCTCTACCTCGCGCAAATCGCCGAGGAGCAGAAGCATTACGACGAGGCGATCGCGCGCTACAAGGCGGTGCCCGAAGGCGACCGTGGCTGGATCGCGCAGCTGCGCATCGGCGTAGTGCTGGCGAAGAAGGGTGACGTCGCGGCCGCGCGGCGCTATCTCGCCGACCTGCCGGCGGTGACGATCGAGCAGCGCGTCGAGGTGCGCCAGACCGAGGCGCAGATCCTGCGCGACGCCAACGACGACAACGGCGCGTATGCGGTGCTGACGAAGGCGCTGGTGGAACACCCGGATTCGCCCGAGCTCCTGTACGACGCGGCGATGGTCGCGGAGAAGCTCGACAAGATCGACGAGTCCGAGGCGAAGCTCGCGCGCGTCGTCGAGCTGAAGCCGGACGACGCGCAGGCGCTGAACGCGCTCGGCTACACGCTGGTCGACCGCTCGCAGCGTGTCGACGAAGGCTACGCGCTGATCGAGCGCGCGCTGAAGCTGGCGCCCGACGACGCGTTCATCCTCGACAGCATGGGCTGGGCGCTGTTCCGCATGGGCCGCCTCGACGACTCGATCAACTACCTGACACGCGCGCTCAACGGCCGCCCCGATCCCGAGATCGCGGCGCACCTGGGCGAAGTGCTGTGGGCGAAAGGCGAGCAGGCGCGCGCGCGCGACGTCTGGCAGTCGCAACTGAAGACCACGCCGGACAACCAGCTGCTCCTGCAAACGGTGAGGCGCTTCGCGCCGTGATGCCGGCGCGTGGCCGCGGTGCGCTCCTGGCGGCCGCGGCGCTCGTCGCCGCGTGCGTGCCGATCGCGCGCATCGACACCACGGCGGCGGCCGTCGCCGACGCGCCATTCACGATCGCGGGCCGCCTGTCGGCGCACCACGGCGCCGAGGCGCTCGCCGCCAACTTCGATTGGCAGCATCGCCTGGATGGCGACCGGATCGCGCTGGCGACACCGCTCGGCCAGACGCTCGCGGAGCTCGATCGCAACGGCGGCGAGGTGACGATCGCGCTGGCCGACGGCCGGCGCGCGAGCGCCGCGTCGTTCGACGCGCTGACCGCGCAGGCGTTCGGGGTCCCGCTGCCGGTCGCGGGACTCACGTCGTGGATTCGCGGCGGCCCGCGCAGCGGCAGCCCGTTCGCGATCGAGCGTGATGCCGCCGGCCGCGCGGCAGTGCTGCGCCAGGACGGCTGGGAAATCGTCTACGCCTATGCCGACGACGCCGATAAGCGCGCGCGACGGCTGACGCTCGCGTATCCCGACATCGACATGCGCATCGTCGTCGACCGATGGCAGTGACGACCGCCGGCTCGCCGCTCGTGCTGGCGGCGCCGGCGAAGGTCAACTACTTCCTGCACGTCACCGGCCGCCGCGCCGACGGCTATCACACGCTCGAATCGCTGTTCGTGCTGATCGATCTCGCGGACACGTTGACGCTCACGCCGCGCGACGACGGCGAGATCGTGCGCACGCGCGACGTTGCGGGCGTGACCGAGCACGACGACCTCGCGCTGCGCGCGGCGCACGCGCTGAAAGTCGCGACACGCAGCCGGAGCGGGGTGTCGATCGAGCTCGCCAAGCGCATTCCGGTGGGCGGCGGGCTCGGCGGCGGCAGCTCCGACGCGGCGAGCGTGCTGCTTGGCCTCAACCGGCTGTGGTCGTTGCGCCTGTCGCGCGCCGCGCTGGCGGACGTCGGTGCCGGACTCGGCGCGGACGTGCCGTTCTTCATCGTCGGCGAGAACGCGATGGCGCGCGGCATCGGCGAGCTGCTGGCGCCGGCGTCGGTGCCCACGGCATGGCTCGTGGTGGCGACGCCCGATGCGCATTCGGCGACGCACCAGATGTTCGCTGCGCGCGAATTGACACGCGACGCGCCGTCGGCGAAAATAGACGTCTTTTCCGAGGGTTACGGCCGCAACGACCTCGAGCCCGTGGTGCGGGCAAGGTTGCCGGCAGTGGCCGACGCGATCGACGCGCTGCGCAGGTTCAACGCCGGCGCGCGAATGACGGGCTCGGGAGCGTGCGCGTTCGCCGCATTCGCCAAGGAAGTGGAGGCGCGCGCGGCACACGCGGCGCTGCCGCGCGGGCTGCGCGGCTTCGTCGCGCGCACGCTCACCCGCCATCCGCTCGCGTCGTTCGCTTGATACCCGACGGGGCCAACGGTTTCCGCTGGGGAGTCGCCAAGTGGTAAGGCACCGGATTTTGATTCCGGCATTCGTAGGTTCGATCCCTACCTCCCCAGCCAACATCGCGGGCGGGCGGATGCGGCACGCGTGCCGCGTCCGCGCGGCGCAACGCACGAGCTAGGTTTCGCCGATGGCCTTCGAACGGATGCGCATCTTCACCGGCAACGCCAATCCGCGGCTGGCCGAAGCGGTCTGCAAGCATCTCAACATCAGCCTCGGGCGCGCGGTCGTCGGCCGCTTCTCCGATGGCGAGGTGATGATCGAGCTGCTGGAGAACGTGCGCGGGCGCGACGTGTTCATCCTGCAGTCCACCTGCGCGCCGACCAACGACAGCCTGATGGAGGTGATGGTGATGATCGACGCGCTCAAGCGCGCGTCGGCCGCGCGCATCACCGCCGCGCTGCCCTACTTCGGCTACGCGCGGCAGGATCGCCGCCCACGCTCGGCGCGGGTGCCGATCTCCGCCAAGGTCGTGGCGGACATGCTGGTCACCGTCGGCGTGCACCGCGTGATGGTGATGGACCTGCACGCCGACCAGATCCAGGGCTTCTTCAACATCCCGGTCGACAACATCTACGCCACGCCGGTGCTGCTGGGCGACCTGTGGAAGCAGAACTACGACAACCTCCTCGTCGTATCGCCCGACGTCGGCGGCGTGGTGCGCGCGCGCGCCATCGCCAAGCGCCTCGACTCCGACCTCGCGATCATCGACAAGCGGCGCCCGAAGGCCAATGTCGCCGAGGTGATGAACATCATCGGCGACGTCGAGGGCCGCACCTGCGTGATCATGGACGACATCGTCGACACCGCCAACACGCTGTGCAAGGCGGCCACCGCGCTGAAGGAGCACGGCGCGCAGAAGGTGGTCGCCTACTGCACGCATGCCGTGCTGTCGGGCGGCGCCGTGCAGCGCATCACCGAGTCGGACATGGACGAGATCGTCGTCACCGACACGATCCCGCTGTCGACCGAGGCGCAGGCCTGCTCGCGCATCCGCCAGCTCTCGTGCGCGCAGCTCCTGGCAGAGACGATGACGCGCGTGTCGAACGAGGAGTCGGTGTCGAGCCTCTTCATCGACTGAGCGCCGCCCTCGGCCGGCGCCCGCGGGGCCGCCCTGCCCGCGTTGCCTCCCACCCGCGTTTCGACGTATAATCAACGGCTTTGCCGCGCACGCCGGCCGCGCCGCACGGCATGTCGCCCACCGCGGACGACCCGTCCGGCCCGCGCGTCGAATCCGTCGACGCGCTGGGGACCGCGAAGGGAAGGCCGCAGACAACGAGGAGTCAGCATGGCCAAGACCCATATCGAATTCACCGCCTTCCCGCGCGAAGGCGAAGGCGGCCGCGGCGCCAGCCGCAGGCTGCGCCATTCCGGCAAGACGCCCGGCATCGTCTACGGCGGCGCCGACAAGCCGGCGTCGATCGAGCTCGACCACAACGCGCTCATCCATGCGCTGAAGAACGAGGCGTTCCACTCGTCGATCCTGACGATGCAGCTCGGCAAGGCGTCGCAGCGCGTGCTGCTGCGCGACGTGCAGATGCACCCGTATCGCCCGCAGGTGCTGCACATCGACTTCCAGCGCGTCGACGAGAACAAGAAGATCCACATGAAGGTGCCGCTGCACTTCGTCAACGCCGAGAATTCGCCGGCGGTGAAGGTCGGCGGCGCGATCGTCAGCCACGTGCTGAACGAGCTCGACATCGCCTGCCTGCCGAAGCATCTGCCCGAGTTCATCGAAGTCGATCTCGCGAACCTGGAACTCGGCCACTCGGTGAAGGTGTCCGACCTGAAGCTCGGCGAAGGGATGGTCGCGGTCACGCACGGCAAGGATCCGGTGGTCGCCACGGCCGTGGTGCCGAAGGCGATCGTCGAGACCGAGGAAGCGGCACCGGCCGAAGGCGAAGCGGCTCTCGCGACGACGGCCGCCGCGGCGCCTGCCGCCGACGCCAAGGCGACCGACGCCAAGGGCGGCGACAAGGGCAGCGACAAGAAGGAAGCCACAAAGGACGACAAGAAGAAGTAACGCGCCGCCACGGTGCCGCCTGGCGGCATCGGCCGGTGCACGCAAGGCCCGTCCACTGCCGCGCGGACGGGCCTTGTCGTTCGTGGCGGCGGCAACTCCCTGCACGCGATGACGACATCGATCCGCCTCGTCGCCGGTCTCGGCAATATCGGCCGCGAATACGCGAGCACCCGGCACAATGCCGGGTTCTGGTTCGCCGACGCGCTCGCGGCGATGCTCGGCGCGACCTTCGCGCGGGAGTCGAAGTTCGCGGGCGAGGTGACGAAGACGGGCGCATTGCGCATCGTCAAGCCGACGACGTACATGAACCTGTCCGGACAGAGCGTCGCCGCGCTCGCCAACTTCCTCGCCATCGCGCCTGAAGAGATCCTCGTCGTGCACGACGAGCTCGACCTCGAGCCCGGTGCGGCGAAGATGAAGCTCGGTGGTGGCGTCGCCGGTCACAACGGGCTCAAGGACATTCGCGACAAGCTCGGCAGCGCCCAGTTCTGGCGGTTGCGGCTCGGCATCGGCCATCCGCGCGATTCGGTGTTCCCCGAGCAGGCGGTCGTCGACTACGTGCTGCGTCCGCCGCCGGCCGCCGAGCGCGCGGCGATCGACGACGCGATTCGCCTCGCGCTCGAGCGCTGGCCCGACATCGCCGGCGGCGATTTCGAGCGTGCAATGATGGTGCTGCACACAAAGCCCAAGGAAGAGAAATGAGCTTGAAATGCGGGATCGTCGGCCTGCCGAACGTGGGCAAGTCGACGCTCTTCAATGCCCTTACGAAGGCCGGCATCGCCGCCGAGAACTATCCGTTCTGCACGATCGAGCCTAACGTCGGCATCGTCGAGGTGCCCGATGCGCGCCTCGCCGCGCTGGCGGCAATCGCGAAGCCCGAGAAGGTGATTCCCGCGGTCGTCGAATTCGTCGACATCGCGGGGCTGGTCGCCGGGGCCTCGAAGGGCGAGGGCCTCGGCAACCAGTTCCTCGCCAACATCCGCGAGACCGACGCCCTCGCGCACGTCGTGCGCTGCTTCGTCGACGACAACGTCGTGCACGTGGCGGGCGGCGTGAATCCGGTGTCCGACATCGAGACGATCAATACCGAGCTGGCGCTCGCCGATCTCGCCTCGGTCGACAAGCAGATGGTCAAGGTCGAGAAGCTGGCGCGCGCCGGCGGCGACAAGGAGGCGAAGCGCGTGCACGAGGCGCTGGTCAAGGTCTCCGCCGTGCTGGACCAGGGGCGGCCGGCGCGCAGCGCCGATCTCCATGCCGAGGAGCGCGCGCTGCTCGCGCCATACTTCCTGCTGACGATGAAGCCGACGATGTACGTCGCCAACGTCAGCGACAAGGGCTTCAGGGACAATCCGCTGCTCGACGCTGTCGTCGCGTACGCAGCGCAGGAGGGCGCACCCGTGGTCGCCGTGTGCGCGGCGCTCGAGGCCGAGATCGCCGATCTCGACGGCGACGACAAGCTCGCGTTCCTGGCCGATCTCGGCGTCGCCGAGCCCGGGCTCGACCGCGTGATCCACGCGGGCTACAAGCTGCTCGGACTGCAGACCTACTTCACCGCGGGGCCGAAGGAAGTCCGCGCGTGGACGGTCCACGTCGGCGCCACCGCGCCGCAGGCGGCGGGCGTGATCCACACGGATTTCGAGAAGGGCTTCATCCGCGCCGAAACGATCGCCTACGACGACTACATCCGGTGCAAGGGCGAGACGGGCGCCAAGGAGGCGGGCCGCATGCGGCTCGAAGGCAAGGACTATGTCGTCAAGGATGGCGACGTCATGCACTTCCGCTTCAATGTCTGATCGCGCGTCGCGCGTTGCCGGGCCGAGACGCCGATGAGCGGCGCGCGCGAGCCGGTGGTCGATTGCCATGCGCACGTGCTCGATCCCGCGCGGTTTGCGTACGCCGACGGCGTCTGGTACGCGCCGGCCGGCCAGGAGATCGCGCCGCGCGAGCAGATGGGCGCCGTGTTCGCCGCGCACGGCGTCAGCCATGCGCTGCTGGTCGAGCCCAATTCCGGCTACGACTACGACAACCGGTGCATGCTCGACGCGATCGCGCGCAGCGGCGGCCGCTACAAGGGCATCGCCGTGGTGCGCGACGACGCGAGCCGTGGCGAGCTCGAGGACCTGAAGGCCGCCGGCATCGTCGGCGTCGCGTTCAACGTCGCGCTCAAGGGCGTCGATTTCTACCGCGGCACGGGGCCGCTGCTCGAGCGGCTGCGCGATCTCGAGCTGTGGGCCGACGTGCAGGTCGAGCACGACCAGCTCGTCGCGGTGCGGCCGTTGTTCGAGGCGAGCGGCGTGCGCATCGTGTTCGACCACGGCGGCCGGCCGCATCCGCCGGCGGGACTGGCGCAGCCCGGCTTTGCAGCGCTCGTGTCGATGGCGGCGACAGGCCGCGCGGCCGTGAAGCTGTCGGGCTACGCCAAGTTCTCGCGCGTGCCGCATCCGCACGAGGACGCGTGGCCCTACGTGCAGGCGCTGCTCGAGGCGTACACGCCACGCGCGCTGGTGTGGGCCTCCGACTGGCCGTTCCTGCTGGCGCCGGTACGCGTCGACTACGGTCCGCTGATCGCGCTGTTCGCACGTCTCGTGCCGGACGCGGCAGCGCGGCGGGCGATTTTGTGGGACACGCCGCGGCGGCTGTTCGGCTTCGGCGACTGAACAAGGAGGCGGCGGTGGACACGGCATTGATCCTGATCGACCTGCAGAACGACTATTTTCCCGGCGGCGCAATGGAGCTCGCCGGCGCCGACGCCGCGGTGGCGAATGCGGCGCGACTGCTCGCGGCGTTTCGCGAGCGCGAGCTGCCGCTCGTGCACATCCGCCACGAATCGACACGACCCGGGGCGACGTTCTTCCTGCCGGGCACGCCGGGCGCGCAGATCCATGCGGCGGTCGCGCCGCGCGCGGGCGAGACCGTGTTCGTCAAGCACTTCCCCAACGCCTTGCGCGAGACGCCGCTGGCGGCGCACCTGCGCGAGCGGGGCATCGCGCGCCTGGTGATCGCCGGCATGATGACCCAGATGTGCGTCGACACCTCGACCCGCGCCGCCGCCGACGCAGGCTTCGCCTGCACGCTCGTGCACGACGCCTGCGCGACGCGCGCGTTGACATTCGGCGGGCGCAACGTGGCCGCCGAGGACGTGCAGGCGGCCTACATGGCGGCGCTGCAGGGCGCGTTTGCCAAGGTCGTGGCGAGCGACGACGCCATCGCCGTGCTCTGAGCCGCGGCACGCGCTCGATGCAGCACGTCGCGGTCATCGGCGCCGGCGTCGTCGGCCTGGCGACGGCGGCGGCACTGCAGCGCGAGGGCCATCGCGTCACGCTGATCGATCCACGCGCGCCGGGCGAGTACTGCTCGTATGGCAACGCCGGTTGCCTGAGCCGCGCGTCGTGCGTGCCGCTCGCGCTGCCCGGCCTGTGGAAGAAGGTGCCCGGCTGGCTTGCCGACCCGCGCGGCCCGTTGACGATCCGCCTCTCCCACCTGCCGTCACTGATGCCATGGCTATGGCGCTTCCAGCGCGCCGCGTCGCCGGCGCGCGTCGAGGCCATCGCCAATGCGCTGCATGCACTGCTCGACGGCACGCTCGAGCACTGGCGTCCGCTTGCCGCGTGGGCGGGCGTGCCGGAGCTGATCCGCCAGGAGGGCTATGCGTTCGCCTATGCCAGTGTGCGCGAATTCGACGCCGACGCGCTCGGCCGCGCGATCCGGCGGCGCCATGGTGTCGCAATCGACGTGCTCGAAGGTCCCGCCATCCGTGAGTTCGATCCGGTCCTGTCGCCGCACCTCTCGCATCTCGTCGTGCTGCCGCAGCAGGGACACTGCCCGAATCCGCTGCGACTGTCGCAAGCGCTCGCCGGGCGCCTGCGCGCGGGCGGTGCGGCGTTCATGCAGGCGTCAGCACGCGCGTTCGAAGTGGTCGCCGGACGCGTGGCACGCGTCGTCGTCGACGACGGCGCACTCGCAGTGGACGCCGTGGTCGTCGCCGCCGGCGTGCATGCGAACGGGCTGTCGTCGCAACTCGGCAGTCGCGTGCCGCTGACGGGCGAGCGCGGCTATCACGTGATGCTGGGGACGCCTGGCGCGGTGCCGCGCATTCCCGTGATGTCGGGCACGGGCAAGTACTTCCTGACGCCGATGGAGGGCGGGTTGCGTGTCGCCGGAGCCGTGGAGCTCGCAAGCGTCGACGCGGCGCCGGACTGGCGGCGTGCCGACGTGCTGCTGGCCGGCGCGCGTACGCTCGTCCCGACGCTGACGCACGGCGCGGTCGGCCGCTGGATGGGCCATCGCCCGTCGCTGCCCGATTCGCTGCCGGTGATTGCGCGCGCGCCGCGCCATGCCAACGCCTTCTTCGCGTTCGGTCACGGTCACGTCGGCCTCACCGGTGCCGCGCCGACTGCGATGCTCATCGCAGACCTGGTCGCCGGGCGTGCGCCGGCGATCGACCTCAGCCCCTACGCCATCGACCGTTTCTGAGCGCGCTGCACGCGCATCGCGCCCGTCGTCGAAGCGCGCGAGTCAGCGCGGATGCTCGCGGCCGGGCAGCGGGTCCTCGCCGACCGGCTCGCCTTCGTGCACCTCGAGCCACATCGCGTTGAGGATCGCGAAGCTCACCGCGAGACCCAGCCCCAGCACCCACGTGAAGTACCACATCGTCAGTACATCCCGTGGGACTTGCGGACATGCTCGAGCGAGACACGCCCGCGCATCACGCGATACACCCAGCCGGTGTAGGCCAGCACGATCGGCAGCAGGATCAGCGTGACGATCAGCATCAGCCACAGCGTGGAGCGGCTCGACGAGGCGTCCCACACCGTCAGGCTGCTGCGCGGATCGAGGCTCGACGGCATCAGGAACGGGAACAACGCGAATCCGGCCGAGAAAATCGTCCCGGCAATGGTCAGCGACGTGGCGACGAAGGCGACGCGATGCGCGCGACGGCCGGAGAGCCACGCCGCGGCGATGGCGGCGACGATGGCCACGATTGCCGCCGTCCACGCGGCGCCACCGAGCGTGCCACCGAGCCAGGTGCCGCCGACCGACACCGATTTGAGCAGCGGATTGGAATCGATCCCGGCGACCCCGCTGTCGATATGCAGCGCGGGCACGCCGCGCGCGAGCCAGACGCCCGCGGCGACATAGAGGATCACGTACGCGGGCGCGAGCCGGCGCATCGCCCGCTCGGCGCGCTCGGCGAGCGGCGATTCGGATTTCATCGCGAGGTACGCGGCGCCGTGCAGCAGCAGCATCGACACGGACACGAGGCCCGTCACCAGCGCGAATGGCCGCAAGAGGCCGATGAAACCGCCGTCATAGGTGATGCGCATCGTGGCGTCGTAGCGCAGCGGCACGCCCAGGAAGAGGTTGCCGAACGCGACGCCGAAGATCAGCGCGGGCACCAGCGCGCTGAACGTCAGCAGCCCATCCCAGGTGCCGCGCCAGCGCGGCGAGTCCGACTTGTTGCGCACGTTGAGCGCGACCGGGCGCAGGATCAGCGCGAGCAGCGTCAGCAGGATCGCGAAATAGAAACCCGAGAACGACGCCGCGTAGAGCAGCGGCCACGCGGCGAACACCGCGCCGCCGCCGAGCACCAGCCACACCTGGTTGCCCTCCCAGTAAGGCTCGAACGTCTCGATCAGCGCGCGCCGCTCGGCATCGTCCTGCGGCAGCACGCGCACGAACGCCACGGCGCCGAGATCGAAGCCGTCCATCACCGCAAAGCCGACGAGCACGACTCCCATCAGCAGCCACCAGATCACGCGCAGGACTTCGTATTCGGGCATGGCCGTCAGTCCGCCGCCGACGCCGAAGGCATGCCCGGCAGCCGCTGCGGTGCCTGGCGCCACATGCCGAGGCCGTCCGGGCCCTTGCCGATGTACTTGCGCATCATCGCGATGTCGACGACCGCGAGCGTGGTGTAGAAGATGACGAAGCCGGCGAGGCTCGTGGCGACCTGCGCCGCCGATACCGACGACACGCCGAGCGCCGTCGGCAGGATGCCCTCGATCGCCCAGGGCTGGCGTCCGTTTTCGGCGACGACCCAGCCCAGCTCGGCGGCGAGCCATGGCAGCGGCAGGCTGTAGAGCGCCGTGCGCAGGAACCAGCGGTGCGTCGTCAGCTCGCGCCGGCTGGCGAACCAGAACGCGACGGCGAAGAGCGCGATGAACCACAAGCCGCAGCCGACCATCAGCCGGAACGACCAGAACAGCACCGGCACGTTCGGAATCGTGCTGGCCGCCGTGGCGCGGATGTCGGCGTCGCTCGCCTTCAGCGGCTCATCAAGGTGGCGCTCGAGCAGAAGTGCATAGCCGAGATTGTCGGCATTCGCCTCGAAAGCCTTGCGCGCGGACGCGTCCTGCGGGTGCGCCCGCAGCTCGGCCAGCGCGCGGTACGCGACGAGGCCCTTGCGGATCCGGCCTTCGGCCTCGGCGACGAGCTCGTTGATCCCCGGCATCTTGGTGTCGATCGAGCGGGTGCCGATGAGTCCCATCACCCAGGGGATGCGCACCGCCCAGTGCGTGGTGCGCGCGGCCACGTCGGGAAAGCCGAAGACGGTGAACGGCGCCGGCGGCGGCTCGGTGTCCCACATCGCCTCGATCGCGGCGAGCTTCATCTTCTGGTTTTCGGAGACCGTGTAGCCCGACTCGTCGCCGAGCACGACGACCGACAGCGCCGACGCGAGGCCGAAGCTCGCCGCCACGGTCATCGAGCGCTTGGCGAACTCCACGTTGCGACCGCGCAAGAGGAACCAGGCGCTGATCGAGAGCACGAACATTGCGCCGACGACATAGCCCGCGCTCACGGTGTGCACGAACTTGGCCTGCGCCACCGGGTTGAACAGCACCTCGCGGAAATTCGTCACTTCCATCCGCATCGTCAGGAAGTTGAACGCTGCGCCCACCGGGTACTGCATCCAGCCGTTGGCGATCAGGATCCACAGCGCCGACAGGTTGGTGCCAATCGCCACCAGCGTGGTGACTGCGAGATGCGCGACTTTCGACAGCCGGTCCCAGCCGAAGAAGAACAGCCCGACGAACGTCGATTCGAGGAAGAACGCCATCAGGCCCTCGATCGCCAGCGGCGTGCCGAAGATGTCGCCGACGTAGTGCGAGTAGTAGGCCCAGTTGGTGCCGAACTGGAACTCCATCGTCAGGCCGGTGGCCACGCCCATCGCGAAGTTGATGCCGAACAGCACGCCCCAGTACTGCGTCATCCGCTTCCAGATCTCGCGGCCCGTCATCACGTACACGGTCTCCATGATCGCGAGCATCCACGCGAGACCGAGGGTCAGCGGCACGAACAGGAAGTGGTAGAGCGCGGTGACGGCGAACTGCAGCCGCGACAGGTCGACGACGGCGGGATCGATCACGGCGCGGTGCGCGCGTCGGGCAGCAGGTGGCGGGCGACCGACGCGGGCGAGGTGTCGGCGCGCGGCACGGGATTGACCGCGATGGCCCAAAGCCCGACCAGCAGCGCGAGCTTCAGCAGCAACAGCAGGCCGATGTCGCGGCCGTAGCGGCGCCCCGGGCGGGAGCTGAACCAGCGAGCAGACGATGCGAAGGGCGCAGACACGGGCGGGCGGAGCGTCGCGCAGAAGGTGACCCGGCGACTCTCCCGCATCCGACCCGCGCTGTCAAATGCGGTGGTGCGGGATCCGGTCCGCCTACACGCCGGGCGGCGTGCTGTGCTCGCGCAGCGCCGCAGCGTAGGCTGCCATCGACCGCTGGTAGCGCGGCAAATGCCGCGCGAGCGCAGTCAGCGCAATCGACAGGCCGTCCTGCGCGCGGCCGGCGCTTGCATACGCGAGCGCGAGCACGGCGGCCACGGCGTCGTCGAGCTCGTCGCTCGCGCGCGCGCGCTCGGCTTCGAGCAGCGCGATGCTTTCCTCGACCTCTCCCACGTTGCGCAACGAGCTTGCGAGCTGGATCACGGCGCGGCGGCGGCGGATGCCGGTGAGCCCGCGTGCGAGCGCGGCGCGGTACAGCGGCACCGCGCGATCGGAGTGTCCCGTCGAATCCTGCGCACAGGCGCGCTCGAACGACTCGATCGCGCTGTCAGGGGGCAGGCGCGCCACGAGCGCCTCGAGACGCGCGCCGAAGGTGGTCTCGTCGACGTGGTCGAACGCGGCCCAAAGGGCGGCGAGCTCCGCTTCCCAGGCAGGATCGGGTGTCATGCGTGCAGTGTACGGGGGCCGGCGCGCGTGCGCAGCGTGATCGAGTAGCGCAGCACCTTGGTCGGCAGCATGCTGTGCTGCCATTCCCAGCGGATGGCGTCGCGCATCACGTAGAGCGAGCGCGGCGCGAGGTCGAGCGCCAGCGTGTGCTTCGCGTCCTGCGCCGCGTACGGGCGCCAGCGCATCGTGCCGACGCCGGCCAGCGAAACGCCGGCGACGATGCCGTAGACCGGCTTGTCGCGGTGCCAGCCGATCGGCGTGCCGGGGCGATATTCGCTGACGAGCGCATGCACGAAGTCCTCGGCGCGCATCGCCAGCGCGGCGGCGACCTTGGCGCGCAGCGCGACGAGGAACGGCGGCAGGTCGCCGCCGTTGAAGCTGTCGGCATCGCCCGCCTCGTAGTACGGCGCGTCGGGCTCGCTGTGGAAGTGGGCGACGCGGCGCTTGGCGAAGAACTCGCGGAACTTCGCCTCGCGCAGCGGCAGCGGCGCGATGGCCGCGACGAGCGCGGCCTCCTCGTCGACGCCGAGGAAATCCGGCTGGTAGACAAGCCCCTGCGGCAACGCCTGGGGCGTGGCGAACAGCGCGGGTTGACTCGGCACGCGGGACATCCGCGTCAGCTGGGAGCGAATACGGCAAACGCAAGCCCCGCACGGGCGCGATGCCGCCGCCGTCGCGGCCCGTTTACTTGCGTGTCGCCTCGAGGATCGCCCGCGCGCGCTCGACCACCGGCTTGTCCACCATCGCGCCGTCGATCTGCACGGCGCCGCGGTTCGTACCCGATGCCACCACCACGCGCGCAGCCCACGCGATCGCGTCGGCGTCCGGGGCGAATGCCTGCCGCACCGGCTCCAGCTGTCGCGGATGGATGCAGAGCTTGGCGCCGAAGCCCATCGCCTGCGCGAGACGTACGTCCTCGGCGATCGCCGCCGCGTCGTCGATCGACGGCGTGGGTGCCGCGATCGGTTGCGGCAAGCCGGCCAGCCGTGAAGCCAGCGCGAGGGCGGCCATGGGCTGGATGAATCCGCGCGGGTCGCCCGACAGGCCGAGGTCGCGCGCGAAGTCGAGCGCGCCGAAGGCGAGACGCGCGACACGCTGCGCGGCCGCGATGTCGGTGGCGTTGGCCACGCCGCGCGCGCTCTCGATCAGCGGCAGGATCCGCGCATCGGCCTTGATCGTGATCGCGAGGCGCCGCACTTCCTCGGCGCGCTCGGCCTTGGCCAGCATCGCGTCGACGGCGGGCGCTTCGCCAAGCATCCGCAGGTCATCGGCAAAGTAATCGCTGGTGGCGGCGTTGATGCGCACGATCACGCGCGCCGGCGAGGGCAGTGCGGCGATCCACGCCAGGACGTTGCCGCGCGCGGTGGCCTTGGCCGCCGGGGCGACGGCGTCCTCGAGATCGACGATCACCGCGTCGGCGCCGCTCGCGAGCGCTTTGTCGAACCGCTCGGGGCGGTCACCGGGGACGAAGAGATAGGTGACCGGCGTCGGCATGTCGCGAAGCGTATCACCGCGACGGCATGCGTCACTGGCGCAGTGTCAGGCCCGACGTCGTGCGCTCGCCGCGCACGAGCCGACCAGCAACGCGGGACGCAGCGCCCCGGGGACGAGCAGGCGCGATGCTCAGCGATCCGCTGCGGCGCGGATTTCGCCGAGTGCGCGAATCGCCGCGCGGTAGCCGCGGGCGCCGAGGCCCGCGATTACCGCGGTGGCAATCGGCGACACCAGCGAGCGGTGATAGATCGCCTCGCGGCGATGGATGTTCGACAAATGGACCTCGACGATGGGCCCGTCGAACATCTTGAGCGCGTCCAGCATCGCGATCGACGTGAACGAGAACGCGGCCGGGTTGATGACGATCGCGCTGGCAGCGTCGATCGCCTCGTGGATCCAGCCGATGAGCTCGGCCTCGCTGTTCGACTGGCGGAACACGACGGCGCGCGATCCGGCCTCCTCGCGGCACAGCGCCTCGATCTCGGCGAGCGTCGTCGTGCCGTAGATGTCGGGCTCGCGCGTGCCGAGGCGATTGAGGTTGGGGCCGTTGAGCACGTAGATCGCCCGCTGCGGAACTTCGCGGCGCGCGCTGCGCGGCGCGGCCGGCTTCATCCCTTGTACCCCATGACGCGCGGCAGCCACAGGATCGTCTCCGGCACGAACGTGATGATTACGAGCACGACGATCGCCATGCCGATGAATGGCGCCGCCTCGCGGACGATGGCCATCAGCGTCTGCTTGGTCATGTTGGCGATGACGAAGAGCAGGAGGCCGAACGGCGGGGTCAACAGGCCGATCATGATGTTGACGACGACGACGACGCCGAAATGCACGAGGTCGATGCCGAGTGCCTTCGCCGGCGGGATCAGGATCGGCACGATGACGAGGAGGATCGTCGTGCCTTCGAGCAGGCAGCCCAGAATCAGCAGGATCGCGTTGACCAGCAGCAGGTAGGCGATGGGCGTCAGGTGGAAGAGCGCGACGAAGCGCTGGATCGACAGCGGCACGTTCTCGATCGTCACCACGTAGTTGAACGCCAGCGCGCCGGCGATCAGCATGCCGATGGAGGTCGTCGACTTGGCGCTGGACAGGAGCACCCCGTAGAGCTGCTTCAGCGACATCGAGCGATAGATGATCGACGAAGCGAGCAGCGCGTACGCGGCCGCGGCGGCGGCGCCTTCGGTGGGCGTCATCACGCCGCCGTAGATGCCGAACAGCAGCACGACCGGCAGCATCAGCGCCGGCAGCGCGTCGAGCGTGATCTTCGGCACGTCCCGCAGCGGCACCGGCGGCTCGACCGGGTAGTTGCGGTGGCGCGCGATCCACGAGTTCATGATCATGAAGGCGACGCCGAGCAGCAGCCCCGGGATCACGCCGCCGAGGAACAGGTATCCGATCGACGTATCGGAAACCAGCGCGTAGACGACCATCGGGATCGACGGTGGAATGATCGGCCCGATGATCGCGGCGGACGCGGTGATCGCGCCGGCATATGCGATCGGGTACTTGCCGCCGCGCGTCATCATGCCGATGATGACCCGGCCGATGCCGACGGCGTCGGCGATCGCCGAGCCCGACATGCCGGCGAAGATGATGTTGGCGACGACGTTGACGTGACCGAGCCCGCCGCGGAAGCGCCCGACCAGCATCAGGCAGAATTTCAGCAGCCGGTCGGTGAGGCTGCCGGAATTCATGAGGTCGGCGGCGAGGATGAACAGCGGCACGGCCAGCAGCACGTAGCTGTTGAAGAGCCCGTTCAGGATCTGCTCGGCCGCAGTACCGAGGTCGAGGCCGGCGACGAGGAGGTAGAACACCGACGCGCCGATCATCGACAGGCCGATCGGCAGACCCAGCACCGCCAGCGCGACGAGCACGACGATGCACAGCGTGAAATGGCCCGGCATCATGGCTGCACCGGTGCGGCGGGATCCTGCACGTCCGGCGGCGCGCCGCGCCAGGCGAGCCACGCGAGCCGCAGGTGGCGCACGATGCAGGCCAGCGCGAACACGACGTAGATCGCGTACAGGACGTCGAAGCGCATGTGCAGGTATGCGGTGTGCTCGCGCTTCATGAACGTCACGTAGTTCCACGTCGCCGGCAGCGAGATCACGAGCAGCACGACGAACGCGAGGCTCGCCACCAGCCGAAACCCGCGACGCACGTTTTCGGGCACCAGCTCGTAGACGATGTCGAAGCGGATCTCCTCGCTGTCCTTGAGCACGAACGCGGCGCCCCACAGCACGACCCACACCCAGCACAGCACCGTGACTTCCTCGGTCCAGCCGAGCGGCGCGTTGAGGACGTAGCGGAACGTGATCTGCAGGAGGAAGCTGACGAACATCAGGGCGATCAGCGCCACCTCGACGTCGTCGGCGCGCCGGCGCAGCCATGCGCCGAGCGTTGCAAGGCTCTTGGTCATCGTTGGATCCCGGCTGGTTGCTGCGCACGATCGGCGCCGCCGCGGACCGACGCGGCGCATGTCACGCGCCCGCCGTCAGCTGCGACGGCCGGCGCGTGAAGGGATGCCGCATCGCGCGGCTACAGCGCGTTGATGCGGTCCAGTGCGCCCTTCGGCCAATCCTGGCCGTACTTGTCGACGTATTTCTTCTGCGCGTACTTGCGGAACGCGTCGACGTCGGGCGTGTAGACCTTGCGCCCTTCCTTCTTGAAGTACTCGACGACGTCCTTTTCCTGGCCGTTGAACTTGGTCGTGTAATCGTCGATCGCCTTCTCCGCCGCGGCCTGGAACTGCGCCTGTTGCTGGGGATTCATCGCATCCCAGATCTTGGCAGTCACCACCATGACGTCGTAGCCGATCACGTGGCCGGTGAGCACGAACTGGGTGGTCACCTCGTCGAACTTCATCAGCTTGCTCAGCAGCAGCGGATTGTCCTGGCCATCGATGGCGCCGGTCTGCAGTGCCGTGTAGACCTCGGCGAACGCGACCGGCGTCGGATTGACGCCGATCGACTCGCCGAGGAACTGCCAGAACTCGCCGGGCGGCATCCGCAGCTTGATGCCGCGCAGGTCATCCGGCGTGCGGATCGGCTTGTCGGGCTTGAGGTTGACATGGCGCGCGCCGAAATAGACGGGCGTGATGACCTGGATGCCGAGCTGGTCGCGGGCCATCTTGACGAAGTCGCGGCCGACGTCGCTCTTGAAGGTCTTGCGCAAGTGGTCGACGTCGCGGAACAGGTAGGCGGAGGTCATCAGCGACCATGCCGGGATCTGCTTCGAGATGTCCGCCGGCGCGAGGTTGCACATCTCCAGATTGCCGCGCTGCAGGGCGACGAGCTCGGTGCCCTGCTTGAACAGCGTGTTGTTCCAGTACGGCTCGAACTCGTAACGGTCCTTGATCGCGGCGGCGAACGCCTTGTAGCCGTCGGCGCGCAGGTCCTGCTCGGTGAACGCCGAGCTGAAGCGAAGCTTGGTCGGCGATTGGGCATGCGCGGGCGCCAGCGCGCCGAGCGCGAGCATCGACGCGCCGGCTTGCAGAACCGAGCGCCGCGTGAACTTGGTGTGCATGGGGGACCTCCTCCTGATGGATGGCTCTGACGACGAACGGATCGCCGCGCGGACCCGCGCTTGTTGTCGGTTTCGGGGCCGATCGGATACACTTCCAGCGTTCGATGATAGCAATAATATCGGACGATCACAAAAGCCTCGTATGAGACCTGGTCGCACTCTCCGGGACCCATGCTCCAACGCGCGAGCGGACTGACGGACGTCATGGATATCGTCGCAAACGACACGGTCGGCGAAGTCGCGTATCGGCGCATTCGCGCCGACATCGTGCTGGGACGCCTCACGCCGGGCCAGAAGCTGACGCTCGAGCGGATGAAGGACGCGTACGGCACCAGCGTCAGCACGCTGCGCGAGCTCTTCAACCGGCTGGCGTCGGAGGGACTGGTGCTGGCGGAAGGCTCGCGCGGCTTCCAGGTCAGCGCGATCTCGCGCGACAACCTGCGTGAAATCGCGGCGATGCGCGAGCTGCTCGAAGGCCACGCGCTCGAGCTGTCGTTCCGTCAAGGGGACATCGAGTGGGAAGGCCGCGTCGTCGCCGCGCACCACAAGCTTGCGGCGATGGAACGGCAGATGGCGGCTGGCGATGCGTCGCCGCCCGAGGTCTGGCGGCGCTACGACTGGGCGTTCCACCAGGCGCTGATTTCGGCCTGCGGCTCGCGCGTGCTTCTCGACATGCACGCCGCGCTTTGCGACAAGTACCTGCGCTACCAGATGATCGCGGCGATCTACCGTGGCCAGGTCGCTTCCGACGAGCACCGCGAGCTGCTCGAGTGCGCGATGGCGCGCGATGCGCGGCGTGCGCGGTCGACGCTGGCCACGCACATCGCGGACTGCGTCGCGCAGATGCTGGAAGAATTGCCGCCGGGCGCCGGGATGCGCTAGCCTGTTCCGTGTTGGCGAGGCGCCCCGCCGCGCGTGTCTCGCGCGCCTGCTGACCGATCGCCGTCACCCTTCCCGGAGTTCGCCGCATGACCGTGTCGCCCCCCGATCGCCTGCGCATTGGAGTCCTCGGCGCTGCCCGGATCGCGCGCCTCTTCATCGATGCGGCGCGGCCGTCGTCCAAGGTCGCCGTCACCGCATTTGCCAGCCGCGATGCCGACCGCGCCGCGGCGTTCGCGCGCGACACCGGCGTCGCGCGCATTCACGCGACGTACGACGCGTTGCTCGCCGATGCGGACATCGACGCCGTCTACGTGCCGTTGCCCAACAACCTGCACGCGCAATGGTCGATCCGCGCAGCCGAGGCCGGCAAGCACGTGTTGTGCGAGAAGCCGCTCGCCGCGTCGGCGGCGGAGGCCCGCGCGATGTTCGCCGCCGCGCAGAAGCACGGCGTTTGCCTGGTCGAGGCCTATCCCTACCGCGCACAGCCGCAGACGATCCGGATGCGCGAGCTCCTCGCCGCGGGCGCGATCGGTCGGGTGCGCTTCGTGCAGGCCGCATTCGGCTTCCCGCTTGCCGATGCCGCCAACATCCGCATGCATCCCGACCTCGCCGGCGGCGCGCTGATGGACGCCGGGTCATACCCGGTCAGCCTCGTGCGCACCGTCGCCGGCGAGCGGCCGCGGCGCGTGCACGCGATGGCGCGCTGGTCGCCCACCGGCGTCGACACGACGACGCTCGCGACGCTCGAGTTCGCAAGCGGGCTGCTGGCGCAGATCTCGTGCACGTTCGATACCGCACGCCATCGCCACGCGTTCATCGCCGGCGACGCGGGATCGATCGCCACGCCTTATTTCAACGACACGTCGGCGGCGTTCCCGCCACGGCTCGAGGTGCGCCGCGGCACCGGCTGGGATGCGCCGCGCGAAACGGTCGAGACCGCCGCGGTGAGCGGTTTCCTCGCCGAGGCCGAGTCGTTCCACGACCTCGTGCGCGGCGGCTGGAGCCACTGGACGGGCGCCACGCCTGAAGAGTCGATCGACATCGCGCTGACGCTCGACGCGCTGGCGCGCAGCGCGCGCAGCGGCGCGCCCGAGGACGTCGGCGCGTAGGCGCGGCATCATGCGCGCGATGGACGATCTCCTCCATGAGCTCGACCGGCTCGAGGTCGCCTATGCGCGTGTCGAGCATCCGGCAGTGTTCACGGTCGAGGAAGCGGAGCGCCTGGTGCCGCCGATGGCCGGCGCGCGCACCAAGAACCTCTTCCTGCGCGACAAGAAGGGTGCGCGGCACCTGCTGCTGGTGGCGGCGCACGACAAGCGCGTCGACCTCAAACGCCTCGGCGAGCAACTGCAGGCGAAGGGCGTGGGATTCGCGTCGGACGCGCGGCTCGGCGAGCACCTCGGCGTGACGCCGGGCGCGGTCAGCATCCTCGCGCTCTGCAACGACACTGCGGGCGCGGTCGAGCTTTACGTCGACCGCGACGTATGGGCCGCGCCGACGGTACTCGCGCATCCGCTCGTCAACACGGCGACGCTTGCGATCGCGCGCGACGACCTCGAGCGGTTCCTGCGCCATACCGGCCATGCGCCGCAGGTGATCGACGTGCCGACGGCGGCCTGACGGAGCGCTGACGGTGCGCATGCTGGCGTTCACCAAGATGCAAGGTCTCGGCAACGACTTCGTGGTCGTCGATGCCACCCGCGTCGCGTTCGATCTCGGTGCGGACGACATTCGCCGCCTCGCCGACCGGCGGTTCGGAGTCGGATGCGACCAGGTGCTGGTGGTCGAGCCGCCGACGCAGCCGGGCGTCGACTTTCGGTACCGCATCTTCAATGCCGACGGCGGTGAAGTCGAGCAATGCGGCAACGGCGCGCGATGCTTCGTCGTGTTCGTGCGGGAGCATGGGCTCACCGATCGTCGCAAGATCCGGGTCGAGACGAAGGGCGGCATCATCGTGCCGCGCGTCACGGACGACGGCAACGTCGCCGTGGACATGGGCGTGCCGCGCTTCGCAGCGGCAGACGTGCCGTTCGAAGGCGGCAGCGGCGGTGCCGTCGACGACCTGGAGGTCGACGGTCGCCACGTGCAGGTGTCCGTGCTGTCGATGGGCAATCCGCACGCGGTCCAGGTCGTCGCCGATGTCGACGCGGCACCTGTGGCGCGCGAGGGGCCGCTGATCGAGCGGCATCGGCGCTTTCCCGCGCGGGTCAACGCCGGCTACATGCAAGTGGTCGATCGCGCTACCATTCGCCTGCGCGTGTGCGAGCGCGGCGCGGGCGAGACGCTCGCCTGCGGCACCGGCGCATGCGCGGCCGTGGTTGCAGGCGTGCGGCGTGGCCTGCTGGATGCCGACGCGCCTGTGCGTGTGCAAGTGCGCGGCGGCGAGCTCACGGTGGCGTGGCCGGGCATGGGACGGCCGGTGATGATGACCGGGCCCGCGCAGATCGTGTACGAAGGACGTTGGCACTATTGATGCGCTTCGCGCGAAGCGCCCATGAAGAGGACGACGCGGCGTCGATGAATCCCAAGGAAATCGCAGACTACCTGCGCGACAATCCCACCTTCTTCGACGATCACGCCGACGTGATCGCCGACATGTCGGTGCCGCACCCGCACGGCGGCCATGCGATACCGCTCGCCGAGCGCCAGGTGCTCGCGCTGCGCGACAAGAACGCCGAGCTCGAGGCGAAGCTGCGCGAGCTCATCCAGTACGGCACCGAGAACGACGCCGTCAGCGAGAAGCTGCACCGCTCGACGCTTGCGCTGTTCGCCGCGCCCGATCTCGAGACGACGCTGGCCGTGCTGCACCACAGCCTGACCGAGGATTTCGCCGTGCCTTCGGTGGCGGTGCGGCTGTGGGGCAAAGTCCCGGAGCAGTCGTACCTGCCCGAGCTGGCCGCGGTATCGGCGGAGACGCGCGGCTACGCCGACGCCCTCGGCACGCCGTATTGCGGCCCGGAACCCGCGTTCGAGACGAGCGAATGGTTCGACAATGCGGACGACCTGGCGTCGTTCGCCTACCTGCCGCTGCGCACCAGCCATACGTTCGGTCTGTTGTCGCTGGCCAGTCCGGACGCGAACCGCTTCCATCCGGGGATGGGCACCGTGTACCTGATGCGCCTCGCCGAGCTCGCGAGCGTGGCGATCGCACGCTTCCTGCCGGTCGACTGACGACAGGCGGCGGGCGAATGACCACGCGCGCCGCCGCCGACAATGCCGGCGCGCTCGCGCGCTTCGTCACGAGTCTCGCCACCCGCCCGGCGCACACGCGTGCCGCCTATGCACGCGACGTCGCCGCGCTGTGCGCGCTCGCCGGCGACATGCCGCTCGCGCGCCTCACCCGCGCCGAGCTCGCGCGCCACCTGGCGACGCTGCATGGCCGCGGACTTTCCGGGCGCAGCCTTGCGCGCATGCTGTCGGCGTGGCGCGCGTTTTTTCGCCACCTCGCCGGCGTCGACCGCGCGCTGGCCGACGACCCCACGGCCGGCCTGAAGCCGCCGAAATCCGCCAGGCACCTGCCGTCGGCACTCTCGCCCGACGAAGCCATACAGCTCGTGACGATCGCCGCCGACGACACGCTCGGCCAGCGCGATCGCGCGCTGTTCGAGCTCGCCTATTCCTCGGGGCTGCGCCTGGCGGAGCTCGCCGGCCTCGACATCGCGCGGCTCGACCTCGCCGCAGGTGAAGTGCGGGTGCTCGGCAAGGGCGCGAAAGAGCGGATCGTGCCGGTGGGGGCGGCGGCGCGCGCGGCGCTCGCGCGCTGGCTCGAATCGCGCAAGGCCATCGGCGGCGCCGATTCCGACGCGGTGTTCGTCGGCCGTCACGGGCGGCGCATCTCGCCGCGCGCGATCGAGCTGCGGCTCGCGCAATGGGCCGCGCGGCAGGGGCTCGACCGCCACGTGCATCCGCACATGCTGCGGCACTCGTTCGCCTCGCACGTGCTGCAGTCCTCGGGCGATCTGCGCGCGGTGCAGGAAATGCTGGGGCACGCGTCGATCGCCAGCACGCAGGTCTACACGCACCTCGATTTCCAGGCGCTGGCCAAGGTCTACGACGCCGCGCATCCGCGCGCGAAGCGCCGCAGGCGCGCCGGTTGAGGTCGCGCGACGATCGACCGAATGGCTGACCAGCCAGCCGTCATTCCCGCGAAAGCGGGAATCCGGCCGTGACGTCGCATCGATGCGCGTCGCGACTCATCAAGCGTAAACACTGGATCCCCGCTTTCGCAGGGATGACGGTGTCGTCAGGTTCGCCTTTGTCTTTCGCGCATGCGCAGGACGACGCCTTCAGGCGTTAGTCGGCAGGCGTCGGCACTTCGTCCGCGGCTTCGAGCGCCTCGATCTCCAGCGACGCCGCGAGTTGCGCGAGGCGGGCGACCACGCCGTACGAATAGAAGCGGTTCGGCGCGCAGCCGGCGGGTCCGGCGAGGTCCGGTATGCAGGGCGTCTCGAACGCCAGCGGCACGAACTGCGCGCCGGGCGCGTTCAGGTTCTCGTCCTTGCCACGCGCCGCATGCACCCGGTAGAAGCCGCCGACGACGTAGCGGTCGATCATGTAGACGACCGGCTCGGCGATGCCGTCGTCGATCGACTCGTAGGTGGGCACGCCCTCCTGGATGATCACCGACGTGACCTCGAGGCCTTCCTTGACGACGGCCATCTTGTTGCGCTGCTTGCGATTGAGGCCGATGACGTCGGACGGATCGCGCACGGTCATGATGCCCATGCCATACGTGCCGGCGTCGGCCTTGACGATGACGAACGGCTTCTCGTCGATGCCGTACTCGCGGTACTTGACAGCGATCCGCTCGAGCACGCCACCGACGTTCGACGCCAGGCACTCCTCGCCTTCGCGTTCGTGGAAGCTCACCGCGCTGCACACGCCGAAGTACGGGTCGACCAGCCAGGGATCAATGTCGAGCAGCGCCGCGAATTCGCGCGCGACCTCGCGGTAGATGCCGAAGTGATGCGACTTGCGCCGGTTGTACCAGCCGGCCGACAGCGGCGGCGCGATCGGCTGGTCGATGTGCTCGAGCACCTCGGGCACGCCGGCCGAAAGGTCGTTGTTGAGCAGCACCATGCAGGGGTCGAACCCGGCGAGGCCCACGCGCCGGCCATGGCGCGCCACCGGCTCGACGTCGAACGCACGGCCGTCGTCGAGCTCGATCTTCGTGCGCGCCGTGATCTCGGGATTGATCGAGCCGATGCGCACGCGCATGCCGGCCTGGCGCAGGATGCTTTCGAGCGTCGCGACGTTGCTGAGATAGTGCGGGTTGCGCGTGTGGTTCTCGGGGATCAGCAGCACGCCGCGCGCGTCGGCGCAGACGCGCTCGACCGCCGCCTGCACCGCCTGCACGCACAGCGGCATGAACGCCGCATTGAGGTTGTTGAAGCCGCCCGGGAACAGGTTGGTGTCGACCGGCGCGATCTTGAACCCGGCGTTGCGCAGGTCCACCGACGCGTAGAACGGGATCGCGTGCTCCTGCCACTTCGTGCGCAGCCAGCGCTCGATCTCCGGCATGCGCTCGAGGATGCGGCGCTCGATGTCCATCCACGGGCCGGACAGTGCGGTGGTGAGGCGGGGAACCATGGCAAGCGACGCGACGCGAAGTGCCCGATTCTATACGCGGCCGGTGGTCGAGCTTATTGCGGCGCGCACATCGCGACGCCGAGCGTCCCCATGCCTTCCGCAATGTAGCCCTGCGCGAGCATCGCCGCGCGATCGTCGAGGCTCGTGACGAAGCGATGGTTCGGCGCGCCGCCCATCCCGTTGTTGAAGAGCCTGTACACCGGCACCGAGCCGTCCGGGCAGGTTCCGTCGGCAGACGGCACGAGCATGTAGAACGCCCTGGGATCCTCGAGCTTCCAATCGGGAAAGCTCGCCAGCACCTGGTGGCAGTCGTCCGGCAAGGCGTAGAAATGCGTGCCGATGCCGGCGAAATGGTCGTTGAAGAACCGGCAGACGGGCTCGCTCGCGTCGGGTGGCGACGTCGTCGAATCGTAGGCGTTGAATGCGCGGCCGGTCGGTTGCCAGTCCGCGAAAGGCGGCGCGCCGAGTGCGGCCTGCTCGAGCGGACTGGCGGTCAGGAAGTAGTGACCGATCGCCGCGTCGAAGAACTCCTCGACCAGGACTAACGAGCCCGCGACGGGCATGTCGGTGCCGGTGCCGGTGAGGGTGATGAGCAGCGGATGCGGGATGCCGTCGTTGCCGATGCGAAGCGTCGCATGCTGCGCGCCGATCGCCGCCGGGGCGAATGCGACGACGAACGTGCACGTGGCGTCGGTGCCGAGCTTTCGCGGCAGCGGCAGGCACGAGCCGCCCTGCACTGTGAAGTCACCCGTGCCGTCGACCAACTCCGACGCGAGCGTGCCGGCGCCTCCGATGTTGGTGATCGTGATCGTTTGCAGCGTCGCCGGACCGCCCACCGCGACCTTGCCGAATGCGGCGCCGGTAGCGGAGACGGCGAACGCGCCGGCGGTGCGCGAGGGATCCCGGAAGACCGCGCGAATGCTCGCCGCCTCGACCAACGTGAAGCTGCAGGTCGCAAAGGCCGCGCATCCCGCGCACGCGGCGCCGGCGTTGTCGCACACGTGGGCCGTCCACCCGACGAACACCAGGCCGGGATCGGCCTGCGCATCGAGCGTGACACGCGTCCCGGAGTCGAGCGTCGCCACGCAGTGAGTGCCGCAGTCGATGCCGTCAACGTCCGCGGTGACCGATCCGCCGCCCGCGTTGACGACGTCGAGCGCGAATTGCGGGTGGCGCTCGACCGGCGCGGCCATGCTCGTCCCTGTGCCGCCGGCCATTGCCGCAGGCCATGCGTCACGGGCGCCGAGCGGTGTGAAGGCGATGCACGCGACGGCGATCAGCCCGAATGCAACCGACAAGCGACCCACCCGCTTTTTGGACGCCATGGTTCCTCCCGGGAAACACACTCTTGCGGCGTTGCGCGATCTTCGCAGATAACGGGCCGCGCCGCAGAACTATCATTTCAGGGAGGTTTTGCCCCGCGCGACGCCGCCTGCGGCCGCTCGCCGGAAAAAAGGGGCGCCCGGTCAGGGGCGCCCGCAAGAGCCACAGAGGAGAAACAATGCTTATTCGACGCGCTCGCCGTGCAGGCTGATGTCGAGGCCTTCGCGCTCCTCTTCCTCGCTGACGCGCAAGCCGATGATCAGGTCGATGACCTTGAGGATGATGAAGCTGCCGACGCCGCTGTACACGAGCGTCGTGCACACCGCCCCGAGCTGCACCAGGTTGTCGGCATCGGCGCCGCTGATCTCCTTGACGTTGAAGACACCGGTCAGCAGCGCGCCGACGATGCCGCCGATGCAGTGGACGCCGAACGCGTCGAGCGAGTCGTCGTAGCCGAGCGCGCGCTTGACGGACGTCGCGGCGAAGAAGCAGAGGACGCCGGCGGCGATGCCGATGACCAGGGCGCCGGTGGCGCCGACGAAGCCGGAGGCCGGCGTGATCGCCACGAGCCCCGCGACGGCGCCCGATGCGATGCCGAGCACCGACGGCTTGCCCTTGGTGATCCACTCGGTGAACATCCACGCCAGCGCCGCGGCGGCGGTCGCGAACTGGGTGACGAACATCGCCATGCCGGCCCTGCCGTCGGCGGCGACCGCCGAGCCCGCATTGAAGCCGAACCAGCCGACCCACAGCATCGACGCGCCGATCAGCGTCAGCGTCAGGTTGTGCGGCGCCATCGGCTCCCTGCCGTAACCCAGGCGCTTGCCCAGCACCAGCGCGCAGACCAGGCCGGCGATACCGGCGTTGATGTGCACGACGGTGCCACCGGCGAAGTCCAGCACACCCTTGGCGGCCCAGTAGCCGGAAGGCTCCCACATCATGTGCGCGATCGGCGCATAGATGACGAGCGACCACAGGCCCATGAACCAGAGCATCGCCGAGAACTTCATGCGGTCGGCGAACGCGCCCGCGATGAGTGCCGGCGTGATGATCGCGAACGTCATCTGGAACATCATGTAGACGGACTCGGGGATCGTCGTCGCCAGATGCGACACCGTGAGCTTGCCGGCTTCCTTCTGGAACAGCATGCCGGAGAGCATCAGCCGGTCGAAGCCGCCGATGAAGGATCCACCGGGCATGAACGCCAGGCTGTAGCCGGCGATCACCCACAGGATCGTGACGAGGCAGGTGATCGCGAAGCTTTGCATCAGCGTCGCCAGCACGTTCTTCTTGCGCACCATGCCGCCGTAGAAGAGCGCAAGACCGGGGATCGTCATCATCAGCACCAGCGCGGTCGACGTCAGGAGCCAAGCCGTGTCGCCGCCGCTGATCTTGTCGGCCGCGACCAGAAACGGCGCGGTGGGTGCGGCCGGTGCCGCTGCCGCGGGGGCCGCGGCGGCGGGGGCTCCGGGAGTTGCAGGTGCGGCGGCGGCCGGCGCCGCGGCCGCCGGTGCGGCGTCAGGCGCTGCCGCCTTGTCCTGTGCGGACGCGGGTGCCGCCACGCACAGCGTGACGGCGATCGCGAGCCATGCGAACAATTGCTTCATCGAAGCTCTCCCCTCAAAGCGCGTCCGCGCCGGTTTCACCGGTGCGGATGCGCACGACCTGCAGCAGGTCGAAAACGAATACCTTGCCGTCACCGATCTTGCCGGTGTTGGCGGATTTTTCGATCGCCTCGATGACGCGATCGACGAGGTCGTCCTTGATCGCGGCCTCGACTTTCACCTTCGGCAGGAAATCGACGACATACTCGGCGCCGCGGTACAGCTCGGTGTGGCCTTTCTGGCGGCCGAAGCCCTTGACCTCGGTGACGGTGATGCCCTGGACGCCGATCGCCGACAGGGCCTCGCGGACCTCGTCGAGCTTGAACGGCTTGATGATGGCAGTGACAAGTTTCATGGTGTCCCCGGATGTGCGCGCGCCGACGGGCTGCGCGCTTTTGGATGCAACCTAGAAGGTCTTCTTCATGTAGATGACGCCGCGATCCTTCGACGTGTCGTAGCCTGTGAGATCCGTGTAGAAGGGCTGCTTGGCGTCGTTGCCGGTGTAGTACGCGCCGATCTCGAGACCCTTGACGACGCCCTCGGGAAATACGTACGACACGCCGAGCTTCCAGTCGGAATAGCTGGCCTTGCTGTCGCCGCTGCCGTCGTGATGGACGTCGAGGTAGCCGTAGTGGCCGATCAGCGACACGCCGGAGTCGGCGACCGGATAGGCGGCGGACAGGTCGACGTAGTAACTGCCATCGGTGTCCTGGCCGGCGGGCTTGGCGCCGAAGTAATTCGTCGTCGCATACGACACCTTCGCGCTCACCCACTTCCAGCCGATCGCGCCATACACTTCGAACGTGTCGGCGTTGGTCACGCCCGGATTGCGGCTGCCCGGGTAGTAGTAGTAATAGCCGCCTACGTCGTAGAACCAGTCCGAATCGCCGATGTTGTGCTTGAAGCCGCCATAGAAGTCCCACTCGACGCTCGAGCGGTTGTACGCGCCGAAGTCCTCGAGCCAGCTGATGTTCGACGCCCAGGTGCCGGCGTAGAAGCCGCTCGCGTGGCCGAGATCGAACCCTCCCTGCACCGCCGGCTTGCCGGCGGTTTGCGCGATGCCGCGGAAGATGTATTCGCTGAACAGGCCGACGTTGGCGGTCAGCGTCCAATCCGGTGCGGGTTCGGGCGCCGCGGCCGGCGCGGGGGCCGGCGCCGGCGCAGCGGTCTGGCCCCATGCGCCGCCCGCGCCGATCGCGGCCATGGCGAGGGCTACCAGCGATTGCGAAATACGCGTGCTTCGGTCCATGCGTGAGTCCTCTTGGGAATGAGATGAGCGGTTGGGATTCGACAAAGACGTCAGCACGGCGCATGCCATCCCAAACAGATCAATGGAATCAAAAGCCTGGCGACTTGGCCGCCCGATTCAGCCGCGCCGCCGCACCAACGCAGTGCGAGGCAACGGGGCCGGCGCACGCGGATGGGGCGCAGGCAGACGGCGCGATGGAGCGTGTATCGTTCGCAGGCACGCCGCCGCGGCGGTCGGGCGGGACCCGCGGCTCACACGCCTGCCGGGCGGCGAAGCCAGGCGCGCAGCAACGCTCACGCCGCGCCGCGCGCCGCCGCAGGCATCTACATGAGTGGGGCCGCCGAGCGTTCCGCGTGTTGACGGTGCCGGAGCGGCAATCTATAGTGGATTCGAACTCATACAGATGACTTAGATGAGTTCATCGCGATCCGCGGCGACGCCCCTTCACCGCGATGACGCCGCGATACATCCGTCCGAGACTGCCACGACGCAGCCGGTACCATGTTGTCATTGCAGGAGGAGAAACGTCATGCGCTCACCCGTTCGTGCATTGCTGGTGTCGGCGGTAACTGCGGTCGTCGCGACGACGATCCTCGCCGGCAGCGCAGAGGCCCAGGACAAATATCCGTCGCGCCCGATCGAATTCATCGTGCCCTGGGGACCGGGCGGCGGTGCCGACCAGTTGGCGCGCAAGCTCGGGCAGCTGCTCGAGCCCGATCTCAAGGTGTCGCTGCCGGTGATCAACGTGGCGGGTGCGACGGGCCTGACCGGGCACGCCAAGCTGTTGTCGGCGAACGCGGATGGCTACACGCTCGAAGTGATGACCGGAGATACCTTCGCTGCGGCGGCCGAGCCGAATTCCACGCTCAAGCTTGCCGACTTCATTCCGCTCGGCGTGATGATCCAGCAGGCCTCCGGCTTTTTCGTCGCCGAGAACGCGCCCTACAAGACGTGGGCGGACGTCGAGGCGGCGGCGCGCGCGAAGCCGCTCAAGGTGGCGATCACCGGCTTCAACAGCCCCGACGACCTGACGGTGAGCTATTACGCGGCGAAGGGCCTGAAGCTGCAGCCGGTGCCGTACGCCAAGCCCAGCGAGCGCTACACGTCGATCATCGGCAACCATGCGGACCTACTGTACGAGCAGGCGGGCGACGTGCGCACCTTCGTCGACAGCAAGCAGATCCGGCCTGTGCTGTTCTTCTACGGCAGCAAGGTCGAGCCGTTCGACGCCATTCCCACCTCGACCTCGCTCGGCGACAAGGTCACGCTGCCGCAGTTCCGCATCGTGCTGGTGAAGGCGGGCACCGATCCGGCGAAGGTGAAGCTCCTGGCCGACGCGATCGCCAGGGCGGCGCAAGCCGCCGATTTCAAGACGTACCTCAAGGACCAGTACGCCGACCCGAACAGCTTCGTGCCCGCCGACAAGGCGACCGCGTACATGGACAAATGGCTCGGCGAGGCGCGTGCACTCGTGGCGTCGATCCCGAAGAAATGATCGCATCGCGAGGCGCGAGAGCAATGCCGCCGGGAACCGCGCGAGGAGCTCGACGTTGATCCAGCGCCTGCGCGCGGTGGCGCCTTACCTGGTCGTGCTCGCGCTGTCCGTCTACCTGTTCCATCTCGCGACACGCTTCCAGTACACGCCACGCGCCGGGCGCCTCGGCCCCGACCTGTGGCCCGAGGCGATCCTGACGCTGATGATGCTGGTCTGCCTCGGACGCATCGCGTCGATCCTGCGCGACGCCTCGCGCGCCGACGCCGGCGGCGGATTGCTCGCCGAGGTTGCGCAGGAGGTGCACGCGCCCGAGGCCGCCGCCGAAGCGCCGCCGCCGCGCCATCCGCTGCTGCTCGCACTGGGTGTCGCGCTCACCATTGCCTACGTGGCGCTGCTCGGCGTGCTGGGATTCGCGATCGCGACGTTCCTGTACCTCGCGGCGATGATGATCGTCGGACGCTACCGCCGCTACGCGAACGTGGCCGTGATCGCGGCGCTCGGCAGCCTGGCCTTCATGTTCGTGTTCATGAAGATCGTGTACCTGTCGCTGCCCATCGGCGTCGCGCCGTTCGACACGGTGTCGCTCGCGCTGATGCAGCTGATGCACATCCACTAGCGGCGTCGCGTGCTCGACGTCCTCCACCAGCTCGCGGGCGGATTCGCGAGCCTGCTCCAGCTCGCCAACATCCTCGCGCTCGGCGTCGGGCTCGTGGTGGGCATGCTGGTGGCGGTGCTTCCGGGACTGACGCTGGTGATGGGCGTCGTGCTGGCGCTGCCGTTCACGTACGGCATGCCGGTCACCGCGTCGATCATCCTGCTGACGGCGATGTACATCTCGGGGACGTATGGCGGCGCGATCACGTCGATCCTGTTCCGCATTCCGGGCGAGCCGATGGACGTGCCGCTGCTGTGGGACGGCTGGTCGATGGCGCGCGCCGGCGAGCCCGCGCGCGCGCTCGGCTGGACGCTGTTCGCCGCGTTCACCGGCGGCATCATCACCGCCACGGTCATGGTGACGATGGCAGTGCCGTTCGCCAAGGTGGCGCTGACCTTCGACTCGCCCGAATACTTCTCGATCGTGCTGTTCGGCTTCACCAGCGTGGTCACGCTCGGCGGCGGCTCGCTGGCGAACGCGTTCATCAGCCTGTTCTTCGGCATGCTGATCGCGAGCGTCGGCGTCGACGAGATCTTCGGCGTCGACCGCTTCACCTTCGGCAGCGCCATGTTGCGCGATGGCATCGGCTACCTGCCGGTGATGGTCGGCGCCTACGGGCTCGGCGAAGTGCTGGTGCGCCTCGAGCAGGGATTCGCGTCGACGCCGACGATGGGCGACGTCCGGGTGCGCACGCGCATCCCGCGGCTCGCCGAGGCCTGGCAGATCCGCGGCACGTTCGCGCGCTCGTCGCTGATCGGCGTGATCTGCGGCATCATCCCCGGCGCCGGCGCGACGATCGCCTCGTTCATCGCCTACGGCGTCGAGGGCCAGTACGGCGCACGTCGCGCGCTGCTCGGCAGCGGCATCGCCGAGGGCATCGTCGCGCCGCAGGTGGCCTCCACCGCATCGGTGGGCGGTCACATGGTGCCGCTGCTCACGCTCGGCATTCCCGGCAGCGGCGCCACGGCGGTGATCCTCGGCGCGTTCCTGCTGCACGGGGTGCAGCCGGGCCCGCAGATCTTCGACACGCAGGCGGCGCTCGTCTACTCGATCTTCGCCTCGGTGTTCGTCGGCGTGTTCGGCATGGTTGCGCTCGGCTACTTCGCGATCCGTCCATTGATCAAGGTGCTCTACCTGCCCGAGGCCGTCGTCTCGGTGTTCGTCATCATGTTCTGCCTGATCGGCGCCTACTCGGAGCACAATAACGTCACGGACCTGTGGATGATCGTCGTGTTCGGCGTCGTCGGCTACCTGTTCGAGCGCTTCCGCTTCCCGATCGCGCCGATGGTGCTGGGCGCGATCCTGGGACCCGTGGCCGAGAATGCGTTCATGACGTCGATGATCAGCTACCAGAACGACTGGACGGTGTTCTTCACGCGGCCGGTGAGCGCATCGGTGCTCGCCGCCGCGCTGCTGGCGCTGCTGCTCCCCCTGTACACGCACTATCGCCGCCGGCGCACGGCGCTGGCGGTGCCATCGTGAGCGCCGCCGCCGCGACGCCGCACGATCCGCAGGTGGAGGCGATCGTCGCCCGCGCGCGCGCCGCGCAGACGGCCTACGCGCTGTGGGACCAGGCGCAAGTCGATGCCGCGGTGCTCGCCGCCGGCTGGGCGATCATGGAGCCGGCGCGCAACCGCGCGCTCGCCGAGCTCGCCGTGCACGACACGGGCCTCGGCGACGTCGACGACAAGGTGCGCAAGAACCATCGCAAGACCCTCGGCCTGCTGCGCGACCTCAGGGGCGCGCGCTCGGTCGGCGTCATCGCCGAGGACGCCGCGCGCGGCATCACCGAGATCGCGCGGCCGGTGGGCGTGGTCGCCGCGATCACGCCGTCGACCAATCCTGCGGCGACGCCGGCCAACAACGTGCTGTGCGCGCTCAAGGGCGGCAACGCGATCATTCTCGCGCCGTCGCCGAAAGGCGTCGGCACCGGCGCGCGTCTCGTCGATTTCATCAATGCCGAGCTTGCCAAGGTGGATGCGCCCGCCGACCTGGTGCAGATCCTGCCGGCACCGGTGACCCGCGCGGCCACCGCGGCGCTGATGGCGGCCGCCGACCTGGTCGTCGCCACCGGCTCGCAGGCGAACGTGCGCGCCGCCTACCGCAGCGGCACGCCGGCGCTCGGCGTGGGTGCGGGCAACGTGGCGGTGATCGTCGATGCCAGCGCCGATGTCGCGCACGCGGCGTCGCTGATCGCCGCATCGAAGACGTTCGACCACGCCACGAGCTGCTCGTCGGAGAACAGCGTGATCGCGCTCGACGCGATCGCGGCGCCGCTGCGTGCAGCGCTCGAGGCCCAGGGCGGCGTGGTGCTCGACGCCGCCGAGAAGGCGGCGCTGCAGCGCGTGATGTGGCAGGACGGACGGCTCGCGCCTTCCATCCTGGCGCAGAGCGCGCCGCGCATCGCCGCCGTGGCGGGACTCACGCGTCCGGCGCTGGGCGCCGCGCGATTCTTCATCGTCGACGAGGATGGCGTCGGGCCGGCACATCCGTTTTCCGGCGAGAAGCTGTCGCCGGTGCTGGCGTTCTATCGCGTGCCCGATTTCGCGGCGGCGCAGGCGCTCGTGGCGCGCATCTATGCGTACCAGGGCGCCGGGCACTCGGTCGGCATCCATACCAGCGACGAGCGCCAGCCGCTCGCGCTCGGCGTCGCGCTGCCCGTCGCGCGCGTGATCGTCAACCAGGCGCACTGCTTCGCCACCGGCGGCAACTTCGACAACGGCCTGGCGTTCTCGCTGTCGATGGGCTGCGGCACCTGGGGGCGCAACAGCTTTTCGGACAACCTCAACTACCGCCATTACCTCAACATCACGCGGATCGCGCGCGTGATTCCCGAGCGCGTGCCGCGCGAGGACGAGATCTTCGGCGAGTGGCACGCGCGCTATGGCCGCTGAGGCGGCAACGCGCGCCGCCGCGCCGCGCACGCTGCGCGACGTGCTCGCCGCGCATCTCGCCGCGGCGCCCGATGCGCCGTACCTGATCGCGCCGGAAACCGGGCGCACGATGCGCTATCGCGACGTCGCGGCGGAGACGCTCGCGCTCGAGTCGCTGTTCGCCGCGCGCGGCATCGGCATCGGCGATATCGTCGGGCTGCTGCTGCCCAACGGCTATCGCACCACCGCGCTCTTCCTCGGCACGATGCTCGCCGGGCGCGTGGTGGCGCCCTTCAACCTGCTCGCGCAGCAGTCGCAGCTCGCGCATTGCCTCGGCCACAGCGACTGCCGCATCGTGTTCACCACCGACGCCGAGCGTGCGCGCCTCGACGCGGCGCTCGCGGTGCTGCCACCGCGGCGCCGCGAGGCGATCGAGGTCATTGCGATCGATGTCGACCTCCCCGGCGCCGATGCGGACCCGGCTGCGGCCACGCTCGACATGGGCGCGCGTCTCGCGGCCGATTCGCCGGCGCTGCTCATGTACACGTCGGGCACCACGGGCCTGCCGAAAGGCGCGCTGCTGCGCCACGGCAACCTCGTCGCCGCGGGCCGCGCCGTCGCCGGCTGGCACGGCCTCGCGCGCGCCGACCGCTGCCTGTCATCGCTGCCGCTGTACCACATCAACGGCCAGTGCATCGCCACGATCACGCCGTTCGTGTCCGGCGGCAGCGTGGTCGCACCGCATCGCTTCAGCGTGTCGGCCTGGTGGGGGCTCGTCGCGGCGCACCGCCCGACGTGGCTCAACGTGGTGCCGACGATCATCGCCTACCTGATCAACGCCGCGCGCGACGACAACGGGGGTCGCTACGATTTCGTGCGCTTCGCCCGCTCGGCGTCGGCGCCGCTGCCGCCCGAACAGCACCGCGCGTTCGAGGCGCGCTTCGGCATCGGCGTGGTCGAGGCGATGGGCATGACCGAATCGAGCTCGGTGGTGCTGTGCAATCCGCAGGATCCGGCGCGGCGCAAGATCGGCTCGCCCGGCCTGCCGTGCGGCGTCGAGGTCAAGGTGGTGCGCGCGGGCGGCGAGGACGACACGCCGCTGCCGCCCGGCACGCCGGGCGAGCTGCTGCTGCGCGGTCCCAACGTCATGGCGGGCTACTACAAGGAGCCCGCGCTCACGGCGGCGGCGCTCACCGGCGACGGCTGGCTGCGCAGCGGCGATCTCGGCTACCGCGACGCCGACGGCATGTACTTCATCACGGGACGCCTGAAGGAACTGATCATCAAGGGCGGCGAGAACATCGCACCGCGCGAGATCGACGAGGCGCTCCTCGCGCATGGCGCGATCCTCGAGGCGGCGGCGGTGGGCATTCCCGATGCGCATTATGGCCAGGACATCCTCGCCTGCGTCGTGCTGAAGGAGGGCCGCTGCCTCACCGAGGAGGAGATCCGCAGCCATTGCCTGCGCGAGCTCGGCCGCTACAAGACGCCGCGCATCATCCGCATCGTCAGCGACCTGCCGAAGGGCCCGTCCGGCAAGATCCAGCGCCTGAAGCTGCTCGACCTCGCCTAGCTTGGCGCGCGCCGCCGCGACCGCGGCGGGCTAGTGCTGCCCGAGCACGCTGAGATAGCGATGATGGGCGGTGTTGACGAAGCGCACGCGCGCATCGACCGGCGTGTCGCGATGGGCGTAGGCGGTGCGCGCGATGCGCAGCACCGCGGCCGGCGGCGGCAGGCGCAGCAGCGTGCGCACGCGCGCGTCGGCGAGCGCGGCGGTGATCGATTCCTCGATGCGCACGACCGTGATGTCGTAGCGCGACTGGTAGAGCGCATAGATCGTGGTGTCGCGCTCGCTGAACACTTCCTTCGTCATGTCGGGGAACAGCGCCCCGGGCAGGCGGATGCGGTCGAAGATCACCGGCATGCCGTCGAGGTGCAGCAGCGCGTCGATCTGCAGCAGCGGCGCGCCGACGCGGATGCGCAGCGCCTGCGCGCTGCCGGCGTCGGCGGTGGCGCGGCGAAAGGACAGCGTCTGCGAGTGCGGGAAGCGCTTGTTGCCGTCGCGGTCGACGATGCGGAAGAAGCGCGTCAGCATCACGTCGCGCGTATGGCTCGCGACGAACGTGCCGCTGCCCTGGCGACGCACGAGGATGCCCTCGGCGACGAGCTCGCCGACCGCGCGCCGCAGCGTGCCGATGCTGGCGCCGAAGCGGTGCGCGAGCGCGGGCTCCGGCGGCAGCGCCTGGCCGTGGCGCCAGATGCCCTGGTGCAGCGCGTCGGCGAGACGGCGCTTGACCTCCTTGTAGAGCGGCAGCGGTGCGGCGGGCACGGCAACTCCGGCGGCGGCCGATGCCCACAATCATATACATGACAGCGGGCAGTTTCAATCGCGCGGCCGATTGACGCATCGCGGGCGGCGCGCGACACTATCCAGTGAGAGATATATATGAATTTCCACACTGAATGTCGCGTCCGCCGGCCGGCGCAACGGCCCGCCCGTGCAGGCGTGCGGCGCCTGTATGGCGCCGGCGGACGCGGCGCGGTGGATGCGGCGTGAGCGAGACCGCGGTGCTCGTCGCGGGCACGCTCGCCGGCTCGCTGGTGTTCGGCGTCTCCGGCTTCGCCTTCGCGCTCACCGCTTCGGTGATCTGGCTGCAGGCGCTGTCGCCGGCGCAAGTGCTGCCGTTGGCGGTGGTGTGCCCGCTGCTGCTCAACGTCGTCACGTTCCCGGCCATCCGTCGCGACATCCGCGTCGCCCGTCTGTGGCCGTTCGTGGCCGGGTCGACGCTCGGCGTCCCGCTCGGCGTCGTGCTCGTGCTGCACGTCGATGCGACGTGGTTGCGTAACGTCATTGCCGTGCTGCTGATCGCCTACAGCGGCGTGGCGCTCACGCGTCCTCGTCTGCCTGAGGTGCGACTCGCACCCGCACTCGGCCGCGCCGCCGACGGCGGCGTCGGCTTCGTCGGCGGCGTGCTGGGCGGCATCGCCGGGCTGTCGGCAGTGCTGCCGAGCCTGTGGATCGGCGTGCGCGGCTGGCCGAAGGCCGAGCAGCGCGGATTGCTGCAATCGTTCGGCTTCTACAGCCAGGCGCTGACCCTCGCCGTGCTCCTCGCCTGCGCCGGCTTCGGCCGCGGCACGCTGGCCGCGCTGGCGATCTGCCTGCCGATCGCGGTCGTCGGCAGCCTGCTCGGCCTCGCGCTCTTCCGGCGCATGTCGGGCGACACCTTCCGCCGCGCGGTGCTCTGGATCGTGCTCGCCGGGGGCGTCGGCCTTCTCGCACGCACGCTGCGGTGATGCCATGAACGCGACGACGATCGACGGGGTGGACGTGCACCTCCTCAATGTGCCGCTCACCGAACCCTACCGCCTGGCCTTCGGTCCTGTCGACCATTACGACACGATCATCGTCGAGTTGCGCGCGCGCGACGGCCGCCACGGCTTCGGCGAGGCGACGCTGCTCACCGGCTACACCGACGAGACGCTGGCGCAAAGCTGGCCGCTGGCGCGCGAGCTCGCGCGGGCGCTCGCGGGATCGGCACGCAACGATTTCGCGGCACGCATCGACGCGCTCGGCACTGACGCGCCGTTCGTCGCCACCGCATTTCGCACGGCGCTGGACATGCTCGAAGGCCACCGGCTCCTCACGCTCGACGCGCCGGTCCGCGTGCCGATCCTCGGTCTGCTGCAGGGCGACGACGACGCTGCGCTCGCCGCCGCGTTCGCGCGCCTCCTCGCGGCCGGCTACCGCACGGTGAAGGTCAAGGTGGGGTTCGATGTCGAGGGCGACCTCGCGCACGTCGCACGTGTGCAGCGCGCCGTGGCCGGCCGCGCGGCGATTCGCGTCGACGCCAACCAGGCCTACGACGCCGCGCAGGCGGCCGCATTCATCGCGCGTCTCGATCCCGCCGGCATCGAGCATTTCGAGCAGCCGTGCGCGGCCGGCGACTGGACCGCGCACCGCCAGGCGGCGCAGGCCGCCGCGCGCACCGGGCTGCCGCTGATGCTCGACGAGTCGATCTACGGCCTCGCCGATATCGAGCGCGCCGCGAACGAGCACGCGTGCCGCAACCTCAAGGTGAAGCTGATGAAATTCGTCGGGCTCGAGGCGCTCGCCGCGGCGATCGCGCGCATTCGCGCGCTCGGCATGCGGCCGGTGCTGGGCAACGGCGTCGCCTGCGACGTGTCGTGCTGGATGGAAGCCTGTGTCGCCGCCCGCCACATCGACAATGCCGGCGAGATGAACGGCTTCCTGAAGGCGCCGCGGATGCTGCTCGACCCGCCGCTCGCGTTCGCCGACGGCCACATCGTGCTCGCGCCGGGTCCCATGCCCGCGCTCGACGGGGCGGCACTCGCCGCGCATGCGATCGACCGCGCGGCGCATCGCCCGACGATCGTGGCGGCGGGAACATGAGCGCGGCCGGGGCCGTCGGCCGCAGCCGCTACACGCTCGTCACGGGCGTCATCGGTGCCGACACGCATATCGTGGGCAATCGCATCCTGTCGATGGCACTCGAGGAAGCGGGCTATCGCGTGGTGTCGCTGGGCGCGCTCACGCCCGCCGGCGATTTCATCAGGGCGGCGGTGGAAACCGCGGCCGACGCGATCCTCGTGTCGTCGCTGTACGGGCAGGGCGAGCTCGACTGCCGCGGCTTTCGCGAATTGTGCGTCGAAGCCGGTCTCGATGACATCCTGCTCTACGTCGGCGGCAACCTCGTCGTCGGCAAGCAGCCGTGGGACGAGGTCGAGCGGCGTTTCCTCGACATGGGATTCGACCGCGCCTTCGCGCCCGGCACGCGCGTGCCCGACGCGCTCGCCGCGCTGCGAACCGACTTCGCGACGCGCGCGCCGAAGTCGGCGCGCGGCAGCGCAGCAACTGCCCGCGCCGCGGGCGACGACAACGCGACGGATCCGCCGTGAGCCTGGCACTGCTGATCGACTTCGGCAGCACGTACACCAAGCTGCGCGCGCTCGATCTCGGCAGCGGCGGCGTCGCCGCGAGCGCGCAAGCGCCGTCGACGGTGACGAGCGACGTCAACGTCGGACTGGACGCCGCTTTGGCGTCGCTGTCACGCACGCTCGGTGGAATGCCGCACTTCGCGCATCGCCTCGCCTGCAGCAGCGCCGCGGGCGGTCTCAAGATGGTGACCGTCGGCCTCGTGCGCGAGCTGACCGCCGAAGCGGCACGCCAGGCCGCGCTCGGCGCCGGCGCACGCCTCGTCGCCAGCTTCGCCTATCGGCTGACGCAAGGCGACGTCGTCCGTGTCATCGACGCCGCGCCCGACATCCTGCTCCTGTGTGGCGGCACCGACGGCGGCAACAGCGCGGTCGTGCTGCACAACGCGCAGGCGCTGGCGGCGAGCACACTCGCCTGCCCGATCGTCGTCGCCTGCAACCGCGAGGTCACCGACGACGTGGTGGCGACGCTCCTCGCCGGCGGCAAGAGCGCGATCGCCACCGCCAACGTGCTGCCCGGCCTCGACGCGCTCGACATCGAGCCCGCGCGCGGCGCCATTCGCGACGTGTTCATGCGCCGCATCGTCGCCGCCAAGGGCATCGATCGTGCGGCGGCGCGCTTCGACGCGGTGCTGATGCCGACGCCCGCCGCCGTGCTCGAAGGCGCGCGCCTGCTCGCCGACGGCGTCGCGCCGCGCAGCGGGCACGGCCCGCTGATCGTCGTCGACCCTGGCGGCGCGACCACGGACGTGCATTCGATCGGCACGGGCGAACCTTCGGAGCCGGGCGTGCTGCGCCACGGCTTGCCCGAGCCCTACGCCAAGCGCACCGTCGAGGGCGATCTCGGCGTGCGGCACAACGCCGCCGCGATTGCCGCCGAAGTGGGCATCGAGGCGATTGCCACCGACGCGGGACTGACGGTGGCGGCGGCCGAGGCGGCGATCGCCGCGCTGCATCGCAATGTCGACGCGCTGCCACGCGACGCCGCGCAATTCGCGCTCGATGCGGCGCTGGTGCGCGCGGCGATCCGCGTCGCGGTCGCGCGTCATGCCGGCACGCGCGAGACCGTGTATACGGCGCAGGGGCCGGTGAGCGTGCAGCGCGGCAAGGATCTGCGCGACGTCGCATTGGTGATCGGCACCGGCGGCGCGCTGGTGCACGCGCGCGACCCGGCGGCGATCCTCGAGGTCGCCGCCGCCGACCCCGCGGCACCCGCCTCATTGCGACCGCGCGCGCCCCGCTTCGCGATCGACCGCCACTACCTGCTGTACGCCGCCGGGCTGCTGGCGCAGGTAGCGCCTGTGGCGGCATTCGACCTCGCGAGCGCTAACCTCGACTACCTGCCGGAGGGTGTGGCGGCATGAACGCGATGCACCGATCGACGCTGGGAGGCCACGCATGAACGACATTGCCCGCTCGCGCTCGCTGGCGCCCGCGCTGTCCGAGACCGCCATTGCGCGCGACGAGTTCCTGGCGATGCGCGCGGCGAACCTCGCGCGCTGGCCCACGGGCGCCGCCGTCGATTTCGACGAGGCCGTGGCCTTTCACCACGCACAGCCCGCGCACAAGCAGCTCGCCGCGGCGATGCGCCGGGCGCATGCCGAGCGCCGCTGCCTCACCCAGCCGCGCGGCGGCTTCGGCACGCTGGCGATGCAGAAGGCGCTGATGATCGCGCTCGACCGCGACGGCCTGGCCGACATCGTGCCGACGACCACCGACAGCTACACGCGCAACGAGCAGTTCGCGGCGGCGCAGAAGGGGATCGACGAGTCGGAGCGGCTCGGCCGCTCGCTGCTCAACGGCTTTCCGATCGTCAACTACGGCCTCGCCGCCGGACGGGAGCTGATCGCCGCGATCGACAAGCCCGCGATCATGCTCACCGGCACGTCGATGCCGAAGCTCACTGCCGAAATCGGGTTCGCCTCGGGCTACACCGGCTACCTCGGCTCGGCCATCGCCTACACGACGTCGTACATCAAGGAGCTGTCGATCGCCGACGGCATTCGCAACTATCAATATCTCGATCGCCTCGCTGCGCACTACGCGGAGCACGGCGTCGAGCTGCACCGCCGCCAGCCGGGATTTCTCACCGGCACCAACATACCGCCGTGCATCGCCATTGCGATCGCGGTGCTCGACTGCCTGCTCGCGGCGGCGCAGGGCGTGCGCCACTACGGCCTCGAGCTCGCGCAGACGCTGCACCTGGTGCAGGACGCGGCGGCGATCGCCGCGTGCGAACAGCTGGCGCAGGAGTACCTCGCGCGCAAGGGCTACACCGACGTCTTCACGCCGATCACGTCGCTGCACTGGATGGGCGCGTGGCCCCGCGACGATGCGCAGGCGGCGACGCTGGTCAGCTACGGCGGCACGCTGGCGGCGATCGGCGGCGCCACCAGCGTCACCACCAAGTCGACGCACGAGGCGCATGGCATCCCCACGCCAGAGGCGAATGCCGAGGGCCTGCGCATGACGCGGATGGCGATCTACCTCGCGCGCGACATCCGCCTCGACGGCCTCGCCGAATACGAAGCCGAAAAGATCCTGATCGGTCGCGAGGTGCGCTCGATCGTCGACAAGGTGCTGGAAATGGGCGATGGCGACGTCGCGCAGGGAACGGTGCGCGCGTTCGAGGCCGGCGTGCTCGACGTGCCATGGTCGCCCAATCGCCACGTCAAGAGTCGCGTGATGCCGGCGCGCGACGCACGCGGCTACCTGCGCATCTTCGACGCCGGCGCGCTGCCGCTGCCGGCCGATGTCCTCGAGGTCCACCACGAGGGCCTGCGCGAGCGCGCGGCGCGTGAAGGCATCGCGTTCGACCGCGAGCTCGCCATCCGCAGCGTCTACGAGCTGTCCGAGCCGCTCGCCACGCTGCGCCCGGACCGGTGATCGTTCACGGGCGAGACGCCGTGCGCGCGGGATCGCTGCCATGATGCCCCCGATGCGGGCGATCGTCATCGAGCGATTCGGCGGTCCCGACACGCTGGCGACGCGTGACGTGCCGGTGCCGGAGCCGGGCCGCGGCGAAGTGCGCGTCGCGCTCACGGTCGCCGGCGTCAACTACATCGATGTCTACATGCGCGACGGCAGCTATGCGCGCTCGCACACTTACCAGACACCGTTGCCGATGGTGCCCGGGATGGAAGGCGCCGGCGTGGTCGATGCCGTCGGCGAAGGCGTCGTCGGGTGGGCGCCGGGCGCGCGTGTCGCCTGGTGCATCAGCCGCGGCGCGTACGCGCCGTACGCCGTGGTGCCGGCGTGGAAGCTCGTGCCCGTGCCCGATGCGATCGCACTCGACATCGCCTGCGCGCTGATGCTGCAGGGGTCCACCGCGCACTACCTGACGCGTTCGGCGTTCGCGCTGCGCAACGGGCATACGTGCCTCGTGCACGCCGGCGCGGGCGGCGTCGGGCAGCTGCTGATCCAGCTCGCCAAGGCGGCGGGCGCGACGGTGATCACGACGGTCGGCGGCGCCGACAAGGCGGCGATCGCGCGCGGCTGCGGCGCGGACCACGTGATTCTCTATCGCGACACCGATTTCGCGCAGGAATTGCGCGCGCTCACCGAGGGCCGCGGCGTCGACGTCGTGTACGACTCGGTGGGCCGCGACACGCTCGAGCGAAGCCTGCGCTCGCTGCGGCGGCGCGGAATGTGCGTGCTGTTCGGCGCGAGCTCGGGGCAGGTCGAAACGATCGCGCCGCTCGCGCTGGCGGAGGCCGGGTCGGTGTACTTCACCCGCCCGCACCTTGCCGACTACATGGCCGACGCGCAGGAAATTCGCGGCCGCGCCGACGATCTGTTCGCCGCGGTGAGTGCACGCCGGCTGCGCGTGGCGATCGACCGCGCGCTGCCGCTGGCGCAGGCCGCGGAAGCCCACCGCGTCATCGAGGCGCGCGGCACGCGGGGCAAGCTCTTGCTGACGATGCCATGACGCACGCCGGCTGCGCGCGACGTCAGCGCCCCATCCGGCGATCGTAACTGTCCGACACCCGCTGCATCAGCGCGGGATCGGCACTGGTGGCTCCCCGCGACGTGAACTTCACCTGGATGCGGCCGTCCGTCAGTGTCTCGACCGTTGCCGTGACCGCAACGCTGCCCCGCTCGCCGCGGATGACGCCGGCGCCGCGATCCTGCGACGCGATGGTCAGGCCCTGATCGGACAACGCGCCAGCGGCGGCGGACCACGATCGATCGAAGCGCTGTTGCGTCGTCGGTTGCGGATACATCGGGGCTGGTGCATACGGCGGTGGTGGCGGGTAGGCATAGCACCCGCTCAACGCCAGGAAGCCAGGGACGATGACGAGCCGAAACAATTTGAGATTCATTTGTCGTGCTCCTTCGAGTGGCGCCGTCTTGCCGCCCTGCATGTGAGCAACAGGCGCGAAGCGCAAAATATTCCGCCAGTATAGGCCGCGCAAGCCGGCAGAACTGCGCGCGCTCCCAACGTTTTCCACCCGGATGACGAACGAAGCGGGTTCGACGCCAGTACAAAATTCGCGAGCGGCCGCACGGCCGTCGCCGGGTTCGTCGCAACGCTCTTCTCCACTGCGGAATGCAGTGCATTGCTTTCGCTTGCAGCGTGATATAGTCAGCCGGCGCGATTGAATTGACGGTGAACACATGATGAGCCTCAGTTTCAGATCGATGATCGCAAGCGCGCTGTGTCTCTCGCTTTCGATGCCGTTGCCGGCACAGGCGCCACCATCGACGCCCGCCGCATCTCCCGCCACGGCGGCGCCCGCCGCCACCAAATCGTTCTCGCAGGAAGAGCTCGACCAGCTGCTCGCGCCCATCGCGCTCTATCCGGACGCGCTTCTCGCGCAGGTGCTGATGGCGTCGACGTATCCGCTCGAAATCGTCGCCGCGGAGCGGTGGATTAAGGCGAACCCGGGCCTCAAGGGCAAGGCGCTGGAAGACGCGCTGCAGAGCCAGACCTGGGACCCGGCGGTCAAGTCGCTCGCCGTGTTTCCGCAGGTGCTGACGACGATGAGCGAGAAGCTCGACTGGACGCAGAAGCTCGGCGATGCCTTCCTGGCGCAGCAGAAGGAAGTGATGGCCACCGCGCAGGCGTTGCGCGCCAAGGCCGTCGCGCAAGGCACGCTCAAGGACACCAAGGAGCAGAAGGTCTCGACGGAAGTGGAGAACAGCACCACGATCATCAAGATCGAGCCGACCAACCCCGAAGTCGTCTACGTGCCGACGTACAACCCGACCGTGGTGTACGGTGCATGGCCGTATCCGGCATACCCGCCGTATTACTGGTATCCGCCCGGCTATGGCTACTATCCCTACGGCGGCGCGCTGCTCGGCTTCACCGCCGGCGTCATCATCGGCGGCGCGCTGTGGGGCAATTGCAATTGGGGCGGCGGCAACGTCAACATCAACGTCAATCGCTACAACAACTTCAACCGCACCAACATCTCGAACGGCAACTGGAACCACAACGCCAACCATCGCGGCGCCGTCCCGTATCGCGACAAGGGCGTCGCCCAACAGTACGGCCGCGGACAGTCGCGCGACGCCGCATCGCGGGATGCGTTTCGCGGCCGCGCCGACGCCGGTCGCCAGTCGATCCAGCGCGGTGACGTTTCCGCATCCACCCGCGACCTCGCGGGGCGCGATCTCGGCAGCCGCGATGCGGGCAGGGCTGGCGCCGGGGCCGGGGCCGGCAATCGTAATTTCGGCGGAGGCGACACGCGCGGCATGCGCTCGCCGACGGCGTTCGACACGGGCCGCGGTTCGCAGGCGCGCGACTACGGCAGTCGCGGATCGTCGAGCATGGGGTCGGCGCGCTCGTCGGGCAACATCGGCGGAGGTGCGCGCGGCGGCGGCGGCGGTGGCGGCGGCCGCGGAGGCGGCGGCGGTGGACGTGGCGGTGGCGGCCGTCGCTGATTGGCAGCGCCAGTTCGCGCGACGAGTGCAATGGAGGCCCGGATGACGATTCGCAATACGCATGGGACAGTGCGCCAGTTGGCACGCGTGCTGACGATGATTGTCGTCAGCGTGCTCTTTGTCAGCGCAGCCGGCGCCGCGGCGCCGGCGCAGAAGTCGTTCGCGACGCCCGAGGACGCCGTGAACGCGCTCGTGCAGGCGGCGCAGGCGCACGACCGCGGCGCGACGCTCGCGGTGCTGGGCGATGCCGGCGAGTGGATATCCTCGGGCGACGCCGTCGCCGACAAGGCGAAGGTCGACGGCTTCCTGGCGGATTACGCGGCGAAACACGCGATCGCTCGCGACGGCGACAAGGCGACGCTGACGATCGGCAGCGAAGACTTTCCGTTTGCCTTCCCGCTGGTGAAGCGCGGCGACCAATGGCGTTTCGACACTGCGGCGGGCAAGGAAGAACTGCTCGCCCGGCGCATCGGCGCCAACGAGCTGTCCGCGATGAATGTGCTGCAGGCGATCGTCGATGCGGAACAGGATTACGCGGCAGCCGATCCCCCCGGCGATGGACTGCCAGCCTACGCGCAGCGGTTCATGAGCCGTCCCGGCAAGCGTGATGGGCTGTATTGGCCGACGAAGGAAGGAGAGCCGCAGAGTCCCCTCGGCGTGCTCGTGACGCAGGCGGCCGGCGAAGGCTACAAGCAGAGCGACAAGCCCCCGACGCCTTACCACGGCTACCTCTACCGGATGCTGAAAGGCCAGGGCAAGAACGCCGAATCCGGCGCATTCGACTACGTCGTGCACGGGCGCGGAATCGCGGGCTTTGCGGTGATTGCCTATCCGGCGCGATATGCCAATTCCGGCATCATGACCTTTATCGTCAACCAGTCCGGCAAGGTCTATCAGGCCGATCTCGGGCCCGGAACCAGGACGAAAGCCGAAGCCATGCAGCGCTTCGATCCGGGCAAGGGCTGGTCCGTCGCCGAACCGAAGTAGTCACCGGCAGGCGTCCCTGCCCGCTGGCCCGTTCGGCCGAACGGATGAGCAAGGCCGATGCGTGCGCTTTGCTAGACTGGCCGCATTCGCCGTAGCGTGCCGGAGGCGCCCCATGTTCAACAGCAAGACACTCGACGACCTCGCGATGAAAATCGGCAAGGCGTTCGAAAACTCGCCCGCCAAGGACGTCGAAAAAAACGTCAAGGCGATGCTGCAAAGCGGTCTCGCCAAGCTCGACATCGTCACGCGCCAGGAATTCGACGTGCAGAAGGAAGTGCTGGCACGCACGCGCGACAAGGTGGAAGCGCTGGAAGCGCGCGTCGCCGAGCTCGAGGCCGTGAAGCCGAAGTCGCCGCGCGCCCCTGCGGCCGGCAAGCCCGACTGACGTCGCGACGGGCGGGCGCCCACGCGCCGCCGCCACGCGCATGCCGGTCGCGGTCATCCAGTCGCGGGCATTGCGCGGACTCGACGCGCCGCCGGTCAGCGTCGAAGTCCATCTCGCCAACGGCCTGCCGGCGTTCAACATCGTCGGCCTGCCCGATACCGAAGTTCGCGAGGCGCGCGACCGCGTGCGCGCGGCGATGCAGAACGCGCAGTTCGAGTTTCCGGCGCGACGCGTCACCGTGAGCCTCGCCCCGGCCGACCTGCCCAAGTCGTCGGGGCGCTTCGATTTGCCGATCGCGCTCGGCGTGCTCGCGGCCACGTCGCAGATCCCCGTCGACGCGCTCGCCGACTACGAGTTCGCCGGTGAGTTGGCACTCGACGGCGACCTGCGTGCGGTGCGCGGCGCGCTGGCGATGGTGGTGTCGGCACACCGCGACGCCCGCGCATTCGTGTTGCCGACGGTGAGTGCGCAGGAGGCTTCGTGGGTCGCCGATGCACGCGTCTACGCGGCCGATTCACTGCAAGCGGTGTGTGCTCACTTGCGCGGGCAGGCAGCGCTTGCACGGGTGATCCCGAACCGCGAGTCCGGCGAGATGCAGGCCGCCGACGACGTCGCCCGCGGCGACCTCGCCGACGTGCGTGGTCAAGCGCACGCCAAGCGCGCACTGGAGATCGCCGCCGCCGGCGGCCATTCGCTGCTGATGGCCGGGCCGCCGGGGTCGGGCAAGTCGATGCTGGCGCAGCGGCTGCCGGGGCTGCTGCCGGCGCTCGACGAAGCCGCGGCGCTGGAGACGTCGGCGATCCTGTCGCTGGCGGGCCGGTTCGATCCGGCGCGCTGGCGGATGCCGCCCTACCGCGCGCCGCATCACACCGCGAGCGGCATCGCGCTCGTCGGCGGAGGCAGCGACCCGCGCCCTGGCGAGATCTCGCTGGCGCACAACGGCGTGCTGTTCCTCGACGAGCTTCCGGAATGGGACCGGCGCGTGCTCGAGGTGCTGCGCGAGCCGCTGGAGAACGGCGTCATCCACATTTCGCGCGCCGCACGGCAGGCGAGCTTCCCCGCGCGCTTCCAGCTGATCGCGGCGATGAATCCGTGCCCGTGCGGCTGGCTCGGCCACGCGCGCATCGCGTGCCGCTGCCCGCCGGATCGAATCGCCCGCTATCGCGCGCGCGTGTCCGGGCCGTTCCTCGATCGCATCGACATGACGATCGACGTGCCGGCGGTCGAGCCGGACGTTCTCGCCGTGGCGACCGGCCGTTCGCCGAGCGACGAGCCGAGCGCTGCGGTGCGCGCGCGGGTCGGCGTGGCGCGCGCGCGCCAGGCGGTGCGGCAGGGCGCGCACAACGCGCGTCTCGACGTCGCCGGCATCGCGCGCCACTGCCTGCCCGATGCCGATGGGGCGCGACTGCTCGCTCGCGCGATGAACGCGCGCATGTTGTCGGCGCGCGCCTATCACCGCACGCTGCGCGTCGCACGCACGATCGCCGACATGGCCGGGGCCGAGCGCATCGGCGCGATGCATGTCGGCGAGGCGATCGGGCTTCGGCGATCGCTGGAGTCTGTCTACCCGATACGAGTACCCGCCGACGCGATGCGGTAGGTCGCGCAACGCCGGCGCCGGCACGGTGCGCGCGGCGTCACGCCGGGGCGGACGCGAGGATGCGCTCGGCCGTCACGCGCTCGTCCACGTCGAAACCCGCGTCCTGTCCATCCAGCAGCGCGTGCAATCGCGCGCGGCCATCGTCGCATGCCGACGCCGAGGACGCCTGCGCAAGCGCGATCGCGGCGCGCAGCGCGTGCAGCGTCGAACCTTGCTGGCGCGCGATGTCGTGCGCGTCGCGAAGCGCTTGCGTGCTGGCATCGGCATCGCCCGCCGCGGCGGCGGCCGCGGCAGAAAGCCGATGCAGCTCCGGCACGAACATGCCGACGCCGGGCTCGCTCACCGTCTCGAGGGAGGCGCGCGCGAGCGAGAGCGCCTCGGCCGCCCGGCTCGCCCGCAGGCGCGCATCGACGAGCAGCATGGCGTAGTAGCGGAACATCGGACCGACGGCCGTGGCGCGGGGATACTCGCTTTCCATCGTCGCGAGGCCGCCATCGATATCGCCGGCGATCACGCGGGACCAGCTACCGACGATGAGCGCATGCGCCCGAAATGGCGGCAGCGTGTACTTGTCCGCGAGCTCCAGCAACCGGCGCGTCAGGTCGGCGGTTGCCCGCGAGTCCCCCGTCTGCTGCAGGCACACCGAGCGGTTCATCACCGCGTGCGCGAGCGTAAGCGGATGGCGCAGCGCCTCGGCGAGCGCCAACCCGCGCAGCGATCGCTCCTCGGCGAGCGAGCGCCTGCCCGCCATCAGGTGCGCGAGGGAGGCGACGCAGAACGCGCAGACGCCAGGATCGTGGCCGCCGAACACCGGGCCCAGCCATTCGTGACTCGCGCGGTCGTAGCGCATGGCACCGTCGTCGGCAAGGTCGCGCGCCATCGCGAACTCCCCGCGGAACATTGCCGTCGACCAGCGGCAATGAATGCTCTCCAGCGCGTAGCCGCTGTCGCCAATCCTCGTGGCGAGGTCGATGAGCGCATCGGCGCGCTCGCGCGCGAGATCGAGACGGCGCCCGACCACCGTGTGATACCACAATCCCCACGTCGACTTGAAGAGTGCGGCGTGATCGTCGAGCGCGGCCGCGAGGTCACGGGCCCGCGAATACACGGCGGCGAAGTCGGCATGTTGCTGGCCGCGCAGGTTGGCGAGCATCGGCCCGAGCTTGAACGCCAGTGCGAGCTCGCGCGCGCTGCGCGCGTCGCCAGCCTCTGCCTTGGCGGCGTCCGCGAGCGCCGTGCCGTAGTGGGCGACAGCTTCCGCCACCGCCGAGCGTGCGGCCGCGCGATCGCCGGCTCGCTCGCTGTACGTTGAGGCCATCGCCGGATCGCCGGCGTGGCCGAAGTGGTGCGCGAGGAGTTCCGGCTCCGACCCTGCGATCGCCGGAAACTGCGCCACCAGCGTATGCGCGATTGTTGCGTGCAATGCCTGCCGGCGCGCGCGGAGCAGGCTTTCGTAGGCGACGTCGCGCAGCAGCGCGTGCTTGAAGCGGTAAGCGAGTTCCACGCCTCCGCCCTGGCGAAAGGCGAGGCCGGCTTCGACGAGACTCTCCATGTGCGCGGCGAGCTCCTCGGCGGGGCAGCCGGCGACCGCGGCGAGCAGCACATACGAGAATTGCTGGCCGATCACCGCCGCCACCTGCGCCGTGTCCTTGGCCCGGCCGAGACGGTCGAGGCGCGACATCAGCGAATCGCGCAACGTGGCCGGCACGCTGACGTTGTCCTGCATCGCCTCGAGCACCGACTTCGCGAGCTCCTCCACGTAGAGCGGCACGCCGTCGGCCTTGGCGATGATGTCGTCGACGAGCGCGCGTGGCAGCCCGTCGTGCGCGGCGACGGCGGCGACCAGCGATGCGCTTTGCGGTCCATCGAGTCGCTCGAGCGTGAGCGCGGCTACCTGTGCGCCGGCCGGCCACGGCGAGACGAACTCCGGCCGCGCGGTGACGACGACCATCACCGGAGCGCTGGCGACGGCGTCGATCAGGCGCGACAGGAGATCGCGCGTCGTGGGGTCGATCCAGTGTGCATCCTCGAGCAGGAGCAGCACGGGCGCGTTCTCGGCAAGCCGCTTCAGCACGTCGACCAGCGCCGCCAGCGTGGCCGCCTTGCGCTGAAACGGTGGCAAGTCGATCGGCGGATAGCGGTCGACCGGGAGCGACAGCAGATCGGCGAGAAGGCCGATGGTCGCAGGATCGGTCGCGCCCTTCGAGCGCGCGAGCATCACCTCGAGCTTGTCGAGCCTTGTCACGGGGTGGTCGCCGGGCGCGAACGCCGCCGCGCGCTCGAGATGACGGATTACCGGGAAGAGGGCGCTGTTGACGTGATACGGCGAGCATTGCAGCGTGATGCGGTTGCGTGCCGGCTCGGGGATTGATTTCAGCATCGTGTCGACGAGCCGCGACTTGCCCATGCCTGCCTCGCCGGTGACGATCACCGCCTGGCCTTCGCGCGACGACGCCCGCGACCAGCGATCGAGCAGGAATGCGAGCTCGGCCTCGCGACCGATGAGCTGGCCCGTAGTTGCCGCCCGCGATGCGGCGAAGCGACTCTCCGCGGGCGCTTCGCCCAGCACCTCGAACACGCGGGCGGGCGCGTCGAACCCCTTGAGCGTGCGCGTGCCGAGATCGGCGAGCTCGAAGCGGCGGGTCAGGAGCTGCGCGGTCCTGGGGCTGATCAGGATCGAATCGGGCTTCGCCTCCGCTTGCAGGCGCGCGGCGAGGTTGGGCGTGTCGCCGGCGATGGAGTGCTCGAGCGACGCGCCCGCGCCGACCACTTCGCCCACTACGACCATGCCGGTGGCGATGCCGATGCGCGAGTGAACGGCGTCACCGTGCGGCGTTCGCAGCGCGCTGATAGCGGCACGCAGCGCCAGCGCGGCGCGCACCGCCTGCTCGGCGGCGTCCTCGCTCGCCTGAGGGTAGCCGAAATACGCGAGCACGCCGTCACCCATGAACTTGGCGACGAATCCGTCGAAGCGCTCGATGGCGTCCGACGTGACGGCGTGGCAACGGCGCACGAATGCGCCCATGTCCTCGGGATCGAGCGCCTGCGACAGCGCCGTCGAGCCGACGAGATCGCAGAACAGCACGGTGACCTGGCGGCGCTCGGCGTCGTGCGGCGATGGTGCGGGCACGGTGGGCGTGGTGGCTGGCCGCGCGGCCGGCGCTCCGGCGTCGTGCGCCTTCAGCGCCTGCAAGAGCTTGCGCCGATGGCCCAGCGACAGCCCGAGTTTCTCGAGGTCGCCCTCGGTCAGTTCGGCGAGGAGCGTGCGATCGACGTCGTTGGCCGCGAAGACCTGCGCATACTGCTCAAGTCCGTGGCTGCGGAGCCATTGCGCGAGATCATCCATGGGACTGCCTCTCCCCTTGCGGCAGGAATCCCTCGTTCGTGCGGCGCGTGCGTGCGCTGCGCGCCGATACGGATGTGGCGCCAGTGTACTGCGCCGGTCGAGGCGTGATTGCTGCACTGCGGTATGATCGTTGCAGGCCATGGACGCCATCGACAACACGCTGTTCGACGAAGCGGCCACGCAGGCGGCCGACGCGCCGCGGCTGCGCGAGATTCCCTACAACTACACGTCGTTCTCCGATCGCGAGATCGTCATCCGCCTGCTCGGCGCTTCGATGTGGCGGCTGCTCGATGAGCTGCGCGCCGAGCGGCGCACCGGGCGCTCCGCGCGGATGCTGTTCGAGGTGCTGGGCGACATCTGGGTGGTCGAGCGCAACCCCTACCTGCAGGACGACCTGCTCGACAATCCGCGCCGCCAGAAGCTGCTGGTGGAAGCGCTGCGCCACCGCCTGCGCGAGATCGACCGGCGGCGCCGCGAAGCGGCCGCGGAGGTGGATGCGGCGCGCGACGCCAAGGTCGCCAAGCTGATCGCCGCCGCGCACGCCGCGGTCGACCGCTTCGCGCAGGGCTTCGTCGACACCGCGCAATTGCGCAAGCGCACGGTGCGCGTGCTGTCGCGGCATACGCACAAGCAGAACATCGCGTTCGATGGCCTGGCGCGCGTGTCGCACGTCACCGATGCCACCGACTGGCGGATCGAGTATCCGTTCGTGGTGCTGCACCCCGACAGCGAGGACGAAGTGCGTGCGCTGGTGCAGGGCTGCATCGAGCTCGGGCTCACGATCATTCCGCGCGGCGGCGGCACCGGCTATACCGGCGGCGCCATCCCGCTGACCGCACGCAGCGCCGTGATCAACACCGAGAAGCTCGAGCGGCTGTCGGCCATCGAGCGCGTCGAGATCGACGGCCACGCGGCACCGGTGGCGACCATCGAGGCCGGCGCCGGCGTGGTCACCAAGCGCGTGATGGACGCCGCCGACCGCGAGGGCCTCGTGTTCGCCGTCGATCCGACCTCGGCCGACGCGTCGTGCATCGGCGGCAACGTGGCGATGAATGCCGGTGGCAAGAAGGCCGTGCTGTGGGGCACGGCGCTCGACAACCTCCTGTCGTGGCGGATGGTGACGCCGGATGCCGAGTGGCTCGACGTCGTGCGCACCGACCACAACCTCGGGCGCATCCACGATGCGGCGCAGGCGACGTTCGAGCTGACGTGGCGCAGCCCCGACGACGCGCGCGTGCTGCGCCGCGAGACGCTGACGATCCCCGGCGCGCAGTTCCGCAAGGTGGGTCTCGGCAAGGACGTCACCGACAAGTTCCTGGCGGGACTGCCCGGCGTGCAGAAGGAGGGCTGCGACGGCGTGATCGTGCGCGCGCGCTTCGTCCTGCACCGGATGCCGCCGGCGATCCGCACGGTGTGCCTCGAGTTCTTCGGCCCGGTGCGCGCGTCGACGCCGGCGATCGTCGAGATCAAGGACTACCTCGACGCGCATCCGCACGGCGCGATCCTCGCCGGCCTCGAGCATCTCGACGAGCGCTACGTGAAGGCCGTCGGCTACGCCACCAAGGCGAAGCGCCACGGGCGGCCGAAGATGGTGCTGATCGGCGACATCGTCGGCGAGTCCGAAGACGGCGTGGCGCGCGCGGCATCGGAGGTGATCCGCAAGGCGAACGCGCGCGGTGCCGAGGGCTTCGTCGCGGTGTCGGCCGAGGCGCGCCGCAAGTTCTGGCTCGACCGCGCGCGCACCGCCGCGATCGCCAAGCACACCAACGCCTTCAAGATCAACGAGGACGTCGTCATTCCGCTGCCGCGGCTGGGCGACTACACCGACGGCATCGAGCGCATCAACATCGAGCTGTCGATCCGCAACAAGCTCGCGCTGGCGGCGGCGCTGGCGGCGCTGCTGCGCGCACCCGATTTCGCGCGCCTGCTCGACGCCGATCCCGAGAAGCGCCCCGACGACGAGACGATCGCGGCGAAGCTCGCCGATGCGCGCGCGCTGGTGGATGCGGTCGGGGTGGGCTGGACCGACCTTCTCGCGCGCATCGACGACACGTTCCCGGCGCTGCAGGACCATTCGCAGGTGGTGTCGTGGAAGCGCGAGCTGAAGGCGCCGCTCGACGAGATCTTCGACGGCATCGCGTTCGCGCCGGTGCGCGCCGAGCTCCTGAAAGTGCACGCCCGCGTGCTGCGCAGCCGCGTGTTCGTCGCGCTGCATATGCATGCCGGCGACGGCAACGTGCACACCAACATCCCGGTCAACTCCGACGACTACGGGATGCTCAACGTCGCGAACGCGGCGGTGGCACGGATCATGGCGCTGGCGCGCGCGCTGGGCGGCGTCATTTCCGGCGAGCACGGGATCGGCATCACCAAGCTCGAGTACCTGACCGACGACGAGCTCGCGCCGTTCGCCGCGTACAAGCAGAAGGTCGATCCGCACGGGCGCTTCAACCAGGGCAAGCTGCTGCGCCAGGATGCGCTGCCGGCGGACCTGACCAATGCCTACACACCGAGCTTTTCGCTGATCGGCCACGAGAGCCTGATCCTGGAGCAGAGCGAGATCGGCGAGATCGCCGATTCGATCAAGGACTGCCTGCGCTGCGGCAAGTGCAAGCCGGTGTGCGCGACCCACGTGCCGCGCGCCAACCTGCTGTATTCGCCGCGCAACAAGATCCTCGCCACGTCGCTGCTGACGGAAGCGTTCCTCTACGAGGAGCAGACGCGCCGCGGCGTGAGCCTGCGCCACTTCGACGAGTTCTCCGACGTCGCCGATCACTGCACGGTGTGCCACAAGTGCAAGAACCCGTGCCCGGTGGACATCGACTTCGGCGACGTGTCGATCGCGATGCGCAACCTGCTGCGTCGCCAGGGCAAGCACGCTCCAAGCGCGGGAACGCGCCTGGCGATGGCGTTCCTCACCGCGACCGACCCGGCGACGGTGAAGGTGCTCAAGGCGCTGATGATCGACGTCGGCTATCGCCTGCAGCGCGCGGCCAGCGCGCTGGCGCGGCGCACGGGCGTCGTGCGCAGGCAGACGGCGCGGCCGCCGGCCACGGTGGGCAGCCCGTCGCTCAAGTCGCAGGTGATCCATTTCGTCAACAAGCCGATGCCGGGCGGGTTGCCGAAGCGCACGGCGCGCGCGCTGCTCGACATCGAGGACGACACGGTGGTGCCCATCATCCGCGACCCGGCGCGCGTAACCGACGACTCGGAGGCGGTGTTCTATTTCCCCGGCTGCGGCTCGGAGCGGCTGTTCTCGCAGGTCGGGCTGGCCACGCAGGCGATGCTGCATCACGTCGGCGCGCTCACCGTGCTGCCGCCGGGCTACCTGTGCTGCGGTTATCCGCAGACCTCGGCAGGCAACCACGACAAGGGCCAGGCGATCACGACCTCCAACCGCGTGCTGTTCCACCGCGTCGCCAACACCCTCAACTACCTCGACATCAAGACGGTGATCGTGTCGTGCGGGACGTGCATGGATCAGCTGCAGAAATACGAGTTCGACAAGATCTTCCCGGGCTGCCGGCTGCTCGACATCCACGAATACCTGCTCGAGAAGGACGTCAGGCTGACGGGCGTCGAAGGCGTGCGCTACATGTACCACGACCCCTGCCACACGCCGATGAAGACCTACGCCCCGCTGGCCGTGGTGAACACGCTGATGGGCACGCCGGTGGCGTTGAACGACCGCTGCTGCGGCGAATCGGGCACGCTCGCCGTTACGCGTCCCGACATCTCGACGCAGGTGCGCTTCCGCAAGGAGGAGGAGATGGAGAAGGGAGCGCGGGCGCTGCGCGCGGACGGCGCCGATGTCGCCGTCAAGGTGCTGACCTCGTGCCCGTCGTGCCTGCAGGGCCTGTCGCGCTTCGACCGCGATGCCGGCACCACGGCGGACTACATCGTGGTCGAGATCGCGCGTCATGTGCTCGGGGAGAACTGGATGGCCGAATTCGTCGCCCGCGCGAACCACGGCGGCATCGAGCGCGTGCTGGTCTAGCGCGGCGCGCCTCGCTGCGTCCAAAAAAATCCCGCGACGCCGTGCAGTACCAATGTCCCCGGATCTTTGGGCGCCGCGGGCGGAGGTAACCGTCGCGATCCGCGGGTGGCGATGCCGCCCGCACCTCCGATCGCATGCCCCGATACTAGTCCCGGCAGCGCGGCCAAAGCGCTCGAAAAGTCGCGCGCCGCGTGTCGAATATTCACTTGTCGGCCCGCCGCCGCCTCATGGCGCCCCGGGCAACGGGAGCGCATGCCCTTTATGCTATAAGCAACGGCTGACGGGCGACCCGCTGCGGCCGCCGGGCGCGGCTCGCGAACGCCTTCGTGCGCGGTGTCGCGCCGAGGTTGCGAAGGCCCGGCCCCCGCCGCGATCGACATGGCGCGATGACGACGAACACGGAACCCCGAACCGCCGCCGCGACGGCTGCAACCCGGCCGCGCCCGCCGCTCGCTTTCAGCGATCCCGACAGCGCGATGCGCTGGGCGAAGACGCTGCCATTCCTCAACGTCGCGCAGGTCTACGAGCAGGTGATCGGCCAGCTCAACGCCGTCAGCGGCGCCGAGTTCTCGCCGCGCGAGCGCGCGACGATCGCCGAGTTGATGCGCGAGCAGGTCATGCACCTGCACACCGAGCTCGCGCGGCGCTACGCGGGCAAGCCGCAGCCGGCGGTCGATCGCGAGCTCGAGGCCGCCGAGGAGGCGCTGGCGTTGTGGAGCGCGCTGTGGGAGCAGTACTCGGCGTGCCTGAAGCCCCTGCTCGAAGGCGACCCCGACCTCGCCGGCGTCAAGGCCAAGATCCTGCAGCGGGGCCTGCACGTCGGCAAGCAGCTTCTCGTCGTGCATGGCCTGTCGCGGCGCGTGCCGGCGGCCGCGTTCTGGCAGGAGCTGCACGCGTATTACCGGCTGGCCGAGATCCTCGACTGCACGGTCACGGCGGTTTCCGACGACCTCAATCCGCACGCGGTCGGCACGTCGTGCTATTCGATGTACATGCACGCGCTGCTGATGGGGCTCGCCGATCCGTTCTCGATGTCGGTGCGGCAGATCGAGCTCGCCGACCGCTGGCTCGGGCAGTGGGCGCGCAAGGTGTTCCCGTACGACCAGGAGCGCGAGACGGAAGGGCCGGTGATCGTCGTCGACCTCGACAGCGCGACCGGCGCCGAGCTCGTCGCCGGCGTGCCGTCGTCGCCGCCGGCATCATTGCGCTACTGCTATCCGGGCAAGCTCGCGATGAGCGTGCGCGGGCGACTCAAGCGCCTGTCCACCGGCGCCAATCCCGCCGAGTTGCAGCTCGGGCACGACGTGTCGGTCGAGCAATGCGTGGCGCTCCTCACCCATCTCGACGAGCATTGGTACCAGCGCGCGCCGACGCGGCCCGACGCGCCGCCGACGCGGCTGCAGCTCTGCGGCGGCGGCGTGCAGGCCGCGTATTTCCGTGTCGGCGGCCGCACGTTCGACCGCCAGGATCCGCTGGGCCGGATGTCGTTCCAGGGCACCCAGCATCTGCAGACGCTGGGCGCGCTCACCGACTACGACCGCAACAAGGAAGAAGCCGAGCGCAACTGGCCGTGGGAACGCTGGACCGGCCGCTACGACTGGACGCGGGCCGAGCTGTCGCGCGACGCGCGCGCGCAGCACCGCTGGTTCCTCGACGCGCTGTGCACGGTCAACGACGGCGAGCGCACGCGTCTCGGCCACATCACGCGCGTCGCGCTGGGCGCCAACGAGCACATCGCCGTATCGCTCGCGCTGTGGCAGGGCAATCCGCGGACGATGGCGGTGCGTCCGCTGTCGCATGCGTTTTCGGAAGACCCGCCGATGCCGGTGATCCTGCTGTCGGAAACGCCCGAGGAGAAGGCGAGCGCGATCGTGCCGTCGCGCACGTTCAGCCCGGGACGCCTGCTGCGCTCGATGGACGCGGGCCCCGAGCGCAGCCTCAAGCTCACGCGGCTCGTGCAGCGCGGCGCCGACTTCGAGCGCGTGGCGTTCGAGGAAACCACCTGAACGTGCGCAGTCGACGCACGCCGGCGCGGCGCTGACGCCGGGCCGGGGAGTATCCTCGCGGCTGTCGCGTCCTGCGGACGCACGCGCGCATCATCCGCAGTCTTCCCGTCAACCACGCGGCCGCCGCGAGTCGTCGCGCCGCACCCGATGGCCGTCACGTTCCGTCATGTCCAACCGTCTTTCCGGCACTGCCAGCCCGTATCTCCAGCAACACGCGCGCAATCCCGTCCACTGGCAGCCGTGGGACGACGCTGCGCTGGCACAGGCGCGCCGCGACAACAAGCCGATCCTCCTGTCCGTCGGCTATTCCGCCTGCCACTGGTGCCACGTGATGGAGCACGAGTCGTTCGAGGACGTCGACGTCGCGCGCGCCATGAACGAGCACTTCGTCAACGTCAAGGTCGACCGCGAGGAACGGCCGGACCTCGACCAGATCTACCAGCGCGCACACGCGCTGCTGACGCAGCAGACCGGCGGCTGGCCGCTGACGCTGTTCCTCGCGCCCGACGGCACGCCATTCTTCGGTGGCACGTATTTTCCGCGCCATGCGGCGTACGGGCGTCCGGGCTTCCTCGAGCTGCTGGGTCGCGTCGCGCAGGCGTGGCGCGAGCAGGGCGACGCGATCGCCGGGCAGAACGCGCGCCTGCGCGAGTGGATGCAGAAGCTCGAGCCGGAGGCGGGGGCTGCACCGCCGGCGAGCGCCATCGATGCGGCGTGGACGCGCTACGCGAAGACCTTCGATCCCGTGCATGGCGGCTTCGGCGGCGCGCCCAAGTTCCCGCATCCGCCCGAGCTGGAGCTGGTGCTCGACCGGTTCGCCGCGGGCGGCGACGCCGAGGCGCGCAATGTGCTGCAGGTCACGCTCGCGAACATGGCGGCCGGCGGCATCCACGACCAGCTCGGCGGCGGATTCTGCCGCTACAGCGTCGATGCCGAATGGTCGATCCCGCATTTCGAGAAGATGCTCTCCGACAACGCGCAGCTGCTCGGCCTGTATGCGAGCTTCGCCGCGCGCGCCGCCGATCCGGCGCTGCTCGCGGTGGCGCAGGACATCGTCGGCTGGATGGCGCGCGAGATGCGCGCACCCGACGGCGCGTTCTGGTCGAGCCTCGACGCCGACAGCGACGGCGAGGAAGGCAAGTTCTACGTGTGGACGGCGGACGAGGTGCGCGCGCTGCTCAGCGCCGACGAGTGGGCGGTGGCGGCGCCGCACTACGGCCTCGACCGTGCACCGAATTTCGAAGGGCGCGCGTGGAACCTGCGCATCGTGCTGCCGCTGATCGACGTCGCCATGCGCCTGGGCGTGGCGCCGGCGGTGGCCGACGCGCGCCTCAGCTCGGCGCGCGCGAAACTGTTCGCGGCGCGCGCCGCGCGGGTGCGCCCGGGCCTCGACGACAAGATCCTCACCGCGTGGAACGCGCTCGCCATCGGCGGCCTCGCGCGCGCGGCACGCGCATCGCGCGGCGCTGTCGACGCGCGCGCGCTCGCATTCGCCGCGCTCGACACGCTGCGTGCCACCGCATGGCGCGACGGCCGGCTGCGCGCCTCGCGCCAGCGCGGCGAGGCGATGCTCAATGCCTATCTCGACGACTACGCATTCCTGCTGACCGCGCTCATCGAGTGCATGGAGCTCGACCTGCGCGCGCAGGATCTCGGATGGGCGCGCGAGATCGCCGACGCGCTGATCGCGCATTTCGAGGATCGCGAGCACGGCGGCTTCTTCTTCGTCAGCCACGACCACGAGGCCCTGATCCTGCGCCACAAGCCCGGCCAGGACACCGCGACGCCGTCGGGCAACGGCACGGCCGCGCTCGCGCTGGCGCGACTGGCGGTAATCGCCGGCGAGCCGCGCTATGCCGCCGCGGCGCGGCGTGCGGTCGATGCGTTCGGCGACACGCTCACCAAGGCGCCCGACGGCTTCGTCACGCTGCTGCGCGCCGACGCGGCGCTGTGCACGCCGCCGGCGCTGGTGATCGTCGACGGCGACCCGGCGCAAACTCCCGCGTGGGCGCACGCGGCACGCGCGCAGGACCCGCAGGCGATCGTCATCGATATCGGCGGCCGCAGCGACGTGCCCGGCGCGCTGTGCAAGGGCCCGCGGCTCGCGCACGATGCCTGCGCCTACGTGTGCCGCGATTTCACGTGCCTGCCGCGCATCGACGAGCGCGCAACGCTGGAAGCAGCGCTGGCCGGCACGTAGCGCGGCGCGTCCGGCGCAAACATTCGCGGCATGCGCCGCGCATCCGATGGCCGCGCCGCCGAGTCTGGCGACGATGGGCGCGTTCCGGTACGATGCCGGCGATCGTGGCGATGCATCGGCGTCGCCATTCGCCCGGAGACAGCGATGAGACCAATGGCAGTGACGGCGGCGCTGGCCGCGCTCGTGGCGGCAGCCCCGGCATGGGCGGTGCTCGACCAGGCGGCGGCCGAAGCCCTGATGAAAAAGGACAACTGCGCGACGTGCCATGCGATCGACAAGAAGCTGATCGGACCCGCGTACCAGGATGTCGCCGCCAAGTACAAGGGCGACAAGGATGCGCTCGCCAAGCTCACGAAGAAGGTGAAGGCAGGGGGGTCCGGCGTCTGGGGCTCGATCCCGATGCCTCCCAACTCGACGACGCCCGAGGCCGATATCCGCGAACTCGTCACCTGGATCCTGACGCTCAAGAAGTAAGGCCGCCCGCCCCCTGCTTTGACAGGGGGGGTACGCCGGAGTAGGCTTCGCGCCGTTCGTGCAGGAGAGCGTCGCGCACGCAGCATGCCGCGGCCGCCGAAGGCGCAACTTCCCGAAACCGCTCAGGCAAAAGGACTGCGCGAACGCGAGGACCATCTGGAGAGCGGCTGGCGCGAGACGCCGGCCCACCGAAGGGGCACGCGGACGCACCTGCGAGTGCGCGCTGCAATCTCTCAGGTAAAAGGACAGACGGGGCGGCGTGGCAATGGCCACGCCGCCCTTTTTTCCGACCGAAGGGAATGTCCCGCGTGAGCAAGACCACTCCCCTCAACGCTGCCCATCGCGCCCTCGGTGCGCGCATGGTCGACTTCGGCGGCTTCGACATGCCGGTCAACTACGGCTCGCAGATCGACGAGCACCGCGCGGTGCGCGGCGACGCCGGCATGTTCGACGTGTCGCACATGCGCGTCGTCGACCTTGCCGGCCCCGGGGCACGCGCGTTCCTGCGCTACGCGCTCGCCAACGACGTCGACAAGCTCAAGACCCCCGGCAAGGCGCTCTACTCGTGCCTGCTGCGCGAGGACGGCGGCGTGCTCGACGACCTCATCGTCTACCTGCTGCGCGACGATTTTTTCCGCCTCGTCGTGAATGCCGGCACCGCCGACAAGGACATCGCGTGGCTTGCCGCGCTGATCGCGCGCCGCGGTGCCGCGGTCACGCTGACCCCGCGCACCGACCTCGCGCTGATCGCCGTGCAGGGCCCGCAGGCGCGCGTCAAGCTGTGGCGCGCGCTGCCCGGCAGCGAGGCGGCGAGTGCGGTGCTCGCGCCGTTCAACGCGGCGACGCTGACGGTCGGCGGCGTCGACTACTTCATCGCACGCACCGGCTACACCGGCGAGGACGGCTTCGAGATCGCAGTGCCGGCGACGCACGTCGAGGCGCTGTGGAACGCGCTGCGCGCGGCCGGCGTCAGACCCTGCGGACTCGGCGCGCGCGACACGCTGCGCCTCGAGGCCGGCATGAACCTGTACGGCCAGGACATGGACGAGGCGGTGTCGCCGCTCGAGTCGGGGCTTGGCTGGACGGTCGACCGCCGCGCGCCGCGCGACTTCGTCGGGCGTGTCGCGCTCGACGCCAGCGCGCCGGACGCCGACCTGGTGGGACTCGTGCTGGAGGATGGCGGCGGCGTGCTGCGCGCGCACCAGCGCGTGTCGACGCCGGCCGGCGACGGCGAGATCACCAGCGGCACGTTCTCGCCGACGATGCAGAAATCGATCGCGCTGGCGCGGCTGCCGCGCGGCGTCAAGCCGGGCGACCGCGTGGAGGTCGAAGTGCGCGACAAGCTGCTGTCCGCGCGCGTCGTCAAGCCGCCGTTCGTGCGCAACGGCAAGGTGCTCGTCTAGCCGCGGCGCCGTGCCGCGCGCCCTATTTCCCATCCGGAGAATCATCGTGAACATTCCCGCCAACCTGCGCTACACGTCGAGCCACGAGTGGATCCGCAAGGAGCTCGACGGCACGCTCACCATCGGCATCACCGACCACGCGCAGGCGGCGCTCGGCGACCTCGTGTTCATCGAGCTGCCGAAGGCCGGACGCAAGCTCGGCGCCGGCGAGGCCTGCGCCGTTGTGGAATCGGTGAAAGCGGCGAGCGACGTGTACGCACCCGTCGCCGGCACCGTCACCGCCGTCAACGACGAGGTGCAGAAGGCGCCGGAGAAGGTGAACGCCGATGCCTACGCCGCGTGGCTCTACCGCCTGCAGCCGGCGGATGCCGCGGCGATCGACGGCCTGCTCGATGCGCGCGGCTACCAGGCCGTGATCGCGGAGGGCTGAACGATGCGTGCGGGCGCGGATGGCGGTGGCAAGGGTGCGCAGGGCGGCGCGACGGCGTCGCTGACCTCCCTCGAGGCGCACGACGCGTTCGTCGCGCGCCACATCGGCACCTCGCCGGCGGAGCAGCGGGCGATGCTCGACGTGCTCGGCATGGCAACGCGCGCCGCGCTGATGGACGCGATCGTGCCGGCTTCCATCCGGCGCCGCACGCCGATGGCGCTGCGACCGGCGCTGTCGGAAGCCGAGGCGCTGGCGCGGTTGAAGTCGCTCGCCGCCCGCAACCGCGTGCTGAAGTCGTGCATCGGCCAGGGTTACTACGGCACGCATACGCCGGGCGTCATCCTGCGCAACGTGCTCGAGAATCCGGCGTGGTACACGGCCTACACGCCGTACCAGCCGGAAATCTCGCAGGGCCGGCTCGAGGCGCTCGTCAATTTCCAGACGATGGTCTGCGACCTGACCGGCATGGGCATCGCCAACGCGTCGATGCTCGACGAGGCGACCGCGGCGGCCGAGGCGATGGCGCTCGCGCTGCGCATGACTGCGTCGGCGTCGCGCACGCTGTTCGTCGCCGACGACGTGTTCGCGCAGACGCTCGACGTGCTGCGCACGCGCGCGGCGCCGCTCGGCGTCGACGTCGTCGTCGGCGCCGCGGACAAGGCGCCGGCGTCCAGCGCGTTCGCCGCCATCCTGCAATACCCGGGGGGCAATGGCGACATCGTCGACCACCGTGATCTCGCCTCCGCGCTGCACGCGGCCGGCACCGCGGTGATCGTGGCCGCCGACATCCTCGCGCTGACGCTGCTCGTGCCGCCGGGTGAATGGGGCGCCGATGCCGTGGTCGGCTCGACGCAGCGCTTCGGCGTGCCGATGGGCTACGGCGGCCCGCACGCCGCCTATCTCGCCACGCGCGAGGAATGGAAGCGCGCGCTGCCGGGGCGGCTGGTCGGCGTCACCGTCGACGCCGACGGCGAGCCCGCGTTCCGGCTCGCGCTGCAGACGCGCGAGCAGCACATCCGCCGCGAGAAGGCGACGTCGAACATCTGCACGGCGCAGGTGCTGCTGGCCGTCATCGCCGCGATGTATGCGGTGTACCACGGCCCCGACGGGCTCGTCGCCATCGCGCGCCGCGTCCACCGGCTGACGGCGATCCTGCGCGCCGGTCTCGTCAAGTGCGGGTTCGCGGTGCCCACCACCGCGTTCTTCGACACGCTGACCGTCGCCACCGGCGACGCCACCGCGCGCATCCTCGCCGCCGGCGCCGCGCATGGCTTCAATTTCCGTGCCGTCGACGCGCGCACGCTCGGCCTCACGCTCGACGAGACCACCACCCGCGACGACGTCGCGCGCATCCTCTACGCGTTCCACGGCGACGATCCGACGTTCACCGTCGAGCACCTCGACGCGGCGGCGCCCTCGGCGATTCCCGCGGCGCTCGCGCGCACCTCGGCATTCCTCGCGCACCCGGTGTTCCATCGTCACCGCACCGAGACCGAGATGCTGCGCTACCTGCGCCGGCTCGCGGACAAGGACCTCGCGCTCGATCGCGCGATGATCCCGCTCGGCTCGTGCACGATGAAGCTCAACGCCACCGCCGAGATGATCCCGGTGACCTGGCCGCAGTTCGGCAGCCTGCATCCGTTCGCGCCTGCGGAGCAGGCGGCCGGCTATCGCGAGATGATCGAGGAACTGGAGAAGATGCTGTGCGCGGCCACCGGCTACGACGCCGTGTCGCTGCAGCCGAACGCCGGTTCGCAGGGCGAGTACGCGGGCCTGCTGATGATCGAGAAATACCACCGCGCGCGCGGACAGGCGCATCGCGACGTCTGCCTGATACCGGCGTCGGCGCACGGCACCAATCCGGCCTCCGCGCAGATGGCCGGCATGCGCGTCGTCGTCGTCGGCTGCGATCGCGAGGGCAACGTCGACCTCGCCGATCTCGCGGCGAAGGCGGCCGCGCACGCCGACGATCTCGCGGCGATCATGGTCACCTATCCGTCGACGCACGGCGTGTTCGAGGCCGGCATCGTCGACATCTGCGACATCGTGCATCGCCATGGCGGCCAGGTGTATGTCGACGGCGCCAACCTCAACGCGCTGGTGGGGCTCGCCGCGCCCGGCGAGTTCGGCGCCGACGTGTCGCATCTCAACCTGCACAAGACGTTCTGCATTCCGCATGGCGGCGGCGGCCCCGGCGTCGGGCCCGTGGCGTGCCGCGCGCATCTCGCGCCGTACCTGCCCGGCCACCGCGTGCTGCGTGACACCGTCGTCCACGCGTCGCGACATGCCACCGCGCGCAGCGACGCCATCGGGCCGGTGGCGGCCGCGCCCTACGGCAGCGCGTCGATCCTGCCGATCTCGTGGATGTACGTGACGATGATGGGACGCGACGGGCTCGCAGCGGCGACCGAGAGCGCGATCCTCGCGGCCAACTACGTGGCGCGGCGCCTGTGCGCGCACTATCCGGTGCTCTACGCGGGCCGCGGCGGGTACGTCGCCCACGAATGCATCATCGACCTGCGGCCGTTCAAGACGAGCGCGGGCATCGAGGCCGAGGACGTCGCCAAGCGCCTCATCGACTACGGCTTCCATTCGCCGACGATGAGCTTCCCGGTGCCCGGCACGCTGATGATCGAGCCCACCGAAAGCGAATCGAAGTACGAGCTCGACCGCTTCTGCGAGGCGATGATCGCCATCCGCGGCGAGATCCGCGCGATCGAGACGGGCGTCGCGCACCGCGCCGACAATCCGCTCAAGCATGCGCCGCACACCGCGCAGCGCATGGCGCAGGACCATTGGCCGCATGCCTATTCGCGGCGCGACGCCGCGTATCCGCGCACCCGCATGCCCGCCGCGCTCAAGTACTGGCCGCCGGTGGCGCGCGTCGACAACGTCTACGGCGACCGCAACCTCTTCTGCAGCTGCCTTCCGGTGGCGACCCATGATGACGTGGCCCACGCGGACGAAGCGCCCGCGCGGCACGCCGCGGACGCGCCGGCCTGATGCGCGTCCTGGTCCTCGGCGGCGGCGTCATCGGCGTCACGGCGGCGTGGTATCTCGCCGACGACGGCCACGAAGTCACGCTCGTCGACCGCGAAGAAGGCGCGGGGCTCGAGACGTCGTTCGCCAACGGCGGCCAGATCTCGGTGTCGTACGCCGAGCCATGGGCGAATCCGTCGGCGCCGCTGAAGATCCTGCAATGGCTGGGGCGCGACGACGCGCCGCTCCTGTTCCGTCCACGCGCCGACTGGCGGCAGTGGCGCTGGGGCCTGCAGTTCCTGCTCGAGTGCCTGCCGTCGCGCACGCGCCACAACACGATCCAGTGCCTCAACCTCGCGCTCTATTCGCGCGAGTGCCTGCAGGCGCTGCGCGCCGACACCGGCATTGCGTACGACCACCTCGAACGCGGCATCCTGCAGTTCTACACCGACGCCCGTGAATTCGAGCACGGCGTCGAGGCGGCCGCGCTGATGCGCGAATTCGGCTGCGACCGCGTCGTGCGCACGTCCGAGGAATGCGTGACGATCGAGCCGGCGATGGCGCAGTGCCGCGACAAGCTCGCCGGCGGCATCTACACCGCCACCGACGAGTCGGGCGACGCGCACGTGTTCACCGTGGAGCTGGCGAAGCTCGCCGCGGCGCGCGGCGTCGCGCTGCGCTGGCGCACGAGCGTGGAGGCGCTGGAGGCTGAAGGCGATCGCATCAGCGGCGTACGCGTAGTCGATGCCGACGGGCGCCAAGAGACGCTCACCGCCGACGCGATCGTCGTCGCGCTCGGCAGTTTCACTCCGTTCATGCTGTCGCCGATCGGCGTGCCCTGCCTCGTCTACCCGGCGAAGGGCTATTCGATGACCGTGGACGTCGGCGAGCACACCGGCGCGCCGATGGTCTCGCTGACCGATCTCGCGTGGAAGATCGTGATGACCCGGCTCGGCAACCGGCTGCGCGTCGCCGGCACCGCCGAGCTGTCGGGCTATGGCATGGCGCTGGACGCGGTGCGCTGCGAGGCGCTCAAGCGCCGCACGTTCGAGCTCTTTCCGGACGCCGGCGACGCGGCCAGCATCCGTTACTGGACCGGTTTACGTCCCGCCACGCCGTCGAACGTGCCGCTGATCGGGCCGACGCGCTATCGCAACCTGTGGCTCGACACCGGGCACGGCACGCTCGGCTGGACGATGGCGTGCGGCTCCGGTCGCGCGCTCGCCGACGCCATCGCAGATCGCAAGCCCGAGGTCGATTTCCAGCTCACGTCCGCCTGAGCGAGCGCCGCGCCGATCGTCGCGCGACGCGCTGTTCGGCGTGCGACAAAGGCTGCGCTGCACGTGCCGCCGTATAATCGGCGGTTTGCCAGTCGTGCAAGTCCCGATGCGTTTTCGATTCCTCGCGGCGTTCGCCGCCGTTCTCGCGTTCGCTGCAATTTTTTGCGCCGTTGCCGTCGCGCAAGTGACGCCGCCGTCGGTGGCCGCCACCGCGTTCGTCCTCGTCGACGCCACCAGCGGCCAGACGCTGGCGGCGCAGAACGGCGACGAGCGCCGTGATCCGGCGTCGCTGACCAAGATGATGACCGCGTACCTCGTGTTCGATGCGCTGCGCAAGAAAGCGATCACGCCGTCGCAGATGGTCACGGTGTCGACGCGCGCATGGAAGGCGCCGGGCTCGCGGATGTTCATCGAGCCGCGCAAGGCGGTCACCGTCGACGAGCTCCTGCGCGGCATGATCGTGCAATCGGGCAACGACGCCGCCATCGCGCTGGCCGAGCTGGTGTCGGGCTCGCACGAGGCGTTCGTCGCGGCGATGAACAAGGAGGGCGCGCGCCTCGGCATGACCGCCACGCATTTCGCCAACGCCGACGGCCTGCCGGATCCGCAGCACTACTCGACGCCGAACGACCTCGCCAGGCTCGCGCTGGCGCTGGTGCGCGACTTTCCCGAGTACTACCCGCTCTTCGCGCAGAAGGAATTCCGCTACAACAACATCACGCAGCCCAACCGCAACCGCCTGCTGTGGACCGATCCGTACGTCGACGGCATGAAGACCGGCCATACCGACGAGGCCGGGTGGTGCCTCGTCGCGTCGGCCAAGCGCGGCGAGCGACGCCTGGTGTCGGTGATGCTCGGCGCCGCGTCGGACGCCGGTCGCGCCGGCGAAAGCCAGAAGCTCCTCAACTGGGGCTTCCAGGCGTTCGACACGATCGAGCTCTACCAGGCCGGCAAGCCGGTATCGACACTGCGCGTGTGGAAGGGCGCGGCCAAGGACGTCGGCGCGGGCTTCGTCGCCGATCGCTACGTGACGCTGCCCAAGGGCCGCGCGCCGGAACTCAAGCTCGCGATGCATGCCACCGAGCCGCTGATCGCGCCGGTGACGAGCGGCCAGCGCGTGGGCACCGTCGACGTGCGCCTCGACGACAAGTCGATCGCGCAGTTTCCGCTGATCGCGCTCGCCGACGTGCCGTCGGGGGGCTTCTTCTCGCGTACATGGGACTCGCTGCGGCTGTGGTTCGGCAGCGGCAAGCCGTCCTGATCCGCGCGCCGTGGAAAGGAACGCAATGAACGCGACCGCCTCCCCGATCGTCTACCTCAACGGCGAATTCCTGCCGGCGAGCGAAGCCAGGATCTCCGTGCTCGACCGCGGCTTCATCTACGGCGACGGCGTGTACGAGGTGATCCCCGTCTATGCCCGCACGCCGTTCCGCATGCCGCAGCACATGCGGCGGCTGCAGGCGAGCCTCGATGGCATCCGCCTCGCCAACCCGATGCGCGATGCGCAATGGAGCGAGGTGATCGCCGAGCTGATCGCGCGCCAGCCGTTCGCCGACCAGGCGGTGTACTTCCAGGTGACGCGCGGCGTGGCGAAGCGGGATCACGCGTTTCCCGCCGGCGTCGCGCCGACCGTCTTCATGATGAGCAACCCGCTGCCGCTGCCGTCGGCGGAGCAGGTGAAGCGCGGGGTCGCGGTGGTCACCGCGGAAGACAATCGCTGGCTGCGCTGCGACCTCAAAACGATCTCGCTGCTCGGCAACGTGCTGATGCGCCAGCTCGCGGTGGACGCGGGCGCCGTCGAGACGGTGATGTTCCGCGACGGCTTCCTCACCGAGGCGTCGGCGTCGAACGTGCTCGCCGTGATCGACGGCGTGATCGTCGCCCCGCCGAAGGATCATCACATCCTGCCGGGGATCACCTACGACGCCACCGCCGAGTTCGCGCGCGCCGCGGGCTTGCGCGTCGACGTGCGGCCGGTCACGCGCGCGCAGACGATGGCGGCGCAGGAGCTGTGGCTGTCGTCGTCGACGAAGGAGGTGCTGGCGATCACCACGGTCGACGGCAAGCCGTTCGCGGGCGGGACGCCCGGTCCGGCGTTCCGCCGGATGTGGGACGTGTTCCAGGCGCACAAGCCGAAGGCCGCGGTCGCGGCGTAGGCGCACGACGAAGCGCCGCGCGCCTTGCGCAAGCGCAACGGGCGCTACCGGACCTCGATCGCGCGCGCCGCGGCGAAGCGGTGGTCGGCGAACACGAGGCCTTCGCCCGCGCCGCGCGCGCAGGCGACCACCTGGCCGACGAAGATCTCGTGGTCGCCGGCGCGCATTCGCGCATGGTGGCGACACTCGAGCCATGCCACGCATCCGGCGATGCGCGGCGCGTCGGCCCAGCCGAGCTCGAAATCGACGCCGGCGAAGCGATCCGCGTGCGGCCGCGAAAAGCGCCGCGCGAGCTCGACCTGCGTCGTCGAAAGCACGTTGACGACGTAGCGCGGCGCGGAGGCGAATGCGGCGAGCGAGCGCGAGCGATGGGCGAGGCTCCACAGCACGAGCGGCGGCGCCAGCGACACCGAGTTGAACGAGTTGGCAGTGAAACCCACGTAGCGGCGCTCGCCGGCGTGCGCGCAGATGATGGTGACCCCGGTGGCGAACTGCGCGAGTGCGTCGCGCAGCGCGTGCTCGTCGAGCGCTGCGGGGCCGTCGCGCGGCGCGTGGACGGGGGCGGTCAAGCGGGAGGCGGGGTGCGGGGCAAGGGGCGGTGCCGGCCGCGCGGCGTCCGCGGGCGGGATGACGGATGGTAGAAGCCGCGCCGCAGACTGTCAAAGCGGTTAAAATGGAAGCGCTTCGTTGCGCGGCCGCGGCGCGGCCGCATGCAAAGCCCCTTCATCCGCACTCTCGTCGCGCCATGGCCGATACCCTGCACAAAATCATCGCCAACCGCTACCAGGGACGCGAGCTGCCGATCGCGCTCGTGCTTCCCGGCGGCGACCGCCTCGCGCTGTCGCAATCTCCCGAGCTCGAGATCCACGCGCGCACGCTGAAGGGCCTGCGCGCGCTGGCGGCGCCGGGCCTGGGCATGCTGGCCCGTGCCTACGTGCGCAACGACATCGATTTTTCCGGCACCGCGCGGCGCGCGCTGGCGGTGGCCGACGCGCTGGTCGGCAACATCGCCGACCGGCGGCAATCGATGCGCGCGCGCTGGCGCATGTGGAAGCACCAGCACCGGCCGAACCGCCGCAACATCGCGCACCACTACGACGTCAGCAACGCGTTCTACCGCATGTGGCTCGACCAGCGCATGGTGTATTCGTGCGCGTACTTCCATCGCGCCGACGACTCGCTCGACGTGGCGCAGGCGCAGAAGCTCGACCACATCTGCCGCAAGCTGCGCCTCGCGCGCGGCGAGACGCTGCTCGACGTCGGCTGCGGCTGGGGCGGCCTCATCCTGTGGGCGGCCGAGCACTACGGGGTGAAGGCCACCGGCATCACGCTGTCGCAGCGCCAGCTCGAGCACGTCGAGGACGAGATCGCGCGGCGCAAGCTCGGCGACCGCGTCAGCGTGCGCCTGCTCGACTACCTCGACCTTCCCGAAGACGTGCAATACGACAAGGTGGCGAGCGTCGGCATGTTCGAGCATGTCGGCGTGGCGCGCTTCGCGCGGTACTTCGGCAAGCTGTTCAGCGTGCTCAAGCCCGGCGGATTCGTGCTGAACCACGGCATCACGCACAACGCGCTCGGCGTCGCCGGCCTCGGCAGCGGCATCAGCGAGTTCGTCGAGGACTACGTGTTCCCGGGCGGCGAGCTGACGCATGTGTCGCGGGTGATCGAGGCGATGGCGGCCGCCGGTCTCGAGGTGGTCGACGCCGAGGCGCTGCGCGAGCACTACGGCAAGACGCTGTGGCACTGGACCGAGCGTCTCGAGGCGCACGCCGACGCCGCACGCCACGAAGTGGGCGAGGAGCGCTTCCGCGTATGGCGCATCTACATGGCGGGCTCCGCCCACGCCTTCGATCGCGGCTGGCTGTCGCTGTGGCAGCTGCTCGCGGGCAAGCCGCTGGACGGCGGCGCGCTGCCGCATCCGCTGACCCGCGACTACATGTACTCGCCGCCGCCGGCATGAGCGAATCGCTGCTCGAATTCCCGACGCGCTTCCCGATCAAGATCATGGGCAAGCACGCCGACGATTTCGCGCAGACGGTGGTAGAAATCGTCAAGCGCCACGCGCCCGATTTCGACGCAGCGTCGCTCGAGATGCGCGCCTCGCGCGAGGGCCACTACCTGTCGCTGACCGCCACGATCAATGCCACGTCGCGCGAGCAGCTCGACGCGCTCTATCGCGAGCTCACCGCGCATCCGAAGATCGCGATCGTGCTGTAGCGACGTCGCGCGGAGGCCTCGCGCGACACATTGCCGCCGGTCGGCGTCGCGCTAGGCGCGATACCCGGGGTCCAGCGTGTCGAGCCTGCGCAGCAGCGCCGGCCACGCGAGCCGGCGGCCGGCGCCCTTGGTATCCGGCGCGAATTGCGCATGGCCGCGCTCCATCGCCGCGTCGCCGATCAGCGTCAACGGGCCGCCGCCGGCCTGCGCACGAATCTGGATCGTGCAGGCGGCGATGAAGTGGTACATCGCGAGGAACGCTGCGGCGACCGAGCCGCCGACCGTGAGGAGGCCATGGTTGCGCAGCATCAGGAATTGCCGCGCGCCGAGATCGCGCACGAGGCTCGCCTGGTCCTCGGCCTCGAGCACGAGTCCGGTGTAGTCGTGATAGGCGAGCGACGCGAGCACGATCATCGCCTGCTGCGACAGCGGCAGCAGCCCGCAGGCCTGCGCCGACACCGCGATGCCGTCGATGCTGTGCACGTGCAACACGCACGCGGCGTCGTCGCGCGCCGCATGGATCGCGGCGTGGATCGCGAAGCCGGCCGGATTGACCTCGCGCGGGCCGTCGCCGACGACGCGGCCGTCGAGGTCGACCTTGACGAGGCTCGACGCCGTGATCTCGCCGAACAGGAGGCCGTAGGGATTGATCAGGAAGTGGCGATGCGGCCCCGGCACCCGCGCCGAGATGTGGGTGAAGATGAGGTCGTCCCAGCCGTGCAGCGCGACCAGCCGGTAGCAGGCGGCGAGATCGATGCGCAGGTCCGGCTCGGCCGCGGTCGAACCGCGCGCCGCCGACCGCACCGCGTCGCCCATCGCCATGCCCGCCTCCCGTCGTCGCCACTGCTAGATAAACCGCGCCGCCGGCGGTGTCAAACGCGGGCATTGGCGGGTGCCGGCGGATTGACGGCCGGCCGATTTCCGTAGCAAAATAAACCCGTATTTATTTCCTGGGAAAGAAAAGCGATGGCCGACGTCCCGGTGCAGCACGCGTCCCCGGCGATCGACGCCGCCGGCGTCCTGTCGCGCGCCGTGGTGCGCGCGGCGCGCCTGCTCGGACTCACGCAGCGCGACGTCGCCGCCGTCCTCGGCGTGTCCGAGGCCACGGCGTCGCGGCTGTTCGCCGGCAGGTATGTGCTGGCCGAGGAGCGCGCGAAGGAGTGGGAGCTCGCGCGGCTTTTCGTGCGCTTCTACCGTGCGCTCGACGCGCTGTGGGGCCACGAGGCCAGCGCGCGGGCCTGGCTCGCGAGCCCCAACCGCGCCCTCGGCGCGCCCCCCGTCGAGCTCCTGGGCTCGATCGAAGGGCTCGTGCGCGTGGTCGGCTACCTCGACGCCGCGCGCGGCCGCATCTGACGCCGGCCATGGCGAAGGCCGAGGCCACGCGGCCATGGACGCCGCGCGCGATCGCCGCGCATGCGCGGCCACTGCGTCTCGACCTGTGGCGCGCGGTCGAGGCGCAGCATGAGGCATCGACGATGCCGCTGGTCGACTCGCTCGACGAGCAGCTCGTGCTCGAGCGGCTGATCGACGACGTGAAGCCCGCCGTCCCGGCCGCCGCGCGGCGCCTCAACTACCTGCTGTTCACGCCGTTCCGCTACCCGCCGCCGCCGGGCGGCTCGCGCTTTCGCGCCGTCGACGATCCGGGCGTGTTCTACGGCGCGGACGCCGTGCGCACGGCCTGCGCCGAGCTCGGCTACTGGCGCTGGCGTCATCTGCTCGATTCGCCGGCGCTCGCCGCGATGCCACAGAAGGCGCAGACGGTGTTCAAGGCTCGCGTGGCGACCCCAGGCGTCGACCTGCGGCTGCGCCCGTTCGTGCGCGACGAGGCCGACTGGACCGACGCGGGCGACTACCGCGCCTGCCAGCGCTTCGCGCGCGTGGCGCGCGAGGCCGGCATCGGCATGATCCGCTATCGATCGGTGCGCGATCCCGGGCACGGCGCCTGCGGCGCGGTGATGACGCCCGCCGCCTTCGCGCGGGTGTCGCCGCTCGAGCAGCAGACCTGGATGCTGTCGGTGTTCCGCGAGCGCGTGGTCTGGCAGCGCACGCATATCGTCAGTGCGCAGACGTTCGAATTCGTCGCCGCCGACTGGGCCGCCGACGCCCCCGCGCCGGCAGCGGCGCCGCCGCGCTGGCGCGCGAAGCCGTGAGCGTCGCCGGACCGGCGTCGGCCGCACCGCATTTCGTCGTGCCCGGCACCGACATCCGCGTGCGCGAACTCGGGCTCACCGACTACGCGGACACCTGGCGCGCGATGCAGGCATTCACCGATGCGCGCGACGCCGCGGCGGCGGACGAGATCTGGCTGACCGCGCACCAGCCGATCTACACGCTGGGCCTCGCCGGGCGCCGCGAGCACCTTTTGCGCGACAACGGCATCCCCACGTTGAAGGTGGACCGCGGCGGGCAGATCACCTACCACGGTCCCGGGCAGCTCGTCGCGTACCTGCTCGTCGACCTGCGCCGGCGCCGGCTCGGCGTGCGCGAATTGGTGCGGAGGATCGAGGGTGGCGTGATAGACTGGCTTGATTCGATGGGAGTTTCCGCCTTCGGCGAAGTCAGCGCTCCCGGCGTGTACGTGCGCCTCGCCGACGGCCGCAAGGCGAAGATCGCGGCGCTCGGCCTCAAGATCCGCCATGGCGCCTCCTATCACGGCGTCGCGATCAACATCGACATGGACCTCGCCCCCTTCGACGACATCGATCCCTGCGGCTATCCCGGCCTCGCGGTCACCTCGCTGGCGCGCCTCGGCGTGCATGTATCGATCGCCGCCGCCGGGCATGCGGCCGCCACGGCGCTCGCGCACGCGATCGCCCGCGCATGAGCGAGCTCGCGCCACCGGTTGGGAAGGCCGCAGCGGACGGCACGGCGGCATCGAACGCCGCCGGCGTCAAGCACAAGGGCGACGCCAAGACCGCGCGCGTCTTCGCCAAGTACCCGCTCAAGGTCGTGCAGGCCGAGCCGCTGCGCAAGCCCGACTGGATCCGCGTGCGCGCGCCGTCATCGCCGCGCTTCTACGAGATCAAGAAGATCCTGCGCGAGCACAACCTGCACACGGTGTGCGAGGAAGCGTCCTGCCCCAACATCGGCGAGTGCTTCGGCAAGGGCACGGCCACGTTCATGATCATGGGCGACATCTGCACGCGCCGCTGCCCGTTCTGCGACGTCGGCCACGGCCGTCCGCTGCCGCTGGATGCCGACGAGCCCACGAACCTCGCGCGCACGATCGCCGCGCTGAAGCTGCGTTACGTGGTGATCACCAGCGTCGACCGCGACGACCTGCGCGACGGCGGTGCGCAGCATTTCGTCGACTGCATCCGCGCGGTGCGCGAGCACTCGCCGGCGACGCAGATCGAGGTGCTGGTGCCCGATTTCCGTGGCCGCCTCGATCGCGCGCTGGCGATCCTCGCGGCGGCGCCGCCCGACGTGATGAACCACAATCTCGAGACCGTGCCGCGCCTCTATCGCGAGGCGCGTCCGGGCTCGGACTACGCGCATTCGCTGGCGCTGCTGCGCGACTTCAAGGCGGCGTTCCCGCACGTTCCCACCAAATCGGGATTGATGGTGGGCTTGGGCGAGACCGACGACGAGATTCTGGCGGTGATGCGCGACATGCGCGCACACGGCATCGACATGCTCACCATCGGCCAGTACCTGCAGCCCACGCGCCATCACCTGCCGGTGGCGCGCTACGTGCATCCGGACACGTTCGCGATGTTCGGGCGCGAGGCGGCGGCAATGGGCTTTCGCCATGCCGCCGTCGGCGCGCTGGTGCGCTCGTCGTACCACGCCGACCAGCAGGCCGAGGACGTGCTGGCCTGACGCCGGGCGCCCTAGTCCTCGAGCACGAACGTCACCTTGAGGATCACCTTGTAGCCGGTGACCTTGCCCTCGCTGCATTCCACCTTGTGGTCCTTCACCCACGCGCCCTGGACGTGCTTCAGCGTCTTGTGGGCGCGCGCGATGCCTTGCGCCACCGCGTCGTCGAAGCTCTTCGTGCTGATGCTCGAAATCTCGGTGATGCGCGCGACGGTCATGTCGATTCTCCTTGGGTCGGATCGGCGAGTCTGCGCCACGCTGCGCAACGCGACAAGGTCGGGGTGTACAGGAGACCGGTGCGGCATCGCGGCGCCTGAGAGTGCCACGGCGTGGCGTGACGGCGAGCCGCCGCACGCGTTCAAGGCGACGGCACGCGCGGCACGCCGGCATCCACGGGCCACAGCAGCCACATCTTCAGCGGCTGCTTCATCCGCCCTGCCTCGCGTGCGGCATCGGCGCCGAAGCCCCAGAAGAAATCCGCGCGCACGGCGCCGCGGATCGCGCCGCCGGTGTCCTGCGCGAGCACCAGCCGCTCGAGCGGCTCGTCGGACAGCGGGCGCGTCGTCGACACGTACACCGGCGCGCCGAGCGGAATCGCGCGCGGATCGACGGCGATCGCGCGCTCGCGCGCAAGCGGCACGCCCAGCGAGCCGATCGGTCCGTCGATCGCGGCCTCGAGCGAGCCGGCCGTGGGCGGCGGCACGATGCGGAAAAACACGTAGCTCGGATTCTCGTCGAGGAGCGCGGGCAGCGCATCCGGATGCGCACGCCCCCAGGCGCGGATCGCCTGCATCGACGCGCGATCGGCGGTGAGCTCGCCGCGGTCGATCAGCACGCGCGCGACCGAACGGAACGGCTGCCCGTTCTGGTCGGCGTAGTTGATGCGCACGACGGTGCCGTCGTCGAGGCGCACGCGGCCGGAGCCCTGGATCTCGAGGAAGAAGGCGTCGACGGCGTCGTCGACATAGACGAGCACCTTGCCGTCGAGCGGCGCGTGCCCGGCCTCGATGTCGGCGCGCGTCCAGTACGGCACGACCTTGCGGCCGTCGACGCGCGCGCGCACGCGCTTGCCGGCGAGCTCGGGATAGAGCGACGCCAGGTCGACGGTCAGCAGGTCATCCGGCGGCGCGTACAGCGGTGTCGCGAAGCGCGGCGTGGCGACGCGCGAGCCCGCCAGCAGCGGCTCGTAGTAGCCGGTGACGAGACCGGTGTCGGCGCCGTCGGCCGACGTCACTTTCCATACGCTAAAATGAGTTTCGAAAAACGCGCGTGCGCTGCCGGCGTCGACAGCGGTCTGCGCCGCGGCGGCATCGCACACCGATTGCCAGGTCGCTTGCACCGCGGGCATCGCCGCCAGCCGCCGGCAACCGACGGCGAACGCCGGCCACGCGAGATCGGCGCGATCCGCAGTCCAGCCGGGCAGCTCGGCGAACGTGGCGGGCAGGTAGATCGCGGGCAAGTTGCCCGCGGCTGGCGGCGGCTTGACGAGCGTCGGCGGCTTGACGACGGGCGGTGCCGTGACGCAGGCCGCCAGCAATCCGGCCAGCATCCACGCGAGCGCGTGGCGGAGTGTGCGCATGGAATGGTTCTACATCGAGGCAGGAGTCGCGCTGGTCATCGCGGTCGGCATCGTCTGGTGGACGACGCGCGCGCTGCGCCGCGGCGAGCGCGACGACGACCGGGGCTAGCAGAGACGTGCCGCGCCACGGGTGCGGCGCTCAGTGCAGCGTGCGCGGCACGGACAGCGTGAACTGCGGAATGGCGGCGTCGAACGCGTGCCCGTCGTCCGCCACCATCTGGTAGGTGCCCTTCATCGTGCCGACCTGGGTCGGAATGCTCGCACCCGACGTGTACTCGAAGCTCTCGCCGGGACCCAGCATCGGCTGCTGGCCAACCACGCCGAGGCCGCGCACTTCCTGCACATGCTGGTGCGCGTCGGTGATGACCCAGTGGCGGCTGACCAGCTTCGCGGCGACATTTCCGGTGTTGGTCACCGTCATCGTATAGGCGAACACGTACTGGTCCTTGTCCGGGTCGGACTGGTCGGCGAGATAGGCGACCTCGGTCGCAACCTTGATTTCGTAGCGCTTGTCCACCGCTGCTGGCAATGCCTGTGCGCGCGTCGCGCGCGACCAATCCATTATATAGTCGCGCGTCATGAGCCCATTGATCGCCCCGTCGCTGCTGTCCGCCGATTTCGCGCGGCTGGGCGAGGAAGTGCACGCGGTCGTCGACGCCGGCGCCGACCTCATCCACTTCGACGTGATGGACAACCATTACGTGCCGAACCTCACCGCCGGGCCCATGGTGTGCGCGGCCATCAAGCCGCATTGCGGCGTGCCGATCGACGTGCACCTGATGGTGTCGCCGGTGGACCGCATCGTCGACGATTTCGCGCGCGCCGGCGCATCGATCATCAGCTTCCATCCCGAAGCGACCGCGCACGTCGACCGCACGATCGCGGTGATCCGCGACGCCGGCTGCAGGCCGGGCCTGGTGCTCAATCCGGCGACGCCGCTCGACTGGCTCGACTGGACGCTCGACAAGATCGACCTCGTGCTGGTGATGAGCGTCAATCCGGGCTTCGGCGGCCAGTCGTTCATTTCGCATTCGCTCGCCAAGATCGCCGCCGCGCGCGCGCGCATCGACGATCTGCACGCACGCACGGGCCGCGCCGTGATGCTCGAGGTCGACGGTGGCGTGAAGATCGACAACATCGGCGTCATCGCGCGCGCCGGCGCCGACACGTTCGTCGCCGGCAGTGCGATCTTCGGCACCGGCGACTACAAGGCGACGATCGCCGGCATGCGCCGCGCGATTGCTGCCGCGTGACGCACGCGGCTTGACGCGCCGCCCCGGGGCGGTGCTATAGTTGCCGCCGTCATGGCCTTCACCTTCGACCTCTTCGACGTCGTTGCCACCCGCGCCCGTGCGGGCTGGTGGCGCGCGGGCGATTGGCGCGGCATTCCCGCGTCCAGCTGATCCCCGCGCCCTGGCGTCGCGCGCCAAGCCTCAAGCGACGCCCCACGCAGTACCGTATCGAAGGTCGTCGCCATGCTCACCGAATCGGAATTCGCCGCGCAGAAGGCGCTCGGGCACAACCGCGTGCCGCTCGTGCTCGAGTCGTTCGCCGACCTCGACACGCCGCTGTCGCTCTACCTCAAGCTCGCGTGCGCCGGCCGCACGTCACGCGATTCGTTCCTGCTCGAGTCGGTGGTCGGCGGCGAGCGCTTCGGACGTTATTCGTTCATCGGGCTGCCGGCGACGACGAGGATCAGCGCGGTCGGCAGCGCCATCGCGGTCACCGGCCCGCAAGGCACCGAGCTCGCACGGGGCGATCCGCTGGCGTTCGTCGCCGAGTACCTCAAGCGCTTCAGCGCCGCCGGCGTCGCGCACCTGCCGCGCTTCTGCGGCGGCCTCGCCGGCTATTTCGGCTACGACTGCGTGCGCCACGTCGAGACGAAGCTCGCCGCCACGCGCCCGCCCGCCAGCGACGCGCTGGCGGGCATCCCCGACATGCTGCTGCTGCTCACCGAGGAGCTGGCAGTGGTCGACAACCTGTCCGGCAAGATCTCGCTGATCGTGCACGCCGATCCGCGCGAGACCGGCGCATATGGCCGCGCGGTGGCGCGGCTCGACGAATTGCGGCGCCTGGTGCGCGCGCCGGTGCGGATCCCGTTCGAGACCGGCGCTGCGAAGTCGGTGGCCGCGAGCGAGTTCGGCGAAGCCGCGTTCAAGCGCGCGGTGGCGACGGCCAAAGAGTACATCGCCGCCGGCGACGTCATGCAGGTGGTGATCTCGCAGCGGATGCGTCGCGACTTCGCGTCGAACCCGCTGTCGCTCTACCGTGCGCTGCGCTCGGTCAACCCGTCGCCGTACATGTTCTATTACGACTTCGGGGAATTCCACGTGGTGGGCGCGTCGCCCGAGATCCTGGTGCGCAAGGAGGGCCGCGACATCACGCTGCGGCCCATCGCCGGCACGCGGCCGCGGGGCAGCACGCGCGACGCCGACGACGCGCTGGCGGCCGAGCTCCTCGCCGACCCGAAGGAGGTCGCCGAGCACGTGATGCTGGTCGACCTCGGGCGCAACGACGTCGGCCGCGTCGCCGCCACCGGCTCGGTGCGCGTCACCGAGCGCATGGTGATCGAGCGCTATTCGCACGTGATGCACATCGTGTCGAACGTCGAGGGCGAGCTGCCGCCGGGCATGACCAGCGTCGACGTGCTGCGCGCGGCATTCCCGGCCGGCACGGTGAGCGGTGCGCCCAAGGTGCGGGCGATGCAGATCATCGACGAGCTCGAGCCGACGGCGCGCGGCGTGTATGCGGGCGCCGTCGGCTACATCAGCTTCCAGGACGACATGGATACGGCGATCGCGCTGCGCACCGCCGTGGTCAAGGACGGCAAGCTGTTCGTGCAGGCGGGCGGCGGCATCGTCCACGACTCGCTGCCCGACGCCGAGTGGCAGGAGACGCAGAACAAGGCGCGCGCGCTGATGCGCGCCGCCGACATGGTGCAGGACGGCCTCGACGCCGCGTCGTAGCCCGCGCGAACCACGCCACCAGGATGCCACCATGCTGCTGATGATCGACAACTACGACAGCTTCACCTACAACCTCGTGCAGTACTTCGGCGAGCTCGGCGAGGACGTGCGCGTGTTCCGCAACGACGCGATCACGCTGGACGAGGTCGCGGCGCTGGCGCCGGCACGCATCGTCGTCTCGCCAGGTCCGTGCACGCCGCGCGAGGCCGGCGTGTCGGTGCCGCTGATCCGCCGCTTCGCCGGCCATGTGCCCATACTCGGCGTGTGCCTCGGCCACCAGGCGATCGGCGAAGCGTTCGGCGGGCGCATCGTGCGCGCGGATCGCGTGATGCACGGCAAGCTGTCGGCGATTTCCCACGACACGCGCGGCGTATTCGCCGGGCTGCCGACGCCGTTCGCCGCCACGCGCTACCATTCGCTCGCCATCGAGCGCGCGAGCTGTCCTGGCGAGCTCGAGGTGACGGCGACGGCCGACGACGGCGAGATCATGGGCGTGCGCCACCGCCGCTTCGCCGTCGAGGGCGTGCAGTTTCATCCCGAGGCGCTGCTGACGGAGCACGGCAAGGCGCTGTGCGCCAATTTCCTGACGATCCGATAGGGGTACGACGATGACGATCAACGTCCAGGAGGCGCTGCAGCGGACGATCGAGCACCGCGAGATCTTCCACGACGAGATGCTGACCATCATGCGCGAGATCATGCGTGGCGAGGTGACGCCGGTGATGATCGCGGCGCTGACGATCGGCCTGCGCGTCAAGAAGGAGACCGTCGGCGAGATCACCGCCGCGGCGCAGGTGATGCGCGAGTTCGCGACGAAGGTGGAAGTGCCCGACCGCGACAATCTCCTCGACATCGTCGGCACCGGGGGCGACGCATCGGCCACGTTCAACATCTCGACGGCGTCGATGTTCGTGGCCGCCGCCGCCGGCGCGCGCATCGCCAAGCATGGCGGGCGCTCGGTGTCGTCGAAATCGGGCAGCGCCGACGTGCTGGAGGCGCTCGGCGCCAACATCATGCTGTCGCCGGCAGCAGTGGCGCAATCGATCGCCGAGACCGGCATCGGCTTCATGTTCGCGCCCAACCACCATGGTGCGATGAAGCACGCGGCGCCGGTGCGCAAGGAACTCGGCGTGCGCACCATCTTCAACATCCTGGGCCCGCTGACCAATCCTGCGGGCGCGCCCAACCAGCTGCTCGGCGTGTTCCATCCCGACCTCGTGGGGATCCACGTGCGCGTGCTGCAGCGGCTCGGCAGCCACCGCGCGCTGGTGGTATACGGGCGCGACGGCATGGACGAGATCTCGCTGGGTGCGGCAACGATGGTCGGCGAGCTGAAGGACGGCGAGGTGCGCGAGTACGAGATCCATCCGGAAGATTTCGGGCTGTCGATGAAGTCCAATCGCGGACTCAAGGTGAAGGGCGCTGCCGAGTCGAAGGACATGGTGCTGGAGGCGCTGGCCAATACCGAGGGCACGCCGCGCGAGATCGTCACGCTCAACGCCGGCGCGGCGCTGTACGCCGCCGGCATCGCGGCGTCGATCGCGGAGGGCATCGAGCGTGCGCGGGCAGCCATCGCCTCGGGTGCGGCGAAACAGAAGCTCGACGCGTTCGTCGCCGCCACGCAGAAGCTCGGCGCCGCGCGATGAAGCACGACCCGCGCTCCGACATCCTCGCGCGCATCGTCGCCGACAAGGCGGAGGAAGTGATCGCCGCGGAAATCGCGCGTCCGCTCGCGGTGGTGGAAGCGGCGGCGCGCGCGATGCCGCCGCCGCGCGACTTCGCCGGCGCGATCCGGCAGCGGATCGACGCCGGCGCTGCGGCGGTGATCGCCGAGATCAAGCGCGCGTCGCCGAGCAAGGGCATGCTGCGCGAAGTTTTCGATCCGGCGGCCATCGCCGCCGCCTATGCGGGCGCCGGCGCGACCTGCCTGTCGGTGCTCACCAACGCCAAGTACTTCCAGGGCGCCGACGCCCACCTCGAGGCCGCGCGAGCGGCGTGCGCGCTGCCGGTACTGCGCAAGGAATTCATCGTCGACGATTACCAGGTCGCCGAATCGCGCGCGCTCGGCGCCGATGCGATCCTGCTCATCGCCGGGGCGCTCGACGACGCCCAGCTTGCCGCGTTCGAGTCGCGCGCCCGCGATTTCGGCATGGCCGTGCTGGTCGAGGTGCACGACGCGCGCGAGCTCACGCGCGCGCTGGCGCTCGCCACGCCGCTGATCGGCATCAACAATCGCGATCTCAAGACGTTCAACGTGTCGCTGTCGACGACGCTCGATCTCAAGTCCAAGGTCCCGGCGGACCGCATCATCGTCACCGAGAGCGGCATCGCCACGCCGAAGGACGTGGCGCTGATGCGCGGCCGCGGCGTGCACGCGTTCCTGGTGGGCGAGGCGCTGATGCGCGCCGACGATCCGGGCGCAGGGCTGGCGGCACTGTTCGCCTAGCGCGAACGGCGGCGTGACGCGGGTCGATTCGCGGTAACATTCGCGGCAGTCGCCGCGTCCGTGGCGCTCGCTCACCTGCCCGAATCGTCCACCGCATGTCCGCCATCGTCGCCCGGGGCCTCGCCAAGCACTGGACCACCGCCGATGGCCAGGTGCGCGCGGTCGACGACATCACGTTCGCCTTCGACGCCGGCACGCTCAATGTGCTGCTCGGCCCGTCGGGCTGCGGCAAGTCGACGACGCTGCGGCTGCTGGCCGGACTCGAGACGGCGGATGCCGGCCGTGTCGAGATCGCTGGGCGCGATGTCACGCGGCTGCCGCCGACGGCGCGCAACATCTCGATGGTGTTCCAGTCCTACGCGCTGTTCCCGCATCTCGACGTCGCCGAGAACATCGTGTTCGGCTTGCGCGTGCGCAAGGTGGCGGCCGATGCGCGCCGCGCGCGTCTCGACGAGGTCGCGCAGCTGCTGGGCCTCTCGCCCTACCTTGCGCGCAAGCCGTCGCAGCTCTCCGGCGGGCAACAGCAGCGCGTGGCGCTCGGCCGCGCGATCATCGCGCGCGCGCCGGTGTGCCTGATGGACGAGCCGCTGTCGAACCTCGATGCGCAACTGCGCGCCGAGATGCGCCAGGAGATTCGCGCGCTGCAGAAGCGCCTCGGCATCACGATGGTCTATGTCACGCACGACCAGGTCGAGGCGATGTCGATGGCCGACCGCGTCGTGCTGCTCAACAAGGGCCGCATCGAGCAGAACGGCACGCCCGCCGAGCTTTACGAGACGCCGGCCAACGTATTCGTCGCGCGCTTCATCGGCACGCCGCCGATGAACTTGCTGCGCCTCACTGCCGGCCGCGCCGGCGCGGTCGTCGCGGGCACCGACGGGCCGGCGCTGCTGCCGAACGAGCATGCCGACGGCACGCTGGGCATCCGCCCCGAGCACATTGCACTCGCCTTCGAGGAGGGCCTGCGGGCCGGCGTCACGCACGTCGAGTACCTCGGCGCCGATTCGCTCGTGACATGCAGCGCCGGCGGCCAGGCGCTGCAGGCGCGCGTCGCCGGTCGCACCGGCCTCAAGAGTGGCGACGCCACGTGGCTGCACTGGCCGCGCGGCGCCGAATCCTGGTTCGACAAGAGTGGCGCCCGCGTCGCCATCGGCGAGACGCGGGCGGCGACGATGGTCGCGTAACATCCGACACGCGGAATTTCACAAGGAGGAAACGAGATGGTCATCAGGAGCATCGGGCGCTGGCTGGCGCCCATCACTGCGGCGCTGGCGCTCGCGGTGGCGACGGCGGCCGGCGCGCAGTCGCCGGTGGAAGTGCCCTTCTTCTATCCCGTGGCGGTCGGCGGCCCGATCACCAAGATCATCGACGGCTACGCCGCCGACTTCGAGAAGGAGAACCCCGGCATCAAGCTGAAGCCGATCTATTCGGGCAGCTACCAGGAGTCGATCGCCAAGGCGCTGACGTCGGTGAAGAGCGGAGACCCGCCGGTGATGTCGATCCTGCTGTCCACCGACATGTTCACGCTGATCGACGAGGATGCGATCGTGCCGTTCGACGAGCTCATCAAGACCGACGCCGACCGTGCGTGGCTCAAGAGCTTCTACCCTGGATTCATGGAGAACAGCCAGACGCCTGGCAAGACCTGGGGTATTCCGTTCCAGCGCTCGACGATCGTCATGTACTACAACAAGGAGCTGTTCAAGGAGGCGGGGCTCGATCCCAACTCGCCGCCGGCGACCTGGCAGCAGATGGTGCAATACGCGCAGAAGCTCACCAAGCGCGATGCCTCGGGCAACGTCACGCAATGGGGCGTGCAGATCCCGTCGTCGGGCTTCCCGTACTGGCTGTTCCAGGGATTGGCGATCGAGAACGGCGTCAACCTCGCCAACAGCGCGGGCACGCAGACCTACTACGACAAGCCCGAGGTGATTGCGGCGCTGCAGTTCTGGGTCGACCTCGTCAAGAAGTACAAGGTGCATCCCGAGGGCATCGTCGAATGGGGCACGACGCCGAAGGATTTCTTCGAGCGCAAGGTGGCGATGATGTGGACGACCACCGGCAACCTCACCAACGTCAAGGCGAACGCCAAGTTCGACTTCGGCGTGGCGATGCTGCCCTCGAACAAGCAGCGCGGCAGCCCGACCGGCGGCGGCAACTTCTACATCTTCAAGAAGTCGACGCCGGCGCAGCGCGAGGCGGCGTTCAAGTTCATCAAGTGGGCGACCACGCCGGAACGCGCCGCGCAATGGGGGATCGACACGGGCTACGTGGCGGTGCGCGCCGACGCGTGGGAGACGCCGGCGATGAAGAAATACGTCGAAGGCTTCCCCGCCGCGGCAGTCGCGCGCGACCAGTTGCCGTACGCGAAGGCCGAGCTGTCGACGCACGACAACCAGCGCGTGACGAAGGCGCTCAATGACGCCCTGCAGGCGGCGCTGACCGGCACCAAGACACCGGACCAGGCGTTGAAGGACGCGCAGCGCGAGTCCGACCGGCTGCTGCGGTCGTACAAGTAGAACGCCCGCGCCGCCTTCGCCCGCACACGGCGAGGGCGGCGCGCACGCGCCGATGACCCGCACGCGCCAATGGCTGTACGCCTGGCTGTTGCTGCTGCCGGCGATGACGCTGCTCGTGCTGTTCACGCATTACCCGGCCGTGGCCAACCTCTGGCACAGCTTCTATTCGACGCCGAAGGGCGCGCATCCCGCGGTCTTCATCGGCCTCGACAATTATCGCAACCTCGCCGACGACCCGGTGTTCTGGCAGGCGTTGCGCAACAACCTGATCTACGCCGCAGGCACGATTCCGGCGTCGATCGCGCTCGCGCTGCTGATGGCGGTGTGGGTCAACGGCCGCATTGCGGGCAAAGGATTTCTGCGGCTCGCATACTTCACGCCGACGGTGCTGCCGATGATCGCGGTCGCCAACATCTGGCTCTTCTTCTACACGCCGGAATACGGACTCGTCGAGCAGATCACCAAGGGCCTGGGATTCGCCAGCCACAACTGGCTCGGCAGCCAGAGCACGGCGCTCGCCTGCCTGATGGTGGTGGCGGTATGGAAGGAAGCCGGCTTCTTCATGATCTTCTACCTCGCGGCGCTGCAGTCGATGTCGCCGCATCTGGCGGAAGCGGCGGCAATCGAAGGCGCGTCGCGCGCGTACTACTTCCGCCGCGTCACGTTTCCGCTGCTGATGCCGGTGACGCTGTTCGTGCTGGTCAACGCGGTAATCAATGCGTTCAGGCTCGTCGATCACATCGTGGTGATGACCCGCGGCGGCCCCGACAACGCGACGTCGCTGCTGCTCTACTACATCTACGAGATCGGCTTCCGCTTCTGGGACTCGTCGTACGCGGCGGCGCTGACGATGGTGCTGCTGGTGCTGCTCGGCCTCACGGCGCTCGCGCAATTCGCGTTCCTCGAGCGCAGGACGCATTACCAATGAGTGCTACATCCACGATCGTGCGCGGGCCGCAGGGGGCGACGCTGGCGCTGGAGACCGTCGGGGCGTGGACGCTGGCGATCCTGTGGATCCTGCCGCTCCTCTACGCGTTCTGGACGGCCTTCCACCCCGGCGAGTTCTCGACGCACCTCGTGCTGTCGGCGCCGCTGACGCTGGACAATTTCGTCAAGGCGTGGCACGCCGCGCCGTTCGCGCGCTACTTCTTCAATACCGTGGTGCTGGTGACGATGGTGCTCGCGGCCCAGCTGGTGCTGGTGACGCTGGCGGCGTATGCATTCGCGCGCTTCGAGTTCCCCGGCCGCAACGTGCTGTTCGCGCTGGTGCTGGTGCAGCTGATGATCATGCCCGACGTGCTGATCGTCGAGAACTACCGGACCATGACGTTCCTGGGCCTCAAGGACACGATCCTGGCGATCGGCCTGCCGTACATGGCGAGCGCGTTCGGCATCTTCCTGCTGCGGCAGACGTTCAAGACGGTGCCGCACGAGCTCGACGAGGCAGCGCGCGTCGAAGGCTGCTCACCGCTCGCCACGCTGTGGAAGGTGTACGTGCCGCTCGCGCGCCCAACCTACATCGCGTACGCGCTCGTCAGCATCAGCTATCACTGGAACAACTTCCTGTGGCCGCTCATCATCACCAACTCGCCCGAGGCGCGTCCGGTGACCGTGGGGCTGCAGGTGTTCTCCGCCACGGATCAGGGCATCGACTGGTCGATCATCACCGCGGCGACGCTGCTGTCGGTGGCGCCGCTGCTGATCGCGTTCCTGCTGTTCCAGCGCCAGTTCGTGCAGTCGTTCATGCGCGCCGGCATCCGCTGAGGCGCCGGGCAGGCGCCGGGACGGCGCAGCGCGCTACTTGGCGTTGCCGTAACGTCGCAGGCGCCGCATCACGGGCCCGCGCCAGGCGAAGAGCCGTGCCAGCCACGGCCTGCGTCCAACGAACGCGCGCACGTCGTTGCGCGAAACGTGCACCAGCGACTGCGAGCGCACGTAATCGTCGACCATCTGCGCGACCGTGCGCGGCGACGTGGTCATCTGCATCGACGCCTGCCGCGCCACGGCGTCACGATAGGCCTCGTCGAGCAGCGCCTGGCGCGATGCGGCCTCGCGCGCGCTCGCCGGCACACGGTACTTCGACGTCGTCTTGTCGACGAGCAGGAAGTCATCGTCGAGCGTATAGCGTGTCCACAGGTTCCAGTCCTCGAGCTGGTCCATGTCCTCGGCGAAGCCGCCGTGGCGCGCGTAGAGGCTGCGATGGAACAGCACGGCCTGGATGGGCAGGTAGTTGTGATGCCACAGCGTCAGGCGATCGAACGGCTGGCGATGCACGACGACGCGCGCGACCTCATCGAACGCTGCCGCGCCGCGGTCGCTGACCGCGGTGCGCGTTTCCCAGGCGATGCCGTATGCACCTTTGACGTCTGCTTGCGTCGCCGCCTCGACCAGGACCTCGACGTGATCGGCGAAGAACACGTCGTCGTCGTCGAGGAAATTCAGCCATTCGCCATGCGCGCGTCCCAGCGCCAGGTTGCCGGCGCGCGCGCGGCCGACGCGTTCGCCCGTGGCGACATAGTCGATCGCGAGACGGTCGCGAAAACGCTCGACGATGTCCGCCGACCTTGCCGGTCCGTCCTCGACCACGATCACCTCGATCGCCGGCCAGGTCTGGCTCGCCACCGACGCCAGCGCCTGCGCGAGCCAGGCACCGCGATCGACGGTGCGGATCAGCACCGAGACCAGCGGCGTCGTCGCCCGTGGCGACTCGCGCAGCGAGCGGAACGGCACGAACGCGCCTTCGCGCCGCTCCGCGTAATCCCATCCCGTAAAGTGGGGCGTGAAGTCCGCCGTGGGTGCGACGCGCGTGCGGCGGAAATGGCGCCAGTCGCGCGCGAAATCGCCGAAGGCGCGGAGCATGCCCTTGCGGCGCCCGGGGAAATCCTGCGGTGCGAGGACTTCCGCGGCGAGGAGCGCGAGGCCGCGCGCGGTCGTGCCCGCGTCGCCGAAGCGTGCGCGCAGGCACAGGTTGGTGCGCACGCCTCCGAGCGCCTGCAACGGCTTGACTTCGGCCGGCGCGGCGTACGTCCGGTGCACCACGGCGAGCCGCGCCAGGTACCGCAACCGGTAGCCGCGCGCGCGCAGGCGCCACGACAGGTCGACATCCTCGCCATACATGAACAACCGCTCGTCGAAGCCGCCGACGGCGGCGAACGCGCTGCGCCGGAACAACGTCGCGGCGCCGCTCACCCACGGCGTGTCCAGCGACACCGGGTCATAGGCCTTCGGGTGCTCGTACGGTATCTGGCGCAACTCCCACGCGGCGACGTCGGCGGCGTCGCCCGTCGCCGTGTCGATCAACGGGCGGAGGACCCCCGGCTCGACGACGCAATCCTGGTTGAGAACCCACAGCCAGGGTGCATCGCCGCGTGCCGCGTTCGCGTTGTGGCCGCGGCCGAAGCCCAGATTCGACGCCGAGCGTGCGACGTCGACGCGCGCGAACGCGGCACCTGGCGCGAGCGAGGGCAGCGCGCGAACGAGGCCGGTATGGTCGGCGCCGTCGCTGTTGTCCTGCACGAACACACGGACGTCCAGTCCCGCGGCCTGCTCCGCGATGCTGGCGAACAGCCGCTCGAGAAGGCCGAGGTCCGGACGGTAGGCGACGACGCTGACATCAACCGCGTCCACGGAACGCCCGCTTGAGCAGGTATTTCTGCGCGGTTTGGGGCAAGACTTCGAAGGCATCGCGAATATCCGCGAGCTTGCGATTGTCGTCGCCGAGGCGTTCGACGGCAGCCTTCAGTTCGTCGATGTCGCGCTGCAGCTTGTCGCGCCAAGCGCGCGACTCGACCAATTCATCGGTGAGCCGCACCAGCTCGCGGCGGAACACCGTGCCGTCGAGATTGGCGGCGACGAGCGGCGCAAGCGCGTCGGCGCTGCCGTCGGCAGCGCCGGGCGCGGCATAGCGTGCATAGAGCCGGTCGAATGCCTGGGTCATCGCGGCGAGCGTGGGAATGCGGGCGGCGTCGTCGATGTCGATCGCGGATTCTACCTGCGCGATCTCGCGCGCGCCTTCGGCGCCGCCCAGTCGCGCGACGAGTGCGCCGAGCTCCGCAGGCGTGAAGCGGTGCGGCAGGCGCCAGCCGCCACCGCAACGCGCGACGCGCTCGCCCAAGGCGCCGGCGTCGGGCACGATGACCGGGCGGCGCGCGGCCCAGGCTTCCGACAGCGTGTAGCTGAAGCTCTCCGGCAGGCGATTGGCGAACAGCACCAGCGTGACGCCATAGGCGTCCAGCCACGACGCCAGCGCGCCATCGGTGTACGCGCCATGCAGGTACAGCGCGCCGGGTGCGATCCAGCCCGGCTCGATCCGGCTGTCGGTGTAGCCGATGACGACGAGCGTCGCATCGAGCGGGGCGATGGCGGCCGCGAGCGCCGCGAGCTCGGCGCTGCCCTTGTGCGGTCCGATGGCGCCGACGACCGCGATCCGCAGGCGCTTCGCACGCGGCGCGAAATCCGCAGGCGGCGTGCGCGGCGTGGCGCGCGCGTTCGCGTGCGCGTCGATGCCGGGAGCGATCTCGCGTGCATCCACGCCGGGAAAGTGACGCGCGACGAGCGATGCGATGTAGCGCGAAGGCGCGATTACCGTGGCGGCGCCGGCGATGATCGGCGCCACGCGCGCAATCTGCCCGGGGTCGATGCTTTCGTCGCCGTCGAACGCGTGCGGGGCGACGAAACCGATGTCGTGCAGCGTCAGCAGGTAAGGTATCGTGCGTGCCGCGCCAACGGCCGCCAGGCTGGCCGCGCAGTCACGCGTGACGCCGTGCAGGTGCGCGACGCCGATGCGCGCCCCGGTGACGAATTCAGCGAGCGTTGCATCGCCGGCGGCGCGATGAAAGCGGCGCTTGGCGACGTCCTCGATCACGCCGGACCCGAAATGCCAGATCCAGTGGCGTGCACGGGTCGTGGCGGCCAGGTCGCGGATGTACCGATCGGCGCCGCCGCCTTCGGCGGAGGTCACGTGCAGGACGGCCGTCGTCGCGATCGCGTCGGTCATCGGCGCTTGAAAAGGATGTCGGAGACGGCATGACCAAGGGCCAAGCCCCGCGACTCGAATTTGGTGCGCGGCCGCCATGCCGGCCGCGGCGCGAAGCCAGCCGTGGTGTTGGCGAGCAGCGGCTCGGCGCTGCAGGTCGCCAGGATCTCGTCGGCATAGGGCTGCCAGTCCGTGGCGACGTGAAGGTAGCCGCCAGCGCGCAGCCTGAGCGCGAGCGCGTGCACGAAAGCCGGTTGCAGCAGCCGTCGCTTGTGATGGCGTTTCTTCGGCCACGGATCGGGGAAGTAGACGTGCACGCCGCCTAGCGTCGACGGCGCGATCATGTCGGCGACGACGTCGACCGCGTCATGGCGCACGATGCGCACGTTGCCGAGGGCCGCGGCATCCAGCAGCCGCGCCAGGTTGGCGACGCCACGTTCGTAGACGTCCACCGCGACGAAATCGACGCCGGGGTGCGCGCGCGCGATCTCCGCCGTGGTGGCGCCCGTGCCAAAGCCGATTTCCAGCACGAGTGGCGCATCTCGCCCGAACTCGCGGCGCCAATCAGGCGGCTGCCCACGCCATGCGAGGCTAAAGCCAGGTGCGAGCGTGGCGAGCGCGCGCGCGGCGGCGGCCGAATGCCGGCCCTGGCGCAGCACGTAGCTGCGGATGCGTCGATGCGCACCTGGCGCCGGTGCCGCGTCGTCGTCGGCGCCCGCTGGCGACGGTGCGCTCATCGCGTGCAGGTGCCGGCGATGAGCGCTCGCGGCGCGTGCGCGCGGCGCCGCTGGCGAGGCGAACGCCGGCTCATTGCCCGGCGTTGCGCCACGTCGTGTCACCCAGCTTGCGCGTGAGCGTGCGCGAATCGGCGGCGCCCATCGGCGTGTAGTCGATCGCGAGCGTGTCCGCGTCCTTCCAGGTGAGCGCGGCGTCCGACCACGTCGGCGCCGGCGTCCACGCCGCATCGCGCGCGATGCCATCGCGCGATACGCGCCACACGGCGACCTCGTTGGTACAGTCCTTTGCGCAGAAATCGGCGGTGGCGAGGTGCCGGCGGTCGGGCGCGAGCACCGGCTCCGCCGGCAGCTCGAACGTGCGCCCGCCTCCGCGCATCAGCACGACGTATGTAGTGCGGTCGTTACGGGTCACCGATACCACCACCGCGTTGATCTCGCTCCAGTTGTCCCAGAGGTTGTAGACGGTGCCGCCGTGGATATCCTCGACGTCGGCGAACGTCGTCGTACCCGACGGGAAGAGCGTGACCTTGAGCGTGGCGCCGTCGCGCGTCGCAAGACCGGGCAGGCGCTTCATCTGTTGCGTCTCGATCAGCCGCCCGCAATGCGCCGTGTCCTCGGCTTCGGCGCACCACGTCGCGATCTCGTCGCGCGTCGGCGGCGCTGCATGCGCAAGAGCGGACAGCGCGGCGGTCGACAGCGCGAGCGCGGCGAGCAGGACGCGCCGCGGCGTCATCCGATCAGGCCGGACGTCGGTGACGTGGGGCTCCCGGCGTACAGCTTGCGCGGCATGCGCCCGGCGAGGAACGCCTCGCGCCCGGCCACCACCGCGAGCCGCATCGCCTGCGCCATGCGCACCGGCTCGCGTGCCAGCGCGATCGCCGTGTTCATCAGCACGCCCGCACAGCCGAGCTCCATCGCCACCGCGGCATCCGATGCGGTGCCGACGCCGGCATCGACCAGCACCGGCACCTTGGACTGCTCCAGGATCAGCGACAGGTTCCATGGATTGAGGATGCCCATGCCCGATCCGATCAACGATGCCAGCGGCATGATCGCCACGCAGCCAATGGCCTCGAGCTCGCGCGCGACGATCGGGTCGTCGGACGTGTAGACCATGACGTCGAAGCCATCGGCGACCAGCGTCTGCGCGGCCTTGAGCGTCTCGCGCACGTCCGGGAACAGCGTGTGCTTGTCGCCGAGCACCTCGAGCTTCACCAGCGCATGGCCATCGAGCAATTCGCGCGCGAGACGCAGCGTGCGCACCGCGTCGTCGGCGGTGTAGCAGCCGGCGCTGTTCGGCAGGTAGGTGAATTCATGCGGCGGCAGCACTTCCGTGAGCGAGGGCGCCCCAGCCTCCTGGCCGATGTTGGTGCGGCGAATCGCCACCGTGAGGATCTCGGCGCCCGACGCCACGACCGCATCACGCGTCTCGCCAAAATCGCGGTATTTGCCGGTGCCGACCAGCAGCCGCGAGCGATAGGCTCGCCCCGCGATGACGAGTGGGTCGAGGATCTCGGGACGATCGGCGGCGGTGTTCATCGGCGAATTTTACGCTTCCCGGCCGTCCGGCCGCCGCGCGCGGCGCCGGCGCCCGGGCGCTAGCCGCCGCCGACCGCGCCGACGATCTCGACGCGATCGCCGTCGGCGAGGCGCGTGGTCATGTACCGGCTCTTCGGCACGATCTCGCCATTGAGCTCGACCGCGATGCGGCGGCCGGCGAGCGCCATCGCCTCCACCAGCGAGGCGACGGTGGGTGCGGGAACTGCGAGCGGACGCAGGCGGCCGTTGACGCTGACGTGCATCCGGGAATTCTACCGCCGCGGCGGCCGACGCCGGAATGGCGCGCTACGCGCGATATCGCTGCATGGCCTCGCGCAGGAACGCGAGTTGCGACTTGAATCGCGTGCAGCCGTCGCAGGCACGCAGGTGCATGCGCAGCATCCAGCGCCGGAGCGGCGAGAGCTCCTCGTCCTGCATCCGTGAAATGAGACGCGAGGCCTCCTTGCACGAAAGCACGTGTCCGATTTGTCGCAGCCACATCGTTGGCAGCCCAGGCACCCGTCAGCGCGGCGCCGCGCCTTCCGCGAACCAGTGCTGTTCGAGGCATTCGCGCAGCGACACCCGGGCACGATAGAGAATCACCCACAGGTTGTTCGCGGTGATGCGCAATTCCTTACAGATTTCCGCGGTTTCGAGCTCCATCACCTCGCGCATCATGAACACGCGCCCGGTGTTGGGCGGCAGCTTGTCGAGGCAGAAGTCCAGCATGTCGAAGAACTGGCGTCGCCCCAGGGCCGCCACGGGGTCCCCCCAGTCGGAGGGCGGCGCATCCCACGCGCCATTGCTCTTGAACAGCGCGTCGAAATCGTCGAGGTCGAGCTCCTCCTCGAATGACGCGGTGGCGAGCGGCTCGCGCTGGCGGCGACGGATCGCATCGACGATCTTGTGCTTGAGGATGCCGGTGAGCCAGGTCTTGAGCGTCGACTTGCCGCCGAATCCGTCGCGCGCCGCGAGCGCGGCCAGCAGCGTTTCCTGCACGGCGTCCTCCGCCGACTCCCGGTCGCGCAGCTGCAGCTGCGCGACGCGCATCAGGTAACCGCGATGCGACTCGATCTCGGTGGCGAACTGGGTGGCATCCATGGGTGGCACGGCCGTCGCGGCATGTTAGCGGCATCGGCCTCCGCGAGCAAAATTCCCCCCATCGGGTTTTGCACGCCCGGCCTGCGGGTTGGCGCGTGCGCGATGCATACTCGAGGCGATACGCAAGCGACGCCCGATGGATCTCCTCGATCTTCTGCAATGGCCGGCCATGCTGGTCACGATACTGTCGTCGTGGCTCGTGGGTTCCCGCGATCGTCTGCGGCGCGAGCTCGGGTTCCGGGTGTTCCTCGCCAGCAACGTCCTCTGGGTGGCGTGGGGGGTGCACGCCGGGGCCTGGGCGCTGGTCGTGCTGCAGTTCGCGCTCGCCGCCATGAACGTGCGCGGCGCTCGGCGCAACGACACCAACGCCAGCTGAGCGGGCCGCCGCCGTCGGACGATCCTGACGCAGCAATCGGCGTCCGCCTGATAGATGACACGTATCCTCGGATCGACAATGCAGCTGTCATCGGTGTAGAGCGTGCCCTGGTTTGGAAGCGATGTCATTCGTGGACAACGGATTCGCCTGCAAAGCGCGCCCGGCAGGCCGCTCCCGTCGGACGTCACGTCCGAGCGCCCATGACACGACGGCCGCCTGCGGGCGGCCGTTTTTTCTTCGGCGGCCCCGTCGCCACGACGCTGACGCCAGCCATGAATGGCGTTGCGGGACGCCGCGCGCCGATGATCACGGAGGCGGACATGAGCAAACCTTTCGACGAATGGACGGTGCAGCCCCACGGCAAGCTCACGCAGGTCGCGGACACCATCTGGAGCGTCGTGGGTGCGATCAGGATGCCGCTCCTGAGCTTTCCGCGCCGCATGACCGTCGTGCAGTTGCGTGACCAGCGCCTCGTCATCTACAGCGCAATCGCGCTCGACGAAGAGCAGATGGCCGTATTGCGCTCGCTCGGCGACCCGACCTACCTGATCGTGCCGAACGATCATCATCGCCTCGACGCGCGCGCCTGGAAACAGCGCTTTCCGTCGATCGTCGTCGCGGCGCCGGCAGGCGCCCGCGAGAAAGTGGAAGACACGGTGCATGTCGACACCGTCGCCCCCGATTTCGCCGATCCAGGCGTGCAATTCGCCACCGTGCTCGGCACCGGCGACAAGGAGGCCGCGCTGATCGTGCACAACGCCGCGGGCACGACACTGGTGCTCAACGACGTCATCGGCAACATGCCGGATGAGCCGGGCTTCCGCGGGTGGATGCTGCGCACCGCCGGGTTCGCCGGCGAGGATGCGCGCATACCCACGGTGGCGAAGCTCGGAATGATCCAGGACAAGGACGCGCTGCGCTCGCAGCTGGAGACGTGGTCCGAGATGACGGACCTGACGCGCGTGATCGTGTCGCACGGCAATCCGATCGACCAGCATCCGCGGCAGACGCTGCGCAGACTGGCGGGCTCGCTGGCCTAATCCGTCGCGGGTCCGAATCAAACGCAAAGGGCTTGCGCGGCGATGCGCAAGCCCTTTGCATGTTGGTAGCGAGCGAGGGACTCGAACCCCCGACCAAAGGATTATGATTCCTCTGCTCTAACCAGCTGAGCTAGCTCGCCGAAGAGCCCTAAATTATAGCGAAAACCGGGGCTTGCGACAACTTTGCCGATGATCCGGTGCCCGGGTCGGCTACCATCCCTCCGATGTGGACCGCCCTATCGCTGTGGCTGCTGCACATCGCGGGATTCGCGATCTACGGAGTACTCGCGCTGCATTCGATCGATGCGGGCGCGTCGCCGTGGCCGTGGATTGCCGGCGTGCCGATCCTCTATGTGTCGCTGATCGCCGCGGTCACGCTCTTCGATTTCGCACTGTCGTGGATCCAGCGCGCGCCGCGCCCGCCCGTACAGCAGATCGGGCTGGACCGCACGCTGCGGATGATCGTCGCCGAATTCCGCGCGCTCATCGGCTCGCCGTGGGGGATGATGACGTATCGCCTGCGCGTGCGCGATCCCGCACCCGCGCGGGCGACGCTGCCGATCGTGCTCGTGCATGGCGTGCTGTGCAACGCGGGCGTGTGGACGTCGGTGCGGCAGAAGCTCGCGGAGGCGAACATCGGCCCGGTCTATGCGCTTTCGTACGGTCCGCCGCTGAATCCGATCGCGCAATTCTCGGCACAGCTCGAGCGTCTGATCGACCGTGCGTGCGCCGAGACCGGCGCAAAGCGCGTAGTCGTCGTCGGACACAGCATGGGCGGCCTCGTCGTGCGCGACCTGCTGCGCAGCTTCGGCTTGACGAAGGTCGCGCGCGTGGTGACGCTCGGCACGCCTCATCATGGCAGCGGCTTCGCGTGGATCGCGCCGGGCGCGTGCCTCGCACAGATGCGCCCCGGCAACGCGTGGCTCGCCGCGCTGCCGCCGGCGCCGGCGTCACCGCCGTTCGTTTCCCTGTGGTCGCCGCACGACTCGATGGTGACGCCGCAGACCTCGTGCCTGCTCGAAGGCGCGACCAACGTCGCGTTCCTCGGCGTCGGTCACAACGCGCTGCTGCGCGATGACGACGTGTTCGCACGCGTCGTGGCAGAGATCGGCGTGGCGCGCCAGGACGTGGATTCCGGCCACGCGAACGACGGCGGCCCGCGCGCTCATGAAGATCCTGGATTCCCGCTTTCGCGGGAATGACGGACCGTTGTTCGCGGTTTTGGCGCAGGCGGACGCGACTACCAGTGGATTCCCTGCGTCAGCTGCGCGAATGCCATCTGCTCGGCGGTCAGCGGCTGCGGCTCGCCGCCCTTCTTGCCCTGGGCCGCGGTCGAATCCGGGAACATGTTGAACGCGGTATTGAGCAGCACCTGCGTGACCTTCGGCGCGACCGCGTGGCAGATCGCACCGAACACGCCGAGGCGCGTGGCGATGCGCACGGGCCGGTGCACGATCGCCTGCACGACGAGGCCCGCAGCCTCCTCCGGCGACAGCGTCGGCACGCTCTCGTAGATCCGCGTCGGCGCGATCATCGGCGTGCGCACCAGCGGCATGTTGATGTTGGTGAAGACGATGCCCTTGTCGACGAACTCGGACGCCGCGCACTCGGAGAACGCATCGAGCGCCGACTTCGACGCGACATAGGCTGAAAAACGGGGCGCGCGCGACAGCACGCCGATCGAGCTGATGTTGATGATGTGACCACGCTTCTGCTCGACCATCTTCGGCAGGAACGCGAGGATCAGCTTCACCGCGCCGAAATAGTTGAGCTGCATCGTCCGCTCGTAATCGTGGAAGCGGTCGAGCGAGTTGATCACCGCGCGGCGGATCGAGCGTCCCGCGTTGTTGACGAGGTAGTCGACCGTGCCGTGCGCCGCGAGGATCTTCGCCGACGTGGCCTCGATCGCGGCCATGTCCGAAAGGTCGCAGGAATAGGTGGCGCAGCGGCCGCCGGCGGCGACGATTTCCTGCTTCGTCGCCGCGAGCTTTTGCGGATCGCGGGCGACGATGACGACGACGGCGCCCGCCTCGCCCAGCGTGAGCGCCGTGGCGTGGCCGATGCCCGACGAGCCGCCGGTGACGACCACCACCTTGTCGCGCACGCGGCCAGCGAGGCTGCGGTCGATGAAGAGGTCGGGATCCAGGTTGCGCTCCCAATAATCCCACAGCTTCGGCGCGTAGCTCGCGAGCGTGGGCACGGCGATGCCCGAGCCCTTGAGCGCCTTCGCCGCCTCGCGATTGTCGTAGCGCGTCGGCCAGTTGACGAACTGGAACACGTCGCGCGGGATGCCGAGGTCCTGCAGCACGACGCGGGTGGCGCGCTTCACCGGCGCCAGCGAGCCGAGCCCGTAGAGGATCGGCGCCGGGATGAAGCCGAACATCTTGGCGTTGATGCGCATCGTCATCTGCGGCGCGTGCGCCGCACGGGCGAAGATGTTGAGCGCCTCGCCGATGCGATGCGGCTCGGGGTCGGTGAGGTGGAACGTGCGGCCGTCGAGCCCCTTCTTGTGCGCGATGTGATCGAGCGCGTCGGCGACAAAATCCACCGGCACCATGTTGATGCGGCCACCCTCGATGCCGATCATCGGCATCCATTGCGGAAATGCGCCGCGCAGCTTCTGCAGCGCCTTGAAGAAGTAGTAAGGCCCGTCGATCTTGTCGATCTCGCCCGTCCGCGAGTGGCCGACGACGAAGCCCGGCCGGTAGATCCGGAACGGCACTTTCGCTGCCTCGCGCACGATCTTCTCCGCGTCGTGCTTGGTCTGGAAGTAGGGATGGTCGAGGTCCTCCGCCTCCTCGAACATGTCCTCGCGGAACGTCCCTTCGTAGAGTCCCGCGGCGGCGATGGAGCTGACGTGATGAAAGCATCCGGCGCCGATGGCGGCGGCGAATTCGACGGCGTGACGCGTGCCATCGACGTTGGCCGTGCGTTGCGCCTCCGCGGTGGCGGTGAGGTCGTAGATCGCGGCGAGATGGAAGAAGTGCTGGACCTTGCCTTTGAGCTTGCGCACATCGCCCGCGGCAACGCCGAGCTTGTCGCGCGCAAGGTCGCCGGTCACGGGGACGAGGTGGCGCGCGCCGGCGCCGCATTGCGCGCGCAGCGCGTCGAGCTTCGCGTCCGATCCCTTGCGCACCAGCACGAACACCGGCTTGCCGCGCTTGACCAGGTTGGCGGTGAGGAAGCGGCCGATGAAGCCGGTCGCGCCGGTGACGAAATACGCCATGACGACTCCTCCGCGGAAGGCATTCGGCGGCGATCGCGGCGACGCTCCTCGCCATGATCGGCCGCAGTGACGCGCGCCAGGATTATACGTGGGGCCTCGGCATAGCTGACCGCGCACGTCACCGCATTAGAATGCCGCGTCTAATCTGCAAGCCCTAGAATGAACGCGTTGATCGCATTCGCAACCGGGAGATACGCAATGCTGAAAAAAGCCAAGGCAGAAGCGCGGGCGGACACGTCGTCGGCGAAGGACCGCGCGCAATCGATGCTCGATTCCTCGCGCCAGATCTGGCTCGCGGGCCTCGGCGCATTCGCCCGCGCCAAGGGCGAGGGGCGCAAGGTATTCGACACGCTGGTGAAGCAGGGCGAATCCCTCGAAAAGGAGACACGCAGCGCTGCGGCGTCGACTGCGGCCGCCGCGCGCGAGGCGGCGGCCGAAGGCGCGGCACGCGTGCAGACGATTGCCGGGGATACCTGGGACAAGCTCGAGAAGGTGTTCGAGGATCGTGTCGCCAAGGCGCTGGCGCGTCTCGGAGTGCACACGCAAAGCGATGTCGGGCAATTGTCGCAGCGCGTCGACGCGCTGGCCGACGCGGTCAACGAGCTGATCCGCTCCCAGGGCGGCAAGCCCAACGCGCCGCGCAAGGCATCGCCGGTCAAGCGCATCGTCAAATCCACGACGAAAAGTGCCACGCGCACCGCGAAGGGCGCAGCGGCGTCGAATGCGGTAGACGGCGCTGCGCGCACCGCCGGCAAGGCCGTGCGCACCGCGCGCAAGGGGGCGAAGGCGGCGCTCGGCAAGTAACCCGTCGGCGCGGTACGCGTCGCCGCGCGCATCCGCGCAACCACGATCGGTTGCGGTTGTTCCGCAGCCGCGCACGTCGGACTCCGCGGCGGCCGCGACCCTTTCGCGCGCGTCCTCGCTACTCGCGGTTGAGCTTCTCGACCTGCTTGATGTACTGCGTCATCGCGTCGTCGCCGCTGGTGCCCTTGAGCTTGCTCCAGGCGTCGTACTTGGCGCCGCCGACGAAGTCGAAGCCGCCGGGGCGCTCGCCCTTGATATCGCCATCGGTAGCCTGCTTGTAGTACGCGTAGAGCTTGAGCAGCGTCGCGTTGTCGGGGCGCTTCCTGGTTTTCTTCGCGGCCGCGGCCGCGGCTTCGAAGCGGCTCTTCAGATCGGCGGTCTTGGGTGCGGCGGCCATGTCACCTCCATTGATGTGGGGTGGAGCGCCTGTGCGGCGAGCGCGTGCTTTCATGCTAATTTAGCGCGAACGCCAGAGCGCGTGCAAACGACACGTCGGCATGCCCGCCAGGACGAAGATTCCCACGCGCAGGAAGATGTCGGCGGTCGACACCGCGTGGCTGCGGATGGATCGTCCGCACAACCTGATGGTCATCTGCGGCGTGTTGATCTTCGACCGCCCGGTCGAGCGGTCTCGCCTCGCCAGCGTCCTCGAATCCCGCTTCCTCACCTTCGAGCGCTTTCGCAGCGTGCCTGTGCAGGACGCCACCGGTGCGAGCTGGCGCGCCGATCCGCATTTCAAATTGTCGCGCCAGCTCTACCACCACGCGCTGGCGCAAGGCGCCGGCCGGCGCGAGCTCGCCCGCTTCGTGTCGGCGCACGTGCATGCGCCGATGCCGGCGGATCGCCCGGCGTGGCAGTTTCACCTGGTCGACAACGTCGACGGCGGCAGCGCGCTCGTCGTGCGCATCCATCACAGCTACGCCGACGGCATCGCGCTGGTGCGCGTGATGCTGGCGATGACCGACTCCGCCGTCGACGGGCCGCCGGCGATGCCGTTCGCCACGCCACCGAAGCGGCGCGCCGCGAAGGCGTCTGCGCGGGCCGAGGATGCGCTGTCCACGGCGCTGGCGAGCGCGATGCGCGTCAGCGGTGCGATCGTCGATCGCGGAGCCGAATTGTGGTCCGATCCCGCGAAAGCCGTGGCACTGGCCAATCAGGGCGGCGCCATGGCGGCGGAAATCGCGCATCTCGCGCTGATGGGCGAAGACTCGGCGACGCGCTTCAAGGGACAGCCCGGCGTCGCCAAGCGCGTCGCATGGGCCGACCCGCTGCCGCTCGCGGAGCTGAAGACGATCGGCCGCGCCAACGCAGCCTCGATCAACGACGTCGTGATGACATCGGTGGCCGGTGCGCTCGCGATGTACCTGCGCGACAAGGGCGACGACGTGACGGGCAGGACGATTCGCGCGCTGGTGCCGGTCAACCTGCGTCCGCTCGAGCGCGCCTGCGACCTCGGCAACGAGTTCGGCCTCGTGTTCGTCGATCTCCCGCTGGGCATCGACAACCCGATCGAGCGCCTTGCCGCGGTCCGCGACAGCATGCAGGCACTGAAGACCAGCTACCAGCCGCTGCTGGCGCTCGGCCTGCTCGCCGCGATGGGCTCGGGACCGCGGATGCTGCAGGAGGCGCTGCTCGCGATCCTCGCGCGCAACGCGAGCGCGGTCCTGACCAACGTGCCGGGTCCGCAACAACCGCTCTACATGGCGGGCGCCAAGGTCGACGACCTGATGTTCTGGGTGCCACAGTCGGGCGACATCGGACTCGGCATCTCGGTCATTTCATACAACGGCGGCGTGCAGTTCGGCGTCATCGCCGATCGCGGCTTCTGCCCCGACCCGGAGCGCGTCGTCGCGCATTTCGCCGATGCATTCGAGACGCTCGCGCTCGCCACGCTCCTGTCGCCGTGGCCGCGCGCGCATCCGCTCGCGGCCGCCGCGGCGGCGCGCGCAATGCGCGTGATGCGTGGAGCATGACGGCACACCAGCGATTGCGGCGTCAACGAACCATCACCGCGAAGGTCTATACTCGGGCGTCATCTCGGGAATTCGCGAGCGATGAGCCATTATCACTGCGTCGTCTGGATCGATCACCGCGAGGCGCACGTCATCGAGTTCAGTGCTGACGACGCCGAGCGCGGCGTGGTGCGCACCAAGTCGCGTCACGAGCACTTGCATCACAAGGATGGCGCGATCGGCTCGGGCAAGCGCCCCGAAAATCGCAAATACTACGAGGCGGTGGCGGCCTCGATCCGCGACGCCGGCGAGGTGCTGATCGTCGGCCCGGCGAATGCGAAGCTCGAGTTCTACAAGTATCTGCAGGCGCACGCGCCGGCGATGGCGGAACGCGTCGTCAGCATCGAGACCGTCGACCATCCTACGGATGGCGAGCTTGTCAAGTACGCACGCCGGCACTTCGTCGCCGACGACCGGATGCGACCGCAGGCGTAGCGTCTGCCCTGGGCTGCGGCGGCGGGAACGCGGCCGCCCGACGCCACCAGCGCGCTACGCGAGCTCCGACTTCGCGAGTTCCACGTCGAGGCGCTCCATCGCGTCCGCCGGCGCGACCCCAGCCGCGTCCTCGTAGAGCTTCTGCGCGTCGGCGATGCGCGATTTGCCGAAAAGCAGCAACAGGCCGTTCGCGTATTCGATGCGCGCGATCGCGCTGTCCGGGAACAGCTTGCGCGCGAGCTCGAAATGTTCGATGGCCGAGTCCTTCTTCGCGCCATAGGTGAGTCCGCCGACCATCGCGCCGACCTTGTCGATCACCTCGGCCTGGTAGGCGCCGAATGCCGCGTGCGCATCGGCGTGCTTCGGCGCGAGCGCCAACGCCGACTGCAGCGCGTCCTTGATCTTGCCGCCATAGCCCTGCGCCAGCGCCTTGGCCACCGACGACTTCTGGCTGTAGCGGCCGAGCGCGTATGCGTAGAGGTAATGCGCGTTGGCGTCCTTGGGCGCGGCCTTGCGGCGCTCGTCCGCCCACTGCGCCGCCTCCTCGTAGAGCGCGAGACGCGCCGCGTCCTTCGCCTCGAGATAGGTGGCATAGATCGCCTGCGCCTTGATCGCGGCGTTGGCACCTGCCGCACCGGCGGCGCGACCGGCCTCGACCGCCTGCGCGAAGTCCCCCGCATGGAATGCGCGCCACGCGGCCTGCGCGTCAGCGGACTTCGGCAGCGCCTCGCAGTCGCCGCGATGCAGCCGCGGCCATGACTTGGCGAGCGCGCCGCCGGCATGGTCGAAGCGCTTGTCGGGATAGGGAAACTTCACCCACTTGCGAGTCATTGGATTTCCTTCGCGAGGTAGCGCCCGGCGAGGTGCTCGATCAGCGCGCGCGTGTGGTCGGACGTGAACGGCGCGAACAGCGCCAGCACCTGGTAGGCGGCCTGCGCGGGATTGGCGGCATCGGCGTCGCCCTTGACATGCGCCTGCGACGTCAGCCGCTGGTAGGACAGCCAGTAAGTGGAGACCATCGCCACGTTGGTCGCCAGCGCCGCGATCTCGCGCTCGCTGGCGTGCATCGTGCCGGCGTCGACCATGCCGCGGCACAGCGCGACGATCGTCTCCTCGCCGCGCCGCACGAGCTGGGCGTGCGCCAGCGCGAGCTTGCGGTTGCGCGACGCGATCTCGTCCAGGTCGCGGAACAGGAATCGATAGGCGCCCATGCGCTCGAACACCAGGTGCAGCATCAGCCAAAGATCCTCGACATCGGGCGCGCGGCCGGGCGGCAGGGCAAGCAGCGGCGCGACCTCGGCGGCGTACGCCGCGAAGAGCTCGCCGATGATGTCGTCCTTGTTGCGGAAATGATAGTAGAGATTGCCGGGACTGATGTTCATCTCGTCGGCAATGTGCGCGGTCGTGACGTTCGGCTCGCCGGCGCGATTGAACAGCGCGAGGCTGGTCTCGAGGATGCGCTCGCGAGTGCGGCGCGGACGTTTCTTTTCCGACATGTCGACCGCGCGCGACGACGCGATGCGGCCAGTGTAGTGCGCGAGGCCGCGGCTTCGCAATCGCCGCCGCGCGCCGCTAGACCGGCCGTCGCGGTGCCGCGGCCATCCAGCGTTCGAGCACGTCGAGCACGTGCGCAAGCTCGCGCTTCGCGTGACGTACGTTGCCGCGGCGGTTCGCGTCGGCACGCAGGGGACGCGGGTCGTCGATCGCCCCGCCGATGGTGCGCGCGCGATCGTCGAGGCGCGCGGCGTCGAGGTGGATTCCGTGTTTCGCCAGCACCGGGGCCAGTGTCGAGGCACGCGCGCGCAAGTCCTCGCGCGTCGCCGCGTAGGCTGCCGCGCACAGGCGCTTGCGCTGCGAGTAGCTGAACAGGCTGGCGAAGAAGATGTCGGAATCCTCCCGCGCCGGCTCGAACAGCAGCACGTCGGCGCGCGGATAATCGCGGCGATATTTCTCCATCCCGGTCTTCATCCGTGAATGGATCACGGCGCGCAACGTCTGTGCGAGCACCAGCGGCAGGCCGCCGTCGGCGAGCGCCGCCAGGCTGTCGCCATGCCTCGCGGTGCGCGTGGCACGCGAGGCATCGAACGGCACCAGTGGATTGACGCACAGCAGGAGGCCGACGCCGGCGTCGAGCGCGACGGACGCATGCAGCGTCTTGTTGAGCGCGCCGTCGACGTAGTGCGCGCCATCGATCTCGACGGGCGGAAAGAGGCCCGGCAGCGCACTCGACGCCTCGATGGCACGCGAGATCGGCACGTGGTCGAGTCCCGGCCCGCCGAACGTCACCGACGCGCCCGAATCGAGATGCGTGGCGACGAGGAACAGCTTGCCGCGCAGCGCCCGGAAGTCGTTGCTGCGGCCGGGCGCCGCGAACAGCCGCGACAGGAATCGGTCGAGCGCGCCGTTGTCGAAGAGCCCGGTCGGCAATGCCCGCGACAGGGTGGCGAACGATCGCCACGCGCCGCGCCGCAGCGGACTCGACGCATAGAGTCGCATCGCGCGCAACGCGAGCCGCGGCAGCGCGCGCGTCCGCCGCGCGAATTCGCGCAGCGCCGGGCGCAGGAAGATTTCGGGCTTGAGCGCGGCGTCGGCGCCATCGTCGATGAACAGCCGGTACATCTGCGCCGGGGAAATGCCGTTGGCGAGCGCGGCGGCGACGAAGCCGCCCGATGACACGCCGACGTAGATGTCGAGATCGGCGATGTCGATGCCGTGCAGCGAATCGGCGAGCGCCAGCAGCGCGCCGACTTCGTAGATGCCGCCGAGAGGCCCGCCGCCGGCGAGAGCGAGGCCGACACGACCACGCACACGTCGCCGCGCGTGGCTGGCAGTCGCCAAGGCTCTCCCGCCAGTCGTCATGCACAAGGGGCGCCGCCGGTCCGACGCACGCGTCGCCCGGCGCGGCGTTGCATGGCGATTACGCGCGCTTGCGTGCGCGCGGCGCCGGCCTGCGTGCGATGCGCTTTGGCGATGTCTTGCGTGCGGCCTTGCGCGCGCGCACCCGCTTCGCGCCTTGCGCGAGGTAGGGCGCGGCGACGCGGGCGATCGTCGCCGGCAGCGGCAGTGTCGCCAGCATGCCGGGCACCGTGGTGCGCGCTTCGCGAAGCAGGGCGCCCGCCTGGCGACGAGCGATTTGCCAGGCACTCTCGGCCAGCACATACGACGACTCGACCCGCGACTCGACGGCGCGCATCGCCTTGGTCTCGACCAGCGTGCCTTCCTTGACCAGCGCGCGCAGCATCGGTGCCGCGCCGTAATCGAGCCAATCCCGTGTCATCGCCGCGGCGCCGAGTCCGGCGAGCCACGTCTTGCGATAGGCGGCGTACAGGGCTGCGCCGGGCAACGAGGCGCGAACGTTGGCATGCATCGACATGAGGAGTCCTTCGCTGACGTGGATGGAATAGGCGAGCCTGATCGGGACGCCACGCCAATCTACGGGCGATCGTCTAGAGTCCGCACACTAAGGTCGGGTCATTCGCTCGCGGCCGCGAGAGGGCTCCGGGGAAAAGCAAGGGCGGCCGAAGCCGCCCTCCCGTCGTGCACCGATCCCGCGTGTCAGGCGTGACGTCGCCGCCTGCCGAGCGCCAGCAGCACGCCGCCGGCCGCCAGCAGGGCGAGCGGACTCGGTTCCGGAATCTGCTGCGTGCAGCCCTGCTCGCAATGCGTGGTGATTTCCGCCGTGCCGGCGGTGCCGAACAGCAGGTCGACACCGGAGATGTCCGACTCGCTGAACGAGCCCGACGTCACGGCGAACGTGAACTGCAGCGCATTCTGGATGAACGGGAACTTCGAGCCACCGATCGAGCCCGGGAACGTCGAATTGCCCACGATCCCGTAATCGGGCGATGCGTTGCCGAGCGTGATCGAGCCGCCGTTGAATTCGCCGTTGAAGCCGGTGGTGGCGACGCCGAATTCCGCAGCGATCGGGGGTGACGCAGCGAGATCGTTGGTCCACGAGCCGCACAACGCGTCGGTCGTGTTCGACGCGGTGCCACTGGTCCAGATTGCGCTCGACGGGCCGAGCGCCTCGCCGCACGTCGGGCCGGTCATGTCGAACGACAGCGTCTGCGCGCCGGCGATGCTGAAGACCACGCCCGTCAGCGTGTCGCCCTGGTCGGACGTATCGCCGCTGGTATTGGTCAGCACAACCGTGAGGGTTCCCCCCGACAGCGTGAATTGCGCTGTGCCCGACGCGGGATGGTTGTTTTCGGTCAGGCCGCTGTCGCCGAAGATCACGGAGGCGGCCGTAGGGGCTGCCAAGCTGCCCGCCGCGAGGGCGAGTGCGACGGCAAGAAGTGCGTTTGTTGGCTTCATGGCGCAATTCACGAGCGAAAGGAATTGATATGTCGCAAGTTACATACCGTTCCAATAATCAGTTTGGATTCATGTAGATGGAACAATCGTACAAGTGGTGTGAGCTTAGGTTTGTAAAGCGCAGCGACATCGAATGCAGACCGCGTCGCCGGTGTCGTGGCCTACATCCGACGCCAGCGTTCCTCGGGGTCAGCGTGCGAGCTTGCGCGCCAGCCGGTCGGCGAGCCGCGCGACGATCGCATAGATCGTGAGCTGGGGATTGGCGCCGATCGACGTCGGGAAGAGCGAGGCGTCCATCACGTGCAGATTGGCCAGATGGTGATGTCGGCCGTCCTCGTCGACGACGCTCGTCGTCGCGTCGCTGCCGAACGGCGTGCCGCCCATCACGTGCGCCGACATCACCGGCGTCGTGCGTGGCGCGAAATCGAAGCGCGCGATCGCAGCGCGCGCGTTGCCCAGGTCGCGATAGACGGCGCCGCGCGCGTGCACGGGGATCACCGCGTGCGCGCCGGCAGCGAATTGCAGCTCGGCCATCGACGCCATCGCCCGTCGCACCCCATCCCACAGGTAAGGCGTCAGCGGATAGTCGAGCTCCGCCGAGCCGTCGTCCCGCAGGCGCACCACGCCGCCCTGTGACTCGGCGCCGAATCCGTCGCGCAGCAGCGCGATCAGCACGTGCCAGTGCGCAAGCTCCGCCATGCGCGCGGCATGCGCGTCGCCGAAGTCGGGCAGCGTGATCGCGGCGAGGATCGGATGCACGGGCGGCGCCTCGAGCTTGTAGCCGATCGCGCCATCGGGCGCCGCGTGCGCCAGCCATTCGTCGCTGTAGATGGACTGCGGCGCGCCCGCAAAGGCGTCGACGCGCTCGGGCATCAGCGCCGCCGACACGACCGTCGGATGCAGGAACGTGCGGCGGCCAACCAGCACATGCGGATCGGGCAGGCCGCTGCGCATGAGCAGTGCGGGCGTGTTGATCGCGCCGGCGGCGGCGACGAAGGCGCGGGCGCGCACGCGCACCGTCCACGGTGCAAGATCGACGCCGTTCGCCTGCATCGGCGCGCACTCGACGGCGGTGACGCGATCGCCGGCGGTGACGAAGCGCAGCGCGCGCAGCCGCGACACGAGCGTCGCGCCACGGTCGAGCGCCGCCGGAATCGTCGTCACCAGCATCGACTGCTTGGCGTTGGTCGGGCAGCCCATGCCGCAGTAGCCGAGGTTCCAGCACCCGCGCACGTTGCGACTGATCGGCGCATGGGCGACGCCGAGCCTGTCCGCGCCGCGCGCGAGGGCGGCATTGTTGGCGTTGGGCGCGAGCGTCCACGGGGCGATGCCCAGGCGCGTCTCCATCCGCGCGAACCACGGCGCGAGCGCCGCCTCGTCGCAGTCGTGCACGCCGTGGTGCGAGCGCCAGCGCGCGAGCGTCGCCGCCGGTGTACGGAACGCGCTCGTCCAGTTGACGGTGGTGCCGCCGCCGACGCAGCGGCCTTGCAGGATGTTGATCGCCTTGTCGCGCGTCTTGCGCGCCGCCGACTCCTGGTAGAGGTCCGGATAGGCCTCGCGCTCGCGCATGTGGAAATCGGAGGACGAGCGCAGCGGGCCCTCCTCGATCATCAGCACCGACAGGCCGGCGGCCGAGAGGATCTCCGCGGCGGTGCCACCGCCGGCGCCGGTACCGACGATCGCGACGTCGCACGCGTAGTCGGCGTCGCCCGTCAGCGTCGACGCGTCGATCGCGCGCCAGCCCCGTGCGAGGCCGTCGCGAATGGGATCGGCGATCGCCATCGGCGCTAGCCCAGCGCGGGTGGCCCGGGGTAGCCGATACGCGCCCACGCCCGCGGGTTGCCGTACCAGGCGCCGAGGATCAGCGAATGCAGCGCATCGTAGGCGGCGCGCCGCAGCTCGAGGCGGCTGTCGCGCCAGGTGTCGAGGACGGCGTCGATGTCGGCGCGCGACGCGGTGTCCCAGCTCGAAGCGAGACCCGCGGCAAACAGGCGCGCCGGTGCGAACGCGAGCAGCGCGAACAGGCGGCCAAGCTCGATGCGCGCGTGCGGGGGCAGGCCATCCATGCCGGCGAGTGCGTCACGCACGACCTCGTCGAGCGCGTTGCCATCGCGCGAAGCGCCGGCAGCAGGGCCGCTACCCGGGTCGGCGAGCAGGTTTCCCAGCATCGACGGCGCGATCGCATGCACGATGCCCCGCGCATCCGCGTCCGCCGACAGCGGCGCGATCGCCATGCCGTCGCGACGCCACGCGAATGCGCCGCCGGCGGCGAGCAGCAGCGCCGAGAAACCGCTGACGGCGAGAAAGCGGCGACGCGAAGGGTCGGAGGGAGGCATGGAAGATTCGCAGGCGCTGCGCACGTTGTGCGACGATAGCGATTCCCCGGTAGAGCAAACCACCTAGTCGGAGTGAGGCGCGGTTGGGCTGGGCGATGGGACGCGCTCGCGGGCGCGCCGGCATCGTCCGGCGCGAGCCGCAGACCGAGCGTGTCGCCCGCACCAACCACCGCCACCGCGCGCATCGTCGACCAGCTCGCGCAACTGCGCGATGGCCATGACGCCGTCGCCGCCGATCCCGCACTCGGCGCGGCGCTGTCGCGGCTGCGCGGCTGGCAATCGCGACGCCTGCGCGCGACGTATGCCGATCTCGCAGACTCGCCGCGCTATGCCGAGGCCATCACGTTCTTCCAGGACGATCTCTACGGCCCCGGCGATTTCAGCGGGCGCGACGCCGACCTCGCGCGCATCGTGCCGGTGATGACACGCATGCTGCCGGCGCGAATGCTGGAGGTCGTCGCCGATGCCACCGACCTCAACGCGTTGTCGTTTCGCCTCGACCATGCGCTGCTCGCGCATCTGCCGCAGCACGACCGATTCGATGTCGCCGAGTATTGCCATGCCTATCGGCGCGCCGGGGACATGGCGTCGCGAGCGCGGCAGATCGCGCTCATCGGTACGGTGGGACACGCGATCGACCGCTATGGGCGCAACCGCTCGGTGCGCCAGGCGCTGCGCCTGATGCGCGTGCCGGCACGGGCAGCGGGATTCGCGGCGCTGCAGGATTTCCTCGAACGCGGCTTCGCGTCGTTCGCGCAGATGGATGGCGCCGATGAATTCCTGGCCATCGTGGATGCCCGCGAGCGGGCGATTCTCGAGGCGATCGTCGCCGGGGCGGATTCGCCGTTCCCGGCGCCACCCGCGAACGACGCCGGATGACGCGACCGACTCAGGCCTTGCGCGCGGGGCCGAGCGCGTCGAGCTCGGCATGGATCTCGCGCTCGATCGCCGGCTTGAGCGCGGACAGCAGGAAGCCGAGCGTGACGTCGAGGGCGATCGCCTTGCGGCCGACGACCATGCGCCCGGTGACGCCGGGGCGCTCGAAGCGGACCTCGTCGCCGTCCCACGTGTAGTCGAGCGCGAAGCGCTTCTGCAGGTCCTTGGCAAGCTTGTCGGCGGCGTTGCGCGCCTTCGCATGCGTCAAGCCGTGCTCGCGCTCGATCCTGATGGTGGCCATGCCGCGGCGCGTCGGTGAAGGAGTCGATCGAGTATAGCGCGCTGCGCCGCACCATGCGGCCGCGCGGAATTGCGGCAGAATCCGGGACGACGCGACGGTCGCGACAGGGAGCGAGGACGATGCCCGCCAACATCGCGCACTATTTCACCCAGCACTTCAAGGATGGCCGACGCGCGCTGCACCGGCACTACGCGCACGACGCCTGGCAGGACGTGCGCATCGACGAGGTGCGGCACTACGCCGAGCGCTGGCAGGAGGCGTTCCGTCGCGACGGCCTCAAGCCGGGCGACCGGGTTGCGCTGTGCGCGCGCAACGGCATCTTCTGGGTGGCGATCGACCAGGCGGCGCTCGGCCTCGGCCTTGTCGTCGTGCCGCTGTACGCCGACGACAATCCCGACAACATCGCGTGGTGCGCGCAGAACGCCGAGGTGAAGCTGTTCATCGCCGACAACCGGCGGATGGCCGACGCGCTGGCCGCGCTTGGCGCAACCTACACGCTGCCGCGCATCGTCGTGCTGCGACCCGACACCAACGACGATCCGCAGAGCGCGCAGCGCTTTCTGCCGGTCGGCGGCGCGGGGTTCGAATGCCGCGAGCTCGCGCCCGAGACGCTGGCCACGATCTGCTTCACGTCGGGCACCAGCGGGCGCCCGAAGGGCGTGATGCTGTCGCATGCCAACATCGTCGCCAACGTCGAGCAATGCCGGGCGACCGGCCTCGGTCACGCCGACGACGTGTTCCTGTCGATCCTGCCGCTGTCGCACATGTTCGAGCGCACCGGCGGCTACTACCTGCCGCTCGCGCTGGGGGCGAAGGTCGTCTACGCCCGCGGCATCGCGCAGATACCCGACGATCTCGTGTCGCAGGCGCCCACCGCCATGTTCGCGGTGCCGCGCATCTTCGAGAAATTTCACGCCAAGGTGCAGGAGTCGCTGGCGAAGTCGCCGGCGAAGCGATGGCTGTTCGACGCCTGCGCGACGCGCGGCTACCGCGTGGCGCGCGGGCGTCCCACGCTCGTCGACCGGCTCGTCGTGCCGCTGCTGCGCACGCTGGTCGCGAAGCCGGTGCTCGCGCGGCTCGGCGGGCGGATGCGCCTCGCCGTGGTGGGTGGCGCGGCATTCGATCCGGCGATCGCGACGGCATTCATCGGCCTCGGACTCCCCTTGCTGCAGGGCTACGGCATGACGGAGGCCTCGCCGGTGATCTCGGTCAACCACAGCGACGACAACGTGCCCGAGTCGGTGGGACCGCCGCTGCCCGGCGTCGACGTCAAGCTCGGCGACGGCGGCGAGCTATTGGCGAAGGGCGCCAACGTGATGCTGGGGTACTGGCGCAACGTCGAGGCGACACGCGCGTCGCTGACGCCGGATGGATGGCTCAGGACCGGCGACGTCGCCGAGATCCGCGACGGCCACATTTACATCCGCGGCCGCGCCAAGGACATCATGGTGATGTCCAACGGCGAGAAGCTGTCGCCCCAGGACGCCGAGCTCGCGATCCTGCACGACCCCGCGTTCGAGCAGGTGATGCTGGTCGGCGAAGGCAAGCCCTACCCGATCCTGCTCGCCGTGACGAAGGAAACCGACGAGAAGGCGCTGCAGCGGCGGGTCAACGACCTCTTGAAGGCGTTTCCGCGCTGGGTGCGCGTGCGCCGCGTGATCGCCACGCCGGAGCCGTGGACGATCGACAACGGCCTCCTCACGCCCACGCTGAAGCTGAAACGTCCGCTGGTGCTCGCGCACTTCAAGCAGGCGATCGATGCCGCGTACGCCGCGCCGCCCGAGCGCGACGGCTGAGCGTGCCATTTTGACCGGCGGCCGAGCGCGTCGGCCGCCTGCTGCGGCGCACAAAGCTGTCGCTCAGCGCCGGTATCCCGGCGGAGCTGCATCGCGGCGCCACGTCCCTGCCGAACGCATTTGACGCGGTCACAGCGCCGGCGCAGAATTCAAACAAACGTTTAAAAGAATCGGCCCGATGCGCGGGATCGAGGCGGCCATCGCCTCGTGCCGCGCGGGCGAAGCCGGCGCGACCACGCGAGGCCACGATGTCCGGCAAAGTCATCGCAATGACGCGACGCAGTCCCGCGGCCACCAAGGATCGCATCCTCGACGCCGCCGAAGCGCTGTTCATGGAGCACGGCTACGAGGCGACGAGCCTGCGGGCGATCACCACCGAGGCTGTCGTCAACCTCGCCGCGGTCAACTATCACTTCGGCAGCAAGGAAGAGCTGTTCCAGACGGTGCTGACGCGCAGGCTCGATCCCATGAACCGCCAGCGGCTCGCGTTGCTCACCGAATACGAGCATGCGTCGGCGCCCGAGCCCGTGCCGTGCGAGCGCATCCTCGCTGCGCTGTTCATGCCGGCGCTGGCGCTGGCACGCGACCGCACGCAGGGCGGCGAGAACTTCCTGCGGCTCCTGGGTCGCGCCTACGCCGATCCGGCGCCGTTCATCCGCCAGTTCCTGTCCGACCAGTACGCGCTGATGATTGCGCGCTTCAAGGCGGCGTTCGGGCGCGCGTTGCCGTGGCTGCCGCGCCGCGAATTGTCGTGGCGCCTGCATTTCATCATGGGCGCGCTTTCCTACACGCTGGCGGCGACCGACGCCTTGAAGCTGATCGCCGAAATGACGCCGCGGCAGCTGAACGACGACGAGGCGCTGTTGAAGCGGCTCGCGCCGTTCCTGCTCGCGGGCCTGCAATCGCCGCTGGTGGATCTCGCCGATACGGACCGCGATCCGGCCGGCACGAACGTGCGCAAGCGTTGATGCCATGCGCCGCGCGCGCGCCCATGCCGCGGCGGCGGCGCCGCACCTGGAGTAGCCGATGCTCGTGACCTTGTGGATCGTGTTCGTCCTGCTGGGCGCGCTCGCGCTCGCGTATGTCGATGCCAACGGCTACGCGTGGCTGGTCGGCATCGCGCTGGCGCTGGCGATCGCCGCGTCGGCGCATCTGATGCCGCTCCTGCTCGTCGCGCTGATCGGCGCCGTCGTGCTGTTCTTCGCGGTGCCGCTGCTGCTGCCGCCGCTGCGCCGCGCGCTGGTCAGCGAGCCCGTGTTCACGATGTTCCGCAAGGTGATGCCGCCGATGTCGCAGACGGAACGCGAGGCGATCGAGGCGGGAACCGTGTGGTGGGACGGCGAGCTCTTCTCCGGTCGCCCCGACTGGCAGAAGCTCATCGCGATGCCAGCGCCGACACTGACCGCCGACGAGCAGCGCTTCCTCGACGAGGACGTTGAGGAATTGTGCGCGATGGTCACCGACTGGGAGACGACCAACGTGTATCGCGACCTGCCGGCGCACGTGTGGCAATTCATCCGCGCGCGCGGCTTCCTCGGCATGATCATTCCCAGGGAATACGGCGGGCTCGGCTTCTCGGCGTTCGCGCATTCGGAGGTGATCACCAAGCTCGCGACGCGCTCGGGCACCGTGGTGGTGACGGTGATGGTGCCCAACTCGCTCGGGCCCGGCGAACTGCTGCTGCACTACGGCACCGATGCGCAGAAGCAGCACTACCTGCCACGTCTCGCCAAGGGTCTCGAGATCCCCTGCTTCGCACTGACCAATCCGTACGCGGGCTCGGATGCCGCGGCGATCCCCGACACCGGGATCGTCTGCTGGGGCGAGCACGAGGGCCAGCGCGTGCTGGGCCTCAGGCTCACCTGGGAAAAGCGCTACATCACGCTGGGACCCGTGGCGACGCTCCTCGGTCTCGCGTTCCGCGCCTTCGATCCCGATCATCTCGTCGGCGACGTCGAGGACATCGGCATCACCTGCGCGCTCATTCCGACGACGCATCCGGGCGTGCACATCGGCCGGCGCCACATGCCGCTCAACGCGGTGTTCCAGAACGGCCCCAACTGGGGCAGTGACGTGTTCATTCCGCTCGACTGGGTGATCGGCGGCCGGCCCATGCTCGGTCGCGGCTGGCGGATGCTGATGGAGTCGCTCGCCGCCGGGCGCTCGATCTCGCTGCCGTCGTCGTCCACCGGCATGGCCAAGCTGGCGGTGCGCGCGACCGGCGGCTATGCCCGCGTGCGCACGCAGTTCAAGACGCCGATCGCGCGCTTCGAAGGCGTCGAGGAGCCGCTGGCGCGGATGGCCGGCGCCCTGTACTGCATGGACGCGGTGCGCCGCGTCACCGCGGCGGCAGTCGACCAGGGCGAAAAGCCCGCCGTGCTGTCGGCAGTGGCGAAATATCACGTCACCGAGCGTGCGCGCCAGGTGATCACCGACGCGATGGACATCGCCGGCGGCAAGGGCATCTGCATGGGACCGTCGAACTTCCTGGGTGCCGCCTACATGCAGATGCCGGTGTCGATCACCGTCGAGGGCGCCAACATCCTGACGCGCAGCCTCATCATCTTCGGCCAGGGCGCGATCCGCGCGCACCCCTACGTGCTGAAGGAGATCGAGGCCACGCGCGAGGCGGACCCCAGGCGCGCGCTGGCGGCGTTCGAGGCGGCACTCTTCGGCCATGTCCGCTTCGCGCTCGCCAACTTCGCGCGCACGTTCGTCGCCGGCATCACCGGATCGCACTTCATCGACGTGCCGGCCAACGTCGCACCCGGGACGCGCCGCTACTACCAGCGCATCGCGCGCTTCTCGTCGGCGCTGGCATTTCTCGCCGACGTGTCGATGGGCACGCTCGGCGGCGCGCTGAAGCGCCGCGAAAAGCTGTCGGCGCGCCTGGGTGACGTGCTGTCGCTGCTCTACATCGCCTGCGCGACGCTCAAGCGCTACGAGTCGGAGGCCCGGCAGGCGGACGACGCGCCACTGATGCACTGGGCGGTGCGCGACGCGATGTTCAAGGCGCAGACCGCGCTCGAAGGGGTCATCACCAACTTCCCCAACAGGTTCGTCGCCGGGTGCCTGCGCTTCGTGACCTTCCCGCTGGGCCGCCCGTACACGGTGCCGTCGGATGCGCTCGGCCATGCGGTGGCGAGCCTGGTCGTCGCGCCGTCGGCGACGCGTGATCGCCTGACGCAGGGCATGTTCATCCCGCAGAGCGAGGACGATCCCGTAGGGCTGATCGAGCATGCGCTCGCCGCGTCGATCGCCTGCGAGCCCATCGAGGCGAAGGTGCGCGCCGCCGTCAAGTCGCAGCAGCTGGCGGCGCACGGCGCGGCGGGGGAGCCGGCGGAAGCGATCTATGCGCGCGCCGAAGCCGCCTCGATCATCAGCGCCGACGAGCACGCCGCGCTGCGGGCGCAGCGCGCTGCTCGCCGCGCGCGTCGTGCGCGTCGACGACTTCGCGCAGGATCTCGGCGCCGCGCAGACGGAGCCCCCGCATCCGGTCACCCTGCACGCCGCGGACGTGGCGCAATCGCCGCCGCTGCGCGCCGTCGCCTGACCGCAGCCGGTCGAGCCCGATGGCGGATCCGATCTACATCATCGACGGCGCGCGCACGCCGTTCCTCAAGTCGCGCAACCGGCCGGGGCCCTTCTCCGCATCGGATCTCGCGACCTATGCCGGCCGCGCGCTGCTGTTGCGCATGCCGTTCGCGCCGCCGGCGCTCGACGAAGTCATCCTGGGCTGCGCCGCGCCTTCGCCCGACGAGGTCAACATCGGCCGCGTCGCGGCCTTGCGCATGGGCTGCGGCAACGCGGTGCCGGGATGGACGGTGATGCGCAATTGCGCATCGGGCATGCAGTCGATCGATTCCGGCATCGCGCAGATCCTCGCCGGCCGCTCCGACCTCGTGCTCGCCGGCGGCACCGACGCGCTGTCGCGCGCGCCGCTGCTGTTTTCCGATGCCATGGTGAAGTGGCTGTCGCAATGGTATGCGGCGAAATCGTTTGGCGCACGCGCGGCGCTGCTCGCGAAATTCCGGCCGGCGATGCTCGCGCCGGTGATCGGGCTCATGAAGGGTCTCACCGATCCGATCGTGGGCCTCCTGATGGGCCAGACCGCGGAGAACGTCGCCTGGCGCTTCGGCATTACGCGCCGCGACATGGACACCTACAGCGCGCGCTCGCACTCACGTCTTCTGGCCGCGCAGAAGGCGGGCTTGCTCGCGCGCGAGGTGGTGCCGGTCTACGACGGCGCGGGCACCGCCTGCACGGCCGACGACGGCGTGCGCGAGGACTCGACGGTGGAGAACCTGGCGAAACTGCGGCCCTTCTTCGACCGCAAGTACGGCAACGTCACTGCCGGCAACAGCTCGCAGGTGACCGACGGCGCAGCGTGGGTGGTGCTGGCCTCGGCGCGCGCGGTGGAGCGTCACAAGCTCGTGCCACGCGGACGCATCGTCGACACGCAGTGGGCGGCGCTCGATCCCGCGATCATGGGCCTCGGCCCGGTGCACGCGGCGACGCCGATCCTGGTACGCCACAATCTCGGGCTCAACGATCTCGATGCGTGGGAGATCAACGAGGCGTTCGCCGCGCAGGTGCTGGGATGTCTGCGCGCGTGGCAGAGCGATGATTATTGCCGTGAGGCGCTCGGGCTGCCGCACGCGCTCGGCGCGCTCGATGAGGCGAAGCTCAACGTCGACGGCGGCGCCATCGCACTCGGCCACCCGGTCGGGGCTTCCGGCACGCGGATCGTGCTGCACCTTCTCAACGTGCTCGAGCGCACGGGCGGCCGGCGCGGCATCGCCGCGATCTGCATTGGCGGCGGCCTCGGCGGCGCGATGCTGGTGGAGCGCGTTTGACGATGCGGCACTGGTCTCTCACTCGCGACGCCGAGGACGTCGCCACGCTCGTGTTCGACAAGGCGGGTGCGTCCGTCAACACGCTTTCCGCCGATGCCATGGCGGAGTTCGGGGAGGCGCTGACCGCGCTCGATGCCGCGCCACCGAAGGCGCTGGTCATCCGATCCGGCAAGGCGAACGGATTCATCGCCGGCGCTGACATCGACGAGTTCCGCGCGGCCAAGACCGCGGAGGACGGGCTTGCGATCGTGCGCCGCGGGTGGGACCTGTTCGCGCGCCTGGCGCACGTGCCGTACCCGACGCTGGCAGTGATCAAGGGCTTCTGCCTGGGCGGTGGCCTCGAGCTCGTGATGGCGTGTCGTTACCGCGTCGCCGTCGACGATCCGTCGACGCGGATGGGCCTGCCTGAAGTGATGCTCGGCATCGTGCCGGGTTGGGGCGGCATCCGGCGCCTGCCGCGGCTGGTCGGCGCGCCTGCCGCGCTCGACCTGCTGTTGACCGGCAAGACGATCGACGCCCGGCGTGCACGCGCGCTCGGCCTGGTCGACGAGGCGGTGCCGCCGCGCATCGTCGACAACACCGTCGCCGGCATGCTGCGCGCGCTGCCGCCACCGCGGCATCTGCCATTTCTGCTGGCGCTGACGCTGAACCCGCTCGCGCGGAGGCTGATCGCGGCGAGTGCGGCGAAAAAGGTCGCGCAGCGCGCGCGGCCGCAGCACTATCCTGCGCCGTACACGATCCTCGCGCTCTTCGCGCGTTTCGACGGCAACGCGCTCGCGCCGCCACCGGACGACGCGGCATCGATGCAGGCGCTCTTCGCCGCACCGGACTTCGGCAACCTGATCCGCGTCTACACGCTGCAGGAACGGCTGAAGGCGCTGGGCAAGGACGGCGACGCCAAGGCGCGCCACGTGCACGTGGTGGGCGCCGGCACGATGGGCGGCGACATCGCGGCGTGGTGCGCGCTGCGCGGGCTCACGGTCACGCTGCAGGACCAGGACGCGGCGCGCCTTGCACCGGCGTTTGCACGCGCGTCCAAGCTTTTTGGCGAGCGTCTGAAGGATCCTCGCCGCGTGCGCGATGCCAACGACCGCCTGATTCCCGATGTCGCCGGTGACGGCATCGCCCGCGCCGATGTCGTCATCGAGGCGATCTTCGAGAATGTCGACGCCAAGCGCGCGGTGTTGGCTAGCGTCGAGAAGAAGGCGCGCGGCGATGCCATTCTCGCCACCAACACGTCATCGATCCCCCTCGAAGCGATTGCCGGTGCGCTCGCCGATCCGTCGCGGCTCGTCGGCCTGCACTTCTTTAACCCGGTGGCGAAGATGATGCTGGTCGAGGTCGTGGTCGGCGCGCAATCCGCGGCCGCAGTGGTGCCACGCGCCCTCGCGTTCGTGCGCCAGATCGACAAGCTGCCGCTGCCGGTCAGGAGCGCGCCAGGGTTCCTCGTCAATCGCATCCTCGCCCCCTACCTGATGACGGCGATGCGCGCGGTGGACGAGGGCCTGTCCCCGGAAACCGTCGACGAGGCGGCGCTCGCGTTCGGCATGCCGATGGGGCCGATCGAGCTCGCCGACACCGTGGGCCTCGATATTTGCGTCGCGGTCGGCAAGCTGCTGGCGGACGCCGGCGCGCCGCCGCAGCGATTGATGGCGCTCGTCGACGCCAAGAAGCTCGGCAAGAAGAGCGGCGAAGGCTACTACCGCTGGGTGAACGGCAAGCCGCAGAAGGCCGCGCCGTCGGCGGTGCCTCCCGCGCTCGCGGCGCGGCTCATCGACCCCTTCGTCGCCGAAGCGCGCAAGGCGCTCGCCGAAGGCGTGGTGGCCGATGCCGACCTGGTCGATGCAGGCGCGATCTTCGGCACCGGATTCGCGCCGTTCCGCGGCGGACCCTTGTGGTACGCGGCGCATGCCGCGCGCGACGCGGCGGGCGGCACGCCGGCAGGCTGAAACGCCATGTCGCGCGCGGTTGCCGCGTGCGACGGTTGGAGTCGCCAACGCCGCGCACACGCGGCGCACGCGATGGCAGCGCAACGACGGATGGAGGAGGCCGTGGACAGATACTGGCTCGCAAGCTATCCGGCCGGGATTCCCGCCGAGATCGACATCGACGAGTATGCGTCGCTGCGCGACGTGATCGAGGAATCGTTCGCCCGGTACCCGACGCGGCCTGCGTTCACCTCGATGGGACGCTCGATCTCGTTCCGCGACCTCGATGCGCTGTCGGCCGCGTTCGGCGCCTGGCTGCAGGCACAGGGCCTGGCCAAGGGCGCCCGCGTGGCGCTGATGATGCCCAACGTGCTGCAATACCCGGTGGCGCTGTTCGGCACGCTGCGCGCCGGCTACACGGTGGTCAACGTCAATCCGCTGTACACGCCGCGCGAGCTCGAGCACCAGCTCGTCGACTCGGGCGCTGCAGTGATCGTCGTCGTCGAGAACTTCGCGCACACGCTGCAGGAAGTCGGCGCGGGCACCGCCATCAAGCACGTGGTCGTGACGTCGATCGGCGAGATGCTCGGTCTCAAGGGCGCGCTGGTCGACTTCGTGCTGCGGCACGTGAAGAAGGTCATCGCGCCGTGGTCGCTGCCCGGCGCGATCCGCATGGCGGACGCGATCGCCGACGGCCGGCGGCGCGCGCTCGCGCGGGTGCCGATCGGCCACGACGACATCGCGTTCCTGCAATACACCGGCGGCACGACCGGCGTGGCCAAGGGCGCCGTGCTCCTGCATCGCAACATCGTCGCCAACCTGCTGCAGTCGCGGGCATGGGTGCGGCCGTTCCTCGGCACCGAGAACCGCCAGGTCATCATCACGCCGCTGCCGCTCTATCACATCTTCTCGCTCACTGCGAACTGCCTGGTGTTCATGACGCTCGGCGGCGAGAATGTCCTGATCGCCAATCCGCGCGACATCCCGGGCCTCGTGCGCGAGATGAGACGCTTCCGCTTTACCGCGATCACCGGGGTCAACACGCTGTTCAATGCGCTGCTCAACAATCCGGATTTCGCCCGGCTCGACTTCGCGTCGTTCACGTTCACGCTCGGCGGCGGCATGGCGGTGCAGGAAGCCGTGGCCAGGCGCTGGAAGGAAGTCACCGGTGTCACACTGTCGGAGGCCTATGGACTCACCGAGACGTCGCCGGCGGCAACGATCAACCCGCTCGACCTGCCGGCGTACAACGGCTCCATCGGCCTGCCGATCTCGTCGACCGACATCGTGCTGCGCGACGACCTCGGTCACGACGTGCCGCTCGGACAGCCGGGGGAGATCTGCATCCGCGGGCCGCAGGTGACGCCGGGCTACTGGAATCGGCCCGAGGAGACCGCCATGGCAATCTCCGGGGACGGATTCTTCGCCAGCGGCGACATCGGCGTGATGGACGCACGCGGCTATGTGCGCATCGTCGATCGCAAGAAGGACATGATCCTGGTTTCGGGGTTCAACGTGTATCCCAACGAGATCGAGGCGGTGGTGGTCGGCCATCCGGGCGTGCTCGAGTGCGCGGTGATCGGCGTTCCGGACCCCAAGTCCGGCGAGGCGGTCAAGCTCTTCGTGGTGAAGCGCGATCATGCGCTCACCGCGGAGGAGATGCTGCGCTATTGCCGCGAGCGGCTGACCGGCTACAAGATGCCGCGCGAGGTGGAGTTCCGCGCCGAGCTGCCGAAGTCGAATGTCGGCAAGATCCTGCGCCGCGAGCTGCGCGACGAAGCGCGGCGCGCGGCGGCGGCGTGAGGTGGCGATGAGCGAGCCTTCCCGCCTCTTGCTGCCGCATGGCGAGCCCGTGCTGCGGGTGGTGCCGATGCCGGCCGACGTCAATCAGCACGGCGACATCTTCGGCGGCTGGATCATGTCGCAGGTGGACATCGCCGGGGGCGTGCTGGCCGCGCGCACGGCGCGCGGTCGCGTGGCGACCGTCGCCGTCAATTCGTTCACCTTCAAGGAGCCCGTGCTGGTCGGCGACGTCGTCAGCTTCTTCGGCGAGGTCGCGCGCATCGGCCGCACGTCGGTGACCATTTCGATGGAGGTCTACGCCCAGCGCAATCCCGACGACCTCGTCACCGTCAAGGTGACGGAGGCGAGCGTGACGTATGTCGCCGTCGGCGCCGACCGCCGGCCGCGACCGATTGTGCCCCGATGAACAAATGTGCGACGTTTCCCGCAGTGCAAAATGAATCGGTGCGACGGCGCTGGTATAGTCGACCGGCCCCTCGCTGTCGCAACCGACGGGCGCCTTCGCAAATGATGAATCGTGTAGCGCCAGCCGCCCATTCACGAGGAGAACCGCCATCATGAATCGAAGCCAGTTCCGCCGCAGCCGAGTCGCCGCCGGCGTCATCGCCGCCGTGTCGTTGCTCGGGGCGGGCCATGCGTCCGGCGCCGCATTCGCGCTGCAGGAGGAAAGCGCCAGCGGCCTCGGCAACGCGTTCGCCGGCGGCGCCGCGGCGGCGGAGGATGCGAGCTCGATGTCGGTGAATCCGGCGACGCTGTCGAAATATTCGAGCGCGCAGGTGGTGCTGGGCGTCCATTTCATCACGCCGTCGATGAAATTCAAGAACGACGGCTCGCAGCCGGCGGCTTTCCAGCCGCTCGGCGGCGACGGCGGCGATGCCGGCAGCACCAATGTCGTACCGAACCTCTACCTGGCGGTGCCGCTCAATCGCGACCTCGTGTTCGGACTCGGCATCAACGTCCCGTTCGGCCTCGTCACCGAGTACGACGACGACTTCATCGGGCGCTTCCAGGGACTGAAGTCGGACGTGCAGACGATCAACGTCAACCCGGCGCTGTCGTGGAAGGTGAACGACCAGTTCGCCATCGGCGGGGGCGTCAACTGGCAGCACGTCAAGGCCACGTTCTCGGAAATGGTCAATTACTCAGGCGCTCTGGCGCAGGCGGCGACGCAGGCGGCGGGGCAAGGGGCGATTCCGGCGGCGCTCGTGCCGGCGATCGTCGGCGCGACGCCGGGATTGCAATCGAAATCGACCGTCGACGCCAGCGACAGCGCGTGGGGCTGGAACGTCGGCATGCTGTGGGATGTCAATCCGGCGACGCGCGTGGGCCTGTCCTATCGCTCGCCGATGAAGTTCAAGGCGACGGGCAACGTCGGCTTCGACAATCCGACGCCGAGCGTGCCGGCGCCGCTGGCGCCGGTGGTGGCCCTGCTCGCGCAACAGGTGAACTCCGTCGCGCTCTTCAACGGCGGGGTCAATGCCAACGTCAAGCTGCCCGACATCGCCAACCTGTCGATCTTCCAGTCGATCAACGACCGCTGGGACTGGATGGCCGACGTGCAGTGGACCGGTTGGTCGACGTTCAAGGACCTGACGTTCGTACGCACCACGGGTGACGTGCTGCAATCCACGCCGGAGAATTTCGACGACGTCTGGCGCGTCTCGGTCGGCGCCACCTACAAGTACAACGACCAGTGGAAGTTCCGCGGCGGCGTGGCGTTCGACCAGTCGCCCGTGAACGGCACCGACCGCACCGTGCGCCTGCCCGATGGTGACCGCACGTGGCTCGCCGCCGGCCTGCAATACAAGTTCTCGCCGCAGCTCAAGTTCGATGTCGGCGCCGCGTACATCTTCGTCGACAAGCCGGGCATCGACCAGAATGCAGGCAGCACCGCGCAGAACGGCCTCGTCAAGGGTCACTACGACATGAACGTGTTCATCGTGTCCGGACAGATGGTGTACTCGTTCTGACACCGCATCGCCGGACGGCGGCGACGCGACCGTCCAGCCCGCGGCCGTCTCGCCGCCGCGCGCGCGGGGTGTGCCGCAGGGCGCGCGCCGACCCATGATTGCAAACGCTTCCGCGACGACCGCTGGTATGGCGCCTGCAGCGCCGGGCCCGGCGCGCCTGGTCGTGCGCGAAGTGGCGGTGCTCGGTGCCGGCGTGATGGGCGCGCAGATCGCCGCACACCTGGTCAACGCCGGCGTGCGCGTGCGGCTCTTCGACCTCACGGCAAAGGACGGCGACCGCAACGCCATCGCCCGCAAGGGCGTCGCGGGACTGGCGAAGCTCGAGCCGGCGGCGCTGGGCGAGCCGGAGCGCGCCGCGGCGATCGAGGTCGCCAACTACGACGACGACCTCCAGCGCCTCGCTGGCTGCGATCTCGTGATCGAGGCGATCGCCGAGCGGCTCGACTGGAAGCGCGATCTCTACGCCCGTGTCGGGCCATTCCTCGCGCCGAATGCGATCGTCGCGTCCAACACCTCCGGCCTTTCGCTCGCCGCGCTCGACGCCGCGATGCCGCCGGCGCTGCGCGATCGCTTCTGCGGCATCCACTTCTTCAACCCGCCGCGCTACATGCATCTGGTCGAGCTGATCGCGGCGCCGGGCACGCAGCCCGCGCTGCTCGACGCGCTCGAGACCTTCCTTACCACGACGCTCGGCAAGGGCGTGATCCGCGCGCGCGACACGCCGAACTTCATCGCCAACCGCATCGGCGTGTTCTCGATCGTGGCGACGATGCTGCACACGCAGCGCTACGGCCTCGGCTACGACGTCGTCGATGCGCTGACCGGCCCGGCCATCGGGCGGCCGAAGAGCGCGAGCTACCGCACTGTCGACGTCGTCGGCCTCGACACCACCGCGCACGTCATCGCCACGATGCGCGACAACCTGCCGGACGATCCCTGGCATGCCTGCTTTGCCGAGCCGCGCGTGCTGACGGCGCTGGTCGCCAAGGGCGCCCTCGGGCAGAAGACCGGCGCCGGCTTCTACCGCAAGGTGGGCCGCGACATCGAGGTGCTCGACGCCGCGACCGGCGCCTACCGGCCATCGGCGCCCGCGGCTGCGCCGGAGGTGCTGGCGATCCTCGGCACGCAGGAGCCGCGGCAGATGCTGGCGGCGCTCCACGCGAGCACGCACCCCCAGGCGCAATTCCTGTGGGCGGTGTTCCGCGACGTCTTCCACTATGCCGCCTATCATCTCGCGGCGATCGCCGACAACGCGCGCGACGTCGATCTGGCGCTCCGCTGGGGCTTCGGCTGGACGATGGGCCCGTTCGAGACCTGGCAGGCGGCAGGCTTCGCCGACATCGCGCGCGCGATTCGCGACGACATCGCCGCCGGCCGCACGCTCGCCGCCGCACCGCTGCCCGACTGGATCGACGCCGCCCCGGTGGTCGCTGCGCGCGGCGTGCATGCGGCGCAAGGCTCGTGGTCGCCGCAGCGTGCGACATTCGTCGGCCGCAGCACGCTGCCGGTCTACCGCCGCCAGCGCTTCCCGGACGCCGTCCTCGGCGAACGCCACGATGCCGGCACGACGATCTTCGAAACCGACGCGCTGCGCATGTGGCATGTCGGCGACGACGTCGGCATCGTGTCGTTCAAGACCAAGCGGAACACGGTGTCGAGCGAAGTGCTGGACGGCATGGGGCGCGCGCTCGACGTCGCCGAGGCGCAGTGCGCCGGGCTCGTGCTGTGGCAGACGCGCGAGCCGTTTTCGTTCGGCGCCAACCTGGCGTCGCTCGCGCCGGCCGTGCAGGCGGGGCAGTGGAGCGTTGTCGAGGACGTCGTGCACCGCTTCCAGCAGACGTCGATGCGATTGCGCTACAGCCTCGTGCCGACGATCGCCGCGGTGCGCGGCATGGCGCTCGGCGGCGGTTGCGAGTTCACGCTGCACTGCGACCGCGCCGTCGCCGCGTTCGAGAGCTACATCGGCCTCGTCGAGGCGGGCGTCGGCCTGCTGCCCGCCGGCGGCGGCACGAAGGAATTCGCGATGCGCGCGGCCGACGACGTGGCGCGCGGCCGCGCCGGCGGGCAACAGGACCCCTTCCCGTTCGTGCGCACGTATTTCCAGAGCATCGCCACGGCCAAGGTATCGAAGAGCGCGCTCGACGCCAAGGCGCTGGGCTACCTGCGTCCGGCAGACGTGGTCGTGATGCACGCCGGCGAGGTCCTGCACGTCGCGCTGGCGCAGGCGCGTGCGCTGGCCGAGCAGGGCTACCGCCCGCCGCTGCCACGCACGACGATCGCCGTCACCGGGCGCACGGGCATCGGCACGCTGCAGATGATGCTCGTCAACCTGCGCGACGGCGGTTTCGTCTCCGCGTACGATTTCGACATCGGCCTCGCCATCGCGCGCGTGATCTGCGGCGGCGAGATCGACGCCGGCAGCGAGGTCGACGAAAAATGGCTGCTCGACCTCGAGCGGCGCGAGTTCCTGGCGCTGCTGCACAACGCGCAGACGCAGGCGCGCATCGCGCATACGCTCGCCACCGGCAAGCCGCTGCGGAACTGACGATGCCGCGACAGATCACCGAAGCCTACGTGGTGGCGGCGACGCGCGTGGCGGTCGGCAAGGCGCCGCGCGGCGTCTATCGGCACACGCGTCCCGACGACCTGCTCGCCCACGTCCTGGCGAGCGTGCTCGCACAGGTGCCGTCGATCGCGCCGGCGCGCGTCGACGACGTGATCGTCGGCTGCGCGATGCCCGAATACGAGCAGGGGATGAACGTGGCGCGCATCGGCCTTCTGCTCGCCGGCCTGCCCGACAGCGTGGCGGGCATGACCGTCAACCGCTTCTGCGCGTCGGGGCTCAACGCGGTGTCGATCGCGGCCGACCGCATCCGTGTCGGCGAGGCGGACATCATGATCGCCGGCGGCACCGAGAGCATGTCGATGATCCCGATGCTCGGCCGGCTCGCGATCAACCAGCGGGTGTTCGCCCGTGACGAGACGATCGGCATTGCCTACGGCATGGGCCTCACCGCCGAGCGCGTGGCCACGCGGTGGAAGGTGTCGCGCGAGGACCAGGATGCCTTCGCGCTGGCGTCGCACCAGAAGGCGATCGCCGCGCAGGCGGCCGGCGAGTTCGCGCAGGAAATCACGCCGTTCATGATCGATGCCCGCGCGCCTGATCTCGCCAGCGGCGCCATCGTCGCCACGCGGCATCCGGTGGCCGCCGACGAGGGCCCGCGCGCGGACACGTCGCTCGAGGCGCTGGCAAAGCTGCGGCCGGTGTTCGCCGCCAAGGGCTCCGTCACCGCGGGCAACAGCTCGCAGACTTCGGACGGCGCCGGCGCGGCCATTCTCGTATCCGAGCGGGTGCTGAAGGAGCTCGCACTGGCGCCGCTCGCGCGATTCGCCGGATTCGCCATCGCCGGCGTGCCACCCGACATCATGGGCATCGGGCCTGTCGCGGCGATCCCGAAGGTGCTCGCGGGCGCCGGCGTGCGCAAGGAGGATCTCGACTGGATCGAGCTCAACGAGGCGTTCGCCGCGCAATCGCTGGCGGTGATCCGCGACCTCGATCTCGATGTCGCGAAGATCAATCCGCTGGGCGGCGCGATCGCGCTCGGCCACCCGCTCGGGGCCACCGGCGCGATTCGCACGGCGACGATCGTCCACGGCCTGCGGCGGCGCCGCCGCCAATGGGGGCTGGTGACGATGTGCATCGGCACCGGCATGGGCGCCGCCGGATTGTTCGAAGCACTGTGAGGGATTCCGCCATGAGCCGAGTGCTGGCGCTGCTCGTTGCCGTCGCGTTCGCCATCGATGCCGCGGCGGTCGACATACAGGGCATCACGCTGCCCGCCACGGCGGCGCTCGGCGGCCGGGAAGTGGTGTTGAATGGCGCCGGCGTGCGCACCAAGTTGGTATTCGAGATCTATGTCGGCAGTCTCTGGCTGCCACAACGGGCGTCCGACCTTGCCGGCGTGGTGACGCAGTCGCCGCGGCGCATCCGCATGGATCTTCTGCGCGACCTCACCGCCGACCAGCTCGTGGATGCGTTGCTCGATGGTCTCAAGGACAACCTGTCCGAGGCCGAGCTGGCCGCGGTGAAAGGCGAGACCGGGCAGCTCGTGGTGGCGATGCAAGGCTTCGGCGACGTCAAGCAAGGCAGTGTCGTCACGCTGGACTATGTCGACGGGGCCACGCACGTGACGCTCGATGCTAGGGAACGCGCGACGATACCCGGCGAAGCCTTCAACAAGGCGCTGACGCGGATCTGGCTCGGCGAGCATCCGGTGCAGCCGAGCCTGCAGAAGGACATGCTGGGAGGCGGCGGCACCTGATGCCGGAATACTGGGCGTCCTGCGGCTACCGGCTGCTCGCGCAAGGCAGCGATGGCCGACTCACGGTCACCGATGCTTTCCTGCGAAGCTTCCTCGCGCGTGCCGAGCTGGCGCCTGTTCCCGAGTCGTGCGATGCCGAGCTCGCCGTGGCCGACGCGCTCGCGGCGAATCCGCGCGCCGCGCTCGACGCCGCGGCGCTCGACGCGATCCGCGACGCCGACGCGCGCGACAACTACCGCGTGTTCCTGCGCTTTCGCGGGCGTCTCACCGCAGCGCCGTCGCTCGAGAGCGCGTACGTCGGCCTGTTCCGCGGCGAAGGCGTCGACGTGCCGCCCGCATTCTTGCACCAGCTCACCCAGGTGCTGTTGCGTCACGTGCTCGGCGACGAAGCCGATCCGCTTGCCGCGCGCGCAGGTGAAATGCTGTTCCGGCCGCAGCGGATCACCGTCACCGCCGACGGCGCCGTGATGGCGGCCGACGCCGCCACCGTCGAGCGCTATGCGATCGCCGGCGGCTTCGGCAGCCTGGGGGAGCTGCTGCAGCAGAACCGCACGCCGACGCGCAGCGTCGAACTCGACGTGCTCGATCGCGACAGCGCCGCGACTTACTGGGAGCGCGACGAACGCCACGATCTGGCGGTGAGCCTCAATCGCGGCCAGCCGGCGCTCGATGCGCTGACGACAGTGCTCGTACGCTGGATCGCGCACTTTCTCGGCGTCGAGGTGTCCATACGGCCACGCGCAGAGATCGACGACCGGCGCTGGGTCTGGCACGTGGGCCTCGACGCGCAGGCAAGTGCGCTGCTCAACGATCTGTACAATGGCGCCGACGTCGACGATGCGCGGATGGCGCGCCTCCTGTGCCTCTTCGAGCTTGCGTTCGCCGATCCCGCGGCGATGCGCGCCGCGATCGCCGGCCGGCCGGTGTACCTTGCGATGGCGATGGATGCCGATAACCGCCTGGTGCTGAAACCGCAGAACCTCCTGCTCAACCTGCCGCTGTCGCGGCCGCAATAGATTGGATCGAGACAAGATGTCGATGCGCCTCACTTCCCTGCTCGCCGCGATCGTAATGCTGGCGGCAAGCCCCGCCGCACCTGCGCAGACACCGCCGCCGGCCGCGCCGGCGCAGCAATCGCCATCGCCGCCGGCCGGTCCACAGGCATCCCCTGCGGCCCCGGCGACCGCACCGGCCGCGCCCACGACAGACACCACCGCGGGTGCGATCGGCGCGCTCGACTGGCTGGCCGGCTGCTGGGCCGGCGAGGTGAACCATCGCGATTTCACCGAGCAATGGACGCGACCCTCGGCGGGGATGATGCTGGGTCTCGGCCACACGGTGATGGGCGACAGGACGGAATCGTATGAGTACATGCGCATCGAGACCCGCGCCGACGGCAGCATCGCCTATTTCGCGAAGCCGACCGACAAGGCCGAGGAAGGATTCGTCTACCAGGGCGCGCGCGACGACCATGGCGCCACGAGCTACGTGTTCAGCAATCCGGCGCGCGACTTTCCGGCCGAGATCGCGTACACGCGCACGGTCGCCGGCGAGCTGTTCGCTTACGTGCGCGGCAAGATCAACGGCGCCGAGCGCCAGGTGATCTACCCGTTCCGGCGTGTCGACTGCGCGACCGGCAAGCCGCAATGAGATGACGGGCGCCGCCGGCAGTCCCGCGCTCGCCGCGTTCGAGAAGATGCTGGCGGCCGGCAAGGACGGCGCACTGTTGCGATATTCGCTCGGCAGCGAGCTCCTGAAATCGGCCGATGCCGCGAGCGCGGCCATGCATCTCGCCAAGGCGGTGGAGCTCGATCCGCGCTACACGGCGGCATGGAAGCTCTATGCCCGCGCGCTCGCCGAGGCGGGCCGCGTCGACGACGCGCTCGCCGCCTATGCGCGCGGCATCGCCGTGGCGGCGGAACGCGGCGACAAGCAGGCCGAGAAGGAGATGACGGTGTTCTCGCGGCGCCTCGCCCGGACGCGCGAGACGCCGCCCGCCGCCGGCGGATCCCCCGCGCCGCGTTAGCAGGTCCCAAGGTGCCGCGCGGCGTCGCGCGCCGCGCGCTCTATACTGCGCACGCCAGCGCTGGTCGCGTCCTCCCCGGGGCGCGCCGCGCGCTGTCAGTGCATCGGGCCGACAAAAGAAGACCATGGCCGCAGCGACCGGCATCGTCACGTTTCTGTTCACGGACATCGAGGGCAGCACGCGCCTGTGGGAGTCCGACGCCGCGCGCATGGAGCCCGCGCTCGCGCGGCATGACGCGATCGTCCGCGACGCCGTCGAGACAAACCGCGGCACCGTCGTCAAGATGACCGGCGACGGCGTGCACGCGGTGTTCGACGATCCGCTCGACGCGGTCGCGGCGGCGCTGCACCTGCAGCTCGCGCTCGCCGAACCCGCGCACGTGCCCGATCTCATGCTGGCCGTGCGCTGCGGTATCCACATGGGGGTGGGCGAGCGCCGCGACCGTGACTTCTTTGGTCCGGCGATCAACCGCGCTGCGCGCATCATGGCCGCGGCGCACGGCGGACAGGTCTTGCTGTCGCAGGCCGTGGCGACGCTGGTCGCCGATCGCCTGCGTTCCCCGCTCGGGCTGCAGGAGCTGGGCGAGGTGCGGCTGCGCGACCTCGCGAGCGCCGAACGCCTGTTCCAGCTCGTGCACCCGCGCCTGCGCGCGCAATTCCCGCCGCTGCGTTCGCTGGAGGCCACGCCCAACAATCTGCCGCAGCAGCTCACCTCGTTCATCGGCCGCGAGCGCCAGCTGGCCGAGGTCGCGGCGCTGATCCCCCGCAGCCGGCTGCTGACGCTGGTGGGACCGGGCGGCATCGGCAAGACGCGGCTTTCGCTGCAGGCCGCAGCGGACGCGATGGAGGCGTTCGCCGACGGCGTGTTCTTCATCGAATTCGCCCCACTGGGCGATGCGCTGCTGCTGGCGCAGGCGGTCGCTTCCGCGCTCGGCGTCAAGGAGGAAGCCGGGCGGCCGCTCGTCGACACGCTCGCCGACTACGTGCGCGAGCGACACCTGCTGCTGATCTTCGACAACTGCGAGCACCTCGTGCAGGGCTGCGCCGCGCTCGCGCATGCGCTGCTGCGCGCGAGCGCCATGCTGCACATCGTGGCGTCGAGCCGCGAACCGCTCAACATCGCCGGCGAGCAGATCTATCCGGTGCCGACGTTGTCGTTGCCGCAGCCGCCCCCGGCCGCCGGCGAGGGTGCCGCGAAGTCGGACACGGCGCGGCGCTTCATCGAGAATGCGCTCAAGCAATCAGAAGCGGCACGCCTCTTCATCGAGCGCGCGATGGCCGCGCGCGGCGATTTCCTCGTCAACGATGACAATGCCGTCGCGATCGTCGGCATCTGCCGCCAGCTCGACGGCATTCCCCTCGCGATCGAGCTCGCCGCGGCGTGCACGCGCACGATGTCGCCGGCCCGCATCGAGGACCGCCTGTCCGACCGCTTCCGGCTGCTCGCCGGCGGCAATCGCGACGTGCTGCCGCGGCAGCAGACGCTGCGCGCGCTGATCGACTGGAGCTACGACCTGCTCGTGCCGGCGGAGCGGACGTTGTTTCGCCATCTGGCGGTATTCGCCGGCGGCTTTACGCTGGAGGCGGCCGAGTCCCTGACGCGCATCGGCGGCGCCGACGCCGACGCCGTGCTCGACGTGGTGACCGGCCTCGTGGAGAAATCGCTCGTCGTGTTCGATGCCGACAAGGACCGCTACGGCTTCCTCGAAACCGTGCGCGAATACGCGCTGGGCCGGCTGCGCGAGTCGGCGGAGGAAGCGCATGCGCGCACCAGCCATCTCGCATGGGTGCTGGACTTCGTCAAGCATGCGCGCGACGAGATCACGGGTCCCGAGCAGGCGCGCTGCCTTGCGCGCCTCGACGCCGAGCTCGAGAACGTGCTGGCCGCGCATGCATACTGCAGCGAGGCAACCGGCGGCGGCGACGCCGACATGCGCCTTGCCGACGCGATCAAGCTCTACTGGTTCAATCGCGGCCTGCTGGGGCTGGGGCTGCGCGTGACGACCGAAGCGCTGGCGCGGCCCGACGCCGCGGCACGCGGCGTGCTGCGGGCGCGCCTCCTGCTCGCCGCCGGACAATTCAAGTCGTGGGCCGGGCGCTTCGACGAAGCCTACGACTACCTCGAGGAAGGGCTCGCGATCGCGCGCGAAGCGGGCGACGCGGGACTCGTGGCGACCCTGCTGCAGCCGCTCGGCCTCGCCGCGCTCGGGCTCGGCCGCCGCGCCGACGCGCGGGCCTATCTCGACGAGGCGCTCACGCTGGCGCGGCAGGGTGGCGACCCGCGGGAGCTCGCTGCCGCGCTCAACCAGATCGCCCAGGTCGAGCGCATCGACGGGCGCATGGGGCGTGCCGACGAGCACTACCGGCAGGCGCTGGTGCTCGCGCGCGAAGCGGGCGATCTCGCCGTCGTCGCGGTCACCTTGCTCAACCTCGCAATGACCGCCATCAGCCGCGGCGAGCAGCGCGAGCCAGTCGTGCTGCTGCATGAAACGCTCGCGATCGCCGCCACGACCGGCGACCGGCTGGCGGGACTCGGCACGCTCGACGCCTGCACCGCGCTGGCGGCATCGCTCGGCGAGATGCGCGACGCCGTGGCGTTCCACGGCATGGCGGAGGCACAGCTCAGGCAATCGGGGATGCAGCGCGACCCGGTGGACACGGCGTTCGTTGCGCCGTGGCTCGACGTCGCGCGTGGCCGGCTGCCTGCGGCCGACTTCGCCGCCGCCGAAGACGGCGGCCGCGCGCTCGGCTACGCCGCCGCGGTCGACGCGGCGAAGTCCTGGCTCATGCGGCGGTGATGTACGTCGTCGCCGGCGCCCCGGGTAATCATCTGCGCGTTACTTATTGACGACCCAAGGATCGTACGACCTAAGCTTTTTGTGGTTGTCGAGTACGAGCTTAATCGCGTATTTCCACCCATCGCCATTCGGATCGCTGGGAACAAGCGGATTTTTGCATGTGAATGATTTTTGATCTTTTGCGTCCGTTGGCGTGCCGAGCCGGCATAAGATCTTCGACTCATTTTGGAATTTGATCCCATCGGGCGGGAAGCTGGCATGGGAATTAGGCGGTAGGGTCCACACCATAATGAGCGGCGGCGGATTGAAGCTAGTAGATCTCGAAACAATGATGTGAGCCGGGACGACCGGATAGCAATAGTCGCCGCAAGCCGATCTGTCGTCCATCTCGTAATCAGTCACGATCACGCAGTCGGATTCGCCTTCGCACGTCGTCGTCGTCGGCACGCGCCCTTCGGGCGATTCCATTTTCCAATGTGCGTAGCGTGCATCGCAGGACGCCAGCGCAATTCCGATCAGCGGCAGCAGCCATCGAATCTTCGGCGACATGACCCCCCCTTGCGTTCAGAATTGGCAATCGGACCGAAGCGCCGTCTGGCGCACCGGGACCCATCGAGTTTATTCCATGCTGCGGCGGCAGCAGCATCGTTGCGACCTGAATATTAGACATGCGGCTGGCAGACTCCCGCCGCAGGTCGCCAAAGTCCCGTCGGCTCCGACCGGCCTCACGCCGCCGGGCGCCCCAGCGCCACCTCGACGCCGCGGTTGGCCAGCGCGTCGGCGCGCTCGTTCTGCGGGTGCTCGCTGTGGCCGCGGACCCAGTGCCAGCGCACGCGGTGGCGGGTGGTCGCGGCCTCGAGCTCGCGCCACAGCTCGGCGTTCTTGACCGGCTTGCGGTCGGCGGTCTTCCAGCCGTTGCGCTTCCAGTTGTGGATCCACGACTGGATGCCGTTCTTTACGTATTGCGAGTCGGTAAAGACGTCGACGTCGCAGCCGCGCGTGAGACTGTCGAGACCGCGGATCACGGCCGTCAGCTCCATGCGGTTGTTGGTGGTGTCGCGCTCGCCGCCGAACAGCTCCTTCTCGCGGTCCGCGGCCACCAGCAGCACGCCCCAGCCGCCGGGGCCGGGATTGCCCTTGCAGGCCCCGTCCGTGTACAGCGACACGTTGCTCACGAGTCGCGACGGAACGTCAGCGTCTCGCGCTCGCGGCGCGTCGCCGGCGCGAAGGCCTCGCGCCGCTCACGGCGCACGCGCGCGGGCATGATGACGCGCATGCCCGCGACGCGCTTCATCGCGCGCAGGAAGTACACGCCGCCGGCGATCGGCCACCAGCGGTCGCCGGCCTTCTCGAGGAAGCCGCAGCGGCCGAGCCAGCGCTCGCTGGCGAACGGCGGCGCATACGCGTCGAGGCGGCCGCCGATGACGTCGAAGCCGAGCAGCGTCAGCCAGTCCTTGACGCGGTAGAGGGCGATGAAGTTGCCGTTCCACGGCGGAGTCTGCTGGCGTCCGAAATAACGCTTCGCGCCATAGAGCGAAAACGGGTTGAAGCCGGCGATCACGATCTGCCCTTCCGGGCGCGTCACGCGATAGGCCTCGCGCAGCATCAGGTGCGGGTCGTCGGTGAACTCGAGCGCGTGCGGCAGCACGACGAGGTCGAACGTGTTCTCGGCGTAGGGCAGGTAGTGGGGATCGGCGATCACCGTCGCCGGCGGGTCGTAGTCCAGCGTCCAGCGCTTCGGGATGCGGTTCTGCGCCAGGAAGTCGCGGTCAGGCATGCCGATCTGCAGCGCGTAGTAGCCGAAGATGTCGGCGACCGTGCGGTCGAAGTAACCCTGCTCGCGCGACAGCAGGTAGCTGCCCAGGGGCGTCGCGAACCAGTCGGCGAGCGTCGTTGACAGGCGTGCGGGCGCGTTCGAACATTCGTCCATGCCTTCGATTATCGCCATCCCGGCGTTCACCGACAACTACATCTGGCTGATTCGCCACGGGCGCGCCGCGGCGGTCGTCGACCCGGGCGATGCGGCCCCGGTGCTCGCGCATCTCGCACGGGAGGGCCTCGAGCTGACCGCCATCATCGCCACGCACCACCACAAGGATCACGTCGGCGGCGTGACGGCGCTCGTCGAGCGCTTCGCGGTGCCCGTGTTCGGCCCGGCGCGCGAGACCATTCCGGCGCGCACCGTGGCCCTGGGCGAAGGCGATCGCATCGACGTTCCCGGCGTCGGCGTCGCATTGCGCGTGCTCGACATTCCGGGGCACACCGCGGGGCACATCGCGTACGCAGGCGATATCGACGGCGCGTCGCTGTTCTGCGGCGACACCCTCTTCGCGGCCGGCTGCGGCCGCCTGTTCGAAGGCACGCCCGCCCAGATGTGGGATTCGCTGTCGACGCTGGCGCGGCTGGATCCGGCCACGCGCGTCTACTGCGGGCATGAATACACGCTCGCCAACCTCGCGTTCGCCGCCGCCGTCGAGCCCGCGAACGCGGCTATCGCCGCGCGCACGGCGAGCGCCACCGGCACGCGCCAGCAGGGGCATCCGACGCTGCCGTCGACGATCGCCGACGAGCTCGCCACCAACCCGTTCCTGCGCGCCGGCGTGGATGCGCCGCGCCATGCCGCCGAGGCGCATGCGGGCCGCGCGCTGGCGGAACCGGTCGACGTGTTCGCCGTGCTGCGCGAATGGAAGAACGGCTTTCGCGGCTGATGCAGGACAACGCCCGACAGCGTCGACGTCCGCATTGACGCCCCGGCGCAAAGGCTTCTACCATGCGCCGTTCCCGTCTTTTCGTCGTCGGCCGCGACGCGGCCCGCTGCCATGCAACCCGTTCGCAGTCGCGGACCCCGTGTGACCAGGCCATTCGTTGCGAACATCACTGCTGACCGCCGCCCTCGCCTTCGCGCTTGCCGCGTGCGCGACACCCGCCCCTGACATCGCGCCGGTCGCCGCGCCGGCGCCGGCCCCGCAACCCGCACCCGAGCCCGCATTCGTCGTCACGCCGCCGCCGATGCTGAAGCCGTTCGCGCCGGCGGCGATGGCCGAGCTCGAGCCGCTGCCGATGCCTGCGCCCGACCTGTGGGACCGCATCGTCGACGGCTACGGCGTCCCCGACCTCGACGACGATCCGCTGGTCGCGAAATGGGAGCAGTACTACGCGTCGCGACCCGACTACGTCGCGCGCATGGTCGACCGCTCGCGCCGCTATCTCTATCACATCGTCTCCGCCACGGCCGCGCGCGGCATGCCGCTCGACCTCGCGCTGCTGCCGATGGTGGAGAGCGCCTTCAACCCGAACGCGCTGTCGAGCAGCCGCGCGTCGGGCATCTGGCAGTTCGTGCCGTCCACCGGCAAGAACTACGGCCTCGCACAGAACTTCTGGGTGGATTCGCGGCGCGACATCGTCGCTGCCACCGATTCGGCGCTCGACTACCTCGATTCGCTGTACGTGCGCTTCGGCGACTGGCAGCTCGCGCTCGCCGCCTACAACTGGGGCGAAGGCAACGTGCAGCGCGCCGTCGACCGCAACCTTCAGCGCGGCCTGCCCGCGGATTTCGCGAGCCTCACCAAGGTCCCGGCCGAGACGCGCAACTACCTGCCGAAGCTGCAGGCGGTGAAGAACATCATCCGCGACCCCGGCAAGTACGGGCTGCGCATCGACGACATCCCGGACGCGCCCTATTTCACGGTGGTCAAGACGACGCGCAAGATGGACGTGCAGCGCGCCGCCGAGCTCGCGGAAATGCCGCTCGACGAGTTCGAGATGCTGAATCCGCAGCACAACCGCCCCGTGATCGCCGGCGCCGACGAGTACACGATCCTGCTGCCGATCGACAAGGCGGAGGTGTTCGCCGCCAAGCTCGAGCTCACCGACCAGCCGCTGGTGTCGTGGCAGGCGTACCGGATGAAAGGCGGGGAGTCGCTGCCGCAGGTCGCGGCGCGCTACGGCATGTCGGTGGACACGCTGCGTGCGGTGAACGGCATCGGCCCGCGCGCGCACGTGCCCGCCGGCTTCGCGATGCTGGTGCCCGCCGAGAGCCCCTCCGCGGCCACCGCGCTGTCGCTGTCGCAGGCGGTATTCACCACGGTGCCGCAGGGACGCACGACCTACTATCGGGTGCAGCGCGGCGATACCCTGTCGTCGATCGCCCGCAGCCACCACGTCAGCGTCGCCGAAATTCGCGCGTGGAATGGCCTGTCGCAAAACCGCATCAGCGTCGGTCAGCGACTGCGCATCAACAGCGAGGGCGTTGCCACGGCCGCGGCGCACGGCACGCACCCGCGCGCGACGCATGCGAAGCCCGTGGTGCGGCAGACGTCCGCGCCGGCTGCCAAGGGCGGCGCGACGCGCAAGGCGAAGCCGGCGGCGCAGGCCAAGTCGAAGCGCGACAAGCCGGTGCAGGCGACCGCCAACGGCGGCAGCGGCTGAGCGGCCGGCGCGCGCCAGGGCGGGCGGAGCGGCCGCCCCAAAACAAAACGGGCGACACTGGTCGCCCGTTTCGCTTGGTGCGGAAGACTACTTCTTCTTCTTCGCGGAACGCTTTTTCGCCTTCTTGGCGACCTTGCGCTTCGCGGTCTTCTTCGCGGTGCGCTTTTTCGCCTTCTTGGCGACCTTGCGCTTCGCGGTCTTCTTGGCGGCCTTTTTGCGAGTCGCCTTTTTCGCCTTCTTGGCGACCTTGCGCTTCGCGGTCTTCTTGGCAGCCTTCTTCGCCTTCTTGGCGACCTTGCGCTTTGCAGTCTTCTTCTTCGCGGCCTTCTTCGGCGCAGCCTTCTTCGCCTTCTTGGCCTTGCGTTTGGTCGCGCGTTTCTTCGGCGCCGGGGCGGAAGCCGTCGGGGCCATCATCGACATCATGTCAGCCAACATTGAAGTTCTCCTGTCTGAGTTGCCAGAACTGTTATCTGCTTCTGGTCGCAGGCATTCGCTGTCTCCGCCATCGCCGAAAATGCTGTCGGCACTTGACAAATCCAATGACACCTGCTGGCTGCATTCTAGCCAGATTTCAACGATTTGCAAGATTTCGCGCGTTGTTGTATGGCACGCCAAGCCCAGTGTTGCGAATTCGCACACCGTATCCGGGCGCGATTTGCGCGCGCATCGCGCACTGACGCGCCACGTCACCCGGGCAGTCGCGACTCGCCGGCAAAGAGGTCGTCGACACGTTCTCGCGCGCGTATCGACAGCACGCGCGAGCCGTCGACCAGCACTTCCGCAGCGCGCGGACGCGAGTTGTAATTCGAGCTCATCGCCATCGCATACGCGCCGGCGCCGGCGATCGCGAGGAGGTCACCTTCGGCAAGCGCGAGCGAGCGTGCGTGCGCCAGGAAATCGGCGCTCTCGCAGATGGGCCCGACGATGTCCCAGACCTCCACCGGCGTGTCGCGCGGACGCACCGCGGCGACGCCGTGCCACGCGTCGTAGAGCGCCGGGCGCATCAGGTCGTTCATCGCGGCGTCGACGACGGCGAAGCGCTTTTGACTGCCGGGCTTCAGGTACTCGACGCGCGTCACGAGCACCCCGGCGTCGGCCACCAGCAGCCGTCCGGGCTCGAACACCAGCGTCTGCCGCCGCGTGCCGGCCGCGCGGCGCACGGCCGCCGCGTAGTCGTCGGCAGCGATCACGGCCTCGTCGCGATAGCGCACGCCGATGCCGCCGCCGAGGTCGACGTGCGCGAGCGGAATGCCGGCGCCTTCGATCAGGTCGGCGAGCTCGAATACGCGGGTCGCGGCCTCGACCAGCGCACCCAGATCGGTGATCTGCGAGCCGATGTGGCAGTCGATACCGGTGACGGCGATCGACGGCAGCGTCGCCGCGTGGCGATACAGGGCGAGCGCCTCCGTGTGCGGGATGCCGAACTTGCTGCCGGCAAGTCCGGTGGCGATGTACGGATGGGTGCGCGCGTCGACGTGCGGATTGACGCGCAGGCTGACAGGCGCCCGACGGCCCATGCGCCCCGCCACTTGCGCGAGGCGCGCAAGCTCGGCGGCCGACTCGACGTTGAAGCAGAGGATGCCGGCGGCGAGCGCGGCCTCCATCTCGGCTGCGCTCTTGCCGACGCCGGAGAACACGACGCGCGCAGCGTCGCCCCCGGCCGCCAGCACCCGCGCGAGCTCGCCGCCCGAGACCACGTCGAAGCCTGCGCCGAGGCGCGCGAAAACGTCGAGCACCGCGAGGTTCGAGTTCGCCTTGAGGGCGTAGCAGACGAGATGCGGCACACCTGCGAACGCGGCGTCGAACTGCCGGTAGGCGTGCTCGAGCGTCGCCCGCGAGTAGACGAAGAGCGGCGTGCCGAAACGGTCAGCGAGGGCAGCGAGCGCGACGTCCTCGGCGAAGAGCTCGCCGTCGCGGTACGCGAAGGCGCTCAATCGGAGCGGTCCGACGCCGACGGCAGCTCCACGCCGGCGGGCGGCGGTGGCGGCGCCTTCGAGCCGGGCGGCGCCTTCAGCGGGCCCTTGATGCCGCAGCCCGCGACCAGCGCGCAGGCGACGAGCGCGACGGCGAGGCGTCGTGCGGCGGGGGCGAATTCACGTAAGATCATCGACGTCGATCCTATCACCGCCTCGCGTGACCACCGAAACCGGGTTCATCGCCGCCACCGACCGCGTGCTCGCCGCGATCGGCAGCGCGCTCGACGCTGCGCTCGACGCGTCCGACCTCGACATCGACTGGAGCGTCAACGAGGGCGTGCTCGAGATCGAGTGCGACGACGGCAGCAAGGTCATTGTCAATCGTCACGTGCCGAACCGCGAGCTGTGGGTGGCGGCGAGGAGCGGCGGATTCCATTTTCGCGCCGACGGCGGCCTGTGGCGGGACACCCGCGGCGGCCGCGAGCTGGGGGCCGCGCTGGTCGAGATACTTGCCGCACAGGCGCACCTCGAGCTCGCGCTGCCCGTCCTGCCCGCGCCCTGACGTCACGCGGCGAGCAGCGCCGTCCATTCCTCGAGCGCGCGCCGGCGCGACGCGTGTCCGGGCAGCAGGCGCTCGACGACCGCCCAGAACCGCGGCGAATGGTTGAGCTCGCACAGGTGGGCGACCTCGTGGGCGACGACGTAGTCGGCAAGATCCTCGGGCAGCTGCACCAGCCGCCAATTGAGGCGGATCTCGCCGCGCTGATTGCAACTACCCCATTCGCTGCGGGCGTTCGACAGCTTGACCGTCGGCATCGTCGCGGCGATGCCGTGCGCGAACGCCGCGACGCGCGGCACCAGGAGCCGCATCGCCTCCTCGCGCAGCCAGTGGCTGACGAACGTGGCGACCTTGCGCTCGTCGTGTGCCGCAGGGTGCAGCACGGTCATGTCGAACATGTCGTGGCGGATCGCCGAGCGGCGCGCCGGGAACACCGCCAACGCGAGCTCGAGCCCGCGGTAGTAGATCGGCGCACCGGTCTTCCATTCGCGCGGAAACACCTCGCGCCGCCGCGTGCGCCACTCCGCCAGCGTGCGCGATATCCAGCCGCTGCGCTCGGCGAGCGCCGCCTCGATCTCGGCCAGGCTCACCCAGCGCGGCGCACGCACGGTCAGCCCGTCCAGGTCCACCTGCATGCCGATCGTGCGCCGGCGCGCGCGTTGCAGGCGGTAGTCGACCGCCTCGCCGTCGAGCACGATGCGCCGCAGGCGGCCGCCGGCGACGACTTCGTCCGGCGTCAGCGCTGCGCGGCGCGTGTCGTCACGGGCACTCATCGTGCAGGCACCCCGAGGCGTGCCACTTCGCCTTCGATCCAGCTTTCGACTTCGCGCGTCAATGTCGCGGCGTCGCGCCCCGCGGGCGCGATGGGCTTGCCGATCGACAGCGTGATCGTGCCGGCGCGCTTGCCGAACAGCCCCTTCGGCCACAGGTAGCCGGCGTTGTGCGCGATCGGCAGCATCGGCGTGTCGAGCATCGCCGCCAGCCGCGCGCCGCCTGTCTTGTAGCGGGCGCGGGTGCCGGCGCGGATGCGCGTGCCCTCGGGATAGATGCAGATCCAGAAGCCCTGGGCGAAGCGCGCACGGCCCTGCTCGGCGATCTGCTCCATCGCGTCGCGCCCTGCGTTGCGGTCGATCGTGATCGGCGACGCCAGCGCGAAACCCCAGCCGAAAAAAGGGATCGACAGCAGCTCCTTCTTGGCGACGAACGCCAGTGGCGGGAAATAGAGGTTGAGCGCCAGCGTCTCCCAGGTGGAGCTGTGCTTGGACATCAGGATGTGCGGCGTCGACGGCACGTTGTCGAGGCCCTCGACGCGCCAGCGGATGCCGCAGATCCAGCGCGCGCCGAAGAGATTGGCGCGGCACCAGCTCTTCGCCATGTTGTAGCGCGGAATGCGCGGCAGCCAGCACGTCGCCACCATCAGCACCGCGTAGCACGGCGTGACGATCACCTGGTAGAGCAGGAACAGCAGCGCGCGCAGCGTCGCCATCACTCGCCGGCGATCAGCGCCGCCGCGGCGAAGGCGAGATCGGGGAAGATCACGGTGTTGGACGGGAACCCGCCGTCGCGCAGCGTCTTCTCGCCCTTGCCGGTGAGCACCAGCATCGGCTGCGCGTCGACCGCGGCGGCCGCCTCGAGGTCGCGCAGGCTGTCGCCGAGCGCGGGCACGCCGGCCATCTCCACGCCGAAGCGGCGGCCGATTTCGCGCAGCATGCCGGCGCGGGGCTTGCGGCAGTCGCATTGCGAGTCGCCGGTGTGGGGGCAGAAGAACACGGCGTCGACGCGCCCGCCGTGCTGCGCCAGCGCGCGGTGCATCTTGTTGTGGATGGCGTTGAGCGTGCCGATGTCGAAGAGACCGCGGCCGATGCCCGACTGGTTGGTGGCGACGACCACGCGAAAGCCCGCCTGGTTGAGGCGCGCGATCGCCTCCAGGCTGCCCGGCAGGGCGATCCATTCCGCCGGCGTCTTGATGAAATGGTCGCTGTCGTAATTGATGACGCCGTCGCGGTCGAGCACGATCAGCTTGGGCTGGCGGGTCGCGGCGACGCCTTCGGAAGTGAACTGGACCACGGCCGGCATTCTAAACGTCGCCGCGCGCGCCGAACATGCCTGCGCGCGGGAACGCGCCGCCGAAGGCTGCGCGGCGTGTGCCGCGCGCAACGCCGGCGGACTACTGCGCGAGCTTGCCGATATCGGCGACCCGGTTCATCGTCGCCGCGACGAAGCGCAGGAGCTCGAGCCGATTGGCGCGCACGTCGGGGTCGTCGGCCATCACCATCACCTCGTCGAAGAACGCGTCGACGGTCGCGCGCGACCCCGCCAGCGCGACGAGGGCGCCGGTCCAGTCGCCCGACTTGCGCTTGGCTTCGACCAGCGCGGCGAGCTCCTCGAACATCTCCGCGAGGCGCTTCTCCGCGCCCGGCGTCAGCAGCGACGGATTGATCTGCAACGGAGGCACGGCGGATCCTGAACCGACCACGACGCCGTTCTTGCGCAGGATGTTGACGATTCGCTTGTTCGCGGCAGCCAGCGCCGGGGCCTCCGGAAGCGCCTCGAACGCGCGAATCGCGGCAAGCTGGTCGGGGATCGGCCAGTACTCGCCCGGCAGGCCGTCGACCACCGCCGCGACTTCGTTGGCGGTGTAACCCAGTTCGCGCAGGTAGCCGCGCAGACGCTCGTTGAGGAATCCGAGGACGTCGGCGCCGGCATCCTTCGCCGCGGGAAATTGCGCGAACGCGGCGTTGACCAGCGTGTCGATCCGCGTCTCGACGCGCTTCTCGATCAGGATGCGGATGACGCCCAGTGCCGCGCGGCGCAATCCGAACGGGTCCTTGTCGCCGGTAGGCGCCTGGCCGATGCCGAAGAGACCGGCCAGCGTCTCCAGCTTGTCGGCGAGCGCCACGGCCTGCGCCACCGGGCCCGCCGGCAGCGCATCGCCGGCGAAGCGCGGCGCGTAGTGCTCGGCGATGGCGTCGGCGACATCCGCCGGCTCACCGTCGGCGCGCGCGTAGTAACGGCCCATCGTGCCCTGCAACTCGGGGAACTCGCCGACCATGTCGGTGACGAGGTCGGCCTTGGCGAGCAGCGCCGCGCGATCGGCCTGCTTGGCGTCGGCGCCGACGTGCGGGGCGATCGCGCGTGCGATCGCGCGCAGCCGCTCGACGCGATCGTGCTGGCTGCCGAGCCGGTTGTGATAGACGACCTGCGCGAGTCGGCCCACCCGCGTGGCGAGCGGATCGCGGCGGTCCTGGTCGTAGAAGAACTTGGCATCGGCGAGGCGCGCGCGCAGCACCCGCTCGTTGCCCTCGACGATGGCGGCCGGATCGGCCGTTTCGATGTTGGAGACCACCAGAAAGCGGTTGACGAGCGCCCCGCGATCATCCGCCAGCGCGAAGTATTTCTGGTTCTGCTGCATCGTCAGCACCAGGCATTCCTGCGGCACGTCGAGGAATGCGGCGTCGAAGCTCCCGGCGTACACCACCGGCCACTCGACGAGCGACGTCACCTCGTCCAGCAGCGCGTCGGGCGCAAGGACTCTGGCGCCGGCGGCGGCTGCCTCGAGGCCGGCGACGATCTTCGAGCGCCGCGCCGCGAACGACGGCATCACCTTGCCTTCGGCCTCGAGCGTGGGCGCCCATGCATCGGCGTTGGGGATCTCGATGTCGCCGCGCGATAGGAAGCGGTGGCCGGTCGTAATGCGGGCTGCCTCGAGGCCGAGCGCGTGGATCGGCAGGACATCCGCGCCGTGAAGCGCGAGCAGCCGATGCGCAGGCCGCACGAACTTGACGTCGTTGAAGTAGCTGCCGGAACCCGCGTATCCCATCACTTTCGGAATCGGCAGCCGGGCGATCGCATCTTGCAGTGCCGACTCGAGGCCGACCTGCAGCGAACCGCCCTTGGCGAGGCTGCGCAAGTAAACGTAGTCCGCCTTGCCATCGGACTGCGCGTAGAGGCGATCGGCGCCCCGCTCTGCCGGCAATGGCAGGGCGGCAAGATCCGCACGTCCGATCGACGCGAGCTTCTTGCGGTAGGCGATCGTCGGCGCACCGTTGCCGTCGAATGCGACCTTGTGCGGCAGCAGCTTCTCCTCCACCGGCCGGTCGGGCGCAACGCCGAGCGTGTGCGTGATGCGCACCGCCAATCGGCGAGGCGTTGCATAACCCTCGACGGCTGAGTCGGGCATCAGGAAGCGATCGGTGCGGAGCTGCCGCGCGATGGCCTCGGCGAACGTCTCGCCCAGCGCCTTCAGCGCCTTGGGCGGCAGCTCCTCCGTGACGAGCTCGACGACGAGCGTGGCGGTGGTCATGACACTTGCCGTGGCGCTCGCGGCGCGCTTGCGCCGGAGGGGACGGCGCGCCCGGGTCGCCAGAGGGCGCTCATGCCGCCGTCCCGGCGTCGCGATAGGCGGCCGGCAACGCGGGACGCAACTGGTCGGGCAGCATCGGAAAGCCGCGCGCGCGCCGCGATTCGACGTACGTCGCCGCGACCTGGCGCGACAGCGCGCGAATGCGGCCGATGTAGGCGGCACGCTCGGTGACGGAGATCGCGCCGCGCGCGTCGAGCATGTTGAACGTGTGCGCTGCCTTGAGGATCATCTCGTAGCCCGGCAACGGCAGCTGCGCGTCGAGCAGCGACTTCGCCTGCTGCTCGTAGAACGCGAAGTGCTCGAGGAGCGCCTGCGCGTTCGAGCGCTCGAAGTTGTACGTCGACTGCTCGACCTCGTTCTGGTGGTAGACGTCGCCGTATGTCAGAACGCGCTTGGCGCCCGCGTCATCACGCTCGGTCCACACGAGGTCGAACACGTTGTCCTTGCCCTGCAGGTACATCGTCAGGCGCTCGAGTCCGTACGTGATCTCGCCGGTGATCGGATTGCAGTCCTGTCCGCCGACCTGCTGGAAGTACGTGAACTGCGTGACCTCCATGCCGTTGAGCCACACTTCCCAGCCGAGGCCCCACGCGCCGAGCGTCGGGTTCTCCCAGTCGTCCTCGACGAAGCGCACGTCGTTCGTCGCGAGATCGAAGCCCAGGCTCGCCAGCGAGCCGAGGTAGAGCTCGAGGATGTCAGGCGGCGACGGCTTCAGCACCACCTGGAACTGGTAGTAGTGCTGCAGGCGGTTCGGGTTGTCGCCGTAGCGACCGTCCTTCGGCCGCCGCGATGGCTGAACGTAGGCCGCACGCCACGGCTCGGGGCCGAGTGCGCGCAGGAACGTCGCCGTGTGCGAAGTGCCGGCGCCGACCTCCATGTCGTACGGCTGCAGGAGCGCGCAGCCCTTGCCGCTCCAATACGCCTGCAGCCGCAGGATCGCGTCCTGGAAGGTGATCATCGTGGGTGCCGGGCGCGCACGGTGCGCGGCCGAATCGGTCGAAAGACCGTGATTTTAACGGGTTCGCCGCGATGCGCTGCCGTCGCGCCGCCGCGCCATCCAGCCGCCGGCGAAGAGCACGGCGGCGAAGGCGAGCGGCAGCGCATCGCCGAAGCGCAGGTAGGGCGTCGTTCCGGTGCGCCCCTCGATGCGCACCTCGAGGATGCCGCGCGTGTACCACGGCAGGCTCGCGATCTCGCGGCCGTCGGCGCCGAACGCCGCGGTGATGCCGGTATTGGTCGCGCGCAGCAGCGGCCGGCCGGATTCCAGCGCGCGCATCGCCGCGATCTGGTTGTGCTGCCATGCCGCGATCGAATGGCCATACCACGCGTCGTTGGTGACGTTGACGAGCAGCGTCGCCTCGCGCGCGCCGTGGCGCAGCTCGGCGCCGTAGGCATCCTCGTAGCAGATGTCCACCGCTACCTTCTCGCCCGCGACGTCGAGCGGCGGCGCGTTGGCCGGTCCCGGTGTCTGGTCGGCGAGCGGGATCGACAGGATGTCGTTGATGATGAAGCCGAGCACCGGTTTCAGCGGGATCGTCTCGCCGAACGGCACGAGATGGTGCTTGCGATAGATCTGCGAGCGGTTCGCACCGACGGTGATGACGCTGTTGTGGATGCCGGGCTCGTCGCCATCCCTGGCGGGTGGCGACAGCGTGAAAAGTCCGATCAGCGCGTCGCCGTCGCGCGCGTCCGCGGCACGGCCGATGCGCTCGAAGATCGCCTCGGGAACGTCGTGCGCGAACACCGGCATCGCGCTCTCGGGGAACACGATCAGCCGGCCGCGACTCTGCTCCGCCATGAACGCATAGAGGTCGAAGTTGCGGTCACGAAACGCAGGATCGAACTTCTCGCGGAGCGCGACGTTGCCCTGGATCAGCGACGCCGCGAGCGGGCGGCCGCTGGGCGCGGTCCACGCAATTCGCCATGCCGCGGCGCCGGCGACGAACAGCACGAGTACGCCGGCGGCTGCGCCGAGCGCGCGGCGCGGTGCGGCGCGCGCGACGGCGTCGATCGCCAGCGCCGCAAGCGCTGCCGTCGCGGTCACGCCGAGGGTCACCATCGTCGTGCCGCCCAGCGGCGCAAAGCCTGCCAGCGTGCTGCCGGGAAGCTGCGAGCTGCCGAGCGCGAGCCAGGGGAAGCCGGTGAAGACGATGCCGCGCAGCCACTCGGTGATCGCCCACGCCCCGGCGATTGCGGCCGCCCGCGCCGGCGTGCCGGCCGTGGTCACGCGCACCGCCGCGTAACCGGCCAGCGCCGGCCACAGTGCCAGCCACGCGACGAACGCGAAAGTGGCGAGGACCGCCACGGCGACCGGCATGCCGCCGAACGTCTGCAGCGCGATGTACACCCACGAGGCACCGGCACCGAACAGGCCGAGGCCGAACGCGTAACCCGACTGCGCCGCGTCTCGCGCGCGGGGTGAGGCAAGCCACATCGAGAACAGCGCCGTCGCGCAGCCGATGGCGAGCAGGGGCATCGCGAACGGCGCGAAGGCCAGCACGCAGAGCGCGCCGAGCACGAGGGCGCCGACGTTGCGGAGGAGCGGATGGCGCTGCATGGCGGCTCGCGGCTCGCGGCGTGCGCGTCGCGGCGCCGGCGTCAGCCGGCGTCGGACGGCGCGGCGGCGGCCGCCACGCGTTCGACGTTGAGCGTGTGGATGCGCCGGCTGTCGGCGCGCGCGACACGGAACCGCAGGCCGTCGATGACCACCGTCTCGCCGCGCTTGGGCAGGCGCCCGAACGCGCGCAGCACGATGCCGCCGACGGTGTCGACGTCGTCGTCGTCGAACGTCGTGCCGAACTGCGAATTGAAGTCGTCGATCTCGGTCTGCGCCTTGACGCGGAAACGGCCGTTGCCTTCGGCGATGATGTTGTCCTCGCTCTCGTCGAAGTCGTATTCGTCCTCGATGTCGCCGACGATCTGCTCCAGCACGTCCTCGATCGTCACCAGGCCCGACACGCCGCCGTACTCGTCGACGACGATGGCGATGTGGTTGCGATTGGCGCGGAACTCGCGCAGCAGCACGTTGAGGCGCTTCGACTCCGGCACGAACACCGCGGGACGCAGGCGGTCGCGCAGGTTGAACGACTCGGGATCGGCGTAGTAGTTGAGCAGCTCCTTGGCGAGCAGGATGCCGATCACGTCGTCCTTGCTCTCGCCGATGACCGGAAAGCGCGAGTGGCGCGTCTCGAGCACCAGCGGGATGAACTCGGGCGGATCGTCGTCGATCGACACGCAGTCCATCTGCGCGCGCGGGATCACGATGTCGCGCACCGTCGACTCCGATACCGACAGCACGCCCTCGATCATCGCCAGCGCGTCGGCGTCGATCAGCTTGCGCTCGAACGCGCCGCGCAGCTGCTCGCGCAGCTCGTCGCGAGTCTCGGGCTCGCGCGTGAGCAGCGCGGTCAGGCGCTCGAAGAGGCCCGGCTTGTCGTCGTCCGGACTGTGGCGGTCGCTCACGGCGCGTACGGGTTGGCGAATCCCAGCGTCGCCAGCAGCGCGACTTCGCGGCGCTCCATGCGGGCGGCGTCGGCGGCGCGCTCGTGATCGTAACCCTGCAGGTGCAGCAAGCCGTGCACCAGAAGGTGCGTGCAGTGCGCGATCACGCTTTTCCCCTGCGATTTCGCCTCGCGACGCAGGACCGGCACGCACAGCACCAGATCCCCCGTCAATTCCCCGGCGTCATCGTACACGAACGTAAGCACGTTGGTGGCGTAGTCCTTGCCGCGGAACAGCGCGTTGAGCGTGCGGCCTTCACGCGCGCCGACGAAGCGCACCGTCGCGGCGAACGCGCGCTCGGCGGCGAGGCCGGCGATCTTGCGCACCGCCGTGGCCGGCGGCAGGCCGCGCCGCGCCACCGCGTATTGCACGCTCGTGCGCACGGCCTCGGCCGCGCCCAGCCGCGGCCGCGCACCACGCGTGGCGCGCGCGCTGCCGCGGGTCGCGGAGCCGCTGCCCGGTGCCACGCTCATGGCGAGGCGTCGCGGTCGTAGGCGTCGATGATCTTCTGCACCAGCGGATGGCGCACGACGTCGGCGCTGGTGAACTTGCAGAACGCGATGCCGCGCACATGGCGCAGCACGCGCTCCGCCTCGATGAGTCCGCTCTTCTGGCCGCGCGCGAGGTCGATCTGCGTGACGTCACCGGTGATGACCGCCTTGCTCGAGAAACCGATGCGCGTGAGGAACATCTTCATCTGCTCGGGCGTGGTGTTCTGCGCCTCGTCGAGGATGATGAAGCTCTGGTTCAGCGTGCGTCCGCGCATGTAGGCGAGGGGTGCCAGCTCGATCGTCTGGCGCTCGAGGAGCTTCGCCACCTTGTCGAAGCCCATCAGGTCGTACATGGCGTCGTACAGCGGCCGCAGGTAGGGGTCGACCTTCTGCGCGAGGTCGCCCGGCAGGAACCCCAGGCGCTCGCCGGCCTCGACCGCCGGGCGCACCAGCACGATGCGCTTGACCGCGTCGCGCTCCAGCGCGTCGACGGCACAGGCCACCGCGAGGTACGTCTTGCCGGTGCCGGCAGGACCGATGCCGAACGTGATGTCGTGCGAGGTGATCGCCTTGAGGTACGCCACCTGGTTGGGCGAGCGGCCATGCAGATCGGCACGCCGGGTGTGCAGCACCGGGGCGCCGTCCTCGGTTTCGTCGCGAGTCGAAACGCTTCGGGGGGAATGTTCATCGGCCGAAGGGCCGCCAGCAGTGACCACTGAGGGCGCTCGCCCCCCTGAGGGGGGCGGCGCGCGAAGCGCGCTTCGGGGGGAGACATTCCGACCGCGTGCGTGCACGACCTCGACCAGGCCGAGCTGAATGTCCTCCACCGACAGCGGCGCCTCCGCCTCGGCGTAGAAGCGCTCGATCGCCGCCGCGGCGTTTCCCGCGTCGCGCGCCGCGCCCTCGATGTCGAACGCGCCGCCGCGGCGCGCGATCTTCACGTCGAGTGCCGCCTCGATCTGGCGCAGGTTCACGTCGAGCGGACCCGTCAGGTTGGCGAGCGCGCGGTTGTCGAGCGGCGCGAGCGTGAGCTGGCGGCGCGTCGTCATCGCGATCGCGCGCGTCGCCCGCGCGCCGCCGGCACAAGGTTCGCGCTCACAGCGTGCCGCGCACCACCGGCGCCTTCAGGGCCTCGTCCAGTGTCTCGATCGATTCGGCGAGATGTGCACGCGCCTCCGCCGAGTAACCGCTCCGGCCCAGCGCCGACGCCATCTCGCGGCGCAGCGCGCGCGCATCGGCGCGCGCGATCGCCCGCGCGTCGGCCGGCATCGACGTCACCGGACGCAGGATCTGCCGCGTCAGGTGCGACAGGTACTCGCGCTGCAGGTTGCGGCGCAGGAGCGTGATGTCGCGGCCGGTCTTGAGCTCGCTGAAGATCGCCGCGTGCAGCGAGCCGTACACCTCCGACAGCTTGAGGGCGTCGGCCGGGTGGTCGACTGCCGATTCGCTGTCGAGCAGACGCTGCGCGACGCTGTCCGACAGCACCTGGTTCAGCACCGCGCGCTGCACGATCAGCACCTGGTTAGGCAGCGAATACTCGAAGCCCGGCGTCGTGAGCCCGACGTCGAAGGTGTCGTTGCGATCCAGCCAGTCGGTCGACAGCTTGCGCAGGAACGACGGATGAAAGCGGAAGTCATCGGCGCTGAAGATGCCGGTCTCGATGAGCTTCAACGCCTCGCGCTGACGCTTCGGCGGCACCGGGTTGAGCGGTGTGCGGCCCGAGCCCGCGGCATCGCGCAGGATGGACAGGCCGCCGATGTAGCGCGACGCGGCGAGCCCCGCCTGGCGCACCGATTCCAGGCCGCGGGTCATGTTGCGCCGGTAGCGAGAAAGGCTGTCGCCGGCCGGCAGGTCGCGTTCCTGCCAGCGGTCCCACAGTTCGTCGGCGAGCGCGATCCGGCGGTGCGCGAAATCGAGGGGATCGTTGGACAGGTCGCTGATGTTGGCGTCGGGATCGTAGCCGAGCGCCGACTCCTCGTCGAACGCGTAGGCGAGCAGCGGCTCGGTGCTGCGTGACGCGATCCTCGCCAGCGTCGCCTTTTCCTCGGCGGCCGGGATCTCGCGATAGCCGTAGTCGATCGCCCAGTAGTCGTAGGGTCCGAGCGTCGCCATCGAGTAATTGCCCTGGCGCTCGCCGGGCAGCGCGATGTTGATCGCGTTGTATTCCATCACCGACCCGGCGATGCCGTGGGTGCGCGTGAAATCGGGGTCGTCGAGCTGCGCGCGGGTGTAGACCGTCGACGCGCGGAAATTATGAGTGAGGCCCAGCGTGTGGCCGACCTCGTGCATCACCACGTCCTTCAGGTCGTCGAGGATGAACTGCTGCTCGGCCGGGCTCCCGGGCTCGATGTCGCCGCGCGCCTCGAGGAGGTCGAGCGCGAAGCCCTCCTCCTGCGCGGCGACGTCCTGCACCATGCACAGGTAGGTCTGCGGGAACAGCGTTTCCGTGCCCGTTGGGCCGGGCTCGCGCAGGAGATCGGCGTGCGAGGCGCGCCGGTTGCGGATGCGCACCGGGTCGATCGAGATGTCGGCGTCGAGGATCTCGCCGGTGCGCGGATCGACCTGCGCGGGCCCGATGCCGCCGAAGATCGGCCGCGCCGTGGCGATCCAGCGGATCGACGCGTGGCGCGCGTCGAGCGTGTCGAAATCCGCATCGTCCGGCTGGATCCTGGCTTCGATCGCGTTCTTGAAGCCGAGCTTCTCGAATGCCTTGTTCCATTCGAGCACGCCGGCGATCACCGTCGGCCGGTATTCCACCGGAATGTTGCGGTCGAGCCAGTACACGATCGGATGCTTCGGCTCCGACAGGGCCGCCGTCGGATCCTTCTTCTCCAGGCGCCAGCGGCGGATGTAGTTCTGACGCGGCGTCAGCGGGTTGTCATTGCTGTAGTCGTAGCGCGTCGTCGTGAAGTAGCCGATGCGCGGATCGGCGGCGCGCGCGTGCATCGGCTCGTCCGGCAGCTTGGCGAAGTTGTAGTAGTAGCCGAGGAACAGGCTGCGGATGTCCGGCAGCGTCGTAGGTGGCGGCGTGTAGGGAGCGGTCGACGGCGGTGGCGGCGGCTGCACCACGTGCGCCAGCGCGTAATGGGCGTCGACGGCGATGCCGAGCGCGTCGTCGGTGACGTGGGTGCGGGTCACCGCGGAGTTGCGCGCGTCGAATGCGTAGGGCTGGCGGTATACGCGCTCGAGGAAGCCGTTGGCGCCGGGAATGTCGTTGAGCAGCAGCGCCGAAAGCTCGATCAGCACGCCGTGCGTTTCGGGCTCCGGTTGCGACGCGACCGGAGTCGCTGCGAGCAGGCTGTCCGAGAACGAGTCGGCGACCGAGCGCGCTTCGGGCGTCAGCGGCTTGGCGAAATAGCGCTCGTTGAGCGCGACGAGCTGAACGTTGGCGCCGACCTTGCGGAACGTCGCGATCTGCGACTGGCCGACGAAGCCGCCGAAACCCATCATGCCGCCGAACAGGAAGTTCTCGCCGATGCCCTTGGCGAGGTTCGCCGAGAAGAAGAACGGACGATCGAAATCGGCCGGCAGCAGATCGAGCCAGACCTTTTCGTCCCTGGTGTAGAGCGTGTAAAGACCCCGGTGCACGGTTGCGCCCTTGATCACCTCGGCGAACGGCTTGGCGGCGGCCACCGCGGCTGCGGCCGCCGCGGCTCCGGCCGCCGCCGCGGAGGCGGTGGCCGAGCCGGCACTCGCGCCGGGTGCGCTTGCCGCCGGCGGCGCGTGATTGACCGCGGCAGCCGCACCGGCAGCCGCCGCCGACGCGACGGCGCTGGTGTCCGCAGGCTTCGCATCGACGGGGGCGGCCGCCGTATCGGGCGGCGCGACCGTCGCGCAGCCGGCAAGAACGACGAGCGATGCGAACGCGGCGATGGCGGCGACGCGCGGAAGGGCAGGAATGTGCATGATGGCGTGAACCCTGGAATCGATGGACGAACGCGCGGGAACGGTGCTCAGCGCGCGATCTCGGCGCGCAGCGAATGCGGCAGCGCGCGGGTGATGACGACGTCGACGTAGCGGCCGATGTCGGCCGCGTCGCCGGCGAAATTGACGACGCGATTGTTGTCGGTGCGCGCGGCGAGCTCGCGCGCGTCCTTGGCCGCATGGCCGGTCGCCAGCACGTGCTGGCGCGTGCCGACCATCGCCTCGCTCGCGGCACGGTATTGCGTGTCGAGCAGTGCCTGCAGCCGCGCGAGCCGCGCTTTCTTGACGTCCTCGGTGACCGGGTCGTCGAGGTCGACGGCCGGTGTGCCCGGGCGCGGGCTGTAGAGGAAGCTGAAGCTGCCGTCGAAGCCGACGTCCGTCACGAGCTTCAGCGTCGCCTCGAAATCGGCATCGGTTTCACCGGGAAAGCCGACGATGAAGTCGGAGCTCAGCGACAGCCCCGGCCGCGCGGCGCGCAGCCTGCGGATGATCGACTTGTACTCGAGCGTCGTGTAGCCGCGCTTCATCGCCGCCAGCACGCGGTCGCTGCCGGATTGCACCGGCAGGTGCAGGTGCGATACGAGCTTCGGCAGCGCGCGGTAGGCGGCGACCAGGCGCGCGGTCATTTCCTTCGGGTGCGACGTCGTGTAGCGGATGCGCTCGACGCCCGGCACCTCGCACAGATATTCGAGCAGCGTCGCGAAATCGGCCACGCCGTCCGCGCCTTCGTCCGCGCCGCGCCAGGCATTGACGTTCTGGCCCAGCAGCGTGATCTCGCGCACGCCCTGGTCGGCGAGGTCGGCGACCTCGGTCAGCACGTCGTCGAGCGGCCGGCTCACCTCCTCGCCGCGCGTGTACGGCACCACGCAGAACGAGCAGTACTTGCTGCAGCCTTCCATGATCGACACGAACGCCGTCGGCCCCTCGACCCGCGGCGGCGGCAGGTGGTCGAACTTCTCGATCTCGGGAAACGAGATGTCGACCTGCGCGCGGCCGCTGTCGCGGCGCGCGCGGATCAGCTGCGGCAGCCGGTGCAGCGTCTGCGGTCCGAACACGACGTCGACATACGGCGCGCGGGCGACGATGGCTGCACCTTCCTGCGAGGCGACGCAGCCGCCGACGCCGATGATGACGTCCGGATTGGCAACCTTGCGCGCACGCACCCGGCCGAGGTCGTGGAACACGCGCTCCTGTGCCTTCTCGCGCACGGAACAGGTGTTGAACAGGATGACATCGGCGTCATCGGGCGTGTCGGTCAGCGCGAGGCCGTCGCTGGCGGCGAGCACGTCGGCCATCTTCTCCGAGTCGTACTCATTCATCTGGCATCCGAACGTGCGGATGTAAAGCTTCTTTGCCACAGCGGTTGCGCGCCCCGGGGCCGCTGTGCAATCGGTGGGGGCGCGGCAGAGTGCCGAAAGGGCGCGAATTATAACAGCGCGCGTCGGGGCGAGCGGGCCGCCGCGCCGTGCGGGCGGCAGCGCCGCGCGGTAGAATCCCCGCCGCAGGTGTCCGCCGCGGTTCCTTCGCGGCGGATGAAACGGGAACGCGGTGACGCGCGCATCACGCGCCAGGCCGCGGCTGCCCCCGCAACGGTAAGTCGGTGCGGGTCGTTCGACGAAGCCACTGTCGTTGCGACGGGAAGGCGGACGACCAAGACCGGCGAGCCCGGAGACCGGCCTGCGAATGCCGTGCGCGCACCGTCGTCGCTGGCGGAGCGTGAACCGGCGAAAGCGCGGTGCGGGAGGCGTCGCGGCGGTCGCCGTCGTCGTCGCATTCGCGCGCCCGTCGTGCACCTTTCATGCCGCAATCCTCGATGGCACGGCCATGCGGGTCGGCATGGCATGAAAGGAACCGCACAATGCAAAATTCAGGGAACCGTCGTGCGCGACGACGCGTTGCGCGCTTGGCCATTGGCTGCGGCATTTGCGCCGCCACCCAGGCACTGGCTGCCGCCGGCGACGCCGTCGACAGCCGCGACGCCAGCGTCACGATGCCGTCGATGTTCGTCACCGCCGCACGCATGCCGCAGCCGTTCACGACGCTGCTCGCCGACGTCACGGTGATCGACGCCGACGAGATCGCTCGCAGCGGTGCCGACAGCCTGGCGACGCTGCTGCAGCGCCAGCCCGGCATCGAGATCACGCAGAACGGCGGGCCGGGCTCCACCTCGGGCATCTTCGTGCGCGGCACCAACACCAACCAGGTGGTCGTGCTGGTGGATGGGCTGCGCGTGTCGTCGTCGAGCTCCGGTGCGACCGCGCTGGAGGCGATCCCGCTGGGCACGATCGATCACATCGAGATTCTGCGCGGGCCGGCGTCGTCGCTGTATGGCAGCGACGCGATCGGCGGCGTGGTGCAGGTCTTCACGCGCAAGGGCGCCGACGGGTTGCACGCCAACGCCAGCGTCGGCTACGGTCGCTACGACACCCTCGACGGCGGCGCCGGCCTGTCCGGCGGGCAGGGCCCCTGGCACGGCGCAGTGCAGGTAAGCGGCGCGCGCAGCACCGGCTTCAATGCCATCGTCAATCCGTCCAACTTCAGCTACGACCCCGACAGCGACGGCTACCGCAGCGGCAGCGTCAGCGCCAATGGCCGCTTCGACTGGGCCGCCGGCCAGGCGCTGACGGCGCAATACTTCCGCAGCCGCATGAACGCGCAGTTCGACGGCGGCGACGCGTTCGACGATCGTACGATCACCACGCTGCAGAGCTACGGGTTGGCCAGCGACAACGCGCTGACGGCGCATTGGAGGTCGCGCCTGACGGCGGGCGAAGGCAGCGACGATTCCGTGTCGAAGCTGGGTTCAGGCGATTTTCCGTTCCGCACCCGCCAGCGCCAGTACGCATGGCAAAACGAGCTCGACCTGCAGGACGCCCTGTCGTCCTGGTCAGTGACGCGCGCCGTGGCGACCCTCGGCGTCGAGCGCCGCGAGGAGCGGGTCGACACCGACGAAGCGTTTGCGGTGACGTCGCGCGATACCAACGCGGTGTTCGGCGCGTGGCAGATGGGAGTGGGCGCGAACGCGTTGCAAGCCAACCTGCGGCACGACGATTCGTCGCAGTTCGGCAGCCGCACGACCGGCGCCATCGCCTGGGGATATCGCCTGTCGCCCGCCTGGCGCGTCACGGCGAGCTATGGCACCGCATTCAAGGCGCCGACGTTCAACGACCTCTACTTTCCCGGATTCTCGAACCCGGATCTCGTGCCCGAGCGCTCGAAGAACGTCGAAGGCGGGGTGTACTGGAACGGCGCATACGCCGGCGCGCGACTCGAGACCAGCCTCGTTGGCTATCGCGATCGCCTCGACGACATGATCCTCTTCATCTGCGACGCGGACTTCAACTGCGCGCCGCAGAACGTCGAGCACGCGACGGTCACCGGCGCGACGCTGACCGGCAGCGCCGCGTTCGGCGACACCACGCTGCGCGCGTCGCTCGACCTCGCGTCGCCGCGCGACGACGACACCGGCAACATGCTGCCGCGCCGGGCGCACACGCATGCGAGCATCGCCGCGTTGCAGCGCGTCGGCGCCTGGCAGTTCGGCGCCGAAGTCGTGGCCTCGACACAGCGCTACGACGATGCCGCCAACACCGTGCGGATGGGCGGTTATGCGGTGGTCAACCTCACCGCCGAGTGGACGCTCGAACACGGCGTGACGCTCTTCCTGCGCGGCACCAATGTGCTCGACAAGAATTACGAGCTGGCCGCCGACTTCTCGACCGGCGGCGCGCAATGGTTCGCGGGCGTGCGCTGGGCGCTGTGACGCGCGGAGCGCGTGCCGCGCTCGCGGCGACGGCCTTCGCGTGCGCGCTGGCGGTCACGCCGGCGCAGGCGGACGTCGTCGCCGTCGACGACGCCGGCGCGACCGTCACGCTCGCGCGGCCCGCGCGCCGCATCGTCTCGCTTGCGCCGCACGCCACCGAGCTCCTGTTCGCTGCCGGCGCCGGCGCGCACGTCGTCGGCGTGGTCGCCGGCTCGAATTTTCCGCCCGCCGCGGCGGACATTCCCGTGGTGGGCGATGCCAACGCCATCGACCTCGAGCGCCTCGTCGCGCTCGCGCCCGATCTGGTCGTCACCTGGCCCTACACCACTTCCGCGCAGCTCGCCGCGATCCGCCGCCGGGGCATCGCGGTGTTCACTTCCGACGCCAAGTCGATCGACGGCGTCGCCGTCGACCTCGAGCGAATCGGCACGCTGGCCGGCACGCCCGATGCCGCGGCACGCGCGGCGCGCGCGTTTCGCGCGGCGATCGAAGCCGCGCGACCGCGCCCCGGCGCATCGCGCGAGCCGACGCGGGTGTTCTACGAGATCTGGGGGGCGCCGATCTTCACCATCGGCGGCCACCACCTGATCAGCGAGGCGATCGCGCTGTGCGGCGGCGTCAACGTGTTCGCGGATCTCGGCGTCGCGGCGCCGGTGGTCGACGAAGAGGCGGTGATCGCGGCAGCGCCGCAGGTGATCGTCGCCGGTGCCGACGACGCCAGGCGGCCGCCCTGGCTCGACGCGTGGCTGCGCTGGCCGCAGATCCCGGCGGTGCGCGACGGCCGCCTGCGCGTGGTCGACGCCAATCTCCTGCATCGCGCGGGACCGCGCTTCGCTCAGGGCGTGGCGGCGCTGTGTGCGGCGGTCCGCGACTGAGCTGCGCGCGCCGTCGTCAGCGCGGCACGAACGTGCGCAGCCGGCCCTCGCCGAGCTCGGCGAGCGGCCTTGCGAACAGCGCCGACAGGCGTGCGGCCTCGAGCATCGACGCCGCCTCGCCCGACTCGGCGCGGCCGTGGCCGATGGCCAGCACATGATCGCAGTAGCGCACGGCGAGATGCAGGTCGTGCAGCACCATGACCAGCGCACGCGAGCGCTCGCGCACCATCGCGGTCAGCGCGTCCAGCGTTGCCACTTGCTGGCCGATGTCGAGGTGCGACGACGGCTCGTCGAGCAGCAGCAGCGGCGTCTCCTGGGCCACCAGCTCGGCAAGCGCGACGCGACGGCGCTCGCCGCCGGACAGCGTGCGCACGTCGCGCGCGGCGAAGCCGTCGACACCGAACAGCGCGAGCGATGCCATGGCGATGTCGCGGTCGGCTGCGCTCTCGAATGCGTGCCACGCAAGGTGCGGATGGCGTGCGGCCAGCACGCTGTCGAGCGCGGAGATCGCGAAGGCGTCGACGTCGTCCTGCGGCAGCAGCGCGAGCGACCGGGCCCGCGCGCGCAGCGCCATCGACGCCAGCGGCGCGCCGCACAGGTGAATCAGCCCGCCGAGCGGCGGAATCAGGCCCGCCAAGGTGCGCAACAGCGTCGTCTTGCCGGCGCCGTTGGGACCGACGATCGCCCACACCTCGCCGGCGGCGACGCGCACCGACAACGCGTCGCAGAGCACGCGCTCGCCAATGCCGATGCGCACGTTGCCTGCGGCGAGCAACGGCGGCTTCACCGTGCCCTGCGCTGCAGGAAAAGGAACGTCGGCACGCCGACCAGCGCGGTGATGACGCCCACCGGCACCGACAGCGGCGCGAACAGCGTGCGCGCCAGCGTGTCGGCGACGACGACGAGGCTGCCGCCGGCGAACACCGCGGCCGGCAGCAGCGCGCGCTGGTCGTTGCCGAGCACCAGCCGCAGCGCGTGCGGGACGATGAGGCCGACGAAGCCGACGCTGCCGGCCTGGGTCACGGCTGCCGCCGCCGCGAACGCGGCGATGCCGTGCGCCGCAAGCGTCACGCGCGTGACGTCGACGCCGAGTGCCGCGGCGTGCTCGGCGCCGCGCGCGAGGCGGTTCAGGCTGCGCGCCAGCAGCGCCGCGGCGGCCAGCGCCGCGGCCAGCGCGATCAGCGCGGGCCGCGGATTGGCGGCGCCGTTGAGGTCGCCGATCAGCCAGTACAGCATGCCCTTCACTTGCGCCGTCGGTGCAATCGACAGGATGAGCGCGATCAGCGCGCCCCAGCCGGCGGCCACCACCACGCCGGTCAGCAGGAGCCGCGTCGAGCCGCGCGCGGTGTCGCCGGCGGCGAGCGTGAACACGATGGCGGTGGACACCACCGCACCGGCGAAGGCCGCGGGGGCGGCCAGCGCGAACGCGCCGGCGAGGATGGCCCCCAGCGCGCCGACCGCCGCGCCGCCGGACACGCCGAGCACGTAGGGGTCGGCCAGCGGATTGCGCAAAACCACCTGCATCAGCGCGCCCGCCAGCGCCAGCAGTCCGCCGACGGCGAACGCGCACAACGCACGGGGCAGGCGCAGCGTCAGCACGATCGCGGTCGCGTCCGGGGCCGAAGGCACGCCGCCGGTCAGCGCCACCAGCACGCTGGCGGCGTCGATCCGTACGGTACCCGCCATCGCCGCGAACACGATCGCGAGCGCACCGGCCCCGGCCGCGATCGCGACCACGGCGAACGTGCGCCCGGGTGTCAACGGCTCGCGCATGGGTGCGGCGATTATAGGTGGACGGTGCGCTGGCGCCGGCGGCGTAAAATCCGGCATTCGCGGCCGGGTCGCGGGTGCTGCACGATGAACAAGGCCTTCACCAACGAGGAAACCGCCGTCGACCCGTTCGACGACGACGATGGCGACGACGTTTCGCCATTGCCGCAGGGCGCGCGCAACTACATGACGCCCGGTGGCTACGCGCGGCTCGCCGCCGAGCTGGAAAACCTCAACAAGGTCGAGCGCCCGGCACTGGTGGCCACGGTGTCGTGGGCGGCGGGCAACGGCGACCGCTCGGAGAACGGCGACTACATCTACGGCAAGAAGCGGCTGCGCGAGATCGACCGCCGCATCCGTTTCCTGGTGAAACGGCTCGACCGCGCCGAAGTCGTCGACCCGGTGGCCCGCCGCGATGACGACAACGCCGATCGCGTGTTCTTCGGCGCCACGGTCACCATCAGCGACACGTCCGGTGCCGCGCGCACCGTGTCGATCGTGGGCATCGACGAGATCGACACCGCGCGTGGCTACATCAGCTGGATCTCGCCGATGGCGCGTGCGCTGCTCAAGGCACGCGAGGGCGACGTCGTCACGCTGCGCACGCCGGGCGGGGTGGAGGAGCTGGAGGTGCAGAGCGTGCGCTACGCGCCGCTCGCCACCGGCGGCGGATGAACGGTCGCCGGCGGCGCGCTTGCGAAGTTGACGCTCTCGCTCGCGCATGCCTATAGTGGGCGAATGGACGCCGAAATCGGACAACTCGAGCAGAAGCTCGCGACGCTGATCGCGCACACGCGCGCCATGCGGGCGGCCAACGAGAGCCTGCGCCAGGACCTTGCCGCGGTGCAGGAGAAGAACCGCGACCTCCTGTCGCGGATGCACGAGGCGAGCACGCGCCTCGACACCCTGATGGCGCGGATTCCCGGCGAATGACCGCACGCGAAGCCGCGGACCGCGCGGTCACGCTCGACGTCAACATCCTCGGCCGCGATTACCGCATCGCCTGCAAGGAAAGCGAGCGCGCCGAGCTGTCGGAAGCGGTCGCATATCTCGACCGCCGGATGCGCGAGATCCGCGACCAGGGCAAGATCACCGGCGCCGACCGCATCGCGGTGATGGCGGCGCTCAACATCACCCACGAGCTGTTGCGCGCGCAATCGCGCGGCCATCGCGTCGACGGCGCTGCACACGGCGCGCGCGCGCCCGCCGAGCGCAAGGGCGATGCGCCGATTGACGCTGCGAGCGCGCAGCGTAGAATCCACGACATGGGCGCCGCGATCGACACGCTGCTCGCGAGCCAGGACAAGCTGTTCTGAATGCCCGCCGGTGCGCACCCGCGCGCTGGCGGCCGACGATCAATCCCCTGCGGTGCTCGATACGGGCCACGTGTGTCTTTGAACCAATGCCATTAGTGCGAGGCGGTCGCGCCAGCGAACCGGTGTGCGCGTCCCACGCGGATGTGCCTGAAGGTTCCGGCAGACTGCCGACTTGAACTTCGGTTCAAGGCCAGACGGCTACGACGGCACCCGCGGGGACCCTTCTTGAAGATCGCGCCGGCGCCCATCCGCTGAACGGATGGCGCCGCGCGCTGCGGGCGCGACGGCGGTGCCTGTCAGCAGGCGCGCGGCAGACGCGACTTGAGCGGGCGCGGCGGCGCGCTCACCGCGTGCGCTGCACGAGGCGCGCCATCACCGTCCACACTTCGCGCGGCCCCGTGAACGGCTCGCGCCCATGCGCCCAGCGCATGTTGTCGAGGATCAGCAGATCGCCGGCGCGCCAGTCGAAGGCGACGGTCGCCTCCGCATAGGCGGCGAGGATCGTGTCGATCGTCCGGTCGGGAATCGCGCCGCCGTCACCGAACGTCGTGTGGTACGGCAGCTCGTCGTCCGGGGTGGCGCGCAAGCGCAGCTGATGCGCGCGATCCCAGCTGCGCCGTGTCCACGTTCCGACGTAGTTGAACCACAGCGCCTCGCCGGTGTCGGGGTGCGCCGCCAGCGCCGGCCGCAGGAACGTCATGCGCGCCCGGCCGCCGTCGCGCCATTCGATCGCGATGTCCTGCCGTGCGCAGTACGTGGAGATCGCATCGCGATCGTCGGTGCCGAATGCGAATTCGAGCGACACGTCGCGGGTGCCCACGTTGCGCAGGTAGCGAAGTCCGCGCGCGGCGAACTCGGCGACCAGCTCGCGCGGCAATGCAGCGGTCATCCGCCGGATGTCGGCGATGGGCGTGCGGCCGCCGCGTGCCGCGGGCGTGCGGCAATGAAAGATGATGCGCATCGGCCATGCATTGCGCGGCGAGCACTCGTTGTGCAGGGGAATGTTGAGGCTCGCGCGGAATTCGGTCGACGTGTACACGTGGGAGCCGAGCCGTGTGCGCGGCGACACGCGATCCTCGTCGTAGCCGAGGAATTCGCCGGCGGGGATCAGCGTGGCGAGGATGCGCTCGAGGTCGTCGGGGGCGGCTACGGGTACGCCGCGCAACAGCAGCGCGCCGCACTGCCCGAGTCGATGGTCGAGCCAGTGCGCGTGCGCAGTTGTCCCGCTGCGGCGCGTCGCGCCCGCGAGCAGCGCGAAGTCGAGGTGTGGCAGGCGTGCGAGCGGGCTGTCACCGGCGAGTCGCGGTGAGGGTCCATCGTCCGCATCGTCCGCCATGTCGACGATCATGCGCGGCGATCATACGCCCGCAGCGCGGGTATAAAATGGCGGCATGTGCATCGGGTTTGCGGCCATCGACCCATGATCCAGCGACGTCCTCCGATCGATCGCTGCGACGCTCATCGATTCGACGCCGTGCGCGGGCGAATTCCGGCCAATTCGGCAGCGGGTACGCGATGCGCCACTGGCTGATGAAGTCCGAGCCGGACGAGGTGTCCATCGACGACCTCGCGCGCGCGCCGAAGCGGACGATCCCCTGGTTCGGCGTGCGCAATTACCAGGCGCGCAACTACATGCGCGACGAGATGACGGTGGGCGACCTGGCGTTCTTCTATCACTCGAGCTGCGCCGAGCCCGGCATCGCCGGCATCGTCGAGGTGACGAAGGCGGCCTGTCCCGACGCGTCGCAATTCGACCGCAAGAGTCCCTACTACGACGCCAAGGCGACGCCGCAGGCGCCGCGCTGGATGAACGTCGAGGTGACGTTTCGCGAGAAGACGCCGCTCATGGCCCTCGCGCAGCTGCGCGACGATCCGGCGTTGGCCGGCATGATCCTGCTCAAGCGCGGCAATCGTCTGTCGATCACGCCGGTGACACCGGCCGAATGGAATCACATCTCGCGCCTCGCCAAGCGCCTGGCGCGCGCATGAACCTCGCGCTGCTGCCGATCTTCCTCGCGCTCGGCGCCTTCGTCGGCTTCCTCGCGGGGCTCCTCGGCATCGGTGGCGGCTTCACGATGGTGCCGGTGATGGTGGAGGTGTTCTCGCACGAAGGGATCGGCATGGCGCACCTGCTGCCGCTGGCGATCGGCACGTCGGCGGCGTCGATCGTGTTCACCGCGTTCGCCTCGGCACGGGCGCACCACCGGCGCGGCGCCGTGGCGTGGCCGATCGTGCGGGCGATGGCGCCCGGACTCGTCATCGGCTCGCTGATCGGCCCGCAGATCGCGTCGGCGCTGCCGATGCGCGTGATGGCGGCGATCTTCGGCTCGTTCACCTGGTTCACCGCGGCGCGCATGGCATGGGCGAAGCCGTCGGAGGCCGGACACCCGCTGCCCGGCAAGCCGGCGATGTTCGGTGTCGGCACGGTGATCGGCATCGTCGCCGGCATGGTCGGCACCGGCGGCGCCTTCCTCGCCGTGCCGTTCATGACCCGCAGCAACGTCAAGGTCCACGCCGCGGTGGCGACGTCGGCGGCGATCGGCTGGCCGGTGGCAGTGTCCTCCGCGATCGGCTTCATGTTCGCGGGCTGGCGCGCGCGCGACCTGCCGCCGTGGTCGATCGGCTACGTCTATCTGCCGGCGCTCGCCGGCATCGTCGTCATGAGCATGCTGTTCGCGCCGCTTGGCGCGCGAGTCGCGCATGCGTGGCCGGTGGCGCGCCTGCGCCGCGCGTTCTCGATCATGCTGTTCGTGCTCGGCGCGTGGATGTGGTGGAAGGCGCTGAGCTCCTGACACATGCCGATGCTTGCTAGACCTCGCCGATGCAGTGGACATGCACCGGCTGCTCGAAGCCCTTGAGCGCGACCTTCCCCAGGTCGCGAAACGGCAGCGACTTGCCGACGCAAAGCTCGGCGACGGTGTTGGAAACGAGGATCTGCTCAGGCTCGGCGTGCGCACAAAGTCGTGCCGCGAGCTGCACGGTCGAGCCGAACAGGTCGTCGTGGTGGTCGATGGGCTCGCCCGCGGCGACGCCGATACGCACCTTGAAGGGCTGGTCGGGATGTTCGTTGCCGTGGCGCACGAAGCCCTGCTGCATGCTGATGCCGCAGCGGATCGCCGACACCGCCGACACGAATACGCCCATGATGCCGTCGCCGGTGTGCTTCACCTCGCGCCCGCTCATCGTCGCGAGCGCGCCGCGCACGATGCGATCGTGCACCTCGAGTATGGCGAGGCCCGCCTCGTCGCCGAGCCGCTGCGTGTAGCTGGTCGAGCCGACGATGTCGGTGAACAGCACCGTGCGCGTGCCGGGGTCGTGTTCCTTGATGCCCGGCAGCAGGACGGCGCCTTCCTTGTCGATCTCGGCGGCACCCATGAACGCGCGGGCGAGCTCCGGCGTCACCTTGATGATGCGCGCAGCAGCGAGGCCGTGCGCTTCGCGATGGACGGCATCGGCCGCCTTGGCGTTGGGCGCCGTGCACAGGCAGAAGACCTTGCCTTCCTTCTGGTTGATCCAGTACTTGACGTAGGCGACGCCGTGCTTCGACTGCACCTTGAGATCCTCGAGATGCGCGTTGGCGATCGCCTCAGGCGTCACGCCGGGTACTTCGTGGATGTCCATGTACAGTGGCAACGCTTCCCCCAGACCCGAGGCATGCAACTTCGCGAGTCGCCGCGGCGTGCGCCGCGCGCCCGCCTCCTCCGCCGACGACGCGCAGTGTGCCACAGGCGGCGGCAATTGCGCTTCGACGCGCTGGTGAAAAGCGAGGGCGGCACGCAGGCGCGCCGCCTTCGGCAGTGGGTGTTGCGTCGACCCCGTGTTGCGGGTCCGTGGCGTGCTATGCGCTACTGCGTGCGCGCGGACCCGGGGGCCACCGTCGACACCGCATCGAGTCCCCGGTCGAGCGGCGTGCCCGCGTTCAGCAGCATTTTCTCGAACACCGGATCGCGCTTGATCGCGCCGGTGGCGATGCCCGCGTCCAGCATCCGGTCGAGCGCCGCAGGCGCGTCCGCCGGCAGCATCCAGCGGTTGCGCACGAAGTCGCCCACCACCTGCAGCACCGAGAAGTGATAGCCGGTAAAGGTCGGATAACGCTCCGCGACTGACGGCCGCGGATCGCCGGACGCGCGCGGGCGCGCGCGTACAGCGACGAATCAAGTGGACGCGACGCTCTCGCCCGAAGGGTCGAGGTTGTAGCCGGTGGCGGTCGGCGGCGCGCCGCCGGGCGACACCTTCACCGCGCAGTACTTGAACTCGGGAATCTTGCCGAACGGGTCGAGCGCCGGGTTGGTCAGCACGTTCGCCGCCGCCTCGTAGTAGCAGAACGGGATGAAGATCGCGCCGCGCGGCGTGCCGCCGTCGGCGCGCGCGAAGAGCGTCACCTCGCCGCGGCGCGAGGCGACCGTGATCGTGCCGCCGGGCTCGACGCCGAACCCGGCGAGGTCCTCCGGATTCAGCGACGCCACGGGTCCGGGCTCGATCGCGTCCAGCACCGCGGTGCGGCGCGTCATGCTGCCGGTATGCCAGTGCTCGAGCTGGCGGCCGGTGATCAGCACGAACGGATACTCGGCATCGGGCCGCTCGGCCGCGGTGATGAGCTCCGCCGGCACGATGCGCGCGCGGCCGCTGGCGGTGGGAAACGACTGGGTGAACACCACGCGCTCGCCGGGGTCGCCGACGTGCTCGCAAGGATAGGTCACCGAGTGCTCTGCCTCCAGGCGGTCCCAGGTGATGCCGGCGATCGACGGCATGGCCTTGCGCATCTCGTCGAACACCTCGCGCGGATGCGTGTAGGTCCAGTCGAGCCCGAGCTCGCGCGCCAGCGCCACGATGATGTCGAGGTCGGGGCGCGCCTCGCCGGGCGGGTCGAGTGCGCGGCGGCCGAGCTGCACGGCGCGGTCGGTGTTGGTGAACGTGCCGGTCTTTTCCGGGAACGCCGAGGCCGGCAGGATGACGTCGGCCAAGTAGCAGGTCTCGGTGAGGAAGATGTCCTGCACGACCAGCATCTCGAGCTCGGCCAGCGCCTGCCGCGCGTGCTGCACGTCGGGATCGGACATCGCCGGGTTCTCGCCCATGATGTACATGCCGCGGATGTCGCCGGCGTGCACGGCATTCATGATCTCGACCACGGTGAGGCCCGGCTGGGGGTCGAGCTTGGCGCCCCACAGCGCCTCGAACTTGGCGCGCAGGCTGTCGTTGCCCACCGCCTGGTAGTCCGGGTAGACCATGGGGATCAATCCCGCATCCGACGCGCCCTGCACGTTGTTCTGCCCGCGCAGCGGATGCAGCCCGGTGCCCGGACGGCCGATCTGCCCCGTCATCATCGACAGGGCGATCAGGCAGCGCGCGTTGTCGGTGCCGTGCACGTGCTGCGAGATGCCCATGCCCCAGAGGATCATCGACGCCTTCGACGTCGCGTACATGCGCGCGACCTCGCGCAGCGTCGGCGCGTCGATGCCGCAGATGGGCGCCATCTTCTCCGGGCTGAATTCGGCGACGTTGCGCTTCAGCTCGTCGTAGCCGCTGGTGCGGTCGGCGATGAATTGCGGATCGGTCAGGCCCTCCTCGACGATCACGTGCATCAGCGCGTTGAGCAACGCCACGTCGGTGTCGGGCTTGAACTGCAGGTAGCGCGTCGCGTGGCGCGCGAGCTCCGAGCGGCGCGGATCGGCGAGGATGAGCCGCGTGCCGTTCCTCACCGCGTTCTTGACCCACGTCGCCGCCACCGGGTGGTTGACCACCGGATTGGCGCCGATGATGATGACGACGTCGGCCTGCATCACGTCCATCACCGGGTTCGACACGGCACCCGAGCCGATGCCCTCGAGCAGCGCCGCCACGCTCGAGGCGTGGCACAGGCGCGTGCAATGGTCGACGTTGTTGCAGCCGAAGCCGGTGCGCACCAGCTTCTGGAACAGGTAGGCCTCCTCGTTGGAGCCTTTCGCCGAGCCGAATCCGGCCAGCGCGCGCGGCCCGCGCGTGTCGCGGATCCCGCGCAGCTTGGCGCCGGCCAGCGCCAGCGCCTCGTCCCACGTCGCCTCGCGGAAGACGTCCGCATAGGACGCGGGATCGACGACGAAATCCGCCGTCTTCGGCACGCCCTCGCGGCGGATCAGCGGCCTGGTGAGCCGCTGCGGGTGCGACACGTAGTCGAAGCCGAAGCGGCCCTTGACGCACAGCCGGTCGTGATTGGCGATGCCGTCGCGGCCCTCGACGCGCACGATCTTGTTGTCGTTGATGTGATAGGTGAGCTGGCAGCCGACGCCGCAATACGGGCACACCGACTGCACTTTCTTGGCCACCGGCGCGAGATACGCGTCGTTGGCGGGCGCCAGCGCGCCGGTCGGACAGGCCTGCACGCATTCGCCGCAGGCGACGCACGTGGACTCGCCCATCGGGTCGCCCTCGTCGAACACGATCGCCGAGTGCGCCCCGCGGAACGCGTAGCCGATGACGTCGTTGACCTGCACCTCGCGGCAGGCGCGCACGCACCGCGTGCACTGGATGCAGGCATCGAGGTTGACCGCCATCGCCGGGTGCGACAGGTCGGGCGCGGGCTGCGCGCGGCGCGCGAAGCGCGGCTTGGCGATGCCGAGCGCGCGCTTCCAGAATTCGAGCTCGGAGTCCGGCTTGTAGAGCTTGTCCGGCATGTCGGAGGCCAGCAACTCGACGATCGTCCTCTGCGAATGCAGCGCGCGCGGCGAGTCGCTGGTCACTTCCATGCCCTTGGCCGGCTGGCGGCAGCACGACGGCGCGAGCACGCGCTCGCCCTTGATCTCGACCATGCACGAGCGGCAGTTGCCGTCCGGCCGCATGCCCGGCTTGTAGCAAAGCCGCGGGATCGCCACGCCGATGCGGTCGGCGGCCTCGAGGATCGTCTCGCCGGCAAGGCCGACGACGTCGACGCCGTTGAGCTTGAATTCCACCGTTTCGGCGAGTTCGCGGGGCAGCGGTGCGTTCATGTGTCGAGCTCGTGCGCAAAATATTTGTAGACGCAGGCGATCGGGTTGGGGGCCGCCTGCCCGAGGCCGCAGATCGACGCGTCGGCCATGGCCTTCGACAGGTCGTCGAGCAGCGGCTTGTCCCAGCGTGACTGCGTCATCAGCCCCACCGCCTTCTCGGTGCCGACGCGGCACGGCGTGCATTGGCCGCACGACTCCTCGGCGAAGAACTCCAGCAGGTTCAGCGCGGCGTCGCGGGCGCGGTCGTGCTGCGACAGGATCATCACGGCGGCCGAGCCGATGAAGCAACCATACGGTTGCAGCGTGTCGAAGTCGAGGGGGATGTCCCCCATCGACGCCGGCAGGATGCCGCCCGACGCGCCGCCCGGCAGGTAGCCGTAGAACGTGTGGCCCGGCAACATGCCGCCGCAGTACTCGGCGATCAGCTCGCGCACGGTGATGCCGGCCGGCGCCAGGTGCACGCCCGGCTTTTGCACGCGCCCCGACACCGAGAACGAGCGCAGGCCCTTGCGGCCGTTGCGGCCGTGGCCGGCGAACCATGCGGCGCCCTTCTCCAAAATCTCGCGCACCCAGAGCAGCGTCTCCATGTTGTGCTCGAGCGTCGGCCGGCCGAAGAGGCCCACCTGCGCGACATACGGCGGGCGCAGCCGCGGCATGCCGCGCTTGCCTTCGATCGACTCGATCATCGCCGACTCTTCGCCGCAGATGTAGGCGCCGGCGCCGCGCCGCAGGTGGATCGTCGGCAGCGGGCACGGCGGATCGGCCTCGAGCGCCGCGATCTCGCGCTCGAGCGCGGCGCGGCAGCCCGCGTACTCGTCGCGCAGGTACACGTAGATGTCGCCGATGCCGACGGCCCAGGCGGCGATCAGCATGCCCTCGAGGAAGCGATGCGGGTCGCGCTCGAGGTAGTAGCGGTCCTTGAACGTGCCGGGCTCGCCCTCGTCGATGTTGATCGCCATCAGCCGTGGCGCGCTTTCGGCGCGCACGATCTTCCATTTGCGGCCGGTCGGGAAGCCGGCGCCGCCGAGCCCGCGCAGCGACGAGTTCTCCATCTCGGCGATCACCGCATCGGCGGTGCGACGGCCTTCGACGCAATCGACGTAGAGGCGATATCCGCCGGCCTTGCGATATTCGGCGTAGTCGAGCACGTCGGGCACCGCGGCATCGACGCGCTTCGCGGCGATCGCGGCGGCCACCGCCTGCGGCGTCGCCGCGTCGATCGTGTGCTTGCCGACGACGGCGGCCGGCGCGTGCTCGCAACGGCCGATGCACGGCGCGCCGATCACGCGCACGTCGCGCCCCTCGAGACCGGCGAGCGCCTCGCGCAGCGCGTCGGCGCCGGCCATCTTGCACGACAGCGTCTCGCAAACGCGCACGGTGATCGGCGGCGGCGGCGTCTCGCCTTCCTTGACGACGTCGAAGTGATGGTAGAACGTCGCCACCTCGTAGACCTCGGTCATCGACAGACGCATCTCCTGCGCCAGCGCGGCGATATGCGCGGCCGACAGGTGGCCGAAGCGGTCCTGCAGCTTGTGCAGGTGCTCGATCAGGAGGTCGCGCCGCCGCGGCGCCTCGTCGAGCACCGCGCGCACCTCGGCGAGCGCCGCCGGATCGACGGCGCGGCCCTTCGGCCGGTTGCGCACGCCGCGGCGTCCGCGCAGCTGCGTGAGATCGACGACCGCGCGGTCGTTCATCGCGCGCCTCGCGGCAGCGGCTTCGCGCGCGAGCAAGGCGTTTGCGCGCTGCGGCGGCGGGTTTGCGGAATCGGCATCGGCATTCAGTCCAGGAAGTCGCAGTGTTTTTCGACGTAGTTGGCGAGGTCGAGCGAATGCTGCCGCACGAGTCGCTCGGCGAGCTCGGTGTCGCGCTGTTCCAGCGCCTCGATGATGCGCATGTGGTCGACGATCGAGCGCGACGCGCGGTCGGACTGCGAGATCGTCAGGCGCCGGATCGCGCGCACGTGCAGGAACAGGTTCTCGATCGTCTTGCCCATCAGGTGCGAGCCTGAGAGGGCGATGATCGCCTGGTGGAACGCGATGTTCGCCTCGGAATATTCGTTGATGTGCTCGGCGGGCGTCGACGTGCGGAACTCGTCGAACATGCGGCGCAAGCCGGCGATCTCGGTGTCCGAGGCGTTCACCGTGGCCATCCGCGCGGCCATGCTCTCCACCGCCGCCCACAGCTCGATCATCTCGATGATCTGCTTCTTGGTCTTGCGCACGATGAACACGCCGCGCCTTGGCACCGTGCGCAGGAAGCCTTCCTGCTCGAGCAGCGTCATCGCCTCGCGGATCGGCGTGCGCGACACGCCGAGCGAGCGCGACAGCTGGCGCTCGTCGAGACGGATCTCGTGGCGCTGCGAATAGATGTCGGTCTGCATGATCGCCGACTTGAGCGCCGCGTACGCCTGATCGCGGAAGCTGACGTTGGTGTTGATCGGCTGCAGGGAAAGCGGCGTCGCCGGCGCGACGGCGCTCAAGACGGATGCCACGGTAGGTCCTTCCTCCTCGCTGCGCGCCCGCAGGCTAGGCTTGGCCGCGGGCATCGTCCAGGCCTTGCCGGCGCCTCCGGCGGACTGGTTGTGAAATCTTATATACCAGAAACCAGCGCGGAGTCTACGGTGCCGGCCAATTGGCGCCGCGGCGCAAACGAAGACGCCGCATTCCCCTCCGACAGCGCGTGGCGACAGGAGTGCCGGCGACTCCCCGGACGCTCCAGGGCGGATGACGCGGGAGTAAGACGCGTGTCAGGCGCGGGCGTTATGTTGCGGCGCAGCAGGCGAATTCGAGGGGCCGCGGCCGCCCCCGCCGGCGACGGGCGATCGCGTTTGGCGCGCCTTGGTCGTCGCCACCAGTTCGCCGATGAAATCGGCGTCGTAGACCTTGAGCAGGTGCGGGTGATGGCGGCTCACGTAGGCGCGCACGCGCTCCCTGTCGTCGGTGATCGCGGCCAGCTCCGCCATCGTCGCGCGATCCCAGTGCCAGTCGAGGCCGAGCTCGTCGAACGCCGCGTTGAACGCGTCGATCTCGGGGTTGACCGCCTGCATCGGATTCGGGGTGTGCCGCATCGTCGTCTCCTCGGGTGACCGCCGGCCGCTGCCGGCACCGCTCGCAGCCACAGTAGACCCGCCAACGCATAATGTGTAGTAGTATTTTTTTGTCATTGGCATAACCTTTTACTTATAGGACGACGACGTTGAAGAACGTCACGCTGCGCCAGCTCAAGGTGTTCGATACGGTAGCGCGCCACCTGTCGTTCTCGCGCGCGGCCGAGGAGCTGCATCTGACGCAGCCGGCGGTATCGGCGCAGGTGAAGGAGCTGGAAGGGCACGCCGGGCTCGCGCTGTTCGAGCGCGTCGGCAAGAAGACCTACCTCACCGATGCCGGCGCGACGCTCCTCACGTACGCGCGCGCGATCCTCGCGCAGCTGCACGACGCCGAGGAGGCGCTGGCGCGGATGAAGGGCGTCGCGGGCGGGCGGCTCAACGTCGCCGTGATCAGTGCCGGCGACTATTTCTTCCCGCGGCTGCTCGCCGTGTTCATGCGCCGGCATCCGGGCGTGACGCTGAATCTCACCGTGCACAACCGCGAGGAGCTCTTGCACCGGCTGGCCGAGAACCTGACCGACCTCGCGGTCATGGTGCGCCCGCCGGCCGGCATCGACATCGTGCATGAGGCCTTCGCGCCGCACGCCTACGCGATCGTCGCCGCGCCCTCGCATCCGCTCGCCGGGCGCCGGCGCATCGGCTTCGAGCGCGTGCTGCGCGAGCGCTTCATCGTCCGCGAGCGCGGCTCGGACACCTGGATGTCGATGGTCGAGGCCTTCGGCGAGCGCATGCGCGACGTCCGCGTGGCGATGGAGATCCGCAGCAACGAGACGATCAAGCAGGCGGTGATCGCCGGCATGGGCGTGGCCTTCATGTCCGAGCACGCGATCGTGCAGGACATCCAGCTCGGCAATCTGACGATCCTCGACGTCGTCGGCTTCCCGGCGCGCCGGCACTGGTTCGTCGTGCACCGCCGCACCAAGCGCCTGCCGCCGGTGGCGCAGGCGTTCAAGCAGTTCCTGCTCGACGAAGGCGCGCGCTGGCTGGCGCAGACGATGCGCCGCGACCGGCGCGGGGGTGCTTCCCCCGGCGCTGTTCGCAATGTTGCGAAGCAGCGTTGACTTCTGCCTGATATATCACATACCTTATGCGGATCGGGGGAGTCGACGGCCTGCGTCAATGGGGTCGGCCGCCGCTCGCAGGTCCTGCGGACCGCGTCCCCTCTCACTCAAATCGCTGACAGGCGCGGGTTCGCGCCTCGCCCGCGGGATGCGTCGTTCGGAGGAACTCATGGAACATGTAGCCACCCCGCCTGCTGCGAGCGCCGCGCGCAGTGCGCCCGAGGTCGCCGGCGGCGCGGCGCGCGCGCCGACGCCGGAGACCGACGGCTTCCAGCTCGTCATCGACGCCCTCAAGCTCAACGGCATCGACACGATCTTCGGCCTGCCGGGCATTCCGATCACCGATCTCACCCGGCGGATGCAGAAGGAGGGCCTGCGCGTCATCGCGTTCCGCCACGAGCAGAACGCCGGCTACGCGGCATCGATCGCCGGATTCCTGACGCAGAAGCCGGGGATCTGCCTCACCGTGTCCGCGCCGGGTTTCCTCAACGGGCTGACGGCGCTCGCGCACGCGACGACCAACTGCTTCCCGATGATCCTGATCAGCGGCTCGTCCGAGCGCGAGATCGTCGACCTGTCGCAGGGCGACTACGAGGAGATGGACCAGCTCGCGATCGCCAAGCCGCTGTGCAAGGCGGCGTTCCGCGTGCTGCACGCCGAGGACATCGGCGTCGGCGTCGCGCGCGCGATCCGCGCGGCGGTGTCCGGGCGCCCCGGCGGCGTGTACCTCGACCTTCCCGCGAAGCTGTTTCCGCAGGCGGTCGACGCCGCGGCTGGCAAGGCGTCGCTGATCAAGGTCGTCGACGCCGCGCCGAAGCAGATTCCGGCGCCCGATGCGGTGCAGCGCGCGCTCGATCTGCTCAAGGGCGCCAGCAAGCCCCTGATCATCCTCGGCAAGGGCGCGGCCTACGCGCAAGCCGATGCCGACATCCGCGCGCTGGTCGAGAAGACCGGCATCCCGTACCTGCCGATGTCGATGGCCAAGGGACTGCTGCCCGACACGCACGAGCAATCGGCGTCGGCGGCGCGCTCGTACGTGCTGCCGGAAGCCGATGTCGTCATGCTCATCGGCGCGCGGCTCAACTGGCTGCTGTCGCAGGGCAAGGGCAAGACGTGGGGCGGCGCGACCGCGAAGGCGTGGGGCGGCCAGCGCTTCATCCAGATCGACATCTCGCCGCAGGAAGCCGACAGCAACGTGCCGATCGAGGCGCCCGTGGTCGGCGACATCGGCTCGTGCGTCAGGGCGCTGGTCGCCGCGATCGACTCGAACAAGGACGCCGGGTGGACGAAGCCGCCGTCCGCATGGCTCGGCGCGATCGCGGAGCGCAAGGCGAAGAACGTCGCCAAGATGGCGGAGACGCTGGCGAAGAATCCATCGCCGATGAGCTTCCAGAGCGCGCTCAACGTCGTGCGCGACATCGTCAAGGCGAATCCCGACGCGATGCTCGTCAACGAAGGCGCGAACGCGCTCGACTTCACGCGCTCGATCGTCGACATGCTGAAGCCGCGCAAGCGGATCGACGTCGGCACGTGGGGAATCATGGGCGTCGGCATGGGCTACTGCGTCGCCGCCGCGGTGGTGACCGGCCAGCAGGTGATCGCGATCGAGGGCGACAGCGCGTTCGGCTTCTCCGGCATGGAGACCGAGACGATCTGCCGCTACAACCTGCCGGTGTGCATCGTCATCATGAACAACAACGGCGTCTACCGCGGCGACGAGAAGAACCTCGCCGGCGGCACCGATCCGTCGCCGCTGGTGTTCGTCAAGGATGCGCGCTACGAGAAGATGATGGAGGCGTTCGGCGGCGTCGGTGCGCACGTGACGACGCCCGACGAGCTGCGCCGCGCGATGGAGGAGGCGATCCGCACGCGCCGGCCGACGCTGATCAACGCGGTGATCGACGAAGGCGGCGGCACGGAGAGCGGCCGCATCACCGGACTCAATCCGACCGCCAAGAAGAAGCCGTGATCCTGGGCCACGTTCGAGCGTCGGCGGTGCGGCCGCTCGACATTTCTGACCGGCGACGCGCCGACGCACAACGTGGCTCGAGCCATTGCGCCGGCGCGATGCATCCCGAATTCGCATGCGTGCTGCAACAAACCACAACGAGCAGAGGAATGGAATGGGCAAGGCACTAGACGGCGTTCGCATCCTCGACTTCACGCACGTGCAGTCGGGACCGACCTGCACGCAACTGCTGGCGTGGTTCGGCGCCGACGTGATCAAGGTCGAGCGCGCGGGCGCCGGCGACATCACGCGCGGGCAGCTGCGCGACATCCCGAACGTGGACAGCCTCTATTTCACGATGCTGAACCACAACAAGCGCTCGATCACGCTCGACACCAAGAATGCCGAGGGCAAGAAGGTGCTGGAGACGCTGGTCAGGCATTGCGACGTGCTGGTGGAGAACTTCGCGCCGGGCGCGCTCGACCGCATGGGCTTCACCTGGGAGCGCATCCAGGAGCTCAACCCGAAGATGATCGTGGCCTCGATCAAGGGCTTCGGCCCGGGTCCCTACGAGGACTGCAAGGTGTACGAGAACGTCGCGCAATGCGCGGGTGGCGCGGCGTCGACCACCGGTTTCGACGACGGCCCGCCGCTCGTCACCGGCGCGCAGATCGGCGATTCGGGCACCGGGCTGCACCTCGCGCTCGGCATCGTCACCGCGCTCTACCAGCGCAATCGAAGCGGCAGGGGCCAGAAGGTCACGGCGGCGATGCAGGACGGCGTGCTGAACCTCTGCCGCGTCAAGCTGCGCGACCAGCAGCGGCTCGACCGCACGCACGTGATGGAGGAATACCCGCAATACCCGAACGGCACGTTCCTCGAGGCGGTGCCGCGCGCCGGCAACGCGTCGGGCGGCGGCCAGCCCGGCTGGATCCTCAAGTGCAAGGGCTGGGAGACCGACCCCAACGCGTACATCTACTTCATCACGCAGGCGCCGGTGTGGGAGGCCATCTGCAAGGTGATCGGCCGCGAGGAATGGCTGACCGACCCGCGCTATGCGACGCCGAAGGGGCGCCTGCCGCACCTGATGGAGATCTTCGGCGAGATCGAGAAGTGGACGATGACGAAGACCAAGTTCGAGGCGATGGACCTGCTCAACAAGCACGACATTCCGTGCGGCCCGATCCTGTCGATGAAGGAGCTGGCCGAGGAGCCGTCGCTGCGCAAGACCGGCACGATCGTCGAGGTCGAGCATCCCGAGCGCGGCAAGTACCTGTCGGTGGGCAATCCGATCAAGCTGTCGGACAGTCCCACCGAGGTCGTACGCTCGCCGCTGCTCGGCGAGCACACCGACGAGGTGATGGCGGAGCTCGGCTATTCGAAGGACCAGGTGGCCGCGCTCCGCGCGAGCCACGCGATCTGACGCGCCGCGCGCGCCCTTCCAACTTTCACGCGGAAACCACGATGGCCCACAACAAGAATGCGGTAAGGCAGGTGCTGGACAAGGTGAAGGCCGAGGGACGCACGTCGCTGACCGCGCCCGAGGGCAAGCTCGTGTGCGATGCGTACGGCATCGCCGTGCCGCGCGAGGGCGTGGCGGCCACGGCAGCCGAGGCGGCCAAGCTTGCCGCGGGCATGGGCTTCCCGGTGGTGATGAAGATCGTGTCGCCGCAGATCCTGCACAAGACGGAAGCGGGCGGCGTCATCGTCGGCGTCAAATCCGCCGACGACGCGCAAAAGGCCTACGACACGATCGTCGCCAACGCCAGGAAATACGATGCCAAGGCGACCATCCTCGGCGTGCAGGTGCAGCAGATGATCGGCGGCGGACAGGAAGTGATCATCGGCGCGGTCACCGATCCATCGTTCGGCAAGCTCGTCGCGTTCGGCATGGGCGGCGTGCTGGTCGAGGTGCTGAAGGACATCACGTTCCGCCTGGCACCCGCGACCAAGGACGACGCGCTGTCGATGCTCGACGGCATCGCCGCCGGCGAGATCCTCAAGGGCGTGCGCGGTGCCGATCCGGTGGATCGCGACGCGCTGGCGGCGATGATCGTCGCCGTGTCCGAGCTGATCGCCGACTTTCCGCAGATCGCCGAGCTCGACCTCAATCCGGTGTTCGCGAGCAAGGGCGGCGCGATCGCCGCCGACGTGCGCGTGGTGGTCGACTTCGGGCCGCAGCCCGAACGCTACCGGCCGAGCCAGCAGGACATCGTCACCGCGATGAACCGCATCATGAAGCCCGACGCGGTGGCGGTGATCGGCGCGTCGGCGGAGGACGGCAAGATCGGCAACTCGGTGATGAAGAACCTGATCAACGGCGGCTACCAGGGCAAGATCTACCCGGTGCATCCGTCGGCCACCGAGATCCTCGGCCACAAGGCGTACAAGAGCGTCAAGGACGTGCCCGGCACGATCGACGTCGCGGTGTTCGCGATTCCCGCCAAGTTCGTGGCGCAGGCGCTCACCGAAGTGGGCGAGAAGAAGATTCCCGGCGCCGTGCTCATTCCGTCCGGCTTCGCCGAGACCGGCAACGTCGAAGGCCAGAAGGAGATCCAGGCGATCGGCCGCAAGTACAACGTGCGGCTGATGGGTCCCAACATCTACGGCTTCTACTACACGTGGAAGAACCTGTGCGCGACGTTCTGCACGGCGTACGACGTCAAGGGCCACGCCGCGCTGTCGTCGCAGTCGGGCGGCATCGGCATGGCGATCATCGGCTTCTCGCGCTCGGCGAAGATGGGCGTGTCGGCGATCGTCGGCCTCGGCAACAAGTCCGACCTCGACGAGGACGACCTGCTCACGTTCTTCGAGCAGGACGAGAACACGCACATCATCGTCCAGCACTGCGAGGACCTGAAGGACGGCCGCTCGTTCGCCGAGGTGGCGAAGCGCGTGTCGAAGAAAAAGCCGATCGTCGTGCTGAAGGCGGGACGCACGTCGATGGGCGCGCGGGCTGCGAGCTCGCACACCGGCGCGCTCGCCGGCAACGACAAGATCTACGAGGACGTGCTGAAGCAGTCGGGCGTGATCCGCGCCAACGCGCTGCGCGACATGCTGGAGATGGCGCGCGCGATTCCCAAGCTGGCCACGCCGAAGGGTGAGAACGTGCTGATCATCACGGGCGCCGGCGGGTCGGGCGTGCTCTTGTCCGATGCATGCGTCGCCAACGGCCTCAACCTGATGGCGATGCCGCCCGACCTCGACGCCGCGTTCCGCAAGTTCATCCCGCCGTTCGGCGCCGCCGGCAATCCGGTCGACATCACCGGCGGCGAGCCGCCGAAGACCTACCAGAACACGGTGCGACTGGGCCTCGAGGATCCGCGCATCCACGCGCTGATCCTCGGCTACTGGCACACGATCGTCACGCCGCCGATGGTCTTCGCCAACAAGATGGTCGAGATCGTCGACGAGATGCGCGCGAAAGGCATCCACAAGCCGATAGTCGCGTCGCTCGCCGGTGACGTGCAGGTCGAGGAAGCGGCGGAGTTCCTGTTCGACCATGGAATTCCGGCGTATCCGTACACCACGGAAACGCCGGTGATGGTGCTGGGCGCGAAGTACAAGTGGGCGCGCGGCGCCGGGCTCGTGAAGTAAGGGTTGCGTCGACAGTCATCGTCGCGCATATTCGCTCAAGCTGCACACGACCTGCGCGTTTCGAGCGCGCAGGCATTTTCAGAGTCATAGGAGGAGTCATGAGCCGTCGAGTCTTTCGCCGTACCGCCGCGCTGGCGGCGTCGTTCGTCGTAGGTGCCACGATGTCATCCATCGCGCTCGGCGCGTGGGCGCCCACCAAGCCCGTGACGTTCGTCGTTCCCGCCGGCACGGGCGGCGGCGCCGATCAGATGGCGCGCTTCCTGCAAGGCGTGATCGCCAAGCACAGCCTGATGCCGCAGCCGTTGATCGTGGTCAACGAGTCGGGCGGTGCCGGCGCCGAAGGCTTCCTCGACGTGCAGGGCGACAAGGGCGATCCGCACAAGTTGATCATCACGCTGTCGAATCTTTTCACCACGCCGATGGCCACGGGCGTGCCGTTCAGCTGGAAGAACCTGACGCCGGTGTCGATGCTGGCGCTCGACGAGTTCGTGCTGTGGGTGAACGCCGAGACGCCGTACAAGACCGCCGGCGACTACATGGCGGCGATCAAGGCCGCGCCCGACGGCCACTTCAAGATGGGGGGCACCGGCTCGAAGCAGGAAGACCAGATCATCACCGTCGCGCTGGAGAAGGCGGTCGGCAAGAAGCTCACCTACATTCCGTACAAGGGCGGCGGCGACGTGGCGGTGCAGCTCGTCGGCAAGCACGTCGACTCGACGGTGAACAATCCGATCGAGGCGGTCGCGCACTGGCGGTCAGGCGCATTGCGCCCGCTGTGCGTGTTCGACGCGAAGAAGATGCCGTACCCGAACAAGGTGACGGCGACGACGTCATGGGAAGACATTCCCACCTGCAAGTCGCAGGGCCTCGACGTCGAGTACCTGATGCTGCGCGGCATCTTCATGCCGAGCGGCGTCACCGCCGAGCAGGTTGCCTACTACGTCGACCTGTTCAAGAAGGTGCAGGCGCTGCCCGAATGGAAGAAGTTCACCGAGGACGCGGCGTTCAACCAGACGACGATGTCGGGCAAGGAATACGCCGACTGGGTCGCGAAGGCCGAGGACACGCACCACGCGCTGATGAAGGACGCCGGCTTCCTCGCGAAGTAGTCGATGGACGTGCAACCGCAGCAAGTTCGCGCCAAGGGCGACGTCGAGACCCGCTGGGTCGAGCTCGTCGTCGCCCTGCTGGTCGTCGTCGGTGGCCTCGTCGTCATCCAGGACAGCCTGCGGGTCGGCATCCGCTGGGAGGCGGAAGGGCCGCGACCCGGCTACTTCCCCTTCTACATCGGCGTGATCCTGGCGATCAGCGGGCTGTTCATCGCCGTCAGCACCTTGAGGCGATGGAAAGCGCTCGCCGGGCAGGTGTTCGCCACGCGTGCACAGTTGAAGCCGGTGCTGCAGATGCTGGTGCCGGCGATCGTGTACGTGATCGTGCTCGCCTACATCGGCATCTACGTGGCTTCGGCGATCTTCATCGCTGCCTTCATGGTGTGGCAGGGGAAGTATCGATGGTGGGTGGCGACGCTGATCGCCCTCGCCATCTGTATCGGCATTTTCTTCATGTTCGAAGTCTGGTTCCTGGTGCCGCTGCCGAAGGGCCCGCTGGAATCCTGGCTGGGATACTGACCTCCATCGCGGGTGGGCGCCGCTTGCGCGCCCTGCCGCGGCGACTTACGCGGAGACGTATTTAGTGGAAGCTGACTTCGGCAACCTGATGCACGGCTTCGCCGTCGCATTGACGCTCAAGAATTTCCTTTTCATGCTGATCGGCATCACGCTCGGTGTGCTGATCGGCGTGCTGCCCGGCCTCGGCGGCGCGAACGGCATCGCGATCCTGCTGCCGCTGACGTTCACGATGCCGCCGACGTCGGCGATCATCATGCTGTCGTGCATCTACTGGGGCGCGCTGTTCGGCGGCGCAATCACGTCGATCCTGTTCAACATCCCCGGCGAGCCCTGGAGCGTGGCTACCACCTTCGACGGCTACCCGATGGCGCAGAAGGGGCGCGCCGGCGAGGCGCTGACCGCCGCGTTCACGTCGTCGTTCGTCGGCGCGCTGTTCGCGATCATCATGATCACGTTCCTCGCCCCGATCATCGCGCGCTTCGCGCTGCGCTTCGGGCCGCCGGAATACTTCGCGATCCAGCTCCTCACGTTCTGCAGCTTCGTCGGCATGGGCCGCGAGCCTCCGGCGAAGACGATCGTGTCGATGATGCTCGGCTTTGCGCTCGCCGCCGTCGGCCTCGACACCGTCACCGGCACGCTGCGCATGACCTACGGCTTCACCAACCTCCTGCAGGGCTTCGATTTCCTGATCGCGGTGATCGGCCTGTTCGGCCTCGGCGAGATCCTGCTGACGATGGAGGAGGGTCTCGCGTTCAAGGGCAAGAGCGGCAAGATCGATCCGGCGATCGTGCTCAAGACCTGGGCGTCGCTGCCGCGCTACTGGGCGACGTCGCTGCGCGCCTGTCTCGTCGGCTGCTGGATGGGCGTCACGCCCGGCGGGGCCACGCCGGCGTCGTTCATGAGCTACGGCATCGCGCGGCGCATGTCGAAGAACGGCAAGAACTTCGGCGATGGCGAGATCGAGGGCGTGGTCGCGCCGGAGACCGCCGCGCATGCCGCGGGCACCAGCGCGCTGCTGCCGATGCTGACGCTCGGCATCCCCGGTTCGCCCACGGCCGCCGTGCTGCTCGGCGGCCTGCTGATCTGGGGCTTGCAGCCCGGTCCGCTGCTGTTCGTCGAGAAGCCCGACTTCGTCTGGGGCCTGATCGCGTCGATGTACCTCGGCAACATCGTCGGCCTCGCCATCGTGCTGACCACCGTGCCGTGGTGGGCGGCGATCCTGCGCATCCCGTTCTCGATCATCGCGCCGATCATCCTCGTCATCTGCGCGATCGGCGCGTACACCGTCCACAACAACATGTTCGACGTGGCGATGATGGTGGTGTTCGGCGTCCTCGGCTACGTGTTCAAGAAGCTCAAGTACCCGATGGCGCCGCTGGTGCTGGCGCTGGTGCTGGGCGATTCGGCGGAAACGGCGTTCCGCCAGTCGATGCTGGCGTCGAATGGCAGCCTCGCGGTGTTCTGGTCGAACGGTCTCGTCGGCACGATTTGCGCGCTGGCGCTGGCGCTGCTGCTGTGGCCGCTGGCCTCGCGACTCGTGGCGATCGCGCGCACGCCGCGCGGCGGTGCCGGCGGCAACTCGCCGAAGACCGCGTCAACCTGACGCCGTCTCGGCGAGCTTGGCTTCGACGGCAGGAAACCGCGCGACGATGCGCGTGCCCGGCCCGGCGGCGGACTGGACCTCCAGCACGCCGCCGTGGCGCTCCGCGACTTCCTTGACGATCGCGAGGCCGAGTCCCGCGCCGTCGCCCGGCGTCCCCTCGATCCGGTAGAAGCGCTCGAACACGCGCTCGCGCGCGGGCTCCGGAATGCCGGGGCCGCTGTCCTCGACGCACAGGAATGCGACGCCTTCGTCGAGGCCCGAGCGCACGGTCACGCTGCCGCCTGACGGCGTGTAGCGCAACGCATTGTCGATCAGGTTGTCGAGAAGCTGGGACATCAGCGCCGGACTGCCGACGACGTGCGCATGGTCGAGCACGAAGCCGAGGTCGATGTTGAGCGCGATCGCGCGCGGCACCCATTGCTGGACCGCCTCGTCGGCGACGTGGCGCAGGTCGAAAATGCGGCTGTCGTGGCCGGCGGAGGCGCCGGCTTCGGCGCGCGCGAGCACCAGCAGCTGCGAGGCGAGGTGACTCGCGCGCAGCGTCGCCACGTGCATCCGCTCGATCTCCGGGCGCACGTCCGCATCCTGGATGCGCCGCAGCAGGAGCTCGAGGTGCATCTGCAATCCGGCCAGCGGCGTGCGCAATTGGTGTGCCGCGTTGCCGAGGAAGCGCTGCTGCACGGCGTTCGACTCGCGGATCTGCCCCAGCAGGTTGTTGAACGCCCTGATCGCAGGCGCGATCTCGATCGGCACGCCGCTCTCCGTGAGGGGATGCAGGTCGGCCGGACCGCGCTCGAGCAGCTCGCCGCGGATGCGCGCGAGCGGCGCCACCCCGTGCTTGACGCCCGTCCACGCCAGCACGGCGGCGGCGCAGGCGATGAGCAGGGTCGGCACCATCTCGGCGGCGAGGATCTCGTAGATCAGCCGCTGGCGCTTGTGCAGCGTCTCGCCGACCTGCACGTCGATGCCATTGGCCGAGCGCACGGCGGCAATGCGCACCGGCTGGCTGTCCCAGACGCGATCGTAGAACGTGGGCTCGCCGATGTTGAGCGAAGGCGGCGTCGGCAGATCGGTGCTGCCGGCGATGACGCGGCCGTCGGCGGTGCGGATCTGGAAGACCATCGCGTCGGCGTGGTCGTACATCAGGGCCTCCTGTGCCTGCATCAGCATGTCGAGCCGCGGGCCGTCGGCGCCCATGCGCACGTTCTGCGCCATGTCGAGTGCCGGATCGAGCAACGAGCGGTCGTAGGCCGACGTCGCGACGCGCAGCGCGACGTAGTACGTCAGGGCGCCGGCGCACAGCACCAGTCCCAGCAGCGACGGGATCAGGAACAGCAGCAGGCTGCGGCGGATGCTCGGCGCGGATGCCGCGGCATCAGGCATTCAGCGATTCCCACAGGTAGCCGAAGCCGCGCACCGTGCGAATGCGCACGCTGTCCGATTCGATCTTGGCGCGCAGTCGTGACACGTAGACCTCGATCGTGTTCGGCGCCTGGTGCTCGTGATGGCCGAACAGGCTGTGCGCGATGAAATCCTTGCTCAGCACGCGACCCGGCCGCGACAGGAAGAGCTCCAGCAGCGCCCACTCGCGCACCGTCAGCTCGATCGCCACGCCGCTGGCGATCACGCGCTTGGCGTCGAGGTCGATCGTCAGTCCGCCGACGACGACCGGTCCCGAGGGCAACGTCGTGCGCCGCAGCAGCGCGCGCACGCGCGCCTCGAATTCCTCCAGCGAGAACGGCTTGGTCAGGTAGTCGTCGGCGCCGAGGTCGAGGCCGCGTACGCGATCCTCGATGGCGTCGCGCGCGGTCAGCACGAGCACATTGGTAGGCGTGCGGCGCTGGCGCAATCGGCGCAGCACCTCGAAGCCGTCGAAATCGGGCAGGCCGATATCGAGCACCAGCAGCTCGTACTGCGTTGAGCGCAGTGCGCTGTCGGCCTGGCTGCCGCTGCGCACCTGGTCGACGCCGTGGCCTGCCCGCGCGAGCAGATGCGTCAATCCGGCGGCCAGCAGCGCATCGTCTTCGACGACGAGTACACGCATTCGTTGCCTCCTGCGCCGCGTCCAGGGCGCGCCTCGAAATGATAGCCGCGACGCGGCGGCGCGCGGTCAGCCAATCGTCAGCGACCCCACAGCATGCCGACAGTCTGCGCGCGTAGCATCGATTTTCCAATAATGCACGGTGCCGAACCGATGTGCGCGATGCGCATTTCGGCAGGTCGTCGTGCAAGGTCCGCGGCCTTCGCGCAGAGGAAGGCGGCGAGACCCATGCGGCATCGAAGGTGCACACGTCAACCTGCGGAGGAGAAACACGTGAATGCGAAACAGGCGGTTGCTGTCGCGATATCCCTGATGGCGGCGTGTACGGGCACTGCGCGTGCCGACGCGACCGCCGACCTGCAGAAGCAGATGGAATTCCTGCAGCACGAGCTCGATACCGTCAAGACACAGCTCTACAACATGCAGCAGGAGAAGGCGAAGGAGGCCACTGCGGCGCCGAAAGGCAGCGTCGTCCAGCTGAAGCCGAACTCCGGCGCGACGTTCCTCGTTCCCGGCGGCGGCGAAGTCCAGCTCTATGGGAATTTGGACGTGTCGTTCGACTACACGACGAAGGGCCTCAAGAGCGACTATGGCGACAACGGCGGCATGCCGGTGGGCAAGGTGGGCTGGCAGCCCTCGATCTCCAGTAACTTGTCGAACATCGGCGTGCGCGGCAAGCATCCGCTGATGGAGGACGACCTCAACTTCATCTGGCAGCTCGAGGCGGGCATCGACATCTCGGCCACGCCGGGCACCAAGGAAACGACGTCGAACACCAGCGACGTCGTCAACGGCGCGCTGTTCTCGCGCAACAGCTTCCTCGGCTTCGCCGGCAAGGACTGGGGCGCGGCGATGATCGGCAAGTCGGAAACGCCGTACAAGACGTCGACCGACCGCCTCAATCCGTTCTCCGGCATGCTCGGCGACTACCGCGTGATCATCGGCAATACCGGCGGCGACAACCGCGTCGAGTTCGGCGTGCGTGCTTCGCATGCGCTCTGGTACGAATCGCCGAGCTGGAGCGGGTTCTCGTTCAAGGCGATGTATTCGCCGGGGCAGAATCGCGACGACACGAGCAGCATCGTCGCCTCCTCCGAGCCGGACTGCACGGGCGGCAACATTCCCGGCAGCGGCGCGCTGCCGCCGACCTGTAACGACGGCTCGTTCGGCGACCTCTACAGTGTCAGCGGTGCCTACCTGATGGGCCCGATCTACATCACCACAGCCTACGAGCGCCACAAGAACGTCAATCGCACGAGCGACCTCGAGAACCTCGACCCGCGTGACGTCGCCGACGAAAGCGCATTCAAGATCGGCGGCCAGTACACGTTCTCCACGCAGACGACGGTGAGCGCGCTGTGGGAACGCACCTATCGCAGCCTGCCGTCGGACCTGCAGGGCCAGAACGAGCGCGCGCGCCCCGATGCGACGTGGCTCGCGCTGACCCAGGTGCTCACGCCGAAGGACAGCGTCAGCGCCGGATGGGCCCATGCCGGCAAGTCCGTCGGCGTGCTCGGCGTTCACAATTCGGCCGGCGACCCTGACAACTTCGACAACTCGGCCAACATGTACGCGCTGGCGTGGCGGCACGCGATCGACAAGAACACGACGGTCTACGTCGACTGGGCGATGACCGACAATCACGCCGACGCGCACTACGACATCGGTGCCGGCGGCCACGGCGTGACGACCGACTGCCATGATTCGACGCCGCTCGCGGCCTTCGATCCGACGACCGGCATGGTGACCGGCACCGGTCCGCATTGCTTCTCAGGCGGCAAGCCCCAGGGCGTGTCGGCCGGCATCGCCTACAAGTTCTGACGCGGCAAAGGCCGCCGGCGCTAGCCGGCGGCCGCGCCGAACGACGCGCGCAGCGCGTTTTTCTGCACCTTGCCCATCGCGTTGCGCGGCAGCTCGGCCGCGAATACCACGCGCTTCGGCACCTTGAAATGGGCGATCTCGCCTCTCAGCGCGTCGATGATCGAGGCCTCGGTCAGCGCGTGGCCATGCTTCGCCACGACGACCGCCACCACCACTTCGCCGAAATCGGGATCGGCGATGCCGATGACCGCCGACTCGACGACGCCTTCGAGGGCGTCGATGCGCTCCTCGATTTCCTTGGGATAGATGTTGAGGCCGCCGCTGATGATGAGGTCCTTCGCGCGGCCGGTGATGGCCACGTAGCCGTCGCCGCTCCACTGCCCGAGGTCGCCGGTGCGGAACCAGCCGTCGCAGTCGATCGATTCGCGCGTCTTGTCGGGCATCCGCCAGTAGCCGCGGCATACGTTGGGCCCGCGCACTTCGATCGCGCCCACCACCCCTGACGCGCAAGGCGCGCCCGCGCCATCGACGATGCGCACCTCGACTCCGGGCAGCGGCGGCCCCACGGTGCCGGCCACGCGCGCCCCGGCATAGGGGTTCGACGTGTTCATGCCGGTCTCGGTGAGCCCGTAGCGCTCGAGGATGCGCTGGCCGGTGCGCGCTTCGAACGCGCGAAAGGTCTCGGCGAGGAGCGGCGCGGATCCCGACACGAAGAGCCGCACGCCCGCCGCGGCCTGCCGCGTGAGCGCGGGCTCGGCCAGCAGGCGGCTATAGAACGTCGGCACGCCCATCATCACGCTCGCCTTCGGCAACAGCGTGGCCACCTCGTGCGCCTCGAAGCGCGGCAGCCAGATCATGCGTGCGCCGGCGAGCAGCACGCAGTGCACGGCCACGAACAAACCGTGCACATGGTAGATCGGCAGCGCGTGCAGCAGCACGTCATGACGGCTGAACTGCCACGCCTCGACGAGCGCCAGCGCATTGCTCGCGAGATTGCGGTGGGTGAGCATCGCGCCCTTGGAGCGGCCGGTCGTGCCGCTGGTATAGAGGATCGCGGCGAGATCGTCGGGCGCGCGCGCCACGGTGGCGAACGTCGCCGGCATCGACGCCGCGCGGTCGGCGATCTCGCCGCCGTGCGCGTCGAGCGTCAGCACCGTCGCGCCCTTCGCCAGCGTGGCGATCACGCCGAGCATCGCGTCGCCGCAGACGATGACGCGCGGCTCGGCGTCGGCGAAGAAGTATTCCAGCTCGGCGCGCTGGTATGCGGTGTTGAGGGGCAGGTAGACGAGGCCCGCGCGCAGCGTCGCGAGATACAGCGCGAGCACCTGCCAGTGCTTGTCGACCTGCACCGCCACGCGGTCGCCCGGCTGGCAGCCCGCCGCCACCAGCGCATGCGCGATCCGCGCCGCCAGCCGCTCGATCTCGCCATAGCTCACTGCGGGGCCGCCCGGCATCATCGCGCAGGGCTGCGAACGTTCCTCCGGGAAATGCCGTTCCAGCAGCGTGTAGAGATTCGCGTCCATCGCAGCCCGTGCTAAGTTGCGCGAGATTATTCCACAGGATCCGCGGTTCCTCCCGAGTGGACACCCCGCGCACGATCGCGCCGCGCGAGCGCCTCGCGGCACTCGCCGACGATGCCCGCTTCGCCGAGCACGACGCGGTTGCGCCGAGCCCGCACCTCGCGCGCTTCGGCATCGCCGCGCAGGACGACGACGGTGTCGTCGCGGCGACGCTCGCCATCGACGGCCGGGTGTTCGAGGTGATCGCGCAGGACACCCGCTTCCTGCGCGGCAGCGCCGGCGAGCGGCATGCGGCGAAGATCGCGGCGGCCGTGGGCCGCGCGCGCGTGGAGGGGCGCCCGTTGCTGGTCCTCGCGGCGTCCGGGGGAGTGCGCCTGCACGAGGCCAATGCCGCTGAGCTGGCGCTGGCACGGGCGCTGCGCGCGCTCTGCGACGCGCGCGCGGCCGGTCTGGCGACGTTCGCGATCGGCATCGGCGACGTCTTCGGCGGCATGTCCGTGGTGGCGGCCGCGTGCGGTGCGCTCGCGCTGACGCCGCATGCGCGCTTCGGCCTGTCCGGACCCCGCGTGATCGCGCAGGCGCGCGGGCGCGGCGAGATCGACCCGGAGGATCATGCCGCGATCGATGCGCTGTTCGGCGCGGCCGCGCGCGCGCGCGACGGCATCGCGACGCTCGTCGCCGACGATCCCGCGGCGATACGCGCGTGGCTGCGCGCGCAGGCCGGCGTGGCAACGCCGTTCGCCGACGAACTCGCGCGCGTGCAGGCGCAGCTCGCGCGCGCTGCGCCGGGCGCGGTGTCGGGCATCACTATCGATGGCACCCGCGCCACGCTGCCGGCGTTCGTCGGCGAAGTCGACGCTGCGCGCGTCGTCGCCACCGACCTCGCGCTCCTCGCGCTGCCGCACACCGTCGACACACTCGTCATCGCCGAGGACTCCCGGGGCCATGAAGCCAGCGCAGGCGCGGAGCGCGTGGCGTTGTCGCGCTTCCTCGCGCATCACGCACTGGTCCTCGCCGCGCTGCGTGCGCGTGGCGTGGCCATCGTCGGTGTCGTCACCGGCGTCGGCCACAGCGCCGCGTTCTTCGCCAACGCGCTGCAGGCCGATCGCCTGTACGCGCTGCCGGCGAGCCGCATCGTGGCGATGGAGGCCCGGGCGCTGGCGCGCGTCATCGGCATCGACGCACGTCTGCTCGAACGCGCCGTCGAGGACGACCCGCTGCTCGGGCATCCGGCGCGGCATTTCGCTGCGCTGGGGGGCCTGGCGCTGGTCGACGCCGTCAGCGACGTGCGCTGAGCGGCGGACTCATCCGCGCGCGCAAAACCGCAGCCGGGCCATCGCGAACGCGCGGTCGTCGAGCCAGTCGCGCGCGTGCGCCAGCGAGTCGGCGAGCGACGCCGGTCCGGGCGGCGACGCGAAGCAGCCGTCGAAATGCGCGTCGAGCGCGGGCAGCGCTGCGCTGTCGATGGCGCCCGACAGCAATGCCACCGGCACGCCGCGCGCGCGCGCGCGGCGCGCGACGATCGACGGCGCCTTCAGCATCAGCGTCTGCGCGTCGGATCGACCCTCGCCGGTGATCGCCCAGGCGGCGCCATCGAGCGCGGCGTCGAGGCCGTTCAGGTCGGCGACCGTCTCCGCCCCGCTCGCGAAGCGCGCACCGAGGAGTTGCAGCGCGAAGCCCAGGCCGCCGGCAGCGCCGGCACCGGGCTTGCTCGCGGCGTGGCATCCGAGCGCCGCCTCCACCTGCGCCGCGTAATGCGCCAGCGTGCGGTCGAGCGCGGCGACGTCGGCCGCGGCGACGCCCTTTTGCGGGCCGAACACCGCGGTCGCGCCGCGCGCTCCGGTGAGCGGATTGTCGACGTCGGACATGATCGTCAGGCGCACGCTGCCAACGCGCGGGTCGAGTGCGCCGGCATCGACGCGCGCGAGCCGGGTGAGACCGTCGGGCGTGGGCGCCAGCGGGCGGCCTTCGGCATCGAGGAAGCGCATGCCGAGTTCGGCGAGGAGGCCGGCACCGCCGTCGTTCGTGCTGCTGCCGCCGAGGCCGATGGCGATGGCGCGGCAGCCGTCGTCGATCAGTGCGCGCAGCACGCGGCCGACGCCGCGCGTGTCGCGCGCGCGCACATCGCTCGTGCCGGTCGCGGCATCGGTGAGGCCGACGACCTGCGCAATCTCGACGACGCCCTCGCCGTCGGCGAGGCGGCCCACCGGCGTCTCGATCGCGGCGCCGGTCGCGCCGCACGTGGCCACGCGCAGCCGGCGGCTGCCGGGCGAGGCCGCGAGCAGCGCGTCGAGCGTGCCCTCGCCGCCGTCGGCCATCGGCCGCGCACGCACGTCCGCGTCGGGCACGGCGCGCAGCACGCCGCGGGCAATGGCATCCGTCGCCGCAGGTGCGGCGAGCGAACCCTTGAATGAATCGACGGCGACGACGACGATCGGCGACGGCATGGCGGCGACCCTGCGGTTATCATCGCCACGTTTGCGCGCGGCGTCGCGCGATGGTAGCAGTGCGTTCCGACAGGACGAATCACGCCATGCTTGCAATCGCCCGCGTGTTGGCCGCCGCGGCGCTCGGCGTCGCGCTGGCAGGCATCGCGGCGCCGGTCGCGGCTGCCACGGCGACGGGTGAAATGCCGGCGGCGGACGCGCCAGGCGCGCCGGCGACGGCACCCGCGCGCGCTGCGACGCCCGCGACAGGACACCCCGATTACGCGCGCGAAGCGCGCTGGGCCGACGAAGTCGCGCCGACGGTGATGGTGGGCGACGTCGTCTGGCTGCGCACGCCGGACCGCGAGCGGGTGCTCGCGCTCTACACCCCGGCGTCGGGCAGCGTCCGCGGCGGCGTGGTGATCGTTCACGGCCTGGGCGTGCAGCCCGACTTCGGTATCGTCGGCGAATTGCGCGCAAACCTCGCCGCGCGCGGTTTCGCCACGCTGTCGGTGCAGATGCCGGTGCTCGCGGCCGACGCCCTGCCCGCCGAGTACGACGCGCTGTTGCCGATCGCCGGCGACCGCATCGAGGCGGGCGTGCAATGGCTCGCGGCGAAAGGAGTGGCGCCGATCGGGGTTGTCGCGCACAGCCTCGGCGCCGCCATGGCCAACCGATGGCTCGGCCGGCCGCAGCATGGGGGCGTCGCGGCGTTCGTGGCGATCGGCATGGGCGTGCCGTGGGCCGCGGCGTCGCTGCCGCCGGTGCTCGATGTCACGGCGGAGCACGATCTGCCGGCCGTGCTCGCCAACGCACCGCTGCGTGCGCTCGCGCTGCCGAAGGCGCGCTGCTCGGCGACGCTGCGCATCGCCGGCGCGAATCACTTCCTGGAAGGACATGCCGGCGAGCTGGCCGACGCGATCGCCGCGTTCCTCGCGCGCGCGTTCGGCGCCGACTGCCGCCGCTAGACCGCTGCGCCGTTGCTCAGCGCGCTTCGTGTGTCGCGCGCGCGAGCCGGTCACGCACCGCGCGCCACGCGTCGTCGTCCGGCACGTCTTCGATAAGGAGCGTGTCCGCGTGGGCGGCGTCGAGCTCGCGCAACGCGGCATAGAGCCGGCGCGCGTAACCTTCGCTGTCCCACGGCGCCGCGACCCAGTGGCCGTCGAAGTCGGCGGGGCGCGCGGCGGTTCGCGCCAGCACGCCGACTTCCTCGTCGCGCGCGGCATGTTGCGCGATCTCGGCGGCGAGCGCGTGCGCGGCGACGAGGCGCGCGCGGGTGCGCGGCGCATAGTGCGACGCCAGCGTGCCCGACGCCCGCGGTGCGTCGTCGGCGGGCGCATGCAGCGCGCGCCCCAGCAGCGCCTCGATCGCTGCCGCATCGATGGCGCCGGGGCGCATCAGCACCGGCGCGTCGCCCCTGAACGCGACGATCGTGCTCTCGATGCCGACATCGGTGGCGCCGCCATCGATGATCATCGTCACTGCGTCGCCGAAATCGTCGGCGACGTGCTGGGCTGTCGTCGCCGACACGTGGCCGAAGCGGTTCGCCGAAGGCGCGGCGATGCCGTGGCCGCCCCGTGCGCGAAACGCCGCGAGCAGGCGCTGCGCCACCGGGTGCGACGGCACGCGCAGGCCGACGGTTGCGGTGCCGCCGGTGATGACGTCGTCGACGCGCGCCGCGCGCGCGACGATCAGTGTCAGCGGACCGGGCCAGAACGCGCGCGCGAGCTGCCTTGCGCCTGCGGGGACGTCGCGCGCCCAATGGTCGATGTCGGCGGCATCGGCCAGGTGCACGATCACCGGATGTCCGGCGGGCCGGCCCTTCGCGGCGTAGATGAGGCGCACCGCCGCGGGATTGTCGGCGTCGGCGCCGAGGCCGTAGACGGTCTCCGTCGGAAATGCCACGAGGCGGCCGGCGCGCAGGAGACCTGCCGCGGCGTCGATGACCCCGGGATCGGGCATAACGATGGAAGCAATGGTCACGCGCGGAGCCCTCGGTGGCGAGCAGCCGTCTGCTAGAATCGACGACTTTACAACGCATCGGATCGACAGCGGCGCCAACGCGTCGCGAATCGTCGCGGAGGCCAGCAATGAGCGAATTCCTGTTCACGTCGGAGTCGGTGTCGGAAGGACATCCGGACAAGGTGGCCGACCAGATTTCCGACGCGGTGCTCGACGCCGTGCTCGCGCAGGATCCCACCGGCCGCGTCGCCGCCGAGACGCTGGTGTCGACCGGCCTCGTGGTGATGGCGGGCGAGATCACCACACACGCCAAGGTCGACTTCGCCCGGGTCGCGCGCAACACGATCCGCGAGATCGGCTACAACGATCCGGCGCTGCGCTTCGACGCCGACGGCTGCGCGGTGATGGTGTGCTACGGGCAGCAGTCGCCCAACATCGCGCAGGGCGTCGACCGCGCGTCCGACGATTATCTCAATCAGGGCGCCGGCGACCAGGGCCTGATGTTCGGCTACGCCTGCGACGAAACGCCGACGCTGATGCCGTTTCCCATCTACTACGCGCACCGCCTCGTGCAGCGGCAGAGCGAGGTACGGCGCGACGGCCGCCTGCCGTTCCTGCGCCCCGATGCCAAGTCGCAGGTGACGGTGCGCTACCGCGACGGCAAGCCGCACGCGATCGACACGGTCGTGCTGTCGACGCAGCACCATCCGTCGATGAACGACCGCCAGAAGGAGCTCGCGGAAGCGGTGATCGAGGAAGTGATCAAGCCGGTGCTGCCGCGCGAGATGCTCGCCAACACGCGCTACCTCGTCAATCCCACCGGCTGCTTCGAGATCGGCGGCCCGCACGGCGACGCCGGCGTCACCGGCCGCAAGATCATCGTCGACACCTACGGCGGCGCCGCGCCGCACGGCGGCGGCGCATTCTCGGGCAAGGATCCGTCGAAGGTCGACCGCTCGGCGGCCTATGCCGCGCGCTACGTCGCCAAGAACGTGGTGGCGGCGGGCCTCGCCCGCCAGTGCCAGGTCCAGGTCGCGTATGCGATCGGCGTCGCCCGCCCGATGAACGTCACCGTCTACACCGAGGGCACCGGCAAGATTCCCGACGACAGGATCGCCGCGCTGGTCAGCGAGCACTTCGACCTGCGGCCGAAGGGGATCGTGCAGATGCTCGACCTGTTGCGGCCCATCTATCGCAAGACCGCGGCCTACGGCCACTTCGGTCGCGACGAGCCCGAGTTCACCTGGGAGTCGACCGATCGCGCCGAGGCGTTGCGCGCGGCCGCCGGACTGGCGCCGGCGAAGCCGTCGCGCGAGAAGGTCGACGCGTGAAGCGCAGCACCGGCCGCGCGATGCTGGCCGCGTTGGCGGCAACGCTGCTCGCTGCGTGCGCGTCGCTTTCGCCGCAGGCCCCGACGCTGGTCGATGCGGGCCGCGCCGGGGGCACCGTGCATCTCTACAAGGGCGACACGCTGGTGGTGTCGCTGGCGTCGAGTGCGGCGGAGGGTGCGCGCTGGCAGCCGGTGCTCGCGCCGGACGTCGTATTGCAATGGATCGGCATGGCCGATCTGCTGCCGCCGCAGGTGGCGCCGGGCACCGTGGGATCGCCCAACGACACCGTCTACCGTTTTCGTGCCAACGAAGCCGGCACCACCACGCTCGCGTTCGCCTACCGGCGCGCCGACGATCGCACTGCGGTGCCCGAGCGCACGCTGCGCTATGAAGTGGCGGTACTGCCACGTCCGGGCGACTACGCCGAGGCGTGGGCCAAGTCGAGGTAAAATAGCGGTTCGGGCGCGCGCCGCGCCCATTGCCGACACGCCCCACGGAGATACTGATGGCCGATTCCAGAAGCCGCACCCGCCGCAACACGCTCGAGCGCCGTTGCCTGCCGAAGACCTACAAGAGGATGTTCGTCGGTGCGCCGAAGGGCATCTTCAAGATGCTCGAGAAGATCAAGAAAGCCTGATCCGGCGCGTAGCCAGCGCTCGATGAAGAGGCCGCCTGCGGGCGGCTTCTTTTTCGACCCCGGCCGCAGCGTTCGATCGCACCGTCCCGCATGAATTCGCGCATCGCGCGCGATCACCCATCCGGCCCATGAGCGCCGTCCTGTTCACGCCTTTCAGGTTGCGCGAGGTGGTACTCGCCAACCGCATCGTCGTATCGCCGATGTGCCAGTACTCGGCGGTCGACGGCTGCGCCAGCGACTGGCACGTCGTGCACTGGGGCGAGTTGCTGCAATCGAGCGCGGGCCTGTGCACGATCGAGGCGACGGCGGTGTCGGCCGAGGGCCGCATCACGCCCGGCTGCCTCGGGCTCTACGACGACGCCTGCGAGGAGGCGCTGGCATCGCGGCTCGCGCTCGCGCGCAGGGCCGCGCCGTCGATGCCGGTGGCGATCCAGCTCGCGCACGCCGGGCGCAAGGGGTCGTCGCACGTGCCCTGGGAAGGCGGCAAGCTGATCGCGCGCGAAGCCGGCGGCTGGACGCCGCTCGCGCCATCGGCGATCGCGCAGCTTGCCGACGAGGCGCCGCCTGCCGCGCTCGATGTCGCCGGCATCGCCGCGATCAAGGCGCAGTTCGTCGACGCCACACGGCGCGCGCTGCGCATCGGACTCGACGCCGTCGAGCTGCATTGCGCGCACGGCTATCTGCTCAACGAGTTCCTGTCGCCGCTCGCCAACCACCGCGACGACCGCTATGGCGGATCGTTCGACCACCGCGTGCGCTTTCCGCTCGAGGTATTCGCCGCCGTGCGCGCGGCGTGGCCGGAGCCGCGCCCGCTGGGCGTGCGCATCTCGGCGACCGACTGGGTCGAGGGCGGCTGGACGCTCGAGGATTCCATCGCGCTGGCGCAGCGGCTCAAGGCCGCCGGCTGCGACTTCATCGACGTGTCGAGCGGCGGCATCTCGCCACAGCAGAAGATCCCGCTCGGTCCCGGCTACCAGGTGCCGCTGGCGCGCGCGATCCGTGCGGCGACGTCGCTGACGACGATCGCGGTAGGCCTCATCACCGAGCCCGCGCAGGCCGAAGCCATCGTCGCCGCAGGCGACGCCGACCTGGTCGCGCTCGCGCGCGCGATGCTGTGGGACCCCCGCTGGCCGTGGCATGCGGCCGCGGCGCTCGGCGCGCAGATCCGCGCGCCGCAGCAGTACTGGCGCGCGGCGCCGCGCGCCACTCCGGACGTCATCGCCGGCACCCGCATCGGCATGCGCTGACGCGTTGCAAATGTCGTGGCAATGCCACGGTGAGACTGGATTCCCGCATTCGCGGGAATGACAGGCCGTCGTATCCATGCCACGGTGACGACTGGATTCCCGCATTCGCGGGAGCGACCGGCAATCAGGCGTGCTTGAGCCAGGTGTGGAAATGCAGCCACGACATCGCGCCCGCATCGCCCAGCAGCCGCGTCTTGCGCTCCGCCGACAGGTGCGACGGATCCCCTTGCAACGCATCACGCGCCAGCTGCGCGCGGGCATCGCGCACCTGCTGCGGGAAGCGGCGGCGGTCGACGGCCGCCGCGCATACCAGCGCGTTGACCACCGGGTCGACGATCGCCGTGGCGAATGTCGGAGGCGGCGGCGTGTCGACGAGGTGCTCCGTCATCGCGCGGATCTCGCGCGGCACGTGCACCTCCTCGGGAATGAGGAAGAGCCCGGCGCGGCGGGCGCGCCGGCCGAGGCTCGCGCGACTGGTGTACACCGACAGCGGGATCGACACGATCAGCGCGCCGGCCACCGGCGCGAGCCACCACAAATACGTCGGGTTGAGCCAGCCGACGAACGCGGCCCATGCCACGCCGAACAGCGTCTGCGCGCCGTGCTGGCGCAGCGCATAGCCCCACGTCGTCGACGCGTCATCGCGCGCCGGCGAGCGCCACGTCACGGCCCAGCCGGCCAGTGCCGTGAGCACGAAGCGCGTGTGGAACAGCATGCGGATCGGCGCCAGCAGCATCGACAGGATGATTTCGTCCAGTGTGCTGACGAGGATGTTGAGACGCCCGCCGAACTCGTGCGCGCGCCTGCCCATCACCAGCACCACGGCGAGGATCTTGGGCAGGAACAGGATCGTGCCGGTGGCGACGACCAGGCGCAGCGCCCATTGCGGCTCCCATTGCGGCCAGATCGGGAACAGCTGGTAGGGCTCGGTGAAGTACACGGGCGTGGCCAGCGTGTGCACGGCCAGCAGCGCGGTCGACAGCATCAGGAACGCGAACCACAGCGGCGCAGACAGGTACGCCATCACGCCGGTCATGAACACGACGCGGTGCGCGGGGTGCAGGCCCTTCATCAGCGCGAGGCGGAAGTTCATGAGATTGCCCTGGCACCAGCGGCGGTCGCGCTTCAGCTCGTCGATGAGATTGGGCGGCATCTCCTCGTAGCTGCCGGGCAGGTCGTAGACGATCCACACGCCCCAGCCGGCGCGGCGCATCAGCGCGGCTTCGACGAAGTCGTGCGACAGGATCTCGCCCGACAGCGTGCCGCCGCCCGGCAGCCGCCCGAGCGCGCAGAACTCGATGAACGGCGCGACGCGGATGATCGCGTTGTGGCCCCAGTAGTGCGATTCGCGCAGCTGCCAGTAGTGCAGGCCGGCGGTGAACACGGGACCGTACACGCCGGTGGCGAACTGCTGCACGCGCGCATACAGCGTGTCGCGGCCGGTCGCCTTCGGCGCCGTCTGCAGGATGCCGGCGTCGGGATTGGCCTCGGCGATGCGCACCAGCGTCGTCACGCAATCGCCGGTCATCACGCTGTCGGCGTCGAGCACGATCATGTAGCGATAGTCCTTGCCCCAGCGCCGGCAGAAGTCGGCGACGTTGCCGCTCTTGCGCTTGATGCGGTGCGGCCGCCAGCGGTAGTACACGTGGCGGAACGCGTCGAGCGAGCGGCACAGGTCGAACCACGCGGCCAGCTCGGCCACGCGCACGTCGGGATTCGCGCTGTCCGACAGCACGAAGAAGTCGAAGCGGGCGAGGAGCCCGGTGCGCGCGACGGACTCGTAGGTCGCGCGCAGCCCGGCGAACACGCGCGCCACGTCCTCGTTGGCGATGGGCATGATGATCGCCGTGCGGGCGCTCTCCGCGATCGGCGCGTCGGGTGCGGCCGTGCGCGAGATCGCCCAGCGGTCGCGTCCGCGCCACAGCACCAGGAAGCCCGCGATCGCCGTCCAGAATCCCGCCGACACCCAGCCGAACAGGATGGCGAACAGCACGAGGATCGGGATCTCCAGCAGCGCCTGCCCGTGATAGGGCAGCACCGACTTCATCAGCACGGTGGCGACGTAGGTCTGGCCGATGATCAGCGCGGCAAGCACGATGCGCCGGTACCAGCTCACCGGAGTCAGCGCGGGCGCGGGCGTGTCGGCGCCGGCGGCCGGTTTCGCGCGCGCCGGACGCTCGCGCCAGCGGCGCCACGAACCGCGCAGCCAGTCGGAGGGCGCCATCGAGGTGCGCGCGAGCGGCGGCGCGGTGGCGAGTCCCGAATCGCGGCGCTCGAGCGGCCGCGTGCCGAGCGTGCGCTCGGAGAGCGCACGCAGCAGTCGCGCGCGCACCGACACTCGCGCCGGGTCGTCCGGATTCGCCTCGCCGCCGGTGGCGTGCGCGAGCTCGGCGTGCATCGCCGCGAATGCCGCGGCGGCGCCGCCCGACGCGCCCGCGCGCGTCGCGATGCGCCGGCGCAGCGCCGCCTTGTCGGAGACCGGCAGGTCGAGCGCATCCAGGTAGCGATCGACCACGTCGGGGCGGCGCTTCGGGCGGGTCAGCTCGGCGGCAGCAGATAGCTCCATGTTTCCGACAGCGTACCCGTCTTGTCGCGCAGGAACGCGCGCAGCTCGACGGGCTTCGCATCGTCCTGGCGATTGAAGCGGATCGTCAGCCGGTAGCCGCCGGTGACGTCGTTGCGATAGGCGTTCGACTCCAGGATCTGCGCATTGGCGACCGCGGTCACCACCGGCTCGACCTCGGCAGTGCGGGGCAGCTTCGACAGTGCCGGCCCCTCGAAATCGACGACGAAGTCGAGGCTCTTGTCCAGCACCTTGCGGAAGCCGTGGCCGCGGCGCGTCTGCGTGACCCAGGACTGCGGCGGGTGCGTCTCGCCTTCCATCTGCCACAGCATCCGGTACTCGAAGTCGATCGGCTCCAGCGGCGCGGGCAGCGTGTCGGGCACCCAGTAGACGACGATGTTGTCGTTGGTCTCGTCGGGCGTCGGGATCTCGACGATCTCGACGCGTCCCGACGCGAACTTCGAGCGCGGTTGCACCCACACGCTGGGCCGCTTTTCATAATGCGCCTCGAGATCCTCGTAGCTGGAGAACGCGCGATCGCGCTGCATCAGGCCGAAGCCGGCCGGATTGGTCAGCGCGAACGAGCTCGTCAGCAGGCGCTTGGGATTGACCAGCGGGCGCATGATCCACTCGCCGGTGCCCGATTGCACGGACACCACGTCCGAATCGTGCACCTCGGGTCGGAAATCGACGGCGGTCGACGGCTGGTTCTCCCCCGACATGAACATGCTGGTGAGCGGGGCGATGCCAAGACGCGTCACGCGCTCGCGCAGGAACAACCGCTCGCGCACGTCGACGGTGGTTTCCGTGCCCGGACGCACGATGAAGCGGTAGGCGCCGGCGACGCGCCGCGAATCGAGCAGCGCATAGATCGTGAGCTCGGTGGCGTTGGCGGCCGGGCGCACCAGCCAGAACTCGACGAACGACGGAAACTCCTCGCCGGATGCGAGGCCGGTGTCGATCGCGAGCCCGCGCGCCGAGAGCCCGTAGACCTGCCCCTTGCCGAGCGCGCGGAAATAGCTGGCGCCGAGGAACACCAGCACCTCGTCCTTGTATTTCGCGGTATTCAGCGGGTAATGCACGCGAAATCCGGCGAAACCGGGGAAGCGCACGTTCGGCTTGGCGAGCTTGTTGTTGCCATAGTCGAACTGGTCGGGCGAGTACGGCACCTCGCGCACCTCGTTGCCGACCACCTCGCTGATATGCACGGGGTGGTCGAAATGAAATCCCGGATGGAAGAACATCACCTCGAACGGCAGCTTCTGCGCGCGCCAAAGAGCGTGGTCGGGGCGAAAGCGGATGTCGCGGTACTGGTCGTAATCGAGGTCGAGCCACTCCTTGGGCAATGTCGACGACGGCTGCTTGTACGGCTGCGCGGCCAGCGCGCGCGCCTTGCGCTCGACGTCGTCGAAGCCGAAGCCGTGCGCGGCGCGCGCGACGAGCAGCAGCATGCCGACGGCGATCGTCGCCGCGCGGCGCGCGGCGCGCGGCCACCGCGGCTGCAAAGTCGGTCTGGACGCGAGGGCGTCGTGCATTGGAGAATCGGCGAATGGCAGGTTGGAACCCGGGCGAGCGCGCAAGTTTAACGTGCGCCAGCACCGCGCCGCTGACGCTGCCAGCAACCGACAGGACCACGATGCCGTTCGCGTACTACGCGCGCCTCAACCGCAGCCAGCAGGCCACCTACCGCCGCAGCGACGCGCTCGTCACGCTGGCGTTGCCGGACGGCGTGGAGCCGGGGGCCGATGTGCGCGCGATCGCCGCGGCGCTCGAAGGCGATCGTCGCACGGACGTGCAAAAGCACTGCCAGGCGCTGGCGACCGCGCTCGCCCGCGGTTTCGGCGTGCCGCCGGTCGCGATCAAGGTGATGGCGGCGCGGCCGTCCGACGACTACGGCGAGCTGCACGGACTCTACGATCCGCGGGAGGAGGCGCCGCCCGCGCTCATCACGCTGTGGATGCGCACCGCGGCATTGCGTCGCGTGGTCGCGTTCAGGAGCTTCCTGCGCACGCTGGTGCACGAGTTCAACCACCACCTCGACTACGAGCTCTTCCGGCTCGACGACACGTTCCACACCGAAGGCTTCTACAAGCGCGAGTCGGCGCTCGCCAATGCACTGTTCGCGGCAGCCGGCATGCCGACCGCCGCGCGCAAATCCTCCACGCCGGGCGCGGTATAATCGCGGCTGCTCCCCGAGGAGCGCTGCAATTCGGCGCCGGTGTCGTCATGCCGCGCCGACCCAGGCTCGGGGACGCTTCCCGGGCACCGCGGTCCCATCCCGGTGCCCGCCCCCCTGGCGGGGAAGCGAAGCTCGCTTCGGAGGCGTAATCCAATTGGCAACGGCGCTCGTTGAACCGCGACGCAGTTCGACGCGGCGAGGCGGGCGCAACAACCCCTCTTCCACGCGGTCGCACGTCGCTTCTGACGGGGTGAGCGCATGAACACGGTAACCGACAACAACCTGCAGCAGGATTTCCGCGTCGCGGATCTCGCCCTCGCGGCCTGGGGCCGCAAGGAGATCCTGATCGCCGAGACGGAGATGCCGGGCCTGATGGCGATCCGCCGCGAGCTGGCGGGCAAGCAGCCGCTCAAGGGCGCGCGCGTCGCCGGCTCGCTGCACATGACCATCCAGACGGCGGTGCTGATCGAGACGCTGCAGGCGCTCGGCGCCGACGTGAGATGGGCGTCGTGCAACATCTATTCGACGCAGGACCATGCGGCGGCGGCGATCGCCGAGCGCGGCACGCCGGTGTTCGCCTACAAGGGCGAATCGCTCGCCGACTACTGGGAGTTCACCCACCGCATCTTCGAGTGGCACGGCAAGGGCCCCGCCAGCACGCCCAACATGATCCTCGACGACGGCGGTGACGCGACGCTGCTGGTGCACCTCGGGGCGCTCGCCGAGACCGACCGCACGGTGATCGCCAAGCCCGGCAACGAGGAAGAATTCTCGCTGTACGCGGCGATCGCCAAGCGCCTCAACGCCGATCCCACCTTCTATTCGCGGATCAAGGCGAACATCAAGGGCGTCACCGAGGAGACCACCACCGGCGTCAAGCGGCTGTACCAGATGCATGCCGAGGGACGCCTGGGCTTCGCGGCGATCAACGTCAACGATTCGGTGACCAAGAGCAAGTTCGACAACCTGTACGGCTGCCGCGAGTCGCTGGTCGACGGCATCAAGCGCGCGACCGACGTGATGATCGCGGGCAAGGTCGCCGTGGTGAACGGCTACGGCGACGTCGGCAAGGGATCGGCGCAGGCGCTGCGCGCGCTTTCGGCGCAGGTCTGGGTGGCCGAGATCGACCCGATCTGCGCGCTGCAGGCGGCGATGGAGGGCTTCCGCGTGGTGACGATGGACTACGCCGCGGACAAGGCCGACATCTTCGTCACCGCCACCGGCAACATCGACGTCATCCGCCTCGCGCACATGCAGAAGATGAAGCACAACGCCATCGTCTGCAACATCGGCCACTTCGACAACGAGATCGACGTCGCCGGCCTCAAGCAGTTCCCGTGGGAGAACATCAAGCCGCAAGTGGACCACGTGATCTTCCCCGATGGCCGGCGCATCATCCTGCTCGCGGAGGGACGCCTCGTGAACCTCGGCTGCGCGACCGGCCACCCGTCCTACGTGATGAGCTCGTCGTTCGCCAACCAGGTGCTGGCGCAAGTCGAGCTGTGGACCGACGCGCAGTCGACGTCGAAGCGCTACCCGGTGGGCGTGTACGTGCTGCCGAAGCACCTGGACGAGAAGGTGGCGCGGTTGCAGCTGTCGACGCTCGGCGCAGCGCTGACCGAGCTGTCGCCGGCGCAGGCACGCTATCTCGGCATCGATGCAACGGGTCCGTACAAGGGCGACTCGTACCGCTACTGAGACCGCGTCACTCACGCCATCCCCGACCGGAGAAGACCGTGCGCCTGATTCTCGCCTGGATCATCAACGCCGTCGCGCTGTTCGTGCTGCCGTACGTGTTTCCGTGGGTCAAGATCGACGACCCGATGGCGGCGATCGTGGCCGCGCTCGTGCTCGGCCTCATCAACACGCTGATCCGGCCGATCCTCGTGATCCTGACGCTGCCGGTGACGCTGCTGACGCTCGGCTTCTTCATCTTCATCATCAACGGCCTGCTGTTCTGGGCGGTCGCGCATTGGGTGACGGGGTTCCACGTCACCGGGTTCTGGGCGGCGGTGTTCGGCGCGATCGTCTACAGCATCATCTCGTGGGCACTGTCGTCGATCCTGCTGCGCAAGCGCTGAGCGGCGCCGGCGGCGCCGCCACCGCCGATGTTCGCGGGGCTGCGCGCGCGTTCAGCCTCGAGTTCTTCCCGCCGCGCACCGCGGAGGGCGTGCAGAAGCTGGCGGCGGTGCGCGCGCAAGTGAAGGCGCTGGCGCCGCAGTTCTGCTCGGTGACGTTCGGCGCCGGCGGCTCCACGCGCGAAGGCACGCTGGACACCGTTCTCGCGTTCCGCGGCGACGGCTTCGTCGCCGCGCCGCATCTGTCGTGCATCGGCGGCGCGCGCGAGAACGTGCGCGCGGTGCTCGAGCAATATCGCGCGCACGACATCCATCACCTCGTCGCGCTGCGCGGCGACGCGCCTTCCGGCAGCGTCGAGGCCGGCGCGTTCCGCTACGCCAGCGAGCTGGTCGAATTCATTCGCGCCGAGACCGGCGACTGGTTCCACATCGACGTCGCCGCGTATCCCGAGATGCATCCGCAGGCGAAGAGCCCGCGCGACGACCTCGCCAACTTCAAGCGCAAGGTCGACGCCGGTGCGAATTCGGCGATCACCCAGTATTTCTACAACGACGAGGCGTATTGGCGCTTCGTCGATGATGCGCGCGCCATCGGCGTCGGCGTGCCGATCGTGCCGGGCATCATGCCGATCGCGAGCGCGGCCGGCCTCGCGCGGTTCTCCGACAACTGCGGCGCCGAGATCCCGCGCTGGATCCGCCGCCGGCTCGAGAGCTATGGCGACGACGCCGCGTCGATCCGCGCATTCGGCCTCGACGTCGTCACCGCGCTGTGCGACCGCCTCCTCGCGCGTGGCGCGCCGGGCCTGCACTTCTATACGCTCAACCAGGGTACGCTGACCGTGGAGATCGGCCGCAGGCTGGGCCTCGCCGCCACCCACGCGCACGCACGCGGCGGCTGATCGCGCGCACGCCGCGCGGCGGGCAGCGCCCGGGCGTTGCACGCCGGCGCGTCAATCCGCGCCGCGGTCGCATGATCGCGATCCGGGCGCGCGATGGCGGCGCGGCTAGAATGCGCTGCGTCATCTGCCGTCCATGTCATCCACCGATCCGCATGCCGACGATGCGCGCCCGCCCGCGCCGAGCCCGTTGCGCTGGCGCGCGCGCTTGCGTTTCCTGGGAGCCGCGGCGCTTGCCGTGGGACTCGTCGCGGCCGCGCTCATCTTTGCCTTCGCCGACGACGCGGCGCCGGATGCCGCGGCGCAGATCGCCGGCAGCAGGGTCTACGAGTACGACATCGAGCGCATCGGCGGCAAGTCGGCGGTGTACGCGGTGCGTTTCAATCAGTGGCTGGCCAGCCTCTGGCACGGCACGACGCTGGCCTGGACCGTGGCGGTCATCGCCATCGCGGTGGCGGCGTTGTGCCTGCTGGCAGCGCGCCTCGCCACGCCGCGCGCGCCCGCGTCACGCGCTGACCGGACCCCGGCCGGCCGGGCGCACGACGACGACCGCCAGAGACGCGGCTAGCGCGGCCGCCGGGCGAGACGATACGTGGGCTCGCGCTAGCGCTTGCGCGAGTACGAGACGAGCTCGATCTGGGAGTGCTGGGCGCGGATGGCCACGGAGTCCATGCCACCCTTCTCGAGATACTGCGACTCCTTCGATTCCTCGACCATCGCGCCCGCCGCCGGGGCGTACCAGATGCCGTAGTTGCACTCCGTCGGCCAGCGCCAGAATTCCTCGTCGTCCATCCGCATCAGCACGTTGACGAAGAGCGCGTCGAACGTGCCGGCACGCACGGTCACCGGCTTCCAGCCACCGACGCGCGCGAAGTAGTTGAACTGGCCCGCCTTGCGCGTGGCCTCGTTGTAGTTGTCGACGGTCTGGTTCCACCGCGTGCCCGGCGTCAGCGGGAACTTGTAGCGCTCGAGCGGGGTGGTGAATCGCCGCGTCTCGAGGTCCATGGCCGTGCCGACGCGGATGATGCCCGGCGCCGCCCAGTCCTCGGTGCGCACGACGTCGATCGTCGGACCCTTGCACGTGACGCGCACCGTGGTGCCCTGCGCGCCCGTGGCGACGACCTCCTGCGTCTCGTCCCAGGTCACCGGCGTGCGAAAGCCGTCCACGACGTGATAGACCCAGCGGTCGCCGACGGCGATGTCCGGGGCGGGCGCCGGCGGACCGGGGTTGCCGTCGGAGCCGAGGGTGCCTCCCGCGCATCCGGCCAGCAGCGCTGAAAGACCGGCGACGACTTCGCGCCGGCGCGGATCGAACGCAGCCATGCGATCCTCCTTGGCAAACACTGTACGCCATTGCGCAAACAGCGCAGCCGGCAAATCTATCCGTCTGCGACAGAAAAAAGCGGCGTCAGGACGGCGGCGCCTGCCGCACGTCGGCGATGCGGCCAGCGCACACCGCGACCAGATCCGCCGGGCGGATGGCGAACGTGGCGTTGGGCGTGCCGCCTGCGGCGTGCACGATGGCGAACGCGAGGAGGTCGGCGTCGACGAGCGTCACCGCCGGATGGGCGTGCGCGAGCGGCGGAATGCCGCCGATGGCGTAGCCCGTGTGCTCGCGGACGAATGCGGCGTCGGCCTTGCGGATCGGCGCGCCGAGCCACGCGGCCACCTTGCGCTCGTCGACCCGGTTGGCGCCGCTCGCGATCACCAGCACGGCGCCGTCGTCGCCGTGGCGAAACACCAGGGACTTGGCAATCTCTGCCACGCTGCAACCGAGCGCCGCGGCGGCCTCCGCCGAGGTGCGCGCGGTGACCGCGTGCTCGACCACCACGCACGCGAGCCCGGCGGCGACCAGCGCCTGCTGCACGCGCTGCGCGGAAGGCGACAGCGCAGCGGCGTGGGCGCTCACGCCGCCGCGCCCGCGCGCAGCCCGACCACGCCGGCGATGATGAGCACGATGCTCGCGACCTGGATGCCGGTCAGCGATTCGCGGAACCAGCCGACGCCGATCAGTGCGATCGCTGCCGTGCCCACGGCCGACCAGATCGCGTACGAAACGCTCATGTCGATGCGGCGGATCGCGATCGTCATCAGGCCGAACGAGGCGGCGTAGAACACGAACAGCAGGACCGAGGGCAGCGGCACGCTGAACCCGCGCGACAGCTTCATCGACACGGTGCCGGCGATTTCCAGCGCAATTGCGCCAGTCAGGCAGAGCCAGTACAGCATCGGGCATCCTCGCGGGAAAAGCAGATGGTGGAATCGAGACCGGGGCGGCGGCCGATATCTTAAGACGGCCGGCGCCGAGCCTTGTCGGCGCGGTGCTTCCCGCACGCGATCCCGCGACGGGGCGCCGCGCGCTGAAAAGCGCGCGACGCGGTGAGGTCAGCTCCCGCCGTCGGTGATCGCACCCTTGTCGGCCGGCGACACGAGGCGCGTGTACTTGCCGAGCAGTCCGCGCGTGTAACGCGGCGGGGGCGCCCGCCATTGCGCGCGCCGGCGCGCGATCTCGGCGTCGCCGACGTTGAGCTGGAGCAGGCGCTGCGCGGCATCGATCGTGATCGAATCGCCATCCTGCACGAGCGCGATCAGGCCGCCCGCCTGCGCTTCGGGCGCGACGTGGCCGACCACCATGCCCCAGGTGCCGCCGGAAAACCGGCCATCGGTGATCAGTCCCACCGAGTCGCCCAGCCCCTGGCCGATCAGTGCCGACGTCGGCGCCAGCATCTCCTGCATGCCCGGGCCGCCGCGCGGGCCCTCGTAGCGGATGACGACGACGTCGCCGGCCTCGATCCTGTTGGCGAGGATCGCGTCCATGCAGGCGGGCTCGCTGTCGAACACGCGTGCGGGTCCGGTGATCGACGTCTTCTTGAGCCCGGTGATCTTCGCCACGCAGCCGTCCGGCGCGAGATTGCCGCGCAGGATGGCGAGGTGACCGCTCGCATACATCGGCTTGTCGAACGGACGAATCACGTCCTGGTCGGCGCGCGGGTGCGCCGGCACCTGCGCGAGCTCGTCGCCGAGCGTGCGGCCGGTGATCGTCCTGCAATCGCCGTTGAGGAGGCCCTTGTCGAGCAGCATCCGCAGCACCTGCGGCACGCCGCCGGCGGCGTGGAAATCGGTGGCGACGTAGCGGCCCGAAGGCTTCAGGTCGCACAGCACCGGCACGCGCTGGCGGATGCGCTCGAAATCGTCGAGCTTCCATTCGACCTCGGCGGCGGACGCGATCGCGAGGTAATGCAGCACGGCGTTGGTCGAGCCGCCGGTGGCCATGACCAGCGAGATCGCATTCTCGATCGACGCGCGCGTGATGATGTCGCGCGGCTTGAGGTCGTTGGCGATCGCGCCGACCAGCACGCGCGCCGACAGGGCGGCGGAGTCGGCCTTCTCGGCATCCGGCGATGCCATCTGCGAGCTGCCGAGGAGGCTCATGCCGAGCGCCTCGAACGACGAGCTCATCGTGTTGGCGGTGTACATGCCGCCGCAGGCGCCGACGCTCGGGCACGCGTTGCGCTCGATGCCGTCGTAGTCCGCCTTCGCCATCCTGCCCGCGGTGAACGCGCCGACCGCCTCGAACGGCGACACGATCGTCAGCTTCTCGCCTTTCCAGTGGCCGGGCTTGATCGTGCCGGCGTAGACGAAGATGCCGGGGACGTTGGTGCGGGCGAGCGCCATCATGCTGCCCGGCATGTTCTTGTCGCAGCCGCCGACGACGAGCGCGCCGTCCATGAACTGGCTCATCACCGCGACCTCGATGGCGTCGGCGATCACCTCGCGCGAGGCGAGCGAGTATTTCATGCCCTCGGTGCCCATCGCGATGCCGTCGGTGACGGTGGGAAAGCCGAACACCTGCGGCATCGCGCCGGCGTCGCGCAACGCGTCGATCGCGCGATCCACCAGCGGCTGGATGCCGGCGTTGCACGGATTCATCGTGCTGTGGCCATTGGCGACGCCGACGATCGCCTTGTCGAAATCGGCGTCGCCGAAGTCGACTGCGCGCAGCATCGCGCGGTTCGGCGAGCGGGCGATGCCCTCGGTGATCATCCGTGAGCGACGGTTGTTCGGCACGGTGGGTCCTTCGCGGGAGGGGAAGCGCCGGGAGCGCGTCGCGTCAGGCGTGTGGCGACTCGCGCGCCGACGATAGCATCGGCGCCGGCGTCATACAACACAGGATCGCGCCGCCGGCGATGAGCGCGAAGCCCGCGGCGTGGAACGGGAACAGCCGCTCGCCGATGAGGAGCGTGGCGAACAGCGCCGAGAACACCGGCACGAGGTGGGTGAAGATGCCGCCCTGCACGGGGCCGACGCGGGCGAGGCCGTAGCCGTACAGCAGCATCGCCACGAGCGTCGGCAGCGCGCCGAGGTAGAGGATGCCGGCCAGCGTGCCGAGCGTCGGTCGCGGCGGCCCGTGCAGCGCGACATCGACGCCGAGCACAGGCAGCGTCAGCACGAGGCCCACGAGTCCCGCGGCAAAGCAGAATGCGGGGAACGACAGCACGGGCGACGACGCCTCGCGCACGCCGAGGCGCACGGTGTAGACCGCCCAGATGAACATGCCGGCCAGCACGATGAGGTCGCCGCGGCCGACGTCGAGCCGCGCCAGCGCGCGCAAATCGCCGTGCACGCCGATGAGCAGCACGCCCGCGACCGACAGCGCGAGCCCCACCGCCTCGAACGAGCGCGGCACGCGCCGGTGCATGCCCGCGACGATCGCCACGATCAGCACCGGGATCGCCGAATTGAGGAGACCCATGTTGATTGCCGTGGTGCCCGCGAGGCCCGCGTAGACGAGCATGTTCTGCGGCGCGAAGCCCAGCACCGCGAACAGCGCGTATTCGCGCGGATCGGCGCGCAGCGCCGACGCGATCTGCGCGCGCTCCTTCCACACGAAGGGCGCGAGGATCACCAGCACCACGAGCCAGCGCAGCCACGCGAGCCACGCCGCCGAGACGCCGTCGAGCAGGATGCGCGCGACCACCGCGTTGCTCCCCCACAGCGCCGAAGTGACGACGAGCGCCGCGAACGCGAGCGAGCGCGGCGGCAGGCGATCGAGCGGCAGGTGCCGGGCGAGGCCGGCGGTCAGCGGTTGGAGGCGGCGGAGGATGGACAAGGCGGCGGCGTTGACCGGCGGCGGCGCAAAGCGCCCAAAGCCGATCCTGCAGCGCGATTATCGGTGTCGCCAGCCATACCGTCCAATACAATATTAGACCGCTAGTGATACCCTTCAGGTATCAATGGACCTGCGCCACCTGCGCTATTTCGTGGCGGTCGCCGAGACGCTCAACTTCGGCCGCGCCGCGCGTGCGCTGCACATTGCGCAGCCACCGCTGTCGCGCGCCATCAACGGGCTGGAGGCCGAGCTGGGGGCGGAGCTCTTCCGCCGCAGCACGCGCGGCGTGCATCTGACCGCGGTCGGCGCCGCCCTGCTGCCCGAAGCCCGCCGCCTGCTGCGCGATGCCGATGCGCTGCGCGAAGGGGCGCGGCACCTGGCGGACGGCGACGTCGGCACGCTCGCCATCGGCTTCATCAGCACTGCCATCTTCGGCGTGCTGCCGCAGGTCATTCGCGGCTTTCGCCGCGCGCGCCCCGGCGTGACGCTCAACCTGCAGGAGACCACCTCCGACCAGGTGCCGGCGGCGTTGCGCGCCGGCGCGCTCGACTTCGGCTTCATCGTGCCGGGGCCGGCCGATCCGGCCCTCGTCTATACCCCGCTGACCTGGGAGCCGCTGATCGCCGCACTGCCCGCGCAACGCCGCTGGCCGGCACGCGTTTCGCTTGCCGATCTGGCGGAGGAGGCATTCCTGCTGTTCCCGCGTGAGGCCGGCGTGTCGCTCTACGACACGATCGTCGGCTTCTGCCGGCGGGAAGGCTTCACGCCGCGAATCGAACAGGAGGCGATCCAGATGCAGACGATCGTGAGCCTCGTCGCTGCCGGGATGGGGGTATCGCTAGTACCGGCATCGCTGCGGCGGATGCGCCGGGTGGGTGTGGTATATCGGCCATTGGCGCAGAAGAGCCCGGCGGTGGAGATCGGGCTCGCTCAGCGCGCCGGCGACGACGCGCCGCTCGTGCGGGCATTCGTTGCCGAAGCGCGCGCCCGCGCCCGCAAGCACACATGATCGTCACTCATCCGGGCTTCGACCCGATCGCCTTCGCCTTCGGCCCGTTCACCGTCGGCGGCATGACGCTCGGACCGTTCGCGATCCGCTGGTACGGCCTCATGTACCTCCTCGCCTTCGGCATGCTGCTGGTGCTGGGCAAGAAGCGCGCGCGCGAGAGCATGCTCACCGGCTGGCGCGCGATCGACGTCGACGACATGCTGTACTACGGCGTGTTCGGCACGATCCTCGGCGGCCGGCTGGGCTACGTGCTGTTCTACAAGCCGATGTACTACCTCGCGCATCCGCTCGAGATCGTCGCCGTGTGGCAGGGCGGCATGAGCTTTCACGGCGGATTGCTCGGCGTGCTGATCGCGATGTGGTTCTATTCGCGCAACCGCGGCAAGCGCTGGCTCGACGTGATGGATTTCGTCGCGCCGCTGGTGCCGCTGGGACTGGGCGCGGGACGCATCGGCAACTTCATCAACGCCGAGCTGTGGGGACGGCCGACCGACGGCACGTGGGGGATGATCTTCCCGCGCGTCGACAACCTGCCGCGGCATCCTTCCGAGCTCTACGAGTTCGCGCTCGAAGGCATCGTGCTGTTCGTGATCCTGTGGACCTATTCGAAGCGCCCGCGGCCGATGGGTGCGGTGTCGGGCCTCTTCCTCGTCGGCTACGGCTGCGCGCGCTTCATCTGCGAATTCGCGCGCGAGCCCGACGACTTCCTCGGCTTCCTGGCGATGGGCCTGACGATGGGACAGTGGCTGTCGCTGCCGATGATCGTCGCCGGCGTGATCATGATGGCGTGGGCGTATCAGCGTGCCGGGCGCGCGCAGCCGACGCTGCTCGACCGCATGAAGTGAGCGCGGCGCCGGGCGGCGAACCGTCTGGTAGCATCGATCGATGCAGTTCATCGGCGACTACACGATCGACGGCGCGATCTGCGATCGCCTGATCGCGCTGCACCGCGCCTGCGACCACAAGGGCCTCGTCAAGCGCGGCGCGATCGGCCGCGGTGGCGAGGCGGTGGTGAGCGTCGACAAGAAGGACTCGTTCGACGTCACCGTGTCGATGATTCCCGACGCCCTTCACGCCGAGTTCGGCGTGCCGGCATACTACGCGGCGCTGCAGGGCTGCCTTGCGCAGTATCTCGCCGCGCATCCCATCCTCGCCAAGGTCGGGCGTTTCGGCGTGACGGAATCGCCCACCATCCAGCACTACAGGCCAGGCGGCGGCTTCAAGATGGAGCACTTCGAGCGCACCGGCTTCGCCACCACCACGCGCATGCTCGTGTGGATGACCTTCCTCAACGACGTCGACGGCGGCGGCACGCGTTTCGTCTACCAGGACGCGACGGTCGAGGCGCGCCGCGGACGCACGCTGATCTGGCCGCCCGATTTCACGCACACGCACGTCGGCGTGGTCTCGCCCAGCGACCACAAGTACATCATTACCGGCTGGATGAATTACTTCGCGCCCGCCGCGATGTAGCGGTAGCCGCGCGCAGAGACGTCCGGCGCGGCCCGATTGCGCCATTGCGCGCGATTCCAGGCGGCGCCGGCGGCCGCCGGTCGATCGCCGGCACCCTTGGTGCGATTGAACCAAAGACTAGTTCTAATTGTTGACGCGAGGCGGTAGAAACACTGCTGTCCGTCGGTGACAGCTCGCGGGCGCGACATTGCGAGCGCTGGCGGGTGCGTTGCAACGAACAGGAGCGTCTATGCGTCCGTCCAAACGGGTCACTCTTGCGCTGATCGTCGCCGCTTCGTTTCTGGCGGGCGCGACGCCTGCGCAGGCGCAATCCAAGCCGAACATCGTCGTCATCATGGGCGATGACGTCGGCATGTGGAACATCGGGGCCTACCATCGCGGCATGATGGCGGGCCGCACGCCGAACCTCGACAAGATCGCCGCCGAGGGGATGCTGTTCACCGACTACTACGCCGAGGCGAGCTGCACCGCCGGTCGTGCCAACTTCATCACCGGCCAGTTGCCGATTCGCACGGGGATGACGACCGTGGGCCAGGCGGGCGCTGCGGTGGGCCTGCCAGCGGAGGCCGTCACCATCGCCACGATACTCAAGTCCATGGGCTACGCCACCGGCCAGTTCGGCAAGAATCACCTGGGCGACAAGAACGAATTCCTGCCGACGGTCCACGGCTTCGACGAATTCTTCGGCTACCTGTATCACCTCGATGCGATGGAAGATCCGGCGCATCCCAACTACCCGCAGAACCTGCTCAACGTCGTCGGCCCGCGCAACATGGTCCACAGCTGGGCCACCGACAACGACGATGCCACCGACATGCCGCGCTGGGGCAAGGTCGGCAGGCAGCGGATCGAGGATGCCGGAACGCTCTATCCGAAGCGGATGGAGACGGTGGACGACGAGATCCGCGACTTCGCGCTCAAGTTCATGGAGAAGGCCAAGCAGGACGGCAAGCCGTTCTTCGTCTGGCTCAACCCGACGCGGATGCACATCGTCACGCATCTGTCGCCGAAATACGAAGCGATGCGCACTTCGGAGAACGGCTGGTCGGAAGAGGAAGCCGGCATGGCGCAGCTCGACGACGACGTCGGCCTCGTCATGCAGAAGTTGAAGGACCTGGGCGTCGACGACAACACGATCGTCGTGTTCACGACCGACAACGGCACCGAGGTGTTCACGTGGCCCGATGGCGGCCAGACGCCGTTCGCGCAAAGCAAGGGCACGGTCCTCGAAGGCGGGTTCCGCGTGCCGGCGCTGCTGCGCTGGCCCGGTCACGTGCCGGCAAATTCCGTGCAGAACGGCATTTTCTCCGGCATGGACTGGCTGCCGACGTTCGCGGCGGCGGCGGGCAACGACCAGATCACCGACCAGTTGCTGAAAGGCGCGAAGCTTGGCGACCGCACCTACAAGAACCATCTGGATGGCTACAACCAGATGGCCGCGATCACCGGCAAGGGCCCCTCCATACGCCACGAGATCTTCTACCTCGGCGAAAGCACGGTGGGCGCGATCCGCATCGACGACTACAAATATCGATTCATCGACCAGCCCCAGGGATGGCTCGGCGAAAAGACCCACGTCGACGTGCCGTACCTCATCAACCTGCGGCTCGATCCGTTCGAGCGCACGGGCTGGCCGAACAACGGCACGAAGGAAGGCGGCCAGCAGTATTTCGACTGGTTCAAATTCCAGTTCTGGCGCTTCGTCTTCGTGCAGCAGGTGGTGGCCAAGGAAATCCAGACGTTCATCGAATACCCGCCGATGCAGCGCGGCGCGAGCTTCAATCTCGACGCGGTGAAGGCGGAGATGGCGAAGCGGATGGAGCAAGCGGCGGCCGCGAGCAAGGGCCCCAGCCAGTAGTCGTTGGCGCCGTGCAGCGGGCGACCCGGCCGGGTCGCCCGTTGTCGCTTGCATCGCCGGGCGGCGATCACCCCAGGACGTGTGTCCCGGCGGCCCTGCCACCGGGTTCGCGCAACGCTTTCAGCCGATCCGCCGGCTCCGTCCATCGATCGCGCGGCCGCGGCCGATCGTGCTCGCGTAGCGCTCGGTGGTGTTGATCGGCAGCAGCAGCAGCACCACGGCGAGCGCATCCGAGATGATGCCCGGCATGATGAGCAGCAGTGCCGCGAGCACCTTGCGGCCGCTGTCGAGCAGGCCGCGGAACAGCGGCTCCTCGCCGTGCAGCACGGCAACGGTTTGCGCGCGAAACGCGCCGCGCTCGGCGCGCAGCAACGTGAAGCCGGCCAGCGTGGAGGCCGTGAGCCACGCCCACAGCGGCACGCCCGACCAGCGCGCGAGGCTCACGCTCGCGTAGAGATCGAGCACCGGGAAAGCGACTAGAATGGCGAACACCACGAAACGCATGACGACTCCTTGACGGCCGCGGCGATACTGGTCCTTGTCACGCTGCCCGACCGCGCCCGCGCGGAAGGCCTCGCAGAGTCGCTGGTCCGTGACCGGCTCGCAGCCTGCGTGTCCATCGGCGCGTCGATACGCTCAATTTATCACTGGCGCGGCAAAGTCGAAACTGCCGACGAAGTGGTGCTGACGATCAAGACGCGCCGCGAGTGCTACGGCGCGGTCGAAAGCGCGATACGCCGCGACCATCCCTATGAACTTCCCGAAATCCTCGCCGTCCCTGTCCTCGATGGCTTCGCCCCGTATCTCGACTGGATCGCCGCCGAAACCGCGCCGCCGGACTGACGATTGTCGCGCGGCGGCGACAGGTTCATCGCGCGGTTGCCGTTCCCGCGCCATCATGCCGCCGCTCGTCGCCTTCGTCCTGTGCGCCGGTGCCCTGCTTGCAGGCCGTGCGGCTGCGGTCGACGTGCTGCCGCCGCACGAGGCGTTCGCGCTGTCCGCGCGCGCGCTCGATCCCGCCACGCTGGAGGCGCGCTTCAACATCGTCGACGGTTATTACCTCTATCGCGACAAGCTCAAGTTCACCGTCGAGACGCCCGCGCCGCTGGCGACCACGCCGCAGCTGCCGGCCGGGAAGATGAAGCATGACGAGTTCTTCGGCGATTCCGAGACGTATCGCGGCCTCCTCGTGGTGCGCCTTCCGCTGGCGGCAGCGGAGGCGGGACGCACGCTGACGCTCGTCGCCGAATCGCAGGGCTGCGCCGACGCGGGCGTTTGCTACCCGCCACAGCGCCAGACGCTGGCGGTCGTGGTGCCCGCAGCGGGCGCCGGACCGGGGCCGTTCGTGCTGGCGCCCGAGGGACGGCCGGCGTGGCTCAAGTGAGTTCCCCAGCAGGTTGCCGCCCGCCTGCTCGCCGGCCCGGCATCCGCAGGGAGTTGATCGAGTGAGCGCTCGCTTCGATCGGGCCGCGCTGCGGCACTGGGTACCCCGAATTGCGTTTGCCGTGGCAATCCTGGCCGCAGGCATCGGAGCCGGACGGCTGGTGGGCCTTCACTTTGCGCCGTCGACATCTGCGCCTGCGGGCCTGACCGGCGACGCCGTCTACGGCATGACGCTGCCCGATCTCGCCGGCACACCGCAGGCGCTGCGGCAGTGGCAAGGCAAGGTCCTGGTCGTCAATTTCTGGGCGACGTGGTGCGTGCCGTGCCGCGAGGAGATGCCGGCGCTGGTGGCGGCGCAGGCGAAATACGGCGGACAGGGGATGCAAATTGTCGGCATCGGTATCGATGATGCCGCTAAAATGCGCCAATTCGCGCAATCTATCCACCTCAACTACCCCGCACTGGATGGCGGGTTCGGCGCGCTCGAAATGTCCAAGGCGCTCGGCAACGATGCCATGGCGTTGCCGTTCACTCTCGTCGTCGACCGTCACGGCGTCATCGCCAAGCGCCGGCTGGGTCCGATGGATGCTCAATTCCTGGCGGCGATCGCGACGCAACTCCTCTGATCTTTGCGGTACGTATGTCATAATTCGCGATCTTGTCGCTACGATCCCGCATGACCGCCTCGATGGCCACTTCTGCCAGCGGCAAACGTCGCAAAACGACGACAAAATCATTGCTCGTATTGCATGGGCCGAACCTCAACATGCTCGGCACGCGCGAGCCGGGTATTTACGGCGCCGACACGCTCGACGCGATCAACGCGCGGCTCGTCGCGCGTGCGCGGCAGCGGAGCGTCTCCCTCGCGACCTTCCAGAGCAACCATGAAGGCGCGCTGATCGACCGCATTCACGCGGCGCACACTGAAAACGTCGGGTTCATCGTCATCAACCCGGCGGCGTTCACGCACACAAGCGTCGCGCTGCGCGACGCGCTGTCGGCAGTGGCAATTCCTTTCATCGAGGTGCACCTGTCGAACGTGCACGCGCGCGAACCGTTCCGCCATCACTCCTATTTTTCCGACAAGGCCGTCGGCACGATCGTCGGCCTCGGCGCGCGCGGCTACGAGATCGCCGTGGACGTAGCACTCGATCGCCTGGAGCACTGACGCCATGGACCTGCGCAAGCTCAAGACGCTGATCGACCTCGTGGAGTCGTCGGGGATCGCCGAGCTCGAGATCGAGGAGGGCGAGGAACGCGTGCGCATCACGCGCGCCACCGCGCCGCCGCCGGCGACAGCGCCCGTCGCGACCTCGCACATCACCGCGGCGCCGATGGCGCCGGTGGCGACCGATTCGGTGCCGGGCGCCGAGGCGCCCGCCTCGCCGGCGCCGCAGGGCTACGTCATCAAGAGTCCCATGGTCGGCACTTTCTATCGTTCCGCGGCCCCCGGCAGCAAGCCATTCGTCGAAGTCGGCGACTCGGTCAAGGAAGGCGATCCGCTATGCATCGTCGAGGCGATGAAGCTGATGAACGAGATCGAATCCGACAAGGCCGGGGTCATCAAGGCGATCCTGTGCGAGAACGGCCAGCCGGTGGAGTTCGGCCAGCCGCTCTTCCTCATCGGCTGATGGCTGCGATCTCGCCGCCGCGCTTGCCCCGTATCGCCTCCCCAGTCGTCCGCAGGATGCGCCGCATGCGCATCGCCGCCGCCGCGACCGCGGCCTGACCTTCCGTGGCCACCCGCAAATCCACCGCGCTCTTCGACAAGGTCCTGATCGCCAACCGCGGCGAGATCGCGTTGCGCATCCAGCGCGCATGCCGCGAGCTCGGCATCAAGACCGTGGTCGTGCATTCGGAAGCCGACCGCGATGCCAAGTACGTGCGCCTGGCCGACGAATCGGTGTGCATCGGACCGCCGCCATCGGCGCTGAGCTATCTCAACATCCCGGCGATCATTTCCGCCGCGGAGGTGACCGACGCCCAGGCGATCCATCCGGGCTACGGCTTCCTGTCGGAGAACGCCGACTTCGCCGAAAAGGTGGAGAAGTCCGGCTTCGTGTTCATCGGTCCGCGCGCCGACACGATCCGGCTGATGGGCGACAAGGTCAGCGCCAAGGCGGCGATGATGAAGAGCGGGGTGCCTTGCGTGCCGGGCTCCGAGGGCGCGCTCGGCGACAATCCCAAGGACATCCTGAAGGCGGCGCGCGACATCGGCTACCCGGTGATCATCAAGGCAGCGGGCGGCGGCGGCGGCCGCGGCATGCGCGTCGTGCACACCGAGGCGGCGTTGCTGTCGGCGGTGAGCCTGACGCGCTCGGAAGCGCAGGCGGCGTTCGGCAATCCGACCGTCTACATGGAGAAGTTCCTGATCAATCCGCGCCACATCGAGATCCAGGTGCTCGCGGACTCGTTCAAGAACGCGGTGTGGCTGGGCGAGCGCGACTGCTCGATGCAGCGCCGGCACCAGAAGATCATCGAGGAGGCGCCGGCACCCGGCATCAACCTGCGCGTGCTGACGCGCATCGGCGATCGCTGCGCCGAGGCCTGCCGCAAGATCGGCTATCGCGGCGCCGGCACGTTCGAGTTCCTCTACGAGGAGGACGAGTTCTACTTCATCGAGATGAACACCCGCATCCAGGTCGAGCATCCGGTGACCGAGCTCGTCACCGGCATCGACCTCGTGCAGCAGCAGATCCGCGTCGCCGCCGGCGAGCGCCTGACGATCCGCCAGCGCGACATCGTCAAGCGCGGGCACGCGATCGAGTGCCGCATCAATGCCGAGGATCCATTCACGTTCGTGCCGTCGCCCGGCCGCATCACGTCGTACCACGCGCCCGGCGGACCCGGCATCCGCGTCGACTCGCACATCTACCAGAACTACTTCGTGCCGCCCAACTACGACTCGATGATCGGCAAGGTCATCGCCTACGGCGACGATCGCCAGCACGCGATCGCGCGCATGCGCATCGCGCTGTCGGAGATGGTGCTCGAGGGCATCCGCACCAACATCCCGCTGCACCAGGAGCTATTGCTCGACGAGTCGTTCCTGCGCGGCGGCACGTCGATCCACTTCCTCGAGGAGCGCCTCGCCAAGCGCAGCAAGGGATGAGCTTCGTCGCCGTGCGTTTCGACGTCGGCGCGGCGGAGGCCGAGCGCTGGGCCGACGCGCTGCTCGAAGCCGGGGCGCTCGCGGTGGACCTCTCCGATCCCGGCGCCGGCACGGCCGCGGAAATGCCGCTCTACGGCGAGCCCGACGCACCGGATGCCGGCCTGTGGCCGACGTCGCGCGTCGACGCCACGTTCGCCGCCGGCTGCGACGTCGATGCGGTATTGCGCGCGGCGATGCAGGCGATCGATCGGCCGCTGCCCGCGTACGAGCAGCGGCCCGTGGCGGAGCGCGACTGGGTGCGCGATTCGCAGGCGCAGTTCGCGCCGATCAGGGTGGGCGAAGGGTTCTGGATCGTGCCCACCTGGTGCGCGCCGCCCGATCCCGCCGCGATCAATCTTGCGCTCGATCCCGGTCTCGCCTTCGGCACCGGCTCGCATCCGACCACGCGGCTGTGCCTCGCGTGGCTGCGCGAGGGCGGCGTGCGCGGCGACGATGTCCTCGACTATGGCTGCGGATCGGGCATCCTCGCGATCGCGGCGATGAAGCTCGGCGCGGCGCGCGCCTGCGGCGTCGACGTCGACCCGCAGGCGATCCAGGCGAGCGCGGACAACGCGCGCGCCAACGGCGTGGATGCCCGCTTCTGCCTGGCGGACGCGCTGGGCGGGGAGACGCACGACGTGGTCGTCGCCAACATCCTCGCCAATCCGCTGATCCTGCTGGCGCCGGCGCTGTCGGCGCGCGTGCGCGGCGGCGGACGAATCGCCCTCGCCGGCATCCTCGACGCACAGGCGGACGCGGTGGCGGAAGCGTATGCGCGGTGGTTTACACTCGCGCCGTGGCGCCACGACGACGGCTGGGTGATGCTCGCCGGCGTGCGCCGCACGTAGGATCGGGCCCCGGCGCGCGCATCTTTCGATGACCGAAGAAAAATACACCCGCTGCCCCGCGTGCAAGACGGTGTTCCGCGTCACCGACGCGCAGCTCGCGTTGCGCGACGGCATGGTGCGCTGCGGGCACTGCCAGACGATCTTCGACGGCCGCGCCGAGCAGATCTCGCTCGCGCCGCAACCCGTGCCCGACGACGACGCGATGAACGAGGCGATGCTGGGACCGCCTACCGTCACGCTGCGCAGTTCGCGCGCCCTCGAGCCGTTGCCGCCGCAGGAGGCCGAAACGCGTACGGAGGTCACCGCGCCCGCGCGCTTCGAGGGCACCACCCAGCGCAGCCGGCGCGACCCCACGATCGAGCCGAATCGCAGCACCAGCGCCACCGCCGCAGCCGAGCCGCGGCCGCGCGAAGACGCGCGGCGCAAGGCGGAGCCGGACATCGACTACGAGAACCGGTTCACGTGGGACAAGCCGGCGACACGCGGCCCGCGCCGCACGTGGCCGTATGCGCTGGCGATCCCCCTGCTCCTGCTGCTGCTGATCGTGCAGGTCCTCTATCATTTCCGCGACGCGCTCGTCGCGCATTGGCCGGCGACGCGGCCGATGCTGACCGCCATGTGCGCCACCACCGGCTGCGCGGTGCGGCCGCTGCGCGACGTCGGCGCGCTGTCGATCGATGCCTCCGACTTGCAGGTCGACCCCGCGCACAAGGGCCTGCTCATCCTCACCGCCACCGTGCGCAATCGCGCGCCGTACGCGCTCGCCTACCCGTATCTCGAGCTGACGCTGACCGACTCGCAGGACCAGGTCGTCGTGCGCCGGGCCTTTGCGCCGAGCGAATATGTGAGCGGCACGGTCGACCAGAGCGGGGGCCTCGCCGGCAACGGCGAAGTGGCGTTGAAGTTGTTCATCGATGCGAGCGCCACGCAACAGGCCGGCTACCGACTCTATTTGTTCTATCCCTGACCTGGGAGCGCATCCCAAGGCGCACCTAAACGGTGCATAGTAAGCGGTCACTGCCGCCTATTCTAAGCCCTGGATGTGCCAAGGACTGGGCGATGCCAGGCCGGGCGGACGTCACATCCTTGCACGCCGATTTTGCCCTCTGTTGTTATTTCGCGCCGCCTTCGCCAATGCTTCAATTTGCAGCACGGCACCGGTTTGGCGCACACTTCTTCCGGGCTTGCACAACAATGGTGCCGAAGCCCCCCGCGTGCGCTGATACACTTAAAATAATCATTTATTTTCAGATGTTTAGACTGAAAACTGCAATGGCACGTTTCTGGCTAAAATAGCCCGGTGACCGCGCAGCCGGCGCAGGGCCAGCCGTTGCCCTCCACCGCCGCAGGCTCCGCCAGCGGTATCGCCAAATCCCAATTTCCCGCCACTTTCCAGGAGTCTTTGCATGACCACCGGTGCCGACGTACTCAAGCTCATCAAGGAAAAGGAAGTCAAGTTCGTCGACCTCCGCTTCACGGACACGCGCGGCAAGGAACAGCACGTCTCGGTGCCGGCGAAGGTGTTCGGCGCCGACAAGTTCACCGACGGCCATGCCTTCGACGGCTCGTCGATCGCGGGCTGGAAGGGCATCCAGGCCTCGGACATGCTGCTGATGCCCGATCCGGCGACGGCCAACCTCGACCCGTTCCTCGACGAGACGACGCTGCTCATCACTTGCGACGTCATCGAGCCGTCCGACGGCAAGGGGTACGAGCGCGATCCGCGATCGCTGGCGAGGCGCGCCGAGGCGTACCTCAAGTCCACCGGACTCGGCGACGTCGCGTACTTCGGGCCCGAGCCCGAGTTCTTCATCTTCGACGCGGTCGAGTGGAAAGTCGACATGTCGGGGAGCTACTGCAAGGTGTTCTCGAGCGAGGCCTCGTGGTCGTCCGACGAGAAATTCGAGGGCGGCAACATGGGTCATCGGCCGACGGTGAAGGGCGGCTACTTTCCGGTGCCGCCGGTCGACCAGCTGCAGGACATCCGCTCGGCGATGTGCCTCGCGATGGAGGAGATGGGCGTCGAGGTCGAGGTGCATCACCACGAGGTGGCGAACGCCGGCCAATGCGAGATCGGCACGCGCTTCGCGCCGCTGGTGCAGCGCGCCGACTGGCTGCAGATCCTCAAGTACGTCGTGCACAACACCGCGCACGCGTACGGCAAGACCGCGACGTTCATGCCGAAGCCGATCGTCGGCGACAACGGCTCGGGCATGCATGTCCACCAGTCGGTATGGAAGGACGGCAAGAACCTGTTCGCCGGCGACGGCTACGCTGGACTGTCCGAGTTCGCGCTCTACTACATCGGCGGCATCATCAAGCACGCGCGGGCGCTCAACGCGATTACCAATCCCGGCACCAACTCGTACAAGCGGCTGGTGCCCGGCTTCGAGGCGCCGGTCAAGCTCGCGTACTCGGCGCGCAACCGCTCGGCCTCGATCCGCATCCCGTACGTACCCAATCCCAAGGGGCGCCGCATCGAGGTGCGCTTTCCCGATCCGACGGCCAATCCCTACCTCGCGTTCTCGGCGATGCTGATGGCGGGGCTCGATGGCGTGCAGAACAAGATCCATCCGGGCGATCCCGCCGACAAGAATCTCTACGACCTGCCGCCGGAGGAGGACAAGAAGATCCCGACCGTGTGCAGCTCGCTCGACATGGCGCTCGACTATCTCGAGCGCGATCGCGAGTTCCTGACGCGCGGCGGTGTGTTCACCGACGACATGCTCGACGCCTACATCGAGCTGAAGCAGGAGGAGGTGACACGGTTCCGGATGACGACGCATCCGGTCGAGTACGACATGTATTACTCGCTGTAAACGCGGCACGGGCCGTGCGCGTTGTTGCGAATGACACGGGGCGGCGGCAGGATCCGCCCCGTTTTGCTTCCGCGCCGGGGCGCGGTTACACTGGCCCGCCATGTCCGATCGAAGTCACGCTGCTGCCTCGCGTCGACGCGCACGCCTGCGCCTCGGCGGTGCGCTGGCCGTCGCGCTCTGCGCTGGCGCGCTCGCGCACGCGGCGACGCTGGCCGACCGCGCGCGTGAATCGGGCTGCACGACCAAGCCGACGCCGATGTCGAGCGCGCTCTTCAAGTGCCAGACGGGCTCGGGCGCCGAAGCCTACTTCAACGTTCCGGATGGACGCGCCGAGCCGCCTGCGGCCACCAGGAGCGCGTCGGCGCCTGCCAATTATCCGCGCGTCGATGCCGACACGCAGAAGGCCCGCGACGAGATGCGCCACAAGGTGCTCGCCGACGAGCTGTCCACCGAGGAGAAGCTCCTCGCCGACGCGCGCGCGGAATACGGCAACGGCGCGCCGGCGCCGCTGGCCGACGAAAAGGCCGACGCCGAGCGCTATCGACAGCGCATCGAGCGCCTGCGCCAGAGCGTGCAGCTGCACGAGCGCAACATCGACGCGCTCAAGAAAGAGCTCGGCCGCTGACCGCGGCGCATCGCTCGCCTGCGCGGCCCGTGCAGCGCGTCCCGCGTCGCATCACGCGGCGGCCCATGGCGTGGCGTCGTGCGCCCGGTGACGTTCCGCCTGCCGTTTCGCGCGCGCGCCGGCGGCGAGCCGTGGCCCGGGCTCGAGCTCTTGTCGACCGCCGTGCTCGTGCTCGATGCCGGGCACGCGATCATGTACGTCAATCCGGCGGCCGAGAACCTGTTCGAGGTGTCGCGCGGCAAGCTGGTGGGACAGACCACGCGCGAGGTGTTCGGCGAGTCGCCGGGGCTCGAGGCCGGCATCGTGCGTGCCGAGACGAGCGGTGCCGCCTATACCGAGCAGGAGCTGGAACTGGCCGTGCCGGGCAAGGGCCGCCTCCACCTGACGTGCACGGTGTCGCCGGTCGACCACGCCGACGCCACGCTGATCGTCGAGCTGCGCCACATCGACCAGCAGCTCAAGATCGCGCGCGAGGAGCGCCTCAACGAGCAGCAGCAGACCAACCGCGAGCTGATCCGCAACCTCGCGCACGAGATCAAGAATCCGCTCGGCGGTATCCGCGGTGCCGCGCAGCTCCTCGAACGCGAGCTCGATGCGCCGCAGCTGCGCGAGTACACGCAGGTGATCATCGGTGAATCGGATCGCCTGCAATCGCTCGTCAACCGCCTGCTGACGCCGCATCGCCTGCCGCAGTTCCGCGCCACCAACGTGCACGAGTTGCTGGTGCGGGTGAAAGGCGTGGTGCAGGCGGAGTTCCCGGCGATACCCGTCATGTGCGACTTCGACATCTCGCTGCCCGAGCTCGATGCCGATCCGGAGCAGCTCACGCAGGCACTGCTCAACATCGTGCGCAACGCCGCGCAGGCGCTCAATGGCACCACCGCCGGACCGCAGATCACGCTGGTGACGCGCATCGCGCGTTACGTGACGCTCGCCCGCAAGCGCCATCCGCTGGCGATCGCCATCGGCGTCGACGACAATGGTCCCGGCGTCGCGCCCGCCCTGCGCGAGCGCATCTTCTATCCGCTGGTCAGCGGGCGCGAGGGCGGCAGCGGGCTCGGCCTCACCATCGCGCAGACTTTCATCGCCCAGCACGGCGGCACGATCGAATGCGACAGCGCGCCGGGGCGCACGCGCTTCACGATCCTGGTGCCGCTCGCCACCTGTGCACGCGCTGACGCATGAGCGGAGACATCACGATGTACGCGTTCGACCATGACTCCCCGAAGGCGGCGGACGCCGGGCGTGCCGTGTGGATCGTCGACGACGACCGCTCGATCCGCTGGGTGCTGGAGAAGGCGCTGGCGCGCGAAGGCATCGCCTACAAGTCGTTCGCATCGGCGTACGAGGTGCTGCAGGCGCTCAACGTCGAGCAGCCGCAGGTGCTGGTGTCCGACGTGCGCATGCCCGGCGAATCCGGGCTCGCGCTGCTCGCCGCGGTGAAGGAGCGCTTCGCGCACATCCCGGTGATCGTGATGACCGCCTATTCCGACCTCGAGAGCGCCGTGCAGTCGTTCCAGGGCGGCGCGTTCGAATACCTGCCGAAGCCGTTCGACGTCGATCATGCCGTCGCGCTGATCCGGCGCGCTGCCGCGGAGACGGCGCCGCCATCGGCGGCCGCGGCGCCGGCCAGCGAGGCGCCGGAGATCCTCGGCCAGGCGCCGGCGATGCAGGAGGTGTTTCGCGCGATCGGCCGGCTGTCGCAGTCGAATGCGACGGTGCTCATCACCGGCGAGTCGGGCACCGGCAAGGAGCTCGTCGCGCGCGCGCTGCATCGCCATTCACCGCGCGCCGCCGGGCCGTTCGTCGCGATCAACACCGCGGCTATCCCCAAGGACCTGCTCGAATCGGAGCTTTTCGGACACGAGCGTGGCGCATTCACCGGGGCCCAGGCGCAGCGGCGTGGCCGCTTCGAGCAAGCCGAGGGCGGCACGCTGTTCCTCGACGAGATCGGCGACATGCCGCCGGACCTGCAGGTGCGCCTGTTGCGCGTGCTCGCCGACGGCGAGTACTACCGCGTCGGCGGCCATGCCGCCCTCAAGGCCAGCGTGCGCATCATCGCCGCCACGCACCAGAACCTCGAGGAGCGCGTGCGCCAGGGCCTGTTCCGCGAGGACCTGATGCATCGCCTCAACGTCGTGCGCCTGCGGCTGCCGCCATTGCGCGAGCGCATCGAGGACATCGCGCCGCTGGCGCGCCATTTCCTGCGCCGCAGCGCGCAGGAGCTCGCGGTCGAGCCCAAGCTTCTCGGCGATTCTGCACAGGACGCCTTGCGCGGCTTCGCGTTCCCCGGCAATGTTCGGCAGCTGCAGAACATCTGCCACTGGCTCACGGTGATGGCGCCGGGGCAGAAGATCGACCTCGCCGACCTGCCACCCGAAGTGCGCGAAATCGCCACGGCCCCCGCAGCCGATACCGGCTGGCAGGCCGCGCTCGATCGCGAGCTCGCGCAGGCGTTGGCACGCGGCGAGCGCGGCGCGGGCAACCGCCTGGAGAAGGAGTTCGAGAAAGCGCTGATCCGCCGCGCGTTGCAGCACACCGGCGGGCACCGCATGGAGGCCGCGCAGTGGCTGGGTTGGGGACGCAACACGCTGACGCGCAAGATCCAGGAGCTCGGGATGGACGCCGAGTTGCGCCGGCACTGAACGCCGCGCGCGGCGCGTTGCCGGCGCCGGCGCATCTTCTCCTCGCGGCCGCGGGCCTCGCGGTCACGCTCGTCGCGTTTCATCCAGGTCTCGTAACGGCGGATTCGATCGCGCAGTACGCGCAGGCGATCGCCGGCACCTACACCGATTCACCCCCGCCGCTGATGGCGTGGGTGTGGTCGCGACTGTTGCGCGTGGTGCCGGGTGCCGCCGGCATGCTGGTCCTGCACACGACGCTGCTGTGGGGCGGCCTGCTGCTCATCGCCGACGGCGCCGCGCGGCGCGGCGTGCGCCATGCGTGGCTCGTGATTGCCATCGGTTTCATGCCACCGGTGCTCGGCACCGCGGGCGAGATCTGGAACGCCGTCGGCATGGCGGCGTCGTTCGTCGCTGCCGCGGGCATCCTGTATCGCGCGAGCGCGCAGGGTGACGGCATCGGCGGCGTGGCGGCCGCGCTCGCGCTGGTGCTCCTCTTCTATGCGATCGCCGTGCGCGCCAATGCGCCGGCGGCAGCCGCCCCGATGCTCGTATGGTGGGCTGCGTGCGTCTGGCCGCGCGCGCCGTGGCGCAAGACATGTGTGATCGCCGCCGGCGTGCTCGCGCTCCTGCTGGCGGCGCAATGGAGCTTCGAAGCGCGCGTGCTGCACGCGAAGCGCATGCACCCGGCGCAGATGCTCGAGGCGTTCGATCTCGTGGCGATCCGCTGCGCCGGCACCGACGTGGCCCTGCCGCCGCTGCTGATGCAGGTCGGCGCCACCGCCGCAGCGACTTGCGACGTGTTCGATCCCGTTGACGTCGATGCGCTCTATCTCCTGGCCACGAGTCCGCTGCGGCTCGACACCGATCGTTCCGCATTGCGCGCGCTCGCGCGCGAGTGGCGGCGCGCGATCGTCGCGCATCCGGGGGACTACCTCGCGCATCGCGCGCGCGCGTTCCTGGCGCTGCTCGGCTTCGGTGTGTCCGACGAGGCGAGGATCGTCCGGGTTCCGCTCTCGGTGGCGAATCCCTACGGCGTCGCATTCACGCCCAATGCGCTGACCGCGGTGATCGGCGCGGGCGTGGCCGCCGCCGCGGCGATCGGTCTCTACAACGGCCTGCCGTGGCTGGCGGTCGGCGTGGGCGTGCTGGTGCTGGCATGGCGACGACGGCCGCGTGCGCCGACGCCGGAAACAGCGCTCGCGGCCTCGGCGCTGCTGTACACGCTCGCCTATTTCGTCGTCGCGATCGCGCCCGACTATCGTTATCTCTATTGGACGGTGCTGGCGACGTCGGTGGCCGGTGCGCTGGCGCTGCTGCGGTCCCGCGCGATGGCCGCGTGCACGCGTCGCGGGCTTGCTGCGATAACCGCGCTGCGCGTGCACAGGCAAGCGGCAACGCGGTCGGTGCTGGCGGCCGCCGGGTTCGCATTGACGATCGCCGCGTACTACCCCGGTCAGGTCACGGTGGATTCCATCTGGCAGCTTCAGCAGGGCAGAACGGGCGATTACTTCGATCACCATCCGCCGCTGATGGCGTGGCTGTGGTCGATCCTCGATCGCGCGATCCCCGGGCCCTTCGGCATGCTGCTCCTGCACGCGTTGCTCACCTGGAGCGCACTGCTGCTGTTCGCCGATGGCGCGGCACGGCGCGGCGCGCGCCACGCCTGGCTGATCGTCGCGCTGGGTTTCCTGCCGCCGATCATCGGCATCGGCGGCGAGATCTGGAAGGACGTCGGCATGGCGGCGGCGCTGCTGTTCGCCACCGCGCTGGTGTTTCGCGCCGGCGTGACGCGCGCGAGCGATGCGGGCGCGGGTGACGACGGCACCCATGCCGGTGCGGCGCGCGCCGGCATCGCGCGCGCGGCCTCGCTGCTGGCGCTGGTGCCGCTGTTCTACGCGACGGTGGTGCGCGCCAACGCGCCTGCGGCAACGGGGCCGATGCTGGTGTATTGGGCGCGCTGCACCTGGCCGCGCATGCCGCTCGGCCGGGCCATCGGCGTGGCTGTCGCCATGCTCGCCGTGATGCTGGGCGGGCAACGGGCCATCGACTACGGGTTGCTGCACGCGCACCGCGCGCACCAGGTGCAATACCTCGAGGCGTTCGATCTCGCCGCCATCGAGTGCGCGGGTGGCAAGGCGGTGATTCCGGCAGCGTTCTACCGCGAGGCGCCGGACGTGCGCCCGCTATGCGAACGCTTCGATCCCGCGCAAGTGGATTTCCTGTTCAACTACATCGGCGCGCCGCTCTCGGCGTCGAAGGATCCCGCGGAAATTGCCGAGCTGGGCCGCGAGTGGCGACGCGCGATCGTGGCCGAGCCCTGGCGATACCTCGCGCATCGGCTGCGCGCGTCCGGCGCGCTGATGGGCGTCGGCATCGACGATCGCCGCCGGATGCTGTGGATGCCGTACTCGGTCCCCAACGGGTTTGGCTTCGTGTTCGCGCCGAACGCGCTGACGCGTGCCATCGGCGCCGGTGTCGAAGGCGCGCGTGCCATCGGGCTCTACAATGGAATCGGCTGGCTCGCGCTCGCCGCAATCGTGATCATCCATGGCGTGCGCCGGGCACGTCGCGGCGTGCCGGTCGACGACGTGGCGAGCGCGCTGGCGGTATCGGCGATCGCGTACGCGCTGCCCTACTTCTTCGTCGCGATCGCGCCCGACTACCGCTATCTCTACTGGACGATCATCGCCGCGGCGCTCGGCGCAACGCTGGCGGTGCTGGCGCGCACGCGCCCGGTCAGTCGCTGATCTCGGCGATCACCGGGGCGTGGTCGGAGGGCTTCTCGCCCTTGCGCGCGTTGCGGTCGATGCGGCACGCCGTGCAGCGTGCGGCGAGCGCGGCGGACATGAGGATGTGATCGATGCGCAGGCCGTGATTCTTCGGAAAGCCGAGCATCCGGTAGTCCCACCAGCTGAACGTCGCCGGTGGCTGATCGAAGAGGCGGAAGCTGTCGACGAGCCCCGTCGCCATCATCTCGCGCAGCGCGGCGCGCTCGGCCTCGGAAGCGAGCACCTGGCCTTGCCATAGCGCCGGGTCGTGCACGTCGCGGTCTTCCGGCGCGACATTGAAGTCGCCGAGCACGGCCAGCAGCGGATGCGCCGCGAGCTCGGACTTCGCGTACTGCGTCGCGGCGTGAAACCAGCCGAGCTTGTACACGTACTTGTCGGAGCCCACCGACTGTCCGTTGGGCACGTAGACGCAGATGCAGCGGATGCCCGCCACGGTTGCGGCGATCACGCGCTGCTGGGTGTCCTCGTAGCCGGGAATGCCGCGCACGACGTGCTCGACGCCGAGGCCGCTCCGCGCGAGGATCGCCACGCCGTTGTAAGTCTTCTGTCCCGCGAAGTGGGCGTCGTATCCGGCTTGCGCGAGCACGTCGTGCGGAAAGCGCTGGTCCTCCAGCTTGGTTTCCTGCAGGCAGACGACGTCCGGCGACGATGCCGCGAGCCAGCCCAGCAGGCGCGGCAGCCGCACGTTGAGCGAATTGATGTTCCAGGTGGCGAGTTTCATCGACGGCAGCGGATGCGCACGACCGGGGCCTCACTGCCCGCGAGAGGCACGCGCGGTCGCGGCGCAGGGCGCGGGCCGCGGTGGGGCCGCGCGCGGCCGCGAATTACTTCGGATAGGCGCCTGCGGCTTCGGGCGGGACGGCCGCCGAGCGGGTATCCGTAGAGGGCGGCGGCTCCGCGGGCGCGGCGCCCGGTGCGCGCCCGACCGCCGCGGTGCGGCGCGGTGGCGTCTTCGAATAACCGGCGTCATCGAGCATCTGCTGCCAGCGCGCCTCGTTGTAGCCCTTGGCGATCATCTTGTCGCCGACGGTCAGCACCGGCGCATTGAGCTCGCCGGTGAGCGCCTGCAGCTTCTTGGCGCCGTCGGGCGACTGCACGTCGACGGTGGCAAACGGCACGCCGCGGCGGTTGAGGAGGCCGACTGCGTTGTCGCAGACGTCGCCGCAGCCGAAGGTGTAGAGCGTCACGGGAAAGCGCTGGGCCGCCTGCTCCTCGGCGACGCTGGTCGGATCGGTTTCGATGAAATTGCCGCCGACGCGCTTGGTCTGGGCGTTCTTGGCGTTCGCCGGGGGTGGGCGGTCGGTGTAGACGATATGGCCGTCCGGGTCGACATAGCGGTAGACGTCCTTGTTCTGGGCGACCGCAGCAGTGGCGAGCGCCAGCCCCGCGAGGGCGGTCATGAGCAGGGCGGCAGGGTCGGCGCGCGTCATGGATCCTCCGGCTACGATGACAACGTCATGGCATTATGCCGCAGAAGCGCGTCGATTTGGGGAGGCCGCCCGCGAAAGGCGACGAACGACTCCAGCGCAGGACGGCTGCCGCCACGCGCCAGCACCTCGTCGCGGAATCGCGAGCCCGTGGCCGGGGACAGGATCCCGGTCTCCTCGAACAGGCTGAAGGCGTCGGCGGAGAGCACTTCCGCCCACTTGTAGCTGTAGTAACCAGCCGCATAGCCGCCGGCGAAGATATGGCCGAACGAGTCCAGGCTGCGGTCGTAATCGGCGACCGGCACGACGCGCACGTCGGCGCGCACCGCGCGCTCGACCTCGGCGGGCGTGCCGAAGCGGCCGGTGCCGCCGGCGGGATCGTAGGCGCTGTGCAGCAGCATGTCGACGAGGCCGAACTCCACCTGGCGCAGCATCGCGAGACCGCTCTCGAAATTGCGTGCCGCGAGCATCTTGTCGAACAGCGCGCGCGGCAACGCTTGTCCGCTGTCGACATGCGCGCTCATGTCGCGCACGACGTCCCATTCCCAGCAATAGTTCTCCATGAACTGGCTCGGCAGCTCGACCGCATCCCATTCCACGCCCTGCAGCCCCGATGCGCCGGGCGTGTCGACGCGCGTCAGCAGCAGGTGCAGGCCATGCCCGAACTCGTGGAACAGCGTGATGACCTCGTCGTGGGTGAACAGCGCCGGCCGGCCCTCGGCCGGCGCCGAGAAGTTGCAGGTGAGGAACGCCACCGGGTCCTGCACGCCGCCGGCGAGCCGCCGGCGGTTGACGGGGTCGTCCATCCACGCGCCACCCTGCTTGCTCGCGCGGGCATAGAGGTCCATGAAGAAATGGCCGATGACCGCGCCCGCGCGGTCGCGTATCGCGAAGAAGCGCACGGTGTCGTGCCATGCGGGCGCCGAGGCCTCGCCGATGCGCACGTCGTACAGCGTCTCGACCACGCGGAACAGTCCGGCGATGACGTTGGGTGCCGGGAAATACTGCTTGACGTCCTCGTCGGAGAACGCGAAGCGCGACAGCTTGAGCTTTTCCGACGCCCACGCGATGTCCCAGGGCTCGAGCGCCGGCAGCCCGAGCTTGTCGGCGGCGAACGTCGACAGCTCGCGATAGTCGCGATCGCCGAACGGCCGGGCGCGCGCGGCGAGGTCGCGCAGGAAGGCGAGCACGTCGGCGGGCGACTCGGCCATCTTCGGCACCAGCGACAGCTCGGCGAAGCTCTCGAAGCCGAGCAGCCGCGCTTCCTCGGTGCGCAGCGCCAGCGTGCGCGCGATGATGCCGGTGTTGTCCCATTGCGGGCTGGCGCCGAGCTCGGAGGCGCGCGTCACGTAGGCGCGGTGCAGCGCCGCGCGCAGCGCGCGATTGTCGGCGTACTGCATCACCGGGAAGTAGCACGGCGAGCGCAGCGTGAGCTTGAACCCGGCGCGTCCTTCGTCCTCGGCTTCGCGCCGCGCCGCGGCGACGACGTCGGCCGGCACGCCGGCGAGCTCGCCGGCGTCGACGACGAGCGACCATGCGTTGGTGGCGTCGAGCACGTTGTCGTCGAACTTCGCCGACAGCTCGGCCAGCGCCTGCTGGATCTCCTTGAAGCGCGCCTTGCCCGCATCGTCGAGCTCGGCACCGCCGAGACGGAAGTCGCGCAGCTCGTTGTCGATCACGCGCTGCTCGGCCGCGGCCAGCGCACCGAATGCCGGCGCCGCGCGCAGGCCCTTGTAGCGCCGGTAGATGCGCTCGTCCTGGCCAAGATCGGTGAACAATGCCGTGACCTCCGGCAGGTTGTCGTGATACGCGTCGCGCATCGCCGGCGTGCTCACCACCGCGTTGAGGTAGTTGACGATGCTCCACGCGCGGTCGAGGCGGTCGAGCGCATCGGCCAGCGGCTCGACCAGGTTCTGCCACGTCGGCGCAGCGACGTCCGCGGCGACGCGCTCGATGGTGGCGCGCGCGTCCGCGACCAGCGTGCCGATCGCGGGTTTCACATGCTCGGCGCGCACGGCGTCGAGTGGCGGCAACTCGGGAAAGGCCAGGAGCGGATTGCCGGTCATCACGTTCATGTGTTTCCCCTGGGGCGCGACGCCAGCTCGGCGTCGAGTTGCATGAGGTCGGCGGGTGTGCCGACGTTGGTCCAGCGGCCCTGGTGAAGCTCGCCGGAGACGAGGCCGCGCGCGATCCACTCGCGCCACAGCGGCAGAAGTTTGAGCGGGGTGTGCGGCGGCAGTTCCGCGAACAGCGCCGTATCGTGCACGCTCAGGTTCGCGTAGGTGAGCCGCGGGCCGCCCGTCAGGCGCAGCTGCCCGGCGTCGAGCACGAAGTCGCCCTGTGCATGATACGGCGGATTGGCGACCATCACGAGGTGCGCGCGCGGCGCGTCGGGGTCGGCTGCCATATGTTGCGCGCGCGCGGCGAGGCGCGCGTAGTCGAAATCGCTCCAGACATCGCCACTGACGATCGCCACCGGCCCCCGGGCCAGGAGCGGCAGCGCAGTGGCGATGCCGCCCGCGGTCTCGAGCGGCGTCGCCTCGCGCGAATAGCGGATGGCCACGCCGAGTGCGCGGCCGTCGCCGAGCGCCTTGATCATCTTGTCGGCGTGCGGCGACACGTTGATGACGATGTCGACAAAACCGGCGCGCGCGAGCGCCTCGATCTGCCACACGACGAGCGGCTTGCCGCCCGCCACCAGCAGCGGCTTCGGCAACGTATCGGACAGGGGCCGCATCCGCTCGCCGCGCCCCGCCGCGAGGATCATCGCGCTGTGCATCGCGTCAGAACGTGATCGCGGTGCGCGCGGGCGCGGCCGCAAGCGTGTCGAGGAGTCGCTGCAGCGGCGCGAGCTCGTCGTAGCGGCCGCAGGTGCGATAGAGATAGTGGAACACGCGCGGCATGTCGGCGACATAGCCGGCCTTGCCGTCGCGGTGACACAGCCGCGCGAAGATGCCCAGCACCTTGAGCTGGCGCTGCACGCCCATCCATTCGAAATCGCGCCAGAACGCGTGGAAATCGGACGGCACCGGCAGGCGCGCGGCGCGCGCGCGCTGCCAGTAGCGCGCCGCCCAGTCGAGCTCCTGCTCCTCGTCCCAGGCGATGTAGGCGTCGCGCAGCAGCGACGCGAGGTCGTAGGCGAGCGGACCGTGCACGGCGTCCTGGAAATCCAGCACGCCGGGATTGGGCGCGGCCACCATCAGGTTGCGCGAATGGTAGTCGCGGTGCACGAACACGCGCGATTGCGCCAGGTTGCTGGCGAGGATGAGCGCGAACACGCGCTCGAGCGCCGCACGCTCGGCCGCGGTGAGCGTGTGCGCGAGGTGGCGCGCCACGTACCACTCGGGAAACAGGTCGAGCTCGCGGCGCAGCAGCACCTCGTCGTACGCGGGCAGCACGCCGTCGCGCGAGCTCTGCTGCCAGCGGATCAGGGCGTCGATGGCGTCGAGGTAGAGGCCGTGCGCGGTGCCGGCGTCGAGCGCATCGAGATAGGTGGTGGTGCCGAGATCGGTGAGCAGCAGGAAGCCGTGCCCGAGATCGTCCGCGAGCACCCGCGGTGCGTGCACGCCGGCGGCAGCGAGCAGCGCCGCGACGGCGACGTACGGCCGGCAATCCTCGTGCGACGGCGGCGCGTCCATCGCGATGAGCGAGGACTCGCCGAACGCCGGCGACTCGGGGACGACGCGGAAATAGCGGCGAAAGCTCGCGTCCGCCGATGCCGGCGCGATCGCGAATCCGCGATGCCCGAGCGTGCCGGCAACGAAGTCCTCGAGCGCGGCGAGGCGGTGATCGGCGGCGGGCAGGGACGGGTCGGTCACGGCGCGGCAACGGCTGCGATCGACGCGACGCCCATCACGCTGGTGGCACCCGGCGAATCGCGGCGAATCGGTTGGGTAGAATGCGTCATTTTAGCAAGCAGCGCAGCGCGCCCTCCGGATCATCATCCAATGCGTTTCCCGTCGTGCCGATTCCTGCGTGCTGCCGTCGTGATCGTCGCGGCGTCGGGCGCGGCGATCGCCCACGCCGACGATACGCCGCCGCTCGAACTGCGCACCGCGCCGGAGATCGCGCCGCAAGCCCCGGGTCCGACGCCGCCCGGCGCGCCGTCGCCACAGACGACGCTGAAACTGCCGGGCGCGCAGACGAGCACGGCCGCCCGGCCGCGCACCGCACCCGGCGCACCGCGCGCGCCGGGCACCGGCGGTCCGAGCGACAACGCGATCTTCCTGCGTGCCGACCACATCGAGACGTTCGGCCAGAAACGTGTCGACGCGAGCGGCAAGGTCGAGCTGCGCACGCTCGGCGAGACCGTGCTCGGGGATCGGATCTCCTACGACATCGACGACCAGACGATCCAGGCGTCCGGCAACGTGGTGCTGCGCCAGGGCAACGACTGGGTGAGCGGTCCGGAGCTCAGCTTCAAGCGCGACACCTCGACCGGCTACTTCATCTCGCCGCAGTTCTACGTCAGCACCGTGGGCGGCCGCGGCGACGCCGCGCGCATCGACTTCACCGGGCCGAACACCTACGACGTCACCGATGGCCGCTACACGACCTGCGTCGCGCCGCGCAACGACTGGTTCCTGCAGACGCACGAGCTGACGCTCGACCGCACGCGCAACGTCGGCATCGCGCATGACGCGACCGTGCGGTTCTTCGAGCAGCCGATCTTCTATTCGCCATACCTCGAGTTCCCGCTCAACAACGACCGCAAGTCGGGCTTCCTGACGCCGACCGCAGGCTCGACCGGCACGCGCGGCCTCGAGCTCGCCACGCCGTACTACCTCAATCTCGCGCCCAACTACGACGCCACGCTCACGCCGCGGATCATGACGCGGCGCGGAGTGCAGCTCGGCGGCCAGTTCCGCTACCTGTTCGGCGACCCGCAGCCGATGGTTGGCGAGATCGATGCCGAGTACATGCCGCACGACCGCGTCACCGATTCCGATCGCTACGCGCTGTCGTGGCGGCACAGCGAGCAGATCGCGCCCTGGCTCACGGGCTTCCTCAACCTCAACAAGGTGTCGGACGACACCTATTTCGCCGACCTTGCCGACCGCATCGCGATCACGTCGCAGTCGACGCTGCCGCGCGAAGCGGCGCTGATCGCCAACTTCGCGGGCATGTCGGCGACGCTTCACGTCGAGTCGTTCCAGACGCTGCAGGATCCGACCGAGCCGATCACGCCGCCCTACAACATTCTGCCGCAGCTGTCGCTCGCGTTCCCGGGCAAGGAATGGGCGGGCATCCAGTTCGCGAGCAGCGGCGAATACACGCAGTTCCGCAACGCGGTGCAGCCGGAGGGCGACCGCGCCGTGCTGTTCGGCTCGGCGACGTGGTCGAAGCAGGGCCCATGGTGGTTCTTCACGGCGCGCGGCGCGATGCACGCGCGCTGGTACGACCTGGCTACGCCCGGCCCGGAGGGCGCCGACCCGTCGGTGTACGTGCCGATCGCGAGCCTAGACGGCGGCCTGACGTTCGAGCGCGACTGGACATTGCTCGGACGCGACTTCGTCAACACGCTGGAGCCGCGGCTGTTCTACGTCTACATTCCGTTTCGCAGCCAGAACTCGCTGCCGGTGTTCGACACCGCCATCGACGACTTCAACTTCTCTCAGCTCTTCTCCGAGAACCGCTATCTCGGCAACGACCGCATCGGCGATGCCAACCAGCTGACCGCGGCGGTGACGTCGCGCCTGCTCGATCCCAACACGGGCGCGGAGCGGCTGCGCGTCTCGCTCGGCCAGCGCTTCTATTTCGCCGACCAGCGCGTGACGCTGTCCGAGCAGCCGCGCTCGAGCTCGAGCTCGGACGTCCTGCTGCAGGTAGAGGGGCGCCTGTCCGACACGTGGGCACTGCAGGGTCTCGTGCAGCAGAACCTCGACGCCGGCCAGAACGAGCAGCTCAACCTGGGCGTGCGCTACACGCCGGCGCTCGGCAGCGCGCTCAACGCGAGCTATCGCTACACCCGGCAGATCGTGGATCCGACGACCGGCAACCTCGAAACGATCAAGCAGTTCGACCTGTCGGGCGAGTGGCCGGTCGACTCGCACTGGACGCTGCTCGGGCGCTGGAACTACTCGCTGCAGGATAAAAAGACGCTCGAAGCGATTGCAGGCGTCGAGTACAATCAGGACTGCTGGATCCTGCGCCTCGTCTACCATCGGCTGACCACGACTACCGAGCAGACGACGAGCTCCGTGTTCGTTCAGCTCGAACTTAACGGCCTCGCGCGAGTCGGAACCAGTCCGCTCGACCTGCTGCGACGCAGCGTGCCGGGCTACCTTCGCACCAACGACCCGTCGCTCCTGGGCAGCGATACACGGTTCAATCCGATGTCGGAATTCTGATGCACTGTGCCGGCGAAAGGCTGTCGATGAAATCCCTTGTGCTTCCGCTGCGGGCGCTCGCCCTGGCCTGCACGCTCGCGTTCGCCCTCGCGGCCACGGCGCAGGTGCCCGCGGCCGCCCCGCCGCCCGCGGCCACGCAGGGCGCCGCCCCGGCCGCCAGCGCCGCCCCGGCTCCCGCCGCGGCGCCCAGCGCGCCCGAAGTGGCGCTCGATCGCGTGATCGCCGTCGTCAACGACGAGGCGATCACCCAGTTCGACATCAACGACAGCCGCGCCAAGACGGTCCGCCAGCTGAATGACGCCAAGGTGCCGGTGCCGCCGGCCGACGTGCTCGACAAGCAGGTGCTGGAGCGCCTGATCAACGAGCGCGCGCTGATGCAGTTCGCCAAGGAATCCGGCATCAAGGTCGACGACACGCTGGTGGAGCGCACGATCGCGCGCGTGGTGCAGGACAACAAGATGACGCCCGAGCTGTTCCGCGCCGCGCTGGCCAAGGAGGGCATCTCGTACACCGCCTATCGCGAGGACATCCGCAAGGAGCTGACGCTGCAGCGGCTGCGCGACCGCGAGGTGGACCGCAACATCTTCGTCAGCGAGCCGGAAGTCGACAACTACCTCGCCAACGCCGACGCGCAGGCCGGCGGCGAGAACGAATACAAGATCTCGCACGTGATCGTGCGCGTGCCCGAGGAGGCGCGCCCCGAGATCATCGAGCAGCGCCGCAAGCGCGCCGAGGACGCGCTGGCGCAGATCAAGGGCGGCACCGACTTCGGCCAGATCGCGGCGAGCTATTCGGACGCCGAGAACGCGCTGACGGGCGGCGACCTCGGCTGGCGCACGGCGGCGCGGCTGCCGGCGATCTACGTCGAGGAGGCGCGCAATCTCAAGAAGGGCGACGTGTCGCCGGTGATGCGCAGTCCCGCGGGCTTCCACATCATCAAGCTCGTCGACATGCGCAACCGCAATGCGCCGACCGTCGTCGAGCAGACGCACGCGCGGCACATCCTGGTGCGCGTCAACGAAACGGTGTCGGACGCCGAGGCCAAGTCCAAGATCGACCGCATTCGCGAGCGCATCGTCGGCGGTGCCAAGTTCGACGACCAGGCCAAGGTCAACTCCGATGACGCGTCGAGCGTCAAGGGCGGCGATCTCGGCTGGCTGTCGCCGGGCGAAACCGTTCCCGACTTCGAGAAGGCGATGGCGAAGCTCAAGGACAACGAGCTTTCCGAGCCCGTGCGCTCGCCCTTCGGCTGGCACCTGATCCAGGTGCTCGGCCGGCGCCAGCAGGACGTGACCAAGGATCGCCAGCGCGCGCAGGCGCGCCAGGCCATCACCCAGCGCAAGAGCGAGGAAGCGTTCCAGGAGTTCATTCGCCAGACCCGCGATCGCGCGTACGTCGAGTACAAGACCGACGACCGCTGAACGCGGCGCTGCGGGAGGCGCCATGGCCGCGACGCTCGCTGCAACGTCATCGCCGGCAACGCCCGCCGCCGCGAGCGCGCAATACGCATCCCGCGTCGATGCGCTGACCGGCGTGCGCGCGCTGGCGGCGGGCTGGGTCGTCGCGTATCACCTCTGGCTCAATGCCGCGAAGCCTGCACTCGCGTTCGGCGCGCTGCACCTCGATTTCGTTCCCTTCGTGTCGATGGGCTGGCTCGGCGTCGACATCTTCTTCATCCTGTCAGGCTTCGTGCTGACATGGCAGGTGCTCCATCAGGGGCGCGATGCCGGTCTCCAGCCATTCGCGCGCGCGACCTTCTGGCGCGATGCGCGATCGTTCATGGCCCGGCGCATCCTGCGCGTGCATCCGGCCTACCTGGCGACGCTGAGCGTGCTGCTGCCGCTCGGCTGGTACGGCCTGATGCCCAAGCCGAACGACCTCGGGGACGTGCTGCTCCACCTCTTGATGTTCCACAACGTCGTGGCGGAAGACATGCCGTCGATCAACGGTGTCTATTGGTCGATGCCGTTCGAGTTCCAGTTCTACCTGCTGTTTCCGCTGCTGGTCCTGCCGCTGCTGCGCGGGCGCAGCGGCGTGCTGCTGGCAGCGGGCGCGGGCGTCGCGCTGTTGTTCAAGCTCGAGTCCGCGCTCTTGGGGCCGAGCCATGCCATGGCGCAATTGCCATGGCGCATCGACGAGTTCGTGGTCGGCATGGCGGCGGCCTCCATCGCCATGCGCAGACGCTGGACGGCAGGTACGCACGCGCTCGTCGCATGGCTCGCCGTGGTTTCGCTCGTCGCCGGCGCGTGCCTCGTCGCGCGCATCGATCCGATCTGGTGGCAACCAGGACCGTTGCCGATCGTGCGTGCAGCCTGGATCGACATCACGATCGCCGCGTTGCTGGTCGGCATTTGCGCCGATCGCGGCGCGGTCGCGAGGTTGTTCGGCTGGCGGCCGGTCGTGTGGCTCGGACTCATCAGCTACAGCGTCTACCTGTGGCACCTGCCGACGCTCCTGCTGGCGCGCATGAAAATGAGCGAGCTGTTTCCCGCGGCGCCGGTGGTCGTGCATTTCGGCGCGGTCGTCGTCGTCATCGTGGCGGTCAGCGCCCTGTCGTACTACGCGATCGAGAGGCCGTTCCACGCGCCGTCGCGCGCGGCGCCGGCAGCGTGGCGCAATCCGCGGGTTCGTCTCGCCGGCGTGGTCGTGTGGAGCGCGGCACTGCTGGCGGTGGCCGTCGTGCACGGACGTTGAGCGCGCCGCGCGGCCGCGGATTTCAGCGCGCGACGGGCGGCGTGGCTGGATACAGCATGACGCGCGTCAGCCGCGCGGCGTCGGCTTCGGCGTCGAATGTGAGCGCGATCTCGATCTGCTCGACGAGGCGCGACGCCGCTCGCCAGCTGCGGGGCCAGTCGAACGCCACCGAATCGCCGGCGCCATGCCCGACCTGTGTCCATTGCGCATCGCCCTCGGCGCGGGCGCGGATCGTGACGGCGACGCCGGACGGCGCGCCTTCGAGCCGCAGGATGACGCGCGCGAGCGTCCGCGGCCGGATGAGCTGATCGGCCGGGGATCGCAGCACGATCGAGCGCGCTTCAGGATGCAGCGCCAAGGCCCCGCGCCGTACCTCGAGCGTTCCGTGCGAGGCCGTCCATCCGTCGGCGTCGGCGAGCCGCGGCGATCCGAACGTCCACAGCAGCGCGCCGCGCGGCACGTCGGCGTGGCTCACCAGAAAATCCATCATCGCCTGCTCGGCCGGTGTGCCGCGCCACGACGTGTAAGCGACGTAGCCCGGCCGACCCGCGAGGAAGCCGTGCGAGCCGTTCCACGCCATCAGCGAAACCTGGCGCGCGCCGTAGTTGAAGAGGTCGCGAAACGCGTGATACGACTGCGCGTAGGTCGGCAGCACCGTCGGCCGCCGCAGGTCGGTGGCGTTCATCTCGGCCACGGCCCATGCGTCGTCGAAGCGGCCGATCGTGGCGAACAGGTTGTGACCCGTTTCCATCGTGATCGCGTTCTCGGCGGCGGGCCCGTAGAGAATGACGCCGATATGCCCGTCGCGCGGCTTGGCGCCCTCGATCGAGACCCCGGCGGAATCGTAGAGTTGCGGCGGACTGGTGACGTAGGTGGCGACGGCACGCGTGCCGGGATCGTGCGGCGTCACGGCCTGCGCCGTGAAGATGCGGTCGGCCGGGATGCCGGCATCGTGCGTCCACTGCGCGAGCTCCGCATAGTGCAGCTGCACGATGTGCTTGCGGAACGTGTCCCACTCGCCGTACCAGCGGTCCCGCCAGAAGGGCGTCTCGCCCTCGGCGACCGGCGCGCCGCCGTAGCCGGGCGTCTGCCGCGGCGGCTGCACCTGCGACCACGATCGCCAATGCATGTGGGCGAGGCGATTGACGTCGGCCAGCGACAGCGGCCTGGCGCGGCGATAGCTGCGCAGGTCCGGCGCGCCGTCGCGCGGGCGGCCCGCGTACGGCCCGGTGCCCGCGAGCCATTCGCGGAACTGGCGCAACATGCCGGGGTTGTAGTCGTAGTGGTGGCCGCCCTCGACGAACGGGTTCATGTACGTGTCGGCGTCGAGGCTCACGCCGACGAAGAGGTCCGGATGCAGGCGTGCAAACTGCGCGACGATGCGTGCCGCGGCCGTCAGATTGCGCCGCTTGTAGGCGCGCACGCTGCGGTCGTAGACGTTGTAGGTGAGCGAGCGCGACAGTTGCGGCGAGGTGGTCGATCCCACCAGCCCCTGGCGATAGTCGCCGGGCAGGACGGCGTCGAACTGGTCCCACTGGCAGTGGACCGGATCGAGCTCGAGGTGCGTGGTCAGGTCCCATTCGCCGCTGTAGCAGCTCGCGTCGGCCCAGATGCCGCCGTTGAGGATGAAGTTGACGCGCAGGTGCCGGGCGATCGCGTAGGCGATCACCTCGTCGAGGTTGTCGTCGACCACGGGACGGTCCTGGCAGCGACGCGACACGTCGAAGCCGGGATCGAACGCCCAGTCACCCGCCGCGCCGCGTGTCGCGCGCATGTAGAGGATCGGCACCGAGATGCCGATGCGCTGCGTGCGCGACACGAGACCGGCGTATTGCGTGTCAGCCTCGCGCGCGCCGCCTTGCGGCAGGCTGGAGGTCGCCAGCAGGAACTGGAACGTGCGGTCGGCCAGTCGCGGCGACGCGTCGAGCGCACCCGACCACATCGACATCGCATCCGGCGACACGAGGCTGCGCTCACCGAGCGCCGTGCGCCGGCCGGTGCCATTGGTGGCGATGACGGTCAACGCATGGCGTTCGAGCGGCCAATGCGCGAAGTCATGCTGGAACGCGAATCCGTCGCGGGTCGTGGTCGTTGTCGCGGCGGGACTACCCGTCGCAACGCGGGCGAGGCCCTGCTGCGCAGCGAATGATTGGTCGTCGACCACGACGTCGACACGCGCGATGCCGCCCGGATCATCGGCCCATCCGGCGACGGACAGCGAGTCGGCCACCACGCTCGTCGCGGCGGGAAGCTCGACGGCGCCGCGCGTCGCGCCCTCGAGACCAGGCGCGGCGATGATCGCAGCAGGCGTCGCAGGCATCGGCGCCGCCGCGACCGCGGCGACGCTTGCCGCGACCGGCGCGGCGCCGGACCGGTGCAGCGAGCAGAACCCGATACCGCCGGCGATCGCGGCCGCCGCGACGGCGATCGCGACGCCGCGGCGCATCGTGCTCATCGTTCGCGCGGGGTCCGGGTTGCCGGCGACGACGGATACAGCAGCACGTCGGTCAGGTGCGAACCGTCCGCGCCTGGCGCGAATGCGAGCTCGAGCTCCAGCCGCTCGACGATCGCGTCGCGCGCGCGCCATGCCGCCGGCCACTCGAGCGCGATGTCCGGACCTTGCGCGCGCGCGACCACCTGCCAGCGATCGTCGCCGTCGGCCTTGGCGTAGATCACCGCGTGGTGCACCTGCGCAGATCCTGCGAAACGCAGCGCGAGCCGATCGAGCAATGCCGGCCGGATCACGAGGTCGGGCGGCGAGCGCAGCGTCAGGCGATCACCGGACGGATGCATCGCCAGCGCGCCGGCTTCGGCCGTCACGACACCGTGGGTGGCCGTCCAGTCGTCGGCGCTGGCGAGACGCGGCGAGCCGAACGTCCACAACTGGGCGCCGTGCGGGAGGCCGGCATGGCTGACCAGGAAATCCATCATCGCCTGCTCCGCGGGCGTGTTGCGCCAGGACGTGTAGGCGACGTACCCCGGCTTGCCGGCGTTGGCGCCGTTGGAGCCATTCCACGCCATCAGCGAGATCTGGCGGCCGCCGTAATTGAAGAGGTCGCGAAACGCGTGATACGACTGCGCGTAGACCGGCAGCACGTCGACCTTCTTGAGGTCGGTGGCATTCGACTCGACGATCGCCCACTGCGGATCGAAGCGCGCGATCGTCGCGAACAGGTTGTGGTCGGTCTCCATCGTCACCTTGTTCTCCGCCGAAGGCCCATAGAGGATCGCGCCCAGATGGCCGATGCGCGGCACTGCGCCTTCCACCGATACGCCCGCCGAATCGTAGTCGGGCGATTCGCCGGCGACGTAGGTCGACAGCGGGCGCATGCCCGGATCGTGCGCGGTGAACGCCTGCGCCGTGAAGATGCGATCGGCTGGCACGCCGGCGTCGTGCGTCCATTGCGCGAGCTCCGCGTAGTGGAGCTGCACGATGTGCTTGCGAAACACGTCCCACTCCTGGTACCAGGGGTCCTGCCAGAACGGCGTCTCGCCCACCTTGACCGGCTGGCCGTCGTCGCCGGGAAAGTAGCGCGGCGGATCGACTTCGGCCCAGGTCTGCCAGTGCTTGCCGGCGATGCGATTGACGTCGGCCAGGGTGAGCGGGTGCTTGCGCCGATAGTACGCAAGGTCGGGCGCGCCGTCGGCCGGCTGCCCCGCGTAGGGGCCGGTGCCAGCCAGCCATTCGCGGAACTGGCGCAGCATGCCCGGGTTGTAGTCGAAGCGTCGGCCCTCGCGCACGAACGGATTCATGTACGTGTCGGCATCGAGATTGACGCCGACGAACAGATCCGGATGCTCGCGCGCGAACTGCGCGACGATGCGCGCCGCCGCGGTGAGGTTGCGGCGCTTGTAGGCCCGCACCTGCGTCGCGTAGACGTCATACGTGAGCGAACGCGACAGCAGCGGCGACTCGGTCGAACCGTTCAGGCCCTTCTTGAAGTCGTCGGGAAGCACGACATTGCGATCGTCCCATTGACAGTTCGCCGGGTCGAGCTGCAGGTGATCGGTCAGGTCCCAGTCCCGCGACTCGCAGGAGGCGTCGCCCCAGATGCCGCCGTTGAGGATGAAATTCACCGGCAGGCGATGGGCAACGGCGTAGTCGATGACGCCGCGCAGGTTGTCGTCGGCCACCGGTCGCGCGCCGCACTTTCGCGACAGGTCGAATTCGGGATCGAAAGCGAAGTCGCCGGCGAGGCCCTTGGTCGTGCGCATGTACAGGATCGGCACCGCCATGCCCACGCGCATCGTCGCCGATTCCAGCGCGCGATACTGCGTCTCGATGCCCGCGGCGCCGTCGTGTGCCACGCCCGAAGTGGCCATCAGGAACCAGAATGGCCGTCGCGCGAAGCCGGGATTCGCGTCGGCGAGGGTCTTCCATTGCGCCAGCGCCTGCGCGCTCACGAAGCTGCGCCGCGCCAGCACCGTGCGCGCGCCGTCGCGGTCGACGGCCACGACCACGGCCTCGTGGCGTTGCGCCGGCAATGCCGACAGGTCGGCATCGAAGCGGAAGCCCGACAGCCGCGCATCGGCGAATTCGGCGTGCACGGCGGCGACGTCGTCGCGCACGAGGCCGTAGCGCGCGGCGTGCGGCTTGCCGTCGAGCTCGACATCGACTTCGCGGATGCCGCGCTGCGCGAGCGCCCAGCCTTCGATGCGCAGCGTGTCGCCGGCGACGATATCCTCCGCCGGCGCATCGACCCAGCCGATGATGCGTGCGGCCGCGGACGCCGGCGCGTCCTGCGCGACGCGCGCGCGGCCGTTGTGAAGGATCGCGTAGAACTCGACCGCCGCCAGCGTGGCCACGATCGCCAGCACCACGAGCAGCATGCGGCCCGCGCCGCCCCGTTGCAGCGGCCGGGCGCGGTGCAGGCACGCGATCGCGCGAGGGGCTGGCAGCGGCGGCGTCATGCGTTCACGTTAAGATAGAGATCCCCGCGGATTGTAGTGGATCGGTCGCGGGGTCCGTCGATAACTCGCAGGCTTGATCCAACGCAACCAAAAGTTGGGCTGTTCGCCAGATATCGGCCGGGCTGCTTCACTATCGAACAGCCTCCGCGCAGGTAAGTCCGGCGCTTGCACTTGACGAAAATGCGCATTCCGATCCTCACTTATCACGCGATGACGGCCAACGACCACGTCGCGCTCGCCGAGGATCTCGAGGTCATCGCCGCGTGCGGATTCCGCGTCATCCGCCTGCAAACCGCAATTGATGCGCTATTGAACGTGACTCCGGCTCCAGACGGCAATTGTGTTGCCATCACCTTCGATGACGGACCGGACTTTGACTGGTTTGACGTCACTCGGCCCGAGCTCGGCCGCATCACCAGCTTCGCCAACATCCTTCGTGAAGCCGCCGCTCGACCAACGGTGCGGAATCGCAACGCCGATGCACAACGAATTCGGCCGACCGCCACGTCATTCGTCATTGCCTCACCGGAAGCACGCGCGATCCTCGACAAAGTCTGCATCGCAGGGCTTGGTGAATGGCGAGACATCTGGTGGGCGGAAGCGCACCGCGAAGGAACGCTCGAAATCGCGAATCACAGCTGGGACCACACACACGACGAGCTTCCATCGGTTGCGCAGCGTGACCAGGTCAAGGGCCACTTCTACGGCATCGACACATACGAGGATGCGGATGCGCAAATCCGGCGGGCGGAAGACTACATCGAGTCAAGACTCGGCATGCCCAGCGCACGGCTATTCGCTTATCCGTATGGTGGATTTGTCGAATACCTCTGTTGCGAGTACCTGCCCGATTTCATTTCCGAGCATCGCCAGCGGGCGGCGTTGACGACCCATGCCGAATTCCTTACCGAGGGCTCGGACCGCTGGAAGGTTCCGCGCTTCGTGTGCAACTGGCATTGGAAGAATCCCGACGATTTGCGATACATTCTTGAATCGATTCGCGCGCGAGTAACGATGCGCTCGCGAATAATGTCGATGCTGGGAAGTTTCTCCAAATGAGCTCGCTGAAACGCCTGATTGCTGCACTGGTGGCGCCAACGCTTCCTCGGGGGGGCGAGCCGGCAACGCCAACGCGAGGCGAGGACGCCGATCGAAGCGTCAATGCGGGCAATCGTCCGGCCCCGGAAACGGATGCCAGCCTGGATTCGATTCCAGTACCGACGCTGGAAGACATCGTACGCGTGGAAGAAGTCGATGACGCACGGTTCTTCGTTGATGAACTCTTCCAGCGCCGTTTCGGCAGTCGAGCTCCCGACTATCCTCGCCATTTTGTGTGTTTCCACAAACAGGATCCTTCGCACTTCACTGCGCTTGGATACATCCACTATTCTCCCTATGAGAATTGCTGGTTGTGCGGAGGAATGGTCATGGACGATCGAGCGTATCGCCGGCTGCCGGCAGCTCATCGCACCGTGATCCGGGATCATGGCGGCGTCGCCGAGATCATGCTGCGCCATACATTCGCGTTACTGAAGGATTCGCCGGCGATCTGGGGGTACGTCGGTGACAAGCTGGCCGAGCTCGTCGACCTCCGCGCCGGATTTGTGCATACCGGTCGCAAGCACTTGATGGTCGTCTGGAACCGTGAGCTTCCACAAGCCCACCGTCATGCGCTCATTGAAAAAATCGCATCGCTTGGGCCGTTCTAGCCTCCGTTGCCGCACAACAGCGTGGTCGCGTGCTCACGTCAAGAGGAGAATCTCTTCGGATTGAGCGGTCGATGATGGCAACCACGATGCACGACGGCGGCGCGAGCGGCGAGTGCGACCCCAAGCTCGACGAGCTACTCGCCGAGCAGGTCGCGTACTACCGCGCGCGCGCCGGCGAGTACGACGCGTGGTGGCTGCGGCAAGGCCGCTATGATCGCGGCGCCGAGCTCAACGCGGCGTGGTTCGCCGAAGTGGCCGAGACGCAAAGCGCGCTGCGGGGGTGGCTCGCGGCACAACGGCCGCGCAAGGCGATCGAGCTCGCCTGCGGCACCGGGCTGTTCACGCGGCATGTCGCGCCAGCGGTGGAATCGCTCACCGCCATCGACGCGTCACCGGAGGTGATCGCGATCAACCGCGCGCGGCTGGCGTCGCTCGGCATCGCCAACGTGGCGTTCGGCGAGGCCGATCTCTTCGCGTGGCGTGCCGATGCGCACTACGATCTCGTGTTCATGAGCTTCTGGCTGTCGCACGTGCCCGTGGCGCGCTTCGACGCGTTCTGGTCGGCGCTGCGCGACGCGCTGGCGCCGGGCGCCGCGGTGTATCTGATCGACTCGGCGCACGACCCGACGTCGACGGCGGTCAACCACGTGCTGCCGCAGACCGACACCGGAATCGTCATGCGCAAGCTGGACGACGGCTCGACCTTCCACGTCGTCAAGCATTTCTGGACGCCGCGGCGGCTCGAGGCGGCGCTGGCGCGGCTGGGCTGGCGCGCCCGCATTGCGCAGACACCGCGCTACTTCATCCACGGCGAGGCGCGGCCGGACTAACCCGACGGGATCGATCCGCCGCGATCGCAGCGGCGGGAGGAAGCGGCTATTCGTCGAGCGAATAGACGTACGGCTTCTGTGCCACACGACCCTTGTCCATCACCTTCTCGACGGCGAGCTCGCGCGGCGTCTTGTCCCACCAGATCGCGCGCCCCTTGCGCTGCTCGTCGGCGATCGAGGGCTTGCTGGCGATCAGGTCGCGGATGAACGTCGTGTGCTCGGAGACGTAGTGGCGTGCAGGCAACATTCCCATGAGGTTCGTTTCTTCCTTGAGCGCGGAGCGAGCACCGCGTGTAACGTTCCCGCACTGGCGGGAATCCCGTCGATTGCCTGACCGGCCGGTGATTCGTGGATCCCCGCCTGCGCGGGGATGACGGCAGAAACTGCGTGCCTTCATCATAGCATCCGGCCCGCAAGTATCCGATATTGATACAGCCGGCATTCGAGCGCGCCGTTGAACAGCGGCGTGCGGCTGTCGGCCTTGAGATGCATCAGCTTCGGCAGCGACTTGTCGGCGGAGAGGAGCCACGCCGTCCAGCCGGCGTAGCGCTGCTTGAGGGCGTCGCCGATGCGCGGATACATCGCCGCCACCGCATCACGGTCGGCGAGGCGAATGCCGTAAGGCGGGTTGGCGACGAGCGTGCCGCTCGCCGCAGGCGCTGCGCGCGCGAGAAAATCGGCACGCTCGATGCCCAGGAAGGCGTCGACGCCGGCCGCACGCGCGTTGCTCGCGGCCTTGGCCACGGCCGGCGCCGCGATGTCGCTCGCGAACACGGTCGGCGCCGCGGGCGCCGGATGGATCCGGTCGCGCGCCGCCTGCTTCATCCGCTGCCACGCCGGGCCGTCGAACCACGCGAGCTTCTGGAAGCCGAACGTGCGCGCGAGGCCCGGTGCGCGGCCGGCGGCGATCAGCGCGGCTTCGATCGCGATCGTGCCGCTGCCGCACATGGGATCGAGGAACGCGGCGCCGGGCGTCCAGCCGGTGAGCGCGATCAGTCCGGCCGCCAGGTTCTCGCGCAGCGGCGCTTCCTCGGTGTCGCGCCGGTAGCCGCGCTTGAACAGCGGCTCGCCCGACGTGTCGAGGTAGAACGTCGCCTCGTCGGCGGTCAGATGCGCATGCACGCGCACGTCGGGCGCGCGCTTGTCGACCGAGGGACGCTTGCCGGTGTCGTCGCGGAAGCGGTCGCACACGGCGTCCTTGATCGTCAGCGCGGCGAATTCGAGGCTGGTCAGCGGCGAGCGCGTCGCCGCGACGTCGACGCGCAGCGTGCGATCGACGCGAAAGTGGCGCTTCCAGTCGATCGCCTTGGCGAGCGCGTGCACGTCGTGCTCGGTGCGGTAGCGGCCGCTGCCGACGCGCCACAGGATGCGGCTCGCGATGCGGGACTCGAGGTTGGCGCGGCAGGCGAGATCCAGTCCTCCGCCGAAGCCGACGCCGCCGTCGACCGCCAGCGCCTCGCGCGCGCCGAGCGCCGCGAGCTCGCTGGCCAGCGTCGCCTCGAGTCCGCGCGGGCACGACGCGAAGAAGCGCTCGGCCGCGCCGTGCACCGCGCCATCCGATGTCGGACCGGGGCTCAGAACGGCTTCATCACGACGAGGAACACGATCGCCACCAGGATGGGCAGCGCCGGAATCTCGTTCAGCCACCGATAGAACACGTGGCCGTGGCGGTTGCGTCCGGCACGGAAGGCGGCCATCAGCCGGCCGAGATAGACATGCAGCACGACGAGCAGCGCCACCAGCACGAGTTTCGCGTGCAGCCACCCGCCGGTGATGCCGTAGCCGAGCCATAGCCACAGGCCGAACGCGATCGTGAGGACCGCGCCCGGGGTCATGATGCCGTAGTAGAGCTTGCGCTCCATCTCGCAGAAGCGCTCGATGCCGACGCGATCGTCGGCACTCGCCATCGCGTGGTACACGAACAGCCGCGGCAGGTAGAACAACCCGGCGAACCAGGTCACCATGAAGATGATGTGCAACGACTTGACGATCAGCATGCGCGGCATCCGTGGCGGCGGGCCATGTCACGACACACGGCGTTGATGGGACCTTGGCGCATTTTCTGGATCTCCGCCGTCGCGCGCGCGATCCGGGATCGGCATCGCCATTCGTGGATCCCCGCTTTCGCGGGGATGACTCGGCACCTTCGGCGCCGAGTCACTTGAGCAGGCGCCGTCGCGTCAGCACCAGCGCGACATAGTATGCGGCGGCGGCATATGCCAGCAGCACGCCGATGTGCAGCGCGATGCCTTGCGGCACGCCGCCCATCATCAGGGGACGTGCGAGGTCGATCGCGTGCTTGAGCGGCAGGATGCCCGCAACGTGCGCGAGCCACCCCGGCATCTGGTCGACCGGGAAGTAGACGCCGGACAGCAGCAACATCGGCGTCAGCACCAGGGTGAAGAAATAGGTGAAGAAATCGTAGCCCGGCGCGAGCGCGTTCATCACCAGCCCGAACGCCCCGAAGCAGAGGCCGACGAGGAATCCCAGCGGCAGCACCCACAGCGCGAGCCACGTGTGCCCGTATCCCAGCACCGCGATCACCACCAGGATCGCGGCGGTCGACAGCACCGCCTTCGACGCCGTCCACACCCACTCGGCGAGCATGACGTCGTCGAGCGCGATCGGCGCGTTGATGATGCCCTCCCAGGTGCGCTGCACGTGCATCCGCGAGAACGCCGAGTACATGCCTTCGAAGCTCGCGGTGAACATCGCGCTCTGGCACACCATGCCGGTGCCGATGAACGCGATGTACGGCATGCCGCCGACGTTGCCGATGTAGGTGCCGAGGCCGTAGCCCAGCGCCAGCATGTACAGCAGCGGGTCGGCGATGTTGCCGAGCACGCTCGCCACGGCGAGCTTCTTCCACACCAGCAGGTTGCGCCGCCAGACCGGCACGAAGCGCGGCGACAGTCCCGGGAAGCGCAGCAGCTTGGGGTTGGCCGCCATCGTCAATCGCGCAGCTCGCGCCCGGTGAGCTTGATGAAGAGGTCCTCGAGGTTCGCCGGCCGGTGCAGGTAGCGGATGCCGCTGCGCGTCGCGAGGTCGTCGAGCAGCGGTTTCGGATCGCGCGCGTAGCAGAAGGCGGTTTCGCCCGACACCTCGACGCGCAGCGCGATGTCGCGTCCCTGCGCCTCGGCCCAGGCCTTGGCGTTGTCGCCGTAGACCTCGACGACCTCGGGCTCGACGTGGGCCTCGATCAGCGCGCGCGGCGTGTCGCTCGCGATCAGCGCGCCGTGATCGATCACCGCGAGGCGGCCGGCGAGGCGCTCGGCCTCGTCCATGAAATGCGTGGTGAGGAGGATCGTCTTGCCCTGCGACAGCAGCTGGCGCAGGCCGTCCCAGATCAGGTGACGCGCCTGCGGATCGAGGCCGGTGGTGGGCTCGTCGAGAATCAGGAGCTCGGGGTCGTTGACCAGCGCGCGCGCGAGCGTCAGGCGCCGCTTCATGCCGCCGGAGAGCGTGCGCAGCGACGCCTTCGACTTGCCGGCAAGGCCCGCGAAGTCGAGCAGGCGCGGAATGCGCGCATCGAGCGTCGCGCGGTCGATGCCGAAGTAGCCGCCGTAGACGCGCAGGTTCTCGGTCACCGTGAAGTCGGGATCGAGGTTGTCCTGCTGCGGCACGACGCCGACGCGGATGCGCGCCTCGCGTGCCGCCTTCGGCACGGGCTCGCCGACCATCGTGATCGTGCCGCCGTCGGGGTCGATGAGCCCGAGGCAGCAGCGCAGCGTGGTCGTCTTGCCGGCGCCGTTCGGCCCCAGCAGCCCGAAGCATTCGCCGCGGCGGATCTCGAACGACAGTCCGCGCACGACTTCCTCGCCGCCGTAGCGCTTGACGAGCCCGCTCACGGCGAGGATGGTCATGCGCGGCGTGGATAGATCGACGTGACGACCTGCTGCAGCTGCACGAGCCGGCCGTGGAAGAAGTGGCCGCAGCCGGGGAACACGATCAGCGGCAGCGCCTGCGGCCGCGCCCAGGCGAACACGTCGGCCAGCGGCACCACGTCGTCCTCCTCGCCGTGAATGACGATCGTCTCGGGCGGCACGCTGCCGATGGTGAAGCGGCCGACCGCCGGCGCCACCAGCACGAGGCGCTCGAAGTCCACCGACTGTGCGACCCGCGTCTGCACGAAGGTGCCGAACGAGAATCCGGCGAGCGCGAGGGGCAGCGCCGCGCCGAAGCGGGCGCGCCCGTGGGCGAGCGCGGCGAGCGCGTCGGCGGTCTCGCCCACGCCGTCGTCGAAGGCGCCGGCCGACTGCCCGACGCCACGGAAGTTGAAGCGCACCGCGGCGTAGCCGAGCGCCACGAACGTCTTCGCCAGTGTCTGCACGACCTTGTTGTCCAGCGTTCCGCCCTGCTGGGGATGCGGATGCGCGACCAGCGCCAGGCCGACCGGTGCCTCGCCGGGAACGTTGATCGCGACCTCGAGCGGGCCGGCGGGGCCGGCGATGGCCAGGCGCTCGGCCGCGCGTGGACTCAAATGCGCAGCCTGTCGACGATCTCGCCGTTGACGACGTGGCGATCGATGATCTCGTCGATGTCGGACTGGTCGACGTAGGTGTACCAGACGTCATCCGGATACACGACCAGTATCGGACCTTCGTCGCAGCGATCGAGGCAACCGGCCTTGTTGATGCGCACGCGGCCCTTGCCCGCAAGTCGCAGCTCCTTGATCCGGCCCTTGGCGTACTTCTGCATCTCCACGGCGCCGGAGTCGGCGCAGCAGCGTTCCGGCGGCTCGCGCTTGTTGCAACAGAAGAAGACGTGGCGATGGTAATAGCCCATCGCCGCATTCTAGCCGATGCGTGCGCGCGATCCCGCGTCGATGGAGCCCCATCCGGGCTGTCCCGCGAGCGCGAACAACCATGCGGTCGCCGCGAGCGGCCACGCCAGCAGCACCGTGTGCGTGAGGCCGTTGAAGTTCAGCAGCTGGCCATAGCGCCAGTTGAACAGCGTCAGCGTCACGTGCACGCTTTGCGCGTCGCTGACGATCGGTGGCACGGCGACCGACAGCAGCAGCGCCACCGTGCAGGTGACGATGAGCACCGGCCGCGCCAGTTCGATGAACGCCAGCAGCGCGAGCGCGCCGACGGCGATGCCGAACGAGATCTCCGGACGCAGCCAGCTCTGCCATGGCGGCGGCCGCAGCATCGCCATCGAGATCGCACCCTTCGACGCCGTGGCGATCACGATCAACGCCACGATCGCGGCGCCCAGATAACGGCGCTCGCGCACCATCAGTGCGATGAAGAGTCCCATGCCGAGCGTCTGCAGCGCGCTTTCGAATGCGTCGACGAGGAACGCGGCGACGTCGCGCGGAGGCGTCGCGCCGGCGACGGCCGACGGATCCCAGCTGATGGCGAACAGGCCGATCGCCGGATTGGACTGCGCCACCAGCCACAGCGCGAGCAGTGCGAGTGCCGCGTCCCCCAGTTTGCCGCCGATGAACCAGCGGTTGCGCGCGCCGGTGATCGTGCGCTTCAGCCGCGGGCTACGCGCGAAGCGCGCGGCGAGCGCGCCGCCGGCGGCCGCGCCGAGCGTGTTGGTAACCCAGTCGAGGAGGCTCGCGTCGCGCGTGGGCAGATACGCCTGCGCGGTTTCCATCGCGAACGACAGCACGAATCCGGCGACGGCGGCCGTGGCGATGCGGCGCACCGGATGCGCGCGCCGCGGCACCAGCGCCGCGAACAGGCCGAGCGGCGCGTAGGCGGCAATGTTGATCAGCCAGTCGAAGCGCGTCGAGTGCACATCGGGTGACAACGCCCAGAACGGCATGCTGGCGGGTGGGGCAAGCCAGGGCCCGAACGGTTGCAGGCTGGTGAACACGATTGCCACGGCATACAGCGCCACCAGGATGTGAGGCAGGCGCGAGCGGGGCGGAGGCGAGATCGGGCTCATGGGCGGCACGCTGGCGTCGCGCCATTATCGGCCGTGAGCGGCGGCTTCCGAAACGGCGCCGCGACCTCGTCAGCGAATCGTCAGGCGGAGCTGCTTCACTGCACGCACACGCCGCGAAGCCTGGCGAAACGGCACTCTGCAACTTGCCTGCGGTCAAATACGCGCCGGGCGGCTGGCGTTACGCTTCGGGCATTGCCGTGAACGCCCCGTCGCGTGCGATCGGTTGCCGCGCGGGCGCCGCATCCGAAGTGTGCGTTCACGGCCTCCGTCATCGATACAACGGGAGATACCGACGGCGCCCTTCCGGGGCGCCGGATGTGGCGCCGTGCCGGGGGCGCCGATCGGGCACGCCCGCCAAGTCCGGACAAGAAACGCTAAACCATCGAACGGAGGCAGCAATGGAGAGTTTCAAACGGCGTGACGCGCTGAAGTCCGCCTTGGCCCTGAGCGCGGCACCCCTGATCGCGCATCCGATCCTCAGCTACGGCGCGGGTGAGAAGCCGATCAAGATCGGCATGCACGATCCGCTCACCGGCACCTATGCGGCGGAAGGCGAAAGCGAAGTGCGCGGCGCGAAGATGGCGCTGGCCGAAATCAACGGCAAGGGCGGCATTCTCGGGCGACCGGTCGAGCTGGTCATCGAGGACGACAACGCCAACGCCGGCCTCGCCGCGCAGAAGGCGCACAAGCTGATCGAGAAGGACGGCTGCTCCATGATCATGGGCGCCGTGTCGTCGGCGACGGCGCTGTCGGTCAACCAGGTCGCGCACGAGAAGGGCGTCCCGTACATGGTGACCGGCGGCCACACCGACCCCGTCACCGGCAAGGAATGCCACTGGACGACGTTCCGCATCTGCACCACCACCTACATGCTGGCCAACGGCCTCGCCGCGACGCTCTACCAGAAGTTCGGCGGCAAGTGGTACTTCATCACTCCCGATTACGCCTATGGCCACACGCTGCAGGCCGCGTACGAGACGATCCTCAAGCGCATGGGCGGCACCGTGCTCGGCAATTCGCTGTCGCCGCTCGGCACCACCGATTTCTCGTCGTACCTGATCAAGGCGCAATCCACCAATCCGCAGGTGCTGGTGCTGCTGGTCGACGGCCAGGACCTCGTCAACTGCATGAAGCAGGCGACGCAGTTCGGGCTGCAGAAGAAGATGCCGATCGGCGGCGGCCTGTCCGAGCTCGAGGTGCTGAAGGCGCTGTCGCCCGACGCGCGACTCGGCTGGTGGACGCTGGAGTGGTACTGGAATCAGCCCAACACGCCGCACGTCAAGGAATGGGTCGACCGCTACCGCAAGGCCTATCCCGACGGCAGCTACCCCAGCGCGCGCACGTGGTTCGGCTACGCCGGCCTGCACTCGCTGGCGCTCGGCGCGCAACGCGCCAAGAGCATCGAGCCCGTCAAGCTGGCCAAGGGGCTCGAGGGCCTCGAGCTGCCGCCCGAGGTCAAGCTGCAGCCGAACCGGGTGTACTTCCGTCCCGAGGACCACCAGCTGATGTCGAGCGAATTCCCCGGCGAGATCAACCAGAGCGGAACGTATCCCGACCTGTTCAAGGTCGCCGAGATCGTCCCCGGCGACAAGGCAGCGTTGCCAGTCACCGAGACGGGCTGCAAGCTCGACTACCCGGCCTAGGCCGCGACTCTACAATGGCGACACACCCGCGGGCGTTCGCGCCCGCGGGCACGGCGAACGTTGCGCGCGTCGCGGCGCGACGCGACGCACCACGCTAGGGGACGCGCATGCAGCTCTTGCTGTTCAACGCCTTCAACGGCCTCATCCAGGGTGCGTTCTACGCACTGATGGCGCTGGGCCTCGCCCTGATCCTGAGCCTCAACTCGGTGATCAACATGGCGCATGGCGGCTTCCTCGTCATCGGCGCCTATCTCGCCTACACGCTCTACCCCTGGCTCGGGTTCTGGGGCGCGCTCGTGGCGGGTCCGCTGTGCGCCGCGGCGATCGGCCTCGTCGTCGAGCGCGTGCTGATCCGCCCGCTCTACAAGCGTCCCGATCCGCTCTACACGCTGCTGCTGACATTCGGCCTCGCGCTCGTCATCGAGGACATGACGCGCAGGATCTGGGGGCCGCAAGGATTGCCGTTCGTCGTGCCCGATGTGCTCAACTCGCCGGTCAGCAGCGTGTTCTTCTTCATCACGGGCTATCGGCTGCTGGTGGTGGCGATCACCGTCGTCGCCGTGGCGGGCCTGTTCGTCATCCTGCGCCGGACCCGTCTCGGCATCCGCATCCGCGCCGGCACGCTCGACCTCGAGACCGTATCCACGCTCGGCGTCAACATCTACCGGCTGCGCGCGCTGAACTTCGGTCTCGGTTGCCTGCTGGCCGGGCTTGCCGGCGTGCTCGCCGCGGGGGTGCTCGGGTTGACGCCGCCGATGGGCAGCAGCCTCATCATGCCGAGCTTCGTCGCCGTGATCGTCGGCGGCGTCGGCAGTCTCGTCGGCAGCATCCTCGGCGGCCTGCTGATCGGTGTCGCGGCGGGCATCACCACCACCTACTATCCCGCGGCCAGCGAGGCCGTGATCTACCTGATCATGCTGATCGTGCTGGTGGTGCGCCCGCGCGGGCTGCTGGGACAGGAAGGATTGTTCGAATGATCCGCCGCTACGCGCCGATGGCGCTGCTGTGGGTGCTGCTGATCGCGTTGCCCTGGTGGCTGCCGCATGTCGGCGGCTATTCCGCGCTCGGCACCAAGGTGCTGATCTACGGTCTCGCCGCGATGGCGCTGAACCTGCTGCTCGGATTCACCGGCGGCCTGTCGTTCGGGCACGCCGCGTACTTCGGGCTCGGTGCCTACGGCGCCGGCATGACGCTCAAGTATCTCGCGCCGTCGACGCCGCTCGCGATCCTCCTCGGCACGCTCGTCGGCGGCGCCGCGGCGACGCTGCTGGGTCCCCTCGTGATGCGCCGGCGCGGCATCTACTTCGCGATGATCACCATCGCCATCGGCCAGCTTTTCTACTTCGTGGTGGTGCGGTGGAACAACGTCACCGGCGGCGAAGACGGCCTGTCCGGCTTCCAGCGACAGCCGCTGCAGATGGGCGGCTGGGTGTACGACCTGCGCGACGAGACGAAGTACTACTACCTCGTCCTCGCGTGCTTCGCGGTGGCCGTGTACCTGATGCGCCGTCTGCTCGCGTCGCCGCTCGGCCACACGTGGGTGGCGATCCGCGAGAACCAGCGCCGCGCCCGGTTCCTCGGCATCCGCACCGATCTCTACGTGTGGGCGGCGTTCGCCATCTCGGGAACGTTCGTGGCCCTCGCCGGCACGCTCAACGCGCTGCTGTTCAACTTCACGTCGCCGCAGGACCTGCACTGGATCCTGTCGGGCAACTTCGTGATCATGATCGTGCTCGGCGGCATGCGCAATTTCTGGGGGCCGCTGATCGGCGTCATCATCTTCGTCGTCGCCCAGGATTACCTGTCGAGCCTCACCGACAACTGGATGACGTTCATCGGCCTGCTGTTCGTGCTGATCGTGCTGCTGTTTCCGAAGGGCATCCTCGGCATGCTGCAGCGGCGGGGACGCGCGGCATGAGCGCGCTGCGCGGGGGACGGCAGCCATGAGCCTGCTGCGACTCGAAGGCGTCAGCCGCCATTTCGGCCAGCTGCGCGCGGTGCAGGACGTGTCGTTCACGATGAACGAGGGCGAGCTGCGCGCGGTGATCGGCCCGAACGGCGCCGGCAAGACCACGTTCTTCAACCTCATCACCGGCTTCGTGCCGCCGACCAGCGGCGGCATCTGGTTCGATGGCAAGGACATCCGCGATCGCCCCGTCGTGCATCGCGTGCGCGTGGGCGTGGTGCGCACATTCCAGATCACCGAGGTGTTCCTCGATCTCACGGTGTTCGAGAACCTGCGCGTCGCGGTGGAGACGGCGGGCGGCCTCAACGGCCGGCCATGGATCCCGCGCGCAAAGCGGGACACGATCGCGGCGCAGGTCGACGAATTGCTCGGCGTGGTCGGTCTCGCCGCCAAGGCCGACCGCGTCGTCGGCGAGCTTGCGCATGGCGACCAGCGCGTCGTCGAGATCGCGCTCGCGCTGGCGATGAAGCCGCGCCTGCTGCTGCTCGACGAGCCGACCGCGGGCATGGGCGACACGGAGACCGAGCACATGGTCGCGCTCATCCGCCGCCTGCACGAGGAGCGCAAGCTGTCGATCCTGTTCATCGAGCACGACATGAGCATCGTGTTCGGGCTGTCGCAGCACATCACGGTGCTCGACCAGGGCCGCATATTGGCCGACGGCACGCCGGCCGAGATCTCGTCGAACGAGAAAGTGCGCGCAGCCTACCTCGGCGAGGCGGCGGCATGAGCGCAATCCTCGAAGCCCACGACATCCACGCGTACTACGGCAAAAGCCACATCCTGCACGGCGTGTCGCTCGAGGTGAACGAAGGCGAGATCGTCACCGTGCTGGGTCGCAACGGCGCCGGCAAGACCACGACGCTGCGCAGCCTGATGGGCCTGACGCCGCCGCGCAGCGGCACGGTGAAGATCTTCGGCCGCGACATGACGCGCTCGCCGGCGTACGCGATCGCCGGCCTCGGCGTCGGCTACGTGCCCGAAGGGCGGCGCATATTCGGCCATCTGACCGTGCTCGAGAATCTGCTCGTGCCGTCCGGCCGCGCGGGTCCCTGGACGCTGGAGCGCGTGTTCACGCTGTTCCCGCGACTCGCCGAGCGCAAGTCCCAGCTCGGCCGTCAGCTGTCCGGCGGCGAGCAGGAGATGCTCGCGATCGCGCGCCCGTTGCTGCTCAATCCGCGTCTCATGCTGCTCGATGAGCCGTCGCAGGGCCTCGCGCCCCTGATCGTGCAGGAAGTGATGAACGTCGTGCGATCGATGCGCAAGGAAGGTTTGTCGGTGCTGCTGGTCGAGCAGAACGTGCCGCTGTCGCTCGACGTCGCCGATCGCGCCTACATCCTCGACGACGGCAAGGTCGCGTTCGCGGGTCCGGTCGCGACACTGGTGGAGGACCGCGAGCTCGTGCAGAAGCTCGCCGGCGCCACCGCGCGCTGACCGCGCACCCCGCGGCGACCCGGCGCCGCGCGCGAACGCCGCGGCGCAATGCGTCGTGGTCGAGCCTCGTGCTGTCGGAGCTTGCGCGCGTCGAGCACAGCGCGACGTTCCGCCGTTCGCCCCGCCATCGGCAGCTGTTGCGCCATCTTTTACAGCGAATCCTCGACGGCGAGACCGGGCTGACTTGCTTCGTCATCCCCGCGAAAGCGGGGATTCAGGCTTCGACGCGAGAACGACGTCATCCCCGCGAAAGCGGGTGTCCAGGCGTCGACACGACGTCACGACTGGTTTCCCGCTTTCGCGGGAATGACGAACCCACAGCCGGCGCGATGCGTGCGCACATCAGCGCGCCTTGATCTCCGTCCACAGCCGGCTGCGCAGGCGCCGCTGCGCGGCGGTCAGGTCCTTCAGCTGCTCGAGCTTCGCCGCGACGTCCTTCGGCGGAAAGATCGCCGGATTGCGGCGGATCTCCGGCTTGATGAACGGCAGCGCCGCCATGTTCGGATTGCCCGAGCCGATGAGATTGGTGAGCTCGGACGAGTTCTTGCCTTCGAGCATGAAGTTCATGAACTTGAGGCCGAGGTCGGGGCGCGGCGCATTCGCCTGCAGCACCATGTTGTCGACGGCCAACACCGCGCCTTCCTTGGGCATGCCCTGCAGGATGTGGAACGGACGCTTCGCCGCCTCGGCGTCGAGGTTGGCCTGGAAGATGTCGTTCGAGTAGCCATGCACCAGCCAGATGTTGCCGACCGTCAATTCCTTGATGTACGACGACGCGTTGAACGCCGCCCAGTAGGGCTTCGCCTTGCGGATCGTCGCCGCGGCCTCGTCCCAGTGCTTGGGATCGACGTCGTTGGCGCTGTAGCCCAGGTACTTGAGCGCCGCGGCGAAGAGCTCGTTGGCGCTGTCGAGCACCGTGACGCGGCCTTTCACCTTCTCCAGGTACTTCGGGTCGAAGATCACCGCCCACGTGTCGGTGGGCAACCCGAGCTCCTTCATCTTGGCGTCGTTGTAGCCGATGATCGTGGTCGACATCGCGTACGGCACCGAGTACACGTTGCCCGGGTCGAACGCCGTATCGAGATACGCCGGGTCGATGTTCCTGAGGTTGGGCAGCTTCGACTTGTCGAGCGGCATCAGCTGCTTGCCGCGGATCAGCGCCTGCACCGCGTTGGACGTCGGCACCATCACGTCGTAGCCGCGCGCGCCGGCGGCGAGCTTGGCCAGCAGCTCCTCGTTGTCGGAGTAATACGTCTGCACGACCTCGCAGCCGCACGCGTCCGCGAAGCGCTTGATCGTCTCCGGCGCGATGTAGTTGTTCCAGTTGTAGAGATGGAGCTGGTCCTTGGCGGCGGACGCCGACGTGGCGAAGGCGAGCGCCGCGACCGCGGCGAGAGTGGCGAGGCGGTTCATGGGGCAGTCTCCTGTTGCGAACGGAAGAGGCTCGGCGACAGCCGCGAGGCGACGACGATCAGCAGCAGCGTCAGCAGCATCAGCAGCGTCGACACCGCGTTGACCTCGGGCGTGACGGCGATCTTGATCATCGAGTAGATCTGCAGCGGCAGCGTCACCGTGCCGGCGCCGGCGGTGAAGAACGTGATGACGAAGTCGTCGATCGACAGCGTGAAGGCCATCAGCGCGCCGGCGATCACGCCGGGCATGATCAGCGGCAGCGTGACGTGGCGGAATGCCTGCCAGGGCGTGGCGCCGCAGTCGCGCGCGGCCTCGACCAGGCCCTCGTCCATGCCGGCCATCCGCGCGCGCACGACGATCGCCACGAAGCCGATGCAGAACGCGATGTGCGCCAGTGCCACCGACACGAGCCCCAGCGTGAAGTTGAGCAGCACGAAGAAGATCAGCAGCGACACTCCGACGAGGATCTCGGGAATCGCGATCGGCGTCAGCACCAGGATCGGCAGCAGGCGCGTCTTCCAGCGATACATCGCGAAACCGGCCATCGTGCCGAGCACCGTCGACACGAGGCTCGCGGCGACGCCGATCACCAGCGAGTTGCGCGCGGCGACGAGCATGTCGGCGTCGGCGAAGAGCGTGCGGTACCAGCCGAGCGTGAAACCCACCCACTCGGCGTTGAGGCGCGAGTCGTTGAACGAGTAGACGACGACGATCACCAGCGGCAGGTACAGGAATGCGTAGCCCGCCACCGCCGCCGCGCGCAGCCCGAGCGTGACGCCGCGCTTACGCATCGGCGAAAGCGCGTGCGCGCGTGGCGCGCCGGCCGAACCACGCCGCGAGCCCGGCCAGCGCCAGCGCGGCCACCGTCAGCACGATCGACAGCACGCTGCCGAACGGCCAGTCGCGCGTCTCCAGGAACTGCTGCTTGATGAGGTTGCCGATCAGCGTGTCGTTGGGGCCGCCCAGGAGATCGGGGATCGCGAAGATGCCGAGCGCGGGAATGAACACCAGCGCCGCGCCCGCGTACACGCCCGGCAGCGACAGCGGGAACGTGATCCGCCAGAAGCGCTGCCAGCCGTTGGCGCCGAGGTCCTGCGCGGCGTCGAGCAGTGCCGGATCGTGCTTCTCGAGGTTGGCGTAGAGCGGCAGCACCATGAACGGCAGGTGCACGTAGACGAGGCAGACCAGCACCGCGAACGAGCTGAAAAGAAGCGGCACGGGCTCCGCACCGAACCGCGCGAGCACGGCGTTGACGCCGCGTGCGAGCGCCGCGTTGGGGCCGAGGATGATCATCCACGCGTAGATGCGGATCAGGAAATTGCTCCAGAACGGCAAAATCACCAGCAGCAGCAGCAGGCTGCGCACCCGCTGCGGACTCTTCGCGATCACGCTCGCCAGCGGGTACGCGATGACGAGGCAAAGCAGCGTCGTCGCCGCCGCGAAGAGCACGGACTTGACGAACACCTCGAAGTAGACCGACTCGGTGAAGAACCGCGCGTAAGACTCGAGGTTGAGGTCGAGCTTGCCGGCCGCATCGACGAGGGGTGCCAAGCCGCCGAACTCGCCCGGCGTGCGCAACGATGCCAGCGCCATGATCAGCGTCGGCGCGGCGAAGAACACCAGCAGGTAGAGGATCGGCGGCCCGCCGACCAGCCACTTGCCGCGCCGCGCGCCGGCCGGTGAGTTGTCGCTCGCCACCCGCTACTCCTCGATGAAATGGCCGGCGGCGGCCGGCCAGTCCATCTGCACGGAGTCGCCGGGCTCGAAGAACTTGGCGCGCCCGGTCTGCGAATTGGCGAGCAGCGCCTCGACCAGCACGCCGGCGTCGGTCTTCACCCGGTACACCGTGACATCGCCCATGTAGAGCAGGTCGGAGACGGTGCCGCGGAAGCGGTTGTCGCCGGCGCCGGCCTCGGCGCCGATGCGGATCTGCTCGGGCCGCAGCGCGATGCTGGCGCGCGTGCCCGGCGCCGCCGCCGACGTCGTCGCCACGCGCACCGGCCCCAGCGCGTCGACGGTGAGCGTCAGCGTGCCGCCGTCGCGCGCGGTGACCGTGCCGGAGAAGAGATTGCACTGGCCGATGAAGTCGGCGACGAAGCGCGACTTCGGAAAGCGGTAGATCTTCGACGGCTCGTCAATCTGCTCGACGATGCCGTGGTTCATCACCGCGATGCGGTGCGACAGCGCGAGCGCCTCGGTCTGGTCGTGCGTCACGTACACGAACGTGATGCCGGCCTGCTTCTGCAGGTTGATGAGCTCGATCTGCATCTCCTCGCGCAGCTTGGCGTCGAGTGCGGCGAGCGGCTCGTCGAGCAGCAGCATCGTCGGTTGGGTGACCAGCGCGCGCGCGATGGCCACGCGCTGGCGCTGGCCGCCCGACAGCTCGTGCGGAAAGCGCTCGCCGAAGCCCTGCAGGCGGACGTCCTCCAGCGCCTCGGCGACGCGGCGCGGGATGTCGCGCGCCGGCGTCTTCGCCATCTGCAGCGGGAAGGCGACATTGCCGTCCACGCTCATGTGGGGAAACAGCGCGTAGCTCTGGAACACGGTGCGCACCGGGCGCGCCTCGGGCGGGCTGTCGGCGAGATCGACCCCGTCGAGGAGGATCTCGCCCGCGTCGGGCAGGTCGAAGCCGGCGATCATCCGCAGCAACGTGGTCTTGCCGCAGCCGGACGGGCCCAGCAGGGTGAAGAACTCGCCCGCCTCGATGGCGAGGTCGACACCGTCGACGGCGGTGAAATCACCGAACCGGCGCGTCACGTGGCGGAGTTCGAGCAGCGGCATCGCGCGCCGGGAAGCGAGGGGTTTTCGACGCGCAATTGTATAAGAAACCCTGCGGACGGCCGCAGGCCCGACTTTTGCATGCCACCCTCCGGCGGCGGCGTGGGCGGGGCCCCGCCGACCGTGGTGGCCATGCCCATGTCATAAGGCGTATGCCGGTTCGCGCTCGGTCGTGATACCTTTGAAACGATGTCCACCGACAAGAAATCCGCCAACCTTCTCGATTCGCTGCGCGCGCAGTCGGACGCCATGCGCGGGCAGGAGAAGAGCGCCAAGCGCACGCCCGACGACGCGCTGAAGGACCTCGACCGCAAGATGTGGAAGGCCTTCAAGTGGCTCGACGAGGCGATCGGGCACCTCGCCGTGATCCGCCCGGTGGTCACGCACGAATACCGGATCACCGACATCCTCACCATCGCCTCGCCGCAGTTCGACCAGGGCTTCGTCTCCTACCGGCGCAAGGCGTTCGGCGGGCACGAGGCGGTCGAGTACATCGAGCTCTTCTACCGCCTCGCGCTGCCCAAGGCCATCGAGGTGGTGGTGCCGGTGTCGGCCGTGGGCGGCGTCGATGACCGCCTGCGCAGCGCGCAGCTCAAGTTCCAGTACCGGCCGTTGCAGGACGACGACCGCATCGTGCGCCGCGGCATGTTCACCGTCACCCCGGCGGTCACCGGCTTCGTCAAGTTCCAGCCCGACTACCGGCGGCAGTCGGTCGAGGTCACGCTGCGCAACGTCGACCGCTTCGAGACCGTGATCGTCGAGTTCGTCGCCGACAAGTTCGAGGATTCGACGCTGGAGGACCTCGTGCGCTTCGTCCTCGGCGAGGACAACGCGTTCCTGCGCCGCGCGCCGCTGGTCGGCATCGGCGCACGCAAGCCACAGCTGCTGCCCAACGAGGAAGTCACCTCGTACCGCGTGTAGCGCAGGCGCGCGGCCTTATGGGCGTCATCCCCCGCACGGGCGGGTTGCCCCCCGGTGCCGTCATCCCCGCGCAGGCGGGGATCCACGGATCGACGCGACGCTTTGGAGAATGACAACTTCGGGAACAACGAATGGCAACCTCTGCCGTCGACGGCGCGCTGCTGCTGATAATTGACGCCGCCGCGTTCGCCGCTCACAAGCATCGCAACCAGCGCCGCAAGGACGAGGACGCGACGCCGTACATCAACCACCCTCTGGCGCTGGCTCACATACTGGCGATCGAGGGCCGCGTGAAGGATCCGGCGACCTTGGCGGCCGCCGTGCTCCACGATACGGTCGAAGACACCGAAACGACGCTGAGCGAACTCGAACAGCGTTTTGGCAAGACGATCGCCGGCATCGTCGCTGAAGTGACGGACGACAAGGCGCTGCCCAAGGCGACGCGCAAACACCTGCAGATCGAACACGCACCGCATATGTCGAAGCGCGCAAAGCTCGTCAAGCTCGCCGATAAAATCGCGAATTTGCGCGACGTCGCCACGCATCCGCCCAAGGACTGGCCCACGTCACGGCGTGTGGAATATTTCGATTGGGCGAAGCAGGTCGTGGACGGCATCGGTCGCATCCATCCACGGTTGCAGAAGATCTTTGATGAGGCGTACGCGCAACGTCCGTAGTGTCCCGCCATACATTCGCAGCCCGCTAGAATCCGTGCTGCCAGACCAGAACGGCAATCACTCCTGCCAGCAGCACCGCGATCAGCGCCAGCCACCGGTTGCGCGCGCGTTGTGCCAACGCCACCGCCTTCAACGCCGAGTCGGCTGCCGCGGGTGCCGCCAGCAGGCGCTGGTGGATCAGCCGGGGCAATTCCGGCAGCGCGGCCACGATGTACGGCGCTTCGGCGAGCAGGCGCCGCTCGACGGCGCGCCAGCCGAGCTGGTCTTCCATCCAGCGCTCGAGGAACGGCTTTGCCGTCACCCACAGGTCGAGGTCGGGATCGAGCTCGCGGCCCAGCCCCTCGACGTTGAGCAGCGTCTTCTGCAGCAGCGTCAGCTGCGGCTGGATCTCGACGTTGAAGCGGCGCGACGCGCGAAAGAGCTGCAGCAGCACGCGGCCGAGCGAGATCTCCTTCAGTGGCCGGTCGAAGATCGGCTCGCAGACGACGCGGATCTCGCTTTCGAGCTCGTCGACGCGCGTGTCGGGCGGCACCCAGCCCGACTCGATATGGGCGGTGGCCACGCGGCGATAGTCGCGCCGGAAGAACGCCAGGAAGTTCTGCGCGAGGTAGCTCTTGTCGGTGTCCGACAGCGTGCCCATGATGCCGAAGTCGAGCGCGATGTACTTGCCGTGGTCGACGGCGTCGACGGCGACGAAGATGTTGCCCGGATGCATGTCGGCGTGGAAGAAGCCGTCGCGGAACACCTGCGTGAAGAAGATCTCGACTCCGGCGCGCGCCAGGCGCGGCAGGTCGATGCCGGCCTCGCGCAGCGCGTCGATGCGCCCGATCGGGATCCCCGACATCCGCTGCATCACCATCACCTCGCGGTCGGTAAAATCCCAGTGCACGAGCGGCACGCGCAACAGCGTCGAATGCGCGAAGTTGCGGCGCAGCTGCGAGCAGTTGGCGGCCTCGCGCGACAGGTCGAGCTCGTCGCGGATGGTCTTCTCGAACTCGGCGACGACGGCGCGCGGCTTGAGCCGGCGGGCATCGGCGGAGACCTTCTCCACCAGCATCGCCGCCGTGTGCATCAGCGCCAGGTCCTTCTCGATGACGACGTGGATGTCGGGTCGCAGCACCTTCACCGCGACCGGCGTCCCGTCGTGCAGCTCCGCCAGATGCACCTGCGCCACCGACGCGCTCGCCACCGGCGTGGTGTCGAAGCACGCGAAGACCTGCGCGAGCGGCCGTGCGTAGACGCGCTCGAGCGTGGCAACCGCGGCGTCGCCCGGGAATGGCGGCACGCGATCCTGCAGGTGCGCGAGCTCGTCGGCGATGTCGGGCGGCAGAAGGTCGCGCCGCGTCGACAGCATCTGTCCGAACTTGACGAAGATCGGCCCCAGGTCCTCGAGCGCGCGGCGCAATCGCACCGCGCGCGGGGGTGTGAGGTCGCGCCAGAACAGCACGCCGTTGACCACGGGACGCAGGCCGGCAACGCGCGGATGCCCGAGCACGAATTCGTCGAGTCCGTGGCGCAGCGAGACGATGACGATCCGGGCGAGTCGGGTGATGCGCATCGGTCAGGTCGCGTGTGAGGGCGGGTGCGCGCGCGCGCCGATGGGGTGCAGCGGAACTGCGTCCGCGACCCGGCGTTGCGGCCCCCGGCGCGCAGTCATCGCCGGCAGCGGTCTAGCGCCGGCGTGCAGCAAGTGCGTCGATGCGTGCGGCCAGCGCATCGACGCGCGCGGCGAGATCGCGCACGTCGCCTTCGAACGCGGTCGCCGCGGGGTGCGATACGCCGAGCGCGGCCTCCTCGCTCACGTAGCCGCGAACATTCGCGCCGAGGCGCGTCGCCGCCTCCTCGGGAAAACCCAGCAGGCGGCGGCCGGTGTCGGCGAGGCGCTGGCCGATCACATTGCCGAACGACTCGCCGAACAGCCGCTCGACGAACCACGGCATCGTCGCCGCCAGATCACGCAGCGTGCCGGCGAGCGCGGCGTCTCCTTCGGCGCGCACCAGCGCGTCGAAGCGCAGCGGATCGTGCAGCAGCGACGGCACGTCGCGCGCGCGGATCGTCAACGTCGCGGCGGGCGCGACGTCGGCCGCGGCCTCATGCAGCGCGCCGTCGGCATCGATCGCGAGCGAGGCGTCGGCCGGGCCGCAGACGATGCGGAACGCCGAGCCCGCATGCGCCGCGAGCTTGGCGCGCAGCGCATCCTCGTGCGCGAGCGCGCGGTTGACGATGCGTGCCGGGATCGCCGCCGGAGCGTGCATGTCGTGTCAGGCCGGCACCGATTGCTGGATGCCGGCGACCAGCCAGCCGCTCGAGCCGTCGACCGGCTTGGACAGGTTCCACACCTCGTCGAACGGCTGCGCAACGGCGGCGCCATCCTCGCGGGCGAGTCCCTTGAAGCGCACGCTGACCCAGTAGAGATCGGCCTCGGTGCTGACGTCGACGACTTCCGACTCGAGCGCGTCGAACGCCGTCGGCACGTGGACGCCGCGGCTGCGCAGGTCCTTCACCGTCTCGGTGTAGAGCTCCGGCGTCATCACGTCGGCGAGCGCCGCCGTGTCGCCGTTGTCGTACGCGCGCTGCACGGCACGGAACTGCTGCAGCGCCTGGCGCGCGAAGCGCTCGGCGTCGAAGCCAGGCGGCCAATGCGGCGGCACCGGGCGCACCTGCGTTGCGCCGCCGAAGCGCGGCTCGAACCGATCGCCGGCATCGGGCTCGGGGGCGCTCGGCGCGGGCGGCGCGGCAATCGCGTCGCCGCCTGCCGCGGCGAATCGGTGCGCCATGAACAGGCGGACGAGCATCACCGCCCCGAACGCGAAGAGCGCGAGCAGCAGGATGTCGGCGAAACCGGACGAGACGCCGAAATGCGACATCAGCGCGGCGAGCCCGATGCCCGCAGCGATGCCGGCGATCGGGCCGAGCCAGCGCGAGCCGCCGGCCGGAGGCGTCGCGCCCGGCGCGGCGCGCGCAGTCGCCGGCGCCGCGGCGGCGGGAGCCGCCGTACGCGGCATCACGGGATCGGCCGCGGGTCCGCTGAGGTTGCCGGAAGGCGCAGGCGTTGCATGCGGCGTCGAGACCGAGGGACGCTGCGTGCCGAAACTGCGGCCGCCGCCCATGCGCGCGGCATCTGCCGCGGTCGCGGCGCAAAGAGCGGCGGCGCAGAACGCCACCAGCAGGGAACGGTGATTCATGGAAGCCCTCCGCAGAGCCATTTCAATACACCCGGCCGACGTGCACGGCGACCGCGCCGGCGGCGAGATTGTGGAAATCGACGCGGTCGAAACCGGCGTCGCGCATCATCTGCTGCAGCGTCTCCTGGTCCGGGTGCATCCGGATCGACTCGGCGAGGTAGCGGTAGCTCGCTTCGTCGCCGGCGACCCACTGACCGAGGCGCGGCAGCACGTTGAAACTGTACCAATCGTACGCCGGCGCGAGCGGCGCCGCGATGCGGGAGAACTCGAGCACCAGCGCCACGCCGCCAGGCCGCGTCACGCGACGCATCTCGGCCAGCGCCTTTTCCTTGTGCGTGACGTTGCGCAGGCCGAAGGCGATCGACACGCAGTCGAAGCTTCGGTCGGCGAACGGCAGCGATTCGGCATCGCACTGCACGACCGGCAGCGCGAGGCCGGCGTCGATCAGCTTGTCGCGGCCCGCGGCGAGCATCGCGCCGTTGATGTCGGTGAGCACCACGCGGCCCGATGCGCCGGCGGCCCTGGCATAGAGTCGCGCGAGGTCGCCCGTGCCGCCGGCGATGTCGAGCACCTCGCTGCCTTCGCGCACGCCCGAGATCGCCACGGCGAAGCGCTTCCAGAGCCGGTGCATGCCGCCCGACATCAGGTCGTTCATCAGGTCGTACTTCGACGCCACGGACTCGAACACGCCGCGCACGCGCCGCGTCTTCTCGTCGGCGGCCACTTCCTGGTAGCCGAAATGGGTGCGCTCGCTCATTGCGCGGTCATCCGGCCTTGTCGCGCGAGGCGCCCGCGTCGGCGAGGCGGCCGAGGTATTGCTGCCAGAGCTCCTGGTGCCGCACGCCGAGGTCGTAGAGGTAATCCCACGAGTAGATCCCGGTATCGTGGCCATCGCTGAACGACGGCCGCAGCGCGTAGTGCCCAACCGGCTCGATCGCCGAGATCGCGACGTCGCGCTTGCCGACCTGCAGCACTTCCTGCCCGGGACCGTGGCCACGCACCTCTGCCGACGGCGAATAGACGCGCAGGTACTCGCACGGCAGGCGAAACACGCTGCCGTCGTCGAAGCCGACTTCGAGCACGCGCGACACCTGGTGCAGTGTGATCGCCGTGGGCTGCGGAGTGGTGGTGGACAGGCCTGCCATGATCGTTCCGGGGAACGATTAGCCTAGCACAGCGCATGGTCCCGGAACGTGTGCCGTGGCGAGGGAGTCCGGTCGATCGGCGGCGCCGCCCGGCGCGATGTGCGAATCCGCGTTGCACGCTGCATGAACGAGCGCCCGCGCCTCGTGCGCGTTGCCGGTCGATGCGGGGCCCGGCACGCACGGCAATTGAACTCGCCGCGAAATGGGCATACAACCCGACACGGGACGGACGAGAACGGACATCGACATGACGGACACAAGCCATCCGCTGCGCTGCCGCTGCGGCACGCTGCAGGGACGCCTCGACCATCCGCACAAGGCGATCAGCCGCGGCGTCTGCTATTGCCGCGATTGCCAGGCGTACGCACGCGTGCTTGGCGATCCGGGTGATGTGCTCGACGCGATGGGCGGCACGGACGTGGTGGCGACCTTCCAGCGGCACATCGCGTTCACCGCGGGACTCGACGCGCTGGCCTGCCTGTCGCTGACGCCGCGCGGGCTGTTGCGCTGGTACGCGCGCTGCTGCGATACGCCGATCGGCAATACCACGCGCAACCGGCGGCTGCCGTACATCGGCGTCGTGCACACCTGCCTCGGCAGCGACGGCGCGATCGACGCGACGTTCGGGCCGGTGCGCATGCGCGTGAACACGGCGACGGCCAAGGGCAGACCCGATCCGATGCGCCTCGGCACGCTGCACGCCATCGGCCGCTTCGCCGTGCTGATGGCGCGCGCGCGGCTGAGCCGGGCAGAAGCGCCGACGCCATTCTTCACGCACGACGCCCGGCCCGTGGTGGAGCCGCGAATCGTCAGCCGGGAAGAGCGCGAACGCGCGATGGCGGCGCTGTAAGTCGGTTGTCCGGTGCCTCGCCGAATCCTCGCCGATCGCGCGAACATGCGGCTTGGTTCGCTGCGCGTCGGACCCGCATGCGACTCGGTTCGCTTAATATCGACCCGCATGCGACTCGGTTCGCTGCATGGGCGGGGCGCTGCGGGGCAAGGGCGCTCCGCTCAGACACGCTGCGCGAACTCGCTCCGCGCCCTCGCCCCACATCGCCCCGGCGGATCACTGTGCGAGCGTCAGGGCTTCGCGTCGAGAAAGCGCTCAACGGGCGCGCTGTTTAGTGTTTGACGTTCGCACGGCAGTCCGTGCGAGTGAGGGTGGGGTAAGGTGTCCGGGCGAGTTCGCGAATGCGTGTTTGAGCCCGGGCGCCTTACCCCACCCTCGCTCGTACCATTTAGGAGCCGCTGGACAGTTGCCTAACCCTGCCGCGGCTCGCGGCGTCACGCAGCAGACGCCGTTGTCCGGTCAGAACCGATTGACGGCGGCGCCCTGTGCTTCCGGCACGATGTCGAGGTTGCCGGTGCCGGCGAAGATGTTGCGATTCTTCGCCTCCTTGCCGTGCAGCTTGATCTCGAGGCGCAGGTCGTTGAGCGAATCGGCGTTGCGCAGCGCGTCCTCGTAGCTGATGAGGCCCGACTCGTAGAGGTCGAACAGCGACTGGTCGAACGTCTGCATGCCGAGCTCGCGCGACTTCTTCATGATGTCCTTGATGCCCGACACGTCGCCCTTGAAGATCAGGTCCGAGATCAGCGGCGAGTTGAGCATCACCTCCACCGCCGGCACGCGGCCACGGCCGTCGCGGCGCGGGATCAGGCGCTGCGCGACGAACGCGCGCACGTTGAGCGACAGGTCCATCAAGAGCTGGGCGCGACGCTCCTCGGGGAAGAAGTTGATGATGCGGTCGAGCGCCTGGTTGGTGCTGTTGGCGTGCAGCGTGGCGAGGCACAGGTGGCCGGTCTCGGCGAACGACACCGCATAGTCCATCGTCTCGCGCTCGCGCACTTCGCCGATCAGGATGACGTCGGGCGCCTGGCGCAGCGAGTTCTTGAGCGCGATCTGCCAGCCCTCGCAGTCGACGCCCACTTCGCGCTGGGTGACGATGCAGTTCTTGTGCTCGTGCACGAACTCGATCGGGTCCTCGATCGTGATGATGTGGCCGTAGCTGTTCTCGTTGCGGTAGCCCAGCAGCGACGCCATCGACGTCGACTTGCCGGCGCCGGTGGCGCCGATGAACAGCATGATGCCGCGCTTGGACATGATGATGTCCTTCAGCACGGGCGGCAGGCCGAGGTCCTCGAACTTGGGGATGTCGGTGGTGATCGTGCGCAGCACCATGCCGACGCGGCCCTGCTGCACGAAGGCGTTGACCCGGAAGCGGCCGATGCCGGGTGGCGCGATCGCGAAGTTGCACTCCTTGTTGCCTTCGAACTCGGCCGCCTGCTTGTCGTTCATCACGCTGCGCACCAGTTCGATCGTGTGCTGCGGCGTGAGCGCGGTCTTCGACACCGGCGAGATCTTGCCGTCGACCTTCACCGCCGGCGGAAACGCCGCGGTGATGAAGAGGTCGGAGCCCTTCTGTTTTACCAGCAGGTCGAGCAGCTCGTGGATGAACTTGGTCGCGCGTTCGCGTTCCATGGCAGCGCCTTCCGGCCGGCGTCAGCCGGCGAACAGATCCTTGTTGACCGCGCGGTTGCGCGCTTCCGCGGTATTCACGACGTTGCGCCGCACGAGCTCCACGAGGCACTGGTCGAGCGTCTGCATGCCCATCGCCTGCGACGTCTGGATCGACGAGTACATCTGCGCGACCTTGCCCTCGCGGATCAGGTTGCGGATCGCCGGCGTGCCGATCATGATCTCGTGCGCCGCCACGCGACCCTGGCCGTCCTTGGTCTTCAGCAGCGTCTGCGCGATCACGCACACCAGCGACTCCGACAGCATCGCGCGCACCATGTCCTTTTCGGCGGCGGGGAACACGTCGATGATGCGGTCGATCGTCTTCGCCGCCGAGCTCGTGTGCAGCGTGCCGAACACCAGATGGCCGGTCTCGGCGGCGGTGAGCGCGAGGCGAATGGTCTCGAGGTCGCGCATTTCGCCGACCAGGATGTAGTCGGGGTCCTCGCGCAGCGCCGCGCGCAGCGCGTTGGCGAACGACAGCGTGTGCGGCCCCACCTCGCGCTGGTTGATCAGGCACTTCTTCGACTCGTGCAGGAATTCGATCGGATCCTCGATCGTCAGGATGTGGCCGTATTCGTTCTCGTTGACGTGATTGGTCATCGCCGCCAGCGTCGTCGACTTGCCCGAGCCCGTCGGCCCGGTGCACAGGATGAGGCCGCGCGGACGGTTGGTGAGCTCGGCGAACACCTTGGGGGCGTTGAGCTCCTCGAGCGACAGCACCTTGCTCGGGATCGTGCGGAACGCCGCCGCGGCGCCGCGGCTCTGGTTGAAGGCGTTGACGCGGAAGCGCGCGAGGTTGGGCACCGCGAAGCTGAAGTCGGCCTCCAGCATCTCCTCGTAGTTCTTGCGCTGCGAGTCGCTCATGATGTCGTACACCATGGCGTGCACGTCCTCGTGCTCCATCGGCGGCAGGTTGATGCGCCGGATGTCGCCGTGGACGCGGATCATCGGCGGCAGGCCCGCCGACAAGTGCAGGTCCGAGGCCTTGTTCTTGACGGCAAACGCTAAGAGTTCGGTGATGTCCATCTATAATCCTGTCAGCGCCGCGCGATCGGGCAAAGGTCGGACCGGATCGCCCGAGAAATCAAGTCCTTAGGGCTCAAGTCCGGAGCAAGTTTCATGCCGTCTTATGCCGCCGGCATCGCTGCCGGACGATTATGAGCCACTACGAGAAGGCGTGGCAAGCCGTGGCGACCCGGGTTGCCGATGCCGCCAGGACGTCCGGTCGCGACCCGCAAAGCGTGCATATCCTCGCGGTTTCCAAGACTTTTCCGGCCGACGCCGTGCGCGCCGTGCATGCCTGCGGTCAGCGCGCGTTCGGCGAGAGCTATGTGCGCGAGGGCGAGGCGAAGCGTGCGGCGCTCGCCGACCTCCCCGACATCGAATGGCGGCTGATCGGCCCCCTGCAGTCGAACAAGGCTGCGCGCGCCGCACGCACGTTCGACGCCGTCGAATCGGTCGACCGGCTCGACATCGCCCGCCGGCTGTCGTCCGCGCGCGTCGAGACGGGAGCGGCGCGCCCGCTGGACGTGCTGGTCCAGGTCAACATCAGTGGCGAGGCGCAGAAGCGCGGCGTGCGCATCGACGACGCGCTGCCGCTGGCGCGCACGGTCACTCGGCTGCCGGCGCTGGCGCTGCGCGGATTCATGGGCATCGCCGCGGCCGAGCTCGACGAGCGCACGTGCCGCACGCAGTTCCGCGCACTCAGGACGTGCTTCGACGCCGCGATCGCGGAGGGCCTGCGCGTGGACACGCTGTCGATGGGCATGAGCGCCGACCTCGAGGCGGCGATCGCGGAGGGCGCAACCGAGGTGCGCGTCGGTTCGGCGATCTTCGGCGCGCGTGCAAGCGACGCCGTGGCGAGCGTCGCTGGCGAGCTGTCATGATGCGCAACGGGGCGACGCCAGCCGGGGATGCGCCGCGGCGCACGCGGGTGGCGCGCGGGATGCGGCGATGAGCGGCCTCTTGTTCGTCGGCGGCGGCAACATGGCCACGGCGCTGGTCGGCGGCGTGGTCGCGCGCGGCCGGCGCGCCGGCGACATCGTCGTCGTCGAGCCGCAGGCGGCGCAGCGCGAGGCGCTGGCCGCGCGCTTTCCCGGCATCCGCTGCGTCGACGCCGCGGCGCGCGCGTCGCTCGACGGCGTGGAGCTCGTGGTGCTGGCGGTGAAGCCGCAGCAGGCGCGCGCCGCCGCCACGGCACTCGGCGAGCCGATCCACGCCGTGCCCGCGCTGCTGTCGATCGTCGCCGGCGTGCGCGTCGCCGATCTCGCGCGGTGGCTCGGCGGCTACACGCGCATCGTGCGCGCGATGCCCAACACGCCGGCGCTGGTCGGCGCCGGCATCAGCGGCGTCTACGCAGATCCCGACGTGCCGGTTGCCGGGCTCGCGACCGCGCACGAAGTGCTCGCGGCAGCCGGCGCGATCGTCACCTGCGCGCGCGAGGCCGCGCTCGATGCCGTCACCGGCGTGTCCGGCAGCGGTCCCGCCTACGTGTTCTATTTCCTCGAGGGACTCGTCACGGCAGCGATGGAGCTCGGCTTCGGCGAGGCCGATGCGCGCCAGCTCGCCTATGCGACGTTCGCGGGCGCGATGCGCCTCGCCGAGGCGTCCGCCGGGGAACCGGCGGCGTTGCGGGCGCAAGTGACGTCGAAGGGCGGCACCACCGAGCGCGCGATCGGCGTGCTCGAGGACGGCGCGGTCAAGCAGCGCTTCATCGACGCCGTGAAGGCGGCGGCCGCGCGCGCGCGCGAGCTCGGCGACGCCGCCGGACGCGAGTGACACGATGCTGATCATCAACCAGGCGCTGAAGCTCGTGATCGACGTCGCATTCGGGCTCGTCGTGTACGCGCTGATCCTGCGCTTCGCGATGCAGGCGATGCGCGCGCCATTCCGCAATCCGCTCGGCCAGGCGACGATGGCGCTCACCGACTGGGCGGTGAAGCCGCTGCGGCGCATCGTTCCCGGCATGCGCGGCTACGACTGGGCGACGTTCGTGGCGGCGTTCGTGCTGCAGGTGCTGTGGATCGTCGCGATCTTCCTGCTGTTCGGCGCCGGCTTCGAAATGCTGTCGGTCGCCGGCGGCGGCTATGTCGCGCTGCTCGCGCTGGTCAAGCTCGTCGAAGCGGCGCTGTGGATCCTGATCATCGCCGTGTTCGCGCAGGCGATCCTGTCGTGGGTGGCGCCGGACGGGCCGCTGTCGGGCGTGCTCAATGCGCTGACGTTTCCGCTGCTGCGCCCGTTGCGCAAGCGCATCCCGCCGCTCGGCGGCACGCTCGACCTGACGCCGCTGATCGTCATCGTCGTCGCGCAGATCGTGCTGCTCACCATACCGCGGCTCGAAGCGGCACTGGCACAGATCCTGTTCTGACCGTATCCGGTCGCGCACCGGTGTCGCCCGGCGTGACGCCGGACGTTTGGCGGCGTCAGGTGGCGCACAGGTTGGCGAGGCGCACGAACTCGGCGACGCCGAGCGTTTCGCCGCGCGCGCCGGGATCGATGCCGGCGGCCGCGAGCGTGTCGGCGTTGCAGATCGCGGCGAGCGCGTTGCGCAACGTCTTGCGGCGCTGCGAAAACGCCGCCGCGACGATTTTCGCGAACAGCGCGGGATCGGCCAGCGCCGGCTTCTGCGCGCCGAGCGGCACCAGCCGCACGACGGCGGAATCGACCTTCGGCGCGGGATTGAACGCGCCCGGCGGCACGACGAACAGGCGGGTCATCGCGAACGTCGCCTGCAGCATCACCGACAGGCGCCCATAGTCGGGCGTGGCCGGCGCTGCCACCATGCGCGCCACGACCTCCTTCTGCAGCATCACGTGGATGTCGTCGATGCGGCTGTCGAACGCCGCGAGGCGAAACAGCAGCGGCGAGCTGATGTTGTAAGGCAGGTTGCCGACGATGCGCAGGCCCTCGCCGAGCGCGGCGAAGTCGAAGTCGAGGGCGTCGGCGACGACGAGCGTCAGCGCATCGGGCGCGAATTGCGCGCGCAGGCGCGCCGCGAGGTCGCGGTCGATCTCGATCGCCGTGATGTGCCCGGCGTGCGCGACGAGACCCCCCGTGATCGCGGCCAGCCCGGGTCCGATCTCGACGATGGCGTCGCCCGCGCGCGGCGCGACGGCGGCGACGATGCGCGCGATGTAATGCGCGTCGACCAGGAAATTCTGGCCGAAGCGACGGCGCGCGACGTGGCGATCCACCGCGGCGGCGCCGTTCAGCCGGCGGCCGCGCGCCGGGCTGCGAGTGCGATGGCGAGGTCCAGCGCGGCGAACAGCGAGCCGGGGTCGGCGCTCGCCGCGCGCGACGGGTCGCGCGCGAGGTCGAGCGCCGTGCCGTGGTCGACGGAGGTGCGCACGAATGGCAGCCCGAGCGTGACGTTGACGCCGCCGCCGAAGCTCGCCGCCTTCAGCACGGGCAGCCCCTGGTCGTGGTACATCGCGACGATCGCATCGAAGGCGAGCGCGTGCTGCGGCACGAAGATCGTGTCGGCGGGCAGCGGCCCGGTGACGTCGATCCCCCGCGCACGCGCGGCGGCGATCGCCGGCATGATCGTGGCGATCTCCTCGCGGCCGAGATGGCCGCCTTCGCCGGCATGCGGATTGAGCCCGCAGACGCCGAGGCGCGGGCGCGCGATGCCGAACTTGCCGGCGAGGTCGCGGGCGACGATGGCGAAGGTCTCGTCGAGCGCCGCGCCCGTGATGGCCGCCGGCACGGCGGCGAGCGGCAGGTGTGTCGTGACCAGCGCGACCCGCAGCGGTGCGGCGGCGTCGCCGCCCACCAGCATCATCACCACGCGCGGGGTCGCCGTGCGCGCGGCGAAGAACTCCGTGTGCCCGGAAAAAGCGATGCCCGCGTCCTGCATCACGCTCTTCTGCACGGGGGCCGTGACGAGCGCGGCGAATTCGCCGGTGGCGCAGGCATCGCAAGCCGTGGCGAGCATCGTCCGCACGTACTCGGCATTGGCAGGATCGAGCGTGCCGGGCGTCGCGGGCACGCGCAGCGGGATGTGCCATGCCGACCATGCCGGCGCCGCCGCGGGCCGCGCCGGATCGAACGCCGGCAATGCCACGTGCGCGCCGATGCGTGCTGCGCGCTCCCCCAGCAGCGCGCGATCGCCGAGCACGACGAGGCGCGCGGCGAACGGGGTCGCGGCGTGGCGCGCCGCCAGCATCGCCACGAGTTCGACGCCGATGCCGGCCGGCTCGCCGGCGGTGATCGCGACCAGCGGCGCGGCGTTGCCGCCTGCGGCGCGCGCGCTCACAGCGGCCGCACGTTGACCGTCGACTTGTCGCCGAAGATCTCGATGCGCAGTCCCTGCGCGGCGCGCACCGCGCCGCCGGCCTCGACGCGCAGTTGCGGATAGTCGTCGATGGTGTTGTCCGGCGCGCCGAACACCCACGCCATCTCCAGCGGCTGAGCAGCGTCGATCTCGCCGGTGTGCTGCACCGCGCGACCGAGCGGCAGCACATGACCCTCGCGGCCGAACACCGGGAACTGGTCGAGCGGCGCCGTGTAGTGCAGGACCTGCTTGCCGGCGAAGCGCTGGCGTGTGTTGAGGTCGTACCACGCGCCCGGCGGCAGCGCGACGTCGACGCTTCCGCCCTCGTGGATGATGGGCGCCACGAGCAGCGCATCGCCGCACATGAACTGCGTGTCGCACGCCCGCACCAGCGTCGTCTCCGGAAACGCGAGCGGCATCGCGCGCATCACCGGCATGCCGGTGCGCGCGGCAGCGGCGACCGTGCGCTCGAGGTACGGCACGAGCCGATAGCGGAACTGCAGCCACTTGCGCGCCACGGCCTCGGCCTGCGCGCCGAACGCCCAGGGCTCGCGCTCACCGATTCCATGCAGGCGCATGTGCGAGGCGAACACCGCCATCTGCAGCCAGCGCAGGTAGAGCTCGGGCGCCGGCTGTGCCGAGCCGTAGAAACCGCCGATGTCGCTGGCGTGATAAGGCGTGCCGCTCATGCCGAGCGACAGCGCGCCGCGGATCGACGCCGCGAGTCCCTCCCAATCGCTCTGCGGATCGCCGCCCCATCCGACCGGATAGCGCTGGCTGCCGGCCCAGCCGGCGCGACTCCACACGATCGGCGGCGCATCGGCCTGCGGCTGGAACTTGGCGGTGGCCTCGAACACGCAGCGGTTGTAGAGCATCGGATAGACGTTGTGCAGGCGGCGACCGCGGTCGCCGTTGTGCGCGACGGCGTCGTCCGGCACGTGCTCGCCGAAAGCGCTCTTGATGACGTCGACGCCGACCTCGAATAGCGCCGCGTGCGCGTCACGCCAGAAATCGAATGCGGCGGGATTGGTGAAATCGACGATGCCGCTCTCGGCCAGCGGCGTCATCGCGCCGCCGAACACCGTGGTCGCGGGATTGACGTTCCAGCCGAAGATCGCCGCCGAGCCGTCGTCGTTGGCGAGCAGGAAGCGCCGCTGCGCCAATTCCTGGAACAGCGGCGAGTGCACCGATACGTACGGTGATTCGGCGACGCACACACGCAGCTGGTGCGCCTTGATCGCGGCGATCGCCGCTGCCGGATCGGGGTAGCGCTCGGCATCCCACGTGAAGTCGAAGCGCGTCGACGTCTTCCAGGTCGCGCGCGCGTCGAGCGTCAGCACGTCGCATGGAATGCGCCGCTCGCGCAGCTTGCGCGCGACATCCACCGCCTCCTGCGGCGTCTCGTAGTAGTTGCGCGATACCCACAGGCCGAGACTCCAGCGCGGCACGGCCGGCGCGCGGCCGGTGAGCGCGGTGTACGAATCGATGATGTCCGCTGGCGTCGCCCCGGCGATGAAAAAGAGGTCGAGCGCCTCGTCCTCGACGACCACGGCATAGCTCCTGTGCGACCAGTCGGGGTGCCCCACGCCGTGCGACACCATGCCCGGCGTGTTGACGAACACGCCCCATGCGCCGTCGCCGTTGCCCGGACTCCACGCGAACGGCGTGCTCTTGTAGGCGAGGCCGGTGTTGACGCCCAGGGCGTCGTCGACCTGCGAGTGCACGAGCTGGCCGCGCTTGTCGAGCGCGCCGAATTTCTCGCCGAGACCATAGACCGCCTCGCCGCTCGCCAGCGCGAACGCCGCCGTCCATTGCGCGGCGGAGCGCAGGCGGCCGAACGCCGGCAGTCGCGTCCAGCCGCGCAGGTGCTCGTCGGTGATCGAGCCGAGCAGCGGCTTCTGCTTCCACAGCAGGCGAAAGCGCAGCGGCGTGCCTTCCAGCTCGAGCGACGCGTCACCGGCGTCGAAGCGCGACTCGCCGCGCAGGTGGGTCACCGTGCAGGCTTTGGTGCGGCCGACGACGATGCCGTAGTCGGGCAGCGTGCGCGGCCCGAGACGCACGCGAAAGACGCCGGGTCCGTGGCTCGCGACCTCGAGGATGTCACCGGTGGACGTGGCGAACGAAGCGCCGGAAGGCGACGTGGCGAACGACTGCATGGCGTCGATGCGCAGGTACGCGGCCGGGTCGATGAAGATCGCCATGACGTGCGGCGCCGCCGCTCAGCCCGCGAAGCGCGGCTCCGGGCGGCCCGGCGTGTCCACGCGCATCGCGAACACGCCGCCGGACTGCGGCAGGCGGGCGAGCTCCTCCGCCGGGCGCTCGTTGCGCGCGCTCGTCACGTACAGCGTGCACAGGTCGGGGCCGCCGAACGCGCACATCGTCGGGCACATCGCCGGCGTAACGTATTCGGCGAGCCGTTCGCCGCGTGGCGACAGCTTCACCACCTTGCCGCCGCGGTAGAACGCCGACCAGTAGTTGCCGGCGCTGTCGACCGCGCCACCGTCGGGACGGTCGGTCTCGCCGTCGAACGCGGCGAACACGCGCGGACGCGATAGCGTGCCGCGTGCGGCGTCGTAGTCGAACGCGCGGATCGTGCGCGTCGGTGTGTCGGCGTGATACATCGTCAGTCCGTCGGGGCTCCACGCGAGGCCGTTGCTGATCGTCATGTCCTCGAGGACGACGTGCAGTCGGCGATCGGGGTCGAGGCGCACCAGCGTGCCCGACGGCGCGTCGCGCCGCTCGTTCATCGAGCCCACGAGAAAGCGTCCCTGGAGGTCGCAGCGCCCGTCGTTGAAGCGATGGTGCGCGGGATCGTACGGCGCCGCCGCGATGCGCTCGCCGAGCGTGCCGTCGCGCGCGACGAGCCAGATGCCGTCGCGCAGCGCCACGACGAATCCGCCGCTGCGGCGCAACGCCATGCAGCCGATCGACGCGGGCATCGGCATCGACGTCGCGCCACCGGTCGCCGGGTCGAAGCGCACGATCGAGGGTGCGTTGATGTCGACGAAATAGAGCACCTGCTCGTCGACGCTCCACACCGGCGACTCGCCGAGCGACGCCCGCTGGTCGAGCACGCAGGTGAACGGCGATGCGCGATCGGGGGCGGTGACGGGGCCTGGATTCATGCGGAGGGCAAACGCGCGACAGTGATGCGCATCGTACAAGAAAAGGCCGCGCCGGGCGGCAGCCAGCGCGTGCCCGTGTGGGCGGTGCCATCGGCGTCACGGTTGAATGCGTCGGTCTCGTGGGTGACCGGCTCGACTGCGACGAAATCGCGTCCGGACGGCGCGTAGACGACAACGCAGCGGCATGCGCTGTCGGCGTCGATCGTGGTCACCAGCGACGAGCCCGGCGTTGCAAGTACTGCGTGACCATCGAAGCCGGTGAAGACGTTGTCCAGCGCAGCCGCGCCGATCGCGCGCGCTTGCGTGAAATTCCACGCCGGCGGCAGCGCGACGTGCGCGACCGGCAACGTGCTCGTGTCGTTGCGCCAGACGCCGTCCGCGTTGAACGCGAGCGTGGTCGCTGCCGTGCGCGGCAGATAGGGGTGCCAGCCCAGTCCGAAAGGGAATGCGTCGTGGCCGGTGTTGCGGATCGTCATCGTCGTCGCGAGTGTGGCATCGCGATCGCGCGCGACGAGCGCGAAGTTTTGCGTCGCGGCGAAAGGCCACGGCCACGCACGCGCGGCATCGCCCGCGGCATCGTGGTCGAGCCCGAGTTGCGCCGACGTCGCATCGGCACGATCCACGCGCCAGCGGCTTTGCCAGCCCACGCCGTGGATCGCATTCGGATCATCGCCGAAATTGCGGGCGAGCTCGTGCGTGACCCCGCGTACGCTGAGCCGCGCATCACGGATGCGATTGGAATACGGGATCAGCGGATAGGCGGCGGCGCGGCGCACGTCGCCGCGCGAGATCGCCTCGGCAGGCATCGGCCGCAGCACGTCCTCGGCGTCGAGCGCGAATGCGGCGATCGCGCCGCCGATCGCCGGCGCCAGCGCCACGCGCGCGCCGCCGGCGTGCATTTCGATCGTCGCGGTCAATACGCGCTCGGCGCCCGCGCCGGCGCCGCCTCGGGGCGGCCCACTGCGTCGAGCCATTCCTGCGCGCGCGACATCATCATGCCGATGTCGGAGCCCATCGCCATCCACGTGTAGCCGTAGTCGAGATAGCGCTTCGCCATCTGCGGATTGCCGCCGAGGCAGCCGCAGGGCTTGCCCAGTCGGCGGCATGTCTGTGCGGCGGATTCGAGCGCCTTCTGCACGTCGGCATGCATGAAGTCGCCGAGATGACCCATCGACGCCGCGAGGTCGCTCGGGCCGACGAAGATGCTGTCGACGCCCGGCACGGCCGCGATCTTCGGCAACTCGGCGAGCGCCGCGGCGGTCTCGATCTGCACGATGAGGAAAAGCTCGTCGGCGGCACGCAGTGCGTAATCCTTGACCAATCCGTAGCGGCTCGCACGGTGGACACCCGCCACGCCGCGCACGCCCTGCGGCGGATAGCGCATGTGTGCGACGGCGCGCGCCGCTTCCTCCGCGTTCTGCACGAACGGCAGCAGCAGCGTCTGCGCGCCGGCGTCGAGCGCGCGCTTCATCATCACCATGTCGTTCCAGGGCACGCGCGTCACCGGCGCCGCGGGGGTGCCGGCAACCGCGCGCAGCATGCCGATGATCTCGGCCATGTCGGCGGGTGCATGCTCCATGTCGAGAACCAGGAAGTCGTAGCCGGCGCTGCCGAGCGCCTCGGCGGTGACCGCCGAGGCCGACGAGATCCAGCAGCCGATGGCGGCACCGGGCGCGGCGACCCTGCGCCGGAACGGATTGACGGGCATGTCCATGGACAACCTCGGGAAGGGATGGGCGGCGCACGCCGCAACGGCGTCCTCGGCGATTCTAGAGCATCGCCTTCGTCCGCCGGTATAATCGACGCTCGACGAGGAGGCGATGCCTCCTCGGTTTCGTTCATGCGCCACATCGTCGCGTCCATCGATTTCCGCGAGGGCTTCGCGGAAATGCTGCCGGCCTGCGTCGGACTCGTGCCGTTCGGCCTCGTCTGCGGCGTCGGCGCGGCATCTGCCGGCGCCGATTTCTGGGCGGCGCTCGGCATGAGCATGATCATGTTCTCGGGTGCGGCGCAGATCCTCGCGTCGCAGCTGCTCGCCGCCGGCGCACCGTTCGCCGTGGTCGTGCTGACGTGCTTCGTCGCGGGCCTGCGCTTCCTGATGTACAGCGCCGCGATGGCGTCCTACCTCGCGCCGCTGCCTGCGCGCTGGCAGAACGCGCTCGCGTTCCTGCTCACGGACCAGGCGTTCGCGGCGTCGATCCGCCGCTTCGACGCGAAGCACGATCCGCACGCGGGCGCGCTGCATTTCCTCGGCGGCGGGCTCGCGCTGTGGGGCTGCTGGCAGGCGACCAATGTCGTCGGCTATTTCGTCGGCAATCTCATTCCGGCGAGCTGGTCGCTCGAATTCGCGGTGCCGCTGTGCTTCATCGCGTTGATCGCGCCGCATCTCAACACCGTGCCGACACTCGTCGCCGCGACAAGCGCGGCCGTGGCCGTGTTCGCGCTCGCCGGGCTGCCGATGAAGCTCAACCTCATCGCCGCCGGCCTCGTGGGCATCGTCGCCGGCACGCTTGTCGACATGGCCAGGGAACGATGGTCGGCGCGGTGACCCTGTGGACGGTGATCGTCGTCGTCGGGGTGCTCAACTACCTCTCGCGGCTGTCGTTCATCGCGTTCTTCGCGCGGCGGCGGATGCCGCCGCTGCTGGCGCGGGCGTTGCGCTACGTGCCGGCGGCGATGCTCACGGCGCTGGTGCTGCCGATGATCGTCACCGGCACGCCGTCGGCGGCGACGCTCGCCTCGCCGCGCGTGATCGCCGCGCTGGTCGCCGGCGGCATCGGCTTCGCCACGCGCAACGTGCTGGCGACGACGCTTGGCGGCATGCTCGTGCTGTGGACGCTGCAGGCCATCGGGTGATTTCGGATAACATCGAACCATGCGCTTCGAAGGTACCGATACCTACATCGCCACCGACGACCTGAAGCTCGCGGTGAACGCCGCGCTCGCGCTCGAGCGCCCGCTGCTGGTCAAGGGCGAGCCGGGCACCGGCAAGACGATGCTCGCCGAGGAAGTGGCGCAAAGTCTCGGTCGTCCGCTGCTGCAGTGGCATGTCAAGTCGACCACCAAGGCGCAGCAGGGGCTCTACGAATACGACGCGGTGTCGCGGCTGCGCGACTCGCAGCTCGGTGACGCGCACGTCGGCGACATCGCGCACTACATCAAGCGCGGCGTGCTGTGGGAAGCGTTCGCCAGCGACGATCCGGCGGTGGTGCTGATCGACGAGGTCGACAAGGCGGACGTCGAGTTTCCCAACGACCTCCTGCGCGAGCTCGACCGCATGGAGTTCCACGTCTACGAGACGCAGGCCACCGTGCGTGCGAAGCACCGGCCGCTGGTGGTCATCACCTCGAACAATGAAAAGGAGCTGCCCGACGCGTTCCTGCGACGCTGCTTCTTCCACTACATCCGCTTTCCCGACCGCGAGACGATGACGCGCATCGTCGACGTGCACTATCCGGGCCTCAAGAAGGCGCTCCTGGCGGAGGCGCTCGAAGTGTTCTTCAACCTGCGCGAAGTGCCGGGGCTCAAGAAGCGGCCGTCGACTTCCGAGCTGCTCGACTGGCTGAAGCTGCTGCTGGCCGAGGACATTCCGCCCGAGGCGCTGCGCTCGGCCGACCGCAAGGCGTTCCTGCCGCCCCTGCACGGCGCGCTGCTGAAGAACGAGCAGGACGTGCACCTGTTCGAGCGCGTGGCGTTCATGGCGCGGGCGGGGCGATGAACGTCGCGCCAGTCGGTATGGTAGACGCGTGCCGCGCGTCGCCGGGCGGACGGCGTATCGGACGACGTTCAACCTCGAGTCGTGCGTCGCCGGTCTGGCGGGCCGGTCGGTCAAACCCGTGCCAAGCGTCGCCGGGCCGGCGGGCCGGTCGGTCAAACCCGTGCCACACGTCGCCGGGCTGGCGGGGTATCGGCAGTCGCTCAAACACGCTTCGCGAACTCGCTTTGTGCCGATACCCCGCCATCCCGGCGGGACCGTGCCTTGGACACCGGTTTTGGTTGCGATGGTGCGCACGTGTTCGCCAAGGGTGCAGTGGCGTTGCGGCTGGCGCGAGCTCGCCGGAATGGACGGGTGTCGGACCAAAGCGAGTTCGCGCAGCGTGTTTGAGCGACGTCCGATACCCGGCCGTTGCGGCAGCGAGCTGCAGAGGCGCCACCGAACCGCCTTTGCTTCTGATCCATTCCCGCGCGATGACGCGCAGTCGCTCATGATTTCCTTCATCGAACCGGTCACGCTGAAGGGCGTGCACGCGACGCTCGAGCCGATGGGCGAGGCGCATGTCGACGAGCTCGCGCAAGCGGCCACCGACGGCGACATCCACGCGCTGTGGTACACGAGCGTCGCCGCGCCGGCGAAGATGCGCGAATACGTGAAGGCGGCGCTGGCGATGCGCGACGAGCAGGGGGCCATGCCGTTCGTGGCGCGGCTGGCCGACGGCGGCGACGTCGTCGGCGCGACGCGCTACTTCAACGTCGACGCGAAGAACCGCCGCCTCGAGATCGGCCACACCTGGTATGCGAAGCGCGTGCAGCGCACGGCCTTCAACACGGAGTGCAAGCTGCTGCTGCTGACGCACGCGTTCGAGACGCTGCGCTGCATCGCCGTGGAATTCCGCACGCATTGGTTCAATTTCGCCAGCCGCGCGGCCATTGCGCGCCTCGGCGCGAAGCAGGACGGCGTGCTGCGCAACCACCAGGTGCTGGCCGACGGCAGCAAGCGCGACACCGTCGTTTTCAGCATCATCGACAACGAGTGGCCGGCGGTGAAGCGGCATCTGCGCTTCCAGCTCGACAAGCCGCGCTGAACGGCGCACTGCGGCCGTGCTGATCGGCTTCTTCCTGCACCTGCGCGCATGCAAGCTGCCCGTCAGCACGCGCGAGTTCCTGACGCTGCTCGAGGCGCTGGCACGGCGCGTCGTGTCCGGCTCGCTGGATGACTTCTACGCGCTGGCGCGCACGACGCTCATCAAGGACGAGCAGCATTTCGACCGCTTCGACCTCGCGTTTGCCAGCTACTTCAAGGGGATCGACGCGCTGATCGACGTGCGCGGCAATGTCCCCGAGGAGTGGATGCGGCGCGAGTTCGCGCGCCAGCTGTCGGAAGAGGATCGCCGCCGCATCGAGGCGCTGGGCGGCTTCGACAAATTGATGGCGACGCTACGCGAGCGACTCGCCGAGCAGCGCCGCCGACATGCCGGCGGCGCGAAGTGGATCGGCACCGGCGGCGCCAGCCCGTTCGGCGCCTACGGCTACAACCCGGAAGGCGTGCGCATCGGCGGGGAGGGCGGCGCGCGCAGCGCCGTCAGGGTGTGGGACGAGCGCCAGTTCCGCAACCTCGACGGCGACGTCGAGCTCAACACGCGCAACCTCAAGGTGGCGCTGCGCAGGCTGCGGCGCTTCGCGCGCGAAGGGGTGCCCGACGAGCTCGACCTCGACGGCACCATCCGCGGCACTGCGCGCAACGCCGGATGGCTCGACCTCAGGATGCGCCCCGAGCGGCGCAATCGCGTCAAGGTCCTGCTGTTCTTCGACAGCGGCGGATCGATGGATCCGCATGTCGCTGCCTGCGAGGAGCTCTTCTCCGCGGCGAAGAGCGAGTTCCGCCACATGGAGTCGTTCTATTTCCACAACTGCATCTACGACCACGTGTGGCGCGACAACGCGCGGCGGCGCGAGCGGCGTACGTCGACGCTCGCGGCCCTGCGCACCTATGGTCCCGACTGGCGGCTGATCGTCGTCGGCGACGCGGCGATGAGTCCCTACGAGCTCACCGAACGCGGCGGCAGCGTCGAGTATGCGAACGACGAGGCGGGGCTCGCGTGGCTCGCGCGGCTCTTCGAGCATTTTCGCCACCGCATCTGGTGGAATCCGGAACCCGAGCGCACCTGGGAGTACACGCGCTCGACGCAGCTGATCGCGGCGGCACTGGGGCCGCGCATGTTCCCGTTGACGCTCGACGGCGTCACGCGCGGCATCGACGCGCTGCGCAAATAGACGGCGCGGCCGGGTCCCGCGCGCTGGCCGTCAGGTCTGCGGCTGCTGCACCCAGCCCTTCGGGCACGTGCGCACGTCGGGGTAATAGGCGCTGCTGTCCGGACAGTAGTAGCGGAAATGCACCGGCGGCCGCGTTGCGGGCGGCGCCTCGTGCGACTCGTTCGCCGGCGGACTCCAGCTTCCGCTGGGCGTGCCCGAAACCGGCGGAGCGGGATCGTTGTAGATGACCGTCGAGCCGCCGTAGGACGGGTAGCCGTAGGGATAGCCGTAGGGATAGCCGTAATACGAATAGCCGTAGTAGCCGCCGTAGTACGGGTAACCGTAGTACGGATAGCCCCAGTACCACGGCCCGCCGAAATAGATGCCGACCGACGATCCGCAGCAGCCATGATTGTGGCCGTCGTGCCAGCCGCCACCGCCGTGCCAGCCGCCGCCACCACTGCCGCCCCAGCCGCCACCACCACTGCCGCCCCAACCGCCACCACCGCCACCGTGCATGCCGCCGCCACCGCCACCGCCACCGCCGTGCATGCCGCCGCCACCGCCACCGCCGTGGCCTTGTGCGAATGCGCCTTGCGCAGCCAGCGCCAGCGACGCCGCAACCGCCGCGGCCATCAGTATGGATTTGTGTTTCATGGTGTCGACCTCAATCTAGGCGTTTCGAGGCCAAGAACGCTGCGGCCGAGGGTGTCGTTGACCTGATCGCTTGGGCATCGACGCCACGGCAATCGTTCCCGCCGTTGTCAGTAGAATACGCCCAAGAAACTCGATGAGGAAATCGCCATGTCCAATGAAACGCGCGTGGGCGACGCCAGGATGGACGTCGCCGCGCTCTACCGCGAGGAAATCTTCACCGATCGCAAGGTCGGCACGCTGCGCGTGCTGCAGCCGGTGACGCCGGCCGGCGCGGCCGACTCGTCGCGGGCGACGATCTACCAGGGCGAAGCGCAGCTGATGACGTCGATGGGGCCGTTGCCGATCAGCTTCGACATCGAGGCCGACAATCTCGCCGATGCCGTCGAAGGTTACGGCGATGCCGCCAAGGTCGGCGTGGAACGCGCGATGCGCGAGCTGCAGCAGATGCGCCGCGAAGCCCAGTCGTCGATCGTCATCCCCGAGACCGGGGCGATGCCGCCCCCCGGCAAGATCCAGCTCCGCTAGCGCGTGAAGGCGCAGTAGGCGCTTACGTAGATCGAGTGCCGCGGGGCAGGACTCCGCCAATCGGCCGCCTTCTGCGCTCCCGGATCCACCGTCCGCGAGGACGCTTGTTCGCTGTACAAATTCGATACCCATTTCCGGCGGGCATCGCCGACGGCTACGGTTAAGCAGGGATCGTCGCGAACCGGGCCGCCAGGAAATCCACGAACGCGCGCACTTTCGCCGACAGATGGCGGCGGCTGGCATACACGACGTAGATGCCGGCCGCGGCTGGCCGGTATTCCGCCAGCAGCGGAACGAGCGCGCCGGATGCAAGCTCCGGGGCGACGATGAAATCGGGCTCCATCGTGATGCCCATGCCGGCCGCCGCGAGCACCGCGAGCATCTGGCCGTTGTTGGCGTGCACGCCGCCCTGCACGCGCACCACGTGCTCGCGGCCGTCGGCATCGCGAAAATGCCACGCGTTGCCCGTCGCCGAATAGGCATAGGTGAGACACGCATGGCGCGCGAGCTCCGCCGGAGTGGCCGGCGTGCCGTGCGCGGCGAGGTATGCGGGGGCCGCACAGCACACGAGCTGCATCGCGCCGATGCGCCGGCCGATCAGCGTCTGCGGCCCGATGTCGCCGATGCGGATCGCGAGGTCGATGCCTTCGTCGACGATGTCCACTGCGCGATCCGACAGTTCGATCTCGAAGCGCACGTCCGGATGACGGTGCGCGAACGCAGCGATGGCCGCCGCCAGCAGGCGGATGCCCCAGGTGATCGAGCACGTGAGCTTCAGCGTGCCCCGCGGCGTGACTGCGCCGGAAGCCACCGCGTCTTCGGCTTCGTCGAGATCGGCGAGGATCTGCACCGAGCGCTCGTAGAACGCCTGCCCGGGCTCGGTGAGCGACAGGCGCCGCGTCGTGCGGTTGAGCAGGCGCACGCCGAGGTGCGCCTCGAGATCCGCCAGATGCCGCGACACCGCGGACGTCGACAAGCCGAGCCGCTCCGCGGCACGCGACAGGTGGCCCTGTTCCACTACCTGGGCAAAAACGGTGATGCCGAGAAAGCGGTCCACGATTATCCCGAATTACGCAACAATCTGTCGACAGTAAGCCGCTTTATCTCGCCAAGGTCAAGGCCCATTCTAACTAGCACCCGGATGCCTCGGCATCCCTTCCCAAGGAGAGCGTCTCCATGAAGCTTTACTACTCGCCTGGCGCCTGCTCGATGTCGCCGCACATCGTGCTGGCCGAATCCGGCGTCGCCGCCGATCTGGTCAAGGTCAGCCTGCAATCGCACAAGCTCGAGGACGGCACCGACTACTACACGGTCAATTCCAAGGGGTCGGTGCCGGCGCTGCGCCTCGACGACGGCTCGGTATTGACGGAAGGCCCGGCGATCGTCCAGTACATCGCCGACAAGGCGCCGGCCTCGAAGCTCGCGCCTGCCAATGGCACGCTCGAGCGCTACCGGCTGCAGGAATGGCTCAACTACATCACCGCGGAACTGCACAAGACGCTGTCGATCCTGTTCGACAAGTCGATCACCGACGACTACCGCGCCGCGGTGCGCGCGAAGATCGCCAAGCGCTACGAATGGGTCGCCAAGCAGCTCGGCGACAAGCCGTACCTGATGGGCGACACGTTCACGGTCGCCGATGCCTACCTCTTCACGATGCTGTCGTGGCGTGACTGGCTGCACCTCGACCTCGGGCCGCTGCAGGCGTACTTCGACCGCGTCAAGGCGCGACCCAAGGTTGCCGAAGTGCTGACGGCCGAAGGCCGCAACAAATAAGGAAGCCCGCGATGCCACCGCTGCCCACGCTCTTCGTTTCGCACGGCTCGCCGATGCATGCGCTCGACGCCGGCCCCGCCGGCAAGGCGTGGGCGGTGTTCGCAGGCGCGTTGCCGAAGCCGCGCGCGGTCGTCGTCGCCTCCGCGCACTGGGATACGTCGGTGCCGATGCTGACCGGCGCCACGCGCCTGTCGACGATCCACGATTTCCACGGCTTTCCGCCGCCGCTGTACCAGATTCGCTACGACGCTCCGGGCTCGCCGGAAATCGCCCAGCGCGTGGTGGCGCTGCTCAAGGGCGCGGGAATGGCGGCGGGCATCGACGGCAGCCGCGGGCTCGACCACGGCGCGTGGGTGCCGCTGCGGTTCATGTATCCGGACATCGACGTGCCGGTGGTTCAGCTGTCGGTGCAGACCGCGCGCGGCACCGAGCATCACTGGCAGATGGGGCGGGCGCTCGCGCCGCTGGCCGACGAGGGCGTGCTGGTGATCGGCTCGGGCCACGCCACGCACAACCTGCGCGACTGGCAGCCATCGAGCCGCGCCGAGCTTGCGTACGCGGCACGCTTTGCCGACTGGATCGCGGCGCGCATCGACGCCGGCGACCATCGCGCGGTGGCGGAGTATCGCGATACGCAGCCCGACGGCGCACGTGCGCATCCGACGGAAGAGCATTTCATGCCGCTGCTGTTCGCGTGGGGCGCCGCGCAGGAGGATGCGCGTGCCGATCGTTTCTACCAGGGCATCGAAGGCGGGGCGCTGGCGATGGACGCGTATGCGTTCTGGCCGAAGGGATTGGCGCACTGATCGGCGGCCGGTATGCAACCCGGTTCGCTGAGTGTGCGGGGCGCTGCGGGGCAAGAGCGCTCCGCTCAAACACGCTGCGCGAACTCGCTCCGCGCCCTCGCCCCACATCGCCCCGGCGGATCACTGTGCGAGCGTCAGGGCTTTGCGTCGAGAAAACACTCACCGGGCGCGCCGGTTGGTGTTTGACGTTCGCACGGCAGTCCGTGCGAGTGAGGGTGGGGTAAGGTGTCCGGGCGAGTTCGCGAATGCGTGTTTGAGCCCGGGCGCCTTACCCCACCCTCGCTCGTACCATCGCGCTGGCGCCCCACAAGCGTTCTGCCCTGTCGCGCTCGAACCATCGCGCAGGCGCGTGACAAGCGTCTTGCCTGTCTCACTCGAACCATCGCACGGGGTTTCAGTAGACCGGCCGCGGTAAACTCGCATCACGCATAACCAGGAAGTCATGCCATGAAGGACGCTGCGAACATCGACGTCGTGCACAACGCCGCGCAAAGCCGCTTCGAGGTGCATCTCGACGGCCAGCAGAGCCGCCTCGAATACCGGATCGCCAGCGGGGTGCTGGCGATCAACCACACCGAGGTGCCGCCGGCGCTCGGCGGGCGCGGCATCGCCGGGATGCTGGTTGCCGCCGCGGTCGCCTATGCGAAGGAGGCGGGATTGCGCGTCGTGCCCAACTGCGCGTATGCGCGATCGTGGCTCGAGCGCAACCCGGAGGCGCTGCGCGCCGCCACCTGAAGCGTCAGGCCTTGAGCCCGCGCACGCGGTACGCCGGCACCGGGCGGCGAAAGCCCTTGAGCGTCAGCATTTCCTGCGGCGCCACGTCGATCAGGTTCTCGACGCCCGCGAACACCCGCTGCGAGATCAGCACTTCGTCGCCCGCGGCCTCGCCGCACAGGCGCGACGCGAGGTTGGTGACGGTGCCGATCGCGCTGTAGTCCCAGCGCCCCTCGAAGCCGACCGCGCCGATGGTCGCGTAGCCCTGCGCGATGCCCATCCCGAGCGACAGCTCGTAGCCGCGCTTGGCCCAGTCCTGGGCCATGTGGCCGATGCGCTCGCGGATGGACAGCGCCATGCGCACCGCGCGCTCGGCGGGATTGGGAATCGGCACCGGGTCGTTGAACAGGATCGTGATGCCGTCGCCGGTGAAATGCTCGAGCGTGCCTTCGAACTCGATGACCTTCTGCCCGGCGACCTGGTGATATTCGCGCAGCACGCCCATCACTTCCTCGGGCTCGGCCACTTCCGCGAAGGCGGTGAAGCCCCGCAGGTCGAGGAACACCACGGTGATCTCGCGGCGATGGCTTTTCAGCGGATCCTCGGCGCCGCCGTTGACGATCAGCTCCGCCAGGTGCGGCGAAAAAAACCGGCGCAGCCGCCCCACGCGCTCGAGCTCGGCGACCTGCGCCGCGACGCGCGCCTCGAGCGATGCGTTCCACTGCTTCACCTCGGCGGCGAGCGCCTCCACCTCGTCGTGCAGGCGCTTGATGCGCAGCATCGAGCGCACGCGCGAGGCCAGCGCGGCGTGGTCGACGGGCTTCGTCAGGTATTCGTCGCCACCCGCCTCGAGGCCCGCGACGACGTCCTTCGAATCGGCCATCGCCGTCACCATGATGATCGGCGTGAACGGGAATTCGGCGTCGGCGCGCAGGCGCCGGCAGACCTCGATGCCGTCGAGTTTCGGCATCATGATGTCGAGCAGGATCAGGTCCGGCAGGTCGCGGCGCGCGATCGCGAGGCCTTCCTCACCGTCGCTCGCGGTGACGACTTCGTAACCGTCGGCGGCCAGCCGGGTCTGCAAGACCTTGACGTTGGTCGGGTTGTCGTCGACGATGAGAATGCGAGGAGGAGTTCTCACCGGCGGATATTCCAGTAGACGCGGGAATATACGGCCTCGATCCCAGATGCACAAGGACGAATGCGCAGTCCCCCAAACGTGCAATCCTCGGTTGACAACCTGACGTCGCCGATATCGTCTGAAGGCGGTATCGAGGCGCTGGCGGGCGCCGTCCAGCGCCACACGCCGCTGCATCGCCTCGTGCTGTGGGTGGCGGGGGTGCGCGCGTCGGTGCACACCAAGCTCCTCGTCGCATTCCTGATCGTCACGTTCCTGTTCGTCGCCATGGCGCTGGTCAGCCTGCAGACGATCGTCAGCGGCACGCGCCAGGGACGCCTGCTCGACGAGGCGCACGAGCTCGTGAGCCTCGCGCAGCAGGGCGAGTCGGCGCTGGCGCGGCAGATGCATTTCACCGACGTCGCGCTGCTGTCCCAGGACGAGGCGGCGATCGCGCGGATCCTGCGCGAAAGCAACCAGTTCAACGATCGCCTCGCCAAGCTCGAGGCGGCGGGCACCGCCGATCCGAAGCTGGTCGAGCAGATCCGCGCGTCCCAGGACGAGGCGATGGCGGTGGTCGCCGACATCGCCAACGCCATCCGCGACGGCCGGCTGGGCGCCGCCACCGGCGCGCTGCTGCGTCGCCAGGACCGCCTCGACAACGAGATCACTTCACGCGTCGGCCAGCTGGTCGCGGGCCAGCAGGAACGTATGGACCGCCTGCGCGAATCCGTCGCCGACACCAACCGTCGCTCGCTGGTGCTGACCAGCGTGTTCGCGATCGTCGCCGTGGTGTTCGCGCTGCTGTGCGGCTTCGTGATCTCGTGGTCGTTCATCCTCCCCGTGCGCGAGGCGCAGGGGTTCCTCGACAAGGTGGCCGCCGGCAACCTCGGCGCGCGCATCGACGTGCCCAATCGCGACGAATTCGGCACGCTCGCGGAACGCATGAACCACATGAGCGCGGAGCTGCAGCGCTTCGACGGCGAGCAGCGCCACGCCGCCGCCGAGCTCGGCCGCCTCAACCTGCAGCTCGCGCAGGCCAGCAAGGCGAAATCGGAGTTCCTCGCCAACATGAGCCACGAGCTGCGCACGCCGATGAACGCGATCCTCGGCTTCACCGAGATGCTGATCGACGGCCTGTATGGCGACATACCGGAGGCGCTCAAGGAGCCGCTGACCGACATCCAGCTCAACGGTCGCCACCTGCTGCGGCTGATCAACGACGTGCTCGACCTGTCGAAGATCGAGGCCGGCCGGATGCAGCTGGCGCTCGACGACTACTCGGTGCGCGAGATCATCGACATCGTGCAAGTGTCGCTGCGCTCGCTGGCAGCGGAGAAGGGGCTCGCCTTCGAGGTCAGCGTGCCGCCCGACCTGCCGGTGGCGCGCGGCGACAACGGACGCCTGACCCAGTGCCTGATGAACCTGGCCGGCAACGCGATCAAGTTCACGCGCGAAGGCACCGTCGAAATCGGCGTCGCGCTCAAGGGCGCCGAGCTCCTGTTCCACGTCACCGACACCGGCATCGGCATTCCGCCGGAAGAGCTCGAGAATGTGTTCGCCGAGTTTCGCCAGGTCGACACCACGGTCACCCGCGAATTCGGCGGCACCGGTCTCGGCCTCAGCATCACGCGCCGCTTCGTCGAGATGCACGGCGGCCGCATCTGGGTCGAGAGCACGCTCGGCCACGGTTCCACTTTCTACTTCGCGATTCCCTTGCGGGTCGGGGAGGAAGCCACATGAGCGAACGCACCATCCTGTACATCGAGGACAACGAGTACAACCGCAAGATCGTGCGCCAGCTGCTGACGCGCACGCCGTTCCGGCTGCTCGAGGCGGGCGACGGCGAGACCGGCGTCGCGCTCGCGCAGCAGGAGCTGCCCGCACTGGTGCTGATGGACGTGCAGCTGCCGAAGATGTCGGGGCTCGAGGCCACGCGCCTGCTCAAGGCCGATGCGCGCACGGCCGGCATCCCGGTGATCGTCATCACGTCGTTCGCGCTGTCCGGCGACCGCGAGAAGGCGGCCGCTGCCGGCGCGGACAGCTATCTCGCCAAGCCTTACAGCCCGCGCGAGCTGCTTGCACTCGTGCGCCAATACCTCCCCGAACCCTGACCGTCCGCCCATCGAGGTGAACCAATGCCCGTCGCCCTGAACCGCCGCCACCGCCTCGCCGCGAGCGCAATGCTCGCAGCGCTCGCTGCACTCGCATCGCCCGTGCTCGCCGACGACGACCAGGCACAGCAGTTCACGCCGGAGTTCCGCAGCCTGCACACCACGTTCGACGCCAAGCACACGCCGAAGATCGTCGCCCCGGCGTCGGTCAAGCGCGGCCAGTGGTTCAACGTCACGGTCAGCGTGGGCGCCGGCAGCGCGCACCCGTCGCTGCAGGAGCATTTCGTGCGCTACATCGCGCTGTACGAAGATTCCGTCGAGATCGCGCGCGTGTACCTGCACCCGGTGTATTCGGCGCCGACCGTGACGTTCACCGTGGCGCTGGATCAGAGTGGCATGCTGCGCGCGCTCGAGGAGCCCACGCACTCGGCGGCGTGGGAGGCGACGCAGAAGATCGACGTGCACCCCTGAGGCGGCCATCGCGAGCCCGTCGCACCGATGGACGCGACGGGCGCCGCGTCGCGCCCGGGTTGCGCGCCTTCAGCGCGGCGCAGCCATCTCGACGTTGATGCGCGCGGGTTGGCTGGCATCCACCGCGATGTCGAGGTGCTTCATTCCCAGCCGTTCCTGCCAGACGCTCAGCTTGTAGCGCCCCGGCGGCAGGTTGTCGAAGGCGAATTGGCCGTCGGCATCGGTGATCGCGTAGAACGGGTGCGCGGCGACCACCACCCACGCGACCATCCACGAATGCAGGTCGCAGTTGATGCGCACGATCTCCGGCTTGGCGAACGTGACCGGAATGGTGCGGTCCTTGGGCTGCGTGCGGTTGAAGCTCACGTTGAGCTTCGGCGTGGCGTGGATGTTGTGCAGCAGGCGGTCGCTGTTGAGGAAGTCGACGGTGCCGCCGGCCTGCACGACGACGACGCGCGGAACGAACACGCAGCCCTGCTGGTCGACGGTCACCTTGGCGCCCGGCGCCGGCGACGCGCGATCGGGGGGCGGATTGTCGAGCCAGACGACGGCATTCCTGATGCCCTTGCGCGACGACAGGACGAGGTCGCCGGCATCCTTTTCATTGCCGCAGACGTACTGGTCGATCGTGACATCGACCTTCCTGGCGGCGGGCGCAGGCCCCGCATAGAGCACGCTGCCGCGGATCGACGCCGCGCCGGCGGTGCCGGCGCACACGGCCAGCAGCAACGCCGCCGTCGCCACTGCGCATTGCAACCCTCGCATCCATCGCTCCTTGGGGGACGAACCGGGTCCGCCGGGCGGGCGCACTCGCGCACTTGTAGGCCCGGCGGACAAGCGAATGAGCGTAGCCCGCGCGGCCTGCGCGGTCAAGGCGGTAGCCCGCGCGAGAGCGGTCGCGGCCTATTGGCACGCGTGCCCAAATCGCGGTGTCGTGCTCCGTCCGACGCTCCAATCGTCATTCCACCGATGCCTGCGGGCGACGCGGTTGCCTACAGTGCGATCCATGGGCGGATGCGATGCATTGCGCGATCGATGCGCTCTTGGACGCTTCGGGGGCGACCCCCCTGCACCGATGAACACAACACCACCGGAGAAGCTCTCATGAACTGGGACCGCATCGAAGGCAACTGGAAGCAATTCAAGGGCAAGGCCAAGGAACAATGGGGCAAGCTGACCGACGACCAGCTCGACGTCATCGGTGGCAAGAAGGACCAGCTCGTCGGCAAGGTGCAGGAGACGTATGGCATCGGCCGCGACGAAGCGCAAAAGCAGGTGGACGCCTTCGCCGACCGCTACAACGACGACACGCTGCCCGACGATCCGATGCTCACACGTCCGGGCACTACGGCACCCGGCGCCCGCCCCAAGCTCTGACGCCGCACTGACGTGATGGACGCGTGGATCGAGTCGCTGGTGCTGGCCATCGTGGTGATTGCCGCCGGGGTCGCCGCGGTGGGCTCGCGCGCCGACGCGTGGAGGCCACCGCTGGCGCCGTCGCCGGCGATTGCGGCCACGGCGGCAGCGGACGTTCGCTGCATCGCGCTCCACGCGGGTCCACGCGCGCACCAACCCAAATGCGCCACGTCGGCCACGCCGCTGGCCGGTGACTCGGACACGCGGATCGTGTTGCGCGACGGCGACTGAACAGTCTCTCCCCCCGGCCCTCCCCGGGCCGCCTGCGATACGTTGCAGGATTCAGCGGCGAATCCGACGATTCGCCGCCTTTTTTTGTATGCTGTGCCGATGACGACGGAGGCCGCGAATGAACGCTAGCTGGTTGACGGTGGTAATCGTGGGCGCCGTGATATTGATCGTCGCCGCCATCCTGTTGCGCGCGCTGCTGTCCACCGCGAACCCGCCTGCGTGGCTGGCGTTCATCGCGCGCCGCCGCGCCGAGGGTCGCCCGACGCAGTGGCGCAAGTGGGACGACGATGACCGTTGACGTCGCCGTGAATTTCCGGCGACGGCCTGGCCGTGCCGTCGCGGACGGCTAGCGGCGGGTAAGCGCCACGCCGACGATCGCGCCGACGGCCGCCGCGATCGCCACCGACTGCCACGGGTTCTCGCGTACGTAACGATCGGTCTCGACGCGCGCACGCTCGGCGCCGATGGCGGCGCGGTCGGTCAGCTCGTCGTAACGGACGCGCAGCGTCGCCACCTTGCGGTCCAGCTCGTCGCGGGCAAGCGCGTACGCGTCGGCGGAAACCGACTTGGCGCGTTCCAGCAGCGCCTCGGTGTCGGCCAGCAGGCGCTTGCATTCGGCAACGAGTTCGCGGCGCGCATCGTCGCGATTCATCGCGGTCACTTCCTCGAGCGTGACGGTGGTGTCCTTCTGGGCTTGGGCCATGATCGTAGCCTCCATGAACGATGAGTAGGGATTGCTGCGTCGATCATACGACGACGCCGCCGCACGTGGTTGATGCGCCGGCAACGCCGGCGCGCATGGGAGTTGGACCGCACCGGCGCGGCAAAGTGCGCGCGCCCGATGTAGGCGCGCTGCGGACGGCGCAATCGGCGTCCTGCCGATGGCCCTTGGAATGCGCGTGGCGACAATGGACGCCAGGCATCGCGCCGGCGGGCACTACGACCTTCGGGCGATGGCGCGGTGGCGCCACGGGAGGCCAACATGCACCGCCGCCACGCTGCGATGCCAATGTCTTCTCACCCGCCAGGAGATTCGCATGTCGCATATCCTCGATCCCGAACATCTCGCCAACGACGCCGACTACAGCGCCGCACTCAGCGAGCTGGAAGACCTGATGCTCGCCGATCCCGATACGCCGGCCGGCCGCCGCTTCGACGAGCTGGTGCACCTGATCGAGGATTTCGAGGCGCGCCACTGGCCCGCCGAAGTGCCGCGCATGCGCGACGTGCGTGAGCCGCCGTCGCTGTACGGCATGGCCTGACGCGTCAGTGACGCGTCGGCGGCGCCAGCCGCAACCGCAGCGGCGCTGCTTCGAGCAGGTCGTAGAGCGCGCAGGCCACCACCTTGGTGGCCTTGCGCAGGTCGTCCAGCACGAGATTCTCGTCGGCGCGCTTGGCGTTCGACTCGATGACCGTGCGCGGTCCGGCGCCGTACAGCACCGTCGGCACGCCGTGCTCGCCGTAGAGTCGCGCGTCGGTGTAGAGCGGCGTGCCGCGCGCGGCGACGGGCTCGCCGATCACCGCTGCGGCATGCCGCGCAATCGCATCCACCAGCACCGAGTGTCCCGGCAGCGGCACGAGCGGGCGTGCGCGCAACAGCCGGCGGATCTCCACCCGCACGCCGCGCAGCGGCGTCGCCGCGCGCTCGATCAGGTCACGCAATGCCGCCTCGACGTGCTCGGCGCGCTCCTCGGGAATCACCCGCCGGTCGAGACGCAGGCTCACGCGGTCGGGAACCACATTGGTATTGATCCCGCCATCGATGCGGCCGACGACCAGCGTCGGCGCGGCGATGCCGGCGACCTTCGAGCGCGTCCGGTCGAGGCCGTCGGCATGAGCGTACAGCGCGCCGAGGAGGACGTGCGCCGCGCGCAGCGCGTCGATGCCCGTGGCGGGCAGCGCGGCATGCGCGGCGCGGCCGTGCACCACGACCTCGAGCTGCACGGTGCCGTTGTGCGCGATGCCGATCTCGTAGCTGAACCCCGGGCATAGCGCGTAATCGGGATCGGAAAGGCTGCGCGCCAAGAGCCACTGCGGTCCGCAGGCGCCGCCGAACTCCTCGTCGTAGGTGATGTGCAGCTCCACGCTGCCGCGCTGCATCGCACCGAGTGCCGCCACCGCGCGCAGCGCGTAGGCGTAGGTTGCGATGTCCGACTTCGACACGGCGACGCCGCGCCCATACATCCGGCCGTCGACGATGTCGCCGGCATAGGGCGGGTGCGTCCATCCCGCACCGGGCGGCACCACGTCGCCGTGCACGTTGAGCGCGATCACGGGGCCGTCGCCGAAGCGGCGGCGCACGACGAGGTTGACGATCGACGTCAGCCCGCAGGCGCGGACGTCGGCGGCGGCCACCGGGTGGCGCTCGACGGCGAGGCCCATCTGCGCGAGGAGCTCGGCGGTGCGCAGCGCGTGGCGGGCATTGTCGCCGGGCGGCGTGTCGGTCGGCACGCGCACCAGCTCGCGGAGGAACGCGATCGACTCGTCGAGATGGTTGTCGACCCAGTCGCCGATGCGCTCGTAGGGGGTCAGGGGTCGCGCGGGCGTTTTCATGCGCGCTGCGCAGGCGGCGTCGCGGCCGCGTCGAAATGCTCGAGGAAGTGGATGAGCGCGCGCGTGGCGATGCCCGCATCCTCGGCGGTCATCGTCTCGTCGGGATGGTGGCTGATGCCGCCGGCGCCGCAGCGCACGAACAGCATGCCGATCGGCGCGACGTGCGCCAACTCCATCGCATCGTGGCCGGCGCCGCTTGGCAACCGGAACGGCGCGATGCCCTGCGCGGCAATGCTGTCGGCGATCCTTGCCTGCAGCCGCGGGTCGCAGGGTGCCGCCGCGAGCTCGAACAGCGTCACCCATTCGAGCGCGACACGGCGGCGCGCGGCGATCGCCCGGCATTCGCGCTCGAGCGCGGCGACCGCCGCATGCCGCGCGGGATCGGCACCCGCGCGCACGTCGATGGTGAAGGCCACCTCGCCGGGTATGACGTTGATCGCACCGCCGCCGGCGATCGCCAGCTTGCCGACGGTGCCCACCAGCGTGCCCGCGCTGGCTTCGGTATAGGACTCCACGCAGAGCGTCATTTCCGCGGCGGCAGCGAGCGCATCGCGGCGCGCGCCCATCGGCACGGTGCCGGCGTGGCCGGCGAGGCCGGTGACCCGCGCGGCAATCCGCGTGCCGCCGGCGATCGAGGTGACGACGCCGAGCGCGAGGTCGCGCCCGAGGAGCACCGGGCCCTGCTCGATGTGCACCTCGACGAAAGCCGCCACGTGCGCGCGCGCGCGCGACAGCGACGGTATCGCGTCGACGTCGCCGCCGAACGCCGTGATGGCCGCGCGCAGCGTCGTGCCGTCGGCGTCGCGGCGGTCGAGCAGCGCCGGGTCGAAGCGGCCGGCGAGCGCGCGGCTGCCTACCATCGAGAAGCCGAAGCGCACGCCTTCCTCGTCGCCGAACGCCACGACCTCGATCGCGCAGGGCGCGCGCACGCCGCGCGCGTGGAGATCGCCGACGGCGGCGATGGCGCACAGGATGCCGAACACGCCGTCGTAGCGCCCGGCGTTGACGACGCTGTCGAAATGCGAGCCGGTGAGCACGCGCGGTGCACCGGCATGCGCGGCGGCGTAGTGGCCGACGACGTTGCCGAGCGCATCGACGGTGGCCTGCATGCCGGCGGCGCGCATCCAGCCCGCGATCAGATCGGCGGCGCGGCGGTGCTCGGCAGTCAGGTAGCGACGGGTAAGAACGTCCGGATCTTCGCTGATCGCGCCGAGCTCATCGCATTGCTCCAGGATCCGGGCGCCGTGCGTCATGGAATGCAATCCGGGTGATCGGCCGGCCGGATATCACCGGGCCGTTTTTTACACGGTCTTTATACCCGCTCGCATTCATCTTGCGCAACCTTGCGACGCGCGCGCCCAGGATCGCTCTCATCGGAGACGGGTCTTCGGGAGCCTGCACATGATGGATATCGTCTACATCGCGCTGACCGTCGCGTTCTTCGCGGCGTCGGTGGGCCTCGTGCGCTTCTGCGCAGGACTTCGTCGCGGCGGGAAGCAGCCATGAACGCCCTGTACTGGCTCGCGGGCGCGGCGGCACTCGTGATCTTCGTCTACCTCGTCGTGGCGCTGTTCAGGCCGGAGACCTTCGAATGAACGCGGCCGGCTGGCTCCAGATCGTGTTGTACGTCGCAGTCCTGCTGCTGTGCGCGAAACCGCTCGGCGCGTATATGGCGGCCGTATACGAAGGCCGCGCCATGCGCGCGCAGCGGCTGGGCGGCTGGCTCGAGCGCCTCGTCTATCGCGGCGCGGGTGTCGACGCGGCGCGGCCGATGAACTGGATCGACTACGCGCTGGCGATGCTGTGGTTCAACCTGGCCGGCGCGCTGGTCGTGTATGCGCTGCAACGCCTGCAGCAGTGGCTGCCGCTCAATCCACAGGCCATGGCGGCCGTGACGCCCGACTCGGCGTTCAACACCGCCGTGAGCTTCATCACCAACACCAACTGGCAGGGCTACGCCGGCGAGAGCACGATGAGCGATCTCACGCAGATGCTCGGTCTCGGCGTGCAGAATTTCGTTTCCGCGGCATCGGGCATGGCGGTGCTGGTGGCGCTCATTCGCGGCTTCGTGCAGAAGCAGGTCGACGCGATCGGCAACTTCTGGTTCGACCTCGTGCGCACGACGGTATACATCCTGCTGCCGCTGTCGCTGGTGTTCGCGGTCGTGCTGGTGAGCCAGGGCGTGGTGCAGACCTTCGAGCGCTATGCCACGGTCACGCTCGTGCAGCCGACGACGTACGACGCGCCGAAGAATGGTGCCGACGGCCAGCCGCTGAAGGACCCCCAGGGCAATCCCGTGACGGCGAAGACGACGGTGACCGAGCAGACGATTCCGCTCGGGCCGGCGGCGTCGCAGATCGCCATCAAGCAGCTCGGCACGAACGGCGGCGGCTTCTTCGACGTCAATTCGGCGCACCCGTTCGAGAATCCCACGCCGTTCACCAATTTCCTCGAGATGCTGGCGATCCTGCTGATCCCGGCGGCGCTCTGCTGCACGTTCGGCAAGATGGTCGGCGACACGCGCCAGGGCTGGGCATTGCTGGCCACGATGACCATCGTGTTCGCCGCATTGCTCGCGGCCGAATACGCGCTCGAGGCGCCGGGCAATCCGGTGCTCGGCAAGCTCGGCGTCGACCAGGTCGTGAGCGACACCAACCCCGGCGGCAGCATGGAAGGCAAGGAGGTGCGCTTCGGCGTTGTGAACTCCACGATCTGGGCAGTCGCCACGACGTCGGCGTCGAATGGCTCGGTGAACGCGATGCACGACTCGCTGATGCCGCTCGCCGGCATGATCCCGATGTGGCTGATGCAGCTCGGCGAGGTGATCTTCGGCGGCGTGGGATCGGGCCTCTACGGGATGATCGTGTTCGCGATCGTCGCCGTGTTCATCGCCGGGCTGATGGTCGGGCGCACGCCCGAGTACCTCGGCAAGAAGATCGGCGCGTTCGAGATCAAGATGGCCTCGATCGCGATCCTGGTGCCGCCGTTCCTCGTGCTGTGCGGCACCGCGATCGGGGTGATGGTCGAGGCCGGGCGCGCGGGCGTCGCCAATCCTGGCGAGCACGGGTTCTCGGAAATCCTCTACGCGTTCTCGTCGGCGGGCAACAACAACGGCAGCGCATTCGCCGGGCTGTCCGCCAATACACCCTTCTACAACTCCGCGCTGGGCATCGTCATGCTGTTCGCGCGCTATTGGCTCGCCGTGCCGGTGCTGGCGCTGGCCGGTGCGCTCGCAGCAGCGAAGCGAGTGCCTGCGAGCGCGGGCACGCTGCCGACGCACACGCCGCTCTTCGTCGTCGTGCTGATCGGCACGGTGATCACCGTCGGTGCGCTGACGTTCGTGCCGGCGCTCGCGCTCGGCCCCGTCGTCGAGCAACTGCTGCTGTACGCCGGCCCATGACGCACGCTGCCGACCTTTCCGCCAAGGCTCCGACTTCGATGAATACTCTCGCCACCCGCCCGAGCGCGCTGTCCTGGTTCCTCAACCCGGACCTGATGAAGCACGCGCTGCTCGACAGCTTCCGCCGCATGACGCCGCGCTACCAATGGCGCAATCCGGTGATGTTCGTCGTGTACATCGGCAGCATCCTCACCACGGTGCTGTGGCTGCAGGCGTTGGGCGGCAAGGGCGAGGCGCCGGCCGGCTTCATCCTCGCGATCACGCTGTGGCTGTGGGCGACGCTGGTTTTCGCGAATTTCGCCGAGGCGATCGCGGAAGGCCGCAGCAAGGCGCAGGCGGCGTCGCTCAAGAGCGCGCGCAAGGACACGATCGCCAGGAAGCTCGCACGCGCCGAGCAGGGGGCGCCGGCGACGCCGGTGCCGTCGAACAAGCTGCGCAAGGGCGACCTCGTGCTGGTCGAGCAGGGCGACATCGTGCCCGGCGACGGCGAGGTCGTCGTCGGCGCGGCGTCGATCAACGAGAGCGCGGTGACCGGCGAGAGCGCGCCGGTGATCCGCGCCGCGGGCAGCGACTTCGACACCGTCACCGGCGGCACCGTGGTGCTCTCCGACTGGATCATCGTGCGCATCGCCGTCAATCCGGGCGAGGCGTTTCTCGACCGCATGATCGGCATGGTCGAGGGCGCCAGGCGCCAGAAGACGCCCAACGAGATCGCGCTGGCGATCCTGCTCGTCGCCATGACGCTGGTATTCCTGCTGGCGACGGTGACGCTGCTGCCGTACTCGATCTACAGCGTGGCGGCGGCCAAGGCCGGCACGCCGGTGTCGATCACCGTGCTCGTCGCGCTGCTGGTGTGCCTGATCCCGACGACGATCGGCGGGCTCCTGTCGGCGATCGGCGTCGCCGGCATGGGCCGGATGATGCGCGCCAACGTCATCGCGACCTCCGGACGCGCCGTCGAGGCCGCCGGCGACTGCGACGTGCTGCTGCTCGACAAGACCGGCACGATCACGTTCGGCAATCGCCAGGCGTCGTCGCTGCACGCGGTCGCGGGCGTCACCCAGCAGCAGCTGGCGGAAGCCACGCTGCTCGCCTCGCTCGGCGACGAGACTCCCGAGGGCAAGAGCATCGTCGCGCTGGTGAAGCGTTCGTCCGGCATCGCGCCGCCGGCGCTCGAGCCCGGCCAGTTCACGATCATTCCATTCGCGGCGCAGACGCGGATGAGCGGCGTCACGCATCGCGGCCGCGAGCTGCGCAAGGGCGCTCTCGATGCCATTCGCGCATGGATCGTGCCGCAGGGCGGCAGCGTCGACAACGAGGTGATCGCGCGCGTCGAGGAAGTCGCACGGCGCGGCGCGACGCCGCTGGTCGTCGCCGAGGGCCGGCGCGTGCTCGGCGTCGTCGAGCTGAAGGACATCGTCAAGACGCACATCAAGGAGCGTTTCGCCGAGCTGCGGCGGATGGGCATCAAGACGATCATGATCACCGGCGACAACAAGCTGACCGCGGCGTCGATCGCCGCCGAAGCCGGCGTCGACGATTTCCTGGCCGAGGTCACGCCCGAGGCCAAGCTCAAGCTGATCCGCCAGATCCAGGCCGACGGCAAGCTCGTGGCGATGACGGGCGACGGCACCAACGACGCTCCCGCGCTGGCACAGGCGGACGTGGCGGTGGTGATGAACAGCGGCACGCAGGCGGCGAAGGAAGCCGGCAACATGGTCGACCTCGACTCGAACCCGACCAAGCTGATCGAGATCGTCGAGATCGGCAAGCAGCTCCTGATGACCCGCGGCGCGCTGACGACGTTCTCGATCGCCAACGACGTCGCGAAATATTTCGCCATCATTCCCGCGGCGTTCGCCAGCACGTATCCGGTGCTGGATACGCTCGACGTGATGCACCTCGCGACACCGCAGAGCGCGATCCTGTCGGCGGTGATCTTCAACGCGCTCATCATCCCGGCGCTGATCCCGCTCGCGCTGCGTGGCGTCAAGTACGTGGCGGCCGGCGCCGCCGCGGTGCTTCGCCGCAACATGCTCATCTACGGCGTCGGCGGCATCCTGCTGCCGTTCGTCGGCATCAAGCTGATCGACCTCCTGCTCGTCGCGTTCCACCTCGCCTGAAACGGGAATCCCGCCATGTTCGCCTCGATCCTCCCCGCGCTGCGCATGCTGGTCGTGCTGACGGCGCTGACCGGCGTCGTCTACCCGCTCGTCACGTGGGGCCTCGCGCAAGGCCTGTTCCCGCGCGCCGCCAACGGCAGCCTCGTCGACCAGAATGGCAAGACGGTGGGCTCCGCGCTGATCGGGCAGTCGTTCGACGACCCGAAGTACTTCTGGAGCCGCCCGTCCGCGACCTCACCGCCCTACAACGGCGCGGCATCGTCGGGCTCCAACCTCGGCCCGCGCAATCCCGCGCTCGCCGATGCGGTGGCCGCGCGCATCAAGGCGCTGCGCGATGCCGATCCCGGGAACACGGCGGCGGTGCCGGCCGATCTCGTCACCGCGTCCGCCAGCGGGCTCGATCCGGACATCAGTCCGGCCGCGGCCGACTTCCAGGCCGCGCGCGTGGCGCGCGTCCGCGGCCTGCCGGTCGCCACCGTGCAGGCGCTCGTCGCTCAGCACACCGACGGCCGGACGCTCGGTCTGCTCGGCGACCCGCGCGTCAACGTTCTGTCGCTCAATCTCGCGCTCGACCACGCTGCCGGGAAGCCGGCGCCATAGTGGCGACGGTGGGCGGCAACGGGTAGTCTGCGTTGCGCCGATATTCGCCGAATGCCGGCGACCAACTGCTGATGCGAACCGCGGATGAGCGAAGCGCGCCCCGACCCGGATGAACTGCTGGCGCAGGTGACCGCGCAGGCGGCCTCCGTGCAACGCGGCCGGCTGCGCATCTATTTCGGCGCGTCGGCCGGCGTCGGCAAGACGTTCGCGATGCTCTCGGCGGCGCGCGCGCTGCGCCACGAAGGCAAGGACGTCGTGGTGGGGCTGGTCGAGACCCACGGGCGCAAGGAGACCGAGGTGCTGGTGCAGGGCCTCGAGATCCTGCCGCGCGCGAGGCTCGCCTACCGGCAGCGGATGCTGGAGGAGTTCGACCTCGACGCGGCGCTCGCGCGACGGCCCGCGCTTGTCCTCGTCGACGAGCTCGCGCACACCAACGTCGAGGGCTCGCGCCATCCCAAGCGCTGGCAGGACATCGACGAGCTGCTGGCGGCGGGCATCGACGTATTCACCACGCTCAACGTCCAGCACATCGAAAGCCTCAACGATGTCGTCGGCGGCATCACCGGCATCACCGTGCGGGAAACGGTGCCCGACTTCTTCTTCGACCGTGCCGACGAAGTGGTGATGGTCGATGTATCCGCCGACGACCTGCTGGCGCGCCTCGGCGCCGGCAAGGTGTACCTGCCGGCCGAGATCGAGCGCGCCGCCAGCAACTTCTTCCGCAAGGGCAACCTGATGGCGCTGCGCGAGCTCGCGCTGCGCCGCACGGCCGACCGTGTCGAGGACGACGTGCAGGCCTATCGCTCGCGGAAGTCGATCGAGCGCGTGTGGAAGACCGAGGATTCGCTGCTGTGCTGCATCGGCCCCGGTGCGGGCGGCGAGGACACCGTGCGGAGCGCGGCAAGGCTCGCGGCGCAGCTCGGCGTCGGCTGGACGGCGGTGTACGTCGAGACCCCCGTGCTGCAGCGCCTGCCGGCGCGCGAGCGCGAGCGCATCCTCGTCACGGTGAAGCTCGCGCAGGAGTTCGGCGCCAACACGGCGATCCTCGCCGGCAGCGCGCCGGTGGCGGAGATCGTCGAGTACGCGCGCGCACACAACTGCTCGAAGGTGGTGCTCGGTCGCACCCGGCGCGCATCGGCGTGGCCATGGGCGCGCGGCACCGCGGAGCGCCTCGGCCGGATTGCGCCGGACATCGACCTCATCGAGGTGGGCCGCGGTGATCCGCAGCCCGCACCGCGACGCACGGCGGACCCCGCCGAGCGTGGCGCCGACGACCCACGCCGCGGCGACAAGCGCCTGCGCTACGTGTGGGCGGTACTGGCGTGCCTCGCCACCACGCTGCTGGCGACGCCGCTCGTGTCCTGGTTCGATCTCGCCAACATCGTGATGCTGTTCCTGCTCACCGTGGTGCTGGTCGCGCTCAAGTGGGGCCGCGGCCCTGCGGTGCTGGCCGCGTTCGTCAGCGTGGCGACGTTCGACTTCTTCTTCGTGTCGCCGCGCCTGAGCTTCGCCGTCGGCGATTTCCAGTACCTGCTGACGTTTGGCGTGATGCTCGCGGTCGCGCTGATCATCGGCCAGATGACCGCCGGGCTGCGCTACCAGGCACGCGTCGCGTCGTACCGCGAGGAGCGCGCCCGCGTGCTCTACGAGTTCGCGCGCGACATGTCGAGCCTGCTGCTCACCGGCGATGTCGTCGAGGCGGCGACGCGCAGCATCGCCAACACGTTCCACGCCAGGGTGGCGGTGCTGGTGGCCGACGCGCAGGATCGGCTGCAGGTCGTGGCCGGTGGCTCCCAGGCACTCGCGATCGACGCCGGGGCGGCACAGTGGGCGTATGACAAGTCGGAGCCCGCGGGTGCGGGCACCGACACGCTGGCCGGCAACGAATACCTGTACCTGCCGCTGCGCGCGCCGATGCGCACGCGCGGCGTGCTGGTGCTGAAGCCCGACGACCCGCGCATCCTGCTGGTGCCCGAGCAGCGCCGCCACCTCGACACCTTCGCCGCGCTGACCGCGATCGCGCTCGAGCGCGTGCACTACGTCGAGGTCGCGCAGCAGGCGCTGGTGCACATGGAATCGGAGCGCCTGCGCAATTCGCTGCTGTCGGCGCTGTCGCACGACCTGCGCACGCCGCTCGCGGCGTTGGTGGGGCTCGCGGAATCGCTGGCGATCACGCGCCCGCCGATGTCGGCGGTACAGCTCGAGACCGCCCGCGCGATCGCCGACGAGGCGCGGCGGATGGGCGCCCTGGTGACCAACCTGCTCGAAATGGCGCGCATCGAGAGCGGCGAGGTCAGGCTGCGGCGGCAGTGGCATTCGGTCGAGGAAGTGGTGGGTAGCGCACTCAAATCCGCGCAGGCGGCGCTCGTCCACCATCGCGTCGACGTGCAGGTGGCGCGCGACATGCCGCTGGTCGAGATGGATGCCACGCTGATCGAGCGGGTGCTGTACAACCTGCTCGAGAACGCCGGCAAGTACACACCGCCGGGAACGCCCATCACCGTGAGCGCGGACATCGCCGGCGCCGAGCTCGTCGTCAGCGTCAGCGATCGCGGCCCGGGCATTCCCGAGGGCCAGGAAGCAACGATCTTCGACAAATTCACGCGCGGCAGGAGCGAGTCCGCGACGCCCGGGGTCGGGCTCGGGCTCGCGATCAGCCGCGCGATCGTCGTCGCCCATCGTGGCAGCATCCGCGCGCAGAACAATGCCGACGGCGGCGCAAGGTTCACGCTGACGCTGCCGCTCGGCGTGCCGCCCGCGACACCCGACGAGCCCGCAGACTCGCACTGACGCGGAAACGCTATCATCCGGTCGCGTGTCGCGACTCCCGGCGCGTACGCCCCGCGCGCCGATCGGCGGGTCCGAGCCGAGGTCGACACGATGGAACGACCGCGTGAGTGATCCCGCACCTGTTGCGTTGCTGATCGAGGACGAGCCCCAGATCCGGCGGTTCGTGCGCATCGCGCTGGAAAGCGAAGGCTGGCAGGTCTTCGAGGCGGAGACGATCAAACGCGGCCTCATCGACGCCGGTACGCGCAAGCCCGACCTCGTGATCGTCGATCTCGGCTTGCCCGATGGCAACGGCATCACGTTCATCCGCGATTTCCGCGCGTGGTCGTCGGTGCCCGTCATCGTGCTGTCGGCACGCACAGGCGAAATGGACAAGATCGAGGCGCTCGATGCAGGCGCCGACGATTACCTCGGCAAGCCGTTCGGCGTCGGCGAGCTCTTGGCCCGCGTGCGGGCGACGCGCCGGCGCAGCGCCGGCGTCGCCAGCGAGGATGCGGCGCCTTTCCGCTTCGGCGACGTGGAGGTCGACCTCACGCGGCGCACCGTGCGCAAGGGCGGTGCCGCGCTGCACCTGACGCCCATCGAGTTCCGCCTGCTTGCGCTGTTCGTCAACAACGCCGGACGCGTGCTGACGCACCGCCAGATCCTGCGCGAGGTCTGGGGCCCGGCCTATGTCGAGCACGAGCATTACGTGCGCGTGCACATGGGACATCTGCGGCAGAAGCTGGAGGCCGATCCCGCGCGGCCGGTGCATCTGGTGACCGAGACCGCGGTCGGCTACCGGCTCGTTGCCTGACGTTGCGCGCGCGCCGGCGCCGTGCCTAGTGCAATCGCTGGCGCGATTTGCGCACGCTGCCCGGCATCACGCGGCGTCCGCCGCTGCCGCGGCCCTCGGTGCCGCGGCGGCGCTCCTGCCACCAGCGGTAGATCAGCACGCTCGCCACCGGTAATTCCTCGACCAGCGACGCGCGGCGCTCCTTGTCGTCGATCCATTCCGCGAACTCGGGATCGTGATCGCCGTAGGCGAGCGCCTCGACCGGAAACATCCAGTCGCGCGATTCCTGCGCGTCGTACAACGGCTGCCACTCGTCCTCGCGCAGCTTCATGCCGGCGACGTAGCCTTCGCACCACGCGGCCGCTTCCGCCGGCGCCTTTTCCTTCTGCGCGTGGTCGTCGGCATAGTAGAGCAGTGGACGGAACCGCGTCGGCGATTCGGCGAGCGTGCGCTGGATGCCGACCATGTGCCGCAGCACCAGCGCCATGATGCGCTGTGCCTGCTCGTTGGACGTATACGCAGGCGACGCGCTCTTGCCGCCTTCGCTCCACACGCCGGGCAGCCATTCCGATGGCTGGATCTCCTCGGGACCGCTGACGATCGACGTCAGGTAGCCGTCGAGCATCTCGAGGTCCATGCAATCCTGCGGCACCGAATCGGACGCGAGAAAAGCCTCGAGCTCGTCAAGCTCGATGTCGGAGAGCGGTTCGTCCAGTGCGCGTGCGTCAGCCATGGTGTTTCCCGGCCATAGAGGTGCAGAGCGCTCGATTATCGCAGAATCGGCGGTGTCTACCGTCGGGCGTGCAAACTGTGGCCGCATGGCGCGCCGACGTGTGCACGACACGCCTGCGTGGCGCAGTCGTCGTGGCGAGCGCGTGTGTCAGCGCAGCGCGTGTGCGACGTTGAGGGCGAGCGCGAACGTCAGCACCGCGCCTGCCTGGTGCAGTGCGGCGAGCGGGATCGGCACGACGAGCAGCAGCGTCGAGATGCCAAGCGCGATCTGCACGGCCAGCATGGCAAGGAGGCCGCGGCCGCCGATCCGCGCGCGCGCCGGCACGTCATCGCCGCGCAGCGTCCACGCCAGCAGCGGCACGCCGACCGCGAGCGTGTACGCGATCATCCGGTGATCGAACTGCACGGTGGCCATGTTCCAGAAGAAGTTGCGCCACCACGGCGCGATCGACAGGATTTCCGGCGGCACCACGTGGCCGTTCATCGACGGCCACGTGTTGTAGGCGAAGCCGGCGCGAATGCCGGCGACCAGTCCGCCGGTCAGGATCATCGCGAACACGAGCGCGGCGATGCCGAAGGCGAAGCGGCGCGCGCGGCGCGGCACGCCATGCGCGCGAACCGGGTCGAGCAGCGACAGCGCCGTCCACAGCATCGCGCCCAGGATCAGCACGGCGAGCCCCAGGTGCGCGGTGAGCCGGAACTGCGATACGCGCGGATCGTCGACGAGGCCGCTTTGCACCATGTACCAGCCGAGCGCGCCCTGCAGGCCGCCGAGCACGAAGATCGCCGCCAGGGGCCTGGCGTAGCCTTGCGGGATGCGCCGTCGCGCAAGGAAGTACAGGAATGGCACGAGGAAGACCACGCCGATGGCGCGCCCGAGCAGGCGATGGAAATATTCCCACCAGAAGATGCCCTTGAACTCGTCGAGCGTCATCGCGTGATTGACCTCGCGGAACTCGGGCGTTGCCTCGTAGCGTGTGAACGCGTCCTGCCAGTCCGCGGTCGAAAGCGGTGGAACCGTGCCGACGATCGGCTGCCATTCGGTGATGGAGAGGCCCGAGTGCGTGAGGCGCGTGACGCCGCCGACCACGACCATCAGGAACACGAGGACGCAGCAGGCGAGGAGCCACGCAGCCACGGCGCGTGTGGGGCGCGCATCACGGGCAGGCGTGCGCAAGGCGACGCGAGGTTCGGCAACCAGCTGCATGATGTGATTTTACCGCCCCGTGGCGGACACCCGTCCGCCGGCGAACCGCACGCTCCGCAAAGGCGACACACGATGCACCGCAGAGACTTACTGACCCTCGCGCTGGCCGCCGCGGCGCCGCGCGCCTTCGCGATTGCCGAAGGCAAGCCCGCCCCGCCGTTCGCGGCGACCTTGCTCGACGGCCACCCGTTCTCGCTCGCGGACGCGCGCGGCAAGGTCGTGCTCATCAACTTCTGGGCGACGTGGTGCGCGCCCTGCCGCGCCGAGATGCCGGCGATCGACGCGTTCTATCGCAAGCATCGCGACGACGGCCTCGTCGTCGTCGCGGTGAGCATGGACCGCCCGGCAGACGAGGCGAAGGCGCGCGCCGTGGTCGGCGACTACGCGTTCGCCGCCGCATTCGCGAAGGACGCCACGTTCAAGGACTACGGGCGCATCTGGCGCCTGCCGCTCACGTTCGTGATCGATCGCGCCGGCGTGCTGCGCCGCGACGACTGGTATGAGGATCCCGGCATCGACGCGGCCAAGCTCGACGCGGTGGTGCTGCCCCTGCTCGCGCGCAGCTGACCGCCCGGAGGCGGCGCTCTCGGGAGGTCGCCGACGCCGCCGAGTGCGGCAGGGCGTCACCCTTTCGCGACGACGCGCGCGAGCCACGCATCAAGCGCGGCGAAAGCCTGAGCGTAGATGCCCGGACGGCCTTCCTCGCGCGGTCCGGCGATGTTGAGCGTCGGCCACGCGCCGCGCGCCATCCAGTCGTCGATCGTCGCGGCGGCTCGCGGCGCCGGCAGCGCATCCAGCCGCACGACGAGCAGCGGTCGTCCAAGCGCGTTCGCATGCTCCGCCGTGAGCGCGGTGCCGCCGTCGAGCGCGCCGAGATTCACGATCAGCGTCGCGTCGCTGTCGCGAACGTTGAGGCGCGTGCGCACCGCGTAGTCGTCCGAATCGGTCTCGATAAGGCGGTATCGCGCCGCGATCGGGCCGTCGGCGGCGAGCCGACCTTTCGGGCACCAGCCGCCGTGCTCGATGCCGGCGCGGATCGCCCAATCGAGGGCCGCCCGATCGGCGCCGGTCTGGCCGCCGGATACGATTTTGGCGGGAAGCATGGAAGCCTCTCGAATCGCTACATCGACAGGCTCACACCGACCGACACCGTGTAGCGCGGCTCGAGCTGCAGACCGTTGACGCGCTGGTACACCGGCACCTGGAAGAAGGCGTAGGCGTGGAAGTCGTGCGTCAGGTGCCACGTGATGCCCGGCGACAGGTACACGAGCGTGGCGCCGCTGTTCTCGACGTCGGCCTCCGCTCCCGACTCCCGCTTTTCGGAGCGCACGTTGAGCTGCACCTGCGGCACGACGCTCTCGAACGACATGTATCGGAAACCGGCGTTTACATTGAGTCCGGCGCCGGGCTTGAAGTCCTCGCGCGAATTGAGCGGGACCTGCAGCAGGCCCTCGGCGAAATAATCCCAGTCGCGCGACAGCGAGCCGAAGTTGAAGGCGCCGGCGAGCAAGTCGGTGGTGCCGGTGCCGGGCTGCAGCCCGCGGTCGACCGGCTCGCCGGCCTGCGGTCCCGACTCGAACGTGTCGTGGAACGGTCCGGTCGGCAGCTTGAGCCCCGCCTGCAGGCCGATGCTGCGGTCGTCGCTCAATCCCATCCAGCGGCCGACGATGCGGGCATCGCCGAAGTCGCGCGAATGCGATGTCGACACGGCGGAGTCGCCCGCGGCGATCGTCGTGTGATAGCGGTCGAACCAGGGCACCAGCATGTTGACGCCCCACACGCCAGCGCTGTAGTCGGCCGTGAACGTGTAGTTGCGGTTGATCGTCTCCTGCTGGATCTCCCCGTCGTTGGGAATCTCGAGGCTCGCGCGATCGACCGAGTGCGTGCCCGAGCGCAGGTCATTCTGGTTGAAATAGTCGTAGCGCACGTCGAGCGTCCAGGCATTGTCGCTGCCGGCACCCTGCGTACCCCAGTTCGACGACAGCGTGCAGCCGCAGCTCGAGCATGCCTGCGCCGCCGCGGCGGCGCACAGGCCGAGGGCGGCGACGGCGGCGCGGATGGTGATGGAAGTCGCGTTCATCTCGCGGCCTCAATTCGCGTGCGGCATGTTCATCGTGCCGCCGGTCATCGGCTCAACCGCGAGCTCGACGTCGACGCCCCCCGCGTGCTCGAACGTGAGCCGCAGCGGCACATGCGCGCCCGCCACCAGCGGCTGCTTGAGCCCGACCATCATCAGGTGCAGGCCGCCCGGCTTCAATTCCACGTGCTGGCCGGGCGCGATGTCGATGCCGGGCACCGCGTGCATGCGCATCACGCCGCCGTCCATGACCATCGTGTGCAGCTCGACCGAGTCGGCGGCGGGGGACGACGCCCGCAGCAGCTTGTCGGCGCGCGTACCTTTGTTATCGAGCGTCAGGTAGGCGCCGCCGACCGGCGCGCCCGGCGGCGTGGCTCGTGCATAGGGATGTCCGATCGCGAGGTCGGCTACCTGGTAGTCGTGCGCGAGGCCGGCACCGGCGAATACGCTGGCCACGACGGCGAGCGTTGCTGCGATGACGCGTTGCATGGTGTTCTCCTGCGGCGAAAGTCGGCGATGCGCCGGCTTCCGTGGTCGCGGCAGGCGGCGCGTCAGGCGGAGCGGATCGGCAGAGCGGGCGGCGCGCGCGCGTCGGCGTGGCCATGCGCGGGCGCGACCAGTGTGAAACCGGTCGCGCCGATGGCGACGGCGGCCGCCGCATCGGCGGGCGCCAGCGCGGCGGCGGCGCACGTCAGCGCCGGCGGCGCGCCGTGCGCACACAGCGCACAGTGCGACGACGCGTGGTCGTGCAGCGGCGCCACGGGAGGCTGATGTGCCGGCGCGCGCGAGTTTCCGCCGAGTGCCCGGGCCACTGAGCAAAGATCGCCCGTGCCCGGAACGAAAGGCGTGCGCGCGTACGCCGCGAGCGGCAGCGTGAGCTGCAGCGCGGCGACGACGATGGCGAGGATGCGCCGGGCAACGGTCATGGCGGGCATTCTACGCGTCACGGTCACCGCTACAGGCGCTGCCCGTGCTCGCGCGTGGCGTGGAAAGCCACCTTCGGCCAGCGCTCCATCGTCACCTGCAGGTTGTACTTGTTGGTGGCGAGGAACACGGGGTTGCCGTCGACGTCGGTGGCCAGCGCCGCGGCCTGCTCGCGCTCGAAGTCGCGCCGGGTCGTGGCATCGGCGAACACCAGCCAGCGTGCGGTCGCCACGTTGGCGTTGTCGTAGATCGCGTCGACACCGTACTCGCGCGCGAGCCGGTCGGCGACCACCTCGAACTGGAGCTGGCCGACGGCGCCCAGCAGCAGCGTGTTGCCGGAAGTGGTGGCGAACACCTGGATCGCGCCCTCCTCGCCCAGCTCCTGCAGGCCCTTGGCGAGCGGCTTCGACTTGAACGGGTCGCGCGGGCGCGCGACGCGGAACATCTCCGGCGCGAAATACGGAATGCCCTTGAATGCCAGCGCCTCGCCTTCGGAGAGCGTGTCGCCGATGTGCAGCTGCCCGTGGTTGTGGATGCCGACGATGTCACCGGCAACGGCATCGGTGCTGGCGACGCGCTCGTTGGCCATGAACGTCAGCGCGTTGGCGATCTTCATCTCGCGCGCCTCACGCAGGTGGCGCACCTTCATGCCGGGCTGGTAGCGCCCCGAGCACACGCGAAAGAACGCGATGCGGTCGCGATGCCGCGGATCCATGTTGGCCTGGATCTTGAACACGAAGCCGGTGAAGGGCGACTCCGCCGGCTGCACGATGCGCGCGCCGCCGTCGCGCGGCTGCGGCGGCGGTGCCCATTCGACGAGCGCCCGCAGCACTTCCTGCACGCCGAAATTGTTGATGCCCGAGCCGAAGAACACCGGCGTCTGGCGCCCGGCGAGGAAGCGGTCGAGCGCGAACGGCGCGCTCGCCGAGCGCAGCAAGTCGACGTCGTGGCGCAGCGCGCCGATCTCGCCGGGGAACAGCGCGTCGAGCCGCGGATTGTCGATGCCCTCGATCAGCTCGCTGTCCGCCGACACGCGCTCCTCGCCGGGCGTGAAGCGCAGCAGGCGATCGGCGAGGAGCTGCCACACCCCGCGAAACGACTTGCCCATACCCAGCGGCCACGACACCGGCGCGCAGTCGATCGCCAGCACCTCCTCGATCTCCTGCAGCAGGTCGAGCGGCTCGCGCACCTCGCGATCCATCTTGTTGACGAACGTGATGATCGGCGTGTCGCGCAGCCGGCACACCTCGAGCAGCTTGATCGTCTGCGCCTCGACGCCCTTGGCGGCATCGATCACCATCACCGCGGCGTCGACTGCGGTGAGCACGCGGTAGGTGTCCTCGGAAAAGTCCTGGTGGCCGGGCGTGTCGAGGAGGTTGATCGTGTGGTCGGCGTAGTCGAACTGCATCACCGAGCTCGTCACCGAGATGCCGCGCTGCTTCTCCACCTCCATCCAGTCGGACGTCGCGTGACGCGCGCTTTTGCGCGCCTTCACGGTGCCCGCCATCTGGATCGCGCCGCCGAACAGCAGGAGCTTTTCGGTCAGCGTCGTCTTGCCGGCGTCGGGGTGGGAGATGATCGCGAATGTGCGGCGGCGGGCGACGTCGCGCACGAGTTCGGCAGGTTGGGCAGGCTTGTTCATGGCGATGCGGCGCCGGATCTGACGCTGCCGGCCTCCAAAACAAAAGCCGCCGGCTCGCGACGACGCGGGCGGCGGACGGGCGTGATTATAGCAGCGCGGCCGCCTTAAACTATCCGCGATGGCCGACCGCAGCCGCCTCATCGCGCATCTCGACATGGACGCGTTCTACGCGTCGGTCGAGCTCCTGCGCTATCCCGAGCTCGCCGGCCAGCCGGTGGTGATCGGCGGCGGCGGCCAGAATGCGCCGCGCGAAGCCGTCGACGCCAAGAGCGGCAAGGTGACGCGTACGTTCAGCACCTTGCGCGACTATCGCGGGCGCGGGGTGATCACCACGGCGACCTATGCCGCGCGCGCGTACGGCCTGCATTCCGCGCAGGGGATGATGAAGGCGGCGGCGCTCGCGCCCGGGGCGATCGTGCTGCCGGCCGACTTCGACGAGTATCGACGCTACTCGCGGCGCTTCAAGGCCGCGGTGGCGGCGATCGCGCCGCACATCGAGGACCGTGGCATCGACGAGATCTACGTCGACCTCACGGGCCTCGTCGACGCGCGCGGTCCGCTCGCCGAAGACGCGCGGTTCGACGCCGCGCGCACGCTAGCGCGGTCGGTCAAGGACGCCGTGCGTCGCGCCACGGCGCTGTCGTGCTCGATCGCGGTCGCCCCCAACAAGCTCCTCGCCAAGATCGCGTCCGAGCTCGACAAGCCCGATGGCCTGACGATCATCCGCCCGCAGGACGTGGCGGCGCGCATCTGGCCGCTGCCGGCGCGGCGGATCAATGGCATCGGTCCGAAGTCGGCCGACAAGCTCGAGGCGCTGGGCGTGCGCACGATCGGCGAGCTGGCGGCGGCCGACCCGATATGGCTGTGCGAGCGATTCGGCCGCAGCCAGGGCGCGTGGATGCACGACGCCGCGAACGGGCGGGATGCGCGCGTGGTGGAGACGGTGAGCGAGCCGCGCTCGATCAGCCGCGAGACCACGTTCGACCGCGACCTGCACGTCAAGCGCGATCGCGCCGAGCTGGCGCATATCTTCACGCAGCTGTGCGAGAGCCTCGCCGGCGATCTCGCGCGCAAGGGATATGTGACGCGCACGATCGGCATCAAGCTGCGCTTCGACGACTTCAGCACCGTCACGCGCGACCGCACGATCGAGGTGCCGACGCAGGATGCGGCGACGATACGCGACGCCGCCGGGCGCTGCCTCGCGCGTGTCACGTTCACCCGTCGCATGCGCCTGCTCGGGGTGCGGGCCGGCGGGCTCGCGCGGGCCGACGCCGCGACCGCGCAAGCCCCGCGCGTGCGCGAGCCGACCCTTTTCGACTGACGCCCGGCGACGTTCATGCACCCGCGGCTGCCGCCGGCCGGGCAAAGGTATACGCGGACGCATGGCCGCGGTATCGTGGGCGCCCGGGGAATTCGCGCGCGCGGCCAGGGTCGAAGCCGCGAGTTTCCGATCTCGCGAGCCCGCCATGCGCCATCCGCTGCACGCCTTCCTCGTTCGCGCCGCGATCGTTGCCGCTTCGGCTGCGAGTGTCGCCGGATGGGCCGCGACGCCTTCATTCGACTGCGCGGGCCGCGTCAATGCCGCGCAACAGCTGATCTGCGGCGACGATGCGCTGGCGGCACTCGACCGCAAGCTGGGCGACGTGTTCGGGCGCGCGGCCAAATCGCTGCCCAATGACAAGTCGATCGCGTATTTCGTCGCCGAGCAGCGCGACTGGGTGCGCAGCCGCGATGGCTGCCCGACGACGCCCAACCCGCAGGCGTGCCTGTCGAGCGTCTACCGCACGCGCATCGCCGAGCTGCAGGGGCGTTTCCGCATGGTGCCGGCGCGCGGCCCGTTTCGCTTCGCATGCGACGGCACGCCGCCGCGCGACGTCGTGGTCACGTGGTTCGACACGGACCCGCCATCGGGCACGTTGGAGACCCGCGACGGCATGACGCCGATCTTCGAGACCACGTCGGGCAGCGGCACGCGCTATGTCGGCGACGATATCGCATTCAGCGAACACCAGGGCACGGCGACCCTGACCTACGGCGTCACGGCGCAGGAGCTCAACTGCCGGCAGAAACCCTGAACAGGAATGCACCGTCGTCCCCGCGAAGGCGGGGATCCACGCATCGACGCGACCTTACCGCTGGATTCCCGCCTGCGCGGGAATGACGGCGCGGTGTTGCTGGCGTGACGGCATGTGGCGAGCGGTATTGCGGTGGGTGCTGCAACGCACGCCTCAGGCAGTCATCGCACCCCGCCGCTCGCGCGTCCCCGGCTCCTGGGCTGGCATCGACTGGACTTCGGGCACCTGCGGCGGCGGCAGCGTCGTCACGTCGCGCTCGACGCGCTCGAGTGCGGCCGCGGTCTGCGGCAGCACCGGCACGTCGTAGCGCGGCGGTTCGCCGAGCCCCAGCGTCGCCGTGAGATCGCCGCAGGTGGCACGGCGCCACGCCGACAGGTTCGGCACCTCGACGCCGAAGCGCGTCTCGATGAGGCGCAGCGTCGACGTGTGGTCGAACGTGTCGCTGACGACGTAGCCGCCGCGGCTCCAGGGCGAGATCACCACGCACGGCACGCGGAAGCCCAGTCCCGCCGGCAAGCCATTGATGAACTCCCCCGGCGTACCGGGCGGCGGCGTCGGCGGTGCGACATGATCGAACTGGCCGTCGTTCTCGTCGTAGTTGAGGACGACCACGGTGCGCGCCCACACCTTGGGGTTCGACCACAGCGCGTCGAGCACGCGCCGCGTGTGATCCTCGCCGCGCGCCGGAAGGTAATCGGGATGCTCGCTCGCGTCGGCCGGCGGCACGATCCAGGTCACTTGCGGCAGGTTGCCCGTGGCGAGGTCGTGCAGCAGCTCGTAGAACGGGCGGTTGACCAGCGCGTTCTGGCGCAGCTCGGATGTCTTGCCCGCGTCCTGGTAGGGGTTGAAGTACTTGACGACGTTGCATCCGTAGTCGTCGATGTCGTGATAAATGCGCCACGTGATGCCGGCGCGCTGGAGGCGCTCGGGATACGTCTCCCACAGGTAGTGGCGGCCGCTGTTGTCGATCGCCGGCTTGCCGAACTTCGCGTCGGCGTCGATCGTGCCCGACATCAGGAAGAAGCGGTTGGGAAACGTCGGGCCCATCAGCGACGCGTAATAGCCGTCGCACACGGTGAAGGCGTCGGCCAGCGCGTAGTAGTACGGCAGGTCGTCGCGCGCGAGGAAGCCCATCGTCAGCGGTGCCGCGGCGCCATCCACCTTGCGCAACATCGCCACCCAGTTGTCCATCCGCCCGTGGTTGAAGCACGCGTGCAGCGGCCCCCAGTTGTGGTTGAGGTCGTGCAGGCGCTGCGCGCTGGTGCGCCGCGTGTCCAGGTGAAACGGCAGCAGATAACCGTCGGCGTTCTGCGCATCGGGTTGATGGAACACGCTGCGGCCCCCGGCGAGCACGAGCGCGCCCTTGTCATCGAAGCCGCGCACGCCGGCGAGCGTGCCGAAGTAATGGTCGAACGAGCGGTTCTCCTTCATCAGGATGACGATGTGGTCGATGTCGGACAGCTTGGCCGGAGGGGCCGGCGACGCCGGCATCTGCACGCAGGACGGCAGCGCGGCGGACACCGAAAGCGCGCCCGCGGCCTGCAGGAAATCACGACGATTGAGCACGGTCATGGCGTCGCGCGCGCCTTTTCAGGCAGCGCGTCCGTGGCATTGCTTGAACTTGCGGCCGCTGCCGCAGGGGCAGCGCTCGTTGCGTCCCACCTTCGCCGCGTCGCGCTTCGCCGGCACGCGCGACGTGCGCAGGTCGAAGAAGTGGTGGCGGATGTCGACAAGCACGCCGACGAGGTCGCGCGCGGCTTCGCGCCGGTACGCCGCGACATCGGCGATGCTTTCGAGCAGCGCGGGATCGGCTTCGTCGTCGGCCGCCAGCACCTCGATCGGCAGCAGCAGCTCGTCCACCGCCGCGTCGCCGTCCCACGCCACCGGCGACGCATCGACGCCTTCGAGGTAGCCGCGGCACCACGTCGTGTAGTCGGGCTTGCCGTCCTCGCCATCGAAGAGGATCAGCGCAGCTCGTCCTCTGCCTCCAGCATCTCGCGGCGGCACTGCCCGGCAAAGCGTGCGAGCAGCGCGGCGACCGTGTCGCGTTCCTCGCCGCCGTCATCCGCCGCGTCGTCGCCGAGGACCAGCGCCTCGACGTCGGCCAAATCGGGAAAGTCGCCGGGTCCGCTCGCCAGCGCGTACAGCGCGCCCTGCGCGGCATCGAGGGGCATCGCGTCAGGCATGCGCTCGGATGCGAGCGCGGCGGCGAGGCGATCGAGCTCGGCGGCGGCAAGAGGGGTGGGCGCGGGGCGCGAATCGTTGGCGGCCATTGGTGTCGGCTGCGATGGCGGCACGTGCGCGCGACGGTGTTGCATCGACGCCAATGCCGCGGCGTTGCGTGCGTGTTTTCGCTTGCCGCAGGAGAATGCGAAACGGTAAGATTACTCCACTCGTTGCTGCGGCGGTGTCGCAGGCAATGTCCAGGTAATCCCAGAAAGGCGCCGATGAATCTCGACCTTCGCAAAACGCTGAACCGCAGCCACGCCGTCATCGGCGGGCTTCGTGTCGGCGGCTGCGCGGGCGGGATGAAGCCGTGCGTCTTCGCCGTGCTGCCGCCCGCGCAAGCCATGCGATCGGGCGTCATCGCGACCCTGTAGCTCCCGGCCGGACGACATTCCGCCGGGACCGGCGGAACTGTCGAATGGTCGAAATCCCGGCCTTTCCCAGCGGTTCCTCCGGCGAGGAACGAGCGAGCCCTTCGTGCGCGTGTTGCGCGCGCGACGGCCCTTTGACACGACGACGAGAAAGGAGCGCGACGATGACCGATCCCATGCTGCAACGCGAATCACCGCAGTCGATGCGCCCGCAATGCGGCGCCGACCCGCGCATGTGGCAGCGCGCAATGGCGGCGGCATTCGGCATTGGCAACGGCAACGGCAACGGCAACGGCCGCGACCGGACTGGCGACAGGGAGGCATGCGCATAGCGCGTCCGTCTCCCCGACAACGACAAGCCCGGATCGCCCCCAGAAGGCACCGGGCTTTTTCATTCCCGGTGCGTCGACAGGAACAAGAGACGACAACGAGGCACCCGAAATGAGACGACTTCAAATGCAACCACCCCGCCGGCGCGACGACGCGATGCTCGTGCGCGGCGTCGAACGGGGCATGTACTGGCAGGCACCCGACGGCATGGTCGTGCATGTCGCCGCGCGCGAAGAGCGCCGGCGCCACGTGCCGCCCGAGCCGCGGCAACTGGAGGCCTGCGCGCCGGAAGGCGGCGTCGTGCATGCGGCTGCGCGCGTGACGACGCATCCGCGCGCCGAGCCGGCACGCGTAGGCGCCGCCGGTCTGGCGATGGCGCTGTGGATGCGCCTGTTCGCCGACAGCGCATGATCGACGGCACGGGGGGCCGGCTCGAAGCCGGTCCCCCGGGCTTGCGCCGCGCGCGAAGCGCCGTCATGCTTGGCCGGTCGCATTCGCCGCATCCCCCGATGGCTTCGCTGCTCACCGTCGTCGACCACCCGCTCGTCCAGCACAAGCTCACGCTGATGCGCCGGCGCGAGACGTCGACCAACAACTTCCGGCGCATGCTGGGCGAAATCGGCGCGCTGATGGCCTACGAGGTGACGCGCGACATGCCGATGCAGTACGTCGACATCGCGACGCCGCTGGAGACGATGCGCGCGCCCCTGATCGATGGCAAGAAGCTCGTGTTCGTGCCGATCCTGCGCGCCGGCACCGGACTGCTGGACGGCTTCCTGACCGTGGTGCCGGCGGCGCGCGTCGGCCATATCGGCCTTTATCGCGATCCCGTGTCGCTGGCTGCAGTCGAGTATTACTTCAAGATGCCCCAGCACATGGAAGAGCGCGACGTCATCGTCCTCGATCCGATGCTGGCCACCGGCAATTCCGCGGTGGCTGCGGTCACGCGACTGAAGGCCATGCGCCCGCGCTCGATCCGCTTCGTCTGCCTCGTCGCGGCGCCGGAAGGGGTGCGCAATCTGGGCGCCGCGCATCCCGATGTCGCGATCTACACCGCCGCCGTCGACCGCGAACTCGACGGCCACGGGTACATCGTCCCGGGCTTGGGCGACGCGGGCGACCGCATCTTCGGCACCAAGTAGCGTCGTCACCCGGCGACGTCCTGGCGTGGCCGGTCGCCGCGCGGTCGCCGACAGGCGACACCCGCGAGCCGACAGCCGTTGCGTTTTTGCACGGATGTAGCAGAACCTCCTACAGCGGTATGCGGCCGGAGCCGATTGGGCCTCCTTCGTTGTTGCACGACCATGCAGGCTGGGTTGCCGGACCCCGGCACGCAATCATGGCAACGTTGAGGAGACCAGGATGACGACACGCAAGCATCAGAGTCATACCAGCGTCACGACGCCCGCGCCGAAGGCGCCGGTCAAAGAACCGGGCGCACCGCCGCCGAAAAAATCCCAGCAGCAGGCGGGGCACGTGCCTTCGGCGAAGGGTCAGCAGCAGGGCGGCAAGGTCGAGTTCGGCGAAGGCAACTACGCGGCGAGCCGCGCGTACGACGACGGCGTGGCGCGCCACCTCGCCACGCACGACGTCGAGCGCGAAGCCCGCGACGCAGCGCCCCGCAATTCGCGCGAGGCCGAGGACATGGAGCGCGCGGAGGGGATCGGCCGCGCGCGCGGACGTGGTGACGACATCAAGGAAGACAAAAATGCCTGAAGGCGCACGTGTGACCACCTTGCCACGGCGTGGCGACGCCACGCGCGAGCGGCTGCTCGACGCCGCCGAAACGCTCGTCTCGGAGCGCGGCTTCCGCGATCCGTCGCACCGCGCGCTCGCGGGCGAAGCGGGCGTGCATGTCGCGCTCGTCAACTACCACTTCGGCAGCAAGGAGCTGCTATTCGAGGAGGCGCTGTCGCGGCGCGCGTCGCGGCTGACCAATGCCTGGCGCGAAGCGCTGGCGCAGGTGCGTGCGCAACCTGCATTCACGGCCGAGGAAGTGCTGCGTGCCTACTGGCTGCCCTTCGAAGGCATCGAGTGCGGGAACGACGGGATGTGGCGCAATTACCTGTGCGTCGTGGCGCGGCTGGTCGAGGCGCCGGACGGCGCGGCATGGCACGAGCGATATTTCGGCCCCGTGCTGAACGAGTTCAAGCGCGCGCTCGAGGCATCGCTGCCCGGCATTTCAGCGTCCCACCTCGATGCCGGGTTCCGCTACTCGCGCCAGGTGTTCGACACGGCGCTGCTGCATCGCTGCGGCAAGACCGGCTTCCGTACGGTGCCGCAAGGCTACGGCGCCGAGGACGTCGATTGCGCGATTGCATTCCTCGGCGCGGGCTTGCGCCGGCTGTCGATGAACCACGTGCCGTTCAATTTTCCGCGGCGCACCAACAACGCCACGAACGGCAACACGACGACCGGCGCCGCCGCGTAAATGCCTGGTAACCCTGACGATTCCCGCAAACGCGGGAACCGTCGGGGATGTGGCGGCACGTTGACTATGCCGCGAGCGGATGCGCGGCGGCCGATCGCGTATCGTCGCGCTGCGGGTCGATGGCCATGGCCTCGCGCTTGGTGACGGGCCGCCGCGTGCGCAGCGCGCGCTCGATGAGTGCCTGCCAGTGCGCCACCACGCCGGGAATGCCGGCATCGAGCGGATGCAGCGACAGCCGCAGCAATCGTCGCCGCCCGTGCTTCGCCAGCTCCCAGCCGATCGACGCGCGCGACAGCGCGCGCCGCCAGCGACGGTCGGGGCTGTAGCAGAGGTTGGCCGTGGATTCGAAGCGCCAGCCGGGCAGGCGATAGATGCCGCTGCGCACGGGCACATACGTGATACGCGTGCCGGCGGCGTCGATGGCGTGCCGGGTGGCGGCATTGAGTTGCCACGCCGGCGGCACGAAGCCCGCCAGCGGCCAGGCTGCCTGGTCGAACAACGCCATCCCGTCCGCGAGGCGCTGCTGCGCGGCGCCTGCGTCGATCGCAGCGAACTCGGCCTCGCCGCGCGTCAGTACACGGCGCGCCACCAGCGCACCGAGGCTGCAGGGGCGCGGGCCGTCATCGACATGGTAGTAACCGTGCAGCGCGAGCTCGTCGCCGCGGGCGACTCGCGCAGTGAGCGCGGCGACGAACGCCTGCGAATCGCGCGCGTGGATGCCGCGGTGGAAATGCGGCACGACGAGCAGCGTGACCGGTGGTGCGCCCAGGGCATCGATCATTGCCAGCAATTTCGTGCACTGCGGCCATGTTGCCGGGGCGACGTCGTGCACGACGATCGCCGCCAGCTTTTGCGGCGGCGGCGCGGCCGCCGCGGTGTTCACGTCGCCACCAGCGCCGGTACGCTGGACAGCGGGGCCGCCATCGCGGTCCGGTATAGCGTCAGCAGCCGGTGCATCGACAGGTCGAGCGTGAAATGCTCGTCGACGCGGCGCCGTGCGCAAGCGCCGAGCGCGTCGATGTCGCGCGCATACAGCGCGGCGACTGCCGCGGCGAGCGACGCCGCGCTGCCGGGTCGCGCCAGCACCCCGCACTCCGGCGCGACGATCTCGGCGGCGGCACCGCCGTCGACCGCCACCACCGGCCGCCCGCACGCCATCGCTTCGAGGTAGACGAGGCCGAAGGTCTCGGCGTCGCCCGCGTGGATCAGGGCGTCGGCGCTGGCGATGAGGCGGGCCAGCACCGCGGTGCTGGCGACGAAGGGCAGCCGGGTGACGTTGGCCGGCAACGGGGGCGCATCGCCGCCGCCGACCAGCAGCAGGTGGTAGGGCGCGCCGAGCGTGCGCATCGCCTCGAGCAGCACGCCGATGCGCTTCTCGGCGGAAAATCGCCCGACGTAGATCAGCAATCGCGCGTTTTCCGCGAGCCCGAGGCGCGCGCGCAGGTCGTGCGCGCGAAAGCGTGGATGGAACCGTACCGGATCGACGCCGAGGTGGCGCACCAGCGCACGCCGCACCCCCCAGCTGGCGAGGCGGCCGCGCATGTATTCGCTGGGCGCCACGACGACGTCGCAGCGCTCGTAGACAGCGCGGGTATAGGCCATCAGCACACGCTCGGCGAGCGGCCCGCGCCGTTCGCGCGCGAAGCGCACGAGATCGACGTGCGCGAAGCCGACGAGCGGGACGTCGAGCCTGCGCGCGGCGGCGAGCGAGAACCAGGCGGCCGTGCCGATGTCGTTGGCCTCGATGACGTCGGGCTCGAGCGCGGCGAGGGTGTCGATCCAGCGCGGTGCGTCGAGCGGCCATCGCAGCGCACCGCAGCCCGGCAGGCGCGTGCCGGGCAGCAGGTACTCGCCATCGTCGCCCCGGCCCGCGGCGCTGCCCGCCATCAGCTGCGAATGGCGCACGCGGGTATTGTCCTGCAGCCAGCGCCGCTTCGTCGACAGATAGCGCGACACGCCGCCGACGGCCGGTCCGTGCAGCATCGTCACGTCGATGAGATGCATGCATGCCCCTTGTTGGTGTTGTCTGCGTGAGGGATCGGTGACAGCATACCTCGCCGCGCCGGCAAGCGAGGCTGCCGGAGAAACGTGCATGCGCCGATCGGTTCCCGGCCAGTATGGCGGGCACGCGGCAAGCGGACTGTAGGCGCGATTCGGGAAGCGGGGGCGGCGCTGTCTGACAACGCCGCCCCGGAGTGGCGGCTAGCGCCGGGCCGCCGCCTTGGCCTCGCGGCGGGCGAGGTAGCGGGAGACGTCGTCGAAACTCACGGCGCCGGTGCGCGCCGTGTCGATCTCGTCGAAGTGCCGGGCGACGAAGCCCAGGCCGGCCGCACGTGCCTCGTTGCGCGTCAGCGTTCCCTTGTGTGCGGTGTCGGCCGCGGCGAATGCGGTGGCGAGCCGTTGCTCCGCTTGCGCACGCAGTTGCGCGCCGGTGGTCGGCACAGCCGGCGTTGCCGGCACCGCCGAAGGCGGGACCCAGGGATCGCGATGCGGCGTTTCGATCGCCGCCGGCGCCGGATCGGCGGCATGCGCCGCGCCGGCCACGACGACCGCCGCAACGACGACCGCGAGCATGCATGTGCCGAAGCGCAGCGTGTGCCGGGCAGGTGCCGCAGTGCCGGGTGGCAGGTGCATTCGCATCGGCGTGTCGTTCATTGGGCGTCCGCGGCGGCCGCGACCGCCGCGGCATAGAATGCCTTGAGATCGGCCTTTTCCTGTGCCTGCGACGTGTCGTCGAGGTAGGTCATGTGACCGCCGAAATAGAACTTCGTCACGACATGGTCGTTGCCGCCGAGGCGCGCGAGGTCGAGCTCCGTCTGGAAGAAGGGGGTGACGATGTCGTGATAGCCGTTGAGCGAAAGCACCCGCAGGTCGGGGTTCTGCAGCATCGCCGCGGCGATGTCGGGAACGACGTCGGGCAGCGCCAGCCCGCCATGGCGATATGTCCAGAAGTTGATCGCGTTGCCGAGGAGCACATAGGTCGACGGCGTCGTGTAGCCGAGGGACGCGAGATAGGTCGGGACGGCGCTCGCGAAGCCGCCGTTGTAGAAGGTGCTCGAGGGATCGCCGCCGGCGGCCAGCGGGGTTCCCGCCGGCGCCGACACGCGCGTGTCGTAGAACCCGAGCACCGTCCCCGGAATGAGGAGCACGTTGAACGGACTCGCGTGCATGTTGAGCTGCGTCTGCCAGATCGACCGCGCGAGCCCGGTGTCGGCGACGAGCGTGTCGAGAACGTCGGCAGGCGCCGGAACGCCGGTCGAAAGGTTCGCCGCCACCGCGGGCGAATAGCGCGTGTGGGCGAACGTGCGCACCCCTGCCAGGAATGCCGGTACATCGGCCGGAGCCGGGTTCGGATTGTCGAGGCCGTACCACGCGCCGGTCGCCGCGTACGACGGCATGTAGCCTTCGCAATTGAACGCCGGCACCACGCCGCAGTTGGTGTTGTAGTTGAGGATCGACGACTGCAGCACCACGCCGGCGAGATCGACGCCCGCCATCTCGAGGACGTTCGCCAGCACCGCGCTGCGCGTCGTGCCGTACGACTCGCCGAACAGGAACTTCGGCGACGCGTCGCGGTGGTTGGTCGCGACATAGCGCATCACGAAATCGCGAAACACCGCCGCATCGGCATCGACGCCCCAGAACGTATTGTTGGCATTGGGTGCGATCGCCTCGGAGAAGCCGGTGCCGACCGCATCCACGAACACGAGGTCCGACGTGTCGAGCAGGCTCTGCGCGTTGTCGACCAGCGGGAACGGCCCCGGATTCGCGGTGGATGGGTTGCCGGTGACCAGCCGCTTCGGCCCGAACGAGCCGAGATGCAGCCACGCGGTGGCCGAGCCCGGGCCGCCGTTGTAGAAGAACGTCACCGGCCGCGTGCCCGGGTTGGCGCCGTCGAGCGTATAGGCGACGTAGAAGAAGGACGCTTCGGCGGCGCCTGTCGCGGGATTGCCGGCGGTGAGGTGGCCGGCGGTCGCCGTATACGCGTAGGTGGTGCCATCGATCGCGAGCGTGTGCTTGCTCGTCGCGCTGAGCTCGCTGGCGCTCTCCAGCGCACTGGTCGGGCCGCTCGAATAGGTGACGGGATCGAAGAACGCGGCGGGCGGAGGCGACGGGTTGTCGCCCGAGCCGCCGCCACCGCCGCATCCGAACAGGAACAGGGCGGCGCCGACGACGAGGATGCGATGCGAGGCAGCGGACATGGGACGACGGCAACGTGGCGTGGCGGCAATCATAAGCCACGCCGCGCTTCCATCTCCGCGACGATGGGGCGAACGGGTGGCGCCGCCTACCTCGCGTCGGCGGCGGCCGACGCCACAATCGGACGCCGCCGAGTGCGCAGGCGGTCCCGGCTACCTATCGTGGCGCGATATCAGAACACCCTTGGAGGCTGCCATGGACATGCGTACGGAATTGCGTCAAACCCACACCACGCCGGTGGAGGCGACGACGCGCGTCGTCGCCGAATCCGCGAATGAATCGTCGCAATCGAGCATCAGCTGGAGCGCGGTGATCGCCGGCGCGGTCGTTTCCGCCGCGCTCGCTCTCGTGCTGCTGATCCTGTGCGTAGGCCTCAAGCTGACGACCGTCTCGCCATGGGTCGCCAATACGTCGAGCACGATGCTCGGCGTCACCACGATCGTCGCCGCGATTCTGGTGCAGCTGATCGCCTCGTCGATCGGCGGCTACGTCGCCGGGCGCCTGCGGACCAAGTGGGTGCAGGTGCATGACGACGAGGTCTACTTCCGGGATACCGCGCACGGCTTCATCGTCTGGGCGCTGGCCACGGTTGTCACTGCGGGCTTTCTCACCTCGGCGGCGACGACCGCGGTCGGTTCGACGGCCGGCGCTGCCGGCACGCTAGCGGTGGCGACCGGCATGGCGCCGGGCAACGTGGCGAATGCGGCGAATGTCGCGAGCAACGCCGTGACGCAGCCAGCGCCGGGTGCCGCCGCACCGTCGCCCGCCGCGCCGCCGAGCGACAGCACCGGCACTGCAACGCCTGCTGCCGCGCCGGCCTCCGCCGTCGCGACGGCGCCGCCGACGCCCTCACCGCAAGCCGTCGAGCACGCGCGCAGTGTCGCCGCGCAATCGGCGCTGTGGACCTTCCTTGCGCTGCTGGTCGGCGCGTTTGCCGCGAGTCTTGCGGCCACGATCGGCGGGCGCCAGCGCGACCGCCTCGCCGTCGCCCTGCGCGGCGCCTGAACGAGGAGAATCAAGATGCGCTCTGTCCTGCTGTGGATCATCGGCATACCGATTCCGATCATCATCCTGATCGGCTTGTTTTCACACTTTTAGTCTGGCGCGCGGCGCCCGGGCCACCCGGGTGCCGCGACATCTCATGCGCTGTGTGCGCGCCTCGTCCCGGCGCTCGACGGCGCGCTCCCCGTCGAACCCGCGCGCCGCTGCGGCCGCATGCCGGGTGATCAGGCCGGCGTCGGCCACGGCGACGACGTGGCCACTTTCTGCCGCAGGTGCGCGTTGAAGAAGGCGATGGTGCGCGACCAAGCGAGCTTCGCCGCCGCCTCGTCGTAGCGCGGCGTGGTGTCGTTGTGGAAGCCGTGGTTGGTATTGGGATACATGTACATCTGGTAGTGCACGCCGTTCGCCTTGAGCGCAGCGTCCCACGCGGGCCACCCGGAATCGACGCGCTCGTCGAGGCCAGCGTATTGGATCAGCAGAGGCGCCTTGATCTTCGCCGTGTCGGCGGCATTCGGCTGCGCGCCATAGAAAGGCACGGCCGCCGCCAGATGCGGCTCGCGCACGGCGAGCATGTTGACGATGCCTCCGCCGAAGCAGAATCCGACGGCGCCGATCGTGCCGTTGCATTCTGGCCGTGACGCGAGGAATCCGTAAGCCGCCAGCAGATCTTCGGTGCGCTTTTTGGGGTCGAGCTGCGAAAACAGCTGCGCCGCCTTTTCCTCGTCGCCGGGATACCCGCCGGCCGGCGTCAGCGCATCGGGTGCGAAGGCGACGAAGTTTTCCACGGCCAGCCGCCGCGCGACGTCCTCGATGTACGGGTTGAGCCCGCGATTCTCGTGATAGACGAGCACGCCGGGCAGCTTGCCCGCGGCAGTTGCCGGGCGTGCGAAATACCCGCGCATCGTGCCCGACCCTTGCGGCGACGGATAAGTCAGGTATTCGGTGTGGATTCGCGCATCGTCCTTCGCCACCTGCTGCGCGAGCGCGTAGTTGGGCATCAGGCTTTCCAGCATCGCCGCTGCCGTGAATCCGCCGACCGCGTGACGCGTCGCGCGGTCGAGGAAGTCACGACGGCTGAGGAAGCCGTGGATGTAGCCGTCGAACAGCTTCAGCACTTCCGGCGGGTAGTCGGCTGCGGTCCTGCGTGTCGTCATGGCGGGCCTCGCGTGAGCGGTATTCGTCCCCGATTCTAGCGTCGCGGTTCCCGCGTATTTGCATGAACGCAAAAAAGGCCCCGCCGCAGCGGGGCCTTCACGATACCGGCGGCGACCGGGCCGCCGCCGTGCGTGCGCTGGCGCTCTACATCTTCCCGCCGGCGCCGCGGTCGAGCAGGTTCACCATGCGGTCCGAGTCGTGGTTGTGCGCGCGTCCGGTGACGAGGATGTCCGGCGGCAGCACGGGCGAACCGTAGTAGTTGCGGTTGACGTCGTTCGCCACCGCGATCACCGTGCCCTCGAGATTGAGGCCGCCGTAGACACCCTTGGAGCGCGAGAACGCGACGAAGTCGGTCGTCACGTCGGCGTTCGCGCCGGCACCGACCGGCCCTGCCGCGACGCTCGCGTCGCCGCCGAGCTTGACCGAATTCGACAGCAGCGTGTTGAGACCCTTGTCGGTCATCACCAGCGTGATCGTTTCCGACACGTCGACACCGGCCTGGAAGCCGACGCTCGCAGCGCCGACGTTGTAGAACGCAGGCCCCATCCAGCGTCCGCTGCGCGGATCGCGCGCGAACACCACCGCGCGACCGCCGGAGCCGCCGAAGATCCAGCCCGCTTTCACGACCTTGGGCGCGATGACGATGGCCTTGGCGCTGGCGAAATGCCGCTGCAGCCACGTCATGTCGGGATCGCGGACGAAATTGTTGAAGGTGGTTTCCGCCTGGCTGAGAAGCTCCTGCTCCTCGTGCGGCGTCGCGGAGTTCATCGATTGGCAGCCGGCCAGCGCGAATGCGCCGACGAGCATCAATGCCGCGGCATGTTGCAAGGCGTTCCGCCTTGCGAGTCGATTCGTCATGAGTACCCTTTCGTTGGAATGTCGGAATGCGTCGACCACAGTACGAAGTGGTGGACGGGCCGGCAATGCGACGGGCACCCATTGGGGTGTAGGACGCTTACCGACGGACAACGCGACACACGGACGTAGGCCTTCGCCCGACAGCACGCAGGGATCTCCGCTGCTGATGCCGGCACGCCCGCGGCGAGATCCTCTCAGGTGGGCCGGCATGTCCGGCGAAACTTTGCGAGGAAAAAAGATGGCTACTACGCTTGATCACGGACTTCAATCGCCGCCCGTCGTGCGCAAGGGCCATGGCACCGGCGCGCTGGGGCCGAGCGATTCGTCGGACACCGGCAGCGACATCCAGGGCGGTCCTGGCCTGGCCGGCGACGATGGCCTGCTGGCGCCGCACGGCGACACCTCGGATCCCGACAACGGCGCAAGCGCGACGACGGCGGGACCGGATATCGGGGATGCCGATCTCGACAGCGATTCGGATCGCAACGGCACCGGTGAGCGTGCTGCGGCCGGTCGCGACGCGACGTTGCCGGTGGACGTGCTGCTGCGCGACGAGGATGACCGCGTCGTCGACGGCGAGTCGCTGGACGACGCGTCGTCGCGCGCCGCGAGCACGGAAGAAGGAGAGCGCGATCGACGTGGACCCGCGTCCCGTCCTGCGTCGCGCGCGTAGCTCACCGCGCAAGCGTCGGCAATCCGACGTCAGTTGACCGCCGCCGCGCCGGCGGGTGGCGTATCGCGCGCGACATCCGCCGCTTGGCGCATGAGCGCCGCGTCGTGCAGCATCAGGCGCAAGCGCCGCTTGAGCCACGGCACGACGTCGTCTGCCGGCGGATACGTGGGCACGAGATCGGAGCCCGGCGCGAGGCCGGCGGGATCGGCAGGTAACGCGGGTCGCCCGAAATCGAGCTGCGCGGACAGCGTCGCATGCGCATCCGCGAGCATCGCGGCCACGGCGGGCGCGTCGGCGCGGGCGTCGAGCTGGGCGCGCAGCACACGCACCACGGCCACGTGCGCCATCAGGCGGCCGCCATGGTCGAGGAGGGCGGCAATCGGCGCGACGGGCAGCTGCACCCGCTGTGGCTCGACGCTGCTGCGCTGCAGTGCGCCGCCAAGCGAGGCCAGTGAATCGTACGCCTTGCGCCGCAGCAGGCGCTCCTCCACCGCGTCACCGGACTTCGCGTCGAGCGCATACGCGCCGTAGCTCGCGAGATTGGCGAAGATGTTGTCGATGACCTGGCGCGCGCCGCGCCGTTCCCATGAGGGCAGCACATAGCTGAAGCTCCACGCCAGCAGCGCGCCGATTACCGTGTCCGCCAGGCGCTCGGCAATGGCGAAACCGCCGGCGGCATTGACGAGGCTCGATTGCAGCAGCGCCATCACGCTGGCGGCCGTCGCCGTCAGCCAGTAGCGCTGCGTGGCGAACGCGTGGGCGACGCCGAGCGCGACGAGATACGTGCCGCGCTGGAAATCCAGCGACGGCAGCGCGGCGAGCGCCACCACGACGAGGCAGCCGAGCAGCGTGCCCGCGACGCGGGCGTTGCGCCGCGCCAGCGTGTCGCCAAGGGTGCCGCGCAGCACGACCGCGACGCTGAGGACGAGCCAGTACGGATGCGTACCCCACGGCAGGGCGAGCTCGATGTAGTACGCGGCGCCGAGCGCCAGGCCCATGCGGACGGCATGGCGCAGCACCAGCGAATCGAGCTGCCATTGCGCGCGCAATTCGCGCCACGCCCACACCTCGCGCGACACGAACTGCTGCAGCTGCGCCACGGTCAGGGGCAGCACGTCGCGGTCGTGGCCTTGCACCAACCGGTGAATATGCGCCGCCTCGTCGGCCATCCGCTGCTGGCGGCGCACGAGCGCGGGCACCAGGCGCGCGCGCGGGTCGTCCGCCGCCGTGCGCACGGCGGCGAGCCGGGCGGTGAAGTCGACGCTCGCAAGCTTGCCCGCCCGCGCGTGGCCGTCACGGATATCGTCCGCCGCCTGGTCGATCTGGCCGCCGATGTCGTGCAATGCATCCGCGACCTGCGCGAGGATCGCGCGCGCGGTGCGGTCGCTGCCGAGGAGCTCGAGGTCGAGCGGGCTCGCCAGCAGCAGGTCGCGCAGCTCGATCACGCTCAGGAGGATCGCGGTGTCGCGGTGCCAAAGCGCGTTCGACGTCGCCGGAAACACGAAATCGCGCGCGGCCTGCAGGCGCTCGGCCAGCAGCGTCTCGCCCTGGATCCACGCGCGCAGCGGCGCCTCGTCGCCGTCCTTGCGGCGGCGCGCCTGCAGCACGCGGGCCCGCGCACGGAACAGCTCGGCGGCCGCGCGCAACGCGCCGGCCAGCGCGAGCGTGCGATAGCGGCGCTGGCAGGCAGCGCCGGCGATCACCGACCAGGCGAGAAACGTGACGCCGCCACACGCGCTCCAGCCGGCGACCGCGAGCGGATGTGCCGTCGGCGGCACGGCCATCGAGAAGACCATCGACAGGATCGGCGCGAACGCCACGGCGCCGACACGCGCGCCCCAGCTCAGCACCATCATCGCGGCGAAGGCGATGAGGGCGACGGCGATACCGAGCGCCAGAGGATGCGGACGCAACAGGTCCACCGTCAACGCCGCGGCGAAGCTCAAGGCCGCTGCCACGGCGACGCGCTGTGCGGTGCGCGCGACGCGGTTCGGCACGTCGGCGAGGCTTGCGCACGTCGCGCCGCTCACCACGAGCTGCGCCGGATACGCACCCGCGGCGACACCGAACAACGCCTGGATGAGTCCGATGCCGACCGCCACCACGATGCCGTTGAGCGCGTGGCTCGGCACGAGACGCCACGGCCTCAGGTGCGCCGTCGTGGGCATCGGCGGCGCGACGTCCCCGAGACCGGATCAGCGCTTGGCGAACAGCGCGTTAAGCTCGTCGCCGCGCGCGGCATTGGCGAACTCGCCGAAACGCCCCTCGTCCGCGAGGGCGCGCGCAGCACGCATGAATCCGCCCCAGGCCGACCGCGCGAGCGCACCGCCGACGCTCACGCGGCGTACGCCGAGCGCGGCGATTTCCGTCATCGTCCAATCGCTGGCCCAGCCGACGAGCAGGTTGACCGGTTTCGGCGCGACGGCTTCGACCACGGCGACGATGTCCTCGCGCGTGCGCAGGCCCGGTGCGTAGAGGCAATCGGCGCCGGCGTTGGCGTAGGCCTCGAGGCGCGCGATGGTCTCCTTGAGATCGGGGCGGCCGACGAAGTAGCCCTCGGCGCGGCCGACGAGCAGCGTGTCGCCGCCCGCCTTGTCGATCGCCGCGCGCGCGGCGCCGATGCGCTCGACGGCGACGCCGATGTCGAACAGCGGATGTGCGGCGTCCCCCGTCGAATCCTCGATCGACAGGCCGGCGACACCCGTTTCCACCGCCAGCCGCACGCTCTCGGCGACGCCGGCAGCGTCCTTCGCGAAGCCGCTTTCGAAGTCGGCGTTCACCGGCAGGTCGGTCGCGGCCACCATCGCGCTCAAGTGCGCGAGCGCCATGTCGCGGGTGATGCCGTTGTCCGGCCGCGCCTGCGACCACGCGAAGCCGGAGCTCGTCGTCGCCAGCGCCTTGAAGCCGAGGGTTTGCAGGTATCCCGCGCTGCCCGCGTCCCACGGATTGGGGATGACGAAGCAGCCGGATGCGTGCAGCGTGCGGAACGTGCGGCGCTTATCGGCGATGCTGGGACGGGGATCGGTCATCGTGGGCTCCGGTAGTGTCGCGGACGCTGATGCGGCACCGGGAGACGAATCCCCGACGCTTGGGCGTCCACCGGGATTGTGCCAGCCGCCGGTTGCGGCGATTGCCCGGTCGGACACTGCCCAAGGCGATTTGACGCGTTGCGCAGCCAACGCTATGTTGGCTCGAAGATCGCGCTCACCGCATGTCCAGACACCCCAGCGTCGCGTTGCGCATGCGCGACGGCGCCACCATCGACGATTCACGCCGCGCGCGCCTCGCGCATGCCTGCTGGTCAGCGCCCGGGCGCCGCGGGCGGCGCGCATGAAGCCGGCCGGCGTCGAGCGGATGACGCTGCATGTGGTGGAAGTGTCGCCGGCGACGCACTGGATTTTCGTCGTTCTGCAGCAGCGCGACGGTCGCACCGGCTACGGCGAGGCTTCGCTCAACGGCCGTGAGCGCGCAGTGCGCGATGCAATGTCGCGGCTCGCGCCCAGCGCGTTGTCCGCATCGACCGACCGGCCCGGCAACTTCGCCGCAGGCATCGTCACGGCGGATCTCGCGGAAGCGGCGGCGATCTCGTCAATCGACCAGGCGCTCTGGGATCTGCATTCGCAGAATGCTGGTATGCGCGTCGCCGACGCCATCGGCGGCGCGCAGCGCGAATCGATCCCGGTCTACGCCAACATCAACCGCCGCACCCGCACGCGCACGCCGCAAGGATTCGCGGCAAGCGCCTGCGACGCGCTCGCCGCGGGCTTCACGGCGCTGAAGGTCGCGCCATTCGACGAGGTGGACCGCGCGACCTGCGCCGCGGGCCGCGGCCTTGCCGCGATGCAGGCCGGCCTGTCGCGCGTCGCCGCCGTGCGTGCCGAAGCCGGTCCGCACGTCCGGTTGATGGTCGACTGCCACTGGCGTTTCGACGAGCCGACTGCGCGCGCGCTGGTCGATGCCGCCGCGGCGCTCGGGTTGTACTGGATCGAATGCCCGTTGCCGGAGACCGCGGAAAACGTCGACGCGCTGGTGCGCCTGCGGCGGGAGGCGAACGGCCGGGGCGTGCGCCTTGCGGGCCTCGAGCTTGGCATCGGCGTCGGTGCGTTCCGGCCTTTGTGCGAAGCGGGTGCTTATGACGTGGTGATGCCCGATGTCAAATACATCGGCGGCCTGATGGAAATGCGGCGCTGCGCACAGGAGCTCGCGCGCTTCGGCGTGGCCGTGTCGCCGCACAATCCCACCGGTCCGATCTGCCATGCGGCGAGCCTGCACGTGTCGGCGGCGCTCCCTGCCTTCGACATGCTGGAGATGCAGTTCGACGAGTCACCGCTGTTCGAGAGCCTGGTCGCCGGCCGGCTGCCGGCGCGCATCGATGGCCATTCGGCGCTGCCCGTCGGCGCCGGCTTCGGCGTGGCGCTGGCGGAAGACGTGGTGGCCGCCCATGCCGGCGCCACGGCCGCGACGTGGAAATCTCCCGCGTGAACGTCCTGCGGGCTTCGAGGTGGGAGACGGAATGCTGCTTGACCCGAGCCTGTTGTCGGGCCAGGAGGCGCCAAGGCAGCACCCGGAGCCCCGGCTTCACGGCTCGGTCCTGCACGAACCCGCGGGCGTGCGATGTGCACCCGGCACCCCGTTCGCGCGGCGGCGTGCGATAGTAAGAACGTGGGAAAGGGGCGGCCGGCCCCCGAACTGTCGACGTCTTCCATCCACGCAACGCGGAGATACCCGATGGCCAATTCAAGTGCTTTGCAACAGTGGGCACCACGCACGTTGAGCGTGCTGCGCATCGTCACCGCATTCCTGTTCATGATGCACGGCAGCGCGAAGCTGCTGCACGTGCCGCACCAGCCGCAATTCGACAACCTGCAGCTGATGTCGCTGATCGGCGTCCAGGGCGTGCTGGAGCTCGTGGGCGGATTGCTGCTGCTGATCGGCTTGTTCAGCCGGCCCGTCGCCTTTCTGCTGTGCGGCGACATGGCCGTCGCCTATTTCATGTCCCACTTTCCCAAGAACTGGCTGCCGCTGCTCAACGGCGGCGACCTCGCCGTGATGTTCTGTTTCGTCTTCCTGTACTTGTGGATCGCGGGTCCGGGGCCCTGGAGCGTCGACGCGCAGATGCGGCGCGCCGCATAGCGCGCTGGTCCGTCCGCAATTTCCCGGCGGTCTGCGGGCACGCCGGGCATTGCGGGCAACCGTATTCATCGAGCGCGCACTGCATTGCGGGCGGCGTAAGCCGCCTCATTCGATCGCGTACAGCATGCCGTCGGCGGCGCCGAAGTACACCGTGCCGCCGACCGCGAGCGCGGTGGAGAAGATGGATCCGACAGACAGCTGCCTGTCGGCGGCGACCAGCGGCGCCTCGCGCCAAAGCGAGGTGTACAGCAGCGGCGCGTTGAAGCGGCGGTCCGCCGTCAGTACCCATCCTTCGTTGCGCTTCGACGCATCGGTGGCGAACGTCCAGAGGAGCGTGCCGCTCGCGAGATCGCGCGCCTCGAGCGTGCCGTTGAGGACGCCCGTGAGCACGACGTCGCCGGCCACCGCCGGCGACGAGAACATGTAGGCGTTGCCTTCCTGCCGCGCCAGCGGTTTGCCGGTCGCCGCGTCGAGCACGAAGTACAGGGCCGAATCCGACGTCGCGAAGATCACCTTGCCCTGCGTAACGGCCGGCGATCCGACGACCCAGCTTCCGGCGTTGTTGTAGCGCCAGCGTTCCTGCCCGGTGGCGGCGTCGATCGCATAGAGGTTTGAATCGCGGCATCCGACGTATACGACGCCGTCGACGATGGCCGGCGAAGACTGGAACCCGACCTGGTTGTGGATGTCGGAGTCCTCGCCGCCGTGAAAGCGCCATCGCTGCGCGCCGGTCTGCGCGTCGATCGCGTACAGGTAGCTGTCCCAGCTGCCGACAACGATCACCCCGTCGGCATACGCAGGCGACGCATGCACGACATCGCCGGTGGCGAACTTCCATTTCAGTTCCCCCGACGCGGCGTCGAGCGCGTAAACGTTGCCGTCGCCACTGCCGACGAACACGCGATCCGCCACGACGAGAGGACTCGACAGGTAGACGTCGAACGGATCGGCGATCGTTTGACTCTTTGGTTCGAAGCCGTGCAGATTGCGGGCCTCGAAGCGGCGCTCGCCGCCGGTCGCGAACTTCCAGCGCGGCAGGCCGGTGCGCGAATCGATCGCGTGCACTTTGCCGTCGTAGCTGACCACGTAGACCATCGCACCGGCGACCGCGGGTGTCGACGACACCGGGCCGCCCGTGTGGTATTTCCAGCGCTGGGCGCCGCTGCCGGCGTCGACCGCGTAGACGTTTCCATCGTCGCTGCCGACGTAGATGACGCCCTGGTCGTCAACAGGCGAGGACACGATGCGTCCGCCGGTGACGAACGTCCACTTCACGCGGTGGAACTGGCGCGGACCCTGCTCGCCCGTCACGCCGGTGTGCGCGGCATCGCCCCGGAACATCGCCTGCGAATGGGCGTGGCCGCTGGCGACGACGAACGCGATGCCGAATGTCGCCGCAACTGTGAGCAACAGGAACGTGGACCGCCACCCTCGCGGCGATGACGGTGTCGCAAGCCTCATGACGATTCTCCGGATGCGCGCTTCAGGACGAGCGGCAACTCGGTGGTCCCGAGCGCGATCGTGCCGCGGATCTCGCCGGCCTGCGCGATGAACCGGCCTTCGAACGACACCGGCGTGACGCTCGACTCGACGCGCACGAAGTCGCCGATCTGCATGACGAGGTCGACCGCAATGTTGTTCACCTGCTTGCCGACGACCGCGAATTGGGCGCTGCCGCGGCCATCCTCGCCGCGCGCGAGCCTGATCGTCACCTGCCGCGGGTAGCCGCCGAGCTCGAACGATCCCGACCATTGCGCAAGGAGCTCCGCGCCGAGCGGTGTGCTGCGTGGCGGCACCTCGACCTGCGCTGCGCCGACGCGACGCAGCGACACCTTGGCGACGTTGCCGCCCTGCTCGAGTTCGCCGGTCGCCACGTCGCGCCGGATGAATCGCAAGCGCAAGCGGGTGGGCCCGAACGTCGCCGCGCGGAGCGCATCGCCAAGGTCGAGCGTGATCGAGTCCGGCGTCGCGACGATGTGGTCCAGCGGATTGCCCTTGATGCCGAGCGCGGGAAGGATGATCGAGCCGTTCCATCGCCCGGACGCGTCACGTGCGAGATCGACGACCATGCGCAGCGGGCTCCCGGGAATGGCTGCTGCGCCTTCCCAACGGCCTTCGGCTGCACCGGCCGCCACACAATGCGATGCCCACAGCATCACCGCGAGCAACACCATCGACCGTCGCATGGATCTCCCCCTTTTGTCATCGCGTCGCTGCGGCATTGGCGGGCCGGCGTGGCATCACACTTGCCGCGAAGCTTAGGACTTGCGACGCCAAGCGGTAACGGCCCCGTGATCGGACGCCGGTGCGGCCGACGAAATGTCGTGGCCGCCGATGTGTTGGCCAGCGGGAGCAACGCAGTGGCCAGTCGCCACGCCCCGCGCAAAATCCTCGTGACTACCGGTGGCGTGGCACCTTCGTCCCGTAATCGAGCGATGCGTACCAGTCGCCGCGGCCCTGGGGCGTGAGGTCGCGCGGCGTCAAGGCGATTGCTCGACGATGCCGGTGAGTACGAGGCGATCCTGGCAAGTGTCGAAATAGTAATCGTTGAAGTATTTCCTGCCGTCTGCCTTCACACCTTCGCCGCGCACATTTCCCGCACCGGGTCTCGTCGACGGATCGCCCGTTTCGCCTGGCGGGAGAAAGCGGTTGGCAAAGGTCTGGAAGTCGGCGTCGATGCCTTCCATTCCGCGAATCGCGGCAACCTGCTTCGGATCGAACCCGATTGCCGCAAGCGTCGCCTTCATGTCCTTGCGCAGCGCAGCATCGCGCAAGGCGACGTAGGCATCGGCCACCGCCTGCCCGGCGGGCCTGGGCGTTGCGGCAGCCGGCCGTCGTTTCGAGTCGCGGTCGCCATAGCTCGTCTCGTCCACCTTCGGATTCGCCAACGGCAAGTCGAACTCGAAGCGCCCGTACCGGTTATGCGTAACGGAACCGGCAGCCCGGTCGGCATCGCGTTTCAGCGTGCTGGTCCAGGCCCCGGCAGAACGATCGACGAGGCCGGCGCCGAAGGGCATGCCTGCCGCGAAATACTTCGATCGCCCGTTTGCATCGAGCGTCACCTCCGCGAAACTGGCATTGCGCAGCTTCGACAACGCACGCGCCTGCGCGAACGGGCAGACGGAATCGATCAGCATCGGCGAGGCGATCGGCTTGCTGGCAACGTATACGACCGTGCCTTGCCCGCCCGGCGCCGGGTAGGCTATGCCGTCGACGACGTCGAACGCGCCGACATTCGATTCCGCGATGTGCCCTTTCACCGGCGCGCTGTAGGTGTAGGGCGGAATGCTTGCCTCGCGAGGCTTTTCCTTGGCTTGGGCAGTCGCGGTGGGTCGGGCATCGGGGGCCGGCTTGCCGTCATCACAACCGACGGCGAGCAATGGAGCAACGCATGCAGTCAGGATGGCAACGCTACGAATGCTCATGGTCGCTCCTTGTCGTGGCGAGAAGCTCAGATTCCGCCGCCCCAGCGATACTGCCACGCGATTCCGACCAGGTCGAAGCTGTTCCCGGTGCGGGCCGAAAGGCCTTTGCTCGCATAGAGCTTGACGGAGTTGCGGGTGTCGACCGGCAACGCCAGTGTCGCCCCGGCGCGCCAATTCTGCTGGAGATCGCTTTGCAATGTCCCGTTGAGCGACGAGCGGCCGCCGGCGAAGTACGTCACGTCCGCCGAGCCCCAGATGCCCGAGCGGAAGTTGTAGATCGCGTGCCCCTGGAACGAATAGAGAGGGTCCTGCGAGCGCCGGTTGCCGTTGTAGAAGTCGTCGTTGGCGGTGAACAGCGTCACGCCCGCCTGGAACTCCAGCGTCCACGGACCCTGGGCCTTTGAAACGCCGATTTCCGGCCTGAAGAACCACCGGTGCGAGCCGAGGTTGACGATCCGGGTGTCGTCGTACTGGCCCGCAGGCACCGACATTTGCAGGCTGGCGCCGACGATCAGGTCTTGCTGGTAAGTCCTGAATTCGGGCAGGGTCAACGCCGGGGCGCCGTAGAGGTTCACCGAAAGACGAAGGAGCGGATCGCCGAATCCGTTGACTTCGCGTTGTACGGGACCACCCTGGTAAGTGGCCGATCCGGATAGCCACGTGTAGGGCACGATGACGTCGAATTTGCCCGACGTGCCCCACAGGTCGAGCGTCCGCGCATAGGCGGCGACCGCGGAGGACGTTGCAAGCTTCGGATCGGTAATGGGCAGCGCCGTGTCGAAGGCGATGCCGCCGTGCGTGTACGCGTAGCCGCCAATCAGGAAGTTCACGTCCACGGGGGCGTTGGAATAGGCCCTGGGCTCGATGCTCTGGGCGTGCACGGCAGGCGTTCCCGCCAGGAGCACGCACAAGGCGAACGACGCGATCCGCAAGGTCCCGGTCATCATGGATTGCATATGCTCGGGTGTCTCGGCGAGTTGCGCAACCGGCACGCGGCGCGCAGGATGCCACTCGCTGCGCGCGAGCCGAGATGAACACCAAAGCCCCCGCGGACCCGCCCCTCCCCACGGGCACCGTCACCTTCCTGTTTACGGACATCGAGGGCAGCACGACGTTGTGGGAGCACCAGCCCGATGCGATGCGGGCCGCACTTGCACGACACGACGTGCTGTTGCGCAACGCGATCACGTCGTCCGGCGGCAACATCGTCAAGAGCACCGGTGATGGTGTGTATGCAGTCTTCGCCGCCGCTGACAACGCGCTTGCCGCATGTCTCGCGGCGCAACGATGTCTGCAAGGGAGCGGGCCTGGAGCGCCTGATTCGGCGTCGGCGGCGAGCGCAGGCGTTACGCCGTTGTCGCTGCGAGTGCGGATGGGCTTGCACACCGGTGTGGCGGAGTTCCGCGATGGTGACTATTTCGGTGCGGTGCTGAATCACGCAGCGCGCATCATGTCCGCCGCGCACGGCGGCCAGATCCTTGTCTCCGCGGCAACGGCGGAATTGGTGCGCGGGAGCCTGCCGGAAGGTGTCGCCCTGCGCGACATCGGCGAGTATCGGCTGAAGGGCCTGCTCGATCCCAAGCATCTGCTGCAGGTGGTCGCGTCAGACTTGCGCGTCGATTTCCCGCCGCTGGCATCACCGGCAGGACACACGCTGCCTGCCGAACGCGACGCTTTCGTCGGCCGCGGCGATTCCCTGACTGAACTCGCGCGACGTTTGGACGGCGGAGCGCGCCTGGTCTCGGTGCTCGGCCTGGGCGGCACCGGCAAGACGCGTCTGGTGACCCGGTTCGGGTGGCAATCGCTCCGCGATTTTCCGGGTGGCATCTGGTTCTGCGACCTGTCGGAGGCACGGAACCTGGATGGCCTTTTGCATGCCGTGGCGCAGGGGCTCGACGCATCACTGGGGAAGGACGATGCCGTGCTCCAGATCGGGCACGCGATCGCGGGGCGCGGCAAGTGCCTGGTGATCCTCGACAACTTCGAACAGGTTGCACGCCACGCGGAAGAAACACTGGAAAACTGGGTCGGCCGTGCGAGCGGAGCACGGTTCCTGGTGACGACACGCGAAGTGCTCGGGCTGCCCGGTGAGCAGACCTTTGCGCTGGGGCCACTGTCGCCGGCCGACGCGGCCACTTTGTTCCTGCGAAGAGCCGAGGCGGCGAAGCCCGGTTTCGAACCGAACGCCGAAGATCAGGCGGCGATCGCCCCTCTCGTGAAACTGCTGGACGGTCTGCCGCTAGCCATCGAGCTCGCGGCGGCGCGGGTGCGCGTGATGCCGCCGCGGACATTGCTCTCGCGCATGAGCGAACGGTTCAAGTTGCTTGCATCGGTGGGCGGCCGCGTGGACCGGCAGGCGACACTGCGCGCGGTTCTCGACTGGTCCTGGGACCTGCTGACGGTGCCCGAGAAAGCCGCGCTCGCGCAGATGACCGTGTTCGAGGGGGGATTCACGCTGGTGTCGGCGGAGGCCGTGCTCGACCTTTCCGCGTACGAGAACGCGCCGTGGCCCATCGATGCGCTGCAGTCGTTGGTGCAGAAGTCGCTTGTGAGGCAGGTGACCGACAGCCGTTTCGATCTCCTGGTGAGCGTTCAGGAGTATGCGGCAGAGCAGTTGCGCGCGCCGGCGCGATACGAAGACAGCGGACCGCCGGCGCTGGTCGCAGCGCAGACTCGACACGGCGACCATTTTGCGCGGTTGGACGAAGCGGCAGTGGCCGCCGCCGGCTTCGCGGAACTCGACAATCTCGTCGCCGCCTGTCGCCGCGCAGCCGCGCGTGGTGACGTCGATACGGCCGTACGCGCGCTGGAAGGCGCCTGGGCCGGGCTGGCGTCGCGCGGACCATTCCGCGTCGGCGTCGAGCTTGCATCGATGGTGCGCGCCATGCCCGCCATCCGAACGGATGCTACTGCACGGGCGGATTATGTCGCGGGTTGCGCGTTGGAGCACTCCGGGAATGCTTCTGCGGCGCGCGACCGATTCGCGGCGTCACGGGCGAGCGCCCGCGATGTCGCAGACCGCCGATGCGAGTGCCGCGTGCTGGTGAACCTCGCGCGGCTGGATATCCAGGAAGGCAACCTCGAATCGGCGCGGGCGAGCGTCGAGATGGCGTTGTCCATCGCACGCGAACTCGACGAGCGGAGCATACAGAGCGAAGCTCATAACGTGCGCGGGCATGTCGAATCGGTGCTGGGACGGCGCGCGCAGGCTCTCGCATCCTACGAGGCGGCACTGGACTTGGCGCGGGACGTCGGGAACCGCCATCTGGAAGGCAGCGTGCTCGACAATATGGCCACCGAATACACCGAGATGGGAGTCATGGACCAGGCGCGCGTGCATCACGAAGCCGCGCTTGCCGTGGCACGCGAAGTCGGCAATCGCAGGCTCGAGGGGAACGCGCTATGCAACCTTGGTTTGCTGCACCAGTTGCAGGGACGCTACGGCGACGCGCTGGATCAACTCGATGCGGCGTTAACGGTGACGCGAGAGCTGGGTAACCGCCGATCGGAGTGCATCGTGCTGTGCAACCTCGGAATCGCCCATGAAAACCTGGCACGCTTCGACGAGGCCGCCAATCACTTCGAGGCGGCGCTGGCCATTGCGCGCGCGATGGGGGATCGACGCCGGGAAGGGCAGTTTCTAAGCTACGTCGGCCTGCTGCACGCCCATCGCGACAAATTCGATGACGCGCGTGGTTGCCTCGATGCCGGCGAGACGCTATTGCACGGCGTCTCGGACCAGATGAGCCTCGGTATCCTGCTGTGCGCGCGTGCCGAGACCGAACATCTTGCCGGCGCTCGGGAAGCGGCGACAGCCGCGCTCGCGGCCGCCGATGTCGCCGCCGCCGCGGTGCGGGCGGGACCGGATTCCGAACTGGGTCTGGCGCTCGCGCGCGTGCGGAAGCTTCTGCGGCGCGAGCGGCGCCCGCAACGCGGCTGATTGCCGGCTGAGCCCAGCCGCCGCGCTTTTCTCGCGCAGGGATTCCGTCAAGAGGGGCGCATTGGCACGATTGCACTCGCGACCGCATCGGCGTAGTCTTTTCGACGGGGGTTAACAGGACCCCCGGGCTCAACCCTCCAAGACGGTGCCCCGTCCAATCCTGTGGGCGTTGCGTACGAGCGCGGGCACTGTCGACTCCATGTCGCACGTCTGCTCACGCTCCGGCCTTCGGGCCGCGCGACGTAGGTCAACTTGCGCTTGGAGATCTCACATGCCGTATTCGCTGAAACAGATCCATTGCCGGCCGTGGCTGCTCAACGGCCTGTCGTTGAAGCTGATCGAGAGCCACTACGAGAATAACTATGGCGGCGCGCTGCGGCGTCTGAACGCCATCACCGAACAAATCGAATCCCTCGATTTCGAGAGCACGCCGGGCCACGTCATCAACGGCCTGAAGCGCGAGGAGCTGGTTGCGCTCAATTCCACGCTTTTGCATGAGCTGTACTTCGCCAGCCTTGGTGGAGAGGGCAAGCCGACACATGCCGTGGAAGAGGTGCTGGCACGGGAGTTCGGCTCGTTCGATCGCTGGCGCACGCAATTCAGGGCGATGGGCTACGCGCTCGGCGGCGGTTCGGGCTGGGTGGTCCTGACCTACATCCCCCGTGACCGGCACCTGATAAACCAGTACGCCGCCGAGCACTCGCAGGCGACAGTGAGCGGCGTTCCTCTGCTCGCGCTCGACATGTACGAGCACGCCTATCACCTCGACTTCGGCGCCAATGCAAAGGCCTATGTCGACGCTTTCCTGCGCAATGTCGACTGGCAGGGCGTGGAAGCCCGCTATGAAGACGCAACCAAGGTGGCCCCGCCGCGGCCGCTGATTCAGGACGAATTCACCGACGTGCCGAGTGTCGGTGTCGAGGAGGTGAAGGCGATGCTGACGTCGAAACAGTCGGTGCAGGTGATCGATGTGCGGCCAAGGCACTCGCTCTCGCGTCAGCAGGACATCGCGGACGGCATTCCCTGGCGCGATCCCGACCGCCTGCAGGACTGGATCGGAGAGTTGTCGAAATCGCAGCCGGTGGTCGTGTACTGCGCCTATGGCTTTCACGTCGGTTGCGGCACTGCCAGGAAGTTGCGGGAAGCGGGCTACGACGCGAAGTACATGGATAGCGGGCACTCGGGGTGGAAGGCCGCAGGCGGCCCCGTACGCCTGAGCGCCTGATCGGCGTCGGCAACGATGAGCGGGAAGTCGCGCCCAAACGCTTCAGCCGGAGTTGCAATGGACACCGTTCGCCCGCTCCCCTCCACACCCGTCTATTCGCGCTGGCAGCTCGTCCGCTACATGCTGCGCCTTGGCGCGCTCGGCTTTGGGGGGCCGGTGGCGCTCGTCGGATATATGCATCGTGACCTGGTGGACGCGCGCAAGTGGATTTCCGACGCCGACTACAACGAAGGTCTCGCGCTTGCGCAACTGATGCCGGGGCCGCTCGCGGCGCAGCTCGCGATGTACCTCGGTTACGTGCACTACCGGACGGTCGGCGCAACGCTGATCGGGATTGCCTTCGTCCTGCCGTCATTCTTCATGGTGGTCGCGATCGGCTGGGCTTACGTCCGCTATGGCGGATTGCCGTGGATGCAGTCGGTGTTCTACGGCGTGGGGGCGGCCGTCATCGGCATCATCGCGATGAGCGCCTACAAGCTCACGAAACGCAGTGTCGGCAGGGACAGGCTGCTGTGGGTCATCTACGGCATCGCGGCCGCCATCACCGTGATCACCGAGACCGAAGTCGCGTGGCTGTTCGTCCTCGCGGGTCTGGTCGCCATGGCCGCGCGAGCGCCACCTCGCTGGTTGCGGCGCGGTGGCATGAATGTCGTGCTGGCTGCCGATGCCGCGGCGGGATCGGGCATCGTTGCGGCCGTCGACTGGTCCTTGCTGACCCAGATCGGCGTGTTCTTCGCCAAGGCGGGTGCATTCGTGTTCGGATCGGGACTTGCGATCGTGCCGTTTCTCTATGGGGGCGTCGTCACGGAGAACCACTGGCTCACGGAGCGGCAATTCGTCGATGCCGTGGCGGTGGCAATGATCACGCCGGGGCCGGTCGTGATCACGGTGGGATTCATCGGGTACCTCATCCAGGGACTGCCGGGCGCATGTGTTGCCGCGCTCGGCACGTTCCTGCCCTGTTATCTCTTCACCGTCGTCCCGGCGCCCTATTTCAAACGGTACGGCAAGCTGCCTTCGCTCATCGCCTTCGTCGACGGTGTCACGGCTGCCGCGATCGGCGCCATCACGGGCGCCGCCATCGTGCTGGCGAAGCGGGCGATCGTCGATGCGCCCAGCGCGATACTGGCCTGCGTGACGCTCCTGCTGCTGTGGAAGTTCAAGCGATTGCAGGAGCCCATCATCGTGGCGGGTGCGGCGATCATCGGGCTCTTCACCTATCCGCTCCTGCATGGATGAGCCTCGATTGATCGACTCCTATTTCGGACCAAAGGCGCGACGATCGCGTGACTGGACTGCGCCGCATTCTGCCTGGCGCGACGGTGGAGCGGCGCGCAGCCGGATGCACGACTATCGAGTTCGCTGACGGCGGGAACGATCCGCGACATGCGTTATTCGGGCTGAACCGAGATCGGGGACGAGTCTCAATCACGCCCTCGATCCCGTTCGCGAAGGCGTTTCGATCAAGCGGGCCAACCCCTCGACATCACGTACCACGATCGCCTGTCGTGCGGGCTCCACGAGACCGAGCCCGCTCCAGTAGGTGAGTATCCGGCTCACGGAAAATAGCGTCGTGCCGCACATCTCGGCGAGATCCTGTCGCGAGATGGGAAATGCGACACCGACGCCGCGCTCGGTTTTCGTGCCCGAGTCGCGTACCAGCGCGACGAGATGGCGCGCGAGGCGTACCTCGACCGGCTCGCTCGCGAGTTCCTGGATCGTCCCGAGGAAATCGTTCAGCCGATCGCCGACGATTTCGAGCGCGTTCTGCGATACCACCGGCTGCCGCTTGAGAATATCCCTGACGTAGGGCGTCTTCCAGACCAGAAACGTGCAATCGGAGGCCGCCGTGGCCGTCGCCGGAAGCGGCACGTCGCGGAAGACGGCCTGACAGGCGAGGTGCTCGCCGCGTTGCAGAAATCGCAAGCCGATCGAATCACCCTTGGGCGTGACGTGGGTCACCTTCACCCATCCGTCCACCAGCAGCAGTAATTCGATCGCTGACGCGCCCTGCTGAAATATCACGCGTCCGCGTTTCAGATGCCGGATCTCGGCGTTGTCGGCGATCTTCGCGATCTCCGCCGCGGGCAGACCGTGAAACAGGACGGAGCGCTTCACCTCCGCAATACGGTCGATGTCGATCACGGCTGATCCTTTGCGGGGCTCCCGGGCAGAAGGGTGGTGTCGAGTTCCGTCATTGAAATATCTCAACGAACGCATCCGCTTTTTTCCGCATGATTTGTGCATTGCATCATCGGGGGCCAGGATGAAATTGCGAATCGGTATAGGGATTGCCTTTGTCGGCATCGGCTTTGCGGGTGCTGCGCGGGAGTAGGATGTTGCGGCCGAAGCAAGGGTCTTCGCCACCTGCAAGATATCCCACCCGATCGGCGAGGCGGCGAAAAATAGCGTCGGGCCGTAACTCAATGGCGGCATCGGTCGCAAGGCCGGAAGTGTGCCGGGCCATGCCTGCTCCCTGGCGAGCAGGGACTCCGGCCTGACCTGGACGAAGCCATGTTCGCGAGCTGCATCCGGAATTCGCAGGCCAAGGTCCACGGAACCAAGATAGCGTTTCCCGGCGTCAACACCGTGCACATCGACTTCAGTGTGGGCGTCCCCCCCTTCACTTCGTCGTTCCACGTGGTCGACGAGATCATCGACCCTGTCGACCAGGGAGCGAGCCTGCCGTCGCCGCCCATTGGCGGTGTGCAGACCGTTTCGGCGAGTGCGGCGCAATGACGGCGTTCTGGAGCGTTGGCTTTCGACCGTTCTTCCTCGGAGGCGCGTTGTTCGCCGCCATCGAGGTACCGTACTGGGTGCTCGTCTTCTTCGGATACGGCGCCGCACCCCCGCCGTTGTCGCCCGTCGCATGGCATGCGCACGAGATGCTCTATGGTTATCTTGCCGCGATCGTCGCCGGGTTTCTGTTGACCGCGATGCCGAACTGGACCGGCAGGCCACCGGTGCGCGGCGCGCCACTTGCAGCGCTCTTCGCGCTGTGGCTCGCGGGGCGCGTGGCGATTGCCGAGGGCCGCCACTTCGATTTGACGCTCATCGCCGTGCTCGATAGTTCATTCCTGTTCGCCCTCGCAGGAACACTCGCCGTTTCCGTCATCAAGTCACGCAGCTGGCGCAATTCGCCGCCCGTCGCCATCGTCACCTTGCTCGCATGTGGCAATGTCCTGTTTTATGTGAAGCAGGCGGACCAACCCGGCACGAACGCAGGAATTGTCATCGGGATCAGCGTAGCCATTCTGCTCATCATGTTGATCGGAGGCCGGATCATTCCGGCCTTTACACGCAACTGGCTCACCGGCCACAACCCCGGCCGCATGCCGATCCCGTACAACGGCTTCGATCGGGCGACGCTGGGGATCAGCGTGATCGCGCTCGCCGCCTGGTGCCTGGCACCGCGTGGTCTGCCGACGGCGGTGATGCTCGCGCTCGCCGCCATCGGGCATTGCATTCGCCTGTCGCGATGGGCCGGAGACCGGACCCTGCGCGAGCCGCTGCTCGCCATTCTTCATCTTGGCTACGCATTCGTTCCGGTGGGATTCGCGTTGATGGCCGCGGCCAGTCTTTCGCCCGCCATCGGCGAAACCGCGGCAATTCACGCCTGGACTGCCGGTGCGATCGGCATCATGACGATCGCGATGATGTCCCGCGTGACTCTCGGGCACACCGGAAATGCTTTGGTAGCGGATGGGGTGACGCGAGCGATGTACGCAGCAATCGTTGTTGCGGCCGCATTGCGCATATGCGCGGGTGTCGTGCCGGCAGAGGCGATGCACCTGTTACCTGCTGCCGCGTTGGGATGGATGGCGGCGATGCTGATTTTTATTGTTCGCTACGGGCCGCTATTGGTGAGGCGGCGCGCGTAGCGCGACAGGCACGACGGGCAACAAAAGACCGGCGGTAGCAGTGGTGGAGTCACCAACTCGCCTCCCGCGCTGCTCATAGGCGTTCGCTTGTCAACAACGGGTCGCGGGTCGGTGCACCCTGCTCGACATTTGCACTTGCGCTGCTGCGCGCTTGCGCAAGGACAAGTCCGTCCGTGGCGAATAGCACAGTCGGCGAAGGCAGTCGGTGCGCCGCACGCACGGCAGCCTTGCCTGCCGCACCCCGGATCGGGTCTACTTCGAGCGATCCGCCTGCGAAGGCGGCATGACCAGCCGCGAAGAATCCGCTGATCCCAACCGCGCGAGCGGTTCACGCCATGAGGTCCCCTCTCGTGATGAAGTCTGTCAAGACGCGTCGATCGACGATCGTCCGATCGATCGGCGCGCTGATGTTGCTGTTCGCCTCGAACGCGGTGCTGGCCCTGACGACGCTCACCGTCACGCTCAACTCGGACAACAATCCGGGCGGCATCGGCGAGGTGGGCGATCTGCGATACGTCCTCAACGCGATGAATCAAGGGTTGAACACCTTACCCGACGACTACGCGATCGTCTTCGCCTCGCCGATGACCATACAGATCAACGGGATCCTCCCGGTCATCAACAATTCCTCGAATCCGGTGAACATCACGATCGGCAATCCGGGCTCGGTCGCCACCGTCGCGATCGACGGCAACAGCGGCGCCTACCGCGGATTTTTCGTTCCCATGGGGAACGTGATCATTCAGAACATGACGCTGCAGAACATGACCGCGCGAGGCGGCAATGGCGGCGACGGCATCGCGGGCGGCGGCGGCGGCTTGGGTGCGGGCGGCGCCATCTACGCGCCGCAAGCTTTCCTGAACGGCTCGAATCCGTCGGTCACGCTGCTCAACGTTTCGATCAACAACACCTCCGCAGTCGGCGGCAATGGAGGCAGCTATTTCGGCCTTGCGTCGACGGGCAACGAAGGCGGTGGCGGCGGCGGTGGCTTTGGCGGAAACGGCGGCTCCGTGACCACGACGGGAAGCACCGGCGGCGCCGGCGGCGGCGGCTTTGGCGGTGATGGTGGCGACGTCACGCTATCCACCGATCTGTTCGGTGGAGGCGGCGGTGGCGGCGGAGGACTGGGAACGCGCGCCACGCTCGGAACGCTCACGAATCTGGGAAATGGCGGTCCCGATCAGGATCCAGGGCTCGATGGAAACGGCTATGGCCTCGTGATCACCGCGGGCTCCGGTGGCGGCGGCATCAGCGGCGGCAACAACGCGGGAGGCGGCGGTGGCGGGGGCCCTGTCGGAGGATTCCCGTTCTTCGGCGGCGGTGGCGGCGGAAGCGCCGGCTCGAGTGGACAGCAGCCTCAAGGCTCGACACCACCGATGGCCAAGGATGCCGTCGTTTCCGGCGGCAATGGCGGCGATGGCGGCGGCGGCGGCGGCGGGGCCGTCGTCACGACGAGTTTCTCCAACGACGTGGACGGCCAGGCGGCGAATGGCGGTTACGGCGGTGGCGGTGGAGGTGGCGCCGGCACGGGCGCTTTCGATATCGACTACACCGTTCAAGGTGGAACGGGTGGGCTCGGCGGTGGCGGCGGGGGCGGCGGCGTCAATCAATCCGGCTTGACGCCGGCTGAAGGGGGCCATTCACTGGGCGGTGGCGGGGGTGGAGGCGGTGGACCTTCGAACGGCTCCAGCGCCACAGGCGGATCCGACATCGGCAAGCTCGGCGGAGGATCCGGAGGGAGCGGCGCCAATACGTACGGATCGGATTCCGGAGGTGGTGGCGGCGGCGGCGGTAGCGGTCTCGGCGGCGCCATCTTCGTCGACAGCAACTTGAATTTCACGCTGGGGGCGCTGCCGGGAATTCCGACCGCGTTCAATACGGCGAACGGCACGACGCAGGCGGGAACCCATGGCACCGCCGGCCCCGGCGGCGCGGACGGCACCGATGGGTCGGCGTTGGGCAACAGCATATTTCTGCGCACGGGTTCTTCGCTCACGTTGATGGCACAGCATTCCGCCGATCTCCTGACGCTGGGCGATCAGGTCGCGTTCACCGACGACACCCTTTTCGGCGCCGGAGGCACCGATGTCTTCGTCAAGGGCGATGGAACCGTCGTTTACAACGGCACGACGGATTATCAAGGCGACGTCAGGATCACCAACGCGAATTTCCGGGTGAACGGCGAAATCGACCAGGCCTCCGTCCTGGTCGACCGGAACATCGGCTTCAGCACGCAAAAGGGAACGCTCGGCGGGACCGGAAAGCTGACGGGCGATGTCTTCGTCAACGCCGGAACGATCGCTCCCGACGCCGGTGGAACGCTCACGCTCGGAAGCCTGACCCTCGCAGATCCCGGCACGGTCCACATCGAGATCAATTCGGGGAGCACGTCATCGGTCGCCGTCGTGGGCGCCGCGTCGCTGGCCGGCACACTGGAAGTCCATCTCGATCCCGCGGCGAACAAGGCGGGCTCGTACACGCTCCTGTCGTCGTCCGGCATCACGGGCACGTTCGCCGCCCTCAGCTTCACCGGAGCGACTCCGCCGAATTATTCGCTCTCCTATCTGCCCGCCGGAGTCCCCACGTTCGTGCAACTGACGATCGTCGATTCGGCGGACATGACGGCGACCGCAAGTTTCCCGCCGACGGCGACGGCGGGCGCCACGGTAAGCGGCACGTTCACCTGTACCAACAACGGACCGAATCCGGCCGTCGCCGCGACGTGCACCATCAGCGGTCTGCCGCCGGGCGCGACGGTGACATGTGTGCCGGATGTGCCGACGACCACGCCGCTCGCACCGGGCAGCAGCATCACCTGTTCGGCAAGCTACACGGCGCCGCGCGACGGCGCGGTGACCCCGACCGTCACCGCGGGCAGCAGCACCAGTGATCCGAATTCCGCAAACAACGCATCGCCGGTGACGACATCGGTGAACGCGGTTGCCGCAGTACCGGTTCCGATGAACGCATGGTGGAGCCTGGCGGCACTGGCGCTCGCCATCCTGGGCGCCGCCGCGGCGGTGGGAATCCGCCGAACGCGCTGAAGCAGCGGACATCTGCGCCACCAACAAAAAGGCCTCGATCGCTCGAGGCCTTGTGCATCGTGGCGGTGGTGACCGCCGATCGAGTTTCGTTCCTAGGTAAACAATGTGATCGCGCGAAACGCGACGTACAGCATCACGCACACCACGGCGGCCATGAGCGAGTCGGCAACGATCGCTTCGGACTTGTCGCGTAGCGATGCGGACCACCGTTCAGGCATCGCCGGTATGAGGGAGACAAGGCTATGTGAAAGAGGAGCATCGGTCATAGCTTAGATTTGAACGCATAGCCAATACTCTGTCTGTACGTTGTCGCACATAGATGCGATTCCGTACAGGTCAAGATGGTGCTCGTTCGGCGCCTCGCACCAAGTTGGTGACGATCAGTGAACGAACAAACCCCAGGCTCGGTATGTCACATAGACGATCCAGGCCGTCATTGCCGCGATAGCCACGACGATCAGGAAATCGATCAGGCGCGCACGCCAATATCGATTGAGAGAACGATCGGTAGCCGATGGGCCGAGAAATCTGAGATAGATTCGCATCGACAACGATGGCCGATCGGAGGAGTGTTCAGCCGCTCTCGCGGGGAGCACGATAGCGGTCTCGCCGGCGCCAACGCGCTGATCGGCCGATCCTTTGCCGGACCTGCCGCGCGGCAAGTCGTCATGTCCACGCGCATCCGGCATGATCGCTCCTCGCGTCCACCGTCGAATGACACTGCGGTGGCGCTGTTAAATTACTGCGCTCGCTTCACGCCATGAGGCCCCGTCGACGCTGCTTACCTGAAGAGCGCGATCGCAGAATATGCGAGGTACAACAGCGCAAAAACGATCGCGATAGGCAGAAGATCGGCAATCATGGATACGGCCTTGGTTCTTGCCGACGCAGTCCAGTGTTCCGGCGACGTCGGACTGTCGGAGTCGCCAATCTCGGTAAGGGGCGCGTCATTCATGTTGGAAATTTAGGCGCACTGCCGACGGCGCGTCTGTGCGCTGCCGAACATTCGGCCGTATGGACGACGCCCCGTAGAACCGCTGCATGCGCGGCCGCTATGAGGCCATCGGATAAAGGATGCGTGAAACCGCCGCGCGCCCGTTCTACGCCGGGCGGGGCAACTGTCAAAAAAATGGCCCACCGGGGGTGAGCCATTCAATTATTTTGCATGAGATGCAGGGACGGAGCTACTTGCTGGCGACGATCTGAATCTGATTGTCTACCGACGTAACGCCGTCAACTCCACGAGCGATCTTGGCGGCCGCGTCGGACGCCATCCTTGTCGGCGCCGTACCGCTCAACGTCACCATGCCACGCTTGTCCGTGTCGACGCTGATGTGCATCAGGCTCTCCATCTTCGCCTCGGCCAGCTCGGCCTTGACCTTCGTCGTGATAACCGAATCGGTCACATAGGTCTTGGTCGACGTCGTTGTCGCAGAAATGGTGTCGGCGGCGTACACCGTGATCGGCAACAGCAGCGCGCCGGCCACACAATAACTTGCCAATAGTTTCATGTTCATTTGCTTTTCCAGTTCAATAGTGGCGTGCGTTTGTTGCGAGTGTCGCGATCAACGCTTGTTGCCGACCGCCTTTTGAATGTCCTTTGCCGACTTCTGGACATCGCCGACGTCTCTTTGCAGCTTGCCCTCGACCTGCTTGGTGACGCCCTTGGCTTGCTGACTCGCGCTGCCCGTAACTTCGCCGACCTTCTGCTGGATCTTGCCTGTAGCGTTCTTGATACTGCCTTCGATCTGATTCTTGTTCATTTCTGCGTCCTTTCGTGACGGGTCGGAACGCGGCGCTGCTACAGCATCGCCGGACGAATCGTTTGTCAGTCCAATGGAAACAGCAACCGCGCGGCGGACTGGTGAGCCACCGGTAGCGTCGTAAGGCCCGAGTTGGCGCGGGCGGGTTATCCGCTGCGCGTTTGGGATGAAATGTTGCGGGGACGTAAGTTGCCCCGCATACCGGAGAGCTGTGGCGCTAGAGAGTGCGTCGGCCGCTGATGAGATTGAATACAACCATCGCAATTGCGATCAGCAACAGAACGTGGATGAGCCCACCCATGGTGTACGAGGTTGCGAGACCCAGAACCCAGAGGACAAGAAGGACGACGGCAATGGTGTAAAGCATGGAAATTCCGGTGAATCGATCTGTTTTGGGGGCGCCGGGCAAAAAGGGCATTGGCGCAAGCTGGTCAATACGGTGTCCGGGGCCAGCTCAGCCGCGGTGGGGTGGACACCTATGCAACCTCACGCTGTTTCGCGTTCCACGCCGTGAATGGAGTGCATGCTGACCCGATGATTGATTCCTGTCTGTGCGGCAACGCACGTTGCTGCGCATCCCGAGATAGGCAAGGTACAGCCACCCAGCTTTTCGGGACAAGCGTTCGCTGCCTACGCCCGAGGCGCAATGCGAAGGATTGCTGAGTTAGAGGCCGTGATTGGCGACTTGCGTGTAACTGGAGCGCCCTTCCTCGGGCGCACTTGTCGAGCGCACTTTCGAACGCCCATGCATCCAGATCGATGGGCGGCTCGTATCTAGGGGCATGTGGGCGGCAATCGAAATCGTTCCTTGCCGCGCCATCGTGGAGACTGATATGCGTAGACCCATTTGGATGGCAATCGCGATGGCCGGTGCTGTCGCCGTCTCACCGGCCACTGCCGGCGCGCAGGTGATGGTCGGCGGTGCGCCGATGTATCGAACGAAGGACATCGTCGACAACGCCGTGAACTCGAAGGATCACACGACGCTGGTCGCCGCCGTGAAGGCGGCGGGGTTGGTGCCGACGCTCAAGGGACCCGGGCCGTTTACGGTCTTCGCGCCGACCGACGAAGCATTTGCCGCATTGCCGGCCGGTACGGTGGATACCTTGCTGAAGCCGGAGAACAAGCCCGCGCTGACCAAGGTGCTCACTTATCACGTGGTCGCCGGCGACTACGACTCGGCTGCTCTCAAGAAGGCTGTCATTGCAGGAAATGGTACGGCGATGCTGACAACCGTCGAGGGAGAAAAGCTCGCGGTGATGCAATCGCCCGATGGGACGTTCTCTGTCAAGGACAGCAAGGGCGGAGTCGCCCACGTGACGATTCCCGACGTCGTGCAGTCCAACGGCGTCATTCTCGTCGTCGACAAGGTTCTGCTTCCGAGCTGATCGGCCCACCGAGCGCGATGGCCGGGAAGCCTAGGTCATCGCGCTCGCGTGAGTCGGCGTTCCGATCGGCTGCCGACGGATTCGGGTGGCCGGGTCGCCAGACTCACGCTCATGCAAATCTGGTAACGGCGCTTACGGACCGGGCGATTCGGCGCCATTGTTCTCGCTGGTGACGTCTCGAGAGCCGCTTCCAGCCGACCAGCCACATGTATTCCCCGATCGCGGAAATTCAGAGCGTCGCAAACAATGGCCATTCCCCCGGGACGCCCTTGAGCGTATGCGTACCACGCGATTCGAAGCGGATTCCCGACCCCGCTACCAGATCCTTCACCGTGTGCGAAACGAGGACCTCGCCCGGTCGGGCCAGCGCCGCGACGCGGGAAGCCGTGTGCACGGCGATTCCTCCGACGTTGTCTTCGATGAGCTCGCATTCACCGGTGTGCAGCCCTGTGCGAACCTCCAGTCCGAGCGGGAGGACCGCATCGGCGATACTGCGCGCGCAGCGCACGCCGCGCGCTGGACCATCGAAGGTGGCCAGCACGCCATCGCCCGCCGTGCTCACTTCCACGCCGCGAAAGCGCGGCAACTCTCGCCGTACGACGCCGTAGAAGCTCTCCAATAGATCTCGCCAGCGGCGGTCGCCAAGCGCTGCCGCCCGATCGGTCGAGCCGACGATGTCGGTGAAGAGAATGGTGGCGAGAATTCGATCCGGCTCCGGGCCGTGGCGCGCCCCGGTGAGGAACTCTTCGATTTCGTCGAGGATGCCATCGGCGTCGGCCCCCCAGGGCAGGTGGTCCGCACTGGGAAACTCCACCAATTTTGCGCCACCAATCGATTTCGCCATATAGCGGGAGGCATGCACGTCGACGGCCATATCGCCAACAGAATGCAGCAGCAGCGTTGGTACACGAATTGCGCTCAGGACGTGGCGCACGTCGATCTCGTAATTCATGCGCGTCAGCTCGAGCGCCGTCGTCGGGCTCGCGCTCATTCGCAGGAAGCGAGCCCACCACTGGCGCATGCGGTCGTCGCCGGCGAAACTCGGCCCGCGCATTTCGAGACCGACCGGACCGCCCCAGTCATTCTGGATCTCGCCCAGGAATTTTTCCTGCTGTTCCTGCGTGCGTCCCCAGGGGTGGCCGGGACCGGGCTTTTGCCGCGCGTAGCTGCCGATGGTGATCAGCGCGGTCGTCCGCGCAGGGTAGGTGGCGGCGAACAGCGCGCACATTACGCCGCCCTCCGAATACCCGCATAGCGCCGCGCGCTCGGAACCGACAGCATCCATCACCGCGCGCACGTCGTCCATCCGCGTCTCGAGGTCCGGCAACGTGCCCAGGCGGTCCGAGAGCCCGGTCCCGCGTTTGTCGAACAGAATCAGGCGCGAGAAGGACGCCAGACGTCGCAGAAATCGTGCGACGGCGGGTTCATCCCAGAAGACCTCGATGTTCGACATCCATCCCGGGACAAGTATCAGGTCGCGAGGCCCTTCGCCCACGACCTGATAGGCGATGCTGACTTCTCCACTATTGGCATAGCGCGTCTCGGGGGTCACGATAACCATGATCGTTTGCTGCGCCAGCCTTTGCAAGCGACGCCGCCGGGTCCGGTGGTACCCGAGGCAACATACCGTCCAGTCGCCGCTGCGGACGCTCGGGCTTTGGCGGCGACCCGCAATCTCGGTACATTCTGGTCAATCAAAGATGGTGCGAAACACGCGACATCCGACCGATTGCAATTGACTGAAAATGCTGGAAGCCCTTTTGCCGCCAAGGAAAGGATGGCAGCGCTCAGGCATCGCTCGATTTGGCAGCGTTTGCCAGAAGGTTTCGGCCCGGCGACCGACTCAGCGGGCATGAGGTTCTCGAGCCGTCCGTTCCGGCTCGCTAGATCTCCTGGGCTTTTGTGGGAACCGGCAACAAAAAACCGACGGGAGCGCCGTCGGTTTCGGGATTCTGGTGGAGACGAGGAGGATCGAACTCCCGACCTTCGCATTGCGAACGCGACGCTCTCCCAGCTGAGCTACGTCCCCATCGGCCGGCATTATAGCCGATGCCCCGGCGCGACCTATAGCGTACCCAGCCCCTCGTGGGAGCGCGGCGGCGACGGCGCACCTCGCGAATATTCGCGTGGTTGTCGCCTTTGTCCGGCGAAATCCGATTGCATTGTTGAAGGGCGAGCGTTGTCACGGTGTTCGACGGTGCAGCAACGTGAACGTTGAATGCCGGGCGCGCGTCCGACATCCACTGCGGAGTTCGCCATGCGTGCCAATCCAGCTCGCAGTCCCACCCCTTCGAGGCCCATCCATCCGGGCGCCAAGGCATTGGCGCTGATCGCCGTCGTGGCGCTTTCGCTGTCGCTCGTCGACGGTCTGCAAGGCGCGATCTCGGGGCATGTCGATTCGGCGTATTCGACCGACGCGTCGACAGGCGCATCAAGCCCCTCGACGCCTGCCGACGAAACGGCCGGCGATACCGCCAAACCGGCGTCGTCGGATGGAATCGACAACGCGCCGCTTCCGCCGCCGTTCTGAGCCGGCGCGGACGACGCGCGGCACCGCGCGAGCCGGCGCCGGGCCGTTCGCGTGGGGCGCGTTGCGCGCCCTGCTAAACTCGGATCGTGACGATGGGAGAAGCCATGACCAAGCACGCGATCCAGAGCTCCGAGGCGCCGGCCGCGATCGGCCCGTACTCGCAGGCGATCCTCAAGGGCGGCACGTTGTGGATGTCCGGGCAGATTGCGCTCGACCCTGCGACGATGCAGATCGTCGATGGCGGCATCGAGGCGCAGGCCAAACGCGTGTTCGACAACATGCGCGCGGTGCTGGCGGCATCGGGCGGCGGCTTCGACGACGTGGTCAAGTTGACGATCCTGCTCGTCGACCTCGGCGATTTCGCCAAGGTCAACGAGATCATGGCCAGCAATTTCAACGCGCCGTATCCGGCACGCTCGACCTACCAGGTGGCGGCGCTGCCACGCGGATCGCGGATCGAAGTGGAGGCGGTCGCCGTGCTGGCGCCGACGGAAACGATCGCCTCGCGACAGACGGGATGGCGCGAAGCCTTCGACGAGACGAAGGCGGCGTAGTCGCCATCCCCGACGAAAGTCCCGCCGTGGCCCGCAAGGGCGCGAAATCGCCGGCGCCGAAAGGCGACGCTCCGAAGCGCTCCAACACGCTCGCCGACAAGCTCGCGCGGCTCGACATCGTGCGCGAGGAGGACCTCGTGCTGCACCTTCCGCTGCGCTACGAGGACCGCACGACGCTGACCCCGCTCGCGCGCGTCGTCACCGGCACGGCCGTGCAGACCGAGGGCCGCGTCGTGCGCAGCGACATCCAGTACCGGCCGCGGCGCCAGCTCGTCGCGCAGATCGAGGAAGGCGAAGGCGGCGCGCGCGCGCAGCTCGTGCTGCGTTTCTTCACCTTTTATCCCAATACGCAGAAGGCGCTCGAGCAGGGCGCCCGCGTGCGCGTGTACGGCGACGTGCGCGAAGGCCACTTCGGCCCCGAGATCGTGCATCCGCAGTTCGCCGTCGTGAACGACGACTCGCCCATGCCCGACCGGTTGACGCCGGTCTACCCGACCACCGCCGGCCTCGGCCAGGAAACGCTGCGCAAGGTCATCGCGCGCGCGCTCACCGCCGATGCGGCGCGGCTCGGCGAGGTGCTGCCCGAGGACTTCGTGCGCCGCCGCCAGCTGTGGAAGTTCGGCGATGCGGTGCAGTTCCTGCACGCGCCGCCGCCCCGGTTGTCGCCGCTGACACAGCGCGCGCTCGACGCGCGCACGCACCCGGCGTGGAAGCGCCTCAAGTTCGACGAGCTCCTGGCGCAGCAGGTGTCGATGAAGATGCACCGGCGGGCGCGCGCCGAGCGCCGTGCGCCGATCCTCACCGGCACCGGCGCGCTGACGAAGGCGTTGCTGGCGCGCGTGCCGTTCAAGCTGACCCGCGCACAGGAAAAGGTATGGCGCGAGATCGCGCACGACCTCAAGCGCGGGCAGCCGATGCAGCGGCTGCTGCAGGGCGACGTCGGCGCCGGCAAGACGGTGGTGGCGGCGCTCGCCGCGCTGCAGGCGATCGAGAGCGGGCGCCCGGTCGCATTCATGGCGCCGACCGAGATCCTCGCCGAGCAGCACTATCGCAAGCTCGCGGCATGGCTCGACGGGCTGCCGGTGAAAATCGCGTGGCTGTCGGGCTCGCTGCCGGCCAAGGAGCGGCGCGCGGCGCGCGAGGCGATCGCGTCGGGCCAGGCGCAGTTCGCGGTGGGCACGCACGCGCTATTCCAGGAGGCGGTCGACATGCCGGCGCTGGGGCTCGCGATCATCGACGAGCAGCATCGCTTCGGCGTCGCCCAGCGGCTGGCGCTGCGCGGCAAGGGCGTCGCCGACGCGCACCAGCTGATGATGAGCGCGACGCCCATTCCGCGCACGCTGGCGATGTCGTTCTACGCCGATCTCGACGTGTCGGTGATCGACGAGCTCCCCCCGGGCCGCACGCCGGTGGTGACGCGCCTCGCGAGCCAGAAGCGCCGCGCCGAGATCATCGCCCACGTCGCGCGCCGGTGCGCGGACGGCGGTCAGGCGTATTGGGTGTGTCCGCTGATCGAGGAGAGCGAGAAGCTCGAGTTGCAGACGGCCGTGGCGCTGCACGCGGAATTGACGCGCGCATACGCCGCGGTAACTCCTGTCGTCCCCGCGCAAGCGGGGACCCAGGAGTCAGGGATGGATTCCCGCCTTCGCGGGAATGACGGCGGCGGGAATGACGCAGGAGCTGTCGTCCCCGCGAAAGCGGGGACCAGCTGGCGACGCCACAAAGCATGCTCGGGACCCGCCCCTTCGCGTCGGTCTCCTGCATGGACGCATGAAGCCGGCGGAGAAGGCAGCGACGATGTCAGCGTTCATCGCCGGCGACATCGATGTGCTGGTGGCGACCACCGTGATCGAAGTGGGTGTCGACGTGCCGAATGCGTCGACGATGGTGATCGAGCACGCCGAGCGCTTCGGCCTGGCCCAGCTCCACCAGCTGCGTGGCCGCGTCGGCCGCGGCGATGCCGAGAGCCAGTGCATCCTGCTGTTCGAGGAACCGATGGGCGACACCGCGCGCGAGCGCCTCAAGGTGATCTACGAGAACACCGACGGCTTCGAGATCGCGCGCCAGGATCTCCTCATCCGCGGACCCGGCGAATTCCTCGGCGCGCGCCAGTCGGGCGTGCCGCTCCTGCGCTTCGCCGATCTCGAGCGCGACGCCGCGCTGATCGAGGAGGCGCGCGAGGCGGCCGACGAGCTGCTGCGCACCGATCCGGAAGCCGCGCGCCGGCATCTCGCGCGCTGGCTGGGGGGCAAGGCCGAATTCGTGCGCGCGTGATCGGAGGATACCGGCAGCGAACATGCCTGCGCTAACGCAAATCCAAACGTTTCCCGTCCCGAATCAACAGCTTGACGACAACGACCGACCGAACCGAGTAGAATTCCACGCGCAACGCACCCTGTCGTCGCCGCTTCGGGCGCAGGTCGCGTCACCACAACCGCCCATGTCCCTCTTCGCCCTCGGCCTCAACCACACCACCGCGCCGCTCGCCGTGCGCGAACGGGTGGCCTTCGCGCCCGATGCGCTCGGTGACGCGCTGCGCAACCTGACCCGCGCGCGCACCGTCAGGGAAGCGGCGATCCTGTCGACCTGCAACCGCACCGAGGTGTATTTCCACGGCGGCGACCCGACGCAGGTCGCCGAGTGGCTGACCGCCACGCACGACCTGCCACGCGACGTGCTGGCGCCGCATCTCTACACGCTGCCCGGCGACAAGGCGGTGTCGCATGCGTTCCGCGTGGCATCGGGGCTCGACTCGATGGTGATCGGCGAGCCGCAGATCCTCGGCCAGATGAAGCACGCGGTGCGCTCGGCCGAAGCCGCGGGCTCGCTCGGGCTCGTGCTCAACCGGCTGTTCCAGCGCACGTTCGCCGTGGCCAAGGACGTGCGCACGCAGACCGACATCGGCAGCGCGTCGATCTCGATGGCCGCGGCGGCGGTCAAGCTCGCCGAGCGCATCTTCCCGTCGCTCGCCGAGCAGCGGCTGCTCCTGATCGGCGCCGGCGAGATGATCGAGCTCGCGGCCACGCATTTCGCCGCGCGCGGCCCGGCGTCGATCACCGTCGCCAACCGCACGCTCGAGCGCGGCAACAAGCTCGCCGACCGCTTCGGCGCGTCGGCGATGACGCTCAACGAGCTGCCCGAACGCCTGCCGCAGTTCGACATCATCGTCACCTGCACGGCGAGCACGCTGCCGATCCTCGGCAAGGGCATGATCGAGCGCGTGGTGAAGCAGCGGCGCCACGCGCCGGTGTTCATCGTCGATCTCGCAGTGCCGCGCGACGTCGAGCCGGAGGTCGGCGCGCTCGACGACGTGTTCCTCTACAGCGTCGACGACCTGGCGGCGATCGTCAGGGACAACCTCACGATCCGCCGCGAGTCGATGCAGCAGGCCGAAGCCATGATTGCCGAGCAGACCGCACATTTCCTGCGCTGGCTCGATGGCCGCGCCGTGGTGCCGATGATCGCCGCGCTGCATGGCCATCACGACGCGCTGCGCGAAGCCGAGCTCGAGCGCGCGCGGCGCATGCTCGCCGCCGGGGCGACGCCGGAAGCGGCGCTGGAAGCGCTTGCGCGCGGCCTCACCAGCAAGCTGTTGCATGGACCGCTCGCCGCGCTCAACCAGGCGGGCGACGCCGAACGCACCGAGCTCATCGCGCTGTTCCAGCGCATCTACAAGCTGCCCGAGCCGCCGCAGGACGGGCATTAGCTGCGCGTCGCGGGCGGTACGGCCATTCCCGCGAAGGCGCGAAACCAGGGGTAACGATTCCGGCACCCCGCGGGAAATGAATCACACCGTCATCCCCGCGAAAGCGGGGATCCAGCCGCAACCTCTATTATCGTGCGGATGCCGACATTCCGGTGCGACGCCACTTCCGGGTTCCCGCTCTCGCGGGAATGACGGCAGCCTTGTGCGAACCATCCGCGCCACGCGAGATCGACACTGTTTGACGCCGCCGGGCTTGACCGACCACGTTCGATGAAATCCTCGATCCGCACCCGTCTCGAGCAGCTCGATGCCCGCCTCGCGGAAATCGACGCACTGCTGGCGGCACCGGAAACCGCCGGTGACGGCAACGCGTACCGCACGCTGTCCAAGGAGCGCGCCGACATCGAGCCGGTGGTGACGCTGTATGGCGAGTATCGCAAGGCGGAAGCCGACCTCGCCGCCGCCGACGAGCTCGCGCGCGACGCGGCGATGCGCGACTTCGCCGACGACGAGCGCGCCGCGGCGCGCGCACGGATGGAAGCGCTGTCGCAGTCGCTGGCCACGGCACTGCTGCCGAGGGACGCCGACGACGCGCGCAACGTGTTCGTCGAGATCCGCGCCGGCACGGGGGGCGAGGAGTCCGCGCTGTTCGCCGCCGATCTCCTGCGCATGTACGTGCGCTATGCCGAGCGCCACGGCTTCAAGGTGGAGATCGTGTCGGAATCGGCCAGCGATCTCGGCGGCTACAAGGAGGTGATCGCGCGCATCGCCGGCAGCAACGTGTACGCGAGACTCAAGTTCGAGTCGGGCGGACATCGCGTGCAGCGCGTGCCGGAGACCGAAGCGCAGGGACGCATCCACACCTCGGCGGCGACGGTGGCGGTCATGCCGGAAGCCGATCCGATCGCCGATGTGAAGATCAATCCCGCGGACCTGCGCGTCGACACGTTCCGCGCCTCCGGCGCCGGCGGCCAGCACGTCAACAAGACCGATTCCGCGGTGCGCCTGACGCACCTGCCGACCGGCATCGTCGTCGAGTGCCAGGACGACCGCTCGCAGCACCGCAACCGCGAGCGCGCGATGGCGGTGCTGGCATCGCGCCTGCACGACAAGGAGCGGCGCGAGCGCCACGCCAAGGAGGCGGCCGAGCGCAAGGACCTGATCGGCAGCGGCGATCGCAGCGAGCGCATCCGCACCTACAATTTTCCGCAGGGGCGCGTCACCGACCACCGCATCAACCTCACGCTGTACCGCATCGCCGACATCATGGACGGCGACCTCGACGAGATCACCGCGGCGCTGACGCAGGAGGACAATGCCGGCAAGCTGGCGGCGATCGGCGGCGACAATGGGTGAACCGGCAGATCACCTGCCGGCGTTCACGCGAAACGCAGGCTTCGCCGTAGCGTCATGGTCGACTGCATGACCGTACGCCAGGCGCTCGCGCAATGCGGACTGGCGCCGACCGACGCCAAGGCGCTCCTCTCTCATGCGCTCGGCCGCGATCGTGCCTGGCTGCTGGCGCACGCGACCGACGAGTTGCCACAGCAAGCATTTGACGTTTTTTTTGCTGCAGCAAGACGGCGGCGCGACGGCGAGCCGGTGGCCTACCTGACCGGACGCCGCGAATTCCACGGTATCGAGCTCGACGTCACGCCCGATGTGCTCATCCCGCGCCCGGAAACCGAGACGCTGGTCGATGCTGCATTGGCGCATCTCGCCGCGGATGCGCCGCGGCGCGTGCTGGACCTCGGCACCGGCTCCGGCGCTGTTGCATTGGCGATCGCCCGCGCGCGGCCGCATGCGGACGTGCTGGGTGTCGACCAATCGGACGCGGCGATCGCCGTTGCACGCGGCAACGCCGGGCGCCTCGCCATCGGCAATGCGCGCTTCGCGCGCTCCGACTGGTTCGGCGCGCTGGGCAGTCTGCGCGTCGATGTCATAGTCGCCAACCCGCCCTACATCGCTGCCGGCGATCCGCATCTGGTTGAAGGCGACTTGCGCTTCGAGCCGCGTGCAGCACTAACGCCGGAGGGTGACGGCCTCGGCGCGCTGCGCGCCATCGTCGACGGTGCCCCCGCACACCTCGCGCCGGGCGGCACGCTGCTCGTCGAGCACGGCCACGACCAGGCCGAGGCCGTACACGCGCTGTTCGTCGCCGCCGGCGCGCGCGACATTCGCCGTCACCGCGACCTCGCCGGGCATTGGCGCGTCGCCGAGGGCGGCTGGCCTGAGAGCCGTTGATCGCGCTCCCCAGGGGCGACTGGCCCCGGGCCGGTGAAGGGGTCGCCGTCCGGCGCCGCGCGGAGCGTTTCGTCGCCCACGGCGGCGACCGGTCGGGCGGTCCTCGTGGCGCTGCCCGGGGCGACTACAATTCGGCTCCTTTGGGCCGCCTGCCACGAGCCGGTTTGCCCGCCAATACCGGAGGACCCACCGTGCTCACCCGCTCTGCCGTCCTGATCACTCTTTTTTGCCTTGGCGCCGTCCCGGCGTTCGCCGACTCGAAGCCGCGCATCGAGAAGGCCGCCGATCTTCCGCGCTTCACCTACAAGATCGACGGCAAGGTGGAAGACGTCGTCACCGATCCGGCCAGGTTCGACAAGTTCGCCGCCGACGTGCGCCGCGACACCGAATCGGTGCTCGACAAGTACGAGATCGCCGATCGCGCTACGTTGCGCCAGCTCGAGGGTGAGCTGGCGCAGCTCGATTTCCTCGCCGGCAATTACGACGCGGCGCTCGCGCGCGCCGCGCGCATCCGCGAGCTGCAGGACAAGCCCGCCGACAAGCTGATGTCGGGCATGCAGCTGCGCGCGATGATCGCCGCGCAGAAGAGCGCGGGCAACACGACGTCCGACGCCTACCGAGCGGACGTCGGCAAGCGCATCGACGCCGATCTCGAGGCGATGCCGTACGACGTCGTGCAGAACGAGGTGAAGGAGGCCAAGGCCGGCGTCGAGATCGCCAGCGAGGCGCTGATGCTGGGCTACGTGCGCAACGTCATCCAGTCGACGGTCGACAAGGCGGGTGCCGTGAGCTCCGATCTCGCGCCGGCGATCGTCAACGCACGCTACCGGATCGTCGCCACGCTGCCGCTCAAGCCCACGCTGGTCTCGACCTACGGCACCTATCTCGCCGCGCACAAGGTCGACAAGCCGGATATCTGGGCGGCGCGCGATGTCACGCTGCCGGCGGGCAAGCCCTACGGCATCGTCAACGTCGCCGTCTGGGACAGCGGCGTCGACCTCGCGCAGTATGCGGGGCGCTACGTCAAGTCGGCGTCGGGCGCACCCGCGGTCATCGCCTTCGACCGCTTCTCGCGCCCGGCCAGCGGCATGCTGCAGACCATTCCCGCCGATCTGCAAAGCCGCGTGCCGCAATTGAAGTCGCGGCTGAAGGGCTTTTCCGACCTGCGGTCGAACATCGACAGTCCCGAGGCTAGCGAAGTCAAGCAGTACCTGTCGACGCTCAAGCCCGACGAGTACAAGAGCGCGGTCGAGGAAATCGGCCTCGCCGGCAACTGGATGCACGGCACGCACGTCGCCGGCATCGCCACCGCCGGCAATCCGTATGCGCGGGTCGTCGTCGGCCGCATCGAGTTCGACTGGCACCTGCTGCCCGATCCGTGTCCGAGCAAGGAGCTCGCGCTGCGCGACGCGCGCAATTCGCAGTCGGCGGTCGACTTCTTCAAGGCCAACAAGGTGCGGGTGGTCAACATGAGCTGGGGCGGCAACGTCAAGGACATCGAGGACGCGCTCGAGCTTTGCAACATCGGCAAGGATGCGGCCGCGCGCAAGGCGCTCGCGCGCGAGTACTTCGACATCCAGAAGATTTCGCTGACCAAGGCGTTCGCCAGCGCGCCCGGCATCCTGTTCATCACCGCCGCCGGCAACAGCAACGAGGACGCGTCGTTCACCGAGGACATTCCCGCCGGCATCGCGCTGCCCAACCTGATAACCGTCGGCGCGGTCGACAAGGCGGGCGACGAGGCGTCGTTCACGAGCTACGGGCCGACCGTCGTCGTCGACGCCAACGGCTACCAGGTGGAGAGCACGATCCCCGGCGGCGAGAAGCTCGCGGAGTCGGGCACGTCGATGGCCTCGCCGCAGGTGGCGAATCTCGCCGGCAAGATCCTCGCCGTGGATCCGAAGCTGACGCCGCCGCAGGTGATCAAGCTGATCCGCGACACCGCGGACACCACACCCGACGGGCGGCGCCACCTCGTCAATCCGAAGAAGGCCGTGGCGAAGGCCGAAGCGCGCGTCGCCGCGTAAGCGCGCGAACGTCACCCGGCGTGCGGCCGCCGCGCACGCCGCCGGTCCGGCAGGTATTCCGCCGGCGGCGGCGCGCCGCGTTCAGCGCATCGGCGACGGCATCGTCACGCCGAGCCTCTGCGCCCACGGCGCGATCAGCGGCAGGATCGAGGCGTCGAGCGCGACGCCGTGCGCGCGCTGCTCGCGTGCGAGCTTCTGCGCGCGCTCGCCCGGCATGCGCACCGGATTCGCGGGATCGCGCGGCGCGCTGGCGTGGCACGCGGCGACGATGTGATCCATCTGCCGCCGCATCGCGTCGGCGCCGCCGAATGCCGACGGGTCGATCACCTGCACGAACACCGTCGCTCCCCAGCCTTCCTTCGGGTCGGCGCGTCCGAGCCCGGCGAGCCCCGCCGTCAGCGCCTCGACGAGGAGCGCGAGCGCGAATCCCTTGTGGCCGGCCGCGTGACCGCCGAGCGGCAGCAGCGTGCCCTTCGGTTCGTTGAACAGCACAGCAGGATCGTCGGTGGCATTGCCTCGCGCGTCCTGCACCCAGGGATGCGCCAGCCGCGCACCTTGCTGGAACAATCGCTGCGTCAGGCCGTTGGTCGTGTAGCTCGCCGAGATGTCGAGCAGGATCGGATCGCCCGAAGTCGGCATGCCGGCGGCGAACGGATTCGGCGTGAAGACGGCGTCGAGTCCGCCGAACGGCGCGACGCTCTCGCCATTGGCATCCGAACAATGGACGATGCCCATCTGTCCACGTGCCGTGACCGGCGGCAGGTAGACGGCGAGGCAGGCGATGTGATGCGAGCGGCGGATGACCACCGTGCCCGTGCCGTGCTCGCGCGCGAGCGCCGATGCCGCATCGAAGGCGCGGCGCGTGAGCCACGGTCCCGGCAGGCGATTGCCGTCCCAGAATTGAGTCGCCGTGCGCGATTCCAGCAGCGTCGGCTCGCCCGATGCGCGCATGCCGCCTTTGGCGATCTCGTCGAGATACGGCGCGAGCAGCGCGAGGCCGTGCGTGGTGTGGCCCATCAGGTCGGCGTCGACGAGCAATTCGGCGACCGTGCGCGCGATGTCGTCGCGCACGCCCGATTTCGCAAGCAAGGTTGTGGCCAACAGCACGAGCGTTGCGGCGTCGTGGCGGATGCGCGGCGCTTGCGCGTCGGCGTCGTGCATGCGTGGCGAAATGGGCTGCAAGGGACGGGCGGAAAGAGGGAAAAGCGCGAGGGGCTTGGTAAACTCGGCCGATTCTAACGCGTCGAGATTCGCTCGCGCGGCGAAACGCCGCCCACGCATCATGCTTCCCTCGTCGCTCCAGGTCAGCATCGTGACCTACCGTCCCGACCGCGTGCTGCTCGACCGCACGCTGCGCCGGCTCGCGCAGGCGATCGCGACCGCGCGCGAAGCCGAGGTCATTCGCACCGTCAACGTCGCGTTGATCGACAACAGTGGCGACCATGCCAACGCCGAGGCGGTGAAGAACATGGGCCACGCGCGATTCGCCGCCGCCAAGATCCAGCTGATCTGCCTTACCGGGCACGCCAACATCGGCTTCGGTGCTGCGCACAACCTCGTGCTGCACGGCAGCGGCGCCGATTACCATTTGGTGCTCAATCCGGACGTCGAGCTCGATCGCCAGGCGCTCGCCATAGGCGTGCGCTGGCTGGACGCGCATCCGGACATTGGCGCGCTGGCGCCGCAGGTATCGACGCCGGGGGGCAAGCGCGACTACCTGTGCAAGCGGTATCCGTCGGTGCTCGATCTCGCGCTGCGGGGCTTCACGCCGACGCTCGGCCGCGCGTTCTTCCGCCGGCGCATGGCGCGCTACGAGATGCGTGACGTCATCGATCCCGCGCCGGATCACGAGGTGATCGACATCCCGGCGATGTCCGGGGCGATGCTGCTGGTGCGGCGCAAGGCGATCGACGCCACCGGCGGCTTCGATCCGAAGTTCTTCCTCTATTTCGAGGACTTCGACTGGACCGTGCGCCTCAACCGCATCACGCGCACCGCGTACGTGCCCGCGGTGAAGATCATCCATCACGGCGGCGGCGCCGCGCGCAAGGGCGCGCGCCACGTGAAGTGGTTCGTGAAGAGCGGCCTGCGCTTCTACCGCAAGCATGGCTGGCGCTGGTTCTGACGTGGCGGCCGGCAGCGCCGCGGACGCGTCCGCGCGGGGCGCGATCGGCAGGCGCGTGGCCCTCACCGGCGCCGACGGCTTCATTGGCCGCGCGCTGCGCGCGCATCTTGGTCGCGCCGGATTCGACGTCGTCGCCATCACGCGCGCGAGCCATGGCGACCTTGCCGCCGCCGACGTCGGCGTGCTCGCGCGCGTGCTGCAGGGAGCCGACGCGCTCGTGCATCTCGCCGCGCGCGCCCACGTGATGCGCGAGCGCGCCACTGACCCGGCCGCGGCGTTCCGTGCGGCGAACGTCGTGGCCACCGAGCGCGTCGCGCGCGCCGCGGCCGCCGCCGGCGTGCGGCGCTTCGTGCTGGCGAGCACCATCAAGGTCAACGGCGAATCGACGCTGCGTGGCCGGCCGTTTCGCGGCGACGATGCGCCGGCGCCGCGCGACACCTATGCGCGCAGCAAGTGGCAGGGGGAGACCGTGTTGCGCGACATCGCCGCGTCGGTGCCGATGTCGCCGCTGGTGTTGCGTTTGCCGCTGGTCTACGGCCCCGGTGCACGTGGCAATTTCCGCACGCTGTGGGATGCTGTCGCGGAGCGCCGCTGGCTGCCGTTCGCGGCGATCGACAATCGACGCAGCCTGATCGGCCTCGTCAACCTGTGCGACGCGTTCGTCGCGGCGCTCGATGCGCCGCCGGGCACGTATTGCGTGGCCGACGCCGAGAGCGTGTCGACGCCGCAACTCGTGCGCGCAATCGCCACGGCGCAGGGCGTCGACGCCAACCTCGGGTTCGTGCCGCCGGCGGCGCTGCGCGCGCTGGGAGTGCTCATCGGCCGTCGCGACGGCGTGGAACGCGTGCTGTCGTCGCTGGAAGTCGACAGCGCGCCGTTTCGCGCCGCCAGCGGCTGGGCGCCCGCGCAGACGCTGGCCGAGGGTCTCGCCCGTATAATTGCGTGATGGGTTCACGCCTCCACGGCCGCGCGTCCGACGCGCTGCGCCCGCTGTCGATCGTCCGCGGCTACACGAAGCATGCGGAAGGGTCGGTGCTGGTCGCCGCGGGTGACACGCGCGTGCTGTGCACCGCGAGCGTCGAGGAGGGTGTCCCGCCGTTCCTCAAGGGCAAGGGGCAGGGCTGGCTCACCGCCGAGTACGGCATGCTGCCGCGCGCGACGAACACGCGGATGCGGCGCGAGGCTGCGGAAGGCAGGCAGTCGGGGCGCACCCAGGAGATCCAGCGCCTCATCGGCCGCGCGCTGCGCGCCGTGGTCGACCTCGACGCGCTCGGCGAGCGCACGTTGAAAATCGACTGCGACGTGCTGCAGGCCGATGGCGGCACGCGCTGCGCGTCGATCACCGGCGCCGCAGTGGCCGTTGCCGACGCCATCGACTGGTGCCGCGCGCGCGGCCTGGTCACCGCGCAGCCGATGCGCGACGTCGTCGCCGCGGTGTCGGTGGGCATCGTCGACGGCGAGGCGCTGCTCGACCTCGACTATGCCGAGGACTCGCGCTGCGACACCGACATGAACGTGGTGATGACGGGTGGCGGCGGCTTCGTCGAGGTGCAGGGCACGGCGGAAGGCGCGCCGTTCACGCGCACCGAGCTCGATGCGCTGATTGCGCTCGCCACACACGGACTGTCGGAGATCGTCGGCGCGCAGCGGCGCGCGCGCACGTGATCCAGAGGCTCGTGCTGGCCTCCGGCAACGAGGGCAAGCTGCGTGAGTTCAGGCGCCTGCTCGAGCCGCTCGCGATCGAGGTCGTCGCGCAGCATGCGCTCGGCATCGCCGACGCCGACGAGCCGCACGTCACGTTCGTCGAGAATGCGCTGGCCAAGGCGCGGCACGCGAGCGCGCAGGCGCGGCTGCCGGCGCTGGCCGACGATTCGGGAATCTGCGTCGACGCGCTGCACGGTGCGCCGGGTGTGGCGAGCGCGCGCTACGCCGGCGAGCCGCGCTCGGACGCGCGCAACAACGCGAAGCTGGTCGCGGCGCTCGCCGGTGTCGCCGATCGCCGCGCACACTATGCCTGCGTGCTGGTGCTGGTGCGCGCGGCGGACGATCCCGAGCCGATCATCACCGAAGGACGCTGGCATGGCCGCGTCGTCGATACGCCGCGCGGCGATGGCGGCTTCGGCTACGATCCGCATTTCGAGGACGCGCCAAGCGGACTCACGGGCGCCGAAATGCCGCTGGCGCAGAAGAACGCGGTATCGCATCGCGGCATCGCGATGCGCGCGCTGATCGCGCGTCTCGGCGAGCGGCCATGAGCGCCATCAGCGCGACGATCGCGGCACCCGTCGCGCATCCGCGCTTCGCGGCGTTGCCGCCGCTCGCGTTGTACGTGCACATCCCGTGGTGCATGCGCAAGTGCCCGTACTGCGATTTCAACTCGCACGAGGCGAAGGGCGACGTCGACGAAGCGCGCTACGTCGACGCGCTGCTGGCCGACCTCGAGACGGCGCTGCCGATGGTATGGGGCCGCAAGGTGCATACGGTCTTCATCGGCGGCGGCACACCGAGCCTCTTCTCCGCGGCGGCGATCGACGCGCTGCTGGCGGGTGTAAGGGCGCGCCTGCAGGTGCTGCCCGACGCCGAGGTGACCCTCGAAGCCAACCCCGGTACGTTCGAGCGCGAGAAGTTCGCCGGCTTCTTCGCCGCCGGCGTCAACCGGCTGTCGCTCGGCATCCAGAGTTTCGACGACGCCAAGCTCGCCGCGCTCGGCCGCGTGCACGATGCGGGTGAAGCGCGCCGCGCCGCCGAAGCCGCGCTCATGATCTTCGGCAATGTCAACCTCGACGTGATGTTCGCGTTGCCGGGGCAGACGCTCGCCGAGGCGGCGTCCGACGTCGCCGCGGCGCTCGCGTTCAATCCCCCGCACCTGTCGTTCTACCAGCTGACGCTCGAGCCCAACACGCTGTTCCATCGCCATCCGCCGGTACTGCCCGACGACGAGCATGCAGCCGACATGCAGGATCTGGTGGCGGCCCGCCTCGCCGCCGCCGGCTACATGCGCTACGAAGTGTCGGCGTACGCGAAATCCGGACGCGAATGCGCGCACAACCTCAACTACTGGCGCTTTGGCGACTACCTCGGGATCGGCGCCGGCGCGCATTCCAAGCTGTCGTTCGCCGATCGCATCGAGCGCGCGGTCCGCTACAAGCAGCCGCGGCAGTACGTCGCGCAGGCGCTCGCCCGCGAGCCGGTCATGGAGAGCACGACGGTGGGACGCGATGACGTCGGCTTCGAGTTCATGCTCAACGCGCTGCGGCTCACCGCCGGCGTGCCGAGCGCGCTGTTCGCGGAGCGCACCGGCATGCCGCTGGCGATCGTGGCGCCGGCGATCGACACGGCGACGCGCAAGGGCCTTCTGGAGTCCGATCCGGCCTGGATCAAGCCGACCGCACTCGGCCGGCGCTTTCTCAACGACCTGACCGCGCTGTTCCTCGCGCGATGAGCGGCGAGCGGCCGCTCGATGCATTGTCGCTGGGCGAGGCGCGCATGCGCGTCGCCCAGCGCGATCTCAAGCCGTCCGCCTATGCGGCGTGGCTGCTGGCGCACGTGCAGGGCAGCGAGCCTGCGTTGCGCGCCTGGGCGAGTCTCGATCCCGCGCATGCCGTCGCCGCCGCGGCGCGCGCCGACCTCGCGCATCCGACCGCGCAGGGCCCGCTGCACGGCATGCCGATCGGCGTCAAGGACATCATCGCCACCGCCGACCTGCCGACGCAGTACGGCTCACCTGCGTTCCGCGGCCATCGCGAGCCGCGCGATGCGGCGGTGATCGAGCGCCTGGTCGCTGCGGGCGGCTACGTGTTCGGCAAGACCGCGACCACGGAATTCGCCTTCATGCAGCCCGCGGCGACGCGCAATCCGTGGAACGTGGAGCACACCCCGGGCGGCTCGTCGTCGGGCTCGGCGGCAGCGGTCGCGGCGCGTCACGTGCCCGCGGCGATCGGCACCCAGACCAATGGCTCGGTCATCCGCCCGGCGGCGTTCTGCGGTGTCGTCGGCTTCAAGCCGACGCTCGGCGCGATACCGCGCGACGGCACGTTCGTGTTCAGCGACACGCTCGACACGCTGGGCACGTTCACGCGTGGCGTCGACGATGCCGCACGTTTCGCCAGCGCAATTGCATTACCCGGGCGAATCGCACCCGGCGTCGTCGCGCGCGCGCGCCCGCCGCGCATCGCGTGGCTCGGCGGCTTTCCATGGACCGCGATCGACGCCGAAGCCGACGCGATGCTGGACGCGACGGCGACGCGGCTGCGCCTCGCCGGCGCCGAAATCGTGCCCGTGGCGCTGCCGGATGCGCTCCACACCGCCGTTGACGTGCATCGCACGCTGATGCTGTACGAGGGCGCGGCGAATCTCGCCCACGTCGCGCGCGATGCGCTGTCGCCGGTGCTCGCGCGCGCGCTCGACACGGGTGCGGCGATCGACAAGGCGGCGTACGCTCATGCGCACGCGGCGCGCGCCACGCTGCGCGCCGTGGCGCTCGACTGGCTCGCGCAGTACGACGCCGTGGCGGCCCCGCCCGCACCCGGCACCGCGCCGGCGCGGCTCGACACCACCGGCGATCCCGCGTGCTGCACGCTGTGGTCGCTGCTCGGCTTCCCGGCCATCGCATTGCCGATCGGCATCGCCGGCAACCGGATGCCGCTCGGCATGCAACTTGCGTCAACGCCCGATACGGACGACGCGTTGTTGTCCGTTGCGGCGTGGGTGGAGACGCGCACGCCGTTCCGGGGCCTGCCATGAAACGCGCCAAGCTGCATCCACACATGACGACACCGCGCAATCCCGTCGCACGCTCGCCGCTGCTCGCCAAAGGCGGCGTGCACGGAGCGACGGAGCGCGCCAAGCGGCGCGGCGCGAAGGTGGCGCTGCGCCGCCAGCTGCGCGACCCCGCGACCTTCGAATGACGCTGTCGCGCCGCGACCTCGAGCAGAACCGGATGCGCACGCTGTACGCGCAGGCGACGCGCCGCGCGGCGCTCACCGACGAGCAGCTGTCGGCGTCGCTGACGGCGACCCTTGCGCGGAAACCGAAAGGCGCCGGCTGGTGGGTGTTCGGCTACGGCTCGCTGTTGTGGAACCCGCTGTTCCCGATCGCCGAAACCGAGCGCGGCACCGTGCATGGATTGCATCGGCGGTTCTGCCTCAAGTCGCTGGCTTCGCGCGGTACGCCCGATTCACCGGGGCTCGTGCTCGGGCTCGATCGCGGCGGCTCCTGCCGGGGTCTCGTGTTCCGCCTGCCGGCGCCGCTCGCCGTCGACGAGCTGCACCTGCTGTGGCGCCGCGAAATGGTGGTCGGCAGCTATGAGCCGCGGTGGGTGAAGGTCGAAGCCGACGGCGCCACGCGCTGCGCGCTGACCTTCGTGGTGAAGCGCGGCCATCCGAATTACACCGGCCGCCTCGCCGTCGACGACGAGGTGCGCATGCTGGGCTGCGCCTGCGGCGCGTTCGGCAGCTCGCGCGAATATCTCGCGCATACGCGGATGGCGCTCGCCGCCCACGGCATCGTCGATCGCTATCTGGAGACGCTGGCGGCGAGGCTTGCGTCGCCGCCGCCACGCGCAGCCTGACGCGCCGCGGCAGCGGCCTTCGCCGTCGCGCTGCGGCCGAGCAGGATCGCGCCGAGCCACCACAGCGCCGCTACCGGCACCGCCATCCACGCCATCGCCGGCAGCGACAGGCCGGCTGCGCGCAGGCCGTTGAAGATCCAGCTCGATGCGGTGTCGCCGCCACGGTGCACGACGGTATCGATGACGTTCTTCGCCTTGTATTTCTGCGCCACCGGCAGCACGTTGAAGAGCGTCTCGCGCGCCGGCTTGCTGATCGCATACTCGCCGGCGCGGCGAATGACGCCGAATACGACGAGCGTCGGCAGCACGGGGTCGCTGGCGAACAGTGCGAAGCCGACGACGGCGAGCGCCGGCATCAGCGCCAGCGTGAACGTGGTGCCGAGGCGCTCGATCAGCGCGCCGAAGGCAAACACCTGCACGGCCAGCGCCAGCAGGTTGACGACGAGATCCACCAACGCGAACAGCCGCGTGCGCGCAGCGCTGTCCTGGATCGCCGCCGGCACGAGCCCGGTCTGGGCAAAGTACAGGAACGTCGACAGCAGCGAGAAGCAGAACAGGAAGAAGCAGATGCCGAGCAGATAGCGCGAGCGCAGGATGTCGGTGACGCCGGCGAGGATGCCGCCGCCGAGTGCCGGCTCGGCGCGTGCCGGAGGCGACACGCCGGCGGCCTCCGCCCATGCGCGAAGCTGCAGGATGGCGACGATCGCGAGCACGAGGAACGCCGCGGACACGAGCACCATGCCCTTGACGCCCACCAGCACCACGAATGACGCCGTCAGCGCCGGTCCGGCGAGCGCGCCGGCGGTGCCGCCCGCGGCGATGAAGCCGTACAGGCGCTTCGCCTGCGCGGTATCGAACAGGTCCGCCATGAAGCTCCAGAAGAGGCTGACGGCGAACAGGTTGAAGGCGCTGACCCACACGTAGAACACGCTCGCGACGAGCGGCGATTGCGTGTTGCCGACGCTGAACGCGCTCCAGAAGGCGGCGAGGTCGACGACGAAGAACGCGTACAGCCAGGGCAGCAGGCGCTTGCGCGGGAAGCGCGCGGTGAGGGCGCCGAACACCGGCGCGATGACGAGCATCGCCACCAGCACCCACGTGAAGAGCTCCGACAGCGCGCGCTGGCCGACCTGGATCGCCATCTCGTCGCGGATCGGCCGCAGCACGTAGTAGCCGGCGAGCAGGGCGAAGAAGTAGACGAACGCCCACAGCGACGCCGCGAGCTCGCGCGGCCTCGCACGCGTCAGCCGCCGCAGCGTGCCGGTCGTGGCACCGGCGATACCCGATCTCACGCGCACCCCGCGCGCATCAGATCGCGACGTGCCGGCCGCCGTCGACGTTGATCGTCTCGCCGGTGATGTAGGGCGAGTCGACGAGCAGGAAATTGACGGCGCGCGCGACATCCTCGGGCGTGCCTTCGCGACGCAGCGGCGTGTGGGAGATGATGCGCTGGCGCGCGAGCTCGTCGAAGTCGCCTTCCTCCGGCCAGATCACCGGGCCCGGCGCCACGGCATTGACGCGGATCTCGGGCGCCAGCTCGCGCGCGAGCGAGCGCGTCATCCCCACCAGCGCCGACTTGGCGATCGAGTACACGACGTAGCTTTTCAGCGGGCGGTCGGCGTGGATATCGGTGATGTTGACGATCGCGCCCTGCGCCTTGCGCAGCGCCGGCGCCGCGGCCTGCGCGAGGAACAGCGGCGCGCGCACGTTGGTGCCGATCAGGTCGTCCCAGTCGGCCGCGGTGATCTCGCCGAGCTGCGTGCGGAAGAACGACGACGCGTTGTTGACGAGGGCGTCGAGGCGGCCGAAGCGGTTGACGCACTGCTCGACCAGCGACGGCAGCTTGGCGATGTCGAGGAGGTCGGCCTGAATCAGCGCAACCGAGTCCTCGCGCACGTGGTTGAGCTCGGCCTGCAGCAGCCGCGCTTCGCCGGCCGACGCCCGATAGTGCAGGAAGATTCGCGCGCCGCGCGCGTGGAGCTGGCGGCAGATCGCGGCGCCGATGCGCTTGGCGCCGCCGGTGATGAAGACGACCTTGTCTTGCACGAGGGCTTCTTGTGTCGCGGTGCGGTGGCCGGTTGCGGCGCCGGGCGTGTCGACGCCGCCGATCCCGCACAATAGCGCATCCTGAATGCGACGGCGCCCCGGTCCGGACCGGCGGCCCGACCCGCCTTGCGCGTCCCCCCGGCGAATCTTCCCGAGCCCGATCGCGACGCCCGCGAGCACAGTGCGCGCGTGGCGGCCATGCTTGCTGCGGCGATCCGCGCCGCCGACGGATTCCTGCCGTTCGCGCGCTGGATGGATCTCGCGCTGTATGCGCCGGGTCTCGGCTACTACGTCGCGGGCACGCGGAAATTCGGCGCCGCCGGCGACTTCGTCACGGCGCCGGAGCTGACCCCGCTCTATGCCCAGGCACTCGCCACGGACGTGGAGGCGATTCTCGCTGCGTCGCCATCGCGCGAGATCGTCGAATGGGGCGCGGGCAGCGGGCGCTTCGCCGCCGATCTGCTGGCCGCGCTCGGCCGGCGCCACGTGGCGGTTGCGCGCTATGCGATCGTCGAGACCAGCCCCGCGCTGCGCGAGCGGCAGCGCGAACGGCTCGCCGCCGATCCGCGCGTCGCATGGCTCGACGCGCCGCCGGCGCGCATCGGCGGCGCCGTGATCATGAGCGAGGTGCTGGACGCGATCGCACCGGCGCTGGTCGTGCGCCGCGACGGCCATTGGCGGGAGCGCGGCGTGGCGCTCGACGGCGAACGCTTCGCATGGGCCGAGCGGCCGCTCGCCGACGCTGCCCTGGAGGCCGCGGCGGCCGCGCGGTTTCCGCCGTCGATCGACTACGCGGGTGAGATCAATCTGGCCGCCGAAGCCCTCGTCGCGCAGGTCGCGGCGAGCCTCGTCGAAGGCGCGCTGCTCGTTGTGGACTACGGATTTCCGCGCGCCGAGTACTACCATCCGCAACGCGCCGAAGGCACGCTGATGGCGCATTACCGACATCGCGCCACGACCGACGTGTTCCACTGGCCGGGTCTCGCCGACATCACGGCGCATGTCGATTTCACGGGCGTCGCGGAGGCCGGCGCGGGTGCGGGTCTCGCCATCGCGGGGTACACGACACAGGCGGCGTACCTGCTCGGGACCGGGATCCTCGATCGCCTGCTGGAAGTCGGCAAGCCCGGCTCCAGGGAATTCGTGCACGCGTCGACGGCGTTGCAGACACTGACGTCCCCCGCGGAAATGGGCGATCTCTTCAAGGTGCTGGCCCTCGCGCGCTCGCCGCAGATTCGCTGGCGCGGCTTCGCCGTCGCCGACAAGTCGCATACGCTCTGACCGCTGCCGCCGCCTGCGTGGACGCTCGTCGCGCCATCGCGCCGCGCCGCCGATGGCGCGCCGACCCGTCGCGTTGTGCAACCGTTCACACCCGTTGCGGAAGGCTTTTCGAGTGTTTGAAGCGATCCAAAAAAAAGGGGGTGCGCGGGCCGTCGTCGTCGTTGCGGGCGAGTGTGGCGTCCTGCACACATCGTGTCGCGCAACCCTTCCGGCGGACCCGGCGGGCACGTCGGCCGAGGTGCGATGCGCTATTATTGTGCAAGACGCTTCCAATGATCGATGGCGAGGCAGGGACGAGGTCCATTACTGCCGTCGCGGGTCTGGAACGAAGGTGGATTGCGGGTCAGCCAGCGAGGACGCTATGAATGCCATGACCGAGGCCGTACGCAGGAACAACGACATCGACGCGGTGATCCGCGATGCGCCGCTTTTCCAGGGCCTGCAAGGCCGCGAGATCGATTCGGTCGTGGCCGTCGCGACCATCCGCTCGCTGCGCCGCGGCGAAGTGCTTTTCCAGCAGGGCGCGCATCCCGCGGAGCTCTACCTCGTGGCCGAAGGGTGGGTGAAAATGACCCACGTCACGCAGAACGGCGACCAGATCGCGCTGCGCTTCGTGCAGCGCGGCGAGCATGTCGGCGGCGCGGCGCTCGTGCGCGGCGCGCCGTTCCCGGCCACCGCGATGGCGGCGTCCGATGCGATCATCATCGCCTGGAAATCCGCGTTCGTCTTCGATCTGGTCGGCAGTTCGCGCACCGCCGCGCGCAATGCGCTGGAGCTGGTCGGCGACCGCGCCGACGAATTCCTGTCGCGCATCCAGGAGCTCGCGAGCGATTCGGTCGAGGTTCGTCTCGCCCGTCACCTCGCCGAGCTCGTGCGGCGCTCGGCGCGCAAGACCGATCGCGGCGTCGGCGTCGAATTTCCGATTTCGCGCCAGGACCTCGCCGAGCTCTGCGGCACCACGCTCTTCACGGTCAGCCGCATTCTCACGCGCTGGCGCGATCTCGGCCTCGTCGACCCGGGCCGCCAGCGCATCGTCGTGCGCGACGTCGCGCGCCTCGCGGGCCTCGCCAACGATCGCCCGCACGCGCTCGACCCGCGCTGAAGACGTCTTCCGGGGCGACATGCCCCGCGCGTCGATGCACGGGAATTCGACCGCAAGGCGCGGAGTGCGCGTCGCCGCGCGCGCGCCTAGAGTTGCCTTCATCGGCAACCTCTACGATCGACGACGATGAAATCCATTCGCAAAAGTCTTTCCCCAGGCGCCGCGGCCATCGAGCGTGATCCGCGCTGGGCCGCCGTCGTGGCCCGCGATGCGGCGCAGGACGCGCAGTTCGTCTATGCGGTCACCACCACCGGCGTGTACGGTCGCGCGAGCAGCGCGTCACGGCTGCCGCGCCCGGAGAACGTGCGATTCTTCGACAGCGCCGCCGCCGCCGAGCGCGCGGGCTTTCGTCCGAACCGCCACCTGGCGGCGGACAAGTCCACCGTCGCCGCGCAACATGCGGCGACCGTCGCGCGCGCCTGCCGCCGCATCGAGGCGGCGGAGAACCTGCCCGACCTCGCGGCGCTGGCGCGCGTCGCGGGCATGAGCCCGTTCCACTTCCATCGCGTGTTCAAGGGCGTCACCGGACTGACGCCGAAGGGCTATGCCGACGCGCACCGTGCGCGCAAGGTGCGCGCGACGCTCGATCGCGGCGCGTCGGTCACCGAGGCCCTCTACGACGCCGGCTTCAATTCGAACGGCCGCTTCTATGCGGCCGCCGACCGCGTGCTGGGGATGAAGCCCACGGCGTACCGCGCCGGCGGCGCCGACGCCACGATCCGCTTCGCGGTGGGTGAGTGCTCGCTCGGTTCGATCCTCGTCGCCGAGGGCGATCGCGGCGTCTGCGCGATCTTCTTCGGCGAGGATCCGGAGCGCCTGGTGCGCGATCTCGAGGATCGCTTTCCGCGCGCGCGGATCGTCGGCGGCGATCCGGCGTTCGAGCAGCTGGTGGCCAAGGTCGTCGGCTTCGTCGAGGCGCCGGCGCTCGGCCTCGACCTGCCGCTCGACGTGCGCGGCACGGCGTTCCAGCAGCGTGTCTGGCGCGCGCTGCGCGAAATTCCGGCGGGCGCCACGGCGACCTACAGCGACATCGCCGCACGCATCGGCGCGCCGAAGGCGGCCCGCGCCGTCGCCGGCGCGTGCGCCGCCAATCTTCTCGCCGTGGCGATTCCCTGCCATCGCGTCGTCCATCGCGATGGCGGCCTCGCCGGCTATCGCTGGGGCGTCGAGCGCAAGCACGCGCTGCTCGCGCGGGAATCGGCGGTGCGCGCGCGCGCCGCGCGGGCTCCCGGCGACGCGCGCACGGATTCAGGGGATAATCGCGCCGCGTAAGCGACTTCGCGCGCAAACCAACCCGCATCCCAACGGAGCCTCGATGCCATGAGCAAGAGAATAGCCAGGAACGCATTCCGTGCTGCCGCCGCAATCGTGTTCGCATGCCTCGTCGCCGCGCCCGCGGCGGCGCAGACCGATCAGGACAAGCTCGTCGCCGATGCGCGCACGACGCTCAACAACTTCCTGCGCGATCCGGACCAGACATGGATCCATGACAACATCGGCCGCGCCAAGGCGCTGCTGATCTCGCCGCAGATCGTCAAGGCCGGCTTCATCTTCGGCGGCTCGGGCGGCCGCGCGGTGCTGGTCGCGCACAGCGGCACGCACTGGTTCGGCCCGGCGTTCTACAACCTGGCCACCGCCAGCGTCGGCTTCCAGGCGGGCCTCGAGGTGTCCGAGGCGATCATCGTCGTGATGACCGACAAGGGTCTCAACTCGCTGATGGCCAGCACGTTCAAGATCGGCGGCGACGCGAGCATCGCGGCCGGCCCCGTCGGCGCAGGCGCCAAGTCGACGGTGAACGCCGACCTCGTGTCGTTCACGCGCTCGAAGGGCCTCTACGGCGGCCTCAACCTCGACGGCACGGTGGTCAACACCGACATCGGCTGGAACGATGCGTATTACGGCCACAAGAACACGCTGCCGCCCGACATCCTGATGCGCCACACGGTGAAGAGCAGCAAGGCGGCCGGCCTGCTGAACGACGTCACCAAGATCGCCGGCAAGTAGCCCGAACGTGCACTAGACGCATTGCCGCTGCGCGCCCCGCGGGCGCGCGGCGTGCTGCCGTGGACCCACGTCTCGCGCGCGACCGCGCAAGCCTGCGATGAAGACGACGAGCTGCGGTGTGCTCGTGCTCGACGCGACGCCGCAGATCCTGCTGTGTCATGTCACCGGCACCGCACACTGGGACATTCCCAAAGGTTTGCGCGACGACGGCGAGCGGGAATCGCAGGCCGCCGCCCGCGAGCTCGACGAGGAATGCGGCATCCTCGTGCCGCCGGGCGTGCTCGACGACCTCGGCCGCTTCACCTACCGTCGCGGCAAGGACCTCCACCTGTTCGCGGTGATGGTCGCGCGCATCGACACCAGACTCTGCTTCTGCGCCAGCACGTTCGCGGACCGCTTCGGCCGCGTGCGCCCGGAAATGGACGGATTCCGCTGGTCCGCGCTCGACGCCGTGGCGACGGCGTGCGCGCCCAGCATGGCCGAAGTGCTCACCGCGCGGCTGTCGCTCGAGACGCTGGCGCGGCGACTCGAAGCGGCGGGCGATCCGATCGTGCCGGCGATGCGCGCGCGCCCGGCCTGAACGGCGTCACGCCGGCGGCGCTTCGCGCGCACCGCGTGCGCGTCAGGCGCGCAGCACGCATTTCTCGTACAGGCCGAGCGCGCGCTGCTGCGGATCGTATTTGGCCTTCAGCGCGCGGTAGCTCGGCATGTCGTACGCCGCCTCGAATTCCTCGCGTGTGAAATAGCTGTCGGAGTAGAGGGATTTGATGCCGCCGAGGCGCGCTGCCTCGCGCTCGATCATCCGGTTGTAGTGCCCGCGGGCATGCGTTTCGCGGCTGGCGACGACATCCCAGAAGCCGAAGTTGACGTAGGCGGTGTCCGGCACCAGCGGATACAACGGAAAGCGCGCGTCGGGCCGCGCCGGCCGGATGGGGCACGTCCAGATCGGCACGATGCCGATCTCGCGCAGCAGAAACGCCAGGAACGCGCCGGCGTTCGCGAACGGGATGTCGATGTCCTGGATCACCGATTCGGGATGGCGTCCCGCCAGGCGCGCGAGCCGGCGCGTGATGCCGTGGCGGCTGTTGAACCGCATGATCCGCGTGTAGGTGCGCGAGTTGAGCCTCGCACGCCCATACAGCCTGCGCAGCAGCGGGTTCTGCGCGCCGACGTTCTTCGAGCACCAGAACCAGTCGGTGTCCCAGCGCCACAGGTAGTCGTGCGTCGTCAGCCAGTCGACGTCACGCGTGCGCAGCGACCGGTAATAGATGTTCCGGAACGTGTAATCGCTGGTCGCGGGTGCTGTGTCGACGAACGCCGCGCGCGAGACGACGAGGCAGCCCGCATCGAACACCACGCCGTCGACGAAGTCGCTGTCGCCGTCACAGGCGGCGGTGAGGTCGTCGAAGTATGGCTGCGGATTCGCGTGACGGCGGTGCTCGACGCGCACGTACGGCTTGACCTGCAGCGTGCGCAGCCGCGCGCGCAACGCGTAGCCGAGCGTGCCATAGGAATTGGCGAAGCCGTGGAACAGGTCGGCGTAGCCATTGTCGGCGGTCGCGGTGACGATGTCGCCGCCGGGCAGCAGGACGTCGAGCGCCAGCAGCGTGTCGTGCACGAGTCCCTGGCGGAACGACGTCGCCTCGATGCCGACGCCGGCCAGCGCGCCACCCACGGTGATCGTCTTCAGCTGCGGCACCACCGCCGGCATCGCGCCGTGCGGCAGCGTCGCGGCGACGAGGTCGTCATAGCTGGCGAGGCCTTCGACGTCGACCGCTGCTTGCGCCGTGTCGACGCCCAGCACGTGGTCGAAGGCCGAGAGGTCGAGGCGCCGCTTGGCGCCTTCGCCCCGGTCGCGGAACAGATTCGACGTGCGTTTGGCGAGACCCAGCGGAGCCGCTGGCGCGGGCTGCCGGCGCAGCGCGTCGGCCAATGCCGCGCGCCGCCCGGCGTAGCCCGCCGCGGCGTCAGGCATACAGGAACGCGCGGCTCATCGGATAGTTGTCGCGCGTGCTGTTGCCCTTGCTGAAGACGATCTGGAAAAGGTGCGTGTAGCCGGTCGGCGAGCGGAACATCTCCGCGCAGCCGAGCAGGTACACGCGCCAGATGCGACGGAAGCGCTCGTCGAAGCGCGCCGGATCGAGCGCCTGGATCGCGCTCCAGTTGCGGTCGAAGCGCTCCGCCCAGGCGTCGAGCGTCAGCGCGTAGTGGCGGCGCAGGTTCTCGACGTCGATCACCTCGAGACCGCACTTCTCCATCTCCACGATCGTGTCGGCGAGGCTCGGAATCCAGCCGCCCGGAAACACGTGCTTGCGGATGAAGAGCTCGGTGTCGAAGTGGCCGACGTGGCCGATGAAGTGCAGCACGCCCAGTCCGCCGGGCTTGAGGAAATCGGCATGCGCCTTGACGACTTCCGCCAGCTGGTCGCGGCCGGCGTGCTCGAGCACCCCGATCGAAACCACCTTGTCGTATTGCGTGTCGACGTCGCGAAAATCGGCTTCGCGCACCGTGAGCTTCGACGCGGCACCGCGCCGTGCGATCTCGTCGCGCAGCCAGTCCACCTGCTCCGTCGTGTTGTTGAGGCCGACGCCGCCGGCGCCGATCGTCTCCAGCGCGCGGAACATGAATCCGCCGAAGCCGCAGCCGATGTCGATGTAGCGGTCGCCCGGCGCCAGGCGCACCTTGCGGGCCACGTGGTCGATCTTGTTGCGCTGCGCCTCCTCCAGCGTGACGGTGCCCTCGCGCCAGTAGCCGCACGTGTACATCTTGTGCGGATCGTCGAGCCACAGCCGGTAGAACGCCTCGCCGAGCCCGTAGTGCGCGCGCGCATTGATCTTCGCCTGCTCATAGGTGCGGTTGGACAGCCGCAGCTCGTGCAGGCCGTTCTCGGCGCGGTTGAGGACGTTGGGCTGCGAGGTCAGCCCGGCCGACATGCCGGTGGCGAGCGCCGCGCGCAGATCGCCGCCGACGTCGATGCTGCCATCGAAGTAACAGTCGAGGAGGCCCATGTGCCCGCGCGTCGCCACCGCCAGCAGCGCGGCGTCGGTGCGCACGTCGATGGTGAATGCGGGCGGACCGTCGCCCGCGCGGCTCTCCGAGCCGTCGGGAAACTTGAGTGCGAACGGCGTGTGGGCGCGCGCGCTGAGCGCTTCGATCAGCTTTTGCACGGAACGCTTCACGCGACGTCCTCCTGCCTGCTTGGCGCTGCATGGCTCACCAGGGGTCTCCTTGCATGATGTCGGCGGCGGGGCACCGCGGGCGATGGCTTGCGTCCGATCGATGTGGTGCGGGCGTATGTTCAACCAATGTCCGCACGGGACGCAAGCCGGGATGTCAATTGCGCGATGTCGTCCCCGGCGCGCACCCGCAAACGTCGCGCGGCCGGGCGGCTCGGCGGCACGGTTTGCCACGGTCGTTCGCCGCCGGGGCGACGCCGGGACCGATTGGATCGCGCACCGCTGGTGGACGCATAATGTGGCGCGCCGGTTCGGCGCCATTCCATCTACCGGGAGGATGCATGCACAAGAACAGGGTTTCCGCCGTCGTTTCGTGCCTCGCGCTGTCGGGGGTGTTGTGCAGCTTGTCCGCGACCGCCACGGCCGCCTCCGAAATCAAGGGTGCCGCCATCCTCGACCACCCCTGTGGCAAGGTCGCCGTCAAGCAGATGGGCCTGTTGCACGCGGGCAACGTCGACGAGGCCAACAAGCTTTCGACCAAGGAAATGCAGGAACGCTGGAAGGCGATGCCCGCCAAGGATCGCGAGATGATGGCGGGGATGTCGAAGCAGATGTCGCCGACGGCGGACAAGTTCGCCAGCGACATTCGCGCCAACGGCGTGCTGGGGATCGATGGCAGCAACGCCACGCTGACCGTGAAGACGACGCAGAAGGATGCCAACGGCAGCAGCACCTCGACCACCACGCAGCAGTTCAGGATCGACGGCGCGCAGTGCCTGGTCAGCCGCTGACGCGCGGCAGCTGCGATCGCGCGGCGGCCTGAGCCCCGCGCGACACCGCCGCCGCAATATGGGTAGCCGCCGCCGCCGAAATGGGCAGTTTCGCCATGGCGGGGCGGCGCCCTCTCCCCCACGATGGCAGTGCGGGCCGATTCCGGCCCGTGCACGCGCCACGTGGACGATCGAGCAACGACGAACGACGCCGGGTCAGGACGCCGTCTTCGCGCAGCCTCACAGTGTGCGTGCTGGCATGGCCCCGCAGGGGCCCCGCATTCGCTGAAAGGACCGTCTTTCGTCATGGCTGCAACAACCTACCCCTCGGCGGAGCTCCTGTTCCGTGCCGCCTCGGCGATGCAACTGGGCGCGCAATCGCTGCGCGCGCTGGCGGAACGCCTGGAAATTCACCTCGAGAATCGCCGCGCATCGCGCCGCGCGGTGCGCGAATTCAGCTCGATGAGCGACCGCGACCTGAAGGACATCGGGCTCACGCGCAGCGACACGGAGCGCGTCGCGCTGTCCCCGGCGCATGCCCCGGCGGCCGTCGATGCCGAAGCGCGCACGTTGCGCGAGGGCAACGGCGAAGTCGATGCCCTGCTCGTGCGCTTCGGCTTCTGGCTGCACGTGGGCTACGCCGGCGCCGCGGCGCTCGGTGCCGCGTTGATCCACCTCGTCACCGGCGGCGCGCATTCCCTCGCAGGCTGGACGCTGGCGTTCGCCAGCGCGGCGCTGATGGCGACGGGCTGGCGGCGGGGAATGCGCGTGCTGCACGAATCGCATGCGCGGGCGCAGCGCGAAGCGGCCGGCACCGCCGGCGACGTGAAGCCGGCACTCATGCGCCGGCGCGCGATCAACGGCCCGGCGGTGAAGGCGCTGGCGCCGGGCTTGCGCGCGCGCGTCGACAACCGCACGCGTTAGCCCGGCGCGTGAAGCGGCGTCAGGCCACGATCGCCGCTACCAGCAGGACGAAGCCGAGCACCGCGATGGCGGCGTGCACGACCATGATCCCGACGGGCAGCGGTTGCAGCTTCCAGTGGTAGTTGAGATTGAGGTACACCCCGCCCAGCGCGGCGATCACGAACAGCAGCAGCGCCCACGCGGCGTACTTCGGCAAGCCGACGGTGAAATACGCATACAGCAGAAGCGTCACGGCCGCGCCGGCGAGGAATCCGTGCAGCATCGCGAGCCACGTCGGCGGGCGGGGCGTCCCGGCCAGGCGAATGCCGGCCATCGCCAAGCCACCCAGCGCCGCGATGGCGAGTAGCACGCAGGCTGTCTTCATCATCAGCAGAGGTTCCATGATGTTCCTTTGAAAGAGTGTGCGGCGGTTGCGCTGGACGTCATCCCCGTCGAGGCAGGACATTGGATGAGGCACGGCGCCGCGGCGTTTCCTCAGCGAGCCCCTGGCCGTTCGATCCGCACGCCGTGGCGGAGCGCCGGTCCTTGCCATCGCCGCGCGGCCTCGACCGGCGCACGACGTCACCTCCCAGGCGCCGCCGTCGCCGTGCGGCTGCGCACGCTTGCCGCCGCCATCGCGCGTGGCGCCAAACATGGATTACAGTGGACTGCCAATCGCCGGCGTTTGCAAGCCCGCGACGGGATGCTGCGCCGGTGGCGCACCGGCGGAATGAATCCGCGGCCAGGGGGGTCCAACCATGATGATGCTCGCCCGAACCTTCGCCCTGCTGTTGTTGTGTGCCTGTACGACCGCACCGCCGAAAGGGCCCGACCAGCCGGAACTGGCCCGGCTCGCGGCTCCGTACGCGGCGGACTTGCGCGCGGTGGGCATCCGGCGCATGACGTCGCCGGGCCGGGGCGACTTGGTCCGGCTCGATACGTACTATGGGGCGGTCTACATCCGCTATCCGGCAGGCGTCGCGCCGATGGCCTTCGTGCTCGAATTCGATCCGGACCATCTGGCCACGGCGTCCGCGCCGGTCGACGCCGGCCAGTTCAGCCACCTGATGGAGGTGCTCGTGCCGGACGCGGTGCGCGAGACGGCGTCGAACAACGCGTTTGAATGGGCGAGGGCAAACCCGTGGAACTGAGGGGATCGCCGCAAATGCCGTCGGCCGCAACAGCGAAAACGGCAGCCCGCTGGCCACGCACCGTGCGACCGACATAGTCGTCGGCGAGACGTCCCGCGCGCCAGGCCGTAATGCGGGCGCCTTGTCGTGGACGACGTAGGGTGGGCGAAAATGGCGCATTCAGCGTCAACGCGTGTATCCCGCGAGTTGTTGCGTTCGGTGCGAGCGGCCCTTGCCGACTTGCGCCGGGACGAACTTCCGTCGGATGCCAGCGTGCACGACGCGCGGCGGTCGCTGCGGCGGGCGCGCTCCGCGCTGCGGCTGCTGCGCCCGGTCCTCCGTCGCGACGCGCTGCGCCGCGAAGATGCCGCGTTGCGCGCCATTGCCAGGACGCTCGGACCCATGCGCGACGCCGAGGTTTGCCTTGGCGCACTCGCGAAATTGCGCGAGGCGCGCGCGGACGTCCGCAGCCTCGACCTGACGCCGTTCGAGCGGTCGCTGCGGGGCGCACTCCGCGCCGGCCGGACCCGGCTGCGGCGAACCAGTCGTCCCATGACGCACACCGTCCACGCTCTCGCTGCGCGCCTGCGCTGCCTGCAAGGCGCGATGCCCGCAAGGGTCGACCGCGAGCCTCTCGAAAATGGCTTCCTGCGGATCTATCGCAATGCAAGACGACGCTTCGCGCTGGCGGAGAAGAAACCGTCGGCGGCTTCGCTGCATGAATGGCGAAAGCAATGCAAGTATCTGTCCAATGCGATCGACCTGTTGCCGGCCGATCTCGAATGCAGGCACGTGCAGGCCCTCGGCCGCCTGAAGGAGCTCGCCGATGTACTGGGGCGGCATCATGACCTCGCGCTGCTCGATGCGAGCGTTCAGGCGCATCACGCGGATCTGACCGTGCCGGCCATGAAAACGCTGCGCTTCGCGATCGCCGCGCGCCAGAAAACGCTGGGCCGCAAGGCCGTGCGGCTGGGGCGGCGCACGTTCGCGGCCAAGGCGTCGCGACTGCTCGAATAGCCGCGCGGTTCAGCCTCGCGTCCAGCCCGCGGCGCGCAAGCCCGATGGCGACATTGCGCACATCGCGCGCACCGCGCGCGTCAGGTGCGCCTGGTCCGCGAAGCCGCACGCATAGGCGATGTCGCCCAATGCGGAGCGCGTCTCGCGCAAGGCCCGAATGGCGCGATGCGTGCGCGCGATGAGACGAAATCGTGCAGGCGTGACGCCGAAGACCTGACGAAATCCGCGGCTCAGGCTGCCGGGATGCAAGCCGCGCTCGCCCGCCCACGAACCCAACGCCAGGGCGGGGTCCGCGTGCAGCGCGCGCGCAAGCAAGCCGGGCCAATCGTGCGGCTCGCTCGCGCGCGCGACGATGGTGCCGGCGAGGGCGGCTGCGGCCTCGAGCGGATCGCGATCGGCCACGCGCATGAGGTCGCGTGCATCGCCAACGCGACCCACCATCGGACCCAGCCACGGCTGTGCCAGCGGGATCACCAGCACATCGGCCCCCGTGGATTCGAACCGGTCGATGTGACTCTCGTAGGCGCGATGCACAAGCACATCGCCGGGCTCGAGACGGTGGCGGCCGGTGTCGCCCGCTTCCGAGTAGCACCCTGCGAGCACGACGGCGGCGAAGCCGTGCGCATGCTGGTGCCGCGGCAGCACTTCGTAGGGGGCGTGGCGCGTTCGGATCATCGCAGGTTAAATGCGTTCAAGACGGTGCGACGCGGCCCGCGCTAGCGTTGCATCATGTTTCGCACGGAGAGGTTCACGTGTCCTTCGCTGCCTGCGTCGCGCTGCTGGCGCTGATATCGACCCCTTGCATGGCCGCACCGGTAATGGTGCCGCCCGCGGCCACGGTGGAGCGCATCCTGGCCGCGAACCACGCCGCCGTGGGCGATGCCGCTGGCCCGGCGACCATCGAGACAGAGTACGCCTATTCCGCCTCGGGACTCACCGGGACTGCGCGGTCGATCACCGACCGCGTGACGGGCGCGTACGTCGACTCGTATGACCTCGGGCCTTCACGCGGCGCATCGGGATTCGATGGCCGGCGCGCATGGATGCGCGACATTTCCGGCGCCTATACGCCGCAGGATGGGGGTGATCGGCGGCAGGTCGCGGTGAACGAGGCATATCGCAATGCGAACGGCTGGTGGCGCAAGGACCGGGGTGGTGCGCGAATCGATCTCGTGGGCCGCGAGACCCTCGATGGTGCCGCGGCCGATCGCCTGCGGGTCACGCCCGAAGGCGGCAAGACATTCGACGCCTGGTTCGACGCGAACACCCATCACCTGGTGCGCGTCGACGAAATGCGGCAATTCTTCGACACCGTGGCCACATTCGGCGACTACGCGCGAGAGGGCAGGATCGTCGTCGCGCACGCGATCGCCATCGACGGCGGCACCGGTGCCTCGGGGCTGGAGAGCATGCGCCTCACGCAACTCGCGGTGCGCACCGCGCGGCCACTGAGCGCGTACGCGATGCCGGCCTGGAAACCCGCCGACGCATTCATCGACGGCGGCGCCGCGCAGGCCGTCGTGCCGATCCGCGTCCTCAACAACCACATCTTCGTGGACGCATTCGTCAATGGCCAGGGACCGTTTGCATTCTTCGTCGACACGGGCGGACATACGATCCTCACGCCATCCACCGTCGCGGCGCTCGGGGTGCGGTCGGAAGGCGCGGCGTCGTCGGCAGGCGCCGGAGACCTGACGACCACCAACGGGTATGCCCACGTAAACGAAATCGCGATCGGCGCCGCGCACCTGCGTGACCAGCCGGCGTTCACGCTCGAGATCTCGGCGAAGGCAACGGAAGGCTTCGTCGTCGGCGGGATGATCGGCTTCGAATTCCTGCGCCGCTTCGTCGTGCGCATCGACTACGGTGCGCTGACGATGACCGTGATCGACCCGGCGCGCTTCGATCCGCGCGACGCCGGAACGTCGATCCCGTTCCGGTTCTACGATCACCTTCCGCAGGTCGAGGGGCGCTTCGGCGACGTGCCGGGCCGCTTCGACATCGACACCGGCTCGCGCAGCGAAGTCGACCTCGCCTCGCCGTTCGTGGCGCGCGCACGCCTGCGCGAAGCGTATCCGCGAGGGGTGCTGGCGGTCGACGGCTGGGGCATCGGCGGCCCGGTGAAATCGTATGTCGTGCGCGGGCACAGCCTGACGCTCGGCAGCGTGACCGTCGACGGCCCGGTTGCGGGACTGGCGACGAGCCGCGGAGGTTCGCTGAGCGACGCCAACCTGGAAGGCAACGTCGGCAGCGGGCTGCTGCGGCGCTTTACCGTCACGTTCGACTACGCGCACCAGCGCATCTACCTCAAGCCGCGCGTGCCGCCGCCCGCCGATGCCGGCACGTTCGACCAGTCCGGCCTCTGGATCAACCTCGGGGAGGATGGATTCACGATCGTCGATGTCGCGACCGGCAGCGCAGGCGACGAGGCCGGTCTCGCGGTCGGCGACGTCATCACGGCCATCGATGGACAACCGGCGTCATCGCTCTCGCTTTCCGATGCGCGCGCGCGTTTGCGCGTGCCGCCCGCGGGCACGACCGTCCACCTCCAGGTCGCGCGCGCCGGTGTTGCGCGGGGCGTCGACCTCGCGCTGCGCAGCCAGCTGGACACACCCTGATGCCGGTCACGGCCGGGTCTTGACAGGGCCGCCGCCAGAATTAAAATTCTTCCCCGTGGAATGCCGACCGGTGCCCCGGCGGCGAGATGGACTTCTCTTACCGGTCGCGCATAGACGCGGATGCGGAGACGAACATGCAGGAAGTGCGGCTGCACCTTGCCAGCACGGGCGAGGTCTGGGCGATGACGAAATGCAGGACGTGCGGCGACGTCGACAAGTTTCTGCTGGCGGAGGCGCTGGCCAACCTGGTTCCGTGCAGGCGATGCGGCAGCCGCATGGACATCCGCAACGCGACCATCGAGGCGGCCGACAATCACCCGGGCCTCGGGCCGGACATGCTGCCGATGGCTGCCGGGACCGAGCGCTCCTCGACGGCAAAGCCTGACAGTTGACGCGCTATCGCGGCGGAAGCATCGACCGTCGCTGCATCAGCGCAATCGGTTTGCCGCGGGCTTCGCCAGACGCCTGGCATTGCGCCGGGTCGCGGCGTGATACGGGTCGAGGGCGGCGCTCGCCAGCTGTGCGGAACGACGCGACGCGGCCGATGTCGTCCGGCAAGCGGCCGTCAGGGCATTCGCGAGGCGGGCTTGGCGCGCGAAATATTGGCGGGGTGTCCGGCTCGCCGCCAAGGCCGCGCCGGCAGACCACGCGTTCAGGGATGCCGCCAGCACGCCGGTGCCCATCAGCACGTCCGCAGAGCTTGCCTTCGCGGCTACCCGCTGCGCCGCCGTGGTCGCCGCAGCGACCTTCTCCGGCCACATCCGCGCGAGCTCGGCGGCGTCGCGTGCGCCGGGCGTCGCCGTCATGCGCTGCGTGCGATGGGCGATGACGAACGCCGAGGCCCACAGCGTTTCCTGCGTCTTGAGAGCCAACTCGAACCACGCCAGGACCGCCGATCGTTTGCGGGCCACGGTCAAGCCGGCGAGAGAACGAAGGCCACGGATTTTCCGGAGCCGCCCGCGTGATCGCTCACTGGGCTGCCGCCAGCAGCTCGGCCTTGCGCGCTGCCATCCGCGCGCCCAGCGCGCGCATGTCGAGCTTCGTCTTCCTGGCGCGAGGAAACATCTCGTTCTGCTCTTCCTTGACGTGGTGCTTGACCCACTCCGACATCACCTTGATCCTGGCATCGAACAGGTCGCCATCCGGCGTCTTGCCTTCGACCAGGGCGATGAGCGCCTTGACCGAGCCATGCTCGACGCTGGCTTCGGGGATCAGCTCATGATCCTTGAGCGCCGCCTGCACCGCCGGATAGAAGATTTCGTCTTCGATCCGGGTGTGAACCTTCAGCTCGTTGCAAATGGTGGCGACGAGCGCGGCCTTCTTTGAAGTGGACCGGGATTTTTCATATTGTTCGAACAGCCCGCTGACCTTCCTGTGGTCGGCGCGTAGCATGGCCGTCGCTTCCTGCGGTGCTGCGGTCTTGCGGGAGGTCTTCGTTCGCGTGGCCATGCTGTTCTCCGGAGTGGTGGATTGAAGGACACCCCGGACCCTACGTGACCCGCAGCGGCGTCGCTGTCCCCGCAACACCGGTTCACACGTGGGTATCGTCTTACGATCGTGCCCTGACGCGCCGCGAAGCGTGTCGTCAGCGCACCCGGTACGTTGAGCAACGCCGCGCCTAGAACGGCGCCAGCGCGGCGGCGAAGCCGCTGAAGAGCATGAGGAATGCGCGCACGAGACCCTCGAATCCCAGGCCGATCGCCTGCAGTACGGCGAGGGCCGCGCGCAACCCCAATCCGCCAGTCAACGAAAACGTCGGATCGTCGAGACTGCCTTTGAGGTCGAACTCGATCTCGACGGACCCTTTGTCATTGCGCAGCGCGCCGAGCAACGCGCGCTGGGGCAATGCGTCGAACGCGGCCATCGGGCCGTCGCCGGTGTGCAGGGCCAGCTTGTCGACCACCAGCACGCCGTGCGCATTCACCACGTTGTGGCGCACTGAAGCGGTGAGATCGAGATTGAAGGTGCCGGCGTCGATGCCGGCCTTGGCCTTGTCGGCGACATAAGGCGAGAACGGCACGAGGTCGACATTGCGCACCACGGCCTTCAGCTCGGAGGCCTTGCCGGCGACGTCGATCCAGCCTGCCACGTGCAGCGTGCCGCGATGCCGTGCATGGCTGATGGCGCCGGCAAGGTCGAGCGTCGAGTGTCCCACGAGCTGCGGCGCCACCACGTGACGAATGGTTCCCTCGACGTCGTCGACGTGCATCCGCGAATGGCCGACGAGGCTGCGATCGAACACGTCGACGACGCAGTGCCTGAGGGCGATGACGGCTATATTGATGGTGCGCCGGGCGGGCGGCGCACCGGCAGATGCGGCGGCGTCACGCGGCTTTCGAGAGGCCAGCACACCGGGCAGGATTTGCAGTCCGCCGCCTTGTGGTGGCCGTACCGCCGCAACATATCCGTCCTCCACGATGATACGGTTGATGTAGATTTCGCCCGACACGAGTTCGCGCAGGTCCGGAACGATGGTGATCGTCGCCGCCTTCAGCGCGGTGTCGGTCGGCCATCCGGCGGGGGCCTTGAGACGCAGACCCGAGATCTCGACGGTGCCGAAGCCGAGCCGCACTCCTGCGATTTCGCTCTGCGGGCCGATGGCCTGCAGCACCTCGGATTTGAGGACCCGCGCCGCGATCTGGTAAGCGGCGAAGACCGCGAGCAGCAGGGCGACCGCGATCGCGGCGAGCACGAGCGGCCAGCGCTTGCGGCGCGGGCGGGCAATGACAGGATGGCTCGTCGGCAAGGTCGTTGCCGTTCCACGCTCCAGGAGATGTCTCATCGTCGTGATGGCGCGCCGCGGACCACCGCGATGGTGGACGACGAGTGCACGCTCTCCGGCGGATCGGCCGGGTACCTAGGCTGAAGGTACGCCGATCGCGGTGCAAAGCGACCGGACGAGCGCGCAACATCAAGTAGGCGGGATTTCTACTTGCATCGCGCGGCGAGTTCAATTCACGCACGCGCTGTCGACGGCGCCGTCGTTCCTGTAGGCAACGTCCTACGCACCGCCAGCACGTGCGCCGCTTCTGCCGCGAGAATCAAAGGTCGAAGCTTCCGCGGACGCGAGCACGGCGACGGAGAGCCGAGGCGTATGCGAATCCACGAACGCCATCATCGGGCACCACCTTGGCTCGCCGCGCTGCTGGCGGCCGCATGCGCGGCATCGATCGCGGTTGCCCAAGGCACGCAAGGCGACCTCGATGTGGGTTGGCCAATGGTGGCCCACGACTACGCGAGCACCCGTTTTTCACCGCTCGCGCAGATCACGGGCGCCAATGTGTCCGGTCTGCGGCTCGTGGCGACGTTCTCGACCGGCGTGCTGCGCGGCCACGAGGCGGCACCTATCGTCGTCGGCGACACGATGTATGTCGTGACGCCCTATCCCAACATCGTGTATGCGCTCGACCTGGCGCAGCCCGGGATGCCGCGCAAATGGAAGTTCGAGCCCAAGCCGGAGGCCTACGCGCAGGGCGTTGCGTGCTGTGATGTCGTCAACCGCGGACTCGCCTATGCGGACGGCAGGATCTTTCTCAACACGCTGGACAACCAGACGATCGCCCTCGACGCGCGTAACGGCAAGGAGCTCTGGCGATATCGATCCGGAGATATCCACGCCGGCGAGACGCGCACGATGGCGCCGCTGGTCGTCAACGGGCGCGTGTTCGTCGGTAACAGCGGTGGCGAATATGGCGTGCGCGGCTGGCTCGTCGCGCTGGACGCGGCGAAGGGCAAGGAGTTGTGGCGCGCCTACAGCACCGGCCCCGACGACGATGTCCTCATCGGGTCCGATTACGTCGACGGGCACCGCCATATCCACGGAGCCAACCTGGGGTTGAGCGCAACTGCCTATCGGCGCGCGGGTGGATTCGCCGCCATCCCCTGCCACGAGGATGTCGCGCTGGTGCGCGCGCTGCAGCGCGCCGGCATGGGGATCGCGTGGAGTGCGAAGCCGCGCGTGGCCACGAGTGCGCGGATGCGGGGACGCGCGAAGGGCGGATTTGCGGACTATCTCGCGGGACTTCAGCTTGCGCTGGTCGATGCCGGCGGCGGGATCGAAATTACGCGGAGCGTAAAGGGCATTCTGCAATCCTGAGGGCGTCCGAGGCCATGCCGTATGGCGGCTGCGTCGTCGGCGGACAAACGTCGGCCGCCCCAACTTGGCGTCGTCGACGGCATTGGCGTTCAATCGACAGCCACCGGGGCAATGCAGCGGCCGGACGGCTCGTGAGTCATGGGCCCGGCGCCGATCCAACCCAACCTGTAGCATGCGACGTTTCGGCTCTCGCCGTTCCCACGTGTCGGCCAAATACCTTCTAGTGATATGTGTCACGGCGCTCGTGACTGGCGCGCTGGTGCTGCTCGCCCTCAACTTGTCCGCAGGCGAAAAGAAGATCACCCATGAGGTGCGGCATCGTTATGCCGTTGGCGATCCGCAATTTCTTAGAGCGATGGGCGTTTTGCTTGGCCCAGCGCTGGTCGGCGGCAATCGTGTCCATACATTGCTGAATGGCGAGCAGATATTCAGCTCGATGCTCGAAGCCATACGCTCCGCCAATACCACGATTACTTTTGAGACGTACATCTATTGGTCGGGTAACGTCGGCAAGGCGTTCGCGGACGCACTTTCAGAGCGCGCGCGCAACGGGGTCAAGGTCCACGTATTGCTGGATGCCGTAGGTAGCCAAAAGCTCGATGGAAAATCCCTTGATGAGATGCGATCCGCGGGTGTGGAGGTTGAGACGTACCACCCCGTCCGATGGTACACACTGGGGAAGCTCAACAATCGGACCCACCGGAAGCTTCTGGTGACCGACGGCCGGATCGGATTTACAGGGGGCGTTGGCATCGCGGACAAGTGGGATGGCAACGCGGAAGATCCTGATCATTGGCGCGACACCCATTATCGGATCGAGGGACCTGCCGTCGCCCAAATGCAAGCAGCATTCATGGACAACTGGACGAAGGTCACTGGCAAGGTGCTGCATACGATTGAATATTTTCCGCCCACGCCCGCTGTGGGGCCTCAATACGCGCAAGTCTTTCAGAGCTCAATTGAAGGAGGTGCGGACAGCATGCATCTGATGTACCTGCTTTCAATCGCTGCCGCGAGCCAAAGCATTTATTTGTCGATGGCGTATTTCGCGCCCGATCGTGTGGCTCTGCAGACAATCCGCGAAGCAGTTCACCGGGGCGTGAAAGTTCAGATTCTTCTTCCCGGTCCGCATACTGACGCAGCGCTCGTTCAGAGCGCGTCGCGCGCGAGCTGGGGCGAGATACTAAAGGCCGGCGCCGAAATTTACCTGTATCAGCCGACGATGTTCCATTGCAAGGTCCTCGTCGTGGACGGTCTGTGGACTTCGGTGGGGTCAACCAACTTCGATAGTCGATCCTTTCGCCTTAACGACGAGGCCAACCTGAATATCTACGATGCAGAAGTGGCGGCACATCAGATTGCGGTGTTCGATGAGGATCTCCGGCAAGCGCGACGTGTGAGTTACGAGGAATGGCAGGCGCGACCATGGACAGAGAAGTTGGGGGATCGAGTCGCGGCACTCTTCAACGCGCAGTTTTGAACACTTTTGCTGGGCGTCGCGCGAATTGGCCGCCACACGGCGTTAAAGGACCTGACTTGCGACGGAATGTCTCGCTCAAATAGCTTCCACTGCGCTGAATTTAAGTGGGCCAATCGGGCGTACCTGGGCGAATTCGAGTGCACACGGCGGACGTAATTGCGTGTGCGAATCTCCATGAATAGTAGCGCTAAGCCGTTGAAAACGAGGGATCATTTACTCTGTGTCGCGCCCATGATGGACTGGACCGACCGCCACTGCCGGTACTTCCATCGGCTGCTGACGCGCCGTACTCGCCTCTACACGGAGATGATCACGGCGCCGGCGCTGGCGCATGGCGACGTGCCGCGGCATCTCGACTTCGATCCGGCCGAGCATCCGCTGGCGCTGCAGCTCGGCGGCAGCGATCCACCGATGCTCGCGCAGGCCGCGCGCTGGGGGGAGCGCTGGGGATACGACGAGATCAATCTCAATTGCGGCTGCCCGTCCGAGCGCGTGCAGACCGGCAGCTTCGGCGCATGCCTGATGGCCGAGCCGGCGCTGGTCGCGCGTTGCGTCGCGGCGATGCGCGACGCGGTGGCGCTGCCGGTGACGGTGAAGCACCGCATTGGTCTCGACGACCGCGATTCGTATGCATTCGTCCGCGACTTCGTCGGCACAGTGGCGGCCGCGGGCTGCGAGGTCTTCATCGTGCATGCGCGCAATGCGGTTCTGAAGGGCCTGTCGCCGAAGGAGAACCGCGAGGTGCCGCCGCTGCGCTACGAGGTGGTCCACCATCTCGTGCGCGATTTTCCCGATTTCACGTTCGTCATCAATGGCGGCATCGGCGACTGGCGCGCGGTGGACCGTGAGCTCGGCGTCGTCGGCGGCGTGATGCTCGGGCGCCTCGCGTATCACAACCCGTGGACGCTGCAGCAAGCGGACGCGCGGCTGTTCGAAGCGGAGCCGCCGGTGGCGACGCGCGCCGATGCGCTGCGCGCGTTCCGGCCGTATGTCGAGCGACAACTCGCGCGCGGCGTGCCGCTGCGGGCGATGACGCGTCACATCCTCGGCCTCTACCTCGGACAGCCCGGCGGCAGGCGCTTCCGGCAGATCCTGTCGGATGCGCGGCGCATGCGCGACGACGGCATCGCGGTGCTCGACGCCGCGCTGCAGGCCGTGGAGCCGATGGCGGAATTCGCGTAGCAACGACGCCGTATCGCGAGGTCGCGTCAGGCGGTCGTCGCTGGTAGTGCGGCCGCGGCAAGCGCCGTTGCCGCGTCAGGCGGCGAGCTCGTCGTCGATGTACTGGCGCACGATCGACTCGAAATCGGCGTCGGCGTGCATCCCGAGCGCGCGGCCGAACACCGTGTCGAAGTTGACGGGCCACGTGCGCACGATGCGCTCGATGATAGGGTCGGGCCGGAACGTCACGCGCGATGCCACTTCGTCACCCGCCACCCGGCGCAATGCCGCCAGCATCGCGTCGACCGACGTCGAGATGCCCGGCAGGTTGATGCTGCGCGTGTGCGCGAACGCCGATGCCGGCGCCTCGTGGGCGACGATGATGTTGTCGATCGCACGCCGCGGCGACGACAGCCACATCCGCGTCTCGCGCGCGACCGGGCATACGGACTCGACGCCGTTGAGCGGCTCGCGCAGGATGCCGCTGGCGAACGACGACGCCGCCTTGTTGGCCTTGCCGGGTCGCACGCTGACCGTCGGCAGCCGCAGGCTGCGACCGTCGATGAAGCCCTTGCGCGAATAGTCGTTGACGAGGAACTCGCCGACGGCCTTGGCGTTGCCGTACGACGACTGCGGCCACAGCGCCTGCGTGTCCGGGACCGGATCGGGCAGCGGCCCGCCGAATACCGCGCACGAGCTCGCATAGACCACCCTGGCCGGCGTCGCCAGCGCGCGGCAGCCCTCGAGCAACGCCCGCGTCGCGTCGAAATTGACGTGCCAACCCAGGTCGAAATCGGCCTCGGCCTCGCCGCTGACGACGGCGGCGAGGTGGAACACGCTGTCGGCGGAGGCGTCGAGCGCGCGCGCCACGAGCGCCGGATCGGCGAGATCGCCGACGAGCGACGTCACGCGCGGATCGTCGAGTTTCGCCTGCGCGACGTCGACGAGCGTGATGCGCGTGACGGGATGCGCAGTGCCGCGGGCATCGGTGAGCGCGCCGCGCGCGAGCAGCGCGCCGGCGAGCTTCGTGCCGAGAAATCCAGCGCCGCCGGTGATGACGACATGCATGGCAAGACCCTCCTGTCCGATGCGCAATCATACCGGCGCGGTGCGCCCGCGCGTCGCGAGCGCCGGCATCGACGGCTGCTAGAATCATGGCGCCGCGCGGTGCGTCATCGCCGTGGCCGGATCATTCCTCGTCCGCAGGTCAACATGCCGACCCCCACGCCCCGCCGTCTCACGATCGCCACCCGCCAGTCGGCGCTCGCCATGTGGCAGTCGGAACAGGTGCGCACGCGGCTGCTCGCATCGCACCGGCATCTGTCGATCGAGCTGCTGGGCCTGTCGACGCGCGGCGACGAGGTGCTCGACCGCTCGCTCGCCGACATTGGCGGCAAGGGACTTTTCATCAAGGAGCTCGAGTACGCGATGGCCGACGGCCGCGCCGACGCCGCCGTGCATTCGCTCAAGGACTTGCCGATGGACATGCCGGACGGCTTCGTTCTCGCGGCGGTGGTGGCGCGCGACGATCCGCGCGATGCGCTCGTCTCCAACCGCCACGCGAGCCTCGCCGAGCTGCCGGCGGGCGCGGTTGTCGGCACCTCGAGCCTGCGCCGCGAGGCGCAACTGCGCGCGCGCTTTCCCGCGCTGGTCGTCGAGCCCCTGCGCGGCAACGTCAACACGCGGGTGGCCAAGCTCGACGCCGGCAGATACGACGCGATCATCCTCGCCGCCGCCGGACTCAAGCGGCTCGGCATGGGCGAGCGGATCCGCGAACTGATCGATCCCGCGGACAGCCTGCCGGCCGCGGGCCAGGGCGCGATGGCGGTCGAATGCTGCGCCGATCGCGACGACGTCGTCGCGCTGTGCACACCGCTTGTCGATCACGCGACGCTCTACGCGACCATCGCCGAGCGGGCATTCGCGCGCGCGCTGTCGGGAAACTGCCATACGCCGGTCGGCGCTTATGCCGAATGGCTGGGCGACATCCTGTGGCTGCGCGGTCTCATCGCCAGCGCCGATGGGCGCGAGGTGATGCGCGGCGACCGTGAAGCCGTCGTCGTCGATGCCGCGGGCGCGCAGGCACTGGGGGAGACGCTCGGCGGCGAATTCGTGGCGCGCGGCGCCGCGCGCCTCGCCAGCGCATGACGCTGCACCGGCTCGACGAGCCTGCGCCACCGCGCGGACCGCTCGACGGCATCGGAGTCATCGTCACGCGACCTGCGCGCCAGGCGGGCGCGTTCGCGCAGAAGCTCGGCACGCTCGGCGCACGACCGATCGTGTTTCCGGCCATCGTCATCCTGCCGCCGCTCGATGCAACCGCGCTCGCCGAAACGCATCGTGTGCTCGCGACTTATGCGGCGGCGATCTTCGTGTCGGCCAATGCCGCCGAGTATGGCGTGCCCCACACGCCGTGGCCGGCCAATGTGACGGTGCTCGCGCCCGGACCCGGCAGCGCGAGCGCGCTCACCGATCTCGGGGTGCCGAGCGTGGCGTTCCCGGCGGCACGACATGACAGCGAGGGACTGCTTGCGCTGCCGGCGCTGCAGGACGTCGCCGGCAAGCGCGTGGTGATCTTTCGCGGCGACGGCGGCCGCGACCTGCTGGGAGACACACTCCACGCGCGCGGCGCGCATGTCGATTACGTGGCCTGCTATCGTCGCGCGCCGCCGTCCGCCGGCAGCGGCGGCCTCGCCGCGCTGCTGCGTGCAGGCGAAGCCGATGCGCTGACGCTGACGTCGAGCGAGGGCGCGACGAATCTCGTCGCCGCGCTCGAACCCGGTGCGCGCACCGTTCTATCGGAACTGCCGGCGTTCGCCACGCATCCGCGGATCGCGGCGCGTGCCGGCGAGCTCGGCTTGCGCGCTGTGACAACGGCCAGCGGCGACACGGGCCTGATCGCCGCATTGCTACAATGGTTCGCCGCGCATCCGCGCGAGCCTCGCCGCTGATCTCTCCCCGCGAAGCGCACATGCCCAAAGCCGACATCCTGATCACCGCGCCGCTGCCGCCGTTTGTCTATGAGCCGCTGCTGCGCGACTACCGCTGCGTCGACTACGTGAAGTCAGCCGACAAGCCTGCGCTGCTGGCCGCCGAAGGCGCGAAGATCCGCGGCCTGGTGCAGGGCGGCGGCACGGTGACGCCGACCACGCTGCTCGACGCGCTGCCCGCGCTCGAGATCATCTCCGTGTTCGGCGTCGGTTATGACGGTGTGCCCGTCGACTATTGCCGCAAGCGCGGGCTCAAGGTGACGCACACGCCCGATGTCCTTACCGACGACGTCGCCGACACGGCAGTCGCGCTGGTGCTGATGACCGCGCGCGGTTTCGTCAGGGCCAACCGGCTGCTGCGCGCGGGCGACTGGAGCACCGGTGCGTCGGCGCTGACGACGAAGCTCGCCGGCAGGCGCGTGGGCATCCTCGGTCTCGGCAGGATCGGCAAGGCCATCGCCACGCGGCTCGCCGCGTTCGGCATGTCGATCGCGTACACCGGCCGCAACCCGCAGGACGTACCGTGGGAATACGTCGCCGACCTCGCCGCGCTCGCGGCGCAGGCGGATTTCCTGATCGTCGCATGTCCGGGCGGGCCGGCGACGAAGAACCTCGTCGACGCCCGCATCCTCGAGGCGCTCGGCAGCAACGGCACGCTCGTCAACATCGCGCGCGGCTCGATCGTCGACGAGCCGGCGCTGATCGCGGCGCTCAAGGCTGGCACCTTGCGCACCGCGGGGCTGGACGTCTACGCCAACGAACCGGTGGTCCCGCCGGAGCTGCTGGCGATGGACAATGTCGTGCTGTTGCCGCATGTCGGCAGCGCCACCACGGAGACGCGCCTGGCGATGGGCGATCTGTGCCGCGCCAATCTCGACAGCTGGTTCGACGGCAACGGCGTCAAGACGCTGATACCGGAATTACGCTAGCTCGCGTCGGCATCCGCGAGCCGCCCTGAATCGCCTTGCCATCGTTGGCCCGTTCCGGAGAGCGGCTTGCACACGTGTGCATTGCGGAATAGCATACCCACGCCTTTAGACACTGAGGACTTCGGGATGGGCGAGCAGGCCGTGCGTCGGGGTTTCGCCACGGCAGCGGATGTCGCGAGGCGCGCCGGCGTGTCGCGCTCCGCGGTGTCGCGTGCCTTCACGCCCGGGGCGAGCGTGTCGCCCGAAGCGCGCAAGCGCATCCTGCGCGCCGCAGATCATCTGGGCTATCGGGTCAACCGGCTCGCCCAGGGTCTCATCAATGCGCGCTCCAACGTCATCGGCCTGGTCGGCGCCGATCTTCAGCAACCGTTTCATGCCGAGTTCCTGACATCGCTGTCCGCCGCCTTTCTCGCCGACGGGTTCCAGTGCATGCTGCTCAACGCAGCGAATGCGCAGCGCGACATGGGCGCACTCATCACACGGGTGCTCGAATATCGCGTGTTCGCGATCGTCGTCATGTCGGGAACGCCGCCTGCGCGGGTGGTGCTCGAGTGCCTCGACAATGGCGTGCCGGTCGTGCTCGTCAACAAGGCGCTCGCCGGCGTGCGGGTCGATACGGTGATGGCCGATCACGCCGCCGGCGGCCGGCTCGCCGCGCAGCAGCTCCTTGACGCGGGGTGCCGGCGCCTCGCCGTGGTTTCCAGCGCAGCCCGCACGGCGAGCCTGACGGGGCGCATCAATGGATTTTGCGCGTGCGCGGCCGATGCCGGGGTGCGCGTGCGCGTCCGCCAGGAAGGCGATACCGATTACGCCAGCGGACGCGATGCGGCGCTGACGCTCCTGGCCGAGGAGGCTTTCGATGGCGTGTTCTGCGTCAGCGACCTGCTGGCGCTGGGGTTTCTCGACGCGGCGCGAACGCGTTGCGGTCGTCGCGTTCCCGAGGACGTTTCGATCATCGGCTTCGACAACATCCCGCAAGCCGGCTGGGATGCGTATCGCCTGACGACGTTCCATCAACCCGTCGCCGACCTCACGCAGGCGGTGATGCAGGTATTGCGGCGCCGCAAGGAGCACGTCGGCGCATCGCACGCGCAGGTGCTGGTACCCGTGCGGCCGGTCGTGCGATCGACAGTACGTGGCGCCGCCGAATTCGGCGAGGCCGCATGACACGTCCCCGCGTCATCGCCCATCGCGGCAGCAGCGCGCGCCATGCCGACAACAGCTGGGCCGCGTTCGAGGCCGCCGTCGCCGAGCGCGCCGACGCGATCGAGTGCGATGTCCAGATCACGCGCGATGGCGTCATCGTCGTGCGCCACGATCTCGCGATCGGCAATCACCTCGTCGCCGATATGCACTACGCGGAGGTGGCGGCGCGGGCGCCGGGGACGCCTGTCCTCGAGGAGCTGCTCGCGTTTGCCGCGCGCGCGCCGATTGACCTGCTGGTCGAGCTCAAGGATGCCGACGCCGCCACCGCCGTCGCGCGGATGATCGACGCCGACGGCAACCATTCGCGCGTCGTCGTCGGCAGCTTCCACGGCCCCGCGCTCGTCGCCGTGAAAGCGGCCGCGCCTCGCATCCAGACGTCGTTCATGATGGGCAGCGTCGTCTTGCCCGGCGAGCTCGTCCGTCTCGCCGCGGCGCTGAGCGCGGACGGCGTGCACCTGTGCTGGGAGTCGCGCGCACCGCGTCCCCACCGCTTGCTCGATGGCGCCGCGATCGAGCTGCTGCGTCGTGCGGGCCTGGCGGTCACACTGTGGCACGAAGAGCGTTTCGATGAATTGCGCGCGTTGGTGGCCATGCTGCCCGACGCGATCTGCACCAACACACCGGAAGTGTTGCGTCAGATCGTCGATTCGCAACACGCAAGGTCCGGGTTGGAGAACGGGCCCACGTCGGGAGGCGGGATGCAGTTGCCGCCACTTGCCGGCCGTTCGACACGGCAGCCGACGAGCTGAATGCCTGCCAGTCAGGTTTACACGCCATTGCACCGACCATCAGGAGGAGACGCATGAACTGGAAGCTTGCGATTGCCGCAACCCTTGCCGGCGCGCTGTTCGCCGCCGTAGCGCAACCCGCGTTTGCCGAGGACGTGGTGATCAAGGTGTGGTCGCGCGCCGATCGCTCGGGCCCCTTGCGCGCCGGCAACATCGTCGCCGCCGGCGACACGCTCAACAAGATGCTGGCGTCGATCAACAGCGACAAGCGCGTCAAGATCGAGCTCAACGAGACCAACGCCAAGGGTTACGACGAGGATGCGCTCGACCTGCTGAAGGCGTTCGCCGTCGACAAGGGGCCGGACATCTTCGTGCTCGCCCACGAGTGGACCGGCGCGTTCGCCGGCGCGGGCTACGCGCTCAACCTCGAGGATCACATCGCCAAGAATCCCGAGCTGTACGGCGACATCATCACGCCATTGTGGCAATCGGTCACGTACAAAGGCGCGCGCTATGGCGTGCCGCAGGATTCCGAAGTGCGCATGTACTTCCTCAACAACGACAAGCTGCGCAAGCTCGGCAAGACCGACAAGGAGATCGCCGCGCTGCCCGGCCGCGTCGATTCCGGCGATTTCACGGAGTACGACCTGTGCGACCTGGCCGGCGAGGCCGTGCAGAAGGGCGTGGCGAAGTACGGCATCCTGCACCGGCCGAATGCCGGGCCCGATTTCCAGATGCTGACCGAGGCATTCGGCGTCGACCCGTACGACAAGCCGACCGCCAGCCTGCAGGCGTCGAAGTCCGGGCTGCGCAGTTTCTACACGTGGATCAAGTACTGCGTCGACAAGAAGGCGCTGTCGGCCAACAACACCGCGATGTCGTGGGACGCCATCGAGCAGGCGGCGTTTGGCGGCGACGAAGCGCTGGTGTTCTTCCATGGCGTGTGGCGCGTCACGGACCAGATGAAGGCCTTCAATCTCAAGGGCAAGGACGATTATTTCCACAAGTACACGTGGATCAACGCGCCGGCCGGCAAGAAGGGTGGCAAGCCGACCAATTTGTCGCACCCCATCGCCTATGCGGTGTCGGCGAAGTCGAAGTACAAGGACCTTGCGGCCTACATCGTCGCGCTGGCGAGCCAGCCGATCCCCAACGAGCGCCACGCGGTCTCGACCAACCACACGCCGATCAACTACGGCGAGCAATCGATGCCCGAAGTGATCGACAAGGGATGGGCGCTGGTCGCGGCCACGCCGATGCTCAAGTACGCGACCTTCATGCCGAATCACCCGAAGATCGGCCAGTACAACTCGATCATATTCAAGGGCATCCAGGGGATCGAGACCGGCCGCCTCACCGCGCAGGCGGCAACCGACTTCGTCATCGACGAGCTGCAGAACGAGCTCGGCAAGGACGTGATCATCCGCAACTGAAGCGCGCCGCCGGATGAACGACGTGAGCGGGCAGGCGGACGCGCCTGCGGTTTCGGACTTCGCGCGCGCGCAGGTCCGCAGGCAGCGCGTCAATTTCGCGCTGTTCCTGGGACCGGCGCTGATCCTGCTTGCCTGCTTCTTCATCGCGCCGGTGATCGTCGATATCGGCCTGGCGTTCACCGACATGGACCGCACGCTCGCGGTCACGCGCTTCACGCTGGAAAACTTCGAGCGGATGGTCACACACGACTCCCGCCTGGTCGCCTCACTGGGCATCACCGTGGTGTTCGTGCTGGCGACGCTCGGCATCTTCAATGTCACGTTTGCGCTGCTGCTGGCGCTGACCACGACGGCCGTGCCGCGCGCGCTCGGCGCCTTCTTCCGCGCCGTCTGGCTGCTGCCGCGGATGAGTCCGTCGGTGGTCTATGCGCTGCTGTGGCTGTGGGTGATCGACCCCAACGAGCGCGGGCTCCTGAACCAGGTGCTGATCCATCTGCTCGGGATGGCGCCGGTCGACCTGCGCAACAACCATCCGCTCCTGATCATCATCGTCGCCAACGGTTTCATCGGCGCGTCGCTCGGAATGATCATCTTCACCTCGGCGATCCGCGCGATTCCCGAGCACCTGTTCCACGCCGCGCGCGCCGACGGCGCCGGGGTGCTGGCGATCGTCCGCCACATCGTGTTTCCGGCGATGCGCTGGCCGATTTCGTACATGACGATCCACCAGACGCTGTCGCTGCTGGTCAGCTTCGAATATATCCTGTTGATCACCGGCGGCGGACCCTTCTACGACACGACGGTGTTCTCGCTGTACGCGTACCGGCGCGCATTCGACAATGGGCAATATGCGTACGGCGCGGCGCTCTCGCTGATCCTGATCGTCATTGGCGTGATTGCCGCGCTGCTGATGTGGCGGCTGATGGACATGCGGCGTCTGCTGCAGGTGCCGCGCATCGAGGTGCATTGATGGCGACCGACGCGATCGCCGCCGGCGCAACCTCCGGTGCCCGCCCGAACTGGGCCGCACTGGCGCGACGCGCACGCATCACGCGCGCCGCCGGGCAGTCGGCACTGCTCGCGTTCCTGCTGATCGTATCGCTGCCGATCATCCTGCCCTACTTCTGGATGGTGGTGATCTCGTTCACCGCGCGCAGCGGCGGGGTGTCGACGAACGTGCTGTGGACCGCGTGCGCGGTCGTGGTCCCGGCGGTGATGACGTACATCGTCGTGCACCTGATGGCGCCGTCGCCGCGGGTGCGGGTCGTCACCGGCTTGCTGCTGCTGGTCACGGTGGGGGCGCTGCTCGCTTCGCTGGTCGGCGGACAGCTGCATCTGGGCAACTATCGCTTCCTGTGGCGCACCAACATCATCGAGGAAATCCGCTCCAAGGCAACGGCGGGCGGCCAGTTTCCTTCGGTGTGGATCGCCTTCCGCAATTCGTTGCTGCTGGCGTTCTCGCAGACGCTGATCATCCTGACCGTGGCGTCGCTGGCCGGCTACTACATATCACGCTTCGCGTTCCGTGGCCGCGAGGCCTTTTTGCAGGGCATGCTGGTGCTGCACGCCTTTCCGGCGATGACGCTGATCATCCCGATCTTCCTGATCCTGCACTGGGTGGGACTGCTCGATACGATGGCCGGCGTGATCCTGGTGCTGGCGACGATCGAACTGCCTTTCTACGTGTTCATTCTGAAGGGCTTCTTCGACGCAGTGCCGTGGGACATCGAGATGAGCGCGATGACCGACGGCGCCACCCGTCGCCAGGCGTTCCGCATGGTGGTGCTGCCGCAGATCCGCGTGGGCCTGATCGCCGTGTCGGTGTTCGCGTTCATCCGGGCCTGGGAAGAGTACATCTTCGTGCGCACGCTGCTCATCGAGAACAGGAACTGGGTGATGAGCCTCTATCTGTATTGGGTATCGGACGACATCATGGGTGTCGACTACGGCATCGTCGCTGCGGTGTCGGTGTTCTACGTCCTGCCGAGCCTTCTGCTCTACGTGTTCTGCCAGCGATACCTGACGCAGATGACGATCGGCGGCATCCGGGGGTGAATCTTGGCGCGCATTGAACTCAGGAACCTGCGCAAGCAATGGGCGAGCGCGGTGGCCGTGGCAGGTGTCGACCTTGCGATCGAGGACGGCGCGTTCATCGCGGTTCTCGGGCCTTCCGGGTGCGGCAAGTCGACGACGCTGATGATGCTCGCCGGCATCTACAACCCGACCGCGGGCGACATCGTGTTCGATGGCGCGCGCGTCAACGACGTCGAAGCGCGCGACCGCAACGTCGGCATCGTGTTCCAGTCATACGCGCTCTATCCGAACATGAGCGTGCTCGAGAACGTGATGTTTCCGTTGCGCTTCAAGCACGTCGAGCGTGGCGAGGCCGAGCGGCGCGCGCGCGAGACCGCGGCGCTGGTGCAGATCGGGCCGCTGCTCGATCGGCGCCCGAGCCAGCTGTCCGGCGGCCAGCAGCAGCGCGTTGCCCTCGCGCGCGCGCTGGTCAAGCGCCCGCACCTGCTGCTGCTGGACGAGCCTCTGTCCAATCTCGACGCGTCGCTGCGCCTGTCGATGCGCACCGAAATCCGGCGCATTCAGCGCGAGCTCGGCGTCACGACCATTCTGGTGACGCACGACCAGATCGAGGCGACCACGATGGCGGACCGCATCGTCGTCATGAACGGCGGTCGCATCGAGCAGGTCGGCACCGCCAAGGAGTTGTACGAGCGACCGCATACGCTGTTCGTCGCGACCTTCGTGGGTTCTCCGCCGATCAACCTCTTCGACGGCCTCGCCCAGTCCGGCCAATTGAGCGTGCACGAGATGCGGCTGCCGCTTTCCGGTACGGCCAACGGCGGCGTGGTGCTGGGCTTGCGCCCGGAGAGCCTGCACGTGGGTGACGCGGGAACGCCGGCAAGAGTGGTCGCCGCCGAACCGATGGGCCGCGAGGTCCTCTATACGGCGCAAAGTCCCATGGGCGTCGTGCGCTTTCTCGAGGCGGGCGCGGACGCGCGCCATCGCGAAGGCGACAACATCGCGCTCGCGTTCGCCGGGCAGGCGTCGCTGCTGTTCGACAAGGCGAGCGGTCGGCGCCTGGACGCGCAAGTGGCTTGCTGAAGGGCGTGTCCCTTGATGAAGCTCGTCACCTACAACATCCAGTACGGACTCGGCAAGGATGGCGCCTACGACCTGGCGCGGATCGCCCGTGAAGTGCAAGGCGCCGACGTCATCGCGCTGCAGGAAGTCGACCGGCATTGGCAGCGCTCGGGATGCGTGGACTCGCCGGCGATCCTCGGCGCGCATCTGCCCGACCATCACTGGGTCTACGGCGCCAATCTCGACATGGACGCGACCCATCGCGATGCGCAGGGGCGACTCGTCAATCGCCGGCGGCAGTTCGGCACGATGATCCTGTCGCGCTCACCCATCGTGTCTTCGCGCAATCACCTGCTGCCCAAATACGGTACGCTGACCCAGCACAGCATTCAACAGGGTGCGCTGGAGGCGGTCATCGCAACCCGGAACGGGAATTCGATCCGCATCTATTCGCTGCACCTCAGCCATCTTTGCGCGGCGACGCGATTGCCGCAGGTCGATGCACTGCTCGACATCCACGCGCGCGCGCCAGGCGAAGGCGGCGCGTGGTGCGGCGGACATCCTGAGCCCGCCGCGGGCTGGACGGAAGGGGCGATGCCGCCGATGCCGGCTGCTGCGATCCTGATGGGCGATTTCAACTTCACTTCGCGCGCGCCGGAGTACGAGCGCATCGTCGGCCCGGCGAGCGAAGCGTATGGTCGCCTCAACCGGCTCGGCGGTTTCGTCGACGCGTGGGTGGCGGCCGGGCACGCCGAAGGCGAAGGCGCGACCGCCAACAACGGCAAGCGCATCGACTACTGCTTCGTCAGCGACGCGTTGGCTCCGCGCGTGCGATCGGCGCGCGTCGACGCGCAAGCCATCGGCTCCGATCACCAGCCGCTGTGGGTCGAGATGGATCTTTGATGCTGCATCCGGTGCTTGGCCGTACAAGCATCCGGGCCTTGTCGCACGTCACCGCGCAGCCGATGGTCGTTGCGCGTACCTTGGCGTTCAGTCCGGCTCGATCGGCATCGGCGCCGCGTGAGTGTCGGACCGCGATGGCAGCAATACCGCGCCCAGCGCCGCGATCACCAGCGCGAGCGCGATCCATTCCGCCACGCCCGGCCGCTCGCCGAGCACCAGCATGCCGGAGAACACGCCGACCACCGGGATCGGCAGCGACGCCATCGACGACACCGCCACCGGCAGCGTGCGCGCCAACGTGAACCATGTGAGATTGGCGACCGTACCGGCGAGGAAGATGTTGTACGCGATCGATAACCACGCGCGCCCCGAGAGGTGAGCGAACTGCGCGAGCCCGGCGTCGTCGACGAACGGCGCGGCGAGCGCGAGCGGTATCCAGCCGAGCAGCATCATCCAGCCGGACAGCGCGCTTTGCGCGATCGGCGGCTGCCATTTGCGCAACAGCACCGTGCCGAGCGCCCACACCAGCGCGGCGGCGAGGATCAGATAAGCGCCGTGAGGCGCGCGCGCAAGGTGGCGGACGTCGTCGCCGAGCAGCAGGCCCATACCGCTCATGCCGAGCACGAAACCGACGATCTTGCGCGGTGACATCGGCTCCTTGAGCAGCACCAGTGCGATCGCGGTGGCGAAGATCGGCATCGTGTAGGCGAGGATCGCGCTGCGCCCCGACGCCAGCTCGCGCACCCCGAACAGCACGAGGCCGTTCCAGCCGGTGATCGCGAGCGCGGCGAGCACGAGCACGCGCGGCCACCAGCCGGCAGGCACGCGCAGCGATTCGCCGCGCCACTTCGCGTACGCGAACATGCACAGCGCGGCAAATGGCAGTGTCAGCGCGCGGAAAGTCAGCGGCGCCATTTCGGTGACGCCGATCTTGAGGATCGGCCAGTTGAGGCCCCAGATCACGGCCAGCAGGCCGATGGGAACGAGAGCGCGCGACAGCGCGCGGTCATGGACGTCGATGGAGTCCTCCGACCACGGGCGCTGACAGCCTCGCACGGCTGCGCGGCCGGCACGGCGGCGTGAGCACGATGGCGATCAGGGCCGCTCGCCGTACTTGCTCTGATGCAGCGCGCGTGCCTGCGTGACCCATGTGTCACGACGGATGCGGCCGCGGAACTCCGGCAGCTTCGCATCGACGGCGTCGATGTCGTGCTCGCTCCAGCGGGCGATCTCGCGGTAGCTGCCGATGCCCATCCGGTGCAGCATCCGTTCGAGCACGGGACCGACGCCGACGATGAGCTTCAGGTCGTCGGGCGCGCCGGCGCCGCCGAGGAGCGGCGGCGGCGCGTTGTCCTCCAGGTCGACGACGATCTCGCGATAACGCGCGGTTTCGCCACGGGCCGCGGCGAGATCGCGCAGCAGCGCACGCCGCTCGTCGGCGAACTCGCGAAGCTGGCCGATGTCCGCGGCATCGCCGCTGCGCGCCGCCCGCAGCGACGCGGCTTCGCGCTCGGCGGCGCGGATGAGCCGCGCGCGCTCGGCCAGCAACCACGCAGCGCTCGCGTCGGGCGACGCCGCCGTCGCGGTTGTCGCGGGCGCCGGGCTGCGAAGCGCCATTGGCGCCGGTACGGCCGATGGTGTGCCCCGTGCTACAGCCGCGGTGGCGGCCGCCGCGTCGGCGTCGGCTCGCGCATCGTCGCGCTCGGCCGCGCGCACCCATGGCGCGCCGCCGCGCGCGCGCGCGTCGCGGCGCTCGCGCAGCATGCCGGCGCGAAACGCGAGCGGTATGCCCGCGACGAGGACGATCACGACAAGCAGCGTGAAGCCGTTCAAGTCAGATCCCGGCGCGGGCGCATGTCCTCGCGCAAGAGCGAAAGTACGCGCATTCTAGTGCACGGCGTCGCCGCGGTGGCGCGCGGAGCGGCTGCTAGAATCGGCTGCCGATGGATCGCCGCCGATGACCGACACTCCGCCCACCCCGCCGCGGGCTGCCGCGCCGCGCACCGTGCCTGCGACGCGGGGTGGTGTCGCCGCCGTCGCCATCGTGCTCGCCGTCGCCGGCATCGCGGGGTGGCTCGACGCGCGCCACAACGAGACTGTGCTGCGGCGGGAGTTCGCGCGCGAGCTGGCGGCCGCCAGCGCGTCGGCCGGCGAGTCGGCGCAGCGTGTGTCCACGCTCGCTGCCGAGTTGCGCGACGCGCAGGCCAAGCTCGCGCTGCTCGATACGCGCCAGACCGAGGCGCAGTCGCAGCAGGCGGCGCTGGAGAATTTCTATCGCGACCTGACCCCGTCGCGCGACGAGCTCGCGCTCACCGAGGTCGAGCAGACGCTGAACCTCGCGTCGCAGCAGCTCGCGCTCGCCGGCAACGTGCAATCGGCGCTGGCCGCGCTGCAGCTGATGGATGCCAAGCTCGCGCGCCTCGACCGGCCGCGCTTCGCGCCGCTGCGCCGCGCGCTGGCTGCCGACATGGACCAGCTGAAGGCGGTGCCCTACGTCGACGTCGCGGGCCTGACGGCGAAGCTCGATGCCGCTATCGCCGGCGTCGACGCGCTGCCGCTCGCGCACGACGAGCGCGTGGCCGACGGCGCGTCGGCGCCGCCGAAGCCCGTCGAAGCCGACGCCTGGACGCAATTCTGGCGCGACCTCTGGAGCGATGCCAAGGGGATGATCCGCATCGAGACCAGCGACCGGCCGGCCGCGCCGCTGTTGCCGCCCACGCAGCAGTACTTCCTGCGCGAGAACCTGCGCCTGCGCCTGCTGTCGGCGCGCAATGCGCTGATCGCGCGCAACGACGCGAGCTTTCGCAGCGACGTGCGCGCCGCCGACGACTGGGTGCGCAAGTATTTCGACGTGCGCGCGCGGCCCGTGCAGCAACTGCTGGCGACGCTCGCGCAGCTGCGCACGACCAGCATGCCGGCCACGCTGCCCGAGCTGACGCAGAGCCTTGCGGCGGCGGCAAGCCTGCGCGTCGCGCTCGACCGCATCGCGCTCACGCCTTCGGCGCGGTCCGCGCCGGGCGCCGTGCGCTGATCCCGCCTTGCGCGCGCTGATCCTCTTCCTGCTGGTCGCCGCGGCGGCGGTGGGCGTCGCGCTGTTCGTGCGCTACAACGGCGGCTACGTGATGTTCGTGTCGCCGCCGTGGCGCGTCGAGCTTTCGCAGAATGCGTACGTGCTGGTGACGATCGTCGCGTTCGCGCTCGTGTATGGCGCCATCCGGCTGGCGATCCGCATCGCCCGGCTGCCGCAGGAAGTGCGCGCGCACCGGCGCAAGTCCGACGACGTGCGGCAGCGCTCGCGGCAGGACGGCGCCCTGATCGCGCTGCTCGAAGGCCGCTACGGCCGTGCGCGCGAGCTCGCCGAGCAGGCGCTCACGCTGACGCCCGACACCGGCGTCGCCGCGCTGATCGGCGCGCGCGCCGCACTCGAGACGCGCGACTTCGCCGCCGCCGGGCGCTTTCTCGCGCACCCCGACGTGCAGGCCCAGCGCTTCGCCGTGCCACGCATGATGCTCGATGCGGAGCTCGCGCTCGAGCAGGGCATGGCGGGCGAGGCGCTGGCGAAGCTGGCCGATCTGAGGCGCGAGGCAGGCGCGCATACGGCGGCGCTGCGACTCGAGCTGCGTGCGCTCAACGCCGCATCGCGTCCGACCGAGATACCGCGCGTCGTCGCCGAGCTCGTCAAGCGCAGGGTGTATGGCAGCGAGCAGGGCGAGATGATCCGCGCCAGTGCGCATGCCGACGCGCTGCGCGGGCTCGCCAACGACACTGCCGGGCTTGCCGACTACTGGAGCCGCGTGCCGGAGTCCGATCGCGTGATCACGCGCGTCGCGCGCGCCGCGGCGCAAAGCTTCATGGCGCTCGGCGGCGACCGTGAGGCGGCGGAAATCCTCGCGCGCAGCATCGACGCGCACTGGAGCTCGGAGCTGGTCGCGCTCTACGCCGACTGCCGCGCCCGCGACTCGACGCGCCAGCTCGAGACCGCCGAGCGCTGGCTGCTCGACCACAGCCAGGATGCTGCGCTGCTCTTCGCGCTCGGGCGGCTGTGCGAGCGCGCGGAGCTCTGGGGCAAGGCGCAGACCTATTACGAGGCGAGCCTGGCGCTGGCGACCGGCTGGCGCACGCATGTGGCACTCGGCGAAATGCTGGCGCGTCTCGGCCAGAACGACGCGGCGAATGCGCATCTTGCCGCCGCGCTCAAGCTTGCACTGGCGGAGTTGCGCGCGCGGCCGGTGCCGTGATCCGCATCGGCCGGGCGCGGATGCAGCCACACGCGTTCAGGTGGCGTGCGGCTCGGTCTCGCCGGCGATCGTGAAGCTGTCGGCGAAGAATTCCTCCGGCGGCAGCCGCCGTGACGCGACGAAATCGCGGCGCGCGGCGTCGATCATCGCCGGCGCCCCGCAGGCGTAGACCTGGTAACCGGACAAGTCGCGGAAGTCGTCCAGCACCGCCTGGTGCACGAGTCCCGTGCGGCCGGGCCACGCGTCGTCCGGCCGCGCATCCGACAGCACCGGAATGAACGTGAAGTTGCGATGCGCGCTCTGCCATTCGCCGGGAAGCGCCGGCATGTAGAGGTCGGCAAGCGCGCGTGCGCCCCAGTACAGCACCATCTCGCGCGCGATGCCGTGGTGGAAGCAGTGCTCGAGCATCGCCTTGATCGGCGCGAACCCCGTGCCGCCGGCGACGAAGATCATCGGCTTGTCCGATTCCTCGCGCAGGTAGAACGCGCCATGCGGCCCTTCCAGCCGCAGGATCTCGCGCCCCTTGAACTGCGCGAAGAGCGGATCGGTGAAGAGTCCGCCGGGAATGTGCCGGATGTGCAATTCGAGCAGCCGGTCGTCGTGCGGCGCGACGGCCAGCGAGAAGCTGCGGCGCTTGCCGTCCTTCAGCAGGAAATCGACGTATTGCCCGGCGAGGAACTGCAGCCGCTCGTTCGCCGGCAGCTTGAAACGCACCACCGCGACGTCCGGCGCGGGCTTGTCGATTGCCTCGATCCGGCAGGGCAGCCGCTTGATCGGAATGTCGCCGGCGCGGCGCACCTCGCGCACCTCGATCGCGAGATCGGTCAGCGGGCGCGCGCAGCAGAACAGCGCGTAGCCGTCGCGCCGGTCGTCGTCGGTGAGCGTCGTCGGTTGATACTGGCCATAGTCGACATCGCCGGCGAGGACGCGGCCCTTGCACGCGCCGCACGCGCCATTGCGACAGCCGTACGGCAGGATGAGGTCGGCCCTCATCGCCGACTCGAGGATGGTCTCGTCGGCGGCCGCGGCGAACACGTGATCGCTGGGCTTTATGGTAATCTCGAACGACATGTGGCTGATCGCGGCGTAACGTCGCCGGCTTGCGGTGTGATCCGGATCCTGCTGATAGGCTGTGGTGATGTCGCTCTGCGCAGCGCGTCGCTGCTGCGCGATCGTGCGCGGATCTATGGCCTCACGCGCCGCGCCGACGACGTGCCCAAACTGCGTGCGCGCGGCATCGTTCCGCTGCTGGGCGACCTCGACGACTTGCGCACGCTTTCGCGATTGCGCGTCGCGCCGTACGCCATCCTGCACTGCGCGCCGCCGCCCGCGGAAGGCCGCGACGATCCGCGCACCGGCCATCTGCTCGCCGCTCTCGCGAAGGCGCGCAGGATACCACAGCGATTCGTCTACGTTTCGACGTCGGGCGTGTACGGCGACTGCGCCGGCGCGCGCGTTGCCGAGACGCGACCGCGGCGGCCGCAATCGCCGCGCGCGGTGCGCCGCGTCGCCGCCGAGGATCGGTTGCGCGAATGGGCCGCGGCGCGCGGCGTGGCGCTGGCGATCGTGCGCGCGCCGGGCATCTATGCGGAAACCCGCCTGCCGCTGGAGCGGCTGCGGCAGGAGACGCCGGCGCTCGCGGATGCCGACGACGTCTACACCAACCACATCCACGCCGACGACCTCGCGCGCGCCTGCGTCGCCGCGCTGTTCCATGGCCGTCCCAACCGCGCCTACAACGCGAGCGACGACGCCGAGCTCAAGCTCGGCGCGTGGCTCGACGTCGTCGCCGCCGCGCATCGGCTGCCGCGGCCGCCGCGCGTGTCGTGGGAAGAAGCGGAGACGCGCATCGCGCCGCTGCTGCTGTCGTTCATGCAGGAGTCGCGGCGGCTGGTCAATACGCGGATGAAGCGCGAATTGCGCGTGCGGCTGCGCTACCCGACACCGCAGGCGATGTTCGCCGACCTCGCGCCGCGCATCGCCGCGACGCAGATGAAGCTCGCGCTGTGAGCGAGCACGGCAGCGACGCGCGCTCGGCGCAGGAGATCGCGCTCGCGCGCCTGCGCCGCAAGCTCGAGCGCGAGGCGCGCGCTGCAGGCGCCGGCGCGGTAGCGGCCAGTGACGGCATGCCGGCCGTCGCCGCGGGCGAGGGCGCGCTGAACGCCGATGGCACGCGTGAGCCTGTGGCGACCGCTGCCGCGCGCAAGCCGGCCATGGACGCGATTCGCGCGCCGCATCGCGGACGGTCGCGCGATGCCGCGGCGTCGGTCGCGCGCTCGGCGGCATGGGCGGCGAAGGCCGACGCCTATGAGCGGCTGATCCGCCTCGACAAGCCGATCGGCTGGCTGCTGCTGCTGTGGCCGACGCTGACCGCGCTGTGGATCTCGTGCTGGGGCTCGCCCAGCGTGTCGACGATCGTGATCCTCGTCGCCGGCACGATCCTGATGCGCTCGGCGGGCTGCGCGTTCAACGACTGGGCCGACCGCGATTTCGACGTTCACGTCAAGCGCACGGCGCAGCGCCCCCTCGCCACCGGCGAAGTATCGCCGCGCGAAGCGCTGGTGCTCGGTACCGTGCTCGCGCTGTGCGCGTTCGCGCTGGTGCTGTTCACCAACCGCCTGACGGTGCTGCTCGCGTTCCCGGCGCTTGCAGTCACGCTCGCCTATCCGTTCACCAAGCGCTTCCTGTCGCTGCCGCAGGCGTTCCTCGGCATCGCCTTCAGCTTCGGCATCCCGATGGCGTTCGCCGCGCAAACGGAAGAGGTGCCGGTGCTCGCCTGGGTCCTGCTCGCCATCAACCTGTTCTGGGTGATCGCCTACGACACCGAATATGCGATGGTCGACCGCGACGACGACATCCGCCTCGGCATGCGCACGTCGGCGATCACGTTCGGCCGCTTCGACGTCGCCGCGGTCGCATGCTGCTACGCGATCAACCTTGCCGGCATGGCAGCGGTCGGTGCACAGCGCCGGTTGGCGTGGCCGTACTACGCCGGGCTCCTGCTCGCGGCGGCGATCGCGGTGTACCACGTGATGCTGATCCGCGGCCGCAACCGCGACGCCTGCTTCAAGGCATTCCGCCACAACCACTGGTATGGACTCGCGGTGTTCGCCGGCACCGTGGTCGCACTGTGGTGGCGCTATCGCGCATGGCCGACGCTCGGCTGAGGTCGGCGGGTACGGGCGCCGCGGGCGAACGCGCGTCGTCCACGGCGTCGCAGCCGCCGCTCGCGGGACTGCCACCGGTGATCGCGCGCGATACCCGCGTGCTGATCCTGGGCAGCTTCCCGAGCGTCGCCTCGCTCGCCGCTGGCCAGTACTACGCGCATCCGCGCAACCATTTCTGGCCGGTGCTGGGAGAAGTGCTCGGCGAGCCGCTGCCGACGCTCACCTACCGCGCGCGCCTTGCGCGCGTGCGGATGCATCGCGTCGGCATCTGGGACACGATCGTCGCCTGCGAGCGACCCGGCAGCCTCGACGCCGACATCCGCAACGCGCTGCGCGGCGAGATCGGCCGCGTGACCCGCGTCGCCCGCGACCTTCGCGCGGTATGCTTCAACGGCGCCACGGCCGCGGGCGCCGAGCCGGCCTGGCGCGACGCGGGCTTCGTCACGCTCCGCCTGCCGTCGACCAGCCCGGCGTACACGCGTCCACTCGCCGAGAAGGTCGCCGCCTGGCGCGCACTCGCGGCGTGGCTGTGAGCGAGGATTGGCGCTAGCCTCGATTCGCGTGGGCGGTGCGCTTCAGGAGTTCCGCAGCAGCGCGATCGAGCACGGGATCTTCGCCACGGCGAATCGCATCGATGGTCGTCGTAACTGCGATGTCGGGGGCAATGCCTTTGCCGACGAACTCGCGTCCGTCGGGATATGAATCGCGCTTGACGCAGATTCTCGCAGTGCCGCCGCCTGGCAAAGCGAGAATGAGCGGCTGCCCGGTGCTTCCGGCCGTGGTGCTGCCCACGAGCAGCCCACGCTTCGCGTAGTCGAATGCAACGACGAAGTCTTCGGCAGCGGAAAAGGTGTGCGGCCCGATCAGCAATGCGACGGGCCCCATGTAGTGCTGGGCGTGGTCGATGACGTAGCGGTCCCCGTCCCCGGGTGCTGGCGACCACTGAATCCTGCCCTCGCGGCTCGACCCTCCGGCGCGGAGCAGGCTCGACTCGCTGCGATAGCGACTCTGCGCCGTCGTCAGCGGGCCCGCGATCAGATAGCTCAAGATCTCGAATCCGTAGTTCGACGAGCCGCCGCCGTTGTCGCGCAGGTCGAGCACCAGCCCCTTCGCGGCGAGGATTTGCGGCAGTGCCTTCTCGAAGGCCTTCAACCCTTCGCCGGATTCGAAGTGATCGAGTGCGAGGTAGGCGACGTCATTGGGCAGCAACCTGAACGCGAACTCGGGCGGCCAGCGAACATCGTCGTAGCCGCGGCGCGCCACCGATTCGTTGCGCTCACACATCGGCGCCGCGCAACGCCAGCAGCGTCGGCTTGTCCGCGTCGCCTGCGAGAAGCTGGTAGTCGTACATTCGCACCTGGCGGTCCTGCGGCGTCGAGCTGCTGACGAACGGGGCCACGTTGTCGATCGCGTAGCGCTCGACCGGAATGGCGTCGATGGCGACCACCTCGTCACCGACGTGCACGGACTTCTGCAGCGAGGCGCTGGCGACGTGCGTGACGTAGACATGTCCATTGACCCACCCGGTACGCAGCGGGGGCCGCGCATTGAAACGACGCTGCAGCTCCTTTGGCGGGTAGATGTTGGTGTGACCGTCGTGCAGCAGGGGAGCCAATTGCATCAATACGCGGTAATAGGCCTCGGTGGTCTGCGCTGCCATTACTTTCGGCAGGTAGTCGAGATAGACGCGATCCCATTCGAGGTCGGGCACGTGATCGAAATAGACAAACCCGTGTCGCACCTCCTCCCAAAACAGCGTCAAGCCGGCGATGCGCTCGTCCACCGGCAGGCTCTCGCGATAGGGCGTCGCGATCGCCGGAACCGACCACAGCCGCGCGGTTGCGCGCAGCGTCGCGATAATCGCCTGGAAGCGTGGCTCGTCGTGCAGCGCGTCAAAATGGTGATCGTTGAGTATCCATTTCGCGACCACGGGAGACCACGACTCCTGGGTCGAGAGCTCGAGCGCATGCAACGCCGCGTTGGCGTCGCCCATCTGCGCATGCACGCTGGCCAAGTCGCGCAGCACGTCAGCGCGGCGGGCGGCGAGGAAGATGTTGCCGTAGGCCAGTTCCCTGACGTCGTGCCGGGCGAGAAAATCGAGCGCATCCTGGAGCTTCGCCGTAGCCGCCTCGAGGTCCGTGTGCGGAGCGCCGTCGCGCGCGAGCTCCTCGGCTTGCTTGCGAAGTTCCTGCGCATGCTCGTAGGCCGCCGCGGAACCCAACAGCGAATCGTCCACCGCAATGCAAGAGGGCGCGACGGCGGTCGCCCCCAGGGCAAGCACGGCCGCGGCGATGCAGCGCGCGGCATTCCTGTGGCGGGATAGACTGCCTGATCGCGTCGAAAGCATAGAATTCCTCTCGCGCAGCGCCCCCGATCGGCGCTGCGGCGTTACTTTACGGGAAATGTGTGCGATGAAAATTGATCTCGCCAATCGCGGTGTCGTCGTCACCGGCGGCAGCAAGGGCATCGGCTACGCCTGCGCCGCGGCGTTCGCCGCCGAAGGCGCGCGCGTGGCGATCGTGTCGCGCAGCCGCGCCAACCTCGAAGCAGCCGCACAGAAGCTTCCCGGCGTGCACACGATCGTCGCCGACCTCGCTGACGCGGCCGCCGCCAAGCGCGCGATCGACGCTGCGGAGCAGGCGCTCGGTGCGATCGACGTCCTCGTCAATTCGGCGGGCGCGGCGAAGCGCTACACGCCCGCGGAGCTCACCGCCGAGGCGTGGCATGCGGCGATGGACGCCAAGTTCTTCAGCTACATCCATCCGTGCAGCGAGGCGCTGCCACGCATGGCGGCACGTGGACGCGGGGTCGTCGTCAACATCATCGGCATGGGCGGCAAGGTCGCGAGTCCCGTGCACCTGCCCGGCGGCGCTGCCAACGCGGCGTTGATGCTCGCCACCGCCGGACTCGCGGCGGCGTTCGCCGCGCGCGGCGTGCGCGTCGTCGGCATCAATCCGGGCGGCACGCTGACCGGGCGCGTGCAGCAGGGCCTCGAAGCGGAGTCGCGGCTCACCGGCGCCTCGCCGCAGGAAATTCTCGCGACCCAGCAGCAGCGCATTCCAATGGGACGCTTCGCGGAGCCGGAGGAGATCGCGAACGTCGCGGTGTTTCTGGCGTCTGACGCCGCCAGCTACGTCACTGGCGCGATCGTGCCGATGGACGGCGGTGCCGGCGCGGTCATCTGATGGCGTATCGCGACCTGCGCGAGTTCATCGCGCAACTCGAAGGCGCGGGCGAGCTCGTGCGGATCGCCGCGCCGGTCGATCCCAGGCTGGAGATGACCGCATGGTGCGATCGCGCGCTGCGTGCCGGCGGACCGGCGCTGCTGTTCGAGCGCCCGACTGGCGATCGCCGCGGCGCCGACGGTGCGCCGATTCCCGTGCTCGGCAACCTGTTCGGCACGCCGCAGCGCATCGCCCGCGCCCTCGGCGCCGATCCGGCCAACTGGCGCGCGGCGCTGCGCGACGTCGGTCGGGTGCTGGCGATGCTCAAGGAGCCCGAACCGCCGCGGGGACTGATGGATGCGTGGCGCGTTACGCGGCCGCTCGTGGGCAAGCTCCTCGACATGACGCCGAAGCTGCGCGATCGCGCGCCCTGCCAGGACGTCGTCGTCGAAGCCGGTGACGTCGACCTCGCACGCCTGCCGATCCAGACGTGCTGGCCCGACGATGCCGGGCCGCTGATCACCTGGGGCCTGACGGTCACGCGCGGCCCGCGCAAGACGCGCCAGAACCTGGGGATCTATCGCCAGCAGGTGATCGCGCGCAACAAGGTGATCATGCGCTGGCTGGCGATGCGTGGCGGCGCGCTGGATTTCCGCGAGCATGGGGAGGCTGCGCCCGGCACGCCGTTCCCGGTGGCCGTGGCGCTGGGCGCCGATCCGGCGACGATCATCGCCGCGGTCACGCCCGTGCCCGATACGCTTTCCGAGTACCAGTTCGCGGGCCTGCTGCGCGATTCGCGGGCCGAGATCGTACGTTGCATCACACATGACCTCACCGTGCCGGCGGCCGCCGAGATCGTGCTCGAGGGATTCATCCACCCCGACGCCGCCGACCCCACCGGCTACGAGACGGCGGTCGAAGGCCCGTTCGGCGACCACACCGGCTATTACAACGAGGCCGAGCGCTTTCCCGTGCTGACGATCGAGCGCATCACGATGCGCCGCGATCCGATCTATCACTCGACCTACACCGGCAAGCCGCCCGACGAGCCGGCGATGCTCGGCGTCGCGCTGAACGAGGTGTTCGTGCCCCTCCTGACGCGGCAATTCCCGGAGATCACCGATTTCTACCTGCCGCCGGAAGGCTGCAGCTACCGCCTCGCCGTGGTGTCGATGAAGAAGCAATACCCCGGACACGCCAAGCGCGTGATGTTCGGCGTGTGGAGCTTCCTGCGCCAGTTCATGTACACCAAGTTCATCGTCGTCACCGACGACGACGTCGACATCCGCGAGTGGAAGGACGTCGTATGGGCGATCGTCACGCGCGTCGATCCCGCGCGCGATACGCTGGTCGTCGAGCACACGCCGATCGACTACCTCGACTTCGCGTCGCCGGTCGCGGGCCTCGGCAGCAAGATGGGCATCGACGCCACGAACAAGTGGCCGGGAGAGACAACGCGCGAATGGGGACGACCGATCGCCATGGACGCCGCGGTCGCGGCGCGCGTGGACGCGCAGTGGAAAGCCGTGTTCGGCTGATTACTTGCGGTAACGCCGACGGCCCGGGCGCGCTACGGTCAGCGCAGGCCGCGGATCACGCGGTAGGCAGCGACACCGATCGACAGCATCTGCACGATGCGCCCGACGCGACCCACGCCGACCAGCGGGATGGCGATGCGCAAGGCCTGGGCGGCCCACGGATGCCGGCGCATCGTGCGCGCCGAATCGACGGGGGGCATCACCGCATTGCGCGCATCGATCCATGCGGCGGCGAGGGCGAGGCGCTCCAGCTCGGCGCGCTGCAGCAGCGCCGCTTTCTCCGCCTCGAGCCGCGGGTTCATGGCACGCGCTGGCGCAGGAAGCGCTGCCGGTCCTTCTCGAGCTCGGCCAGCGTGGCGGAGAAGGGGGCCGGCGCGTCGCGACGGACGTTGGTCGCGCGCCACAGCGACCACGCGGCGATCGCGCCGTAGAACACCACGAGGCCGATGATCGCGCGCTCGCGGTGCGTGTCCCAGAAATACACGATGACGAGGATCGATGCCGACATCAGCGCGAAGCCGGCGGCGACGGCGCCGACCACGAACAACGTGACCTGCGCCTTGATGCGATCGCGCTCTTCCGCCAGCTCGATGCCGGCCAGCGCGAGGCGCGTGTGCACCAGCGACACCGCGTTGGCGGCGAGGCGCGCGAGCGAATCGCGCAGGCTCGGGCCGGGCGTGGCGTCGATCATGGCGTGCTCGGGTGCCGTGCTCAGCGACGCGTCATCAGCATGCCGACGACGAATCCCACCGCGGCGGCGGCGCCGACCGCCTGCCAGGGATTGTCGTGGACGTAGTCGTCGGTGGCGCGCGCGGCGTCGCGTGCGCGGTCGACGGCGTCGCCTTGCATTTCCTGCAGCCGCAGCTTGGCGGCGAGGAGCTTGGCCTCGACCTGCGCGCGAAGGTCTCGCGCGCGGTCGCCGGTCTCCTGCGACGCCTTCTTCAGCATGTCCTCCGCCTCGGTGAGGACGGTGGCGAAGTCGTCGACCAGCTGGTCGCGTGTGCGTTCGATGTCGATGGCCATGGTGATTCTCCCGTGGGGGGCTTGAAACGTGCCGAAGGGTGGGCAGATTATAGCGAGCCTGCCGCGTCCGCCCCTGTCCGACGGCGCCCTGTCGCGATGTGGGACAGTATGCGACATTGTGCCCCAAACGCGCAGGCGGCCGTGCCCGTGGTGCGCCGGCGGCTCGCGAGCGAACGCAGCACAACCCAGGGAGTGAACCGATGGCCGACGACCCGCAGACCCCCGTACCGCTGCCGACCGCTACCGCCGCGCCGCCAGTGAGCGCCGCGCTGGTCGTCTATGCGCTCTATGCGCTCGCCGCGGTCGTGTCGATCATTCCGCCGGGCGTGCACACGGCACCGCTGTGGAGCGTGGTCGGTGCCATCGGCCTCGTCATCGCCTACGTCAAGCTCGGCGATGCGAAAGGCACATGGGTGGAGTCGCACCTGCGCTACCTGATCCGGACATTCTGGTGGGGACTCCTCATCGCCGTCGTCTGCTGGACGCTGGGGTGGATTTTCGCCATCACGATCATCGGCCTGCCCATCGCGATCGTGCTGTGGATCGCGGCGCCGGTGTGGATCATCTACCGGATCATCCGCGGCTACCTCTGGTTCAAGGACAGCAAGCCCGTGGCGGCGTGACCCGGGACCGCGCGCGCGGTCAGCGCGCCGTCCGGGCCGCGACGCCGGCGTTGGCGTAGATCCATTGCACCAGCGCGTCGAGCGCAGGCCGCGCGCGTGCCGCGTGCGGATCGTTGACGATCGCGACCACGATCCAGCGCGTGCCCGAGGCGTCGATCACGTAGCCCGCCAGCGCGCGCACGCCTTCGAGCGATCCGGTCTTGAGCAGCGCCTGGCCGGCAACGCTGCCGTCCTGGAATCTGCGCTCGACGGTGCCGTCGACGGCGGCCACCGCGAGCGAGCTCGCGAATTCGTCGCGCACCGGGCTCGCGTCGGCGGCGGCGAGCAGCCGCGCCAGCGACCGCGCCGAGATGCGGTCGCTGCGCGACAGTCCCGAGCCGTTGCGAATCACCAGCTCGGGCATCGGCATCCTCGAGCGCGCGAGCCAGCGCTTGACGGCCGCCGCCGACTTGTCGAACGTCGCCGGCAGCGGCGCCGTGTGTGCGGCGAGCGCGAGGAAGAGCTGGCTCGCCATCACGTTGTTGGAGAGCTTGTTGACGTCGCGCACGATGTCGTAGAGCGGCGGCGATTCGAGCGTGGCGAATGGCGCCGCGTGCGCCGGCGCACGGCCTTCCCTGACGGTTCCCGCGAAATGGCCGCCGGCGGCATTGAAGTACGCGGTGAAGATGGCATGCACGTAGTGCGGATGGTCGAGCAGCGCCACATACCATTCGCGCGCGCCACACTGCGCCGGATAGCGGCCATTGAACTGCGCGGCCGCCGTCGTGCCGCGGTCGATGAACGCGGCGCCGACGTCGCCGTGCCAGTCGTCGCAGGCCGCGGCCGGATCGAGCGCAAGCGCGCCACCCAGCGCGATGTTGGGCAATGCCGGCTGCATCGTCACGTCCACCGCCGTGCCGGCGGCGTTGGGCGCGAACCCGAAGCTGACCGACTTGAAATCGACCAGCAGCGCGTCGGGTCCGACGTTGTAGGGCTTCAGCGGCTCGCCGTCGAAAGCGGCGGGGTCGTGCGGCGGCAGCGCGAAGTCGCTGCGGTCGAGCACGAGGTCGCCGTTGATCCTGGCGAGGCCGTGCGCGCGCAACTCGGCGACGAACGCCTGCCATTGCTCGAGCGTGATCTTGGGATCGCCGTGGCCCTGCAGCACGAGGTCGCCGTCGAGCGTGCCCTGCGCGAGGCGTCCGCGCAGGTACGCGTCGGTGTGGAAGCGGTAGTCGCGGCCGAGGATTTCCAGCGACGCCAGCGTCGTCACCAGCTTCATCACCGATGCCGGCGTCATCGGCCGTGACGGCTGGTGCGTGAACAGCGGCGGACCCGTGCCGGTGGGCGCGACGACGATGGCGACGCTCGACAACGGCACGCCGGCATCGAGGAACGCGCGCGCCACCGCGCGCGGCAGCGCGGCGTGCGCGGCGAACGACGCCAGCAGCGCGACGAGCGCGGCGATGCGCTTCATGCCGAATCGAGGATGCCGGACGTGCGCTCGCACAGCATGGCGAACTCGGCATCGCGCGTGACGTAGGGCGGCATGAAATAGACGGTGTTGCCGATCGGGCGCAGCAATAGGCCGCGCGCGAGGCCTTCGCCGAAGCACCAGGGCGCGAAGCCGTCGCGGCCTGTATCGACGTCGAAAGCGAAGATCATGCCGCACTGGCGGAATGCGCGCACGCGCGGATGTGCGGCAAGCGGCGCGGCGAGCGCGCGCCACCGCGCCGCGCGTTCGCGGTTGGCGGCGATCACGTCGTCGGCCGCGAAGATGTCGAGCACCGCGAGGGCGGCGCGGCAGGCCAGCGGGTTGCCGGTGTACGAATGCGAATGCAGGAACGCGTGGCCGATGTCGTGCGACCGAAACGCCGCGAAAATGGCGTCGCTGGCGAGCACCGCCGACAGCGGCAGCATGCCGCCGGTGATCCCCTTCGATAGGCACATCAGGTCCGGCGCCACGTCTGCCGCCTCGCACGCGAACATCGTCCCGGTGCGGCCGAATCCGGTCATGATCTCGTCGGCAATCAGATGCACGTCGTGCGCCGAGCACAGCGCGCGCGCGTTCGCGAGGTATTCGGGCGCGTAGCAGCGCATGCCGGCGGCTCCCTGCACCAGTGGCTCGACGATCAACGCCGCGGTGGCGGCATGCTCGGCCGCCAGATGGCGCTCGAGCGCATCGGTCGCGCGCCGCGCTGCGGCGGCCGGCGTCTCGCCATCGCGCGGCACCGGCGACTCCACGCGCGCCTGCGGCACGATGAGCGGCGCGTAGGCGTCGCGGAAGATCGCGACGTCGGTCACCGCCAGCGCGCCGAGCGTTTCGCCGTGGTAGCTGCCGGCGAGATGGGCGATGCGGCGCTTCTGCGGCAGGCCGCGGTTGCGCCAGCTGTGCACGCTCATCTTGATCGCGATCTCGGTCGCCGATGCGCCGTCGCTCGCGTAGAACGCGTGGCCGAGTCCGCGCGGGGCGAGCGCGGCAAGACGCTCGGCGAGCTCGACGGCCGGCGCATGCGTGAAGCCGGCGAGCATCACGTGGTCGACGGCACGCATCTGCGCCGCGACGGCGTCGACGATGCGCGGATTGCCGTGGCCGAAGAGATTCACCCACCACGACGACACCGCGTCGAGCAGGCGCCGGCCGTCGAAGTCGGTGAGCCACACGCCGTCGGCATGGGCGATCGGCACCAGCGGCAGCGCGTCATCGGGTCGCAGCGGCGTGCACGGATGCCAGACCGCCGCGCGGCTCCGCGCGAGCCAATGCGCGTTGTCCGTCACGATCTCCACGGCTGCGTGCTTCGCCTGCGGCTACCGAGGCCCGCTGCCCCCAGGGGCGCTCTGGTGGCGCTCACGGCCTTCCCAGGAACACGTAGAAGCTCGAGTCGCCACCGGTGGCGCGGCCATAGGCGACGTAGAACGGGCCGAGAAACGTGTCGAGCCCGAGGAAGAGCGACGCTGCCTTGCGCAGGCTGCCGAAGCTGACTGCGCTTCGCGTCTGCCAGGTGTTGCCCGCCTCGAGCGAGCCGCCCACGTAGACGCCGCGGCCGAGAATCGACAGCGATCCGATGCGCTGGGTGTAGACCACGCGGCCGAACGCCAGATAGTCGCCGACGAGCTGGTTGTTGCGCAGCCCCGACAGGTTGAGGAAGCCGCCGAGCTGGTAGTCGTCGGCGATCGCGACGTCGAACGTCGACACCCAGGCCGCGCGGCCGGCGACCTGCAGCTGCGCGTTTTCGCTGACCGGGAAAGCCTGCAGGAAATCGCCGCGGGCCCGGGTCACGCTGTGCTCGCTGCCGAGCTCCGACTGCTGCCCGGTGAACGCTTCCAGCGTGCCGCGAAAGCCGGTGCGCGGGAAGAACGGGTCGTCGAGACGATCGTAGCGCGCGAGCAACGCGATGCCGTGCTCGTCGATCTTGAGCGCGCTAAGGTCGTTGGGCAGGCCGATCTCGAGATCGGCACGGTAGTGCGCATAGCGGTAGCCGAGACGAATTTCCCCGTAGCGCGAGGCCGCGTAGCCGAAGTCGACGCCGACCGGCTCGTAGAGGATGCTGTAGGTGGCGAACCGCTGGTCGCCGTCGTACAGGTCGATCGGGTTGCGCCGCACGGCCCCATACGTCGACAGGAAATACGGCGAGGCGACGCCGAGCGGCTGGTAGAACTCGGTGGCGAAACTGCGAATCGTGCCGAGCTGCATGTCGTTGCGCCATTCCGCACCCCACGCGTTGATCCAGCGCCGGCTGTGGCCCGCGATCAGCTCGAATTCGGTGTCGCCCTGGAGGTCCGAGGAGAACGTGGTGCCGAGGCGCAGATAGTTCGGGCCGAGCGCGTTCTCGCTGACGTCGAGGTCGATGCCGCGCTGCCCCTTGATATCGGTGAGCCGGTAGCCGATGCGGTCGAAGTCGCCGGTGCCATACAGCGACGCCAGGTCGTTGGTCACGCGGGCATCGTCGAACGGCTTGCCGACGAGGTCCTGCATCGCGTCCTTGATCGACTGCGGATTGACGCTCGACGTGCCGTTGACGTTGACGTAGGCGACGTTGGCCGGTGGCGTGTCGGCAGGGCGGTGACGACCGGCCTGGTACGCAGCGTACTGCTCGGGTGACAGGGCGAGCGGCTGCAACTTGGCGGCGGCCGCGCGCGCCGCCGCCTCGCCGAGCGCGATCAGCTTCGCCGACTGCTCGAAATCGAGGAAATTGATGTCGCCGAGGTCGGGCTCGATCAGCACGTCGTTCGGACCGAGCCGTGCGAGCTGCTCGCGCACGTTCTGCTCGGTGAGGATGTTGAGCGACTGCGACGCGAAGCCGACGATCGACGACAGCTGCTTCTTCGACATCAGCGGCGTGCCGATGTTGACGGCGATGACGATGTCCGCGCCCATCGCCTGCACCACGTCCACCGGCAGGTTGTTGACGAGTCCGCCGTCGCCGTAGATGTGGTCGCTGACCTCCACCGGCGCGAACACGCCGGGCACCGACATGCTGGCGCGCATCGCCTGGTAAAGCGGCCCGGAGCGGAATACCACCTGGCGTCCGGAGACCATGTCGGTGGCCACGGCGCGGAATGGTATCGGCAGCTCGTCGAACGAGCCGAGGGCGTCGTCGCGCTGCGTCATCCGGTGCAGCCACAGCTCGAGGTTCGCGCCGGCGATCGCGCCCTTGAACATCTGCACCTCGCCCTCGCGGTACCCGAGCTGGAACGGCACCGAGTAGCGGGCGTCGTATTCCTTGCGCCGCAGCGACAAATCCTCGCGCGGCGGACTGTCGGAGAACATCGACTTCCAGTCGAGCTTCTGCACCTCGGCCTCGAGCGCGCTCGCGCCATAGCCGGACGCGTAGAGGCCGCCGACGATCGAGCCCATGCTGGTGGCGGTGATGTAGTCGACCGGGATGCGCATCTCCTCGAGCACCTTGAGCACGCCGATGTGCGTGAGGCCGCGCGCGCCGCCGCCGGACAGCACGACGCCGACCCGTGGACGGCCGATCGACGTCGGGCGTGCCGTCGGCTCCGACTGCGCGGCGGCGCACGCGGCCGCGAGCAACGCGACGACGAGCGCGACGACGCGCGTTGCCGTGCGCGCGCGCGACGTGACGAGCGCGATCACGACAGGCGCGTGCGCAGGCGCTCGACCGCGGCGACCAGTTCGCGGGCGATGCCGGGTTCGCGCACCGAATGTCCGGCGTCGGCGACGATCACGTACTCCGCCTCCGGCCACGCCCGCGCGAGCGCATCCGCCGACACCGGCGGGCAGACGACGTCGTAGCGGCCCTGCACGATCGTCGCCGGCAGATGACGGATGCGGTGCAGGTTGCCGGTCAGCTCGTCCTCGACCAGGAACGCGCGATGCACGAAGTAGTGCGCCTCGATGCGCGCGATCGCCAGCGAGGCGCTCTCGGTGGGCGGCAGCGGCGGCTCGGCCGGCGGCAGCAGCGACGAGCACGCGATCTCGTAGCGGTCCCACGCGCCGGCGGCCGGGAGATGAATCGCGGGATCGGGCGACGTCAGGCGCAGGTGGTAGGACGCGAGCAGGTCCTCGCGCTCGCCCTCCGGCAGGAATTCGACGAACGCGCGCCACGCCTCGGGAAAGAAATGGCGGGCGCCATGCATGAACCAGTCGATCTCGGCGTCGCTGGCGAGGAAGATGCCGCGCAGCACGAGTCCGCGGCAGCGCGCAGGATGCGCCTCGGCGTAGGCGAGCGACAGCGTCGAGCCCCATGAGCCGCCGAACAGCACCCAGCGGTCGATGCCGAGATGCGCGCGCAAGCGCTCCATGTCGGACACCAGGTGCCAGGTCGTGTTGTCGACGAGGTCGGCGTAGGGCGTCGAGCGTCCCGCGCCGCGCTGGTCGAAGAGCACGATGCGCCAGAACGCGGGATCGAAGAAGCGCCGGTGATGCGGCAGGAAGCCGCCGCCCGGGCCGCCGTGCACGAACACGATCGGCACGCCCGACGGGTTGCCGCATTCCTCCCAGTAGAGCGCATGCCGCGAATCGACCGGCAGGCGACCGGACGCATGCGGCTCGGGCATCGGCCACAGGCAATCGTCGCGTGAGAGGTGGCGCGTCGCGTCGTTCATCGTTGCGTCCGCAGACTCCGGTAGCGCAAGCATAAACAATTCGCGCGCGCAGTGCGCGGGCGTGCGCTGCGCTGGCGCGTGGCCCGTGCGCGCGACGTGCGTCCTCTCCGTCCGGTCGCCGGGCGGTTGTGGCGAATGTCCTACGCGCGGCGCGCGCGGGGCGCGACCACCTTTTGCCGTTGCTCGCCGAGGCCTTCGATGCCGAGCGTGACGACGTCACCGGCCTTCAGGTACTGCGGCGGCTTCATGCCGAGTCCTACACCGGGCGGCGTACCCGTGGTGACGATGTCGCCGGGCAGCAGCGTCATGTAGCGCGACACGTCGGCCACCAGGGCCGCGACGCCGAAGATCATCGTCCGCGTGTTGCCGCGCTGGCGGCGCTCGCCGTTGACATCGAGCCACATGTCGAGCTTCTGCGGATCCTTGATCTCGTCCTTCGTCACCATCCATGGGCCGACCGGGCCGAACGTGTCGCAGCCCTTGCCCTTGCCCCACTGCGACGCCCCGTGCTTCAGCTGGAACTCGCGCTCGGATACGTCGTTGACGACGCAGTAGCCCGCCACGTAGCGCATCGCGTCCTTCAGCGGCACCGACCGCGCGGTGCGGCCGATGACGATGGCGAGCTCGACTTCCCAGTCGGTCTGCGTCGAGCCTTGCGGCAGCACGATGTTGTCGTTGGGGCCGACGATCGACGTCTCGGCCTTGAAGAACACGATCGGATGCTCGGGGATCGGCGAACTGGTTTCCTTCGCATGGTCGATGAAGTTGAGGCCGATCGCGACGAACTTGGGCGGCGTCGCCACGCATGGCCCGAGGCGGGGCCGCCCTTTCACCAGCGGCAGCCTGGCAGGGTCGAGCCTGGCGAGCGCGGCGAGCGATGCCGGCGCGAGCGCCGCACCGTCGATGTCCTTGACCTTGCGCGACAGGTCGCGCAGCCGGCCCTCGGCGTCGATCATCCCGGGCTTTTCGCGGCCAGCGGGTCCGTAGCGTACGAGCTTCATGGCAATCCTCCTCGGATGCGTGCGAAATTCGCGCACGTCATTCCCGCGCGTGCGGGAATCCATGCGCACCTGAACCGGAAAGCACGTTCCGCCGGCGCGCGGTCCGTGCAGCGTGGGTGGCAGCCGGCACGGGCCGCCATCAGATCGTCATGCCGCCGTCGACGGAGAATACCTGCCCCGTGGCGAACAGCGATTCGTCGGAGGCGAGATACACCACGATCGGCGCGATCTCCTCGGCCTTGGCGAGGCGACCCATCGGCTGGCGGGCGATGAACATCTTGCGCGCGGCGGCGGGGTCCTCGAAAGCGTTGATGCGCTCGGCGAGCGACGGGGTGTCGACGGTCCCCGGCGCGATCGCGTTGCAGCGCACACCCTTCTGCACGTAGTCGGCGGCCACCGCCTTGGTGAGACCCACGACCGCCGCCTTGCTCGCGCCGTAGACGAAGCGGTTCGGCAGGCCCTTGATCGATCCGGCGACGGACGCCATGTTGATGATGCTGGAGGCGACGCGGCGCTTGTCGTACTTGTCCAGCATCTTCGGCAGCGCGGCGCGGATCGCCACGTACATCGCGCGCACGTTGAGATTGAAGCTGAAGTCCCAGTCGGCCGGCGAGCATTCGAGAATGGTGCCGTGGTGCACGAAGCCCGCGCAGTTGAACATCGTGTCGAGCGGCGGCAGGTCGCCGACCAGCTTTGCCACCGCGGCGTCGTCGAGCACGTCGAGACGGTGCGTGGTGACGTTGCCGACGCCGTCGTACGCCGCCAGCAGCTTTTCGTTGACGTCGGTCGCGTGCACGGTCGCGCCCTCGCGCGCCATCGCCTGCGCGGCCGCGTGGCCGATGCCCTGCCCTGCGGCGGTGACGAGCACCGTCTTGCCGTCCAGTCGTCCCGCCATTGCGCGCACCTTTGCCGAACCGATCGTCGTGGCCGACAGTTTACGCGGCCGTTTGCGGCCACTGGTATTACCACTTGACCAGTTGGCCACGGGCGATTAGCCTGTCGAATGCACCACGAGGCCACTCCCGCGCGGTAAGGGGCCGGAGCGCGACGTCCATGCCGTTCTCGAGCATCGAGCCCCGCCGGCTCTACCGGCAGATCGCCGACCAGATCCGCGCGCTGATCAGCCGCGGCGAGTTCGTGCCGGGTGCGCGCCTGCCGCCGGAGCGCGATCTCGCGAAGCAGCTCGGCGTGTCGCGGCCTTCGGTGCGCGAAGCCCTGATCGCGCTGGAGGTCGAGGGACTCGTCGACGTGCGCATCGGCTCCGGCATCTACGTGCGCGCGGGCGGCAATGGGCATGCCGCCGCGCATGCTGCGTCCGCGCCCGGTCCGGACGCCGCCGCAGGGCCGTTCGAGTTGCTGCGCGCGCGCCACCTGATCGAGAGCGAATGCGCGGCGCTGGCGGCGAAGACGGCGAAGAAGGAGCAGGTGGCGGCCATCGACGCCGCGCTCGACGACATGGAGCGTGAGCTCGCCGGCGGCGACATGCCGTTGCTCGGGGATCGGCTGTTCCACCTGCGCATCGCCGAGGCCACGGGCAATGGCGCACTGGTGCACGTGGTGAAGATGCTGTGGGAAGAGCGCACCGGACCGCTCTACAAGCAGCTCGAGCATCATTACGACTCGCCGAAGCTGTGGCACGCGGCGATCGCCGAGCACCGCGCCGTGGCGAAGGCGATCGCCGAGCACGACGTGCCGCGCGCGCGCGCGGCGATGGGGCGCCACCTGGACCAGGCGTACAAGCGATTCAGCAAGGGCTGGGACGCGCGCAACTGAACGCAACGCGGAGGCGCCCGCGCGGCGCCGACGTCGAAAGGAGTGACCATGCTTGCCTGCCGCATCCATGCCAAGCAAGACCTGCGGCTCGAATCGGTCGCCAGCGCCGACTTGGCACCCGGCGACGTGCGCGTGCGCCTCGGTGCCGGCGGCATCTGCGGCTCCGACTTGCATTACTACTTCGAGGGCCGCAACGGCAATTTCGTCATTCGCGAGCCGCTGATCCCCGGACACGAGGCGTCCGGCGTGGTCGCCGCGGTGGGCGAAGGCGTGACCCGCGTCAAGCCGGGCGACCGCATCGCGGTGTCGCCGTCGCACGCGTGCGGCCAGTGCCGGGCGTGCCGCGAGGGCCGCGAGCAGCTCTGCGCCAACATGCGCTTCCTCGGCAGCGCGAGCCTCTATCCGCACGTGCAGGGCATGTTCCAGGAATCGTTCGTCATCGGCGAGCGCCAGTGCTATCCGGTGACCACCGACGTCACACTCGGCGAGCTCGCGTTCGCCGAGCCGCTCGCGGTCGCGCTGCACGCGGTCAATCGCGTGGGCGACTTGAAGGGCAAGTCGGTGCTCGTCACCGGCGCCGGCACGATCGGCTGCCTGACGGTGATCGCCGCGCGGCTGTGCGGCGCCGCGCACATCACCGTCAGCGACATCCTCGATCGCCCGCTCGCCAAGGCGCGTGAGGTCGGCGCCGACCGCACGCTGCGCGCCGATCGCGACACGCAGGAGCTCGCGCGCCCGCAATTCGACTGCGCGTTCGAGGTCTCCGGCAGCTTCGCCGCGCTGAAGAGCTGCCTCGCCGCGGCGCGCAAGGGTGCGCGCATCGTGCAGGTGGGCACGCTGCCGCACGAGGCGCTGCCGCTCGTCGTCAACGACATCATGGTGAAGGAGCTCGACCTGTGCGGCGCGTTCCGCTGGGGCATCGAGTTCGACTGGGCAGTCGACTACATCGCCACGCGACGCGTCGACGTGCGGCCGCTGCTGTCGGGGCAGTACGCGCTGTCCGACGCCGTCGCCGCGTTCCACGCCGCCGCCGACAAGACGCGCAGCACCAAGGTGCAGGTGGTCATCGACGCGCCGGCGCAGGAAGGAGCGATCGCATGCTGACCAAGGCGGCGCTGACCATCCGGCTGCATCCCGACGACGATGTCGTCATCGCCCGCACCCAACTCGTCGGCGGCACCCGGCTCCTCGACGAGGACGTCACCGTGATCGGCCTCGTGCCGCCGGCGCACAAGGTGGCGACGCGCGCCATCGCGAAAGGCAATCCCGTCAAGCGGTACAACCAGGTGATCGGCTTCGCCAGCCGCGACATCGCGCCGGGCGAGCACGTGCACCTCAACAACCTGGCGATGGGCACGTTCGACCGCGACTACGCGTTCGGCGCCGATGTGCGTCCTGTCGAATACGTGTCGCCGCCGGCGACGTTCGAGGGCATCGTGCGCGACGACGGGCGCGTCGCCACGCGCAACTACATCGGCATCCTGTCGACCGTCAATTGCTCGGCGACGGTGGCGCGCGGCATCGCCGGCCACTTCACGCGCGAGCGCCTCGCCGCGTTCGGCAACGTCGACGGCGTGGTCGCGCTGACGCACGGCTCGGGCTGCGGCATGGACACGCAGGGCGAAGGCATGCAGATCCTGCGGCGCACGCTCGGCGGCTATGCGAAGCACGCCAACTTCGCGGGCGTGCTGATCGTCGGCCTCGGCTGCGAGGCCAACCAGATATCGGCGCTGATGGGCGCGCAGGCGCTCAGCGAGGGGCCGCTGCTGCGCACGTTCAGCATCCAGGACACCGGCGGCACGTCGAAGACGATCACGCGCGGCATCGCCATGATCGAGGAGATGCTCCCGCATGCCAATCGCGTGACGCGCGCCGTGGTGCCGGCGTCGCACATCACGATCGGCCTGCAGTGCGGGGGCTCCGACGGCTACTCGGGCATCACCGCCAATCCCGCGCTGGGCGCGGCGGTCGACCTGCTGGTGCGCCACGGCGGCACCGCGATCCTGTCGGAAACGCCCGAGATCTACGGCGCCGAGCACCTGCTGACGCGGCGCGCGGCATCGCGCGCAGTCGGCGAGAAGCTGGTATCGCGGATCAAGTGGTGGGAGGACTACACGGCGCGCGAGCGCGGCGAGATGAACAACAATCCGTCGCCGGGCAACAAGGCCGGCGGACTGACGACGATCCTCGAGAAGTCGCTCGGCGCGGTGGCCAAGGGCGGCACCACCAACCTCAACGCCGTCTACGAATACGCCGAGCCGGTGACGGCGAAGGGCTTCGTCTACATGGATACGCCGGGCTACGACCCGGTATCGGCCACCGGGCAGGTCGCCGGCGGCGCGAACCTGATCTGCTTCACCACCGGCCGCGGCTCCGCCTATGGTTGCGCGCCGGCACCCTCGCTCAAGCTCGCCACGAACACCGCGCTGTGGGCGCGCCAGGAAGAGGACATCGATCTCAACTGCGGCGAGATCGCGGACGGCACGGCAAGCGTCGACGAGGTCGCGCAGCGCCTGTTCGCGCTGATCCTCGCCACCTGCTCGGGAACGCGCACCAAGAGCGAGCAGCATGGCTATGGCCAGAACGAATTCGTACCGTGGTATCTCGGAGCGGTGATGTGATGCGCGCCGTCGATTGACTTCGCGCAGGGCCGCCCGTACGCTGCACTCAACCGCCGATCCAACAACATCAAGCGGCATTCGACGAAGCAAATCAGGAGGAGAAAAGCATGAAGGTCTGGCACAGGCTTGGCTTCGCGGCACTGGCATCGATCGCGCTCGTCGCGTCGGGCACGGCGCTCGCGCAGGAAACGCTCACCGTGTGGTGGGTGAAGGGGTTCTACAAGTCGGAAGACGACGCGCTGTACGCCGCGATCAAGAAGTACGAGGACAAGACCGGCGTCAAGGTCGCGCTGTCGCAGTACGCGGTGCAGGACGGCATTCCGAAGACGGTCGCCGCGCTCGACGCCGGCACGCCGCCTGACGTCGCCTACATCGACGTCTACGACTTCCAGGTCACCGGCAAATGGGCGTACGACGGCAAGCTGGAAGATCTTTCCGACGTGCTGACTCCGATCAAGGACAAGTTCCTGCCCAACACGCTGGAGACCACGTATCTGCTCAATGCCAAGACCGGCAAGCGCGCGTATTACGCGTTCCCGATCAAGCAGCAGACGATGCACATCGAATACTGGAAGGACATGCTCGCCGAAGTCGGCCTGTCCGAGTCCGACATCCCGAAGACGTGGAAGGAGTACTGGAACTTCTGGTGCGACAAGGCCCAGCCCGCGTACCGCAAGAAGACCGGCAAGCGCGTGTACGGCATCGGCGTGCCGATGGGCGTCGACTCCAGCGACTCGTACTACTCGTTCCTGACGTTCATGGACGGCTACAACGTCAAGCTGGTCGACGACGACGGCAAGGTCACCGTCAGCGATCCCAAGGTCCGCACGGGGCTCATCAACGCGGTGCGCGACTACGCCGAGCCGTATACCAAGGGCTGCTCGCCGCCGTCGTCGACGTCGTGGAAGGATCCGGACAACAATGTCGCGTTCCACAACAAGACCACGTTCATGACCCACAACGCGACGATCTCGATCGCCGCCAAGTGGTTCGACGACATGAACAACGCGACGCTGTCGCAGGCCGACCGTGACCAGGCGAAGAAGAACTACTACGAGAACATCGTCACCTCCGGCTTCCCGCTGAAGCCCGACGGCACGGTGTTCAAGTACCGCGCCGCGGTGAAGACGGGCGTCGTGTTCACCGACTCCAAGAACAAGAAGCGCGCCAAGGAGTTCGTCACGTTCCTGCTGCAGGACGAGAACCTGATTCCGTACGTCGAAGGTGCGCTCGGGCGCTGGTACCCGGTCACCAAGTCGGGCGCGGCGCGGCTGTCGTTCTGGCTCGCCGACCCGCATCGCAGCTCGGTGCAGCGCCAGTTCTCGGCCGGCACCAACACGTTCGAATTCACCAAGAATTACAAGTTCACGATCCTCAACAACGAGAACGTCTGGGCGAAGGCGGTCAACCGCGTCGCCAGCGAGCATTGGACGCCGGAGAAGGCCGCCGACGAGATGATCGCGCGCATCAAGGAAGTCACGAAGTAGCGACGCGCATCTGGTTGCCGCTGCGCGCCTTGCGCGGCGGCAACCGGCGTCACCACCAGCCATGTCGACACTCGCGCTGCCCCGCGAAGGACCGGTTTCCGCCGGGCCTGCGGGCGGGCGCATGTCGCCCTGGCAGCTGTGGGGCTGGCTGATGCTGGGGCCGTACGTCGTGATTTTCCTCGTGTTCGTCGTCTATCCCGTGAGCTACGGCCTGTGGCTCGCGCGTCACCCGCAAAGCTACGTCCAGCTCGCCGAGGATCCGGTGTTCTTCGGGTCGGTGATCAACACGCTGCTGTTCCTCGGCATCGCCATCAACATCAAGATGCTCGCGGCGCTGTTCCTGTCGGGGTTCTTCGTCACCGCGCGGCCGTGGATCAAGTGGCTGTCCGTGCTGTTCATCCTGCCGTGGGCGGTGCCGTCGATCCCGACGATCCTGTCGATCCGCTTCATGCTCAATCCGGAATGGGGCGTGATCAACCAGGTGATCTTCAAGCTCACCGCGGAGGACGGCCCGAACTGGCTCAACGATCGCTGGCTCGCGCTGTCGATGGCGATGACCGTGCACGTGTGGAAGAGCCTGCCGTTCTGGACGATGATCCTGATCGCCGCGCGGCTGGCCATTCCGCACGAGCTCTACGAGGCGTCGAGCGTCGACGGCGCGACGTCGTGGCAGAAATTCAAGTTCGTGACGTGGCCGTCGGTGGCGACGCTCTATCTGACGTCGACGATCCTGTCGATGATCTGGACGCTCGGCGACTTCAACAGCGTCTATCTCCTCACCGGCGGCGGTCCGGCCGACCTGACGCACATCCTCGCCACGCTCGGCATCCGCTATCTGCGGCTCGACCAGGTCGACCTCGCCATGGCGACGATCGTCTGCGCGCTGCCGCTGGTGCTGCCGCTCGTCTATTTCATGATGAAGCGGCTGTCCAAATGAACCGCAGCAAGGCCCTCACCGAAGCACGCCTGATCCTGATCGGCATCCCGGTACTGATCTGGACGCTGCTGCCGATCTACCACATGGTGCTGTTCGCCCTGTCGACCAAGAGCGAGGCGTTTTCCGGACACTTGTGGCCCGAGCATCCGACGCTCAAGAATTTCTCCACGGTGTTCCACCAGGAAAATTACTTCCTCAACCATTTCTGGGGCCAGTTCCTGAATTCCGTGATCATCGCCGTCGCGGTGGGCACGCTGACGCTGTTCGTGGCGACGCTGGCCGCGTTCTCCATCAGCCGGCTGAAGGCGCGCGGCGGGCGCACCGTGCTCAATTGCGCGCTGTTCACCTATTTCATCCCGGCCGCGTTCCTCGCCGTGCCGATGTACAAGGCGATGGGACTGTACGGGCTGCTCAATCATCAATCGGCGCTGATCCTGGCGATGGTGACGATCGCCGCGCCGTACGCCATCTGGGTGCTCAAGCAGGCGTCGGACAAGCTGCCGTTCGAGCTCGACGAGGCGGCGCGCATCGACGGCGCGTCGCCGCTGCAGCTGTTCCGGCTCGTCTACCTGCCGCTGATCGCGCCGTCGCTGGTCGCCGTCGGCGCTTACGCGGTGCTGCTCGCGTGGAACGAGTACCTGTACGCGTTCCTGCTGCTGTCGAACGACAAGGACATCACGCTGCCGGTGGCGCTTGGACACTTCCTGTCGGCGGACGATTCGCCGTGGGAGCTGCTGATGACGGCGGGTCTTCTCTATTCGCTGCCGCCCGCGGCGATGTACTACGCGTTCAAGCGCTACATGGTGAGCGGACTCACTGCCGGCGCGGTCAAGGCCTGATCACGCCGCAGCGGAGCAGGAAGCAGCCGTAGGGCCGGTGGTCGCCGGCCTGCACGACGGCGAAGCCGCTCTTTGCCAACTCGTAGAACGCGAATCGCTCGATGCCGGGCATCGCCACCGATCGGCCGCGCGCACGGTCGACTTCCGCCTGGACTTCGCGCTGCACGTCGGTCCATTCGTCGGGATGCCCGCTCGCCGTCATCCGGCGCACAGCATCGTCACCCGGGTCGAGCGGCATCACGGACAGGATCGCCTGCGCGATGCGCGGCAGCGCGATGCCCGGCATACGTATGAGACGCCCGGTTGCCGTCGCGCGCGCGACCCGCTCGGCCGGGTGGTTGGCGTCCACCAAGGCGAGATCATCGCCGTGGCCCATCGACGCGAGCAGCCAGAGGAGATCAGGGGCCAATAGCGGGTCGATGCCCTTCAGCATGTCGGGCTCCTTTCAATGAGTTGCGGCCACCGCGTCGCGCGCGAGATAGATTCGCGCGGCATTGCCGCCGAGAATCGCAGCGCGATCGTCCGCGGCGACGCCCGCAAGGAGCGCGAGCGTCGCCGCTCGCCAGCGATCGTAGCCGCCGCCGAGCTCGACGACCGGCCAGTCGCTGCCCCAGACGATCCGTCGCGGCGTGAACACGTCGAGCACATGCTCGATATACGGTGACAACTCCTCCCGCGTCCAGTCCGATGCCGCTTCGGTGACGAGGCCGGACAGCTTGCACATCACGTTCGGCGCGCTGGCAAGCGCCGCGAGATCGTGCCGCCAGGGATCGAGGCCGCGCGCGCCTTCGCGGATCGGTGGCTTGGCGGCGTGATCGACGACGACGGCAAGTTGCGGATGACGCTCGACGATATGCGCGACGCGCGGCAGGTGGCGCGGCAGCACCAGCGCGTCGAACACCAGCCGGTGCCCGGCCAGTGCGCGAAACACCGGCGCGAATGCCGGGTCGAGCAGCCAGTCGTCGTCGGCGAGGTCCTGCACCATCGGCCGCACGCCGACGAGGTGAGGGTGCGCGGCGAGGCGCGCGATCATCTCCACGGCGTCGCGCGCGGCGAAGTCGACCCAGCCCACCACGCCGGCGACCCAGGGCGTGGCATCGGCGATTGCGAGCAGGAATTCGGTCTCGGCGGCGGTGGGCGCCGCCTGCACGAGTATCGTGCGCTCGACGCCGTGGCGGGCGAGGATCGGCGCGAGATCGGCCGGCATGAAGTCGCGGTAGAGCGGCGCCAGCGCCGGCGTCAGCCAGCCATAGTCGCCGCGCGCGACGCGCCAGAAATGCTGATGCGCGTCGATGACGGGCGGGGGCGCCTGCGCATCGGCGTCCGTGTCCGCGCGCGCGCGCCGCCCGGGTTCGGTCATGCCGGCAGCGGCGCCTCGCCGCGCACGAGTCCTGCGGCGACCAGATCGTGCCACAGCGCCGCCGGCACCGGCTGCGCCAGCGCGCGCACGTTGCGCATGACCTCGTCCGGCGTCACCGCGCCGAGCACCACCGTCGACACCGCCGGATGCGCGAGCGCGAAGCGCACGGCGGCGACGGGTAGCGCGACGCCGTGTGCCGCGCACACCCCGGCGACGCGTCGCACACGCGCGACCACCTCCGCCGGCGCGTCGCGGTAGTTGTATTTCGCCCCCGCCACCGCGCCGCTGGCGAGGATGCCCGAATTGAAGACGCCGCCCAGCATCACCCCGATCCCGCGTTGCGCGGCGAGCGGCAGGAAGTCGTCGAGCGCGCCTTGCTCGAGCAGCGTATAGCGGCCGGCGAGCAGCATGCAGTCGAACTCGCCGGCGCGCGCGAAACGCGCCGCAATGTCGGCTTCGTTGACGCCGACGCCGATCGCGCGCACGGTGCCGGCGCGTCTCAGCTCGACGAGCGCGCGATGGGCCCCATCCATCGCCTCGGCAAAGCGCGCATCGACGCCCTCCCGGCCATGCGTGTGCACGTCGACATCGTGGATCAGCGCGATGTCGATGCGGTCGGTGGCGAGCCGCAGCAGCGACTGGTCGATCGCGCGCAGCGTGCCGTCATACGAATAGTCGAACGCCGCGCGATGCGGCAGCCCGCCGGCATAGCCCGAGCCGCCATCGCGCGTCGCGCGCGGATCCATCACGCGCCCGACCTTGGTCGACACCACGACGCCGACGCGGCCGAAGGCGCGCAAGGCGGCGCCGAGCCGATGCTCGGCGAGGCCGTGGCCGTACAGCGGCGCGACGTCGAACAGCGTGATGCCGGCATCGAATGCCGTGCGCAGCGTCGCCTGCGCGACGGTCTCGTCGATGCGTGCATAAAGCTCGCCGAGCGGCGCGCAGCCGAAGCCGAGCGCCGAAACGTCGATGCCGGTGCGGCCGAGCGGGCGCGCGGGCAGTGCCGTGGTCATGTCGCGTCTTAGGGTCGCCCGCAATCTAGTCGTTTCGCGGGTCCCGCACAATGCTGCCCGCGGGCGCAGAACGGGCACACGGGGTGGTCCCGATTTGATAGCATCGGTCTCGCGAGTCGCAGGGTGCCGGTCACGGCCGTGCGCCACGTCCCGGCTTCCACCCGACCCCCGAGAACCGACCATGGCATCCGTATCGTTCAACGCCGTCGAGAAGAACTTCGGCGCCGTCAAGGTCATCCACGGCATCTCGTTCGACATCGCCGATGGCGAGTTCCTCGTGCTGGTGGGACCGTCGGGATGCGGCAAGTCGACGCTGCTGCGGATGCTCGCGGGCCTCGAGGAGATCAGCGGCGGCGTGGTCGCGATCGACGGCAAGAAGGTCAACGACGTCGACTCCAAGGACCGCGACATCGCGATGGTGTTCCAGAGCTACGCGCTCTATCCCCACATGAGCGTGCGCGACAACATGGGCTTCAGCCTCAAGCTGCGCAAGGCCGATGCCAAGCTGACCACCGAGCGCGTCGCGCGCGCGGCGCAGATTCTCAACCTCGAGCCCTATCTCGACCGCTACCCGCGCGAGCTCTCCGGCGGACAGCGCCAGCGGGTGGCGATGGGCCGTGCGATCGTGCGCGATCCCAAGGTGTTCCTGTTCGACGAGCCGCTGTCGAATCTCGATGCCAAGCTGCGCGTGGCCATGCGCGCCGAGATCAAGGCGCTGCACCAGCGGCTCAAGACCACCACGGTGTACGTCACGCACGACCAGATCGAGGCGATGACGATGGCCGACCGGATCGTCGTCATGCACGATGGCGTGATCGAGCAGATCGGCACGCCGCTCGAGCTGTACGACCATCCGGACAACCTGTTCGTCGCGCAGTTCATCGGCTCGCCGGCGATGAATATCGTGCGCGGCACGGTGCGGCGCGCCGGCGGCGGCGCGCACGTGGAAACGGCCGACGGCGTGCACTGGCCGCTCGGCGCGACGCCGGCCGCCGATGGCCAGGCGGTCGCCTATGGCATCCGCCCCGAGCATCTCGCGCTGGCGGAGGGCGGCGCCGCAACGGCCGTACCCGCCGAAGTGACGGTCGTCGAGCCGACCGGCGCCGAAACCGAATTGCTGGTGAAGGCGGGCGATGCGTCGATCGTGCTCGTCACGCATGGGCGCACGTCGGTGCGCCCGGGCGACCGCATCGGCCTCACGCTCGATCCGGCGACCGTGCACGTGTTCGATGCCGCAAGCGGCCGGCGCCTGGAGTGAGCTCGCGGCATTGCGTGCACGCCGTGTCCTGCGCGTAGGCGCCGCCGGGCCAAGGCGGCTGCCCGACGCGCGCCGCGCCGCGCGCGCGATTGCATCACGGCGCCCCTGACCCTCATCCGCTCGACACCATGCCCTCACGCCCGAAAAAGCATTCCACCCGCAAGCTCCGCTCGACCGAATGGTTCGGCCGTCACGACCGCGATGCGCTGGTGCATCGCTCGTGGATGAAGAACCAGGGCTTGCCGCACGACCTCTTCGACGGCCGCCCGGTGATCGGCATCTGCAACACGTGGTCGGAAGTGACGCCGTGCAACGCGCATTTCCGCGAGCTCGCCGAGCACGTCAAGGCCGGCGTGCTCGAGGCCGGCGGCTTTCCGCTCGAGTTCCCGGTGATGAGCCTCGGCGAGCCGGTGATGCGGCCGACGACGATGCTGTTCCGCAACCAGGTGGCGATGGACGTCGAGGAATCGATCCGCGCCAATCCGTTCGACGGCATCGTGCTGATGATGGGCTGCGACAAGACCACGCCGGCGCTGCTGATGGGCGCGGCGTCGTGCGACCTGCCGACGATCGGCGTCTCGGGCGGCCCGATGCTCAACGGCAAGTTCCGCGGCCACGACATCGGCTCGGGCACCCACGTCTGGAAATTCACCGAGATGCTGAAGACCGGCGAGATGAAGCTCGCCGACCTGACGGAGGCCGAGGCGTGCATGTCGCGCTCGGCCGGCCACTGCATGACGATGGGCACGGCATCGACGATGGCGTCGATGGTCGAGGCCCTGGGCATGGGTTTGCCCACCAACGCCGCGATCCCCGCCGTCGACTCGCGGCGCAAGGTGCTCTGCCGGTTCTCCGGCCGGCGCATCGTCGACATGGTGCGCGAGGACCTGCGCATGTCGAAGATCCTGACGCGAAATGCGTTCGAGAACGCGGTCATGGTCAACGGCGCGATCGGCGGCTCGACCAACGCGGTCGTGCACCTGATCGCGATCGCCGGGCGCATCGGCGTCGATCTTTCGCTCGACGACTGGGACCGCCTCGGCCGCGACATCCCGTGCCTGGTCGACCTGATGCCGTCGGGACGCTTCCTGATGGAGGATTTCTACTATGCGGGCGGCCTGCCGGTGGTCGTGCGCGAGATCGGCCGGTACCTGCACAAGAAGGCGCTGACCGTGAACGGCCGCACGCTGTGGGACAACTGCAAGGACGCGATCAACTACAACACCGAGGTGGTGACGCCGCTTGCCACTCCCTTCAAACCGCAGGGCGGCATCGCGGTGCTGCGCGGCAATCTCGCGCCGGATGGCGCGGTACTGAAGCCGTCCGCGGCGACGCCCGCGCTGCTGCGCCACACCGGGCGCGCCGTGGTGTTCGAGGATATCGACGACCTGCATGCGCGCATCGACGATCCGCGCCTCGACGTGCGCGCGGACGACATCCTCGTGCTGCGCAACTGCGGACCGAAGGGCTACCCGGGATTCCCCGAGGTCGGCAATTTCGCGCTGCCGGCGAAGATCCTGAAGCAGGGCGTCACGGACATGATCCGCATCTCCGACGCGCGGATGTCGGGCACTGCCTACGGCACCGTCGTGCTGCACACCGCACCCGAAGCCGCGGCGGGCGGGCCGCTGGCGCTCGTCAGGAGCGGCGACACGATCACGCTCGACGTCGCGAAACGCAAGCTCGAGCTGCACGTGAGCGCGGCGGAGCTCGCCCGGCGACGCACGCGCTGGAAGCCGCTGCCGCCGCACGCCGATCGCGGCTGGGTGAAGCTCTATTGCGCGACCGTGCAACAGGCGGACAAGGGCGCGGACCTCGATTTCCTGGTGGGCAAGTCGGGCGCGAGGGTCGGCCGCGAGAGCCACTGAGGCGCGGATTCCCGCGTTTCCCGGCGTCAGGCACGCGTCAGGGGCGTCCCGCCGGGCCCGCCGGCCGCGGTTCCGCCGCGCCCCGAGTACGAGTAGGATGCCCTAGGCGCGACGGAAACGCCGGGCCGAACACAAGAATCCAAACCATCGCCATCGGAGGGCTCCACATGGATGTTCAAGGACTGATCATCTGGCTTGTCATCGGCGCGATCGCCGGGTGGATCGCGGGCATGATCATGAAGGGACGTGGATTCGGCGTCGTCGGCAACATCATCGTCGGCATCGTGGGCGCGTTCATCGGCGGATGGCTGCTCGGTGCGATGGGGATATTTGCTGCAGGCTCGGTGCTCGGCACGATCGTCACCGCCGTCATCGGCGCGGTGGTCCTGCTGTTCATCGTCAGCCTCGTCAAGCGCGCCTAGGGCTGCGCGAAACGGCAAGTGCGAAGGGCGCCTGCGGGCGCCCTTCGTCATTCAATCGTGGCCATCGGCAGTGTGCGCCAGGTGCGGCGCACGCTAGCCGCGATGCGCGCTCAGCGGGTGCGCGCGTAGTAGCCGTCGAACACGGTGGACCAGGTCTTGCCGTCGTCGGTCGACTGCTCCCACCATTGGCGCACGCGGCCGTCGGCGAGCGGAATCCAGCTGATGCGGTTGCGGTGGTGCAACTGGCCATTGCTGCCGAAGGTGTCGCCGAAGAGCACGATGCGGCCATCGACCGCGCCACCGTCGAGCAGCGCGACGTTGCCGCCCGAATCCATCCACGTCTGGTGCCAATGGCGCAGGTCGACGTCGAATGCGGTGAGGCTCGTGCCGGTGATGCCGCCGCGCGCGGCGGCCCAGTGCTCCTGCATCACGCAGCCGTCCTCGAGGGATTCGATGCGGTTGGTGCCGAGCGCGCGGCCGTTGGCGTCGCTGACGGTCCAGTTGCCAAGCCAGAAATCGAACTGGCGGTGCTCGGGCGCGCGGCACACGGGCGCCGTAGCCGGCGCGGTGGCCGGCGCGGTGGCCTGCGCGGTGGCCTGCGCGGATGCGGCGGGCGCTGCCGGTGCCGAAGGTGCGGCCGGTGGCGTGGATTGCGCGCCGGCCGCGGATGCCGCAAGCGCCGCCATCCACATCGCGCGGGCCACTCCATGGGTCGCGGCAGCATCACGCATCGCCAGTCCTCGCTGACGGTGACCGTCGCGCGCATTGTGGCGCGACGCCCGCCCGCGCGGGTGTCCGTTCGCCCCGTGCGGCGCCGCAACCGCCCGCGCGGCGCGTTGCGGTAACATCGGCCGCTTGCCCGCGCCTCCCCTTCACGCCCCGACGCCGCCGCCGCGCAAGGCCGCGCTCGCCTTCATCTTCGTCACGATCGTGCTCGACGTGCTGGCGATCGGCGTCATCATTCCCGTGTTGCCGCGCCTCATCGAGGCATTCACCGGCAGCACCGAGAAGGCCGCGGTGTGGGTCGGCGTGTTCGGCACGCTGTTCGCCGTGCTGCAGTTCTTCTGCGCGCCGATCCTCGGCTCGGTGTCCGACCGCTTCGGCCGCCGGCCGGTGGTGCTGCTGTCGTGCCTCGGCCTCGGCATCGACTACATCGTGATGAGCCTCGCGCCAGGCGTCGGCTGGCTGCTGCTCGGCCGCTCGTTTGCGGGCGTGCTCACGGCGAGCTTCGCCACGGCGACCGCGTACATCGCCGACGTCACGCCGGCCGAGAAGCGCGCCGGGGCGTACGGCATGATCGGCGCCGCATGGGGACTCGGCTTCATCCTCGGGCCCGCCATCGGCGGCGTGCTGGGCGACGTCAATCCGCGCCTGCCGTTCGTGTTCGCCGCCATGCTGGCGCTGGCCAACGCCGCCTACGGCTACTTCGTGCTGCCCGAGTCGCTGCCCGCGGCGCGCCGCACGGCATTCTCGTGGCGGCGCGCGAATCCGCTCGGCAGCCTGCGCCTGTTGCGCTCGCATCGCGAGATGGTGGGGCTCGCCTGCGTCAACCTGCTGTTCTGGATCGCGCATCACGTGCTGCCCACGGTGTTCGTGCTGTACGTCGGCCTGCGCTATCAATGGTCGACGCGGACCGTCGGCCTCGCATTCGCCGCGGTGGGCGTCGCCAACGTGGTCGTGCAGGGCCTGCTCGTGAAGCCCATCGTGCGTGCGCTGGGCGAGCGCCGCGCGCTGCTCGCCGGCGCGCTGGCGGGCGCCGCCGGCTTCCTCGTCTATGCGATGGCGACCACGCCATTCTGGTTCTGCACGGCCATTCCGGTGTTCGCCTTCATCGGCCTCTTCGGGCCTTCGCTGCAGGGGCTGATGACGCGGCACGTCGGCCCCAACGAGCAGGGTCAGCTGCAGGGCGCGAACGGCTCGATCATGGCGCTCGCCGGCCTCGTCGGGCCCGGCGTCTTCAGCGCGGTGTTCGCGTGGTCGATCGCGCCCGCGCGCGGCGTCGGGTTTCCCGGCGCGCCGTTCCTGCTGGCGTCGGCCGTGCTGCTGGCGGCGGCAGCGATCGCGTGGCGCACGACGCGCGGCGACAGCGTGCCTGCCACGGGCGCGGGCGCCGTGCCGCGCTGAGCGCGCGGCGCGCGCTACGCCGCAGCGATGCGCTTCTGCATGAAGCGCGACAGCACGTCCGGCGCGTATTCGCCGAACGGCGCGCAATTCGCGTAGCCCGCCGCGGCGTAGAGCGAAAGCGCTTCCGGTTGCGCGATGCCGGTCTCGAGGCGCACGACCGGCAGACCTTCGTCGCGCGCAAGCGCTTCCAGCACGGCGAGGATCTGCATGCCGATGCCGCTGCCGCGGGCGCCAGGCGCGACGTACATCCGCTTGAGCTCGCCGTATCCATCGCGCACGCGCAGCGCGCCGCAGCCGACGGCGACGCCGTCGCGGCGCGCGACGACGAAGCGCACGTCGGCGCCGGCGAGCGCGTCGATGTCGAGGAAGTGGTTGCTTTCCGCCGGATACAGCGTGCTCTGGTAGGCGTCGAGGTCGCGGATCAGCGCGACGACGTCGGCCGCGCGCGGGCTCTCGCGCGCGATCACGACGTCAGAACTTGCCATAGCGATCGTACGCGGCGACGGGATCCATCCCGGCGACCAGCGCGCGGCGCATCTCGCTCTCGGTGGCGACCACTACCTCGGTGCGCGTCACCACTTCGTCGACGATCGGCTGCGCAATGACGACCACGCCGTCACGATCGGCGACCAGCCAGTCGCCAGTGCGAACGGTCACGCCGCCGATGTCGACCGGCGCACCGTATGCGTCGGGCAGCCAGCGGCCGACGATATCCGCCGGCGTGGCGAAGCGGCACCACACCGGGAACCCCTGCCGCAGCACCAGCTCGGTGTCGCGGGTGCCGCCGTCGACGACGTAGCCCAGCACGCCGCGCGCGGCAAGCGTCTGCGCCGACAGCTCGCCCATCAGCGCGATCTCGTGATTGTGCGGCTGGCAGACGACGACGTGGCCGGGCGGCGCCTTCGCCAGCAGCGTGCACCAGGCGCGCAGCGTGGCATCGCGCGTCTGCGAGCGGTCGATGTGGCCCGACACCGTCCACACCGGGCCGGCGAGGCGATGCGCGGGGTCGAGCGGCTTGATCGCCTGCGGCAGCACGATGGCATCGTGCCCCATCGCGCGCAGCACGTCGTGCACCGCTCCCGAATAGCAGCGCGCCAGGCGCTCCTGCAGCGACGGTGCCGCGATCACGGTGTCGCCGGCCGCGCGTAGCGCCCGATGATCGCGCCGGCGATGGCGAGGCCTACCGCCGCGTAGCCGGCGTTGATCGCCCACAACGCGATGCCGCGACCTTCGAAGCCGTAGTTGAGGGCGAGCGACGCGGCGACGAAACCGATCGCCATCGCCACGCCGACCGCCGCGCCTTCGCCGGCGCTGCGCTTGTCGAAGCGCACGATCGCCCATGCCAGCGTGTAGCACATCACCAGCACGGCGAGGAAACCGACGATGTAGGGCATCGCGCCGCCGCCGGTGTCGCGCTGGACGTCGGCCATCGTCTTGCCGATGCCGGCGAGCCATTGCGCGCTGAGGGCGGTGTACCAGGCCGCGCCGAGCACGAAGAAGATCACCGCGGCGACGATCACGGGAACGTGCTTGACTCCGCTCATGGCAGGCCCTTTGCGCTGGACGAAGGCGCGAGTTTGCGCTGCGGCCGGCGGCATTCGCAAGTGACGCCACCGCGGCCCCGCCGCGGCGACGCTCAGCGCGCGACCATGAGGTCGATCAGCGTGGGGGCTTCGCGCGCGACCAGCACCTCGCGGCCGTCGGGCGACACTGCAATCGAGCGGCCGAACGCCATCGGCCGGAAGGGGGTGCGCAACGTCACGCGGCGCTCGGCGAGGTCGTAGCGTGCGAGCGTCGGGGGCGTGCTCGAGTTGTCGAGGTACCAGACTCCACCGCCGCCCAGCGTCCAGGCGCCGTAGGTCGAGTCGCTGATCGGCACCGGCAGCGCCTCGCAGGCGAGGTCGGCCAGCGTACAGAGCGTCAGTCCGCGGATCTGCGGCTGCGTGAACGCGATGTGCGTGGCGTCGACGGCGAACGTCGTCACCAGCGGGAAAGGCAGCGGCTCCTGCGCGGCAAGGTCGGCGAGCGGGGCACGCAAAAGCCGCATCGCCTGTCCGTCGAGCACCGCGAAATACAGGTCGCGGCCGCGCGCGTCGGCGTAGATCTCGTCGATCTGCGGACCGACCGCGGCGAGCGCGGTGGTCGCGCCACTGGCGATGTCGAAGCGCACCGCGGACAGCGCGTGCGGCGGATTGGCGTCGAGACGCACCACATACAGTGCGCGGCCGTCGGGCGACCAGTGCGCGTTGACGTAGCGGTAGCCTTCCGGCAGCTTCACGCGCAGCGGCGGCGCGCCGGGCGTGGCGATGAACGCGCCCTCCGCGCCCTCGCGGTTGGATATGAACACCACGCGCTTGCCGTCCGGGGAGTACTCGGGCTTCATCGTGAAGCGCGTCGATGGCCACGACGGCGCGGACGCCGGCGTGCCGCTGGCGGCGTCCAGCGTCCACAGGTCGGTGCGGAACCGCGCGTTCTCGTACACGATCTCGCCGGTGGGCGCGATGTCGGGGAAACGCGCGCCGCGCCCGCCGACGAAGGTCGCGGTGCGCGTGACGAGGTCGACGTCGTTGAGCGAGCGGAAGCCGAACCAGTCGGCAGCGACGAGAATGTGCCGCGCGTCGCGCCACGCCGCGCCGTACACGGCGCCGCGCGCGTTAGCGGCCACGCCGGCATGGCTGCCGTCGGCGTCGATCGTCCACAGCTCGCCCATGCCGGCGGTGTTGCGGAAGAACGCGATCGTCCTGCCGTCCGGTGCGAAGCGCGGCATCGCGTCCTCGCCCGCATTGGCGGCCGGCAGCGTCAGGTCGCGCGTGGTGCCGGTGGCGAGGTCGAAGAGCGAGAGGCCCTGCGGAAACTGCGGCCGGTGGGCGTTGGCGTAGACGAGCCAGCGGCCGTCGGCGGAAACGTCGAAGTTGGGCGTCGGCGCGCGGTCCTCGGCGACCAGCACCTTCTGCGCGTCGCCGTCGATGTCGCGCAGCACGATCCGGCAATGCATATCGGTGCAGCGCGCGTAGGCGAGCTGGCGGTGGCCGCCGACGAACACCGGCGAACGATAGCTCGCGCCGTCGTCCTCGGCGCCGATCAGGTGCCGCGCGTCCGACGCGCCGAGGTCGAGCACGACGAGGTGCGCGCGCGAGGCGAACTCGGTGCTGGAGGAGAACGCGATGCGCGCGCCATCGGGCGCGAAACGCGGCTCCATCTCGAGGCCCGGATCGGACAGATAGGGCGTGGCGTTGGCGATGCGCGCCGCCAGCGGCGCGGCGACGCCGTCGCCGCCACCACGCAAGTGCAGCACCAGCGCCGCCGCCGCGGCGAGCGCGACGACGAGCGCTGCCGCGCCCAGCACGCGTCGGCGTGCGTCACGCCGTGCTGCCATCGTCATGCGCGCGCCGATATCCGCAGCCGCGCGGCCCGGCGTTGCCACCGCAATGTCGCGTACGCCGTCGATGTCGTGTGCGGCCTCGATGCCGGCGCCACCGGCTGCAGCAGCGACGCTCGCATCGCGTGCCGCCGCCAAGGTATCGACCGCCATCGTTGACGGCGGCGCATGGGCGCCGTTCGTGGCATGGATCGCATGCGCGTCGTCACCGGCGGCAATGGAACCGGCGCTACCGTTCGCCACCCCGACTCGCGTTGCGTCGGCCGGCGCAGCGCCTGGCGCGGACGCCCGGTGCCCGTGATCGGTGCGCGCCGCATGCGCGCCGGCAGGTGAGTGCGGCGACGGCGCATCCTCGACGGTCGCCACCAGCCGGTAGCCGACGGTGGGAATCGTCTCGATGTACGACGGATGGCGCGGATCGTCACCGAGCGCCGTGCGCAATTCGGCGATCGTGCGCGACAGCACTTCGTCGCTGACCATCCGCCGCGGCCAGACCTCCTCGAGGAGGCGATTGCGCGCGACGACGGCGCCGGGCTCGGCGGCGAGCCGCAGCAGCACGTCCATCAGCCGCGGGCGCACCCGCACCACGCCAGCCGCTCCGGCGAGCTCGTTCGACGCCGGATGCACGACGAACGCGCCGATGCGGCGCGGCGCGTCCTGGCGCCATTGCGGCGGCAGCGAGCGGATGAGTGCCAGTGACGACAGGTCGTTCATGCGGTGCGGCGGAGGAAAATCGGGCGAAAAAAGGAGAATATTTTCCGGACGCCGGGGCGTCCAAGCGGCGATAGTTCGAACGAACCCCGTTGCCGGAGCCCCGCGCATGCCCTCCAAGCCAACCTGCCAGCCGAACGTGCGTTCGCGATTGTCCACTCCAGCGGCGTGCGTCCAAAACCCCGGCCATGAAGATTGACCTGACGTCGTCCTTGGCCGAATCCACCGACGAGCGCTGGCTGCCCCCGGAACGCGCGTACCTCGCACGCATCGCGGTGCGCACGCTCGATCGCATCGTCATCGTCGCGGTGGCCGACATCGTGCGCATCGACGCCGAGGACAACTACGTGCGCATCCACGCCGATCGGCCGTACCTGCATCGGGAGACGCTCGCGGGGATCGTCGCGCGCCTCGACCCCGCGCATTTCCTGCGGGTGCACCGCTCGCATGCGATCAACGTCGACCGCGTGCGCGAGCTGCGCCCGCTGTCGCATGGCGAATACCGGATCGTGCTGTCCGACGGCGGCGCGATCACCTCGGCGCGCAGCTACCGCGTGCGCATCCAGGACGCGCTGGGCCTCGCGCACGGCCTGCGCTGAAGCTCGCGACGGCGCGCAGGCCCGCCGCGCCGCGCAGTCCCGCCGCGCAAGCCCGCGATCGATGTCGCGGGCGCCGGTTTCAGCGCGGCGCGGGCTGACGGTGCGCGACGAAGAGATGGCGGGCGATGCGCGCCACCGCGGTGACGGGGAGGTACGCCTCGGCACGCGCCTGCGCGCGTTCCCAGTGCGGCATCGCCGCGTCGAAGCGGCGGCGGCCGTGCGCGGTGCTGGTGACCACGCGCACGCGGCGGTCGTCGCCGCGCGCGATCTTGCACAGGCGTGCGCGCGACAGCCGCAGCACGGTGCGCGACAGCGTGGTGACGTCGGTGAGCGTGGCTTCGGCGAGACCCGACATCGGCACGGGCTCGAGCGCGACGATCGCCCACAGCAGCGCCAGCTCGCTGGCACGCAATCCGCACGGTTCGAGTGCTTCGTCATACAGCGTCCCGATCGCCCTCGCCATCAGTTTCAGGTTGGCGTACGCGCACTCGCGCCCGCGCCGGCGGTAGTCGGCGGCGGGCGTTGCGCGTGCCGCACGGCGCGACACGTTCATGCTCATTCCCCAGGAGGCGTGGTACGCCCTTGCTTGCGTGGCGCGGCCGGGCGGCACCCGATGCGGCGCCGCGGCACGCGATATTTGCATATGCAAGTATTACCCAGAATACCGCAGCGGGCGCGCCGATGCAATGCCCGCGGACCGTCGGCAACACGCGCGGCCCCACTCGCCCCGCGTCGCCACCGCTTCGCGGAATCGGCGTTGCCGGCCGATGCGACCGCGCGCACAGTTGCGATCGTGCCGGGGCGCAACACCAGCTTTCAACGGAGACCCCCAGTCCCCTTGGAATTTTCCGCGCTCCGGCACTTTCTCGCCGCCCTCCGGGCGGCAATCCCCGCCTAGCGAAACAGATCGAGCTGCGAGTCGTCGGCCGACGGCGGCATGAAGCGCGTCGTGTCGAGCGGTGCCTGACGATGATTGCCGAGGCCGGCGCGCTCGCGCGCCAGGCGAAAGCGCGTGGCGATGAGCTCGGCGAACGCGCCGCTGCCGCGCATGCGGCGGCCGAACGTGGAGTCGTAGTCGCGCCCGCCGCGGATGTCCTGCACGAGGCTCATCACGTGCGCCGCGCGCAATGGATAGTGCGCGTCGAGCCAGGCGCGGAACAGCGGCGCGACTTCCAGCGGCAGGCGCAGCATCGTGTAGCCGGCGCCCGTGGCGCCGGCCCTGGCCGCGGCGTCGACGATGGCCTCGAGGTCGCGATCGTTGAGCTGCGGAATGATGGGAGCCACCATCACGTCGACGGGCACGCCGGCCTGCGCGAGCGTGGCGATCGTCTGCAGCCGCCGGTGCGGCGCTGCTGCGCGCGGCTCGAGCTTGCGCGCCAGCGACTTGTCGAGCGTGGTGATCGACACGTAGACGCGCGCCATGCCGGCCTGCGCCATCGGCGCGATGACGTCGAGGTCGCGCTCGACCAGCGACGACTTGGTGACGATCGTGAACGGATGGCGGCAGCGCGCGAGCAGCTCGAGGATTGCGCGGGTGATCTTCCATTCGCGCTCGATCGGCTGGTAGGGGTCGGTATTGGTGCCGAGCGCGATGGGATCGCAGACGTAGCCCCGCTTGCCGAGCTCCTGCGCGAGCAGGCGCGCAGCGTCGGGCTTGGCGAAGAGCCGGGTCTCGAAGTCGAGGCCCGGCGACAGGTCGAGGTAGGCGTGCGTCGGCCGCGCGTAGCAATAGATGCAGCCGTGCTCGCAGCCCTGGTAGGGATTGATCGACTGGTTGAACGGAATGTCCGGCGACTGGTTGCGCGAGATGATCGTGCGCGCCGGCTGGATGGCGACGATCGTCTTGCGCCGGGGCGGCGCGTCGGCGTCGTCGTGCGTCCAGCCGTCGTCGACCGCGGCGCGGGCGTCGCGGCGGAAGCGGTTGGCGGGGTCGAAAGTGGCCCCGCGGCCGCGCTCGGGGGTGTCGGGTGGCGAGGAAGCCATCGGCGGCGGCATCGAACGTTCGTTCGATAGGTTACCATGGCCGCCGACCTTTCGGGGGCGGTGCGATGACGACCAGGAAGCCCAGGACGCACGGATTCGACACGCTGTCGCTGCATGCCGGCGCGCGTCCGGACCCCGCCACGGGCGCGCGGGCGACGCCCATCTACCAGACGTCTTCGTATGTCTTCACCGACAGCGACCAGGCCGCGGCGCTGTTCAACATGGAGCGCGCGGGGCACGTCTATTCGCGCCTGTCCAATCCGACGTGCGCGGTGCTGGAAGAGCGCGTGGCGGCGCTGGAAGGCGGCGTCGGCGCGATCGCCACGGCCAGCGGGCAGGCGGCACTCTTTCTCGCGATCGTCACGCTGATGGGCGCCGGCGCGCACATCGTCGCCTCGCGCGCGCTGTACGGCGGCTCGCACAACCTGCTCGACTACACGCTGCCGCGCCTCGGCATCACCACCACCTTCGTCGACCCGCGCGACGTCGATGCCTGGCGCGCCGCGATCCGCCCGCAGACGCGGCTGCTGTTCGGCGAGACGCTCGGCAACCCCGGCCTCGACGTTCTCGACATCCGCCGCATCGCCGATCTCGCGCACGATCACGCGTTGCCGCTGCTGGTCGATTCGACGTTCACCACGCCCTGGCTGTTGCGCCCGTTCGACCACGGCGCCGACCTCGTCTACCACTCGGCGACCAAGTTCCTATCAGGTCACGGCGTCGTCATCGGCGGCGTGCTGGTCGATGGCGGCAGCTTCGACTGGCAGGCGGCCGCGGCGCACTTCCCGACGCTCGCCGAGCCGTACCGCGGCTTCCACGACATGACGTTCGCCGACGAGTCGACCACGGCCGCATTCCTGCTGCGCGCGCGCCGCGAGGGTGCGCGCGACTTCGGCGCCTGCATGGCGCCGTTCACCGCGTTCCAGGTGCTGCAGGGCATCGAGACGCTGCCGCTGCGCATGGAAAAGCACGTCGCCAACACCCGCGCGGTGATCGGCTTCCTGCGCACGCATCCGTTCGTCGGCACGATCGGGTATCCGGAGCTGCCTGACCATCCCGACCATGCGCTGGCGCGCACGCTGCTGCCACGCGGCTGCGGTGCGGTGTTCAGCTTCGACCTCAAGGGCACGCGCGCGCAGGGCCGGCGCTTCATCGAGTCGCTGCGCCTCTTCTCCCATCTCGCCAACGTCGGCGACGCCAAGTCGCTGGTGATCCATCCCGCCAGCACCACCCACTTCCGCATGAGCAGCGAGGATCTCGCGCGCGCCGGCGTGGGCGAAGGCACGATCCGGCTGTCGATCGGCCTCGAGAACGCCGACGACCTGATCGACGACCTCGGCCGCGCGCTGTACGCGGCGTCGAAAGCGGCCTGATCGCTACGGCGTGCTGCCGTAGGCGCGTGTCAGGTAATCGGCGAGCGGGGCGATGTCCTCGGCGGCAATCGGCGCGCCGTAGACGTTCTTCATCTTCTCGACTTCGGCCTTCCAGAACGCGAGCGGCTTGCCGCGCGGCTGGGTGATCACGTAGTCGGCGGAATGGCAGGTCATGCACTGCGCATTGGCGCGCTCGACACCGGGCGCGTCCTTGAGCCGCGATGTTTCCGGCGGCAGGTCGATCTTCGTCGCCAGCACCGATCCGCAGCATGCGGCGACGGCGACGGCGACCAGGACCCTGCAGCCCGCGTTGTTGCGCTCGCGCTTCATCGTCGCGCTCCCGTCACGCCGCGGTCACGTGCGTCGTCTCGACGACGTTGCGCATGTACCCGGCCGGATTCCACGAAGGCTCGAGCGGCTGCGTCTGCCCGATCGTATTGAACGCGCGCACCTTGATGTCATGCGTCCCCGGCCGCAGCCACATGCGGGTGCGCCAGCCGCGAAACGAGTATTTGCCGAGGTCGGCGTCGAGCGTGGTGTCCACCCAGGTCGTGCCGCCGTCGATCGACAACGCCACTTCGCGGATGCCGTAGCCGCCGTCGAAGGCGAAGCCGCGCACGTCGAATTCGCTGCCGGCCGCGACCCTGGCGCCGTCGGCCGGGCTCGTGACGAACGAGCGGATGGTGAAGCGTCCGATCGGCCGCGTCGTCTTCGGCGCCGCGCCCGGCTCGACGCACGCGCACGCGTTGTCGGGAATGCGATACGCGGACTTCATCCAGAAGCCGTCGTAGACGGTGTCGACGACATTGATCGCGGCCAGATGCTTCACCCAGTACGTGCCGAAATAACCCGGCACGACGAGGCGCACCGGGTAACCGTTCAGCATCGGCAGGTCGGCGCCGTTCATCGCGTAGGCAATCATCACTTCGCCATCCGTCGCATGATCGAGGTCGAGCGCCTTGACGAAGTCGGGCGTGGTCGGCAGCACGGGTCCATCGAGGCCGTCGAACGTCACCTGCCGCGCGCCCGGCTGCACGCCGGCCTTCTCGAGCACGGCCTTCAGCGTGACGCCGCGCCATTTGGCGTTGCCCAGCGCGCCGTTGCCGAGCTGGCCGCCCGCGATGCGCGGCTCGAAGAAGCCGCGGCTGTTGCCCGAGCACTGGTTGACGGCGACGATCTCGGTGCCGGGCATCGCCTTGAGGTCGGCGACCGACAGCGACAGCGGTGTGGCGACATTCCCCTTGACGGCGATCCGGTGGCTCGCGCCGTCGATGTCGGTGGGTACGCCGGCCAGGTGATAGCGCACGAAGAAGGCATCGTTCGGCGTGATCACGCCTTCGTCGTATACGGCCCAGGGTGTCTCGAGTTGCGGCGGCCGGGCGGTGAGCAGGATCAGCTCACGCTTCTGCGGGTAGGTCGCCATCGGCCGTTCGCCGTTGCCGATGGGCAGCCGGTAGTCGTCGGCGGCCAATACCCGCAGCGCATGTGCGCCCAGCGTCGCGCTCGCGCCGAATGCGCCTGCCGTGCGCAAGAACCGGCGGCGGCTCGCAGCGGGTTGCAGTGGGATGCGACGAGGCGGCATGGCGTGCTCCCGGGAGACACGCACGACAGGCGAAAAGCCGGCGTGCGATCGGCGTCGATTGTTCCACGCGGCAATCCCCGGTGCAATGGTCCGCGCCAACGCCCGAGTTGGTCAGGATGGCGCAGCATGGCCACGCGCGGGCGCTGCACGCCACGCTCGCGGCGTACGTCGCGCGCCTCAGGTCGCGGCGATGGCTTGCGCCGCCACGGGTGCGCCGCGGCGGACGATGCCGCGAATGCTCGGGGTCTTGCCGGCCGGCACCGCCGCGACCGCGCGCACGGGTCGCGCCCGCGGCAGCTGTGCACAGTGCTCGAGAAGGGCCAGCGCCGTGCGCTCCGCTTTGCGCGGCGCCGCCTGTGAAGTCGGCGCGACCAGCGCGTGCAGCCGGCCGTCGCGCCACAAGTCGAATACCGCCGGATTGACATACGACTTGCGACACACCGCCGGCGTGTTGCGCAGGTCGGCGGCGACCTGCTTCAGGATCGCCACGATGCACGAGCGCAACGCCGCTTCACCGCCGCCCTCGGGCAGCGGCGTCGCGGCGAGCAGCCGGATCGCGTGCAGCGTGGCGCCCCACGTGCGGAAGTCCTTGGCGGTGAAATCGTCGCCCATCGCCTCGCGCAGGTAGGCGTTGACGGCATCGGAGTCGATCGGATGGCGGGTGCCGTCGTCGGCGACGTACTGGAACAGGCGCTGGCCCGGCAGCTCGTGACAGCGGCGCACCAGGCGCGCGAGGCGGCGGTCGTCGATGACGATCTCGTGCGCGGTGCCGCCCTTGCCGCGAAACGCCAGCACGAGGCGGCCGTCGCCGACGAATCGGGCGTGGCGATTGCGCAGCGTGGTCAGGCCGAAGCTGCCGTTGTCGCGCGCGTACGCGGCGTTGCCGATGCGCACGCGCGTGGCATCGAGGAGTGCCACCACCATCGCCAGCACCTTGTCGCGCGGCAGGCCGCCCAGTGCGAGGTCGCGCGCGACGCGTCGCCGCAGGCGCACAAGGGCCTTGCCGAAGTCGACCATGCGCAGGAACTTGGCGTCGTCGCGCAGCGCCCGCCATGCGGCGTGGTAACGGTATTGCTTGCGCCCGCGCGCATCGCGGCCGGTGGCCTGCAGGTGGCCGTCGGCGCGTGCGCATATCCACACGTCCTCGTAGGCAGGGGGGATCGCGAGCGCCGCGATGCGCCCCAGCGTGTGCTTGTCGCGCAACGGACGCCCCTCGACCGTTCGGTACGCGAAGCCCTCGTCGCGGCGCAGGCGACGGATGCCCGGTGCAGCGTCGCTGACGTACACCAGGCCGGCCGCAGCCGCCATGCGCGGCGCGGCCTGCAATTGCGCGGAATCGTTGGATGGCATGAATTGCTTCGCCTCGGGAGTGACTTTTGGGGCGAGTATCGGCGCGCGCAAGCGGTCGTCACAGTCGGCCACCGGCGCGTTCGCGTGTAGGACTGCGCGTGGCTGCAGCGGTGACGCGAGCGCGCCAAATCCGGGCGAGGCTCCCCACGGGGGTCACTTGTCGATCGCGCACGCTTCCGCGATGATCGCTGGCCATGGAGATCGTCGTCGACGGCTGTCGCGTCCACCTGTACACGGGCGCGCGCCCATTCAGCCCGCAGCGCCCTACCGTCGTGTTCGTGCACGGCGCGGCGCACGATCACAGCGTGTTCGCGCTGCAGTCGCGATACTTCGCCTGGCACGGTCGCAACGTGCTGGCCGTCGACTTGCCCGGACATGGGCGGTCCGGCGGCGAGGCGTTGCCGACGGTCGAGGCGATCGCCGACTGGCTCGCCGCGCTCGCCGTGGCCGCGGGCGTCGAGCATGCCGCATGGGTCGGGCATTCGATGGGATCGCTCGCCGTGCTCGAGTGCGCGGCGCGCCATCCGCAATGCGTGGAGCGCATCGCCCTGCTGGGACCCGCGGTGCCGATGGCGGTGAGCGAGGAACTGCTCGCCGCTGCCGGCGACGACGAGGCGACGGCGTTCGCGATGATCATCGCGTGGTCGTTCAATCCCGTGAATGCGCTTGCCGCGAATCCGTCGCCGGGGATGTGGATGACCGGCAACGCGTTGCGGTTGCTGCAGCGCTCGCGGCCCGGCACGCTGGCCACCGACCTGCGCGCCTGCAACGACTACGCGCATGGGCTCGAGGCCGCGCGCGCCTGCCGTGCGCCGGCGCTGCTGGTGCTCGGGGAGCGCGACCAGATGGCACCGCCGAAGGCCACGCCGCCGCTGGTCGCAGCGCTGGCCGGCGCGCGCGTGGTGACGTTGCCCGCTACCGGACATTCGATGATGCAGGAGGCGCCCGATGCCTTGCTCGACGCCCTCAAGGCGTTCCTGCCGGCGCCATGACGGCGGAGCGGATTCAGGACACGCAGGCGAGCGCGCCCCGTTTCCATGTCGCGCAGATCGAGCTGCGTGCCGGCATCGATGTTGCGCTGCCCGAGGCCGCTGCGCATCACGCGACGCGCGTGCTGCGCCTTGCAGTCGGCGACGCACTGACGCTGTTCGACGGCCGCGGCGGCGAGTACGTCGCGCGTCTCGCGGCGGTGGATCGCCGTGGCGCGCGCGCGACGATCGAACGCTTCGTCGCCATCGAACGCGAAGCCCCCGTCGCGGTGACGCTGGCGTTGTCGGTGCTCGCGGCCGACGCGATGGACGTCGCGTTGCGCAAGGCGGTGGAGCTCGGTGTCGCGCGCATCGAGCCCGTCGTCGCCGCGCGCAGCCAGGGAGGCGCACGCGGCACGCAGGCGCAGCGACGCATCGCCCACTGGCGCCAGGTGGCGAGCGGCGCCTGCGAGCAATGCGGCCGCAATCGCGTGCCGCCGGTCGCCGATGCGGTGCCGCTCGCCAACTGGCTCGCGGGCGCCAACGCTGCCGATATCGTGCTGGTGCCTGGCGCGTCGCATACGCTCTTGCAGCGCGTCGCGGAAACGTCGCCACGCGCAATCGTCATCGGTCCCGAAGGCGGATTCACCGAAGACGAGCTCGCGATCGCACGCCACCATGGCGTGCGCGCGGCGGCGCTCGGCGCCGCCATCCTGCGCGCGGACACCGCGGCAATCGCCGCACTGGCCGTGGTGCAGGCGCGCGCCGGCGCGGCCACGCGCGAGGCATAGGCGCGCGGGATCAGGGCATCGACTCCGGGCGCGGCGCATGTTGCGCCTGCCACCGGCGCAACGCTTCGCGCCAGCGATCCATCGCTTCCTCGTGGAGGTCGTACACGCAGCGCTCGCAGCCTCCCCCGCAGCAGTCCGCGGGCTCGGGCGGTTCGGGCGGCTCGGGCTTATGGTCGTCGTTGCTCGAGGTCTCGGCCATCGACGTCGATTGTAGGCGCCGAGGACGACGTCGGCCGCTGCCGCGGACGCGCGCGAACCTAGCCTGCCGTCGGCTTCGGCGGCTCGCCGGCGACCAGAATCGCGCAGCGCACGCGCTCGATCAGCAGCGCGTCGATGCGGCCGCGCCACCAGCGCGCGGCGAATTTCTTGCTGCGGCGGTGGCCGACGACGAGGAGATCGATCGCCAGCGATTCGATGAGCTTGGCCAGCACGTCGACCGGCTCGCCATCGAGGAGATGGGTCGACACCGCGAACCCGCGCGTGCGCAGCGCGGCGGCGGCGCGGTCGAGGTCCTGCTGCACGTCCTCGCGTTCCGAATCGAGCAGCGGTTCGGGCACGAACTCGCCGGGCAGCACGAACGCCGACGGGTCGTGGATCACGCAGGCGACGTGCACCTCGCGGCCGGCGACCGGCGTCAGGTGCGCGCATTCGTCGATGGCGAGGCGGCTCGCGTCGGAGCCGTCGTAAGCGACCAGGATGCGTTGATACATGGCTATCTCCCCGTCGTGCGCGCGCTCCACGCGGCGGCGATGGCGACCGCGAACGCAGCGGCCACCAGTATGAAGCATTCGTGGAACGCGCGCGGTGCTTGCGCCGCGTCAAGCCCGTTGAGCCGCAACTGCAGGTAGACGGCGAGCAGGTTGACGCCGGCGGCGCCGCCCAATTGTCGCAGGAAATTCACGCCCGCCGCGCCTTGCGCGAGCTCGCCGCCGGCGAGCGCCTGCACGGCGCCCACGTTGAGCGCGGGAATCAAGAGGCCGAGCCCGACACGGCCGATCACGAGCCATGCCACGAACGTCCACGCCGCCGTGGCCGCGCCGGTGAACGCGAACAGCACCGCGCTGGCGGCGAACAGCGCGAGTCCGGCGATCATCACGAAGCGCGGCTCGGTGCGGTCGGTGATCCGCCCGCCGAGCGCCATCGACACCGCGAGCGCGAGTCCCGGAATCACCATCAGGCCGCCGGCGGCCGCCGCGGTGTAGTGCGCGACGTCCTGCACGAACACCGGGATCAGGTAGGTCGTGCCGAAGAGGCCCGCGCCGTACGCCACCGCCACCACCGCCGACGCGCTGAACGTGCGGTGGCGAAACAGACGGAACGACAGCAGCGGGGCGCGCGTGCGCAACTCGTGCAGCATGAAACCCGCCCACAGCGCGATGGCGAGCGCAGCGAGCGCGAGCAGCGGCGCCGACGTCCAGCCGCTCCGGCGTCCGACGACCGGCACATTGAGCGCGGCGACGAGACCCAGCACCAGCAGCACGAACCCCGTCGTGTCGAACGGCGGACGCTCGGCGCTGCGATGGTCGACGAGCGTCCTGCGTGCGAACGCGATGCCCGCCACGCAGAACGGCAGCGACATCGCGAAGATCCAGCGCCAGCCGAACGCCGTCACCAGCGCGCCGCCGAGGGCAGGGCCGATGGCGGGCGCGAGCACGATGCCGAAGCCGTAGATGCCCATCGCGCGCCCGCGCTCGTTGAGAGGGAATATGCGGAACAGCACCACCATCGCCAGCGGCTGCAGCAGGCCCGCCGCGGCGCCCTGCATCACCCGCGCGAACACGAGGCTGTCGATATCCCACGCCAGCGCGCCGACCAGCGACCCGACGCCGAATACCGCGAGCGTGGCGATGTAGGTCGTGCGCTCGCCGAACGTGGCGAGCGCCCATGCGGTGGCCAGCATCGTCGCCGTCGTCGCGGCGAGGAACCCCGTGGCCACCCATTGCACGGTGTCGTGGCCGACGTGCATCTCGGCGATCAGCGCGGGGAACGCGACGTTGACGATGGTCGCCGACAGCAGCGTCGACATCGTGCCGAGCATCAGCGTGGCGACGATCCACGCACGTTCGTGACCGGCACGCGGCGTGGAGGCCGGCGGGGCCATCGCTTGCGCTAGGTGCCGGCGGGTGCGAGCGCGAGCGGCTTCGCGCAGAGCAGCAGCGCCGCGTCGCCGATGGCATCCCAGGCGTCGCCGCGCCCGAGGCCCTTGGCCAGCGCGTCGAGCGGCGCCAGGCGCGCCACGAGCGCATCGACTGCCGGCGCCGGCAATCGCCGCACTGCCGACTCCAGCGCCGGCTGGCGGCGACCCCAGACGCGCGCGCCGCGCACGGCCGTCGCGGCCGACATGCCGTCGTCCATCGACGCGCGCACGCCGGCAATCGCGTGCACGTCCTCGGCGAGCTGCCAGACGATCAGTGTCAGCGGCTCGCCTTCGTCGCGCAGTGCGGCGAGGATGCGCAGCGCGCGCGCCGCGTCCCCGGCCAGCCACGCCTCGGACAGCGCGAACACGTCGAAGCGCGCGACGTCGGCCACCGCGGCCTCGACATCCGCCTGCGCCAGTTCACCGCGCGGCAGGAGCAGCGCCAGCTTGTCGATCTCCTGGCGCGCGGCGAGGAGATTGCCTTCGCACAGGTCGGCCAGGAATTCGAGCGTGGCGGGCGATGCGCTCTGGCCCGCGCGTGCCAGGCGCGCGCCGATCCAGCGCGGCAGCGCTTCGCGCTCGACCGGCTGTACCGCGACCGTCACCGCATCGCGCGTCAGCGCCGTGAACCACGCGCTTGCCTGTGTCGCGCGATCGATGCGCGGCAAAGTCACCAGCGTGACGTTGTCGCGATTGAGCGTCGCCACGTAGGCCTCGAGCGCGGCTGCGCCTTCGACGCCCGGCTTGCCCGACGCGATCCGCAGGTCGACGAGCTTGCGGCTGGCGAACAGGCCGGCGCTGGCGTTGGCGGCGCGCAGCGCATCCCATTTGAAATGCTGCTCGACGATGAAGGTCTCGCGCTCCTCGCAGCCGGCGGCGCGCGCCGCGGCGCGCACGGCATCTGCCGCCTCGAGTGCCAGCAACGGCTCGTCGCCGTGGATCACATAGAGCGGCGCGACGCCCTTGGCGAGTTGCCGCGGCAGATCGTCGGCGCGCATCGCGGCAGCGTTCAGGCCGGCTTGCGTGCCGCCTGCAGCCTGCGCACGATCTGCTGCACGGCGTCGACCTGCATCTCCTGCACGAGCCGGTTTTCCTCGATCTGCCGCGCCAGGCGCTCGGTGTCGTCGTAGAGATACGTGCGGCGGATGATGATCTCGTCGGACGGCAGCCAGTCGTTGCCGGCGATGTCGTGCAGGCGGATCGTCACGCGCTTCTGCAGCGCGAATTCGCGCGCGCGGCCGCCGGGCGACAGCGACAGCACGTCCTTGTCGTCGACGACCAGCGCGATGTCGAGGATCACCTGCGCCTTGGTGGGGTCGTCGACCAGCTTTGCGGTGCTGGCGTTCTCCAGCGCCTTGCGCACGTCGGCGCCGAACGCGCCCGCGCCGGGCGCGTTGACGTAGATGGAATCGAATCGATACGTGGCCTGTCCACGCAGGTGGAAGCCGCATCCCGCCAGCGCGACGATCGCGATCGCGATGACGACGCGCGCGGCGCCGCGCGATGGCGTCCCCCGGGGCGCCGCTGCGTGCCGGCTAGACCACCACATTGACGAGCCTCCCGGGCACGACGATCACCTTGCGGATCGGTGCGCCGGCTGCGTGCCTGGCGACTTCGGCGCTGGCGCGGGCCGCGGCCTCGATCGCGGGCGCGCCGGCCGCGCTCGGCACGACGAGCTTGCCACGCAGCTTGCCGTTGACCTGCAGCACGAGCTCGATCTCGTCCTGCGCCAGCGCGGCGGGATCCGGCTCGGGCCATGGCGCGTCGAGGAGATCGCCCATGCGCGCCGCGTAGCCCAGATCGCGCCACAGCGCCCATGCCGTATGCGGCACCACCGGATACAGCACGCGCAGCAGGATCGACAATCCCTCGGCGACCACGCCGGCGCAACCCTTCACCTGGGCGTCGAGCTCTTCCAGCGCGTTGAGCATCTTCATGCCGGCCGATACCACGGTGTTGTACTGGATGCGCTCGTAGTCGTAGTTCGCCTGCCGCAGCGCGAGATGGATCTCGCGGCGCGCGGCCGCGCCGGCGGCGTCGGTCGCGACGGGAGGCGCCGCGGCGACGTCGGCCGCCTGTGCCTGGGCGAACGTCCACAGCCGGCGCAGGAAGCGGTGCGCGCCCTCGACACCGTTGGCCGACCATTCGATCGTCTGCTCCGGGGGTGCCGCGAACATCACGAACATCCGCGCCGCGTCGGCGCCGTAGCGGTCGATCATGTCCTGCGGATCGACGCCGTTGAGCTTCGACTTCGACATCGTGCCGAGGCCGTCGTACTCCACCGGGTCGCCGTCGACCTTCGAGCGGCCGCCGACGACGTGGCCATTGGCGTTGCGCTCGACCTCGACGTCGGCCAGCGGCACGTAGTCCTTGCCGCCCTTGTCGTTGCGGCGGAAGAACGCATGATCGAGCACCATGCCCTGCGTCAGGAGCCGCGTGAACGGCTCGTCGTAGCTCACCATGCCCATGTCGCGCATCACCTTGGTCCAGAAGCGCGCGTACAGCAGGTGCAGGATCGCGTGCGTGATGCCGCCGATGTACTGGTCCATCGGCATCCAGTAGGCATCGCGGCCGTCGATCATCGTCGACGCACCCGGGCTCGTATAGCGCATGAAGTACCACGACGAATCGACGAACGTGTCCATCGTGTCGGTTTCGCGCTGTGCCGGTCCCTTGCACTTCGGGCATGCAGTGGCGATGAAATCGGCGCGCTTGGCGAGCGGGTTGCCGCTGCCGTCGGGCACGCAGTCCTCCGGCAGCACCACCGGCAGCTCGGCGTCGGGTACCGGCACGTCGCCGCACGCCGGGCAATGCACGATGGGAATCGGCGTGCCCCAGTAGCGCTGGCGCGAGATTCCCCAGTCGCGCAGGCGGAACGCCGTGCGCTTCTCGCCCACGCCGGCGACGGCGAGATCGGCGGCGATGGCGTCGACTGCGGCGTCGTAGGCGAGGCCGTCGTACTTGCCGGAGTTGACCACCTTCCCGGAAGCCTTGTCGTCGTACCACGGCTGCCAGCGCTCGTAGTCGTAGTCGTGGCCGGCGACCTCGATCACCGGCAGGATGCGCAATCCGTACTTCTTGGCGAACTCGAAGTCGCGCTCGTCGTGCGCCGGCACGCCCATCACCGCGCCTTCGCCGTAAGTCATCAGCACGTAGTTGCCGACCCACACCTCGACCTCGGTGCCGGACAGCGGATGCACGACGTACAGGCCGGTCGGCACGCCCTTCTTTTCCATCGTCGCGAGGTCGGCCTCCATGACGCTCGAGCGCCGCGCCTCCTCGACGAACTCGCGCACGTGCGGGCTGCGCCACGCCGCCAGCGCCGCCAGCGGGTGCTCGGGTGCCACCGCGCAGAACGTGACGCCCATGATCGTGTCGGCGCGCGTGGTGAACACCCACAGCTTGCCGTCGTCGACCAGGTGGCCGTCGGCGTCGCGCAGGTCGTGCGCGAACGCGAAGCGCACGCCGACGCTGCGCCCGATCCAGTTGTGCTGCATCAGCTTCACGCGCTCGGGCCAGCCGGGCATCTTGTCGAGGTACGCGAGCAACTCGTCCGCGTATTGCGTGATGCGCAGGTAGTACATCGGGATCTCGCGCTTTTCCACCGGCGCGCCCGGAGCGCCAGCCGCGGCCCTCGATCACCTGCTCGTTGGCGAGCACCGTCTGGTCGACCGGGTCCCAGTTGACGACGCCGGTCTTCTTGTAGGCGATGCCCTTTTCGTACATGCGCAGGAACATCCACTGGTTCCAGCGGTAGTACGCGGGGTCGCAGGTGGCGAACTCGCGCGACCAGTCGATCGCGAAGCCCATCGCGGACAGCTGCGCCTTCATGTAGGCGATGTTGGCGTAGGTCCACTTGGCCGGCGCCTCGCCGCTCTTCATCGCGGCGTTCTCCGCCGGCAGCCCGAACGCGTCCCAGCCCATCGGCATCAGCACGTTGTGCCCGCGCATCCGCATGTGGCGGTACATGACGTCGTTGATCGTGTAGTTGCGCACGTGCCCCATGTGCAGCTTGCCGGAGGGATAGGGCAGCATCGACACGCAGTAGTACTTGCGCGCCCCCGGCTTTTCGCGCGCACGGTAGGCGTCGGCCGCCGTCCAGGCGTCGCGGGCGGTCTTCTCGATGTCGCGGGGTGAAAAGGGCGTCATGGCGCGCGGCCGGCGAGCGCGACCGGCGACGAATGGAAAGGCGGGTCTGTGGATTATACCGGGGCGTCGCGCCACGCCTCTTGGGGAGCCCGGCGCGTGGCGTGCCACGGCGCGCCTGCCATTGATGCTGTAAGCGTACTGTCAGCGACGCGCCGAATCCATTATTCTTGCACGGGGAGGCAAGGGTGATCCGAGGCAGGCGGAAGCAATGGGGATGCGCGCGGCGGCTGCGACCGGTCGGCGCGTACGGTCGCGATCCGGGCATGCGCACGGCGCGCGTGGCGTCGGCGCATGCAGTGAAGGCCGTCCGCCTGCGCAAGATCTTCGCGCGCGCCACGGCGACGCTCGCCGCGGCGTGCATCCTCGCGTTAGCCGCGACCGGCGCGGCGGCGCAGATGCCGGACCGCATCCTGACGCTGGTGGTCGGATCGTCGCCCGGCGGCGGCGTCGATCGCACCGCGCGCCTGCTCGCGCCGAAGCTTGGTGAAATACTGCACCAGCGCGTGATCGTCGAGAACCGTGACGGCGCCGGCACGCGGCTCGCGAGCGACTATGTGTCGAAGGCGGCGCCCGACGGCAACACGCTGATGTTCAGCACCGGCGAGGCGACGATCGATCTCGCGTTCGATCCGCGGGCCAAGCCCAACGTGCTCGAGGACCTGCAGCCGGTGACGCTCGTCGCCGTGTGCCAGATGCTGCTGCTCGTCAGCGCGGCGTCGCCGATTCACAGCGTGCAGGACCTGATCGCGCGCGCGCGCGCGGCGCCGGGCAGCCTCAACTATTCGACCGCTGGCGTGAAGACCACGATGCATCTCGTCGGCGAGCGCTTCAAGCAGCGCACGGGCACCGACATCGTGCATATCCCGTTCAAGGGCACGGTGCCCGCGCTGACGTCGCTGGTGGCGGGCGACGTCGACCTCAACTACGCGGCACTGCCTTCGGCGCTGCCGTTCATCGACGGCGGCAAGGTGCGCGCGATCGCGCTGGCCGGGCCTGTCCGCTCGCCGCTGATACGGGGCGTGCCGACGCTCGCCGAGTCCGGCGTCGACGGCGTCGACGCCACGATCTGGTACGGACTGCTCGCGCCCGCGGCCACGTCGCCGGCGCGCATCGAGACGCTGGCGCGCGCGGTGCGCGACGCCGCGAACGACCCTGCATTCCGCCGCGACCTCGCGGCAATGGGGCTCGAACCGTCGACCGGCACCCCGGCGGCGTTCGGCGCAATGCTGCGCGACGAAGTGAGCCGTTACCGCGGCGTGATTCGCACCGCCCGCATCGTCGCCGAATGAAATTGCCAACAGGTATCGCGGTGATCGTGGTCGCCTGTGCGGCGCACGCGGTGTGCGTCCCGCCGGCCCGTGCGGCACTGGGCGAGCGGCCGGTGACGATCGTGCTCGCCGCGGCGGCCGGGGGCGGCATCGACCGCACCGCGCGCGTACTCGCGCAGGGTCTCGCCGCGCGATGGCACCGCAACGTCGTCGTCGACAACCGGCCCGGCGCCGGCGGTCGCGTCGCGGCCGACGTGGTCGCCAAGGCGCCGCCCGATGGCGACACGCTGCTGATGACACCCAGCGGCGTGACGATCGACCTCGCGCACGACCCGCTGCAGCGGCCCAACATCCTCGACGATCTGGCGCCCGTGTCGAAGATCGCCTACTACCAGATCCTCATCGTGGTGAAACCGGCGCTGCCGGTGCGCGACGCACGCGAGCTGGTGGCGCTCGCCCGCGCAGCTCCGGGCACGCTCAACTATGGATCTTCCGGCGTGCTGTCGACGATGCACCTCGTCGGCGAGCTCTTCAAGCAGCGCACGGGCACCGACATCGTGCAGATCCCGTTCAAGGGCGAGGTGCAGGAGCTCACCGCCGTCATCAACGGCAACGTCGACCTGGCGATCGTCACGCTGCCGTCGGCGCTGTCGTTCGTGAACGCAGGCCAGGTGCGCGCCCTGGCGGTCGCGAGCCGCGAGCGCTCGCCGCTGATGCCCGATGTGCCGACACTTGCCGAGTCGGGAATCGACGGCGTCGAGGCCGATTCCTGGTATGGGCTGCTCGCGCCGGCGGGCACGCCGGGCGCGACGGTGGAAGCGATCGCGCGCGACGTCGCCGCGGTCTCCGCGATGGCCGGATACCGGCAAACGCTCACGGCGATCGGTGTTCAGCCCGCACCCAGTTCACCGGCTGCGTTGGGCGCGTTGCTGCGGGCCGAGGTGGCGCGCTATCGCGACGTCATCGCCGCCGCGCGCATCCATAGCGAATGACGACGCAAGCCATGCGTACGGGCCGCATCGCGGGCCGTATGCGGTCGGCGCCAGGAGTGCAGACATGATCGGGATTACCGACGCCGTGACCGCAACCGCCGCCGGCGATGTCTCGGGCACCGTCGCAGCGGACGCCAGGCCGCCGGCGATCGCAGGCGACGCCGCGCATGGGAGTGACACGATCGCAACGCGTGTGGCGCGATTTGCGCAGCAGTCGCCGCAAAGCCTCGCGCTCGTCGACGGCGACCTGCGTGTCACGTATGCGATGTTCGACGCCGAAGTCTCGGCGCTCGCACGGCGGCTCGTCGCGGTGGGCGCGGCTTGCGGCGGGCGCGTCGCCCTGCTGTTCCACGACAAGGCGGCGGCCGTGCGCACGATCATCGCGACCGCCCGCAGCGGTCACGCATACGTCCCGCTCGACCCCGCCGATCCGGAGGAGCGACTGCGCTTCATGCTTGCGGACAGCGCGCCGCTGGCGCTGGTGACCGACGCCTCGCTGCTCGATCGTGCCCGCGCGTTGGCGCCGGCCGGTTGCGCGGTCCTCGACGCGACGGCACGCGATGACGCCGGTGGGGACGGCGCGCTCCCCGACGTGGATGGCGATGCCGCCGCGCACGTCTTCTACACGTCCGGTTCGACCGGCCAGGCGAAGGGTGTGCGCCAGACGCATCGCAACCAGCTCTTCTTCGTCGATTCGTACCAGCGCACAACCGGGATCGGGCCCGGCGACCGCATTTCGCTGATGTATTCGCTGAGCTTCGCCGCCGGCATCGCCGGTGTCTATCGCGCCCTGGCCCTCGGTGGGACGCTATGCCTGTACGACCTCAAGCGCGATGGCATCCAGCGGCTCGCGCTGTGGCTCGATCGCGAACGCATCACGATGCTGCACACGTTCCCGAAGGTGTTTCGCGATCTCGCGCAGCAGCTCGCCGCGCAGCGCGTGCTGCCGCACCTGCGGATCGTGCATCTGGGCGGCGAGTCGCTGTTTGCCGGCGACGTCGAGCTCTTCCGCCGCCATACGTCCCCGCAATGCCGGCTGGTGCACCAGCTCGCGGCGAGCGAGATCGGCACGATCGCGTCCAACGTCATCGACCACGCGACGGTGATCGACGCCGGCGGCGTCATCAGTGTGGGCCGACCGATTCCCGGCGTGCGCCTCGAGATCCGCCGCGACGACGGCAGCCTCGCGGCCGCCGGCGAGGCAGGTGAAGTGCTCGCCTGCAGCCGTCACCTCAGCCCGGGCTATTGGAACCGTCCGGACCTCGACGCGCGTGCGTTCGGCGATGACTCGCAGGATGCGGGCGGCCGCTGCTACCGCACCGGCGACCTCGGCCGCCTCGACGACGAAGGCCGCCTGCACTTCCTCGGGCGTGCAGGCAGCCGCGTCAAGATCCGCGGCTACACGGTCGACCTCGCCGAAATCGAGGCCGCCCTCGCCGCGTGGCCGCATGCGACGGAAGTGGCGGCGGCAGCCGAGAGCGACGCCGGCGACGCCACGGCGACGCGCATCGTCGCCTATCTCGAGCCGCGTCCCGGTGCGCCGCGCGATGTCGCCGCGCTCAAGCGCTTCGTCGCCGGCAAGCTGCCGCTGCACATGCTGCCGGCCGAGGTGCGCTTCGTCGCCGCGTTGCCGCGCACGGCGAGTGGCAAGCTCGACCGCCGGCGGCTCGCCGAGGCGCAACGCCTGCCCGCCAGCGCCGCCAGCGCAGGCGCGCCGCGCGATGCGATGCAGGCCGCGGTCGCGCACGTGTTCGCGCAGCTGCTGAAGATCGACGGCATCGGTCCCGACGACGATTTCTTTCTGCTGGGCGGCGACTCGATGATGGCCGCCGAGCTGCAGGCGCGAATCCGCGAGACGTTCGGCGTCAACGTCGATCACCTGCATCGAGACGCCACGGTCGCCGCCATCGCCGCCGGCATCCGCGAAAGTCTCGCGCACTCGACGTCGCGCACGCGCGCGATGCCGTTGCTGGTGCCGCTGTGGGAGCATGGCCGCGCGACGCCGCTGTTCATGGTGCATGGCCGCCACGGCCAGGCGTACGTCAGCCCGCATTTCATGAAGCTGCTGGGCGACGACCAGCCGGTGTGGGTGTTCCAGGCGCGCGGCCTCGACGGCAACAGCGACCCGCACGCCACCCTCGAGGCGATGGTCGACGACTACGTGGCGGAAGTGCGCAAGGTGCGCCCGCACGGTCCCTATTTCCTCGGCGGCCTGTGCGTGGGCTGCTTCATCGCGGCGGCAATGGCGCGCGCGCTCGCCGCTGCCGGCGAGACGGTGCTGCCGTTGCTGATGCTCGATCCGCCGAATCGCGTGAGCGGGCGCGCCGAGGCGCACGCAGATCCTGCGCACGTCGCGGGCAAGATGCGCGCGCGCCACGCCGCGGGCAAGCTTTCGGGACCGATGGACGACCCGCAGTATCTCGAGGCCTCGGTGCGCACGGCAGCGGCGTTCAACGCGGCCGTCGCGCGCTACACCCCGACGTCCTACGCCGGGGACGTTTACGTGCTGTCGAGCCGGCACCGGATGCAGCTCACCGATCCCATGGACCTGCGCGCGGTGTTCACCGGCCGCGTCAAGCGCTACGAGGTCGGCAATGCGCACGGCGACGCGCTCGATCCGCGCAACCCGGTGTTCGCGAGCACGCTCAAGCGCTGCATCGGCCTCATTCACGACGCGGCGTCGTCCTAGCCAGCGAGTCCGCCGCGTCGCACTGCCGGCATGCATTCGCGGCGCGATGACAAGCGCGCAGGCGTAGCATGGCCAGCCCGAGGGAGCGCGCGTCGATGGTTTCGATCGCAGGTCCGCGAAAATTCGCGAGGTGGGGAACCGCCGTCGTCGCCATCGCCGGCGTTCTGGTCATGACGGCGCAGGCGAATGCCGCGCAGCCGCTGGCAGGCAGCCGCCCGGTAACGCTCGTCGTGCCAGGCACGCCCGGCACCGGCTCCGACCAGCTGGCGCGCGTGCTCGCGCGGCGCCTGTCGCGACAGCTCGGCATCGACGTCATCGTCGAGAATCGCCCGGGCGCGGGCACGCAGATCGCGATGGACTACGTGGCCAAATCCCTGCCAGATGGCCGCACGCTACTGATGGCAAATGCCGCGGCGGTGGTGGACCTGGCGGCCAACCCGTCCATCAAGCCGAACGTGCTCGAGGATCTCGCGCCGGTGTCGCGTGTGGCGACCTCGCAGGTGCTGCTGGTGGTGCGTTCATCGCTCGGCGTCGACGACGTCGACGCGCTGCTGGCGCGCGCCCGCAAGACGCCCGGCGCACTCAACTACGCGACCGCGGGCGTCATGTCGACGATGCGCATTGCCGCCGAGCTCTTCAAGATTCGCACCGGTGCGGATATCGTGCAGATCCCCTTCAAGGGCGAAGTGCAGGAGCTGTCGAGCGTCGTCGCTGGCACGGTCGACATGGCGTTCGTCACGCTGCCGTCGGCGCTGGCGTTCGTGAAGTCGAAACAGGTGCGCGCGCTGGCGGTCGCGGGCAGCCGTCGCTCGCCGCTGTTGCCCGACGTGCCGACGTTTGCCGAATCCGGCGTCGACGGTGTCGTCGCCGAGCCCTGGTACGGACTCCTCGCGGCGGCCGGCACGCCGGCCGCCGCGGTCGATGAGGTGGCGCGCATGGTTCGCGACGCCTCGGCGCTCGGCGACTATCGTGACGACCTCGCGGCGATGGGCGAGGAGCCTGCGCCAACCTCGGCGGCGACGTTCGGCGCGATGCTGCGCGACGACGTGTCCAGGTATCGCGCGGTGATCGAATCCTTTCATATTCGGGCCCAATGACGGCACCACCTCGCGCGCGCCGCCTGTCGGCAAGCAAATCGCCAACCTGATGAGCGCGGACGCGATGCCTACGCTCGGCGCGAGCGACACGCTAGGGGGGCGCCTCGGGAGGTTCGCGCGGGTTTCGCCGTCGGCCCTCGCGATCACCGACGGCGAGCGGCGGGTGACCTATGCCGAGCTCGACGCCATCGCCACGGCCATTGCGTCGCACATGGCCGGCCTCGTAGGCGACCGTCCGGGCCGCGCCTGCCTGCTGTTCCGCGACCGCGTGGCGGCGGCGCAGTCGATGCTCGGCGTGGCGCGCGGCGGCCACGCATTCGTGCCGCTCGATCCCGAGGATCCCGACGCGCGCCTCGACTTCATGCTCGCCGACAGCGCGCCGCTGGCGATCCTGACCGAGCCGGAACTCGCGCAGCGGGCGCGCGATCGCGCGCCCGCCGGCTGCGCGGTCGTCGACATTACCGACATTACCGACATTGCTGAAGCCAATGGCGCGGCGCGCGCGCCCCGCGTCCGTGGCGACGCGATTGCCCAACTCCTCTACACGTCGGGGTCGACCGGCCAACCGAAGGGCGTGCTGCAGACCCATGCCAACCAGCTGTATTTCGTCGACGCCTACGCGCGCGACGTCGGCATCGGCGCGGGCGACCGCATCGCGCTGCTGCATTCGTTGCGCTTCGCCGCCGGCGTCTTCGCCGTTTTCCGCAGCGTCGGCCTTGGTGCGACGCTGTGCCTCTACGATCTCAAGCGTGATGGCGTCGCCGGGCTCGCGGACTGGCTGGATCGCGAGCGGATCACGATGCTGCACGCGTTTCCAGCCGTGTTTCGCGAGATGGCGGCCCATCTGCCCGCGCAGCGGGTACTGGCGCACCTCAACGTCGTCAGCCTCGGCGGCGAGTCGCTCTTCGCCGGCGACGTCGCGTTGTTCCGCGCGCACACTGCACCGCATTGCCGGCTGGTGCACCAGCTCGCGGCGAGTGAAATGGCCGGCATCACGCGCAACATCCTCGGCCACGATGCGCGGCCCCTCCCGGGCGCGGTGATCTCCGCGGGGGCTGCCGTAGACGGTGTGCGTCTCGAAGTTCGCCGCGAGGACGGCAGCATCGCGCCGGCAGGCGAGAGCGGCGAGCTGGTCGCGTGCAGCGCGTACTTGAGTCCCGGCTACTGGAACCGTCCCGACCTCGATGCTGGCGCGTTCGGGCCGGATACACTGGCGCCTGGCAGCCGCTGCTACCGCACCGGAGACCTCGGGCGCCTGGACATGCGCGGCGAGTTGCATTTCCTCGGGCGCGCGGGCAGCCGCATCAAGCTGCGCGGTTACACGGTCGACCTGGCGGAGATCGAGGCGGCGCTGGTGGCATGGCCGCATGCAAAGGCGGTCGCCGCGACGGCGGAAGACGATGACGGGACTGCGCCTGCCGCGCGACTCGTCGCCTATATCGAGCCACGCGTGGACGCGCCGCGCCGCCCGGAGGACGTGAGGCGATTCCTCGCCGGCATGCTGCCGCCGCACATGGTGCCGGCGGAAGTGCGCTACGTGGTGGCGCTGCCGCGCACGGCGGGAGGCAAGCTCGATCGCCGGCGGCTGGCGGAGGTCGAGCGGCTTCCGGCTGAGCGCCGCGAGATCCGTGCACCCCGCAACGCGCTGGAGGCAGGGGTGGCGCACGTGTTCGTAGATGTCCTCAAGCTCGACGGCGCCGGACCCGATGACGATTTCTTCCTGCTGGGCGGCGATTCGCTGATGGCAGCGGAGCTCATTGCGCGCATCGAGGCAGTGTTCGGCGTGCGCGTCGGCGACCTGCACAACGCCTCGACGGTAGCCGCCATCGCGGCCGGCGTTCGCCGCGCGCTGGTCCAGCCCATGCCGCGCGACTGAGAACGTCGCGGCGACAGGTGATCGAAGCGCATCCTCGCTTCTTCAGCCCGGTGCCGGCGCAACCAGTGCCGTCACGCCGAGAATCGCGAACAGTACCGCGGCCGCGATGCGGATCGCCTTGAATGGAATCTTCCGGGTCGCGAACCCGGCGAACAGCACGGTCGGCACGTCGACGATCAGCATGCCGAGCGTGGTGCCCGCCACGACCGGCACCAGCTGGCCGAAGCGCGAGGCGAGGATGGCAGTGGCGACCTGGGTCTTGTCGCCCATTTCGGCGAGAAAGAACGCGACGAGCGTCACCGCGAACACGCCATGCGGCGACGTGCCCGGCGCCTCGTCGGCGTCGAACGAATCGGGTTTCAGCGCCCACGCCGCGACCGCGAAGAACGACAGCGCGACGAGCCAGCGCAGGACGTCCGGCGGGACGACCGTGCGGATCCACGTTCCCACCGCGCCGGCGATCGTGTGGTTGACGAGCGTGGCGGCGAGGATGCCGAGGATGATCGGCCAGGGCGCGCGGAAGCGCGCCGCCAGCAGCATCGACAGCAGCTGCGTCTTGTCGCCGATCTCGCCCAGCGCGACGACGCCGGTGCTGACGAGGAACGCCTCGAGGGGATTTCCGACCAAAGGGGATGCGGCGGGCGCCGGAGGCGGGCTCGCCGAGGGATGAAATGGCACAATTATATGTTCACCCGAAGATGGGCCGCCGCGCCGCGGCCCTGACGCACCGACTGGAATCGATGATCGCTCGCCGTACCGTCGCGTTGTGCCTCGCCATTGCCGCTGCCAGTGCCGTGGCGGCGCCGGTGCGCACGGGCCACGTCACGGCGGAGCTCGTCGCGCAGAAGACCGCATTCGTCCCCGGCGCCGACAATGTGGTCGCGCTGAAGCTGACACTGGACAAGGGCTGGCACACCTACTGGCGCAATGCCGGCGATTCCGGGCTGCCGACCACGCTCGCATGGACGCTGCCCGCGGGTGTCAGCGCAGGACCGATCGAATGGCTGCCGCCGCAGCTCCTGCCGGCGGGGCCCCTCACCAACTACGGCTACGAAGGCGTGGCGTGGCATCCGGTCACGCTGCACGCGGCACCGGGCGCGGCGCTCGGCAGCGACGTCGCGCTCGCGGCGCGCGCCGACTGGCTCGTGTGCCGTGAAACCTGCATTCCCGAAGGCGCGGATCTCACGCTCACGCTCCCGGTTGCCACGCAGGCGGTCGACGATCCGCGCGAGGGTGCGGCGATCACCGAGGCGCATGCGCGCGTGCCCGCGCCGCTCGCCGCCGGCTGGTCGGCGAGTGCGCGGGGCGAAGGTCAGCGCGTCGCGCTCGAGTTGCGCCCGCCGGCGGGCGCCGCCGATCCGGGCGTGCTGCGATACTTCCCGAACGACGATGGGCGCATCGAACCCTCGGGCGCACAGCCGCTGGCGCGGCGAGGCAATGACTACGTGCTCATGCTGCCGGTGGCATGGCAGCTCGACAAGGGCTTTACGCGCGTGAACGGGCTGCTCGCCGCCAGCGGCGCGGGATTCGGCGGCGCGCGCGCGGCGACCATCGACGTGCCGCTCGCGGGCGCGGTCGTCGCGGGACCCAGGCCCGTCGATGCCGCGGCGGCTCCGCTCGCACTCGACGTTGCGGCGCCGGTCGCCAACGACACGATGACGCTCGCGCTGGCGGCGCTCTTCGCGTTCGTCGGCGGCATGATCCTCAATCTCATGCCTTGCGTCTTCCCGGTGCTGTCGCTCAAGGTGCTGGGCTTCGCCACGCGCCAGGACGATCGCGCGACGATGCGCCGCGAGGCGCTCGCGTTCGCCGCCGGCGTCATCGTCACATTCGTGCTGCTCGCCATGATGCTGCTGGCGCTGCGCGCGGCGGGACAGGAGCTCGGCTGGGGATTCCAGCTGCAGTCGCCGGTGGTCGTCACCGCGCTCGCGGTCCTGTTCTTCGCGCTCGGGCTCAACCTCGCCGGCGTGTTCGAGTTCGGCCAGCTGGCGCCTGCCGCGTGGCGCGGGTGGACCAGCAGCAACCGCACGCTCGACGCCTTCGGTTCCGGCGTGCTGGCCGTCGTCGTCGCCTCGCCCTGCACTGCGCCATTCATGGGCGCGGCGCTCGGCTTCGCGCTGTCGCAGTCGGCCGCCTCGACGCTGGCGATCTTCGTGATGCTCGGCCTCGGCATGGCGCTGCCCTACACACTGCTCGCCTGGTTTCCGGCGTGGCGCCAGCGGTTGCCGCGCCCGGGCGTGTGGATGCTGCGGCTGAAGCAGCTGCTGGCGTTTCCCATGTTCGCCACGGTGGCCTGGCTCGCCTGGGTGCTGGGCGCGCAGATCGACAACGACGCCGTGCTGCGGCTTTGCGTCGTGCTCATCGCGATGGCATTCGCGCTGTGGGCGCTGAACGTGCGGCGCAGCGGCGGGGCGCGCGCATTCGGTGTCGCAGCGCTCGTCGCCGCCGCGGTGGCGCTGGTGCTGGCGGCGCCGCTGGCCACCATCACCACGCGCGACGCCACCGTCGCCCAGGCGAGTGCCGCCGACGCCTGGCAGCCGTTCACGCCCGAGACGGTGCGCGATCTCGCCGCTGCGGGTCGCCCGGTGTTCGTCGATTTCACCGCCGCGTGGTGCGTCACCTGCCAGGTCAACAAGCGCACGACGCTCGCCCGCACCGCCGTGCGCGAGGCGTTCGCGCGCGCCAATGTCGCGCTGGTGCGCGCCGACTGGACGCGGCGCAATCCGGTGATCACCGAGGCATTGGCGGCGCTCGGCCGCAACGGCGTGCCGGCGTACGTGCTCTATCGCCCCGGCAAGCCGCCGCTGCTGCTGCCCGAGATCCTGACGCAGCAGGCGGTGATCGACGCGCTGGCCACGCTGCCGGCGCAAGCGGCTGCGGGCGACCGGTCAGGCGCGGCCGTGGCCGTCGGCTACGGCGTCGCTTCCCAGTAGCTGCCGCCCAGCGCGTTGACCAGCGCCGCGGTATCGGCGAATCGCGCCGCCGTGGCATCGCGCTCGGCGAGCGTCGCTTCGAGGCGGGTGCGCTCGGCGTCCAGCAGCGCGAGCTCGCTGACGCCTCCCAGGTCGTAACGCTGGCGCGTGATCGACCACGCGCGCTCCGCCGCCGCCGCGGCCGCCGCGCGCGCATCCTGCGTACGCGCATCCGCTTCCAGCCCGCGGATCGCATCGGCGACTTCCTGCAGGCCATGCAGCACGCTGTCGCGGTACGCGGCGTTGGCGGCGTCGTAAGTCGCGATCGCCGCGCGCTTGCGCGCCGTGAGCTCGGGGCCGCGCAGCAGCGGCTGCGCGAGGTTGAGTCCGATGCTCCAGATGTTGATGCCGTTGGCGATGTCGGCGAGCGAGCTGCGCGTCGACGAGGCGTTGCCGGAGAAGCTGAATTGCGGGTAGAGCGCGGCGGTGGCGACGCCGATGTCGGCGCTCGCGCGATGCAGCAGCGCGGCGGCGGCGCGAATGTCCGGGCGGCGCGCGGCGAGGGTCGACGGCAGCGCCATCGGGAGATCCGGCGGCAGGCGAAACTCTTCCAGCGTGAACGGCGCATCCGTCGCCTGCGACGGCTCGCGCCCGGCGTACACGGCGAGACGGTGCGCGGTGCGCGCGAGGTCGGCTTCCAGCGGCGGCCTGCGCGCGTCGGTCTGCGCGAGCAAGGCGCGCTGGCTCGCGAGGTCGACTTCGGCGATGGCGCCCAGGTCGAAGCGCTTCTGCGCGATCGCGAACGTCGCGTGCTGCGCGTCGGCGATGCGCGTGAGCGCCGCGAGCTGCGTCGCGAGCGAGGCCTCGCGCAGCGCGGCAGTGACGATGTTGGCGGCGAGCGTGCGCTGCGCGGCCTCGAGCTCGTAGCGCGCGTAATCGACGTCGGCGCCGAGTCCTTCGAGCGCGCGGCGCGTGCCGCCGAACACGTCGAACGTATAGCCGACGTCGACGCCGATGTCATACAGCGTGAACGGTCCCGGGTTGGGCGCCTGCGGGAACCCCAGCGCCGCCGGATCGATGCGCTGACGCTCGATGCCGGCGCGCAAGTTGGCGCTGGGCCACAGCGCCGCGCTCGCGGCGGCCTCGCGCGTCTCCTGCGCGGCGAGGAGCCGCGCGCGCGCCTGCGCAAGCGTCGGGCTCGCCGCCAGCGCGTCACGCAGCAGCGCGTCGAGCCGCGGCGACGCGAACAGCGCCCACCAGTCGGCGCGGATGTCGGCGGCGGCGGCGAAGCGCTGCGTCGCGCCTGCCGCGGTGATCGTCGCCGGCGCGGCGCCGGCCACGTACGCTGCACTCGAGGTGGACTCGGGCTCGCGGAAATCGGGGCCGACGGTGCACGCCGCGAGGCTCGCACTGGCGACGACGACGGCCCGGCGCAGCGCAATGCCCATCAGTCGAGCGTGCGCCGGTAGAACATCAGCGCGATCGTCATCACGATGACGGTGAACGCGACCAGCGGCCAGATGTCCGGCCACAGGTCGACGAAGTCGTTGCCCTTGAGCAGGATGCCGCGCACCAGGCGGTTGAAATGCGTCAGCGGCAGCAGGCTGCCGAGCCACTGCGCCCAGCGCGGCATGCCCTGGAAGGGGAACATGAACCCCGACAGCAGGATGTTCGGCAGGAAATAGAAAAATGTGAGCTGCACCGCCTGCAGCTGGTTCTGCGCGAGCGACGACAGCGTGATGCCGACCGTCAGGTTGGCGGCGACGAACAAGAGCGCGGTCACGTACAGCGCGACGATGCTGCCGAACAGCGGCACCGCGAAGATCCAGTGTGCGGCGAGCAGGATGATCGTCGCCTGCACGAGGCCGATGGCGATGTACGGCACGATCTTGCCGCTCATCACCTCGAGCGGCCGCGCCGGCGTCGCCAGCAGGTTCTCCATCGTGCCGCGCTCGCGCTCGCGGGTGATCGCGAGGCCCGTCATCATCACCATCGTCATCGTCAGGATCACGCCCATCAGTCCCGGGACGATGTTGTATTGCGTGTTCGCCTCGGGGTTGTACAGGCGGTGCACGTCGATCGCGAAGGGCGGCGGCGTCGCCGCCAGCCGCGCGAGCGGACCCGTGACATCCTTGCGCGACACGCTGTCGACTATGCCGGCCGCGGCTGCCAGCGCCATCGACGTTGCCAGCGGATCGGTGGCGTCGGCCTCGACCAGCAGCGACGGCCGCTCGCCGCGTGCCAGGCGACGCGCGAAATCGACCGGGATGCTGACCACGAACTGCACGCGTCCCTGTGCCAGCGCATGGCGCGCGGCGTCCTCGTCGTCGATGCCGCTGACGATGCGGAAATAGCCGGAGGTCTGCATCGCCGCCGCTACCGAGCGCGTGAACTCGCTGGCGTCGGCGACGATCAGCGCCGTCGGCATCTCGCGCGGATCGGTATTGATCGCGTAGCCGAACAGCGTCAGCTGCACGATCGGGATGCCGACGATCATGGCGAACGTGATGCGGTCGCGGCGCAGCTGCAGGAATTCCTTGAGCACGATCGCCCACCACCGCGCGAACGAGAACCGCGCGGCCCCGGCATCGCCCGGATCACCCCCGCGCAGCGAGCTGCGCTCGGCCCGCCGCATGGGAGGGCGGGCACCTGGGGGCGGCGCAGTGCTGCTCATGCGGGCCTGGCGTCGTCGCGCCGGCCCTCGCCGGCGGTGCGCATCATGTGGATGAACACGTCCTCGATGCTGGTGTCGATGCGCGCGAGCCGCGTGTCGCTGCCGGCCACCGCGCTCGCGAGCGTCTCGGCGAGTCCGCGGCCCGCGGCGCCGGTGACGTGCAGCGCATCGCCGAACGCCGCCACCTCCTCGACGCCCGGCAGCGACTGCAGCCGTGCGGACAGCGCGCCCAGATCGCCGCCTTTGAGCTCATAGGTCTCGAGGTGCTGGGCGGCGATGATCTCGGCTGCCGTGCCCTGCGCGAGGAGACGGCCCTCGAGGATGTACGCGAGCTTGTGGCAACGCTCGGCCTCGTCCATGTAGTGCGTGCTGACGAGCACCGAGATGCCGTTCGCGGCGAGGCGATGCAGCTCCTCCCAGAATTCGCGGCGCGCATTGGGGTCGACGCCCGCGGTGGGCTCGTCAAGCAGCAGCAGCTGCGGATCGTGCAGCATGCACGCGGCGAGCGCGAGCCGCTGCTTCCAGCCGCCCGACAGCTCGCCGGTGAGCTGGTCGGCGCGCGCGGCGAGGCCGAGTCCGTCGAGCGCGGCGCGCACGACATTGCGCCGGTCGCGCATCTCGAACACGCGCGCGACGAAGTCGAGGTTCTCGCGGATCGTCAGGTCCTCCCAGAACGAGAAGCGCTGCGTCATGTAGCCGACGTGGCGCTTGATCGCCTCGGCGTTGGTGCGGATGTCGTAGCCGAGGCACGTGCCGCTGCCTCCATCGGGCGTCAGCAGTCCGCACATCAGCCGGATCGACGTCGTCTTGCCGCTGCCGTTGGGGCCGAGAAAGCCGAAGATCTCGCCGCGTTCCACCCTGAGCGACACGCCCTTGACCACCTCCTTGTCGCCGAAGCGCTTGCGCAGGTCGTGCACGTCGATCGCCGGCGTGCCCTCGGCGCCCCGCGTCGCGGTGCCGGCAGCGGCGCCCGCCGCGGGCGTCATGGCAGGCGAACGACGACCGGTTGGCCGGGATGCAGGCGCGTCGCGGCGTCCGCCGCGGGGCGCGCCTCGACCATGAACACGAGCTTCGATCGCGTGTCGTTGCTGTAGATGACGGGCGGCGTGAACTCCGCTTCGCTGGCGATGAAGCTGACCGTCGCCGCGATATCGGCCGCGCAACCGTCGCAATGCGCGCTGATGCGCTGGCCGACGGCCAGCGCGCCCAGTCGCGGCTGCGGCACGAAGAAGCGCAGCTTGAGGTTGTCGCGCGGCAGCAGCTTGACGATCGGCATGCCGGCGTTGACGTACTCGCCGGGCCGGTAGAGCGTGTCCTCGACGCGGCTCGGCGCGGCCGCGGCGACGCGCGCCTGGCGCTCGCGCCATGCCGCCTGGTCGACGGCCGCGCGCGCCGCGGCGACTTGCGACGCCTGCGCGCGGATCTGCTCGTCGCGGCTCGGCAGCACGGCGACCGCCACCTCGCTTTCCAGCTGGCGCACGCGGGCGACGTCGGCGTCGTGCTGCGTGCGGCTGTCGTCGAGCGCCGCGCGCGCGATGCCGCCGACTGCGTACTGCGCCTCGTCGCGAGCGAGGCGCATCGCCGACTTCTGGGCGTCGGCGCGAGCCGCGGCAAGCTCCGCGCGCGCGACGTCGACCTCGGGGGCGCGCTTGCCGGCCCTGAGGTCGGCCAGCGTCGCCTCTGCCGCCTTGAGCTGCGCCTCGGCCTGCGCGCGCATCGCCGCCTCGTTGTCGGATTCGAGCGTGAACAGCGGCGCGCCGGCGGCGACGTCGTCGCCGCGCTTGACGCCGAGCGATTGCAGCCGGCCGGCGATCGCCGCGCCGACGTACGCATATTCGCCCTCGACGTAGCCCTGGTAGCCCGTGTCGGCGCGCTCGCCGCAGGCCGCGAGCGCTGCGGCGAGCGCGAGTGCCGCGAGCACGCTGCGACGGGCATTTCGCGAGCAAGGTCGGCGGGGCGGCGTCATGGCGGGTCGGGGCGGTGAACAGCGGCGACGTGGAATCCGCGCAATGCGCGGCGGAGCCCGGGATTAGTAGCACGCCGGCCATTGCCGCCGCAACTGCGGCCGGTCAGTTTGGCGACAGCATCCATGCACGCAGATTCCGACACGGCGAAGGTGAATTGCGGCGGGAGCGTGCTGCCGCGGCAGCGCATTGGCGCAGGCGTGCTGCCGGGCCGCTGCGCGTCACCGGCGTAAAATCGCAAGCATCATGGCACTGCACACCTGGATCGCATTCTTCGCCGCCGCGTGGCTCATCAGCCTGTCGCCCGGCGCCGGCGCCGTGTCGTGCATGGCGGCCGGCATGCGCTACGGCTACCGGCGCGCGGTGTGGAACATCGTCGGCCTGCAGGCCGGCATCCAGTTCGTGCTGCTGCTGGTCGCCGCGGGCCTGGGCGCGTTGCTGGCCACTTCCGAGGCCGCGTTCACCGCCGTGAAATGGGTGGGCGCGCTCTATCTCGTGTGGCTCGGCGTGCAGCAATGGCGCGCGCCGGCGGCGTCGCTGGTCGCGCACGCCGATGTGCGCGACGGCACGCCCCGCGAACTCGTGCTCCGCGGCTTCATCGTCAACGCCACGAACCCCAAGGGCATCCTGTTCATGCTCGCGGTGCTGCCGCAGTTCATCGATCCCGCGCGGCCGCAGCTTCCGCAATACGCGATCTGCGGGCTCACGCTGCTCGCGACCGACGCGGTGGTGATGAGCGGCTATACGGCGTTCGCCGCACACGTGCTGACGCTGTTGCGCTGCGCGCGCCAGCAGCGCCTCCTCAACCGCTCGTTCGGCGCGTTGTTCGTCGCCGCCGGCATGCTGCTCGCCACGTTCAAGCGCGCGGCGATCTGAGGCCGGCGCCGGGGGGGCGGGCGTCAGCGCAGCGCGAGCGCCACGCCGACCGGCACGAACACGAGCGACATCAGGTTGCCGATCAGCACGATCGACGCCACCTTCGCCGGCTCCTGGCCGAATTGCTCGGCCACCATGAAATTGAGCACCGCCGGCGGCAGGCAGCCGAAAAGGAACAAGAGTCCGGCCTGCTGGCGGTCGAGCCCGAGCAGCGCGATCAGGATGGCCGCCATGGCGAGCCCGCTGAGCGCGCAGGTCGCGCCGCCGATGGCGCCCAGATGCCAGTCGCCGCGGGCGAGGCTCGTCAGGCGCACGCCGAGCGAGATCAGCATCACCGGCACCAGCGCGTCGCCGACCATGCGGATCGCCACCGTCAGCCAGTCTGGCAGCGGCGGCTTCAGCAGCGCGCATGCGAATCCCGCGAACGTCGCCAGCACCATCGGCGTGCGCAGCAGCTTGCCGATGCGCGCGTGGTGATCGATCATCCAGACGCCGACGGTGAAATGCAGCAGGTTGGAGATGGTGAAGAGCGCCACCATCGACGAGAACCCGGCGGCGCCGAACGCGAGCACCGCCAGCGGCAGCCCGACGTTGCCGCAGTTGTTGAACATCATCGGCGGCAGGAACGTGCGGTAGTCGATGCCGAGCGCGCGCGCCACCGGCCATGCGATCAGGCCCGATCCGAGCACGACGCCCACCGCCGCGATCATCAGCACCCCGTTGGCGTGCACGTCGAAGTCCTTGCTCGCCAGCGCCGAGAAGATCAGCGCCGGCCCGAGGAGGTTCATGCTGAGGCGATTCACCGCCTGCATGTCGGGCCGCGCGCGACGGCCCCACGCGTAGCCGAGCGCGACGACCAGGAACACCGGCAGGATGATGCCGGCGAGACGCGCGATCACAGGATGTAGCGCGCGAGATTGTCGTCGCCGGCGATGCCGGCGAGGCGCGCATCGACGTAGGCGGCGTCGATGTCCACCGTCTGCCGGTCGTAGCGCGTGGCGTGGAACGAGACCTCGTCGAGCAGGCGCTCCATCACCGTGTACAGCCTGCGCGCGCCGATGTTCTCCTGCTTCTCGTTGACGGCGAACGCGATCTCGGCGATGCGGCGGATGCCGTCGTCGGCGAACACGACGTCGACGTTCTCGGTGCGCAACAGCGCCGCGTACTGGCGCGTGAGGCAGGCGTCGGTGGCGGTGAGGATCTTCTCGAAGTCGGCGACCGCCAGCGAATCGAGCTCGACGCGGATCGGGAAGCGGCCCTGCAGCTCGGGGATCAGGTCGGACGGCTTCGACAGGTGGAACGCGCCGGAGGCGATGAACAGCACGTGGTCGGTGCGGATCGTGCCGTACTTGGTGGTCACTGCCGTGCCCTCGACCAGAGGCAGCAGGTCGCGCTGCACGCCCTGGCGCGACACGTCGGCGCCGGACACCTCGGAGCGCGTGGCGATCTTGTCGATCTCGTCGAGGAAAACGATGCCGTTCTGCTCGGCATTGGCGAGCGCGCGCGCCTTGATGTCGTCGTCGTTGAGCAGTTTCGAGGCCTCCTCGTCGGTGAGCGCCTTCTGCGCCTCGGGAATCTTCATCTTCTGCACGCGGCGGCGGCCGCCGCCGAGCTGCTGGAACATGCCCTGCAGCTGCGACGTCAGGTCCTCCATGCCGGGGGGCGCCATGATCTCCATCTGCGCCGGCAGCATCGCCACCTCGACGTCGATCTCCTTGTCATCGAGCTGGCCCTCGCGCAGCATCTTGCGGAATTTCTGGCGGGTGGCGTTGTCGACCGGCTTCATGTCGTGGAAGTTGACCTCGCGCGTCGGCGGCAGCAGCGCGTCGAGGATGCGCTCCTCGGCGGCGTCCGCGGCGCGGTCGCGCACCTTGCGCATCTCGGCCTCGCGCGTCTGCTTGACCGCGACCTCGGCCAGGTCGCGCACGATGGTGTCGACGTCGCGCCCGACGTATCCGACTTCGGTGAACTTGGTCGCCTCGACCTTGACGAACGGCGCGTCGGCGAGGCGCGCGAGACGGCGCGCGATCTCGGTCTTGCCGACGCCCGTCGGGCCGATCATCAGGATGTTCTTCGGCGTGATCTCCTGGCGCAGCGGCTCGGGGACCTGCTGGCGGCGCCAGCGGTTGCGCAGCGCGATCGCGACCGCGCGCTTCGCACGGTCCTGGCCGACGATGTGCTTGTCGAGTTCGGAGACGATCTCCTCCGGCGTCATGGTCATGGCGGAATCGGGTATCGGCGATGGGAATCGGGGGTTCGCTAGTCGTCGCGATGGATGACCGCGCGGCGCGGCCGGTTGTCCGGTGCGCGGCGCGCTGAGTGTTGCGCGCGCGTGCCACCGCGCGGCGCGGCGCGCATCCCCGGTGACGGCAACGCGATTGTACTTCGCGCGCGGAAGACCCGGCGCGCTTCTGCCGTATCATTGCCGATCCCCGCCATCCCGATTCCGACGTGCCGACACGACGCCTCGCTCCTTCGCTCGCCATCGCGCTCGCGCTCGCCACCGCCGGCTGCAGCGCGTGGGATGCGGTGAGCAACTCGGCGGTGGGCAAGGGCGGCGGCGTGCAGGCGGTGCTGGCGCCCAACGACCGCTCCACCGGGCGCGCCGACGTGCGCTTCGTCGACCGCGGCGACGGCGTGTTCATGACGGTGTTCGTCACCAACCTGCGGCTTGGCACGTACCGTGTCGTCATCCACGCCAACGGCAATTGCTCGTCGCCCAATTTCTTCTCGGCGGGACCGCCGTGGGCGCCGGCGGGCTCCGCCCGCGCGGCGAAGGACCTGACGCCCGAATTCCGCGTCTCGTCCGACGGCGACGGCACGTGGACCGTGCAGATCCCGGGCGTGCACACGACCGGCCCGGACGGCCTGTTCGGACGCTCGGTCGTGCTGCATTTCGGCGCCAATATCGACGAATTCGTTCCCGGCCTGCCGAACAACGGCTACATGTGCGGTGTCATCGGGCCCCTTCGTTCGTTCACGTCGTGAGGCGCAGTGCATGGGCATTCTGGCCAATCGCAGGATCCTGATCACCGGCGTGCTGTCGAACCGGTCGATTGCGTACGGCGTCGCGCGCGCCTGCCAGCGCGAGGGCGCGATGCTCGCGTTCACGTATGTCAACGACGACCTCAAGGACCGCGTGGTGAAGCTCGCGGCCGATTTCGGCGACTGCCCGGTGTGGCGCTGCGACGTCGCCCGCGACGACGACATCGACACGCTGTTCGCGTCGGTCCGATCGGAATGGGGCGGCCTCGACGGCTTGCTGCACTCGATCGCCTTCGCGCCGCGCGAGTCGCTCGCCGGCGATTTCCTCGAAGGCCTTTCCCGCGCCGCGTTCACCACCGCCCACGACATCTCGAGCTACAGCTTCGCGGCGCTGGCGAAGGGCGCGCGGCCGCTGATGCAAGGGCGCAAGGGCGCGCTGGTGACGCTGACTTACCTCGGCTCGACGCGCGCGCTCGCCAACTACAACGTCATGGGGCTCGCCAAGGCCAGCCTCGAGGCCAACGTGCGTTACCTCGCGGCGTGCCTCGGCCCCGAGGACATCCGTGTCAACGCGCTGTCGGCCGGCCCGATCAAGACACTCGCCGCCGCCGGCATCGGCGGCTTCTCGAAGATCCTGCACTTCGTCGAGAAGAACGCGCCGCTGCGCCGCAACGTCACGATCGACGAGGTGGGCAACGTCGCGGCGTTCTACCTGTCCGAGCTCGCGAGCGCGATCACCGGCGAGGTCACGTTCGTCGACTGCGGCTTCTCGACCGTGGCCGCCGGCATGGACGAGTAGCGCGCGCCGCGACCGTGCCGGGCCCTCGCGCGCCCCACGACGTCGTCGTCATCGGCGGCGGCCACAACGGCCTCGTCTGCGCCGCGTATCTCGCCGCCGGCGGGCAGTCGGTCTGCGTGCTCGAGCGCCGCGACGTCGTCGGCGGCGCCGCGGTCACCGAGGAATTCCATCCGGGCTTCCGCAATTCCACCGCCAGCTACACGGTGAGCCTGCTCGCCCCCGAGGTGATCCGCGACCTCAACCTCGCCGCGCATGGCCTCGCGATCATCGAGCGGCCGTTCGCCAATTTCCTGCCGCTGTCCGACGTGCAGTCGATCCGCGTCGGCGGCGGCCTTGCTGCCACGCAGGCGGAGGTCGCGCGCTTCTCGGCGCGCGACGCCGCGCGGCTGCCCGATTACTACGCGATGCTCGACACCGTCGCCGACGTGCTGCGCGACCTGCTGCACGCGACCCCGCCCAATGTCGGCGGCGGCATGCCGGCGCTGCTCGACGGCTGGAAGGTGGCGAAGCGCTTCCGCGCGCTGGACCGCGCAGGACAGCGCGACGTTCTCGACCTCTTCACCAAGAGCGCCGGCGAGATACTCGACCGCTGGTTCGAGTCCGACCCGATCAAGGCCGCGTTCGGCTTCGACGCGGTGGTCGGCAATTTCCAGAGCCCCTACTCGCCGGGATCGGCGTACGTGCTGCTGCATCACGTGTTCGGCGAGGTCAACGGCAAGCGTGGGCAATGGGGACACGCACGCGGCGGCATGGGGTCGATCACGCAGGCGATGGCGCGCGAGTGCGCAGCGCGCGGCGTGGAGATCCGCGTCGCGTCGCCCGTCGCCCGCGTCGTCGTCGACAAGGGCCGCGCGACGGGCGTCGAGCTTGCGAGCGGCGAGGTGCTGCCGGCGCGGCGCGTCGTCGCCAACGTCAATCCGCGCCTGCTGTTCGACGAGCTGGTGGCGGCCGACGCCGTCGATGCCGACTTCCGCCGCCGCATCGACGGCTATCGCTGCGGCTCGGGGACGTTCCGCATGAACGTCGCGCTGTCCGCGCTTCCCGACTTCCGCTGCGCGCCGGGGACCGCCGCCGCGCCGCACCACGCCGCGGGCATCGTCATCGCGCCGTCGCTCGCGTACATGGAGCGCGCGTACTTCGACGCGCGCACCACCGGCGTGTCGCGCGCGCCGATCGTCGAGGTGCTGATTCCGTCGGTGGTCGACGACACGCTCGCGCCACCGGGCATGCACGTCGCGAGCCTGTTCTGCCAGCACGTGAACCCTGACATGCCGGCGGTGAGCGGGCAGAGCTTCGATGACGCACGCGACGCCATCGCCGACCTGATGATCGACACGGTCGATGCGCTGGCGCCGAATTTCCGCGCCAGCGTCATCGGCCGGCGGGCGTTGACGCCGCTCGACCTCGAGCGGACCTTCGGCCTCGTGCGCGGCGACATCTTCCACGGCGCGCTGGGCCTCGACCAGCTGTTCGCGACGCGGCCGGTGCTGGGTCACGCCGACTACCGGATGCCGGTTAAAAACCTGTACCTGTGCGGCTCGGGTGCCCATCCCGGCGGCGGCGTCACCGGCATTCCCGGCCGCAACGCCGCCCGCGAGATCCTGCGCGACGTACGCCGTCGCCGGCGCTGAAGGCGCCCGCGATGCCCGCCGCCGCGACCGGTCTCGCCGCGCAGCTCGCGCGATCGGCAGAGCGTTTCGCCGACGCACCGGCGATCGCGCGCGGCACGACGATCGTCCACGACTACCGCACGCTCGCGCGGCGTGCCGCCGCGCTGGCGGGCGCGATGCGCGCGGCCGGGCTCGGCACCGGTGATCGCGTCGCCATCGTGTCGCGCAATGCCATCGAATACGTGGAGACGCTCTACGCCTGCTGGTGGGCCGGGCTCGTCGCCGTGCCGGTCAACGCCAAGCTGCATCCGCGCGAGCTGGACTTCGTGCTCGCCGATGCGGGCGCGCGGCTCATTTTCGTCGACCGCGAATGGAGCGCTGCACTTGCCGCGCCGCCGCCGGGAGCGCGCGTCGTCGAGCTCGGCGGCCGCGAGTTCCGGCGCTGGATCGACGGGCACGCTGCGGCGCCGCCGGCCGCGACCGGCGGCGATGCGCCGGCATGGCTGTTCTATACGAGCGGCACCACCGGGCGACCCAAGGGCGTGGTCATCTCGCACGCGAACCTGCTGGCGATGGCGGCGTGCTTCGTGCGCGACGTCGAGCCGATCGCACCGGGCGACGCGCTGCTGCATCCGGCGCCGATGTCGCATGGCTCGGGCCTCTACGTGGTGCCGCACGTCGCGCATGGCGCAGTCAACGTCGTTCCCGAGTCCGGCGGGTTCGACGCCGCCGAGACCGCGGTGTTGATGGCGAACTTCGATCGCGCGCTGTTCTTCGCCGCGCCGACGATGGTGAAGCGGCTGGTGCAGAGTGCGGCGCTCGCGCAGGCCGACCTCGCGCGCTTCAAGTGCCTGGTGTTCGGCGGCGGCCCCATGTACGTCGCCGACCTCGAGGCCGCGTGCGCGGCACTGGGACCGCGACTCGCGCAGATCTACGGCCAGGGCGAGTCGCCGATGACGATCACGGCGATGAACCGCGCGGCGATCGCCGACGCGGTGGCGCGCGGCGACACGGCGCAACTCGCCTCGGTCGGGCGCGCGCAGACCGGGATCGAGCTTCGCGTCGGCGACGCCGATCGGCCGTGCGCCGCGGGCACCGCGGGCGAAGTGCTGGTGCGCGGACCGACGGTGATGCGCGGGTACTGGAACAATCCGGCCGCCTCGGCGTCGGCGCTGAGTGGCGGATGGCTGCACACCGGCGACATCGGCGTGCTCGACGCCGACGGCTTTCTCACGCTCAAGGATCGCAGCAAGGACCTGGTCATCAGCGGCGGCAGCAACATCTACCCGCGCGAAGTCGAGGAGATCCTGCAGCGCCATCCCGCCGTCGTCGAAGTCGCGGTGGTGGGCCGCCCGCATGCGGAATGGGGCGAGGAGGTGGTGGCCTGCGTCGTGCTGCGCGAAGGCGTGGCGGCCGATGCCGTGCTGCGCGAGTGCGATGCGCTGTGCCTCGCCCACATCGCGCGCTTCAAGCGGCCGCGCGCCTACGTCGTGGTCGACGCGCTGCCCAAGAACAACGCGGGCAAGATCGTCAAGACCGAGGTGCGCGCGCAGGTGGCCGCGCGCGCTGCTGCGAAAATATCCGAAGCCGGCCGATAAGCCGGGTTCTGTTACGGCGCGGCCGCGAGGCCGCGCTATGACTGCCATTCATCTAAGGCGCCGCGTTGCCGCGGCGCTCGTGCCGCCTACCCGCGGACTCGGCGAGCAGCGTCGTCGTCCGCCTATTTGGCGTTGCTCCGGATGGAGGTTGCCGCGTTTCACCCGCCTGCGTTTGACCGCAGGCGACTCGTCTCTGTGGCCCTGTTCCTCGCTTTGGCCGACCGCGCGAGCGGTGGCGTATGGCGGCCGGGCGTTACCCGGCATCCTGCTCTGTGGAGCCCGGACTTTCCTCTGCGGCGCGAACGCCGCAGCGACAGTCTGGCCGGCTTCGGACGGCAAGGATAGCACCGGCGGACCGGGGTTCTTCCGCTCGAACGGGCGCCGGGGTTCGCTATGCTGCGCGCGTGCGCCTTCCTGGCGCCGGGGAACCCCGATGGCCGACGATCCGCGCTACATGCCTTACCAGCTCGCACGCCCCGGCGAAGCGCTCGCCGATCTCGTCGTGCCGCAGGCGATTCCCGACGACGAGCGCCTCTGGGTGCCGCAGGCCGACGGCGTGTGGTTCCGTCCGCTGTGCCTGTCCGTGTCCGCCGGCTACTGGATGAACCTGCTGCGCGTGCGCCGCGCCGGCGTGCTGTCGCGCCATCGCCATTCGCAGCCGGTGCACGGCTTCGTGCTGAAGGGCCGCTGGCGCTATCTCGAGCACGACTGGATCGCCACCGAAGGCAGCTACGTGTTCGAGCCGCCGGGCGACACCCACACGCTCGTCGTGCCCGACGACGTCGCCGAGATGATCACGTACTTCCAGGTCAACGGCGTCATGTATTACGTCGACCCGTGGGGGAAGGGCATCGGCTTCGAGGACGTGTTCACCAAGATCGACATGTGCCGTCGTCACTTCGATGCCGCGGGGCTCGGCGCCGACTACGTCGACCGTTTCGTGCGCTGATCGACGACGCGCCAGTCGAGCGTCTCGCCGGCGGCGAGCGGCACGACGGTGCCATCGCCGAACGCCAGCTCGGCCGGCACCGTCCACGGCTCGCGCACCAGCGTCACCGTGTCGCGGTTGCGCGGCAGCCCGTAGAACGCCGCGCCGTGCACGCTGGCGAAGCCCTCGAGACGCGACAGCGCGCCGGCGCGCTCGAACGCCTGCGCATAGAGCGGCAGCGCGGCCGGGGCGCTGTAGCAGCCGGCGCAGCCGCATGCGCTTTCCTTGGCATGGCGAGGATGGGGCGCACTGTCGGTGCCGAGGAAGAACTTCGGGCTTCCGGAAATTGCCGCGGCGACCAAGGCCTGGCGATGCGTCTCGCGCTTGAGGATCGGCAGGCAGAAAAGGTGCGGCCTGACGAATCCCGCGAGCATGGCATTGCGCGAATGCAGCAGGTGCTGCGGCGTGATCGTCGCCGCGACCTGCGTGCCGGCGGCGTCGACGAACTGCACCGCCTCGCGCGTCGTCACGTGCTCGACCACCACCTTGAGCGCCGGAAACGCGGCAACGATGCGCGCGAGATGGCGCTCGACGAACACGCGCTCGCGGTCGAACACGTCGACGTCCGGGTCGGTGACCTCGCCGTGCACGCACAGCACGACGCCATGGCGCTCCATCGCCGCGAATACCGGCCACACCTTGTCGATGGCGGTGACGCCGTCGGCGGAATTGGTCGTCGCCCCGGCCGGGTAGTACTTGCAGGCGGCGACAAATCCCGACGCGCGCGCACGCGCAATCTCGTCGACCGGCGTGGCGTCGGTCAGGTAGAGCGTCATCAGCGGCTCGAACGCCGCCTGCGCGGGCAGCGCGGCCACGATCCGCTGGCGATAGGCCCCCGCCGCGGCCACCGTCGTCACCGGCGGCTTGAGGTTGGGCATGACGATTGCTCGCGCAAAGACGCGCGCCGTGGCCGCCAGGACCGCCTCGAGCACACGGCCGTCGCGCAGATGCAGGTGCCAGTCGTCGGGACGGGTGAGGGTGACGCTGCTGGCAGCGGAGTCGGTCATTGGAAGGTGTTGTTTTTGCGGAATTATACGGTCGTCCAGCATGCCGGGCTGCGGTCCGGACGAAGGTGGCGTGGCGGCCGTGGAACGGGCTATAATCCGAAGTTAACCACGGCCGCGGCACCTCGCTCGGGGGCGCCTCGCACGGCCGGTGACCAAGGCACGGAGTCAGCATGGCAGGCAAAACGGCAACGGCGTTGAAAAAAGTCCGCGAACTGACGGAAGAGGAGATCCTCAAGGCGCCGGAGAAGGACTACATGAACGAGGCGCAGCTCGCGTTCTTCCGCCAGCGCCTGGTCGAGCTGCGCGACCAGCTCCTGCAGAACGCGGACGACACCGGCGAGCATCTGCGCGAGAACGAGATCACCACCGATCCTTCCGACCGCGCGACGCTCGAGGAGGAATACACGCTCGAGCTGCGCACCCGCGATCGCGAGCGCAAGCTCCTGAAGAAGGTCGAGAAGTCGATTCGCATGATCGACGACGGCTCGTACGGCTTCTGCGAGGAAACGAGCGAGCCGATCGGCGTCGCGCGACTGCTCGCGCGCCCGACCGCGACGCTCTCGCTCGAGGCGCAGGAGCGCCGCGAGCGCGTGCAGAAGCTCTACGGCGATTGATTCGTTGCCAGCGGCCGCGTCCCGCCGGGCAGCCCGCATCATGGCGCGCGCGGCGCGCGTCGCGGCATGCGCGGCACTCGTCGCCAGCGCAAGCGCCGCGGGTGCGCCGCCGGAGAAGGCCGCCGCCATGGCAGCGCGGCCCAAGACACGAGCCACCGCGTTGCTCGTCCACACCAAAGGTTACCGCGCCAGCGGATCGGTGACGTTCATCCAGAACGGCGACGAGGTGGTGGTGATGACGGACGTGCACAATCTCAAGCCCGACTCCGAGCATGGCATGCACCTGCACGAGAACGGCGATTGCAGCAGCGCCGACGCCATGAGCGCCGGCGGCCATTTCAATCCCGACCACGACCCGCATGGCCCGCAGGGCGGGCCGCACCATGCCGGCGACATGCCGGCGCTCAAGGCCAACGCCAATGGCGTGGCGCAGATGTCGTACGTGCTGCACGGCGTCAGCGTGTCGGAGGGCGCCCACAGCATCCTCGGCAAGGCGCTGATCGTGCACGCCGATCCGGACGACTACACTAGTCAGCCCGCCGGCAATTCCGGCGCGCGCATCGCCTGCGGCGTAGTCGAGTAGCAATGCCGCGTCAGGGGCGGCGCGTCGCCAGGGCTGCACTCGATGCCGGCGCCGAGCCCAACAACAAGGAGCCGTCGAACCATGTTCACGTTACCGCCACTTCCGTTCGCCGAAGGCGCGCTGGCGCCCGTCATTTCCGCCAACACGCTGGGTTTCCACTACGGCAAGCACCACAAGGCCTACGTCGACAACCTCAACAACCTGGTGAAGGGGACGGAGTTCGAGAGCGCGACGCTCGAGGCGATCATCAAGGCCACCGCCGGCAAGCCCGACAAGGCCGGCATCTTCAACAACGCCGCGCAGGTGTGGAACCACACGTTCTACTGGAACTGCCTCAAGCCCAACGGCGGCGGCAAGCCCACCGGCAAGATCGCGCAGATGATCGACAGCGATCTCGGCGGCTACGACAAGTTCAAGACGGACTTCGCGCAGACCTGCGTGACGCAATTCGGTTCCGGCTGGGGATGGCTCGTGGCTGAAGGCGGCAAGCTCAAGCTTGCGAAGACGCCGAATGCGGAAAACCCGATGTCCAAGGGCCAGACGGCGCTGCTGACGATCGACGTCTGGGAGCATGCGTACTACCTCGATTACCAGAATCGGCGGCCCGACCACGTCAACGCGGTGATCGACAAGCTGCTCAACTGGGAATTCGCGGCGCAGAACCTCGCCAAGGCCTGATGCAGCGCCGATGCGGACGCCCGCGTTCGCGTCGGCAGCGGCGGTGCGCGCTGGGGTGCGGCGGCCATGGCAGCCGACCGTGCCGCGGCTAGGTCCATCTCATTGCGCCGGCGCAATTTGCCGGCAAAGGCACGCGCCGGCATAATTTCGTCGGGGGAACAAAGGTGCGCCGGCCCGCGGCCGGCACCCGCGGCCGTGCGCGCAGCGAGCGCACGGCCGTTCCGACCCACTCCGCGACGACAAGTGCACGATGGCCCTTTTCCAGAAACCGCCGAAGCGTCCCGAGCCCGCGCCCCAGAAGCGCGTGCCAGGCGTCAACCCTGCGCGGCCGCAATCGGCGCGGGAACTGGCCGCGCAGGCCGTCGGCAAGGGTGCGCCGCGACCGCGTTCGGAGCCGACGGCGCGCGATATCACCGTCACGGGCGCGAGCCTGATGGGCGCGCCGCCGTCGACGTCGGCGATCGAGGTGATGCAGGCGAACCCGGGCCTGTGCGCGGTGCTGGAGAACGCCGCGCTGCTGTATGCGAGCGGGCAGGCGGAAATGGCGCGCAAGATGCTCGAGCAGGGCGTTGTCAACGACCACGACACGAAGCTGTCGCCGCTCGCCTGGCTCTCACTGTTCGACCTGCTGCAGCGCGCTGGCGATCACGCCGCCTTCGACCAGCTGGCGCTGCAATACGTGGTGCAGTTCGAGCGCTCGGCCCCGGCGTGGGACGAGGCGGCGCGGCCCTCGGCGGGTGCCAAGGGCGCGGCGGGCGGCTTTCTCGCGATCACCGGCAAGCTGACGGCGGCAAGCGCGTCGCAGCTCGAGGGCCTCAAGCGCGCGATCGAGCGCAAGGTTCCCCAGGCGCGCATCGACCTCGCGTCGGTGAGCGGGTTCGACGATGCCGGCGCCAAGCTCCTTGCCGACGCGCTCACGCTGGCCCGCCGCCATCAGTTCGCGCTGACGCTGCTGCGCGGCGACAAGCTGCGCGCGGCGATCGAGTCGATGGTCAAGCGCGGCCGTGATGCCGGCGAAGGCGTCTGGCTGCTGTCGCTCGAGCTGATGCAATGGTTCCACGAGCAGGAGGCGTTCGACGACCGCGCCATCGAATACGCGATCGCGTTCGAGACGTCGCCGCCGTCATACGAGCCGCCGCCGCATTCGCAGACGGCTTCGCAGCCCGAGCCTGCGGCCGACGAGGTCGAGCCCACGCAGACCGCGGCGGACGGCGAGATGCTGGCGTGGACCGGCGTGATGGCCGGTCCCACCACGCCGCAACTCGCGCAACTCGGCGAATTCGCGCAAGGCCGCGCAGTGGTGCCGATCGACCTGTCGGCAGTCGAGCGCGTCGACTTCGTGTGCGCCGGCGCGCTGATGAATGCGATCAACCGCATCGAATCGCAGCGGCGCGCCGTGCAGCTCGCGGGCGTCACGCCGATCGTGCGCGCGTTGCTGCTGCTGATCGGCATCTCGCCGCGGCATTTCGTCAAAAAGGCGGCATGACCCCGCGCGCCGTCGCGCGGCGCCGGCAGCTGCCGGCGCGGGTCCGCTGACATGGAAGGCTTCCACGGCACGACGATCCTGTCGGTGCGCCGCGGCACCGATGTAGCGCTCGGCGGCGACGGCCAGGTGACGCTCGGCAACGTCGTCATCAAGGCCACGGCGCGCAAGGTGCGCAAGATCCACCACGACCGCGTGCTCGCCGGCTTCGCCGGTGCCACCGCCGACGCGTTCACGCTGTTCGAGCGCTTCGAGGCCAAGCTCGACAAGCACCAGGGCCATCTCGTGCGCTCGGCGGTGGAGCTCGCCAAGGACTGGCGCACCGACCGCGTGCTGCGCCGGCTGGAGGCGATGCTGGCGGTCGCCGACGTCACGGCGTCGCTGATCATCACGGGCAACGGCGACGTGCTCGAGCCCGAATTCGGCATCGTCGCGATCGGCTCCGGCGGCGCGTACGCGCAAGCGGCGGCACGCGCGCTGCTCGACACCAGCGCCATGCAGGCCGCCGACATCGTGCGCAAGTCGCTCGAGATCGCCGCCGACATCTGCATCTACACCAACCGGGAGCTCGTCATCGAGACCCTGGAGGCGACGTGAGCCCCGCCGCGCAAACAATGCCGGCGACGGATGCCCGCCGCGCATTCGACGTGGCGATCGCCGGCGCCGGCCTGCCGGGCCTCGCGCTGGCCGCTGCCGCCGCGGATGCCGGCCTCGCCACGCTGCTGATCGACCGCGAGCCGATCGCCGCACCGCCCGCGGACGACGACGGTTTCGACACGCGCATCTACGCGGTCAGCCCGGGCAGCGCTGCGTTCCTCGCGCGTCTGGGCGCGTGGGCCGAGCTTGCGAGCGAGCGGCTGATGCCGGTCGAATCGATGCGCGTGACCGGCGATCTCGGCAGCGTCCTCGATTTCTCCGCGCACGACCTCGACGAGCGGGCGCTGGCGTGGATCGTCGAGGAGCGCGCGCTGCGCCGGGCGCTGGTGCGCCGGGCGCACGCCGCGGGGGTCACGCTGCTGGCGCCGGCGACATTCGCATCGCTCGCCTTCGGCGTCGACCGCGCGACGCTGACGCTGGACACGGGCGATGCGCTCGATGCGAGACTGGTCGTCGCCGCCGACGGCTTGCGCTCATGGGTGCGCGAGGCGGCCGGCATCGTCGCCGTGCCGAAGCCCTATGCACAGACGGCGCTGGTGGCCAATTTCACCTGCGCCAACGAGCATCATGGCCGCGCGTGGCAGTGGTTCATGCCCGACGGCGGCGTGCTCGCGCTGCTGCCGTTGCCGGGACGCCGGGTGTCGATGGTGTGGTCGGCGCCGCTCGCACTCGCCGCCGAGCTTGCGGCGTTGTCCGCACACGAGCTCGCGTTGCGCGTCGCCGCGGCGAGCCACGACGCGCAGGGAGTCCTCACGCTCACCGAAGGGCCGGCCAGCTTCCCGCTGGCGTTCCTGCGCCCGCCTGCGGTGGTCGCGCACCGCCTGGCGCTCATCGGCGACGCCGCGCACGGCGTGCACCCGTTGGCCGGACAGGGCGTCAACCTCGGCTTTGGCGACGCCGCCGTGCTGGCGGACGTGCTGCGCGAGCGCGGTCCGGTCGCCGATCCCGGCGCGCCCATCCTCCTCGAGCGTTACGCGCGGCGGCGTGCCGAGCCCGTGCTTGCCATGCAGACGGTGACGGACGCACTGGCGCGGCTGTTCGGCATGGACCAGCGCTGGCTGGCCCTGTTGCGCAACAGCGGCATGGCGACGATCGACCGGTTTGGCAGGGTCAAGCGGGCGCTGGCGCAACCTGCGCTCCGGTAAACTGTCCAAAGTCCCCGCATCACGGAGTTTTTGATGAATATCAGGTATTTGACAGTGGCCGCGACGTGCGCGCTGATGCTCGGCGCGGCGCTGCCGACGCTCGCCCAGGCCCCGGCCAAGCCGGCGCCGGCGGCTGCCAAGGCGCCGGTGTCCCCCGAGATCGCGGCGATCCGCAAGCTCGTCGAGCAGCGCGTCCCCGGCATGGAAATCCGCCAGATCACCAAGACCGACATCGCCGGCCTCTATGAAGTGCTCGTCGACGACCGCATCATCTACGTCGACCCCAGCGTCAGCTATCTGTTCATGGGATCGATCTACGACCTGGCCTCCAAGCAGAACCTCACCGACGATCGCTACCGCAAGCTTAATCGCGTCGCCTTCGACAGCCTGCCGTTCGAGCAGTCGTTCAAGCGCGTGCGCGGCGACGGCTCGCGTCGCATCGCGATGTTCTCCGACGCCGATTGCCCGTTCTGCGCGCGGATCGAGAAGGAATTGTCGGGCATGACGAACGTGACGATCTACACGTTCCCGTTCCCGATCGACTCGCTGCATCCGGCGGCGGCGCAGAAGTCGCGCCAGATCTGGTGCTCGGCCGACCGCGGCAAGGCGTGGGACGACTGGTTCCAGAGCCAGAAGCTGCCGGACAACAAGGGTGATTGCGCCAACCCCGTCGCCGCGAACCAGGCGCTGGGCGAGAAGCTGCGCATTTCGGCGACGCCGACGATCGTGTTCGCCGACGGCACGGTAGTGCCCGGCGCGCTGCCGCTCGCCCAGCTCGAGCAGATGCTCGCCAAGGCCGGCGGCGAGCCGAAGGCCCCGGCGAAGTAGAATCTGCGCCACGCGGCGCGGCAAGGCAGCGCGCCCGCGGCGATTCCCGCAATGCCTCTGCGCGCCCTCGCGGCGCGGCCTCGCGCATGGAGCCCCGATGGCGATCATCGATTTCCTCAAGAAACAGTTCATCGATGTCATCGAGTGGACCGATGACTCGCGCGACACGCTGTCATTCCGCTTTCCCGACGAGGACAAGGAGATCAAGAACGGCGCGCAGCTCGTCGTGCGCGAGTCGCAGGTCGCGCAATTCGTGTACCTCGGGGAGTTCGGCGACACGTTCGGGCCCGGCAAGCACACGCTGACCACCGACAACATCCCCGTCCTCACCAACCTCAAGAGCTGGAAATACGCGTTCGAGAGCCCGTTCAAGGCCGACGTCTACTACGTCGTCACGCGGCTGTTCACCGGCAACAAATGGGGCACGGCCAACCCGGTGATGATGCGCGACGCCGACTTCGGCATCGTGCGCCTGCGCGCCTACGGCACCTACGATTTCCGCGTCGTCGATCCGAAGAAATTCCTCAAGGAAGTGGCGGGCACGGACGACCATTTCCGGCTCGACGAATTCAACGACGCGATGCGCTCGCGCATCGTCAGCGTGTTTTCCGACGCGCTGGCGCAGGCGAAGATTCCGGCACTCGATGTCGCCGCGCGCTACACCGAGCTCGGCGAGGCGCTGCTGCCCGTGATCAACCCGGCGATCGGCGACAAGTACGGGCTGGCGATGACGTCGTTCATCGTCGAGAACGTCTCGGTGCCACCCGAGGTCGAACAGGCGATCGACAAGCGCTCGAGCATGGCGGCAGTCGGCAACCTCAATGACTACGTGAAATTCCAGATGGCGCAGGGACTCGAAAAAGGCAACGGCGGCCCGGGCGGCATGGCCGCCGAGATGGCGGTCGGCATGTCGATGGCGCAGCAGATGATGAACCAGTCCGGAGGGCTGATGGCGCAGGCCGTCCCCGGCATCGCGGCGCCGGCATCGCCCGCTGCCGCTCCGGAGCTGCTCAATCCCGCGCAGGTGGCGCAGATGCTGGGGGTTGCCGAGGCCGACGTGATGTCGAGCCTCGAGTCCGGCGATCTCAAGGGCAAGAAGATCGGCACGCAGTGGCGCGTCACCCGCGACGCCGTCAACGCGTTCCTGGCATCGTGATGCGCCGCGGATTCCTGTTGGCCCTGGTGGCGCTGGCGATCGCCGCGGCGCTGCCCGCACGCGCGCAGGATGCGCGCTCGACCGAGGCGCAGGACGCGGCGCGCGCCTGGCTCGCGCTCGCCGACCGCAACGACGCCGAGGCGGCTTACAAGGCCGCCGGCGAGAAGTTCCACCGGCAAGTGCCCAAGGCGCAATGGGCGAAGGCGCTCAACGACACGCGTGCGCCGTTTGGCGCGAACCTGCGGCGCACCGTGGTGACGACGCAGTTCCTCGACCGGATCAAGGGCTTCGGCAAGGGTGACTACGCGGTGATGCTGTTCCGCTCGTCGTTCGCCAAGAAGGAGTTCGCACAGGAGCAGGTGACGGTCGAGAAGACCGCCAATGGCTGGCAGGTGATCGGCTACTTCGTCCGCTGAGCCCGGTTGCGCGTCGCGACGCCGGCCGCCCACTGACCCGACGCGCAACTTGGCGAACGATCCACCTTCCCCCGCGCCGGAAGTCGACGCGCGCGAGAAGTTCATCTGCCCCGCCTGCGGCGGCGAGGCGACCTGGGATCCGCGCAAGCAGAAGCTCGTGTGCCCGTTCTGCGGCACCGAATCGACCGCCGCATTGCCGGCGACGGGCAGGGTTGCCGAGCACGATCTCGCCGCGGCATTGCGCGACATGCTGCAGGCGTCGACGCAGGGCCCTGCCGCAGCCGCTGGCCGCGCGCGCCAGGTGCGCTGCCAGAGCTGCAACGCGATCTCGGTGCTGGACCCCGCGCGCCAGGCGCAACGCTGCGAATTCTGCGGCTCGGCGCAGCTCGTGCCGTATGCCGAGACGCGGGCGATGCTCCGTCCCGAAGGCGTGCTTCCCTTCAGCGTGCCCGAGGACGGCGCGCGCGATCGCATTCGCGCGTGGTATGGCAAGCTGTGGCTCGCGCCCGGCGCGCTCAAGCGCCGCGCCCTCACCGACACGGTGAAGGGCGTCTACCTCCCGTACTGGACGTTCAACGCGCACGTCGACGCGACGTGGACGGCCGAGCGCGGGCATTACTACTGGACCACCGAGACCTACTACGAGAACGGCCAGCCGCGCACGCGTCAGGTCCGGCAGGTGCGCTGGGAATCGGCGGCAGGGCGCCTCGCGCACGATTTCGACAACGAGCTCGTCTGCGGCTCCGTCGGCGTGCATCCGCAGCTGATGCGCGGCGTCGAGCCCTTCCCGATGACCGCCATCAAGCCCTACGACGCGGGCTATGTCAGCGGCTGGGTGGTGGAGCGCTACCAGATCGACCTGGCCGACGCCGCGGCCCGCGCCCGCGCGACGATGGATGCGGAAACGCGTGCGCTGGCCGGCGTAGCGGTTGGCGGCGACACCTATCGCAATCTCGACGTGACCGCGCAATATTCGGCGCAGACGTTCAAGCACATCCTCGCGCCGGTGTGGCTGCTTTCGTACACGTTCGGCGCGCGGGCATTCCAGTGCGTGATCAACGGCGTGTCAGGCGCCATCGCCGGCGAGTATCCGAAGAGCCCGTGGAAGATCGCGCTGCTGGTGCTCGCCATCATCGTCGTCGTCATCGTCGTCGCGTCGTCCGGAGGCCACCACTGATGCAGCATGCAATCGCGAAACCCGCGTCCAAGGCGCGGGTGGCGTTCGTCACCGGCGTGTCGCGCGGCCTGGGCGAGGCCATCGCCATGCAGCTCATCGCCGCCGGCTGGCACGTGACCGGCATCGGCCGCAGCGCCGCGCCGGCGCTCACGGGTGCGCGCTTCGAATGGCTGCGCGCCGATCTTGGCGACCTCCACGCCGCCAGCACTGCAGCGCTGGCGGCGATGCGCGCCGCTGCCGCCACCGCGCCGTCGCGCGCGCTCCTCGTCAACAACGCGGCGGTGGCCGGACCTGTCGGCTCGCTGGGGACGATGGACGCGGCGGAGCTCGCGGGCTCGCTCGCGGTGAACCTGGTCGCGCCGACCGTGCTGGCGAATGCGTTCTGCGCAGCGTTCGCCGATGCGACGGTCGAGCGGCGCATCGTCAACGTCTCGTCGGGCCTTGCCGGGCGCGCGATGACCGGCGCCGCGCTCTACAGCATCGCCAAATGCGGCATGGAGATGCTGACGCGCGCGCTCGCGGTCGACCATCCCGAGGCGAGCTTCGCGGCGGTGACGTATCGGCCGGGCATCATCGACACGCCGATGCAGGCGTACATGCGCACGCGTCCGGCGAGCGAGCTGCCCGACGTCGCCATGTTCGGCCAGTGGCACGCCGACGGCGCGCTCGTGCCGCCGGCGCGCGTCGCCGCGACGGCCATCGCGCATCTCGTCGAGGGCGCCATCGAGTCGGGACGCACGTACAACTACGCGGAGCTGGCCGCCAGCACGCCGGGCAATGCCGCCGGCGACGCGACAAGCCGGTCGCAGCCCGCGAGCTCGTCGCGCGAGCCGTAGCCCCACAGCACGCCTACCGCGCGCGTGCCGTTGGCGCGCGCCGCGTCGAGGTCGTGACGACGATCACCGATCATCTGCGCGGCACCCGCGGCGCAGCCTTCGCTCGCCAGCAGGTGGTCCAGCAGCGCGCGCTTGTCGTCGAAGCGGCCGTCGAGCCCGGGACCGTACACGCCGGCGAGATGGCGGTCGAGGCCGAAATGCTCGACGATGCGCCGTGCATACATGGCCGGCTTCGACGTACAGACGAGCATCCGGTGGCCGCTCGCCGCCAGCGCCGCCAGCGCGTCGTCGATGCCGTCGTACACGGCGTTCTCGCGCCAGCCGACGGCGTCGAAACGCTCGCGATAGTGGACGAGCGCACGCTCGATGCGCGCGGGCTCGGGGCTGCCGAGCAGCCCGGCGAAAGCGGTGCGCAACGGAGGCCCGAGGCATCCGGCGAGCTCGGCGTCGCCGGGCGGCGCGACATCCAGATTCGCGAGCGCATGGCGGATGCACGCGAAGATGCCCGGCCGGCTGTCGGTCAGCGTGCCGTCGAGGTCGAACAGCAGCGTGCCGGCGGCGCTCACCGGTCGTCGCCGCGCACGCTGACGTGATAGCTGACGAACGCGCCCGCGGGGCCGGCCTTGAACGCGAGGCAGTAGCGCCCGGGAATGCGCACTTCGAGTACGCCGGCGTCGGCCACCGTGCCCTTGCGCGACAGCGGGATGATCACCGCCTGGCCTTGCCTGTAGTAGAGATCGAGATCCACCGCCTCGGTGGCGTCGAAGCGGAAGTCGATGCGGTCGCCGACATCGACATCGGCGCAGGCCTCGCGGACTTCCCAGGGCGCGATCCGCGCGTGCGCCACGCTCACCGGCTGCCCGGGCATGACCGGCGCATCGGTGCACGCGCCGATTGCCAGCGCGGCGGCGACGGCCGCGCCCCGACGCAGCAGCGGGATCATCATCGCCGGCGACGCCCGCACCAGTCCTCGACGAGGATGGCGAAGCGCACGTGATCGCGCCAGCGGCCGCCGATCTTCAGATAACGCCGCGAGTAGCCTTCGCGCGTGAAGCCGTTGCGCAGCAGGAATTCGAGCGAGCGCACGTTGCCCGGCTGCACGTTGGCCTCGACACGATGCAGCTTGAGGTCGCGAAACGCGGTGTCGAGCACGAGCCCCAGCGCCGCGCTCATGTGGCCGCCGGACACCGAGCCCGCGAACGCGTAGTAGCCGAGGTACGCGCTCTTGAAGATGCCGTGCACGATCTCCGAGAGGTTGAACACGCCGGCCAGCACGCCATCGGCATCGCGCACGGCGACGTATCCGCGAAACGTGGCGACGCGGCCGTCGGCCTGGCGCAGGTAGGCGCGGTAGGCCGCCGGCGTCGATGGCGCGCGCACCCAGCGCTCGTGCAGCGCGCGGCTGGCGCGGGCCTGGGCGATGAATGCGCGCTCGTCGCCGGGACGTGGCGCGCGAATGGATACCGCGGGGGCAATGCGCGGGGAAGCCGCAGGCATAATCGTATTTTCGAATGTTGCACGAAAGACCGCAATGTCGGCATGGATAGAAGGTCGCGTCGCCGCCAAGCACCGCTTCACGCCGGGGCTGATTTCGCTCGAGGTCGATGCGCCCGACCTGACGTTCGTCGCCGGCCAGTTCGCGCGCCTCGCGCTGCCGGCGCCGCAAGGATCGAAGGAAGCGATGCTCGGCCGCCCGTATTCGTTCGTGAACCCGCCAGGCACCGCGCATCACGAGTTCTATTTCAACGTCGTGCCGGAAGGCCCGTTCTCGCCGCGGCTCGCGGCCCTCGAGCCAGGCGACGCGCTGTGGCTCGGGCCGCGCGCCAACGGCTTTTTCACCGTCGCCGAGACACCGGCGGCGGAAGCGTTGTGGTGCCTCGCCACCGGCACGGGCATCGGTCCGTTCCTGTCGATCCTGCGCAGCGACGAGCCATGGGCGAAGTTCGGGCGCATCACGCTCGTGCACGCGGTGCGCGTCGCATCCGACCTCGCCTACCGCGACGTCATGGCCGATCTCGCGCGGCGCCATGCGGGCGCGTTCGCCTATGCACCCGTCGTCAGCCGCGAAGCGCATCCCGACGCCCTGCGGGGGCGCATTCCGGCGCTGATCGACGACGGCTCGCTGGAGACGCGCGCCGGCGTCGCCCTCACCGCGGAGAACTCGCACGCGATGCTGTGCGGCAATCCGGCGATGGTCGACGATGTGCAGGCGGTGCTGCTGCGACGCGGCATGAAGCGGCACCGGCGCAAGGAGCCAGGGCAGGTGACGCTGGAGACGTACTGGTAGTCATTGCGTCGTGCGGCCGGTGGGCGTCGCGCGTTCGGCGATTGGAGTGCCGGCCGCGCGACGCAATGACTCCGCACGTTCGGGCATCACGTGTCGGGCCGATTCGCGGATCGAAACGTCGCGCGCACGTGATGTCCAACGTGCGGGTTCGGCCTGGCGCCCGCGGCCATCGGCCTCCGTTTTTTGGCGTGCGAAGACGCCCTGGCGGCACGAAACCTTCGGCAACCGGCCTGCCGTCATTCCCGCGAAGGCGGGAATCCAGGCATTTCACCTTTCGACAGGGGCTTGTTGCTTCAGCCCGCGAGGCTGCGCGTAACGATCTCGTTGACGTCGCTCGACAGCGACGGCGCGGTGGCGAGACGCTGGAGCGCCGCCTGCATCATGCCGCGCCGGGGCTGGGAATGCCGCTGCCACAGCTCGAACGCCGCCGCGATCCGCGCCGCCACCATCGGATTGGTGGCGTCGACGGCGAGGATCTGGTCGGCGATGAATGCGTACCCGTCGCCGTCCGCGGCATGGAAGCGCGCGAAATTGCGCAGCGCGAACGAACCCACCAGGGCACGCACGCGGTTCGGGTTGTGGGCATTGAAGCGCGGGTGCGCGAGCAGCGACTTGACGCGCGCGAGCGTGTCGGGGCGCCGGCTCATGGCCTGCAGCGCGAACCATTTGTCGAGCACCAGCGGGTCGTCGTGCCACTTGGCCTCGAAGCGCGTGAACAGGTGATCGCGGTCGAGCGTCTCGCTGTCGGCGAGTGCGCCGAGCGCGCCGATCACGTCGGTCATGTTGTCGGCATCGTCGAACTGCGCCAGCGCAAGTCTGCGCGGCGCCGCGTCGTCGACCGTGCACAGGTAGCGCAGCACGACGCTGCGCAAGCGTCGCGGACCGATCTGCGCCTGGGTCGGCGCGTACGGCGACTGCGGCGCGAGGCGGGCGTACAGCGCGGCGAGTTCGTCGTGATGGGCGACGGCGAGGGCGCGTGCAAGGTAGGCGCGCGCGGCGACCACGCCGTCGACGTCGATCACGGCCTGCAGATTGCCGACATAGGCGGCGTCGGGAAGCGTCAGCGCCAGCGCGGCGAGCGACGGATCGCGTGCCGCGCCGTCGAGCAGGTGGGCGAACAGCGCCGACGTCGCCGCCGGCAGCGCCAGCGGCCGCTGCTTGCCCAGGTCGGCGGCCAGCGCCAGGATCGCGCCGCTGAAGCTGCGCTGCGCCGCGTCCCAGCGATTGACGGGATCGCTGTCGTGCGCGGCAAGCAGCGTGATGTCGGCATCGCTGTACGGATATTCGACGCGCACCGGCGCCGAGAACCCGCGCGCGAGAGAGGGCACCGGGCGTGACGGCACGTCGACGAAGGTGAAGCGCTGGGACGACTCGCGCAGCTCCAGCACGCGCGTCGTCGCCGCGGGGGCGGCGTCGCCTTCGAGGCGCAGCGCCATGTCGCGGCCCGTGGTGTCGACGAGGCCGACGGCGAACGGGATGTGCAGCGGCTGCTTGTCGGACTGGCCCGGCGTCGGCGGCACCCGCTGGGCGACGTCGAGCGTGTAACGGCGGCGTGCCTCGTCGTAATCGCCGTCGACGGTGATCACCGGCGTCCCGGCCTGGGAATACCAGCGGCGGAACTGCGCGAGGTCGACGCCGCTGGCGTCGCTCATCGCCTGCACGAAGTCGTCACAGGTGACGGCGTGGCCGTCGTTGCGCGCGAAGTAGAGGTCCATGCCGCGCCGGAAGTCTTCGGCACCGAGCAGCGCGCGCTGCATGCGGATCACCTCGGCGCCTTTTTCGTAGACGGTCGGCGTGTAGAAGTTGTTGACTTCCTGGTATTCGTCCGGCCGCACCGGATGCGCGCCCGGGCCCGCGTCCTCGGCGAACTGGGTACGCCGCATGAAGTCGACCGCGGCGATGCGCTCGACGGCGGCGGAGCCCTGCTCGGCCGAGAATTCCTGATCGCGATAGACCGTCAGTCCTTCCTTCAGCGACAGCTGGAACCAGTCGCGGCACGTGACGCGATTGCCGGTCCAGTTGTGGAAATACTCGTGGCCGATCACGCCTTCGATCGCGCCGTAGTCGTCGTCGGTGGCCGTGGCCGGCGCGGCCAGCAGCAGCCGGCTGTTGAAGATGTTGAGTCCTTTGTTCTCCATCGCGCCCATGTTGAAGTCGTCGGCGCAGAAGATCATGAAGCGGTCGAGGTCGTACTCGCGGCCGAAGTTCTGCTCGTCCCAGCGCATCGCGCGCTTGATCGACGCCATCGCGTGCGCGCAGCATTCGAGGTTGCGCGGCGTCGAGTGGATCGACAGCCGCACCTCGCGTCCGCTGGCGGTGGTGAACGTGTCGGTGAGCTCGGCAAGATCGCCCGCCACCAGCGCGAACAAATAGGTCGGCTTGGGAAACGGATCGTGCCAGCGCGCGAAGTGGCGGCCGTCGTCGAGCGCGCCGGTCGCCACGAGATTGCCGTTCGACAGCAGCGTGGGCAGGCGCGCGCGGTCGGCACGGATCGTCACCGTGTAGGTGGCGAGCACGTCCGGGCGGTCGGCGAAGTAGGTGATGCGGCGAAATCCCTCAGGCTCGCACTGCGTGCAAAACACGCCCGACGACACGTAGAGGCCTTCCAGATCGAGGTTCGCGGCGGGCGCGTGCGTCGAGCGGATCGTCAGCGTGCCTTCGCGCGGCGGCTCGTGGATCGTCAGCGACGAGCGCGTGAACACGATCCGCGGCGCCGCCAGCGCCACGCCATCGAGCAGCACTTCGACGTCGGTCTGATGCTCGCCGTCCAGCACCAGGGGCGAGCGCACCTCGGTGGCGCTCGCCGCGGGATTGCGGCGGAAGGCGAAGGTCGCGGTGACGCGCGTGGCGTCCGGGTCGAGATCGAGCTCGAGCGCGAGCTCGGGCATGAGAAACGCCGGCGGCCGGTAATCGAGCCGGCGCTTGGTCGGCACATGGCCGTCACGGGGGAGCATCGGCCGCGCGTCCTATTTCACTTCGAGGAGCTGGACGTCGAAGATCAACGTCGCGTGCGGCGGTATCACGCCACCTGCGCCGCGCTCGCCGTACCCGAGCGCGGGCGGTATCACGAGACGTCGCGTGCCGCCCACTTTCATGCCCACGACCCCTTGATCCCAGCCCTTGATCACTTTGCCTTCACCGAGGAAAAAGCCGAAAGGCACCTTGCGATCGAGCGAACTGTCGAATTTCTTGCCCTTGTGTTCAAGCGCAGACGCGTCGTACAACCACCCGGTGTAGTGCACGACCACCACCTTGCCGGTCTGCGCTTCGGCGCCAGTGCCTTCTTTTATATCGATTTTCTGCAATTCCTCGGGCATGGCATCCAATTTGCTGCTACTCCCTGCGGGCGATGGCGGATTTTGTGCGATGACGGGCGCTGCGAGTGCTGCGATCGCGACGAACAGCGTGGCTGCGAGAATATTCAAGGGATGCGACATCCTGTGCAGGGAAAGATTCGTGAAAAGATCACGTATGGGTGCTGGACACTACAAACAAGGGGATTCACATCAATTGTAATGGACGCGACGGGGTTTTGCGCCGCCAGGGGAATTGGGCTATAAACATCGTGCCAGTTTCCGCGCCGCCGGGCAGCCGCGCACGCACGCACGCGCATCCCTCTTGCTGCCCGCAGCGCGCTCGCAACAGGTTCTGAATGTTCGGTTTCCTCACATCCTCGAGCAAGGAAGTCGTCGATCCGCTGGTTTCGACGAAAACCGCGTCGGCCTGGCTGCGCCAGCTGCCTGCGCTCGACGTGATCGGGCGCCAGCAGCACGTCATGCGCGCGTTCGAGTCGATGCGCCAGTCGCGCACGCCGGTCGATCTCGGGCGCGCCAGCGCAATCCAGTTCCTCGATTCCGCGCTCGGCACCGACCGCCGCCAGCTCACCAAGCAGTACGTCGAGAACGTCGACGCCGGCCCCAAGCTCTCGATGCGCATCTGGCAGGCGCTGTTCGACCTGACGCAGGGCTTCATCTTCGCCTACCAGGTCGTGCTCGACGAGGCGATCAAGCAGCAATCCAATACGCGCTGGAAGCCGATGCTGCCGCTGTTGTTCGCGCGCCTCGTCCACTATTACGGCACCGACGCCAAGCTGCGCGTCGCGCGCTACGAGCGCTGGATCCCGGCGAAATGGATGGAGCTGCACCGCACGTTCCTGCGCGCCAGCGAGCTCGGCATCGAGCGCGTCCCGGTGGCGCTCGGCGTGGCCAACGCCAACACTGCGCAGTGGACGGTCGAGCAGGAATACCTGTTCGCGCTGCTGATCCACCAGCTCAACACCGGCAACCTGTCGCCGGTGGAGCTCGACTGGGGTTCGGCACAGCTTCGCGCCTGGAGCCGCCGTGTCGTGCTCGAGTCGGTGCCGAGCTCGCCGGAAGGCTATTTCGTCGACGTCGCCGGCAAGACCGGCCTCACGCGGCGCACCGGCAACGATTCGGGATCGATGCTGCGCTACCTCGACACCACGCCGATGGCCGAGCAGCTCGACCGCGCCGTCGCGGCGCTGCGGCAGGCCGAGGATACCGACCAGGGACCGGCGACGTCGATCAATCCGCTGCGCATCGCGATCCTGGAAAAGATCCGCCCGGCGATCGCGCCCAACGTCAACACCGACTTCCGCCGCGATCCGCGCATCGCCTGCGCCGTTCCGGCGCGGGTTCGTGTCGGCCTGTCGCGCATCGCACGCGACCTCGCCGCCAAGGACTATCCGGAAACGCCGGAGTCGGGGCACGGGCACGAACAGATCGAGGTGTATGCGGTGGCCGACTCGCCGCGTCCGCGCAAGCGCGTGCCGGACGAGCACGACTCGCTGGCGGCGAGCCTGTCGTCGTTCTCGAATCCGCAATGGCAGGTCAAGGACCGCAGCGTCGCGGGCCTGCGCATCGCCGCGTCGGGCGGCATCGGCCAGACGCTGACGCTCGGCGCGCTGGTCGCCGTGCGCCAGTCGGACGTGACGGAGTGGGTACTGGGCGTCGTGCGCCGGCTGAACAAGGTGTCGACCGAGGACGTCGAGGCCGGCGTGTCGATCATCGCCGACCGCGTCGTTGCGGTCGCGTTGCATTCGCGCCGCGACCCGAAGGACGACATGGGCTTCATGGTCAACGGCATCGACGTGTCGACGATGGGCGCGCGCTTCGACGGCCTCTACCTGCCGCCGCCGTCGCGGCCCGACAAGCCGCTCGCGGTGAAGACGCTGATCGTGCCGACGCAGGAATACTCGGAAGGGCGCCACATCGTCCTCGGCACCGGCCGGTCGATCTACACGGTGGCGCTGCGGCACCTGGTCGAGCAGCGCGCCGAGTGGTCGTGGGCGGCGATCCAGATCATCGAGAAGAAGCCGCGGGAATAGTGGGCGTGCTCGCGGCCGCGGCGTCGCCGCTGCCGTTCTTCACCATCGGACACTCGACGCGGCCCATCGCCGAATTCGTCGACTGCCTGCGCGAATCCGCCGTCGAGCTCGTGGTCGACGTGCGCACCGTGCCGCGCTCGCGCACCAACCCGCAGTACAACCGCGACGCATTGCCGGCGGCGCTCGACGCGTTCGGCATCGGCTACGTGCACGAGCCCGCGCTCGGCGGACTGCGGCCCCGCGCGCGCGACGTCGCGCCGGAGCGCAACGGCTACTGGGAGAACGCAAGCTTCCACAACTACGCCGACTACGCGCTGTCGCCGGCATTCGGCGAGGGGTTCGCGCGCCTTCGCGCGCTCGGCCATGCCCGGCGCTGCACGGTGATGTGCTCGGAGGCGGTGTGGTGGCGCTGTCATCGGCGCATCGTCGCCGACTACCTGATCGTCGCCGGCGAAGCCGTCGTGCACATTCTCGGCCGCGGCAAGGTCGAGCCGGCGACGCTGACGCCGGGCGCGCTGCCCGCCGGCGACGGCACCGTCGCCTATCCGGCATTGATTTAGCGGTGTTGATCCGGCGGCGTCGACGGGCGTCGCGCCGGGGCGCGGCACGGCCGCATGCGCTCGTCAGTCGTTCGGACGGAACTGAAGCTTGAGTTCGCGCTGGAACATCTCCGTGCGATCGGGCTTCGGCAGCGGCGACGACTTGAGGATCGCGCGCTGCACCGCGTCGTCGTAGCTCTTGACGCCGCTGGACTTGACGAGGCGCGTGTCGATGATCTCGCCGCTCGGCAGCTGCACGACGTCGAAGATCGCCTCGGGGTTGCCGGTGAGGTCGGGCGGCAATATCACGTTGCCGCGCACCTTGGCCTGGATGCGGCGCACCCAGTCGGTCTGTGCGCTCTTGCGCGCCTCCTGCGCCTTCTGCGCGTTCGCCTCCGCCGTCGCCCGCGTCTGGCTCTCCTGCTCGGCCTGCTCGCGCATCTGCGCCATCATCCGCTGCTGGCGATCGCGCGCCTCGGCGGCCTTCTTCTCGTCGGCGCGCTTTTGCGCGTCCTGCTGCGCGCGAAGCTCGCGCTGGCGCGTCAGCTCGGCGATGCGCTTCTGCTCCTCGGCCTGCGCGCGCTGCTCGGCCTCGACGCGCCTGCGCCGCTCGGCCTTCTGCGCGATGTCGGCGTCGTGCGTATCCGGCTGCGCCACGGGCGGCGGGGGCGGCGCCGGCTCGACCTTGGGCGTCGGCGCCGGCGGCGGCGGCGCGGGGGCCGGTTCGACCTTCGGCGGCGGCGCCGATTTCTGCGGCACCGGCATTGGCGCATAGAGCTCCGCGGTCACAGGCTCCGGCGTGACGTTCTGCCAGCGGATGGAGAAGATCAGCACGGCGAGGAACGCGAGATGGACGGCGACGGCCAGCGCGAGCGCGAGAGCGCGCCCGGGCGTGCGCAGGCGCGCGCGGATGGCGCTGCGCGGGTCGGCGTTCATCGTCGCGGCCATGTCACCCCGGCTTCGATTCGGCGAGCAGGCCCACCTTGCGGATGCCGTTGCGTTGCAGGATGTCGATCAGTCGGATCACATCCTGGTAACGCGCGGACCCCGGTGCGGCGATGACAACGGGGCGGTCGCCGCCGACCTGCCGCGTCTTGAGCTCGGCGATGAGCTCCGCCTCGCTGACGGGCACCGGCGTCGGTGTCTTGCTCGCGGCATCGCGAAACGTGTAGCGGCCCTCCTTGTCGATCGTGACCTGGATCGGCAGCGGCGGCGCGGTCAGCTTGCTGCCGACGCTCGGCAACTCGATCTGCCCCGGGTTCACCAGCGGCGCCGTGATCATGAAGATCACCAGCAGCACCAGCATCACGTCGATGTACGGCACGACGTTGATCTGGTTGATCGACTTGCGGGCGCGGCGCATCGCGGTTCAGCCCTGGCGTTGCAGGATGTTGGAGAATTCCTCGATGAACGTCTCGTAGCGGGTGGCGAGGCGGTCGACGTCGTGCGTGAAGCGGTTGTACGCGACCACCGCCGGGATCGCGGCGAAGAGGCCGATCGCCGTGGCGATCAGCGCCTCGGCGATGCCGGGTGCGACCTGCGCCAGCGTCGCCTGGCTGACATTGGCGAGGCCGCGAAACGCGTTCATGATCCCCCACACCGTGCCGAACAGGCCGACGTACGGCGACACCGAGCCCACGGTGGCGAGCCCCGCGAGATGCGCGTCGAGCGTATCGACCTCGCGCTGGTACGCGGCGCGCATCGCGCGGCGCGCCGAGTCGAGCGTGATCAGCGAGGAGCTGCCCTGCCGCCGGTGCTTCGAGAATTCGCGGAAGCCGGCGGTGAAGATGTGCTCGAGCCCGCTGCCGATCCTCGCCTGGCTCGCGCGCTGGTAGATTTCGTTGAGGTCGCCGCCTTTCCAGAAGTTCTCCTCGAACAGGTCGGCCTCCCGTGCCGAGCGCTTGAGCTGGAACATCTTGAGGAAGATGTGCCACCAGCTCCACAGCGAGGCGAGGACGAGCAGCGCCAGGATGCCCTGCACGACGACCGACGCCGTGACGATCAACGACAGGAAGGACAGATCGGGGTGAACGTTCACGTGTGCGGCTCCAGCAGGTTTGCCGGCATCCGGCGCGGCTTGAATGTGGTCCTGTCGACGCAGGCGAGCGTGATCGTGGCGGCGACGACGACCTCGTCGCCGCGACGGATGTCCTGGCGCGCGACGCAGCGCGCGCGCCCTTGCGGCACGACGTCGACGCCGACCGCCAGCAGGTCGCCGAGGCGTGCGGGCGCGCGGAACTCCACTTCCGCGCGGGTCACGACGAATACGATCGCGTGGTCACCCTCGAGTTCCGCGAGCGAGGGGCCGCGCGCGGCCAGCCACTCGGTGCGCGCGCGCTCCATGAACTTGAGGTAGTTGGCGTAATACACGACGCCGGCGGCATCGGTGTCCTCGTAATACACGCGCACTGGATGCGTGAAGGGCGCGCGCGTCATTCCGGCGCGAACAGCTCGGCCGACGGCTGCGGCGGCGCGAGGCCGAAATGGCGGTACGACAGCGCGGTGGCGATGCGGCCGCGCGAGGTGCGCTGCAGGTAGCCCTGCTGGATGAGGAACGGCTCGAGCACGTCCTCGATCGTGTCGCGCTCCTCGCCGATGGCCGCGGCGAGGTTGTCGACGCCGACCGGCCCGCCGTCGAACTTCGACAGCACCGTCTGCAACAGCTTGCGGTCCATGACGTCGAGCCCCACGACGTCGACGTCGAGCATCACCAGCGCGGCGTCGGCGACCGCGCTGGTGATGGCGCCGTCGGCCTTGACTTCGGCGAAGTCGCGCACGCGGCGCAGCAGGCGGTTGGCGATGCGCGGCGTGCCGCGCGAGCGGCGCGCGATCTCGTGCGCGCCCGCGGGGTCGATGGCGATGCCGAGCAGCGCCGCCGAGCGCGTGACGATGCGCGTCAGCTCGTCGGCGTTGTAGAACTCGAGGCGGGCGACGATGCCGAAGCGGTCGCGCAGCGGGTTGGTCAGCATGCCGGCGCGCGTCGTGGCGCCGACCAGCGTGAACGGCGGCAGTTCGAGCTTGACGCTGCGCGCCGCCGGCCCTTCGCCGATCATGATGTCGAGCTGGAAATCCTCGAGCGCCGGGTAGAGGATCTCCTCCACCACCGGCGACAGCCGGTGGATCTCGTCGATGAACAGCACGTCGCGCGGCTCGAGGTTGGTCAGCAGCGCGGCGAGGTCGCCGGGGCGCTCGAGCACCGGCCCCGACGTCTGGCGCAGGTTGACGCCGAGCTCGTGCGCGAGGATGTGCGACAGCGTCGTCTTGCCGAGGCCGGGCGGACCGAACAGGAGCACGTGGTCGAGCGCCTCGGCGCGCTTCTTCGCCGCGGCGATGAAGATTCCGAGCTGGTGGCGGATCTTCTCCTGGCCGACGTATTCCTCGAGCGCGCGCGGCCGCAGCGAGCGTTCGAACTGCTCCTCCTGCACGCCGGCCGCGCGCCCCGTGACGACGCGATTGAGCGGATCGCTTTCGATGGCCATCGCCGCACTCTACGCCACGCGTTGCATCACGCCTTCGACAGCGCTTTCAGCGCCTGGCGGATGCCGTCGGCGAGCGCGACGTCGTCCGGCAGCGCGCGCACCGCGGCCGTCGCTTCCTTGTCGCTGTAGCCGAGCGCCAGCAGCGCGTGCAGCACGTCCGCGGAAGGCGGCGGCGCACGATGCACGCCGACGGCTGCGGTGAGATCGACGCCGAGCTTGTCCTTGAGCTCGAGCAGGATGCGTTCGGCGGTCTTCTTGCCGATGCCGGGAATGCGCGTCAGGCGCCCCGATTCCTGCAGCGTCACCGCTTGCGCAAGCTCGGCGACCGACAGTCCCGACAGCACCGCCAGCGCGGTGCGCGCGCCGATGCCGTTCACCTTGTTCAGCTGGCGGAACGCGCGGCGCTCGGACTCGGTGGCGAAGCCGAACAGCAGATGCGCGTCCTCGCGCACCACCATGTGGGTGAAGAGCGTCACCGCGCCGCCGGTGGCCGGGAGGTTGTAGAACGTGCTCATCGGCACGTCGACCTCGTAGGCGACGCCCTGCACGTCGAGCAGGATCTGCGGCGGGTTCTTCTCGACGAGCGTGCCCGAAAGGCGTCCGATCATGGGTGCCGATTATGGCACGCGTGCGCGCGCCGCCGCGGCAGGCGTCACGCGCCGCGTGCGCGCGGACGGACTTGCGCCGCCGGCGGCAGGCTTGCCAGCCATTCGCGCACGTCGTCGAGCGTCGCGGCGATGCGCGGCGCATACGCCAGCAGCGCCGGCGACGGCGGCGCCTGGTCGGGGACGAACACCACGGGCATCCCGGCGTGATGCGCGGCGAGGAAGCCCGGCTCGGAATCCTCGATGGCGAGACAGTGCGGCGCGTCGACGCCGAGTCGCGAGGCCGCGAGCAGGTAGATGTCCGGCGCCGGCTTGCCGCGGTTCACTTCGTCGCCACCGGTCACGCCGCGAAAGTGCGGCAGCAGCCCGGCATCGGCGAGCTTCGCCTCGGCACGCACGCGGCGGGTCGACGTCGCCACCGCCGCCGGTATGCCGCAGCCGGCGAGCCACTCGAGCAGGGCCTGCGCACCCGGCATGACGCCGATGCCCTCGTGCAGGATCAGGTCGTCGAATGCCGCGCGCATCGCCTCGATGAAAGCGTCGACCGGAAACGCCGCGCCATGGCGCTCGACGATCAGCGTCATGCAGTCGCGCGTGTTGCGGCCGATCATCGTCGGCACGAGCGCGGCGTCGAACTCGACGCCGATCGCCGTCGCCGCGAGCGGCCACGCGCGGGCGGCGAGGCCCTCGGTATCGAGCAGCGTGCCGTCCATGTCGAATACCACGGCGCGCGGCCGCGTGTGCAGCGCCACGACGGCGGCGGGCGGCGCGACACGTGCGCTCATCGCAAGCGACCCGCGCGCAGCCGATGGCGCCCGGTGAGCGCGGCGCCGAGGCCGGCGCCGAAGCCGGCGCCGCCGTGGGCGTGGCAGATCGCGCAGGCGAGCGCGTCGGCGGCATCGGTGGCCGGCACGCCGGGCAGCAGCAGCAGACGCTGCACCATCGCCTGCACTTGCGGCTTCTGCGCGCGGCCGCGCCCGACCACCGCCTGCTTTACCTGTCCCGCCGTGTACTCGGTCACCGGCAATCCCGCCAGCACCGCGGCGGCGATCGCGGCGCCACGCGCCTGCCCGAGCAGCAGCGTCGAATTGGGATTGACGTTGACGAACACCTTCTCCACGGCGACTTCGTCGGGCGCGAGCTCGGCAATCAGGTGCGCCAGGTCGCGGGCGATGACGCCGAGGCGCGTGGGCAGGCTCGTGCCGGTGGCGCGGATGCAGCCGGAAGCGACGTACACGATGCGTCCGCGCGAGGTCTCGATGAGTCCGAAGCCGGTGATGCGCAGGCCCGGGTCGATGCCGAGGATCCTGCGCGGGCGCTCGCTCGCCACGCGTTCAGGCGTCGAGCGCGGCGGACGTGTACACCTCCTGCACGTCGTCGAGGGATTCGAGCGCGTCCAGCAGCTTCTGCATCTTCTGCGCGTCCTCGCCGGCCAGGTCGACGTCGGCCAGCGGCTTCATCGTCACGTCGGCAAAGTCCGGCTTGAGGCCCTTGGCGGCAAGCGCATCCTTCACCGCCACGAAATCGTAGGGTCCGGTGATCACCTCGATGCTGGCATCGTCGTTCGTCAGCACGTCCTCGGCGCCGGCGTCGATCGCCGCGTCCATCACCTTCGCCTCGTCGGTGCCGGGTCCGAACACGATCTGCCCGCAATGCTTGAACAGGAACGCCACCGAGCCGTCGGTGCCGAGATTGCCGCCGTACTTGGCGAACGCGTGACGCACGTCGGCGACGGTGCGCGTGCGGTTGTCGGTCATGCAGTCGACGATCACCGCCGCGCCGTTGATGCCGTAGCCCTCGTAGCGGATGTCCTCGTAGGCGACGCCCTCGAGGCCGCCGCTGCCGCGCTTGATGGCGCGCTCGATAGTGTCCTTCGGCATGTTCTGGCCGGTGGCCTTGTCGATCGCCAGGCGCAGCCGCGGATTCATCGACGCATCGGCGCCGCCGAGGCGCGCGGCGACGGTGATTTCCTTGATGAGGCGCGTGAAGATCTTGCCGCGCTTGGCGTCGGTCGCGGCCTTCTTGTGCTTGATGTTCGCCCATTTGCTGTGGCCGGCCATGGGTCTTGCGCTCGCGTTACGGATGAGCGCGAATTATACCGCCCGCGATCACAGGAGCTCCTGCTGCACGAGGAAGTCGCGCAGCACGGCGAGCCGCACCGCGGCGTCGTTGACCTCGAGCATCGACTGCTTGATGTGCAGCGGCAGCGGCAGGAGCTCGGCGAGCCGGTAGCTGACCCAGGAACCGTCGTCGTAGCGCCGTTCCGCGGGGAAATTGTCGGCGCCGACGCGCGCGGCAATGAGCTCGAGCAGCTGTGCCAGCGGCAGGTACTGCTCGGCGAGCGGCGACGCCGGCTCGGTGGCGAGCGGCGTCACGTCGCCGACCGCAAGGTTGTCCGCGGCGACGCGATGCCGCTGCACGCGAAAGCGCACGCCGCCTTCGGTCACCACGTGCAGGATGCCGAGTTGCGGCATGTCGAAGCGCACGATGCGCGCGAACGTGCCGATTATGGCGAACTCCTGGCGGGCGCCGGGCGGCGCGACCTCCTCGCCGTGCGTCAGCAAACACACGCCGAACGGCTGCTCGCGCTTGATGCACGCGGTGGCCATGTCGATGTAGCGCTGCTCGAAGATCTTGATCGGCAGCACGCCGCCGGGGAACAGCACGGTGCGCAGCGGGAACAGCGGCAGCGTGGCAGGCTCGCGCGCCGCGTCCTGGCGGAACCGGAACGTCATCGCGCGCACGCCGCGGTCGACGCGCGCACCGTCGCGATCGCGTGGCGTGCGCGGGCCATCGATCGATCGCAGCACGCGCGCGCCGCGCGCCCGCTCAAGCGAGCTCGCGGTGGCGCACCAGCACCTGGTAGCGCGGCGTGAAGGCCTGCGCCAGCCGCTCCACCAGGTACACCGATCGGTGCTGGCCGCCGGTGCAGCCGATCGCCACGGTCAGGTAATTGCGGTTGTCGCGCGCGTAGTCGGGCAGCCAGCCGGCGACGAAGTGGTAGATGTCGGCGTACATGCGCTCGACCTCGGGAATGCGCTCGAGGAATTCCACCACCGCGGCATCGCGTCCGGTGAGCGGCTGCAGCGCCGGCTCGTAATGCGGGTTGGGCAGGCAGCGCACGTCGAACACGAGATCGGAGTCGAGCGGGATGCCGTGCTTGAAGCCGAACGACTCGAACAGCAGCGTCATCCGCGACGGGTCGACGCTGACGAAGTCCTTGACCCAGCCGCGCAGCGCGGCGGCGGGCAACTCGCTCGTGTCGAACACCGTGCCCAGCATGCGCACGTCGGCGACCAGCGTGCGCTCGTAGTCGATCGCCTCGGACAGCGTGCGATCGTCGGTCGAGAACGGATGGCGCCGGCGGGTTTCGGAGAAGCGCTTGACGAGCGTCTCCACCGTGGCGTCGAGGTAGATGAAGCGCACCGTCCAGCCGCGCTCCTTGAGGGTGGCGATCGCCGCCGCGAGCCCCGGCAGCCCGGGACCGGTGCGCACATCGAGCGACACGCCGACGCGCGCCTCGCCGCGGCCCGCGAGATAGGCGAGCGTGTCGACGAGCATCGGCACCGGCAGGTTGTTGAGCGTGTAGTACCCCGAATCCTCGAGCGCGACGAGTGCCACGCTCTTGCCCGAGCCCGACACGCCGCCGATCAGGACGAGGTCCATGGTCGCGCGCGCTCGGCGTCAGGCGCCGTCCTCCATCAGCTTCTGCTGGCGCTCGATGAATTCCTTGGTGCTGTCGATGCCGCGCTGGTTGAGCACGAAATTGCGCACCGCGGCCTCGACCAGCACCGCGAGGTTGCGGCCGGCGGCGACCGGAATCGTCACCTTGCGGATCGGCACGCCGAGTACTTCCTGGTAGGTGGCATCGACCTTCAGGCGGTCGAGGTCGGAGAACGCCTCGTTGCTGTGGTCCTCGAGGTGCACGATCAGCTTCAGGAGCTTGCGCGGGCGCACCGCGGTCTCGCCGAAGATCGTGCGGATGTTGAGCACGCCGATGCCGCGCACCTCGAGGAAGTCGCGCAGCACCTCGGGGCAGCGCGCCTCGATCGTGTCGGGCGAGATCCGGTAGAGCTCGACGATGTCGTCGGCGACGAGGCCGTTGCCGCGCGAAATGAGCTCGAGCGCCAGCTCGCTCTTGCCGATCGCCGAGGCGCCGGTGATCAGCACGCCCATCTCGAGCACGTCGAGGAACACGCCGTGCAGCGCCGTGTTTTCGGCCAGCACGCGCGACAGATAGAGGCGGATCACGTCGGCGAGGTGCGGCGACGGCTGCGACGACGTGAACAGCGCCACGTGGTGCGCATTGCATTGCGCGAGCAGGAGGTCGGGCACCGCCTCGGCGTTGGCGACGACGATCGCCACCAGCTCCTGGGTGAACAGCCGGTCGATCGCGCGATCGAGCTCGGCGCCCGGCAATGCGCGCAGGTAAGCGAGCTCCGCCGCGCCCATGATCTGGATGCGGAACGGGTGGATGAAGTTCATGTGGCCGACGAGGCCGATCGTCGGCTGCTGCGACGCCTCGCTGGTGAGCACGCGGCTGCCGCCCTGCCGGCCGGCGACCCACAGCAGGCCGGTGCGCTCGCGGATGTCGTCGAACAGGCGCTCGACGCTGACCTGGCGCAGGTGCGCGTCGCCGCTTATTCGGGTTGCCATGCGCCGATCAGCGCCAGGATCTCGCCGGCATCGGTGGCGGCGGCGAGGCGGTCGCGGAACGTGCGCTCGCTGAACATCTGCGCGAGCTCGGACAGCAGCTGCAGGTGCTGGTCGGTGGCGTGCTCCGGCACCAGCAGCACGAACAGCTGCGATACGGGCTTGCCGTCCGGCGCATCGAACGCGATCGGATGCGCGAGGCGCAGGAACGCACCCTGCGCGGCCTTGAGTCCGCGCAGCCGGCCGTGCGGGATCGCGATGCCCTGTCCGAGGCCGGTGGAACCGAGCTTCTCGCGCACGGTGAGGCTGTGGGCGACAGTCGCCGCCTGCAATCCTGCGCTCGCCGCGAACAGCGTGCCGAGGCGCGCGAACAGCGCCGGCTTGTCCGCGACGTCGACGTCGAGGACCACGTTGGCGGCCGGCAGGAGTTCGGCGATCTGGTTCATCGGAAGCGTAAAAACAAAACGGCGGGCGCATCGAAGGCCCGCCGGGTGGTCGCTCCCGCCGGCGCGCCCTTCGCTCGCCCGCAGGGCGCGGCCGCGTTGCCGCGGCCGCGATTATACGCCGCCATCGCTCATTCGGCGGCCTCGCGCGCGAGCGCCGCCGACGCCTCCTTGTGGCCGCCGGCGTTGCGCCCGTCGATGAGCATCTCCTTGTGCCGCACCACGGCGCGATCGAGCTTGTCGGCGAGGCCGTCGATCGCCGCGTACATGTCGGCGTCGATGCATTCGCAGTGGATGTCCTTGCCGCGCAGGTGCAAGGTCGCCTCGATCTTCTGTCGGAGCTTGTCCACCGAAAGCACCATGCTGACGTCGATCACGTGATCGAAGTGGCGTGTCACCCGCTCGAGTTTGGCAAGCACGTAGTCGCGTATGGCCGGGGTGATGACGAGGTGTTGTCCGGTGAGGTGAAGATTCATCGAGGATTCCTCCAGGTGATGCGGATGAACGACACTGCTCCGACACGCAAGAGCCGGGCCAGCGGAATTGCTGGACGCCCTTCGCGCTGCGCGCTCCGGGGCTTGTTCGCGCTTGGGGCGGCCCTGCGCGCTCACGGCGTCTTGCGCAAGTTGACCGGCGGGATGGCGAGCGCTTCGCGGTACTTGGCGATCGTGCGGCGCGCCACCAGGATGCCCTGCTCGCCGAGGAGGTCGGCGATGCGACTGTCGGTCAGCGGCGCCTTGACGTTCTCGGCGCCGATCAGCTGCTTGATCAGCGCGCGGATCGCCGTGGCCGATGCCGCGCCGCCGGTGTCGGTGGCGACGTGGCTGCCGAAAAAGTACTTGAGCTCGAAAGTGCCGCGCGGCGTCAGCATGTACTTCTGCGTGGTGACCCGCGAGATAGTCGACTCGTGCAGCGTCAGCATGTCGGCGATCTCGCGCAGCACCATCGGCCGCATCGCCACCTCGCCGTGGTCGAAGAAGCGGCGCTGGCGCTCGACGATCGCCTGCGCCACGCGCAGGATCGTGTCGAAGCGCTGCTGCACGTTGCGGATCAGCCACTTCGCTTCCTGCAGCTGCGCCGACAGTTGCTGGTTCGAGGCGTCGCGGTTGCGCGTGAGGATGTCGGCGTAGATGCGGTTGAGCCGCAGCTTGGGCATCGCCGCTTCGTTGAGCGCGGCCACCCAGCGTCCGCGCATCTTGCGCACGATGACGTCGGGCACCACGTAATTCGACTCGGTCTTGGCGAACGCCGCACCGGGCCGCGGCGCCAGGCTGCGGATCAGGTCGCGCACCCCGCGCACGCCGTCGTCGTCGGTATGCAGCAGGCGCTTCAGCTTGGCGAAGTCGCGGTTGGCGAGCAGCGGGAGATGCTCGACGACCATCTTCTGCGCCATCGCGAGGTGCGGCGTTTCGGGCGGCAGCACGCGCAGTTGCAGCGCAAGGCACTCGGCGCAGTCGCGCGCGCCGACACCGGGCGGCTCGAAGCTCTGCACGTAGTTGAGCGCGATCTTGAGCTCGTCGGCGTCGATCTCGAGCTCGTCGGGCAGGTACTCGGCGATCTCCTCGAGCGACGACGACAGGTAGCCGTCCTCGTCCAGCGCGTCGATCAGCGCGGCGGTGAGCTGGCGGTCGCGCAGCGGGAGATTGAGAAGCGCGAGCTGCGCGTTGAGATGGTCGCGCAGCGTCGACGACGCCACCTGCTGCGGGAAGAACTCGTCGTCGTCGGAGGAAGAGCCGCCGCCCCAGTCGCCCTCGCCGCCGCCGCCGTAGTCGCCGAAGTCGGTGGCGTCGACCGCGGACGACTGCGGCGGAGCCTCGTCGTCGGCGGCCGAGCGTTCCTCGGCGGCGGGGCCGGACGCGGGCGCCGTGCCGACGACTTCGAACGCGCCAGCCGGCGGCTCGTCCTCGCCGTCGACCTTCTCCAGCAGCGGGTTTTCCTGCAGCATGCGCTCGACTTCGGCGTTGAGCTCGATCGTCGACAGCTGCAGAAGACGGATCGACTGCTGCAACTGCGGTGTCAGCGTCAGGTGCTGCGAGAGCTTGAGTTGCAGTGTCTGCTTCACATGCGCCTGCGCGGCGTGAGGCCGCGCGATCCCTGTCCGTCGGTCCGATCGTCGAGCGATGGTCGCGCGTCATAGCATTCCCGCGCCGCGACCTGCCCGGCACGGCCGATGCTACAGCCGGAAGTGTTCTCCGAGATACACCTTCCTGACGGCTTCATTATAGACAATCTCGTCCGGCGTGCCGTAGGCGAGGACGCTGCCCTCGTTGATGATGTAGGCGCGATCGCAGATGCCGAGGGTCTCGCGGACGTTGTGGTCGGTGATGAGGACGCCGATGCCGCGCTCCTTGAGGAAGCCGATGATGCGCTGGATGTCGAGCACGGCGATGGGGTCGACGCCGGCGAACGGTTCGTCGAGCAGGATGAAGCGCGGTCGCGTGGCCAGCGCGCGCGCGATCTCGCAGCGCCGGCGCTCGCCGCCCGACAGCGAGATCGCCGGAGCGTCGGCGAGGTGGGAGATCGACAGGTCCTCGAGCAGGGCGTCGAGGCGGTTGGCGATCACGTCGGCGTCGGTCTCCACGAGCTCGAGGATGGCGCGCACATTCTCCGCCACCGTGAGCTTGCGGAAGATCGACGCCTCCTGCGGCAGGTACGACAGGCCGCGTCGCGCGCGCTGGTGGATCGGCATCCCCGACAGGTTCTCCTGGTCGAGCGCGATCTGGCCGCCGTCGGTGGCGACCAGGCCCACGATCATGTAGAAGCACGTCGTCTTGCCCGCGCCGTTGGGGCCGAGCAGGCCGACCACCTCGCCGCTGGCGACGTCGAGCGATACGTCGTGGACGACCGTGCGTGCCTTGTAGCGCTTGCGCAGGTGCGTGGCGGTGAGCTGGCTCACTTCGACTTGAGATCGGGATCGATCGTCAGGGGCGAGGGCGGTACGGCAGGCGGCGGCGTCGCTTCGGCGGGTTTCGGCGACGTGCCCGTCGGGGGCGTCGGACCGGCCGCGGGTGCCGCGGGCCTGGCCTCGCCGCCATTGCTTGCGCCCGAACTGTTGCCCTTGACGTCCTTGCCGGCGCCGCCGGCGGGCGTCGCGTCCTTGCCCGGGGCGGCCTCCGGCTTGGCGCCCTTGCCCGGTTCGGTGGCGTTGACGTCCTTCGGCAGGATGACACCGGTCACGCGACTCACCGGCCGGCCGGCAGTGGCCGCGCCGGGGGCGGTGCCGACGCTCGCGTAGTCGGTCGCGCGGTTATAGGAGATGTAATCGCTGCGCATCTCGTTGGTGGGACCGCGTTTCAGGAGCGCGCGGTCGAACAGCTCGACGAGCTGCTTCTGACCGTCGTAGGCGATGCGTTGCGCGTACGCCTCGTCGTACTCGTCGGTGCCCTGGCGGCGCTGGCGGAACACGACCGGATTGCCATAGGCGATCGCCGACACCGAATTGTCGTCGTTGACCTTGAACGTGATGCGATCGGCGTGCAGCGTCAGCGTGCCCTGGGTGATGATCGCGTTGCCGGTGAGGTCGCCGCCGTTCGTGCTCTTGCTGTAGCCGCCGGTGTCGCTCGAGAAGTTGATGGGCTTGTCCTTGTCGGCGTCGTCGGCGAGGACTGCGGTGGACGCGAGCAGCGCGAGCGCGGCGGCGGCGAGGCGGATGGCGGTCATTTGGCGGCGGGAGGCGCGACCGTGCCGCGCACATGCGAGAGAAAGTTGACGGTGCCCTTGTCGCCGTCGAGCTTCATGCCCACGGCGCTGACCTTGCCGCGCGCGTCCTCGATGGTCACGGCCTTGTCGGTGTCGGCGAGCTTGACGCGCGGCAGCACGTGCAGGTAGTCCGTGGTCAGCGTCGCGGCGCCGGAGGACGCCTCGCCGGCCTTCGCCGGCTCGGCGTCGCGCCAGGCGCGCACGCTGCCCGTGAACCAGACGTTGTCGCGGTCGCCGGACAGCTTGGCCGTGTCGGCGGTAATCTCGAATCGCGGCTGCTTCGGATCCTGGACCTTGAGATCGGGCTTGGTGAACACGGTGCTGTCGTCGTCCGGATAGTGCTCGCCGCGCGCGGCCGACAGGAGCTGCAGCGGCTTGCCTTCCGCGCCGAAATTGATCGCGCGTACGTCGTCGACGTAGATGTCGACATCGTGGCGCTTGTTGCCATCGAGACGCGGCAGCGGCGGCTGGATCTGCGCGTCGAGCCAGTAGGTCAGCGCGGCGAGGCCGCCCAGCAGCAACACCGGCGACCACGACACCAGCCGATCGAGGCGCCGCGTCGCGCTCATCGCCGCGCGCGTTGCGCGGTGGCGCGCGCAGTGGCAGGCGCCGGCGCGCAGCGCTGGGCGCCGCGCGCGCGCTTGCGCGCAGGACCGGTGGTGCGCAGCGGACGCAGGCCTTGCATGCGCCGCATTATCGCCTACGCCGGGTTGCCGCGCCCGCCGGAGTATTGCTCGAGCGCGGCGGCGAGCGTGCCGCGCGCCGCGAGGATCATCTCGCACACCTCGCGCACCGCGCCGAGGCCCGCAGGCTGGCGCGCGACGTAATCGGCGGCGTCGCGCACGATTGGCGGTGCGTGCGCGACGCTGAACGCGACGCCCGACTGGCGCAGCAGCGGCAGGTCGGGAAGGTCGTCGCCCATGTGCGCGCACGCCTGCGGCGCAAGGCCGAGCGTCGCCAGCAGCGCGCGCCAGCCGGGCAGCTTGTCCTCGCTGCCCTGCAGCACGTGCGCGATGCGCAGGCGGCGTGCGCGATGCATGACCGCGGGCGCCGGGCTGCCGGTGATCAGCGCCACCGCAATGCCCGCGTGATGCAGCAGGTTGATGCCGATGCCGTCGGCCGCGCAGAACGCCTTCGACTCGCGGCCGTCGTCGTCGACGTAAATTCGCCCGTCGGTGAGCACGCCGTCGACGTCGAGCGTCAGCAGGCGGATCGCCGCGAGGCGGTCGGCGAGCGCCGCGTTCATACGACGCGGGCGCGGAACAGGTCGTGCATGTGCACGGCGCCGACCAGCGCGCCCTCGGCGTCGACGACCAGCAGGTTGGTGACGCGTGGCGGCGTCTCCATCAGCTCGACGCAATCGATGGCGAGGCGTGCGGCGCCGATGCTGCGCGGATTGCGCGTCATCAGGGCGCTGATCGGCAGCGTGCGCGCGTGCTCGATGTGGTCGATCGCGCGGCGCAGGTCGCCGTCGGTGAACACGCCGATCGCGCGGCGCCTGGCATCGACGATCGCCGTCATGCCCATGCCCTTGCCGGTCATCTCCACCAGCGCGGCGGCGAACGTCGCATCGTCGCGCACGCAGGGCAGGTCGGCGCCGACGCGCATGACGTCGGCAACCGTCACCAGCAGGCGCCGTCCCAGCGAGCCGCCGGGATGCGAGCGCGCGAAATCGTCCGCGGAGAAGCCGCGCGCGTCGAGCACCGCGAGCGCCAGCGCATCGCCCAGCGCCAGCGCCGCCGACGTGCTGGCGGTGGGCGCGAGGCCCAGCGGGCAGGCCTCGGTGTCGACCGCGGCATCGAGGTGCACGTGCGCGTTCTGCGCGAGCGACGACTGCTCGTTGCCGGTGATCGCGACGATGCGCGCGCCCTGTCGCTTGATGTGCGGCACCAGCAGCACGAGCTCGTCGGTCTCCCCCGAGTTCGACAGCATCACCACGACGTCGTCGGCGGTGATCATGCCGAGGTCGCCGTGGCTCGCTTCGGCAGGGTGCACGAAGAACGCCGGCGTGCCGGTGGAGGCGAGCGTCGCCGCGAGCTTGCGTGCGACATGGCCGGACTTGCCGATGCCCGACACCACGACACGGCCGCGGCAGGCAAGCAGCAGGGCGACCGCATCGACGAACGCATCGGACAGGCGGTGCGCCAGGGCGTCGATGGCGCGCGCCTCGATGGCGAGCACGTCGCGCGCGAGGCGCAGCGTGCGCGCGGCGTCGACTTTTCGTCCCTCCTGGGTCACGCCGGCGAGTATACCCGGCGGGTTTGCATGGTAAGTTTGGCGAAAGGGAGCGCGTCGGTGCGGTCAATGCGCGCCGACGCGACGCTGCAGCGCGCCGCCGACGCCAGGATCCGATGGCGCCGGCGCGGCCGCTGGCCACTCGCACACGCCGCCATGTCGCATACGTTGCAGTCGATCCTGGTGCTCCTCGCCTCGGCGGTCGTGGTCGTCGTGCTGTGCCGCGTGTCGCGCCTGCCGGCGATCCTGGGCTACCTCGTGATCGGCGTCGTCGTCGGGCCGTTCGGCCTGCGCTGGATCCCCGACAACGAGACGACGCGCTTCTTCGCCGAGTTCGGCATCGTGTTCCTGCTGTTCTCGATCGGCCTCGAGTTCAGCCTGCCGCAGTTGAAGGCGATGCGCCGCGCGGTGCTGGGCCTCGGCCTGCTGCAGGTGGCCGGCACCACAGTGGTCGCGATGCTCGCGTTCTGGTGGTTCTACGGCGGCTGGCAGGTCGGGTTGGTGCTGGGCGCGGCGCTGGCGATGAGCTCGACGGCGATCGCGTCGAAGATGCTCGCCGAGCGCAACGAGCTCGCCACGCCGTACGGGCGCGACGTGATGGCGATCCTGCTGTTCCAGGACCTGGCGGTGGTGGCGTTCCTGATCATCATTCCGTCGCTCGCGCACCCCGGCAAGGAGATGATGGAGCGCCTTGGCTGGGCGGCGCTGAAGGCGGCGGCGGTGCTGTCGATCATCCTGTACTTCGGCCAGAAGCCGCTGCGCGCGTGGTTCCAGCTCATCGCCAACCAGCATTCGGCGGAACTGTCGATGCTGAACCTCCTGCTCGTCACGCTGGGTCTCGCGGCGCTGACGTCGTTCGCCGGCCTGTCGCTCGAGCTCGGCGCGTTCATCGCCGGCATGATGATCGCCGAGACCGAGTTCCGCTACGAGGTCGAGGAGCACGTGGCGCCGTTCCGCGACGTCCTGCTCGGCCTGTTCTTCGTCACCGTCGGCATGTCGCTCGACCTGCACGTGGTGTGGGCGCACTTCGGCCTCGTGCTGCTGCTCCTGCTGCTGCCGACGCTCGGCAAGCTGCTGCTGGTGACGGGCCTCGCGCGGATCTTCGGCGCCGGGCGCGCCAACGCCATCCGCACCGGCCTCTACGTGGCGCAGGCGGGCGAGCTGGCGCTGGTGATGCTGACGCTCGCCTACGTCAACGAGGTGCTCGACGCCACGACGACGCAGGTCGTGCTCGCCGCGCTGGTGCTGTCGATGCTGTCGGGTCCGCTGCTGATCCAGCTCGGCGATCCGCTGGTCAAGCGCTTCACCGCCAACGACTGGCTCGCGCGCGCGGCGCAGATCACGCAGATCGCCGCGAGGACGATGGCGCGCCAGGACCACGTGATCATCTGCGGGTACGGCCGCAGCGGGCAGAATCTCGCGCGCCTTCTCGAAGCCGAGCACATCCTGTTCATCGCGCTCGACAACGACGCGCAGCGCGTGAAGGAGGCCGCCGCCGGCGGCGGCAACGTCGTGTTCGGCGACGCCTCGCGCCGCGAGGCGCTGCTCGCCGCGGGCCTGATGAAGGCGCGCGCGGTCTGCGTGACCTTCGCGGACACGCCGCTCGCCCTCAAGATCCTGCACCAGGTGGCCTATTCGCGGCCCGAGCTGCCGGTGATCGTGCGCACGTTCGACGATTCCGACATCGACCAGCTGCTCAAGGCCGGCGCGGCCGAGGTCGTGCCCGAAGTGCTGGAGGGGAGCCTGATGCTTGCCTCGCATTCGCTGCTGCTGCTCGGCGTGCCGCTGACGCGGGTGCTGGCGCGCATCCGCGCGATCCGCGAGGAACGCTACAGCCTCTTCCGCGGCTTCTTCCATGGCGTCACCGATACCTCCGACGTTGCCGAGACGGTGCAGCCGCGGTTGCATTCGGTGCTGCTGACCGAAGGTGCCGCGGCCGTCGGCAAGACGCTGGCCGACGTGGCCCTGCGCGGCAGGGTCGAGGTCACCGGCGTGCGCCGTCGCGGCACGCGTTCCGAGCGCCCGGGTGAAGACTGGCGCTTCGAGGTCGGCGACGTGGCGATACTGCTCGGCCGGCCCGGCGACATCGATCGCGCCGAAAGCCGCCTGCTGCGCGGTCGCTAGCTCCCCGCGGCGTTTAATGACCCGCGGTCATTGCGGCGCGCTCGAGCGCGAAGCTACAATCCGCCTCTTGCCCCTTTTTCGCACCCGGACGCCTTGACCCACCTCAAGCACCGCGCCAGCACCGTCGCCTTCGATGCGCAGCGCGCCAACGCCGTCGAGCTGGCGGACGTGGCCTACGGCTACGATCGCCGCCGGCCGGTGCTGTCGGGCATCGACATGACGATTCCGCGTGGCAAGGTGGTGGCCATCATGGGCGCGTCCGGCAGCGGCAAGACGACGATCCTGCGCCTCATCGGCGGCCAGCTGCGGCCGAACAAGGGCAAGGTGATCGTCGCTGGCCAGTCCGTGCCGGAGCTCGATCGCGAGGGACTGTTCGCGCTGCGCCGGCGTGTCGGCATGCTGTTCCAGTTCGGCGCGCTGTTCACCGATCTCACCGTGTTCGAGAACGTCGCGTTCCCGATGCGCGAGCTGACCGACCTGCCCGACGAGCTGATCCGCGACCTCGTGCTGATGAAGCTCAATGCCGTCGGCCTGCGCGGCAGCGCGCCGCTCAAGCCGTCCGAGCTCTCGGGCGGCATGGCGCGGCGCGTGGCGCTGGCGCGCGCCATCGCGCTCGACCCGATGCTCGTCATGTACGACGAGCCGTTCGCCGGCCTCGACCCGATCTCGCTCGGCGTCGTCGGCCAGCTGATCCGCAAGATGAACGACGCGCTCGGCATCACGTCGGTGGTCGTCACGCACGACATCTACGAGTCGCTGAAGATCGTCGACTACATCTATTTCATCGCCGAAGGGCGTGTCATCGCGCACGGCACGCCTGCCGAGGTGCGCGCCTCGCACGATCCGTTCGTGCGCCAGTTCGTCGATGGCCAGCCCGACGGCCCGGTGCCGTTCCACGTGCGCGCGCGGCCGCTCGCCGCGGAGTTTGCCGCCAATGCCGGCTGACGCGCTTGCCCGCGGCGTGCGCCGGCTGGGCGCCGGCACGATCGGCGCGGTGGTGCGCATCGGCTACGCCACGCGTTTCCTGGCGGCGGTGATCACGCATTCGCCGCAGTCGATCATGCGCGTCGGCCTCACCACCCGCGAGATCTACTTCTCCGGCGTGCTGTCGCTGGTGATCATCATGGTGTCGGGACTGTTCGTCGGCATGGTGCTCGCGCTGCAGGGCTTCGACGTGCTGGAGAAATACGGCGCCGGCGACTCGCTCGGCGTGTTCGTCGCGCTGTCGCTGGTGCGCGAGCTCGGGCCGGTGGTCGCCGGCCTGCTGTTCGCCAGCCGCGCGGGGAGCGCGATCACCGCCGAGATCGGACTCATGAAGACCACCGACCAGCTGGCAGCGATGGAGATGATGGCGATCGACCCGCTGTCGCGCATCGTCGCGCCGCGATTCTGGGGCGGCGTGATCTCGATGCCGCTGCTCGCCGCGCTGTTCTCGGTGATGGGCGTGTTCGGCGCCTACGTCGTCGGTGTGCGCCTGATCGGCGCCGACAGCGGCACGTTCTGGGGCAACATGCGCGCCGGCGTCGGCTTCTCGCCCGACATCACCAATGGCATCATCAAGAGCTTCGTGTTCGGCCTCGCCGTCAGCCTGATCGCGGTGTTCGAGGGTTACACCGCGAAGCCGACGGCCGAGGGCGTGGCGACGGCCACCACGCGCACCGTGGTCATCGGCTCGCTGGCGATACTCGCGCTTGACTTCATCCTCACCGTCTTCATGTTCCGCGGCACGGGATCCGTATGAATCGAACGACGCTTGACTTCTGGGTGGGCATCTTCGTCCTGATCGGCATCGGCGCGATCGTGTTCCTCGCGCTGCGCGTCGGCAACCTGACCTCGCTGACGACGACGCCGAGCTATCGGCTCGAGGCGCATTTCGACAACATCGGCGGCCTGAAACTGCGGGCGCCGGTGAAGGCGGCGGGCGTGGCAGTCGGCCGCGTCGACCGTATCCAGCTCGACCCCAAGAACTACGAGGCCGTGGTGACCATGCGCATCGACAAGGGCTACCAGTTCAGCAAGGACACGATCGCCTCGATCCTCACTTCGGGCCTGCTCGGCGAGGTGTACGTCGGCCTCGGGGTGGGCGGCGACCCGGAGATGCTGGCCGATGGCGGCGAGATCAAGAAGACGCAATCGGCCGTCGTGCTTGAAAAGCTCATCTCGCAGTTCATGTTCGACAAGGCATCCGCAGCACCGGCGCCCGCATCGCCGCAAGGCCCGGCGGCCGCGGCGCCGGCGGGAGCGGCGAAATGAACGGCGTGCTGCGAGGACTCGCCGCCGGCTGTCTCGCCAGTCTCGTCGCCGGCTGCGCGATGGGCCCCGCGCGCGACGATCCGTTCGAGCCGTGGAACCGCGCGATGTACGCGGTGCACGAGCCGATCGACAAGAACGTGGTGCAACCGGTCATCGACGCCTACACGAAAGTGGTGCCGAGCCCGGTGCGCACGGCGATCTCCAATTTCTACAACAACATCGACGACCTGATCTCGGCAATCAACGATGGCCTGCAGGCCAAGCCCGACAAGATGGGCGCCGATCTTGGACGCGTGCTCATCAACTCGGGCCTGGGGCTCGGCGGCCTGATCGACATCGCCAGCCAGGTCGGCGTGGAACGCGGCAACGAGGATTTCGGTCAGACCTTCGGAGTCTGGGGATTGGGGCAGGGTCCGTACCTCTTCATCCCGCTGTTCGGGCCAACCACGGTGCGCGACGGCAGCGGCTGGCTGGTGCGGCTCTACATCGGGCCGACGGGCTACATTCCGGACGTGCCCGTGCGCAACGTGATCTACGGCCTCGGCGCGCTCGATTTCCGCTACCAGGCGCAGGGCGCGGTCGACCTCGTCAACGAGGCGGCGCTCGACCACTACGCCTTCATCCGCCGCGCGTATCTGCAGCGGCGACTTTATCTGCTGTACGACGGCAAGGTGCCGCCGCAGAAAGAGGAACCATGATGCCGGTGACGAAAACACTGTTGCGCGCACTGCCGCTGACGGCGATGTTCGCGGCCGCGCTCGCGTTCGCCCAGGAGTCTCCCGACGCGCTGGTGAAGCGCGTGTCGCAGGACGTGCTGGACATCGCGCGCAGCGACCCCAAGGTGCAGGCGGGCGACCAGGCGCGCATCCACGAGGTGGTCGACGCCAAGCTGGCGCCGCACTTCGACTTCACGCACATGACGGCGCTGGCGATGGGCCGCAACTGGCGCACGGCGACGCCGGCGCAGCAGCAGGAGCTCACCACGCAGTTCAAGCAGCTGCTCGTGCGCACCTATTCGGGCGCGCTGTCGCGGTATCGCGACGAAAAGCTCGAATACAAGCCGCTCGCCGCCGACGCTGCCGCCACCGACGTCACGGTGAAGACGCTGGTCGTCAGGAGCGGCGGCGGCGCGCCGGTGCCGATCGACTACAGCCTCGCCAAGACGCCGGAAGGCTGGAAGGCCTACGACATCATCGTCGGCGGCGTGTCGCTCGTCACCAACTACCGTGACGAGTTCAACGACCAGATCAAGGCCGGCGGCGTCGACGGCCTCATCAAGACGCTGAAGGCGAAGAACGGCGGATGATGCGCAGGCGCGCGCGATTGCATGCGCGCGGCGCGAAGGACACATGTTGAACCAACACTGCCCGGCGGGCCACGCCGCCGAATCGGGATTCGTGCCGTCCGCGGACGGCACGGCGTGGCATTTTCGCGGTCACCTCACGTTCGACAACGTGAGCGCCGTGTATGCGGCGTCGCAGGCGCAGCAGCTGCCGTCGCGCGCCACGGTCGACCTCGCCGGCCTCTCGCATGCCGACTCGTCGGCGCTGGCGCTGCTGCTCGCGCTCATCCGGCGCGGCGCGCGCGAGCATGCCCCCATTGCGCTCGTCGCCGTGCCGGAGTCGCTCGCCGCGCTGGCGCGCGTGTACGGCATCGACGAGCTCCTCGCGCCGGCCGCGGACGCGCACGCCGCCAGCTAGCGGCGGCCGTTGCGCGCCCGCGACGAACGGCACACGGCATCGACGTGACGCCGGCGGTCGAGATCGACGGGCTCGCGCGCCGCTTCGGCGACGTCGATGCGCTCGCCGGTGTCGACCTCGCGGTGCAGCCCGGTGAATTCTTCGGCCTGCTCGGCCCCAACGGTGCCGGCAAGACGACGCTGATCTCGATCCTCGCCGGGCTCACGCGTGCCGATCGCGGTCGCGTGCGGATTCTGGGCCATGATGTCGTCGCCGACTACCGGGTGGCGCGCCGGCTGCTCGGCGTGGTGCCGCAGGAGCTCGTGTTCGATCCGTTCTTCTCGGTGCGCGAGACGCTGCGCATCCAGAGCGGCTACTTCGGCATCCGCGACAATGACGACTGGATCGACGAGATCCTGCACAACCTCGACCTCATGGGCAAGGCCGACGCCAACATGCGCTCGCTGTCCGGCGGCATGAAGCGGCGCGTGCTGGTCGGGCAGGCGCTGGTGCACAAGCCGCCGCTGATCGTGCTCGACGAGCCCACCGCGGGCGTCGACGTCGAGCTGCGGCAGAGCCTGTGGACGTTCATCCGCAAGCTCAACACCGACGGCCACACGATCATCCTCACCACGCACTACCTCGAGGAAGCGGAGGCCCTGTGCGGACGCATCGCGATGCTGAAGGCCGGGCGCGTGGTGGCGCTCGACACCACGCGCAACCTGCTGGCGCGCTTCGCCGCGGCGCTGACGGTGCGCCTCGACGTGGCGCGGGTGCCGGACGACTGGCGTGAGCGCGTCGTGCGCGAGGCGGGGTCGCTGCGCTGGCTCGGCCTCGCCGACTACGCCGAGCTCGAGTCGCTGCTGGCCGCGCTGCGCCGCGACGGCATCGTCATCGCCGATCTCGCGCTCACCGCGACCGACCTCGAGCACGCGTTCATCCAGATCATGAGCGGAGACGCGCGATGAGCGGCGAAGGACCGCCCCGAGCCGCTCGCCCCCCAGTGGGGGGAGGCGAGCGAAGCTCGATTCGGGGGGCATCCTCCACGGGGCGCGGCTGGACGACGCTCCTGTACAAGGAGCTGCTGCGATTCTGGAAGGTCAGCTTCCAGACCATCGCCGCGCCGATTCTGACCGCCGTGCTCTACCTGCTGATCTTCGCGCACGTGCTGTCGTCGCGCGTGTCGGTGTTCGACGGCCGGGTGTCGTACGCGGCGTTCCTGATCCCGGGGCTGGTGATGATGTCGGTGCTGCAGAACAGCTTCGCCAACACGTCGTCGTCGCTGATCCAGTCCAAGATCACCGGCAACCTGATCTTCGTGCTGCTGCCTCCGCTGACGCCGCAGGAGCTGTACGCCGCCTACGTGCTGGCCGCGATGGTGCGCGGACTCGTCGTGGGCCTCGGCGTGTTCGTCGTCACCTTGTGGTTCGCACCCGACGTCGCGCATCTCGCGCACCCGGCGTGGGCGCTCGCCTTCGTGCTGCTCGGCAGCCTGATCCTCGCCACGCTGGGCGTCATCGCCGGCATCTGGGCCGACAAGTTCGACCAGCTCGCCGCGTTCCAGAATTTCATCATCGTGCCGCTGACGTTCCTGTCGGGCGTGTTCTACTCCATCCATTCGCTGCCGCCGTTCTGGCTCGCGGCGTCGCATGTCAACCCGTTCTTCTACATGATCGACGGCTTCCGTTACGGTTTCTTCGGCCTGTCCGACATCACTCCGCTGGCGAGCCTGGCCGTGGTGGTCACGTTCGCGGTGGTGCTGGTCGCGATCACCCTCAACCTGTTCGCACGCGGCTGGAAGCTGCGACACTGACGATCCCATGGTCACTCCCGAATCCATCAAGACATCGATCGCCGCCGCGATCGATTGCGACGCGCTCGAAGTCAAGGGCGACGGCGCGCATTTCGAGGCGCTGGTGGTGGCGGCCGCGTTCGCCGGCAAGAGCCGCGTGGCGCGCCACCAGCTCGTCTACGCGGCGCTCGGCGAGCGCATGCGCGAAGAGGTTCACGCGCTGTCGATGACCACCCTCACGCCGGACGAGTGGGCGGCGCGGCGCTAGCCGCGGTGGGCCACGGTGACGGGGAATCGGCGCCGCCGGGACGCGCATGCGGGCGCGGTCGGCGACTCCATCAAGGGGTCGACAAAACCGGACGAAAAGTCCAATCTGTCTGAAGTCCACAACAATTGCATGCTTTCGGGAGTCATTGCCATGCGTTCACGTAATCGCCTGAAAAGTTCGTTCGCGGCCTGCGCGATGGTGCTGGCCGCGGCGTCGTTCGCGGCGTCCGGCGCGCGCGCGGAGGCGCTCAGCAACGACTGGCAATTCCACGGTGTCGTCTACCTCTATCTGCCGGAAATCGGCGGCAGCTCGGATTTCCCCGCGGGCTCCGGCGGGTCGAGCGTGAACATCTCCGCCGACAAGATCATCAGCAACCTCAAGTTCACGTTCATGGGCACGCTCGAGGCGCAAAAGGGCCGCTGGGGCATGTTCACGGACGTCCTCTATCTCGACGTCGGCGGGTCGAAGTCGCAGACCCGCGACTTCAGCATCGGCGGAGGCGGGGTGCCCGCCGGCACTACTTCCGACCTGGACCTCGACATCAAGGGCACCGTGTGGACGCTGGCCGGCAGCTACAGGTTCATGGCGACGCCGGACGCGTCCGCCGACGTGTTCGCCGGCGCACGCCTGTTCTCGATCAAGGAAAGGCTCAACTGGAAATTCAGCGGCGACGTCGGCCCGTTCGTCGGTCCCGGGCGGGAAGGTTCGAACGAGCAGAAGGTCGACAACTGGGACGGCATCGTCGGCGTCAAGGGCCGCCTCGCGCTCGGCCCCGGCAGCCCGTGGTACGTGCCCTACTACGCCGACGTCGGCACTGGCGATTCCGATCTCACCTGGCAGGCGCTGGCCGGGATCGGCTATGCATTCCAGAATTGGGAGATCGTGGGCGCGTGGCGATATCTCGACTACGACCTCAAATCGGGCTCGAAGATCAACAGCGTCACTTTCAACGGCCCGATGATCGGCGTCGCCTTCCACTGGTAACGCCACGCTTCGCCGGCGCGTAGCCGCGCCACCCGCGGCGCTCACGCGCCCTGCAAGCACGCCGGTTGCGCGCAACCCGACCGGCGGCGGACGCTACAATGCGTGCCCGTTGCACACGCGCATCGCCCGTGGAGGCTCTCTCCGCACGCACCGCGCGGTGCAGGAACCGACGCGACCGGGAAATGCCCGGCTCCCCAGGAGCGCATGGACAAGCTTTTGATCGAGGGCGGGCAACCGCTGCATGGCGAAGTGCAGATTTCCGGCGCCAAGAACGCCGCGCTGCCGATCCTCTGTGCGTCGCTGCTGACCGCCGAGCCGCTGACGGTGACCCACGTGCCGCAGCTCAACGACACGCGCACGATGGAAAAGCTCCTGACGCAGATGGGCGTCAGGCGCAGCGCCGGTGCGCCGGGCGAGGTGACGCTCGATGCCAGCGCGATCGACTGGCCGCTGGCGCCCTACGAACTGGTGAAGACGATGCGCGCGTCGATCCTCGCGCTCGGCCCGCTCGTCGCGCGCTGCGGCGAAGCGCGCGTGTCGCTGCCGGGCGGGTGCGGCATCGGCCTGCGGCCGGTCGACCTGCACATCAAGGGCCTGGTGGCGATGGGCGCCGAGATCGATCTCGACAGCGGCTACATCAGCGCGCGCGCGACGCGGCTCGCCGGCACGCGCTTCGTGTTCGACCTCGTGACCGTCACCGGCACCGAGAACCTGATGATGGCGGCGACGCTCGCCGCCGGCACGACGGTGCTGGAGAATGCGGCGCGCGAGCCGGAGATCGTCGACCTCGCCGCGTGTCTTTGCGCGATGGGCGCGCGCATCCGCGGCGCCGGCACCGACCGCATCGTCATCGAGGGCGTCGAGCGGCTGCATGGCGCCACCCACCGCGTGATGCCGGACCGCATCGAAACCGGGACGTACCTCGCCGCGGTGGCCGCGACGGGCGGCAGTGCCGTGCTCACCGGCACGCGCGCCGGGACGCTCGAGGCCGTGGTGGAGAAGCTGCGCGAGGCCGGCGCCACGATCGACGTCGATGGCGACACGATGCGCGTTGCGCGCGACGGCCCGCTCAAGGCGTTCAACGTGCGCACCACGCCGTATCCGGGCTTTCCGACCGACATGCAGGCCCAGTTCATGGTGCTCGCCACCCGCGCCGAAGGCGCGTCGGTGATCACCGAGACGATCTTCGAGAACCGCATGATGCACGTGCAGGAGCTGGTGCGCCTCGGCGCCGCGATCGAGGTCGAGGGCAACACGGCGATCGTCAAGGGGGCTTCGCGCCTCGCCGGCGCCGACGTGATGGCGACCGACCTGCGCGCATCGGCGTGCCTCGTGATCGCCGGACTCGTCGCCGACGGGCGCACGACGATCGCCCGCATCTACCATCTCGACCGCGGCTACGAGAACATCGAGCGCAAGCTCGAGGCGCTTGGCGCGCGCATCGCGCGCGTCGCCTGACGCCAGGGAACGTGATGGGCACGCCGCGCGATTCGCCGCTGGGCAAGGCGACCGTGTATGCCGATCGCTACGACCCGGCACTCCTCTACGCCGTCGACCGCGCGCCGCAGCGCGCGTTGCTGGGGCTCGGCGGCACGCTGCCGTTCGCCGGCGGCGACGCATGGACGGTGTGGGAGGCGCAGTGGCTCGATGCCTCCGGCCGGCCGCAGGCGGCGGTGGTGCGCTTCGAAGTGCCGGCGACGAGCCCTGCGATCGTCGAGTCGAAATCCGCGAAGCTCTACTTCACCGCGCTCAACGACACGCGCTTCGACAGCGGCGACGACTACCGCGCCACCATCGTGCGCGACCTGTCGGCGGCGACCGCCGCCGACGTGCGGGTCGAGCTCATCGCGCCGGACGACGCGCGCCGTCTCGCGCGCGCCGTGCCCACCGGCCTTTGCCTCGACATGCTGGCGTTGCCGGCGTTGCACGCCGCACCGGATGCGGCACAGCTCACGGTCGGTGACGCGCGCGTGGCAGAAACGCTCGTCACCCAGCGCTTCCGCTCGGTATGCCCGGTGACCGGGCAGCCCGATTACGCGACCCTCGCCATCGCCTATCGCGGCGCCGCGATCGATCATGCCGCGCTGTTGGCCTACCTCGTCGCATTCCGGCGCCACCCGGGCTTCCACGAGCATTGCGTCGAACGCATCTTCGCCGACGTGACGAGCGCCTGCGCGCCCGATGCGCTGGCCGTGTCGGCACGCTTCACGCGTCGCGGCGGCATCGACATCAGCCCTTGGCGGCGCCGCGGCGATGCCGCGATCCTGGAGATTCCCACGCTCGTGCAATAGCGGATCCGCTTGTTGCGCTGCGGTAGAATCGACGGCTCGCTCACGGGATTCCTGGATGTCGCGCATCACCCTCGCGCTGTCGAAAGGCCGCACGCTCGGCGAAACGCTGCCGCTGCTGGCGGCGGCCGGCATCGCGCCCGCGGAAGACCTCGCGACCACGCGCAAGCTGGTGGTGGGCACGTCGCGCGCCGGCGTCGAGCTGCTGCTGCTGCGCGCCGCCGACGTGCCGACCTACGTCCGCCACGGCGCCGCCGACCTCGGCGTCGCCGGCAAGGACGTGCTGCTCGAGTACGGCAGCGAAGGCCTGTACCAGCCGCTCGACCTCGGCATCGGCCGCTGCCGGATGAGCGTCGCCACGCGCCGCGGCTACGACTGGAAGGGCACCGTGCAGCGCGGCGCGCGCATCCGCGTCGCCACCAAGTTCATCGCCACCGCGCGCGAGCACTTCGCGATCAAGGGCATGCATGTCGACCTGATCCGTCTGTACGGCTCGATGGAGCTGGCGCCGCTGGTGGGGCTCGCCGACGCGATCGTCGACCTGATCTCCACCGGCAGCACCCTCAAAGCCAACGACCTGGTCGAGGTCGAGACGATCATGCCGATCAGCTCGCGGCTGGTGGCCAACCCGGCGGCGCTGAAGCTCAAGCGCGATGCGTTGAAGCCGCTGATCGATGCTCTCGCTGCGGCAGCGACGACGGCGGCGGCGGCGGTGAGCACGTGACGCCGCCGCGCCTCGCGCTGCGCCGCCTCGACACGGCGTTTCCCGGGTACGACGAGGCCCTCGCCGAACTCGTGGCGTTCGAGGCCGCGCAGGATGCGGGCGTGGACGCGGCGGTGGCAACGATCGTCGCCGCGGTGCGCGCGCGCGGCGACCAGGCGGTGCTCGAGTACACCAAGCGCTTCGACAAGCTCGCCGCGAAAAGCGTCGCCGAGCTCGAGATCGCGCCGGCCGAGCTGGCCGCGGCCTACGCCGCGATCGACCCGGCGCAACGCGATGCACTCGCCGAGGCCGCCGCACGCATTCGCGCATTCCACGAGCACCAGCGCGGCGAGAGCTGGACGATCGCCGGCGCGGACGGCGGCGAGCTCGGCCAGCGCGTGACGCCGCTCGATTCGGTCGGTATCTATGTGCCCGGCGGCAAGGCGGCATATCCGTCGTCGGTGCTGATGAACGCGCTGCCGGCGAAAGTCGCCGGCGTGGGTGAGATCGTCATGATGTCGCCGACGCCCTCCGGCGCGCGCAATCCGCTGGTGCTCGCGGCCGCGCACCTCGCCGGCGTGTCGCGCGTGTTCACGATCGGCGGCGCGCAGGCGATCGCCGCGCTTGCCTATGGCACCGCGACGATTCCCGCGGTGGACAAGATCTGCGGCCCGGGGAATGCCTATGTCGCGGCCGCCAAGCGTCGCGTGTTCGGCACCGTCGGCATCGACATGGTCGCCGGGGCCTCCGAGATCCTCATCATCGCCGACGCCGGCGCCAATCCCGAGTGGGTGACGCTCGACCTCTTCTCGCAGGCGGAGCACGACGAGCTCGCGCAGGCGATCCTGCTGTCGCCCGACGCGGCGCTGCTCGACGCGGTGGAGGCGACGATCCATCGCCGGTTGAAGGAGATGCCGCGCGCCAGGATCATCGCGGCATCGCTGGCGCGGCGCGGTGCGCTGATCCGCACGCGCGATCTGGCCGAGGCCTGCGCGGTCGCCAACCGCATCGCACCCGAACACCTCGAGCTTGCCGTCGGCGACCCCGACGCGCTGCTGCCGCAGATCCGCCACGCCGGGGCTATCTTCATGGGCTACTACGCGTCGGAAGCGCTCGGCGACTACTGCGCCGGTCCCAATCACGTGCTGCCGACCGGCCGCACCTCGCGATTCTCGTCGCCGCTCGGCGTATACGACTTCCAGAAGCGCTCGAGCCTGATCCGGGTGACGGCCGCCGGCGCGCAGGCGCTCGGCGCGATCGCCGCTACGCTCGCGCGCGGCGAGGGCCTGGCCGCGCACGCGCTGTCGGCGGAATCGCGGAGAACGCCTTGAGCGCATGCCGGGCGCGTCGCCGCGGGGCGCAGGCGTGACGACGATGAGCACCGCGCCGGACGCCGACGCGCGCAAGGCCGGCATCGCGGCGCGGGTGCACGCGGTCGTGCGCGACGACGTGCTGGCGATGCGCGGCTATCTCGCCCCGCGCGGCGACGGCATGATCAAGCTCGATGCGATGGAGAACCCATACCCGCTGCCCGAGGACGTGCGCGCGCGGGTGGCCGCCGCGGTGGCGGACGTCGCGATCAACCGCTACCCCGATGCCGGCGCCGACGCGCTGAAGCACGCGCTGCGCGAGGCGTTCGCGCTGGGCGACGGCGTCGACCTCGTGCTCGGCAACGGCTCGGACGAGCTGATCGCGATGCTGACCGCGCTGGTGGCGCGACCCGGCGCGACGATCGTCGCGCCGGAGCCGTCGTTCGTGATGTACCGCGTCAGCGCGGCCATCGCCAACGTGCGCTACGTCGGCGTGCCGCTCGGCGCCGACTTCGCGCTCGATGCCGACGCCATGCTGACGGCGATCGCGCGTGAGCGCCCGGCGCTGGTCTGGCTCGCGTTTCCCAACAATCCCACGGGCAACCTGTTCGACACGGCGGCGATCGAAGCGGTGATTCGCGCGGCGCCCGGCCTGGTCGCGATCGACGAGGCGTACTACGCGTTCGCCAACCGCTCGTTCATCCTGCGCGCGCGCGAGTTCGCCAACGTCATCGTGGTGCGCACGGTGTCGAAGATCGGCATGGCCGCGCTGCGCCTGGGCTACGCGGTGGGCGACCCCGGCTGGATGCACGAGCTCGACAAGCTGCGGCCCCCCTACAACGTCAACGCGCTGACGCAGGCCGTGGCGCCGCTGCTGCTCGCCGAGACGGCGCTGCTCGCGGAGCAGGCGGAGGCGGTGTGCGCCGGGCGCGAGCGCCTGCACGCCGCGCTCGCCACGCTGCCGGGCGTGCGGGCGTTCCCCTCGCACGCCAATTTCGTGCTGGCGCGGGTGACCGACGCCAACGCCACGTTCGAGCATTTGCGCCGCGAAGGCATCCTGGTCAAGAATATGCACGGCACGCACCCGGCGCTTGCGCAGTGCCTGCGGTTCACCGTGGGCACGCCGGAGGAAAACGACGCGTTGCTGCGCGCGCTTGCCACCACGCCATGAACGCTCCTCTCACCGCCGCAGTTCCCGCCGCGCGCCGCGCCGAGGTGACCCGCAACACGCGCGAGACCGCGATCACGGTGGCCATCGACGTCGACGGCACCGGCCGCGCCGACCTCGCCAGCGGCGTGCCCTTCCTCGACCACATGCTCGAGCAGATCGCGCGCCACGGCGTGGTCGACCTCGCGGTCCACGCCAAGGGCGACCTCCACATCGACGCGCACCACACGGTCGAGGACATCGGCATCACGATCGGCCAGGCGCTCGCCAAGTCGCTTGGCGACAAGGCCGGCATCCGCCGCTACGGACACGCTTACGTGCCGCTCGACGAAGCGTTGTCGCGCGCGGTGATCGACCTCTCGGGGCGACCGGGACTCCAGTTCCACGTGCCGTTCACGCGCGCGATGATCGGCACGTTCGACGTCGACCTCGCGCACGAGTTCTTCCAGGGCTTCGTCAATCACGCACAGTGCACGCTGCACCTCGACAACCTGCGCGGCGACAACGCCCACCACCAGTGCGAGACCGTGTTCAAGGCATTCGCCCGTGCGCTGCGGATGGCCGTTGCGTACGACCCACGCTCGCCGGGCGTGCCATCGACCAAGGGCTCGCTGTAGGACCAGGACGCCGACGCCCGCGAGCCGCGGCGCCGCGCGCGGGCGCACTTCGCGAATCACCGGGATGACAATCGCCGTCGTCGACTACGGGATGGGCAACCTGCGCTCGGTGGCGAAGGCGCTGGTGCACGTCGCGCCGGACCGCGACATCGTGGTCACTGCCGACGCCGCGGTGATCGGCGACGCCGAGCGGGTGGTGCTGCCGGGCCAGAGCGCGATGCCCGACTGCATGCGCATGCTCGACGCCAGCGGCCTCACGCGGGCGGTGCTCGACGCCGCCGCCTCGCGGCCGTTCCTCGGCATCTGCCTCGGCCTGCAGATGCTGTTCGAGCGCAGCGCCGAGGGTCCGACCGCCTGCCTGGGCTTCCTGCGCGGCGAAGTCGTGCGCTTCGACGAATCGCGCATGGTGGTGGCCGGCGAGCGGTCCAAGGTGCCGCACATGGGGTGGAACCGCGTCCGCCAGCGGCGCGCGCACCCGCTGTGGGCCGGCATCGAGGACGACAGCCGGTTCTATTTCGCACATAGCTACTATCCGGCGCCGGCCGATCCGGCGATCATCGCCGGCGAAACGGCCTACCCGTCGGCGTTTACTTGCGCGATTGCCAAGGATAATATCTTCGCAACCCAGTTCCATCCGGAAAAGAGCCATCGTTCCGGCTTGCGCCTGCTCGCCAACTTCGTCGCCTGGAACGGACACTGATTTCCCGCCTCGGTCAACCGCCGCAGCACCCGCGCCCCCCACGGCCCCATGCAGATCATCCCCGCCATCGACATCAAGGACGGCCACTGCGTGCGCCTGAAGCAGGGCGAGATGCATTCCGCCACGGTGTTCTCCGAAGATCCGGCGGCGATGGCGCAGCACTGGCTCGAGCAGGGCGCCGAGCGTCTGCACCTCGTCGACCTCAACGGTGCCGTGGCCGGCAAGCCGCGCAACGAGCTGTCCATCCGCGAGATCGTCAGCGTCATCGGCGAGGAGATCCCGGTGCAGCTGGGGGGCGGCATCCGCGACCTCGACACCATCGAGCGCTATCTCGACGACGGCATCACCTACGTGATCATCGGCACGGCGGCGGTGAAGAACCCCGGGTTCCTGCACGATGCCTGCTCGGCGTTCACCGGCCACATCATGGTCGGTCTCGACGCGCGCGAGGGCAAGGTGGCCACCGACGGCTGGTCGAAGATGACCGGTCACGACGTCATCGACCTCGCGCGCAAGTTCGAGGACTACGGCGTCGAGGCCATCGTCTACACGGACATCGGCCGCGACGGCATGCTCTCGGGCGTCAATATCGAGGCCACCGTGCGCCTGGCGCGGGCGGTCAAGGTTCCCGTGTACGCCTCCGGCGGCCTGTCGACGATCGACAACATCAAGGCGCTCCTGCAATACGAGGGCGAAGGCATCGCCGGCGCGATCGCCGGACGCGCGATCTACGAGGGCACGCTCGACTTCAAGGAAGCGATCAAGGCGGCGCGCGGTGGCGCGCCGGCAGCCGGGGCGTAGGCGCGCGGGCACGACGCCGCGTGGTGGCCATGCTGGATTCCCGCCTTCGCGGGAATGACGGTGACTTCGGGCAATCCGTGGACGGACATGATGCGCGGCCGACGGTTGCGGGCCGCGCGATCTCGCGATCGCGCCACGAGACCAGGCCGCGACCGTTTCGCAGGGCACAAGTCAATGACGCTGACAATGAAAGAACGTAGATCGCGAGCCGCTGCGCGCAATGAGCGTCGCACGGCGCTTTTGTGTGCGACGCTCAATTGGCGCGGCGGACGCGGCGAGAACGCGGACACGGCAGTACGTACTCACGACCGCGGCCAAAGGTTATGCAATGAGCGTCGCACGGCGCTTTCACGTGCGACGCTCAATTGGCGCGGCGGACGCGGCGCGAGCGCCCGTCCGGCACGTGGTACGCGCGATCGCAGCGCTAACTCGCAAAAGACGGCCAGGTAGCAACGTATGGGATTGGCAAAGAGGATTATCCCCTGCCTGGATGTGGCCGGCGGGCGCGTGGTGAAGGGCATCCAGTTCGAGAACCTGCGCGACGCCGGCGACCCGGTCGAAGTCGCGCGCCGCTACGACGCGCAAGGCGCCGACGAGCTCGCGTTCCTCGACATCCGCGCCAGCATCGAGTCGCGCGGCCTGCTCTACGACATGATCGGGGCGGTGGCCGACCAGGTGTTCATTCCGCTGACGGTGGGCGGTGGCGTCAATTCGGTCGCCGACATCCGCGCGCTGCTCAACGCCGGCGCCGACAAGGTGAGCATCAACACCGCGGGCGTGCGCGATCCGGCGCTGATCAGCGAGGCATCCGCGCATTTCGGCGCGCAATGCGTCGTCGCCGCGATCGACGCGCGCAAGTGCGCGGTCGACGAGTGGCAGGTCTACATCCATGGCGGGCGCACGCCGACGGGCATCGACGCCGTCGCCTGGGCGCAGGAGGTGGTCGGCCGCGGCGCCGGCGAGATCCTGCTCACCAGCATGGACCAGGACGGCGCCAGGACCGGCTTCGACCTCGCGCTCACGCGCGCCATCGTCGACGCCGTCGACGTGCCGGTGATCGCGTCCGGCGGCGTGGGCGCGCTCGCGCATCTGGTCGACGGCATCCGCCACGGCGGCGCCGACGCCGTGCTGGCGGCCAGCATCTTCCACTACGGCGAATTCACCGTCGGCGAGGCGAAGTCGGCGATGCGCGCCGCCGGCATCGAGGTGCGCGACTGATGGCGGCCGACTGGCTCGACGAGGTGCGCTGGAACGCCGATGGCCTGGTGCCCGCGATCGCGCAGGACGCGGCGAGCGGCCGCGTGCTGACGCTGGCCTGGATGAACCGCGAGGCGCTCGCCCGCACGCGCGCGACGGGGCATGCGCACTACTGGTCGCGCTCGCGCCAGGCGCTGTGGCAGAAAGGCGAACGGTCGGGCCATCGCCAGGCGGTGCGCGAGATCCGCATCGATTGCGACGCCGATGCGGTCCTCGTCGTCGTCGAACAAACCGGCGGCATCGCCTGTCATACCGGGCATGCGCGCTGCTTCTTCCGCCGCCTCGAGACGGATGGCTGGCGCGAGGACGAGCCGGTGCTCAAGGATCCGGCGGCGATCTACGGCGATGGCGACTGAGCGCGACATCCTTGAGCGCCTCGCGGCCACCGTCGCGGCGCGCCGCGACGCCGATCCGGCGACGTCCTACGTCGCGTCGCTGCATGCGAAGGGCGACGATGCCATCCTCAAGAAGATCGGCGAGGAGGCGACCGAGACGGTGATGGCGGCCAAGGACGGCAATCCCGCGCGCATCGTCGCCGAGGTGGCCGACCTGTGGTTCCATTGCATCGTTCTGCTGGCGCGCCATGGACTCGCCCCGGCCGACGTGCTGGCCGAGCTCGCCCGGCGCGAAGGCACGTCGGGCCACGACGAGAAGCGCTCGCGCTGACGCCGCGCGGCACCGCATGGCGGTGGCCGGTCCCGACCATCCATTACAATCCGGGTGATGGGCGCGAGCGGCGAGGCCGGCCGTGGGCGCCGGGGCGAAAGGACGCGCGATGCAGGACCCGAATTGCATCTTCTGCAAGATCGTCAGCGGCGAGATTCCGAGCCGCAAGGTGTTCGAGGACGATGCGATCCTGGCTTTCCGCGACATCCGCCCGCAGGCCCCCGTGCACCTGCTGTTGATTCCCAAGGCGCACGTGGCGACGATGTACGACCTCACCGAGGGTGACAGCCCCGTGATGGGGCGCATGATGCTGCTGGCGGGCAGGCTCGCCCGCGAAGAGGGCGCGCGCGACGGCTTCCGGCTGATCGTCAACAACGGGCGCGTCGGGCTGCAGGAAGTGCAGCATGTACACATGCACGTGATCGGAGGCCCGGAACCGCTCGGGCCGATGCTCCCGCGCAAAGGCAACTAAGGAGATTCGAAATGGGCTCGTTGAGCATCTGGCACTGGTTGATCGTCCTCTTGGTCGTGGTCATGATCTTCGGCACGAAGAAGCTGCGCAACATCGGTCAGGACCTGGGCGGCGCCGTCAAGGGCTTCAAGGAAGGCATGAAGGACGAGGGCGACGCCGCGGCGCGCAGCGCTGCCGACGAGACGGAACGCAAGGCGCAGCTCGGCGGCACGACGATCGAGGGAGAAGTGAAGCGCGAGACCACGCGCTCCTGATCGCGCGGCGATTGACGCTCCATGTTCGATGTCGGATTCTCCGAGATCGTCGTCATCGCCGTCGTGGCGCTGGTGGTGATCGGGCCGGAAAAGCTGCCGAAGACCGCGCGCACGCTCGGCGTGCTGTTCGGCCGCCTGCAGCGCTACGTCGGCGAGGTGAAGGCGGACATCAACCGCGAGATGGAGCTCGACGAGCTGCGCAAGCTGCAGCGCGAGATGCAATCGACGGCACAGGACCTGAAGCAGTCGGTGGAGACCGCCGCGCACAGCGTCGAGTCGGGCGTGCGCGGCGTCGAGAGCGACCTCAACGCGCTCGGCAGCGAGTCGACGCCGGCGGCGGCCACGGGGGTTGCGGCGAGTTCACCGACGGAAGCTGCGGACACGCGCGGCAACGCCGGCGAATCGCCGGCGGCAGCACCCATGCTCCCCATCGGCGAGCCCCCGCGCCAGGCGCCCCTGCCCGGATTCGAAAAGATCTGATCCGCGGCATCCACGACGCGCGTGCCTTGCGCGCGGCGCGGCTGCTGCATCCCCATCGACGAACCCCGAATGAGCGACGCCAAGGACTCCCCGCAGGAAACCTTCATCTCGCATCTCGTCGAGCTGCGGTCGCGCCTGCTCAAGTCGATCGTCGTCGTGCTGGTGGTGTTCCTGGCGATGGCGCCGTTCGCCAAGGAGATCTACGCGCTGGTCGCCAAGCCGTTGATGAACGCGCTGCCGCACGGGGCGACGATGATCGCCACCGACGTCACCGGCACGTTCCTGGTGCCGCTCAAGGTGACGCTGCTCGCCGCGTTCCTGGTGTCGCTGCCGTGGGTGCTGTGGCAGATCTGGGCGTTCGTCGCGCCCGGGCTCTACAAGCACGAGCAGCAGCTCGCGCTGCCGCTCATCGTGTCGAGCGTGCTGCTGTTCTTCACCGGCATGGCGTTCGCCTACTTCGTGGTGTTTCCGTGGATCTTCCACTTCTTCGTCAGCTTCACGCCCGAAGGCGTGCAGATGATGACCGACATCGACAAGTACCTGTCGTTCGTGCTGTGGATGTTCGTCGCGTTCGGCGCGACGTTCGAGATCCCGGTGGTCGAGGTCCTGCTGGTGCGGATGGGCCTGGTGTCGCTCGCCAAGCTGCGCGAGCTGCGCCGCTACGTGATCGTCGGCGCGTTCATCGTCGCCGCGGTCATTACACCGCCCGACATGGTGTCGCAGCTGATGCTGGCGGTACCGATGTGCCTGCTCTACGAGATCGGCATCATCGCCGCGCGCTTCTTCCCCAAGCCCGACGGCGAGGTCGGCAGGGGCAGGGCGACACCGGTTGCCTGACGCCGCGCCGCACGGCGGCTATGGCGCGATTTCCGCCTTCGGGCGCTTGCCGACGGTGACGTCGAGCTCGATGACCTGCGGCGCGCGCCAGACCTTCACTTTCGCCACCGACCCCGGCGACAGCTCGGCGATGCGCGACAAGAGGCCCGCCACGTCATGGGTGGCCCGGCCAGCGACGTCGACGACGACGTCGCGCACTTTCATGCCGGCGCGGTCGGCGGGCCCGTTCGGCTGCAGGCTGCGGATCAGCACACCGTCGGCGTGATCGAGCGCCAGCGCGCGCGCGCCGTCGTCGGACAGGTCGGCCGGCTCGACGCCGAGCCAGCCGCGCGTGACCTCCCCATGCTCGATGATCTGCGACAGCACGTTGCGCGCGAGCGACACCGGGATCGCGAAGCCGATCCCCAGCGAGCCGCCCGACTGCGAGTAGATCGTGCTGTTGATGCCGATCAGGTGCCCGGCGGTATCGACCAGCGCGCCCCCGGAATTGCCGGGGTTGATCGGCGCGTCCGTCTGGATGAAGTCCTCGAAGCGGTTGATGCCGAGGTGATTGCGCCCGAGCGCCGACACGATGCCCGCGGTCACCGTGTTGCCGAAGCCGAACGGATTGCCGATCGCGAGCACCACGTCGCCGACGCGCACGGATTCGAGATCGCCCAGCGTGATCGCCGGCAAATCGCCGGTAGCCGCCTTCAGCACGGCGAGGTCGGATTCGGGGTCGGCGCCACGCACCGTGGCCTTGATCTCGCGGCCGTCGGCGAGCACCAGCGTGATGTCGTCGGCGCCGTCGACGACATGGAAGTTGGTCAGCACATAGCCTTCGGGCGCGACGATGACGCCCGAGCCCAGGCTGCGCGCCCGCTGCGGCGCCATGCGCTTGGCGAGGTCGGGGAAATAGCGGCGGAACAGCTCGTCGTCGGCGAGCGGGTTCTGCGCGCCGACTTCCTTGCTCGTGTAGATGTTGACGACCGCCGGCATCGCGGTCCGGGCGGCGTCGGCGTAGCTCGCGACCGGCGCCGCGGCGACGGTGGGCGTGCCCTGCACGACGCTGACCACGGGCGGCGCGACCTGCCCGGCAAGGCGCGGCACGAGGTCCGGCCGCAGCGTCGACACCACGAACAGCGCGGCGATGACGAGGGTGCAGGCCTGCGCGAACAGGAGCCAGAACTTGCGCAACACGGGTGGCAGTGCCGTGGAAGGGGAAGACGCACGCATTATAGGTTGCGCACCCGCAAGCCCGCTGAGGACGGCCGCGGCGCGGCGTCGCGACGGTTCGTGGCGATTTCCGCGGCATCGCGCCAACCTGCTGATTGCGTGGGCGAAATCAATGCCCGGCGAGCGCAAAGCTTCCGTTTCGGGCTTGCATTCGCGTATAATCAGCAGGTTTTGCGACGAGCCCCTACGCGCGGTCGGCCGGGCTCGTTTTCAATTCGCGCGGTCGCCGCTCACGGCGTCGAGCACGCGCGACGGACGAACCAAGGATGCGCCGCATGGCAACGGAAGCAACGATCGACAAGGACAAGCGCCGATTCCTGATCGCGGCGACTTCGGTGGTAGGCGGCGTCGGCGTGCTCGCCACGGCAACCCCCTTCGTGATTTCGATGTTCCCCAGCGAACGCGCGAAAGCCGCCGGTGCGCCGGTGGAGATCGACATCTCCAAGGTCGAGCCGGGACAGAAGATCAACGTCGAATGGCGCGGCAAGGTCTGCTGGGTGGTCAATCGCACGCCGCAAATGGTGGCGACGCTGCCGAAGATGGACGATCGCCTCGTCGACCCGCATTCCGATGTGCCGCAGCAGCCCAAGTACGCGAAGAACGAGACGCGCTCGATCAAGCCGAACATGTGGATCGCCGTCGGCATCTGCACCCATCTCGGCTGCTCGCCCACCTTCCGTCCCGAGCTCGCGCCCGCCGACCTGGGGCCCGACTGGCTGGGAGGCTTCTTCTGCCCGTGCCACCAGTCGAAGTTCGACCTCGCGGGCCGCGTCCTCAAGGGCGTGCCCGCGCCCACCAACCTCGTCATCCCGCCGCATCGCTACGCGACGGACACGCTCGTCGTCATCGGCGAAGACACCAAGGCCTGAGGGCCGCAGCGCCGCCGGCTAGAGCCGAACCACGACGAAGGATTCCCGAACAATGAGCAAGCTCCTCACCTGGATCGACGACCGCTTCCCGCTGACCACGCTGTGGAAGGAACACGCCTCCGAGTACTACGCGCCGAAGAACTTCAACTTCTGGTACTACTTCGGCTCGCTGGCGCTGCTGGTCCTGGTGCTGCAGATCGTCACCGGCATCTTCCTGACGATGAGCTACAAGCCCGACGCCGCGCGCGCGTTCGAGTCGGTCGAATACATCATGCGCGACGTCGACTGGGGCTGGCTGATCCGCTACATGCACTCGACCGGCGCGTCGATGTTCTTCATCGTCGTCTACCTGCACATGTTCCGCGGCCTCCTCTACGGCAGCTACCGCAAGCCGCGCGAGCTCCTGTGGGTGTTCGGCTGCCTGATCTACCTGTGCCTGATGGCCGAGGCGTTCTTCGGCTACCTGCTGCCCTGGGGCCAGATGTCGTACTGGGGCGCGCAGGTGATCGTCAACCTGTTCAGCTCGATCCCGGTGATCGGTGATGACCTCGCGCTGTGGATCCGCGGCGATTACACGATCTCCGATGTCACGCTCAACCGCTTCTTCGCGTTCCACGTGATCGCGCTGCCGCTCGTGCTGCTGGGCCTGGTCGTCGCGCACCTGCTGGCGCTGCACGAGGTCGGCTCCAACAACCCGGACGGCGTCGAGATCAAGAAGTTCAAGGATCCCGCCACCGGCCATCCGCTCGACGGCATCCCGTTCCACCCCTACTACACGGTCAAGGACATGGTCGGCGTGGTGGTGTTCCTGGCGATATTCAGCATCATCGTGTTCTTCCTGCCCGAGGTCGGCGGCTACTTCCTCGAGTCCAACAACTTCATCCCGGCCAACCCGCTGCAGACGCCTGAGCACATCGCGCCGGTGTGGTACTTCACGCCGTATTACGCGATGCTGCGCGCGGTGCCGTCGGCGATGGGCACGCAGGTGTGGGGCGTGATCGTCATGGGCATCTCGGTGCTGATCTTCTTCGCGCTGCCATGGCTCGACCGCGGCAAGGTCAGGTCGATCCGCTACCGCGGCCGCACGTTCAAGATCTGGCTGGCCGTGTTCGTCGTGTGCTTCCTGATCCTCGGCTATCTCGGCGTGGTGCCGGTCACCGTGTGGGGGCAGTTCCCCGAGCGCTGGCCGATCCTCGGCGGCGCCGACCGCGCGACCGTCATCGCGCGCTTCCTCACGATCGGCTACTTCCTGTTCTTCCTGCTGATGCCGTGGTACACGGCGCGCGACAAGACGCTGCCCGAGCCGCAACGGGTGACCTGGAAATGAAGATGCTCGCACTCCTGCTCGCCATCGTCGCGGCCGCCGCCGCGCCTGCCGCCCGCGCCGAGGGCCCCAACGTGATGATGGTGCCGGCGCTCGGGCATCGCCTCGACGACGAATCGCTGCAGCGCGGCGCGCGCGACTTCGTCAATTACTGCCAGGGCTGCCATTCGGCGAAGTACATGCGCTACAACCGCCACGCCGACCTCGGCCTGTCCGAGCAGGACATCCGCGACAACCTGATCTTCGGCGACGCCAAGATCGGCGACACGATGAACGTCGCGATGCGCCCGGCCGACGCCAAGGCATGGTTCGGCAATCCGCCGCCCGACCTGTCGGTCGAGGCGCGCGTGCGCGGCACGACGTGGCTGTTCAACTACCTGATCGGCTTCTACCGCGATCCCAACTCGTCCACCGGCTGGAACAACCTCGTGTTCCCCAATGTCGGCATGCCGCACGTGCTGGCCGAGCTGCAGGGGCCGCGCAAGCTGGTCGAGACCGAGTACGAGGATCACGAGAAGGCGCTCGGCGCCGCGATCGCCGCCAAGACGCTGGTCGGCATCGAGCCGGCGGCCAACGGCAAATGGACGGTGGCGACGCTCGACAACGAGGCGCCCGGGACGATGACGCAGGTCCAGTACGAAGCCACCGTCGCCGACCTCGTCAACTATCTCGATTACATCGCCGAGCCGGCGAAGAACCAGCGCATCAGGCTCGGCATGATCGTGCTGCTGTTCCTCAGCGTGCTGTTCGTGCTGGTCTACGCGCTCAAGCGCGAGTTCTGGCGCGACGTTCACTAGTCGCCACGCGACGCGCCGCCGCGCGCGACCGCGGCCTGGCACCGGGCGCATGCGCACCACCGCGCAGCGCCGATCTTGCAAGTCCGCGCGCCCGTGTGCGCGCGAGAGGGGAGTTACACGATCATGATGACGCTCTACAGCGGTACCACCGACCCGTTCTCGCAGCGCTGCCGCATCGTGCTGCACGAGAAGGGCATGGATTTCCAGATCATCGACGTCGACCTCGACCACAAGCCCGAGGACCTCGCGGTGATGAACCCGTACAACCAGGTGCCGGTGCTGGTGGAACGCGACCTCGTGCTGCACGAGTCCAACATCATCAACGAGTACATCGACGAGCGCTTCCCGCATCCGCAGCTGATGCCGGCCGATCCGGTGATGCGCGCCCGCGCGCGCCTCTTCCTGCACCGCTTCGAGAAGGAGCTGTTCATCCACATCGACGCGCTGGAAGGCAACAACCAGAAGAACGCCGAGAAGGCGCGCCACCTGGTGCGCGACTCGCTGATGCAGATCACGCCGGTGTTCGCCAAGCACAAGCACATGCTCGGCGACGAGTATTCGATGCTCGACGTCGCGATCACGCCGCTCTTGTGGCGGCTCGATTACTACGGCATCCAGATGCCGAAGCAGGCGGCGCCGCTGATGAAGTACGCCGAACGGCTGTTCTCGCGACCGGCATTCGCCGAGGCGTTGACGTCCGCCGAGCGGGGCATGCGCCGCTGATCGTCGGCTGGGCCAGCCCTTCTATTGACCGGCCGATCGGCGCGTAGCATCCTGTGGCGATGTCCGAGCAGTCCGCCAAGCCCTATCTCGTGCGCGCCATCTGCGAATGGTGCGCCGACAACGGCCTTACGCCGTACCTCGCGGTGAAGGTCAACGCCGAGACGCGCGTGCCGCAGTCGTTCGTCAAGAACGGCGAGATCGTGCTCAACGTCTCGCACTCGGCGACGCGCAAGCTCACCGTCGACAACGACTTCATCCGCTTCACCGCGCGCTTCAACGGCGTGTCGCAGGAGGTGCTGGTGCCGATGGCCACGGTCGCCGGCATCTTCGCCAAGGAAACGGGCTACGGCTTCGCCTTCACGGTCACCGGCGATCCCATCGCCACGCTGTCCGGCGGCGACGCCGACGCTGAACCGGCGGCGGGCAAGTCCAAGTCGCGCCCGACGCACCTGCAGGTCATCAAGTAGCAGCAACCTCCGGCCCGGTGAGCGCGCCCGCCACGGCCGTTGCCGCACCCGCGGAAGCTGCGCCACGCGCGGGCCCGGCAATCGCCGTCGTCAGCGTCGCCACACCCAGCCATCTCCATCGCGCGCGCCGCCTTTTCGAAAGTGTCGCGCGGCACCTGCCGGAGGCCGACCGCCATCTCGCGCTCGTCGCGCGCGACACGCGCGCCTGTGCCGCCGGCGAGCCGTTCGCGGCGACCCCGCTCGCCGGCTTCGGCCTGCCGGATTTCGAGGCGTTCGCGCGCCGCTACCGGGCAAGCGAGCTGTGCTTCGCCGCCAAGCCGTGGGCCATCGCCGAAATGTTCCGCCGGGGCTACGATCGCGTCATCTACTTCGACACCGACATCGTCGCCTACACGACGCTCGCGCCCGTCGTCGGCGCGCTGGACCGCGCGGCGATCCTCCTCACGCCGCACCGCATCGAGGCGCGCGAGCGCGACACGCGAAGCGAGCTCGTCGTGCTGCAGGCCGGCGTCTACAACGCCGGCTTCATCGCGCTGCGGCGCAGCCACGCCGCGACCGCATTCCTGACCTGGTGGCAGTGCAAGCTGGAGCACGATTGCGTGGTGGACGTCGCGCGCGGCCTGTGCGGCGACCAGCGCTTCGTCGATCTCGTGCCGGCGCAATTCGACGACGTCGCGATCGTGCGCGAGCCCGGCTGGAATGTCGGCGCGTGGAATCTCGACGAGCGCACGCTGGCGCTGGCTGCCGACGGCTACACCGCTAACGGCCGTCCGCTCGTGTTCTTCCACTTCTCCGGGCACGAGCGCGCACCGCCGGCGACGCCTGCGCAGTGCGCACTGGCGTCGGATTACGCCAGCGACCTTGCGCGCTGCGGGCAGGCGCAATGCGCGACACTGCCCTACGATTTCGCGCCGCCGCGCGACGGCCCCGGACTGCGCGCGCTGCGCTTCGCAGGCGGACACGCGCGGCGCTGGCTGCACCGGGTGACCACGACGAGCCTGCGCCGGCGCGTGCGCCTGCGCCTGCGTCCGCGGATCTAGCTGGCGTGGCACCCGTCCGCATCACGCGTGTAGATCGTCAGCGCAGTGGCCGGCGTGATTCTGCACGCGGAGCGGCCGCCTTGCGTTCGCCAGCCGCGAGGGGAGCATCGGCAAATTCATCTGCGGAATCAAAAACGTACATGAGAAAGAGGTGGTATTCTTGCGCCTCGACAGTCATGAAATGCAGCCCTAACAATTGTCATTGGCGGGCCGGATTAGCTCAGGTGGTAGAGCAACCGCCTTGTAAGCGGTAGGTCGTCCGTTCGAGTCGGACATCCGGCACCACGCAACAGCGCCGGGTTGTCAGCCGACGCAGCCGCCGACCACCGTGGACTGTGCGCAAACCGGCCGGTGATCAGGCGAATGGCAATGGGAGCGCCTCAGCTCGTCGTTTGCTTCGGGCAAATCAGGACCTGCCAGGCGGCAGCGCGATGACGCGTCGTCGCATCGGACGTACCACCCTTCCTAGTGGCTCTTCGCGGTGCCGAAAAAAGCCGGGTTGGCGCGGTATCTTGCTGCAGGTCGATCGCAGCAGTTCCTAGCTCCGGCGCCGCAGATAGAGTCCGCCCATCGCCGCCAGCGCCAGCAGCGGGAGCACAAGCCCCAGCGGCGAAAGTGTCGGTATGCCTTCCACCGGCGGGTTCGCCGCGGCCACTGCCAGCGGCGCGCTCGCCGCGGGCGCCGTAACGCCACCGGCTACGAGCGCGCTCGTCACGTTCAGCGCGTTGCCTGGCGTCGACGACGTGACGGTAACAACGATCGTGCAGCTACCCGGCGGGATCGATGACCCGGGCGGCAACGTGATCAGCGTGGCGGTGGTGCTGACCTCCATGCAGGTTCCGGTGTTCGCCGAAACGACGCTCATCCCGACCGGCATTGGATCGCTGAAGGGCGCAGTCAGAGTCAAGGGCCCTGCGCCGGCATTGCCAAGCGTGATAGCCAGGGTGGCGCGCCCGCCGATCGAGATCACCGCCGGCACGATCGACTTCGTGACCGAGCCAATGCCTCCGCCAGCGTCTGTCACCGTGATCCGGGCGCTGGCAGGCGGTGCGCTGCCGCCGCTGGTGCTCAGGGTGCCGGTAATGTTGGTGACCGTTCCCGTGCTCGACGAGGTGATCGCGACGACGATCGCGCAGCCTCCGGGCGGGATCGCGGCGCCACTCGCCATCGTGATCGTCGTCGCCGTCACCGCGACGTCCGCGCAAGTGCCGGCGTTGCCCCCGATCGTCGTCACGCCTGCGGGCATCGTATCGACGAACGGTGCAGCCAGCGTCAGCGGCCCGGCGTTCGAATTGGAGAGCGTGATCGTGAGCGTGGCCGTGCCGCCGACGCTGATCGTCGCGGGCGCGATCGCCTTCGTCATTGCCGGGCCGATCTGGGAAAGGCTGTCCGTATCGGACGCGGTTGCGCTGGAGCCCGTGGGAATATCCGTGACGGTCACGACGTTCGTGATTGTCGCGGTCACCAGACTGGCTGCGAACGACACCGGTATGGTGTACGTGAGGGCGTTGCCCGCGCCCGCGCCAATGCGTGCGCCCGTCACCGTCAAATCGGGAGCGCCAGAGATCGCGCCGCAGCCCGCATTGCCGGCAGAATTGCAGGTGACTGGCCCGTTGAGCGTCACGTCGGTCGGCAGCGCGTCGTTGACCGACACGTTACCGGCATCCGAACTCCCCGTGTTCCTCACCACGATGGTGTACGTGCCGTTGCTACCCGGCACGTAAGTCGAAGTGCCATCGGTCTTCGTCACGGCGAGCACGACATTGGCCGACAGGGCATCGATGTCAGATGCGCTGATCGGAGGATGCACGCTGTCGCTCGCCACGGCGGTGTTGACGAGGGGATCCGTCGTCATGTCGGCGGAATACGCCACGGGTCCGGTGAACTTGAGCGAATCGCCGCCGGCAACGCCGATCGAGGCGCCGCTCGTGCCGAAGGCCGTCTCCCCGGCGCTGCCCGTCACGGTGCCGCAATTCGCCGTTCCCGTCGGGACGCACAGCGCCGACGCGGTGAGCGTCACCCCGGCGGGCAGCGCATCGCTCACGGTCACGGAGAGTGCCGCCGATAGGCCGGTGTTGGTCACGACTACGGTGTACGTGCCCGTCCCGCCCGGAGCGTAGGTGTCGCTGCCGTCGGTCTTGGCGATCGCAAGCGCCGGCTGCGCGTCGAGCGCGTCGCTGTCGGAACCGCTCGCCGTCGCGCCCGACGCCAGGTCGGTGGCGGTCGCGGTGTTGACGAGCGGATCGTCGGCAAGGGTCGGCGCGAATGCGACGGGCGCGGTGAACACGAGCGAATCTCCGGCGCCGGTGCCGAGCCCGGCGCCAGTCGCGGCGAACGTCGTCTCGCCCGCGCTTCCTGTTACCAAGCCACACGTCGCGATGCCGTTGACGACGCATTGCACCGCGCCGGTGAGCACGACGCCGACCGGCAGCGGATCGTTGACGGTGGCGTCGACCGCGTCCGACGTGCCGGTGTTGCGCACGGTCACGACGTAGAGTCCCGTGCCGCCGGGCACGTAGGTCGCGCTGTTGTCGGTCTTCGTTACCACGAGGGTCACTTGCGCAGATCGCGCATCGCCGTCCGATCCCGAGCCCGTCGCTCCGCTCGGTCCATCCGTCGCCGTGGCGGTGTTGACAAGTGGATCCGTGATCATGGCCGCGGCGAATGTGACCGGAACGGTGAATACGATCTCGTTGCCCGCCCCAGGAGCGACGATCGCTCCTGTCGTGCCGAGGCTCGTTTCTCCCGCCGCTCCGGACAACGTCCCGCAACTGGATGTGCCGCTCGTCGTACACGAGACCGCGCCCGACAGCGCGACGCCAGCGGGGAGCGAGTCGGCGACCGTAACCGCATTCGCCGTGGACAATCCGCCGTTGCCTACGGTAAGGGTATAGGTCGCGCTGCCGCCCGGGGTGTAGCTGTTGCTGCCGTCGGTCTTGGTCACTGCCAGCGAAACCTGCTCCGCAAGCGCGTCGGAGTCGCTTCCGTTCGCCGTCGCGCCCGTTGCCACCTCCGTGGCGGCCGCGCTGTTCACGAGAGGATCGGCAGTCATGCCTGCAGCGAACGCCACGGGCACCGTGAACACGAGCGAATCGCCGGTGGCCGCGCCGAGCGTCGCCCCTGTCGCGCCGAAGCTCGCCTGGCCATTGTTTCCCGTGACGGTGCCGCAATTCGCGACGCCGTTTGGCGTGCACGTGACGGTTGCCGTGAGCGTGACCCCCGCCGGCAACGCATCGCTGACGGTGATGTCGATCGCGTCGCTGGGTCCGCTATTCCTGACCGTTACGACATACGTCGCAGTGCCGCCGGGCGTATAGGTGTTGCTGCCGTCGGTCTTCGTGACATCCAGCGCGACGCTGGCCTCACGCGTGCTGCTGTCGCTGCCGGAGGCCGGCAGGCTTGCCGGATCGCTGACGTCGACGGTGTTGACGAGTGCAGTGGTCGTCATCGACGACGCGTAGGCCACCGGAACGCTGAACGTCAGCGAATTGCCCGCGCCTGCGGCGATCGTTGCGCCGGTCGCTCCGAGCGTCGTCTGCCCGGCAATGCCGGATACCGTGCCACAGGTCGCGGTGCCCGTCACCGTGCACGTGACGGTCGCGCCGAGCGCGACGCCCGCGGGCAGCGAGTCCGTCACCGTGACGGAAGATGCGGGCGACGGCCCCCCGTTGGTGACGACGATCACGTACGTGCCCGTGCCGCCCGGCGTATAGGTCGCGCTGTTGTCGGTCTTGGTGACGGCAAGGCTCGCCACCGCGACGGGCGACACGTTCGCCGACGCGCTGTTATTGGCGAGATTCGGCTCCGCCGTCGTCGTGCTCGCCGTCGCGGTATTGAGATACGACCCGCTGGCTGCAACCGTCGCCGTCACCGTCATCGATGCACTGCCTCCGCTCGCCAGCGTGCCGATGCCGCTCCAGATCCCGGTGCCGCTGTTGTAGCTGCCGATGCTCGGCGTCGCGGAAACGAAGCTGTACCCAGCAGGCAGCGCGTCGCTGACCTGAACGTTGGCGGCACCGCTCGGACCGAGGTTGGAGACCGCGACGGTGAACGTGATGTTGCTGCCGACGTTCGGCGTGCCGTTGTTCACGTTCTTCGTGATCGCGAGGTCCGCTTGTGCCACGGGTGCCGTACCGGCGCTGGACGTGTTGTTGCCGGGAATGGGATCGGTCGTCGTGGCGCTAACGGTCGCGGTGTTGGTGGTGCCGCCGCTCGCGTTCACCGTCGCGTTCACCGCCATGGGCACGCTTGCGCCATGGGCGATGCTGCCAATGGTCCACACACCTGTGCCGTTGTTGTAGCTGCCTTGCGATGGCACGGCGGATACAAACGAATAGCCGGCGGGCAGGACGTCTGCCACTTGTGCGCCGGCGGCGCCGTTCGGGCCATTGTTCGTCACTGTGATGGTGAATTGCACCGTGCCGCCGACGACGGGTGTCGGATTGTTCACCGTCTTCAGCACCCCCAGATCGGCCTGCGGCGTCACGTTTGTCGTCGCGACGCTCGAGTTGTTGCCGGTCACGACATCGATCTCGTTCACCGCTGCCACCGTCGCCGTGTTGGATAGCGGGAAAACGCCGGTATAGGGGTCGTTCACGGTCACGTTGATCGTGAACGCTGTCGTGTTGCCGACGCTGAGCAAACCAAGCGTGCAAGTCACCTTGCCCGACGCGAGCGCGCAGCCGGGACTCGCGTTCACGAACGTTACGCCGGTGGGCAGCACGTCGGTGACTTGCGCGCCGTTGCTGTCGGCGGGTCCGTTGTTGGTGACCGTGAGCGTCCATGCAACTGTATTGCCCGGTATCACACTCGCGGGCGCCGTCTTGACGATGCCGAGGTCCGCAGCCTGGCGCGTCGTGGTCGAATTCACCGCCAGGTTGTTCGCGAGCGAAGATTCCGGCTCGTTGCCAGTGACCGACGCGCCGTTGAAAGTGGTGCCAGACGTGCCGCTGGCGATCGATTCCGCGCGCATGTCGTAGGTGACGACGATCGAATTGCCGGCCCCCGGCGCGACATCCGGGAAGGTGCAGGTAATGGTTCCGGACGTGACGTTGGGCGGTGGCTCGCCGCACGAACCGCTGCCCGCAGGCACGATTGTCAGATTGCCTTGGTAGGAGAACGTGGCGGTAGGCGAGCCCACCGGGAACGTGTCCGTCATCACGACATTGGTGGCTTCCGAGGGACCGCTGTTGGTGACGGCGATCATGTACTTGGTGAGCGAGCCGAGTGCCACCGGATCGACGCTGTCGACCTTGTTGATGACCAGATCGACGCTGGCTGGCGTGATGGTCGTCGATGCCGTGGCGCTGTTGTTCGCGGTATTCGATTCGGTCGTCGTCGTGCTGACGATGACGTTGTTCACAACGTTGGTGGCGCCCGTCACCGGCCGCACGACGACGGTCGCCGTCTGTTGCGAGCCGGTCGCGATGGTCGTCCATGTGCACGTCAACGTGCCGCCGGTCGAGAGGATCGTGGGCGTCGTGCATGTCGGACCGCCCGTCGTGGCCGAAAGCGAAAGGAAACGCGCATTTGACGGCAACGTGTCGGTGATGGTCACGGCCGCGGCCGTCGACGGTCCGTTGTTTCGGGCCGTGATGACGTAGGTGAGGTTGGTGCCGGCCTGCGCGGGGTCGGGTGAATCCGTCTTCGTCACGGTGACGTCAGCGACGGCTGTGACCTGATTCGCGACGGACGCGCTGTTGTTGGTGTCGACCGGATCGGCGATGTCCGGCGAGCGCACGGTCGCCGTGTTGGTACGTGATCCGCTGGTCGCGACCAGCGGACGCACGACGACGGTCACCGTCGCGGTTGCACCGATGGCGAGTCCGCCGAGGTTGCACGAGAGATTGACGGTCGGTCCCGCGGTGACGACGTTCGGCGTGCAGGTGCCCTGCGAAGGGGTCGCCGATTGGAACCCGCCCGTCGTGATGAGACTGGCCAGCGAGTCGGTCACGGTGACGTTGGTCGCCGGGCTCGGCCCGTTGTTGATGACCGAGATGATGTAGGTGAGGTCCTGGCCGGCGAGCACGGGATCGGGGCTGGCGGTCTTGGAGACCGCCTGCAGGTCGGCGCCGGTGCCGACCACGGTTGAGGTCACGGTGTTGGTGGCGCAGTTATTGGCGGCATTGCCGTCCGACGGACCCGTGGGACCGGGAAGCGCCACGCAGGCGGTATTGGCAAACGATCCGACGTTGTTCGTCTCGACGGGAATCGTGATCGCAGTCATGTTCGCGCCGGAAGCGATCGCCGCCGTCAACGTGCGTGTGCACGTCACGGTGACCGGGCCGGCGATCGGAAACGGCGGCGCGCCGGCCACTGTGCATGTCCAGAAATTGCCGGAGCTCGTCGGCGCCGACCGGATGGTGACGCCCAGCGGGACGGGATCGGTCACCTGCACGAGCGTGCCGATGGGCAGCGCGACGGGCCCGTTGTTGTGCGGCGTCAACACATAGTTGAAGTCGTCGCCGATGAAGACGGCATTAGCCGCACCGGACTTCGTGATCGTCATGTCGGCATTGTTGCTGCCGGTCACGGTCACGGTGGCGGTGTTGTTGCCGGGCACGGGATCGATTTCCGGTGAGTTAACCGTCGCGGTATTGACGAGCGGGCCGATCGTAGTGACCGTCGCGTTCACGGTGATCGCCGGCATCGTCGTGAAGTTGGTGGAGAAGGGCCCCACCCGCGTGCACGTGATCGCCACGGGACCGGCGGCAGGCGCAGCGGGGGACGCAGAACAGGTCCAGCCGGTGCCGGTTGGCGTCGACGTCAGCGTGAAGCCCGTCGGGAGCGAATCGGTGACGGTAATGAGGCCGCCGCCCTGCCCGGCGGGCTGACCGCCATTGAGTTTCGGCGTCAGCGTGAAGACCACTGGACTGCCGATGCCGACGGTCGCAAGGTTGGCCGTATTCGTGATCGAAAGGTCGGTCGACCCGCCATTGACGGTCGTCGTCGCAGTCGGCGTGTTGTTGCTCGTGTCGCCGTCGGGCAGCGGGGAACTCACCGTGAACGCGGCCGTGATCGAGCCGGCGATGTTCGCCACGGCAGGCACGGTGAGGTTGGGCGCACTCGCTCCGGAGGCCAGCGACACGCTGCGCGTGCAGGTGATCGTGCCCGAGCAAAGCGGATATCCGGTGTTGGGCGTGCAGGTCCAGTTGGTCCCGGTTGGCACCGCCGTGATGCAGGCGCCGGTTGGCACCGTGAACGCGATCGTCTGCGATGCCGCGGCGTCAGGGCCAAGGTCTGCCGCGGTCAACGCATAGCTGTATGCGCTCCCGGCGGCGATCGGATCGGGCGCATCGACCACGGTGAGCCGCATGTCCGACGCGTGTTGCGCCGTCGTGCTTTCGGAGACGTTGACGTTGTTCGACGAATTCGGATCGGCGACGGCGGACGTCGCCGTGACCACGTTGGTCCACACGGCGGGGGTCGGCAGGATCACCTTGATGGTGACCGTTGCGTTGGCGAGGAACGCGAGCGTGCCGAGCGCGCAATTGACGAGGCCGGCGGCGGGTGCGTTGCACGTGCCTTGCGTAGTCGCAGCGCTGACAAACGTCGAGCCCGGCGGCAGCGTGTCGGCGAAGCTGATGCCTGTTGCGCTGTCGGGGCCGTTGTTGTCGACGCGGATCGTGTAGGTGAAGACTCCGCCGGCGGGGCCCGGATCAGGGCTGTCCGACTGGTTGACCACGAGGTCCGCGCTCTGAGCGAGCGCGGGCGTCGCTACCGCGGCAAAGGCAGCAAAGGCGAAGGTCGCGGCGATGCGGAGCGCGCGCAGCCACACCGCGTCGACGCGGTGCAGCCTAAGTCGCCGTTTTGATTCGGCTGCGGGCTTCAGTTTTGAAATGCCCGGGTCGTAAGTGCGAGCGAATGCGGGCTGGCGCCAATGCAGTCTGGAGCCCGTCCATTTAGCGCGGACCATCGGTGCGGACTATGCACGTCGTTGATCCGGAACTCAACGTCGCCCTAGCCGCCGCGCACGATCGCGTCGGCGACCAGGCCTTCAACGCGAACGACATCGAGCAGGTTCAGCCGCGCGAGAAGCGAGAATTGCGTGCGGTCGAATTATCTCGACGGGGAGCCTCCCAGCGTTTCTCGGCGCTCCGACGGCGCCATCCTCACGTAGTTGAGCGGCCACTCCGAGAGTCCGCCGTCAGCGAGCAGCGTGTCCAGATCGATTCCCTCTGGCACGCCGGGAAGCCGGTCAGTCGACGGTCGGGAGCCGAGCGGAATTGCCCTTCGCGTCGGACTTGAATTCTGGCATGGCCACGCAGCCCGCTGCAGGCAGGGGTACGCAAGCTAGCAATTCCTTACTCACTGCTGGCACCGGACCGAGTTGGATGTCGGCCCTTGTCACTGAACCGAAGAATTCTCCGGAGCGCTCGACGGGCCGCGCGAAGCGTCCGACCCAAGCTCCGCAGGGCCACTTGCCAGACGCGGACGAGCGTGAGCGCCGTCTGCCACTCCCAAATCGAACACTTGTACCAGTTCAGGGGTATAGTCGCCTACAATTTGTACAGACGTGTTGCGGCATGGGGATTTCGCCGTCCGATACCGAGGGTGGCGAGGGGCCGGTCCTCAGGCCGCGCGTTCGTGCGCAATCCCGGCTCATCCCACGACTCGATCATCGGAAGGAAGAGGACCATGAATCGTCGCATGATGGCGCTGGCCCTCGCGTTCGCGCTGGTGGCACCCGGCGTCGCGCTCGGCGCGAGCAAGGCCGAAAAGCAGGCGGAAGTGCGCAAGGCGGCGCAGCAGGCGCTTGCCGCCGTCTACAAGTTCCAGCCGGGCGGCGCGCAAGGCCGTCGAGTCCGCGGCCGGCTATGCGGCCTTCAGCAACTTCGGCATGAAGATCCTCGTCGCCGGCGGCGGCTCGGGCGAGGGCGTCGCGGTCGACAACAAGACCAAGGCCACGACCTTCATGAAGATGGCCGAGATCCAGGCCGGCATCGGCTTCGGCGTCAAGAAATTCCAGCTCGTCTGGGTGTTCGAGACCGAGAAGGCGCTCAACGATTTCGTCAATTCCGGCTGGGAGTTCGGCGGACAGGCGACCGCGGCGGCGAAGTCCGGCGACAAGGGTTCGTCCTACCAGGGCGCGCTGGCGGTAGCCCCGGGCATCTGGCTCTACCAGGTCACCGACAAGGGCCTCGCGCTGGAGCTCACTGCCAAGGGAACCAAGTACTACAAGGATGGCGACCTGAACTGAGCAACACCGGATGCCGGCTCTTTACCGACGTATTCGCAGAGGAGCAAACGATGGACTTCTCGGCCATAGGTAATTCGCTGGGGCCCGCGCTGGGTGCGGAAATTCCGCGCATCCTCGGCGCACTCCTGATCCTGATCATCGGCTGGACCCTGGCGGTCGTCGTGCGGGGCGGCGTGCGGCGGCTGCTCGCCGCGCTGCGGCTCAACGGCCGGATCGCGGAGACTACCGAGCAGCGGGTCGATGTCGAATCGTGGATCTCCGCCGTCGCGTTCTGGCTGATCATCCTGATCACGCTGATCGGCGTGTTCAATTCGCTCGACCTGGTGCTCACCTCCGGGCCGTTCGAAGTCCTGGTCAAGCAGATCGCCGCCTACCTGCCGCGCTTCGTCGCGGGCGTGCTGCTCATTCTCGTCGCCTGGCTCGTCGCCGTCGCCTTGCGCGCCATCGTCAACCGCGTGCTCGACATGAGCGGGCTGGACGAAAAGCTCTCGGCCGAAGCCGGGATGCGGCCCATGCGCCGAAGCGTCGGCAACATGCTTTTCTGGCTGGTCATCCTGCTGTTCGTGCCCGCCATCCTGAACGTCTTCGACCTTGGCGGATTGCTCGATCCGGTCAAGGCGATGGTCACCAAGTTCCTCGACGCCGTGCCGAACATCGTTGCCGCGTTCCTCATCGGCTTTGCCGGCTGGCTGATCGGCAAGGTCCTGGCGGGCCTCGTCACCAGCATCCTCGCCACCGCGGGCGCCGACCAGGGCGCGCAGCGTCTGGGCATGGACCCGACGCTGCGCATCTCGCGCATCGTCGGCACGATCGTGCTGATCCTGGTGTTCGTGCCCGCGCTGATCGCGGCACTCGATGCGCTGCACATCGACGCGATCTCGAGGCCCGCCACCGACATGCTCGGCATGATCCTCGCGGCCGTGCCGAACATCGTCGCCGCGGCACTGATTCTCGCGGTCACGTTCTACGTCACGAAGTTCGCCGTCGCGTTGCTGGAGCGGCTGCTGAACAGCATCGGCTTCGACACGCTGCCTGCCCGGCTCGGCCTCGCGAACGTCTTCGCCGGCACCGCGCCGTCGCGCGTGGTGGGAAGGCTGGCTTTCTTCTTCGCGATGCTGTTCGCCACAGTGGAGGCCGCGAATCGCCTGGGTTTCACGCAGGTGCGCGATGTCGTCACGCTGTTCATCCGGTTCGGCGGCAACATCCTCCTGGGCGCCACGATCCTGATCATCGGCTTCTGGCTGGCCAACGTCGCCTACGGCGCGATCCGCCGCGCCGATACCACGCAATCGGAAAGTCTTGCCGCCATCGCCCGCATCGCGATCCTGGGCCTCGTCATCGCGATGGGACTGCGCGCGATGGGGATTGCCGACGACATCGTGAGCCTCGCGTTCCTGCTGACCTTCGGCGCGGTGGCGGTGGCCGTCGCGCTGTCGTTCGGACTCGGCGGCCGCGAGGCGGCGGGCAGGCAGATGGAGTACTGGCTGTCGAAATTCCGCAGGGGACCTTGAGCATCGCGGTCGAAACAGGGCAGAGCCGGGGACGGTGACGCCCGGGATCGGCGTCGCGGCGCGCGCCGGCAGCGACAGCGAGCGCTGTCGTCCCGGCGCGCGCGAGTGCAGGCACGGCCTGATACGCGCATCGCGCGCAATATGCGCGTCGGCGCTGCGCAAAATGGGTAGCGACACCGATACGCGGCCGCGCCCGCCTGCCTAGTATTGCCACACGGTCCGGGCGGCGGACCGTCATTCATCCGGAACAACACCGCGGCGCACGCGCGACGAAGAGTCGCGCGCCGCCGGCGGCGTCGTGTGCGCACCTCCGGAAGGGGACGCTCGGGCAGGTTGCGGCGACTCGCGGACAGGACGTTGGCCGTGCGACGCGCCACTGTGCACCCGAAGACGCGCCGCGACCGTCGCTGTTGCCGGCCGGACCTGCGTCCGGTACTGCCCATTACCGGAGATCGTCATGTTCAAGCGTTCGTTCGTGTTCATCTATGGCGTTGCCTGCTACGCCGTGTTCCTCGTCACGTTCCTCTACGCGATCGGCTTCGTCGGCGACTTCATCGTGCCGCGCTCGATCGACTCCGCGCCGCTCGGCGATTTCTGGAACAGCCTGGGTGTCGACATGGCGCTGCTGGCGCTGTTTGCCGTGCAGCACAGCGGTATGGCGCGCAAGGGATTCAAGCGCTGGCTGACACGCTTCGTCGCCGAGCCCATCGAGCGCAGCACTTACGTGCTCGCGAGCTCCGCCGCCCTGATCGTGCTGTTCGCGTTCTGGCAACCGCTCGGCGGCGTCCTGTGGTCGGTCGAGGATCCGCTGGCGGTGGGTGTGCTGCGCGTGCTGTGCGCGTTCGGCTGGCTCACGGTGCTGTTGGCGACGTTCCTCATCAATCACTTCGATTTGTTCGGCCTGCGCCAGGTGTGGCTGTACGCGACCTCGCAGCCGTACCGGCCCCTCGAGTTCCGCACGCCGGGCCCGTACCGGCTGATCCGGCATCCGCTGTACTTCGGCTTCATCGTCGCGTTCTGGGCGACGCCGACGATGACGGTGGCGCACCTGGTGTTCGCGCTGGCCACGACCCTCTACATCCTGATCGCGATCCAGCTCGAGGAACGCGACCTTGTGGCGAGCCTCGGCGAGAAGTATCGCGCCTACCGCAGGCAGGTGCCGATGATCGTGCCGTTCACGGGCGACCGCGGCGTGCCCGGCATCGCCGACGAGCACATCACGATGTAGGCGTCCGGTGCAAAGGAGGGCCGCGCGCCCGCGCGGCCCTGCGGCGTCGAGATTTTCGGGGACGACCCGGCGGTGCCAGAACGCGAGAGCCTCCGCGTCCGGCTGCGTTGCCACGGCCGAGTGCGGCTTTGTCGTGGCCGCCGTCGAGCCAAAGGCCCGGAATGACCCTCGCGGTAAACTCGACGGTGCAGACATCGCCCCGCTACCCAACCGGCGAATCGCCGGCTGGAAGCGCCGAACCGCGTGCCCACGAACATGGATTCCGACCAGCGCGTCCGCGACGCGACCAACGCCATCTATCGTGCCGAATCGCGCCGCGTCTTCGCCACGTTGGTCCGGCTGCTGGGCGACTTCGACCTCGCCGAAGAATCGCTGCATGACGCATTTCGCGCAGCGCTCGAGCAATGGCCTCGCGACGGGATACCTGCGAATCCGCGTGCGTGGCTCGTCTCGGCGGGCCGCTTCAAGGCCATCGACGGCATCCGCCGCCACGCACGATTCGACTCGATGGAGGATGTCGCCGAGCAAGTGGACGCCGTCGTCGACGAGTCCATCCCGTGGGACAGCGAGGCCATCGAGGATGACCGGTTGCGGCTCATCTTCACCTGCTGCCATCCGGCGCTCGCCGCGGATGCGCAGGTGGCGCTCACATTGCGCGAGGTGTGCGGCCTGACGACCGAAGAGATCGCGCAGGCTTTTCTCAGTGCCGCGCCAACGCTCGCGCAGCGCATCGTGCGCGCCAAGGCCAAGATTCGCGATGCCCGGATTCCGTACCAGGTGCCCGGACCTGACGAGCTCGCCGAGCGTCTCGACAGCGTGCTGCGGGTGATCTATCTGGTGTTCAACGAAGGCTACTCGGCGTCGTCAGGCCAGTCGCTGACGCGAGTCGACCTGTCGGGGGAGGCGATACGTCTCGGGCGCCTGCTGGTTGCCTTGATGCCTGAGCCCGAATCGATCGGACTTCTGGCCCTGATGTTGCTGCAGGAGTCGCGCCGCGCCGCGCGCACGTCACCGACGGGCGATCTCGTGCTGCTCAAAGATCAGGATCGCTCGCGGTGGGATCACGATCAGATCGCGGAAGGCTCGGCGCTCGTGGAAAGGGCGCTGGCCTCGCGGCGCGCCGGTCCGTATGCGCTGCAGGCGGCACTCGCGGCGGTGCACGCCAATGCGCCCAGCACCGACGCCACCGACTGGGCCGAGATCGTCGGACTGTACGACGTCCTGCTCCGCATCGAGGATTCCCCGGTGGTCGAGCTGAACCGCGCCGTGGCCTTGGCGATGCGCGACGGTCCGGCAGCGGGTCTGGCCGTGATCGACGCGATCCTCGCCCGCGGCGATCTTGACGACTACCACCTGGCGCACGCCGCGCGCGCCGACTTGTGCCGGCGCCTCGGCAGGATCAACGAGGCGCGCACCGCCTACGAGCGGGCGATCGCGCTCGCCCGCCAGGACCCCGAGCGACAGTTCCTCGAGCGCCGGCTGGCCGATTTGGCGAGCTGATCCGGCGGTCCCCGGGGGCTTCGAGTTTTTTTTGGCCGGCACCGCGATCGCCTGTCGAATTCGGGTTTGCGCGTTCGACTAGTTGACGAAGGCCCGCTTCCCCGGGCCGACTCGACTCCGCCGGAGCGAACATGCAAGCACTCACGAACCGATTGAACCAATTACGGAAAATCGTACAGAACGCCGGTCCCTATCTGCTGTTGGAGATCCTCCTGCCGGGTGGCTCGCTCTGCGCGCTGCTGCTGTTCCTGTGGCAGCGCCGGAATCCGCAGGCGCGGGCCCGCGCGCGGCGCGCCGTCGAGGCACTGTTGCGGACGTTCGCTGCCGCCTGCGAACCGCGCCTGTGGACGCCCGCGCCGGCGAGGATGGTCGTTCGGCTCGCCAAGGCGAGTTCCATCGAGCGCCGCTAAGGTCGCTGGAACCATGAAGCTCGATGTCGAGCGTGACGTTTTCGGCCATCGGACGGTCGCCGGTGCCGTGCACCGGGGTCGCTCGATCCGCGTTCAAGAGCGTTATCACGCACCGCCCGGGCGTGTTTTCGATGCGTGGCTCGATCCCGAAACCGCCCGCCGGTGGCTCTTCGCGACGGCGTCGCATCCGATGACGCACGTGAGCATCGACGCGCGGGTGAATGGATCGTTCCGTTTGGCGGATCGCGAAGGTGCAGAGACACTCGAATTCACCGGCCGATACCGCGAGATCGATCCGCCTCGACGCCTGGTATTCACCTTGCGGTGGCCGCGGCGTCCCCAGATGTCGCTCGTCACTGTGACACTTGCACCGCGTGGAATCGGTTGTGCGCTCGAGTTGATCCACGAGCACCTGTCGAGCGACGATGCGCGTGACGTCGAGGATCGCTGGACCGGCATCCTGTACGGCCTCGGCGTCACGCTCGATTCCCTGCCGGAGCGTTCCAACACCTTCAGGAGCCAACGATGAAGTATTTGTGCCTCGTCTATCTCGACGAGCAGAACCTGCACAGCATCCACGACAGCGAGTGCAAGGACTGCGGGGATGCGCTGCGGCAAGGCGGCCACCATCTCGCCGCCGAAGCCCTCCAATCCGTCCACACGGCGACCACTGTCCGGGTGCGCAACGGCAAGATGTCGGTGACCGACGGACCCTTTGCCGAGACGAAAGAACAACTCGCCGGGTTCTACCTGATCGATGCCCGCGACCTGAACGAGGCGATCCAGCTGGCCGCCAGGATTCCGCCGGCTCGCGTGGGCAGCATCGAGGTGCGGCCGGTGCGCGAATTGTCCGTGTGAGCGAGGACCACGCCAAAAAATGATGCGAACCTGTCGAATCGGGGATCGTCCGATCGACTACCCATAGGGTGCAGGCCGATTTCGTCGATGTCGGGCAGGCCGCTCCAATCGGCAATCAACCAGGAGACATTCCATGAGATTCATGATGTTGGTCAAGCATGCTGAAAACCAGGGACCACCGCCGAAGGCGCTGATGGACGCGATCTCGGCAATGGCCGAGGAAGAAACCAAAGCGGGTCGGATGCTCGGAACCGGTGGCCTCGCGCCAACCGCGCAAGGTGCGCGCGTCCGCGTTGCCAACGGCAAGGTCACCGTCGTCGACGGACCCTTCACCGAGACCAACGAAGTCCTCGGCGGCTATGCGCAGTTCGAGATGAAGTCGCGGGACGATGCCATCCAGTCGGCGGTGCGCTTCATGGAACTGCACAAGAAGCACTGGCCTGGCTGGGAGGGCGAGACCGAGGTCCGGCAAATGTATGGTCCGGATGAATTCCGCGAAAACTGCGCCGCCCAGGCGGAGACGCGGTCACCCGCGACCGTCCGTTGACGCGTAACGCGCCTGCGCCAATTGTTCAACGATCACGACATGGGATGGCGGACGCCACGGTCCGCTATCCCTGTCGATCGACAGCCACTGGAGATCGAGCGATGCGATTCATGGTGATGGTCAAGGCGACGAAGGACTCGGAAGCCGGTGCTCTTCCGGACCAGAAGCTTCTCGCAGCGATGGGAAAGTTCAACGAAGAGCTCGTGAAAGCCGGCGTGATGCTGGCCGGCGAAGGCCTTCAGCCGAGCTCGAAGGGCGCGCGCGTCCGGTTCTCGGGTGCGAAGCGGACGGTGATCGACGGCCCGTTCACCGAGACGAACGAGCTGGTCGCGGGCTTCTGGCTGTGGCGCGTCAAATCGATGGCCGAGGCCATCGAGTGGGTCAAGCGTTGCCCGAATCCCATGCCAGGCGACTCGGAGATCGAGATTCGCCAGATCTTCGAGGCCGAGGACTTCGGCGCAGAGTTCACGCCCGAGCTCCGCGAGCAGGAGGAACGGCTGCGCAGGCAGATGGCGGCGAAGACGTAACGTACTTGTTTCGCCTCACGGCGCGAGCTCACGTCCGCTCTGATTCCTCCGCCACGTCGCTGGCGGCGCGCCGAACTCGCGGCGGAACGCCCGGCTGAAGGCCGTATCCGTCTGGTATCCGACGTCCTCGGCGATGCGCGCCAGCGGAGCGTTGCTGCGCGACAGCAGATTGGCGGCGAGGAGCATCCGCCACTGCGTCAGGTATTGCATCGGCGAGCTTCCCACCAGATGCTGGAAGCGCTCGGCGAGCACCGAGCGCGACGTGCCCGACGCGCGCGCGAGCTCTTCGAGCGTCCACGCGTGCGCCGGACGCGCGTGCAGCGCGTTCAGCGCGGCGCCGACGATGCGGTCGCCGAGTCCTGCGAGCCAGCCAGTGCGGTCCTCCTTCGCCTCGTCGATGTAAAGGCGCAGCACCTCGATGAACAGCACCTCGGCGAGCTTGGCCAGCACGCCGGCGCCGCCCGGACGCGGCGAGCGCGCCTCCGCGAGCGCATAGCGCACCGAAGCCTCGAGCCAGATGCCGGCATTCGAGCCGCGCACGTTGACGCGCACCACCGGCGGAAGTCCCGCGAGCAGCATCCGCGCAAGCCGCGCGTCGCAGGCGAGGTAACCGCAGACCAGGCGCGTCGGCGCGCCGCCACCGCCGTACGACAGCTGGCGCGGACGGCGCGACAGCACTTCCGCGAGGCGCCGGCCCTTCGCCGGCGCCATTCCGGGCTGCGACGCCATGCGGTGCGCATGGCCTTGCGGAAAGATGACGGCGTCGCCGGCGGTCAGGTGCATCGGCGGCACGTCGCCGAGCTCGACGTAGCATTCGCCCTCGGTGATGAGGTGGAAGATCACGACCCGCTCGGCGCCGGGTTCGAGCACCGGCGCCGCCGAGTCGGCGCTCGGCGACTGGTAGCACCACGGCGCGGTGAAGCGGGCGTTGATGAAGATCGCGCCGACGAGGCGCACCACGCGCAGCGTTTCGGAAAGGGCATCCATCGCGCGGCTGCCGCCTCAGGCCGTGACGACGGCGATGCGCGTCGTCATCGGCGTAGCGTGCTGCACGGCGCTCGAAATCGGCGCACGCTGGCACGCGTCCTCCGCCAGCGCGTGCAACTTCGCCGCATCATTGTCGCGACCGGCAAGCGTGACGACGAGCTCGAGGACCTGCGGGCCCGCGTAGACCGCGCTGCCGTCGGCATCGCGCACGCCGAGGAAGCCGCGCGCGTCGGTGCGGCTGTCGACGCGCACTTCGAGCTTCGCCAGCGCGATGCCGCGTTGCGCCGCCAGCATCGCGATCATCGTTGCCAAGCAACTGGCGACGCCGGCGCGGAACAGCCAGCCCGGCGACACGCGGTCGCCGGTGCCACCGACTTCCGCGGCCATGTCCGTCGCGATCACCGTGCCGTTGGCGTGGCTCGCGTGCACGCGCGTGCCCGACTCCCAGCGTGCGGTGGCCGGCGGGTCGTCGTGCATGCCGAGCGCCGGCCGGCGCTCCAGCAGCGTCACGGCGCGCTGCATCGCCTGCGCGATCGCCTGCGTCTCCATGGTCGTCGTCTCCACAGCCCGCCGAAGCTGTCCATTGTCGCCGCCGCGACGGGCGATGCCAAGGGCCGTTTCCACGCCGGTACGAGGGCCGGACGCGCGGTCAACAAACGCGGACGCCCCGGCAAGGCGAACGCGAACGTGCGGACCGGCGAGGACGCTCGGGCATTCGACGACGACGCGCGGGCAGGACGCCGCGCGCATGCCGCGGCAAAGTCTTGGCCACGTACCAGGCGCCGCCTGGTCTTCGCAGCAACCACAGGAGCCATCGCATGAATGCCCCCATCGACTTCCCCGCCCTCAAGGCCCGCCAGCAGATGGCGTGGGCGAGCGGCGACTATGCCGTCATCGGTACCACGCTGCAGATCGTCGGCGAATCGCTGGCCGAAGCCTGCGACATCCGCTGCGACGAGAAGGTGCTCGACGTCGCCGCCGGCAACGGCAATGCGACGCTCGCCGCCGCACGCCGCGGTGCGCAGGTGACGTCCACCGACTACGTGCCGGCGCTTCTCGAGCGCGGCGCCGAGCGCGCGCACGCCGAGCGTCTCGAGGTCACGTTCGAAGTGGCCGACGTCGAGGCGCTGCCCTATGCCGATGCGAGTTTCGACGCGGTGCTGTCGACGTTCGGCGTGATGTTCGCGCCCGATCACGCAAGGTCCGCCGCGGAAATGGCGCGCGTGTGCCGTGCGGGCGGACGCATCGGCCTCGCCAACTGGACGCCCGAGGGCTTCATCGGCCAGCTGTTCAAGGTACTGGGCAAGCAGCTGCCGCCGCCCGCCGGCGCGCAACCGCCGTCGCTGTGGGGCGTCGAGGCGCACCTCAAGGCGCTGTTCGGCGACAAGGCGGCGAAGATCGCGGTGACGCGGCGCATGTTCCAGTTCCGCTATCGCTCGGCCGCGCATTTCATCGACGTCTTCCGCAAGTGGTATGGCCCGGTGCACAAGGCGTTCGGCGCGCTGCCGGCGGACAAGGCGGCGACGCTGGAGCGCGATCTCACCGCGCTGCTCGACGGCGCGAATCGCGCCGGCCCGGGATCGCTGGTCGTGCCGAGCGAATACGTCGAAGTCGTCGTCACCCGCGCCTGAGCGTGGAGCCGCGCCTGCAGCGGCGGCTCCAGCGCTGTGCCTGGGACCTCGCCGCCACGGCCTACGTTTCGCTGTGGCAGGCGCAACTCTCCGCGCTGCATGCGCGACTGCTGGCGAGCGCCGCGCTGGCGCCGGGCGAGGCGGTGCTCGACGTCGCCTGCGGTACGGGCATCGTGTCGATGGCGGCGGCAGCGGCCGTCGGCCCCCGGGGCAGCGTCGTCGGCGTCGATCTTTCCGCGCGCATGGTCGACGTCGCGCGCCAGCACGCGCGCGACCGGCGCGCGCGCAACGCGACGTTCGCGCGCATGGATGCGCAGGCGCTCGAACTGCCCGATGCCGGCGTCGACGTCGTGCTGTGCGCGCTCGGCCTCATGTACATGCCCGATCCCCTCGCCGCGCTGCGCGAGATGCGGCGTGTGCTGCGGCCCCGCGGCCGCGCCGTGCTCGCGGTGTGGGGCGAGCGCTCGCGGTGTGGCTGGGCGGCGCTGTTCGCGATCGTCAATGCCGAAGTCGAATGCGAAGTGTGCCCGCTCTTCTTCCGCCTGGGCCGGCGCGACGCGCTGGCGCGCGCCTGCGCCGAGGCGCGCTTCGAGGTCGTGACGCGACATCGCATCGCCACCACGCTCGACTACCGCGATGCCGACGACGCGTGCAACGCGGCGCTTGTCGGCGGACCCGTCGCGCTGGCGTGGTCGCGCTTCGACGACCACGTGCGGCGGCGGGTGCGCCAGCGCTATCTCGACGCCCTCGCGGCGTGGAAGCGCGGCCGCGCGTACCGGATCCCCGGCGAGTTCGTCGTCGTCGCGGCGCGAGCTGCGCCGGCGCCTTAAGGGCCGCGATTCGGACCGCGACAATCCGGGAGAGGACGATCCCGACGGCGATGACCCAAGCGACCGTCATCCCCGCGAAGGCGGGAATCCAGCCGTGACGTCTCGAGAAGTCAACGCGTGATTCGATGCGGCGTCAAAGCTGGATTCCCGCTTTCGCGGGAATGACGTAGGCGGGCTAACCCCAACGTCAAAACGAGGCCGTCATCCCCGCGAAAGCGGGGATCCAGCCGTGACAGGTCAGTGAGTCTGCCGCGAGTCCCGATGTATCGTCAAAACCGGATTCCCGCATTTGCGGGAATGACGCCGGGCCTCAGCGGGCATGACGGCCGGCCTTGGGCGGCAATGGCGATCGCCGGACTTGCGGCGGGAATGCTCACCGCTCGAAACGCGTCGACAGCACCACGAGTGTTTGCGTGCGCTCGATGCCGGCCAGGCGGCCGATGCGATCGAGCTCGGTGTCGAGCTCCGCGGTGGTGTCGGCGTCGACGGTGGCGACGTAGTCGAACACGCCGCTCACCGCACGCAACGCGCTGACGCCCGGCATCGCTTTCAGCTCGCGCACCACGCGCTCCGATTGCTTGGCGTCGACGTTGAGCAGCACCAGCGCCGACAGTGTCGTCGAGCGGCCGTCGGGCTCGCGCAACGTGTAGCCGGCGATCGCGCCGGTGCGTTCGAGGCGCGCGATGCGCTCCTGCACCGTCGTGCGCGACAGGCCGAGCTTGCGCGCGATCGAGGCGGTGGATTCGCGGGCGTCCGCGCGCAGCAGCGCCAGCAGCTTGCGATCCTCGGGGGTCGTCGTCATTTCGCCATAAACTTTCGTCGAAACGACGGAAGTCTACGGCATTCCGGCAATTCCGCGGCTGTTTTTCGTCGTCTCGCTGGCCTACGCTCGCGCCATTCGCGCCTTCCTGCGCGAGGAGACCTGCCATGCAAACCCGTCTCGCCCTGCTCGGCGCCGGCAAGATCGGCGACGCCATCGTCAACCTGCTCGGCGGCAGCGGTGACTATGCGCTGACCATCGTCGACCGCGACGCGACGCGCCTCGCGCAGATGGCGCGCGCCAACGTCACCGCCGTGTCCATCGATTGCAGCGACGCCACTGCGCTGGCGCGCGTGCTGCCCGGCCACGACGTCGTGCTGTCGGCATCGCCGTATTACCTGACGCCGGCGATCGCCGCCGCCACCAGGGCGGCCGGCGCGCACTATTTCGACCTCACCGAGGACGTGTCGAGCACGCAGGCGGTGAAGGCGCTGGCGAAGGATGCCGCTAGCGCGATGGTGCCGCAGTGCGGGCTCGCGCCGGGCTTCGTGTCGATCGTCGCCAACGATCTCGCCAAGGCGTTCGACTCGTTGCGCGACGTGCAGATGCGCGTGGGTGCGCTGCCGATCTACCCGACCAACGCGCTCAAGTACAACCTGACGTGGAGCACCGACGGCCTGATCAACGAGTACTGCAACCCGTGCGAGGCGATCATCGACGGCGAGCTCAAGGAGACGCTGGCGCTGGAGGAGATCGAGGCGTTCTCGCTCGACGGCATCGCCTACGAGGCGTTCAACACCTCCGGCGGCCTTGGCACGCTGTGCGACTCGCTCAAGGGGCGCGTCGAGAACCTCAACTACAAGACGGTCCGCTATCCCGGCCATCGCGACATCGTCAAGACGCTGATCCGCGACCTTCGCCTCGGCCAGCGCCGCGACATCCTGAAGGACGTGCTGGAGACGGCGATCCCGATGACGCTGCAGGACGTGGTGCTGATCTTCGTCACGGTGAGCGGCATGAAGGGCGGCCGCCTGACGCAGCAGACCTACGCCAAGAAGATCTACAGCCAGGTGGTCAACGGCCAGCACCTGTCGGCGATCCAGATCACCACCGCCGCCGGCATTTGCGCGATGGTCGACCTGCTGGTCGGCGGCAAGCTGCCGCAGCGCGGCTTCGTGCGCCAGGAGGACGCGACCCTCGCCGACTTCCTCGCCAATCGCTTCGGGCGCTACTATCAATGAGCGCGCCACGCTCGATCGACGCCGGCGCGCGCGCGGCGCTGCGCCGCAACGACGGCATCGGAGATTCCTCGATGGATATCGCAACGCTTCTGCATTCGCTGGGCGTCGACCTGGCCGCACATCGCGGCGACGCCGTCGAGGTGCGCTCGCCGATCGACGGCAGCGTGCTGGCAACCCTGCGTGCCGACGATGCCGCATCGGTCGCGGCCAGGCTCGCGCGCGCGCAGGCGGCGGCCGCGGCCTGGCGCGACGTGCCGGCGCCGCGCCGCGGCGAGCTGGTGCGGCTGTTCGGGGCGCTGCTGCGTGAGCACAAGGCGGCGCTGGGGCGGCTGGTCACGATCGAGTCGGGCAAGATCCTGCAGGAGGGACTGGGCGAAGTGCAGGAGATGATCGACATCTGCGATTTCGCCACCGGGCTGTCGCGCCAGCTCTACGGCCTGACGATCGCCTCCGAGCGTCCCGGCCACCGGATGATGGAAACGTGGCACCCGCTGGGCGTCGTCGGCGTCATCAGCGCGTTCAATTTTCCTGTGGCCGTGTGGTCGTGGAACGCGGCGCTGGCGTTCGTCTGCGGCAATGCGGTGCTGTGGAAGCCGTCGGAAAAGACGCCGCTGACGGCGCTCGCCTGCGACGCGCTGTTCGCGCAGGCGGCAAGCGCCGCGGGCGGCGTGCCCGACGGCCTGTCGCAGGTGGTGCTCGGCGCGCGGGACGTGGGCATGCTCGTCGCGCAGGACCCGCGCGTGGCGCTCGTGTCGGCGACCGGCAGCACGCGGATGGGACGCGAAGTGGCGGCCGTGGCCGCCACGCGCCTCGCGCGCACGCTGCTCGAGCTCGGCGGCAACAACGCGCTGGTCGTCGCGCCATCGGCCGATCTCGATCTCGCGTTGCGCGCGATCACGTTCGCCGCGGTCGGCACCGCCGGACAGCGGTGCACGTCGCTGCGACGGCTGATCGTCCACGAGTCGGTGCACGACGCGCTGGTGGCGAAGCTGAAGGCGGCCTACGGCAGCCTGCCGATCGGCGATCCGCTTGCCGCGGGTACGCTCGTCGGCCCGCTGATCGATGCCGGATCGTTCGCGCGGATGCAGGAGGCGCTTGCGCAGGCCCGCACCGACGGCGGGCGCGTCAGCGGTGGTGATCGCGTCACCGTCGCCGATCGCGAAGGCGGATACTACGTGCAGCCGGCGCTCGCCGAGATGCCCTCGCAGACGCCGCTGGTCGCGCGCGAGACATTCGCGCCGCTCTTGTACGTGCTGCGCTACCGGACGCTCGACGAGGCGATCGCGCTCAACAACGCGGTGCCGCAGGGCCTCGCGTCGGCGATCTTCACCAACGACGTGCGCGAAGCCGAGCGCTTCATGGCTGCCGCCGGCAGCGATTGCGGCATCGTCAACGTCAACATCGGGCCGTCGGGCGCCGAGATCGGCGGCGCGTTCGGCGGCGAGAAGGAAACGGGCGGGGGCCGCGAGTCGGGCTCGGACGCCTGGAAGTCGTACATGCGGCGCGCCACCAACACGATCAACTACAGCGGCGCATTGCCGCTCGCCCAGGGCATCCGCTTCGACGTCTGAGCGCCGTCGCCGCTGCTCTTGATGCAGCGGCGCGGCATGCGCGGCCGAGCTGCCGTGACATCGGTCGTCGCTCAAACACGCTGCGCGAACTCGCTTTGGACCGATGCCACGGCATCTCGTCCGGGTCGCGCAGACTCGACGCGTCAACTCTGCAGTGCGCGGCCGAGCTGCCGTGGCATCGGTCGTCGCTCAAACACGCTGCGCGAACTCGCTTTGCACCGATGCCACGGCATCTCGTCCGGGTCGCGCCGTGCGTCACGTTGCCCCTCACAGCACCGTCATTCCCGCGACAGCGGGAATCCAGCCGTAGCGGCGGGGAAACGTCGCGCGCACGTTGCCGCCTCAACTTTGGAGTCCCGCTTGCGCAGGAGTGACGGCCAACCAAGGCCGCGAGCATCGCGTGCCTTCCGATCGCCCGAGCGATGGCCGATGCTAAGATCGATCGCTCTCGTGTTCTCCTGACTCGACGCTTCGATGAATCGCCTCGACTTCGACGGCCGTGCGGCCGTCGTCACCGGTGGCGCGGCCGGCATCGGCCTCGCCGCTGCGCAACGCTTGCAGGCGGGCGGCGCGCGCGTCGCGCTGTGGGATCGCGACGCGGCGGCCCTCGCCAAGGCGGCCGCGACGCTCGGCGCCGCGCACACCGTGGTGCTCGACGTCGCCGATGCCGACGCCGTCGATGCCGCTGCGCGCGACACCTTCGCGGCGCTCGGCGGCGTCGACATCCTGGTGTGCAGCGCGGGCATCACCGGGCCCAATACCAGCGTCGAGACGTATCCGGTGGCGGAATGGCGCCGCGTGTTCGACGTCAACGTGCACGGCCTCTTCTATTGCAATCGCGCGATGGTGCCGCTGATGCGCAAGCGCGACTATGGGCGGATCGTCAACATCGCGTCGGTCGCCGGCAAGGAGGGCAACCCCAACGCGTCGGCCTACTCGGCGTCGAAGTCCGCGGTGATCGGTCTCACCAAGTCGCTGGGCAAGGAGCTCGCGAAGACCGGCATCCGCGTCAACTGCGTGACGCCGGCGGCGGTGCGCACCGCGATCTTCGACCAGATGACGCAGGAGCACATCGACTTCATGCTGTCGAAGATACCGATGGGACGGTTCGGCACCGTCGACGAGATCGCCGCGCTGGTGTGCTGGCTCGCGAGCGAGGACGCGAGCTTCTCGACGGGCGCGGTGTTCGACTGCTCGGGCGGCCGCGCCACGTACTGACGTCTAGCCGCCGCGCACCTCGAGCAGGATCTTGCCGATGTGCTGCGAGGTTTCCATGCGCCGGTGCGCCGCGGCGGCGTCGGCGAGCTTGAACGAGGAGTCGACCACCACCTTGAGCTTGCCGGCGCCGAACAGCGGCCACACGTCCTGCTGCAGTTCCTGAGCCAGCGCCACCTTGCGCGCGAACGGGCTGCGCCGCATGGTCGAGCCGGTCACCGTGAGCCGCTTCGCCATGATCGACACCCAGTCGCACTCGACGCGACTGCCCTTCTGGAACGCGATCAGCACGAGGCGGCCGTCGTTGGCGAGCACCTTCAGGTTCTTCTCGATGTAGTCGCCGCCGACCATGTCGAGCACGACGTCGACGCCGCGCTTGGCGGTGATGCGCGCGACCTCGGCGACGAAGTCCTGCGTCTTGTAGTCGATCGCATGATCGGCACCGATGTCGCGGCAGAACCCGACCTTCGCCGCGCTGCCGGCGGTAGTCAAGACCGTGGCGCCGACAGCCTTGGCGAGCTGGATCGCGGCGAGCCCGATGCCACTCGAGCCGCCATGGACGAGGATCGATTCGCCGGACTTGAGCCCTGCGCGATCGAAGACGTTGTTCCATACCGTGAAATAGTTCTCGGGCACGCCGGCCGCCTCTTCGAGCGTCAGCGGCGCGGGGATGCGCATGCACCACGCCGCCGGCGCCGTGCAGTATTCGGCGTAGCCGCCGCCGGCGACGAGCGAGCACACGCGATCGCCGATGTGCCATTGCGTGACGTCGGGCGCGCACGCGGCGATCGTGCCGGACACCTCGAGGCCGAGAACGGGCGATGCATCCGCCGGTGGCGGATAGTGGCCGGCGCGCTGCGCGATGTCGGGGCGATTGACGCCGGCCCACGCGACCTCGACCAGTACCTCGCCCGCCTTGAGCGGCGGCAGCGGCGCGTCGGCGATCGTGAGCTGGTCGGCGCCGCCGGGCGCACGCAGGGCGATCTGGCGCATGGTCGAAGGCAATGTCATGGGGCGGCGGTCTCCGGAAGGTGGCGCGCGACGATCGCAGCGACGATCGCCGCCATTGCCATCGTACACGCGCCGAACAGCATCGTCGCTTGCGGGCCATGCGTGTCGACGATCCGTCCGGCGACGATCGTGCCGACGCCCAACCCGCTCAGGATGCACGTCGACGACCAGGTGAACGCTTCGGTGGCATAGCGCGCCGGTGCGTGCGCGCTGATCATCAGCATCACCGACGTCAGCGCGGGCGCGATCAGCGCACCGGTGAGAAACGCGAGCACGCACAGGATCGCGAGATTCAGCGTCACCGCATGCAGTGCGAGCGGCACGACCATCGCCGCGAGCAGCCGCGGCGCGATCCGTTGCGGCGAAAGGCCGACGTGCAGGCCGCCGTACGCCAAGCCACCCAGCGCGCTGCCGACGGAGTTCACCGCGATCAGCACGCCGCCGATCGACGTCGCGCCGAGCGCGACACCGAAGCCCGGATAACCGACCTCGAACGCCCCGAATCCCATGGCGATGACGATCGTCAGCGCGTAGATGCCCAGCAGGCGGCGGTCGGCGATCGGTCCGAGCAGGCTGCGCTCGGTGTGCCGATCGGTGCGCAAGTACCGCAGGGCGCGCGACAGCGCGAACGCCGGCACCGAGGCCAGCGCGAAGCACCAGGCCATCGCCAGTGCCGCGCGCGGCGAGGCGAACGTCAGCATCGCGGCGACCAGCAGCGGTCCGACGGTGAACACCATCTCGACCAGCACGGCGTCGAGCGCGAAGGCCGTGCGGCGCACTTGCTCGTCCGTGAAGCGCTGGCGCAGCATCGTGCGCGTGATGCCGACGATCGGCGGCGCGAACACGCCGGCCGCAGCCGCGGCGACGTGCATCGCCGCGAACGACAGCCCGAGCACGTCGGCGACGAGCAGCACGCCGATCGCCAGCGGATAGAGCGCGCCGGTCAGCGCGAGCGGCGCCACGGCACCGCGGCGGTCGACCCAGCGGCCGACGAAAGGTGCCGACAGCGCCGAGGCGGTCAGGTACGCGCCGACGACGCCGCCGGCGACGGCGAACGATCCCGTCAGCGCGCGCACATGGAGCAGCATCGACAGCGTCAGCGTGCCGACCGGCATTCGCGCGACGAACGTCAGCGCGAGGATGCGCGCGACGTCGGGCTGCCGCAGGAATGCGGCGTAGCGCGCCGCGAGCGCCGCGAACGGCACTAGTACACGATCGTCACGTTCGACGGCGACAGCCACTCCCGCAGGCGCTCGATCAGCGCATCGTCGAGGTCGACGCGCCATTCAGCGGGGAGCTCGCAGTCGCCGCCGACGCCGTTGTTCTCGTAGTGCACGCTGATCGGCGTCGCGCCGCGGCGATACGGCGCGAGGATCTGCTCGAGGCGGTCGCCCGACGCGTTGCCATTGCAGGCGAGTGCCAGGCGTCGCGCGAATCGCTTGCGCGCCTCGCCCAGGTCATAGACGGTCTCGACGATGACGCGCAGCCCCTGCGCCTCGCCGTCCTCGGACACCCGCTGCATGACCTTGACGTCGGCGATCACCAGCGAATCCTCGCGCAGGCGCGCGCGCACCGCCTCGAACGTCTCGTTGAACACCACGACTTCCTGCGACGCCTTGCCGTCGTCGAGCGTGACGAACGCCATCTTGCCGCGCCGGCTCACCTGCGTGCGCACCGCCGTGACCACGCCGGCGATCAGGTACCGGTCGGCGCGCGGCTCGATGTCGGCGAGGCGCGTACGCACGAGGCCCGCGATTTCCGCGGCGTACGCATTGAACGGATGGCCGGAGATGTAGAAGCCCAGCGCGGACTTCTCGTGGGCAAGGCGCTCGGCCTCCGTCCATGCCGGCACATCGGGCAGCGCGGGCATCGCGTCGGCGGCGTCGCCGCCGAACAGCGTGTCCTGCGCGATCTGCGCCTGGGCGCGCTCGGCGGCGGTGAGCAACGGGCCCAGCGCGGCGAACAGCGCGGCGCGGCGCGGCTCCATCGCGTCGAACGCGCCGCCCTTGATCAGCGCTTCGATCGCGCGCCGGTTGACCGCGCGCTTGTCGACGCGCATGCAGAAGTCGGGGAGGCTCCTGAACGCGCCGCCACTTTCGCGCGCGGCGACGATCGCCTCGATTGCGCCGAGGCCGGTGCCCTTGATACCGCCCAGTCCGTAGCGGATGCGCTGCGCGTCCACCGGCTCGAAGCGGTACGCCGAGGCGTTGACATCGGGCGGCAGGATGGCAAGTCCCTGGTCCAGCGTGTCGGCGTAGAGGGCGCGCACCTTGTCGGTGTCGTCCATCACCAGCGACAGGTTGGCGGCCATGAACGCCGCCGGATGGTGCGCCTTGAAGTAGGCCGTCTGGTACGCCACCAGCGCATACGCCGCCGCGTGCGACTTGTTGAAGCCGTAGCCTGCGAACTTCTCCATCAGGTCGAAGAGCTGCATCGCCTTCGCCCGGGTGAGGCCGTTGGCCTGTGCGCCGGCGGCGAAGATGTCGCGATGCTTGGCCATCTCCTCCGGCTTCTTCTTGCCCATCGCGCGGCGCAGGAGGTCGGCGCCGCCGAGCGTGTAGCCGCCGATCTCCTGCGCGATCTGCATCACCTGTTCCTGGTACACCATCACGCCGTAGGTGTCGCCGAGGATCGGCGCGAGCCGCGGATCCGGATATTCGACGCGTCGCCGTCCCATCCGCGCCTCGACGTACTCCGGAATCAGCTCCATCGGTCCCGGCCGGTACAGCGCGACCAGCGCCACGATGTCCTCGAAGCGCGTCGGCGGCGCACGCAGCAGGAGATCGCGCATGCCACGCGATTCGAACTGGAACACCGCGCTGGCGTTCGCGGTGCGGAAGATCTCATAGGTCTTGCGGTCGTCGAGCGGCAGCGTGTCGAGGCGCAGCGCGTTGCCGGGATCGAGACGGCGCACGTAGCGCAGCGTCCAGTCGAGGATGGTCAGCGTGGTGAGGCCGAGGAAGTCGAACTTGACGAGGCCGGCGGCCTCGACGTCGTCCTTGTCGAACTGCGACACCAGCGCCTCGGCGCCGGGCTGCACGTACAGCGGGCAGAAATCGGTGAGCTTGCCGGGCACGATCAGCACGCCGCCGGCGTGCATGCCGACGTTGCGCGGCAGCCCCTCGAGCTCCTCGGCGAGCGACAGCACCTCGCGCACCTCGTCCTCCGCCTTCTCGCGCGCCTCGAGCTGCGGCTCGGCCTCGCGCGCGTAGATGACGTTGGACTCGCGCTCGCGGCCGGGGCGGCGCAGCGTGACCGTGCGCCCGGGCTGGAACGGGATCAGCTTGGCGATGCCGTCGACGAGGCCGTAGGGCAGGTCGAGCACGCGGCCGACGTCGCGCACCGCGGCGCGCGCGGCGAGCGTGCCGAACGTCGCGATCTGCGACACCGATTCCGCGCCGTACTTGGCCTTGACGTAGTCGATCACGCGTTCGCGCGTGTCCTGGCAGAAGTCGATGTCGAAGTCGGGCATCGACACGCGCTCGGGATTGAGGAAGCGCTCGAACAGCAGGTTGTAGCGCAGCGGATCGAGATCGGTGATGCCGAGGCTGTAGGCGACCAGCGAGCCCGCGCCCGAGCCGCGACCGGGCCCCACCGGCACGCCGTTGTGCTTCGCCCACTCGATGAAGTCGGCGACGATGAGGAAATACCCGGCGAATCCCATCTGCACGATGGTGCCGATCTCGAACCCGAGGCGCGTGGCGTAGGTCGCGCGCTTCGCCTCGCGTGCGGCGGCGTCGGGATAGAGCTGCGTGAGGCGGGCGTCGAGGCCGGCTTCCGCCTTGGCGCGCAGGTGCGCGTCGAGCGTGACGCCCTCGGGCGTGGGGAACGCGGGCAGGTGATTGCGGCCGATCTCGATCGCCGCGCTGCAGCGCTGCGCGATCGCCACGCTGTTGGCGAGTGCCTGCGGCAGGTCGGCGAACTTGGCCGCCATCTCGGCCTGCGTGGTGAAGTATTGCTCGGGCGAGTAGCGCCGCGGCCGGCGCGAATCGGCGAGCAGGTCGCCGTGCGCGATGCACACGCGGGCCTCGTGCGCGCGGAAATCGGTGCGGCGCAGGAACTGCACCGGATGCGTCGCCACCACCGGCGCGTCGAGCTCGGCGGCGAGGCGCAGCGTGGCGTCCACCAGCGTGTCGTCGTCGGCATGGCCGGCACGCTGCACCTCGAGGTAGTAGCGGCCCGGAAAGCGCGCGAGGGCGGCGCGCGCGGCGCTGGCCGCCGCCGTGGCGTTGCCGTGGGCAAGCGCCTGGCCGACGTCGCCCTCACGAAAGCCGGACAGCGCGATCAGCCCGCCGGTGCCCTCGTCGAACCACTCGCGGCGCATTTCAGCGCGACCGCGATGCTGGTTGCCGCGATAGGCGCGCGTGAGCCACGTGCAGAGCTTGAGGTACCCCGCGTGCGAGGTTGCCAGCAGCAGGATCCGGTACGGCTGGTCGCGCGACGATTCGTGCGTGACCCAGGCGTCGCAACCGATGATCGGCTTCAGCCCCGCGCCGCGCGCCGCGCGGTAGAACTTGACGAGGCCGAACATGTTGGCGAGGTCGGTGAGCGCCAGCGCCGGCATGCCGTCGTCGACGGCCGCGGCGATCGCGTCGTCGATGCGCACCGTGCCATCGACGATCGAGTATTCGCTGTGAAGGCGTAGGTGGACGAAGGTCGGTGCGTACATGGCGGTGCCGGGCGGTGTAGAATTTTACCGCGCCGATGCGTGCGCCGAATCGATCGCCATGCGAATTCCGTTCAGTCCGCCGCGCGCGCGCAGGCTCGCGTTGTCGTTGTGTGGTGTGTTGCTGGTCGCCGGCTGCGCCGGTCCCGGCGCGCTCGAGCAACCGTCACCGGAACCGGCACCACCGGTGCCGCGCAACGTCGAGCCGCCCAAGCCGAAGATCAACCTCGACGGTTTTCCATTGCCCTACCGCCAAGGCTACGCCGACGGCTGCGCCAGCGCGACCGGGCCCGAGCGCAAGGACGCGGCGCGCTTCAGCGGCGACGGCAACTATCGCACCGGATGGCAGGACGGGCGCGGTCTGTGCGCCCGCAAGTGACGCGCGCAACGCGGCGGGAAGGCACGGCCATTTCCGCCTGACGCGCGACATGCACGTCGTCCGCACGCAGCCGCGGTCGCACATCGTCGACGTGCGCGGCATCGATTACCACGTGCTCGAATGGGGCGACGCGTCGGCGCCGCCGATCGTGCTGCTGCACGGCTGGATGGATGTGGCGGCTTCATTCCAGTTCATGGTCGACGCGTTCGCCGGCCGCTGGCGCGCGATCGCGCCCGACTGGCAGGGCTTCGGGCGCACCGCGTGGCGCCGCGACGGCTATTGGTTCCAGGACTACGTCGCCGACCTCGACTGCCTGCTGCGCGCGCTCGTGCCGCACCAGCGCGTGCATCTCGTCGGCCACAGCCTCGGCGCCAACGTGGCGATGATCCACGCGGGCGTGCGCGCCGCGAGCGTGGCGTCGGTGATCGCGCTCGACGGCTTCGGCATTCCCGCGGAATCGCCGGCGGTCGCGCCGGCGAAGCTCGCGGCGTGGCTCGACGCGTTGCAACACCCGCCGACGCTCGCGCCGTATGCGAGTCTCGCCGCAGTCGCCGACCGCCTGCAGCGGAACAACCCCCGCCTGCCGCGCGACAAGGCGGAATACCTCGCCGGCGAGTGGGCGGAAACGCTCCCCGACGGCAGCGCGCGCCTGCGCGCCGACCCGCGCCACAAGCTGCCGTTTCCGACCGTCTACCGGATGGAGGAGATCGAGGCGATCTGGCGTGACATCCGTGCGCCGGTGCTGTGGGTCGCGGCCGCCGGGTCGCGCATTCCCGCGTGGCTCGCCCACGGCGGCGACGGCGACGCCGAGATCGCCCGGCGCATGCGCCACGTGCCGCATGCGCGCCTCGTCACCATCGCCGACGCGGGGCACATGCTCCACCACGACCAGCCGCGGGCAGTGGCAGAAATCGTCGAATCCTTCGCCCGCGAAGCGATGGCGTCGCCGTGAGCGCGACGCCGCCGCGCGACGCACGCCGCGGTGCCTACGCGCTGCTCGCGCTGCTGACGCTGATCTGGGGCAGCAACTGGATCTTCATCAAGCTCGCGCTGGTGGCCGCCGACCCGGTGGCATTCAACGCCCAGCGTACGGCGCTGGCCGTGGCGTCGCTGTTCGCATGGCTTGCAGCGACCCGCACCCTGCGCTGGCCGCGCGCGTGGTGGCCGATCGTCGTCACCGGCTTTTTCCAGACCACGCTCAACTTCGGCGCGACGACGATGGCCATCGCGGGTGGCGGCGCCGGGCGCGCCTCGGTGCTCGTGTTCACGATGCCGTTCTGGACGCTGCTGATCGCGGCGCCCGTGCTCGGCGAGCGCGTGCGCGGCACGCAGTGGATCGCCATCGTGCTGGCGCTGGCCGGCCTCACGCTGGTCGTCGCGCCCTGGAACTGGCAGGGCGACCTCTGGGCACGCGGCTATGCAGTGCTCTCGGGCTTCGCCTGGGCCGCGGGCAGCGTCGCGCTGAAGTATTACGAGCGCCGCGTCGGCATCGATGCCACCAACTTCATCGCCTGGCAGATGGCGGTGGGAGCGCTGCCGCTCGTCGCGCTGCCGTTCCTCCTCGACGTCCCCGCGCCGCAGTGGAGCGTGACGCAGGCGCTGCTGCTGGTGCAGGTCGGCACGGTGGCGACGGCGCTCGGCTTCCTGATGTGGCTCGCCATCCTGCGCCGGATGCCCGCGGGCACGGCGTCGATGAACATGCTGGCGATTCCGGCGATCGCGCTCGTGCTGTCGATGATCGTGTTCGGCGAGCGGCTGGCGCCGCACGAATGGACCGGGATCGGCCTCATCGCCGCCGGCCTCGCGGCGATCACGCTGCGCGCGCGCGGCATCGCGGCAGCGCGGCGCGGCACTCGCCGGCGCGCCTAGTCGTCGTCGCCGCGCAGCTGCGACTGCATGTAGTTCTGCACGCCGATGTCGGCGATCACCGACAGCTGCGTCTCGAGGAAGTCGATGTGCTCCTCTTCCGACTCGAGGATCTCCTCGAACACCTCTCGCGACACGTAGTCGCCGGCTTTCTCGCAATGCGCGATCGCGGCCTTGAGCGCGGGATGCGCGTCGCGCTCGAGCGCGAGGTCGCATTCCAGCGCCTCCTTGACGTTCTGGCCGATGCGCAGCTTGTGCAGGTCCTGCAGGTTGGGCAGCCCGTCGAGGAACAGGATGCGCTTGATCAGCGCATCGGCGTGCTTCATCTCGTCGATCGACTCGTCGCGCTCGTGCTTCTCCAGCCGGTCATAGCCCCAGTTGCCGAACATCCGCGCATGCAGGAAATACTGGTTGATCGCGGTGAGCTCGTTGACGAGCACGGCGTTGAGATGGCGGATGACTTCCTTGTCGCCTTGCATGGCTGCTCCCCCGCGGCGCATGCGCGCGACGTGCGCGCATGCCATTGCGACGATGGTAAGTCAATGCGTTGCGCGCTGCAAAGCGCGGTGTGAAACGTGCTGCGTTGCGCGGCCTCAGTCGTCGCCGGTGGCGCAGGCGGCGGAGGCGAGATGCTCGTCGAGAACCCCGCGCGCGCAGTCGGCGCAGCGACGGCAGCAAGTGGCGACGCCGAGCGTCGTCGAAAGATCGTCGAGCGAGCGCGCGCCGAGATCGGCGGCGCAACGGATCTCGTGGTCGGTGATGGCGTTGCAGAGACAGACGTACATGGATGCGGCGAAGACGTTGCGTCGGATGCGATCACTGTACGCCGCAATGCTTCTGAACGCAAATCATTCCTATTTACAACTCGCGCCGGCACTGCTATGGTTGGCGCTTTCAGCCAGTGGCCGTCTGCGCACCCGAGCCAATCAGCAAAATGCCTTATAAACAAACACTTAAAGATAATCCGTGGACGCGGCTCGCGATCGGCGTCGGCGTCCTGCTGGCGTCGAGTTCCGCCATGGCCCTCGAATATCCGATCGGCAAGCCCCAGATCCACGCCGGCATCGAGGTCGCGGCGGTCTACCTGCAGCCGATCGCGATGGAGCCCGCCGGCATGATGCGCGACGCCAAGGCGTCCGACATCCATCTCGAAGCGGATATCCACGCCACCGACAAGAACGTCAACGGCTTCGCCGACGGCACCTGGGTCCCGTACCTCGACGTGCAATACGAATTGACGAAGCAGGGCGCGAACGACGTGATCAAGGGGCCGATGATGGCCATGGTCGCCAACGACGGTCCGCACTACGGCGACAACGTCAAGCTCGCCGGTCCGGGCCGCTACAGGCTCAAGTTGACCATCGCCCCTCCGGGCGGCGGCGCACACGCCCTGTTCGGTCGCCACGTCGACAAGGAAACGGGCGTCGCGCCGTGGTTCGCGCCGTTCTCGCTCGAATACGACTTCACCTACGCGGGGACGGGCAAGAAGGGCGGCTATTGAAATGGTCGTGCGCGTGCCGCTCTGGCTCGGCGTCGCCGCGCTCGCGCTGGCGGCGCCGATCGCCGCGGCCGACGACGTCGTCAAGGTGAGGATCGTGGCGCGCGACGGCGTATTCACGCCGTCCAACGTCGACGTGCCCGCCGGCAAGCGCATCAAGATCGAGATCGCCAACGAAGGCCGCACGCCGATGGAATTCGAGAGCCTGCCGCTCAAGGTCGAGAAGGTGCTCGGGCCCGGGGCATCGTCGTCAGTGGTGATCAACCCGCTCAAGCCGGGCGAATATCCGTTCTTCGACGACTTCCATCCGGACACGTCGAAGGGCCGCATCGTCGCCAGATAGCGCCATGCTCGGCAACGCGATCTTCATCGTCTGGCGCGAATCGGCGGAAGCGCTGCTCGTCGTCGGCATCGTGTACGCCTGGCTCAAGCGCCAGCCGGACGCGGCGATCGGCCGGCGCTACCTGTGGGCGGGGGTGGCTGCCGGCGTCGCCATCGCGCTGGCGCTGGCGGCGGCCATGCTCGGCATCGCGCGCTTCCTGTCGGGCGACGCGCTCGACTACTTCCAGACGGCGATGATGCTCATCGCCTCGGCGCTGATCGTGCAGATGGTGTTCTGGATGCGCCGGCACGGGCGCACGCTCAAGCGCGACCTCGAGCAGCGGATGCGGCGCAACGCCGATGCCGCGAACTGGTGGGGCATGGCGGTGGTCGTCGCGCTGGCGATCGGGCGCGAGACCGCGGAAACGGTCGTCTTCCTCTACGGCGTCGGCATGCAGCAGATGGCGCTGCACGAGCTGCTGGCCGTGGTGGGATTCGGCATCGCCGCCGCATGGGCGACGTTCTGGCTGCTGCAGCAGGGCGGGCGCTTCCTGTCGTGGCGCGTGTTCTTCAAGGTGTCGGAGATCCTGCTGCTGCTGCTCGCCGGCGGGCTGCTCGTGTCCGCGCTCGACAAGCTGATCGCCGCCGGCATCCTGCCGCCGCTCGCGGACCAGATCTGGAACACGACGGCGTTGCTCGACGATTCGTCACGTTTCGGCGGTTTCGTCGCAGCGATGACGGGCTACCGCGCGCAGCCGGCGCTGCTGCCGATGATCGGCCTTGCGGTGTACTGGATCGTCATCGCGTGGTGCCTGCGTGCCCCCCGCGCGCCGGCACAGGTGCTGCGCGTGTGAGCACGCTGACGATTGCCGGCGGCACGGCGCGCACGACGCCGTCGACGCTGATCGCACGCTACGGCGAGTGGCTGCGGCGGCATCCGGCACTGATCGGCAGCGCGCAATGGATCGTCGTCGCCGTCTACGCGGTGCTGCTCGTCGTGCCCGCGCTGATGCCGCTGCCCGGCAACGACGCGCGCGCGCTGAACAATCTCACGATCTTCGCGCAATGGGCGTTCTGGGGCGCGTGGTGGCCGTTCGTCATCCTGTCGATGTTCGCCGTCGGCCGCAGCTGGTGCGGCCTCGTTTGCCCGGAAGGCAAGCTCACCGAGACGGCGAGCCGCTTCGGCCTGCACCGCGCGGTGCCGCGCTGGCTCAAATGGGGCGGCTGGCCGTTCGTCGCGTTCGCGCTGACGACGGTGTTCGGCCAGCTCGTCAGCGTCTATCAGTATCCGCGCGCCGCGCTGCTGGTGCTCGGCGGCTCGACGCTGGCGGCGATCGGCGTGGGCTTCGTCTACGGCCGCGAGAAGCGCGTGTGGTGCCGCTACCTGTGCCCGGTCAACGGCGTGTTCGCGGTGCTGTCGCGCGTCGCACCCGTGCACTTCCGCGTCGACCGCGAAGCCTGGGCGCGCAATGCCGGACACGTCGCGATCCACCCGGTCAACTGCGCGCCGCTGGTGCGCATCAAGCGCATGACCGGGCCGTCCGAGTGCCATATGTGCGGGCGCTGCAGCGGCCACCTCGATGCCGTCGAGGCGGCCTGGCGGCCGCCCAATCGCGAAGTCGCGGCACTCGGCACGCGCGAGGCGTCGGCGTGGGACGCGGCGCTGATCGTGTTCGGCCTCGTCGGCCTCGCGATCGGCGCGTTCCACTGGAACGCGAGCCCGTGGTTCGTCCAGCTGAAGCTCGCCGCCGCGGGGCTCGTCATCGACCATGGCCCGCAATGGCTCCTCGCCGACAATGCCCCGTGGTGGCTCCTGACGCATTATCCCGAGGCCAACGACGTGTTCACCTGGCTCGACGGCATTCTCGTCGTCGGCTATATCGTCGCCACGGCGCTGGTCGTGGCCGCGGCGGTGTGGTCGGCACTGAGGCTGGCCGCATGCGTCTACGCGAGCGATCGCCGTCTGCACGCGGTGCGCCTGGCGTATGCGCTGATTCCGCTCGCAGGTCTCGGCGTGTTCCTCGGACTTTCCAGCCTCACGGTGACGCTCGCCAGGGCCGAGGGCATCGGCATCGGCGCGGTGCCCGCGCTGCGCGCCATCGTGCTCGCGATCGGCGCGCTGTGGAGCCTGCGCCTCGCATGGCTGCAGCTCGCCGACGTCGACCGTCCGGCGCAGCGCATCGCGGCCACCTTCGCGTTCGCCTGCGCGGTCGCCGCCATCGCCGGCGCGTGGTCGCTGCTGTTTTTCCACTGGAGCTGACGGCCGCTCGGCGCGCGGCCGGCCACGTGGGGCCGCGATGCGCGCGAGGCGCCACGCGCGAAGCGTAGAATCGACATTCCAGCCGGCGCCACGCCGGCCCATTTTTTTGCGCGCATGGCCGAACCCGACCTGTCGAAGCTCAAGATCGACCGCAGCCTGGCGCCGATTCGCCGCAGCCGGCGCGGGCGCTGGATCACGCTCGGCGTGATCGGCGCCGGCATGCTCGCCGTGGCCGGCTATCTCGCGACCCGGCCGAAAGTGTTCGATGTGCAGACGACCGCGGTGACGGTCACGTATCCGTCGCAGCAGTTCGCCGTGCTCAATGCCACCGGCTACGTCGTCGCCCAGCGCAAGGCGGCGATCGCATCGAAGGCCACCGGGCGCCTGGAATGGCTCGGCGTCGCCGAGGGCTCGCGCGTCAAGTCCGGCGAAGTGATCGCCCGGCTCGACAACCGTGACGTCGTGGCGCAGGCGCAAACCGCCGAGGCCAACGTCAAGGCGGCGCGTGCGGCGGTCGAGCAGGCGCGCGTGGAGGAGGCGAACGCGCGCGTCGAGCTGAAGCGCAACCAGGAGCTCGTCGACCGCAACTTCATCTCCAAGTCGGCGCTCGATACCGCGCAGGCGCGCGTCGACCGCGCGGTGGCCGGCGTCGCCAGTGCGCAGGCGCAGGTGGCGGCGGCGCAGGCCTCGGCGCGCAATGCCGAAGTCAACGTCGACTACACGCAGATCCGCGCGCCGTTCGACGGCGTGATCCTGTCGAAGAGCGCCAACGTCGGCGACATGGTCACTCCATTTTCGAGCGCCGTCGATTCGAAGGGCGCGGTGGTCAACATGGCCGACATGAGCACGCTCGAGGTGGAAGCCGACGTGTCGGAATCGAGCCTCGCCAAGATCCAGGTCGGACAGTCGGCGGAGATCGCGCTGGACGCGCTGCCCGACATGCGCTTTCGCGGCCACATCAGCCGCATCGTGCCGACGATCGACCGCGCCAAGGCAACGGTGATGACCAAGGTCAAGTTCGACGCGATCGATCCGCGCATCCTGCCCGAGATGAGCGCCAAGGTGACGTTCCTGACGCGCGACGTGACGCCCGACCAGCAGCGGCCGCTGACGGCGGTGGCCACCGACGCGATCGTCGAGCGCGACGGCAGGGCGGTGGTGTTCGTGGTCAAGTCCGACCGTGCGCAGGTCGTCGCCGTGAAGCCGGGCATCAAGGTCGGCGACCTCACGGCCGTGACCGGTGCCCTCAATGCCGGCGATCGCGTCGTGCTGAAGCCGGATGCGAAGCTCGTGACGGACGCGCGCGTACGCGGCGCGGTCAAGTAGCGGCGCGCGACAGCCCAATGGCGACCGCGGAACAGAGCGGACGTCGCGACGCCGACGCGGTCGCGCTGGTGGCGATCGAGCGGCTGTCGAAGTACTACACGCGCGGCGACCAGGTGATCCCGGTGCTGGTCGACATCAACCTCGTCGTCAACGCAGGCGATTATGTGGCGCTGATGGGGCCGTCGGGCTCCGGCAAATCGACGCTGCTCAACCTCGTCGCCGGCATCGACAAGCCGAGCGCGGGCTCGATCCGCGTCGCCGGTGTCGACATCGCGCGGCTGGCCGACGCCGACCTCGCCGCATGGCGCGCCGCGCACGTCGGATTCATCTTCCAGTTCTACAACCTGATGCCGGTGCTGACTGCGTTCCAGAACGTCGACCTGCCGCTGCATCTCACCTCGCTCACGCGTCGCGAGCGGCGCGAGCGCGTCGCCACCTGCCTCGAGCTCGTGGGACTCGGCGACCGCATGGACCACTACCCCAACGAGCTTTCCGGCGGCCAGCAGCAGCGGGTGGCGATCGCGCGCGCGCTGATCACCGATCCCACGCTGATCGTCGCCGACGAGCCGACGGGCGACCTCGACCGCACCACGGCGGAGGAAATCCTGGGCTTGATGGAGCGCCTCAACCGCGAGCTTGCGAAGACGATCATCATGGTCACCCACGATCCCAAGGCCGCGGAGCATGCGCGGCGCCTCGTGCACCTCGAGAAAGGCGTGCTGGTCGACGCCTGACCCGGGCGTCGGACACCCGCTCCCCATGTTCGCCCTGCTCGTCCTGCGCAACATGTTTCGCCACAAGCTGCGCACCACGCTCACGGTGGTCGGCATCGTCGTCGCGATCACGGCATTTGGCCTGCTGCGCACGATCGTCGAGGCGTGGTACGCCGGCGCCGAGGCGACGTCGTCGACGCGGCTCGTCACCCGCAACGCGATCTCGCTGGTGTTCCCGTTGCCGCTCACCTACGCGCAGAAGCTTCGCCAGGTCGACGGCGTCAGCGGGGTGTCGTGGGCGAACTGGTTCGGCGGCGTCTACATCAACGAGCGCAACTTCTTTCCGCAGTTCGGCATCGACGTCGACAGCTACCTCGACATGTACCCGGAGTTCGTCATCGATCCGGCCGAGCGCAAGGCGTTCCTCGTCGACCGCAACGGCGCGGTCGCCGGACGCAAGCTCGCCAACCAGTACGGCTGGAAGCTCGGCGACCAGATCCCCATTCGCGGCACGATCTTCCCGGGCACCTGGACCTTCACGCTGCGCGCAATCTACGACGGCGTCGACGCCAAGACCGACGAGACCCAGTTCTATTTCCACTGGAAGCTCCTCAACGAGACGATCAAGCAGCGCTATCCGAAGCGCGGCGACCAGGTCGGCGTCTACATCGTCGAGATCCGGGATCCGACGCGCGCCGCGGAGATCTCGCAGGCGATCGACGCCACGTTCCGCAATTCGCTGGCCGAGACGCTGACCGAGACCGAGAAGGCGTTCCAGCTCGGTTTCGTGGCGATGACCGAGGCGATCCTGCTGGCGATCCAGGCGGTGTCGTTCGTGGTCATCGTCATCATCATGGCGGTGATGGCCAACACGATGGCGATGACGGCGCGCGAGCGCTACTCCGAATATGCGACGATGAAGGCGCTCGGCTTCGGCAACGGCTACGTGGCGTGGCTGATCTTCGCCGAGTCGCTCGGCATCGCGCTGCTGGGCGGCCTCGTCGGCATCGCGCTGACCTTTCCGCTGGCGCACGCATTCGCCGGCGCGATGGGCACGCTGTTCCCGGTATTCAACGTCTCGGAAGCGACGATGGCGATGCAGCTGGCCGCCGCCGTGCTGGTCGGTGTCGTCGCCGCCGGCATCCCGGCGTGGCGCGCGGCGCGCGTGCGGATCATCGACGGCCTGCGCGCCATCGCCTGAGGCGCATCGAGATGAGGATTCCGCTCAATTACATCGCGCGCAACGTCTCGGCGCGCAAGCTGACCACACTGCTCACCGCCGGCGGCATGGCGCTGGTCGTGTATGTGTTCACCACCGTGCTGATGCTGTCGGCGGGCCTCGAGAAGACGATGGTGGCGACGGGCCGCGACGACAACGTGATCGTCATCCGCCGCGCGTCGCAGACCGAGGTGCAGAGCAGCGTCGACCGGCCGTCGGCGGCCGTCATCGAGAGCCTGCCGCAGATCGCCGCCGGCGTCGACGGCCAGAAGCTCGTGTCGCGCGAGCCGGTGGTGCTCATCAACCTGCCGAAGCGCGCGAGCGGCAAGCCGTCCAACGTCGTGATCCGCGGCGTCACGCCGGCAGGGCTCGCGCTGCGACCACAGGTGCAAGTCGTCGAGGGCCGGATGTTCACGCCTGGTACTTCCGAGATCATCGCCGGGCAAAGCATCGCGCAAGGGTTCCAGCATGCGGGACTCGGTGAGAACCTGCATTTCGCGCAGCGCGACTGGACCGTCGTCGGCGTGTTCGACGCCGGCCGCAGCGGCTTCGACTCCGAGGTGTGGGGCGACGCCGAGCAGATGATGCAGGCGTTCCGCCGGCAGACGTTTTCGGCGGTGATCTTCCGCCTGGTCGACGCCGACGCCTTCGACGCGGTCAAGACCTCGCTCGAGACCGATCCACGCCTGACGGTCGAAGCGAAGCGCGAGTCGCGCTTCTATGCCGAGCAGTCGGAAGCGCTGGCGAAGTTCATCGACTACCTCGGCGTATCGATCTCGGTGATCTTCTCGGTCGGCGCGATCATCGGCGCGATGATCACGATGTACGCGAGCGTCGCGTCGCGTACCGGCGAGATCGGCACGCTGCGCGCGCTCGGCTTTTCGCGCGCGGCGATCCTCGCCGCGTTCATGCTCGAGTCGCTGCTGCTGGGCCTCGTCGGCGGCGTGGTCGGCGTCGTCGCGGCGTCGTTCATGCAGGCGCTGTCGATCTCCACCACCAATTTCCAGACGTTCGCCGAGGTCGCGTTCTCGTTCTCGCTGACTCCGCGCATCGTCGTCGCCGCGCTGGTGTTCGCGCTGGCGATGGGATTCGTCGGCGGCTTCCTCCCGGCGGCGCGCGCGGCGCGGATGAAGATCGTCGACGCGTTGCGCGCGGCGTGAGCATCGTGGACCGCCGAAGCTCGCTGCGGGGGAACCGAGCGCCGAAGGGCCGCCCCGAGGCGCGTGCCCCCCTTTGGGGGAGGCGAGCGAAGCTCGCTGCGGGGGGAGCGATGTTGAGCGCCGAAGGGCCGCCCCGAGGCGCGTGCCCCCCTTTGGGGGAGGCGAGCGAAGCTCGCTGCGGGGGGAGCGATGTTGAGCGCCGAAGGGCCGCCCCGAGGCGCGTGCCCCCCTTTGGGGGGAGGCGAGCGAAGCTCGCTGCGGGGGGAGCGATGTTGAGCGCCGAAGGGCCGCCCCGAGGCGCGTGCCCCCCTTGGGGGGAGGCGAGCGAAGCTCGCTGCGGGGGGAGCCATGAGCTCTGCCGCCCTGTTCGCAGTGTGCACGGCGATCTGGGGATCGACGTGGCTGGTGATCACGTTCCAGCTCGGCGTCGTCGCGCCCGAGGTGTCGGTGGCCTGGCGATTCCTCGCCGCCGGGCTCGTGCTGGCGGCGTTCTGCGTGGCGACGCGGCGGCCGATGCGCTTCTCCGGTGCCGACCACCTGCGGCTCGCGTTGCAGGGCACGCTGATGTTCTGCCTCAACTACGTCCTCATCTACTGGGCCGAGCAGCATGTGGTCTCGGGGCTCGTCGCGGTGGTGTTCGCGACCTTCACGCTGATGAGCCTCTTCGCGCAGCGCGTGGTGCATGGCACGCCCATCACCGCGCGTGCCACCGTCGGCGCATTGCTCGGCGTGACCGGCGTGGCGCTGCTGTTCCTGCCGCAGATCGCGGGCGTCGCCCATGCCGACCGCGACACGCTCGTCGGCATCGGCTGGGCGCTTGCCGGCACCGTCGCGGCGACGCTCGGCAACGCTGTCGCGTCGCGCGGACAGCAGCGGGGCCTCGCGATCGTGCCGTCGACCGCAGTGTCGATGCTCTACGGCGCGCTGGCGACCGCTGTCCTCGCATGGGGGCTCGGCGCGCAATGGACCTTCGATACGCGACCGGCGTACGTCGGCTCGCTCGTCTATCTCGCGTTGTTCGGCAGCGTCATCGCTTTCGTCGCGTATCTCGAGCTGATGCGCAAGGTGGGCATGGCGCGCGCGTCGTACGTGGGAGTGTCGACGCCGGTGCTGGCGCTCGCGTTGTCGACGGCGCTCGAGGGATACGTGCCCACGCTCTACACCGTCGCCGGCACCGCGCTGGTGATCGGCGGCAACCTGGTCGTGCTGCGCCGCCGCGCACCCGCCGGCGGCGATGACGGCGGCCCACGCTGAGGCCGCGCTGGGGCCCCTGAGCGGCAGCGCCCCGGCCGGCGCACCCGCCATCGCCGCACCACGCAAGGTTTCCATTGCAATGTAAGCGGAGCCCCGTTATCGTTTGGCGCGGCTTCGCCCACAGCGGGACTGGAAGATCCGGGGCACCCACCTTCAGGAGGAGACCCACGATGAAGATCGCATCCCATCGCCGTACCGCGCTGCTCGGCGTCGTCGCGCTCGCCGCGACGACGATCCTTGCCGTTCCCGCCGTCGCCCAGAACCGTGCCTTCAGCTTCGCGTACGACCAGCCCACGTCCACCGCCTACGGCATCGCCGGCAACATCTTCGACGCCAAGCTGAAGGAGCTCTCCGGCGGCACGATGAGCATCAACCAGTTCCCCGGCGGCCAGCTCGGCCAGGAACCGCAACTGCTGCAGAAGATGCGCGCCGGCGACATCGACTTCGTCATCACGTCCACCGCCAACGCGTCGACTGTCGCGCCGCAGGCCGGCGTGTTCTCGCTGCACTTCATCTTCCGCGACCAGGCGCACCTGATGAAGGTGCTCGCCGATCCCGCGATCGCGCAGGAATTCCGGGCGATGGTCAAGGACTCGGTGCAGGGCGCGCAGGTGCTCGGCCTGCTGACGATGGGCATGCGCAACATGTACAGCAAGAAGGAAGTGCATTCGATCGACGACATCAAGGGCCAGAAGGTGCGCGTGCAGGCCACAAAGACCGAGGACACGCTGTTCCCGGCCTATGGCGCGCAGACGGTGCACATGCCCTTCGGCGAGGTGTACACGTCGTTGCAGACGGGCGTCGTCAACGTCGCAGAGAACGGCGTCAACGTCTACCTGGCCAACAAGCACTACGAAGTGGCGCCGATCCTGTCGATGACCGAGCACGAGGCGAACAACAACTGCCTGTGGGTCAGCGACAAGACGTGGAACAGCCTGACGCCGCAGCAGCAGCAATGGGTGCAGGCGGCCGCGACCGAGGTCAGCCGCACGGAGCCCGCGATGGCGCTCAAGCTCGAGAGCGATTCCGCCGACAAGCTGAAGAAGATGGGGGTCAAGGTCGTCGACGGCGTCGACAAGTCGGGCTTCGTCAAGGCCGCGCAGCCCGTCCAGGACGAGCTGGCGAAGGAGCTCGGCCCGCACGCGGTCAAGCTCCTGCAGATGGTTCGCCAGGACTAGGCGGCTCTTCCGCGGCGCCGGCGTCGCTCGTGCGCCGCCGGCGTCTTCCTGTCGTCGACCGCCAGCGAGGAAACCGATGGCCGACTACCGCGCGCTCATCCTGCAGCGCCACCGCCAGCTCAAGTGGAAGGCGTTCGATCCGCTCGAGGCATTGCTGATGATTCTTTGCGGCGTCTGCATCGGGATGTTCACGCTGTCCGTGCTGCTGGACGTGATCACGCGCACGATCGGCGCGCCCTGGCTGTGGCTGCAGCAGGTGACCACGGCGTTCTTCGCGTGGGGGGTATTCGTCGGCATGGCGGCGGCCACCCGGCGCAACGACCATTTCTACCTGACCGAGATCACCAAGCGCATGACCGGTGCGCCGCGGACGGCGATCGAGGTGATCAACCGGCTCGTCGTGCTGGTGGTCTCCGTGCTCCTCGTGTGGTGCGGCACGCAGAACGCGCTGCTCGACCTCGGCAGCTACCGGATGCCGTCGCTCGTGCCGCTGACGGTGTACACCGCGATCGTGCCCATCGCCGGCGTGCTGGTGTTCCTGTTCACCCTCGAGCAGCTCATCAACGGCTGCAAGCACGGATTCGAGGGTCCCGAGGACCGCGACGACACGCGCGAGGCCGTGCTGTGAGCGCGGCCGGCGTCCTGTTGCTGATGACGTTGCTGTTCCTCGTGCTCGGGTACATGGGCGTGCCGGTGGTCTTCGCACTGGTCGCCGGCGTGCTGACGGCCACCGCATTCACGCAGATCAGCATGCAGTCGATGGTCGGGCAGCTCTTCCATGGCATCGACTCGGAAACGCTGCTCGCCGTGCCGTTCTTCCTGCTCGTCGGCGAGCTGATGGCGGCCTCCGACGTCGCGCACCGGATGATCCACCTGTCGCAGACGCTGGTCGGGCATCTGCGCAGCGGGCTCGCGCAGGTGGTGTCGCTGTTCAGCATGTTCTTCGCCGGCATCTCGGGGTCGTCCACCGCCGACGTCGCCGTGCTCAGCCGCACGATCGCCCACGACATGGCGCGCGAGGGCTATGACCGCGCCTTCACCGCGGCGCTGATCGCCTCCGCGTCGACGATGGCCAACCTGATCCCGCCGAGCATCATGGCCGTGGTCTACGGCGCGACCGGCAATGTCTCGATCGGCGGCCTGTTCCTGGCCGGCGTCGTGCCCGGCGTGCTGATCGGCGTCGGCCTCATGGTCTACAGCTACTTCTGGGGGCCGGTGGGCGTGATGAAGAAGCGTGCCTCGCTGACCGAAGTCGTGATCGCGGCGCGCGGCGCGGCGCTGCCGCTGGTCATCCCCGTGATCATCATGGGCGGCATCCTCAGCGGCTGGTTCACGCCGACCGAAGCCGGGATGGTCGCAGCGGTCTACATCATCGTCGTGCTGATACCGGTGCTCAACCGCAGCCACATCCGCGAGCTGCCGCGCGATTTCATGTACGCGGGCCTGCTCTACTCGCTGCCGCTCGCCGCGGTGGCCGGCGCCTCCGCCTTCGGCTGGCTGGTCGCCTTCCTGCGCGGCCCCGACATCGTCGCCGCGCACATCACCGCGTTCGCCGGCACCGACGGACGGATGATCATGTTCCTGCTGGTGGCGATGTTCGTGATCGTCGGCGACTTCATCGACGCGGTGCCGGCGATCATCATCTTCATGCCCATCATCAACAAGCTGGGCGAGGTCGGCAACATCAATTCGCTGCACCTCGGCGTGGTGATCATCACGACGCTGGTGTTCGGGCTGATCACGCCGCCCTATGGCCTGTCGCTGCTGGTGTCGTCGAAATACGTGGGCGTCGGCTTCGGCAAGGCGGTGATCCGTTCGCTGCCGCTGTACGTCGTGTTCTTCGCGACGATCGCCTTCGCGGTCCTGTTTCCGGACATCGTGCTGTGGCTGCCGAAGCAGTTCCTGCCCGAGTCGGTCGGCTGCTTCCGCAGCCCGACGGGGACGGGCTACATCTGCCCGTGACGCGAGCCGCGAGGGACCGTCGGACATGAGCGCCGCAGCGGAACCGACCTGGCCCTTCGTGGTGCGGCCGCTGACGCCGAACCTCGGCGCCGAGATTTCGGGCGTGGCGCTCGGCGGCGACGTCGCCGACGAGGTGTTTCGCGCGCTCTACCGCGCGTTCCTGCGCTATCAGGTGCTGGTGTTCCCGCCGCAGGACCTGCCGCCCGGCCGGCAGGTCGCATTCGCGCGACACTTCGGCGAGGTGCAGGTGCACGTGATGAACCAGTACCATGCCGACGGCTACCCGGAGCTCTACCGGTTGTCCAACCTGGACGCCGATGGCAGGCCGAATGGCCGGCATCCGGACCGCGGCACGCTGGCCTGGCATACCGACGGCTCGTGGCAGCGGGTCACCGGCCACGCCACGATCATCTACGGCGAAGTGATGCCGGCATCCGGCGGCGAGACCCATTTCTGCGACATGTACGGCGCCTACGAGCGCCTGAGCGCGGCGTGGAAGGCGCGCGTCGCCGGATTGCGCGCGGTGCACAGCCTCGACTTCTCGCGCACGCGCCGCCACGGCGAAGAGCCGATGACGGACGCGCAGCGCCGCGCCACGCCGCCGGTCGACCATCCCGTCGTGCGCACGCATCCCGAGACCGGGCGCAAATGCATCTACCTCGGCGACCATGCCGAGTCCATCGTCGGCATGCCGTACGCCGCAGGCCGCGCGCTGATCGAGGAGCTCAACGCGCTCGCCGTGCATGCGGACCTCACCTACGAACATCGCTGGAAAGTGCGCGAGATGATCGTCTGGGACAATCGCTGCCTGATGCATCGCGCCACGGCCTACGACGCGGCCACGCAAGGACGGGTGATCCGCCGCTGCACGGTGCTGGGAGAGGTGCCGGCGTAGATCCCGGATTATCATGCGGGTTACACCGCATTCCGATCCGATCCTTGCCAATGCTGCGAACCTTCGTAACCGTCTTCGTCGCCGGCGCGCTCGCGTCGACCGCGATGGCCGCCACCGACGACTTCCCGTCGCGTCCGATCAAGATCATCGTGCCGTTCTCCGCGGGCGGCGCCGTCGACGGCCCGATGCGCGTGATCGCCGACGCGCTGGCGAAGCGCCTTGGCCAGCCGGTGTACATCGAGAACAAGCCCGGTGCCGGCGCCACCATCGGCAGTGAACTGGTGGCGAAGGCGGCACCCGACGGCTACACGCTGCTGCTCGCATCCCAGACCAACGCGATCAGCGCGACGATGTACGCCAAGCTCGCGTACGACCCGATCGAGGATTTCGCGCCGATCTCGCTGATCGGACGGGAGCAAGGCGTGCTCGCCGTCAATCCGGCGATGCCGGTGAAGAGCGTGCAGGAGTTCGTCGCCTTCGTGAAGGCGCGTCCCGGACAGGTCGACTTCGCGTCGTCGGGCAACGGCAGTGGACAGCACCTGTTCGCCGCGATGCTGGCGTCGATGGCCGGCCTGCGCATGAATCACGTGCCCTATCGCGGCAGCGCCCCGGCGATCAGCGACGTCGTCGGCGGGCGCGTGCCGGTGATCATGCCGGGGCTCGCCAGCGTGACGGGGCTGGTCCACTCCGGCAAGTTGCGCGCGCTGGCGGTGACGGGCACGACCCGCTCGCCGCAATTGCCCGATGTGCCGACACTCGCCGAGTCCGGGTTCCCGGGCTACGCCGCCTATGTCTGGATGGGATTGCTGGCGCCGAAGGGCACGCCGGCCGCGACCGTCGACACGCTCTACCGCGCGGTGTCCGCCGCGCTGCAGGAGCCGCAGGTCAGGGAATACATGACGCACGCGTCGATCGAGGTCGTCGGCAGCACGCCGGCCGATTTCGGCCGCTATTTCCACGAGGAGAAGTCGCGCTGGGCGACGGTGATCCGCGAAACGGGCGCGCACATCGATTGACCCGCGGCAACTCCACAGTCGACAGGAACCACGCATGAATGCACGCGACAATCCGGCCGGGGCGACGGTGACCGGCACCGCGCACTGGACCCGCAAGGGCGACGTACGCCTCTTCCTGTGGCGCAAGTTCGTCGGCGCACCCGACGGCAAGCCGGCGGTGCTGTTCGTGCACGGCTCGTCGATGGCGTCGCAGCCGACCTTCGACCTGCACGTGCCCGGCCGCCCCGACTCGTCGGTGATGGACTGGTTCGCGCGGCGCGGCTTCGACTGCTGGTGCGTCGACATGGAAGGCTACGGCCGCTCCGACAAGTCGCGCGACATCACCTGCGACATCGCCAACGGCGCCGACGATCTCGCCAGCGCGACCGACTACATGCTGGAATTGCGCGGCGAGGGCGGCTTCCTCACGTACGGGATATCGTCCGGCGCGCTGCGCGCGGCGCTCTTCGCGCAGCGCTTTCCCGAGCGCGTGGCGCGCCTCGCGCTCGATGCCTTCGTGTGGACGGGGGAGGGATCGCCCACGCTCGAGCAGCGGCGGCGCAAGCTGCCGGAATTCCTGAAGTCGCGGCGGCGCCCGATCGACCGCGCGTTCGTGCAATCGATCTTCCAGCGCGACCATCCGGAGACCGTCGAGCCGCGCGTGGTCGAGGCGTTCGCCGACGCGATCCTGGCGCTCGACGATTCGATGCCCAACGGCACATATATCGACATGTGCTCGCGGCTGCCGGTGGTCGACCCGGCGCGGATCACGGTGCCGACGATCGTCATGCGCGGCCAGTTCGACGGCATCGCAGCGATGGACGACCTCATCGCGTTCTTCGCGCGCCTGCCCAATCCCGACAAGCACTTCGCCGTGATGCCGGGCATTTCGCACGCGAGCTTCCAGCAGAAGAACTACCTGATGGTTTATCACATCCTGCACGCCTATTTCACCCAGCCCGCGCCGGCCTACATGGCGGCGTCGCATTGAATCGCGGTCGCACGTGCCGAGCCGCACCGGCGACGGGGACGGGGACGCAAGCGTCGCGCGACGAACAAGGAGACGATCGATGAAGCTGCAACATGCAAGCTCGACGATGGCGCGGTGCGCGGCGATTGGCGCTGCAGCGCTGGCGCTCGCGTTCGGCGCGGCCGCCGCCCGCGCCGACGACTACCCCAGCCGGCCGGTGAAGATCATCGTGCCGTTCGCTGCCGGCGGACCGGCCGACATCTACGCGCGCGTCCTCGCGCAACACCTGCAGCAATCGCTGAAGCAGCCGTTCGTCATCGAGGACCAGCCCGGCGCAGGCTCGATCATCGGCACCGAGACCGTCGCCAAGAGCGCGCCCGACGGCTATACGCTGCTGCTGATGTCGAACACCCATACGGTGAACGAATCGCTGTTCACCAAGAAGCCTTTCGTGCTGATGCGCGACTTCACTCCCATCGCGCCGATCAACTACTCGGACCTGGTGCTGGTGGTGAAGCCGTCGCTGCCGGTGAAGAACGTCGCCGACCTGATCAAGCTCGCCAAGGCGAAGCCCGGCACGCTCAACTACGCGTCGTCGGGACCCGGCACGCCCTATCACATGGCGGGCGAGCTTTTCAAGGCGATGGCGGGCGTCGACATCCAGCACATTCCCTACAAGGGCAGCTCGGGCGCACGCAACGACCTCCTCGGCGGGCAGGTCGACATGATGTTCGATGCGGTGCCGACGATGGCAGGCTTCGCCGAGGCCGGCAAGGTGCGCGCGCTCGCCACCACCGGCCAGAAGCGCTCGGACGTGCTGCCCGACGTGCCGACGATGTCCGAAGCCGGCGTGCCGGGCTACGACGCAGTGATCTGGCTGGGCCTGATGGCGCCGCGCGGCACGCCGGCGGCGATCACCGGCAAGCTCAATGCCGAAATCGCGGCAATCGTCGCCGATCCCGCGGTGCGCCAGGCGTGGGCGAAGCAGGGCGCCGCGCCGATGACGATGTCCATTGCGGAATTCACGAAGTATCTCGAGGACGACATCGCCAAATGGGCGAAGGTGGTGAAGATCTCCGGTGCGAAAGTGGACGAGTGACAGCTGCGGCCGCGGTGCTGCGTGTGTTGAGCGGCGGCGCGGCGAAGGCGGTGGTCGGCGCGCTGGAGCACGCCATTTTCGAGGTGACCGGCGCCACGATCGACGCCACGTTCGGCGCGGTCGGCGCGATGCAGGAGCGCCTCGTTGCCGGCGACGCGTGCGACGTGGTCATCCTGACCGAGGCGCTGGTCGCCGAGCTGACCACGTCGGGACACCTCGTCGCCGGCGCGAGCGCGGCACTCGGCGGCGTGCGCACCGGCATCGCCGTGCGCAACGGCGAGCCGCTGCCGGCGATCGCCGATCGCGCGACGCTCGCGGCGACGCTGCGCGCCGCGAAGTGCATCCATTTTCCGGATCCGCAGCGGGCGACGGCGGGCATCCATTTCGACCACGTGCTGCGCACGCTCGGCATCCACGACGCGGTGACGCCTTACATCAGGACGTGGCCGAACGGTGCCACCGCCATGCAGCACCTCGCGCAATCGCGCGAGCCGCATGCCGTCGGGTGCACGCAGATCACCGAGATCGTCGACACCGACGGCGTGCAACTGGTCGGCGCGCTGCCGCCGCCGTTCGAGCTCGTGACCGTCTATACGGCCGCAGTGTCGGCCGGCGCCGCCGATCCCGAGCGCGCGCGGCGACTCGTCACGTTGCTGGCCGCGAGCGCCTCGGCGCCGACGCGCACTGCCGCCGGTTTCGAGGTCTGAGCGAGCGCCGGCGCGACGCCGTACAAGGGCAGCGCGGGCGTACGCGTGGCGTGGCGCAACGCCGACGCGAAGTACTGCTTCGGCGTCACGCCGGCGATGCGCTTGAAGTGGCGGGTGAGGTGGCTCTGGTCGGCGAAGCCCGAGCGTTGCGCCGCCTCGGCGATCGTCGCGCCGGCGTCGAGGCAACGCTGCGCGTGGCGCACGCGGATCGCCAGCACCAGCCGGTACGGCGTCGTCGCGTGCTCGCGGCGAAACGCGCTGAAGAGCTGGAACACGCTCAATTGCGCGATCCGTGCAAGCTCGTCGATGGCGATTCGCCGCGCGAGATTGCACTGGATGTGATCGACGAGGCGCGCATACGGCAGGCGGCGCGGCGCCGCGCCGCCAGCGTCGCCGGCGATGACCTCGTGCGTCCCGCTGGCCCATTCGAGTTCCACCGCGCCGTCACGCATGCCTGAAGCGCCTCCTGATACGTTATGAGATTATTGTGATGCCTGCCGAATGCTAGGCGCATGAGGCTGATTTGCAACGAAATTTTATTCATGCCAGGCATGAGTTAATATCATCGCGATGTCGCGCCGGCTGCCCCCGCTGAATGCGATCCGCGTCTTCGAAGCGGCGTCGCGCAACACGAGCTTCACCCATACGGCTGCCGAGCTGTCGGTGACGCAGGGTGCGGTGAGCCGCCATGTCTCGGCGCTGGAAGCATGGCTCGGCGTGAAGCTCTTCGAGCGCAACCTGCGAGGCATCGCACTGACGCCGAAGGGCGTCGTCTACGCGCGCATCGTGCGCGGCGCGCTCGACCAGCTCGATTACGCGACGCGCCAGCTGCGGGAAGAGCCCGGCCAGAACTTGCTGAAGCTCAAGGTGCCGCCGACGTTCGCGATCCGCTGGCTCGCGCCGCGACTCGCGCGCTTCCACGCGCTCAACCGCTCGCTCGAGCTGCAGATCACGACGTCGCACCATGCCGTGGATTTCAGCCGCGAGGACGTCGATGCCTGCATCCACTCGGACACGCGGCCGTTGCCCGGCATGCACTGCCATCGGCTGTTCGGCGAGATCGTGCTGCCCGTCTGCTGCCCGAGTCTCGCCGAGCGCAAGCCGTGGCTGGCGACGCCACGCGACCTCGGTGCGCACGTCCTCGTATCGTCGCTGCACCGCCCCCGCGACTGGCCGACCTGGCTCGCCGCGGCCGGTCTCGGCGACATCGACGGCAACAACGGCATCCGCGTCGAGAACTCTGCGCTCGCCTACCAGGCCGCGATCGACGGCGTCGGCGTCGCCATCGCGCAGCTGCGCTTCGTCGAGGACGACCTGCGCAATGGCCGCCTCGTGGCGCCATTCGCGCTGCGCGTGCCTGCCGACGGCAGCTACTACTTCGCGTACCCGGCGGAGCGGCCGCAGCCCGAGCGCCTGGCCGCGTTCGCGCGATGGATCCTGGCGGAGGCCGTCGCCGGCGAGTGAGAGGACGTCGCACCCGCCGGCATGACGCCTGGCGACGCATCGCAGGATCGTTCTAGACGCGCGACCGCGACGCTCCGTAACCTGCGCCGATCGCAGCCAGCGTTGGCCGCGGTCCGCCCCGTGCCGCCAAGCCAAATCGCCCCTTCGCCGCCACCGCACGCGCCGCGCACGCTGTTCGACCGCTTGTGGGACGACCACCGGATCGACGGCCTCGGCGACGGCGTCGACCTCCTGCAGATCGATCGCCACGTGCTGCAGGAAGTGAGCAGCGCGGCCGCGTTCCAGGACCTCGAGCGCACCGGGCGCGGAGTCGTCGCGCCGGGCCAGACGTTCGCCACGCAGGACCACATCCTGTCGACCGCCCCGGGACGCACCGAGACCACGTTCGGCGGCGGCATCGAGTTCGTGCGCTACCTGCGACGCAATTGCGCGCGGCACGGCATCACGCTGTTCGACGTCGACGATCCGCGGCAAGGCATCGTGCACGTGGTCGCCGCCGAGCTCGGCATCGCCTTGCCGGGCTGCACGCTGGTGTGCGGCGACAGCCACACGGCGACGCTCGGCGCGCTCGGTGCGCTGGCGTGGGGCGTGGGCACGTCGGAAGTCGCGCACGTGCTGGCGACCCAGGCGCTGGCGCAGAAGAAGCCGAAGCCGATGCGCGTCGTCATCGACGGCGTGCTGCCGCGGCACGTGACACCGAAGGACGTGATCCTGCGCGTGATTCGCGAGCATGGCGTCGCCGCGGGCGTCGGCCACGCCGTCGAATACATGGGTCCCGCCGTGGCGGCGATGACGATGGAAGGGCGGATGACGCTTTGCAACATGTCGATCGAGCTGGGCGCGCGGATGGGATTCATCGCGCCGGACGACACCACGTTCGAGTACCTCACCGGCCGCGAATTCGCGCCGCAGGGGCAGGCATTCGACGCCGCGCTGCGCGCATGGCGCACGCTGCGCAGCGACGACGATGCGGCGTTCGCGCGCACCGTCACGCTCGACGTCGGCGCGCTGCGCCCGCAGGTGAGCTGGGGCACGACGCCGGCGGATGTCGTCGACATCGACGAGCCGATCCCCGACATGGCGGATGCGCCGGCCGCGCGCCGCGATGCCATGCGCCATGCGTTTGCCTATATGGGCGTGGCGCCCGGCCAGCGCCTCGACGAGCTGCCGATCGACGTCGTGTTCATCGGCTCGTGCACCAATGCGCGGCTGTCCGACCTGCGCGCGGCGGCCGCCTTCGTCGCCGGGCGCAAGGTGGCGCCGGGCGTACGCGCGATCGTCGTGCCGGGCTCGTCCGCCGTGCGCCGCGCCGCGGAAGCCGAGGGCGTCGACCGCATCTTCGCCACCGCCGGCTTCGAGTGGCGCGCTGCGGGCTGCTCGATGTGCGTCGCGATCAACGACGACGCCGTGGCGCCCGGGGCGCGCTGCGTGTCGACGTCGAACCGCAACTTCGAGGGCCGCCAGGGTCCCGGCGCGCGCACCCATCTTGCGAGTCCGCTGACTGCCGCGGCGTCGGCGATCGCCGGCCGCATCGCCGACCCTTCGCGGGTCGCCTAGGATCGTCGATGGAACCCCTGGTGCACCTCGCGAGCGTCGTCGTGCCACTGCTGCGCGACAACGTCGACACCGACGCGATCATTCCCGCCGCGTACATGCGCTCGCTCGCCACCGATCCCGGTACCGGGCTCTTCGGCCGCTGGCGCTATCGTGCCGACGGCAGCGCCGACCCGGGCTTCGTGCTCAACGAGCCGCGCTACGCCGGTGCGCGGATACTCCTGGCGGGCGCCAACTTCGGCTGCGGCAGCTCGCGCGAGAATGCCGTCTGGGCGCTCGCGCGCCACGGCATCCGCGCGGTGCTGGCGCGGAGCTTCGGCGACATCTTCCACGAGAACTGCTTCAAGAACGGCGTATTGCCGATCACCCTCGACCCGCGCGATCATGAGCGCCTCGTCGCTCTGTGCACCCGCGACGCGCCCTGCGCGCTCGCGATCGATGTCGCGCGTGGCGAGATCCGCACTGCCGCAGGATCCGACACTTTTCACTTCGACCTCGACCCGCGCAAGCGCACGATGCTGATGAACGCCGCCGACGAGATCGCCGCGACGCTGGCGGCGATGCCCCGGATCGACGCGTTCCGTGCGCGTCACCGACAGGACAAGCCGTGGCTGTACGCGCCGGGCGGCGGCGCCGCCGGGGGCGGCGCATGAGCCGCGCCACGCTGCGCAGCGCGCTGGCGGCCGAGACGCCGCTGGTGACGCCGCTCGCGCACGATGCGCTGTCGGCGCGACTGATCGAGCGCGCCGGTTTTCGCGCGTTCGCCATCGGCGGCTCGGCGATGCTGGCTGCGCGCTACGCGCTGCCGGACATCGGTCTCGCCGCGCGCGGCGAGATGGCCGACGGCATCCGCGACATCGCCGCGGCGACGACGGTGCCGTTCCTCGCGGACGGTGACGACGGCTATGGCGACGTCAAGAGCGTGGCGCTCACCGTGGCGAGCTACGAGCGCCTCGGCGTCGGCGGCATCCTGATCGAGGACCAGCGTCGCGATCGCAAGCAGCCGCGCGCCGAGGGTGCGAAGGGCGTGGTCGACATGGCGGAAATGACGGCGAAGCTGCGCGCGGCCATGGCGGCGCGGCGCGACCCCGAGACGCTGATCATCGGCCGCACCGACGCCTACGGCGCGCTCGGCCTCGACGCCGCCATCGAGCGCGCGCGCGCATTCGTCGTACTCGGCGTCGATGCAGTGTTCGTCGCGGGATTGAAGCGCGAGGAGGAATACGCGCGCGTGGGCCGCGAGCTTGCCGGGGCGACGCTGTCCGCGGCGGTGTTCGAAGGAGTCGGCACGCCCTGGCTCACGCCGGCGGCGCTCGGCGCGATGGGCTATCACCACGTGTCGTTTCCGGCGACGCTGCTGTTCCGCGCGGTGGGCACGATGCGCGACACGCTGGCGGCGTTGCGGCGGCACGCGGACGGGACCGGGACGATGCAGCCTGCGGGCGACGCGGGGCAGAGCCGCGCGACGCTGGATGCCGCACTGGACCTCGCGCGCTGGCAGGCGATCGAAGCCGAATTCGCGACGCCCGGCGCGCCTGCCGACGGGAAGGGCGCATGAAGCCGGGGCGCACACCTCGGCGCAGCACGCGCAACGCGGTCGAGCAGCCGCAGCCGACGCCGCCGGCCGCCACGCGGTGGGGCAGCGATCTCGTCGCCGACATGCTGCGCGCGCTCGGCATCGAGTACATCGCATTGACGCCCGGCGCGAGCTTCCGCGGATTGCACGACAGCCTCGTCAATCATCTCGGCAACGCGCGGCCGTCGATGCTGCTCGCGCTGCACGAGGAGAACGCGGTGGCGATCGCGCACGGCTACGCGCGAGTGACCGGCAGGCCGATGGCCGTGGCGCTGCACAGCAACGTCGGGCTGATGCACGCGACGATGGCGATCTTCAATGCCTGGTGCGACCGCATTCCGATCTTCATGCTGGGCGGCATCGGGCCGATGGACGCCGTGCAGCGCCGACCCTGGGTCGACTGGATCCACACTTCGCGCGACGTCGGCGCGCTGATCCGCGGCTACACCAAGTGGGACGACCAGCCGGCGTCGGTCGCGGCGACGCTGGAGGCGATGATGCGCGCGTGGCAGATCGCGCAGACCGCGCCGCAGGGTCCGGTATACGTGTGCCTCGACGCGTCGGTGCAGGAGCAGCGCCTCGACGCCGGCGAGGCGCCGGCGCTGCCGGACATCGATCGCTTTGCGCTCGCCGCGCCGCCCGAGCCAGCGCCCGACGCCGTGGCGAGCGCCACGGCGCTGCTCGTCGCGGCGCAACGGCCGCTGATTCTCGTCGGGCGCGCGTCGGGCACGCGCGAGGCGTGGGATCGCCGCGTCGCGCTGGCCGAGCGCCTGGGTGCGCGCGTGCTCACCGACCTCAAGACCGGCGCGCGCTTCCCGACGCAGCATCCGCTGCATCCGTATCCGGCCGGCATCTTCGTCAGCGGCGACGCCGTGAACCTGCTGCGCGAGGCCGACGTGATCCTGAGCCTCGACTGGGTCGACCTGGCCGGCGCGCTCAAGGTGTCCTGCGGCGGGGAATGGCCGGACGCCACGATCATCCAGTGCTCGCTCGACCAGTACGTGCACAACGGCTGGAGCATGGATTACCAGTCGCTGCCGCCGACGGACATCGCGATGCTCGCCGATCCCGACGTGCTGGTGGAGCGCCTGCTCGAGGGGATTCCGGAGCGCCGCGTGCAGGCGCGTCCCGTGTCACGCGCGGCGGCGGCCGCGCCGAGCGTAGCCGCCGCGACGACGCCCGCATCGGCCGCACCGCCGCGCGGCGTGTCGATCGAAACGATGGCGCGCGTCACCGTCGACACCCTCGCCGTGCACCGGCCGTCGTACATCCGCCTGCCGATCGGCTGGCCGGGGCAGTTCTGCCGCTTCGACGATCCGCTCGACTACATCGGCTTCGACGGCGGTGGCGGCATCGGGTCGGGACCGGGAATGGCGGTGGGCGCCGCACTGGCGTTGCAGTCGAGCGGCCGCCTGCCCGTGGCGATCCTCGGCGACGGCGACTACCTGATGGGCGTCACCGCGCTGTGGACCGCCGTGCACTACGGCATCCCGCTGCTGGCGATCGTCGCCAACAACCATTCGTTCTTCAACGATGAACTGCACCAGGAGCGCACGGCGCGCGTGCGCGAGCGTCCGATCGAGAACCGCTGGATCGGCATGCGCATGAGCGACCCGCCGCTCGACCTCGCTGCGCTCGCCGGCGGCCAGGGCGCGATCGGCCTCGGCCCGGTCGATACCGAAGGCGCGTACGCGGCGGCGCTCGCCGAGGCGGTCGCGCACGTCGCGGCGGGTCACGTATGCGTGATCGACGTGCACGTCGCGCCGGAATACGCGCGCGCGGTGTCGTCCGCGCTGCTGCGGCAGATTCCGCGCGAGCAGAAGTGAGGAGTCCCGAGTTGAACGCACGCGATCCTGCGAAACCCGGTTTCACGCTGCCGGCACGGCGCCAGCACTATTACGGCGGCGCGTGGCACGCCTCGCTGTCCGGCGCGGTGACGGCGTCTTCGAGCCCCGCCACCGGCGACAGCCTGGGTACCGCCAGCGACGGCGGCGCCGACGACGTGGCGCGCGCGGTGACGGCCGCACGTGCCGCGTTCGGCGCATGGCGCGACACGCCGGCGCAGAAGCGCGCGCAGTGCATCCGCGACGCGGCGGCGATCCTGCGCGCGCACGCCGACGAGCTGGCATGGCTCGATGCGCTCGATGCCGGCAACCCGCTGCAGGCCATGCGCTACGACGTCGACATCAGCGCGGCCTACATGGAGCACTTCGCCGGGCTGGTCACGGAGATCAAGGGCGCGACGATTCCGGTCGAGCCCGGAATCCTCAACTACACGCTGCGCGAGCCGCTCGGCGTCGTCGCGCGCATCGGCGCATTCAATCATCCGCTGCTGTTCGTCGCCGGCAAATGCGGCGCGCCGCTCGCCGCCGGCAACACGCTGATCATCAAGCCGGCCGACCAGACGCCGCTGTCGGCGCTGCGCATCGCGGAGCTGTGGCACGACGTGTTCCCGCCGGGCGTGTTCAATGTCGTCACCGGCGGCCGCGATGCCGGCGCGGCGCTGGCGTCGCACCCGCAGGTCGCCAAGATCGGCTTCATCGGCAGCGTCAGTGCCGGGCGCGCCGTGATGCAGGCGGCGAGCGCGACGCTGAAGGCGCTGACGCTGGAGCTCGGCGGCAAGAATGCGCTGATCGCGTGCGACGACACGTCGCCCGAGGAGATCGCCGACGGTGTCGTGCGCGGCATGAACTTCCGTTACGTCACCGGCCAGTCGTGCAACTCGACGAGCCGCGTCTACCTGCACGAGCGCATCCACGACGCCGCGCTCGACGCGATCGTGCGCAAGGTGGCGGCGCTCAGGATCGGCCTGCCCACCGACGCCGATGCCGAGGTCGGCTGCCTGTCGAGCGAGGCGCAGTTCGACAAGACGATGCGCTACATCGCGCTCGGCCGCGAGGAGGGCGCGCGGCTGATGATCGGCGGCAAGCGCCCGGCCGACCCCCGGCTCGCGCGCGGCTACTTCGTCGAGCCGACGGTGTTCGCCGACGTCACCGACTCGATGCGCATCGCCCGCGAGGAGATCTTCGGGCCCGTGGTCGGCATCCTGCGCTGGCGCGACGAAGCCGACGTGATCGCGCGCGCCAACGCCCTCGACGTCGGCCTTACGGCGTCGATCTGGACACACGACCTCGACCGCGCGCACCGGATGGCGGCGGCGATCGAGGCAGGCTACGTGTGGATCAACAACGCCAGCACGCACCACGTCGGCATCCCGTTCGGCGGCTACAAGCAGTCGGGCCAGGGCCGCGAGGAATCGATCGAAGAGCTGCTGGCGTGCACCCAGTTGAAGAACGTCAGCGTCACGCTGCGCCGAACGCCCGCATGAAGGCGATGGCGCGACCCTTGCAATCCATTACAGTCACCCCCGCAGGAGGAACCATGTCCACACGTCTGTATCGTCAATCGGTGCGCGCGATCGTCTGCGCGTTCGGCATCGCCACGCTCGCCGGCACGGCGGTGGCGGAGAACATCGCCGTAGGCAACTACGGCTCGTCGGCCAACGGCATGCCGTTCGCGGTCGCGCTCGCCAAGGGCTTCTTCAAGGAGGAAGGCGCCGATGTCACGGGCATCATCGCCTCGGAAGGCGGCGGCACCTCGGTGCGCAACGCGATGGCGGGTGTCGCCTACGGCGAGGCCAATCCCGGTGCGATCGCGGTGGCGATCCAGCAGGGCGCCGACATCAAGATCGTCAGTGACAACACGCTGACCATCGCCGAGTTCGCCTGGCTGGTGAAAAAGGACTCGCCGATCAAGACCATCAAGGACCTGAAGGGCAAGAAGATCGGCTACACCAATCCGCGCTCGACGAGCCAGGCGCTCGACATCCTGATGCTGAAGAAGGCCGGGCTCAAGCCGGAGGATGCCGAGCTCGTGAAGACCGGCGGCTTCGGGCCGATGGTCGCGGCACTGGCGCTCGGCCAGATCGACTGCGCGCCGGTCACCGAGCCGCTGTGGTCGAAGGAAAAGGACAACTACCGCGTGCTCATCACCGGCGCCGAAGCGCTGCCGCCGCTCGACAACGTCGTCGGCATGGCCACCGGCGAGGCGATGCGCACGCGCGGGGACTTCATCCGCGCCGTCATCCGCGCCCGCCGCCGCGCCGTCGAGTTCATGATCGCGCATCCGGACGAGGCCGGCGACATCGTCGCCAAGCCGTTCAACATCACGCCCGAGGTGGCGCGCAACGCCGTGCGCAACCTGACCACCAGCATGACCGAGGGCGTGCCGTACTGGGGCCCCGGCGACTTCCATCTCGAGGGCATGAAGCGGATCATCGAGGTGCAGAAGAGCGTGGGCGCGCTGAGCGGCGACATCGACCTCTCGAAAATGATCACCACCGAATTCCTGCCCGACGACCTGAAGAAAATCAAGTAAGGCGCGCGTCCGTTCATGCCGTCACCGCACGTCAGGCTGCACGGCGTCACCAAGCGCTTCCCCGCGCGTGCCGGCGGCGCCGCCGTGCACGCGCTCGGGCCGCTCGATCTCGACATCCGCAAGGGCGAGTTCTTCGCGGTCGTCGGCCCTTCGGGATGCGGCAAGTCGACGCTGCTCGAGCTCGTCGCCGGGCTCGCCCAGGCGAGCGAAGGCGGCATCGAATTCGAGGGACGACCGATCGGACAGGAGATTCCCGAGGGTGTCGGCGTGGTGTTCCAGGAAGACGCGTGCTTTCCCTGGCTCAACGTCCACGACAACGTCGTGTTCGGCATTTCGCGCAGCGGCATGGCCGCCGACGAGCAGGAGCGGCGTGTCGATGCGGCCATCCGGATGATGGGGCTCGCGGATTTCGCCGGGACCTATCCGGCGCAGCTGTCGGGAGGCATGCGCCAGCGCGTGTGCATCGCGCGCACGCTGGTGGCGCAGCCGCGGCTCATCCTGCTCGACGAGCCGTTCGGCGCACTCGACCAGCAGACGCGCCTGCTGATGGGCGACGAGGTGCTGCGGCTGTGGCGGGAGACGGGCGCCACCGTGTTCCTCATCACCCATGCGCTCGACGAAGCGGCGATGCTGGCCGACCGCATCGCCGTGATGTCGGCGCGCCCGGGACGCGTGATCGACGTCGTGGAGACGAACTGGCCGCGTGATCGCGACAGCCGGATCGTCGAGCATCCGCAGTTCGGCGCCGTCACGAGCCGCCTGTGGAAGACGTTGCGCGACGAATCGATGAAGACGATGGGTCGCACGGCGCCGGCGCCATGAACCGCGTCCGCGGGTGGCAAATCGCCGTCGTCGGCGCGTTCGTCGCGCTGCTCGAGGTGCTCTGCACCACGGGCGTCATCGACAAGGTGACGATGCCGCCGCCGCACCGCATCGCCGTCGACTTCGTCAGGCTGATGGCCTCGGGACGCTTCAACGCCGAGATCCTGAAGAGCATGGGCAACGTGCTTCTGGCGTTCGTCGTCGCCTACGGACTCGGCGTCATCGTCGGCACGCTGCTGCACAGCCGCCGCGCCGTGCGCGACACGCTCGATCCGCTGTTCGCGGCCTACTACGCGATCCCGATCTTCGCGTTCTATCCGCTGTTCATCGTCATCTTCGGGCTGGGCGACGGACCGCAGGTGCTGATCGGCATCCTGCTCGCGGTGGTGGCGGTGATCGTGACCACGCTGAACGGCCTCGACCGCGTGCCGCCGGTGCTGCGCAAGGCCGCGCGCATCGCCCGGCTGTCCCCGCTCGCCACGGCGACGCGCGTGACGCTGCCCTTCTGCGCGCCTTACCTGCTGACCGCGGCCAAGCTGGCGCTGGCCTATGCGTTCATCGGCGTCATCGGCTCCGAATTCATCATGGCACGCAGCGGCGTCGGCTACGAGATCAGCTATGCGTACACCAACTTCGACAACGCCACGATGTATCCGCTGATGCTGCTCATCCTGCTGCTGTCGATCGTCATGAACGGCGCGTTGTCGTACTGGGAGAAGATCCTGCTGGCACGCCGGGGGCTGGCTTGAGCGACGAGCGGCGCCGGCCGCTGCGCAACGCGCTGGTGCTGATCGCGGGCTTGCTGATCGCCTGGGAGCTGGCATATCTCGCGGTAGGCGACGTGGCGCTGCGCTCGCCGTGGCAGACCCTCTCGTTCACCGCGAAACTCGTGCGCACCGAGATGTTCTGGGAGCACCTGTCCAACACGTTGCGGGCGTTCGCCATCGCCCTCGTCATCGCCGTGCTGGCCGGATTGGCCATCGGCTTCGCGCTCGGCCTCAGGCGCCTCGCCGCCGACGTCATGGAGCCGATGCTGGTCGCCCTCTACTCGATCCCGAAGGTGACGTTCTATCCGATCCTGCTGCTGGCGTTCGGCATCGGCGTGTCGGCGAAGGTGGCGTTCGGCGCCATCCACGGCGTGATCCCCGTGGCGCTGTTCACGCTGGCGGCGGTGCGCGGCATCAAGCCGATCCTGCTCAAGACCGGCCGCGTGCTGAAGCTCGAGCCCGCGGCGATGGTGCGCACGATCCTGTTTCCTGCCGCGGTGCCGGAGATCTTCACGGGCCTGCGCGTCGGCTTCTCGCTGACGCTGATCGGCACGGTGCTGGGCGAGATGTTCGCCGCGCAGCATGGGCTGGGTTACCTGCTGATGAACGCCATCGGCCTCTACAACATCGACATGATCATGTCGGTGACGTTCCTGCTCGTGGTGTTCGCCGCCGGCGTGAACGGCATCCTGCTGGCGGTGGACCGCCGGCTGCACTATCGCGCCTGAAGCGGAGCCGCCGCCTAGCCCTGCCCGAGATTGAAGAACTCGCGCTGTCCGCGCATTGCCGCGATGCGCTCGAGCAGCAGTTCGAAGTGCTCGGTATTGTCGACGAAATTGAGCCGCTCGCTGTTGACGATCAGGAGCGGCGCCTCGTCGTAGCGGTAGAAGAAACGGGTGTAGCTGTCGGCGACCCGCGCCAGGTACTCGGCGGGAATCGCGCGCTCGTAACCGACGCCGCGGCGCTCGACGCGCTCGACGAGCGTCGCCACCGGCGCCTGCAGGTAGATCGCGAGATCGGGCACCGGCGTCTGCGGCTTCAGGTGCTGGAACATCTTGTCGTACAGCGCGTACTCGTCATCGGTGAGGTTGAGGCGCGCGAACAGCGGGTCCTTGTCCAGCAGGAAGTCGGCGACGGTCGGGCGGCGGAACATGTCGAGCTGGGCGATCGCCCGCAGCTGGTCGACGCGCTGGAACAGGAAGTTGAGCTGCACCGGTAGCGCGTAGCGCGCCATGTCCTCGTAGAAGCGTGCGAGGAACGGGTTGTCCTCCGGCAGCTCGAGCAGGGTCTCGGCGTGCAGGTGCGCGGCGAGCGCGCGCGCGAGGCTCGTCTTGCCGGCGCCGATCGGACCCTCGACGACGATGTAATGGCAGGCGGCGATATCCATCGGATCCCGGGTGTCAGTGAAGCGCGTGTCGGCACGTCGGCACCACGCGCTGGTCCTGCGCGCGGCGCAGCCAGCGCCGCGCGAGGCCGCGCCCCGCTACCGTCGCATCGCGCGCGATCTGCGTCAACGGCACGAGCACGAAGGCACGCTCGTGCATGCGCGGATGCGGCAGCGCCAGCGTCGGCGTCGCCAGGCGCACGCGCGCATACGTGAGGAGGTCGAGGTCGAGCGTGCGCGGCAGGTTGCGCGGCGCGCCGGGGATGCGCAGCCGGCGCTGGCGCCGCTCGATGGCATGCAACGCGCGCAGCAGCGCGCGCGGTGGCAGCGCCGTGGCGATCTCGGCCACCGCATTGACGAAATCCGGCTGCGTCACCGCGGAGCCGCGCGGCGCCGTCAGGTAGTTGCGCGACAGTGCGACAACGCGCGTCGCCGGCAGGCGCGCCAGCGCTCGCGCCGCACGTGCGATCTGGCGCCGTGGATGCGCGAGGTTGCTGCCGAGGCCGATGAACGCGCGCGGCATCACGCGCGCGGCGTGTCGTCGCCGGGCGCGGCCGGGGCGTCCGCCGCCTTCCTGCGACGCCCGCGGCTGCGCGGACGCTTGCGCCTGGGCGCCTCGTCGGGCTTGAGCATTGCCGCGCGCTCGGCGTCGTCCGCCTCCTGGAATCGCGTCCACCAGTCGACCAGGGCCACCGGCACCTCGCCACTCTCGCCGCGGATCGCGAGGAAGTCGTAGGCCGCCCGAAAGCGCGGATGCTCGGCAAGGCGCGCCGGCCGCGAGCCCGCGCGCTGCTCGAAGCGCGGCTGCAACGACCAGATCTCCTTGATCGTCGCCTCGAAGCGCCGCGGGATCGCGATGCGCTTGGCCTGCGCGTCGAGCACGCGGTCCATCGCCTCGAGCAGCGCGGGCTGCGGCTTCTCGCCATTGGCCTTGGCGGCGTTCCACGTCACCAGCACCTCGTGCCACAGCAGCGTGGCGAACAGGAATGCGGGCGACACGCCGCGGTCGTCGCGCACGCGCATGTCGGTGTTGGCGAGCGCGGCATCGATGAAGCGGCCGCCGAGCGGCTGCTCGAGGATGACGTCGAGCAACGGCAGCAGGCCATGATGCAGGCCGTGCGCGCGCAGGCTCTTCAGCGTGTCGGCGGCGTGGCCCGACAGCAGGAGCTTCTGCATTTCGTCGAACAGCCGTGCCGGCGGCACGTTCTGGATCAGCGGGCCGAGCTTGGGGATCGGCGCGGCAGTCTTCGGCTCGATCGCGATGCCGAGCTTGGCCGCGAGGCGCACCGCACGCAGCATCCGCACCGGATCCTCGCGGTAGCGCGTGACCGGCGGTCCGATCAGCTTGAGGCGCCGTGCGCGGACGTCGGTGACGCCGCCGACGTAGTCCCAGATGGACTCCGTCTCGGGGTCGAAATAGAGCGCGTTGATCGTGAAGTCGCGGCGCCGCGCGTCGTCGGCCTGCGAGCCATAGACGTTGTCGGAAATGAGGCGTCCGTGCTCGTCGGTGGCGTCTTCGCCGGTTTGCGCGGTGCGGAACGTCGAGACTTCGAGCACCTCGGCGCCGGCGTGCACGTGCACCAGGCGGAAGCGACGGCCGATGATGTAGGCGCGGCGAAACAGCGGCTTCACATCCTCCGGCGTGGCGTCGGTGGCGATGTCGAAGTCCTTGGGCGTCAGGCCCAGCATCAGGTCGCGCACCGCACCGCCGACGATGAATGCCTTGAACCCGGCTTCCTGCAGCTTGCGCGTGACGCTGCGCGCGCCCGGCGACAGCTGAGTGCGCCGCACCGGATGCTGGTCGGGAGGGAAGACGCGCGGCTTGTGTGCCGGCCGGCCGGGCATGAGGCGGGCTAGCAGGCGTCGGATCATCGGGAAGGTTGCGAACGCGGCGACGGGCCGCGCCGACGTTGGGAAGCTGCAAATTTTATCATGCGTCGCCTTCGACGAGCCGCGTCTCGCCTGGCGCGAGACCGTCGATCGTCCACGACGCCAGCCGATAGCGGACGAGACGCAACGTCGGCAGGCCCACCGCGGCGGTCATCCGCCGCACCTGTCGATTGCGTCCCTCGCCGAGCGTGAGCTCGAGCCACGCGGTCGGAATCGCGCGACGCACGCGGATAGGCGGTTCGCGCGGCGGCAGCGCCGGCGCTTCGATCTCGCGTGCGCGCGCCGGCGCCGTGGTGAAGTCGGGCAACGCGACGCCGCGCGCAAGGGCGGCGAGCGCATCGGCAGTAGGCGTTCCTTCCACCTGCACCCAGTAGGTCTTCGTCGCGTGGTGGCGCGGGTCGGCCAGGCGCGCCTGCAGCGCGCCGTCATCGGTGAGCACGACCAGGCCCTCGCTGTCGGCGTCGAGGCGGCCTGCCGGATATACGCCGGGCACGGTCACGAACGCGGCGAGCGTCGGCCGCGGACCGTCCGCCGTGAACTGGCACAACACGCCGTACGGCTTGTTGAGGAGGACGATCCTGCGGAATAAGCCGTGCGCGGTGCGGGATTTCACGATCGGCGATAATCGAACGTTTTCGATTTCATCGGGCACCCGGCGAGGGCGCTTCCAGGAGATTCCATGGTCCAGCACGTGAAGGTGCCCGCGAACGGCGCCAAGATCACCGTCAATCGCGATTTCACGCTCAACGTTCCCGACAATCCGATCATCCCCTACATCGAGGGCGACGGCACGGGTTTCGACATCACGCCGGTGATGATCAAGGTGGTCGACGCGGCGGTGGCGAAGGCATACGGCGGCAAGCGGCGGATCCACTGGATGGAGATCTTCGCCGGCGAGAAGTCGACCAAGGTCTATGGCCCCGATGTCTGGCTGCCGGACGAGACGCTGTCGATCCTCAAGGAGTATGCGGTGTCGATCAAGGGCCCGCTGACGACGCCGGTGGGCGGCGGCATCCGCTCGCTCAACGTCGCGCTGCGCCAGCAGCTCGACCTCTACGTCTGCCTGCGGCCGGTGCGGTACTTCCAGGGCGTGCCGTCGCCGGTGAAGGAACCGGAGAAGGTGGACATGGTGATCTTTCGCGAGAACTCCGAGGACATCTACGCCGGCGTCGAGTGGGCGGCCGAGACGCCGGAGGCGAAGAAGGTGATCGACTTCCTGATCAACGACATGAAGGTCAGGAAGATCCGCTTTCCGCAGACGTCGGGCATCGGCATCAAGCCGGTGTCGCGCGAGGGCACCGAGCGCCTCGTGCGCCGCGCGATCCAGTACACGATCGACAACGACCGCCGGTCGATGACGCTCGTGCACAAGGGCAACATCATGAAGTTCACCGAAGGCGCGTTCCGCGACTGGGGTTACGCGCTCGCGCAGAAGGAGTTCGGCGCGAAGGAGATCGACGGTGGCCCGTGGTGCTCGTTCAAGAACCCGAAGACCGGCCGTGACATCGTGGTCAAGGACGTGATCGCCGACGCGTTCCTGCAGCAGATCATCCTGCGACCGGCGGAATACGACGTGATCGCCACGCTCAATCTCAACGGCGATTACGTCTCCGACGCGCTGGCCGCGCAGGTCGGCGGCATCGGCATCGCGCCGGGCGCCAACATGTCCGACACCGTGGCGATGTTCGAGGCGACGCACGGCACCGCGCCCAAGTACGCGGGCAAGGACTACGTCAATCCGGGCTCGGAGATTCTGTCGGCGGAAATGATGCTGGTGCACATGGGCTGGAAGGAAGCCGCCGCCGTCATCGTGGCGTCGATGGAAAAGGCCATCCTTGCCAAGACGGTGACCTACGACTTCGCGCGTCTCCTGCCCGGGTCGACGCAGGTGTCCTGCTCGGGCTTCGGCGCGGCGATGATCGCCCACATGTGAAGGCGCTGCGGTCGCGCCCGCCATTGCGGCCGTGACCGGTCACGCCGTTGCGCCGGCGGCATTGGGTGGAACGCAAGCTTGGGTTGCGTTGGGACTGTTGGTTCGAAGGGCACGCAATCCGCACTCGCGAGGATCATAGAGTGAGCACCCACTCGTTCGTGGACGCTTGTGATGCCTTGTCACGACCGCTTCAACATTGGCGTGCATCACGGGGCCCCGCCCGTCCGGCTTGCAACCTCACCGCCCGTAAATTATGCTAATCATTAGCATACTAATAATTGCGATGGCCGGTTATGAATTCACCCGTGGCGAGGATCGACTCGGACGACTTCGGGCGCGTGCTCAACATGACCGCCCATGCCTGGCGACTGGCGCTCGATCGCCGGCTGCGGCCATTGGGGCTGTCGCGTGCCACCTGGCAGGTGCTGGTGCTGGTGCGCAAGCTCGAGGGGCCGAATCAGAGCCGCCTCGCCGAGCACCTGGGACTGGAAGGGCCAAGCATCGTGCGCCTGGTCGACCGCCTCGAGCGCGAGGACCTGGTGGAACGCCGCGTCGGCGGTGACCGCCGCGTCAAGACGGTGCATTTGACGCGCAAGGGGGAGGAGCTCTCCACCGAGATCTGGCGCGTCGCCGGCCACCTGCGCAAGGAGCTGCTGCGCGACATACCGCTCGACGACGTCGCGCGCGCGATGACGTTGCTGACGCTGCTGCAGGGCCGCCTGGCGCGCCTGGCATGACCGCCTGTATGGCGGGCGCCTCTCATGCGCCGTGCGTCGCCGCCGGGCGCGCCCACGCGGCAGCAGGCATGCGCCTTGCACCGCAAGGGGCATCGAAGGCGTGGCGTCGAGACGCCTTGCGCGAACGGCGTGCCTGAAAAGGCGAAGGCCCGCATCTGCGGGCCTTCGCGGATCGGGGCGGCCTCGCGGCCGCCCTAAACCGGATCACTGTGCCTGGATATTCGACGCCTGCTTGCCCTTGGGACCTTGCGTGACCTCGAACTGCACCTTCTGCCCCTCTTTCAGCGTCTTGAAGCCCTGCATGTTGATCGCCGAGAAGTGCGCAAACAGGTCCTCGCCGCCGTCGTCCGGCGTGATGAACCCAAAGCCCTTCGCATCGTTGAACCACTTCACGGTTCCGGTTGCCATAAGGCGTCTACCTCATAAGTATAAGAACGGGTGTTTGGGCAGGAGGACGACCGTGGCGAGCCAGAAACGCGGCGCGGTTTCAGCGGGGTACGGCGGCACACCGGTACAGCGGCTACTGGAGCCAAACGTCGGCTTTTTACGCGCAACGCCCTGCTCTCGTCAAGCGCCGTCCGGCCGCTCGTCCCCACTCTTGATAAAACTGTTGCATTCGTCAAACATTACCCCCACTTGCCACGTGGCGTACGAGGGTTGAATGAAAGGCCGGGAGCAAAGTGGCGGCGTGCTGGAAGCGGAGAAGGTCCGCACCAAGCCTCCGCCGCTATTCAAGGTGCTTCTCCTGAACGACGATTACACGCCGATGGACTTTGTCGTCGTCGTGTTGCAGACTGTATTCGCGATGACTCGCGAGCGGGCGACGCAAGTGATGTTGCAGGTGCATCGCGAGGGCATGGGCGTGTGCGGTACCTACACCAAGGAAGTGGCGACCGCCAAGGTCGAGCAGGTCATCGGCATCGCGCGCGAGCACCAGCATCCGTTGCAGTGCACGATGGAGGAGACATAGACGTTAGTGCGGGTACGGCGGGTTTTCCCGCCGTCGGTTCGGAAGTCGGAGTCATGCAATGATCGCGCAGGAACTGGAAGTCTCGCTGCACATGGCCTTCGTCGAGGCGAGGCAGAAGCAGCACGAGTTCATCACCGTCGAGCATCTGCTGCTGGCGATGCTGGACAACCCTTCCGCGCAGGAAGTGCTGAAGGCGTGCGGTGTCGACCTCGACGAGCTGCGCGGCGTGCTGACCGACTTCATCTCCGAGCACACGCCGCGCCTCGCCGCGCACTCGGATGCCGATACGCAGCCCACGCAGGGCTTCCAGCGCGTCATCCAGCGCGCCATCCTGCACGTGCAGTCGTCGGGCAAGAAGGAAGTCACGGGCGCCAACGTGCTGGTGGCCGTGTTCGGCGAGAAGGAGTCGCACGCCGTCTATTTCCTCAACCAGCGCGGCGTGACGCGCCTCGACGTCGTCAACTACATCGCCCACGGCATCACCAAGGCGCCGCAGAAGAAGGACGACAAGTCCGAAGGTCGCAGCGAGGATGGCGAGGCCAACGAATCGCAGGGCGCGCTCGATGCGTACACGATCAACCTCAACCAGCTCGCGCGCCAGGGCAAGATCGATCCGCTGATCGGCCGCGCGCTCGAGCTCGAGCGCGTGGTGCAGGTGCTCTGCCGCCGGCGCAAGAACAATCCGCTGCTGGTCGGCGAGGCCGGCGTCGGCAAGACCGCGATCGCCGAGGGACTCGCGCGACGCATCAACGAAGGCACCGTGCCCGAGCTGCTCGCCGAATACCAGGTGTATTCGCTCGACATGGGCGCGCTGCTCGCCGGCACGAAGTACCGCGGCGACTTCGAACAGCGCCTCAAGGCGGTGCTGAAGCAGCTCGGCGACAATCCGAAGTCGATCCTGTTCATCGACGAGATCCACACGATCATCGGCGCCGGCGCGGCGTCGGGCGGCACGCTCGACGCGTCCAACCTGCTCAAGCCAGCGCTGTCCACCGGCGCGCTGAAATGCGTCGGCGCGACCACTTATGGCGAATACCGCCAGATCTTCGAGAAGGACCACGCGCTGTCGCGGCGCTTCCAGAAGGTCGACGTGCCGGAGCCGTCGATCGCCGAGACGATCGAGATCCTGCGCGGCCTGAAGACGCGCTTCGAGGAGCATCACGGCGTCAAGTACGCGCCGGCGGCGCTGACCTCGGCGGCGGAGCTCGCCGCGCGCTTCATCAACGACCGCCACCTGCCCGACAAGGCGATCGACGTCATCGACGAAGCCGGCGCCGCGCAGAAGATCCTGCCGAAGTCGAAGCAGAAGAAGGTCATCGGCAAGAACGAGGTCGAGGAGATCGTCGCCAAGATCGCGCGCATCCCCGCCAAGAATGTGAGCTCCGACGACCGCAACGCGTTGCGTACGCTCGGCCGCGACCTGAAGAACGTCGTGTTCGGCCAGGACGCCGCGATCGACGCGCTGGTGGCGGCGATCCGCATGGCGCGCTCGGGTCTCGGCAACCCCGTGAAGCCGATCGGCAACTTCCTGTTCAGCGGGCCCACGGGCGTCGGCAAGACCGAGGTCGCGAAGCAGCTCGCCTACTGCCTGGGCGTCGAGCTGATCCGCTTCGACATGTCCGAATACATGGAGCGCCACGCCGTGTCGCGGCTGATCGGCGCGCCGCCGGGCTACGTCGGCTTCGACCAGGGCGGCCAGCTCACCGAGGCCGTCACCAAGCATCCGTACAGCGTGGTGCTGCTCGACGAGATCGAGAAGGCGCATCCGGACATCTTCAACGTGCTGCTGCAGGTGATGGACCACGGCACGCTGACCGACAACAACGGCCGCAAGGCCGATTTCCGCAACGTCACCATCATCATGACCACCAATGCCGGTGCTTCCGAGCTGGCGAAGGGGTCGATCGGTTTCGCCAACGCGCGCGAGGCCGGCGACGAGATGAACGAGATCAAGCGCATCTTCACACCGGAGTTCCGCAACCGCCTCGACGCCACCATTTCGTTCGCGGCGCTCGACCACGAGGTCATCCTCAAGGTCGTCGACAAGTTCCTGCTCGAGCTGGAGAACCAGCTGCACGAGAAGAAGGTCGAGCCGTCGTTCACGCCGAAGCTCAAGGACTACCTCGCCAAGAAGGGCTTCGACCCGCAGATGGGCGCGCGGCCGATGGCGCGACTGATCCAGGATCTCATCCGCAAGGCGCTCGCCGACGAGCTGCTGTTCGGCCGGCTGGTTTCCGGCGGCCGCGTGACGATCGACCTCGACGACGACAACCGCGCCAAGCTCACCTTCGACGAAGCGCCGGCGGAAGCCGAGCCGGCGTAACGCTCGCGCCCACCCGCTCCCCACGCGGGAAGGGTGCGCAGTCACCACGGGTCTTGCCGCCGCGCATGCCGATTGCGGTCCGGCGCGCGCGCCCCGGGCGTCGCTCGATTTGCACTTATCCGAAAGAATCCGCGCGGATGTTCTTCGCCCAGGCCTCGCCATAAGCGGCCTCGAGCGCAGTGCTCGCGGCCGACAGGCCGCCGGCGCCTTCGACCGGCAGAAAGGTGTGCTGCGTACTGTCGTAGCGGTGCACCGATGTCACATGCGCGGCGAGGGCGTCGCTCATGAAGCTGTAGCAGGTATTGGCCAGTATCGGCGCGGGGTCCACCGCCTCGCCTGACATCAGCGCGACGATCGCCGCCGCGCAAACCTTCGCCTGCTGGTTCGCCATGTGCGCCGATTTCGGCATCAGCGGCGCCGTCTGGATGGCGTCGCCCAGCACGTGCACGTTGCGCACCTTGACCGATTCGAACGTGAGGAAGTCGACTTCGCACCAGCGGCCGTTCGCGGTGATGACATCGGCCGCTGCAGCGATGGCCGCTGCGCGCTGCGGAGGAATGATGTTGATCACGTCGGCCACCACGTCGTCGCCGAAATCGAACTTGAGCGTGCGCGTCGCGGGGTCGACGTCGGCGAGCGCGAGGTTCGGCCGATACTCGATCATTTCCGGATAGAGCGACGACCACGCTGCCTTGAACAGCTCCTTCTTCGACAGCACGTCGTCGTTGGCGTCGAGGATCAGCACCTTGCCGCGCGGATTCGCGCGCTTGAGGTAGTTCGCCACCTGGCAGGCGCGCTCGTAGGGCGCCGGCGGACAGCGCAGTGGCGCGAGCGGTATGGTGATGGCGAACACGCCGCCGTCGCGCATCGCCTCCAGCCCGCGCCGCAGCGCGAGTGTCTGCGGTCCCGCCTGCCACGCATGCGGAAAGCGCGCACGCACGCCGGGGTCGGCGAACGCGGGAATCGCGTCGAACATGAAGTCGATGCCTGGCGACAGCACGAGCCGATCGTAGGCGAGCGTGCGCCCGTCGCCGAGGACCAGCTTCCGCGACGCCGCGTCGACGTCCTGCGCGGTCGCGTGCACGACCTTCACCCCGCGCGCGGCGAGCGCGGCGTAGCCAACAGTCAGATCGGCAAGCGTCCGGCTGCCGCCGAGCAGCAGGTTGGACATCGGGCAGCTCACGAACGCAGTGTCGCGCTCGACCAGCGTCACGTCGAGCGCGCCGCCGCTCCATTCGCGCAGGTAGCGGGCGAGCGTGGCGCCGCCGTAGCCACCGCCGACCACGACAACGCGTCCCCCGGCACGGTGTTGCGCATGCGTGCGCGGCGCCATCGCGCCGGCCAGTGTCGCCGCCGAGGCGGCAAGGAATTGACGGCGCGTCGTCATCGCTGTGCGGCAAACCATGCGGCCAGCGCGTCGATGTCGGTGTCCGCGTAGCCGCGCGCGATCTGCGGCATCACCGTGCCCTCGCGTGTGCCCGCCTTGAACGCGCGCATCGCGTCGGCGATGGATGCCGCGGGCCGTCCTTCGAGCGGCGCGATGGCCGGCGTGCGCGCGCCGCCGCGGACGTGGCAGGTGGTGCATGTGGCGGCGATCGCTCGCGCATGGGTCGTCGGCGCAGGCACCGCGGCGTGCGCGTCGATCGGCGCCATCGCGATCGCGATCAGCCAACAATGCGCAGTGGCCCGGCGCCATGACATGGCACGAGCTTAATGCATCCGCCAATTCCGTCGCTCACACGCGCGCGATCGTTGCAGCACCGGTCACGCACGTTTGGATCGTAGCGGGACTTGGCGGTGATTGCGGCAGCCGGACCCGGGCAGCCGGAATGCGATTCCATGATGCGGAAGTCGAGCGGGCGTGCGACTCGCCGCCATGCACAGGGCTGGATAACCCAGAATCTTTTAGTGACGCCCGGAAGAATCAACGATTGAGGTCGCGCGCCACGAGCGGGGATTGTCGCAGCGCAACAGCAATAAAGCCGATTCGCGTACAGCATGTTCCGCACTGTGGAATGCATTTCTAACTTATTGAAATGACAAGTAGATTGGTGTACCGCGCCGCAATAAAACCATTGACCGGCGCCACTCGCTCCGCTACCGTGGATTCCGTCGACGACGTGCGCGGCCATCATCGCGAACGATGTCGGCGGTTACGCAGGGCGGTGATCCGGCGCCCGGTGGGCAGCACGCGCAGGGCGGGCAATCCTCGCCGGCGACGCAACGCGCGGTCGCGTGCAAGCGCGGCCGCGATCGCTGCCGGCCGCATTGGACGGCTATCATCGCAACGACATGAGGAGCATCGATGAACTACGACCTTGAATGCGCGCGCATTCGCAAGGATTGGTCCGAGAGCCCGCGCTGGCGTGGGATCCGCCGCGGTTACACCGCCGAGGATGTCGTGCGCCTGCGCGGCTCGCTGCAGATCGAGCACACGCTCGCGCGGCGCGGCGCGGAGAAGCTCTGGAAGCTCGTCAACGACGAGCCCTTCGTCAGCACGTTGGGAGCACTTACGGGCAACCAGGCGCTGCAGCAGGTGAAGGCCGGCCTGAAGGCGATCTACCTGTCCGGCTGGCAGGTCGCTGCCGACGCCAACAACGCAGGGGAGATGTACCCCGATCAGTCGCTGTATCCGGTCGACTCGGTGCCTTCGGTCGTGCGCCGCATCAACAACACGTTCGTGCGCGCCGACCAGATCCAGCACATGGAGCGCAGCGGCGACGTCGATTATTTCGCGCCGATCGTCGCCGATGCCGAGGCCGGATTCGGCGGCGTGCTGAACGCGTTCGAGCTGATGAAGGCGATGATCGAGGCGGGCGCCGCCGGCGTGCATTTCGAGGACCAGCTCGCCGCCGTGAAGAAGTGCGGCCACATGGGCGGCAAGGTGCTGGTGCCGACGCGCGAGGCGGTCGACAAGCTGACGGCGGCGCGCCTCGCCGCCGACGTGATGGGCGTGCCGACGATCGTGCTGGCGCGCACCGACGCCGAGGCGGCCGACCTCGTGACGTCGGATGTCGACGCCAACGATCGCCCGTTCCTCACCGGCGAGCGCACGATCGAGGGCTTCTACCGCACGCGCGCCGGACTCGACCAGGCGGTCGCGCGCGGTCTCGCCTACGCGCCCTATGCCGACCTCATCTGGTGCGAGACCGGCAAGCCCGACCTCGCGTTCGCGCGCGCGTTCGCCGACGCGATCCATGCGCAGTTCCCCGGCAAGCTCCTCGCCTACAACTGCTCGCCTTCGTTCAACTGGAAGAAGAACCTCGACGACGCGACGATCGCGCGCTTCCAGCGCGAGCTCGGCGCGATGGGCTACAAGTTCCAGTTCATCACGCTGGCGGGCTTCCACAGCCTCAACTACTCGATGTTCAACCTGGCCGAGGGCTATGCGCGCGAGGGCATGAGCGCCTTCGTGCGGTTGCAGGAGGCGGAATTCGCGGCGGTGCCGCGCGGCTTCTCCGCGGTCAAGCACCAGCGCGAGGTCGGCACCGGATATTTCGACGCGGTGACGACGACGATCCAGGGCAGCGAGGCATCGACGACGGCGCTCCGGCACTCCACCGAGGATGCGCAATTCTTCGATGCCGGGCACGCCGCGAAGAGCGCGACACAGGACGAGGCGAGGGCCGCGGCCGCCGCCGACTAGCGAAAGTGGGTCGATGCGCCGCGCGCGCCCGCCAGGCGCCCGCGGCGCTTTTTTATCCCGCGACCGCGACGGTACACTCGGCGCGTCGGCACCAACCCGGCGCTGTGGATGCCTGCGTCACGCGTGTTCTTCGCATTGCCCCCCGCGGCCGACGTGCGCGCGCCGCTGGCGCACCTCGCGTCGGAGGTCGCCGCATCGACCGGGGGTCGCGCCACCGCCGAGGACTCGATTCACCTGACGCTGGCATTCGTCGGCGACGTGCCGCGCGAGCGCGTATCCGCTCTGCAGGCGATCGGCGCGCTTGTGCACGGCGGCCGCTTCGATATGGCGCTCGACCAGCTGGGCGGTTTTCGCCGCGCGCGCGTGGCCTGGATCGCGCCATCCGCCGTGCCCCGGGGGTTGCTCGACCTGCAGCATGCGCTCGGCGCGGCGCTTGCGGCGCAAGGCTTCCCGCTCGACTTGCGGCCTTTCACTGCGCACGTGACGCTGGCGCGGCATTGCCGCGACTTGCTGCCCGCCGCGTCCACAACGCCGGTCGTGTGGCCGGTGCGCGAATTCGCACTGTGGCAGTCGAGCACGGCCGCCACTGGCGCGCGCTATCGCGAACTTGCGCGCTGGCCCCTTGGCGACTAGACGATGTTCGCCGCGAGCTTGCGCCGTTCGCCACCCTTCGCGCGGCGTGCGTGGCGCGCCACCCGCTCGTCGGTGAGCGAGCGGATGTCGGCCACGGCCTCGGCCGCGGCGAACGGCGCGATCGCCGGTTGCACCGCAGGTGCTACGACGCGCGCGGAGACGTACCGGACCGTGCGGCGACGGGCTTGCCACGCCGCGGCGAGCGCGCCGGCAATGCCAGGACCGACGAATGCCGCGATCATCATGGCCAATGCGCCCGACGAGGCCGCGAGGTCGGCGTCGAGGCCGTACAGCGCGAGAAACGCCGCGCCGAGCGCCACGCCGGTGACGGCGGCGGCGACGGAGGGAAGCGTGCGTGCATGTTGCATGACCATGATGGCTCCTTCGGCATTGCGTTCACGGGATGCAAGAGTGTGGCAACCCGTCGTTGCATGCACGTTACGCAAGGCCGGCATGGCGCTTCAATCGCGGTGCGACGAAAGCGACCGCCATCAGGATGAAACAGGTCAGGCGCCGACGGACGTAAGGAAACGGCGTCGCCGCTGCGGAGGATTCGACCGCCGGCGGCGATCGGTCAAGGACGGGCGAGGCGCCGCAGCGTCGCCAAAACTCGCGTCAGCGCTCGCCGGTGGCCACCGGTCGCGTGCGATCGGCGACCCATTCGCTCCACGAGCCCGGGAACAGCGTCGTGTCGGGATAGCCCGCGTGCAGCATCGCCAGGATGTTGTGGCAGGCGGTGACGCCGCTGCCGCAGTGGTGGACGACGCGTGACGGCGGCGTCGGTCCGAGAAATTCGGCGAATGCCGCGGCGAGCTGGCCCGGCGACTTCCACGTGCTGTCGGGATTGAGATTGCGACCGTGCGGCCAGTTGTGGGCGCCGGGAATGTGGCCGGCGACGGGATCCATCGGCTCGACCTCGCCGCGATAGCGCTCCGCCGCGCGCGCGTCGACGATGAAGCGCGCGTGCGTCGGCAGGCTTTCGAGCACGTCCTCGACACTCGCGGTCGGCAGCGTCGTGCCGACGCTGAAGGTGCGCGGCACCGGCGTGGGCACGTCGGTGGTCACCGGCAGCGTCTCGCGGCGCCACTTGTCGTATCCGCCATCGAGCACGGCGACGCGCTCGTGGCCGAGCCAGCGCAGCATCCACCACAGCCGCGACGCGAACATGCCGCTGCCCTGGTCATAGGCGACCACCTGCGTGGCGGCGTCGATGCCGAGGCCGCCGAAGAACGTGGCGGCCTGCTGCGGCGTCGGCAGCGGATGACGGCCATTGCGCCCGGTCTTGAAGCCCGAGAGGTCGCGATCGAGGTGCGCGAAGCGCGCGCCGGGCAAGTGCCCGGCGGCGTACTGCGCGTCGCCCCAGCCGGCGGGCTGCGCGAGATCGTGGCGCACGTCGACGATGACCAGTGCGGGGTCACCGACGATTGCCGCGAGCTCGGCCGTGCCGATCAGCGTCCTGAACATCGCCACGATCTTACGCGAGCGCGCGGATCATCGGCCACGCGTCCGCGCGGGCGTCGCGTCAAAGGCCGGCGAGCGCCGTACCCATCTGCCGGCGGTAGAACTCGTGGAAATGCTGCATCCCGTCTTCCATCGGCGACTGGTAGGGCCCGATCTCGCTGCGGCCTGCCGCGTACAGCGCGCGCCGTCCGGCGTCCATCCGCTCGGCGATCTCGTCGTCCTCGCGCGAGGTCTCGGCATATGCCGCGCGCTCGGCGTCGACGTATTCGCGCTCGAACAGCGCGATCTCCTCCGGATAGTAGAACTCGACGATGTTGGTGGTCCTGTCGACCCCCTTCGGAATCAGCGTGCTCACGATGAGCACTTCCGGATACCACTCGACCATCACGTTCGGATAGTAGGTGAGCCAGATCGCGCCGTGCGGCGGCGTCTCGCCGCGGTAGAAATCGAGCACCGCCTTGTGCCAGCGCTGGTAGGCGCGCGATCCGGGCTTGCCGAGGCCGTTGTTGACGCCGACCACCTGCAGGTTCGCCCACTCGCCGAACTGCCACGTCAGGTCGTCGCAGGTGACGAATTGCCCGAGCCCGGGATGGAACGGGCCGACGTGGTAGTCCTCGAGGTAGACCTCGATGAACGTCTTCCAGTTGTAGTTGCACTCATGCACGTGGGCGTGATCGAACACGTACCCCGAGAAGTCGAGCTTGCCGACGTCGAAGCCCGCGAGATCGCGCGCCGGATCGCGCGGGCCGTCGAACAGCATGCCGTTCCACTCGCGGATCGGCGTGCGCGCGAGGCTGGCGCAGGGCTTCTGCGCGAAATGCGGCGCGCCGAGGAGCTCGCCGCCGAGATCGTAGGTCCAGCGATGGATGGGGCAGACGATGTTCGGCACATTGCCCTTGCCGGTCAGCATGATCGCCTGGCGATGCCGGCAGATGTTCGACAGCAGCTCGACGCCGCCGGCATTGCGCACCAGCGCCTGCGCGTTGTCGCGCGCGTTGAGCGCGTAATAGTCGCCGACCTCCGGCACCATCAGCGTGTGCCCGACGTAGCCGGGAGCGCGCGCGAACAGCGTGCGCATCTCGGCCGCGTACACGCGCGGATCGCAGTACCACGAAGCGGGAAATTGGGACGCCGCCTCGGCGAGGCGCGCCACCGTCGCAAGATTGGACATCAGCCGAAATCCTTTCGACCCGGGCATCCCCGGACTTGCAAACCAACCCAACCCAACAACCCGGATGCCCGCCCTCGGGTGGACCGCCGGACCGCCATGCCAAGTCAGCCGTGCGAAAGCAAGAACTTCGACTTCGGCTGCATCGTCAACCGTGCTAGTATACGACGTTTAATGCAATTGGGTCAAGACCTTACGGCGATATGGGGGCTCCCCTCCAGGACCGCAAGCCCCGTCGTCGGCCCATCCCCGCCCTGCGCGAATCGACCATGCCCGAACCGCCCGCCCTCACGTTCGAATCCGCGCTTGCGGAGCTCGAAGCCATCGTCGACCGCATGGAAGGCGGCGAGCTACCGCTGAAGGATGCGCTCGCCGCGTACAAGCGCGGCGCCGAGCTCCTGCAGTTCTGCCAGTCCGCGCTCAAGGACGCGCAGCAGGAAGTGCTCGTGCTGGAAAAGGGCGTGCTGAAGGCGTTCGAAGGCGAGGGCGCAGATGAAGCCTGACGTCGAGTTCGCCGTCTGGGCCTCCGATCGCCAGCAGCGCGTCGAGTCGGTGCTCGAGTCGGCGCTCGACGCCGGTGCCGCCGCGACGGACGCGCTCGCCGCCGCGATGCGTTACGCCACGCTCGGCGGCGGCAAGCGCGTGCGTGCCATTCTCGCGTATGCGGCGGGCGAGCTGGCGGCGGCGAATCCGATGGACGTCGATCCCGCTGCCGCCGCGGTCGAGCTGATCCACGCCTACTCGCTCGTGCACGACGACCTGCCGGCGATGGACGACGACGCCGTGCGCCGCGGCAAGCCGTCGTGCCACGTGGCGTTCGGCGAGGCGACGGCGCTCCTCGCGGGCGATGCGCTGCAGGCACTCGCATTCGCGCAGCTCGCGCGCGCGCCGGTGGCGCCGGCGAAAGCGGTGGCGATCCTCGCCGAGGCTTCCGGCATCCACGGCATGGCCGCCGGGCAGGCTGCCGACCTCGCCGCCACCGGCGGGTCGTTGACGCTCGTCGAGCTGGAGTCGATGCACCGGCTGAAGACCGGTGCGCTGATCCGCGCCGCGACGGCGCTGGGTGCGCGCGCCGGACGCGCCGACGAAGCGACGCTGGCCGCGCTCGATACCTATGCCGCGGCGATCGGCCTCGCCTTCCAGGTCGTCGACGACATCCTCGACGTCGAGGGCTCGACGGCGACGCTCGGCAAGACCGCGGGCAAGGACGCGGCGCGCGGCAAGCCGACGTACGTCACGACGCTCGGCGTGGAGGCGGCGCGCGAGCACGCGGCGGCGCTGCGTACGCAGGCGCGCGCCGCGCTGGCGCCGCTCGGCGCCCGTGCCCGGCGTCTCGCCGAGATCGCCGACTGGGTTGCGCTGCGGCGAAACTGACCACGGTGGACACGGTGCGTCATCCATCGCAATTCATGCGCCCCGGGACTTGCGCCGCGCGGGCGCCGGTCCCAGATGTACTTGTGGGCGCGGGCGTGCAGGACTTCGCCCATGCTAGGCTGGCGATGACGAAAGTACGGCGATGAACAAGCCCCAACATCCGGACGACATGCTCGCACCGATCGCCGACGTGCAGGCGCGGCATGACGACCGCGACATCGCGATCGACCAGGTCGGCATCCGCGGCCTGCGCTATCCGCTGCAGTTCGTCGACGCCGATGGCGTCGCGCGCGGCACGGTGGCCACCTGCAACGTCTACGTGGCGCTGTCCGCTGCGCAGAAGGGCACGCACATGTCGCGGCTGGTCGAGCTGCTCGAGGACCAGGCCTCGGCATCGGTGCCGCTGTCGGTGGCGAACTTCCGCCACCTGCTCGACGACCTTCTCGCGCGGCTCGACGCTGCGTCGGGTCGCATCGAGTTCGCGTTCCCGTTCTTCGTGCGCAAGACGGCGCCCGTTTCGGGCGTCGCCAGCCTGCTCGACTACGAGGTGAGGATCGCCGGCGAGCTCGCCCGCGGCGTCTATGCGCAGACGCTCGACGTCGTCGCGCCGGTCACCTCGCTGTGCCCGTGCTCCAAGGAAATCTCCGACTACGGCGCACACAGCCAGCGCTCGGCGATCCGCATCGTCGCGCGGCCGCTGGCGCCGCTGTTCGTCACCGACCTCCTGCGCATCGGCGAGGAGGAAGCCTCGGCCGAGCTCTACGGCATCCTCAAGCGCGCGGACGAGAAGTACGTGACCGAGGCGGCGTACAACAACCCGCGCTTCGTCGAGGACCTCGTGCGCAACGTCGCCGCGCGGCTGGCCGCCGACACGCGCATCGGCGCGTTCGCGGTCGAGGCCGAGAATTTCGAGTCGATCCACAACCATTCGGCGTTCGCCCGCATCGCGCGCGGGCTCTGATACCGACATGCGCGCGGCCATGCGCGCGATGCCCTGTCGACTATCCGCGGCGGCGCGGCGCTCGTCCGCGCCGGGCGTTGCCTGTCGCCGGCGGGCGCCGTTCGTCAACGTGCCCGCTGCGCGTGGCACGCGCTCTGCCTAGAATGGCGTCGCCATGTCGATGACCGCGCTCAAATCCCGCTGGGAGGCCACGGCCGACCGCCTGCTGGCGTCGCTGTCCGAGGTGGAGCGCCGCGACGTGCGCTCGTTCGACCGCTGGTTCGTGCGCGAAGGCTGGCGCTGGCTCGCCGGCCTCGTGTCGGCGACGACGTTGATCGCCTGGCTCGGCGCACAGCTGCCGTGGAACATGTCATTCCTCGAGGCGGCCGTGCTGTTCAACGTGGTCGTGCTGCTGCTGGTGTGGTCGGGCGTGTCGGCGTGGTTCGGTTTCCGCCGCCTCAAGGGGCGGATCTTCCGCCGCGTGGTCGTCGACCCGGTCGTGTTCCTGGTCGTCGGCACGCTGGTCGGCGCGGCGATCGTCGGCGTCGTCAACGGCGAAAATCCGCTCGGCGTCCTCAACGACTACACGCGGCTGCGCCACGGCCTCACCGCCGGCCTGGTGTTCAGCTTCCTCTATGCGCTGCTGGTGGCGCTGATCTCGCAATTGCGCAATCGCGAATACGCAGCGCTCACCGCGCATCTCGAGGCCGAGGCGCGCCAGAGCGACCTGTCGCGCCAGCTCGCCGAGTCGCGTTTGAAGCTCCTGCAGCTGCAGATCGAGCCGCACTTCCTGTTCAACACGCTCGGCAGTGCGCAGCAGCTTGCGGAAAAGGGTGCGCCGAAGGCAGCGGCGCTGATCGCCGACCTCATCCGCTTCCTGCGCGCGGCGACGCCCGCGCTGCGCGACGAGACGACGACGGTCGGCGAAGACGCGGCGTTGGCGGAGGCTTACCTGTCGATCATGCGCACGCGGCTCACGCGCCGGCTCGACTACGCGATCGACGTGCCGCAGGCGCTCGCCGACGTCGTGCTGCCGCCGGGGATGCTGATCACGCTCGTGGAGAATGCGATCAAGCACGGTATCGAGCCCGTGGCGGGCGGCGGGCGCATCGACGTCAGCGCGCGCCTCGACGGCGGCACGCTGGTGGTGCGCGTCGCCGACACCGGACAAGGGCTCGCCGGCGGCGGTGCGCCGGGCCAGGGCATCGGCCTCGCCAACATCCGCGAGCGGCTCGCGCTGCTGCATGGCAATGCGGCGCGCCTCGAGCTCCACGCCAACGCGCCGCGGGGCTTCGTCGCCGAGCTCCGGCTGCCCTGCACGGCGATGGACACGGCGGCGACGCGCGTCGCCGCCATGACCACCCGGGAGGGCACGCTGCAATGACGAGCGCCACCGCATTGATTGCCGAGGACGAGCCGCTGATGCGCGATCGCCTGCGCGAAAAGCTCGCCGACCTGTGGCCGGAGTGCCGGATCGTCGGCGAGGCCGCCGACGGCGACGAGGCGCTGGCGTTGTTCGACGCGTACGCGCCAGAGGTCGCCTTCCTCGACGTACGCATGCCGGGCAAGAGCGGCCTCGACGTGGCCGCGCTGATCGGCGGTGACTGCCACGTGGTGTTCATCACGGCATACGACCAGTACGCGGTCAACGCCTTCGCCGCGGGCGCCGCCGACTACCTGCTGAAGCCGGTCGAGTCCGATCGCCTTGCGCAGACGATCGAGCGCGTGAAGAAGAAGCTGGCGAGTCCGCCGACCGACCTGTCCGAGCTCGTCGCCGAGTTGAAGCGCAATGCGGGTGTCGCGCCGGCGTCGCGCCTCAAGTGGATCAAGGCGGCGGTGGGCAAGCAGGTGAAGCTCATCGCCGTCGCCGACGTCGTGTTCTTCCAGTCGGACACGAAGTACACGCGCGTGGTGCTGCCGCAATCGGAGGCGCTGATCCGCACGCCGCTGAAGGATCTCCTCGCCGAGCTCGACCCGGACCAGTTCTGGCAGGTGCATCGCGGCACCGTGGTCAACCTCGACGCCGTTGCCGGGGTGCTGCGCGAGGATGCCGAGCGCCAGTTCGTGCTGCTCAAGAATCGCCACGACCGGCTCGCGATCTCGCGGCAGTTCATCCACCGCTTCAAGCAGATGTAGCGCGGTTACGCGGCCGGCAGCGACGCCATGTCGATGACGAAGCGATAGCGCACGTCGCTGCGCAGGATGCGCTCCCAGCACTCGTTGACTTTCTGGATCGGCGTCAGCTCGATGTCGCAGGTGATGCCGTGGCGGCCGCAGAAGTCGAGCATCTCCTGCGTTTCGCGGAGACTGCCGATCATCGAGCCGGCCAGCGTGCGGCGGCGGAACACGAGCGGGATCGCGGCGACGGGTACCGTCTTCTCCGGGATGCCGACCAGCACCATCGCGCCGTCGACCTTGAGCAATTTGAGGTAGCTCGACCAGTCGATGTCCGCCGAGACGGTGTTGATGAGCAGGTCGAAGCGGCCCTCGAGATCTTCGAACGTGCGCGCATCCGACGTGGAATGGAACCGGTCCGCGCCCATGCGTTTCGCGTCGTCGGCCTTGGCGTGCGAGTGACTCAGCACGGTGACGGTCGCGCCCATCGCGTGCGCGAGCTTGACGCCGACGTGGCCGAGGCCGCCGAGGCCCACGATCGCGACTTCCTTGCCGGGTCCGGCATGCCAATGCATCAGCGGCGAGTACAGCGTGACGCCGGCGCACAGCAGCGGTGCGGCCGCCGCCGGCGCCAGGTTCGGCGGCATCCTCAGCACGAAGTCCTCGTGCACGACGATGTGGTCCGCGTAGCCGCCCATCGTCGGCGTGCCGTCGTGCTCGCGGCCGTTGTACGTCGGCACCTGGCCCTCGGTGCAATACTGCTCGAGGCCGCGAACGCACTGCGGGCAGTGGTGGCAGCAGTCGACGAGCACGCCGACGCCGACGGTGTCGCCAGGCTTGAACTTGCTGACACGCGATCCGGTGTGGGTCACCACGCCGACGATCTCGTGGCCCGGCACCATGGGAAAGATCGATCCACCCCATTCGTCGCGCGCCTGGTGGATGTCGGAGTGGCAGATGCCGCAAAACTTGATCGCGACGGCGACATCATGCTCGCGCGGCGCGCGGCGATCGAACGTATAGGGCACCACCGGCGTGCGTGCCGACAGCGCGGCGTATCCATGAGCTCGGGACATGGCTGGGCGTGAAGTGGACGTGAAGACGCGGGGATGCGCGGCGAGTGTCGATGATACGTCGTCGCGTGCGGCGCGTGCACGCCGTGCGCAGACGGCGTTGCTACCATCGCGACGCGGTGCGCGTTGCACCGCCATGACGCAAACGAGGAACGGCCATGACTAAATTGATGAACAAGCCCGAGGACTACGTCGACGAGTCACTGGACGGACTGTGCGCCGCATTCGACGGCTATCGCCGCGCGGGGCGCGGCGGCCGTGTGGTCACGCGCGCCGAGGCGATGCCGCGCGGCCGCGTCGGCGTGGTGACCGGCGGCGGCTTCGGGCACCTTCCCCTGTTCGCGGGCTATGTCGGTGAAGGCATGCTCGATGCGTGCGCGGTGGGCAACGTGTTCGCGGGACCGCCGGTCGACGTCTGCACCGACGCGCTGCGTGCGGCGGATGGCGGTGCCGGCGTGGTGTGCGTGCTCGGCAACTACGGCGGCGACCGGATGAGTTTCGGCGAGGCCTGCGATGATTTCGCCGATGCCGGGGGCACCACCGCGACGGTGATCGTTGCCGACGACGTCGCCAGCGCGCCGCGGGCGGAGGCGGCCAAGCGCCGCGGCGTCGCAGGGATGGTGTTCGCGTTCAAGGCTGCCGGCGCCAGCGCCGCACGCGGCGATGCCCTCGACACGGTCGCCGCGTTCGCGCGGCGCACCGCCGAGCGCACGCGCTCGATCGGCGTCGCGCTGGCGCCGTGCACCATTCCCGGGGCGAGCGCGCCCGGATTCAGCGTCGCCGCCGGCCGGATCGAGCTCGGCATGGGCATCCACGGCGAGCCGGGCATCGAGGCAATGCCGCTGGCGCGCGCCGACACCGTTGCCGATGCGATGCTCGATCGGCTGCTGGCGGACGGTGCTGCTGGCGACGGACGCGTGGCCGTGCTGGTCAACAGCCTTGGCGCGACACCGCTCGAGGAACTGCTGATCCTCTACCGCCACGTCGCGCGGCGCCTTGCCGCACGCCAGGTGACGGTGGCGGGCCGCTACGTCGGCCACTATGCGACGTCGATGGAAATGGCCGGCTGCTCGATCTCGTTGCTCGACCTCGATGCGGAGCTCGAGGCGCTGCTCGCGGCGCCGGCGCGATGCGCGTTCTGGCGGTGAGCGCGATGCTCGACGTCGACGCCATCGCCGATGCGCTCGCGCGCATCGGCACGCGCGTCGATGCCATGCGCGACGCGCTGAATGCTGCCGACCGCAACCTCGGCGACGGCGACACCGGCATGACGCTCGCCGGCATCGTCGGCGCGTGGCAGGCCGCATCGCTGCGCGACGCCGGTGACGTCGGTGCGGCGATCGTCACGCTCGGCCGCGCTGCCGCCGCGGCGACGGGCTCGAGCCTCGGCTCGGTGATCGCCATCGGCCTGCGCGCCGCCGGCCGCGAGGCTGCCGGGCGCGCCGTGCTCGACCGCGCGGGACTGGTCGCGTCGCTCGACGCGGCGCTGCGCGCGATCAGCGAGCGCTCGGGTGCGCATCCCGGCGACAAGACGGTGCTGGATTCGCTCGTGGCGATCCATCGCGCACTGGCCGACTGCGTCGCCGACACCGGTCTTGGCACGGTCGCGCTCGCGGCCGCGGAGCAGGCGCTGCGCGAATACCGCGGCCGTGCGTCGAAGCTCGGCCGTGCGCGCATGTACGGCGAACGCTCGATCGGCCACGACGACCCGGGCATGCTGGCCGTCGTGCTGCTGCTGCGAGCGGCGACAGCGGCTCCCGGAGAATCGAGCGCAACGGACGCGTGAGGCGACGCTCGACCAAGGAGACTGAAGCGCTCCGCGAGTTCGACGCGTCGCGCGGATGGCGTCCGCGTCCCGTCGTCGCATCGAGGCCGCGGCGCCGTGCGCGCTCAGTGCCCCGTTATCGTCGGCGTGCCCGTCGTGCGGCCGATGAACTCGATCATCGCCAGGAAGAAATAGTCGGCGTTGTCCTTGCGCACGAAGCCGTGGCCTTCGTTGTCGGCGAGGATGTAGGCGACCGGCACGCCGTGCGACTTGACGGTCGTGACGATCTGCTCCGATTCGGTATAGGGCACGCGCGGGTCGTTGCGGCCCTGCGCGACGAGCAGCGGCTTGCCGATGGCCGCGGCATGCGCGACCGGCGAGATCGAGGCCAGGAACTCGCGCATCGCCGGGTCGCGCTCGTCGCCGTATTCGACGCGGCGCAGGTCGCGGCGGTAGCTCTCGGTGTTCTGCAGGAATGTAACGAAGTTGGAGATGCCGACGACGTCGACGCTGCCGGCGATGCGGTCGCTGTAATGCGCGGCGACGGCGAGGCTCATGTAGCCGCCGTAGCTGCCGCCGACCGCGACGACACGCCGCGGGTCGAGATCCGGCTGGCGGCCGATCCAGTCGAGCAGGGCGCCGATGTCCTTGACGGAATCCTCGCGCAGCCGCCCGTTGTCGAGCGACACGAAGGTCTTGCCGTAACCGGTCGAGCCGCGCACGTTGGGCATCACCACCGCCACGCCCATCTCGTCGATCAGGTAGTTCCAGCGGCCCATGAAACCGGGGCGCGACTGGCCCTCGGGGCCGCCGTGGATGTCGACGACGACCGGCCGCGGGCCGCTGAAGCGAGACGGCGGCCGCATGATGAAACCGTGCAGCAGGAGGCCGTCGAAGCTCGTCCACTCGATCGGCGCCGCCGCGGCGAACCCGGCAGCGTCGAGACCGTCCACGACATTGCGCGTCCATTGCGTGGTCGCGCTGGTCGCGGGATCGACGCTCCATACCTCACTCGGACCCTGCGCCGATTGCAGGTCGAAGCCGAGCTCGTGCGAATCCGGGCGCCACGTGAGCCTCGACACCTGTCCGGTCGGCAACTGCGGCGCGGCGACCTGGCGCAGCGTATCGGCGTCGTACAGCCGCAGCACGCCGAGGCCGCCTTCGTTGACGACGAGCGCGATCGTGCGTCCATCGGGCGATACGGCGAGCTCCTCGACGTCCCAGCGATCCGGCCCGAAATACGCGAGGGCGCCGCTGGCGAGGTCGAGGCGCGCCGCGCGCTGGAACTCGCCGTCGCGGTCGGTGGTGAGGAAGAGGCTCGCGCCGTCGCGGGAGAATTGCGGCGACGACGACGCCATCGCGCGCGACGGCCGCGGACCCTCGGGCGGCAGCACGCGCCGGCGCGCGCCGCTCTGCGCGTCGACGATGTACACGTCGCTGTCGGTGACGGAGCGCGCATCGACGATCGCGAAACGCCGGTCGTCGAACGCGAAGCTGGCATCGGTCCAGCCCGTGCCTGGCAGCGTCGGCAACGCGCGGTCGCGCGAGGAATCGACCGGATCGATCATCGCCAGGTCGATGGCGGGATGCTCGGACTTGCCGTTCTTGTCGAGCGATGTGCTGGCGACGAGCAGCCGCGTCCGCGCGTGATCGAGGGCGAGCGGCGTGTGCTGCCGGTCGGGGTTGGTGAGCAGGACCGGCTCGCCCGCGCCCGCATCGAGCCGGTAGAGCTGGCGCTGCTCGTTGCCGCCGCTGTCACGCACGAACAGCAGCGTCGATGGCCGGCTGGTCCACCACATCCCGATGCGCACCGGGTCGGCGCCGCTCGTGACGGGCACCGGGGCGGCAAGCGGCGCGTCGACGCGGTTGAGCTGCGTGGTGTTGCCGGTGCGCGTGGCGACCAGCATCGCGCGCGCCTGCGGATGCCAGGATGCAAGCGTGCGCGGCCGGAACTCGGCATACGGCGCGATGCGCGCCGCGAGCGCGGCATCCACGGCGGGCACGCCGTCGAGATGAAGATGCGGATTCGGCGCCATGCTCTGGCTCGCGCAGGCAGCGACGAGCACGGCGAGCGCGACGCAGGGCAGATCACGCAAACGAGGCATCGAGAGACAAGGCGTGGCTGATAAGATGCATGCATTGTAACGTTCGACCGCGCGCACGCCTCGCGTGCCGCGCGCGCAGCGCATGCCGCCGATCGCCATCCTCCGCTTCTCGCGCACCGAGGGACCCGCGTATTTCGCGCAGTGGCTCGATGCACGCGAGCTGCCGTGGCAGCTCGTCGCCCTGGATGCCGGCGCGGGCGTGCCCGCCGATCCGCGCGCCTTCGCCGGCATCGGCATGATGGGCGGCCCGATGAGCGTCAACGACGCGCTGCCCTGGATCGATCCCGCTTGCCGGTTGTTGCGCGATGCCGTCGACGCGCGCGTGCCGGTGATCGGGCATTGCCTCGGCGGCCAGCTGCTCGCGCGTGCGCTCGGCGCGGACGTCACGCGGGCGGCGCAAACCGAGATCGGGTGGATCGACGTCGACGTGGCGCCCGCAGCGGACGCCGCGGCGTGGTTCGGCGCACGCACGCGATTCACCGCGTTCCAGTGGCACTACGACGCGTTCGCGCTACCTGCCGGCGCCAGGCGCGTGCTGTCGAACGCGTTCAACCCGAACCAGGCATACACGGTCGACGATCGTCACATCGGCATGCAATGCCACGTCGAGATGACCGAGGATCTGGTCGACACCTGGTGCCGTGCCGCGCCCGACGAACTGCCGCCGGTCTCCACGCGTGCGCTGATGAGCGAGGCCGACATTCGCGACCGCCTCGGCGCACGGGTCGGCGCGCTGCACGACGCGGCCTCGGCCATCTACACGCGCTGGGCGTCGAACTTGCGTCACTGACGGCGATGCCCGTGATCCGCGCGCTGCCCGACCTCCTGATCAACCAGATCGCCGCCGGCGAGGTGGTCGAGCGGCCGGCCGCGGCATTGAAGGAACTCGTCGAGAATGCGCTGGACGCCGGCGCCGCGCAGATCGACGTCGATCTCGGCGGCGGCGGCATCCGCCGCATCCGCGTCGCCGACGACGGCGACGGCATCGAGCGCGACGAGCTCCCGCTCGCGGTGGCGCGCCACGCCACGTCGAAGATCGCGCTGCCCGCCGACCTCGAGGCGATCGCCACGCTGGGCTTTCGCGGCGAGGCGCTGGCGTCGATCGCCGCGGTATCGCGCTTCGCGCTGGCGTCGAAGCGCCGTGGCAAGCCGCATGCATGGCGCATCGAAGTCGAGGGCGGACAGGTGGGCACCACCTCGCCGGCGGCGCTCGCCGCCGGCACCACGGTCAGCGTCGAGGAGCTCTATTTCAACACGCCGGCGCGGCGCAAGTTCCTGCGCACGGAAGCCACCGAATGGGCGCACAGCGCGGAGGCCTTCGCCCGCGTGGCGCTGGCGCGACCCGACATCGGCTTCACGCTCGCGCACAATGGCCGCGTCCAGCACCGGCTGCAGGCGGCCGGGCGGCGCGCGCGCATCGAGGCGCTGTGCGGACGCGCGTTCGTCGACAACGCCGCCGACGTCGACGCCGACGCTGGCGCGATCCGGATCGCGGGGTACGCGGTGCGTCCGGCGTATGCCGCCAACGGCGGCGGCCAGTACGTGTTCGTCAACGGGCGATTCGTGCGCGATCGCGTGCTGGCGCATGCGCTGCGCGAAGCCTATCGCGACGTGCTGCATCACGATCGCGTGCCGAGCTATGTGCTGTGGCTGACGCTCGACCCGCGCCACGTCGACGTCAACGTGCATCCGCAGAAGATCGAGGTGCGCTTTCGCGACAGCGGCGGCGTGCACCAGTTCGTGCGCCACGCGGTCGAGCGCGCGCTCGCCGGCACGGCATCGGAACAGCCGGCGGTCTCGGCGGCCGACAAGCTCGGCATCGCCGCGGCGCGCATGCCGCCTCCGGGCGGCGCGCCGTCGCAGCCGGCACTCGCGCTTGCCGCCACGGCCGCGGAGCCGGCGCCGTTCTACGCGCGCCTCTTCGGCGCGCGCGCCGTAGCCGGCGTCGCCGGGCTGCCGACTCGCGGGATCGGCGGCCGACGGCGTCGCGCCACCCGGCGCGGATCGCTTCGCCGGCGCGGGGTCGCTTGCGCACGCGGACATGCGGGATGGCAGCGCACCGCTGGCGGCGGACGAGGAGTTCCCGCTCGGCTTCGCGCTCGCGCAGCTGCACGGCATCTACATCCTCGCGCAGAATCGCAACGGGCTCGTGCTGGTCGACATGCATGCCGCGCACGAGCGCATCGTCTACGAAGGCCTCAAGGCGTCACCGGCCGCGGCCATGGCGACCCAGCCGCTGCTGGTGCCGGCGGCGTTCGTCGCCGATGCCCTCGACATGGCCACCGCCGCCGAGAATCGCGAGACGCTCGACGCGCTCGGCTTCGACGTCGGCGCGCTCGGTCCGGCGACGCTCGCCGTGCGCGCGATCCCGGCGCTGCTCAAGGACGCCGACGCGGTCGCGCTGGCGCGCGCCGTGCTGCACGACGTGCGCGAGTTCGGGGCGAGTGCGGTGCTCGCCCAGCATCGCGACGACCTCTTTTCCACCATGGCCTGCCATGCGGCGGTGCGTGCCAACCGCCTGCTGACGCTGCCCGAAATGAACGCGCTGCTGCGCGAGATGGAAGCCACCGAGCGCGCCGGACAATGCAATCACGGCCGGCCGACGTGGTATCGCCTGTCGCTCGCCGACCTCGACCGGCTGTTCATGCGCGGCCGCTGATGCGCGCGCCGCCCGTCGTGCTGCTGATGGGCCCGACGGCCGTGGGCAAGAGCGCGGTGGCGCTGGCGCTCGCCGAGCGCGTCGGCGGCGAGATCGTCAGCGTCGACTCGGCGCAGGTGTACCGCGGCATGGACATCGGCACCGCCAAGCCGGGCGCGGCCGACCGCGCGCGCATCACCCACCACCTCGTCGACATCGTCGATCCCGACGCGCGGTATTCGGCGGCGCGATTCGCCGTCGACGCGCGCGCGGCGATCGCCGCGGTCCGTGCACGCGACGCTACGCCGATCCTCGCCGGCGGAACGATGCTTTACTTCAAGGCGCTGCGCGAAGGACTCTCGGCGCTGCCGGCCGCCGACGCGGCGACGCGGGCCGCGATCGATGCGCGCGCCGCGGCCGAAGGCTGGCCCGCGCTGCACGCCGAACTTGCGCAGGTCGATCCCGTGGCAGCGGCGCGAATCGCGCCGCAGGACGCGCAGCGCATCCAGCGTGCGCTCGAAGTGTGGACGCTCGCCGGCGAGCCGTTGTCACGCTTGCAAGGCCGGCGCGACTCCGGTGGCGAGGACGCGCGTCTGGGGGTGGTGATCGGCGTGGCACTGCTGCCTGCTGACCGCGCGCGATTGCATGCAACGCTCGCGATTCGATTCGATGCGATGCTCGCCGCCGGCCTGATCGACGAAGTCGCGGGGCTGCGCCGCCGCTTCCGGCTCGACGCCGAATTGCCGTCAATGCGCGCAATCGGCTATCGCCAGGCATGGGCCTATCTCGACGGCGATTGCGATGCCGTGGCGATGCGCAGTCGAGCGATGGCGGCAACGCGCCAGCTCGCCAAGCGCCAGTTCACGTGGTTGCGTCGCACTCAAGCGTTGGCGATCGATCCGTACACTACATCGCCGCAGGCAGCGGTTGAAAAAATCGCCTCTTGGGTGGAATCGTCACGTGCGTGACGCGCGATACCGCCGGAATTGGCACGCTTGCTGCTTGATTGTGCCCGGACATTTCATCGGCACGTCACGACTCCAGGAATGAGACGATCCCCTACTCGACTCGGCACGATTTTCGTCGCCTCCACACTCGCTGCCAGCGCCACCTTCGTTTCCGCCGCACCTTTCCAGACCTACGCCCTCGGTACGACTGCCGGCACCTGGCAGACCGACCGCTACGCGCCCAACGCCTTCACCGATGTCGGCACGATCGCCGGGCGCGACGACGTCCTGGGATTGGGGATCGCCGATTCGGACAGCCTCGCCAATCGACCACCGGCGTTTCAATACACGTTCTACAACACCCAGGGACGCGGTTTCGCGACTGCCTACGGTGCCTATGCAGTGAGCTATGGCAGCGTCTACATCCCTTCGGCGTGGCAGACGTCCGCGGGACCCGCCAGCAATCGCCGCACCGACTTGTGGACGGTGCTGTCGCCGGCTACCGGGGGCGACACCTGCACGGCATCCAATTGCAATCTCTTTCCGATCATCAGCTTTTCCAACGCCGATGGTGCCGATCCGCTCAACGCCGGGGCCAACGGGCGTTTTCGCGTGTTCGACGGCAACTCGGCGAGCGTCGACGGCTGGAACGACCTTGCGGCCGTAGTCAACTACGACAACTGGAACGACGTCTGCACGGTATTCAACGGCGTCAACGTCAAGGTGTACGTCAACGGCGTGCTTGGCTATACGATGACCAACCTCACGCAGGGCGACAACTCGTTCGGGCCACCTACGCTCTACTCGCGCGTGATGGTCGAGGCGTACAACTTCGGTGGCGCGAATTGGACGGCGAACTGGAGTGGCGTCGGCGCGGGCCAGCTGTCGACGTCGTCCGTCGACTCGGGTGGCAACCAGAGCGCCGCGATCGGCGCGGCGTTCGGCCAACCGCTCGCCGTGACGGTGCTCGACAGCGACGGTTCGCCGCTACCTTGCGCGCCGGTTACGTTCACTGCACCGGCGTCGGGTCCCGGCGCCTCGCTTTCGACAACCACGGTGCTCACCGGCCGCGAAGGTGTCGCGAGGGCCACGGCGATGGCGAACGGACAGGCCGGCGACTACGTGATCGGCGTCAGCGTCAACGGCGTGGCGGAAACCCCATTCGAGCTCAACAACGTCGCATCGGTCCGTAGCGCCCTCCCGCCGGCGCCGGTACCGGCGAACGCGCCTTGGGCATTGGCGATGCTCGGGACTCTGCTCGTGCTGTTTACGGCGCTGGTCAGGCGTCGTCGCGGCGCGCGCTGAAAACCACGCGGTTGCGGCCGGCGCGCTTGGCGGCATACATCGCCGCGTCCGCGCTGGCGAGAAGTCCCGGTGGATCGCTGGCGTCGTCGGGAAAGAAGGCGACGCCAATGCTCGCGCCGATCGGCAACGTCGTGATCGGCGGCATCGCCAGCGTATCGAGCATTCGCTGTGCAAGCACCGCAAGGTCACGCCCGTCGCGTGCTCCCGCGGCGCCAATGACGAATTCATCGCCTCCTATGCGCGCCAGCACGTCCGAGTCGCGCTTTTCGGCCGTGAAGCGTCGCGCGATTTCGGCAAGCAGCGCATCGCCGGCCTCGTGCCCTGCAGTGTCGTTCACCGCCTTGAAGCCATCGAGGTCGATGCACAGGAGACCGAGCGTGCTGCCTTCGCGCCGTGCCTGGGCGAGCGCGTAACCCAGCCATTGCGTGAAGAAGCGGCGGTTGGGGAGCTGCGTCAGGTCGTCGTGATCGGCCTCGCGGCGGATGCGGTCGACGAGGCGGCGCCGCTCGCCCAGCTCGCGCGCGATCGCGGCATACAGAATGACCATCATCGCGACGCCGAGGCCGACACCGATGGCGAGCAGGCGCATCGTGTCGTCGTAGTGCCGGCGCAGCAGCGTGCGCGCCGCGCCGGCGCGCGCGCTCAAGTCGGCGTGCATCGACTCCCACCCGAGGCGGATCGTGCGCATCGCGGCGATGCCGCGGTCGGACAGCGCCATTGCCTGCGCGGGCTCGAAGCCCTGCTGGCGGCGCAGCTCGACATTGGCCGCGAGCGCCGACAGCAGCGCGCCGATGTGCGGCTCGAGCGCGGTCAGCGCCCGCATCGTCGCGGGATCGTCGGCAGCCAGCGCCTTGGCCTCGGCGAGGCGCGTGCCGAAGTCGCTGATGGCGATCCGGTAGGGCACCAGATAGGTGTCGCTGCCGCTGATGAGGTAGCCGCGCTGGCCCGATTCCGCCGTGCGCAGCGCGAGGTAGACCGAGGTCACCGCGAAGTCGAGTTCGCGCAAGTGATTGCTCTCGCGGCCGACGTCGAGGAAGGCATTGCCCTCGCGCACGGCAAATGCGAGTGCGACGACGAGTCCGAGCGTGCCGGCGACGAACGCCAGCAGCAACTTGATCTCGAGCGGAAACGGGCCGGATTTCATCGTGGACGTGAGCTTGAGCGTGGGGCCATGGCGTTGCCCGCGCAGCGGCGGGCGAGGCGATGCATTGTGCAATAATGAGGCCTCCGGCGCACGCGCGAAATGGCGCGTCCCGCGTGCGGGCGGCGGCTCTCGACTCGACCATGCAACGCTTCACCCTGTACGACAAGCTCTTCGACAGCCACGTCGTCCGCAGCGACGGCGACGGCACGGTGCTCCTGTACATCGACCGCCATCTCGTGCACGAGGTGACGAGCCCGCAGGCCTATGAAGGGCTGCGGCTGGCCGGCCGCAAGCTCTGGCGCGCGCAGTCGATCGTCGCCACCGCCGACCACAACACGCCGACCACGCACTGGGCCGAAGGCATTCGCGACCCGGTGTCGCGCACGCAGGTCGACACGCTCGATGCCAACATCCGCGCCACCGGCGCCAAGGCGTACTTCCCGTTCCGCGACCGGCGCCAGGGCATCGTCCACGTCATCGGTCCGGAGAGCGGCGCGACGCTGCCCGGCATGACCGTGGTCTGCGGCGACTCGCACACCAGCACGCACGGCGCGTTCGCGGCGCTCGCCTTCGGCATCGGCACATCGGAGGTCGAGCACGTGCTGGCCACGCAATGCCTCGTCACCCGCAAGTCGAAGTCGATGCTGGTGCGCGTCGACAATCGACTGCCGCGCGGCGTGACGTCGAAGGACCTGGCGCTGGAGCTGATCGGCCGCGTCGGCACCGCCGGCGGCACGGGGCACGCGATCGAGTTCGGCGGCTCGGGCGTCCGCGCGCTGTCGATGGAAGCGCGGATGACCATCTGCAACATGGCCATCGAGGCCGGCGCGCGCGCCGGCATGATCGCCGCCGACGACGTTACGTACGATTACCTTCGCGGTCGGCCGTTCGCGCCGGCGGGCGAGGCCTGGGACCGCGCGGTCGCCTACTGGCGCACGCTGCACTCGGACGACGGCGCGACGTTCGACGCCACGATCGTGCTCGACGCCGCGGACGTGCGGCCGCAGGTGACGTGGGGCACGTCGCCGGAGATGGTGGTGTCGGTGGAGGGCCGGGTGCCCGATCCGGACCGCGAGCGCGATGCCGCGCGGCGCGACGGCATCGAGCGCGCACTCACGTACATGGGGCTCGCGCCGAACACGCCGATCACCGACATCCGCGTCGACAAGGTCTTCATCGGCTCGTGCACGAACTCGCGCATCGAGGATTTGCGTGCCGCGGCATCGGTGGCGCGCGGGCGGCGGATCGCCGACAGCGTGAAGCTGGCGATGGTTGTGCCGGGCTCCGGGCTGGTCAAGGCGCAGGCGGAGGCCGAAGGCCTCGACCGCGTGTTCCGCGACGCGGGATTCGAGTGGCGCGAGCCGGGCTGCTCGATGTGCCTCGCGATGAACGACGACCGCCTCGAGCCGGGCGAACGCTGCGCGTCGACGTCCAACCGCAATTTCGAGGGGCGCCAGGGCGACGGCGGACGCACGCACCTCGTCAGTCCGGCAATGGCAGCGGCGGCGGCGATCGCCGGGCATTTCGTCGACGTCCGCCGGCTGTATCGCTGACGGTCCGTCGCGCACGCACATGCAAGCCTTCCACCAGCACCTGGGACTCGTCGCCCCGCTCGACCGCGCCAACGTCGACACCGACGCGATCATCCCCAAGCAATTCCTGAAATCGATCAAGCGCACCGGCTTCGGTCCCAACCTGTTCGATGCGTGGCGCTACCTCGATCATGGCGAGCCCGGCATGGACAACGCCGCGCGGCCGCGCAATCCCGCGTTCGTGCTGAACGAGCCGCGTTTCGCCGGCGCGTCGATCCTCGTCGCGCGCCGCAACTTCGGCTGCGGCAGCTCGCGTGAGCACGCGCCGTGGGCGCTGGCCGACTTCGGCTTTCGCGCGCTGATCGCGCCGTCGTTCGCCGACATCTTCCACAACAACTGCTACAAGACGGGCCTCTTGCCCATCGTGCTGCCGGAAAACGTCATGGCGCGCATCTTCGACGACGTCGCCGCGTTTCCCGGCTTCCGGCTCGCGGTCGATCTCGACGCGCAGACGGTCGCCACGCCGGACGGCGCGTTCGTCCACCATTTCGACATCGAGCCCGACCGCAAGCACCGGCTCGTCAACGGCCTCGACGACATCGCGCTCACCCTCGCGCATGCGGACGCGATCCGCGCGTTCGAGGCCGAGCGCCTGGCGCGTCACCCCTGGCTCACGTAAGCGCGGCGATGCAGATCGCGCTCCTGCCGGGCGACGGCATCGGCCCGGAAATCTGCCGCGAGGCGGTCAAGGTGCTCGACGCGCTGGCGCACCGCGGTATCGACGTGACCGTCGAGCAGGGCGCGATCGGCGGCGCCGGCTACGATGCCGCGGGTCATCCATTGCCACCGGCAACGCTCGCGCTGGCGCAGCGCGCCGACGCCGTGCTGATGGGTGCGGTCGGCGGCCCGCAGTACGACGCGCTGCCGCGCGCGCTGCGGCCGGAGCAGGGCATCCTCGGCATCCGCAAGGCGCTCGGCCTCTTCGCCAACCTGCGCCCGGCGATTCTTTTCCCCGAGCTCGCGCAGTCGTCGACGCTCAAGGCCGATGTCGTCGCCGGGCTCGATCTCATGATCGTGCGCGAGCTCACCGGCGACATCTACTTCGGCGAGCCGCGCGGGCGGCGCGTCACCGCGTCCGGCGAGGCGGAAGGCTTCGACACGATGCGCTATGCCGAAGGCGAGATCGTGCGCATTGCGCGGGTCGGCTTCGAGACCGCGCGCCGGCGCGCCCGCAAGCTGACGTCCGTCGACAAGGCCAACGTGCTGGACACGTCGATCCTGTGGCGCGAGACCGTGACGGCGCTCGCCGCCGAATACCCGGACGTCGCACTCTCGCATATGTACGTCGACAACGCGGCGATGCAGCTCGTGCGCAACCCGAAGCAGTTCGACGTGATCGTCACCGGCAACCTCTTCGGCGACATCCTGTCGGACGAGGCGTCGATGCTGGCAGGCTCGATCGGCATGCTGCCGTCGGCTTCGCTCGATGCCGGCGGCAAGGGGCTGTACGAGCCGATCCACGGCTCGGCGCCGGATATCGCCGGCCGCGACATGGCCAACCCGCTGGCGACGATCCTGTCGCTGGCGATGATGTTCCGTCACACGTTCGCGCGCGAGGATGTCGCCGCGCGCATCGAGGCCGCCGTGCGCGCCGTGCTGCGCCAGGGGCTGCGCACCGCGGACATCGCGATGGCCGGCGAACCGACAGTGGGCACGCGCAGGATGGGCGACGCCGTGGTGGCGGCGCTGTGACGGCGTGCGATGCGCAGCGCTCGTGCTGCGCGCGCGCCGTGCTACGATAAAGCCATGAACGGACAACCCGATCGCCCATTCGCCGGCGCGCATGCCGGCGCGCGCGCAGCCGCAACGGCTTCGCGCGACGCGACCGGCACGTTCTTCGTCAAGACGACGAAAACCACGACCTGAACCCGCACGTCCACCGCTGCCCTCCCCGCAAGCGGCGGGTGCGGATGAAGGATGGCGGGGGAAGGCAATGACAATGCGTGCAGGTTTCGTCGGCTGGCGCGGCATGGTGGGCTCGGTGCTGATGCAGCGAATGCTCGAAGAGGGCGATTTCGCGCATCTCGATCCCGTGTTCTTCTCGACGTCGCAGGCCGCAAGCCCGCCGTCGATCGGCCGTGCGGTGCCGCCGCTGCGCGACGCCAACGACGCCAAGGCCTTCGCCGGGCTGGACGTCGTCGTCACCTGCCAGGGCGGCGACTGGACCAACGCCATGTATCCGCGGCTGCGCGATGCGGGTTTCGCCGGCTACTGGATCGATGCCGCCAGCGCGATGCGCATGCGCGACGATGCGGTGATCGTGCTCGATCCCGTCAATCGCCACGTCATCGATCGCGCGCTCGCCGCCGGCGTCCGCAACTACATCGGCGGCAACTGCACGGTGAGCCTGATGATCATGGCGCTCGCCGGCCTCCTCGCCGACGACCTCGTCGAGTGGGTGACCTGCATGACCTACCAGGCGGCGTCGGGCGCGGGCGCCAAGAACATGCGCGAGCTGGTGGCGCAGATGGGCGAGGCGCATCGCGTTGCCAAGGGGCTGCTCGACGACCCCGCCTCGTCGATACTCGACATCGACCGTGAAGTCGCCGGCATGCTGCGCGACCCGCGCTTTCCCACCGAGCACTTCGGCGTGCCGCTCGCCGGCAGCCTGATCCCATGGATCGACAAGGACCTCGGCAACGGCATGTCGAAGGAGGAATGGAAAGGCGCCGCGGAGTTGAACAAGATCTACGACCGCGCGGCGACGCCGCTGCCGGTCGAGTCGTTGTGCGTGCGCATCGGCGCAATGCGCTGCCACTCGCAGGCGCTGACGATCAAGCTCAAGCGGGACCTGCCGCTGGCCGATATCGAGCGTCGCATCGCCGGCGCGAACGATTGGGTGCGCGTCGTGCCCAACACGGCCGAAGCGAGCGTGCGCGAGCTGACGCCGGCAGCGATCACCGGCAAGCTCGACATCGCGGTCGGACGCCTGCGCAAGCTGGCGATGGGGCCCGAGTATCTGTCGGCATTCACCGTCGGCGACCAGCTGCTGTGGGGCGCCGCCGAGCCGCTGCGAAGGATGCTGCGCATCCTCGCCGAGCCGCGCCTCGCGGTCGCCGCCTGATCGCGGGCGCGCGGCCTCGCCTGCGCCGCACGGCCCCGGGCTTTAGCGTGAAACGCAACACGCCGATCTAGCGCGCCGCGCCCCCTTCCGCCACAAGATGTAGTGGCCGGAGACGCCGCCGCGCCTAGCACTAGCGGCCAGCTAGCACGCCGGCATGAAGTTGGGTACTTGGCGCACCCCGCGCCGGGCAAAATCCCAAGCTAATACCGTGGTTTAGCTTGCGAAGCTAAACCCATGATGTTATGTTTCCTTGCAATAAAAGCTGATTGCGAGGGACGGCATGCGCGCACCACCCATATTCAAGCCTTGCCTAGTGGCGCTGGCGCTGGCGCTCGCGCTGCCCGGCAGCGCGTTGGCATTGGGGCTCGGCAAATTGACCGTCGATTCGGCGCTCGGCGAACCGCTTTCCGCGCGCGTCGATCTCACTTCCGCGACCCGCGAAGAGCTCGACACGCTGACTGCGCGCATCGCGGATCCGTCCATTTACCGCCAGAACAATCTGACGTACCAGGCGGCGCTCGCGCGCACGCGCGTCGTCGTCGAAACCGGCGCGGATGGCGCGCCTTATCTGCGCGTTTCCTCGCCGGTGTCGGTACTCGAGCCGTTCCTCGACCTCATCGTCGAGGTCAACTGGTCGTCGGGCCGCGTGGTGCGGGACTACACCTTGCTGCTCGATCCGCCGGGAATCAACCGCGGCAGCACGGCGGCGCCGATGGCGCCATTGCGGCAGGGGACGGGCGCCGCTTCACCGCCGTCGCGCGCCAGCGCCGCACCCGCCGTCGCGCCGGCGCCGCGTGCGCCGGCTGCGCCGGGCGAAGGCTATACGGTCAAGCGCGGCGACACGCTCGCCAAGATCGCCAACGACAACAAGGCGTCGAACGTCACGCTCGACCAGATGCTGGTCGCGCTGTTCAACGCCAACCAGAATGCGTTCGTCGGCAACAACATGAACCGCCTGCGCGCCGGCGTGATCATGACGATCCCCGACGCCGACACCGCAGCGGCACAGCCGGAAGCCGACGCGCACAAGGTCGTGCGCGTGCAGGCCGCCGACTGGCGCGCCTATCGCGACCGCGTCGCCGCGTCGGCGCCGGAAGCCGGCGGCACTGCCGGTCGCGCCGCGACCGGCAGCATTTCCACGGCGGTCGAGGAGAAGACGCCCGCTGCGGCCCCCGGCAGCGATCGCCTGCGCGTGTCGCGCGAGGCGCAGGGCAAGGGCGCCCCCGCTGAAGACGCCGTCGCACGCGACAAGCGACTCACCGAGGCGAACTCGCGCATCGCCCAGCTCGAGAAGATGCTGGCCGACGCGCAGCATGCGGTCGACGTCAAGAACCAGACGCTCGCGCAGGCGCAGAACCGCGCCGACACGGCGAGCGGCAAGGCGGCGCCGACACCGCCGCCTGCGCCGATCACGACGCCCGCGCCCGCGGCCACCACGCCCGTGACGCCGCCGGCGACGACCACCGCGCCAGCGACGCCGCCGTCGAGCACGACGGCGCCGACGACCCCGCCCGTGATCGCACCGCCGCCGCCGACATCGCCGACGACGACTCCACCGGCAGAGGCCGCCAAGGCGCCGGAAACGCCGGCACCCGCAACGACGCCGCCGAGCGAGCCGCCGAAGGTCGTGACGCCGCCCAAGGCGGCACCGAAGGCGGCCGCCAGGGCGCCCAAGCCGTCGCCATCGTTCTTCGATCAGCTGACGGATGCGATTCCGCTGTGGGCACTGGCGATCGCGGCCGTGGCGATCCTCGGCCTCATCACCGTGCTGCTGACGTCGCGCCGGCGCAAGACGACCAAGTTCGAGGACAGCATCATCTCGGGCACCGACATCAAGACCAACACGGTGTTCGGCTCGACCGGTGGCGGCGTCGTCAACACCGGCGACAACTCGCTCGCCAGCGACTTCAGCCGCGAGGGCCTCGGCAACATCGACACCGACGAGGTCGACCCGATCGCCGAAGCCGAGGTGTACCTCGCCTACGGCCGCGATGCCCAGGCCGAGGAGATTCTCAAGGACGCGCTGAAGAAGGATCCGGCGCGCCAGGAGATCTATCTAAAGCTCCTCGAGATCCACGCGCAGCACAACAAGCCGTCGGCGTTCGAGACGGTCGCCGCCGAGCTCTACGCGCAATGCCAGGGTCAGGGCGAGGTCTGGCAGAAGGCCGTGGCGCTGGGCCGCCAGCTGGATCCCAACAATCCGATGTTCGTCGAAGGCGCCGCACCGCCGGCGCGTGCGGCCGCAGCGGCCGGCGCGGCTGCCGACGAGGGCGATGTGTTCACGATGGGGCCCGACCTGACGCTGCCGCCGAAGCATCCGCCTGGCGGCATCGACATGCAGCTCGACGACGAGATCACCGTGTCGCCGTCGTCGGGCGTCGAGCCGCCGCGGCCGAAGACGCCCGCGGACATCCTCGCCGGCGCCGACCGCACGCTTGCGCGCAGCGCCAGCGAGACGATCGCCGACAAGGCGCATGCGGCGACCGCGTCGATCGCAGCCACCGCAGCTGCGGGCGCCGCGGCGGTAGGCGCCGCCGCGGCCTCGGCGAAGTCGAAGATGGACCTCGACTTCCATCTCGACGACGCCGACAAGCCGGCGCCGATGCATGCGCCGCGAGAACCGGAGCCCGAGCTCGCGGCCGCGCACGCCGATGCGCCCGCGTCCGCCGCCGACCGGCTTGCGCGGCCGGCCGCAGCCATGGAGCTCGACAAGCTCGACCTGTCATTCGACCCGGACAAGGCGACCTTCGAGGACCCGACACCGTCGGTGCTCGACGGCCAGTGGCACGATGCGGCGACCAAGCTCGACCTCGCCAAGGCCTATCAGGAAATGGGCGACGTCGAGGGCGCGCGCGAGATCCTGCAGGAAGTGCTGCACGAAGGCGACGAGCAGCAGCGCACCGAAGCGCAGGCGATCCTGACCAAGCTCGGCTGACGCCGCAGTACTCCACCTGACGGCGGGCCCTCGCGGGTCCGCCGTTTTGATTTGCACGCGCCCATGCGCATAGCCCTCGCCCTCGAATACGACGGCCGCGCGTTCTGCGGCTTCCAGTCGCAGTCCTCGCGCTGCGGCGTGCAGGACGCGCTCGCCGCGGCGATCGGCGAAGTCGCCGCGCACGCGGTGACGGTGATCGCCGCCGGCCGCACCGACGCCGGCGTGCACGCGACTTCGCAGATCGTGCATTTCGACGCGCCGCATCCGCGTCCGTTGACCGCGTGGGTGCGCGGCGTCAACGCGCTGTTGCCGGCACCCGTCGCGGTGCTGTGGGCGCGCGAGGTGGGCGACGATTTCCACGCGCGCTTCGCGGCGCAGGCGCGGCACTACACGTACCTGCTGCGCTGCCGCGGCGAGCGTGTCGGGCTCGAGGCGGGGCGAGTCGGCTGGTACCATCGTGCGCTCGACGTGGCGGCGATGCGCGCAGCCGCGAAGCTGGTCACCGGCCGTCACGACTTCTCCGCGTTTCGCGCGGCCGAATGCCAGGCGAAGACGCCGGTGCGCGACCTCTGGCGCTGTGAAATCGCAAACCAGGACACGCTCGTGCGCTTCGACTTCTCCGCGGACGGTTTCCTGCACCACATGATTCGCAACCTGGTGGGCGCATTCGTCGCCGTCGGCAACGGCAGCCGGCCGGCGGCATGGCTCGGCGATCTGCTCGCCACGCGCGACCGCACACAGGGCCCGGCGACCTTTGCCGCCGATGGCCTCTATTTCACCGGCGCCGACTACGCCGCGCGACATGCGCTGCCGCCGACGCGCCGCGACGTGCTGCCGATCGGCGGCGCATGACGACGCGCGTCAAGATCTGTGGCATCACGCGCGTCGACGATGCGCTCGCCGCGGTGCGCGCGGGCGCGCATGCGGTGGGCCTCGTATTCTGGCCGGGAACGCCGCGGCGCATCGACGTCGCCGCGGCGCGCGCGATCGTTGCCGCGCTGCCGCCGATGGTGAGCGTGGTCGGCCTGTTCGTCGATCCGACGGCGGACGACGTGCGCGCCGCGCTCGACGCCGTGCCGCTCGACCTGCTGCAGTTCCACGGCGACGAGGCGCCGCAATTCTGCGGCGGGTTCGGCCGCCGCTACCTGAAGGCGATCGCGGCGCGAGAGGGCGTCGATTTGCTAAGATGCGCCGAGCGGTATGAAGATGCCGCGGCGTGGATCTTCGACGCGCACGTCCCCGGCGACCTGCCCGGTGGCACCGGGCGCACGTTCGACTGGTCGCGGCTGCCGCGCGCGAGCGCACGTCCCGTGGTGCTGTCGGGCGGCCTCCACGCCGGCAACGTCGGCGCGGCGATCCGCGCCGTGCGGCCGTTCGCCGTGGACGTGTCGTCCGGCGTCGAGGCGCTTGACGCGGCGGGCAAGCCGCGTCGCGGCCTCAAGGATGCCGCGCGGATCGACGCATTCATCGAGGCGGTGCGCCATGCAGATGACCGAATTGAAGGCTGAGCTACGCTACGACCTGCCGGATGCGCGCGGCCACTTCGGCGCATACGGCGGCGTATTCGTCGCCGAAACGCTGATGAGCGCGCTGGCAGAGCTCGACGCCGGTTACGCGCGCTTCCGCGGCGATCCGCAGTTCGTCGCCGAGCTGGAGGACGAGCTCGCGCACTACGTCGGCCGTCCATCGCCGGTCTATCACGCGAAGCGCTGGTCGCAGGAGCTCGGTGGCGCGCAGATCTGGCTCAAGCGCGAGGACCTCAACCACACCGGCGCGCACAAGATCAACAACTGCATGGGCCAGGCGCTGCTCGCGCGCCGCCTCGGCAAGAAGCGCGTGATCGCCGAGACCGGCGCCGGCCAGCACGGCGTCGCCACCGCGACGGTCGCGGCGCGCTTCGGCATGGAATGCGTGGTGTACATGGGCGCCGAGGACATCGAGCGCCAGGCGCAGAACGTGTTCCGCATGAAGCTCCTCGGCGCGACGGTGGTGCCGGTGACATCGGGCACCAGGACGCTCAAGGACGCGCTCAACGAGGCGATGCGCGACTGGGTGACCAATGTCGATTCGACGTACTACATCATCGGCACCGTCGCCGGCCCGCATCCGTACCCGATGATGGTGCGCGATTTCCAGAGCATCATCGGCCGCGAGTGCCTCGCGCAGATGCCGCGCGACGCCGGCCGCGATCCCGACGCCGTGATCGCCTGCGTCGGCGGCGGCAGCAACGCGATGGGCATCTTCCATCCCTACATCGACAGGACCGGCGTGGAGCTGATCGGCGTCGAGGCGGCGGGCGAGGGCATCGCCACCGGCCGCCATTCGGCGTCGCTCACGGCCGGCCGGCCCGGCGTGCTGCACGGCAACCGCACGTACCTGCTGCAGGACGCCGATGGCCAGATTCTCGGCACGCACTCGATCTCGGCGGGGCTCGACTACCCCGGCGTGGGACCCGAGCATGCTTACCTCAAGGACAGCGGCCGCGCGCGCTACGTGAGCGTCACCGACGACGAGGCGCTCGCCGCGTTCCATGCCTGCTGCCGGATCGAAGGCATCATTCCGGCGCTCGAGTCGGCGCACGCGCTGGCGTTCGCCACGCAACTGGCGCCGACGCTGTCGCCTGAGCGCATCCTGCTCGTGTGCCTTTCCGGCCGCGGCGACAAGGACATGAACACCGTGGCGACGCAAAGCGGCCTCGACTTCGCGCGCACGGCGAAGCCCTGATGGCGCTCGCCAACCGCATCGAGCGGCGGATGGCGGCGCTCGCCGCCGCGGGTCGCACCGCCCTCGTCCCGTACGTGACCACCGGCGACCCGTCGCTTGCGGTCACCGGTACGCTGCTGCACGCGCTGGTCGATGCCGGCGCGGACGTCATCGAGCTCGGCGTGCCGTTTTCCGATCCGATGGCCGACGGGCCGGTGATCCAGCGCGCGTCCGAGCGCGCGCTCGCGCAGCATGTCAGCCTCGCCGACGTGCTCGAGGTCGCGCGGCAGTTCCGCCAGCGCGACGACGCGACGCCGCTGGTGCTGATGGGGTACCTCAATCCGATCGAGGCGATGGGGGTCCCTGCATTCGTCGCACGCGCGAAGGACGCGGGAGTGGACGGCGTGATCGTCGTCGATTGCCCGCCGGAGGAGATGGACGCGCTCGAGCCGCAGCTGCGCGACGCCGGCATTGCGCCGATCTTCCTCATCGCGCCGACCACGCCGGAGGCGCGCATCGTGGCGATCGCCGGCAAGGCGCGCGGCTACGCGTACTACGTGTCGCTGAAGGGCGTCACCGGCGCGGCGAATCTCGACGCCGCTGACGTCGGTGCGCATCTCGCCGCGATCCGGCGGCACCTGCGCATCCCGGTCGGCGTCGGTTTCGGCATCCGCGACGCGGCCAGCGCGCAGGCGATCGCCGCGCACGCCGACGCGGTGGTGATCGGCTCGCGGCTGATCCAGGAGATGGAAGAGGGACCGCCGGCAGGCGCGGTTGCGCGCGCGGCGACATGGCTCGCCGGCATCCGCCACGCGCTCGACGCGGTGCGCAAGCACGCGGCGTAGCGCTTCCAGGGAGAACCTCGCGATGAGCTGGCTGCAAAAACTGCTTCCGCCGCGGATCAAGAGCTCGCCGGGCGGACGCAAGCAGGCGATGCCCGAAGGGCTGTGGGTCAAGTGTCCGGCCTGCGAGGCGACCCTCTATCGCACCGACCTCGAGAAGAACCTCTTCGTCTGCCCGAAATGCAACCACCACGGGCGCATCGCCGCGCGCGAGCGGCTCGACATGCTGCTCGATCCCGATGGCCGCTACGAGATCGGATCCGAGGTGGTGCCGATCGACAGCCTCAAGTTCAAGGACCACAAGAAGTATCCGGAGCGCCTGTCCGCCGCGCTCGAGGAGACCGGCGAGACCGACGCGCTGGTGGTGATGCAGGGCAGCGTCAAGAGCCTGCCGCTGGTCATCGCCGCGTTCGAATTCGAGTTCATGGGCGGCTCGATGGGCTCGGTGGTCGGTGAGCGCTTCGTGCGCGGCGTGCGCGTCGCGTACGAGAACCGCGTGCCGTTCGTCAGCATCGCCGCGTCCGGTGGCGCCCGCATGCAGGAAGGCGTCAGTTCGCTGTTCCAGATGGCGAAGACCACGGCCGTGCTGCAGGAGCTGACGCACGCCCAGTTGCCGTACATCTCCATCCTCACCGACCCGACGATGGGCGGAGTATCGGCTTCGTTCGCGTTCGTCGCCGACGTCGTGATTGCCGAACCCGGCGCGCTGATCGGGTTCGCGGGTCCGCGCGTGATCGAGCAGACGGTACGCGAAAAGCTGCCGGAGGGTTTCCAGCGCGCCGAATTCCTGCGCGACAAGGGCGCCATCGACATGATCGTCGATCGCCGCGAGCTGAAGAACGAGCTCGCGCGCACGCTGGCACTGCTGACGCGCCAGGTGGCGCCCGCCGCCTGACGATGGCCGCGGCGCCGGCCCGGCCCGATTCGCTGCAGGGCTGGCTCGCCTACCTCGAGACGCTTCACCCTCAGGCGATCGCGCTCGGCCTCGAGCGCGTGCACGAGGTGCTCGCGCGCCTGAACATCGCCTTCGCGTGCCCTGTCGTCACCATCGCCGGCACCAACGGCAAGGGTTCGACCGCGGCGCTGCTGGCGGCGATCCTGCGCGCCGCCGGCTACCGCGCCGGTCTCTACACGTCGCCGCACATCCTGCGCTACAACGAGCGCGTGGTCGTCGATGGAGTCGAGGCATCCGATGCCGCGCTGTGCGCGGCATTCGGCGCCGTGGAAAGCGTGCGCGGCGACACGCCGCTGACGTACTTCGAGTTCGGCACGCTCGCCGCATTCGTGCATTTCTCGCAACAACGGCTCGACGCGCTGGTGCTCGAAGTGGGACTGGGCGGGCGCCTCGACGCGGTCAACGCAATCGACGCGGACGTCGGCGTGCTGACGCGGGTGGGCATCGACCACACCGATTTCCTCGGCAACACGCGCGATGCCATCGGCTACGAGAAGGCGGGCATCTTCCGCGCCGGGCGCGCAGCGGTGATCGGCGAGCGCGACATCCCGGCGAGCGTCGTCGCGCACGCCGCGGCGATCGGCGCGAGGCTGGTGCGGCTCGGCCACGAATACGACTACACCGACGAGCGCACGCAATGGCGCTTTCGCGGCCCCGGTGGCCAGCGCTACGGGCTGCCGGTGCCGGCCTTGCGCGGCACGTTCCAGCTCGCCAATGCCGCCACCGCGCTCGCCGTCATCGACCTCCTGCATGCGCGCCTGCCGGTGGCGGCGGGTGCCGTGCGCGACGGCCTCGTGCGCGTGGAATGGCCGGCACGCTTCCAGGTGCTGGCGGGGCGTCCGCTCGTCGTGCTCGACGTCGCGCACAATCCGCAGGCCGCCGCGACGCTGGCGGCCACGCTCGGCGAGATGGGTTTTCATCCGCGCACGTACGCGGTGTTCGCGGCGCTCGCCGACAAGGATGTCGAGGGCATCGTGCGCGCCGTTGCGCCGCGCATCGACCGCTGGTTCGTCGCCTCGACCAGCGGTGCGCGCGGTCAGTCGGCGGCGCGGTTGCGCGAGCGAATGGCGGCTGCCGGCATCGACGCCGCCGCGGTCGAGGCCGGCGACGACATCGCCGCGGCGTTCGCCAGGGCCCGCGACATGGCGACCGAGGCTGATAGAATCGTCGTCTTCGGCTCCTTCGTCACCGTGGCCGCGGTCCTCGCCGCGCGTGCCGTCACTCAAGCGACCTGACTTCATGCCGCCCACCGCCGACGCCAATCTCGACGAACTGAAGCGGAAGGCGCGGCGACGCCTGGTGGGCGCGGTGGTGCTCGCGCTGGCCGCCGCCGTGTTCGTGCCCATGCTGCTCGAATCCGATGAGCGGCCGCTCGGCGACGATGTCGCGGTGCGCATTCCCTCCGTCGACCAGGGCAAGTTCATCAATCGCATCAATTCGCCGGGTGGCGGCGACAAGGCGGCGCCGGCGAAGGCCGCGCCGGCACCGGCGCCGGTGGCGCCGAGTGCCATCGCCACGCCTCCCGCCAGCAGCGGCGACACGGGTGCCGCCGGCACGCCGTCCGCTGCCCCGAGTCCCGCGCCGGCGACTCGCGACGCCAGCATTCCACCGAGTGCGACGCCCGCGCCTGCGTCTGATGCGCCGGCGACGAAACCGTCTGCAACGCCGCCGCCAAAGGCCGCCGCGGAGGTGGTCGCCAAGACGGCGGCGACGCCGAAGCCGGCGGCCGGCGGCGGCTTCGTCGTGCAGTTGGCGGCTTTCGCCGACGACAAAGGCGCGAATTCGCTCGCCGCGCGCCTCAAGAAATCCGGCCATCCGGCGTTCACCGAGCCGGTGACGACATCGCACGGCACGTTGTGGCGCGTGCGCGTCGGCCCCTACACGACGCGCGACGAGGCGAACACCGCGCGCGACCAGCTGAAGCGCGAGGGCCAGAACGGCATCGTCGCGGCGCGCTCGTCATGACCGGCTTCGATCTCGTGCTGGGCGCGGTCATCGTCGGCTCGGCGCTGCTCGCGCTGATCCACGGCATCATCAAGGAGATCTTCTCGCTGGCCGCCTGGATCGTCGGTCTCGGCGCGGCGATCCTGTTCACCGGCGTCGTCGGCCGCTGGTTTCCGGCCGACATGCTGGGCGTCGCGCACGTGCGCTACGTGGTCGCGTTCGTGCTGATCCTCGTCGTCGTGCTGATCATCGGCGCGTGGCTCGGCACCCTCTTGAAATCGGGCGCGCGGGCCATAGGTTTGGGGTTGCTCGACCGCCTTCTCGGCGGCGTGTTCGGCGTGGTGCGCGGCGTGCTGATCGCGATGATCGTCGTCCTCCTGTTCGCGTCCACCACGATGGCGCGCGAGACATGGTTCACGCGCTCGGCGCTGGTGCCGCGGCTTCTCGTCGGCGCGGCGATGGTGCGCCAGTCACTGCCGCCGCCGTGGGCGGACTATCTCGATGGCGTGTTGCATCCGAGCGCGCCGCCCGTCGTGCCGGCGGCGAAAACCACGCCGCGCGCAACCTAGGAATCGCCATGTGCGGAATCGTCGGCGTCGTCTCGCACGGGCCCGTCAACCAGATGCTCTATGACGGGCTCCTGCTGCTGCAGCATCGCGGGCAGGATGCCGCCGGCATCGCCACGAGCGAGGGCCCGGTGTTCCACATGTACAAGGGGCCGGGCTACGTGCGCGACGTGTTCCGCACCCGCAACATGCGCGACCTGCGCGGCAGCGCCGGCATCGCGCACTGCCGGTATCCGACCGCCGGCAACGCCTTTTCCGAGCTCGAGTCGCAGCCGTTCTACGTCAACTCGCCGTTCGGCGTCACGCTCGCCCATAACGGCAACCTCACCAACAGCGAGGCGCTGAAGCGCGAGCTGTTCCAGCTCGATTTCCGCCACGTCAACACCAACAGCGACAGCGAGGTGCTGCTCAACGTGCTGGCGCTCGAGCTCGAGCGCGCCGCGCAGCACCACCGCCTCGATCCGGACGCCATCTTCCGCGCGGTCGCCGGGGTGCACCGGCGCTGCCGCGGCGCCTATGCGATCGTGGCGATGATCGCGGGCTACGGCATGCTGGTGTTCCGCGACCCCTACGGCATCCGTCCGCTGATCCTCGGGCGCAGCGAGACGCTCGCCGGCGCCGAGTGGATGGCGGCCAGCGAATCGGTGGCGCTGTCGTCGCTCGGCTTCGAGATCGTGCGCGACGTCGCGCCGGGCGAGGCGATCTTCATCGACTACGCGGGCGACATGCATGCGCGCCAATGCGCCGACCACCCCGAGCTCGTGCCGTGCATCTTCGAGTACGTCTATCTCGCGCGCCCCGACAGCGTGATGGACGGCACCTCGGTGTACGAATCGCGGCTCAACATGGGCGCGGGGCTCGCCGACAAGGTTTCGGGCATCGATGCGGCGCGCGACATCGACGTGGTGATCCCGATTCCCGATTCGAGCCGTCCGTCGGCGCTGGAGCTCGCCAACCGCCTCGGCCTCACGTACCGCGAAGGCTTCGTCAAGAATCGCTATATCGGCCGCACGTTCATCATGCCGGGCCAGGCGATGCGCAAGAAAAGCGTGCGCCAGAAGCTGAGCCCGATCGGCATGGAGTTCAAGGACAAGGTCGTGCTGCTGGTCGACGACTCGATCGTGCGCGGCACGACCTCGCGCGAGATCGTGACGATGGCGCGCGAAGCCGGTGCGCGCAAGGTGTACTTCGCGTCGGCGGCGCCGCCGGTGCGCTTCGCCAACGTCTACGGCATCGACATGCCGACGCCGAGCGAGCTCGTTGCCAATGGCCGCAACGAGGCGGAGGTCGCGCAGGAGATCGGCGCCGACCTGCTCGTCTACCAGGACCTCGAGGCGCTGAAGCGCGCCGTGCGCAAGACCAATCCGCGGCTCGGCCGCTTCGACGCGTCGTGCTTCGACGGCGTCTACGTGACCGGCGACGTCACGCCCGACTACCTGGCACAGCTCGCCGGCGATCGTGATGCCGCGCGCGGCGAGGCGGAGACCGAGGACGACGAGCCGCGGCAACGCGAGCTGACCGAGTAGCGCGCACGTCGAGGCGCGCGGCATCTCCCCCAAGATTGACGCGCATGCACGATCGGCGCTATGATGCGGGTGCGCCGATTTGAAGCTTCAGCTTGCGGGCGCATGATAAATGCCGCTAAAGCGAGGTTCGCTCCAGCCTGGACATACCAGGCGGGGCACACGAAACCCGTTCGGCGGCATTCCGGACGGGTTTTTTGTTGGTGGCGATTGCTATGACCAGTACTCCGCCGAAGCGCGGCTTCACCACGCAGATCCTGCATGCCGATCGCGACGATCCGATCGAGCACGGCGCGCTGCACAAGCCGTTGCATCTCTCCGTGGCCTACGGCTACCGCAAGGCCGCCGACCTCGCCGCGGTATTCCAGGGCACCGCACAGGGCTACGCGTACGGCCGCCAGGGCAACCCCACCACCGCGGCGCTGGAAGCCAAGGTGTCGGCGATGGAGGGCGGCATCGCCACCGTCTGCTTCGCCACGGGCATGGCGGCGATCGGCGCCATCCTCGTCGCGCTCCTCAAGGCCGACGATCACGTGGTGTCGTCGCACTACGTGTTCGGCAACACCAACAGCATGCTCGGCACGCTGGCCGACCATGGCACGGACGTCACGTTCGTCGATGCCACCGATGCGCGCAACGTCGAATCGGCGCTCACCGCGCGCACGCGGGTCGTGTTCGTGGAGACGATCGCCAACCCGCGCACGCAGGTCGCCGACCTCGCCGCCATCGGCGAGATATGCCGTGCGCGCGGCATCCTCTACGTCGTCGACAACACGATGACCTCACCGTGGCTGTTCCGCCCGCGCGATGTCGGCGCCGGCCTCGTCGTCAATGCGCTCACCAAGTACATCGGCGGCCACGGCAATGCCCTCGGCGGCGCCGTCACCGATACAGGCCTGTTCGACTGGACGCGCTTTCCCAACATCGACGGCAACTACCGCAAGCAGATTCCGGCGCGGTGGGGGACGATGCAACTGCGCAAGAAGGGCCTGCGCGATTTCGGCGCGACGCTGGGCGCGGAAGCGGCGCACCACATTGCAGTGGGCGCGGAGACGCTGGCGCTGCGAATGGACCGCCAGTGCGCGAACGCGCTCGCGCTGGCGCGCTTCCTCGAAGCGCATCCGCGCGTGCGCGCCGTGCACTACCCCGGCCTCACGTCACACGCGCAGCACGCGCTTGCGGCAAAGCTGTTCCGCGCCGCGGGCGGTCTTTTGGCGTTCGAGCTCGACGCGTCCGTCGACTGCTTCGCGATGCTCGACCGCCTCGCGGTGGTCGTGTTGTCGTCCAACCTCGGCGACAACCGCACGCTGGCGATTCCCGTGGCGCAGACGATCTTCTACGAGATGGGTGCCGCGCGCCGCGCCGAAATGGGGATCGCCGACGGCCTCGTGCGCGTGTCGGTCGGCATCGAGGACGCCGACGACCTCATTGGCGATTTCGCGCAGGCGCTGGGATAGCGCGCGCTGCGGCGCACGTCACCGCGTCGATGGCCGCGATGCCGTGCGCCCGCGTATCAGGAGCACGAGCGGGATCCACCCGATCCAGCGCGCGAGGTCGATGATCTCGCGGTCCCATTGCCAATCGTCGATGGGGTCGAACGCCAGCCCCAGCTCGCGCTCGATGAAGCCGAACAGCGTCACCCACCCGAGCATCGCGCCGACCGCGAGCGATTGCTCGCGGGTGTCGGACGCCAGGGCGCGCCACACGGGCACCGCGATCAGCGCGCCCACCACCACCAGGAACAGCAGCGTGCGCAGCCACGGCATCGCGTCGAAGTAAGGGCGCCGTCAGCGGCTCGCTGGCGATCATCTTGGCGGCCGTCCATCCAAGCACCGCGGCGCCGAGCCACAGGATCTGCGGGAAGCGGTCGACCCACTTCAGCACCAGCGTCGAACCCCAGACCACGATCGGCACCGAGATCGCGAGGCCGATGACCACGAGCCACAGGCTGCCATGCGCGGCACCCCCCACCGCCAGCACGTTGTCCACGCCCATCACCGCGTCGGCGATGACGATCGTGCGGATGGCGCCGCGCACGGAAGTGCGGGCCTCGACGGCATGTCCGGGGTCGCCGCCGCGCGTGAGCCTCCACGCGATGTAGCCCAGCGCCGCGCCCCCGGCGACGAGGAAGCCCGGAATCCTGAGCAGCCACACCACCACCAGCGTGAGCAGAATGCGCACGCCGATGGCGCCGGCGGTTCCCCACAGGACGACGATGCGCTGGCGCTCGCGTGGCACGTTGCGCGCGGCGAGGCCGATGACGATCGCGTTGTCGCCGGCGAGCACGAGGTCGATGACGATGATCGACGCCAGCGCCGACCACCAGGCGGATGACAGGAATTCGGGCGTCACGACGTCGTGGCGGGGTAGGCGGGCGATGCGGAGCAGGGCGGCGCGGTCATCGCTCAGGCGTCGACGTCGTAGCTCACGGGCTCGCCGCGCCGCAGCTCCAGCACGTGGCCGCGATCATGCCAGTCGGCGAGCACGATGCGCTCGCGGGCGACATCGTCGACCCGCGAATGGTGGCGCGCCGGCCGATGCGTGTGACCGTGGATCAGCCGCCGCACGTCGTGCGCACGAAACGCGTCGGCGACCGCCGCGGCGGCGACATCGGTGATCGATTCGGGCTTCAGCGCCGTGGCGCTGCGGCTGCGCCGCCGCAGCCACCAGGCGATACCGCGGCGCGCGATCGGCGGCAGCGCCAGCAGGCGCGCAATCGAGCGCGGGCTGCGGATGCGGGCGCGATACGCCTGGTATTCGACGTCGTCGATGCACAGCTCGTCGCCATGCGTGACGAGCACGCGCTCGCCGTCGACGTCGATGACCTGCTGCTCGGGAAGCATTTGCGCACCCGCCTCGCGCGCGAAGCGCTCGCCGAGCAGGAAGTCGCGATTGCCGCGCGCGACGTACAGCGGCACGCCGGCGTCGGCGATGGCGCGCAGCGACCGCGCGACATCGCGCGCGAAGGGTTCGTCCAGTTGCTCGTCGCCGATCCACCAGTCGAACAGGTCGCCCAGCACGTAGACCGCTGCGGCGCCGCGCGCGGGCCCGGCGGCGAACCGGTGAAACGCCGCCAGCGGCGCCGGGCGCGCGGGCGCCAGGTGCAGGTCCGACACGAACAGCGTGGGCGTGTCGGCGGCCGGCATCGCGATTCAGCGGCGCCCGCGCAGGGCGCGCCGCGGCGCGGCGCCCGGGTCAAGCGCTCACCACTTCCGCGCGCTCGACGATCACGTCGTCGGTCGGCACGTTCTCATGCATGCCGCTGCGACCGGTGGCGACGCCGCGGATCTCGTCGACGACGTCGGCGCCTTCGACCACCTTGCCGAACACGCAATAGCCCCAGCCCTGCCCGCCGGGCGACTTGAAGTCGAGGAAGTCATTGTCGGCGACGTTGATGAAGAACTGGCTCGACGCCGAATGGGGATCGGAGGTGCGCGCCATCGCCAGCGTGTACTTGCGGTTCTTGAGGCCGTTGGCGCCCTCGTGCGCGATCGTCGCGCGCGTCGGTTTCTGGCGCATGCCCGGCTCCATGCCGCCGCCCTGGACCATGAAGCCGTCGATCACGCGGTGGAACAGCGTGTTGTCGTAATGGCCGTCCTTCACGTACTGCAGGAAGTTGGCGACCGTGACCGGCGCCTTGTCGCGATCGAGCTCGATCACGATGTCGCCGTGGTTCGTGGCCAGCCTGACCTTCGGCGTATCGCTCATGGGTTGATCACTTTCGCCGAGTTGATGACGACCCGCTGCTGCGGCACGTCGCGCGGAAACGGGCCGCCGGGGCCGGTGGGCGCGGCGGCGATCTTGTTGACGACGTCCATGCCGTCGACCACCTTGCCGAACACCGTGTAGCCGTAGCCGCGGGCGTCGGCCGACTGGAAATCCAGGCGCTTGTTGTCGGCGACGTTGATGAAGAACTGCGCCGTCGCCGAGTTGGGATCGCTGGTGCGCGCCATCGACACGCTGCCGACGCCGTTGGACAGGCCGGCCTTGACCGACTGCTCGGATTCGATCGGCACCGGGGCGCGCGTCGGCTTTTCCTTGAAATCGGCGGACATGCCGCCGCCCTGCACCATGAAGCCGGGGATCACGCGATGGAATTGCGTGCCGCCGTAGAAACCGTCCTTCACGTACTGCAGGAAATTGGCGACCGTCTTCGGCGCCGCATCCGGATAGAGCTCGATGCGAATCTTGCCCTGGGTGGTGTCGAGCTCGACCTGCGGGTTGGCCGCCGTGGCGATGCCGGCGGCGGCGAGCGACGCGATCGCGGCGAACGCGAGCGTGGCAATGCGATGAATCATGGGGACTTCTCCTTCGTGGCGGCGTGGGTGTTGGTGTCGGCGGACGGCCCGGAACCCGGCGCCGTGATGCGCGGCGGCGGCTCCGTACCGGGCTTCGCCTCGCTGCTGGCAGCGCCCGTTGCGGGCGGCGCCGCGGCGGTGGCGTCAGCCGGCGTCGTGGTGAGCACGTCGCGCACGAGCTTCAGCTTCAGCGGCAGCGACTTGCTGTTCTTGGCGAGCGCGCGGGCACGCTCGTACTGCTGCGCGGCCAGCCGCACGTAGACGTCGCCCAGGTTCTCGTTGGCGATGCCGTAGTCGGGATCGGCGGCGATCGCGAGCTCGAGCTCGCGCCGCGCGAGCGCGAGGTCGCCCTTCTTCGCGTACAGCGCCGCGAGGTTGTTGTGCGGCTCGGGCAACTCCGGAAAGTCGGTGGTCAGCGACTCGAACTGCCTGGTGGCTTCATCGTCGCGGCCGAGCGCGGTGAGGGCGACGCCCTTGAGGAAACGCGCCTGCGGCTCGCGCGGCCGGTCGCGCGTCAGCGCATCGAGGCGGGTGATCGCCGCCTCGTACTGCTTCTGCGCGAGCAGCGCGCGCGCCTCCTTCATGCCGGCGGCGAACGCACTGCGCGACGCCTGCGAATATTCGGGCGGCAGCGGTGGCGGCGGCTCGTTGGCCTGCGCGAGCGCGTGCCGGGGCAGCATCACCGCGAGGGTGATCGCCAGCAGCAGGGCGCGGGGCACGGGCATCGACGGGCGTCGCATCGTTCGACGTGACGAAACGGGAACCCCTGATTCTAGCAAGCCGCGCGCGGCGTGCCCCGCGCGCGCGTTCAGTTGGCGGCGAGGCGGGCCGCCGTGGCGTCGATCAGCCGGCGCGCGATGGAGACGCCGGGGGGAATCGTCGGCAGGGCGTCGGCGGCGAACCAGCGCGCCTCGACGATCTCGTCGTCGTCGAGGCGGATATCGCCGCCGGCATGGCGCGCGGTGAACGCGATCATCAGCGAATGCGGAAACGGCCACGACTGGCTGCCGAAATAGCGCAGGTCGGCGACCTCGACGCCGACTTCCTCGCGCACCTCGCGCGCGACGCAGTCCTCGACCGTCTCGCCGGCCTCGACGAAGCCCGCCAGCGCGCTCCACATCGAGGTCGCGGCGAATCGCCGCGAGCGCGCGAGCAGGAGCTCGCGGCCGCGGGTGACGAGCGCCATCATCGCCGGCGACACGCGCGGCCACGCGGTCAGCCCGCAGTGCGGGCACTCCTTCGCGTATTCGCCGCTCTTGTCGCGCGTCGGCGTCGCGCAGCGGCCGCAGAAGCGGTGCGTGCGGTCCCATTCGACGATCTGCGATGCGCGTCCCGCCAGTGCAAGCAGCGTCTCGGGGATGCGGAAGAACAGCGAGCGCAGCCCGCTGCCGGTGAAGCCGTCGGGCACGGCCATGCCCTCGGCGAGCGTCATCGCGACGCAGGGTCGGCCGCCGAGCGCGCCCATGTAGTGCCAGGCGCCGTCGACGCCGGCGTGGCGCAGGTCCGCGAGCGTGGGGATCGCCGGCGCGGCGTCGGTCCCGCGCCACAGGAAATGCGTGCCGCTATAGGCGAAGACGAGCGTGTCGTCGGGCAGCGCGCCGTCGTGGCGACGCGCCGGGGTGAAATCCTGCGGGGTGTGCATCGATGCGCATGTTAGCGCACGAACACGCCGTCCTTGCCGATCGCAGTCAGCTCGACGAAGCGCGAGCCGGTGTGATCGGTCGGTGAATAGGTGACGGAGAAGCCGCCGACGTCATAGTCGCTCATGCTCTCGAGGGCGGCGACGAGCCGCTCGCGCGTGAGGTCGCGTCCGGCGCGGCGCAGGCCCTCGACCATCACCTTGGCCGCGATGAAGCCCTCGAGGCTCGTGAACGAATACGCTTCCTTGCCGTTCTTGGCGAGGAACAGCTTCTGGTAGTCGCGCACCACCGGCATGCCGGCATTCCACGGAAAAGGCACGACCTGCGAGATGCCGACGCCACGGCCGTCCTTGCCGAGCTCCTGCGCCAGCGCCTTGGCGCCGACGAACGACACGTTCATGTATTGCGGGAACGCGCCGGCACCCTTCATCGCCTTGATGAAGGCCGCGCACGACTTGTACGCGCTGATCTGGATCACCGCCTGCGGATTGGCCTTGCCGATCGTGGCGACCGCGGCGGCGACGTCGCTCGAGTTGCGCTCGACGGTGCCCGTGGCCACGATCTCCAGCTTGCGCTTCTTCATCGCGCGGTCGACGCCTTCGAGGCCGGCCTTGCCGTAGGCATCGTTCTGGTAGAACACGGCGATGCGCGTGAGGTTGAGCTTCGTCAGCAGCTCGACCAGGTCCTCGGTTTCCTGGAAATAGCTGGCGCGCACGTTGAAGATGTAGCGGTTCAACGGCTTGCGGAACGCCTCGGCGCCGGTGAAGGGTCCGAGCAGCGGCACGCGCGCCTGCGTGAACACGGGCATCGATGCCAGCGTGGTTGGCGTGCCGATGTAGCCGAACAGCGCGAACGCCTCGTCCTTGTCGACGAAGCGCTTGGTGTTGGCGACCGCGCGATCGGGCTCGTAGCCGTCGTCGAGCGTATGCAGGTCGATCGTGCGGCCGTTGATGCCGCCGCGCTGGTTGACGAAATCGAAGTAGAGCAGCGCGCCGGCACGCATCTCGTTGCCGAGCTCCATCGCCGGCCCCGTGAGCGCCGCCGACTGGCCGAGCACGATCGTGGTGGCGGTGACGCCCGGTTCGGCTTGCGCCGATGAAGCGCTGAGCGCGACAGCCGCGCCCAGCGCGGCGATGAACTTGCGCATCTTGGGTTCCCTCCGGCGTCCTCAATAGTGACGGCCTGCGACAGCGTGCGCCGGCCGGTCGGGGCCGCCCCGCACTCTACCCGCGCACCGGCGGATCGAGACTGCACTTAAGCAAGTCACGGGCCAGCGTCGGCACCCCGGGGGGGAGGCGTCAGCCGGCGAAGCGGCGTGGCGCCCGGGCGGTCCGGCGCGCGCGCCCGCGGCAAGGCGGCTCGCGGCGCCGGCAACGGCTCAGGCGAGCCGGAACGGCAGCGTGCGCAGGCGCTTGCCGGTGGCCGCCGCAATGGCGTTGGCCACGGCCGGGGCGAGCGGCGGCACGCCGGGCTCGCCGACGCCGGAAGGCTTGTCGGCCGACGCCACGATGTGCACGTCCACCTTCGGCATCTCGTTGATCCGCAGCACCTGGTACTGGTGGAAGTTGGTCTGCTCGACGACGCCGTCCTTGAGCGTGATTTCGCCATGCAACGCGGCGGCCAGCGCGAAACCGATGCCGCCTTCCATCTGCGCGCGGACCACGTCCGGGTTGACCGCCACGCCGCAGTCGACTGCGCAGACGACGCGATCGACCTTGAGGTTGTTGCCGGCGTCGATGGTGACTTCGGCCACTTCCGCGACGTACGTGTTGAACGACTCGTGCACCGCGACGCCGCGGCCGCGCTTCTCGCCGGGCTTGCCGGGCGCGAGTGGCTGGCCCCAGCCCGCCTGTTGCGCAGCGAGCGCGAGCACGCCCAGGTGCCGCGGCTTGTCGGCGAGCAGCGCCTTGCGGAACTCGACCGGATCCTTGCCCGCCGTCACCGCGAGCTCGTCGATCAGCGTCTCGGTGGAATACGCGGTATGCGTCGAGCCGACCGAGCGCCACCACAGGACAGGGACGCCGATCGACGGCGTGTGCAGATCCACCGCGAGGTTGGCGATCGCGTACGGCAGGTTCGACGCGCCTTCGACGCTCGTCTGGTCGATGCCGTCCTTGGTGGTCATCGCCGCCATCGACGTGCCTTCGGTGATCGACTGGCCGACGATCCGGTGCTGCCACGCCACGACGTCGCCCTTGGCGTCGAGCGCAGCGCTCATGGCGTGCAGGTATGCCGGACGGTAATAGCCACCCGTCATGTCGTCCTCGCGCGCCCACACGAGCTTGACCGGGATGTCATGCTTGCCCGACTTGGCGATGCCCTTGGCGATCGACGCGGCCTCCAGCACGTAATCCGACGTCGAGCTCGCGCGCCGGCCAAAGCTGCCGCCGGCGAACACCTGGTGGATGATCACCTGCTCGGGTTTGAGGCCGAGCAACTGCGCGACCGCGAACTGGTCGCCGGTGTGGAACTGCTCGCCGTTCCAGATCTCGCAGCGGTCGGCGGACAGCTTGACCACGCAATTGAGCGGCTCCATCGGCGCGTGCGCGAGGTACGGGAACACGTATTCGGCATCGATGCGCTGCGTGCCTGCGGCGAGCGCCTTGGCGGCGTCGCCATCGTTGCGCACCGGCTTGCCGGGCGTCTTGGCGAGGCTCCGGTACTCGTCGAAGATCTCGGACGTCGAGCCCTTGAAGCCCGACGCCGGGTCCCATTCGACCTTGAGCGCGTCGCGTCCCTTCTTCGCCGCCCAGAAGCTCGTGGCCACCACCGCGACGCCATTGGGTACCTCGATGACGTAGCGCACGCCCGGCACGCCGGACACATCGTCCGAATCGAAGCTCTTCACGCGCGCGCCGAATCGCGGCGGATGCTGGACGACGGCCGTGAGCATGCCCGGCAGCTTGACGTCCTGCGTGAACATCGCGGTGCCGTTGGACTTCGCCGCGCTGTCGGTGCGCGGGACGGCCTTGCCGATGTAGACGAAATCGGCGGGATCCTTGAGCTTGACGTCCGCCGGAACCGCCTGCCTGGCCGCCGCGCTCGCGAGCTCGCCGAACGTCGCGTGCTTGCCGCCGGGGCCCGTGACGACGCCGTTCTTCACGCTCACCGATTTGGCATCGACGTTCCAGCGCTGGGCCGCCGCGGCGACCAGCATCGCCCGCGCTGCGGCGCCCGCCTGGCGGTACTGGATGAACGAGTTGGCGAGCGACGACGAGCCGCCTGTACCTTGCGCCGGTCCCCATGAGAGATTGTTGTAGCGGCTTGCGTCGGCCGGCGCCGCTTCGGCGCGGATCTGCGACCACGCAGCGTCGAGCTCCTCGGCGACCAGTGTCGGCAGCCCGGTGAACGTGCCCTGGCCCATCTCCAGATGCTTGACGACGACGGTGACCGTGTCGTCGTTGCCGATGCGCACGAACGCACCAGGATCGGCGCTCTTGCCCGCCGCAGCCTGCGCGGCGGCGCGGCCGGAATACACGGCGAGCGTGAGACCGGCACCCGCGGTCACCTTGAGGAACATGCGGCGCGTCATGCCGGCGTCGTCATGCGCGCCCTCGGCATGGTCGTCATGGGCGTCGATGCCGGCGGTGGGGAGCGGGACGAACAGTCGCATCGGGTTCATGGGCGCTCCTTCAGGCGAGGCTCTTCGCCGCTTCGTGGATGGCGGCGCGGATGCGCACGTAGGTCGCGCAGCGACAGATGTTGCCGCCCATCGCGGCATCGATGTCGGCGTCCGTGGGGCGCTTGTTCTTCGCGAGCAGCGCCGTCGCGGACATCACCTGGCCCGACTGGCAGTAACCGCATTGCGGCACGTCGAGCCGGGTCCACGCCGCCTGCACCGCCTGCGATTCGCGGGTCTTCAGGCCCTCGATCGTGGTGATGTCGGCGCCCTGCTTGAGCGACGACAGCGGCGTCTGGCAGGCGCGCACCGGCTTGCCCTCGACATATACCGTGCATGCGCCGCACAGCGCGAGGCCGCAGCCGTATTTGGTGCCGGTGAGGTTGAGCTGGTCGCGCAGGATCCACAGCAGCGGCGTGTCGGAATGCACGTCCTTGCTGATGTCGACGCGGTTCTTGTTGATGAAGAACGTGGGCATGTTCGCTCCATGCAGGATGAGGCTGCCGATGCGCGGAATTCTACGCCGGCGCATGCCATGGCCGGCGCGGCACGCGACCGTTGCAAACCGGGCAGGCGACGGCGACACGCCGTATAATCAAAGGTCGACCACCGACCCAATCACCGCCGCTCATGGAAGCCGAAAGCATCAACCGCATCGCCGCCACGCTCGCCGACCTGCGCAACCGCACGGCCGAGCTGCGGAGGTATCTTTGACTTCGATGTGAAGGCGGCGCGACGCGAGGAAGTGGCGCGCGAGCTCGAGGATCCGCGCATCTGGGACAACCCGGAGCGGGCACAGGCGCTGGGCAAGGAGAAGAAGGCGCTCGACGACGTGGTCGTCACGCTGACTGACTTGTCGCGGCAGATCGACGACGGCGGCGAGCTGTTCGAGCTCGCGCGCGACGACGCCGACGACGCCACGATGACGGCTGTCGCCGCCGATCTCGACCCGGTCGCGCGCACCGTCGACGGGCTGGAATTCCGGCGCATGTTCGCCAACCCCCTCGACGCCAACAACTGCTTCCTCGACATCCAGGCCGGCAGCGGCGGCACCGAGGCCCAGGACTGGGCGTCGATGCTGCTGCGCATGTACCTGCGCTATTGCGAGCGCAAGGGGTTCGGGGTCGAGGTGCTCGAGGAGTCGCCCGGCGAAGTCGCGGGCATCAAGAGCGCGTCGATCAAGGCGACCGGCGACTACGCGTTCGGCTACCTGCGCACCGAGACCGGCGTGCACCGCCTGGTGCGCAAGAGCCCCTACGACTCCAACGCGCGGCGCCATACGTCGTTCGCCAGCGTATTCGTGTACCCGGAGATCGACGATTCGGTGGAGGTCGAGATCAATCCCGCCGACATCCGCGTCGACACGTTCCGCGCATCGGGCGCCGGCGGCCAGCACATCAACAAGACCGATTCCGCCGTGCGCATCACCCACCTGCCGACCAATATCGTCGTGCAGTGCCAGAACGACCGCTCGCAGCATCGCAACCGCGCCGAGGCGATGGCGATGCTCAAGGCCAAGCTCTACGAGTTCGAGATGCGCAAGCGCCAGGACGAGCAGCAGAAGCTCGAGGATGCCAAGACGGACATCGGCTGGGGCCACCAGATCCGCAGCTACGTGCTGGACCAGTCGCGGATCAAGGACCTGCGCACGAACTACGAGGTCGGCAACACGCAGGCCATCCTCGACGGCGAGCTCGACGACTTCATCGCCGCCAGCCTGAAGCAGGGCGTGCAATGACCGCCTTCGTGTTCGACATCGACGGCACGATCATCGATTCGATGCCCGCGCACCACGCGTCCTGGCAGGACTTCTTCGCGCGCCACGCGCTGGACGTCGACTTCGGCGGCTTCTTCGCGCGCACGGCGGGCCGCACCGGCGCCGAGGCGATGCGCGAGCTGATGGGGCCGATGGCCGACGCCCGCGCGCGAGCGCTCGTCGACGAGAAGGAAGCGCTGTACCGCGCGCGGTTCGGCGCGGAGTTTCGCGAGGTGCCGGGATTCGCGGCGTTCGCGCGGGCGGCGCGTGCCGACGGCCTCGCGCTCGCCTGCGGCACCGCCGGCGACGCCGCCAATATCGCGTTCGCGATGTCGCATCTCGGCATGGAGGGCTTTTTCGGCGCCGTCGTCGGCGGCCACGAGGTGGCGCACGGCAAGCCCGCACCCGACATCTTCGTCGCCGCCGCGCGCCGCCTCGGCGTGGCACCGGCGGATTGCGTCGTGTTCGAGGACGCGCCGCTCGGCATCGAGGCGGCCCGCCGCGCAGGGATGCTGGCCGTCGCCGTGACCACCGGCGCGAGCGCCGATGCGCTGTCGGGTCCGCACGTGATTGCCGCCATCGCCGATTATCGCGACGTGACGCCCGCTGCGATCGTCGCCGCGGCACAGTCGCGGCGGCGGCTGGTGCGCACCGGCACCGACGCATGAATCACCGGTCGCGGCAGCGACGCAAGGCACGCCGGGGAGGCGAGCGATGAACGACCATGACAATCCCGCGCCGCCGGCGGCGGACGACAGCCCCGTGTTCGCCGAGCGCCGTGCCAAGCTCGCGGAGCTGCGGCGGCAGGGGCACGCCTATCCGAACGATTTCCGCCGCGACGCGCTCGCCGGCGAGCTGCATGCGGCCTTCGACGCCCTCGACAACGCGACGCTGGAACCGCGTGCGCACAAGGTGGCCGTGGCGGGCCGCATGATGCTGAAACGCGTGATGGGCAAGGCCTGCTTCGCCACCTTGCAGGACATGTCCGGGCGCATCCAGCTCTACGTGACGCTCGACGGCGTCGGCGCGCAGACCCTCGACGCGTTCAAGCACTGGGATCTGGGCGACATCGTCGCCGCCACGGGCACGCTGTTCAAGACCAAGGCGGGCGAGCTTTCCGTGCGCTGCGATGGCGTGCGGCTGCTTGCCAAGGCGCTGCGGCCGCTGCCGGAGAAGTTCCACGGTCTCGCCGACCAGGAGCAGAAATACCGGCAGCGCTACCTCGACCTGGTCACCAATCCGGCGTCGCGCGAGGTGTTCGTGCGGCGCTCGCAGATCGTGCAGGCGATCCGCGAATTCTTCGTCGCCCGCGGCTATCTCGAGGTCGAGACGCCGATGATGCACCCGATCCCCGGCGGCGCCGCGGCGCGACCGTTCGTCACGCACCACAATGCGCTCGACACCGAGCTGTACCTGCGGATCGCGCCGGAGCTGTATCTCAAGCGGCTGGTCGTCGGCGGCCTCGAGCGCGTGTTCGAGATCAACCGCAACTTCCGCAACGAGGGCATCTCGACGCGCCACAATCCCGAGTTCACGATGCTCGAGTTCTACGAGGCCTACCGCGACTATCGTTACCTGATGGACCTCACCGAGGAGCTGATTCGCGGCGTCGCGCAGAAGGTGCTCGGCGCGACGACGGTGACCTACCAGGGCGAGACGATCGAGCTCGGCCGCCCATTCGACCGGCTGACCATGGCGGAGGCGATCCACCGCTACAACGACGGCTACGCGCTGGCCGACCTCGCGCGCCCGGATTTCCTGCGCGAGTCGCTGCGACGGATCGGTGCCGACGTGCGGGCCAGCGACGGGCTCGGCGTGCTGCAGCTGAAGCTGTTCGAGGCGACCACCGAAGAGAAGCTGGTGCAGCCGACGTTCATCGTCGCGCATCCCACCGACGTGTCGCCGCTCGCGCGCGCGAGCGATGCCGATCCTGCTGTCACCGACCGCTTCGAGCTCTTCATCACGCGGCGCGAGATCGCCAACGGCTTTTCCGAGCTCAACGATCCGGAGGACCAGGCAGCGCGCTTCGCCGCGCAGGTGTCGGCCAAGGACGCGGGCGACGAGGAGGCGATGCACTACGACGCCGACTATGTGCGCGCGCTCGAATACGGACTGCCGCCGACCGCAGGCGAAGGCATCGGCATCGACCGCCTGGTGATGCTGCTGACGGACGCCGCGTCGATCCGCGACGTGATCCTGTTCCCGCAGCTGAAACGCGAGTGAGTGGCGGTGCGGCGTTTCGCCACGTTCGCCGAGTTCTATGCGTTCTACCTGGGCGAGCACGCCAACCCCGTGTGCCGCAGGCTGCACGTGGCGGGCACGCTGGCGACGGTTTCAGCGCTGGCCGCCGCTGCGGTCACGCGGGACGCACGCTGGCTGGCCGCCGCACCGCTGGCGGGCTACGGCTTCGCGTGGATCGGACACTTCTTCTACGAGCACAACCGCCCGGCGACGTTTCGCCATCCGCTGTACAGCCTCGCTGCCGACCTCGTCATGTGCAGCGACGTGCTGCGCGGTCGGGTCAAGCTGTAGCGGGCGTCACGCCAAGCGCTTGATATATACCCCACCAGGGTATATATGGCAGGCATGGACAGCGCATCGCCGGTCGCCGGGCATGCGGCGCCGACGGCGACCGCGCGCCTCGAATTCACCGTCACCGGAATGACTTGCGCGGCGTGCGCGCAGCGCATCGAGCGCGTCGTCGACCGCCTGCCGGGCATGCGCGCCCACGTCAACCTCGCCACCGAGACCGCCAGCGTTGCCTTCGACGGCGCGGCGGATGCCGCCGCGGTGATCGCGGCGATCGGCCGCGCCGGTTATGGCGCGGCGCTGCGCGCCGATCCCGTGGCCGACCGCGCGCGCGACGCGGCGCGCAAGGCCGGCGAACGGCAGCGCCTGCGCCGCGATTTCGTCGTCGCCGCGCTCCTGACGGCGCCGCTGCTCGTGCTCATGCTGCCCTGGCAGGGTGCGATGCATGGCGACGCCATCCCGCGCGCCTGGCAATGTCTGCTGGCGACACCGGTGCAATTCTGGGCCGGGCGCCGCTTCTACATCGGTGCGTGGCATGCGCTGCGCGGCGGTGCGGCCAACATGGACGCGCTGATCGCGCTCGGAACCACCATCGCCTATCTGTACAGCGTTGCGGTCATGGCGCTCGGCCTCGACCAACTGCATGTGTATTTCGAGAGCGCCGCGACGGTGATCACGCTGGTGCTGTTGGGCAAGCTCGTCGAGGCGCGCTCGAAGTCGCGCACGTCCGCCGCGCTCGAGGCGCTGGTGCGTCTCGTGCCGCAGACGGCGCGCATCGTGCGCGACGGCGTGACCCGCGACGTACCGGTGGAGGAGGTCGCCGCGGGCGACACGTTCATCGTGCGTGCCGGCGACACGATTGCCGTCGACGGCGTCGTGCGCGACGGCACGTCCGGCGTCGACGAGAGCATGCTCACCGGCGAGAGCATGCCGGTGGACAAGCATGCCGGCGACCGCGTATTCGCCGGCACGCAGAACGGCCAGGGGCTGCTGACCTGCGAGGCGACGGGTGTCGGCGCGGCGACGCGCCTCGCCGCGATCATCCGCCTCGTGGCCACGGCCCAGGGTTCGCGCGCCCCGGTGCAGGCGCTGGCCGATCGCGTGTCGGCGATCTTCGTGCCGGCGGTGCTGGCCATCGCATTGGTGACGTTCGCCGCGACGTGGCTCGTCGCCAGCGACCTGCCGCGCGCGCTCGTCGCGAGCGTCTCCGTGCTGGTGATCGCCTGTCCCTGCGCGCTCGGCCTCGCCACGCCGACGGCCATCGTCGTCGCCACCGGCCGTGCCGCGCAGCTCGGCATCCTCGTGCGCGACGCGGCCGCCTTGCAGGGCGGCGCGGCGGTCACGCACGTCGCTTTCGACAAGACCGGAACGCTGACCGAGGGTCGCGCCGACGTGGTCGACCGGCTCGTCGCTGCGGGTGTCGACGCGGATTTCGCGTTGCCGATCGCTGCCGCCCTCGCCGCGGCGTCGACGCATCCGCTGTCGCGGGCGATCGCGGCACACCTCGGCGCGCGGCAGGTCAGGCTCGCGCGCATTGCCGGCGCGCAGGACGTTCCCGGCTACGGCGTGCGGGCGACGCTCGGCGATGGCCGCATCGCCACGCTCGGTGCGCCTGCCGGCAGCCTCGCGCTGCACGGCAAGGATCGCGCGGCGCTCGCGCGGTGGCAGGGGGACGGCCGCACCACGGTGGTCGCGACAATCGGCGATATTCCGCTCGCCGCCTTTGCGCTCGCCGATCCGTTGCGCGCATCCGCGCCGTCCGCCGTCGCGCGCCTTCGGGCCGCCGGCATCGGCGTGACGATGCTCACCGGCGACCACGCCGCGACGGCGCGTGCGGTGGCGGCGTCGGCCGGCATCGGCGACGTGCGCGCGGCGCTGTCGCCGTCGCAGAAGGTCGAGGCCATTGCCGCGATGCGGGCGTCCGGCGAGATCGTGGCGATGGTCGGCGACGGCATCAATGACGCCGCGGCGCTGGCCGCCGCTGATGTCGGGCTGGCGATGGCGTCGGGTTCCGACATCGCCGGCGCGGCCGCCGACATCACGATCGTGCGCGACGACCTGGGCGCCGTCGCCGACGCGATCGAGCTCGCGCGCGCGACGCTCGCCAAGGTCCGGCAGAACCTCGCGTTCGCCTTCGGCTATAACGTGCTGGGCATCCCGCTCGCCGCGTTCGGCCTGCTCGACCCGATGATTGCCGGGGCGGCGATGGCTGCGAGCTCGCTGTCGGTGGTCGCCAATGCGTTGCTGCTGCGAAGGTTCGCGCCAAGCGGCGCGCGCCGTCCCGATCTCGACGAGGAGACCTGATGCAAACCATCGAACTGGTGATCGACGGCATGAGCTGCAACGGTTGCGTGGCCAGCGTGACGCGGGTCCTGAAGGCGGTGCCCGGCGTCGCCGACGTCACGGTGACGCTCCTGCCGCCACGCGCGCACGTCGAGTTCGATCCGGCGATCGCCGGCCGCGGCGCGCTCGCCGCTGCGGTGGAAGGCGCGGGCTATGCCGTCGGCGCCTAAGGCGAAGGCGAGCGCGGGTCCGCGCGCTGCCACGCCTGCCGCCGCCGCTGTCGCGCGTTCGCGCGTGCCAAACCGCAAGATGCCGACGCATCCGCTCGTCACACGCGACGACGCGGCGGCGCTTGCGCGTCGCATCCATCGCATCGAGGGCCAGGTGCGCGGCATCGGGCGGATGATCGACGACGACCGCTACTGCATCGACATCCTGACGCAGGTGGCGGCCGTGCAAGCGGCGCTGGATGCGCTGGCGCTGCAGCTCCTCGAGCATCACCTGCACGGCTGCGTGCAGCACGCGGTGAAGTCGGGCGAGGGCGAGCGTGCGATCGACGAAGCGCTCGCGGTGATCCGCTCGTTCCGGCGTTGACCGAGTCGCATGACCGGCAAATCGTCCGATAAACGGGCCGGCGCATCGCCCTCCAGGCTCGCGCCGATCGCGGATGCTGCAAGGTCGATCGAGGTTCACGACGCATAAGCTGGATTAATGCCCTCCGCCGACTATCGCTAATGGCCACGAGCTCATCGCCAAAAGTTCTGCGCGGCCCGGCTCGTTTCTGACTATAGTCGGGGTCGAGGTGCCGATTCATGGGGCGCCGCAATGCGAGGAGACAACCCGGTGGAAGGCGAGCGCAGCGCACGGCCTGTCAAGTTCGGCGGTTACCATCAACCCAAGGATCGGCCCGTCGACGATCTGACGGCGCGCATCGGTCCGGGTACGCCGTGCGGCGAGTACATGCGGCGATTCTGGCACCCGGTCCTCCTGTCGTCGCAACTCGCCAATCGACCGCACGCGCTGCGCATTCTCGGCGAGGATCTCGTCATCTACCGCGATCTGTCCGGAGACATCGGTCTCCTGCATCGGCACTGCGCGCATCGCGGTGCGTCGCTTGAGTTCGGCATCATTGCCGAGCGCGGCATCCGCTGTTGCTACCACGGCTGGATGTTCGCCAACGACGGAACGATCCTGGAGACGCCGGGCGAGCCCGAGACGAGCCCGCATCGTCATCGCTATTGCCAGGGCGCGTATCCGGTCGTCGAATTCAAGGGCGTCATCTTCGCCTACTTCGGTCCGCCCGAGCTCAAGCCGGAATTCCCGCTGCTCGACATGATGGTTCTGCCGGACAACCACATGGTGCCGTACATCATCCACTCGCCATGCAACTGGCAGCAGGTCAGCGAGAACTCGATGGATCCGTTTCACGTGCCTTTCCTGCACACGCGCGTCGCGGGTCCCCAGTTCAGCGAGGTGTTCGCCGAGCTCCCCGTCATCGAGTACCACGACACGCCGCTCGGCTTCTTCTATACGAATGCGCGGCGTGTGGGCGATTTCATCTGGGTGCGGATGCACGATCATTTGGTGCCGAATTTCTCCCAGAACGGCGCCATTTTCGAGAACGTCGGCAAGGTGCGCTACTTCGGCCGCGCCGGCCTGACCCGCTGGGTGGTGCCAGTCGACGACACTCATACGTTCGTGCTCGCGTGGCGCCATTTCAACGACCGGGACGACCCGGAGCACATGGGGCGCCCGGAGGATGTCGGCATCGGCAAGACCGATTTCTACGGACAAGGCGGCGAGCGGACTTACGAGGAGCGCCAGGACAAGCCCGGGGACTACGAGGCTTGGTGCAGCCTGGGACCGATCACCAGCCACGCGCGCGAGCATCTTGCGACCACCGATCGCGGAATCGCATTGCTGCGCCGCCGCCTGCGCCAGGAGATCGAGAACCTGCAGCGAGGGATCGAGCCGTTGCGACCGGTCCCGGTCGACGGCGTGGCCGTGCCGACCGTGGGCGGCGACACGATACTGCGCATCCCACGCGATGGTGGCGACGATGCGTCGCTCATCGCATCGGCCTGCAAGGCCATCGTCGCCGCGTACCTGGAAACGGCGCAGCTGCCCGACGCCGAGCGACGTGCGGCGATCGCGGCGCGCCTGTCGCCGCTCAATCACGGCGATGCGGACGGCGTGAATCCCGATCGCGGCAAGCTATTCGAGTTCAAAGCGATCGCGTGAGGCCTGGGTCGACAGTCCGCGGGCACGCCGGGGGTTGCGCCCCGCGAGGTGCGGCTTGAACGTACGCTGGGGATACCTGCTCCTGGTGCCATTCGCGATCAGCGCGGCGCTCCTGGTGGGGTCGCAGGCGGTGTTCCTCCAGCACAGCTTTTTCGTCGACCTTGCGTTCGGGCAGACGGGCGCGCACTGGAGCTTCGACAATTACTGGCGGATCCTGCGCGATCCTTTTTATCTGCGCACGCTGTGGCTGACGACCTACATCTCGCTCATTGTCGCGGTGGCATGCGTCGGCTTGGGTTTTCCGGTCGCTCGCGTGCTGTCACGCCACAACTCGCGATGGACGACGTTCCTGCTGAGCGCGATCGTGCTGACGTCGTTCATCACTACGGTGATCCAGATCTTCGGCCTCGTCATCATCTTTCGCGCCGACGGTCCGGTGAATCGCGCGCTCCTGGCGCTGGGCTGGGTCGAGCGGCCGCTTTCGCTGGTCGGAACGCCGGCAGGTGTCATCGTCGGCCTCATCTATGCGTCCTTCGGGTTCGGCGTCATGGTGATGTACGGCGTGCTGCGCACGATTCCGCCGTCGCTCGACGAGGCGGCGATGGTGCACGGCGCGAGCCGCCTGCGCACGCTGCGGCGCGTGATTCTGCCGCTTGGCCTGCCGGGGCTGATCGTCGGATTCCTGACGATATTCAATACCAGCATGGGTGCCTTCACGTCGGCCGCGCTGTTGGGCGGTGGTCGCGTGATCACGCTGCCGGTGCTGATCCAGCGCACGATGCTGCTCGACGTCAAGTACGGCATGGCGGGAGCGCTTGCCGCACTACTGTTGCTGTTCGTGATCGTGATCAACTTCGCGTCGGTGAGCGTACTGCGGCGCTTCCGCGGCGCGCGTCTTGCGGCCATATGAGCGCGTACGTGGAATCGCCGCCGCTCGGTCGCCAGGATGCAGTCCGCGACGGGGCCATGCGCGAGGTCGCCGGCGCGCGCCGACGCGTGCACATCGGCTTTCGCCGCGTCGCCATCGTCGCCTATTTCGTCCTGGTGTTCACGGTCCTGCTCGCGCCGCTGATCGTCGTCGTGGGCGGCTCGTTCAGCGCACCCGAGAGCGACAAGGTCGTGATGTCATACGTCGAGTTCCCACCGCATCGGTTGACGCTGCGCTGGTATGCCGAAATCCCGTCGACCCAGTTGCGCGCGCTCGGCTTCAGTTTCGCGCTCGGCCTCGCCGTTGCGTTCGGCGCATGCATGCTCGGCGTACCGGCCGCACTGGGCCTCGCGCGCGGACGGTTCGCCGCCAGACCGCTGGTCGGCGCGGTGCTGCGCGCTCCGCTGCAGATACCGCATGTGGTGACGGGCATCGCGTTTCTGCAACTCTATTACGCGCTCGGCGACTTCGGCGGCGCGTACGTTCAAGGCAGCACGCTCGGCCTCTACATCGGCCATCTCTTCATGGCGACGCCCTTCGTCATCGGCAGTGTGGCGGCGGTGCTGACGCGCTTCAACCCGCGCTTCGAGGAGGCGGCGCAGATCCTGGGAGCGTCCCGGTGGCGCACGTTTCGCCGGGTGACGTTGCCGATCATCGCCCCTGGCGTGTTCACCGGAGCGCTGTACGCGTTCATCGTGTCGTTCGTCGACGTGCCGGTGGCGATATTCCTCGCCTCGCCCGATGCAACGACGTTTCCGGTCGAGCTTTTCAATGCGATGGAGCAGGACTTCAACCCGAGCAGCCTCGCCAGCGCGTCGCTGGCGGCGGCATTCGCGATCGTGCTGGTGTTCGTCGCGCAGCGGATCGTGGGGCTCGAAAGCCTGCTCAAGTCGAAATCGAAATGAGCGGAGCGGCGCGTGATGGTGATGGGACGAGGGCGGGCGGCGCCTGCGAAGCTGCAGGCGGCGCGAGACGCCGGTAGGGACGGCCAACTTGAACGACGAGAGGAAGCGATGACGATCCGGCGAGGTTGGATGGCGGCAGCAATGGCGGCGGCGATCGGCACAGCCGCCTTCGGTGCACACGCACAGAGCGGCGAGGACGCGCGATTCAAGGGCGTCACGCTGAGGGTGGCGACTTGGGGCGGCGCCACTCGTGACGCGTTGCGCGACTACGTGGGCGCGGAACTCGAGAAGCGAGGCGCCAAGGTGGAGTTCGTCATCGGCAGCCCGCAGGACAATCTCGCCAAGCTGATTGCGGCGCGCGGCCAGGTGCCCTTCGATGTGGTCGAGTTCCTTGGCACGATGCGGCCGGAGATCGAGGGTCGCAAGCTGCTCGCACCGCTCGACCTCGCGCAGATTCCGAATGCGCGGGGACTCAAGGTCGAGCCGGCGAGCAATCAAATGGTGCCGACCTGGATCACCGAAGAGACGATCATGTACAACAAGGAAGCGTTCGCCAAGGCCGGCATCCCGCCGCCGAAGTCGCTCGCCGACCTTCGCGATCCGCGGCTGAGCGGCCGCGTCATGATTCCCGATATCGCCTCCGGCGGTGGCATCGAGGCGGTTGGCGCGTTCGCGCTGACGGCGGGCGGCAGCGAGCTCAACATCGCGCCGGGCCTCGCGCTGATCAACCAGATTCCGAACGTGCGCTTCTGGAAAGCCGGCGGGGAGGTCGTCACGCAGTTCAAGTCCGGCGACATCTGGGCGGCCGTGGCCCATGCGGGCTGGGCGCTGCGTACGGCCCAGGCCGGCGTGCCAGTGGCAACCGTCCGCGCGAGGATCGGCGACAAGCAGGGCATGGTCAAGGAAGGCTATATCGGCGTGGTGAAAGGGTCGCGCAACCAGGAAGCGGCCGAGTTCTTCATCAACACCTATCTGTCGCCGGAGGCCCAGGCGAAGTTCGCGCTGAAGGTTGGCGCCGTGCCGGTGGTGCAGGCGGCACGCGCACGGATGGCGCAGGACCCGACGCTGAGCGAGCTCGTCGTGCTCGACCCGGCCCAGATCGCCGACATGGTGAGGCTCGATCCCGCGAAGATCGACCTCGCCAAATGGAACGACGAGTGGAATCGCACGGTCGCCTCGCGCTGAGACCACGGTGTCACGGGGAGAGGTGACTCGTGGCTGACGTCAGCCTGCGACGGGTCTCCAAGCGATTCGGCGGGACAACGGTCGTCGACGCGCTCGATCTCGACTCGCACGACGGCGAGTTCCTGACGCTGCTCGGTCCCTCGGGTTGCGGCAAGACGACCACGTTGCGCATGATCGCGGGATTCGTCGAGCCGAGCGCCGGCCGCGTTTTCATCGGCGGTCGTGACGTCACCGATCTCGAACCGCGGCGGCGGCAGATCGGCATGGTGTTCCAGGACTATGCGCTGTTCCCGCATCTCACGGTCGCCGAAAACGTCGCGTTCGGCCTGGTCGAGCGGCGCGTGCCTCGCGAGCGGATCGCGCCGCGGGTCGCCGAGCTCCTCGCGCTGATTCGCCTGACCGATGTCGGCGAGCGCTTGCCGGCCGCGCTCAGCGGCGGGCAGCAGCAGCGTGTGGCGCTGGCGCGCGCGATCGCGCACCCGCCCAGCGTGCTGCTCATGGATGAACCGCTCGGCGCACTCGACCTCAAGATGCGCGAGTACATGCAGCTGGAGCTGCGCCGCATTCAACGCGCGTTAGGTCTGACCGTGGTGTACGTGACGCACGACCAGACCGAGGCGATGACGATGTCGGACCGCATCGCCGTGATGAATGCGGGCCGTATCGAGCAGCTCGACCCGCCGGAGGTCGTGTACCGGCGCCCGCGCACGCGCTTCGTCGCCAACTTCGTCGGCAAAGTGAACTTTGTCGACGGCGCCGTCCTTGCGAGCGATGGCGCACTGGGTGCGATCGAGACTGCCGGCGGCATCCGCTTGCGCGCGCCGCTTACCGCACCGGCAGGTGCCCGCGTGACGCTGGCCATCCGTCCCGAGAATCTCGCGATTCATCCGGCCGGGTTGGCGAAGGACGACCGCAACGTGCTGGCAGGACGGATCGCCGCGCAGACGTTCTGCGGCAACGTCCGGCACTACACGGTGGAGCTCGGGGCGCGCGACACGCTCGTCGTCGAAACGCAGCCCGCGGACGGCGGCTGGAACGTCGGCGACCAGGTCGAAATCTCGTGGCGCCCCGACGATACAGTCGTGGTCGCCGATTCGGTGCGGAACGAAGGAGGGTCGTGATGACATCGCCGGTCAATGCGGGCAACGTCGAGTGGTCGGGCGAGAACCCCGGGATCTATCTCAAGGACGCCCAGGGCGCGTGGCAGGCGCTAGCCGTTTATTTTCGCGTCGTCACGTCGCCGCATGGACGGGGTGCGGGGCTGATCGTCCTTGGCGCACCCGCCGCGGGCGCCGGATATCCGGCGGCGCCGAATCTCTGCCTGTCGGACAACGAGCCGCTGATGCGCTGGCTCGTCGAGCATTTCGTGTCGCGCTTCGCCTCGTTTCGGGGCATGGCCGGCCTTGCGGCGATGACCTATCTCGCGGCGCGCAGCTTCGAGACCCGCGGCGACGGGCGCAGCTTCCACGAGGAATCGGTGCGTGGCGACGGTGTCGCGGCGGCGCTGCGCTGGACGTCGCTGCGCACGCCGTTCGCGGTGGACGTTCCCCCGGCGATGTCGGCGACAGGTCGCCACCAGATGTACAGCGTGTTCGTCGAGGCCGAAGACGGTACGATCACGCTCGACGGCGCGAAGCTTCCGGGAAGCGTCATCGTTCGTGACTTCCTCGGCGGTCGGATGAGCACCGCGTTCCTCGCGTTCTCCGAGACCTGGATCGCACCAGCGGGCGCGTGATGCGGCACGTGTCGTGACGTTCGGCAGCGCCGATCGCGCAGCCATTGCGCGGGTGTTCGACGTCGTCCCCACTTTGCGGCGGGTGGCGTCCGCCGGCGAGGCGCTCGCGCTTGGCGACCGCGAGCTCCTGCATGCAGGACCGCCAATCAGCGACCCCACGCGCCTGTGCGCGCCCGTCCTGCACTCGGCGATCACGGCGGCGTTGTTCGAGGGCTGGGCGCGCTCGATCGACGAGGCGCGGACGCTGCTGCGCAGCGGCGTGATTCGCCTGCGTGCGGCGCAGGACGCGGGTTGCGCGGTTCCGCTCGCCGATGTGGTGTCGCGCTCCATGCGTCTCCAGGAAGTTTGCGATCGGCGCGCGCCGGGCAGGTCAGCCTGGAGCCCGCTCAATGGGGGCAACGCGCACCCGCTGCGCGTGGGCATGCTCGGCGCCGACGTGCTCGACCAGCTGCGCTGGGTCAACGGCCCTTTCGCCGACGCGCTCGCGCAGGCGGTGCAGGTCGAGCCGATCGACGTGCTGCCGCTCGCCGACGCGGGACTTGCCGGTGGCGACGATTGCCACGGCCGCACCGGCGTCGCAACGGTGGCGCTCGGTGCTGTACTCGATCGGCGTTGGCGCGCGTCCGATGCAGCCGCGTGTCGCGAATTCTTCGCTGCCGCTCCGGGGATCTTCCTGAATGTGTGGATGGCGGCTTCGAAATGCATGCTGGATGCGGCAAACGATATTGCGGGCGCGTCGCTCGTCACCGGCGCGGGCGGCAACGGCATCGAATTCGGCATCCGTCTGGCGTCGTCGCCGAAGGTCTGGCATACGAGCAACGCCACGCCGCCCGCCATGGCCATGGCATTGCCGGTCGGTGTCGCGGCGCTTGGCGCCATCGGCGACAGCGCGCTGGTGGACATCCTGGGGTTGGGCGCCATGACTACACTCGCACAGGGCGACGGCACGCCACCATTCGCACCGGTGTTCGCTGACGCGGTCGGGTTGCCGAAGCGCCTGCTGGCGCAGGCGCATGCGGGGTTCGTGCGCACGCGACCACTGTTGGGCCTGTGCGCGACGCGCGTCGTCGACGTCGGCGCGCCGCCGCTCGTGAGCCTAGGAGTGCTCGATCGCGACGGAGTCCAAGGGCGTGTCGCCGGCGGGTTCTATCGGCCGCCGCTCGAGCTGTTCGGGCGCGCCGTTTCAGCGCTTGCGCAATGAGCGCGGCCCCGGCCGCCAACGAGCTCGGCCTCGTCGCTGCGGCGGCCGCGATTCGCGCCGGCCGGCTGCGCTCGGTCGAGCTCGTCGACGCCTGCCTGTCCCGCATCGAGGCGCGCGAGAAACTGATCGGCGCGTGGACGTGCGTCGATGCCGACGCCGTACGCCGCGCCGCGATGGCTTGCGACCGCGAGCCGGCGACCGGACTGCTGCATGGCGTGCCGCTCGGCGTCAAGGACATGATCGACACCGCCGACCTGCCGACCGAGCTGGGCTCGCCGATCCACCGCGGGCGCAGGCCCCACCGCGATGCCGCCTGTGTCGCGCGGGCGAAGCAGGCCGGCGCCATCGTGCTCGGCAAGACGGTCACGACCGAGCTCGCGTATTTCGCGCCGGGGAAGACTGCCAACCCCCGCCATCCGGACCATACCCCCGGCGGATCATCGAGTGGCAGTGCGGCCGCCGTCGCCGACTGGATGGTGCCCGCCGCATTCGGCACGCAGACCGCGGCGTCGGTGATACGGCCGGCATCGTTCTGCGGCACGGTCGGCGTGAAGCCGAGTCGTGGGTGGTTCGATCTCGGCGGCATCACGCCTTTCGCGCCATCATTCGACACGCTTGGTCTGATCGCGCGCAGCGTGGCCGACGTCCGTTGTCTGCGAGCTGCGCTGCTCGACGTGCCGTTCACGGCGGAGTCTCCCATCGTGTCGCCGCGCGTCGGCGTGTGTCGCACGCCGTGGTGGCTGCAAGCGGACGACGATTGCCATGTCGCCGTCGAGGCGGCGGCTTCCACGCTTGCGCGCGCCGGGGCGAGTGTTCGCGAAGTGGCGCTACCCGCGAGCCTGGCCGATCTCCCTGCGCTGCATCGCGCGATCATGGCGCGCGAGGCCGCGGCGAGTTACCGCCGGTTCTACGACGAGCATGGTGACTGCCTGAGCGCGCCACTGCGAGCGCTCGTCGAAGAAGGATCCGGCATCGACGATGATAGCTACGCCAGGATGCGCACGCAGGCCGCGGCGGCGCGCGCGGTGTTCGCCGAGTGGATGCGGAGCATCGATGTGCTCGTCACGCCGAGCGCCAAGGGCGAGGCGCCGCGCGGACTCGCGGCGACCGGCGACCCGCTGTTCAGCCGCGCCTGGATGGTGCTGGACGCACCGACGTTGACGTTGCCCGGCTTTGTCGGCTCGCACGGCTTGCCTGTCGGCGTGCAGATCGTGGGCGCCGCCGGCGACGACGAGCGCACGCTGGCCGTCGCGCAATGGGCGGAGGCAGCCATTCTCGATGCGTCGGCGCATCGTTCGTCCGGACAGGCACGATGAAACGCCGGCTTGGCACCGTGTGCGGTTTCGTCTACGACGAGGAGCAGGTCCGGTCGTCGTCGGGCTCAGCCGAGTCATCGCCATCCGGTCTACCATGTCGGGATTGGCGTCTCGCGGCGCCGCGTGCATGGAGCGAGTACGCAGCGTGGTCGATTTGCGCAGCATCGAGGCCTTTCTGGCGGTCAGCGAGACCGGCAGCTTTACGGTCGCCGCGAAACGCCTCAACAAGTCCCAATCGGCAGTGTCGCAGGCGGTTCGACAGCTCGAGGACGAACTTGGCGTCGTGTTGATCAACCGCGGCTCGCGCGCGCTGTCGCTGACGCAGCCCGGCGAGCTGCTTCGAAGCCGCGGGGCGCGGCTGTTCGACGACGCGGTGGCGCTTGCCACGCTTGTGCGCGAGCACGGCAAGGCTAAGCTCATCGAGCTGCGTGTCGGCATGGTCGACTCTTTCGCGATCGCGGTAGCACCCACGCTGATTCGCAGTCTGCTGAGCGAAGCGCTCAACCTGTCGCTTTGGTCCGACATCACGCCACGCCTGCGCGAGGCGCTGAACGACCGCCGCTTCGACATCGTCGTTGCCAACGACGCGTTCACCGACGACGAGCGGCTCACCCGTATCGCGCTGCTGCGCGAACCGTATGTGCTACTGCTGCCGAAGGCGGAGGGGTGGGATGCGCCACCTGGCGACCTTCCGGCGCTGGCGCGCGGTCGACCGATGATCCGCTACCACCCCGCGTCGCATATCGCGGCGCAGATTGACAGCCAGCTCCTGCGAATGAACGTGCACGTTTCGCGCCGCGTATCGGTTGATTCTTCCGACAAGCTGCTGGCGATGGTGGCGGCGGGCGTCGGCTGGAGCGTGGGAACGCCGCTCGGGCTGCTGCGCTCGCGCCACCTCGTCGATGCCGTTCGCGTGCTGCCGTTTCCCGGCGAACCGTTTCACCGTGAACTGGTCATGGTGTCAAGGCGGGGTGAATTCGACGACCTGACGCATCGCCTGGCAGCAGCCGCCCGCGAAGTGCTGGCTGGATCCGTCAGCGACGATATCGGCGCGCTCCTGCCGGGCCTGCGCGACAGCATCAGCGTCCCCGAACCACATTTTCCCGCATGAGCCTCGCTCGCGCCATTTGATTGCTCAGTCAATGGCGCGCGGGGTCGGAGCAATGGCGTCACCGATCAACGTCGAGTCTTTTCCACCCACGCCGCGAATGCATCGAGGAATTTGACGGCGAATTCGCGGGTCTGCTCGGAAGCGAACTTGCCGCCGGCATCGAACAGCGTCGCCGCCTGCCCGATATAGGCCTCCGGCTGCTGCAGCGTCGGCATGTTGAGGAACACCAGCGATTGGCGCAGGTGGTGGTTGGCGCCGAACGCGCCGAGGGCGCCGGGCGAGAGGCTGATCACCGCGGCGGGCTTGCCCTCCCACGCACTCTTGCCATAGGGCCGCGACGCGACGTCGATCGCGTTCTTCAGCACACCCGGCACGGAGCGGTTGTATTCCGGCGTGACGAACAGCACCGCCCCGGCCTTCTGGATGCGCGCCTTGAACGCGGCCGAGGCGGGTGGAGGATTGGCCTCCTCATCCTGGTTGAACAGGGGAAGCCCGCCGATCTCGACGATCTCCAGCTTGAGCGCCGGCGGCGCGATCGCGGCGAGCGCGTGCGCCATCTTGCGGCTGAACGATTCCTTGCGCAGGCTGCCGACCACGACGGCGACATCCACGGGCGAATTCATAAGATCCTTTCGGCGGGAGCGACGCGCCGCGATGGCGAGCGCGAATTGCGATGATTATAGAATTCGCAGCCGCGTTTGCGTTGCACTCGACGTGAACGCCGCGTGACGCTGCGCGCCTGTGGCGCCGGGGCGGCAATCCGCGTGCGCACTGGCATAATCCGACGCTTCGGGGTGTGGCGCAGCCCGGTAGCGCGCTTGCTTTGGGAGCAAGATGTCGGAGGTTCAAATCCTCTCACCCCGACCCGATCCTCGCGGCAATTCGGTCGCAATGCGCGCATGAACTTCCCGTGCGCGCCCCATGCTGTTGGCGCACTGAGCTAGGGATGTACCACGTCAACTGGACCGATGCGCCCATCTGGTCGCCGATCGTTCACTGGATCGGTCTTGCAGGTCCGATCGATCCCTATCAGGGCTTTGCCGAAACCAATGCCTGCACGCGCGACTTCTTCGATCGCTATCTGAAGGGAAAATCCGCGGCTCTGCTGGATGAGGCGCCCGGTCGTCAGAAGGCGGCGCGCCTCGAAATGCGGCGCGTTCCGGCACGCGATTGACGCCATGAACCATCCCATTGGTCTCGCCGCCCTCAGCGTGCTCGAGCTCGCGCCGCCGGACATGGTCACGTGCGCCATCGATGCCGGCTACGATCACATCGGCCTGCGGCTCATCCCGGCGACGCCGACGGAAGTCCAGCACGCAATGGTGGGCGACACGCCGCTCGTGCGCGAGACGGCACGGCGGCTGCGCGACACCGGCTTGCGTTGTCTCGACATCGAGATCTTCCGCCTGCGTCCGCAGACGCGGGTCGCCGACTACGAGCCGGCGCTGGCGACGGGTGCACGGCTTGGCGCGCGCGAGGCGCTGGTCGCCGGCAACGATCCCGACGAACCGCGGCTGACTGCGTCGTTCGCCGCGTTCTGCGACCTCGCGCAGCGATATGGCGTCGGCGCCAACCTCGAGCCGATGCCATGGACTGATTGCAGGAATTTCGCGCAGGGCGTGCGGATCGTGGGCAACGCCGGGTGCGACAACGGCGGCGTATTGATCGACCCCATCCATTTCGATCGTGGCGGCAGCGACGCGCGCGAGATCGGCGGCGTGCCGCGCGCGCGGCTGCGCTACATGCAGCTTTGCGACGCGCCGGCGCGGCGACCCGCCGACGTCGAAGGCTTGCTGCACCAGGCGCGTGCGGAGCGATTGATGCCGGGCGACGGTGGGCTGGACCTCGCGAGCATGCTGCGCGCCGTGCCGCACGACCTCGCGTTGAGCCTCGAAATCCCGATGCACGAACTGGCGCGGACGATGCCGGCGCCGGAGCGTGCGCGGCGAATGCTCGCCAGAACGCGGCAGCTGCTGTCGACGCTCGTCGTCACCCCGCCTCCGCATGGGTCGCCGCCCGCGCAGTGAACGCGGCCGGTGACGCGCCGCCGCGCGTGCAGGCCATGCGCAACGCGCGTGCTAAGATGCCCCGCACCATCGGGCGCGTGACGCAATCGGCGCGAACAGGGCGCTGCGGCGGCGCGATCCTCCGCGCGATCGTGTCGGGGCCCCGGCCGCAAGGCGCCCGTAGCTCATCCGGATAGAGCACCGGCCTTCTAAGCCGGGGGTAACAGGTTCGAGTCCTGTCGGGCGCGCCACTTTCATGATGTCGACGCGTGCTGCACGACGGGCCGCACGCCCGAGTCGGCTAGAATAAGCGTTTGTCCGGCGTGGCAACGCACGACGCCACGCCGCGATCAATGGTGGCTGTAGCTCAGTTGGTAGAGTCCCGGATTGTGATTCCGGTTGTCGTGGGTTCGAGTCCCATCAGCCACCCCATTACCTCGATGCCGCTTCGCCGCGATTGCTGCGGCGGCAGCGCCGTGTGAACGGTTTCTGCGCGCGCGAACGCAGGGTGTTGTTACCGTAGTGGACAAGGTGTTGCATCTTGCGCGCATGTCGCTGCGCTTTACACCGTCCATTCCGCAACGCGCGTGCTGCACAACGCTGTCGACGCGATCAATCACATCGGATTGCACGACTGCATTGCTCGCGAACAAAGTTCCTGACCTATAATCCCCCGAACTCGACCTTGCGCAATGGCGCGCCGCACGCGATCAAGTCATCACCGTCGGCGAAAGTTCACGCAAGATGCCGCACGCTGCGGTGCGAGCACCGTTCCATTCCGCCATTCACATCAACGGATATCGCCATGCACAACACGCTCGTTCGCAATCTATCAGCCGCAGGCCTCGTCGTCGCGTTCGCATCCTCGGCCGCCGCCGCGCCGCTTGCCATGGTGACCGAGGATCACTCGATCGCCGCGCGGGCCGCGATGGATCCGCCGCTGGTGAACTGGGTCGCGCCGCAATTTTTCCAGGCACCGAACGGCGCGTTCAGCTCCGACGGTTCGTTCGGTGCCAACATGGGCATGAATGCCAACCTTGGCGTGAGCGCGAAGGCGACGCCGCGGACGCTGGCAACCTTTATTCCCGTGGCGCCATGCCGGCTGGTCGACACGCGCGGCGCGTTCAATCCGGTGTTCGGCGGTCCTGCGTTCATCGCCAACGAACACCGTGACTACCAGGCAGCGGGCAATTGCGGCATTCCGGCCGGATCCGGTCGCGTGATCGGTGTCTCCCTCGCGGTGACCACGCTGCCGACGCCCGCGTCGGGTGACGTCGAAGTCATCGCCAGCGGCGTGACCCTCGGCAACACCGTGCTGATGGTGATCCAGGCGGGGCTGTGGAACAGCGCGGACACGGTCACCGGCGTGAATTCCGCCGGCAGCTTCCAGATCCAGGTCCGCAGCACGCCCGCCAACCTCGCGATCGACGTCAACGGTTATTACGCGCAGGCGGACACCGCCAACACGAGCGATTTCTTCAGCATCCTGGGTAACTTCAACTCGGATGGCGGCCTGCTCGACGTCGAGGAGGCGGGCACCATTGGCGGGGCTATCCGGGCGGTGGGCGGCGGCGGCACGGACGTGCGCCTGGCGCAAGGCACCAACGCCATCGACATCGCCAGCGGCGGCGTGCGCGCGCGCGGCGCGGGCATCAATACCGACACGTTCGCGTTCATCCACCAGACCGCGGCAGCCAACATCTGCGCCGACGCGCATTTCACGCGCATCGAGAACGCGCAGACCTTCAACGCGACGGCCAACCTGTCTGGCCTGCTGCTGTTCGCGCAACAGGTGGGAAACGTCGCCACCAAGCCGGTGTCGGTTCTCTACCAGACCGGCACGACCTGCGCCGGGGGCTCGGCCAGCGGCAATGGCTGGTTCCTGCACAATGACGCCACCACGTTCGTCGCAGGTGAAAACTACAACATCATGGTGATCGGGAACTGACGCATCGACCCCTCCGGCGGCTTTTGCGCTCCAGCAGGGCCGCCGGGGTGTCGAGTTATCTTACAGACACCTGGGACCGACCGTCGGTCTGAGAACTTAAGTCGTTGTATTGAATGTGATTATCGAAGATGGCTCGGATGCTGCTTTGATAGGGGCAAGTGCCTATACCGCACGCGAATCGATCGAAAGCCATGAAGTCCACAAATATTGCCGTTGCCTGCCTTGCCCTGTTCGCCACGTGCGCCTCGGCGGAGGTGTATCACGTCACCATCTGGAACGGCGAAGCGGACGGCGGCGCCGGCAGCATCTTCAACGCGGACCAGGCGGACATTCCGCAGCCCAGCGCCACGCCGCTGGCCTCGTTCGATTTCACCACCGATGCGGGCGGCCTCAACTGGGCGACGTCGTCCAACTTCAATACCTACGGCGATTTCCTCGACAACGGGAGCATTTCCGCATTCACCGGGGCGGTCGACCAAACGACGTTCCTCGGCCAGCAGATGAGCGTGGAAGGCAATCGCTTCGCGAGCTATTTCGCGATCACCGGCGTGTATGACGCGTCGACGGGGTTTACTGCCAACATCATGCATGACGATGGCGCGAGCCTCTACGTCGACAACGTGAACATGTTCAGCTCGCCGGGTCGGGTCGGGCAAGCGACGTCCAGTACCTACAGCTTCACCCACGGAACGCATCAATTCGGACTTCTCTACGTGGCTGCGGACGGGGGGCCGGCCGTGCTGAATTTCGCCCTGCCGAACGTCATCAGCCTCGCCTCCATCGATCCGGATCCCGTTCCGGAGCCGTCGATGGTAGCGCTGGCCGGCATCGGCCTGCTGCTCCTCGGCCTCACGCTCCGCCGGCGACACTTGTCGGCGTCCTGATCGACACCGGCGAAACTCGCCGTTGTAGCGTTCATTTCGGTGTCTAGCCCTGTCGTTCAACGGGCAGCGCGCCTGCGCCGCTAGCTTTCGCTTGGCTGCCAGCGGGCGCTGATCAGGCGCAGTCGCCGTACCGCTTTTCTGTCAGCCAGAGCCTTCCCGGGTGAGGGCCTTTCGAGGCTCGCCGTCCGATTCCGAATGCCCGGCGCCAAGTCGGTTCCTCCATCTGCGCGTCATAAAATTGCAGGATTGAGGCAAAGCCGCCGGTTTTGTCGATTTTTAGCGTGCATGTGCAATTTGCACACGACAGAGTGCCACCGGCTCGCGGGGCGTGACCGCTGGCGGCCGATTCGCGCTCGTTCCTCTGGCGGACATTGCAGATCGGGCATTTTCCGCTATGCTTCCAGCGGCGGTCCAGCCCCTCCGGTCGTCAACGTTTCGCTCGAGAGAATCGTCATGCTTATCGATCCCCGCCGTTTCATGTCCGCACTGCAACAAATGCTCTGCGTCGCGGCCGCTTCGCTCGTCGTTGCCGGCTGCGCCACCGACATGCCTACGCCGCCGACCACGGCGGCATCGTCGGACTACACGTACAAGATCGGCCCCGGCGACACGCTCAACATCATCGTCTGGCGCAACGCCGAGCTTTCGGGAACCGTGCCGGTGCGGCCCGACGGCAAGATCTCGACGGCGCTGGTCGAGGACCTGCCGGCCCAGGGCAAGGACCCGTCGTCGTTGGCGCGCGACATCGAGAAAGCGCTCGGAAAGTTCATCCGGGATCCGGTGGTGACGGTGGTGGTCACCAATTTCGTCGGTCCCTACGACCAGCAGATCCGCGTGGTCGGCGAGGTGGCCCGGCCGCAGACGCTGCCCTACAAGCAGGCGATGACGCTGCTCGACGTGATGATCGCCGTGGGCGGGGTGACCGACTTCGCCGACGGCAATTCGGCCACGCTGCTGCGCGCCGCGGACGGGAACAAGCAGTACCACGTGCGGGTCAAGGACCTGATCAAGCGCGGTGACGTCACGGCCAACGTGCAGATGCAGCCGGGCGACGTGCTGTTCATTCCGCAAAGCTGGTTCTGATCGCCGGCGCCAGGGCCACGCGCGTCGCGCGCGGCGTCGACACACACGGGGAGCGAAGCTCCGATGGATGAATTATTGCGAGAGGCCAAGTACCTGCTGCGCGGCATGTGGCAGCGGCGCTGGCTCGGCTTGGCGGTGATGTGGGTGGTCGGCGTCACCGCCGCCCTGGTGATCATGCGCATCCCCGACAAGTACGAGGCATCCGCGCGCATCTACGTCGACACGCAGTCGGTGCTGAAGCCGCTGATGACCGGCATCGCCGTACAGCCCAACGTCGAGCAGAAGCTGGCGATCCTCAGCCGCACGCTGATCAGCCGTCCCAACGTCGAGAAGCTGATGCGCATGGCGGACCTCGACCTCGCGACGCATTCGAAGCCGGACGAGGACCGCATGGTCGACGGCCTGATGAAGTCGCTGCAGATCGTCAGCGCCGGCCGCGACAACCTCTACACGCTCTCCTACCGGGACTCCGATCCGCTGCGGGCGAAGCGCGTGGTGCAGTCGCTGACGTCGATCTTTCTCGACACCAGCCTCGGCGGCAAGCGCAAGGATTCGGACACGGCCAAGAAGTTCATCGACGACCAGATCAAGGTCTACGAGAAGAAGCTCGAGGATGCCGAGAACCGGCTCAAGGAATTCAAGCTCAAGAACATGAGTCTCGCCAGTTCCGATGGCAAGGACTATTACGGCAAGATCAACGAGGTGGCGACCTCGCTGTCGCAGGCGAAGCTCGAATTGCGCCAGCTCGAGAACGGGCGCGACGCGTTGAAGCGCCAGGTGGCCGGCGAGGAGCCCACGTTCCTTCCCGATCCGGCCGATGCCGGCAATTCCGCGGACGCCGGACCCAGCGAGGTCGACGCGCGCCTCGACGTCCTGCGCAAGAACCTCGATACGCTGCGCATGCGCTATACCGACGAGCATCCCGACATCATCGGGCTGAAGCGGGTGATCGAGGATCTCGAGGCACAGCGGCGCACGGAGCTCGCGACGAAGAAGAAGGCCGCGGTGACCCGGGGCGCCGTCACGGGCACGCCCGTCAACGCCAATCCGGTCTATCAGCAGCTCAAGGTCTCGCTGGCCGAGGCCGAGGCCAATGTGGCGTCGGCGCAGGCGCGCGTGAGCGAGTACGAGACGCGCTATGCCGCACTGCGCGCGTCGGCGATGCGGGTGCCCGAGATCGAAGCGGAATTCACGCAGCTCAATCGTGACTACGACATCAACAAGCGCAACTACGACGCGCTCGTCTCCCGCCGCGAGTCCGCCGAAATCTCGGGCGAGATGGAAGCCACGACCGGCGTCGCCGATTTCCGCCTGATCGACCCGCCGCGCGTGTCGCCGCGGCCGGTCTCGCCCGATCGCCTCGTGCTGTTCCCCCTTGCGTTGGTGGGCGCGCTGTTCGCCGGACTTCTCGCCACGCTCGCCGCCAGCCGCCTGTGGCCGACGTTCTTCGATTCGAGCACGCTGCGCGAAACGACGGGCCTGCCGGTGCTCGGTACGGTGTCGATGCTCGTGGGGGCGCCGCAGAAGCGCAAGGAGCGGCGCCGTCTTGTCGGCTTCGTTTCCGGCTTCATCGCGTTCCTCGCGTCGTTCGGCGCGGGCTTCCTGATGCTGTTCCTGCAAGCCGCGCACGCGGCATCGTTCTGAGCGACCGCATATGAGCCTCATCGAACAGGCAGCCAAGCGCCTCGAGGAATTGCGGCGCGCCGGATTCGACGCCCCGGCGCCGGCCCCCGAGCGCGCGGCCGACAAACCGGCGGAAGCGAGCCTCATCGAGCGCGCAGTCGCGCAGCAGCCGGTGCGCGCGTTGCGTGCGACGCCCGCGGCCCCGCGCGACGACGCGCCGAGCGCGCTGCACACCGGCCCTCACTCGATCGCGCCGGCGGAGTCGGCGCCGGCGCCGACCCAGCGCATGTCGCTGGACCTGCCGCGTCTCGCGGCAGCGGGCATCGTCACGCCCGACGCGCCGCGCTCGCAGATCGCCGACGAGTTCCGCGTGATCAAGCGGCCGCTGATCCAGAACGCCACCGGCCGCAACGCATCGTCGATCAAGCACGGCAACCTCATCATGATCACGAGCGCGTTGCCCGGCGAGGGCAAGAGCTTCACCGCGCTCAACCTGGCGATGAGCATCGCGATGGAGCTCGACCACACGGTGCTGCTGATCGACGCCGACGTCGCGCGCCCCTCGCTGCCGAAGATTCTCGGGTGGCCGCAGACGCGCGGCCTGCTCGACGTGCTGCTCGACGACGGCACCGACATGCGTGACGTGCTGATCCGCACCGACGTCGAGAAGCTGTCGATCCTGCCGAGCGGCAGCCCGCACCCGCGCGCCACCGAACTGCTGGCGAGCGTGTCGATGAGCCGCCTGCTGGAAGACATGTCGCGGCGCTACGCCGACCGCATCATCGTGTTCGACTCGCCGCCGCTGCTGGTGACGACGGAATCGCGCGTCCTCGCATCGCAGATGGGCCAGGTGGTCGTCGTCGTCGAGGCCGAGCAAACCCAACAGGGCGCCGTCAAGCAGGCGCTCGCCACCATCGAAGCGTGTCCGATCAAGATGATGATGCTGAACAAGACACGCTCGACCTCCGCGGGATCGGGCTACGGCTATGGCTACGGATATAGCTATGGCTATGGCAACTGACGGGCGATCGTCGGGAGCGATCTGGCGCGCGGGGCTTCTGGCATTCTGGGTCGCCGGCGCGGCCGGTGCACAGGTAGGCGGCTACTCGGCGGCGGCTCCCGCCAGCGATGCCGCACAGTCGCCGGCGTCCGCCGGCGCGGCGAGCACGAACGCCAAGGGCGGCTGGCTGATCGTGCCCACGCTCACCCTGCGCGAAACCGCGACCGACAACGTCAACCAGGCGCCTCCAAGCACCGCGCGCAGCGACTGGGTGACGGAGATCGTTCCCGGCATCCGCATCGATGGCCAGGGCGCCCGCGTCAAGCTCCATCTCGACTACCGGATGGACAACGTGGTGTATGCGCGCGAATCGTCGAACAACAACCTGCAGAACTATCTCGATGCGTCCGGGTCGCTGGAGGCGATCGAGAACTTCCTGTTCCTCGATGCGCGCGCCGCCATCTCGCAGGAGGCGATTTCGCCGTTCGGGCCGCGGCCGACGGACGCCACCAGCATCAACCACAACCGCACGGAGACGCGCACGTATCAGCTCAGCCCCTATATCCGTGGCCGGCTCTTCGGCGCGACGGATTACCTGGTGCGCTACGACTACACGGATTTGCACTCGCAATCGAGCGCCAGCGGAGATTCGAAGGTCGGGAATCTCACCGCGCATCTCGCGGGCATCACGACCCTCACGCAATTGAGCTGGTCCGCGGAAGCCACGGCGGAATCGGTCGACAACCAGTTCACGCGGGATACCCAGGACAATCGCGTGCGCGGCGTGCTGACCTACGCGATCGACCCGCAGTTCAAGATCAATGGCACGCTGGGCTACGAGCGCAACGACCTGATCACGCTGGAAACCACCGGCAACAGCACGTACGGCGGCGGCTTCGAGTGGGCGCCGACGTCGCGCAGCAAGGTGTGGGGCAACTGGGAACGTCGCTTCTTCGGCGATGGCTGGAATTACGGCGTGAGCAATCATTCGCCGTATCTTTCGTTCACGATCAGCGACACGCGCGATGTCACCACCGACGCCCAGTCGAGCCTTGGCGGCAGCGGCTTCCAGTCGGCGTACAACCTGTTGTTCTCGGCGCTCGCGACGCGCTTTCCGGACCCGATCGACCGCGCCGCCGAGGCCCAGCGCCTGCTGCATTCCGGCAGCATCCCGTCGGACCTCGGGTTGCCACCCGACTTCATCGTCGGCACCGCGTACCTCGAGGACCGCCAGCAGGCATCGGTGACGCTGCTTGGCGTGCGCAACACGATCTCGTTCAGCGTCTACCAGACGCAGCGCGACGCGCTGTTCGCGCCGGGCGAGAACGTGGGCGTGCTGCCTCCGGGCACCAATAACACGCACGAATGGGGCGCGGGAGCCACCTTCATTCATCGCCTGACAGCCTTCACCACGCTGAATGCCGGCGCAACGTGGCGCAAGACGAACTCGACATCGGGTGCCGACGTCACCAGCAAGGAGTGGACCGCGCGCGCCGGGCTATCCTCGCAATTCGGGCGGCTCACGACCGGCTCCCTCGAGTACCGCTACACGAAATTCGACAGCGACACGGGCGGTGCCTCCGACTACCGCGAGAACGCACTGGTCGCATCGCTGCTGATGCAGTTCTGAGCGTCACGCCATGTACGAGACCTTCTACGGCCTGACCGCCAAGCCATTCCAGCTCAACCCGGATCCGTCGTTCTATTTCGGCAGCCGGCAGCACCGGCGCGCGATGGCGTACCTGGAATACGGCCTGCACCAGAACGAGGGCTTCATCGTCATCACCGGCGACGTCGGCGCAGGCAAGACGACGATCGTGCGCAGCCTCCTCAACAAGCTCGACCCGGGCAAGGTCGTCGCCGCGCAGCTGGTCAGCACGCAGCTCGAGGCCGAGGACACGCTGCGCATGGTGGGCGCCGCGTTCGGCCTGCCGAGCAAGGAAATCCCCAAGTCGGAGATGCTGCTCACGCTGGAGGCGTTCCTGGTCGGCGTCACGCAGCAGGGCAAGCGGGCGCTCCTGATCGTCGACGAGGCGCAGAACCTCGCGCCGCGCGCCGTCGAGGAGCTGCGGATGCTGTCGAACTTCCAGCTCGAGACGCATGCGCTGCTGCAGAGCTTTCTCGTCGGCCAGCCGGAATTCCGCGAGACCATGCAAAGCGATCGCATGCTGCAGCTGCGGCAGCGCGTCATCGCGGCGTGCCACATCGGGCCGATGGATGCCGACGAGACGCGCGGCTACATCGAACACCGCCTCGGCAAGGTCGGCTGGAAGGGCGTGCCGCGTTTCGAGGCCGATGCGTACGAGGCGGTCTATCGCGCCACCGGCGGCATCCCGCGCCGGATCAACGCGGTGTGCGACCGCGTGCTGCTCTCGGGCTACCTTGCCGGCAAGCGCAACTTCACGCGCAGCGACGTCGAGGAGGTGGCTCATGAGATCAGCGAGGAGACGTTCTCCGGCCCGGTCCCGCCGGAGCCCGTGGGGGCGCCGATCCTGCCCGATTCGAGCGCCGTCAAGTCGATGCTCGATGCCCCGCTGCCGCTGCGTCTCGACATCGAGCTCGACGCCGCGGTGACGCGCGAGGCATCGCAACTGATCGCCGGCCTGCAGGCGAGCGAAGTCGACGAGCGCCTGACGCGACTCGAGCGCCAGGCCAATGCCACGCTGACGCTGCTGCAGCAACTGCTGGACGCGCTTCGCTCGCGGCCGCCCGAACCCGGGGGGCCGGCGTGAGCCGCGACGACGTCTGCCCCAAGCCCGCGCCGATTCTCTGCGTCGTCGGCGCCCGCCCGAACTTCATGAAGATCGCGCCGATCCTGCGCGCGTTCGCGGCGGCGCGGCCGCCGATGCCCGCGCTGCTCGTGCACACGGGGCAGCACTACGATGCGGCGATGAGCGACCAGGTGTTCGCCGACCTCGGCCTGCCGCAGCCCGATATCAATCTCGAGGTCGGGTCCGGCAGCCACGCCGTGCAGACCGCCGAGGTGATGCGACGCTTCGAGCCGCTGGTCGACGCGCAGGCGCCGGCGTGCGTGCTGGTGGTCGGCGACGTCAACTCGACGCTCGCCTGCAGCCTCGTCGCGGCGAAGAAAGGCGTGCCGGTCGTGCACGTCGAGGCCGGCCTGCGCAGCTTCGACCGTACGATGCCGGAGGAGATCAACCGCGTGCTGACCGACCAGGTCGCCGATCTCCTGTACACGACCGAGCGCACCGCGCACGCCAATCTCGTGCGCGAGGGCATCGCGCCGGAACGCATCCGCTTCGTCGGCAACGTGATGATCGATTCGCTGCTGGCGAGCCGCGCGCACGCGGTCGCGCCTGGCGACACGCTCGCGCGCGCCGGCGCCGACCCGCGCCTCGTGGCGGCGCCGGGCGGTTTCGGCGTCGTCACCCTGCACCGGCCATCGAACGTCGACGACCCGGCAGTGCTGGCGGCGCTGCTGCGCACGCTGGCGGACGTCGCGACGCGGCTGCCGCTGGTGTTCGCGATGCATCCGCGCACGCGCGCCAGCATCGACCGCGCGGGCCTCGCGGATCTGCTCGGCGGTGAACGCATCGCCGTGCTGCCGCCGCAGGGCTACCTCGAGATGCTCGGGCTGATGGCTGCGGCCACGGTCGTGCTGACCGATTCGGGTGGCATCCAGGAGGAGACCACGGCGCTGGGCGTGCCGTGCCTGACGCTGCGCGAGAACACCGAGCGGCCGATCACGATCGAAGCCGGCACCAACACGCTCGTCGCGCGCGAGCGCGCGGCGATCCTGCGCGGCGTCGACGACGTCCTCGCCACCGGCGGCAAGCGCGGCCGGGTGCCGGAAGGCTGGGACGGCCATGCGGCGGAGCGCATCGCCGCGGACCTCGGCGCGTGGCTCGCGCAGCGCACCTCGGCGAAGGCAACGGCGCCATGATCACGGCCACCGCATCGCCGGCACGGGCACCGGCCACGGCCCGGCCGTCGCTGGCGGCCCCGGCAGCCGCGCAGCGCACGTCGATCGTCAACGCGCTGACGATCGACGTCGAGGACTATTTCCAGGTGTCCGCGTTCGCCCCGTACATCCCGCGCGCCGAATGGGACACGCGCGATTGCCGCGTCGAGCGCAACATCGACGCCATCCTCGAGCTGCTCGCCGCGCGGGACACGCATGCCACGTTCTTCACGCTCGGCTGGATCGCCGAGCGCTATCCGCAGGTGGTGCGGCGCATCGTCGACGGCGGCCATGAAGTCGCGAGCCATGGCTTCGGCCACCACCGTGCCACCGACCAGGGCCACGCGCTGTTCCTCGCCGACATCCGCCTCGCCAAGATCATCCTCGAGGACATCACCGGCGTGGAGGTCAAGGGCTACCGCGCGCCGAGCTTCTCGGTCGGCGCCGGCAATCTGTGGGCGTTCGACTGCATCGCCGAGGCCGGCTATCGCTACAGTTCGAGCGTGTATCCGATCCGTCACGATCACTACGGCATGCCCGATGCGCCGCGTTTCGCCCACCAGGTGCGGCCCGGTCTCGTCGAGGTGCCGCTGACGACGGTGCGCCTGTTCGAGCGCAACTTTCCGGCCGGCGGCGGCGGCTACTTCAGGCTCATGCCCTATGCGATGTCGCGCTGGCTCCTGCGGCGCGTGAACCAGCGTGACGGCGCCTCGGCCATCTTCTATTTCCACCCCTGGGAGATCGACCCCGCGCAACCGCGCATACCCGGCATCGACGTCAGGACGCGGTTCCGCCACTACGTCAACCTCAACCGCACCAAGGCGCGCCTCGCGCGCCTGCTGCAGGACTTCGCATGGAGCCGCGTCGACGACGTGTTCCTCCTCGCGAATCCGGCGAATTGAGCGGCATCGCCATGGACATGGTCGCCTCCGCCGTGCGCACCCCGACGCGCACCTCCGCACCGCTGCGGATCGCCACGCTGGCGCGCGGCGACGCCGCAACGGCTGCGCGCTGGGATGCGTTCGTCGCGGGCTGTGCCGACGCGACGTTCTTCCATCGCGCCGGCTGGCTGGAGGTGATCGCCGGCGTGTTCGGCCACGCCGCGCATTTCCTGTACGCCGAGCGCGACGGCGCGATCGTCGGCGTGCTGCCCCTGGCGCGCAATCGCAGCCTCCTCTTCGGCGATTCGCTGGTGTCGCTGCCGTTCGCCGTGTACGGCGGCGTCGCGGCGAGCGACGCCGCCGCGGCCGCCGCGCTCGAGGCCGAGGCCGAGCGCCTGGCGCAGGCGCTCGGCGTGGGACATCTCGAACTGCGCAACGTGAAGGCACGGCATCCCGAATGGCCGACGCAGGATCTCTACTTCACGTTCCGCAAGGCGCTGTTCGCCGACGCCGAGGACAACATGCGCGCAATTCCGCGCAAGCAGCGTGCGATGGTGCGCAAGGGCATCCGCAACGGTCTCGCCAGCACCGTCGATGCCGACGCCGGCCGTTTCTTCGCGCTGTACGCGGGCAACGTCCATCGCCACGGCACGCCGGCGTTGCCGCGGCGCTACTTCGACACGTTGCAGCGCGTGTTCGGCGAGGCCTGCGAGATCCTCACGGTGACGGCGCCGGACGGCACGCCGCTGTCCGCGGTCCTGTCGTTCTACTTCCGCGACGAGGTGCTGCCGTACTACGCCGGCGACGCGGTCGCCGCGCGCGATCTCGCCGCCAACGACTTCAAGTACTGGGAGCTCATGCGCCGCGCCTGCGGACGCGGGTGCCGGCTGTTCGACTACGGCCGCAGCAAGCGCGACACGGGTCCGTACGCATTCAAGAAGAACTGGGGCTTCGAACCGCAGCCGCTGCACTACGAATTCCGGCTGTACAGGCGCGACGCGGTTCCGCAGAACAATCCGGCCAATCCGAAATATCGCGCGTTCATCGCGCTCTGGCGGTGCATGCCGCTCGCGCTCGCCAACCGCCTGGGGCCGCTCATCGTGCGGAGCCTCGGTTGAACGCGCACGGGGCAACAGGCTGACATGGCCTCCAGTCTCCTCGATCCACGTCTCGGCGCCGCGACGGCGCCAGCAGCACCGGCCGTCGACATTCGCGTGGCGTGGCGGCGGTCGCTGCTGGCGCTCGCGCTCGTCGTCGCGTGGATACTCGCGATGTACGCATCGACGGCGATGGGCATGGTGCACACGTGGGCCCACACCGAGACGTTCGCGCACGGCTTCGTCGTGCCGCCGATCGCGCTGTGGCTCGCCTGGCGGCTGCGCAGCATCCTTGCGCGCACGCCGCCACAGCCAGCACCGTGGGCGCTGGTGCCGATCGCGATCGCGGGCGCCGCCTGGTTCCTCGGAAGGCTCGCCGAGGTCAACGCCGTCGCCCAGTTCGCGATGACGGGGATGATCGTGCTCGCCGTGGTCGCGGTGCTCGGCGTGCGGATCGGACGCATGCTGGCGTTTCCACTCGCCTTCCTGTTCTTCGCCGTGCCATTCGGCGAAGTGTTCCTGCCGGCGCTGATGGACTGGACTGCCAACTTCACCGTGGCGGCGCTGCGCCTGAGCGGCATCCCCGTCTATCGCGAAGGACTGGTGTTCGTGATTCCGAGCGGCACGTGGTCGGTGGTCGAGGCGTGCAGCGGCGTGCGCTACCTGATCGCATCGCTGATGGTCGGCACGCTCTACGCGTACCTGACCTATCGCTCGAACCGCCGCCGCTGGCTGTTCGTCGGCTTCGCCGCGGTCGTGCCGATCGTGGCCAACTGGATCCGCGCCTATCTGATCGTCCTGCTCGGCCATCTCTCGGGCAACCGCCTCGCGGTCGGCGTCGACCACCTGATCTACGGATGGCTGTTCTTCGCGTTCGTCGTCGTGTTGATGTTCTGGATCGGCGGGCGCTGGCGCGAGGACAGTGCCGGTGATGCACGCGTGATCGGCGGTCCCGGCGACGACGCGCCGGCGCGCGCGGCTGCCGGCGGCACGCTGGTGCACGCGCCGCAGCCGTGGACGACCATGATCGCCGCCATGATCGTTGCCGCGGCCTTTCCCCTGGCGCAAGCGCGCTTCGACGCTGCCGACGCCGCAGGTCCTGTCGTATTGGCACCCATCGCGCCCGTCGCAGGCTGGAATGCCTCGGCCACCGGCGCGACGCCATGGCGTCCGATTTTCGAGGGCGCATCGGCCACCTCGGACACGCGTTTCGCGCGTGGTGACAAGGCGGTGGGGGTCTATCTCGCCTACTATCGCAATCAGGATCCCGAACATCGGCTCGTGAGCTCGAACAATGTCCTCGTGCGCAGCGAGGACCGCAACTGGCGCCGCGTGAATGCAGGCGCTGCCGAGGGTGTCGACGTCGGCAACGAGTCCACGCGCGCGAATGCCGACGAAATCGTGCATGTGAGCGGCGTGCGATTCATCGTGTGGAAATTCTATTGGATCGATGGACGCCTGACGGCGAACGATGCGGCAGCCAAGGTCGCGACCGCATGGGCGCGCTGGCGCCACGACCGCGACGACTCGGCGGCGGTGATCGTCTACGCGCCGGCCGACAACGCCAATGCTGCGGCGCCGCTGTTGCGCGCGTTCCTCCACGACGAGGGCGGAGCGATCCTCGCCGCGCTTGCCGCCACGCGGGAGCGGCGATGAGCGGCGACCCGCGGCCGCTGGTCGTGCACGTGATGCACGCCTTCGACGTCGGCGGCCTCGAGAACGGCATCGTCAACCTGATCAACCACATGCCGCGGGACAGCTACCGGCACGCGGTGCTGGCGCTGACGCGCATCACCGAGTTCCGCGCACGCGTGCAGCGCGACGACGTCGAGTTCATCGCCCTCGGCAAGCGGCCGGGACACGCCGTTCACCTGTATCCGCGGCTCTATTCGCTGTTTCGGCGTCTGCGCCCCGCGATCGTGCACACGCGCAATCTCGCGGCGCTGGAGGTGGCGGTGCCGGCGTGGGCGGCAGGCGTGCCCGTGCGCCTGCACGGCGAACATGGGCGCGACGTCGGCGATCTCGATGGCTCGAACCGCAAATACCAGCGAATGCGCAAGCTCTACCGGCCGTTCGTCACGCACCAGGTCGCGTTGTCGCGCGATCTCGCGCGCTACCTCGTCGATCGCGTCGGCGTGCCGCGCGCGCAAGTGAGCCAGATCTACAATGGCGTGGATGCGGAGCGCTTCCATTCCGCCGAGCGCCGCCTGCCAATCGCGGGATGCCCGTTCGACGGCGCGGGCCTGTGGATTGTCGGCACCGTCGGGCGCATGCAGACCGTCAAGGATCCGCAAAACCTCGTGCGCGCATTCGTGCGCGCGCTCGCCATCGATCCCGCGCTGCGCGCGCGGTTGCGTCTCGTGATGGTGGGTGACGGCGCACTCTACGCCGAGGTCAACGCGATGCTCGCGCGCGCCGGCGTGCAGGACCTGGCATGGCTGCCCGGCGAGCGCGACGATGTCGCCGACGTGCTGCGCGGGCTCGACGCCTTCGTGCTGCCGTCGCTCGCCGAGGGCATCTCGAACACGATCCTCGAGGCGATGGCGACGGGCCTCCCGGTGATCGCCACCGCGGTGGGCGGCAATGCCGAGCTCGTCGTCGGCGGCAGCACCGGCGAGCTCGTGCCGGCGGCGGACGCCGAGGCGCTCGCGCGCGCGATCGTGGCGCAGGCGCGCGACCCGGGCGCGGCACGCGCCGCCGGCCGCGCGGCGCGCCAGCGCGTGCTCGGCGCGTTCAGCCTCGACGCGATGGTGGATGGCTATCGCCGCCTGTACGACACGCTGCGTGCGCATCGCGCGCCGCAACCTTACGTCGACGGCACGGCGGCGACGCTGCCGCTCGCGGATCGCTGACGCGAGGCCATCATGTGCGGCATCACCGGCATCTTCGACACCCGCGGCGCGCGCGACATCGATCGCGCGGCGCTCGCACGCATGAACGCTTCGCAATTCCATCGCGGGCCCGACGAAGGCTCGGTGCACGTCGAGCCGGGCATCGGCCTCGGCCACCGCCGGCTGTCGATCATCGACGTCGCCACCGGGCAGCAGCCGCTGTGGAACGAGGACCACTCGGTGTGCGTCATCTACAACGGCGAGATCTACAACTACCAGGAGCTGATTCCCGAGCTCATGGCGCTCGGTCACACGTTCCGCACCAAGAGCGACACCGAGGTCATCGTGCACGCGTGGGAGGCATGGGGCGAGCGCTCGGTCGAGCGGTTCCGCGGCATGTTCGCGTACGCGCTGTGGGATCGTGCCCGCGCGACGCTGTTCCTCGCGCGCGACCGCCTCGGCGTCAAGCCGCTGTATTACGCCACGCTGGCGGACGGCAGGCTCGTGTTCGGTTCGGAGCTCAAGTCGCTGCTGGCGCATGGCGCGCTCGCGCGCGACATCGACCCGCTCGCCGTCGAGGAATATTTCGCGCTCGGCTACGTCGCCGATCCGCGCACCATCTTTCGCGGCGTGCACAAGCTGCCGCCCGCGCATACGCTGGCGATCCGCCGCGGCGCGCCGCTGCCGCTGCCGCGCGAATACTGGGACGTGCGCTTCACGCTCGACAATCCGGTGTCGGTGGACGACGCCTGCGCCGAGCTCGGCCATCGCCTCGCGGAATCGGTGCGGCTGCGGATGATCTCCGAAGTGCCGCTCGGCGCGTTCCTGTCGGGTGGCGTCGACTCGAGCGCCGTCGTGGCGACGATGGCCGGACTGTCGTCCTCGCCGGTGGAGACGTGCTCGATCGGCTTTCGCGAGCGGGCGTTCGACGAGTCGCGCTACGCACGCGAGGTGGCCGAGCGCTATCACACCCACCACCGCGCCGAGATCGTGGAAAGCGACGACTTCGACCTGGTCGACAAGCTCGCCGGCATCTACGACGAACCCTACGCCGACAGCTCGGCGATCCCGACGTGGCGCGTGTGCAAGCTCGCGCGCGAGAACGTCACGGTGGCGTTGTCGGGTGACGGCGGCGACGAGAGCTTCGGCGGCTATCGCCGCTACCGGCTGCACGTGATGGAGGAGCGCGTGCGCAGCGCGCTGCCGCTGGCGTTGCGGCGGCCGGCATTCGGCTTTCTCGGCAGCGCCTATCCGAAGCTCGACTGGGCGCCGCGCGTGCTGCGCGCCAAGACCACGTTCGAGGCGATGGCGCGAACGTCGGTCGAAGCCTATTTCCATTCGATGTCGATCATCGCCGCGCCGATGCGGAAGCGGCTCTTCAGCGAGCGGCTGACGCAAGCGCTGGCGGGTTACGACGCGCTGGACGTGTTCGCCCGTCATGCGCGCAATGCGCACACCGACGACCCGCTGGCGCTCGTGCAGTATCTCGACCTCAAGACCTATCTCGTCGGCGACATCAACACCAAGGTCGACCGCGCGGCGATGGCACATTCGCTCGAGGTGCGCGAGCCGCTGATGGACCATCCGCTGGTGGAATGGCTGGCGAGCCTGCCGTCGTCGCTGAAGCTGCGCGCGGGCGAGGGCAAGTTCCTGCTGAAGAAAGCGATGGAGCCGCAACTGCCTCGCGATCTTCTCTACCGGCCGAAAATGGGCTTTGCCGTGCCGCTGGCGCGCTGGTTCCGCGGGCCGTTGCGGGCGCGGGTGCGCGACGCGGTGCTCGGCGCGCGGCTCGCCTCCACGGGGCTCTTCAACGCGGCGACGCTGCGCGAGCTGGTCGACGCGCACCAGGCCGGCACCCGCGACTACAGCGCGCCGCTGTGGAGCCTGCTCATGTTCGAGGCGTTCCTGCGCAATGCGCTCGAGGAATCGGACGAGCCGCGCGAGCTCGCGATCGCATCATGAGCCTTTCGATCCTGCACGTCCTCGATCACTCGCTGCCGCTGCACAGCGGCTATGCGTTTCGCACCGTCGCCATCCTGCGCGAGCAGGCTGCGCTCGGCTGGCGCACGTTCCATCTCACCACTCCGCGTCACGGTTTCGCGCTGAAGGCGTCGACGCCGGCGGAGGAAACCGTCGACGGCTGGCGCTTCTTCCGCACGTCGCCTCCCAACCCGCGCTGGCGCAACGTGCCGCTCGTCGCCGAGCTCGCCGAAATGGCGGCGACGTCACAGCGCATCGGCGAGCTCATCGACCGCCTGCGGCCCGACATCGTGCACGCGCATTCGCCGGTGCTGAACGCGCTGCCCGCATTGTGGGCGGCACACCGCCGGCGCGTGCCGGTGGTCTACGAGTTGCGCGCGCTGTGGGAGGACGCGGCGGTCGACCACGGCACGACGCGCGAGGGCAGCTTGCGGTATCGCGCATCGCGCGGCATCGAGACCTTCGCATTGCGCCGTTGCGACGCGATTACCACGATCTGCGAGGGCCTGCGCGACGAAATCGTCGGCCGCGGCATCGCGTCGAAGCGGGTCACCGTGATTCCCAACGCGGTCGACGTCCGGCGCTTTTCGACGTCGGGCGCGCCTGACCTCGCGCTGCGCGATTCGCTCGGGCTCGGCGAGGCCACGGTGCTGGGCTTCGTCGGATCGTTCTACGCGTACGAGGGCGTCGACCTGCTGCTGGAGGCGCTGGCGCGCCTCAAGCCGACGCATCCTGCGCTGAAGGTGCTGCTGGTCGGCGGCGGTTCGCACGAGCCGCTGCTGCGCGCGCGCGCGGCGCAGCTCGGCATCGCCGATCGCGTGGTGTTCACCGGGCGCGTGCCGAATGCCGACGTCCAGCGGTATTACGACCTCATCGACATCCTGGTCTACCCGCGCCGCTCGATGCGGCTCACCGAGCTCGTGACGCCATTGAAGCCGCTGGAGGCGATGGCGCAAGGTCGCATGCTGGTCGCGTCCGACGTCGGCGGCCACCGCGAGCTCATTCGCGACGGCGACAACGGCAACCTGTTTCCGGCCGGGGACGTCGCGGCGCTGGCGGCGGTGCTGGCGCGCGTGCTGGGCGCCGGCGACCAATGGCCGGCGATGCGCGCGCGGGCGCGTGCGTTCGTCGAGGAGGAACGCAGCTGGGACCGCAGCGTCGCCCGCTATCGCGAGGTGTACCGGCGCGTCGCGCCGACGCGGGTGACGGCGATCACGGCACAACGGCGTCCGGCCGGGAGCTAGCGCGCGATGTGCGGCATATTCGGGCTCGTGCAGCTCGACGGCGCGGCGGCCGACGTCGCGGTCGTCGCCGCGATGTCGCGCATCATGGCCCACCGCGGGCCGGACGACCACGGGCATCATGCCGACGGCGCGGCGCTGCTCGGCATGAACCGCCTGTCGATCATCGACCTCGCCGGCGGCCACCAGCCGCTCGCCAGCGACGACCGCATGCTGTGGCTCGTCTGCAATGGCGAGATCTACAATTTCCGCGAGCTGCGTCGCGAGCTCGCGCAGCGCGGCTGCCACTTCCGCACCGATTCCGACAGCGAAGTCATCCTGCATGCCTACGCCGAGTACGGCGACGACTGCGTGTCGCACCTCAACGGCATGTTCGCGTTCGCGCTGTGGGATGCGCGCCGGCGGCGCATGGTCGTCGCGCGCGATCGCCTCGGCGTCAAGCCGTTGTACATCGCGCGCGATGCACGCCGCATCGCCTTCGCCAGCGAGGCGAAGGCCCTGCTGACGCTGCCCGGGATCGGCGTCGCCGTCGATCCGCAGGCGCTCGACAGCTACCTGCAGCTCGGCTACGTGCCGGCGCCGCAATCGATGTTCGCCGGCATTGCCAAGTTGCCGCCGGCGACGCTGCTCGTCATCGAAGGTGGCAAGGTCGACGAGCGCCGCTACTGGCGGCTGCCGCATGCGATCGACCGAGGCCGCTCCGAGGCGCAATGGACGGAAGCCATCCGCGCGCGCCTGGAGACGTCGACGCGGATGCAGATGGTCAGCGATGTGCCGATCGGCGCGTTCCTGTCGGGCGGCATCGACTCGAGCGCGGTGGTCGCGTTCATGAGCCGGCACAGCTCGCAACCGGTGAAGACGTATTCGATCGGCTTCGACCAGGGCGCGGCGGACGCGTTCTACAACGAATTGCCTTACGCGCAGCAAGTGGCGCGGCAGTTCGGCACCGACCATCACGAGATCGTCGTGCGTCCGGACGTGGTCTCGCTGCTGCCGCGCCTGCTGTGGCACATGGACGAGCCGATCGCGGACACGGCATTCGTCACCACCTACCTCGTGTCGCAGTTCGCACGGCGCGACGTCACGGTGATCCTGTCCGGCGTCGGCGGTGACGAGCTCTTCGGCGGCTACCGGCGCTACCTCGGCGATCATTATGCGCGGCGCTACCGGCGCTTCCCCGGGTGGGCGCGGCGGCTCGCCGCGGGTGCGGCCCGCCGCCTGCCGAGCGATCGCCATTCGGCCTGGCGCAACCGCTTTCGCTACGCCAAGCGCTTTCTCGAATCGGCGGAGCTGCCGTTCGAGCAGCGTTATCTGGCCTACGTGGAGGTTTGCGATGCCGGCGCACGCAGTGCGCTGCGCGGCGCGCCGGCCGGCGGCATCGAGCCGCATGCGATCAGGCGCGCGTTCGCGGACGCCGCCGGCGACGACGGCATGAACCGCATGTTCGCCGTCGACGCCGAGACCCAGCTGCCCGACGACCTCCTGCTGCTGACGGACAAGATGAGCATGGCGGTGTCGCTGGAGTGCCGCGTGCCGCTGCTCGACCACGAGCTGGTGGAGCTGGCGGCGGCGATGCCCGAGTCGATCAAGATGCGCGGCGGCACGCTCAAGTATGCGATGAAGAAGGCGCTGGCGGGGATTCTGCCGGAGTCGATCCTGCATCGCCAGAAGCGCGGCTTCGGCACGCCGATGGGCGCATGGCTCAAGGGCGACCTGGCACCGACGCTGCGCGAGCTCCTGTCGGCCTCGAGCGTCGGCCGCCGCGGCTGGTTCCGTCACGCCGCGGTGGACCGCCTCATCACCGAGCATGCCAGCGGCCGCGAGGACCGCACCGATGCGCTGCTGGCGCTGATGAACCTCGAGCTGTGGGGCCGCATCTTCCTCGACCGGCGCAGCACCGACGACGTCGCCGACGAGCTGCGGCGGCTGCGCGCGTGAAGATCCTCTACGTCTGCCATCGCTTTCCTTACCCGCCCAAGCGTGGCGGCAAGATCCGGCCGTTCAACATGATTCGCCACCTCGGCCGCACGCATGAAGTCACCGTGGTGTCGCTGGTGCGCTCGGCGGCCGAGGCCGACGAGGGCCGGGGCATCGCCCCCTACTGTCATCGCTTCGAGATGGCGCGCGTGGGCGCGCCGCTGCAGACGCTGCGGATGATCGCCAGACTGCCGACCACCACGCCGTCGTCGTTCGGTTATTTCCGCTCGGCGGCGATGGCGTCGACGATCGACCGCCTGCTTGCCGAGCAGGCGTTCGACCTCGTCTTCGTGCACTGCTCGTCGGTGGCGCGCTACGTCGAGCACGCGCGCGGCATGCCGAAGATCCTCGATTTCGGCGACATGGATTCGCAGAAATGGCTCGAATACGGCGCGTTCAAGCCGTGGCCGATGAGCGTCGGCTACCGCCTCGAAGGGCACAAGCTGGTGGCCGAGGAGAAGCGACTCGCGCGGGCATTCGACCTGTGCACGACGACGACGCGCGCCGAATGGGAGACGCTGCAAGGCTATGCCACCGGTGCCGCGACGGACTGGTTTCCGAATGGTGTCGACAGCGACTATTTCGCGCCGGATGAAACCGCCTACGATGCCGACACGCTCTCTTTCGTCGGGCGCATGGATTACTTCCCGAACCAGGACTGCATGTTCGATTTCTGCCGCACGACGTTCCCCCTCATCCGCGCCGCACGCCCGCAGGCGCGACTCGTCATCGTCGGCGCCGACCCCAGCCCGGCCGTGCGTGCACTCGCCACGCAACCTGGCGTGACGGTGACCGGATCGGTGCCCGACGTGCGCGTGCACCTGCGGCGCTCGGCGGTGATGGTGGCGCCGTTGCGCATCGCGCGCGGCACGCAGAACAAGATCCTGGAGGCGATGGCGGCGGGCGTGCCGGTGGTCACGAGCAGCGTCGCCGCGGGGGGTGTCGATGCCCGCGCCGGCGAGGACTTCGTGGTGGCTGACGGTCCCGCGGCGGTCGCCGCCGCGGTGTTGCGCCTGATGGACGATCCCGGCGAGCGCGCGCGCGTCGCGCGTGCCGGACGCGAGCGCGTGCTGAGCCATCATGCGTGGGAGGCATCGATGCGACGGCTGGACGGGATCATCGCGCGCTGCGTGGCGAGCGCGCCCCGTGCGCCGGCACGCCTGCACGGCGCGGCACCGCGCGCGATGGTCGGCGACGGAGCGCCGCGATGACGGCGACCCTGCCACCGCGCGCGAGCGAATGGGCGACCGGTGCCGGCAGCGCGGACGCGCTGCGCGCGCAGGCGCGTTTCCCGGTGATGGTGCTGGCGCACAACGAGGAGCGCCACATCGGCGCGTGCCTCGACAGCATTTTCGCCGCCGACCCGGCGCTCGATTTCGACGTCTACGTGATGGCCAACGGCTGCACCGACGGTACCGAGGCGATCGTCGCGGACTACGCGCGGACGCGCCCGGGCGTGCACCTCGTGAGCATCGCGCTCGGCGACAAGTGCAACGCGTGGAATGTGTTCATCCACGACACCGTTCCGGCGCAGGCGCCGATGCGCGAGGCGTATTTCTTCATGGACGGCGACGCGCGCGCGACGCCCGGCTCGTTTTCGGTGATGCGGGACGCGCTGCGCGCGCAGCCGCAGGCGCATGCCGCCTCCGCGGTCCCCGGCAGCGGCCGCAACCGCACACGCGACGCGCGCGAAATCGTCGAGCAGCACGGGCTGGTGGCCAACCTCTATGCATTGCGCGGAACGTTCGTCGAGCGCCTGCGGACCATGGGTGTGCGCATTCCGCTTGCGCTCGAAGGCGACGACGGCCTGGTGGGCGCGCTGGTGAAATGGGACCTCGATCCCAGGTCGGCGCGGTTCGACGATGCGCGCATCGCGCCGTGCGCCGACGCCCGCTTCGAGTTCGAGCCCATGTCGCTCACCCGTCCCGCCGATTGGCGCGTTTACTGGAAGCGCGCCGTGCGCTACGGCCGGCGGCGCTACGAGTTCCAGCTGCTGGGCGCGCGCCTCAAGTCGCAGGGCATCACCGGCCTGCCACGCACCATCACCGAGCTCTACACCGATGCCGCTTCGCTGAAGCTGCGATGGGACGGCGTGTACACGGTGCCGAACTGGTTTGCGCTGCGCGCGATGCGTCGCGGCGGGAGATAGCAGGTGAGGGAGTCGGCAACGCAGCGGAGGTCGCGGACGGCGGCACGGGCGATGGACCTCGTGGCGTGCAGTCGCCAGCGGCGGGATTCACGGATGGCAATGAAAGGTCGGGCGTGAGAATCAGCATTTTCGGTCTGGGTTATGTCGGCGCCGTGTCGCTCGCGTGCCTCGCGCGCGACGGCCACGAGGTCATCGGCGTCGATGTCGATCAGGTGAAGCTCGACCTGATCCGCGAAGGCAGGACGCCGGTGGTCGAAGAGGGCATGGTCGACCTGATGACGAGCGTGGCCGCGAGCGGGCGCGTGCGCGTGACGTCGAGCGTGCGCGACGCCGTGACCGGGAGCGAGATGTCGCTGATCTGCGTCGGTACGCCGTCGGCGGCCAACGGCAGCCAGGACCAGGGAGCCGTGCTCGGACTCGCGCGTGACATCGGCGAAGTGATGCAGGACAAGCGCGAGCCGCATGTGTTCGTGTTCCGCTCCACGCTCGCTCCCGGCACCGTCGAGGACGTGGTGCGGCCCATCGTCGAGCGCGCGTCGGGGAAGCGGGACGGCGTCGGCTTCCATCTGTGCTTCCAGCCTGAATTCCTGCGCGAGGGCAGTTCGATCCGCGACTACGACAAGCCGCCGTTCACGGTGGTCGGCGCCAACCACGACTACCCGGTGGAGCGCCTGCGCGCGCTGTTCGGCCATCTGCAATGCGAATTCCTGACGACCTCGGTGCGCGCGGCGGAAATGGTCAAGCTCTGCTGCAACAATTTCCATGCGCTCAAGATCACGTTCGCCAACGAGACCGCGCGGCTATGCGACGCGCTCGACGTCGATCCGTTCGAGGTGATGGGCCTGCTGTGCAAGGACCGCCAGCTGAATATCTCGCCGGCCTACCTGAAGCCCGGCTACGCGTTCGGCGGCTCCTGCCTGCCGAAGGACCTGCGCGCGACGATGCATCTCGCCAAGCAGCGTGACGTGGAAATGCCCTTGCACGGCGGCATCCTGCCGTCGAACCGCGTGCACGTCGACCTCGCGCTCGACAAGGTGCTCGCCGCCGGCAAGCGCCGCATCGGTTTCATCGGCCTCTCGTTCAAGACGGGCACCGACGACCTGCGCGAAAGCCCGCTGGTGGCGCTCGCCGAGCAGCTCATCGGCAAGGGCATGGCGCTGCGCGTGTTCGATCCGGAAGTGCACCTGTCGCGCCTGCTGGGCGCCAACAAGCGGTTCATCGAACACCACCTGCCGCACATCGGCAACCTGATCAGCGACGACCTGGCCGAGGTGGTGGCCGAGTCCGATGTGCTGGTGGTCGGAATGTCCGATGCGGCCATACTCGCGCGGCTGCGCGGCATGGTGGAGGCGCGCCACACCATCGTCGATCTCGCGCGCCTGCCCGATGCCGGCGCATGGCCGTGCACCGTCGAGGGCCTGTGCTGGTGATCGGCACCAAGCGAGCGCTGCCATGAGCGCCGAGCGCGTCATGGCGCGGCCGGCCACGCGCGTGCGTCTGCTGACGCTGTCGACGCTGTTCCCCAGCGCGGCCCAGCCGCGGCATGGCATCTTCGTCGCCAACCGGCTGCGCCGGATCTGCGATTCGGGGCGCGCGAGCAGCGTGGTGGTCGCCGCGATCCCGCGTTTTCCCGGCATGTACAGGACTGCTGCCGGTGCGCCGCCGGCGGAGCGGACTTACGGCTTCGACGTGTTCCACCCGCGATACGCGCACCTGCCGTTGATCGGCATGCGCATGCAACCCGACGCACTGGCGGCGGCGATCCTCGGCGAATTGCGACGGCGCAAGCTCGACGCCAGCGCCTTCGATGTGGTCGACGCGCATTACTTCTATCCCGACGGCGTCGCCGCCGCGCGCGTGGCCGACGCGCTGGGACTGCCGCTGGTGATCAGCGCCCGTGGCAGCGACATCAATCGCATCGGCGAGATCGAATTCGCTCGCCGCCGCATGCTGGCGGCGGCGCAACGGGCGAGCGCGCTGATCGCGGTGTCGGGCGCGCTCGCGCGGGCGATGACCGCGATGGGCATGCCTGCTGCGCGCCTGCACGTGCTGCGCAATGGCGTCGACGTCGATGTCTTCGCACCGGTCCCGCGGCAGGATGCGCGCGCGCGCCTGCGCATCACACACACAGGGCCGCTGGTGGTGGCGATCGGCAACCTCGTCCCGGAAAAGGGGTTCGACCTGCTGATCGAAGCGGTGGCACGCATGCCCGCCGCGCGCCTGCTCATCGTCGGCCAGGGGCCGCTCGCGGGCAAGCTGCGGGCGCAGGCCGAATCCGTCGTTCCCGGACGCGCCGAATGGCGTGCCGACATGCCGCAGGCCGACTTGCGCTTCGCGTACTCGGCGGCGGATGTGCTCGCGCTGCCGTCGCTGCGCGAAGGCTGGCCGAATGTAGTGCTCGAGTCGATCGCCTGCGGCACGCCGGTGGTCGCCGCCGAGGTCGGCGGCGTGCCCGAAATCATCGGCGGCGCGCGTGCGCCGGCGAAGATCGTCGCGGCGCGCGATGCCGAGGTGTGGGCGCAGGCACTCGACGCCATGATCGCGCGCCAGCTGCCGGTGCAGAAGGTGCGCGAGTACGCGCGCCAGTTCGGCTGGGACGAGATCGTCGAGCGCCAATGCGCGCTTTACGAGGATGCCGCCGGCCGCTGGCCCGCGCGATCGCAGGCGCAGCATCCGGCGAAGGAGGACGCGCATGCGTGACGTCCTCGTCCTCGGGCTCGTGTTCGGCCTGTCGGCCTATGCGGTCATGCATCCGTATGTCGGCGTGCTGGCATGGACGTGGGTCAGCGTGATGAATCCGCACCGGCTGGCATGGGGTTTCGCCGTGAACTTTCCGGTGGCGTTGACGGTGGTCATCGGCACGATGGCGGGCATCCTGCTCACGCGCGACCGGCGCCGCATGCCGCCGCGCTATGCGCCGGTAGTCGTGCTGGCCTTGTTCGTGGCGTGGATGTGCTTCACGTCCGCAATGGCGATCTATCCCGAGCAGATCGGCGAGCTGTTCTCGCGGGTGATGAAGATCATGTTCATGGTTTTCGTCGCGATGTGTCTCCTCAACTCGCGCAAGCACGTCGAGCTGCTGGTGTGGGTGCTGGTGATCTCGCTGGGCTTCTACGGCCTCAAGGGCGGACTCTTCACATTGGTCGGCGGCGGCGAGTTCCGTGTCTGGGGACCGGCGGGTAGCTTCATCGAAGGCAACAACGAGATCGCACTGGCGCTGATCATGGCGATTCCGCTGATGCGCTATCTGCAGATGGTATCGAGCAATCGCTGGGTACGCATCGGTCTCGGCGTGACCATGGTATTCACCGCGCTGGCGGCGCTCGGCAGCCAGTCGCGTGGCGCGCTGCTGGCGATCGCCGCGATGTCGGGCCTGCTGTGGCTGCGCAGCGATCACAAGCTGATCTCGGGATTCGTCATCGCGACACTGGCGGTGAGCCTCGTCGCTTTCATGCCGAGCACGTGGGAAGCGCGGATGCAGACGATCGACACCGAGAATCTCGACAGCTCCGCGCTGGGGCGTCTCAATGCATGGAAGATGGCGTGGAATCTGGCCAAGGATCGGCCGATCGGGGGCGGATTCGAAGTCACCACGCCCGAGATGTTCATGCGTTACGCGCCGAATCCCAAGGACATCCACGCTGCGCACAGCATCTACTTCGAGGTGCTCGGGGAGCACGGCTTCCCTGGCGTCATGTTGTTCCTCCTGCTGTGGTGGCTGGTCTGGCGCGACGCGGGTCGTCTGCGCCGGCTCGGTGCGCGCAGCCCGCCGCTCGCCTGGGCAGGGAAGCTCGGGTCGATGATCCAGGTCAGCCTGACCGGCTATCTCGTCGGCGGCGCGTTCCTGAGCCTCGCGTATTTCGATTTGCCTTACGACCTGCTGGTCCTGGTCGTGATCACGCGCATGGTCGTCGAGGAGGTGCAGCAAGCCGCCACCGCGACGGCCGTGCCCACGCAAGCGTCTGCTCTCGTCGATGTCGCCGCGGCACCGCCCCCCAAGGATCGGAGCTTCGCGTGATCTGGCGGAGCGCGTTCGCGCTGGCGTCGCCGGGCGGCCGCGGCGCCCGTCTGTCTATCCTGATCTTCCACCGGGTGCTGGCGGCGCCGGACGCGCTGTTCCCCGAAGAGCCGGACGCCGCGCAATTCGAGGCGCTGATGGCGCACGTCGCGGCGCGCTTTCGCGTGCTGCCGCTGGCCGACGCCATCGACGCGCTGCGCCGCGGCACGCTGCCGTCGCGCGCGCTCGCGATCACGTTCGACGATGGATACGCCGACAACCTTTCGATTGCCCTGCCCATCCTGCAGCGGCATCACGTGCCGGCGACGGTATTCGTCGCCACCGGCTATCTCGACGGTGGGGCGATGTGGAACGACCTCGTGATCGAGGCACTGCGCACGACTGCGCGTGACGCGCTCGACCTCGCAACGATCGGCCTCGGGCGAGTCGCGCTCGACTCGACGGTCGCGCGACGCCGAGCCATCGACGCCGTTCTCGGCCATCTCAAGTACCTGCCGCAAGTCGAGCGCGAGGCGCATGCGCGGCGCACGCTCGATCTCGCTGCAGTGGATCCGCCGCAGGGTCTGATGCTGACGCGGCAGGGGCTCGCCGCGCTGAATGCGGCGGGCATCGGCATCGGCGCGCACACCGTGACCCATCCCATCCTCGCGCGTCTCGACTCCGATGCCGCGCGACGCGAGATCGCCGCCAGCAAGCACGACCTCGAAGCCATGCTCGGCAAGCCGGTCCGGCTGTTTGCCTATCCCAACGGCAAGCCGGCGCGCGACTACACGCCCGAGCATGTGCGAATGGTCGCTGCCGCCGGCTACACCGCGGCCGTATCGACCGCGCCAGGCGTGGCGCGACGCGACGCCGACGTGCACCAGCTGCCGCGATTCACGCCATGGTCGCGCAAGCCGCTGCGTTTCGATCTCATGATGTTGCGCAACCTGCGGCAGCGTGACGCGCCGGTCACGTCGGCAGCGGTGTCGGCATGAGCACCGACCGCCGGCGATTCCTCGGCGCCTGCGCGGCGACGGCGTCATTGTCGACACTGGCACCGGCGCTGGCAGCAGCGGCGACGCCCGGCATGCGCCCCGGAATCGCGCCACCGACGGCTCTGTCGCTGGCGACGAAGGAAATGGGTCCGATCGAGCCCACCACCCTGACGTCGAAGCTTGCGCACGACCTCGACCTGCGCAGCCACGAAGCGGTGCTCGCCTACGTCGAGTTCAAGGACGTGGCGACGGTGCGCGCCGATCTCTCGAGGTCGAACTGGCAGGACGAGCACCATCGCGCGTGGTGCGCGCCGCGGCGCCAGCCCGACGGCAAGAATTTCTGCGCGACCGATCCGGAATTCGGCGTCGAGCACGGTCTCGCGTTCATGCGCTTCGGGGGCACCCGCGACATCATGGCCGCGCACCTGTTCGCGCCGCCGTCGATCCGCCATGCGTACGCGCGCTACGTGATGGTCATCGATCCGGACGTGCTTTTGTACATGACCGAGAAGGGCGTCAAGCTCCCGGGTCTCGCCGGTACCTACAGCGACACGATCTTCCATCCGCCGCATGCGGGGACGAAAACGTTCTCGTGGCGCATGGAACACGGCCCGAAGAACAACCTCACCGTGCGCGACTACCTTTACGACGTGGCGTCGGGCGGCGGCTACGGCAACATCCGCGACTACGGCCGCACGTTTCCGGTGGGCGTTCCGGTGGTGATCGAGCAGGAGCTCGACGTCGACGCCAACCACGGCCGCCTGTGGATCAACGATGCGCTGGTCGGCGAACGCACGGTCGTCACCGACGTCGACATCGAGGAGCTGTTCCTCAACTTCTACCACGGCGGCATGGGCTTTGCGACGCAGCCCATTCACTACAAGGTGGCGGCGGCGTGCATCGCCCGGCATCGCATCGGCGTGCCGCCGGAGCTTGCGGGAGTGCTGTCGCGGAGCCTCGATGCGCCATCTGCGCCATCGCAGGGTACGGAGCCGCGTCTGCCGCCGGCGCCTACCTGGATCGTCCCGCGCTGATCGGCTGCAGAGCGGCTCGCGTTCGCGCTGTCGTGCACATCCCGCTTGCGCAATCGTGATGTGGCGCAGGCGCGATTGGTCGTAAGATTGCGACACGACGCCGATGCCGGCATCGGCCCGCGCGCGGCGCGCAGTCCACCAGGGGAATGGCAAGGCAATGTCGATGACGATGACGTTCCGCCGGCTCGCACGCCGCTTGGGTGCAGTGGTCGCGATCGGCCTCATGCCGTGTCTCGCGCAAGGGCAGGTGCAGCTGCCGAATCTCGAAGCCATTCTCGCGGCGACACCGGAAAGCAGCTGGGTCAAGGTCAACCTGAACGCGTTCTCGGACACGTGGGTCTCGCCGGACCTGCAGGTTCTGCCGTACGTGGGCGCCAGCAAGCCCGGCTCGATCCTGGCGGCGTGGAGTTCGTTCGCCTGGGACCTCAATCGCGGCGATCTCATCCTCTGGGGCGGCGGTCACGCGAACTATGGCGGCAACGAGGTGTATCGCTGGCACGGCACGACGCAGCTCTGGGAGCGCGCGTCGGTGCCCAGCCAGGTGCAATTGCTGAGCGGCGTGCGCTACGAGGCCATCGACGGCGCGATGAACGCGCCGGTGGCCGCGCACACGTACGACAACAATCTTTTCCTGCCGAAGCTCGATCGCTTCCTCACGTTCGGCGGCGCGGCGTTCGACACCGGCGCCGGGCAGCCGATGCTGCTCGACGACGGCACGATACGCGCGACCGGGCCGTTCCTGTGGGATCCGTCGCGCGGCGACCCGAACAAGGTCGGCGGCACGACCGGCTCGCACGTGCAGCGCGTCGCCCCGCATCCGGAGATCGTCGGCGGCCACATGTGGCAGAACCTCGACATCTACGACGGACGCTTCGGGTCGCTCGTGTTGCCGAGCACCTTCGTGATGGGCGTCACCGACGTCACCAACGAGCAGGGATTCGATACGGTGTATGTGGCCGGCCGCATCGGCGGCGGCACCAGCCAGAACCTGTTTCGCCTGCAGATCCGCGACCTCGCCGACCGCTCGCAGGACACGCTCGACCGCGTCGGCATCTGGTGGTCGGGCACGTCGTCGCAAGGGGGGGGCGCACTCGATCCCGTACGGCGCATCTTCCTGCGCACCGGATCAAGCAGCGCGATGTATTTCTCGTACTGGAACCTCAACACGGCAGGGCCGAACAATCGTGACGTGCCCATCACGTCGGTGATCGACGCGAGCGGCGCGTTCTCGATGAATCCCAACTTCGGCATGGACTTCGATCCGCGCCGCGCCCGGTTCGTGCTGTGGAATGGCGGCGGCACCGTGTGGACGGCCACGCCACCCGACCCGGTGAGTCCGACAGGATGGGTGATCGATCGACAGCCGCCGGCATCGGGCGCGATCCCGCCCACCGACACCGGAACCGGTGTGCTGGGCAAGTTCAAGTACATCCCGAATCTCGATGCGTTCATGGCCCTCGACGTGCACGGCGACATCTGGCTGTACAAGCCCGTTGGATGGTCCGATGCGGATACCAACGCGCCGCCGTCGGTGAGCGTGACCGCGCCATCGGACGGGGCACAGATCGCGGGACCTGCGATGGTGAAGGTGGATGCCAATGCCAGCGACGACGATGGCAGCGTGGTGCGGGTGGACTTCTACGTGGGGTCGACGCTGATCGGCAGCGACAGCACGCCGCCGTATAGCGTGATGTGGAGCGCGTCGCCGGGAAGCTACAGCCTGACGGCGAAGGCGGTCGACAACGGCGGCGCGGTGACCACCAGCCAGCCGGTCGCCGTGACGGTCACGGCGCCGGTGAACGCGCCGCCGCAGGTGACGATCGACGCGCCGCTCGACGGGACGCACGTCGCGGCGGGGGCGACGGTTCAGGTGACGGCGAGCGCGAGCGACAGCGACGGCACGATCGCGAGCGTGATGATGTATGCCGACGGCACGGTATTCGCGACGCTGACGGGGCTGACGTCGCCGTACACCGCGCCGCTGGCAGGTTTGGCCGCGGGGCCGCATGTGCTGACCGTGAAGGTCACGGACAATGCCGGAGCGAGCACGGTGAGTTTGCCGGTGACGGTGACGGTGGACGCGGCGGCGGGCAGCGGCACGGTAAGCCTGCAGGACGCGGCGGGGAGCTACAGCGGGACGCGCGACACGTATCTCGATTCGTACAACAAGGGGACGTCGTGGGGGCGTGCGACGCAGATGCTGGAGTACGGCGGGTCGTATGCGGACCTGGTGCGATTCGCGGTGTTCGCGGCGGAAGGTGGCCCGGTGCCGGATGGTTCGACGATCGTGTCGGCGACGCTGAGCCTGTACAAGCAGAGCTCGTACGATCAGAAGTATCAATTGCGCCAGGTGCTGAAGGACTGGGTGGAAGGCGAGGCGACGTGGAACCAGGCGCGGGTGGGCGTGGCGTGGGCGACGGCGGGCGCGAAGGGGGTGGGCAGCGATCTCAGCACGGTGGTGTCGGCGACGGGAAGCGTCGGCTGGAATCCGGGGTGGGTCAATTTCGACGTGACGGCGGACCTGACGGGGATGTCGGCCGGCGCGGCGAACTATGGATGGAAGCTGGAGGCGGTGAGCGGCGCGCAGGGGCTGAAGAGTTTCACCACGCGTGAGGGCAGCGCCACCGGCAATCGGCCCAAGCTGGTGGTCGTCTATGCAGCCGGCGGCAATCAGCTGCCATCGGTGAGCCTGACCGCCCCCGCGCAAGGGGCATCGTACGTCGCACCGGCCGACGTCGCCGTGAGCGCGAATGCCAGCGACGCCGATGGCACGATCAGCAAGGTTGACTTCTTCGTCGACGGCGTGCGTGGCGCGACGGCCACCATCCAGCCCTATACCGCGACACTGCCGGCGCTCGCGGCCGGCGGCCATCGCATCACGGCGAAGGCGACCGACAACGTCGGCGCGAGCCGCACGAGCGATCCGGTCGACATCACGGTCACGGTGCCGGTCAATGTGCCGCCGTCGGTGAGCGTGACCGCGCCGGCGGATGGCGCCGAAATCGGCGCCCCGGGAATGGTGGAAGTGGACGCGACGGCGAGCGACAGTGACGGCAGCGTGGTGCGGGTGGATTTCTACGTGGCCACGACGCTGATCGGCAGCAGCAGCAAGGCGCCGTACAGCGTGATGTGGAATGCGCCGGCAGGACACTACAGCCTGACGGCGGTGGCGGTGGACAATGCCGGAGCGAGCACGGTGAGTTTGCCGGTGACGGTGACGGTGGACGCGGCGGCGGGCAGCGGCACGGTAAGCCTGCAGGACGCGGCGGGGAGCTACAGCGGGACGCGCGACACGTATCTCGATTCGTACAACAAGGGGACGTCGTGGGGGCGTGCGACGCAGATGCTGGAGTACGGCGGGTCGTATGCGGACCTGGTGCGATTCGCGGTGTTCGCGGCGGAAGGTGGCCCGGTGCCGGATGGTTCGACGATCGTGTCGGCGACGCTGAGCCTGTACAAGCAGAGCTCGTACGATCAGAAGTATCAATTGCGCCAGGTGCTGAAGGACTGGGTGGAAGGCGAGGCGACGTGGAACCAGGCGCGGGTGGGCGTGGCGTGGGCGACGGCGGGCGCGAAGGGGGTGGGCAGCGATCTCAGCACGGTGGTGTCGGCGACGGGAAGCGTCGGCTGGAATCCGGGGTGGGTCAATTTCGACGTGACGGCGGACCTGACGGGGATGTCGGCCGGCGCGGCGAACTATGGATGGAAGCTGGAGGCGGTGAGCGGCGCGCAGGGGCTGAAGAGTTTCACCACGCGTGAGGGCAGCGCCACCGGCAATCGGCCCAAGCTGGTGGTCGTCTACACGACCGCGCCGCCCTGAGCCGCTACGCCGATGTCGGCTGACCATGCCGCGCGCCGGCCCCACCGTCGCGCCGTCCGTCGACATGGACTGGCCGTAACGGCGGCCAGCGTCTATCGTTGTGTTGCAAGAGGTGCCATGTCATGACCGTCAATCGTCGCAACTTCATCCGCTACACGGCCGCCGGGGCGATGGCGTTCCTCGGGCCCGGCGCGATCGGCGCCACCGTCCGCCGCAAGTCCGCCGTGCTGCCGCTCGACAGCAAGTCCTTCTGCGTGGATCTCGCGCCGCTCGTCGGCGCCGGCACGTCGATCACCGACTATTCGGGATTCAGCTTCTGTCCGGCGGCGGACGCATTGCTGCTGTTCGGCGGCGGCCACGCGGCGACGCCGGAGGACGTCGTACTGCGCTTCCCGGTCACCGCGCAGGCATGGTCCGCCGACTACGTCGCCACGCCGAAAGCGACGATGCTCGAGACCAATGCGGACGGCACGTACAAATATCTGAATGCCGGAAAGTTCTGGAGCGTTGCGGGGCAGACGCCTCCACTGCGGCCGGTTTCGCGGCACACGTATTCCGGGTTCATCTGGTCGAGCGCGATCAACCGGATGCTGCTGCCGATGACCAACAACGGCACGTACTACGGATTCAGCAACCAGACCACCGGCGGCAATATCGCGGAATACGACCCCGTCAACCGGATGTGGGAGGACACCGGCGTCCTCGGCTGCGGCGCCGCCCAGGCGTATTGCGAGGACCCCGTGTCGGGACTCGTGCTCGCGCACTCCGAGGGCACGTTCCGCGTCTACGACCCGCGCAAGCGGCAATGGGTCGTCAATCTCGCGCTGAACGCGATCCCGAATTTCGGCTATGCGGCGAACCTCGTCTATTACCCGCCGAACGACAAGTTCTACTACATCGGCCGCAACGTCGATCCGGCCGTTCGCCATATCCGCGTGTGGGAATACGCGTTCGACCGCGGCGCGCTGCGGCCCGTGTACGCGGTGCCCAACGGACGCGACCGCGGGCAGCCGATGACGACCAACTGGAGCCCCTCGCCGAAGCTCGGTGGCAAGGAGACGGCGTACGCCTACGACAGCGCCAATCAGCTGATCGTCGGCGGCCTGCTCGATCAGGTCATGCTCGGATTCAAGCCCAATGCCGACGGTACCGGCACGTGGCTGCAACATCCGGCGCCGGGCACCACGCAGCAGACGTTCTATTGCATGGACTACGTGCCGCGCATCAATACGCATTTCTTCATATGCGAGATCAAGGGGGAGGGCAAGACCACGTTCGGCTTTCGCTGGGATCCGGCCCAGGCGACGTCGCCCGTCGATCCGTACACGACATTGCCACATGCCTCCATCACGCCGCCCGCGACCACGCTGCAGGCCGCCTGTGCCGACGGCGGCACGATCGCCTTGAGCGCCGGTGTCCTGTACGAAAGCGAGGCGAATGCGCACCCGACCAAGCCCGTGAACATCGTCGGCCAGGAAACCAAGCTGTGGTCCGTGGGCTTCGAGGGCAAAGGCATCATTGTCACCGGTGTCGACACGCGCCTCGAAAGCATGGAACTGACGGGCGCCGCGGTGGCGGACGGCAACGGCGCCGGCATCCGTCACGAAGGTGGCAATCTCGTGCTCGAGCGCGTGATGCTGCACGACTGCCAGAACGGCATTCTCGGGCCGTCGCAGGATACGCCGGCGAGCGTGGTGATGAACGATTGCGACGTGTACAGCAACGGCACCGGGACCGGCCAGACCCACGGCGTGTACATCGGCAAGATCACGCGATTCGTGTGCACGAATTCGCGCTTTCGCGATACCCGCATCGGCCATCACGTCAAGACGCGGGCACACGTTTCCGATATCGAGGCCTGCGAAGTGGGGCTCGACTTCGTCGGCAACGAGTCCTACAACATCGACATTCCCGTCGGCGGTGACGCGTCGGTGAGTGGCTGCGTGCTGCGCCAGGGGCCGAACACCGACAATCCCATCATGCTGAATTACGGCAGCGAGCCCAATCCCTACCCGGGCGGATCGCTCAAGGTCGAAAGCTGCCGATTCGAATCGACTGCGGGCGGCGTCGCCATCCGCAATGCACTGAGCAACGTTGTCGCCGAAGTGCGCAATTGCGCGTTCGTCGGCGTCACCACGCCCGTGGTCGGCGCCCACGTGTGCATCAACTGCACGCTCGACGGGCGGCCGCTGCCCGACACGGGCTCGGGGGACGTCGAGGGACCCGGATCCGGCTTCGACTTCGCACCGGGCAACCCCGACGCCAACCCTGCCGCACCTGGCACGCCTGATCGCTGAGCACGCTCAGCGATTGCGCTTGCGCGCCAGCCGCGCCTGCAGGAACTCGACGATCGTGCGCTCCGGCCCATCGGGGCGGCCCGCAAGCCACCACGTTGCCCCCAGCGCCAGCGCATAGACGGCAGCGCCGACCGCGATATTGATCGCAAGACCGACCGCCAGAGGCAGCGCAAGCTGCGGCATCGCCATCAATGCACCCGACATCGCTGCTGCCGCGAGTACCGGGCGCGCGATGCTGCGCAGCAGGTCGCGCAGGCGCACCGCGGTGAAATGCACGACGTAGCCGGCAGTCATGATCGTGGCGAAGACACCCGATGCCAGCTTCGCCCAGGCGATGCCACTGGCGCCGCCACCCTCGGCAAGCGCGATCGCCGCACCCGCGCCGAATATCGCGAGCGATGCCGTGGCGGTGGACGCGGAAAGGCGCGGATGTCCGATCGACATCAGCAGGTAGCTACCCGACGAGGCTAGGCTCCTGACGATGCCGCCGACCGCGAGGATCTGGAGCATGGGTACCGCGGGCCCCCACTTTGCGCCCAGCAGCAACGCGACCACCTGGTGCGCGACCAGCGCGAGGCCGGCGCCGGCCGGGACGGTGACGGCGGCCACCATCGCCAGCGCATTGCAATAGGCCGCCGCGAGGCGGCCCGGCTCCGATTGCAGGCGCGAAAATGCCGGGAACAGCACGCGGTTGACAGGCGCCGCGAGCTCCGCGGACGGCATCAGGCCGATGTCGGATGCCACGCTGTAGAACCCCATCTGGGTGGCGGACAGATAGCGCCCGACGAGAACCTCGTCGGCCTTCTGCGCGACGTAGCCGAGCACGTTCATCAGCAGCATCCACTGCGAGAACGACCAGAGCTTGCGCCAGCGCTTCAATGACCACCGCGGCCGGTAGGGATGCACGACATAACTGACGATGCAGCTCGCGATGTAGCCGCCGACGATGCCCACGGCCAGCGCCCAGTAGTTGCGCATCCAAAGGGCGGCACCGACGCCTACGGCGAAGGAAATCAGCTTGGAGATCGCGCGATAGCGAAAATCCTTGCCGAACTCCAGGTTCTTGGTGAACTGCACGACGCCGATGTTGGTGAGGCCGGACACCAGCACGCCGAGCGACAGGGCCCACAGCAGGGGTCCGAGGCGCGGCTCGCGGAAATACGCCTGGGCCAGGGGCGCCGAAGCGACGACGACCGCGGCGATGACGACGCCCTGCAGGAAGCGAATTGTCCACGCGGTGTCGAAGTCCTCGCGATCGGCGTCGGCGTTCTGGATCAGCGCGCTGTCGACGCCGAATGCAAGCCACATCTCGATGAGGCCGATCACCAGCGTTGCCATCGCCAGCAGTCCGAAATCGGCCGGCGCCAGGATGCGCGCGACGATGGCGACATTGGCGATGCCGATGAGCCGGATGAACCAGCGCAGCGCGACCGCCCACGCGGTGCCGAGGATCACGGACGCGCGCAGCCCGGTCACGCGCGCGTCACCGGTTGCCGGCACGTGCGGCGAATGGGGGCGTTCAATGGCCGACGTGAGTGTAGTCGGGACGGTGTGCCTGCAGCCACTGCTCGAGCATCATCATCACCCACACCAGCTCCCCGTAGTAGGCCGCGTGCTCGTGCACGCGCTGCGCCAACAGCTCGTCGATGAATTCCGCACGCACAATGCCGCGGGTGCGGAGCGACTCGAGCGTGCGCGTGGCGAGCCCGCGCAGCGCGGCGTCCTTCACCAGCCACGGTCCGAAGGGCAGGCCGAAGCCGTGCTTCTTCTTGGCGATGATCTCGGCGGGCAGGAAGTCGCGCAGCGCCGCCTTGAAGAAATGCCGCAACTTGAGGCCCTTGACCTTTTCGCGCGCCGGCAGGGCGTTGGCGAAATCGACGAGGTCTTCATTGAGCAGCGGAAAGCCGACGCCGATGCCGGCGAGCCCGCAAGTACCGACGACCTTGGGAAGGTCGTTGTCGGCCAGCGTGTACTTCCAGTCGAGACACAGCATGCGGTCCACCAGCGAAACTGCGCTGCAGCGCGCGTACTCGGCAGCTTCGCTCGCCGATATCGCGCGCGCATCCACGTCGGCCAGGAAGCCGCGCGTCAGGATCCGCTCGAGTCCGATTCGCTCGAGAAGGTTGTAAGTGTGCAGTCGCGACGGCATCGGCAGCTGCGCCTGCTCGACGTAGCTGCGCGCCTTGCGCACCAGCGGGATCCGGCGTGTCGCGGCGGGCCCCAGCAATAGGGGCTCGACGACACTCGACCGCAGCCAGCGGGGCACATGCCGATAGGCGTCGAAGACCTTCTGCCTTGCGTAACGCGTGTTGCCGCCGAACAGCTCGTCGCCGCCATCGCCGCCGAGGATCTTCCCGGCGCCGTCCTCGCGCGCCAGCTTTGCGCAGTAATAGGCCGGCAGCGCCGATGAATTGCCGAACGGCTGGTCGTATGCCGCGGCAACCTCGGGAATGCTGCGCACGAGGTCGGCCGGCGTCACGTAGTACTCGTGGTGGCGCGTGCCGAAATGCCGCGCGGCGATGCGCGCGTAACCGATCTCGTCGAATCCGGCGGCATCGAAGCCGATCGAATAGGTACGCGCGGGCTCGCCGGTGACAAGGCCCAGCATGCCGGCGACGGTCGAGCTGTCGGTGCCGCCGCTGAGGAAGGCGCCCGTGGAGCCGCCGTCCACCTCCGCCCGCACGCTGTTCTCGAGAAGGCGGCGGAACGTCGCTTTGCCCGTGGCGAAATCGAAACCGGCAGCGGAATCCGCGTAGCGCGGTTCCCAGTAGCGCCGGCGCGACGCCACGCCTTGCGCGAACTCGACGTACTCGCCGGGCAGCAGGCGCTCGACGCCGTCGAACACGGTCTCGGGCGCAGGGATGAAATGCGAATGCAGGTAGTCGAAGATCGCTTGCGGTCGCAGCCCGCGCGGTTCGCGCTCGACGCCGGCGACGTCGAGCGCCGTGAGGCCGAATGCCAACTGATGGCCACGCACGGCGTAACACGGCGAGCGCGTGCCCGCGCGATTGGTGGCCAGAATACAGCGATCGGTGGCGGCATCGGCGAACAGCAGAACCCACGCCCCTTGCAAACGCAGCAGTGCCGCAGGCGCGTCGCTGGCGAGTGCCCGGATCAGTTCGTCCGCTTCCGCGGCGGAGCGCAGACGCGAGGCATCGGCGCGCAGTCCGAGCACGAGCAGCGAGCGCTCGCCGTCACGGTACCAGCGCGCATCGAGCGTATCGAGGGCGAGGTCGAACGCAAGTTTCGGCTCGTCGACCGACAGCGCGCGCAGCGCGATGGGACCGGTGCGCGCAGGCGCGGATGACAGTCGCGTTTCGCCAATGGCACCCGCCAGCCATCGTCCGCCCAGCCGATTCATGGACGGCCGGACGCAGCCGGCGCGGCGTGTTGGTCTTCGCTCGCGGACGCGATCGGCGGTTGGACCGGTATGACAGGCATCGATGCAGTTTGGCGCGAGAAATGGAATGAAGGCCGGCGCGCAATGGTAACCTGCCAGCGGCGTCCGCACAGGAAGAAGGCGTTGCCGATGGTCACGGCGCCGAGGCGGCGATGCGCGGCGATCGAGCTCGCGTTGTGCCGCACGATGCGCGAGCACGTCCAGTGCGCATCGACACCACGCAAGTGCTCGTGTGCGGCACCCCACAGCCTGGCGAAGACGATGCCGTTGCGCTGTTCGGGCGTGACCCACACATCGAAATCCCACCATGCATCGCCCGTTGGCGGCAGCACGAACACGCAGCGGACGTCGTCTTCCACGTAGCGCGACGGGCAGATCCACAGGAAGCCCGCCAGGCTTCCGCTGCGCTCGGCGCCGAAGCAAAGCGCGCCTTGCGCGAACCGGTCGTCGATCACCGCTGCTGGTCGTGGCGCCTGCGCCAGCAGAGGGTCACCGGCGGCGAGCAGCCGCGTGGCGACGTCGCGGCCGAGACGCGCCGGGACACGCATCTGCGGTCGCACCGGTTGCGCGACGAGCACGTACCAGACGATGCGCACGCGGCCGCCCGACAGCGTGCGCGCGAGTCCGTCCAGGGCACGCGAGACAAGCGCCGCGAATCCCTGCTCGCGAAGGGCACGTCGAAACTTTCCGGTCACGGCGTCAGCGCGTGGTCGCGCCGGCGGACGGCTTCATGGCCTCGACGAACAGGTAGGCGCCACCGGCCAGCACCGCGCGGTGATTGCCTTCGGCGACGGCCAGTGCGCCACGCCGCGCCGGCGACATGAGGCGCGTCGCCGCGCCCACCAGCGCTGCGGGTATCGCCAGCAGGCGATCCTGCGCCGTCATCGCGGCCGGCCGCACGTCGCCGACTTCGAAGCCGGCGCGCAGGAGCATCGCGTGGATCCGCGGATACATCAACGGCAAACGCACGTGCGCTTCAGGATCGTCGATCGTCTGGATGCACTCCTGCGTCTCGATCGACTGGTCGATCGTCCCCGTCAGCAGAAAACGCAGGCGCTTGCGCATCGACGAGTAGTTGTTGACGTTGAGGTAGAGCCGGCCACCCGGCCGGATGATCCGCGCGAACTCGCGGATCGCCACCTCCGGGAACAGCAGCCGGTGCAGGCCGTTGATGCAGCTGACGGCATCGAAGCTGGCGTCGCCGAATGGCAGCGCCTGGTTGAGGTTGACGCGCGTGAACGGCACGTCCTTCAGCTTGAAATTGCCGGGATCGATGTCGGCCGCGTGGACGTCCCAGCCCTTGCGCTTGAGGAATGCGCACAGCACGCCTTCGCCGGCCGGCACGTCGAGGATCCTCGCCGGCGGGCGCGCCCCCAGGACGTCGAGCAACGTGTCGTGCGACGACGTGACGCCGATGACCTGCAGGCGCGCGGGCGCGGGTGACTCGTTCAGTGACGGCTCGCCGATGGCATCCATGTTCGCGGGTTCGCTTCGTGTTGGCATGCTCACCCCGACGCGGCGGCGGCGTCATGCGCGAGGCGCGGGTCGATCGCAGGCAGTCGCAGGTTGGTCAAAGATGGCCCGCGCACGCGGGCTGCAGGCGATTCCACAGCGACTCGACGTTTTGTCGGTTGGCGTCGCGATGGTTCGCGCGCCGGCAGGTGTGGAAGCGCACGATATAACTGTGCACCAGCAGGACGAGGTTGTCGCAGGGAGGCGCCGAAAGGTCGCATAGCGAGAACATGCGGCGCAGGCCCTCGTCGAAACCGCCTTCGAGGTACGCCGTGAGGAGGTCCGTGCGGCCCAGTTCCGCCTCGCGCAGGACGAGGTACAGCAGATCGTGCAGCAGCGGCTGGTACTCACCGGCCGTGTCCCAATCGATGATCCACGGTTGTCCGCCACAGACGAAAATGTTCTGCGCGCTGAGGTCGCCGTGTGCGGGCAGCAACTTGATGCGCTCGCCGAGAACCGCCATGTCGTCGGCGAAGCGCTCGGCGACGCGCGCCGGAATCGACCCCGGCGCACATTCCCCGAGCGTGGCGATCGCCGCCGCCGTCAGGGCGGGATCGGCAGGGCGCGTCTCGCGGCGTGCGAACAGCGCGTATTGCTCCAGCAGCGTCTTCAGCACTTCCACGCGCGTGGCGGACGAGGAATGCACGAGGTTGGCATCGGCGATGTAGGCTTCCGACCGCCAGGGCCCGTCGTCCATTTCGACCACACGCCACGCCGGGATGTTGAAGTACACCGAGAAGCGCTCGAAATTGGCCCTGTCGCGCGCCAGCCGCTCGGGATGTGCGAGGCGGGTCCAGATGACCTGGTTGTCCAGATCGAAGAGCTTCCAATTGCCGCCGTTCGACAGGTACCCGATCGAGCAATTCGGTGCATCGCGGCCGCCCGATGCGGCCACGTTGACGAGCCAGGGCGGCGCCGCGCGCTCGACCAGCTCGCGGGACGCCCGGCGCGTGCGGATGCCGCGAATTGCGTCGCGCAGCCCTTCCGGCAATTCCGCGTCCTTGAACCGCGCGTACGGCCCTTCGATGAGCCAGACGCCCGGGCGGCACCACGCGGCCGATTCGCGCAGCCGGGTGCCGACTTCCTTCTTCTTGGCGAGGATGCCCCTGACAGTTTTCAGATCCTCCCGTAGCATGGCGGACCTCCGATGGCCTTGGCGGCGCGGGCCGGCTTGGCTCGCGAAGGTGATCCCACGCCGTCTTTCGATTCTATGACAGTCTCGTGTCCACCGTCTTACAGTAGTGAACAACCGGCTGGCGGCGAAGTGCCGGAGGTACAGCCGCGGCCGGATTGCCGATGCGGTGTCGCCGGCGCAGGCCGACCGGGAGGGCGAGTGTGACGACGCCTGCCGCGGCAGCGGCAGGGGTATCGATCGTGATCGCGACTGCCTGCGAGTCGGTGCGCGCCGCGGCAATCGAACGCGCGATCGCGAGCGTAAGCGGGCAGGGCTACCGCGATCTCGACCTCATCCTCGTTGCCAATGGTGACGGCATCGACGCGGAGGTTCTCGAGCGTCTCGCGCATGATTCGCGGCTGAGGTTATTCACGCTCGGCGAAGGCAATGTCTCGGCGGCACGCCAGTTCGGGTTGGCGCAGGTGCACAGCGAGTATTTCGGCTTCCTCGACGATGACGATGAGCTGCTGCCGGGAGCGATTGCACAACGAGTCGAACTGATGCGTCGCCACCCGGAGGCCGATTTCGTGGTGACCAACGGCTTCGTTCACAATGGTTCCGACGTGCCGCTCGTCGACGCGGCGCTGGCGGCGCGGATCAACGACGATCCTGTTGGCAGCGTGCTGGCGACGAATTATTTCGCGAGCGCCGCGGCGCTGTTCAGGACCACGCGCATCGAGCCCGACATCTTCGGCTTCCGGTACAAGTACTTCGAGTGGACCTACCTGCTGTTCAGCCTGTTCGCGCGTGGCAAGAAACTGCGGTATGCCGACTGTGTCACCTACCGCATGTTCGCCAACAGCGCGCGCTCCGCCTCCGCCTCGGAGGCCTATGTTCTCGCCTACCCCGATTTTCTGGTCGAGCTGCGGGCGCTACCGCTCGACAAACACATCGACGCAGCCCTTGTGCGCAAACATCAGGCGGCATTGCATGCGGCCTCGAACATGCACCTCGCGAGGAATCGACTGGGCGCTGCCTGGGAACGGCACGCCCAAAGCCTGGCCGGTGGTGGCTGGCGTTACCTGGCGCATACGCGTCATCTCGTCCGCGCCAGTCTCGGCCGCCTCGCGCGCGTCATCAGTGGACGGCCGCCCTAAGGGCACCGCTCCTGCGGACGCGCCACTCGTCCTGTCAGGGGCGCAGCCGCGCCAGCCGCTCGCGAAGTTCGTCGGTGGCGCGATCGAGGGCGGCGTCGGTGCTCATTCCGGGTCGTCCCTTGCGCTTGAGCTTGCGCAGCGTCGCGACCGCCATCGCGGTCTTGGCCGCAAGTCGCACCCGTCCGGCGAGCGTTGGCCGGCGGCCCGTCCCCCACAGCGTCGGCAGTTTCGTGGGACGGTATTCGAATCCCAGCGACTGGCACCAGTCCTGCCATTTGACCGAGAGGATCGCCGACTCTCCGGCCACGGGCATCCACGGAATGCGCAGCGCATCGGCGACGATCGCGCCATGCAGCGCCTCGGTGATGAGCACCTGCGAGCGCCTGATCGCATCGAGCACGTCGTCGACGGGGCGCTGCGGATCGATGTAGACCAATCCCGCGCGCTCGCAGATCTCCGCACAATCCACGTTGCGAGCAGTGCTGCAATGTGGCATGTAGGCAACATTGCGGGCACCGGAGTGCGGGCCATCGACGATCGTGCGCACCAGAACCGCGCCGTCGGTCACGGCCATGGATGCATCGAGGCCGAGCATGCGGCACGTCAGCGGGCCACGCACGCAGGAGAATCTCCATCTCGCGTCCACGACCGGGACGGTACCGTAGCCGGCGCCGCTGGCGAACACGATCTTGTGCGGGCCAGCCGGCACCCGGTCGTTGAGCAGCGTGCCGATGCCGACGAAAAGCGTCGCGTCGTCGGCGACTTCACCCCGCTTTGCCGGATCGTGCGCGATCTCGCCGTCGAACATCCCCGGCAGCAGCCGGTTGAAGAGCCAGGGATTGAGGTCGTCGCCGAAATTGCCCAGCGGATCCTTGTGATAGTAGAGCAGCATCAGCGAACGGGCATGACACGGCCCGCATCGCGGCGGCGACCGTCGATGCGCGCGATGCCGATCATACGAGGACCTCCGCCGCCGGCGGGTGGCTGAGAAAGCCCGCCGGACTCGCCGTCATGCCGTATGCTCCCGACTGGAACACGACCACCAGGTCGCCTTCCTCGGCCTGCGCGAGATCCATGCGGTCGGCGAGCAGGTCGAGCGGCGTGCACAGCGGACCGACCACCGACGCGGTCTCGCGGCGCGTTCCCTGCACACGATTGCCGATCACCACGGGATAGTTCTTGCGCAGCACCTGGCCGAAGTTGCCGGACGCGGCGAGATGGTGATGGAGACCGCCGTCGGTGACGAGGAACACCTGGCCGCGCGAAACCTTGCGATCGACGACCCGGCAGACGTAAACGCCGGCCTCGCCGACGAGATAGCGACCGAGCTCGACGATCAGCGCCGCCGCCGGCAACCGGTGCGCGGCGTCGTCGACCAGCGCATGCAGGTTCGCGCCGATCGGCGCGAGGTCGAGCGCGGTCTCCCCGGGAAAATACGGGATGCCGAAGCCGCCGCCCAGATTGAGGCTGCGCACCGGTGACGGCGCATTCTTCGCGAGCCGCACCGCCAGCTCGAGTGTCTTGGTCTGCGCTTCGCAGATGGAATCGGCGCGCAGGTTCTGCGAGCCGCTGAAGATGTGGAAGCCTTCGAAGCCGAGGCCGGCGTCCGCGATCGCGGCCAGCGCGCGAGGCACTTCCTCGGCGTCGATGCCGAACTGCTTGGGACCGCCACCCATTTTCATGCCGGATGACTTGAGCTCGAAGTCCGGGTTGACACGCACGGCGACACGCGCCGGCCGCCCCTCGCGCCCGGCGATTGCCTGCAGCACGCGAATCTCGCGGAACGACTCGATGTTGACGAGGATGCCGGCGGCAACCGCCTGCGCAAGCTCCGCCTCGCTCTTGGCCGGACCTGCGAAACTGATTTCGCGCGGATCGGCCCCTGCCGCGAGCGCGACGGCGAGCTCGCCGCCCGATGCCACGTCGAGGCCGTCCACCTGCCGCGACACGTGCGCGACGAGCGCCGGCATGGGATTGGCCTTCATCGCGTAATGCAGGTGAATCGCCGCGGGCAGCGCCGCGCGCAATTCGGCGATCCGCCGGTCGAGCGCGCGCTTGTCGTACGCATAGAACGGCGTGCGGCCGATGCGCGCGGCGAGCTCCGTGATCGTCACGCCGCCGACGACGAGCGCGTCCCGCGCGACCGCGAAATACGGGTGGGGCGGGTGTTGCGGCACGCTCATGGCGCGTCCGCGGCGTATTCCGCGGCCACCGCCTTGCGGTCGATCTTGCCGTTGGGATTGCGCGGCAGCGCGCCACCGTGCGCGTGGATCCGCGCCGGCACCATGTACATCGGCAGGCGTTCGCGGCAATGCGCGATCAGGCGCGCCTCGTCGATCGCGCGCCCGGGGCGCGCGGCGGCGACCACGACGATCGCGTGCCCGAGGACCGGATGCGCCACCCCGAAGGCCGCGCATTCGGCGACGTCCTGCGCGCCGTACAGGATCTCCTCGATCTCGGTGGGGCTCACCCGATAGCCGGACGTCTTGATCATCTCGTCGCGGCGGCCGACGAAGTACAGGAAGCCTTCGGCATCCTTGCGCACCGTGTCGCCGGAGAACACCGCGATTTCCGGGAGCACGAGGCCCGACGCGCGGCCGGGCAGCGGCTTGTAGCGCTCGGCGGTCTTCACGGGATCGTTCCAGTAGCCCATGCCCACCAGCGCGCCGCGATGGACGAGCTCGCCCGGCTCGTCCGGAGCGCACGGCGTGCCGTCCTCGCGCAGCACCAGGATTTCGGCATTGGGAATGGCCTTGCCGATCGAGTCCGGGCGCCGGTCGACTTCGTCCGGCGGCAGGAACGTCGAGCGGAACGCCTCCGTGAGCCCGTACATCAGGAACGGCCGCGTGTTCGGCAGCTTGGCGCGCAGGCTCTTCAGCGTCTCCTCGGGCATGCGGCCGCCGGTGTTGGCGATATAGCGCAGGTGATCCGTGATCTGCGGCTGCCAGTCGAGCTGCGACAGCTGGATCCACAGCGGGGGCACCGCAGTCAAGCCCGTGACGCGCTCCTTCTGCACGGCATTGAGCACGTCCTTCGGCAACAGGTAGTTGATCAGCACGACGCGCGCGCCGGCGTGGAACGCCGTCGTGAGCTGGCTGAATCCCGCGTCGAACGACAGCGGCAGCGCGGCCAGGATCGTGTCCTTCTCGTCATTGCCGAGATACGACGCGACGCTCGTGGCACCCGCCACCATGTTGCGATGGGACAGCACCACGCCCTTGGGCGCGCCGGTGCTGCCGGAGGTGTAGAGGATCGCCAGCATGTCGCTGTCGATCACGCGGTGCGTGCGCGACGCCGCGTCGCCGGCAATGTCGGTGAACGCATGCAGCGCAATGCCCGGTAACGACGTGGCGGCGGCATCGCCTGTGCAGGCCACGTGGTGGCAGTCCGCACATCGCGCGAGCTCGTCGGCGACGAGCGCCAGGCGTTCGGCCGATGTCACGAGCAACCGCACGTTGCAGTCGCGCAAAATGTAGCCTACCTGCGGCGGCTTCAGCAGCGGATTGAGCGGCACGAACACGCACCCGGCGGCGGCGGCGCCAAAAGCAGCGACCACGGTTTCGAACCGCTTGTCGAGCCAGATGCCCACGCGATCGCCGCGCGCGAGCCCGAGTTTGCACAGACCTGCAGCAAACGTCTGCACACGCGACGCCAGTTCGCCATAGTCGAGCGTGTCGCGCCCGGCGACGAGCGCGGGCGCCTGCGGCCGCCGCGCTGCCGATGCGAACACGAGATCGTGCAGCAGATAGGGTGTGGTCATGGATGATGGATCGCGTGGGCGCGAGCCGGGGTCAACGTCGCAGTGCCGTGGACTGCGGCACGGTGGATCACGGTCCCCGGCATTATCGTCGAACGCCGGGCGCGCCGTCATCCCGCGCATCGATGCCGGCGGACGTCGCATTCGCAGCGGACTCGCCGGCAACGGCTGCGCTTGCATCGAGGAGGCCGGCGAGCGCAGCGGTGCGTGCACGGCGCGAGCATTGCGCGACGGCCGCGGCGGCGGGAAGCTCCTCGCGCAATCGAGGTTCGGTGACGAATCGGCGCAGCAGGCTGGCGATCGCCGCCGCTGCATCGAGCGGGGCGATATGCGCGCCGCCGACCCGCCGCAACGTCGCGGCAGTGTCGCCTGCCGGATCGGTCAGCGCCACGATCGGCCGGCGCGCCCGCAGGTATTCGTACAGCTTGGCCGGAATCTGCTCGTTGCAGTTGGCCGCCTGCAGGATCAAGAGACCATCCGCCCGGAGCATCTCGGCCAGCGCCGCCTGGTACGGGAGTGCAGGTGCGATGTCGACCATCGCGTCGACGCCGTGCGTCGTCGCCAGCGCGCGCAGCATCGCCTCGTGCACCGGCGCGCGAAAGCGAATGCGCAGCCGCGCCGCGACCTGCGGATGATCGGCGCGAAGCGTGCCGAGCGCGGCCATCAGCGCCGTCGGATCGCGCTCGTCGGGATACACGATGCCGCTGTGGAGCAGCGTGAGCTGTCCCGCCGCGAGCGGCGTGCGATCGTTCGTGTCGATGGCGGCGAAAACCTCCTCGTCGTAGCCGTTCTCGATCAATGCAAAGCGTTCGCCCGGCAGGTCGCGATAGCGATCGCGGTACAGCCGCTCTGCGCCCGGCGTCGTGAACACGAGCCGGCGGGCGTTCGCGGCCGCGCGCCGCTCGATGCGCTGGTAGGCGCGCCACGTGCGCGGGTCCGGCGGATAGCCGTCCTGCGCCATCGGATCGCGGAAGTCGGCGATCCACGGCAACGCGCTACGCCGCTGCAGCGAGTAACCGATCGCATGCGCCGTCGCCACCGGATAGGTCGACCACAGCGCGTGTGGCGCGAACCGCCGGATGAGCCGCAGGCCTGCCGGCACCGCGCCGAGCCACCACGTCTTCCAGCGATCGGGGCGCGCCAGGAACGCGGGATAGCGGCCGGCCAGCGCGAGATGGCGTGCGGTGTCGAGCGCAAAGGCGCGAGTCACCTGCATGCCTTGCGGGATATCGGCGAGCAGATCGTCGCCAATGTCCTCGTAGGCGCGCGGGCTGGCCGTGAGCACGATGGGCTCCCAGCCGAACTCGGGCAGGTATTTCGCGAAGCGCAGGGTGCGCTGGATGCCGCTGCTGCCGCGCAGCGGCGGGAAATGGAACGCGACCATCAGCACGCGCTTCATCGTTCGATCCCGGCCGGCAGTGAGCGCGCGCGCATCGTCCGTATAATAACCACGCTCGCGGACACCCCATCGTGCCGATGCGTCGGCCCGCGCGCGACCGGCACGTGCCGGACATTGCGAAGGAACGGCTGTTGGACACCCGGGCTGAGACATTGGCGATACTCGACGAAGTCCTTGGACTCAAGGGCCGCGCCGCGCGCTTCGACGACGCGACGCCGCTGCTGGGTGCGGTTCCCGAGCTCGATTCGATGGCGGTGGTCAGCGTGCTAACGGCGTTCGAGGATCGCTTCGGCTTCGAGATCGACGACGACGAGATCGACGGCGCGACGTTCGCCACCGTGGGCAGTCTCGTCGCCTTCGTGCGAGGCAAGCGCGGGGACTGACCGCGTGGGCCTGCGGCAGGAGGTGTTCCACCTCGCCGTGGAGGGTGGTCAACGGCTGTGCATCTGGCGCGCGCCCGAGCGCGGTGCGCTGCGCGGCGTCGTCGTGCACGTGCCGGCATTCGCCGAGGAAATGAACAAGTGCCGCCCGATGGTGGCGCTGGCGGCACGCCGGCTGGCGGCGAGCGGCTTCGGCGTGCTGGAGATCGATCTTCTCGGCTGTGGCGACAGCACGGGCGATTTCGCGGATGCGAGCTTCGACGCATGGATCGACGACATCGTCGCCGCCGCGCGTTGGGTACGCGGTCGCGAGGACGCAGCGCTCTGGCTGTGGGGTGCGCGCGCAGGCGCGCTGCTCGCCGCGGCGGCCACGCACCACCTTGCCGAGGCCGCATCGGTGTTGCTGTGGCAACCTGTCCTGGCGGGTCGCGTGATGCTGTCGCAGTTCCTGCGCCTCAAGCTCGCCGCCGACGCGCTCGCGGGCGACGGCGAGCGCACCGGCACGCGTCAATTGCGCGAGGAGCTCGCCTGCGGCGCGCCGATCGACGTCGCGGGCTACCGGCTGACGCCCGTGCTGGCGGCCGGTATCGAGGCTGCCGCGCTCGCATTCGCGCCGACGGTCCGGCGCGTGGTCTGGCTCGAAGTGGGCGCCGCGGCCCAGCCTGTACCGGGACCTGCTGCGCGCACCGCCATCGCGAAGCTGCGCGAGGGCGGAACGCCTGTGCATGCGGCCGCGGTCGGCGGTCCGGGATTCTGGCAGACGGTCGAAATCGAGATGTGTCCGGCGCTGGTGGATGCCACCGTCGCCGCACTGGTGGAGTCGCCACACGATGGCGTACCGCGAGACACCGTTCTTCGTTGACGTCGCCGGCGCGGCGATGCTCGGCATCGTCACGGAGCCGAGCGCACCCACGCGAGTCGGCGTCGTGGTCGTGGTCGGCGGCCCGCAATACCGCGTGGGAAGCCACCGCCAGTTCGTGCTGCTTGCCCGCGCACTGGCGTCGGCGGGGATTGCCTGCCTGCGTTTCGACTACCGGGGCATGGGCGACAGCGAAGGCGACGCGCGCGATTTCGCCGGCATCGACGCCGACATCCGCGCCGCGATCGACGCCTTCTGCGAGCGGATGCCGACGCTCGAACGCATTGTGCTGTGGGGCTTGTGCGATGGCGCTTCGGCCAGCGCGTTCTACGCAGGCGGCGATCGACGGGTGGCGGGCCTTGCGCTGTGCAATCCCTGGGTGCGCACGGCGGCCGGCGAGGCGAGCACGCTGGTCACGCGCTACTATGCACGGCGGGTGCTGACGGCCGCGTTCTGGCGCAAGCTCGCGGGCGGCGCATTCGCCTGGCGCCGTGCCGCCGTGGAATTCTCGCATCGGCTGGCGCAAATGGCGTCCGGGCGCGGCGGCAGCGCCGCTGGCAGCGCGGACGCCGGATTGCCGCGCCGGCTCGCCGATGGCCTCGCGCGCTTCGACGGCGCGGTCCTGATCGTGCTTTCAGGGAACGACCTGGTCGCCGCCGAGTTCAAAGCGCACGGCACGCGGGTTCCGCAGCTCGCGGCGGCCCTGGCGCGCCCGGGCTTGCGGCGGGTCGAATTCGCTGAAGCGGACCACACGTTTTCGGACGCCGCCTGGCAGGATGCGGCCACGCGGGCGACGATCGACTGGATCCGCGCGCAGTTCGTGCAATGGCTTCACCCTGTCAATGCGGAGGCGCAATGAGTGTTCGTCCGATAGTCGTGGCGGCAATGCTGGGGTTGTCGTCGATCGCGCCTGCGCGCGCCGCCTACGAGGCCTGTGGCCCGCTGCAGAACGCCTATGGTCCCTTCGACTACCGGACGCACCGCGCCAAGCTCGAGATCGTCGAGCGCTACCACTTCACGCCCGGTGTGGAAGCGCTGCAAGGCGGCAACACCAGTTCGATGGGCGGTGACATCGACTACACGCTGCGCGCGTCACCCAATCATCCCCGCGCGCTGATGGCGATGGCCAACCTCGCGCTGCGCGACAGGACGAAGCATGTGCATGGCGCGCACTACACGGTCGACTGCTATTTCGACCGTGCGATCCGCTTCGCTCCCACCGACGGCACCGTCTACATGATCTATGGCACCTACCTGTTCCGGGCTGGCGAAAAGGCCAAGGCGCTGAAGATGCTCGAGGAAGCCGAGGCGACTGCCGAGGACAATGCCAACCTGCACTACAACCTCGGTCTCGTGTACCTCGATGCCGGCCAGTACGACAAGGCGCTGGTTCACGCGCAGAAGGCCTATGCGCTGGGCTTCCCGCTGCCGGGACTGAAGAACAAGCTTGTCGCCGCCGGCAAATGGCAGGACGCTGCAGCGCCCCCCGCGCCCGCGGCTGCGGCGACGCCGAAGTGACTGCCTGCGCCAGGCCGCTCGTTGCACGCGTGGCCGCCGGCGCCTCCGGTCATTGCTGTGCCATCGCCGCATTGCCCAGGATCTCGTACACGGCGTAGTAGCTCGCGCTGAATGCATCGAACTGGGGCACGAAGTCGCGCCAGCTCACGCCATGCGGCGTCGTCAGCCCCGTCGCCGCCGGCACTACGTTGATGCCCTGTGCGGCAAATTCCGCCGTTGCGCGGCGCATGTCGAACGCGTGTGTGACGAGCACGATGCGCGTGATCTTGGCCGCGCGCAATGTTGCTGTCGACAACAGCGCATTCTCATGCGTGTTGCGCGACTGCGTTTCGACCCAGCGCACGGGCACGCCGAACTCCTGCTCGAGTGCCGCGCGCATCAGCGCCGCTTCCGCCGCGCCGCCCTGCGGCGCGCCCCCGCTCACCAGCACCGGCAGCCCGGTCGCGCGCGCGACGATCGCGGCATAGCGTATCCGTTCAAGCGTCAGCGGCGAAAGCGTGTCACCGTGGTATTCGGCGGCGTAGCGACGCGCGCCGCCGGCGAGCACCACGATCGCCTGTGAATTTTTCGCGGCGCCGATGTCGAACACCGGCGGCGGCGCGAGCCGATCCGTGAGCCACAGCGCAACGACCGGCAACGACAGCGCAAAGAGCGCGAGCGTTGCCACGAAGGCGATCGCATGACCGATCCGCGGTCGCCACCGGCTTGCGACGAGACCGGCAAGCGCGAGCAGCACGAGGCAGGTCGGCGGCAACACCAGAACCTTCAATACGGGCTTCAACCATGACAATTCGTTCAGCACAACACGAATCCTTCAACCGTCCGCGCGACGGGATGGGCACGTTTCCTGCGAATGACTGCGCACAAGTGTCGCGCCGACGAGGCGTTTGCCCGCTGCGCTGCGCTTGTTGCAGAAGATTGCCGAATATTCACGATGGCGCGCGGGAAGCGCGAGGTATAAACGCTGCTGTAACGGATCCCAAGAATACTGTGTCCAGGATGGATCATCGGCTAGTTCGACCTGACCGCCGGGCGTGCTTTAAGGCAATGGCGAACGCATAATCGACGGTTCGGCATTGGCGTGTATGCCTCGGTGATTGCGCGACCCGCAACAAGACCCCAAAGGCGGCAATGGTAAGGCTGTTCAATCATTGGTTCCCGTCGAACGCGGTGCTCCACGTCGCCTTCGACTCGGCACTCCTGTTCGTCACGTTCATGCTGGCCGCCGTGTGGCTCACCCGCGGCCAACCGGGCGTCGAATTCCTGCTGCCCACGGCCATCCTGTTCGCCGTGGCCACGGCGGCACTCAACACGATGATCGGCATGTACCAGCGCAATCCCTACCGCACGGGCGTGCAGACGGCGGCGCGGGTGATGCTGTCGCTGCTGCTGTCGCTGCCGCTCGCGTATCTGGTGTTCTACGTTTTGCCGCGCAACGAGTCGCACCAGGAGGCGCTCACCGTCGCCGCGATCGGCGCGCTGGGCGTGCTCGCGCTGGTGCGCGGCTATCTCACGCACTGGGGCAAGGCGCCGATGTTCGTGCGCCGCGTGCTGGTGTTCGGCACCGGTGCCGAGGCGTCGGCGGTGGGACGCTCGCTGCACCAGTTCGGGCCGAGCATGAACGTCGTCGGCTTCTACCCGGCCTCCAACCATGAAGAAGGCCTGCGCCACGACGTCGGCGCCGGCGACAAGGTATTCGCGTCGAACCTGCCGCTCGCCGAGACCGTGCGCCGGCATGGCATCGACGACCTCATCGTCGCGGTGCGCGAGCGGCGTGGCGGCGTGCTGCCGCTCAACGAGCTGCTGCAATGCAAGCTGTCGGGCGTGCGTGTGCTCGACCTGTCGAGCTACTACGAGCGCGCGCTCGGGCAGGTGCGCCTCGACGCGCTGCATGCGAGCTGGCTCATCTTCGGCGAGGGCTTCCGTCAAGGCTTCCTGCGCACGACGGTGAAGCGACTGTTCGACATCGGCGTGTCGACGCTGGTGTTCGCGGTCACGCTGCCGATCATGCTGCTGACGGTCGTCGCGATCGCACTCGAGGATGGCTTTCCGGTGTTCTACCGCCAGCCGCGCATCGGACAGGCCGGCCGCGTGTTCGACGTCATCAAGTTCCGCAGCATGCGGCGCAACGCCGAGGACGACGGCAAGCCGCGCTGGGCGTCGTCCAACGACGATCGCGTGACCAACGTCGGGCGGGTGATCCGCAAGCTGCGCATCGACGAATTGCCGCAGCTCCTCAACGTGTTGCGCGGCGACATGAGCCTCGTCGGCCCGCGTCCGGAGCGGCCGTTCTTCGTCGACCGGCTGACGCGCGAAGTGCCGTTCTATGCGGCGCGCCACAGCGTCAAGCCGGGCGTCACCGGCTGGGCCCAGGTGCGCTACCACTATGGCGCCTCCGTCGACGATTCGGTGCAGAAGCTTCAGTACGACCTCTATTACGTCAAGAACCACACGCTCTTCCTCGACATGCTGATCCTCGTCGAGACGGTCGGCGTGGTGCTCACCGGCAAGGGCGCTCAGTAGTCGGTGGGGGGGTCCGCGGCCGGACTTTTGTCATCTGTATAGGACAAGTGTCCTGGACGGCCGACGTCGCCGGACGGCGGCCTCGCGCGCTCGGTGACCCGCTGCCAAGGTGCGCCCAGCCCCCCGGAAGTCGCACGAATCGTGCATGGGTTTGTCGTGAGCAGCGCACGGTTTCGCGGCTCGATAGTCGAAGTCTCGACCGCAGCCTCCCACGCCGTGCCGCCGCCGCATGTCGCTGCCTCGACCGTTGGGGCAGCCGTGCGAAAATCAGCGTCCGACCACAAGTGCCCATGACCCAACCCCTCGCCACGATTCTCGCCTGGAGCTACGGCATCGCCGCGCTGCTGTACGGCGGTTATGCGTTGTGGCTGGCCGGCGCGCGGCGGCGGCGCGACGTGCGCGACTGGTCGCTGCTCGCGGCCACGGCGCTGGCCGCGACATGGGGTCTCGCGATCTTCCTGTTCGCGATTCTCGACGCGCCGGCGCCGACGCTCGAGGTGGCGGGCATGGCCGACGTGCTCTGCAGCGGTGCATGGTTCGCGTTCCTGATCGCGCTGTCCGACCGCACTGGCAGCGTCGCGACCGAGGGGCGGATGCGCGACCGCGCGCTGATCGGCATCGCCGCCGCGATCGTCGGCTGGGGCGTCGTCGCGCAAGGCCTCATCGCGACGCAGTCGATGGTGTTCGGGCATCCGGTGCGCGTGGCCGCGTACGGCACGCTGGCGGCCGCGGTGTTCACGCTGATCCTCGTCGAGCAGATCTTCCGCAACACCACGGAGGCGGCGCGCTGGGCGATCATGCCGCTGTGTCTCGGCCTGGTCGGCATTGCGGCCTACGACGTCTACGTCTACGCCGACGCGCTGCTCTTCAACCGCCTCGACCTCGACATCTGGAGCGCGCGCGGTTTCGTGCATGCGCTGGCGGTGCCGCTGATCGCGCTGTCGGTGTCACGCCACGGCGGCAGCGCGCTCAAGGTCGTCGTCTCGCGCCAGGTGATGTTCCGCTCGCTCGCGCTGATCGCGGCCGGCATCTACCTGCTGTTCATGGCGGCAGCCGGCTATTACGTGCGCTACTTCGGCGGCGAGTGGGGCCGCGCGCTGCAGGCGGGGCTGCTGATGGCCGGTGCGCTGCTGCTGCTGCTGCTGCTGTTCTCGGGCTCGATGCGCGCCAAGGTGCGCGTGCTCGTCAGCAAGCACTTCTTCAAGTACCGCTACGACTATCGCGAGGAGTGGCTGCGGTTCACGCGCGCACTGTCCGCGCAGGGCGCCGAGCCGCAGATGGGCGAGCACGTCATCCGCGGCCTCGCCAACCTCGTGGAAAGCCCGGGAGGCGGCCTGTGGCTGCGCGACCATGGCGCGCGCACGTTCCAGGCCGCGGCGCGCTGGAACATGCCGGCCTCGGACGGCGCCGAGGACCTCGACGGCGGCTTCGCCCGCTTCCTGCAGGACAGCGGCTGGGTGGTCAACCTCGAGGAATTCCGCTTCGCGCCCGACCGCTATGGCGAATTGCAGCTGCCCGCGTGGCTGTCGGCCATCCCCAACGCGTGGCTGGTCGTGCCGCTGGCCAACGGCCCGGACCTCATCGGTTTCGTGGTGCTGGTGACGGCGCGCACGCCGATCGACGTCAACTGGGAAGTGAACGACCTCCTCAAGACCGCCGGCCGCCAGGCGGCGAGCTTCCTCGGCCAGATGCAGGCCACCGAGGCCCTGCTCGAGGCGCGCAAGTTCGACGCGTTCAACCGCATGTCGGCGTTCGTCGTGCACGACCTGAAGAACATCGTGGCGCAGCTGTCGCTGATGGTGCGCAACGCCGAGCGCCATCGCGACAACCCGGAGTTCCAGAAGGACATGCTGATGACCGTCGAGCATTCGGTCGAGCGCATGAAGCAGCTGATGATGCAGCTGCGCGAAGGCACGGCACCCATCGAGGCGAGCCACCGCGTCGATCTCGCCGCCGCGATCCGCCGCATCGAGAACGCCAAGGCCGGCCAGCAGCCGGCGCTGGAAGTGGAGATCGTCGAGGAGGTCGCCGCGCAGGGCCACGACGACCGTCTGGAGCGGGTGATCGGCCATCTCGTGCAGAACGCGATCGATGCCACCGGCGGCCGGGGACGCGTCTGGATCCGCCTCGCGCGCCAGGCCGACCAGGCGCTGGTCGAGATCGGCGATACCGGCCACGGCATGACTTCCGAGTTCGTGCGCGAGCGCCTGTTCAAGCCGTTCCAGACGACGAAGCGCACGGGCATGGGCATCGGCGCCTATGAGAGTTACCAGTACGTGCACGAGCTCGGCGGGCGTGTGCTGGTGGACACGACGCCGGGGGCGGGCACGCGGATGCGGCTGCTGTTGCCGTTGTTCCGCACCTTGCCTGCCGCCCCCTCCGATCCGCAGCGGGACGTGGCATGAGCACCGCCGACAAGAGCCGGCCCCTGCTCATCGTCGAGGACGATCCGGCGCTGCAAAAGCAGATGCGCTGGGCATTCGACCAGTACGAGACCCTGCTCGCCACCGACCGCGCCGGAGCGATGGCGCATGTGCGCCGGCAGGCGCCGCCGGTGGTGACGATGGACCTGGGGCTGCCGCCCGATCCCGATTCCGTATCGGAAGGATTCAAGCTCCTCGACGAGCTGCTGGCGACCGCCGCCGACACCAAGGTCATCGTGCTCACGGGCCAGCACGACCGCGAGAACGCGCTGCGCGCGATCGGTGCCGGCGCATACGATTTCTTCGCCAAGCCGTTCGAGCCCGATCTTCTGCGGCTGACGATCGACCGCGCTTTTCGCCTGCACGACCTGCAGATGGAGAATCGCCGGCTGCAGAGCGTGCACCGGCCGGATGCATTCGGCAGCGTGGTCACGCGCGATCCCGAGATGCTGCGCATCTGCCGCGTCATCGAGAAGGTGGCGGGGAGCAACGTCACGGTGCTGCTGCTGGGTGAAAGCGGCACCGGCAAGGAGCTGCTCGCGCGCGCGCTGCACGAGCTGTCGCCACGGCGCGATGCCCGCTTCGTCGCGATCAACTGCGCGGCGATACCGGAGAACCTGCTCGAAAGCGAGCTGTTCGGCTACGAGAAGGGCGCGTTCACCGGCGCCGTCAAGCAGACACTCGGGCGCATCGAGACGGCGCACAACGGCACGCTGATGCTCGACGAGATCGGCGATCTGCCGATGGCGCTGCAGGCGAAGCTGTTGCGCTTCCTGCAGGAGCGCGTCATCGAGCGCGTCGGCGGCCGCGCCGAGATCGCGGTGGACGTCCGCATCGTCTGCGCGACGCACCAGGACTTGAAGGCGCTGATCGCCGAAGGCCGTTTCCGCGAGGACCTCTACTATCGCCTCGCCGAGATCGTGGTCGAGATCCCGCCGATCCGTGCGCGCCATGGCGACGCCGCGCTGCTGGCCCACGCGTTCGTGCAGCGCTACGCGGCGGAGCAGCGGCGCGGATCGATGACGCTGCGGGCCGACGCCGTCGCGGCGATCGAGTCGCATCCGTGGCCGGGCAATGCGCGCGAGCTCGAGAACTCCATCCGCCGTGCCGTGATCATGGCCGATGCCAACCAGATCGGCGCCAGCGACCTCGGCCTGCCGGTGCCGGAAGACGCGGAGCTGGCGACGCTCAACCTGCGCCAGGTGCGCGACGACGCCGAGCGCGCCGCCGTGGTCAAGGTGCTGGGCCGCGTCAACGGCAACATCGTCAAGGCGTCGGACATCCTCGGCGTGAGCCGGCCGACGCTCTACGACCTCATGCACCGATTCGGATTGAAATGAACGACGCCACGCGAGCGATGCACGCGGGCACCTGCGCGAAGGCGACGCCACGTCGCCGTCGCGCCCTGCCAATGCCGGGAAAGACCAACGCCATGAATGTACGCGAAACCGTCGTCCAACTCACTGCCATCGCCGCGCTGTGCGGCGCGCTCGCGGCGTGCTCGGGCAGCAATCCTGACGCGATGCTGGCGTCGGCGAAGGACTATCTCGCGAAGAACGACACCAAATCGGCGGTGATCCAGCTCAAGAACGCGCTGGAGAAGAATCCCGACCTCGGCGAGGCGCGCTATCTGCTCGGCCGCACGCTGCTCGCGAGCGGCGACGTGCCGGCGGCCGAGAAGGAACTGCGCCGTGCGCGCGACCTCAAGTATCCCGCCGACCAGGTCGATCCGGCGCTCGCCAGCGCGTGGGGGAAACTCGGCCGCTATCAGCAGGTCGTGGATGAGATGGCGCAGGCCAAGGGCGCAACGCCGGCAGGGACCGCGGAACTCAAGACGGCGCTGGGACAGGCGGAGCTCGGCATCGGCAAGCCCGAACTCGCCAAGGCTGCGTTCGCCGAAGCGCATGCCGCCGATGCCGGCTATGCGCCGGCCTACCTGGGCGACGCCGTGCTGGCCGCGCGCGATGGCGATTACGCCACGGCCATGGCAGCCACGGACAAGGCGCTGGCCAGCGCACCGGATCTCGCCGAAGCGCTGCAGCTCAAGGCCGACATCCTGCTCGCGCAAGGACGCATTGACGCGGCGATCGCGGGTTACACCAAAGTCCTCGCCAAGAACCCCGGCTACCTTGCGGCGCACTGGGCACTCGTCGGGCTCCTCGTGCGCGAGAACAAACCCGCAGATGCCGATAAGGCGCTCGAGGCGCTCAAGGTCGTCGCGCCGAAGCACCCCAAAACGTTCTACTACGAGGCGCTGGTGCGCGCGTCGCAGCGCAACTACGCTGCCGCGCGCGACGCGATCCAGCAGGAACTGGCGCTCGTCGCCGACGACCCGGTCGGCACCGTACTGGCGGCCGCAATCGATTTCGAGCTGCATGACTACGTGCATGCCGAATCGACGCTGGTCAAGGCGCTGTCGCGCGCACCGCAGAATGACTTCGCCCGGCGCCTGCTAGTGAGCACCTACCTGCAGATGCGACAACCGGCGAAGGCGCTCGAGGCCCTCAAGCCGATGCTTGGCCGGATCGACAAGGATCCGGTCATGCAAAGCGTCGCAGGCGAGGTCTACCTGCAGAATGGTGACCCGGCGCAGGCCGCGGACTATTTCGAGACCTCGGCGACGCTCGACCCGAAGGCCGCACGGGCCAAGACGGGTCTTGCCATGACACGGCTCGCACAGGGCGACACGGCAGGAGGGGTCAAGGAGCTCGAGGCCGCATCGGCCGTCGATTCGGGCGCGCAGCCGGACCTGATGCTGATCTCGGTCGCGCTGCGTCGCCATGAGTGGGACAAGGCGCTGGCGGCGATCGACGCTCTGGAAAAAAAGCAGCCGAATCAGCCGCTCCCGCCCAACCTGCGCGGCCTCGCGCTCCTCGGCAAGAACGACCTGCCCGGCGCGCGCAAGAGCTTCGAGCGCGCGCTGGCGCTCGATGCGACGTATTTCCCCGCGGTAGCGAGCCTCGCCCGCGTCGACCTCTCCGAGCACAAGCCCGAAGCGGCGCGCAAGCGTCTTGAGGATTTCATTGCCAAGAATCCGAAGAGCAGCCAGGCAATGCTGGCACTCGCCGAAATCCGTGCCGGCAGCGGCGGGTCGAAGGAGGAGATCGCTGGGCTGATCGACAAGGCGATCAAGTCCGCTCCCAACGAAGTCGAGCCGCGCCTCGCGCTGGTACGCCACTACATGCGCAGCGGTGACCCGAAGCAGGCGGCGTCGGTCGCGCAGGACGCGCTTAACGCGCTGCCGGGACGCGCCGACCTATACGATGCTCTGGGGCAGGCGCAGCAGGCCGCGGGGAACGCGAACGAAGCCCTCGTTGCATACGGTCGTTATGCCGAGGTGGCGCCGGATTCACCGGTGCCTTATGTGCGCATGGCTACGCTACACCTGAGGGCCCGCGACTTTTCGGCTGCGTCCGACAGCTTCCGCCGTGCTTTGGCCATCAAACCTGATTTCGTCGATGCGCAAATGGGGCTCGCTGCCATCGACCTCGGTCAGAACAAGGTGGCCGATGCGGCGCGGATCGCGCAAGAAATGCAAAAGCAACGGCCGAAGGAACCGGTGGGCTTCACGCTCGAGGGAGACATCTACGCCGCGCGCCACGAGTGGCCCAAAGCGATCGCCGCCTATCGCCAGGCGATGAGCGTGGCCGGAACCACCGCATCGGCCGCCAAGGTGCATTTTGCGCTGGTCGCCGCCGGACAACCGGCGGAGGCCGACAAGATGGCCGCGGCCTGGCTGCGCGACCATCAGACCGACGACGCGTTCCGCTTCGCACTGGCGGAGCAGGCGACACAGCGCAAGGACTACGCGACGGCAGTCCGCTATTACCAACAGGCGCTACAAAACTCCCCGGACAACGCGGTACTGCTCAACAATCTTGCATGGGTAGCGGGCCAGGTCAACGACCCGCATGCGCTCGAATATGCCGAACGCGCCAACAAGATCGCGCCCGACCAGCCGCGGATACTCGACACGCTGGGGGTGCTGCTCGTCGACAAGGGCGACGCCAAACGCGGCGTCGACATGCTGCGCCACGCGGTGGAACTGGCGCCGGGATTGCCGGCGATCCGCCTCAACCTCGCGCGCGCCCTGGTCAAGACCGGCCAGCCGGAAGCGGCGAAGAAGGAGCTCGACACGCTCGCGAGCCTCGGCGACAAATTCAATGACCAGGCCGAAGTCGCGCGCCTGCGCAGGGGGCTGTGAATGGCACGCGTTGACCGGCCGGATGCATCCGGCAATATCGCAACATCCACCGCGCGCGCGGACGCGGCATTGACGCTGGACGCGGCGACCACGACGGTGGCCGTCGTCGGACTGGGCTACGTCGGCCTGCCGCTCGCCGTCGAGTTCGGCAAGCGCTATCCGACGATCGGCTTCGACCTTTCCGCCGACAAGATCGCCCACTACCGGCGTCACGTCGATCCCACCGGCGAAGTGAGCCGCGATGCACTCGTCGCCGCCCGCCACCTCAAGGTCGGCAACGATCCGGCCGCGCTCGCCGCGGCGGATTTCATCATCGTCGCGGTGCCGACGCCGGTGGACGTCGCGCACCAGCCGGATTTCACGCCGCTGGTCGGCGCCTCGGAGGCCGTGGGCCGCAACCTGAAGCGCGGCGCCACGGTCGTCTTCGAGTCGACGGTCTACCCGGGCGCCACCGAGGAAGTCTGCGTGCCCATCATCGAGAAGCATTCGGGAATGCGATGGAAGCGCGATTTCTTCGTCGGCTATTCGCCCGAGCGCATCAATCCCGGCGACAAAGAGCGCACGCTGACGAAGATCACGAAGGTGGTCTCGGGCGACACGCCCGAGACGCTGGAGAAGGTCGCCGCGCTGTACGCGAGCGTGGTCACCGCGGGCGTGCACAAGGCGTCGTCGATCAAGGTGGCCGAAGCCGCGAAGGTGATCGAGAACACCCAGCGCGACCTCAACATCGCGTTGATGAACGAGCTCGCGATCATCTTCGACCGTCTCGGCATCGACACGCTGGAAGTGCTCACTGCAGCGGGCACCAAGTGGAACTTCCTGCCGTTCCGGCCCGGTCTCGTCGGCGGCCACTGCATCGGCGTCGATCCGTACTACCTCACCCACAAGGCGGAGATGGTCGGCTACCACCCCGAGGTGATCCTCGCCGGCCGCCGCATCAACGACGGCATGGGCAAGTTCGTCGCCGAGCAGGCGATCAAGCACCTCGTGCGCAATGGCTGGCAGGTGAAGGCGGCGCCGGTGATCGTGCTGGGGCTCACGTTCAAGGAGGACTGCCCGGACCTGCGCAATTCGCGCGTGATCGACGTCATCCGCGAGCTCGAGAGCTACGGCGCCACCGTGCACGTGCACGATCCGGTGGCGAACGCCGACGAGGCGCTGCACGAGTACGGCATCCGCCTCACCGCGTGGGACGACCTGCCGCGTGCCGCGGCGATCGTCGCCGCGGTCGCGCATCGCGGGCTCAAGGAGCGGCCAGTGACCGATTTCGCGGACAAGCTCGAGCGCGATGGCGTCGTCATCGACGTCAAGTGCCAATTCGCGGCGGGTGCGTTCGACGCGCATCCCGTCACCGTCTGGCGGCTGTAGGACCCGAGCGATGACAGCGATCGAATCGGCGATGCATGAACTGGGCGAGCGCCCGCGGCGCTGGCTGGTCACCGGCAGCGCAGGCTTCATCGGCTCGCACCTGGTGGAGACGCTGCTCGGCCTCGGGCAGACGGTGACGAGCCTCGACAATTTCAGCCACGGGCCATCGCGCCAATCTCGACGAAGTCGCCGCCAAGGTCGGCGCCGCACAGTGGCGTCGCCACCGCTTCATCGAAGGCGACGTCCGCGACCTCGCGGCATGCCGTGAGGCGATGCGCGACGCCGACATCGTCCTGCACGAGGCGGCGCTGGGCTCGGTGCCGCGCTCGATCGCCGACCCGGTGGCCACCAACGCGGTGAACGTCGACGGCTTCGTCAACATGCTGGTCGCCGCGCGCGACGCCGGGGTCGCGCGCTTCGTATACGCCGCCTCGAGCTCGACGTATGGCGACCATCCGGGGTTGCCGAAGGTGGAGGATCGCATCGGCCGCCCGCTGTCGCCCTATGCGGTGACCAAGCTCGTCAACGAGCTCTACGCCGACGTATTCGGCCGCTGCTACGGACTCGCCACCATCGGCCTGCGCTATTTCAATGTGTTCGGCTCGCGCCAGGATCCGCAGGGCGCCTACGCCGCGGTGATCCCGTGCTGGGTGCGGGACCTGCTGCAGGGCCAGGCGCCGACGATCAACGGCGACGGCGAGACGAGCCGCGACTTCTGTCATGTGGCCAACGCCGTGCAGGCGAACCTGCTGGCGGGAATCGCGGTGGACGCCGGGGCCATCGACCAGATCTACAACGTCGCGCTCGACCAGCGCACGACGCTCAACGAGCTCTTCACCCTGCTCCGCGACGCCCTGGCGGTACACGTGCCCGAGGTCGCACGCATCCAGGCGGTGCACGGCGAATTCCGCGAGGGCGACGTCCGTCATTCGCAGGCCGACATCGGCAAGGCGCGGCGTCTGCTGGGCTATGCGCCCGGTTACACGCTTGCCGAGGGACTGCGCGCGGCGATGCCCTGGTACGTGGAACATTTCCGCGGTGCCGACGCCGAAGGCGCGCGCGCGGCGGCGCGGCGCTAGTGATGCGGCAGGCGCGCACAACGAACGGCCCATGGCGAACGCGCCTGCCTCCGACTTCGGCGGCGCGCGTATGCCGGTGCCGCGCGTTATTCCCGCTGTTGCTCGCCGCACTTGCGCTCGCCGCCAGCGATGCGATGGCCGTGCAGGCCGGCGCGCCCACGACCGCGCCCGCCGTTGCCGGCGCCACTGCAGCGTTGGCACCGGGCTCCTCGCCACGGGCAAGCCAGGCGGCGCCGGAGCTGGACGCCGATGCCCCGCATGCCGAAATCGTCGCGCTGCGCACACTGGCCGCGCATTACGAGAACGGCGAGGGCGTGGCGCGAGATCCGCTGCACGCGTACGCGCTGTATTGCCAGGCGGCGAAGGCCGGCGACGCCGAGGCGCAATACGACGTGGGCTGGATGTACCTCAACGGCCGCGGCGTCGCGCGCGACGATGCGCTGGCCGCCCAGTTCTTCGAGATGGCAGCCGCGCAGGGGCATGCGCAGGCAAAGGCGCTGCTCGCGCATGCCGGACCGCCCGCGGCCGACCTCCCCGAGTGCATGCGCGATCCACCGCCGCCGCCACCGCCGCCGCCCGAGCCGCTCGACGACGGCAGCTCGTTCGTCGCCGCCAACGCCGAGCAGGCGCGCGTGGCCAAGCTCGTGCGCGAGCTGGCGCCGCAGTTCGACGTGAGCCCGCTGCTGGCGCTCGCCGTCATCCGCGCCGAATCCAACTTCGATGTCCACGCGCGCTCGCCGAAGAACGCGCAGGGACTGATGCAGCTCATTCCCGAGACGTCGCAGCGCTTCAACGTCAAGAAGCCCTACGACATCACGCAGAACATCCGCGGCGGCCTCGCCTACCTGCGCTGGCTGCTGGCGTATTTCGAGGGCAACGTGCCGCTCGTCGCCGCTGCCTACAACGCAGGCGAGAAGACCGTCGAACGCTACCGCGGCGTGCCGCCGTACGCCGAGACGCGCGATTACGTGCGGAGGGTGATGAAGGTGTTCGGCAAAACCACGCACCCGTACGATGCGAGCATCGCCGATCCCTCCCCCGAGGCCGGACGCTTCCGGACTTCGGCGCCGCAGTAGGCGCGCCTTGCAGACTCCGCACGCCGACGTCTGCGGATGCGCGTAGCGAAAGGGCCCGCGGATGGAGGGTACGCTCGGTCATCGGTTCGGCACGGCGCTCCCTCAGATCGCGGCGCGCAACGCCTCGGCAATCGGCGTGCGACTCGCCATGCGCGCCGGAACGATGCTCGCCAGCGTTGTCGCGACGATACCGATCAACATGGCCACGCCGATGTCCGCCGGTTCGAGCAGGATGCGAGCGGTGTAGCCGAGGTCGGCATTGGGCGGGGGCGGCATGCGGATGCCGACGGTGGATATCGACAAGGCGGCCGCTACTCCAACCAGTGCACCGAGCACCGCCCCGGCGATGCCGAGCAGCACGCTCTCCGTAACGACCAGTGCAAAGACTTGGTGTGCGCGATTGCCGAGCGCGCGCATCGTGCCGAATTCGGCGAAGCGCTCATAGATCCCCATGTTGACGCTGTTGGCGACCGCCAGCAGCACCATGAGCAGCACGATCAGCCGCAACACGCCGAACTGCCGGTCGTAGAGTTGGACCGCGCTGCTGTAGAAATCGCTCAGCTCGATCCAGGACTTGACTTCATAGCTCGCGGGATCGAGTCGCGTCGCAATCGTGCCCGCCGCCGCGTCGGTGAGTCCGGTGTCGCGTAGCGACACGACCAGGGTATTGACGCCCTGCGTGCCAAGAAGCTCCTGCGCGGCGGCGAGGGGAATTCGCACGGCGCGCGCATCGAAATCCTTGGAGAAGCTCTGGAACACGCCAACGACCTCGAGGTCGAGCGTGTTCATCGCACCGTCGAGCGTATTCGCGAGCAGCGTGAAGCGGTCGCCGGGCTTCAGGTTGAGCGTGGCGGCGACGCCGTAGCCGATGAGCGCGCCGAAGCGGTCACGTTCCTCGAGCGTGCGCCCGGCGCTGATGTGGAGAAACGTGCCGAGTCGGGTCTCGCGCGCGGGCTCGATGCCTTCGCCGATGATCGCGAGGTCGGCGCGCGAGTTGTTGGCGAGCCCGGAGAACGCGAGACGTCCCATGACGTCGGCGACGCCGGCGACGCCGGCGAGCGTCGCGCGCAGCGGGCCAGGCGGGTCGATCAGGTAGCGCTCCGGCGCGCGAGTGCCATGTTCGTAATAGCCGGCGCGCTCGACTTGAAGGTGTCCGGTGCGGGAGTGGATCACGGCTTCGCCGAGCTGGGCGATGATGTCGCGCACGAACCCCGCCGAGACGATGAGGCCGGCGACGCCGAACACGACGGCGGAAAGGGTGATCGCCGTGCGCGACTTCTGGCGCGCGAGATTGCGGGCGGCGAGCTTCAGCATGCGTGCTCGCGGGGGGGGCGCCCGCCGCCGGCGCGCGCGGCCAATACGCGCTTTGGCCGTCGCGATCGCTGCCGGCGGGCGGCCGGCAGCGAGGCGTGCAGTGCTAGAGTTCGGCGAGGATGCAAGGGCAAGGGGGCGCGTTGGCCAGCGAGTTTTCGTACGACGACGCATTTTCGCGCAACATCGGCTGGGTGACGCGCGCGGAGCAGCGGTCGTTGCGCGACAAATGTGTCGCGATCGCGGGTCTGGGGGGCGTCGGCGGTGTCCATCTCCTCACGCTGGCGCGGCTCGGCATCGGGCGCTTCCGCATCGCCGATTTCGACGCGTTCGACATTGCCAACTTCAATCGCCAGGTGGGTGCCGGCATGAGCACCCTCGGCGAGGGCAAGACGCGCGTGCTCGAGCGGATGGCGCGCGACGTCAACCCCGACGTCGAGATCGTCGCTTACGACGACGGTGTCACCGACGCCAATCGAGACGCGTTCCTTGCCGGCGCCGACGTCTTCGTCGACGGCATCGATTTCTTCGCGTTCGCCGCGCGCCGGGCGGTATTCGCCGCCGCGTATGCGCGCGGCATTCCCGCAGTGACCGCGGCGCCACTGGGCATGGGTGTGGCCCTGCTCAACTTCATGCCGAAGCGGATGACCTTCGATCGCTATTTCGACTTGCGCGACGGCCTTTCGGATCTCGAGCTGGCGGTGCGTTTCCTGGTCGGGCTGTCGCCGGCCATGCTGCAACGCCGCTATCTCGTCGATCGCAGCGCTGTCAATTTTGCGGCACAGCAAGGCCCGTCTACGGTCATCGCTTGCCAGCTCTGCGCCGGCGTGGCTGCCGCCGAAACGCTCAAGATCCTGCTGGGGCGGGGCCGTGTTCCGGCTGCACCGCGTGGGCTTCACTTCGACGCGTATCGCCACCGCCTGGTGCGCACCTGGCGCCCCGGAGGCAATCGCCACCCCGCGCAGCGGCTGGCGATCCGGATTGCGCGCCGCCAGCTCGCGTCCATGGCGCGCAACGCGCGAGCCTGACCGCGCGCCGCCGGGCAAAATTGGCGAGTCAGTGGCTGTGCCGGAGCGCATCGACGATCGCCATCCGCGAAGCCTTCGCTGCGGGGTACACGCTCGCCACGAAGGCGGTGACAAGCGCGAGCAACATGGCGTCGACTCCCATGCCCGGAGTGAGCAGGATGCCGGCGACGTGCCCGTGCGCCATCCCCGGCGCGCGCGGCATTGGGATGCCGATGGCAGAGACGAGCGGCGCCAGCGCGAGGGCCGCGGCGAGTCCGGCCAGGCCGCCCAGCACGCCGAGCAGCACGCCCTCGGCGACGAATTGGTGAAGCACGAGCCGGCGGCGCGCGCCGAGCGCCATCGCCGTGCCGATTTCACTGGTGCGCTCCGCGACGGCCATCGTCATCGTGTTGATGATCGCGAGCACGATGATGAAACCGATGACGACGCGCATGAAGCCGATCTGGCGGCCAAAGAGCGCCGACGTCTTGTTGTAAAAATCGGCAAGATCCTGCCAGCGCGCGACCTCGTAGCCGCCGGGGGCGAGCCGGGTGCGCAGCTGCTGCGACACTGCGGTGGTGGCATCGGTATCGTCGAGCAGCACGACCAGCACGTGCGCGCCGTCGGTGCGCAGAAGCCTTTGTGCGGTGGCGAGGGGAACTCGCAGCGCGACGTCGTCGTACGACTTGGCGATGCTGCCGAACGTACCCTTGACCGTGACCTCGACGGCGTTGATCGTGTTGCCGCGCGTATTGGCGACGAGCGTGATGCGGTCGCCCACGTGAACGCCGAGATTGTCGGCGAGGCCCTGGCCAAGCACCGCGGCATCGGCGTCGCCCTGCGCCAGGTTGCTGCCGGCGCTGAACAGCATGGCGTCGCCGAGTCCGCGCTCGGCCGAGGCATCGATGCCCGTGCCGAGGAACGAGATCGTGGCGTCACCGTGGCTCGCGAGCCCCGAGAACGCAAGGCGTTCGCCGACGGCGACGACATGCGGTAGCGCGCGAACCTCTGCCGCCAGCGCGTTGCCGCCTGGCAGCAAGTAGCCGTAGGGATCGGCGCCCCCACGCTCGCGATAGCCCGGACGGGTGACCTGGATATGGCCGAGCTGCGATCGAATCGTGCTTTCTCGGCCGTAGCGCAGGTTCCACTCGATGAAGCCGGTGGCGAGCAGCATCGCCACGGTGCCGAAGGCGATTGCGAGCAGCGCGAACAGCGATCGTCGCCGATGCCGCAGGAGATTTCGCAGGGCGATTCGGTACAGCACGGGTAGCCGGCAGCTCCGGACGTCAGGCTGCAGGCGCGGGCCGTCGCGCCCGCACCTCGTAGCAGTTGCCGCTGGTGCGCTCGTCCACGACCTCGAGGCCGGCGCGGCGGATGCGCGCCCGGATGTCGTCCGCCGCGTAAGGCGTATGCAGGATGCCCTTGCGCTGCCCCCACGCGTTGATGCGCTCGGCGAGGCGTCGCAGCGGCGCCGGCCCCCCGGGATACAGCAGGACATTGGCGGCGAGCGTGCCGCCGGGCTTCAGCACGCGGCGCGTCTCCGCCAGGCCGGCGTCGACGTCGGGCAGGCAGTGCACCGAGTTGGCGATGTTGACGGTGTCGAACGACGCGTCGGCGAAGGGCAGCGCCGCGGCGTCGCCGTGCATGAATGTCATGCCGGCACGGTCACGAAAGCGATGTCGGGCACCGGCGAGCATCCTTTCCGCGTAGTCGACCCCGGTGATGGTGACGCGCGGAAGCTTTTTCCAGCGCCGCCATTTTAGGACCAGGTCGAGGAGCGTGCCCGTACCGCAGGCGAGCTCGAGGTGATTCGCGCCAAAGTTGCGGCCGAAGAGGCGCAGCTGCGCCGGCAGCGTGCTGCGGTAGGCGAACGTCAGGATGAAGAAGCCGCGGACGTCGTACCACCACGGCTCGGAGGAATAGGCTTCGGCGACCTTGGCGAGGGATGGATCGTCGGGCACGGGAATCGGCGGCGGCAGTATGGCGGGTTCGGCGGCAGGACTCATCGTAGCCCATCGCGTCCACGGGCCCACTGTCGAACGGCTTTACACCGCTACCGTTCGTGTTTGTCGATTGTACGATAACATTTTGATTTCATTAACTAAAAATGCGTGGCATGCTTGGTGCTATAAGGTAGCTGCCAGCAACACTTTTCCGCCATTCCAAGAACGCCAGGAGATTCAAGATGAAGGCAACGACAATGACCAAGACCCTGCTCGCAACGGCATTGGCCGCCACGTTGGGGATGGCCGGATCCGGCGCTTGGGCAGCAACATTTCCTGACTTCCAAGTGCAGGAAGGCAGCGTACCGGGCTCTGTTCCGCATTCGTTTACCGCAGACAAGATTACCGGTAACTATGTCGAGGTCATCACCTTTACCCCGACGACCGCCACCACCGGTACTTTCAACGTCTCGCTGCTCTGGCTCGCCGGGCAGTTCGTTGCCGATGATGGCACGACCCCGGTCAACCCCGTGGAGATGAATAACTTCGAGCCCATTGGCTACCAGCTTTACGCTACGTATACGGGATCAGGTTCGTACGCGGCTTCCGGCGCGGTGACTACTTTTACCAACACTCCTGATACCGGGGCGCTGAACGTTTATATCGACCCCCTTTCGAATTCCACGAAGGGACCAAACCCGGCCAATGGATCGGTAACGTGGTCGATCAACAACAACGCCGACGACTATCTGGTTGCGTTCGGAACGCCGACCGGCGGAACCGGTACGCTCGACCCGACGCTGCCGACGTGCTCACCCGGCATCAACTGCGGCAGCTTCGGCACGTCGACGACATTCAATCTGACGGGTCCCGGATCGCAGTATTTCATCCAACCGATTCCGTTCTACAGCATGTCGTTCCAATCGGGCCAGCTCAACGATTTCACGCCGACGGGGACGGTTCTGATCAACGGCTCGCTCGACGTGATCTTCGCCGGAACCACACCGGAACCCGCGACGCTCGCACTGCTGGGTGTCGGCCTGCTGGGTCTGGGATTCTCGCGGCGCGGCCAATCCCGGCGCTAAGCGCGGTCTTCGCAAACAACGAAACCCCGGGGCACCGCCCCGGGGTTTTTGTTTGTGGCAGCGCTCGGGCCTAAGCGTCCTGGACGAGCGTCCGCAGCCGTCCCAGCACGCCGCTTTCCTCGCCCGGCTCGAAGCCGTACGGGTAGAGCGATCGCCCGGCGCCAGGCGCATTGATCTTGCCGGCGAAATTCTGCAGCCCTTCGGCGATCGCGTCGAACGCCACGCACAGCAGCACCGCCGGTGCGTGCACACGCAGGTTCATGCGCTCGTCGCCGACGCGCTCGAAGTCGAGCGCCTTGCGATAGAACGACACATGGCGCGGGTTGACCTCGATGACCGCATGCGTATAGCCGCGGATCAGCGCGGCATATAGGTAGGCGGTGTGGAACAGGCCGGCGAGCACGGGCTTGCTTGCCACCGTCTTGTCGACCGCGAGCCGTGTGAACTCGCAGGGCTTCCAGCCATTGCGGCGCATCTCGTCGATCTCGCGGTGGTAGAGGTCGTCGGCCGACAGTCCCTTGCGCGAATCGAGGCGCACGCTGACCGTGCCCACGAGGATGCCTTCGTCGAACGCAAGGAACGTCGAAAGTCGCGGATCGACTGGCATCGGCGCCGTCGTGTAGCCACGGCCCGAATAGCGCTGGTCGACGAGCGTGCCGGCGCTGCGGCGCGACCCCGCCTGGCGCGCCACGCGTATCTTGAATCCGCCCTGAATGCCGCCCGGATTCTCGAGCTGCTCGAGGTCGGCGGCGTTCAGCGTGAGGCTCTGAAAGCGCAACGCACGCTGGCCAAAGATCGTTTCGCCCGTGCGTGCGGCAAGCGCAGCCTTGTTCGCCGCGCGCAATGCGGGAGATTCGATTCGCCGCGGCGCCGCCGCGGCGCCTTTGTGCGCCGCAGCGGATGTCGCGACGGTGGCGGTCTTCGCTCCGGTTCCCGCGCGCGCGGTTGTCCGCACGTTGTGTGAGGCGCCGTTCTTCGCCGCGGCGCCCGCGCGGGTCGTCGCTCCGGACTTGTTGGCGCCTGTGCGCATCGTCGCGCCCGCTCGCATCGTCGCGCCTGTCCGTGCCATGGCACCGGTGCGTGTCGCCGGCCCGGATTTCGACGCCACCGGCGGCTTCGGCGCGGCAGTCGTTTTGCGTCGCGACGCCTTTGCCACGCCGAGCTTGGTCAGCACCTTGCGCAGTGAGGTCTTCATTCCAGGCGCTTCAAGTAGTCCTTGGTGAACACGCGGTCCGGCAGCTCGCGCAACTTCATGTCGCTGTAGCGCAGCGTCGACACCTCGTCCTCGTGCAACGCGTCGCGCATCACGATGCGCAGGGGCCGCATCTTGCCGGCGACACGCTGAAAGTCGTCGTAATGCGCCGTCTTCAGCAGGCGGTCGGACACGGAATAAAACTCCGCCTTGACCGGCCACGCGTTGGCCTTGCGCACCCAGTACAGCACCTTGTGGTAGGTGACGCCGCGTTCGTGAGCGAGTAGCTCGAGCACGTAGGTTGGGCCGTCCTCGCCACTCTCGACCCGCAGCACGCGCGCGTCGTAGTCGCCGGCGAAGTTGGCGCGCGCGAGGTCGCCGTTGGCGACTTCTCCGGTGAGCCGCTGGGACAGGGAGAGCCGCACGGGCTGCGACACGTTGGGCAGGAACACCCACAGGTCGTGGCCCTTCATCAGCATGATCTGGCCCCGTTCCGCAGCGGGCTCGGTTACCATCACGATCGTGTTCTCGTTGCCCTTCGACAGCACGCGGTACTTGCGCACCTGCGGCGCACTGCCTTCCGCGACCGACTCGATCGCCACGCCGGCCTCGAAGCCCTCGGCGGGGAAGCGCACCTCGTCGGCCTTGCGCACGATCGCCGCGGCGTCCTCGTCGTCCACCCCGGCAGCCCGGGCCGGCAGCGCCGCGAGCACGAGGCAGGCGGCGGCGAGCACGGCGCCGGCCCACGGTTTCGGCATGCGTGCCGAAGGGCGGGCGATCGATACTGGATTCATCGTTTTCATGATAAGCCGAATGGCCGTCGTGGTGTGATGCGCGATGTCTGAGTCGACACCGCTGATCCGCGTCGAGCGCGTCACCAAGCACTATCGCCTCGGCAAGCAATGGGTCCCGGCATTGACCGACGTCAGCCTCGACATCGAGGAGGGCGTTTTCCTTGCGATCGCCGGCCCTTCGGGCAGCGGCAAGTCGACGCTGCTCAATCTCATCGGCTGCATCGACACCCCGACGCGCGGGCGCATCGTCATCGACGGCATCGACACGAGCGGACGCACGCCTGACGCGCTGGCCGACCTTCGCGCGCGCGCGATCGGCTTCGTGTTCCAGACCTTCAACCTTTTCCCGGTGCTGTCGGCGCAGGAGAACGTCGAATATCCGCTGCTGCAGGCGCGCGAGATCGACGCCGCCGAGCGCCGGAAGCGCGTCGCCGAGGTGCTCGAGCGCGTGCATCTGTCGTCGCATGCACGGCATCGCCCGAACGAGCTGTCGGGCGGCCAGCGTCAGCGCGTGGCGATCGCGCGCGCGCTCGTCACGCGGCCGCGGATCATCCTCGCCGACGAGCCGACGGCTAACCTCGACAGCAAGACCGGCGAGGGCATACTCGAGCTGATGAAGGACATCAACCGCACGCAGGGCACGACGTTCGTGTTCTCGACGCACGACAAGAAGGTGATCGCCAAGGCCGACCGCCTGGTGCGGATCGCCGACGGGCGCATCCACAAGCTCGGCGTGCGTTCAGCGTTGTCATGGGTGGTGGTGCGGGCAGGCAAGACCGCGACGGTGCGCCGCCATGGCGACGTAACGACGCAACGGAGGTCCCGATGACGCGATCGATGGTGATTGACCTGGGCCGCCTGCTGGCCGCGCTACTGGTCGGGTGGGGTGCCATTGCGCACGCGGCCGACCCCACGTCGCGCGACGAATTGTTCGGCACGTCACCGCCGGCATCGCCGCCCGCGGGCGAAGGCAAGGACGCTGCGCCCGTTTCGAAGGATTCGCTCTTTGGCACGGCGCCCGCCGCACCGCCGGCGAGTGACGCGCTGCTCAGTGCGCCCGCGCAGCCGGCGTTCCGCTTTTCAGGATTCTTCGACGGGCTAGCGGCCTACAGCTATGACGACCCGACCCACTGGTCGCGCGCCGTCGGACGGCTACAGCTCACGGCACAGGGCGAGTTCGGACCCGGCATCCGCTGGAAGCTGAGCGGTCGCGTCGACGGCGATCCGGTGTACCTCAACTCGGGCTTCTACCCGGACGCGGTCAAGCGCGATCAGCGCATCGACTTCCTGTACCGCGAGAATTACCTGGATTTTTCGGCGGGCAACTGGGATTTCCGCGTCGGCGCGCAACAGATCGTATGGGGCGAGGTCGTGGGCCTTTACTTTGCCGACGTCGTGTCGGCGCGCGACATGCGCGACTTCCTGTTGCCGAGCTTCGACGTCATGCGCATCCCGCAAATCGCGGCGCGCGCCGAGTACACGGCGGGCGACAGCCATGTCGAATTCATCTACATTCCGCTGCCGGCATTCGACGACATCGGCAAGCCCGGCTCGGATTTCTACCCCGTGCCGCTGGACCTGCCGGCCAGCAATAACGTGGGCGAGGTGTTCCACGACCCGCAGCGCCCGTCGCATACGCTTTCGAATGCCAATTACGGCGTGCGTGCGAACACGCTGATCGACGGCTGGGACCTGTCGGCGTTCTACTACCGCAGCTTCAGCACGTCACCGACTTTCTATCGTGTCCCCGGCGGCAGCGTGTCGTTCGCCCTATGTCTTCGATCCGAGCTACGACCGCATCTGGCAGGCGGGCGGCACGGTGAGCCAGGACTTGGGCCCCGCGGTGCTGCGAGGCGAGGCGGTATACACGCACGGCCGATCGTTCGCGCTGTCGGATCTGACGGTCTATCCGAGCACGGTCGAGCGTCAGACGATCGATTACATCGTGAGTCTCGAATGGGCGCTGCCGCACGACACGCGGCTCAACGTCCAGGGGTTCCAGCGAATCTACGACGGCGGTGCCGACGGCATCGCCTTCGCCAACGACGGCGTCGGCGCCAGCGTGTTCATTTCGACCAAGCTCACACCGACGCTCGAGCCGCAGCTTCTGTGGATCCGCAATTTCCACGACGGCGGGCAGATGGTGCGCCCGCGCCTGAACTGGACGGTCGCGCCCAACCTGACGCTGGCGTTCGGCGTCGACATCTTCTCCGGGCCCCGCGACACGTTCTTCGGCCGCTACACGGACCGCGATCGCGTCTACACCGAGGCGCGCTGGGATTTCTGACGCCGGAGGCGCGCCGGGCGCGCGACGACGCGCGGCCTCAGGCGGCGCGCGCCGCGAAGCCGAATGGCGCGAGCGCGCGGTCGAGCTCGCACAGTCGCCGCTCGAGCTCCTCGATTGCCAGCGACAGCAGCACCGACGGCGCCTGCACGCGCTCGCAGAACTTCTCGGCGGCGGCAACGGCGAATCCGAGTACCCGGGTGTAGAAGCCGACATGCCGCGGATTGACCTCGATGAAGACATCGGTGACACCGTGCACCGTGCCGGCCGCGTAGGCGACGTTGAACAGCGCAGCAAGCACTGATTTCGAATCGGCGCGCTCCGCGACCGCGAGGCGCGTCAACTCGCAGACGTTGGCCCCGGCGGCGCGTCGCTGCGCGATCGCGTCGCCATGGGTGCGCTCGGCCAGCAGGCCCTCGCGTCCGTCGAGTCCAAGTGTAATCGTGCCTACAGTGTCCTCGTCGTGCGTGGCGACAAATGTGATCTCATGCGCGCGTTTCGTCGGCGACTTGCATGTGCGCGCGTCAGTAAGAGCTGGCATGCCATAGCCTCGCCAGGCATACCGGCGGCGTACCAACTCCTGCGCCGCCTCGAACTCGGCGACCGATTCAATCTTGTGTGCGCACAGGTTCGCGGCTCGCGCGAACGTCGTGTCGTCGCGTGGCGGCGATTCTGAGGTGGCATGTGGCTGCGACTTCGCGGCAGTGCGGCCACGCTGCGCGATAAGGGTGACGACGCCATGCTCGAAGTGCGAAGACGCGTTGCGAGGTGACAGGTGCGAGGAAAAGCGCGCATGGCGCGAACGCTCGCCGCGGGCGCCATTTGCACGTGCGGTTGATGCGGCGCAAGGAGCTTCATATGCGCGCGCGTTCTGCGAAGTTTTCGGTCCGATTTCTTTCCCCTTCCGGCGCGAGGGCCGCATCGTTGCCACCAGGATTGCGACCACCGGGGCCGGTCCGCGACACAGTGTAGCAAACAACCCGGCCGGATGAAACAAAAAAGCGGATTTTGGGTGTTCCGGGTCCCTGATGACTGCTTGGAGGAGGGGTCAGGGTCCGGGCGCGGTGCCGATTGAAAACCTATATGTCATTGTCGTCAACCGTCGCGAATCGGCGACATTCTCGATAAAACGCTTGCGCCGTGTTTTGTAGGACAATTTCGATGCCTTCTGCGTAAGGCCGGCCCGGGGGCCCCCGCGGATAATTGCACGATCGCACTCGACGGCGGTCACGACCCTCGCGCAGGGGCCAAGGCGCTCCGCGCCACGTCCCAATCTGGTCAGTGAACGAAGACTCCGACGGCCCCAACGCGGGCGGCGCATTCCGGGTGCGGGAAGGACTTGGCGGGTCTGACCGAGGACGCAGGCGCGGCGAGTCCAATGCGCAGGCGAACTGCGTGGCGCTCGTTCGCGGGGAGGAGTCGGCGATGGCAAGCCGGCCAGCGTCTATCGCCGGCCCGGTACGCCGACGCTGTCGACGCACCACCAACGCCGACCACGACGTGTTCGTTAAGATGGCAAGCTCGCGCATTGCGCGCGAATGCGGATCGGCTCCATGCGCTTCACCGTCGCCACGTACAACATCCACAAGGGATTCACGCAGCTCAAGGGTCGAATGGTGATCCACGAGTTGCGCGAGCGCCTGCGCGGCCTGTCGGCGGACGTGCTCTTCCTGCAGGAAGTCCAGGGCGTGCATCGGCGCAACGCCACGCGCTATCGCGACTGGCCGGGCAAGTCGCAGCACGAGTTCATCGCCGACAGCGTGTGGCATGAAGTGGCGTACGGCAAGAACGCGTCGTATCGCGACGGCCACCACGGCAATGCCTTGCTGTCGCGGTTTCCGATCACACGCCAGGAGAACGAGGACATTTCCGCGCATGTCTTCGAGAGCCGCGGCATGCTGCATTGCGTGCTGAAGCCCGGACCGCGCATGCCCGAGCTGCATTGCCTCAACGTCCATCTCGGCCTGTTCGAGCGCGGCCGCCAGTGGCAGATCCATTCGCTGGTCGAGCGCATCCGCGCCACGGTGCCGCGCGCGGCGCCGCTGATCATCGCCGGCGACTTCAACGACTGGCGGCACAAGGCCAACCGCGCGCTGATCGAGGACCTCGGCGTGGTCGAGGTGTTCGAGGAGGTCGAGGGCCGCACCGCGCGCACGTATCCGTCGCTGATGCCGATGTTCCGCCTCGACCGCATCTACGCACGCGGCCTGAACGTGCTGGATGCGCGCGTCCACTACGCATTTCCGGGCAACCGGCTTTCCGACCACGCGGCGCTGGCCGCGACCTTCGAGCTGTCTGCACGCACCCGCTGAAGCCCGCGCCATGCGCCGCTTCCTGACGGGCAACGCCGTCGACCTCCTGCGCAGCGGACGCGAGTTCTTTCCGGCGCTCATCGGCGCCATCGACGCCGCCGAGCGCGAGGCCTGGATCGAAACGTACATCTTCGCCGACGACGCCGCCGGCAACGCCGTGGCCGAGGCGCTGATCCGCGCCGCGTCACGCGGCGTGATGGCGCGCGTGATGGTCGACGGCTGGGGTGCGCGGCACTACCTGACGCGACGGCTGCAGCAGCGCATGGAGGAGGGCGGCGTGCGCGTCGCCAAGTACCGTCCCGAGGTCGCGTTCTGGCAGTTCAGCTCGAACCGGATGCGGCGCCTGCATCGCAAGCTCGCCCAGTTCGACGGCCGCGTCGCGTTCGTCGGCGGCATCAACGTCATCGACGACATGAACACCCCCGGCCAGAAGCCACCGCGCGTCGATTTCGCGGTGCGCGTGCGCGGGCCGATGCTCGGCACCATCGTGCCGACGATGCAGCGGCTGTGGGACATCGTGCAGTTCTTCGAGTTCGACGGCGACCTCGCCGACATCGGTGACGCCGAGCCCGGCGCGCCGTCGGTGGACACGGCGGGCGACGTCGCCGCACGCTTCATCGTCCGCGACAACCTGCGCCACCGCGGCGACATCGAGCGCGCGTATCTGGCGGCGATCCGCACCGCCAGCGCCGAGATCATCATCGCCAGCGCGTACTTCTTCCCCGGCATCAGCTTCCGCCACGAGCTGATCGCCGCCGCGCGACGCGGCGTGGCGGTGACGCTGCTGCTGCAGGCACGCGTCGAGTACCGGCTGCTGCACTACGCGTCGCGCGCGCTGTTCGGACAGATGATCGACGGCGGCATCACGATCCAGGTGTATTCGCGCTCGTTCCTGCACGCCAAGGTCGCGGTGATCGACGGCCGCTGGGCGACCGTCGGCTCGTCGAACATCGACCCGTATTCGCTGCTGATGGCGCGCGAGGCGAACATCGTCGTGCGCAATCCGCGTTTCGCCGACCAGCTGCGCATCGAGCTGCGGGCGATGATCGACGGCGGCGCCGCGCCGCTGGCATCGCAATCGTGGGCGGCGCGTCCGTGGTTCGCCAAGGCGGCGTGCTGGGTCGCGTACGGCATCGTGCGCGTGGCGATGGGCTTTCTCGGCTACGGCGGCAACGAATGGTGGCGCGGCGCTGCGGCGCGCTCGCCCGCTGCAGCGCTCGACGAGGCTGGTGCCGAGACGCCAGACTCGCCGTCGAACGCGGGCAAATCCAGCGACGGGTAGCCCTCCACCCGTGCGGGCGAGGCCGGTCTCCGGCGGCCGCAGCGTCGCCGCCACGCCGCCTCGAATCGGCCGGTTCCGGCACTGCTAGACTTGGCCGATGCATCACCGCCAATCGTCCACGTCGCCGCCCGCGCCATCCGCGCCGCGCCGCATGCGCGGCGCCGACTGGCGGACCATCGGCACGCTGCTGCCGTACCTGTGGCGCTACAAGGCGCGCGTGATCGCGGCGGTGATCTGCCTCGTCGCCGCCAAGGTGGCGAACGTCGCCGTGCCGATCGTGCTCAAGCACATCGTCGACAACCTCGACCAGAAGCTCGCGATCCTGGTGGTGCCGCTGGCGCTGCTCGTCGCGTACGGCGTGCTGCGGCTGTCGACCACGGTGTTCACCGAGCTGCGCGAGATCCTGTTCGTGCGCGTGACCCAGCGCGCGGTGCGCACGATCGCGCTGACCGTGTTCCGCCACCTGCACGCGCTGTCGCTGCGCTTCCATCTCGACCGGCAGACCGGCGGCCTCACCCGCGACGTCGAGCGCGGCACGCGCGGCATCTCCACGCTGATCGGCTACACGCTGTTCTCGATCCTGCCGACGCTGGTCGAGATCTCGCTGGTGGCGGTGATCCTCGCCACCCGCTACGACAGCTCGTTCATCGCCATCACCGGCGGCGCGCTCGGCCTCTACATCGCGTTCACCATCGGCATCACCGAGTGGCGCACGCACTTCCGCCGGCAGATGAACGAGCTCGACAGCCGCGCCAACTCGCGCGCCGTCGACAGCCTGATCAACTACGAGACCGTGAAGTATTTCGGCAACGAGGCCTTCGAGGCGCGCCGCTACGACGAGAGCCTCGAGCGCTGGGAGCACGCGGCGGTCAAGAGCCAGACGTCGCTGTCGGTGCTCAACGTCGGCCAGAGCGCGATCATCGCGATCGCGGTGTCGCTGATCATGTGGCGCGCCACCGCCGGCGTCGTCGGCGGCTCGATGACGGTGGGCGACCTGGTGCTGGTCAACGCCTTCATGATCCAGCTCTACATCCCGCTCAACTTCCTCGGCGTCATCTACCGCGAGATGAAGCAGGCGCTGGCGGACATGGAGCGCCTGTTCGCGCTGATCGAGGAGCACGCCGAAGTGCGCGACCGCCCCGGCGCCGCGGCGCTGGCGGTCGGCGGCGGCGTCGTGCGCTTCGAGCACGTCGACTTCGGCTACGACGCGAAGCGCCAGATCCTGCACGACGTGTCGTTCACGATTCCGGCAGGGCGCACGGTGGCCGTGGTCGGCCCGTCGGGCGCCGGCAAGTCGACGCTTGCGCGCCTGATGTTCCGCTTCTACGACGTCACCGGCGGGCGCATCACGATCGATGGCCAGGACCTGCGCGATGTCTCGCAGGCGAGCCTGCGCGCGGCGATCGGCATCGTGCCGCAGGACACCGTGCTGTTCAACGACTCGATCGAATACAACATCGCGTACGGGCGGCCCGGCGCGACGCACGACGATATCGTCGCCGCCGCGCGGCTCGCCCAGATCCACGATTTCATCGTCACGCTGCCGGACGGCTACGCCACGCCGGTCGGCGAGCGCGGGCTCAAGCTCTCGGGCGGCGAGAAGCAGCGCGTGGCGATCGCGCGCGCGATCCTCAAGGCGCCCGCGGTGCTGGTATTCGACGAGGCGACGTCCGCGCTCGACTCAAAATCGGAAAAGCTGATCCAGGCGGAGCTGGCCGAGATCTCGCGCGAGCGCAGCACGCTCACCATCGCGCATCGGTTGTCGACGATCGTCGACGCCGACGAGATCCTGGTGCTCGAAGCCGGCCGCATCGTCGAGCGCGGCACGCACGCATCGCTGCTCGCTGCCGGCGGCGCCTATGCGCGCATGTGGCGGCTGCAGGAGTCCGAGGACCGCGCAGCCAAGGCCGCCGAGCGCAGCGCGCTCGCGGCGGAGTGAGCGTCACCGCGGATCGGTGGCGAGCGGAGGGCGCGTCGATCGCGCCGACGGCTTGCGACCTGTCAACGCCCGCGACGCCCCGGCCGTTCTGTAGCGGCGGCGCAACATTCGCGGGCGCCGTCCGTCACCCTGCGGATTTCAATCCCCCCGCCCGGCGTGCTATAAGGCGTTCTGGCAATTCGTGTTTCGCATCATGATCCTGACTAGACCCATTGTTTTTGCTGCGTTTTTTGCAACCGCCCTGGCGGCGGTCGCCGATACCGGCACGCTCGACCCTGCCAAGCTCAAGCTCGGCTCGGCGAGTGCACTCATCATCGACCCGGCCAATCACGCGACGGTCTACGCCAAGTCCGCCGACGAGGTGACGCCGATCGCCTCGATCACCAAGCTGATGACGGCGATGGTCGTGCTCGACGCGCATCCCGATCTCGATGCGACGGTGACGATCGACACTGACGACTTCGACTACCTGAAGGGCAGCGGCTCGAGGCTGCGCATGGGTACCGAGCTGACGCGGCGCGAGCTCCTGCAACTCGCGCTCATGTCGTCGGAGAATCGCGCGGCATCGGCGCTGGCGCGCAGTTACCCCGGCGGCACCCCGGCTTTCGTCGCGGCCATGAACGCCAAGGCGCTCGCGCTCGGGATGACGCACACGAGCTTCCACGATTCCACCGGACTTTCGCCGCAGAACGTCTCCACCGCACACGAGCTGGCGAAGATGGTGGCGGCGGCCGCCGACTATCCGCTGATCCGCGAGTTCACGACCACGCCATCGCACTATGTCGAGATGCAGCCCACTGGACGCATCATGGGCTTCAACAACTCGAACCGGCTGGTCGGGTCCGACAAGTGGGACATCAAGCTGCAGAAGACCGGCTACATCAACGAAGCCGGCCGCTGCCTCGTGATGATGGCGGAGATCGCCAAGAAGCCGTTCGTCATCGTGCTGCTCGATTCGGTCGGCAAGTACACCCGCATCGCCGATGCCAACCGGGTCAAGTACTGGCTCGAGACCGGCAACACGCTGCCGCCGGCCAAGTCGCCGCCGGCGAGCCACGCGCGCAAGTCGGTGAAGGGCACCATCAAGGGCGTCGCCACGGCGGACGCCACGGGCGCCAAGCGCCGCTGACGCACGATCAGGCGCGCTTCGCCTTGCGCGCCGCTTTCCGCCGCCGGTGCTGGTCGTAGAGCTCGCGCGCATGCGCGCGGGTCGTCGCCGTGATCGCGGCACCCCCCATCATCCGCGCCAGCTCGTCGACGCGCGCGTCGTCGTCCAGCGCCGCGAGCTCGCTGGCGACACCGCCGCCCGCATCCGCCTTGCGCACGCGGAAATGATGGTCGGCGTGGGCCGCCACCTGCGCCAGATGCGTGACGCAGAACACCTGGCGCGTCGCGCCGAGCGACTGCAGCAGCTTGCCGACGGTGGCCGCGACCGCGCCGCCGATGCCGGTATCCACCTCGTCGAACACCAGCGTCGGCACGCCGGCGACCTCGCTGGCCGCCACCGCGATCGCCAGTGCCACGCGCGACAGCTCGCCGCCCGAGGCGACCTTGGCCAGCGGTCCCGGCGCCTGCGCCGGATGCGCGGCGACATCGAACTCGACGTTCTCGAGACCGTGGCTCGCCGCTTCCGCCAATGGCGCGACACGCGCCTCGAAGCGCCCGCCGCGCATCGCCAGCGTCTGCATCGCGGCCGTCACATGCGTCGACAGCTCGCTCGTCGCCAGGCGCCGCTTCCTGGTCAGCGTGCCGGCAAGCTCGCGATACGTTCGTTCCGCAGCGGCGGCGCGTGCTTCGAGCGCGGCGACGTCCGTGTCCTCGGCCAGCTGCGCGAGCCGCGCCTGCGTGTCGGCGAGCAGGCCCGGCAATGCCTCCGGGCGCACGCGGTACTTGCGCGCCGCATCGTGCAGCGCGGCGAGGCGCTCCTCGGCCCGCGCCAGCGCCTGCGGGTCGGCGTCGAGCCGGCGCAGGTACTCGCGCAGCGTGCGCGCGATGTCGTCGAGCTCGGTGGCCGCCGACGCCAGCGTCGCCGCGATGTCGCCGAGCGCCGGGTCGTGCGCCGCCGCCTGCGACAGCCGTTGCACGAGCGCGTGAAGCTGCGAAGTGATCGCAGCGTCGCCGTCGATCGCCGCCTCGGCAGCGGTGGCGGTATCGATCAGCGCCGCGGCATGGGCGAGGCGCGACTGCGTCGCGGCGAGATCCGCCCATTCGTCGTCGCCGGGGGCGAGCCTGGCGAGCTCGTCGCGCCGCGCCGCGAGGTCGTCGCGATCGCGCGCCAATGCGTCGGCGCCGAGACGCGCCGCATCGCGCGCGGCAAGCGCGCCGCGCCATGCCTTGAATGCCTCGGCGGTCTCGCGCGCGAGCGCCAGGAATCCGCCGTACGCATCGACCAGCGCGCGCTGCATCGGCGCGCGCGCCAGCGCCTGGTGCGCGTGCTGGCCGTGCAGGTCGAGCAGCATCTCGCCCAGTGCCGCGACCTGGACGAGCGTCGCCGCATGGCCATTGATCCATGAGCGGGAGCGGCCCTGGGCGTCGAGCGTGCGCCGCAGCAGGACCTCGCCATCGTCCCCGGCGAGACCTTCGGCGTCGAGCCATGCGCGCACGAGCGGCAGCGACCCCGCGTCGAATACCGCCGACAGCTCGGCGCGCGCGGCACCGGCGCGCAGCTGGCGCACGTCGAAGCGATCGCCGATGAGGAGCGCCAGCGCGTCGACGAGGATGGACTTGCCGGCGCCCGTTTCGCCCGTCAGCACGGTGAAGCCGGCGTCGAATTCGACGTCGAGCGCATCGACGACGACGAAGTTGCGGATCGAGAGCGCGCGCAGCATCGCCGCGGCCCGGCGGGTCAGGCGGAGGCCGCCGCGTCGGGCGGCCGGCGCGCCGCCAGCCGCTCGGGCGTCTCGCTCCAGTGCAGCTTTTCGCGCAGCATCGCGAAATGATCGTGGTTGTGCGGATGCAGGAAGCGCGCGGCGCGCGCGGCCCGGCGCACGTGCACCCGGTCACCTTCGGCCAGCGCGAAATAGGCCTGGCCGTCGCAGTTGACGGCGGCGTCGATGCCGCGCTGCACGCTGATGGTGATGTGCGAGCCATCGGCGATGACGATCGGCCGGTAGGTCAGCGCGTGCGGCGCGACCGGCACCAGCGCGAGGGCCGGCACGCCCGGATCGACGATCGGACCTCCCGCCGACAACGCGTACGCGGTCGATCCCGTGGGCGTGGCGACGATCACGCCATCGGCACGCATGCCGTAGACGAAGCGCGCGTCGATGTCGATGCCGACCTCGATCACGCTGCCGTGGCTGCCGCGGTTGACGACGACGTCGTTGAGCGCCAGCGTTTCCTCGGTCGGCTTGCCCGCGCGCTCGATCGTCGCCGCCAGCAATGTGCGCGCCTCCTCGACGTAGGCGCCGTCGAGCATCGCGCCGAGCGTCGAGGTCATCGCCGCGAGCGGCACGTCGGTGAGGAATCCGAGGCGGCCCTGGTTGATGCCGATCAGCGGCACGTCGAATGCCGCGAGCTTGCGCGCGACCGTCAGCATCGTGCCGTCGCCGCCGAGGATCACCGCGAGGTCGACGTCGCCGCCGATGGTCTCGGCATCGGCCGTCGGCAAATCGGGCAGCGACGTGTAGCGCGCCGTCTCGCTTTCCAGCACGATCGCGTGGCCGCGCCGATGCAGGAACTCCACCAGCGCCTTGAGCGGCACGCCGATGCTCGGGCTGGCATATCGTCCGACGAGCGCGATGCGCGAGAAGCGAGCGGGCGAGGCGGGCATGGCCAGCATTTAAACACAGGGGGCGACGTCGCCGGCATCGCGCTTTCGGCCGAAACTCGCGCGATGCGCCATGCGTCGCGCGCAGGGCCGTGCCCTGCAGGCGGCGGCGAAAGCCGGCGAGCGCATGCCGGATTTTGACTAGAATAGGCCGATGGTCGACGCCCGCGCCGCGCACCTCCTGAAGACGCTGATCGAGCGCTACATCGCCGACGGCCAGCCGGTCGGCTCGCGCGCGCTGTCGCGCCAGTCCGGCCTCGAGCTGTCGCCGGCCACGGTGCGCAACGTGATGGCGGATCTGGAGGAGATGGGCTTCATCACCAGCCCGCACACGTCGGCGGGACGCGTGCCGACTGCGCGCGGCTACCGCTTCTTCGTCGACACGCTGATGGTGGTGAAGCCGCTGGAGCCCGTCGAGATCAACCGCCTCGAAGGCGAGTTCGGCGGCGCACGCCCACAAAGCCTCGTCGCGTCGGCCGCCAATCTGATGTCGCAGCTGACGCACTTCGCCGGCGTGGTGCTGATGCCGCGCCGCGAAGGCGGCTTCCGCCACCTCGAGTTCCTGCGCCTTTCCGACCGCCGCGTGCTGCTGATCATCGTCACGTCGGAAGGCGACGTGCAGAACCGCATCCTGCACACCGATCGCGCGTATTCCCAGGCGCAGCTCACCGAGGCCAGCAACTACTTCAACCAGCAATTCGCCGGCCAGTCGTTCACGGTGATCCGCGAGCGCCTCGCGGCCGACCTCGCGCGCCTGCGCGACGACATAGGGCAACTGATGACGGCTGCCGTCGACGCCGGCGAGGACGCGACGAGCGGCGGTGACGACGTGGTGGTCGCCGGCGAGCGCAACCTGCTGACCACCGAGGACTTCGTGTCGAACATGTCGCGGCTGCGGCGCCTGTTCGACATGTTCGAGGAGCGCTCGTCGCTGCTGCACCTGCTCGACGTGTCGCAGCGCGCGCAGGGCGTGCAGATCTATATCGGCGGCGAGTCCGGGCTCGAGCCGCTGGACGAGATGAGCGTGGTCACCGCGCCGTACGAGGTCAACGGCCGCGTGGTCGGCACGCTCGGCGTGATCGGCCCGACGCGGATGGCCTACGAGCGCGTGATCCCGATCGTGGAATTGACGTCGAAGCTCCTGTCGAGCGCGCTCGCGCACCAGATCGGCGAAGAGTGAGCTCGCCGCCGTCGCGCATGGCGGATGCCCCGGGGTTCGCCCACGACCGCATGCCGCGGCTCGGCGTGCTGCTCGTCAATCTCGGCACGCCGCAGGCGCCCACGACGGAGGCCGTGCGGCGCTACCTGGCCGAGTTCCTCACCGATCCGCGGGTCGTCGAGATCCCGCCCCTGGCGTGGCGACCGTTGCTGCACGGCTTCGTGCTGCGCACGCGGCCGGCGAAGTCGGCGGCGCGCTACCGCGCGATCTGGACCAGGGATGGCTCGCCGCTGCTGGTGATATCGCAGCAGCAGCGCACGCTGCTGATGGGCTACCTCGGGCAGCGGATCAAGACGGCGGGTTTGCCCGCCGACCTGTGCGCCGTCGAGCTCGGCATGCGCTATGGAGCACCGTCGATCGCCACGGCGATGGCGAAGCTGGCCGACGCGGGCGCCGACAGGGTCCTGGTGCTGCCGCTCTATCCCCAGTACGCGGCCAGCACCACCGGCAGCGCATTCGACGCCGTGGCGGCCGCGCTGCGCACGCAGCGGCGCGTGCCGGCTCTGCGCTTCGTCGACGCATTCCACGACGACGCCAAATACATCAAGGCGATGGCGCAGGTCGTCAACGACGACTGGGTGAAGCACGGCCAGCCCGACCACCTGGTGCTGTCGTTCCACGGCCTGCCGCGGCGCACGCTCGAGCAGGGCGATCCCTATCATTGCCACTGCCAGAAGACGGCGCGCCTGCTCGCCACCGAGCTCGGGTTCGCGCGCGACCGCTGGACGCTGGCCTTCCAGTCGCGCTTCGGCCGCGCCCGCTGGCTCACCCCGTACACGAGTGACGTCCTCGCGCGGCTGGCCCGCGACAAGGTGGGCCGCGTCGACGTGTTCTGCCCGGGCTTCGTTGCCGATTGCCTCGAGACGCTGGAGGAGATCGGCATCGAGGGCCGCGAGCGGTTCATCGCCGCCGGCGGCAAGGAGCTGCGTGCCCTGCGCTGCCTCGACACCCATCCCCTGTGGATCGCGGCGCTCGCGGACCTCGCCTTCCGCAATCTCCAGGGCTGGCTCGTGGCGCCGCCGGATGCCGCCGAGCGCGAGCAGACGCTGCTGCGGGCGCAGGCGATGGGCGCCAAGCGCTGACGCTCGGACGCGCGGCCGCCGACCCGCCGCGGCCGGGTTGCAACCGTCGCCATCTGGCCGGCAGCCCGTGCCGCAACGGTCGCTCGTACCCGCCGCCACGCCCGGCGACTGCGGCAGCGCACCGAGCCTTGAAAGTGGTCCGGCGGGCCCCATCCTAGTGGGTTGAACGCGAAGGAAGCCGAGGATGACCCCCGAAAACACTCCCTATTCACCGCCCCCGGACGGGGACGGCGCGAGCGCTGCCGCCGGCGACGACCTCGAGGCACGCCTTGCCCGGGCCGAGGCCGAGGCGGCAGAAGTGAAGGACGCCTGGATCAGAGCTCGCGCCGAGCTGGAAAACGTGCGCAAGCAGGGCCAGGCGGACGTCGCGCGCGCCCACAAGTACGCCATCGACAAGTTCGCCGGCGAGCTCCTGCCGGTCAAGGATGCGCTGGAGCTGTCGCTGTCGTCGCCCGGCGATGCCGACTCGCTGCGCGAGGGCGTGGCCCTCACCCTGAAGCAACTCGATGCCGCTCTCACCAAGGCCGGCATCGTCGAGATTGCGGCTGCCGGCGAGCGATTCGACCCCCATCGCCACCAGGCGATGGCCATGATCGATTCGGAGGCGGCGCCCAATACCGTCGTGCAGGTGTTCCAGAAAGGCTACCTGCTGAACGATCGCGTGCTGCGCCCGGCGCTGGTCGCCGTGGCCAAGCCGGACGGCGCGGCCTCCGGTGGCGTCGCCGGCGCCGCGGGCGGCGCCGCCGCTTGATGCCGGCCCCCGCCAACCCAAGATAACCGACAACATTTTCCAAGCATCGCGGAGCCCCACCATCATGGCCAAAATCATCGGTATCGACCTCGGCACCACCAACAGCTGCGTCGCGATCATGGAGGGCGGAACGCCCAAGGTGATCGAGAACTCGGAAGGCGCGCGCACGACGCCTTCGGTCGTCGCCTACGCGGACGACGGCGAGATCCTCGTCGGCGCGCCGGCCAAGCGCCAGGCGGTCACCAATGCCAAGAACACGATCTACGCGGTCAAGCGCCTGATCGGCCGCAAGTTCGAGGAAAAGGAAGTGCAGAAGGACATCGACCTGATGCCCTACGCGATCGTCAAGGCGGACAACGCCGACGCCTGGGTCGAGATCCGCGGCAAGAAGATCGCGCCGCAACAGGTGTCGGCGGAAATTTTGCGGAAAATGAAGAAGACTGCCGAAGATTACCTCGGCGAGGAAGTCACCGAGGCGGTGATCACCGTGCCCGCCTACTTCAACGACTCGCAGCGCCAGGCCACCAAGGACGCCGGCCGCATCGCCGGCCTCGAAGTGAAGCGCATCATCAACGAGCCGACGGCCGCGGCGCTGGCGTTCGGTCTCGACAAGAAGGAAGGCGACCGCAAGATCGCAGTCTACGACCTGGGCGGCGGCACGTTCGACATCTCGATCATCGAGATCGCCACCGTCGACGGCGAGCACCAGTTCGAGGTGCTGTCGACCAACGGCGACACGTTCCTCGGCGGCGAGGACTTCGACCAGCGCCTGATCGACTACATCGTCACCGAATTCAAGAAGGAAGCGGGCGTCGACCTCAAGAACGACGTGCTCGCGCTGCAACGGCTCAAGGAAACCGCCGAGAAGGCGAAGATCGAGCTGTCCAGCCTGCAGCAGACCGAGATCAACCTGCCGTACATCACGGCGGACGCGAGCGGGCCGAAGCACCTGTCGATGAAGATCACGCGCGCCAAGCTCGAGTCGCTGGTCGAGGAGCTGATCGCGCGCACCGTCGAGCCGTGCCGCATGGCGATCAAGGACGCCGGGGTCAAGCTCGGCGACATCGCCGACGTCATCCTCGTCGGCGGCATGACGCGCATGCCCAAGGTGCAGGACACGGTCAAGCAGTTCTTCGGCAAGGACCCGCGCAAGGACGTGAATCCGGACGAGGCGGTGGCGGTGGGCGCCGCGATCCAGGCGTCGGTGCTGGCGGGCGAGCGCAAGGACGTGCTGCTGCTCGACGTCACGCCGCTGTCGCTCGGCATCGAGACGCTGGGCGGGGTGATGACCAAGCTCATCCAGAAGAACACCACGATCCCGACCAAGGCGACGCAGGTGTTCAGCACGGCCGACGACAACCAGGGCGCGGTGACGATCCACGTGCTGCAGGGCGAGCGCGACGTCGCCGGCGGCAACAAGAGCCTCGGCCAGTTCAACCTCGAGGGCATTCCGCCGTCGCCGCGCGGCACGCCGCAGATCGAGGTGACGTTCGACATCGACGCCAACGGCATCCTGCACGTGTCGGCCAAGGACAAGGCGACCAACAAGGAAAACAAGATCACGATCAAGGCCAACTCGGGACTGTCCGAGTCGGAGATCCAGGCGATGGTCAAGGACGCGGAAACGCATGCCGAGGACGACCGCAAGCTGATGGAAACGGTGCAGGCGCGCAACGGCCTCGATGCGCTGGTGCACAGCGTCAAGAAATCGCTGACCGAATATGGCGACAAGATCGACGCCGCGGAGCGCTCCAAGATCGAGTCGGCGATCAACGACGCCGAATCGGGATTGAAGGACAAGGAAGCGACCAAGGAAGCGCTGACGGCGAAGTCCGAAGCGCTGGCCAAGGCCTCGCAGAAGCTCGGCGAGCTCATGTACGCGCAGGCGCAGGCGGCGGCAGGCAGCGGCCAGCCTGGCGGCGGCGGGCAGCCGGGCGGCGGGGGCCAGCCGGGTGGCGGTGGCGCCGGCAGCGGCGGCCAGGCCGACGAGAAGGTCGTCGATGCGGAATTCACCGAGGTCAAGGACCGGTAGTCCGTCGCGGCGGACTGTCGCGTGCCTGGCAGGGATTCGAGCGCGGCGGACTACCTGTCCGCAATGGAGCGTCGCCTGACGGCGCCGCACATTGCGGACGGTGTCGCGCATAAGGATGCAGACGATGCTGGAGCGGAACGTCTTTCCCGCCAATCGCGTGGACTTTTCCTCGCTGCTCGTGTCGGCGGCACGCCATTGCCCGCATTTACTGCCGTCATTCCCGCGAAGGCGGGAATCCGGGGTCGGTCTTTAAAGTAGAATCCGCCGCGGCGCATCAGGCAGGAAGCAGGGAGTCATGGGGAAAAGCAGCGTTATTTTCGATCGTCGGCCGGTGTGCGCCCGCGCGCCCGGCCGCGCATGAGCCATGGCCAAGCGCGACTATTACTCGGTGCTGGGCGTCAACCGCGACGCCGCCGAGGACGAGATCAAGAAATCCTATCGCCGCCTGGCGATGAAGCACCACCCGGACCGCAACACCGGCGACAAGGAGTCCGAGGAGAAATTCAAGGAGTGCAAGGAAGCCTATGAGGTGCTGACCGACGCGCGCAAGCGCGCGGCCTACGACCAGTTCGGCCATGCCGGCGTCGACCAGGCGGCCGCGTTCGGCGCAGGCGCGCGCGGCGCCGAAGGCTTCGGCGGCTTCGCCGATGCATTCGGCGACATCTTCGGCGAGATCTTCGGCCAGCAGCGCGGCGGTCGCGGCGGCAACGGCGTATATCGCGGCGCCGACCTGCGCTACAACCTCGAGCTGTCGCTGGAGGATGCGGCGCGCGGCACCGAGGCGAAGATCCGCATCCCGACGCTCGAGCAATGCGCCACCTGCCACGGCAGCGGCGCCAAGCCCGGCACGCAGCCCAAGCAGTGTCCGGCCTGCCACGGTCGCGGCGAGGTCCGCGTGTCGCAGGGCTTTTTCTCGTTGCAGCAGACCTGCCCGCAATGCCACGGCCGCGGCAAGGTCATCGCCGATCCCTGCGCCACCTGCGAAGGCGCGGGCCGCTTGCGCAAGCACAAGACGCTGTCGGTCAAGATCCCGGCGGGCGTCGACCAGGACGATCGCATCCGGCTCGCCGGCGAAGGCGAGGCCGGCGTCAACGGCGGTCCGGCCGGCGATCTGTATGTCGTGGTCAGCCTGAAGCCGCACTCCGTGTTCCAGCGCGACGGCGCCGATTTGCATTGCGAGCTCCCCATCAGCTTCGCCACGGCGGCGCTCGGCGGCGAGCTCGAGATCCCGACGCTCGACGGCCATGCCAAGGTGAAGGTGCCACCGGAGACGCAGACCGGCCAGGTGTTCCGCCTGCGCAACAAGGGCATCCGTCCGGTGCGCGGTTCGGTCACCGGCGACCTGTATTGCCACGTGTCGATCGAGACGCCGGTCAAGCTCACCACCAAGCAGAAGGACCTGCTGCGCGAATTCGAGGCGATCACCCTGCTCGATCCCGACGCGCACAGCCCCCGCGCCAAGAACTTCTTCGACAAGGTGAAGGAGTTCTTCGGGCAGTAACGTGTCGCGCCGGGCGCTACACCAAGCCGCCTGCTCCGGCCAGCGCGCCAAGGCCCAGCAGCCATAGCGGGTGGACCCGTGTCAGCGTCATCGCTGCAGCGGTCGCCAGCGTCAAGGCGTAAGCCGGCCAGCCATGGTCGGTGGTGCGCATCAGCACGAACCCCGATGCGACGATCATGCCGACGGTGATCGGCACGAGTCCGCGCTGGATCGCCACGCGCAGGGGTGCCTCGCGGAATCGATCGGAAGCGTGCGCGACGAGGTAGGCCAGCACCGATGACGGCGCACACATCGCCAGCATCGCGACGACGCCTCCCGCGACACCTGCAACCTTCCAGCCGATCAGGCTGACCACGAGCACGTTGGGTCCGGGCGCCGCCTGCGACAGTGCGAACATCTGCGCGAAGCTGGCGTCGGTCAGCCAGCCATGCACCTCGACGACGCGGCGATGGATTTCGGGAAGCGTAGCCATGCCGCCGCCGAACGACAGCAGCGACAGCACCAGGAACTGCGACGCGAGCTCGACAAGGACCGGCGGAATCATCGCGTACGCGTCAGCCATGCGACGGCAATGGAGACCGGCGCCATCGCTCCCAATACCCACATCAGGGGCAGGCGCAGGACGCCGATCGCGACGAACGCGATCAGCGCGATCGCCATCATGGCGATTCCGCGCGGTACGGCGCGCGCCATCTTGAATCCCATCGCCAGCACCAGTCCCGATGCGCTCGCCGCGACGCCGGTGAACGCATGCTGCACGACGGCAAGGTCGGACAGCCGCGCGTAGACGACGGCGAGCAGGATCACGATGAGCATCGGCATCAGCAGCAATCCGCAGAATGCGGCAAGCGCGCCACGCCATCCCCCGAACTTGCGCCCGATCATGATGGCGACGTTGACGATGTTGGGGCCGGGCAGGACCTGGGCCATCGACAGCATCTCGGTGAACTCGGCCTCGCTGAGCCACTGGTGACGCTCGACCAGCGATCGATGCGCGATCGGCAGCACTCCGCCGAAACCCGACAATCCCACTTCGAGAAAACGGAAGAACAGCGCGCGGGACGATACTTCGGGCAAGACGTGGGACTTCACGGACTGTCGCGTGCCTGCGTGGGTGCGCCTGCACCCGGCGGGTGCCGCGGCAGGAAGCTTAGCATTGCAGACTTCGGGTGCCTCCGCCGACGCAAGCGTCGACGCGCTCGCGGGTGTGCGCGCCAAGACGTTCACACCGCATGGCCCGCAGCGTGACCGGACGCCCAGGCCCACTGGAAGTTGTAGCCGCCGAGCCATCCGGTGACGTCGACCGCTTCGCCGATGAAATAGAGACCGCAGACAGCCTCGGCCTGCATGGTGCGCGACGACAGCGCGCGCGTGTCGACGCCGCCGAGCGTGACCTCGGCCTTGGCATAGCCGAGCGTGCCCGACGGCACGACCGACCAGTCGTGGATCGCCGCGGCGAGTGCGGGGATGCGCCGCGCGGCCACGAGCTGCCGCATCGGCAGCGCGGCCGCCTGTGCGTCCGTCCACTGCCGCGCAAAGCGCGCAGGCCACGCCCGCGCGAGCAATGTATCGAGCCGCTGGTCGGCGTCGGCCGCGCCGCGCAGCAGGGCGCCCGCTTCCGCATCCGGCAGGAGATCGATGTGCAACGCGGATCGGCCGTCCCAGTACGACGAGATCTGCAGGATCGCCGGGCCGGAGAGCCCGCGGTGGGTGAAGAGGAGGTTCTCGCGGAAGCTGCCCTCGCCGCAGCGGATCGTCACGTCCATCGACACGCCCGACAGGTCGCCGTAGCGCGCGAGCGCGTCGGGCGCGAAGGCGAGCGGCACCAGCGCCGGGCGCGGCGGCACCACCGCGATGCCGAACTGCGCGGCGAGACGATAGGCGAAGGGCGTTGCGCCGATCTTCGGCACCGTGAGGCCGCCGGTGGCGACGACCAGCGCTGCGCACGCCACCGGACCCTGCGCCGTGGCGACGACGAAGCCCTCCCTCGTGCGCGTCACGGCCTCGACTGCGCACGGCATGCGCCACGCCACACCGCCCGCCGCGCATTCGGCCTTGAGCATCGCGATGATCGCCAGCGACGGGCCGTCGCAGAAAAGCTGGCCGAGCTTCTTCTCGTGGTAGGCGATGCCGTGCTTCTCCACCAGCGCGACGAAGTTGCGCGGCGTGAAGCGCGCCAAAGCGGAACGGCAGAAGTCCGGGTTGCGCGACAGGAACTGCGCCGGTCCGGCGTTGAGATTGGTGAAATTGCAGCGGCCCCCGCCGGAGATGCGGATCTTCTCGCCAAGCTTCGGGTAATGATCGATCAGCAGCACGCGCCGGCCTCGCTGGCCGGCTTGCGCCGCGCACATCATCCCGGCGGCGCCGGCGCCGATGACCACCACGTCGAAGTCGCGCATCGCGCGAGCCTAGCATCCGGCCACGCAATGGCGCGCCGTCACGCGGCACGCAGGCCCACATCGGCGACCACGCATTGCCGCCTGGGCGACGTCGGACCGCGCCATCAATCCGCGCCACACCCGCAACGGCGCGCAGCGCAGGACGGAAGACTACGGCGCCGGCAGGCGCGCCGCGAGCCGCGCGTTGCCGAAATTGAGCGCGGCATCCTCCACCCAGCATCGATAGGAATCGGCATTGAAGAGCGCTGCGCCGGGCACGAGTGACTTGGCGATCTCGGTGGCCGAGGGTTTGCCGATCACCAATCTGCCGTTGCAGCCGTAGCCTTCGTCGCGGATCAGCCGATTGGATGTGATGTGCATGAATTCATGCACCAGGACCCCGGCCATCGAAATTGCTCCGGCCTTTGGCAGCGGGGGATCGCTGAAAAATTTGCTGCACAGCGCCAGATACCAGGCAACACCGGAGATCGCGCTGCCGGGGGCGACCACCGCGTGATAGTCGGGATGGTTGGCACATGTGTTGGCCCCAGCGGACGGTCCAGCGGATTGAATCTGTATCTCGACTTTCGGCAGGTTGAACATGTCGTACGCGCCCTTGCCAAGCGCCAGCTCCGCACCCAATGTCACGGAGTTCACCGTCGCAGCGATCGGCAGGCCGAAGAAGTCACCGGCAGGCAATGCACCGAGCGGCGACGCTGCTGCCAGCCCGCCAAGGTCAAGCCCCCCCGGCGCCGCTCCCTCGCCGCCCAGCCCCAGCACGCCCCCGAACCACTTGATGACTCGGCGGCGGTCCCGGATTGCGTCGACCAATGCTTCGACAGCGAGTATCGCGCCGGTGTCACGCATCACCGCCGCCGTCACGTCCTCGGCGCGCTTCACGCCATTGCGCAAGTTCTGGATTTCCTCGCCCTTCTGCACTGTCGCGTCGATGCTCTGCACGTTGAGCTGTTCGATCAGGGTTTCACGGCCACTTGGATCGATCCGGTTGACGGGATTGCCTGACGCATAAAGGTAGGGGTGCATCGAAAGCGGGTCGAACGGGTCGCCCTCGGCCGGATCGCGCGACAGGAACACGCCCGTACGCGGGTCGTAGTAGCGCGCGCGCAGATAAACCAGCCCGGACGCTTCGTCGTTCTGTTCTCCTGCAAACAGGTGGGAAAACAGCGTGCTGCCGGCATGCGAGGCGACCTGGCCGAACGCGTCGTAGGCATACCGGTCGCTGATCGCGCCGCTCGTGTCCGCGAGCAGCCGCGTCGAGCCCAGCGCGTCGGACTGGGGGAAATGTATGGTTGCCGGGCTCGTGACGGAGATCAGGTCGTTCGCCCAGACGTAGGTCGTGTCACCCGCTGGCGTGCTCGTTCGGAGCAGGCGCGAGAAACCCGACATTCCGGCGCGATGGCTCAGGAACGCGACCGGGCCCGACGCGTCGTTGCGCGAAACGCGTTCGCCATAGTCGTCGTACAGATAGCTCGCGTCGGCCGCGCTGCTGCTGTCGTCGAACGCGATCAGGCGGTCCTCGCCATCCCAGTGATAATTTCGCTCGAACGGGGTCGAACCGGCGCTCCAGCTTTCGCGTATGCGGCGCCCGGCAGCGTCGTAGGCATAGCTGACACCGCCGCCGCTGACGAGCTGGTCGTTGGCGTTGTACGCAAAGGACGCCGGCGCCGCCGCGGAGCCCGCGCTGGTGCGGTTGCCGACGGCGTCATACGCGTAGACCAGATCGGCCTGTAGCGAACTCGTGCCGTCGAAATGGCGCTCGCGAACGACGCGGTCGAGCGCATCGTACTGGTACTCGACATGCGAACTGTCGGCATAGTCGATCCGGATGCGGTTGCCGTCGGCATCGACGGAATAGGTCTCGCGCGACAACACGCCGTTGGCGGCATTGCGCACCTCGATGACCGCGGGCCGGTCCCGCAGGTCATAGGCGTAGCTCGTCTTGACGCCATTCGCCCGCACCATCGACGCAAGATGGCCCACCGCGTCATAGGTCATCTGCGTGACACCGTGGTCCGGCGCGGTGACCTTGACGACATGTCCAAGCGCGTCGTAGTCATACAGGGTGACGGCTTCGGTATGCGTGTCGCCATGCGCCAGCAACGTCTGCCGACCGCCGGCATCGTACCCGTAGCGAACGTAACGCCCGTCGGGCTCGGTCACGCGGACGACCTGGCGGGTCGACGGGTCGTACTGGTAGGCGGTCGCGCCCCGTGTGTCGCTGATCGAGGCAACGAGGCCGTCGCTGGTGTACGCGTACGTTGCCGTCGAATGGTCTGCGCGCGTGACCCTGCTGACGCGGCCTTGCGTGTCGTATTCGAAAGCCGTCAGTTCGCCTGCGCCATTGGTGGTGCTCAGCGTGTGGCCGGCGTCGTCGTACGTCGCGGTGCTGCCGTCACCCAGGGGGTGAACGGTCTGGACGAGGCGACTGTGATCGTCGTAGGCGAACTGTGTGACATGTCCATTCGCGTCGGTCCTGCGGTCCGCCGCGCCGGAACCGGTGTAGTGGAATGTCGTCAGGTGGCCGAGCGCATCGGTGACCGACGTGACGCGTCGCAGCAGGTCGTACGCGTACGTTGTGGTGTGCCCGGCCGCGTCCGTCTTGGTGAGCACATCGCCGACCGTGTCATAGGTGGTGGACTCCTGGCTGCCGTCCGCATACGTCGTGGCAACCTGGCGTCCCGCGGCATCGTAGGTGAAACTCGTCGTGCGACCCGCCGCATCGATGCGCGCCACGAGGTTGCCGTCCGCGTCGTACTGGGATCGGGTCGTGCCGCCGAGCGCGTCGATCACCGCCGTCAGCTGCCCGGCGGCGTCGTACTGGTACTGCATCGCGTGGCCAAGCGCGTCGATCCTGCTGACAAGATTGCCGCCGGCGTCGTAGATGTTCTGCAGCGAGGCGCCGTTAGCCGCGGTGGTCGTCAAAAGACGGTTGTCGGCGTCGTAGGCGAACGAGGTCACGCTGCCGGCAGCGTCGGTGATGCTCGTCAGATTGCCAACGGCATCGTAGCTGCGTTGCGCCAGGCTGTTGCCGCTCGTCGCGTCCGCGAGCCCGGCAAAGCGGCCTGCGGGATCGTAACTGACGAGCATCGCGGCTCCGGCCGACGTGGTCGCGGCGGCGACTGCGCCCGTCGGATCCCGTGAGATCACGCGCGATGCGGCACCGTTGGTCGTGCCGACGATGCGGCCGTCGGCATCGTAGGCGAGACCATTCGCACCACTGCCCGTGTTTTGCCCCACCAGATTGCCGGCGTCGTCGTAATGCAGCAGCGTGGCGCTACCGGCAGGATCCGAAACCTGGGTGCGGCGACCCGCGGCATCGTACTGATTCAGCGTTGTCGCACCATCGGGTCCCGTGATCGACGTGCGGTTGCCGTTGGCGTCGAAAGCCGTCTGCAGCGCGTTGCCGAGCGCGTCGACAGTACGCGTCGGATTGCCTTGCGCATCGTAGGTCGTCGTCGCGGCGAACCCGCGCGGGCTGGTCGTCGTCAGCAGGTGGCCCGCGGCGTCGTACGCAAATGATGTCGTGCGTCCGAGCGCGTCGGTCGTCGACAGAAGATCGCGCTGCGCGTCGTACGTGTGCGAGGTGGTATGGCCGAGCGGATCCGTCTCGGTCAGCAGATTGTCCTGCGCATCGTACGTCTTGAACGTGGTGTTCCCGAGCGGGTCGGTCGAGCTCAGCACGTTGCCCCGCTCGTCGTAGTTGAGCACGCGAGTGCGCCCCAGCGCGTCGGTGACCTGCTCCTGCCTGCCTGGCAGGTCATGGTTGTAATGCGTCGTATGTCCCGCGGCGTCCGTGAGCGCGATCAGCCGTCCGTTCTCGTCATAGTCGGCACGCCTGATCGGCCGTCCCAGCGGATCGTCGACGCGCAGCACGTCGTGCTGGCCGTCGTAGGTGTAGCGTGTCGTGTTGCCCGAGCGATCGGTGGCGGCGCCCAGGTCGCCGTTGGCGGTGTAAGCGTACGCACGCTTGCTGCCAGCGGGATCGGTGATGCCAAGGATGCGGCCGCTGGTGTCGCGATCGAACACGATATTCGCGCCGGACGAGTGCGAGATGCCGCCCGGCGTGATGCTGATCTGGTTGCCGTTCGTATCCTTGACGCTCTCCACGCCGTGCGAGCGCGTGACGACGAATCGCGTGCCGTCGCGCTCCGTGTAGATGAAGCGGTCCGGGTTGAAGGTGTTGAGCGTCGTGTCGTCGATGAGCGTGATCGGTCCCGGCTGGGGATCGGCGATCAGGAGGTTCGTGTTGTCGAGGCTCTGCAGCGTGCCCTGGACGCCTGCGCGCGGGACGAACGTCGCCTGCAGCGTCGAGAACTGCTGCAGCGGCGACGTGGTCGGCGAGAGCTGCACGTCGAACGTCTCGACGCGCCCGCTCGGCAGCGTGACGCTGACGAAGTGGTTGACGTCCGGTATCAGGAAGTACGTCGTGCCGGACAGGCCGACTTCCCAGGACTCGCCGACGACGCCGCTGGTCGACACCTGCAGTGCGCTGATGCCGAGCGACCAGCCGACGCCGAAGTCGCCCATGTGCTTGTCACGGCTGTCGTAGTTGCGCGTGACCTGGATGGGGATGCCCGCGAGCGGCACGGTGAGGTCGGTGTAGCTCAACGTGAAGTTGCCGACTTTCTGCGCGCCGCTGACGACGATGGTCGTGTTGGCAACCGTCGTGTTGCCACCGGCGTCGTAGACGGTGAGCCGCAGCGTGTACGCGCCGTTGAGCAGCAGCGTCGGGTCGAGGCTGCCCAGCACGCCGCTGCTGACCGGCGCGGCACCCTGGCCGATGGTCGTGAAGGTCGTGTCCGTCGATGCGGCGAGCGACAGTTCGTAGCGCAGGAAGTTGGCATCGGTCGCGGTGCCAACGACCGGAATGACGCCGGTCACCTCGCTGCCCCCGGCAGGTGCGGTGATCAGCGCGACCGGCAAAGTGGCGTCGCCCGGCACTGGCGCGCTGACGTGGAGCGTTGCATTGCCGGCGATCGCGCCGACCACGGCAGTGATCGTCGTGGTTCCCGCATGCAGCGCGTGCGCGACACCGTTGCCGTCGACGGTTGCAACACTGGTATCGCTGGATGACCACGTTGCGACGTGCGTGAAATCGCGCGCCGAGTGGTCGCTGTAGATCGCGCGGTTGGTGAACGCCGCCGTCTTGCCGACCAGCGCCGCGGTTTGCGCCGGCGTGACGACCATACTGGCGAGGCTCGCACCCGAGGGCGCTTCGCCGAGCGACACCGTCATGCCGACCGGGTTGGCCGGTATCGGTGCCAGCAACGTGCCCGCAGCGGGCGTCTGCGCGAGCACGGTGCCCACCGAGGCGACCGGCGAAAACGCGTAGGTCGGCGCAGGCGTGAACCCGAGTCCGCCGAGGATGCCGTTGGCAGCCGGTAATCCGAGCCCGACCACATCGGGTACGGCAACCGGCGCAGGTCCGCTCGATACCGTTACGGCCACCGCTTCGCCCAGCACGGCGGTTGCGTCACCCGACGGCGACTGCGACAGCACCTGGCCTGCGGGTGAACCGCTGCTGATCGTGCTGACGTTGCCCAGCACGAAGCCCGCACTGCTGAGCGTGGTCGCCGCATCGGCCTGCTGCTCGCCGACGACCGATGGCACCACCGCGCTTCCCGCGCTCTGGGCGAGACGCAATGTCTGGTAAGCGGAAACACCCTGCGTATCGGTCGCGACAATGGTGATGTACTGCTCGCCGAAGAAGAGGCTCGGGCACGTCAGGAGACCGGTGGTTGCGCCGATGGCGCATGAAGCGGCTGCATTGCCCGATGCGAGCAGCATGCTGTAGGTAACGCTGTCGCCCGGGTCGGCATCGGTGGCATGCGCGGCGTACGTGAACGACTCCGGCACGTAGACGGTCGGCGCAACGGAAACAAACACGGGTGGACTGTTTTGCGGATGGATGTTGATCGTGACCGTGGCCGGATCCGACGCCAGGGTTGCGTTGGAGGCGGCGTAGGTGAACGAGGTGCTCGAATGCGCGCGGGGATCGACGGGGTCCTGTGCCTGCGCCTGGTTGCCGAAGACGTTGGTGCGCGGCGTGGAGAAATTGTCGGCTTCGACAAGCGGGATGTGCCCGACGTTGTCCACGTTGCTGACGTGGTAGGAATATTCGTTGTACACCGTCGGCGCAGGGCGCCAGTCGTTGTTCTGCGCGCCGACTGCGACCAGGTATTGGCTGGAAAGATAGGTGTAGAGCGGTACCGTCAGCAGGATCGAGGCATGGCCGCTGCCGTCGACGTCTGCCACCACGGCGGATGTGCTGTAGGCGTTGGCCAGACCATTGGATTGTCCGGTGTTGGTCACACCCAGCGCCGGCCACGGTACGACAGTCCTGGTCACGCCGGTTTTGCCGTCGGTGAACTCGAGGCCGAGCGTCGTGGGCATGATGACTTCGGCAATCCCGTCTCCGTCGAGATCGAACACCGCCGGACGCTTGTATTGGTCGATGGTGCGAAAGCCCTGGCCGTCCGCGTAGTGGTGTATCCACTTGATCTCGCCCTTGGCGTCATAGGCGAACTGAAAGCCTTCGAGCGTGGTGGTGATGTCGGGCGAGCCGTCACCGTCGAGGTCGGCCACGCTGAGGTTGCCGGGCACGTCGGTGGCGCCGCCGCCATAGATCATCGATTGCCACTGCACGCTGCCGTCGGCATGGCGCGCCACGACAAAGCCGGGCTCCTGGCTGATGATCGAGACCTGTCCGGAGTCGTCGAGTTGTGCGAGCGCAAGACTGTAGGCGCGTACGCCGAGCCGGTTCGAGACGAGATTGCCGTCCGCATCCCACACCGCGCCGTTGGCGATGACGTTCGGGGAGCCACTGCCCGTGAGATCGGCGACCATCACATGCGCACGCGTATAGTTTTCGCGGCCCACGTTGTCGCTGGGAGCGATGAAGCGCCGGCGCACGCTGCCGTCCGCGCCGTCCAGCACCATGACGCCGGTGCACCAATGCAGCGTCGATCCCGCCTGGAACTGCGCGCATGCATATTGCGTGGCGCCGCTGTCGATGAAACTCTCCGCGTCCACCTTGAACAAGACGCTGGGTGTTTCGGTCGGGTGCAGCCGCGCGATCGTCGGGGTGGCGTAATTGGCCATCGGGTAGTAGCCCCCGCCCGGGTCGGCCACTGCGGTGCCCAGCGGCGCCGTCAGCCATTTGACTGCACCCGTACGTGCGTCAAGAGCCACGATGCGCGCAGCAATGGATCCAGCAGAGCTGTAGTCCGCATAGCACTTCGCCGCGAGCACGATGGCCGGGGCGCCGCTGTCGTCGATGTCGCCCAATGCCATGGCGTCGCTGGACGTCTGCACCTGGATGAAGCAACCGTCATGAGGTGCCGGAAATGAGCCGTCGACGCTCCACAGCGTGGCACCGGTCGCGCCGTCGACCGCGGTGACACCCCCTTCGAAGCCCCAGCGCACGACAAAAGCCACCGGATGCCCGTTGGCGAACACGTCGGCGACCACCGGATTAAAACTGCCTGTGCCGTTCACCGCCTCGTTGTCCCACTTCAGCACCGGCTGGAATACGGGACCCGGAATCGTCGAAGGCGCCGCATAGCTGAAGCTGCCGTCCGCGTTGAACGTGGTGAGGCTGCCCTTGTCCGGGTCGCTGCCCTTGTGCGCCGCCAGGCTGCCGCCGGACGGGTCCACGTCGTTCGCGAGCACCCCCGGTGCCGGGACGACCAGCGTCTCGCCCAGGCGCACGTCGTACCTATCGTCGTTGGCCACAGGTGGCGGCGCGGCCGGCGTCAGACGGATCACGAAATGCCGCGTGTCCCCAAGGCCACCTGCGTCGCTGACCTTCACCGTCACCTCGTAGTCGCCCGGCAGCGTGCTGCCGGTGGCCCAATCGAGCGTCGCGCCGCTGAGCGTCAACCCGGGCGGCCCGGCGACCAGCGCGTACGCCAGCGTGTCGCCGGCATCGGGATCGTTTGCCGTCAACACGCGGCTGAATTCGCCTCCTGCCGGCAGCGTGGCATCGGGTTGCGCGCCAAGCTGCGGCGGATGATTCGTGTAGGCGACGGTCACGGTGAACGTCGTCGTCGCCGAGTGACCGAGGCCGTCGCTGACGCTTGCGTTGAATGTGTTGCTGCCGAGTTGCGCGGAGGAGGGCGTCCACGTGATCGTGGGCCCGGCCGCAATGCTGGCGCCCGGCGGCGCGGTCACCAGCGCATACGTCAAGGTCGCGGGACCACTTGCACGTGCTGTCAGCGGCGCACGGAAATGCGTGCCGACGAGGATGTTGCTGTCGGCCACCGGCGCGAGCGTCAGCGACGCAGAGCCATTCGTCACCGTCACATGCATGTCACTGCTGGCGCTCAACACGCTGTCGCTCGCGGTGAGGCGCAGCGTGTAGCTGCCCGGCTGCGTGAAGGTCGCAGTGGTCGTCGCCGCGTGCGCGTCAGCAAACGCCACTGCGGCCGGCGCGACGGGCGCGCTCCATGTCAGTGTCAGCGCACCGGGCGGATTGGGCAGCCCGTCGTCGCTGGCGCTGCCGCTGAGCGTCGCGGTGGCGGGCAGCGTGACCGACTGGTCGGCGCCCGCAGAGACCAAGGGGGGCGTATTGGTGCGGCCGCCGGCATCCGGCTGCACGTCCGCATCGATGCGGAAGTACAGGCGCGTCGTGTCGCGCTGCGTAAACACCGCGACGATGTCGGTATCGACCGGTGCATCGCCTTGCGGGTCGGTGACGCTCGCGGATATGCCGCTCCAGTCGCTGACCTGGCCGTCGAGCAGCACCGATGCGGCCCACACCAGCGTCGAGGCGCCGCACAGCAAGACCAGCACGCACAGCGATGCATGCTGCGGATGCCGGCGATGCCAGTGCAGCGTGCCGAGCACGAGCAGCAGTGCGATCGTGCCGCTCAACCAGGGCGCGAGCGGCACCGGCACCACGTCCGACGTGGAGGGAGGCGGTGGAGGCGGCGGCGCGACGCCGCCGAAGTCCAAAGTGAACGCGGGTGCAATGTCGCCGGTGCCGGCCGTGTCGCTCGCGGTGGTGACGCGCAGCGTGCCGGTGGCGGGCAGCAGGTTGCGGGCGACATACGCTTCGATCACGGCATTGCCGCCAGTGCCGACTCCGGCGCCGACCGGCCAGCCGCTGGCGTCGAGAACTGTCTCGGCGCCCAGCACGCCTGCCGCGCAGACCTGCCGCGTGACGCGGTTCACCGTCGCGCCGGTGGTCGAGGTGTCGACATAGACACTCAGCTTCTGCTCGATGCCGCCGACGCTTTGCGCGGGCTCGGCGACCGTGCAGCCGGTGACGGCGCTGTTGTCGGTATCGAGCAGCAGGTCGAAGCGGTGCTCAGCCGCGCGTGCCGGCGGCGCGAGCATGCCAAGGCAGGCGACGAGAATCGCGACGCGGGTGAGCGATGTGTGACGGCGGATATTCATGAGCGGCGCGAAGGCGCTCCGGGGGAAAAGGGCTTGCCAGAGGCTAGTGGCATTCGGCCCGCCGGCCCCTGCGAAAAGTTGCGAAATACTGCGCACCCGCAGGGCACCGGGCATGCCCGGTGCCCTGTTAGAATTTGCCGTACCGCCCCAATGCCCCGTGTGATGTCCTCGCTCAACGACGACCGCTTGACCGGCTGGAAGGCCATTGGTCGCTATCTCGGGCGCGATGTGCGTACTGCACAACTATGGGAGCGTGAGCGCCGGATGCCGGTGCACCGCATTCCCGGCGGACCGGGGCAGAGCGTTTACGCGTATGCCAACGAGCTGACCAATTGGTTGCACCCGGCCAGGCACGCGGATGCGACGCCGTCGCCATCGCTGCGCAGCCCGGGCCTGCTGGTGCTGCCGTTCGAATACCGCGGCTCGGACGCGGGCGAGCGCGGCTTCGTCGGCGATGCAATCGCAAGCGAAGTGCTCAACCGGCTGGCCGTTGCGCCGCTGGCCGACCTGCGCGTCCTGTCCAGTACCACCGCGCGCTCCTACCGCCAATCGCACAAGCGTGCAGACGAGCTCGCGGCCGAACTCGGCATCCGCTACCTGGTGGAGGGCGGCATCGACGAAGCCGGCTCGCGCTGGAATATCGACGTCCGCGTCGTCGATGCGCTCGAGGACCGCATCGTGTTCGCCGACCGGTTCGTGGCGCCCGGACGGGAGGCGCTGCAACTGCAGAGGACGATCGCGGAAGCCGTCAGCGGCCACCTCGCGCTGCATCTCTCGGAGCGGATGGTCGAGCCCTTCTGGAATCGCCCCGTCGATCCTGCGGCGTTTCTGGCCTACATCCGCGCCATGGACGCGCTGTCGCGGATGTCGCTCGAATCGCTGGGACTGGCGACGTCGCTGGCGGACGAGGCGCTGGCGATCGATCCGGAGTTCGCGCCGGCGTACGTCGCGAAGGCGACCGCGGCCGCGCACACGTACCAGTATTTTCACAACGGCGACGCCGCGCACTATGAACGTGTCCGCGCGCTGGCCGCCGAGTGCATCGAGCGCGCCCCGCAACTGGCGACCACGCAGCTGCTCGATGCGCGGCTGGCGGTGCACTACGACTTCGACTGGGCACGCGGCGACCGCCTGTACGGCGGACTCCTCGGTGCGCTGCCGTCGGACGTGACGGCGCGCGTGCACCTTGCGAATTCGCAGGGCATACGCGGGCAGTTCGACGACGCCCAACGCACCGTGGTGGTCGCGAGCAATCTCGATCGGTCGCTCAACCTCATCCAGATCCAGGCCGGAATCCATTTCTGGCGCCGCGAGTTCGGTCCGGCACTCGAGCACTTCGACCGGATGCTCGCGCTGACGCCGGGCCAGGGATTCGCGTCGGTCAGCAAGGTGGGCATGCTGGGGCTGCTGTTGCGCGACGAGCAGGCGACGCGCGCGCATGCCATGACGATGGACGACAAATTGCGCAGGCTGTTCGGGCCGTTTGCCGACGCCTGCACGGCCTGCGCCAGCGGCGACAGCGCGCGCTTCGACGACGCGCGCCGCGAAGTCGCGCGATTCGCCAAGAGCGGGCGCGGACTTTTCTACCACGCGGCGATGCTCGATGCCGCCGCGGGCGACGTCGACAGCGCGATCGCCCACCTCGACGCGGCCATTACGCGCGGACGCGGCGAGCTGGTCGTGCATGCGCGCGTGGAGCCGGTGTTCGACACTTTGCGCGGTGACCCGCGCTTCCACGCGCAGCTCGCGCGACTGAATCTGGCTGCTGTGTGAAGCCACAGGTTCGCGCCGCGGTACTCTGCCTCGCGTTGATCGCGACGGCGGGCGCGGCCGTCCGCGCCCATGCGCAGATCCGCGTCGGACTGATGGTGTCGGCGACCGGGCCGACGTCGGCGATCGGCATTCCGCAGAAGAACACCGGCGCGCTGCTGCCGCGCGAGATCGGCGGCCAAAAAGTCGAGTACATTTCATTGGAGGACGGCGGCGACGCCACGCGCGCGGTGCAGAACGTGCGCAAGCTGATCGAGGAAGATCACATCGACGCCCTGATCGGGCCGTCGACCACGCCGAACGCCTTCGCCATCCTCGACATCGTCGCCGAGCACAAGGTGCCGATGATGGCGACGGTGGGCACCGCCACGATCGCCGAGCCGGTGGATGGCAAGCGGCGCTGGGTGTTCAAGACCACGCAGAACGACGACCTCATCGCCGCGGCGCTGCTCGCGCACATGCAGAAGACCGGCATCCGGTCGGTGGGCATGATCGGATTCAACGATCCGTACGGCGAGAACTGGTTCAAGGTGTTCGGCGCGATGGCCGACAAGGCGGGCATCCGCGTCACGGCGATCGAGCGCTATGCGCGCACCGACCAGAGCGTGACCGGGCAGGTGCTGAAGCTTCTCGCCGGGCATCCGGACGCGATCCTCGTCGCCGCGGTCGGCGGTCCCGCGGTGCTGCCGCAGGCGACGTTGTTCGACCGCGGCTACAAGGGCCGCATCTACCAGACGCACGCCGTCGCCACCGAGGATTTCATCAAGCTCGGGCGCGAGAAGGTCGAGGGCACGATTCTCGCCGCGGGTCCGATGCTCGTCATCGACGAGATCCCGGCGACCAATCCGACGAAACCGGTGGCGCAGGCATACATCGCCGCCTATGCCGCGCACTTCGGCGGCGTGCCGGCAACGTTCGGCGCCAACACCTGGGACGCGGGCCTGCTGCTCGAGCGCGCGATGCCTGCCGCGCTGGCGGCGGCGAAGCCCGGCACCGAGGCCTTTCGCGTCGCCCTGCGCGATGCCCTCGAACAGCAGCGGGAAGTGGTCGGCTGTCAGGGCGTGTTCGACATGTCGCCGACCAATCACAACGGCATGGACGAGCGTGCCCGCGTATTGGTGACGGTCCGCGACGGCCGTTTCCGGCTGTTGGCGGACTGACGCCCATGCACATCGTCGGCGTGCTGCTGGCGGCGGGGAGCGGCTCGCGCTTCGGCGGCGACAAGCTGCTCGCGCCGCTGCCCGGCGACGAGGCGATCGGCGTCGCCGCCTGTCGCCATCTGCTGGCCGCGTTGCCGGACAGCGTGGCGGTGGTGCGCACCGGCGACCTGGCGCTCGCGACGAAGCTCGGCGAGCTGGGCGCGCGCGTGGTCGAGTGTGCGGACGCCGACCGCGGCATGGGCCGCAGCCTCGCGTGCGGCATCGCCGCCGTGCGCGATGCCGGGGGCTTCGTCGTGGCATTGGCCGACATGCCCTGGGTGCGCGCGTCGACGATCGATCTCGTCGCCCAGGCATTGCGTGACGGCGCGCCCGTGGCTGCCGCCGTGGTGGGCGAGCGTCGCGGGCATCCCGTCGGGTTCGCGGCGTCGTACGCCGAGGCCCTGATGGCGCTCGACGGCGACCGTGGCGCGCGCGACCTCGTGGCGTCGGCGGGCACTGCGCTGTGCGAGGTGGAAGTCGACGACGACGGCGCGGTGCGCGACGTCGACGTGCCCGACGATCTCGCGGGTTGAGCGCGTCAGGCGGCGGCAGCGCCGTCGGCGAACGGCGTCACGAAACGCACGATGGCGTTGGCATCGATCGCGCCCGACTGGCGCGCCACCTCCTGGCCATGGCGAAACACGATCATCGTCGGGATGCTGCGGATCGCGTATCGCGCGGCGATGTCCTGCGCCGCCTCGGTGTCGAGCTTGGCGAAGCGCACGCGCGGCTCCATCGTACCGGCGGCGCGCGCGAACTGCGGCGCCATCATCTTGCACGGGCCGCACCAATCGGCCCAGAAGTCGACGACCACCGGGATGTCGTTGCGCGTGACCTGGCGCTCGAAGTTGGCCGCGGTCAGCGCCAGCGGATGGCCGTCGAACAGCGCCTTGCCGCAGTGGCCGCAAACCGGCGCATCGGCGAGACGGTCGCGCGGCACGCGATTGGTCGTGTCGCAGTGGGGGCAGACGAGGTGCAGCGGGTCGGTCATCGGTCGCTCCGGCGGGGTCGGTCGCTTCCCCATGATTGGCGCCGCACCCCCGTTTCACAAGCGCCCGTTGCGTTCCGGCGGCAGACCAACGCGCAATTTGCTAGATTCGGTGTCCGCACCAGGGGGCGAGCATGACGTCCTACCGCAACATCTTCCTGCTCGCCTGCTGCCAGGCGCTGCTGTTGACCAACGCCACGGGGCTGATCGCGATGAACGGTCTCGTCGGCTACTCGCTGACCGACACCAAGCTGCTCGCGACATTCGGCGCCACGACCTACGTGCTGGGATCCGCGCTGTCGACGATGCCGATGTCGCTGTGGATGGCCCGGGTCGGGCGCCGCCGCGGGTTCATGGCCGGCGCGCTGATCAACATCGCGGGCTGCGCGCTGGCCGTGCTCGCGCTGTGGATAAGGAGCTTCACGCTGTACTGCGCCGCCACGGCGGTCATCGGCATCTACAACGCGATCGGCCTGCAATACCGGTTCGCCGCCACCGAGGTCGCGGCGAGCGCCGACAAGGCGCGCGCGATCTCGCTGGTGCTGGCGGGCGGCATCGCCGGGGGATTCCTCGGCCCGGCGATCACGCGCTGGGGCGAGGACCTGTTCGCCGTGCCGTTTCTCGGGTCGTTCGTCCTGCTGGCCGCCGTGGCACTGGTCGCGCTGGCCGTGCAGTCGCGCGTCGACGTGCCGAAGCCGACCGCGGAAGAGCGGGCGGGCGAGGCGCGCCCATTGCGCACGATCGCGGCGCAGCCCGTGTTCGTCGTGGCCGCGTTGTCCGCCGGCATGGGCTACGCACTGATGAACCTGCTGATGACGGCGACACCGCTGGCGATGGACTTCTGCAGTCTTCCCTATTCCGCCGCCACATTCGTCATCTCCTGGCACGTCGTCGGCATGTACGCGCCGGGTTTCGTGACGGGCAGCCTGATCGGCCGGTTCGGCGTGCTGCGCATCATCGTCGCCGGCTGCGCGGTGATGGCGGCCGGTGCGGTGGTCGCGCTGAACGGGGTCACGTTCGCGCATTTCATCGTGGCGCTGGTGCTCGTCGGACTCGGCTGGAACTTCATGTACACGGGCGGTACGGCCCTCCTGACCGAGGCCTATCGGCCGGCGGAAAAGGCGCGCACGCAGGGCGTCAACGATTTCATCGTGTTCACGATCATGGGACTGTCGTCGTTCGCGTCCGGTGCGCTGGTGTCGTCGGCCGGCTGGACGACGATGAACTGGGGTGCATTGCCCTTCCTGGCACTCGTCGCGGGCGTCGTCATCTGGTTTGCGCGATCCCCCGCGCCGGCGGTCGCAGGCGGTCGCTCGTGACGCGACGCCGATGCCGAGCCCTGGGTCTGCGCGCCACGCCGACGATCGCGTAATGTCGGGGGGCTTACGCGCCGCGGCGCTCAGGCCGCGCTGGCGGTGTCGAGCTCGGCCGTGTCGTCTCGCGTCAGGACCATCCGCGCGGCGGCCAGCAGCTCCTGCAGCTGCGCGACGCTGGTGGCGCTGGCAATCGGCGCCACCACGCCCGGGCGTGCCATCAGCCAGGCCAGCGCGACCTGCGCGCACGTGGCGCGATGCCGCGCCGCCACGCCGTCGAGCGCGGCGAGAATGCGCAGACCGCGCGCGTCGAGGTATTTCTCGACGCCGGCGCCGCGCGTGCTCTTGCCGAGATCGGCCCGCGACCGGTACTTGCCGGTCAGGAAGCCGCTGGCAAGCGCGTAATAGGGAATGACGCCGAGCTGCTGCTGCGCGACCACCGGCGCGAGGTCGGCCTCGTAGGCCGCGCGGCGCACGAGGTTGTATTCGGGCTGCAGCGTGACGTAGCGCGGCAGCCCTTGCGCACGACTCACCGCGTCGGCCTCGGCGAGGCGCGCGGCGGTGAAGTTGGAGGCACCGATCGCGCGCACCTTGCCCGCGTCGATCAGGCGCGCGTAGGCGCCGAGCGTTTCGGCAATCGGCGTCGCCGCGTCGTCGGCATGCGACTGGTACAGGTCGATGACGTCGGTGTTGAGGCGGCGCAGCGAATCCTCGACCGCGGCGGCGATGTTGGCGGCGGACAGCCCGGGCCGGCGCGCGTACTTGCCGACCTTGGTGGCGATGACGACCTTGTCGCGCTTGCCGGAGCGCGCCAGCCACTTGCCGATGATCGTCTCCGATTCGCCGCCGGCATTGCCGGGCGCCCATGCCGAATAGGCATCCGCGGTGTCGATCAGGTCGAAGCCGGCGTCGACGAAGGCGTCGAGCAGCGCAAACGACGTCTTGTCGTCGGCGGTCCAGCCGAACACGTTGCCGCCGAAGGCCAGCGGCGCGACGGCGAGCGGCGAATCTCCCAGCTTGCGTTTTTGCATGATCACCTTGTGGTCGAGTGCTCGATCGATTCTATGCGCGCCGTGCGGCGCTCAGTCCATGATAACCACCGCCAGCGACAGATCGTCCATCGGCAGTTCGCCGCGCGCCGCGTGGCGGCGTGCCGTCGCCACCACCTGGTCGCGCGCGAAATCGCGCGCCGGCTCGGGCGGCAGGCGCAGCAGCTCCGCGACGATCTCGAACGACGGTGCGTACCCGACTTCGCCGATGCCATCGGTCATCACCGCGGCCGCGCGGATCGGGATGGCGTCGCGGTCGACCGTCCAGGACTTGCCGAACTCGAACTCGTGCAGCGGGCACCAGCGCTCCTGGCGGGTGACGATGTCGATGCCGTCGGCGTGCGGACGGAAGCGGATCGTGGATTCCTGCACGGGCCCGTCGGCAAGCGGCGAATAGATGTCGCGCACCATGGCGTCGACGTCCGGGCTGTCACGGATCGCGAGGTAATAGGGCGCGTTGCGATACCACTCGACGCTGGTGACCTCGAAGGTGCCGTCATCGTAGGCGACCGCCCAGGCGCCGTCACCGCACAGGTAGAACTCCAGCGCGCGGCGCGTGGCGACGAGCGCGACCAGCGTCGTGTAGTAGTCGAGCGGATTCGCCGTCACCCGGTATTCGCGGAAGCGGCGGGACAGGCGTTCGCCGAGGCGCGGATCGGCGGGCGCGCGCGGATCGTCGCGCACGAGATCCTGGAAGGCGGCGATGATCTGGCGCGCGCCGATCTCGGTGCGTCCGCGCACGCTCGAGCAGCCGTCGGCCACCGCGGCGAACGCGCGGCCGTCGGCGAAGATCGCCGAGCCGGCGCTGTCCTGGCAAGGCATGCCCTGCTCGACGTGCCCCTGGCCGATGATGGAATGATGGTCGACTTGCAAGCTCGAGTCCCTGCTTGGCGGCGGCTGCGCCACGCACACAGGCTCTATGGTGCATCACGGCCGTGGCGGGCTTCGCACGCGGCTGCAAGTCGTGGGCGCGCAAGCACGGGCGCAAGTCCGTGCGCTCCGGGGCTCGGGTGCCCCGGCACCGAGCGGGCGCACCGGCTACGGCGATTCGCGAAACCCCGGCGCGCGCCACATGTCGGGCTGTTGCTGCGCGGCCTCGATGCCGCGCTCGCGCGCAAACCACCAATGCCGCAGCTCGGTCTCCTCCAGCGGCTGCGAGATCAGGAAGCCCTGGGCCTCCTCGCAGCCGTTGCGCTTCAGGAACTCGTACTGCGCCACGGTTTCCACGCCTTCCGCGATCACGCGCAGGTTGAGCGAGTGCGACAGCGCGATGATCGCCTGCGTGATCGCCTCGTCATTGCGATTCTGCTCGAGGCCGCGCACGAAGCGCTGGTCGATCTTGACGCTCTGGATCGGCAGCCGCGCGAGGTAGGACAGCGACGAATAGCCCGTGCCGAAGTCGTCGACGGTGATCGACACGCCCATCTGCTTCAGCTTGATGAGCGTCGCCACCGCCTTGTCGGGGTGGGTGATGATCACGCTCTCGGTGATCTCGAGGTCGAGGTAGCTGGCCGCGAGATGCGTCGATTTGAGCGCCTCCTCGACGATCGACAGCCAGCTGTCGTGCTGCAGCTGCTGCACCGACAGGTTGACCGACAGGCGCAGCAGCATGCCGGCGTTGTGCCATTGCATCACCTGCCGACAGGCGTCGCGCAGCACGCGCGCGCCGAGCGCCTGGATCATCCCGGACTCCTCGGCGATCGGGATGAACTCCGCCGGCGCGATGACGCCGCGCTCCGGGTCGCGCCAGCGCAGCAGCGCCTCGACGCCAGTGGTGCGGCCGGTGCGCATCTCGACCTGCGGCTGGTAGACCAGGAAGAACTCGTCGTCCATCAGGCCGCGGCGCATGTCGGTCTCGAGTTGCAGCCGCTGCTGCACGCGCGCGTTCATGTCGGCCGTGTAGAAGCGGTAGGCGTTGCGCCCGGCCTCCTTCGCGGCGTACATCGCGGTGTCGGCCTGCTTGATCAGCGTCGCCGCGTCCTGCGCGTCGAGCGGATAGATCGACACGCCGATCGAGCACGTCAGCGTCGGCACCTGGTTGGCGAGGCGGAACGGCGCGAGGAACGACTCGCGCACACGCGAGATCACCGTCATCACTTCGAAGGTCGCGTGCGCCGGATCGAGATCGGGCAGCACGATGACGAACTCGTCGCCGCCGAGCCGGGCCACGGTGTCGCTCTCGCGCACCGCGCTCGTCAGGCGCTGCGCGATGGCCTGCAGCAGCTGGTCGCCGGCATCGTGGCCGAGCGTGTCGTTGATGCGCTTGAAATGATCGAAGTCGAGGAACAGGCAGGCCACCTGCACGTGCTCGCGCTGCGCCTGCGACAGGATCTGCTTCAGGCGGCTGTTGAGCAGCGAGCGATTGGGCAGACCGGTGAGGATGTCGTGCTGCGCGAGCTTGTAGGCATGCGCCGTCGCGATCTCCAGCTCCTTGGTGCGCTGCGCGACCTTGTCCTCCAGCGTGCGCTGGTACGACGAAACCTGCGACTGCGACTCCGCGAGCCGCTGCGTCATGTGGTTGAAGGTGTGGGTGAGCAGGCCCATCTCGTCGGAGGAGCTCGCCGGCACGTAGACGTCGAGGCGGCCGCCGCCCACCGCGCGCGCGGCGCGGATCAGCCGCCGCATCGGCGCCACCAGCCTGCGCGTGAGGTACATCGTCGCCAGCAGCGCCAGCATGGTCACCGCGGCGACAACGAGAAGCGCGCCGAAGAGACCCGCGCGGATGCGTTCGGTGCGGCCCTCGAACGACATGCCGACGCGCACGTAGCCGATGGGCTCGAGGGCCGCCCCCGCAGCACGTGCGGAGGTGGGGTCGACGAGCGGCTGGTCGCGGGTGCGTCCCACCGGCGCCACCATGTCGATGAAGCGCTGGTCGCGCAGCGTCAGGGTTCCCACGTCGAAGTTGCCGGCGCTGTCGGTGGCGTGCACGGCGCCGATCGCCGGCAGCGCTGCGCCGGTGATGCTGGCGTCGAAATAACGCGTGGCGAGCGGGCGACCGTTGGCGTCGACCACGCTCACGTATGCGATGTCGCCCTGGTCGCCGAGACTGTCGAGGAGGCTGGCGAGCTGGTCCTGGTTGCGCGTGTAGATGTCGTACTCGGCGAGGTCGGCCAGCATGATCGCGACGATCCTGCCCTGCGTGCGCAGCTGGCGGCCCTCCTCGCGCATCTGCTGCCAGACGTGGTAACCGGAGATCGTGGCCGCGGTGACGAAGATCAGGCCGACGGTCAGCAGCTGCAGCTTGGTGAACAGGCCGAGCCGCACGGGCGGCAGGTTGATCGGCGAGATCGTCTCCGTGGTGAGCAGCGTCAGGTGCCGGCGCAGTCGCCGCAACGCCCCGCGCTCGCGCCGCGGCGCCTCCTCGGTGGTGCCGGCCTGCGGGCTAATCATGCACGTTGCTCACGCCGGCGAGCGCCGCCGAATCCCATTTGAGACGCAGCTGCTGCGCCGCGCGGCGGTTGACGCTGACGTGCGGCATGGGCGGCCGCAGCGCCGCATCGACGGTGCCGGACGCGCGACCGAGTGCGAGCGCGCCGCAATAGCGGCCGAGCTCGGCATAGTCCCATTCGAGCGCGTACAGCGCACCCGCGCGCACCCAGGCATCGGAGAAGGCGATCATCGGCGTCTGCGTGCGATAGGTGAACAACAGCAGGCCCTTGGCGAGCTGCGGCACGTAGATCGTGGTGTCGGGAATCGCCAGCAGCACATCGGCGTCGCCGAGTTTCGACAGGGCCGCCGGCAACTCGGCGGGCGTGTGCGCACCCTCGGTCAGCACGGCATAGCCGGCCGCCGACAGCTCGTGCGCCGCGGCGGCCGCCGTCGTCGCGTTTTCGGCGGGGTCATACACGATCGCCACCTTGCGGGCCGCCGGCACCAGGCGCCGGAGCCAGCGTACGTGCGCGTCGATCGGCACGGCGATCGGCACCACCGTCGCATTCGCCGGTGCCGTGAAATCGCCGGCGACCATGCAGTCGACCACCGGCGTCGTCAGCGGCCATTGCGCGATCGCACGCGCCGCGGCGGCGCCGAGCGCGACGATGGCGGTGCCGGGCGCGACATCGGCGAGCATCGGCGCGAGCAGCGCCGGCGGCTCGCCGGCATCGTGGGTTTCCACCGACCAGTCGGCGTTGCCGCGCATGCCGGCCACGGCCTGCGCGAACGCCGGCGTATCCGTCGATGCCACGACGACGATGCGTGCGGCGAGACCGCGCGGCACGGCAAGCACGCATAGCGCGGCGCCCAGCGCGCAGGCGCATTGCCACACATGACGCCTGTCGCGGGCGCGTGCGCCGCGGACTGCTGCCGACGCTGCGACCATGCCGACGCTCCCTGGTGGGATGGGAATCTCCCTGCGGGCGCCGCTCGACCCCTGGCGCCGCCCGCGCGGGCTCTTGCGCCGGCGACCCCATAAAAGCACGCATCGTGCCATAGAGGGAGGCCTTCATGCTATGCGAATTGTCGACAAAATCGCGGCGCTCGTCCGGCCGTTGCGCGGGGTCAAGGGCGCGGTTTCCTCGGTGCACCGCTTTGGGTAGACTCGATCCAAAGTCCCGGGGCGCTCGCAATCCGGGTCCGCTCGATCCATTGGGGGTTCACCGCATGTCGAACATCGAGTCCGTCTCGCACGAAAATCGCCAGTTTCCGCCGCCGCCGGCGTTCACCGCGCAGGCGAACGTCAAGCCCGCCGATTTCGCTGCGCTCAACGCCGAGGTGGCGCGCGACTTCGAGGGATTCTGGGCGCGGCTCGCGCGCACGACCCTCGCCTGGCACAAGCCGTTCACCCAGGTGCTCGACGAATCGCAGGCGCCGTTCTACAAGTGGTTCGCCGACGGCGCGCTCAACGCCTCGTACAACTGCCTCGATCGCAATCTCGCCAACGGCAATGCCGACAAGGTCGCGATCATCTTCGAGAGCGACGACGGCAAGGTGACGCGCGTCACCTATCGCGACCTGCACCAGCGCGTGTGCCGCTTCGCCAACGCGCTGCGCGGCATGGGTGCTGCAAAAGGCGATCGCGTGATCATCTACATCCCGATGTCGATCGAGGGCGTGGTGGCGATGCAGGCCTGCGCGCGCATCGGCGCGCCGCATTCGGTGGTGTTCGGGGGCTTCTCGGCAAAGTCGCTGCAGGAGCGGATCGTCGACGTCGGCGCCACGCTGGTGATCACCGCCGACGAGCAGATGCGCGGCGGCAAGGCCATGCCGATCAAGGCGATCGTCGACGAGGCGATGGCGATGGGCGGCTGCGAGCGCGTCAGGCACGTCGTCGTGTATCGCCGCACCGGCAACGCCGTGGCGATGCAGGCCGGGCGCGACGTGTGGATGCACGACGTCGTGGCCGGCGCGGCGGACGCGTGCGAACCCGAATGGGTCGACGCCGAGCATCCGCTGTTCATCCTCTACACGTCGGGTTCCACCGGCAAGCCCAAGGGCGTCCAGCATTCGACGGGCGGCTACCTGCTGTGGTGTGCGCTGACGATGCAATGGGTGTTCGACATCAAGCCCACCGACGTCTTCTGGTGCACCGCCGACATCGGCTGGGTCACCGGGCACTCGTACATCACGTATGGGCCGCTGGCGGTCGGCGCCACGGAGGTGGTGTTCGAGGGCGTGCCGACGTTTCCGAACGCAGGACGATTCTGGGACGTCATCCAGCGCCACAAGGTCAGCATCTTCTACACCGCGCCGACGGCGATCCGCTCGCTGATCAAGCTCGGCGAGGCCGACGCGAACGTGCATCCGGCGCGCTACGATCTTGGGAGCCTGCGCCTTCTGGGCTCGGTGGGCGAGCCGATCAACCCGGAAGCGTGGATGTGGTATCACACGAACGTCGGCCAAGGCCGCTGCCCGATCGTCGACACGTGGTGGCAGACGGAGACCGGCGGCCACATGATCACTCCGTTGCCGGGCGTGACGTCGCTGCGTCCCGGATCGTGCACGCTGCCGCTGCCGGGCATCATGGCGGCAATCGTCGACGAGACCGGCCACGACGTCCCCAACGGGCAGGGCGGCATGCTGGTGATCAAGCGCCCGTGGCCGGCGATGATCCGCACGATCTGGGGCGACCCCGACCGCTTCCGCAAGAGCTATTACCCCGACGAGCTGGGTGGCAAGCTCTACCTCGCGGGCGATGGCTCGATGCGCGATCCGCACAACGGCTACTTCACGATCATGGGTCGCATCGACGACGTGCTCAACGTGTCGGGTCATCGCCTCGGCACGATGGAAGTCGAGTCGGCGCTCGTCGCCAACCCGATGGTGGCGGAGGCGGCCGTCGTCGGCCGTCCCGACGACATGACGGGCGAGGCGGTGTGCGCGTTCGTCGTGCTGAAGCGCGCGCGCCCCACCGGCGCCGATGCGCAGCAGGTGGCGAAGGAGCTGCGCGACTGGGTGGGCAAGGAAATCGGGGCCATCGCCAAGCCCAGGGACATCCGCTTTGGCGACAACCTGCCGAAGACGCGCTCGGGCAAGATCATGCGGCGACTGTTGCGCTCGATCGCCAAGGGCGAGACGATCACGCAGGACACGTCGACGCTCGAGAATCCGGCGATCCTCGACCAGTTGAAACAGTCAGCGTGAGTCTGCGCGCGGCCGGCGGCCCCGCGCCGCGCAGCTAGGCGGCGGGCGGGCGCGACTGCGCGAAGGCGGGGAGCTTGCCGAGCTTGTCGGCGTGGCGCGCGAGATTGGGGTAGCGGTCGCGCCAGTCGAAATCCGCCATCCTCAGGTCGATGTAGCCGAGCGCGCAGCCGCAGGCAATGTCCGCCAGCGTGTACGACTCGCCGTTGCACCACGGCTTGTCCGCCAGCTCCGCCGCCATTTCGGCGACGGCCGACTCCACCTTGCGGCGCTGCCGCGCGATCCATTCCGGGCTGCGCTGCGCCTGCGGCCGGCGGCCTTCGAGCGTCGCCAGCACCAGCGCCTCGCACGCGCCGTCGGCGAGCGCCTCCCATTTGCGCACGGCGATGCGCTGGCGCACCGGCTCGGGGACGAGGCGCGACACCGGACTCACGCTGTCGATGTATTCGACGATCACGCGCGAGTCGTAGATCGACGTGCCGTCGTCGAGCGTCAGTGTCGGCACCTTGCCGAGCGGATTGGCCGCATGCACCGGCGACGCGTCGTCCCAGGCCGACGTCTCGCACAGCTCGTACTCGATCTTCTTCTCGTCGAGCGCGATGCGCACCTTGCGCGCGAAGGGGCTGGTGTGGGAGTAGTAGAGCTTCAACATCGGGTGCGATTATACCGGGCGCGGCGTCCCCCCGCGGCATCGGATGCGGGCGCTCGCTATGCTAGACTCGATCGCATGTCGGATGCCGCGATACTCGCGCTCTCGCCGCTCGACGGACGCTACCGCGCCAAGGTGGCGACGCTGGCCGACCACTTCAGCGAATTCGCGCTGATCCGCCAGCGCGTGCGCATCGAGATCGCCTGGCTCTGCGCGCTCGCCGACGAGCCCGCGATCAGCGAGGCGCCGGCGTTCGACGACGCCACGCGCCGCGCGCTCGAAGCCATCGGCACGGCATTCACGCCCGACGACGCGCGCAGCGTCAAGGTCATCGAGCGCGACACCAACCACGACGTCAAGGCGGTCGAGTACTGGCTCAAGCAGCGGCTGGCGGGCGTCGCCGGCGCCGCGCCGTTGCGCGAATTCGTGCATTTCGCGTGTACGTCGGAGGACATCAACAATCTCGCGCACGGCCTCGCGCTGGCCGACGCGCGGCGCGACGTGCTGGTGCCCGCGATCGAGGCGTTGATCGCCGACTTGCGCGTGCTGGCGCACGCCGAGGGCGGCACGCCGATGCTCGCGCGCACCCACGGCCAGCCGGCGACGCCGACGACGCTCGGCAAGGAGATCGCCAACGTCGTGGCCCGTCTCGACCGCGCGCTCGCGGCGTTCGCGCGCGTGGTCGTCAAGGGCAAGATCAACGGTGCCGTGGGCAACTACAACGCGCATCTGGTCGCCTATCCCGACGTCGACTGGGAACGACTTGCGGCGCGCACCGTGGTGCGCCTCGGGCTCGAATTCAACCCGTACACCACGCAGATCGAGCCGCACGACGGCATCGCCGAATACTGCGACGCGCTGGCGCGGATCGACACGATCCTGATCGACCTCGACCGCGACCTGTGGGGCTACATCGCGCTCGGGTATTTCCGCCAGCGGCTGCGCGAAGGCGAGACCGGGTCGTCGACGATGCCGCACAAGGTCAACCCGATCGACTTCGAGAATTCCGAGGGCAATCTCGGCATCGCCAACGCGCTGTTGCGCCACTTCGCCGAGAAACTCCCGGTGTCGCGCTGGCAGCGCGACCTGACCGACTCCACGGTGCTGCGCAACCTCGGGGTCGGACTCGGGCATGCGTTGCTCGGCTTCCTGGCGCTGCGCCAGGGTCTGGCCAAGCTCGACGTCGACCGCGCACGCATCGCCGCCGACCTCGATGCCAACTGGGAAGTGCTGGCGGAGCCGATCCAGACGGTGATGCGCCGCTACGGCATCGACGAGCCGTACGAGAAGCTGAAGGCGCTGACGCGCGGCAAATCGGGCATCACACGCGAGACGCTGCATGCGTTCATCGACGGGCTCGCGCTGCCGCCCGAGGCGCGCGCGCGGCTCAAGGCGCTGACGCCCGCCACCTACATCGGCCGCGCCGCGGAGCTCGCCAAGCGGATCTGATCGTCGGTCGCGCCACGCGCGTCGGCGCTCAGCGCGGCGTCTTGCGGCGCTCGCGCAGGAACGTGACGACCGCCGGCACGAGCGACACGACGACGATCGCCAGCACGATGAACGTGAGGTTCTGCTTCACCCACGGGATGTTGCCGAAGAAGAATCCGGCGTAGGTGAGCAACGCCACCCACGCCACGCCGCCGACGATGTTGTAGCCGATGAACCGCGGGTAGGACATCGCGCCCACGCCGGCGAGGAACGGCGCGAACGTGCGCACGATCGGCACGAACCGCGCGATGATGATCGTCACGCCGCCGTAGCGCTCGTAGAAGCGGTGCGTGCGCTCGAGATAGCTCTTGCGCAGCCAGCGCGAGTCGGGCCGCTCGAACACCTTCGGACCGATGTAGCGGCCGATCGTATAGTTGACCGAGTCGCCGGCCACGGCGGCCAGCGCGAGGATGAAAACCAGCAGGTGCACGTCGAGTCCGGCCGACGCGACGACAGCGCCGGCGAGGAACAGCAGCGAGTCGCCGGGCAGGAGCGGGAACACCACGACCCCCGTCTCGACGAAGACGATCGCGGCCACGATCGCGTAGAACCACGCGCCGTACTGCGTGGCGATGAGAGCGATCGACTGGTCGAGCGACAGCAGCGAATAGAGCAGCGTCGTGAACACGGCGGGGAGGGCGGGCGCCTGGGTCGTCGGCCGGGTCCCGCCGCCCGATCAGGGCAGGATCTTCTCGGCGTTGCCGCCGTCGCGCTTGCGGTCGGCCTTGACGAGGTCCTCGCGCGACACGCCGAGCCACATCACGAGGGGCGCCATCACCAGCACCGACGAGTAGATGCCGAACAGGATGCCGATGGTCAGCGCCAGCGCGAAGTAGTGCAGCGTCTCGCCGCCGAAGATCAGCATCGACGTCACCATGATCTGCGTGCAGCCATGGGTGATGATCGTGCGCGAGATCGTGCTGGTGATCGCGTTGTCGATGACGTGGGTGACGCTGGCCTTGCGCATCTTGCGGAAGTTCTCGCGGATCCGGTCGGCGATGACCACCGACTCGTTGACCGAGTAGCCGAGCACCGCCAGCACCGCGGCCAGCACCGGCAGCGAGAACTCCCACTGGAAGAACGCGAAGAAGCCGAGGATGATCACCACGTCGTGCAGGTTGGCGATGATCGCCGCCACCGCGAAGCGCCACTCGAACCGCAGCGCGAGGTAGGCGACGATGCCGATGGCCACGAACAGCAGCGCGAGCCCGCCGTTCTCGTACAGCTCCTTGCCCACCTGCGGGCCGACGAACTCGACGCGCTTCTGCGCCGCCGAGGCGTCGTCGGCCTTCAGCGCGCCCATCACGTCCTCCGACAGCTTGGCGCTCGACACGCCTTCCTTCAGCGGCAGGCGGATCAGCGCCGTCTGCGCGTTGCCGAAGCGCTGCACCGAGTATTCGCCGACCTTGAGCTTGTCGATCGCCGCGCGTACGCGGTCGAAATCGGCCGCATGCGCATATTCCACCTCGATCACCGTGCCGCCGCGGAAGTCGACGCCGAAGTCGAGGCCGCGGTGGACGAGGAAGAACACGGCGGCGAGGAAGGTGATCAACGAGATGACGTTGAACACCAGCGCATGCCGCATGAACGGGATGTCGTTCTTGAAGCGGAAGAATTCCATGGTCCGGGGCGATCGTGAGGGTTGGGCGACGCGGGCGCGTCAGACGGCCTGCTTCTCGGGCCGCTTCTTCGCCGGCACGGCGGCGGCGCCCTGCGGCCGCCAGACCTGGCCGATGGAGATCCGCTCGAGCTTCTTGCGCCGGCCGTAGATCAGGTTGACGATGCCGCGCGAGACGAACACGGCGGAGAACATCGACGTCAGGATGCCGAGGCAGTGCACGACGGCGAAACCGCGGACGGGGCCGGAGCCGAACGTCAGCAGCGCGATGCCGGCGATCATCGTCGTCACGTTCGAATCGAGGATCGTGCCCCAGGCGCGCTCGTAGCCGGCCTGGATCGCCGCATGCGGAGTCGCGCCCCAGCGCAGCTCCTCGCGGATGCGCTCGTTGATCAGCACGTTGGCGTCGATCGCCATGCCGAGCGTCAGCGCGATCGCGGCGATGCCGGGCAGCGTCAGCGTCGCCTGGATCATCGACAGCACCGCCACCAGCAGCAGCAGGTTGATCGACAGCGACACCGTCGAGATCACGCCCATCAGCAGGTAATAGACGCAGATGAACGCCGCCAGCACGAGGAAGCCGTGCTTCACGGAATCGAAGCCCTTGGCGATGTTCTCGGCGCCGAGCGACGGCCCGACCGTGCGCTCCTCGACGATCTCCATCGGCGCCGCCAGCGCGCCGGCGCGCATCAGGAGCGCGATGTCACGCGTCTCGCGGGCGGTCATCTGGCCGCTGATCTGGAAGCGCGTGCCGAGCTCGTCGCGGATCTTCGGCGCGGTGATGAGCTCGGTCTTGTTCTTGTCGATCAGCAGGATGCCCATGCCCTTGCCGATGTTCTCGCGCGAGATGTCGCGGATGATGCGGCCGCCGGTGGCATCGAGCGTGACGCTGACGATCGGCTCGTTGTTGCGGCTGTCGAAGCCCGGCTGCGCGTCCTGGATGCGGTCGCCGGTCAGCACCGCCTGCCGGCGGATCAGGCTCGGCGCGCCGTTGCGGTCCTTGTAGAGGTCGGTGCCGATCGGCACGTTGCCGTTCAGCGCCGCCTGCAGCGCGCCCGGATCCTCGTCGACCATGCGGATCTCGAGTGTCGCCGTGCGGCCGAGGATGTCCTTGGCGCGCGCCGTGTCCTGCACGCCGGGCAGCTGCACGACGATGCGGTCGCTGCCCTGTTGCTGCACGATCGGCTCGGCGACGCCCAGCTCGTTGACGCGGTTGCGCAGGATCTGGATGTTCTGCTGCACCGCGCCGTCGCCGATCTTCTTCAGCACCTCGGGCTTGAGCGTCGCGTACAGCCGCAAATCGTCGGCGGCGGTGTCGACATCGCGCTCGACCAGGTCGGGATACGCCTTGTCGATCGCGAGACGCGCCTTGCCGCGCTCGCCGGCGTCGCGGAAGCGCACGACGATGTTGCCGCCCTCGCGCACCACGCCCGCGTACTGGATCTTCTCGGTGCGCATCAGCGTGCGGATGTCGGCGCTGTAGCGGTCGGCCGCCTTCTCCAGCGCCGTCTTCATGTCCACCTGCAGCAGGAAGTGCACGCCGCCGCGCAGGTCGAGGCCGAGGTACATCGGCAGCGCGCCGATCGAGGCCAGCCACTGCGGCGACGACGACTGCAGGTTGAGCGCGACGATGTAGTCGGGATCCTTCTGGTCGGTGTTGAGCTTCGCCTGCAGCACGTCCTTGGCCTTGCCCTGGGCGTCGACGTCGGCGAAGCGGATCTTGATGCCGGTGGGGTCGAGGGTGGCGCCGCGGTACTCGATGTTGGCGGTCTTGAGCGCCGACTCGACGGTGGCGAGCGTGGTGGTGTCGACCTTGACCGCGCCCTTCGATGTCGACACCTGCACCGCCGGCAGCTCGGCGAAGAGATTGGGCAGCGCGTACATGACGCCGACCACGAGCGCGACGGCGATGACGACGTATTTCCAGAGCGGGTAGCGATTCATGGCGAAATTCGCGAGGGGTGGGGCGCCGGTGCCGCGACGCAGGGCGCGGCAGCTCGGTCGCGCCCGGTGCGCTCGGCGCGGGCTGCTGCGATGCGCGTCACAGGCTCTTCAGCGTGCCCTTGGGCAGGAGCTGGCTCACCGAGCTGCGTTGCACGGTGATCTCGACGCCGGACGCCACTTCGAGCGTGACGTACTGGTCGTTGATCTTGGCGATGCGCCCCACCATGCCGCCGGAGGTGATCACCTCGTTGCCTTTCTCGAGCGCGGACAGCAGCTCGCGCTGCTCCTTCGAGCGCTTCTGCTGCGGGCGGATCAGCAGGAAATAGAACACCACGAAGATGGCGATCATCGGCAGGAACGACGTCAGCATGTCGGTCTGCGATGTGGCGCCCGAGGTCTGGGCGTAGGCGTTGGCAATGAACACGTCGGAGTCTCCAGAAGCGGCGGCGGTCGCGCGAGGCGTACGATGCGCCTCGCCTGCAAGCGGTCCCGAGCGCGCCGCGTCGCGGTTGTCGCCCGGACGCTTATGGCGCCCGGCTGCCCGCGATCGGGGCCTCCATTAGGACCGCCAAATCAACCAGTTATTCTAACACGATCGCGCGTCGAGAGGGCGGCGCGCAGCCTGCCGCCCGGCTGCGCTCAGTCACCGCCGGCGCGCTCGCGATGGAACTGCGCGCGCCATTGCGCGAAGCACCCGGCGCCGATCGCCTCGCGCATGCCCGCGGTGAACGCAAGGTAGTAGTGCAGGTTGTGGATCGTCGCGAGCGTGGCGCCGAGGATCTCGTTGACGCGCTGCAGGTGGTGCAGGTACGCGCGGCTGAAATGACGGCAGGTGTAGCACTCGCAGGTGGCGTCGAGCGGACGCGTGTCCGTGCGATGCACGGCATTGCGGATCTTGACGTCGCCGAAGCGCGTGAACAGCCAGCCGTTGCGCGCGTTGCGCGTCGGCATCACGCAATCGAACATGTCGACGCCGCCGGCGACGCCGTCGACGATGTCCTCGGGCGTGCCCACGCCCATCAGGTAGCGCGGCCGGTCAGCCGGCATCCGCGGCGCGACGTGCGCGAGCACGCGCAGCATCTCCTGTTTCGGCTCACCCACCGAAAGCCCGCCGATCGCATAGCCGTCGAAGCCCATCGCGGCGAGCGCGGCCACCGACTCGTCGCGCAGATCCTCGTGCATGCCGCCTTGCACGATGCCGAACAGCGCGTTGCGATTGCCTGCGTGTGCGGCCTTCGAACGTTGCGCCCAGCGCATCGACAGCTGCATCGATTGCGCCGCCTCGTCGCGTGTCGCCGGGTAGGCCGTGCACTCGTCGAACGCCATCACGATGTCGGCGTCGAGCGCGCGCTGGATTTCCATCGAGCGCTCCGGCGTGAGGAACATCCTGTCGCCGTTGACCGGCGAGGCGAATGCGACGCCTTCCTCGCTGATCTTGCGCAGCGCGCCGAGGCTCCAGACCTGGAACCCGCCGGAATCGGTGAGGATCGGGCGCTGCCAGCCCATGAACCGGTGCAGGCCGCCGTGCAGCGTGACGACCTCGGTGCCGGGGCGCAGCCACAGGTGGAACGTGTTGCCGAGCACGATCTGCGCGCCGACGTCGGCCAGTGCGGCAGGCGTCATCGCCTTGACGCTGCCATAGGTGCCGACCGGCATGAACACCGGTGTGTCGACACTGCCGTGGACGAGGTCGAGCCGCCCGCGACGGGCACCCCCGTCGCTCGCGGTGACGACGAATTTCATCGTGACGCGAGGGGCCGCGATGCGCGCCGCCGGCGCGCCGCCACGGCCAGCCCGGCCACGAGCGCGGCGAGCGCCGCGAGCGCACCGGGAGACAGCGCCGGCACGAACCAGCCGCGCCCGCAATTGCCGCTGCCGTAGTCGAAGGCGTTCTTCCACAGCTGGTAGTAGTCGCCGCCGAAGTCGATGCCGAACGTGCCGTAGACGCTGTAGTCGGGCGCGATCGTGACCTGCATCACGCAGGTGACATCGGAGAGCCGGTAGGCGATCACCGGATCGGGCTGGCCGTTGGCGTTGGGCTGCAGCCAGTTGGCGAGGACCACGGTGCCCGGTTTCGCCTGGTTGCCGGCGGCGAAGCCCTTGTTGCCGAACAGCGAATGCACGTCCTTGGTCAGCGGGTGCTGCACGATCGACGCGGGGTCGAGCGTGCGCGTGGTGGTCACGGCGCCGAGCGTGTCGGTGGTGCTGGGATCGATCGTCTCGAGCTGTCCCCAACCGTGCGGCGGCCCGAGCACGAGGCCGGCGCGGTCGCTCCTGTCCTGGTCGTAGAACGTCGCCAGCACGACGGGACGTCCCGCCTCCGCGAATGCGTAGACGGAGTTGCCCACATCGGGCGCGCTCTGGAACAGGCCGTCCTCGAACAGCAGGATCTCGTCGAATTGCGCCAGCAGCGTCGCCAGCGGCGGCGCGCCGGTGCTGACGTCGACCGCGGTGAACACGTGGCCCGCGACGTGCGAAGTGAAGTCCGCGGCCACCGCGTCGGCGTGGTTGTTCGACAGCACGCCGATGCGCGCGGCGGCAGCGTCGCGCGTCCCGACGCAGAGCGCGAGCGATAACACGGCCAGCGAGGCGAGCCGCAACGATCGTTGCATGGTCAAGAATGCGGAAGCCGTGCATGCGCCTGGCACATGCCGCCCCCGCCGGGTATACGGTTGCGCCAAGGGTAGCGATCCGTGCGCCCATTGCCAAGGCCGGAATGCATCGAATGCGCGCCGGCATGGCCGTTGGTTGCGAATTCGTCGTCGAAACCCCCGATTTGTCGCCGATTGGCGACGCAATTCACGACGATGGCGGCGGCGACGCGTCGGCGCGGTGGCGCCACAACAACATGGCGTCGCCGTAGCTATAGAACCGGTAGCGTGCGGCGATCGCGTGCGCGTAGGCATGCCGGATCGCGTCATAGCCGGCGAATGCGGATACCAGCATCAGCAGCGTCGAGCGCGGCAAATGGAAATTGGTGACGAGCGCGTCGATTACCCGGAAACGATAGCCGGGCGTGATGAAGAGCGCGGTGACGCCCGGACCTGCCGCGGGTATGCCGTCGGCGCCGGTGGCGGACTCCAGTGCGCGCAAGGTCGTGGTGCCCACCGCGACGATGCGCGCGCCGCGCTTGCGCGCACGCGCGACCGCCTCGACCGTCGTCGCCGGCACGTCGTAGTGCTCGACATGCATGCGGTGCTGCGCGAGGTCATCGTGCGTCACCGGCTGGAAGGTGCCGGCGCCGACGTGCAGCGTCAGGTGCGCGGCGGCGATGCCGCGTTCGGCGAGCGCGGCGAGCAGAACGTCGTCGAAGTGCAGGCCGGCCGTGGGCGCGGCGACTGCCCCGGGGTTGCGCGCGTACACCGTCTGGTAGCGCGTGTCGTCACCGGCGTCGGCGGCACGCGTGATGTAGGGCGGCAGCGGCATCGCGCCATGCGTGTCGAGCCACGCCGCGAGGTCGCCCGGCATGTCGAATCGCAGCAGGAACATCCGGCCTTCGCGCGCCGCCACGGTGGCGACGGCGCCGCCGGCGAACGTGATCGTCGTGCCGATGCGCGGCAGATGGCTGGCGCGCAGCTGCACCCAGGCCTCGTGCGCGGCGACGATGCGCTCCACGAGCATCTCGACCCGGCCACCGGTCGGCTTGGCGCCGGCGGCGCGAGCCCTGATCACCCGCGTGTCGTTGAACACCACGAGGTCGCCCGGCGCGAGGAGCTGCGGCAGATCGGCGAAGCGGCGATCGACCAGCGCATCGGCGGCGACGTGCAGCAGCCGGCTCGCGCCGCGCTCGGCCGAGGGCACCTGCGCGATCAGGTCGGGCGGCAGGTCGTAGTCGAAGTCGGCGAGACGATGGGTGTCGGCCATGGGTATCGGCGCTGGTGCGCACGCCGCACGCGCCGCACGGATTCTGCACGACATCGCGATTGCTCCGGCCGCGCGCGGCTTTTATACTGGCCCGCACCCGGGGAATCGCGGCAGACTCCCCGTTTCAAGACGCGACGCGTCCAAGCTGCCCGGCACCTGGTCACGAGGAGGTGACGCTTGGGCTTTGCGATCGCATCCACCGCTTCGGCGTCGCCGGTCAACCGCGTGCTCGTCGCCAAGGGCCTGCGCGCCTTCGGCGACGGCTACGTGAGCCTGCTGCTGCCGGTGTACCTGCTCGATCTCGGTTTCAACGCCTGGCAGGTGGGCGTCGTCGCCACCGCGACGCTGCTCGGCTCCGGCTTGCTGACGCTCGTCACCGGCCTCTATGCGCGGCGCTTCCGCTACCGCGCGCTCCTGCTGGCGGCCACGCTGCTGATGGCGGCGACGGGCCTCGGCTTCGCCTTCGTCACGCAGTTCTGGCCGCTGCTGCTGATCGCGTTCGTCGGCACGCTCAATCCTTCGGCCGGCGACGTCAGCGTGTTCCTGCCGCTCGAGCACGCGGTGCTCGCGCAGCTCGCCGACGACCGCCGCCGCACCGCCGTGTTCGCGCGCTACAGCCTCGTCGGCGCATTCCTCGCCGCCGCAGGTTCGCTTGCCGCGGGCTTGCCGGAATTCGCCGCGCACGCCAGCGGCGTGGACGAGCCCGCCGCGATCCGCGGCATGTTCGTGCTGTATGCGATGCTGGCCGGACTTGCGGCGCTGGCTTATCGCGGATTGCCGGCGCAGCCGACCACCGCCGCGACCGCGCCCGCCGCGGCGCTGACGACCTCGCGCAGGCACGTGTTCGAGCTGGCGGCATTGTTCAGCGTGGATGCGTTCGCCGGCGGCTTCATCGTGCAATCGATGCTCGCGCTCTGGCTGTACCAGGCGTTCGCGCTGAGTCTCGCGAATGCCGCGACGCTGTTCTTCGCTGCGGGCATCCTCACCGCACTGTCGTACCTCGCCGCGGCGCGCATCGCCGCGCGTCACGGCCTCGTCAACACGATGGTGTTCACGCATCTGCCGTCGAGCCTGTGCCTGCTGGCGATGCCGTTCATGCCGGCGCTCGGGTTCGTCATCGTGCTGCTGCTGGTGCGTGCCGCGCTGTCGCAGATGGACGTGCCCACCCGCAGTTCGTACGTGATGGCCATCGTCGCGCCTGCCGAGCGCCCGGCCGCCGCCAGCGTCACGTCGGTGCCGCGCAGTCTCGCCTCCGCGGTGAGCCCGCTGCTCGCCGGCTCGCTGCTGGCCGCGTCGTCGTTCGGCTGGCCGCTGCTGATCGCCGGCGGCGTCAAGATCGCCTACGACGTGCTGCTGTTCGCGCGCTTCCGCAAGGTGCGCCCGCTCGAGGAGCGCGAGATGGCGCGGGACAGAACGCGCAGCGGCTGACACGAAAAAGCGGGCGCTGGTGACGCCGGTTGATTCGCGAGCGACAGTGGCGTTGGCGAGCGCTGGTGCCGGGAGGGGGACTCGAACCCCCACGGTATCGCTACCGGCGGATTTTGAGTCCGCTACGTCTACCAGTTCCGTCATCCCGGCGGGGATCGGCGCGGCGCGCGAGCGCGGGCCGTGACCATCGTCATTATCGCAAATCGCGCGCCGGTGCGGCCGCGCGCCGCGGCGCATCAGCCCGCGCGTACCAGCGTGACGAATGAATGCGCAGGTGCGGCACCGGCCGCCGCGACGTCCTCGCGCGCGATCTCGCGCCATGCGCCGCGGTCCCACCGCGGAAATCGCACGTCGCCCGCGTAGTCGGCGTGTATCGCGGTGAGGTGGAAGGTCGCCGCCCGCGGCAGCGCTTCGGCGAACAACGCCGCACCGCCGATGACGAAGACGGGCGCAGGCAGTGTCGCGAGCGCCAGTGCCGCGTCGAGCGAACGCGCGACGCGTGCGCCGGGCGCGACGAAACCGGGATCGCGGGTCAGCACGATGTTTTCCCGCTGCGGCAGCGGACGCCCGAGCGATTGCCACGTGCGACGACCCATGACGACCGCGTGGCCGGTGGTCAAGCTGCGGAAACGGCGCAGGTCGTCGGGCAGGCGCCATGGCATCGCCAGGCCGTCGCCGATGACGCCATTGGCCGCCACGGCGGCGATGATCGCCATCGCGCGCGTGGAAGTCGCGTCCGTTGCTGCCTGCGATTGCGCCATGCCGCGCGGAGCGCCAATGTCATAATAGGGCCGGCGATTATAGCGGCGGCGGTACTCGTGTATTACCCGCGATCATTCCTCAAGTTCATTCTGCTGGGTTTCCTGCTCGTGAGCTTGCCGCTCCTGTACGCGCTCGCCGAGCTCGTGCTGACGCTCGATCGCCTCGCCACTCAGGCCGGCGTCGAAGTGCAGCAGGCGGCGCAGGCGGCGCGCACGTCGCGCTTCCTGTTCGAGCAGACGACCACGCTCGAGCGCGTGGTGCGCCAGAACATCATCCTCGAAGACAACGCGCTGATCGACGACTACGCGCGAGTGCGCCAGGATTTCCGCGCGTCGGCCGCGCAGCTCGCGTCGCTGCCGCTCGAGCCCGATTCGCGCGTCGCACTGCAGCGCCTGGTCGACAACGAGTCGGCGCTGTACAAGGTGTTCGCCGTGCCGGGACGCGGCGCGGCGGCGAATGCCGCGCTCGCCGACGGCTATGCGAAGCTCGTCGATTCGGCGCAAGCGACGCTGGCCGCGGCAAACCAGCTCACGCAGCGCGCGATCGAGCGTCTGCAGGTGACGGCGACGCGCGGGCGCGAGACCTGGCAGATCCTGTCGGTTGCCGCATTCGGCATCGCCCTGACGCTGGCGATCGTGTTCGCCGTGCTGATCGCGCGGCCGATCCGCCAGCTCGACCAGGCGATCCGGCAGATGGGCTCGGCCGACTTCACGCATGCGGTCGAGGTCAACGGCCCGCAGGACCTGCGCTACCTCGGCCAGCGCCTCGAGTGGCTGCGCATGCGGCTGAAGGAGCTGGAGGACCAGCAGAACCGTTTCCTGCGCCACGTGTCGCACGAGCTGAAGACGCCGCTCACCGCGGTGCGCGAGGGCGCCGAGCTGCTGCGCGACGAAATCGGCGGCAAGCTGTCGCGCGAGCAGCACGACATCGTGCGCATCGTGCGCGAGAACACGATCTCGCTGCAGAAGCTCATCGAGGACCTGCTCAAGTACCACCAGACGCGCGCGATGGAACCCGCCACGCTGGGGCCGGTGATGCTCGCCGACGTGGTCAATCGCGTCGTGCGCGACAACAAGCTCGCCGCGCTGGCGCGCATCATCGCGTTGGACATGAACCTCGCGCCGGTGATGATCACCGGCGACGCCGAGCGCCTGCGCACGGTGATCGACAACATGGTCTCCAACGCGATCAAGTTCTCGCCCCGCTCGTCGACGATCGAGCTCAAGCTTGCCGCGTCCGGCGACGACGCGGTATTCGACGTCGCCGACCGCGGGCCGGGGGTCTCGGCCGGCGAGCGCGAGCGGATCTTCGACTCGTTCTTCCAGGGCAGCGCGAAGACCAAGGGCCGCGTCAAGGGCTCGGGCCTCGGTCTTGCGATCGCGCGCGAATACACGCTGGCGCATGGCGGCCGGCTGGAAGTGCTGGACCGCGCCGATGGCCACTCCGGCGCCATGTTCCGTCTGCGCCTGCCGCTCGCATTCGGCGCGGCGCGCGCGAGTGCCGCCGCGGCGCGCGTGCCGGTGGCGGTGGCGAAATGACGGCACGGCAGCTCGCGATCGCCAGCGTCGCGGCGTCGCTCGCCGCGTGCTCGTCGATGCCGCCACCGCAGGACACCTTCTACTTCGACGAGCAGGCGATGGCGGCATTGCCATCGGCGCCGATGGTGGAATACCCGCCGATCGAGCCGGTCACGATGCCGCCGCCCGTCGAGCCGACGCCGCTGCCGGCGGCGGACGTATCGCCCACCAAGGCTGCGGGTTCGGAGGCGCGGACCGCTGCCACGCCGGCTGCAGGTATGGATACGGCGCCACCCAGGGCGGCGCCAGCGCCGCCCGTCGCGCAGGAACGGATCATCGTCGCGGCGCTGCCGCCGCCGGCGCCGGCAGGTCCGGTGATTCCCCCCGAAGACCTGGAGCTCGTGGCGGTGATGGGCGATCTCAATCGCTACAACGCGCTCGCCGCCGACGATCTCAAGCGCGAGCTGGCGACGGTGACGCAGACCTTCAACCGCGAGCGCAGCGATGCCAACCGGGTGCGCCTCGCCGTGCTGTATACACTGACCCATTCGCTGCAGGACGACCTGCGCGCGCAGCAGCTGCTCGACAACGTCGCCAGGAGCGGCGGTCCGGTGACGCCGGTGAAACACCTCGCGGCAGTGCTGCAGGCGCAGGTCACCGAGCGCACGCGGGCCGTGCGCGACGAGGCGGCGCGCGCCAACGAGGCCCAGCAAAAGCTGGAGGCGCTGCGGCAGATGGAGCGCAGCCTGCTGCGCGATCGCGTGTCGAGCGGCGGCGGCGGCGCGGGTGGCGGCGCCGGCGGCGGCGGCGGACACTAGGAACCCCATGGCGACGACTCACGCAAGTGCGACCGGCGACGTATTGCTGGTCGACGACGACCCCGATCTCCTCAAGCTCATCAGCCTGCGGCTCACGTCGGCCGGCTATCGCGTGCGCACCGCGGACAGCGGCGAGACCGCGCTGGCGTCGATCGCCGTGGCGCGACCCTCGGCAGTGGTCAGCGACCTGCGCATGCCGGGCATCGACGGGCTCGCCCTGTTCGAGGCGATCCATCGCCAGCATCCGGCAATGCCGGTGATCATCCTCACCGCGCACGGCACCATTCCCGATGCCGTGGCCGCGACACAGCGCGGCGTGTTCGGCTTTCTCACCAAGCCGTTCGACAGCCAGGAGCTGCTGCAGAAAGTGGCGGCCGCGGTGTCGCTGTCGGGGGACGACCCCACCGCGCCGTACGCGTCCACCGGCGAGTGGCGCGAGGGCATCATCACGCGCAGCCCCGGCATGGAGGACCTGTTGCGCCAGGCGCGGCTCGTCGCCGATTCCGACGCCAGCGTCCTCGTCTACGGCGAGTCCGGCACCGGCAAGGAGCTGCTCGCGCGCGCGATCCATCGCGCCAGCCAGCGCAGCGACAAGCCGCTGGTCGGCGTCAATTGCGGCGCGCTGCCCGGCGAGCTCCTCGAGTCCGAGCTGTTCGGGCACGCGCGCGGCGCCTTCACCGGCGCGGTCGCCGCGCACAAGGGCCTGTTCCAGGCCGCCGACGGCGGCACGCTGTTCCTCGACGAGATCGGCGACATGCCGCTGCCGCTGCAGGTGAAGCTCCTGCGCGTGCTGCAGGAGGGCGAGGTGCGCCCGGTGGGGGCGACGCAGTCGATCCCGGTCGACGTGCGCGTGATCTCGGCGACGCACCGCGACCTCGACGCGCAGAAGGCGGCGGGACTGTTCCGCGAAGATCTCTACTACCGCCTCAACGTCGTGTCGCTGCGCCTGCCGAACCTCGCCGAGCGGCGCGAGGACATCCCGCTGCTGTGCGCGCATTTCCTGCGCAAGCTCGCCGAGCGCTATCGCAAGGCGGTGCCGTCGCTGGCGCCCGAGGCGATGGCGCAGCTCGTGGCCGCACCATGGCCGGGCAATGTGCGCCAGCTGCTGAACCTGCTGGAGCAGGCGGTGGCGCTGACCACCACCAGCGTGATCCCGCTCACCACCGTGCAGAACGCGCTCAAGGAGGATGCGTCGGCACTGGTGCCGTTCGAGGAGGCGCGCAAGAGCTTCGAGCGTGACTATCTCGTGCGCCTTCTCAAGATCACCGGCGGCAACGTCACGCAGGCGGCCCAGCTCGCCAAGCGCAACCGCACCGAGTTCTACAAGCTGCTGCAGCGCCATCGGCTCGAGCCGTCGATGTTCAAGGACTCCAAGGCCTGACGCGTCGCCGTGACGGCGGCGCCGCACGCTCGGCGCCGGATCGCCGGCGGGTCCGCGCCCGCGCGGCGGCTGCGCCGGGACACACTCCGTTACCATTTTTCATGCGCAGCCCCCGCTTGCGCGCGACTCGCGGGGGGCGCCGCATGTCACGATCGCGGCGCGGGCTTCGCCCGCACCCGGCTGCCTTGAACTTCGCCGTCCGATCGGCGTCGTAAGGGCGAGGGTCGTGCGTCCCTGTGCGGCCGGACCCCCCACGTCACGCTGCCACGGCGGCGCCATCGCGGGGAGCGATATCCCAGGGGGAAGACGTGGTGCAGAAGTCCATTTTGGCGTCGCGGCGGCGCGGTGCGCTCGCCGTGGCGGCGCTCGTCGTCGTCGTGCTGGCGGTGCTCGGATGGCGTGGTGCCCAGCACCGTGCGGCCGCTGCCGATGCCGCGGCGAAGCAGGTCGCGCCTGCCGTACCGGTCGTCACCGCGCTGGCCAGGCGCGAGAACGTGCCGATCTACCTGACCGGCATCGGCACGGCGCAGCCGGCGCAATCGGTGACCGTCAAGGTGCGCGTCGACGGGCAGCTCGAGAAGCTCGGATTCGACGAAGGCAAGGACGTGAAGAAGGGCGACCTCCTGGCCGAGATCGACCCGCGGCCGTTCCGCGCAGCGCTCGACCAGGCCATCGCGCAGAAAGCCCGTGACGAGGCGCAGCTCGTCTCCGCCAACAAGGACCTCGAGCGTTACACCACGCTCGTTGCGCAGGATTCGATCCCCACGCAGACGCTCGACACGCAGAAGGCGCTGGTCGGCCAGCTGCATGCCGCCGTGCAGTCGGACGACGCGCTGATCGACAACGCGCGGGTGCAGCTCGGCTACACGACCATCCGCGCGCCGCTGTCCGGACGCACCGGCATGAAGATGGTCGATGTCGGCAACATCGTGCATGCCGCCGACGCCAACGGCCTCGTGGTCATCAACGAGGTCGATCCGATCGCCGTGGTATTCACGCTGCCGGAGGACCGCTTCGGCAAGGTGAACGAGGCGATACGCAACGCCGGCAAGGCGCCGCTCGCGGTGAGCGCATACGCGCGCGACGACGGCACGCTGCTCGGCAGCGGCCGCCTCGTGCTCGTCAACAACCAGATCGACGTCGCCACCGGCACGTTCCAGCTGAAGGCGATGTTCACCAATCCGCGCCACGCGCTATGGCCCGGGCAGGACGTCAACGTGCGCATCGTGCTGGGCGAGCGCGATGGCGCGACGACGATTCCCGGCAGCGCCGTGCAGCGCGGCGTCGACGGCCTGCTCGCCTACGTGGTCAACGCCAGCGACGCGGTCGAGGTGAAGACGATCAAGATCGCGCAGGTGCAGGACGGCAAGGCCGTCGTCGACGCCGGCATCGACGCCGGCACGCGTGTCATCGTCGACGGCCAGTACAAGGTGAAACCCGGGGTCAAGGTGGTCGAGGCGCAATCCGCGCAAGCGGCCAGGCAGGCCGCATCGGCGGCGCCGGCGCGCGAAGCGTCGGCGACGCGATGAAGCGCGCGCGGCCGGCGTGAGCGGCGGGGGCACGCGATGAGCATCTCGGCGCTTTTCATTCATCGTCCGATCGGCACGTCGCTGCTGGCGGCGGCGATGCTGCTGGTCGGCATCGCGACATGGCCGCTCTTGCCGGTGGCGCCGCTGCCGCAAGTCGATTTCCCGACGATCCAGGTGTCGGCGAAGCTGCCCGGCGGCAGTCCCGAGACGATGGCGGCCACGGTGGCGCAGCCGCTGGAGCGGCAGTTCTCGCTGATCGCCGGCCTCACCGAGATGACGTCGGCGAGCTACCTCGGCTCGACCCAGATCACGCTGCAGTTCGACCTCGATCGCAACATCGACGCGGCGGCGACCGACGTGCTCGCCGCCATCAACGCCGCCAGCGGCAGCCTGCCCGCCGACCTGCCCAACCCGCCGACGTTCCGCAAGACCAATCCGGCCGACCGCCCGATCCTGATCCTGGCGGTGACCTCCGACACGCTGCCGCTCAACGTCGCCTCCGACTTCGCCGACAACGTGCTGGCGCAGCAGATCTCGCAGATCCGCGGCGTCGGCGAGGTGGACATCTTCGGCCAGCAGAAGCCCGCGGTGCGCATCCAGGTCGACCCGGCGCGGCTCGCCGCGCTGGGGCTGTCGCTCGAGGACATCCGCCAGCCGCTCACCAATGCCACGATCAACGCGCCCAAGGGCACGTTCGACGGTCCGCGGCGCAGCGTCACCGTCTACGACAACGACCAGATCCTGGCGGCCAGCGTGTGGGACGACGTCATCGTCGCGTGGCACAACGGCGCGCCGGTGCGGGTGCGCGACATCGGCCGCGCGGTCGACGGCGCCGAGAACACCAAGCTCGCGGCGTGGGCGTACGCCGGCACCGGCGTGGCCCCCGAGTTCAACGTCGGCCACAACAAGGCGGTGCTGGTGGCCGTGCGCAAGGAGCCGGGCGCCAACGTGATCGACACCGTCGACCGCGTGGTGGCGGCGATGCCGCGGCTGCGCGCATCGATTCCGCAGGCGATCAGCGTCAACGTGCTGTCCGACCGCACGCAGACGATCCGCGCGTCGGTGCACGACGTCGAGTTCACGCTGATCCTCACCGGCTGCCTCGTCGTGCTGGTGATCTTCGTGTTCCTGCGCGACGTGCCGGCCACCGTGATTCCGGGCGTCACCGTGCCGCTGGCGATCCTCGGCACCGCCGGCGCGATGTACCTGCTGGGCTTCAGCCTCGACAACCTGTCGCTGATGGGACTCACGATCGCCACCGGCTTCGTCGTCGACGACGCGATCGTGATGCTGGAGAACATCTACCGGCACGTCGAGAACGGGCAGAAGCCTTTCGACGCCGCGCTCGCCGGCGCCGGCGAGATCGGCGGCACGATCGTGACGATCGCCGTGTCGCTGGTGGCGGTGTTCATCCCGCTGCTGCTGATGGGCGGCATCGTCGGCCGCATCTTCCGCGAGTTCGCCGTCACGGTGACGATCGCCATCGCGATCTCCGTATTCATCTCGCTGTCGCTGACGCCGATGCTGTGCTCGCGCTTCCTGCACCCGCACGAGGAAGGCGGCCGCAGGCACGGGCGGCTGTTCATGATGTTCGAGCGTGGATTCGCGCGCCTGTCGGAGAGCTACCGGCGCGCGTTGACGGTGGTGCTGCGGCATCAGCCGATGATGCTCGTGATCTTCGTCGCCACGCTGGTGACCACCGTCGCGCTGTACGTCTTCATTCCCAAGGGCTTCTTCCCGCAGCAGGACACGGGCTTCATCGCCGGGATCGCCGAGGGCGCGCAGGACATCTCGTTCGCGGCGATGAGCGAGCGCTCGAGCACGATCGCCGACATCGTGCGCCAGGATCCCGCGGTGATGAGCGTCGGCTTCACGCTCGGCGGCAGCACCTTCAACAACACCAATTTCTTCATCACGCTCAAATCCAAGGAGGACGGGCGCAAGGTCACGGCCGACGAGGTGATCACGCGGCTGCGGCGGGCGCTCGCCGGCGTGGAAGGCGCCAATCTGTACCTGCAGGCGTCGCAGGACATCAATGTCGGCGGCCGGCTCGCCCGCACGCAGTACCAGTACACGCTGACCGACGCCGACATCAACGAGCTGGGCGCGTGGGCGCCGCGCATCCTCGACCGCCTGCGCGAGGTGCCGCAGCTCACCGACGTCGTGTCCGACCAGCAGTTGAGCGCCGCCGCGGTCAACCTGACGATCGACCGCGACCGCGCGTCGAGCTATGGCATCACCCCGGCGATGATCGACGCCACGATCTACGATGCCATCGGCCAGCGCCAGATCGTGCAGTACTCGACCCAGCTCAACGCCTACCACGTGATCCTCGAGGTGCTGCCGCAGCTGCAGGAGGATCCAAGCCTGTTCGATCACCTGTACCTGACGTCGCCGACGCTCGGCAGGCAGGTGCCGCTGTCCACCTTCGTGCGCATCGACGACACCAGGACCAACTACCTGTCGGTGAGCCACCAGAGCCAGTTCCCGGCGATCACGATCTCGTTCAACCTGGCGCCGGGCGCCGCGCTCGGCGACGCGGTCGACGCGATCAACGCCACGATGCAGCGCTTGGGCGTGCCGGCGGCGCTGCGCGGCAGCTTCCAGGGCACGGCCCAGGCGTTCCAGTCGTCGCTGCGCACGCAGCCGTACCTGATCCTCGCCGCGCTGCTCGCGGTGTACATCGTGCTGGGGTTCCTCTACGAGAGCTACATCCACCCGCTGACGATCCTGTCGACGCTGCCGTCGGCGGGGGTCGGGGCGCTGCTGATCCTGATCGTGGCGGGCTACGACCTGTCCGTGATCGCGCTGATCGGCATCATCCTGCTGATCGGCATCGTCAAGAAGAACGGCATCATGATGGTGGACTTCGCGCTCAACGCCGAGCGCCAGCGCGGGCTCGCGCCGGAGGCCGCCATCTTCGAGGCCTGCATGCTGCGCTTCCGGCCGATCCTGATGACGACGATGTGCGCGATCCTCGCCGGGCTGCCGCTGATGCTCGGCCATGGCACCGGCTCCGAGCTGCGCCGGCCGCTCGGTTTCGCGATGGTGGGTGGTCTCATGCTGTCGCAGGTGCTGACGCTGTTCACCACGCCGGTCGTCTACCTGTACCTCGATCGCGCGCACGACTGGTACATGCGCCGGCGAGGCCATGGCCACTCGCATGCGCACGATGACCACGCCGGGGCCGACGATTCGGCTGCGCCCGCCGGCGGCACGCACGATCCCCTGCACGGCGCACGCGCCGATTGAGCGACACGTCGGTTGTCGTTTTGAAGCGACATCAATTCGAGCGGATATTCAATCGCTTGGCGCAAATCCTTCCGCGGCTGTCGGGCGCCGGCTACAGAAACGTCAGTGAATCGCTGGCGTGCCGACTGCAAGACCCGCGCCGTTCGCGCGCTCATGCCCTCGATTGGCACCTTCCATCCGTCCCGGACCCCTTTGGCACGCCGCTTGCTCATCACGATTCGGAGACCAACCGAATCCGAGATGCGCAACATGAAAGCCCCCGAATTCACCGGCTACTGGTTCGACGACGACGCCACGCCGCAACGCTCGCGCATCGACGAGGAGTCGACGCTGGCGGAGCAGGAAGCGCTCGACGACCTCGCCGAACGCGTGAGTGCCGCGCGCAGCGTGATCTGAACGTCGCCCGTCGCGTGGAAGGACGCGGCGCCGGCAAACCCTCGCGCCACGCGCCGTGGCGCGTTGCCGAAGCCTTTCGCGCAGCGCCCTGGCGCCGCGCCCGTTGAGCAACAGCCCGCACGAGCCCGCGGGCATCACGTAAGGCGGCTCATCCTCCGACGGATCCCCCTTGCCCGCTCCTCCCAGCGGGTTTTTTTTGCCTGATGTGCTTCAATCGACGCTCCGGCACCGCGCGAGTCGCGGCGGGCGGCGCGCCTTGAAGCTCAACATCCTTTCCGACCTCCACCTGCGCCAGGAATCGATGGCGTTGCCGGATAACGACGCCGACGTCGTGGTCCTCGCCGGCGACGTCGCGCGGCCGGAGGCGGCGGTGGCCTGGGCCACGCGGCTCGGCAAGCCCACGCTTTATGTCGCGGGCAACCACGAGTTCTACGGCGGCAGCATCCCCGGCACCCGCGCCCGGTTGCGCGACCTCTGCGCCGGCACCTCGGTGCATTTCCTCGACGACGCCGCAGTCGTGATCGGCGGCGTGCGCTTCCTCGGCAGCACGCTGTGGACCGACTTCCGGCTCGCGTCCGCGCCGGCTGCGCGGGCCGCGGCGATGGACGAGGCGCGTGCCCAGATCCGCGACTTCTCGCGGATCCGGCGTGACGACGCGTCGCCGGGGCCGTTCGCGCCGGAGGATGCGGCCGCACTTTTCGCGGCGCACAGCCGCTGGCTCGAGGCGACCCTCGCGGCGCCGCATGCCGGCCCCACGGTGGTCGTCACGCACCACGCGCCGTCGCCGTCGAGCATCCATCCGCGCTTCGCCGGCTCGGCGCTCAATGCCTGCTTCGTGTCGGATGCCGAGTGGCTGCTCGACGGGCGCCGGGCGTGCCTGTGGGTGCACGGCCACACGCACGACAGCTTCGACTATGCGGTCAACGGCACCCGCGTCGTCTGCAATCCGCGCGGCTACGTAAAGGACGGCGTCAACGAGAACCCGCGCTTCGACCCCGACTTCGTCGTCGAGGTCGGCGACCTCACACCGCGACCGGCGCCTTGATCGGCGGGTGCGAGACGTAGTCGACGAACGCGATGTCGTCGTAGCGGTAGTCGGAAATCGACGGCGGCCGGCGCGCCAGCACGAGCTTCGGCAGCGGATGCGGCGTGCGCGCGAGCTGCGTCTCGACCTGCTCGAGGTGATTGCGATAAAGGTGGCAATCGCCCCCCACCCAGACGAAATCGCCGACGCCGAGGTCGCATTGCTGCGCCACGAGATGCGTGAGCAGCGCGTACGAGGCGATGTTGAACGGCACGCCGAGGAAGATGTCGGCGCTGCGCTGGTAGAGCTGGCACGACAGGCGGCCCTCCGCCACGTAGAACTGGAAGAACGCGTGGCACGGCGGCAGCTTCATGCGCGGGATGTCGCCCACGTTCCACGCCGACACGACGAGCCGGCGCGAATCGGGGTTGCGGCGGATCTCGGCGATGACGTCGGCGATCTGGTCGATCGTGCCGCCGCCCGGCGCCGGCCATGAGCGCCACTGCACGCCGTACACCGGCCCCAGCTCGCCGTCGGCGTCCGCCCATTCGTCCCAGATCGTGACGCCCTGGTCCTGCAGCCAGCGCACGTTGGAGTCGCCGCGCAGGAACCACAGGAGCTCGTAGACGACCGACTTCGCGTGCACCCGCTTGGTGGTGAGGAGCGGGAAGCCGCGCGCGAGATCGAAGCGCATCTGGTAGCCGAACACCGAGAGCGTGCCGGTGCCGGTGCGGTCGTGCTTCGGCACGCCGTGGTCGCGCACGTGGCGCATGAAATCGAGATAGGGCTGCATCGCGGCGGATTCCGGGAGCTTCGATTCTAGCCGACGAACGGTTGCCGGGGAGCCTTGACGGCGTTCCCCGGGGGCGGATAATAACGACCATATAACTAGTTATTTCGTCGTGTTGCGGGGAGGTGCGATGCGTGCCAATTACGTGCGCGCGCTGCCGAAGCACTGGCAGCGCACCGCGCAGGTGTTCATGGCGCTCGGCGAGGAGCATCGCCAGCGCATCCTGCTCATGTTCGCGCCGGGCGAGACGCTCTCGGTATCGGCGATCGTCGCCGCCTCGACGCTGTCGCGCTCCGCGGTGGCGCACCACCTGGCGGTGATGCGCGAAGCCGGTGTGCTGCGCGCCACGCGTGCCGGGCGCGAGGTGCTGTACGCCCCGGACCCGCCGGCGGTGCGCGCGGCGCTGGACGCCGTGCGCGACTACCTCGACGCGCATTTCCCGCAGCCATGACCAGCGCCGCGCCCGGCGTTTCCGCCGCGCCGCCTGCCGCCGCGCACAACCAGTTCGCGCTGCTGCGCCAGCGCCGCTTCGCGCCCTTCTTCTGGACCCAGTTCCTCGGCGCCGGCAACGACAACGTCTACAAGAACGCGCTGGTCATCTTCGTCGCCTATCACGCGGCGAGCATGACCACGCTCGACGCCAACACGCTGGTCAACGTCGCCGCCGCGGTGTTCATCCTGCCGTTCGTGCTGCTGTCGGCCACGGCAGGCCAGCTCGCGGACAAGTTCGAGAAGTCGCGGATGATCCGCGCGATCAAGGTGTTCGAGATCGGCATCATGCTGGTGGGCCTCGCCGGCTTCGCCACGCGCAGCCTCGGCCTCTTGTTCGCCGCCCTCGCGCTGATGGGCGTGCACTCGACGCTGTTCGGCCCGATCAAGTACGCGATCCTGCCGCAGGCGCTGCGTCCCGAGGAATTGACGGGCGGCAACGGCATGGTGGAGATGGGCACGTTCGTGGCGATCCTGATCGGCACGATCGCCGGCGGTCTTCTCGTCGCGATCGATCCGCATGGGCCGCTGATCGCCGCCGGCGCGGCGATCGCGATCGCCGTCGCCGGCTACGCCGTGAGCCGTGCGATCCCGCTCACGCCGGCGGTCGCGCCCGACCTCGCGATCAACTGGAATCCCTTCACGGAGACCTGGCGCAACCTGCGCTTCGCGCAGAAGAATCGCGTGCTGTGGCTGGCGATGCTCGGCATCTCCTGGTTCTGGTTCTACGGCGCGACGTTCCTCACCCAGTTCCCCAACTTCACGCGCAACGTGCTGGGCGGCGACGAGCACGTGGCGACGTTCCTGCTCGCGATCTTCTCGGTCGGCATCGGCGCCGGATCGCTGCTGTGCGAGCGGCTGTCGCGGCGCAAGGTGGAAATCGGCCTGGTGCCGCTCGGCTCGATCGGCATGACGGTGTTCGCGATCGACCTGTGGCTCGCGTCGCGCAATCTCCACGCCAGCGGTCTCGCGGGGATCGACGTGCTGTTGAGCCAGCGCGCGCACTGGCGCGTGATCGCCGACCTGGTGCTGATCGGCGTGTTCGGCGGCTTCTACATCGTGCCGCTCTACGCGCTGATCCAGCAGCGCTCGGAGCCCGCGCACCGCTCGCGGATCATCGCCGCCAACAACATCCTCAACGCGATATTCCTGGTCGCCTCGGCGGCGATCGCGCTGGGGCTGCTGAAGGCCGGCCTCGACATACCGGCGCTGTTCCTCGTCACCGGCCTGATGAACGCCGTCGTGGCGCTGTTCATCTACGGCCTCGTGCCCGAGTTCCTGATGCGCTTCCTGGCGTGGCTGCTCGTGTCCGCGGTCTACCGGGTGAAGAGCGGGGGCCTCGACCACGTGCCGGAAACGGGCCCTTGCATCGTCGTCTGCAACCACGTGAGCTACGCCGACGCCGTGGTGATCGCGGCGTGCCTCGCGCGGCCGGTGCGCTTCGTGATGGACCACCGGATCTTCGAGATGCCGCTCCTGTCGTTCATCTTCCGCACGATGCGCACGATCCCCATCGCGCCGGCGAAGGTCGACGCGGCGATGAAGGCGAAGGCCTACGACGACGTCGCGGCAGCGCTCGCCGCCGGCGAGGTGGTGGGCATCTTTCCCGAGGGCCGGCTGACGATCGACGGCGAGCTGCAGGTATTCCGTCCCGGCGTGCAGGAGATCGTGGCGCGCACGCCGGTGCCGGTCATTCCCATGGCGCTGACGGGGCTGTGGGGCAGCTTCTTCTCGCGCGCCGGCGAAGGCGGCAAGGCGATGCGCCGGGTGCGCGGGATCTTCTCGCCGATCGCCCTCGTCGTCGGCGAGCCGATCGCGCCCGCACAGGCGACGCCCGAACGGCTGCGCGCGGCGGTGCTGGCGTTGCACGGGGCGGCACCCACGTAGCCGATCGAGACCGGAGGATGCGATGAGCGACGCAAGCGAGCTCCTGATGCGCTGGAATGCCGCCGGCGCACTGTCGACGCAGGATGTGCCACGCGCGCTGCGCGTGACCGCGGTGGTGCCGGACGGCACGCGCTGGCTGCGCTTCGTGGAATGGGTGACGATCGGCGCGGGTGCCGCGCTGATCGGCGTCGGCATCGTGTTCTTCATCGCCTACAACTGGGCGGCGATGCCGTCGACGGCGCGTTTCGCACTCGTCGAGACCGCGATCGCCGTCGCCGTCGCAGCGTGCCTGTGGCGCGGGCCCGACACGCCGGCCGGCATCGGCGCGCTGTGCGTGGCCGCGATCGCGGTGGGTGGCCTTCTCGCGCTGGTCGGGCAGACGTACCAGACCGGCGCCGATACGTACGAGCTGTTCGCCGCATGGGCGCTGGCGATGCTGCCGTGGGCCGTGCTCGGGCGGCAGGCGCCGCTGTGGCTCATCTGGCTCTGCGTGGTCAATCTCGCGGCGCAAACGTGGTTCGCGCGCTGGGGAATGGCGGGCTTCGCCGGCGGGCAGGGCGCGCTGTGGACGCTGCTGCTGCTCAACGCCGGCGCGCTCGCGCTGTGGGAGCTCGCGCGCACGCTCGATCTTCGCGAGTTCCGCGCCGATTGGGCGCTGCGCGTGGTCGCCGCGGCGAGCGGCATCGGCGCGACGATCGCCGGCATCGATGCGATCTTCGATTCGCGCGCGGCAGCCTCGTCGCTGGGCACTGGCTGGGCCCTGTGGCTCGCCGCGTTGTGGTACGGCTTCCGCATGCGCCGCGTCGACGTGTTCGTGCTGGCCGTGGGACTGATGTCGACGATCGTGGTGACGGCGGTCTTCCTCGGCAAGCATCTCCTCACCGACCGCTTCTTCGCCTCGCCGCTTCTCGTCGCCGCCGCGGTCATCGGACTCGCCGCCGGCGGCATCGTCGTGCTGCGGCGCATCGCCGGAGAGGGGCACTGAATGGACGCCAACGCGATCTGGCGCCTGCTGGTCGACGCGCGCCTTGCGCGCGGCGAAATGCCCAATCCCGGCCACACCGCGCCGCCGTGGTATCTGCGCGCGCTGGCGGCGGTGGCGGCGTGGATCGCCGCGGTGTGCGTGCTGGCGTCGATCGGTCTCGCGTTCCTGCACGCATTCGACCACGCCTGGTCGTCGATCGGCGTCGGCGTCGCCCTGTGCGTTGCAGGCGGCGTGGTGCTCGCGCGCGCCAGCGCGCGGCCGTTCGTCGCGCAGTTCGGCCTCGCCATCCTCATCGCCGGCGAAGCGGCGCTGGGTCTTGGCATCCAGCTCGCCAGCAAGCCGCATGTGGCGCTCGGCTGGGCGATTTTCGCCGGCGCGGAGATGGTGATGCTCGTCGTGGTCGCCGATCGCACCCATCGCGCGCTCGCCGCGCTGGCGGCGATGGGCGCGGCGTACTTCGCGCTCGAGCGCGCCGGTCCGATCTCGCTGATGCCGCCGGTCGCCGCGATCCTGTTCGTGGGCAGCGCGCTGGCGGCCGAGCGCGACGCGCCCGCCTACGCGCTGTTCCATCCTGCCGCCGCCGGCGTGGCGGTGGCGCTGCTCGCGTTCGCGCCGCTGGCGAACCTCGCCGGCGACACCGCGCAGTGGCGGCACCTGCCTGCCGATGTTCCGGCGTGGCTGCCGTCGTCGCTGATGGCGCTCGCGTTCGTCGCCGTGGTGGCGATGCTGCTGCGCCGGCTTGCCGTCGGTGACGCGCGCATCCGCGCGGTGGCGCTGTGCGGCGCCGTCGCGGTCGCCGCGCTGGCGTTCCCGGTGCCTGGCCTGCTGGCCGCGCTGGTCGTGATGTTCGTCGCGTTCGCCACCGGACGTGCGGCGCTGACGGGACTCGGCATCGTCTGCGCGCTGGGGATGCTCGGCTTCTACTACTACTCGCTCGCCGCGACGCTGCTCGCCAAGTCGGCGTCGCTGGTGGCGGTGGGCACCGTGCTGCTGGTCACCGGCGTCGCGCTGCGGCGCCTGGCGCGCGAAGCGCGGGGAGGAAGCCATGCGTAAGTGGATGATCGCGCTGGCCGCAGTCGCGCTGCTGGCGGTGATCGACGCCGGCATCGCTGCGCGCGAGACACAGCTCGCCTCGGGCACGCCCGTGCTGCTCGAGCTCGTGCCGGTGGACCCGCGCTCGCTGATTCAGGGCGATTTCATGCGCCTTTCGTATCGCGTGGTGCGCGACGCGTTTCCCGACCGCGTGGCGATCCCGCAGTATGGCGATGGACGGATGGTGGTCACGCTCGACGCGCGCGGCGTCGGCCACTTCATTCGTTTCGATGACGGTGCGCCGCTCGGCGCCCACGAAGTGCGACTGCGCTACCGGGTCCGCGCTGGCGACGTGAAGTTCGCGACCAACGCGTATTTCTTCGAGGAAGGACGTGGCGCCGATTTCACCGGCGCCCGCTACGGCGAGTTCCGCATCGCGGACGACGGCGAGATGATTCTGGCACTGCTGCGCGACGAGGACCTGGGCGCATTGCCCCGGCAATCGCCCTAGCGCGATGCTAAACTCGACCGCCAATTCCGGGGGTCGACACGCATGTCGGGCAACACGATAGGTCTCCTCTTCGCGGTGACGTCGTTCGGCGAATCGCACGGACCGGCGATCGGCTGCGTGATCGACGGCTGCCCGCCCGGAATGACGCTCACCGCCGCCGACATCCAGCACGATCTCGACCGGCGCAAGCCGGGCACCTCGCGCCATGTCACGCAGCGCCGCGAATCCGATACCGTGGAGATCCTGTCGGGCGTGTTCGACGGCGTCACCACCGGCACGCCGATCGCGCTGCTGATTCGCAACGAGGACGCGCGCAGCAAGGACTACTCGGCGATCGCCGGCACGTTCCGTCCCGGCCACGCCGACTACACGTATTGGCAGAAATACGGCGTGCGCGACTATCGCGGCGGCGGCCGGCAGTCGGCGCGCGAGACCGCGGTGCGCGTCGCCGCCGGCGCGGTGGCGAGGAAGTGGCTGCGCGAGCGCTACGGCATCGTCGTGCGCGGCCACCTGACGCAGATCGGCACCAGGCCAATCGCGTTCGAAGACTGGGCGCACGTCGATGCCAATCCGTTCTTCGCCGCGAACGCGACGATCGTGCCCGAGCTCGAGGCGTTCATGGACCGCCTGCGCAAGAGCGGCGACTCGTGCGGTGCGCGCGTCGACGTCGTCGCCGACGGCGTGCCGGTGGGCTGGGGCGAGCCGGTGTACGGCAAGCTCGACGCCGACATCGCGCAGGCGATGATGAGCATCAATGCGGTGAAGGGGGTGGAGATCGGCGCGGGCTTCGCGTCGATCGCGCAGCCGGGCACCGTGCACGCCGACGAAATGACGCCGCAGGGCTTCGCCTCGAACCACGCCGGCGGCATCCTCGGCGGCATTTCCACCGGCCAGGCGATCCGCGTGTCGATCGCGATCAAGCCGACATCGTCGATCCGCCTCGACCGGCATTCGATCGACAAGGCCGGCAATGCGGTCGTCGTCAACACGCTCGGCCGCCACGACCCCTGCGTGGGTATCCGCGCCACGCCGATCGCCGAGGCGATGCTGGCGCTGGTGCTCATCGACCACGCGCTGCGCCATCGCGCGCAGAACGCCGACGTCGTGGCGTCGACGCCGCGGATCGCCGCACAGGCTCCCGCCGACGTCGTGCGCGCGCTGGACCGCGGCGCGGCGGTCGACGATCCCGAGCCGGACGAGGCCTAGGGTGCCGAGTCAGCAGTTCGCTCGGTAGTGCGCGGCGAAATCCGCTCCTTCATCTTCGGAACACCTGACCCGGCGCTCTACCCGGGCTCGACGCCGGTGACGCGGGCGCCGGCGCGTCCGCGCGCGAACGTGATCTCGACGTCCTCGCCGGGTGCGAGGACGCGCGCGTCCTGCACGACGTCGCCCGCCGCGCCGCCGTCCTTGCGCGCCACGATGGCGTAGCCGCGCTCCAGGACGTGGCGCGGCGACAGGTGGGCGAGGTTCTGTGCGAGCGTGTCGACGCGCATGCCTGCACGCGCCATGTCGAGCGCGGCGGCGCGCCGCCAGCGCTCGGCCAGCCGCGCGACCGCGGACGCCTCGCGCAGCGGCGCGCGCATCTCGCGCCGCAGGCGCAGCGTGGTGGCGGTGACAGCCGCGTCACGCGCCGCCGCCTCGCGGCGCCACGCCAGTGCGGCACGTGCGGCCAGCACGCGCAGCGAATCGGCCTCCCCCGCCAGCCGCGCGCGCGGATGCACAAGCCCGCGCGCGGCGATATCGGCACGCTGCGCGCGCGTGGCGAGGGTGTGCCGGATGCCGCGCACGATGCGCGCCATCCATTGCGCCACGCGGTGGCGCTCGGCGGCGCCGTCCGGCGCGACCAGCGCCGCGGCGCCCGTGGGCGTGGGCGCGCGCACGTCGGCGACGAAGTCGGCGATCGTGAAATCGGTCTCGTGGCCGACGCCCGCGACCACCGGCAGCCGCGACTCGACGATCGCGCGCGCGACGGCCTCCTCGTTGAACGCCCACAGGTCCTCGATCGAGCCGCCGCCGCGGCAGACGATCAGCACGTCGACCTCGGCGCGCGCGTTGGCCGTGGCGATCGCGGCCGCGATCTCCGCCGCGGCGCCGGCGCCCTGCACGGCGCACGGATAGACGACGACGCGCATCGCCGGCCAGCGCCGCCGCAGCGTGATGACGACGTCGCGCAACGCGGCGGCGCGCGTCGACGTGACGATGCCCACGGCGCGCGCATAGGCCGGCAGCGGGCGCTTGCGCGCGGCGTCGAACCAGCCGGCGGCCTCGAGCTTGGCCTTGAGCCGGGCGAAGCGCTCGAACAGCGCGCCGCTGCCCGCGGCGCGGATGCTGTCGACCGCGAGCTGGAACTCGCCGCGCGGCTCGTAGATCGACGCCATCGCCCGCACCTCGACCGCGAGGCCGTCGGCGAGCGTGAAATCGACGAGGCGCGCGCGGGTGCGCCACATGACGCAGCGCACCTGCGCTCCCGCGTCCTTGAGCGAAAAATAGCAGTGCCCGGAAGCCGCGCGCATGAAGCCCGAGATCTCGCCGGCGACCTGCACCACGCCGAGGTCGCGCTCGAGCGCGAGCCGGGCGGCGGCGACGAGTGCCGAGACCGACAGCGGTGCGCGAGGATCTTGCGGGACGTCGTTCATGAGGACTGTCGACAGGGACGCGGCGCGCAGGCGCCACGACGATGACTGCGCGCGCGGCGATCATGACACGCGGATTGCAGCAGCGTTACCGCAGGCGCGAATTTACAACTCATTGAAACCACGCGCTGTTTTGCCGGTGCAAATTCGGGCATGACAGACAAAGCGTTGACGCCGGCAGCACTTAGCACGCGAATTTACAAGATATGCACACAACTATCCACAGGAATTGTGGACAACGCGTGCCGTCGCGCAGCGTCGCGCGCGAGACATGCGCCCGCGCCGCGCGCGGCGCGCGCCCAAGGGGTCGCGGCGTCGCCTGGTGCCGCAGGGTTAAAATGCTGCGCATGCGTCATACCGCGCCCGACCGATCAGGGGCGCCGCGATGAGCGCGCCACCGGCGCGCGCCGGCGGCGCCGGTCCCGGCGTCGCCGCTGCGGACGGCCCGCACGCGGGCACCGACGCCGATGCCCGCCCGGCGCCGCCGGCCGCGCGCGCCGGCGTGTCCGCGGAGGCCGGCACGGCCGGCGCCAACTTCCTGCGCGCGATCGTGACCGACGACACGCGGATCGGCAAATACGGCGGCCGCGTCGTCACCCGCTTTCCGCCGGAGCCCAACGGCTACCTGCATTTCGGCCACAGCAAGTCGATCGCCCTCAACTTCGGGCTTGCGGCGGAGTTCGGCGGTGTGTGCCACCTGCGCTTCGACGACACCAATCCGCTCAAGGAAGACGTCGAGTTCGAGGAATCGATCGCCGGTGCCGTGCGCTGGCTCGGCTACGACTGGGACGCGCGCTTCCACGCCTCGGACTATTACGAGCGTCTCTACGAGTTCGCCGAATGGTTCATCGGCGAGGGTCTCGCCTACGTCGACAGCCAGAGCGCGCAGGAGATGCGCGCGACGCGCGGCACGCTGACCGAGCCCGGCATCGCGAGCCCGTATCGCGAGCGCAGCGTGGCCGAGAACCTCGACCTGTTCCGGCGCATGCGCGGCGGCGAGTACGCCGACGGCGCGCACGTGCTGCGCCTCAAGATCGACATGACGAGCCCCAACGTCAACATGCGCGATCCGACGATCTACCGGATCCGCCATGCATGGCACCACCGCACCGGCGACGCATGGTGCATCTACCCGCTGTACGACTACACCCACTGCATCTCGGACGCGCTCGAGCGCATCACGCATTCGATCTGCACGCTGGAGTTCCAGGACCATCGGCCGCTCTACGACTGGATCATCGGCAAGCTCGCCGATGGCGGCAGGCTGGAGCGCCCGCTGCCGCACCAGCACGAATTCGCACGGCTCAACCTGACATACGTGGTGCTGTCGAAGCGCCGGCTGATCGAGCTCGTGGAGAAGGGCCACGTCGACGGCTGGGACGATCCGCGGATGCCGACGATCGTCGGCGCCCGCCGCCGCGGCTTCTCGCCGGAGGGCTTCCGCCTGTTCAACGACCGCGTCGGCGTGTCGCGCGTCGATTCGTGGATCGACATCGCGCTGCTCGAGGCCGCGATGCGCGACGACCTCAACGCCCGCGCCGAGCGGCGCGTGGCGGTGCTCGACCCGGTGAAGCTCGTCATCGACAACTATCCGGCGGGCGCCACGGAAACCACGCATGCGCCCAACCATCCGCAGCAGCCGGAGCTCGGCCGGCGCGAGCTTGCGTTCGGGCGCGAGCTGTGGATCGAGCGCGACGATTTCAGCGAGAACCCGCCGAAGGGCTATTTCCGCCTCGCCCCGGGCGCCGAAGTGCGGCTGCGCTATGCCTTTGTCGTCAAGTGCGTCGGCGTCGACAAGGACGCGGCGGGCAACGTCATCGCCGTGCACTGCACCTACGATCCGTCGACGAAGAGCGGCACGCCGGGAGCCGACGCGCGCAAGGTCAAGGGCAATATCCACTGGCTGGCGGTGCACGCGGCGCAGCCTGCGGAAGTTCGCCTCTACGACCGCCTGTTCAGGGTGCCGTTTCCCGGCGCGCGCAATCCCTTCGGCCACGGCGCCGGCAAGAGCGCCGCCGATGCCCAGGTGGCGGGCGCCGCGCGCACGGTGGTCGCCGGCGACGACGACGATGCCGGCGATGACGCCGAGCGCGACTACCTCGACGACCTCAATCCCGCGTCCAAGCGCGTGATCCGGGCCTTCGTCGAGCCTGCGCTCGCCGCCGCCGCGTGCGAGACCCGGGTGCAGTTCGAGCGCCACGGCTATTTCGTCGCCGACCTTGCCGACCATGCGCCCGGCAAGCCGGTGTGGAACCGCGCGGTCACGCTCAAGGATTCCTGGAGCAAGTCCACGGGTTAGCCAAGCCGCCCGCCCCTTGATGCCGGGCGGCGGCGCACCCATCTTCGCAGTCCCGGCTGCGATACCATCCGCCCGGCACACCTGCCCGGAGGCTCCGTATGAAACGCATCGTCCTCTTCATCGTCACGAACCTCGCCGTGATGCTCGTGCTGTCGGTGGTGCTGAAGCTCTTCGGCCTCGACCAGGCGATGTACTCGCAGGCGGGCATGTCGTATGGCGGTCTCCTCGTGTTCTCGATGGTAGTCGGCTTCACCGGCGCGATCATCTCGCTGCTGATGTCGAAGTCGATCGCCAAGTGGACCACCGGCGCGCACGTCATCGACACCCCCGCCAACGACGCCGAGGCGTGGCTCGTGGAAACCGTGCGCCGCCTCGCCACGGCGGCCAACATCGGCATGCCGGAAGTGGCGATCTACGAGGGCGCGCCCAATGCCTTCGCCACGGGGGCCTTCAAGAACTCGGCGCTGGTCGCCGTGTCCACCGGTCTGTTGCAGTCGATGAACCGCCAGGAAGTCGAGGCGGTGCTCGGCCACGAGCTGTCGCACGTCGCCAACGGCGACATGGTGACGCTGACGCTGATCCAGGGCGTGGTCAACACGTTCGTCGTGTTCCTCGCGCGCCTGATCGGGTCGATCGTCGACAAGACGGTGTTCCGCACCGAGCGCGGCACCGGGCCCGGCTACTGGATCACGGTGATGGTGCTGCAGCTCGTGCTCGGCATCCTGGCGTCGATGATCGTCGCCTGGTTCTCGCGCCACCGCGAATTCCGTGCCGATGCCGGCAGCGCGAAGCTGCTCGGCACGCCGCAGCCGATGATCGCCGCGCTGCGCCGTCTCGGCGGTGTCGAGGCCGGCGAGATGCCGAAGGCGCTGCAGGGCTTCGGCATCACCGAAAAAGGCGGCGTGATGTCGCTGTTCGCCTCGCACCCGCCGCTCGAGGCCCGCATCGCCGCGCTCGAGTCGCCGCGCGCCTGAACGGCGGGAAGTCGCGGCGGTTGCTGACAAATCCCCGACGCGGCCGGCGTCGGGGACACCCGACGGCGTGCTGCGACATCGGCGCCGGTCCGCGGCGCATGCGCGCAAATCGCCACAGGGGCCGCGACGCGACTACATCGGCGGCACGAGGCCGTCCTTGCCGACGAACACGCGCCCGGCGGTGATTCGCCCGTCGCGCTGGCGCGTGGCGTCGATGAACACATGGGCGCCGGTCGGATACGCGTGGAATCCGCCGGCATCGTCGAACGCGACGATCGCGGTGGCATCGTCAACGATGAACAACGCGTCCTGCCCGTCATGGCGCAACGTCAATGCCAGCGCGCCGTCGCGCGGACTGGCGTCGACGATGTCGCCGTTGACGCGCGCGCTGCCGGGCGGCGCATCCCACGCACTTTCGCCGGCGTCGCTGCCGGCCATGGATGCCGGGTAGACGATGACCGCATGCGCATGTCGTGCGCCGCCGGGCGCGCCCGTGGCGATCACGCCGACGTAGCGACCTGCCGCCAGCGCGCTGCGCTCGGCTTGGCGCACGTCGGCGCCGCGCGGATTGATCGCAACCTGCACGGTCACCTCGTGGCCGTCGGCGGTGCGCACGATCATCGGCGGCAACTCCGGCAGCATCATCTCGCCGCCACGCACCACGACACCGCGCACGTGGAATGGCGTTTGCGCCTGTGCGGGACAAGCGCAGGCCACCAGGAGCCACGCACCGATGCCGATGGCCTCGCGTACGACGCGCGTGCCGCCGCGGCATGCTCGCGATGCGCGTCGTCCATTCCCGGATTGCATTGCCCAGTATCGCGCAACGGCGACGGACGCGCACTCGGCCGCATGGCCGAGGTGCCGGCGCACGACGACATCACCGGCGCAGCACCGGCACGCCTCGCCGCGAGCGCGCCGCAGCCAATTCGCCGCGCCTGCAAAGCAAACGGCCGGCGGCCCGTGAGGGCGGCCGGCCGTCGCGCGAAAAGCCTGCGCTGCGTCGTTACTTGAGGTGGTTCGAGATGAGCTTGGTCATTTCGAACATCGAGACCTTGCCCTTGCCGCCGAACACGGCCTTGAGCTTCTCGTCCGCATTGATCATGCGCTTGTTGATCGCATCCTGGAGCTTGTTCTTCTTGATGTAGTCCCAGATCTTCTTCGTCACTTCGGTGCGCGGCAGCGGCACGTGGCCGATGACTGCGGCGAGCGTTGCCGAAGGCGTCATCGCCTTCATGAACGCGGCATTCGGTTTGCGCTTGGCGGTGGACTTCTTCGCGACCTTCTTCGCCGGCGCCTTCTTCGGCACGGCCTTCTTCGCCGCGGGCTTCTTGGCGGCCGGCTTCTTGGCAGCGGACTTCTTCACTGCCGGCTTCTTCGCAGACTTCTTCGCAGCTTTTTTCGCAGTAGCCATGGTTCTCCTTCCTGTCATAGGTGCGAGCGGACTTGCCGATCGGTCTCTGGGCGGCCCTCCTGTCACGGGCAATCACTCCATCGGCGGCGACTATACCGCATTTTCAGAGGGGCGGAAGGCATTTTCGCGAGGGAAACCGCACCCTGTTGTAACGCTGCATCGCCGGGGCGCGCATGCGCGCGGCGCCGCACGCGCGCGGATGCGTCGGCACGCTGCGCCGCGCGCTAGAATCGCAAGCATGCGCGTCGCCGCCACGAGGTCGCTCGCCCCGCCTGTCGCACGTCGGCGATGAACGACCGCACCACCGATATCGCCCGCCTGCGCTCGGAATACCGGCGCGCCACGCTGGACGCCGCACGCCTCGATGCCGACCCGCTGCGCCAGTTCGCCGCCTGGCTCGACGAGGCGATCCGCGCCGAGGTCGCCGAGCCCACCGCGATGACGCTCGCCACGGCCGGCGGCGACGGCCGCCCGACCGCGCGCATCGTCCTGCTCAAGGGCGCCGATGCCCGCGGCTTCGTCTTCTACACCCATTTCGACAGCGCCAAGGGACGCGACCTCGCCGCCAATCCACACGCGGCGCTCGTCTGGTTCTGGGCGCCACTCGAGCGCCAGGTGCGCGCCGAAGGCCGGGTTGAAACGGTCGGCGGCGACGAGGCCGATGCCTATTTCGCGATGCGCCCGCGGCTGTCGCGAGTGTCCGCCGTGGCGTCGCCGCAAAGCGCCGAGGTGCCCGATCGCGCGTGGCTCGAGGCGCGCGTGGCGAGCGTCGAGCAGCAATATCCCGGCGACGACGTGCCGCGGCCGCCGCGCTGGGGCGGGTATCGCGTGGTGCCGGCGGCGATCGAGTTCTGGCAGGGACGTCCGTCACGGCTGCACGATCGCGTGCGTTACGCGCGCACGGGCGGCGCCTGGTCGCGCGCGCGCCTCGCGCCGTGAACGACGACGCGCGGCGCGGCACACAGACGCTCTACGCGCTGATCGCGCTGTGCATCGCCAACCACATCGTGCTCGGCGGCTCGCGGGTGGCGGTGACGCTGTCGGCGCTGGCGCAGGGCGCCGGCGCCGGCGAGGTGGGCGTGCTGCTCGCGCTGTACGCGCTGCTGCCGATGCTGATCGCGGTGCCTGCGGGCCGCTGGTCGGATCGCGCGGGCGTGCGCCGGCCGATGCTCGCAGGCTCGGTGCTGCTCGCGTGCGGCGCCAGCGTGCCCTGTGCGATCACCGGCATGCCGCCGCTGTACGTGGCCGCCGTCGCGTGCGGCGTCGCCTTCAGCATGTTCCAGATCGCCGCACAGAACGCGACCGGCGAACTGGCGGGACCGGTGCACCGGTCGCGCAATTTCGGGCTGCTGGCGCTCGGCCAGTCGACGTCGATGATCATCGGCCCGCTGGTTGCCGGACTGTCGATCGACCACCTCGGGTTCCAGTGGGCGTTCGGCATCCTGGCGCTGGTGCCGCTCATTCCCGCCGCCGTGCTGGCGTCGGGCCTGCTGGCGGCGCTGCCGGGACCGCAGCCCGCGCACCGGCACGTCAGCGGCAGTGCGCTCGCGCTGCTCGCCGACCCGCGCCTGCGGCGTCTGCTCGGCGTCAACGCGCTGTTCTCGCTCGGCTGGGAGCTGCAGACGATCTTCATCCCGGTCTACGGCGAATCGATCGGGCTCACCGCGTCGGCGATCGGCGCGGTGATCGCATCGTTCGCCGCGGCGACGTTCGTCGTGCGCTTCCTGATGCCGCTGCTCGCCCGCCACCTGCGCGAGACGCAGGTGCTGGCCGGCGCGCTCGTCATCGCCGGGGTTGCCTACTTCGCGCTGCCGTTCGCGCGCTCCGCGCAGATGCTGATGCTGACTTCGTTCGGCATCGGCTTCGGGCTCGGCGGCGGCCAGCCGATGGTGATGTCGCTGCTGCACACGCACGCGCCGCCCGGCCGCATGGGCGAAGCCGCCGGCGTGCGCATGTCGCTGGCGCAATCGATGGCGGTGGCCGTGCCGCTGATCTTCGGCGCGTTCGGCGCGACGTTCGGCTTGGCACCGGTGCTGTGGTCGGTGGGCGTGTGCCTCACCTCAGGCGGCATCTACGCACGACGCCGGCTGTGAGCGGCGCGGCGCGCCCATGGGACCGCGCCGCTGACGCGGCTCATGCCGCGCTCGACGCGGCCTTCAGGCGATCGCGGTGCAGCTTGCGGAACTTGGCGACCTTCGGCGCGACCACCGCCATGCAGTACGGCTGGTTCGGGTTGCGATCGAAATACTGCTGGTGGTAGCGCTCGGCAGGGAAGAATGGCGCCGCGCCGGCAAGCTCGGTGACGAGCGGTGCGGGCCAGATGCGCTCGTCGGCGATCTCCCGCATCACCGCCTCGGCGGTGGCGCGCTGCGCCGGCGACTGCGCGAAAATCACCGACCGGTATTGCGTGCCGATGTCGTTGCCCTGCCGGTCGCGCGTGGTGGGGTCGTGGATGGTGAAGAACACGCGCAGCAGGTCGCCATAGCTGATGCTTGCCGGGTCGAACGCGATGTCGACCACCTCGGCATGCCCCGTCGCGCCGCCGCACACCGCGTCATAGGACGGGTTCGGATCGTGGCCGCCGGCATAGCCGGATTCGACGTGGGTGACGCCGGCCAGGTCGCGGAACACGGCCTCCAGGCACCAGAAGCAGCCGCCGCCGAGCACGGCGTGCTCGACGTTGGCGGGGGATTGCTCGTTCATCGCCTCTCCTCTCGCAGTGGATCTGCCGCGCGCGGACCTTCGCGCGGGCATCAACGCTCGGTCGCGGGCGCGGACCCTCGTCTTACACCTCGCATGCCATAATTTGCGCCCGCTTCCCGCTGGTTCCAAGCCCCCCGATGCCGCTGCTTCCGCGCGAAGGCCGCTTTTTCGACTTCTTCAACCAGCACGCGGAACTTGCGGTGAAGGCATCCGAGGAGCTGGCCGCGCTGTTCGCCGACCTCAGCAAGCTCGACCAGCACAGCACGCTCATCCACCAGTACGAGAAGCAGGCCGACCGCATCACGCACGACACCGTGCACCTGCTGCACCAGACGTTCATCACGCCGTTCGACCGCGAGCAGATCCACGGCCTCGTGACGGCCATGGACGACGTGCTCGACCTGATCGAGGACGCCGCCGAATGCCTGTTCCTCTACGACGTGCGCCGCATCGGTCCGGAGGCCGCCGAGCTCGCGGCGATCTGCGTCAAGTGCGCCGGGCGCATGCGCGAGGCGGTGGCGATGCTGTCATCGATGGACAACTCGACGCGCATCCTCGCGATCTGCGGCGAGATCGACAAGCTCGAAAGCCACGCCGATGGCGTGTTCCGCACGGCGCTCGCCAAGCTCTTCCGCGAGGAGCCCGACGCGCGCGAGGTGATCAAGCAGAAGGAGGTGTTCCTGCTGCTGGAGGAGATCACCGACCGCTGCGAGGACGTCGCCAACCTGATCGAGGGCATCGTCCTTGAAGCGGCCTGAGCCCGCCGCGGGTGCGCCCGCGGCGGCGATCGGCGCGCGACGATGAGCGCCGAAGGGGCTCGCCCCCCTTTGGGGGAGGCGCGCGCAGCGCGCATCGGGGGGCAATTCAGTGATCGGCGCCTCGATCGGACTGCCGATGGCGGTGTTCCTGATCGCGCTCGCGCTGGCGTTCGACTTCATGAACGGGTTCCACGACGCGGCCAATTCCATCGCCACCGTGGTGTCGACGCGCGTGCTGCGACCGCACTGGGCGATCGCGTGGGCGGCGTTCTTCAACTTCGTGGCGTTCCTGGTGTTCGGCCTCGCCGTCGCCGACACGATCGGCCGCGGCGTCATCGAGACGAGCGTCGTCGACGCCTTCGTGCTGATCGGCGCGTTGACCGGCGCCATCGCCTGGAACGTCATCACCTGGTGGGTGGGGTTGCCGTCGTCGTCGTCGCACGCGCTGATCGGCGGCCTCGGCGGCGCCGCCGCCGCCAAGGCGGGCTTCGGCGCGCTGGTCGGCTCGGGGTTCGCCAAGATCGGTGCGGCGATCGTGCTGTCGCCGGCGTTGGGACTCGCCCTCGGCATGCTGCTGATGACGGCGCTGTCGTGGATCCTGTTCCGCAAGGCGCCGCACCGCGTCGACCGCTGGTTCCGCCGGCTGCAACTCGTGTCGGCGGCGCTCTACAGCCTCGGCCATGGCGGCAACGATGCGCAGAAGACGATGGGCGTGGTGGCGCTGGTGCTGGTGGCGTTCGGTTCGCTGCCGCCGACCTTCGGTCCGCGCGACATCCCGCTGTGGGTGGTGCTCGGATGCCAGAGCGCGATGGCGCTCGGCACGCTGTTCGGCGGCTGGCGCATCGTCAAGACGATGGGCATGAAGATCACCAAGCTGAAGCCGGTCGGCGGCTTCTGTGCCGAGAGCGCCGGCGCGGCGACGCTGTTCCTCGCCACGCATTTCGGCATCCCGGTGTCCACCACGCACACGATCACCGGCGCCATCGTCGGTGTCGGCGCGACGCGCAAGCTGTCGGCGGTGCGCTGGGGCATCGCGCGCCGCATCGTCTTTGCGTGGGTGCTGACGATGCCCGCGTCGGCCGCGATCGCGGCGGCGACGTGGTGGATCGCCTCGCGGTTCGCGTGACGCACCCGATCTACGTCCTGCGGCACCTCGCGCGCGGCCTGCGCGACCTCGATCTTTCGCGCACCGCGGCGGCACTGGCCTTCACCACGCTGCTGGCGCTGGTACCGCTGGCGAGCGTCGGCGTGGCGACCGTTGCGCATTTCCCGGTGTTCGAGACCTGGCTCAACTCGCTGGAGGCGTTCCTGCTGCGCTACATGCTGCCCGTCAGCGCGTCGACGCTGGTGCACACCTACGTGCTGGGGTTCGCCGCCCACGCGGCGGAGCTGCGCGGACTGTCGCTGCTGTTCATCGCGGTCACCGCGGTGCTGCTGTTCGCGATGGTGGAGCGCGAGATCAACCTCATCTTCCGCGTGCGGCGCGGGCGTCCGCTGGTGCGCCGCGTCCCCGTCTACTTCGTGGTGCTGACGCTGGGCCCGTTGCTGATCGGCGCCGGCATCTGGCTGACGACATGGATCATGGCGCAGTCGCGCGCGATCATTCCGCGCAGCACGACGCTCGGCGCGTGGATCGTGGCGCCGCTGCCGATCGTGCTCACCGCCGCGGCGCTCGCGCTCATGTACAAGTTCACGCCTGCCAAGCCGGTGCGCTGGGTGCCTGCGGTGATCGCGGGTGCCGCGGCCGCCGCCGCATTCGAGGTGATGAAGCACGGCTTCGCCTTCTACGTCACCCATGTGCCGACCTACGAAATCATCTACGGCGCGCTCGCTGCGCTGCCGCTGTTCCTGCTCTGGCTGTATCTGTGCTGGCTGATCGTGCTCGGCGGCGCGTTGCTGACGGCTGCGCTCGACGGCGGCGGTTCGCGCTAGGGGCACGGCGGCCGACGCGGATGGGTTAACATTCGTGCGCTGAACGATCCGAAGGAGAGAACCGACCGTGCTGTCCCTCATCGAAGCCGCCGGCTGGCCGATCTGGCCGCTGATCATCGCCTCGATCATCGCGCTGGCGCTCATCATCGAGCGGCTGTGGTCGCTGCGGCAGCGGATCGTCGCCCCGCAGGGCCTCGTCGACAAGGTGCTCGCCGAATACCGCGAGCGCGGCGCCGTGCCCGAGCTCCTCGCCAAGACCGCGCAACAGGGTCCGCTCGGCCGCATCCTCGCCGCGGGGCTCGCGAACGTGAAGAGCCCGCGGCCGGTGATGAAGGAAGCGATCGAGGAAGTAGGACGCGTGGTGACGCACGATCTCGACCGCTTCCTGCCCACGCTCGGCACGATCGCCGCCATCGGCCCGCTGCTCGGCCTGCTCGGCACGGTGATCGGCATGATCGAGATCTTCGGCTCGCAGAGCTCGACCGGATCGAACCCGATCGTGCTCGCGCACGGCATCTCGATCGCGCTGTACAACACGGCGATGGGCCTGATCGTCGCGATCCCGAGCATGATCTTCTACCGCTACTTCCGCGGCAAGGTCGACGGCCTCGTCGTCGAGATGGAGCAGCAGGCGATCAAGCTCGTCGACTTCGCCCACAATGAACGCAAGTGAGCGCGCGATCGTGATCGCGGCGCCGCGCCAGCGGCGCGCACCGCGCGCGCGGCGGCCATGAACCTGCGCAGCGCGCGCGGGCGCGACGAGCCCGAGATCAACTTCGTGCCGCTGATCGACGTGCTGCTCGTCATCCTGATCTTTCTGATGGTGACGACCACCTACCAGCGGGTCGCCGAGCTGCAGATCACGCTGCCCGAGGCCGAGGCCGACGCGCAGAAGCAGCGGCCGAAGGAAGTCAACGTCGGCGTCGACGCGCAGGGGCGCTACGTGATCGACAAGACCGTGTTCACGTTCACCACGTCCGCGGCGTTCGCCGATGCGCTGAAGCGCGCCGCCGGCGATGGCAAGGACCCGGTCGTCATCATCAGCGCCGACGCCAACGCCACGCACCAGTCGGTAATCCACGTCATGGAGGCGGCGCGGCTCGCCGGCCTCACGCACATCACGTTCGCCACGCAGTCGACCCCCGGCGGGGCGGCCGCCGGCAAATGAGCGGCTGACAAGCCCGCGGCGCATGACGGCGGCAACGGCGCTCGCCGAGCGGTGGTATCGCCCGCGCCTGACGGCGCTCACCGCCTCGCTGCTTCCGCTCGCCTGGCTCTACGGCGCAATCGTGCGCGCGCGCCGCGCCGCCTATGCGCGCGGCTGGCTCGCGAGCCATCGCGTGACGCGTCCCGTGGTGGTGATCGGCAATCTGACCGTCGGCGGCGGTGGCAAGACGCCGGCGACGGTCGCGCTCGCGCATGCGCTCGCGGCGCGCGGTGAGCGTCCGGGCATCGTCAGCCGCGGCTACGGCGGCACCGCGCGTGGCCCGCGGGCGGTAATGCGCGACGACGATCCGGCGCAAACCGGTGACGAGGCGCTGATCCTCGCCGCCAGCGGATTTCCCGTGGTGATCGGCCGCGATCGCGCCGCGGCCGCCGCGGCGCTCGCCGCGCGCCACCCCGAATGCACGGTGATCCTCGCCGACGACGGCCTGCAGCACCTTGCGCTCGCGCGCAATGTCGAGATCGTGGTGGTCGACGCCGCGCGCGGTTTCGGCAATGGCCGCTTGCTGCCTGCAGGCCCGTTGCGCGAACCGTTGTCGCGCCTTGCCAGCGTCGACGCCGTCGTCCGCCTCGGCGCCGGCATCACCGCGAGCGCCGATGGCCGCGACACCGGCGTCGTCCATCGGCCGCTCGCGTGGCGGCGCGTCGCCGACGACGCGGTCGCCGACGACGCGCCGGCACGCTGGCGCGGGCGGCGCGTGGCCGCGGTCGCCGGCATCGCGCATCCTGCACGCTTCTTCGCGCTGCTGCAGGCACAGGGCATCGTCGCCACCACGCGCGCGTTCGACGATCATCACGCCTATGTCGCCGGCGACCTGCCCGGCGATGCCGAAGTCGTGCTGATGACCGAGAAGGACGCGGTAAAATGCCGCACGCTCGCCGACGCGCGCTGCTTCTACCTGCCGATCGCGGCGGAGCTCGATGCGCGGCTCGTCGACCGCGTGCGCGTCCTCATCGGGAAGTGACATGGACACCAAGCTCCTCGAAATCCTCGTCTGCCCCGTCACCAAGGGCCCGTTGACGTTCGACCGCGAGCGCCAGGAGCTCGTGTCGAAGTCGGCGCGCCTCGCGTATCCGATCCGCGACGGCATTCCGGTGATGCTGGAGGACGAAGCCCGCAAGCTCGCCGCGGACGACACCGAGTGAGCCCGCCGCGGGCGCGGTGCAAGCGATGAGCGCCGAAGGGCCGCCCCGAGGCGCGCGCCCCCCTGTGGGGGGAGGCGAGCGAAGCTCGCTGCGGGGGGAGACTCGATGAGCGCCGAAGGGCCGCCCCGAGGCGCGCGCCCCTCTGTGGGGGGAGGCGAGCGAAGCTCGCTGCGGGGGGAGAGTCGACCGGCATTTACCGTGCTCATCCCGGCGCGCTACGCGTCGGTGCGCCTGCCCGGCAAGCCGCTCGCCGACCTGTGCGGGGTGCCGATGGTGGTCGAGGTCGCACGCCGCGCGCGGCAGAGCGGCGCTGCGCGCGTGGTGATCGCCACCGACGACTTGCGGGTGCTCGACGCGGCGCGCACTCACGACTGCGACGCATTGATGACGCGCACCGACCACGCCACCGGCACCGACCGCCTGGCGGAAGCGGCATCGCTGCTCGGACTCGGCGACGACGACATCGTGGTCAACGTGCAGGGCGACGAGCCGCTGATCGACCCGGCGCTGATCCGGCAAATGGCGAACACGCTGGCGGCCAAGCCCGATGCCTCCATCGCCACCGCCTGCCACGTGATCGACGATCCCGCCGAGGCGTTCAATCCCAACGTCGTCAAAGTGGTGTGCGACGCGGCGGGCAACGCGCTGTACTTCAGCCGCGCGACCATTCCGTGGGCGCGCGACGCGTTCGCCGACGGCGCGCGCGCGCTGCCGCCGGGACTGCCGATCTTCCGCCATTACGGTCTGTACGCCTATCGCGTGGCGTTCCTCGCCCGCTACCCATCGCTGGCGCCGGCGCCGATCGAGGAATTCGAGGCGCTGGAGCAGCTGCGCGCGCTGTGGCATGGTTACCGCATCGTCGTCGACGTCACCGCGGCCACGCCGGCACCGGGCGTGGACACGCCCGACGACCTCGCGCGCGTGCGCCGACTGATCGCGGCCGAGCGCGCACTCCATTCCACGGAAGGCACCTGAACCACATGCGATTGATACTGCTGGGACCGCCGGGAGCGGGCAAGGGGACGCAGGCCGCTTTCATCAAGGAGGCCTTCGCCATACCGCAGATTTCCACCGGCGACATGCTGCGCGCGGCGGTCAATGCCGCCACGCCACTCGGCCTCGCAGCGAAGCGCGTGATCGACAGCGGCGCCCTCGTGTCGGACGACATCATCATCGGCCTCGTCGAGGACCGGTTGCGCGAACCCGATTGCAGCGCCGGTTACCTGTTCGACGGCTTCCCGCGGACGATTCCCCAGGCGGACGCGATGAAGGACGCCGGCGTGCGCGTCGACCACGTGCTCGAGATCCACGTGCCCGACGCCGTGATCGTCGAGCGGATGAGCGGGCGCTACGTGCACCTCGCGTCCGGGCGCACCTACCATGTGAGATTCAACCCGCCCAAGGTGGCCGGCAAGGACGACGTCACCGGCGAGGACCTGATCCAGCGCGAGGACGACCGCCGGGAAACGGTGCAAAAGCGCCTCGCCGTCTACCATGCGCAAACCGAGCCGCTGATCGCCTATTACCAGCGCTGGGCGGCAGCCGGCGAGCCCGGCGCACCGACGGTGCGCAAGGTCGACGGCACAGGCAGCGTCGAGGCGGTGCGCGACGCCTGCATCGCCGCGCTTCGCGCGTAGTTCGGTCGCGGTGCCTGCACCGCTCGTCAGCGTCATCGTTCGCAGCACGGCGCGGCCGACGCTCGACGCGGCGCTCGCCTGCATCGGTGCGCAGACGCACCCGGCGGTGGAAGGCGTCCTCGTCGCCGCCAGCGGACCCCTGCATCCGTCGCCGCCGCCACGTGTGGGCGCGCATCCGCTGCGTTTCGTGCCGGCGTCGCAGCCGTTGTCGCGACCGCAGGCGGCGAACGCCGGCATCGACGCCGCGCGCGGCGATTGGATCACGTTCCTCGACGACGATGACCTGATCGATCCCACGCACGTTGCCGGCCTCGTCGACGCCACGACGCGCACGCGGTGCCGGGCGATCGCATCGCTGGCGCGGGTGCGCATGGCCGACGGCAGCACGCAGCCGTGGGGACAGCCGTTCGCGCTGACCGAGCTCTACGTGCGCAATTTCCTGCATCTTTCCACCGTGCTCTTCGCGCGCGAGCTGGTCGCCGCCGGCTGCCGCTTCGACGCAGGGTTCGACATCATGCAGGACTGGGATTTCTTCCTGCAGCTCGCGCAGCACGGGCCGCTGCATTCGACGGGATTGCGCACGTTCGAATGGCACGCCGACATCGGCAGCTCGGGTGCCGGCGGCGGCGCCAACGACGACCCGGCGCGATTCGCGCGCTACCGCGACCGCATCTACGCCAAGTGGCAGCCGCAGCGCGACGCCCTCGGCCGCCGGCTCGAGCCGCTGCTGCAGGCGGCGGCGCGGGCGGTCGCCGCCCGCGACGATGCGCGCGGCGAGTCGCTGTGCAACGAGATCCTCGCCATCGCGCGCAACGAGCCGCATGCCCTCGAGATGCTGGCGATGGTGGAAGAGCGGCGCGGGCGCCGCGACGAGGCGATCGCGCTGCAGTCGCTCGCGGCGACGGTGTGTCCGCACGAGCCGGCCTTCCTCGTGAACCTCGCGCATCTGGTGCTGGCGCGCGGCGAGCGCGACCGTGCGCGGCGCCTCGCGCAACGCGCGATGACGATGGATCCGCAGAACGCGGCGGCGGCGCGGCTGATGGCGGCGCTCGGCGCGCCTTGAGCGAACCCGACATCAGCGTGGTCGTGCGCAGCATGGCGCGGCCAACGCTCGCGCGCACGCTGGCGTCGATCGCCGCGCAGGAGGGCGTCACGGTGGAGGCGATCGTCGTCGCGGCATGCGGCGCGGGGCATCCTCCGCCACCGGCGAGCGCGGGGCGGCATCCGCTGCGCTTTGTCGCCGGCTCCATGGCGCGTGCACGTGCCGCGGCCGCGAACGCCGGTCTCGACGCGGCGCAGGGCCGCTACGTGACATGGCTCGACGACGACGACGAGTGGCTGCCGGGCCACCTGCGCGGCCTCGTCGACGCGGCGGCCGCCAATCCCGCGGCCGGTGTCGTGCATTCGCTCGCCGACGTACGCGTCGAGGGCGCGCCGCCGCGCCCGTTCGGCCAGCCGATGGCGCGCAGCGAGCTCCTCCTGCGCAGCTACATTCATCCGTCGAGCGCGCTCGTCGACCGCCGCCTCGTGCAGGAAGGCTGCCGCTGCGACGAGGCGCTGCCGGTGCACGAGGACTGGGACTGGTTCCTGCAATGCGCGCAGCGCGCGCGCTTCCATTTCGTGCGCCAGCGCACCTTCGTCTGGTATGCGGACATCGGAGACTCCGGTGCCGGTGGGGGCCGCAACCTGGACGACGCGCGTATCGCCGCCGGTACCGGGCTGCTGCGCCGCAAATGGGCGGCGGAGCGTGCGCACCTCGAGTCGACGCTCGCGCCGGCGCTGGCGCAAGCGCGCGATGCCTGCGAGCGCCATGAATGGACGGCCGCGGCAACGGCGATCCGCGCGGCGCTCGCGCTCGATGCCAACAATCCGGACGCGCTGGCACTGATGGCGGACGTCGAGCGCGCGCATGGCCGTCACGCGCAGGCCCAGACGGCAGCGTCGCTGGCCTGCGTTGTACGGCCCGACGACGCGGCGCTCGTCTACAATCTCGCGCTGGTCTGCCGCGCGCGCGGCGACGCGGCGCGGGTGCGCGAATGCGCGGTGCGCCTCGCGCGCCTCGCCGATCGCGACCCGCGCGCGGCGGCGTTCGCCGCACGACTCGAGGAATCCACACGATGATGGCTCCCCGCAACGCCTTCTATGCGCAATCCGGCGGCGTGACCGCCGTGATCAACGCCAGTGCGGCCGGCGTCATCGAGACCGCGCGACGCCACCGGCGCCACATCGGCAAGGTGCTCGCCGGCCGCGACGGCATCATCGGCGCGCTGACCGAGGACCTGATCGACACGTCGAAGGAGCGCGCGGCGCTGATCCGCGCGCTCGCCAGCACGCCGGGGGGCGCCTTCGGCAGCTGTCGCTACAAGCTCAAGAGCCTCGCCGAATCGCGCGCCCAGTACGAGCGCCTCATCGACGTGTTCCGCGCCCACGACATCGGCTACTTCTTCTACAACGGCGGCAACGATTCCGCCGACACCTGCCTCAAGGTCAGCGAGATCAGCGCCACGCTCGGGTACCCGGTCACCGCCGTGCACGTGCCGAAGACCGTCGACAACGACCTCGCGCTCACCGACAACTGCCCCGGCTTCGGCTCGGTGGCGAAATACGTGGCGACGTCGATGCGCGAGGCGGCGTTCGACGTGGCGTCGATGTGCCGCACGTCGACGCGCGTGTTCGTGCTCGAGGTGATGGGTCGCCATGCTGGCTGGATCACCGCGGCGGTCGGCATGGCCGACGACCTCGGCACGCCGGTGCCGCTGGTGCTGCTGTTTCCCGAGATACCGTTCGACGAGGCGCGTTTTCTCGCCACCGTCGATGCGCTGGTGAAGAAGCACGGTTACTGCTGCATCGGCGTGTCCGAGGGCCTGCAGGGAAAGGACGGCAAGCTGCTCGCCGACAGCGGCACGCGCGATGCCTTCGGCCATGCGCAACTCGGCGGCGTCGGTCCGATGATCGCGACGCTGCTCAAGGATCGGCTCGGACACAAGATGCACTGGGCCGTGGCCGACTATCTGCAGCGCGCGGCGCGCCACCTCGCATCCAAGACCGACCTGCTGCAGTCGTATGCGGTCGGCAAGGCGGCGGTGGAGCTCGCGATCGCCGGCAACAACGCAGTGATGCCGGCGATCGTGCGCACGTCCGACAAGCCGTATCGCTGGAAGATCGAGCCGGTGCCGCTCGCGCGGGTGGCCAACGCCGAGAAGATGCTGCCGCGGCACTTCATCACCACCGACGGCTTCGGCATCACCGCCGCGGCGCGCCGCTATCTCGCGCCGCTGATGAAAGGCGAGGCACCGCCGCCGTACAAGGACGGCTTGCCGCGCTACGTGCGCCTGCGCAACGCCGTCGTCCCGCGCAAGCTCGACACCCCCTTCAGCGTCTAGGGCGCCGCCGCGCGCATCGCGCGCGCGCCGCGGAGCGCCGCCAGAGCGGGTGACGCCGGCCGAGAGATAAGTTAGGCCCGCGGTTGCGCACCGCCGGGCACTGGCACAATAGAGGGCTGGCAGTACGAGCGGGACACTGCACCGACCCCTGCGGGTCGGGCCGCGGTCGAAGAGGGCGCGGGTGAAACCAGCGGCCGCACGCCGGTGCAAGCATGCCGGCGGCGAGTCACGGTACGCCCAGCGCTTCGCAAACGCATTCCACTGATCTTCTGGGAGAAGCTCCACATGTCCAACGGACTTATCTTCGCGATCGTCTGCGCGCTCGCGGCCATCGTGTACGGCGTGCTGTCGATTCGCTGGATCCTCGCCAAGTCACCGGGCAATCCGCGCATGCAGGAGATCGCCGCGGCGATCCAGGCCGGCGCCAAGGCCTATCTCAACCGCCAGTACATGACGATCGCCATCGTCGGCGTCATCCTGTTCGGCGTCATCGGCGTGTTCCTCGGCTGGCTCACCGCCGCCGGATTCGCCGTCGGCGCCCTGTTGTCGGGGCTGACCGGCTTCATCGGCATGAACGTGTCGGTGCGATCGAACGTGCGCACCGCGGAAGCCGCCCGCACCGGGCTCAACGACGCGCTGGCCGTGGCATTCCGTGGCGGCGCGATCACCGGCATGCTGGTGGTGGGCCTGGCGCTCCTCGGCGTCACCTGCTTCTACGCGTTCCTCGTGCGCCACGGCGGTGAGTCCGCCGGCGCGGGCCTCGGGCACCTGATCGAGCCGCTCGTCGGGCTCGCGTTCGGCGGCTCGCTGATCTCGATCTTCGCGCGGCTCGGCGGCGGCATCTTCACCAAGGGCGCCGACGTCGGCGCCGACCTCGTCGGCAAGGTCGAGGCCGGCATCCCCGAGGACGATCCGCGCAATCCGGCGGTGATCGCCGACAACGTCGGCGACAACGTCGGCGACTGCGCGGGCATGGCGGCCGACCTCTTCGAGACGTACGCGGTGACGATCGTGGCGACGATGCTGCTCGGCGCGCTGCTGCTGCCCGCGATGGCGGCCACTGCCGTCACGTACCCGCTGGTGCTCGGCGGCTTCTCGATCCTCGCCTCGATCGCCGGCTGCTATTTCGTCAAGGCGCGCGAGGGCGGCAAGATCATGAACGCGCTCTACCGCGGCCTGATCGTCGCCGGCGTGCTGTCGGCGATCGGGTTCTACTTCATCACCACCCGGATGATGGGCGACATCGGCTCGGTCGACGCCGCGCTGTCGCCGATGCGCCTGTGGGGGGCGACGCTGATCGGCCTCGCGCTGACGGCGGCGATGGTCGTCATCACCGAGTACTACACGGGAACCGATTACGCGCCAGTGAAGCACGTCGCGCAGGCGTCCACCACGGGCCATGCGACGAACATCATCGCCGGCATCGGCGTGTCGATGAAGTCCACGGCGTGGCCGGTGCTCGCCGTGTGCGTGGCGATCCTGGCGTCGTTCTGGTGCGCCGGCCTGTATGGCATCGCGATCGCCGCCACGGCGATGCTGTCGATGACCGGCATCATCGTCGCGCTCGACGCCTACGGCCCGATCACGGACAATGCCGGCGGCATTGCCGAGATGAGCGACCTGCCTGCCAGCGTGCGCGCGATCACCGATCCGCTGGACGCGGTGGGCAACACCACCAAGGCGGTGACCAAGGGCTACGCGATCGGCTCGGCGGGTCTCGCGGCACTGGTGCTGTTCGCCGACTACACGCACGCGCTGGCGCGCTCCGGCATCAACATCACGTTCGACCTGTCGAACCACATGGTGATCGTCGGCCTCTTCATCGGCGGCCTCATCCCTTATCTCTTCGGCGCGATGGCGATGGAAGCGGTCGGTCGCGCGGCGGGGGCCGTGGTGGTCGAGGTGCGCCGCCAGTTCCGCGACATCAAGGGCATCATGGAAGGCACGGCGAAGCCCGAGTACGGCGTCGCCGTGGACATGCTGACCAAGGCGGCGATCCGCGAGATGATCGTGCCGTCGCTGCTGCCGGTGCTGGTGCCGGTCGTCGTCGGCCTGCTGCTCGGCCCGCAGGCGCTGGGCGGCCTGCTGATGGGAACGATCATCACCGGCATCTTCGTGGCGATCTCGATGACCACGGGTGGCGGTGCGTGGGACAACGCCAAGAAGTACATCGAGGATGGCCACTTCGGCGGCAAGGGCTCAGACGCGCACAAGGCCGCGGTCACCGGCGACACCGTCGGCGACCCCTACAAGGACACCGCGGGCCCCGCCGTCAATCCGCTGATCAAGATCATCAACATCGTCGCGCTCATGATCGTGCCGCTGCTCGGCGCCTGGGGGCTCGGCAAGGTGACGCCGGCGCCCGCCACGCCGGCGATGTCGATGGCGGCGCCGGCAGTCGCGGCCGACGTCGTCAAGGTGTATTTCGCCACCGGCAGCGCGGACCTCGCCGCCGACGAGAAGGCGAAGCTCGACCCGCTCGTCGCGAAGGCCAAGGCGGACGCGGGCGGGAAGGTGTCGGTGTCGGGCTATCACGACGCCGCCGGCGATGACGCCGCCAACGCGGCACTCGCCAAGCAGCGCGCCGAGAACGTGCGCGACGCGCTGAAGGCGGCGGGCATCGGCGAGGACCGCATCGTGCTCGACAAGCCGATGGTCGCGCAGGGCAACGTCGCCGGCGACAATCCGGAGGCGCGGCGTGTCGAGGTGTCGCTCAAATAGTCTGCATACCTTCGCCACGCCAAAAAGGGCCGCCGATGCGGCCCTTTTGGTTTTTTGCGTGCTACTCGGCGACCTCGACTTGCGCTCGTGCGTCACTCACAGCCGGTCGCGGCGAAAGCCCTTGCGCAAGTCGATGTGCGGTCCCGACACCATGAACACGCCCTCGCCGCGGTAGTGGATCGTCGTCGGCCAGCGAGGGCGCGTGGCGACGTGCGCCTTGACGACCTCGAGCACGAAGAAATCGTAGTCGCGCACGAGCCGCCGGTCGTGAACGCGGCATTCGAAGCTCGAATGGCACTCGGCGATCAGCGGCGCGCCGACTTTCGCCGCCGGCACCGGCGTCAGCCCGAAACGCGCGAACTTGTCGACGCCGGCACCCGAGCAATTGCCGATCGCCACCACGATGCCGGCAAGGTCCCGCGTCGGCACGTTGATCACGCACTCGCCGCTGCCGCGGATCATCGCGTGGCTGTGGTTGGCGCGACTCACGCAGCAGCCGACGAGCGACGGTGCAAATTCCATCACGGCGTGCCAGCCCATCGTCATGATGTTGGCGCGCTCCTTGTAGTGCGAGGTCACGAGCACGACGGGGCCGGGCTCCAGGTAGCGGCGGACGTCGGCGACCGGAAAATCCCTTTTGCGATAGGTCTTCATGCGCGATACTCCGCGGGCGGCCGGCGCGCGACCGCGGCGCGATCATCGAGGGGACGGCGATCATGGCACGGGGACGCTTGCTGCAGTTGTTGCAGCGCTCGGCGCGGCGCGTGCGCGCGTCGTGCATCGACGACGCTGCACCGGCGTCCGGTGGCATCGACCTCGGTCGGCGGCGCGCGCTCGCGCGCGCCGCCGCATTGTCGGCGGCCGGCTGCGTGCCGATGCTGGCCGCGGCCGTGGCACCCCGGGCAAGCGGCTCGGCAGCGCCACGCATCGTGGTCATTGGCGCGGGCCTCGCCGGACTGTGTGCAACCGACGCACTGGCACGCGCCGGCATCGTCGCGCAGCTGTACGAGGCGTCGCCACGGTTGGGCGGCCGCTGCTATTCGGAACGCAGCGTGTTCGCCGATGGCCAGGTCGCCGAACGCGGCGGCGAGCTGATCGACAGCGGGCACACGGAAATCCGCACGCTCGCCGCGCAGATGGGCCTCGGGCTCGACGACCTGACCGCCGCGCAGGCGGCGGACGCCGACGTGATCGTGCGCTTCGCCGACGGCGTGTATCCGCTCGCCGACATCGATCGCGATTTCGCGGCGATGCTGCCCGCGCTCGACCGCGATGCGAGGGCGCTCGGCGACGACATGCCGACGTGGCGCCGGCACACGGCCGCGCAGCTCGCACTCGATCGCATGCGCGCCGCCGACTGGATTGCCACGCGCACGCCGGGCGGCGCCGCGTCGCGGCTCGGTCGTCTGCTCGGCAACGCGTACATCGAGGAGCTGGGGGGCGACCTTTACGACACCAGCGCGGCGACGGTCGTGGCGCTGCTCAAGGCCTCGCCGCGCGATCGTTTCTCGCCTTACGAGGAGTCGGACCAGCGCTATCACATCCGCGGCGGCAACGACCAGATCGTGCGCCTGCTCGGCGATCGCCTTCACGACCGCATCGAGACGTCGTCGCCGCTGGTGGCGCTCGCCCGGCGCGGCGACGGGCGCATGCGCGTCACGCTCGCGCGCGGCCAGGCGGTGCACGACGAGATCGCCGATCGCGTCATACTCGCGCTGCCGTTCACGTTGCTGCGCGAAGTGGACCTTGCGCAGGCGGGCTTCGGCCCACGCAAGCTCGGGGCGATCCGCGAGCTCGGCATGGGGCGCAACTGCAAGCTGCAGCTCCAGTTCGACGCGCGCGTCTGGACGGCGATGCACTCCACTGCTGAAACCCGCGTCGACGACGCCTTCCAGACGAGCTGGGAAGTGACGCGCGCGCAGGCCGGTGCCTGCGGCATCGTCAACTGCTTCTCCGGGGGCTCGACCGCCACGCAGGCAGGCGAAGGCGAGATCGCCGAGCGCGCCGGCGACGCGCTTGCCGTGCTCGATGCGGCAATGCCTGGAATCGCCGCGCATTACAACGGTCGCGCGATCCGCAACGCCTGGGAGCGCTACCCGTGGACGCGCGGCTCGTACGCGCTGTTCAAGCCGGGCCAGTATTCGGCGTTCAACGGCGCGCTCGACACGCCCCAGGGCCGCGTGCATTTTGCGGGCGAGCACACGTCGGCCGCGTGGCAGGGCTATCTCAACGGCGCGGTCGAGAGTGGCCAGCGCGCCGGTCGCGAGGTCGCGGCGGCGCTGGGTGTGAAGATGCCGAAAGCGGCGTGACCGCGGGTTCCCGCGCCAAAGCAAAGGCGCGCGCGCTCAGGTCGCGCCTTGGCGGCGCTTGTCCGGTGCGCGATTGCCGGGGATCTGGAAGGGCAGCAGCATCGCGTCGCCATGACCGTGCGGTGGCGGCAGCACCGGCGGTTGCGATGCGGCGGTCGAAACCGCGAGCGTCGTCGCCATCGGCGGGCGGATGCCGCGTGCCGGGTCGTCGATCGCGCGCACGCTGACCGAGGGCGCGTGCGTGCGCACCGCGCCATAGATCGTGGCGAACGCGACATCCGCGGCGTCGCGGCCGGTGCCGATGCGCGCGAGTCCGGTGAGCGGTGAAATGCCCGTGGCGTCGAACAGGTACCAGCGATCGCCGATCCAGGCCTCGGCGTACGCATGGAAATCACAGGGTCCGAGCGCCGGATCGGCACCGTAATCGATGCCGGTGACGAAACGCGCCGGAATGTTCAGCGCGCGGCAGAGCGCGATCACGAGGTGGGCGAAATCGCGGCAGACACCGCCCCGATCGACGAGCGTGTCGAGAGCGGATGTCGACGTGTTGGACACGCCGACCTTGAACTTGACATGATGGTGCACCCAGTCCGCGATCGCCGCGGCGCGCGCATAGCCTGCCTCCAGCGCACCGAATTGCGCGTGCGCGAACTCGACCAGGCGATCGGACTGGCAGTAACGGCTCGCGCCGAGGTAGGGCAGGACGTCGGCGGGAATGTCGCGAATCGCGTTCGACGGGATCGACTGCGGGTCGGCAAAATGATGGCGGATGTCGACGGTCGCCGCATACGCGACATGCAACGCAGCGGCCTCGGTGCGCAGCCTCAGCAGGCGACTGCCATTGTGTGGATCGACGCTCCACTGGGTCGCAGCAGGCCGGTCGACATCGAGGCGCTCGGCGACGACGCGCTGCGCCGGCGTGGTCGCGGCGGCGATGACGAACAGGAAATCCGCAGGGCCCGCGAGTTCGTAGTTGAGGTCGATCGTGTATTCGAGGCGGACCATGGCGAGAGCGGGGGCGGCGAAGGCCGCGGCGAAGGCGCGGCGAGGCCGCGGCCACCATCGATGATCGCGTAGGGCGACACCTGTCGGTATCGGTGCCCCCCGCGCGCTGCTGTCGGACGATGCCGACACGAACGGCGTCGCGCGAACTGCGGCGCAAGGCGATATGCGACGCTTCCGGGCACACGGCGGCGGCGAGCCGCGCGCGTGGTCTAATGCCGCCATGATTCCGGCCCGTGCACGGCGCGCAACGCTGGCGTTGCTGGCAATGTTCGCCCTCGCGGCCAGTGCCGCGGCACTGGCGCCTGAAGCCGACTCCGGCCGCGTCGAACGCGCGCCGGTGCGCGCGCGCCACTGGATGGTGGCGGCCGCCAATCCGCTGGCCGCCAATGCCGGCTACGCGATGCTTGCGCAGGGCGGCAACGCGGTCGACGCCGCCATCGCCACGCAGCTCGTGCTGGGCCTCGTCGAGCCGCAGTCCTCGGGACTCGGTGGCGGTGCGTTCATGATGGTGCACGATGCGCGGCGAGCGCGCCTCGTCGCCTATGACGGGCGCGAGACCGCGCCGGCGGCGGCACGGCCCGACCGTTTCCTCGATGCCGACGGCAAGCCGCTCGCGTTCCATGCCGCGGTGGTCGGCGGACGCTCCGTCGGCGTGCCGGGCGTGCCGCGCTTGCTCGAGCTCGCGCATCGCGCGCACGGCCGCCTGCCATGGGCGACGCTCTTCGCGCCGGCGATCGCGCTCGCCGAGAACGGCTTCGCGGTATCACCGCGGCTGCACCGGCTCATCGCCTCGGAGCACTATTTCGTGCAGCCGCGCGTGCGCGCCTATTTCCTCGACGCCAGCGGCGCACCGCTCGAAGTTGGCCAGCGGCTGCGCAACCCGGCGTATGCGGCGACGCTGCAAATCCTCGCCGCGCAAGGCGCCTCGGCGTTCTACCGCGGCGCGATCGCCGACGACATCGTCGATACCGTGCGCGACTATGCGCCCAATCCGGGCGACATGACGCTGGCGGACCTCGCGGACTATCGTGCCATCGCGCGCGAACCCGTGTGCGGCCGCTACCGCCGGCTGCGGATCTGCGGCATGCCGCCGCCGTCGTCGGGCGGCATCGGCGTGCTGCAGACGCTGTCGATGCTCGAGCGCTTCGACCTTGCGGCGATGGGTGCCGGCTCGTTGTGGAGCGTGCATTTCATCGGCGAAGCCGAGCGCCTCGCGTACGCCGATCGCCAACGCTACATCGGCGACCCGGCGTTCGTGGACGTTCCGGCAGGCCTCGTCGATCCGGCGTATCTCGCGGCGCGCGCGCGCTATCTGCGCAGCGATCGCGTGTTCGGGCGTGCGCTGCCCGGCAATCCGCCGCGCGCGGCCGCGGCCCGCCGTGCCGTCGATTACGCCGATGGCGACGCGCCCGAATACCCGTCGACGTCGCAGATCGTCGTCGTCGACGCCACGGGCAACGCGGTGTCGATGACGACGACGATCGAGGACCAGTTCGGCAGCCGCCTGATGACGCGCGGCGGTTTCCTGCTCAACAACGAGCTCACCGATTTTGCGTTCGTGCCCGCCGCGGCGGACGGACGCCCCGTCGCCAACCGCGTCGAGCCGCGCAAGCGTCCGCGCTCGACGATGGCACCGACGATCGTCTACGATGCGGCGGGACGCGTGACGATGCTGGCCGGCTCGCCGGGCGGCAGCGCGATCGTCGGCTACGTGGTGAAGACGCTGGTGGCGATGATCGACTGGGGGCTCGACCCGCAGGCCGCGGCGGCGCTCGGCAACTTCGGCAGCCGCAACGGGCCTACCGAGCTCGAGGCGAATACGCCGGTGGCCGCACTGGCGCCGAAACTCCGCGCGATGGGCTACGAAGTGCGCGTGGGCGTGGAAACGAGTGGCGTGCAGGCGATCGCGCGCACGCGCGACGGGTGGATCGGCGGCGCCGATCCGCGGCGGGAAGGAGTGGTGAGGGGACGATGACCTTGCACCGCGCGCTGTGGGAATGGACGGGATGCGTCGTGATCGCGGCCGCGCCCTGGACGATCGCCGTCGCGGACGACATCGACACGTCGCTGCCGCCGCCGCCGATGGCGGCCCCGCGCGCGCCGCCGCCGCCCGCGGGACCCGCTCCGACGCCCGAGGCCGGTCTCGCCACGACGACCCGCGTGCCTTATGCGCCCGAAGCGCTCGTGTCTCCGCAGTCGCCATCGCGCAGCACCGCTGTCGATCGCACCAGCGCGGCGCGGCTGTCGGCGCGGCGCGAGGACTTTCCGACGTTCACGCTGTTCGTCCAGGGCGAACGCGACGGGCGGCCCGCGCAGCCGATGACGCTCGAACGGCGCTTTTCCGCGGCGCTCGGCACGCCGCAGCCCTCGCTCGCCGCGCGACTCGCAGGCAACGCCCTCGACACGCAGCCATGTCCCGCGTTGTCATCGCCCGGCACACCCTTCGGCGCGGCCTACAACCCGTATGGTTTTTGCCCGTAGAATCGCGGCGTGCACGATGACGCGCTCGCGCCGGAAGCGGGTGACGGTACGCGGCCGCGCTGGTGCGATTGCCGGTACGTGTCGCGAATGACGCGCGGCTCGCCGCGACCCGCTCGCCCATGACCGCGCAGATCTTCGCGGCGACGGTGCTGCTGCTCCTCGTCATCGACCCGTTCGGCAACGTGCCGCTCGTCGTGTCGACGCTGGCGCGCGTGGCGCCGCCGCGCCGGCGGCGGATCATCGTCCGCGAATGCCTCGCGGCCTACGTGATCCTGCTCGCGTTCATGTTCGGCGGCCGTGCGTTTCTCGAGCTGCTGCACCTGTCCGATGAATCGCTGACGATTGCCGGTGGCGTCATCCTCTTCCTGATCGCGTTGCGCATGGTGTTTCCGCGCGCGGACGGCGTGTTCGGCGCACCGGGAGGCGGGGCCGGCGAGCCGCTGCTGGTGCCGCTCGCGGTGCCGATGATCGCCGGACCGTCGGCGCTCGCCACGGTGATGCTGCTGGCGACGCGCGACCCGGCGCACCTCGCGGACGCGGCGATCGCGCTGACGCTGGCGATGGCGCTGACCACGCTGGTGCTGGCGGGGGCCTACCGCCTGCAGGAGCTTCTGGGAGAGCGGGCGATGATCGCGCTCGAGCGCCTGATGGGTCTCGTGCTCACCGCGCTGGCGGTGGAGATGCTGCTGACCGGCGTGCGCTCGTTCGTGGCGCAGCTCGCGCACTGACGTGCACAGCGAAATGGACGACGTGCCACTCGTCGAAGTCGCGGTGTGGGACCGCGCGGTGCGCGTCGTGCACTGGCTGTTCGTCGTGCTGCTGGTCGTGCTGCTCGCCAGCGGGCTTGCCGGCGACGACTGGCTCGTCTGGCACATGCGCGCCGGGTATTCGATGCTGACGCTGGTGCTGTTCCGCGTGCTGTGGGGCTTCTGCGGCAGCCGCAACGCGCGATTCGGCGCGTTCGTGCGCGGACCGCGCACCGTGGCGCGCTATGCGCGGTCGCTGGCGCGGCGCGCGCGCGAATTGCACGCCACGCACAATCCGCTGGGCGGGTGGATGGTGGTGGCGCTGCTGGGCGCGCTGCTCGCGCAATGCGCGCTCGGCCTTTTCACCAACGACGACGTCCTGTACGAGGGCCCGCTCGCCAGGCACGTCACCAAGGCGCTGTCGGATGCGCTGTCGAGCCTGCACCGGCGCGGCTGGTGGGTGATCGTCGCGCTGGCATGCGTGCACATCGGCGCCGTCGCCGGGTATTACGTCCTGTGGCGCGACAACCTGCTGCGGCCGATGTTCAGCGGCCGCAAGCGCCTGCCACCCGCGCACGCCGATGCGTCGACGGCATCGGCATCCATGGTGCGGGCCGCCGGGCTGCTCGCGCTGTGCGCGCTGGGCGTGTGGTGGCTGGTGACCCGGTTCTGAGGCGAACGCCGACGCCCGGCAGCCGGAGCCGGCCGACGCGGTGGGACGGCCGTCGGGCCGTCCGCAGCCCGGTTCCTACTTTTCGCGGAAGTCGTCGTGGCACCCGGAGCAGGCCTTGCCGGCCGCGCTCACCGCGGTCTTCAGCTCCGCGAGCTCGCCGGTCCTCGCGGCGGCGACGAGCTTCGGCGCTTGCGCCAGCAGCGCTTCCTGATGCTCCTTGAACTTGGCCGGCTCCTTCCAGATCTCCGGCTTCGCCTTGGTGGGCGCGCCCTTGTCGGTGCCGGGCCCGAAGCCGTCCCAGGGCATTTGCACGAGCTCGTCGACGAAGGTCGCGCTGCGCAGCGCGACATCCTTGTCGTAGGGCCGGTCGCCCTTCGCCATGGCGCCGAGGATGCCGAAATGCCAGTTGATCGCCGTCATCACGCCCTGCCGGTACCTGATCGCGCGATCGGGTTTGACTTCCTGCGCCATCGCGCTTGCCGCCACCGTGCCGACGAGCAGCCAGCCCGCCATCCATCGCCATCCAGAACGCATCATTGCCTCCGCAAAAAGGACATTGGGGAACGCGTGGCCAGGGATCGTGATCGCCACCCCGCGCTTTCTATCGCAAATCAGGCCGGGCCGGAACGCCACAGCAGCGGCGTCCGATTATTCCATCGGCCGCGTCGTCACGCCGCCCGGATCGCGTCGCCGTCGCGCCGCAGCGCACCGCTGCGCTCGAGGCTCGACACCAGCATCCCTGCCAGCGCCACCGGGGACAGTCCGAGCAGCGCGGCGTTGACGTCGCGATAGATGCCCACGGTGTCCACGTAGGACGGCAGCGACTCCAGCGGCATGCTGCGCACGTCGAGCAGATGGAATGCCAGGATCACCTTGAGCGCGTGGCGCGCGGCGTGGACGTCGTCGGTCTCGAAGGCGGCGAGGCGCGCGTACGCGCGCTCGAGCGCAGCGTTGACGTCGCTGAATGGAATGCCGTGCCCGGGAATGACGATCCGCGCATCGAGCCCGGCAATGAGGTCGAGCGTGGCGCGCGTCGCCGGCAGCGCCAGGGGATCGAGCGCGCGCGGCATGACGAAGCCGAAGCCCGATTGCCACAGCGCATCCCCGGAAACCAGGATGCGATGCTCGGGATTGAAGAACACGAGCGCGCCCATGTCGTGACCGGGCGCAGCCATTGCCTGCCATTCGAGTTCGCCCCACACCGCGCTGGCGCCGGCGGCGATGGGCCGGTCGACGCCGAAGCGCTCGACGCGCTGATCGGCATAGTCGTAGAGCAGCGCGCGGTGGTCCCAGCGTGCCACCGCGGCCGCCTCGCTCGCGGGAAATGCCACGGGGCAGCCGTAGCGGCGCACCAGCGCGGCGTTGGCGCCGACGTGGTCGCTGTGGCCGTGCGTGTTGACGACCAGCGCCAGCGGCGCGTCGCCGATGCCATCGGCGGACGCCACGAGCGCAAGCGTCAACGCTGCGTGGCTCGCGTAACCCGTGTCGATCAGCACGTGGCCGTCGCGGCTCACGAGCAGCACGTTGTTCGCCGACAGCCAATCGCGCACGAACACGCGAACCTGCGGTGGCAGCCGCGGCGTGGTGGCGGGGTTCATTCTGGCCGCAGAGGGTCGCGACGCGTCGCACCGGCATTCGCATGCTCATGTCGGCGCGGACCGTCGCTCATCGCAGCTTGCGCAGCAGAGCGTCGATGAGGGCGATGCGGTCGGCGAGCGCCGGCGCGGCGCGGTCGATGCGCAGGCGATCCGGTCCGGCGAAGCGCATGCCGCCATCGCGCTGCATCAGCAGGATCAGCGTGCCGGGGTCGAACGGCGGCTGCTTGACGAACTGCACGGTGCTGCGCTCGGGTCCGGCGTCGATCTTGGTCACGCCGAGCGACTTGGCGACAAGCCGCAACCGGTGCACGGCGACGAGCGCGAGAGCCTGCTCCGGCATCTCGCCGAAACGGTCGATCAATTCCTCCTGCAGCGCGTCGATCCCGTCGCCGGTCTCGGCGCTGGCGAAGCGCTTGTAGATGACGAGGCGCTCGTGGACGTCGTTGCAATACGTCGCCGGCAGCAGCGCCGGCACGTGCAGGTTGATCTCGGTGGTGACGCCGAGGGGCTCGGTCAGGTTGGGCTCGCGGCCGGCCTTGAGTGCCGACACGGCGGCACGCAGCATGTCGTTGTAGAGCTGGAAGCCCACTTCCGCCATCTCGCCCGACTGCGATTCGCCCAGCACCTCGCCGGCGCCGCGGATCTCGAGGTCGTGCATCGCGAGATAGAAGCCCGAGCCCAGGTCTTCCATCATCTGGATCGCTTCCAGCCGCTTCGCCGCCTGCGCCGACAGCGCGTCGGGCGGCGGCGTCAGGAGATACGCGTACGCCTGGTGGTGCGAGCGGCCGACGCGACCGCGCAACTGGTGCAGCTGCGCCAGGCCGAAGCGGTCGGCACGCTCGATGATGATGGTGTTGGCGGTCGGCACGTCGATGCCGGTCTCGATGATCGTCGAGCAGACCAGGAGGTTGATGCGTTGCGCGTAGAAGTCGCGCATCACGTGCTCGAGGTCGCGCTCGGGCATCTGTCCGTGCGCGATGGCGATGCGCGCCTCGGGCAGCAGCTTGCCCAGGCGCTCCGCCGTGGAGCGGATCGTGTCGATGTCGTTGTGCAGGTAGTAGATCTGGCCGCCCCGCTTCAGCTCGCGCAGGCAGGCCTCGCGCACCACGCCGGCCGACTGCGGCGCGACGAACGTCTTGATGGAGAGGCGTTTCTGCGGCGCCGTGGCGATCACCGAGAAGTCGCGGATGCCCTCCAGCGACATCGCCAGCGTGCGCGGGATGGGCGTGGCGGTGAGCGTCAGCACGTCGACTTCGGCGCGCAGGCGCTTCAGCTGCTCCTTGTGGCGCACGCCGAAGCGATGCTCCTCGTCGACCACGATGAGGCCGAGGTTCTTGAATTTGACGTCGGGCTGCAGCAGCTTGTGCGTGCCGATGACGAGGTCGACCGAGCCATCGGCCAGACCGGCGAGCACCGCCTTCACTTCCTTGCCGGTGCGAAAGCGCGACAGCTCGGCGATCTTCACCGGCCAGTCGGCGAAGCGCTCGCTGAAAAGCTTGTAATGCTGCTCGGCGAGCAGCGTGGTCGGCACCAGCAACGCCACCTGCGCGCCGTCGGCGAGGGCGACGAACGCCGCGCGCAGCGCCACCTCGGTCTTGCCGAAGCCGACATCGCCGCAGACGAGCCTGTCCATCGGCGACGCCGACGTCAGGTCGTTGATCACCGCCTCGATCGCCGCCTGCTGGTCGGGCGTCTCCTCGAACGCGAAGCCCTCGGCAAACGCCTCGTAGTCGTGCAGCGCGAACTTGAACGCGTGACCCAGGCGCGCCTCGCGCTGGGCGTAGATGTTGAGGAGCTCGGCCGCCGTGTCGTGCGCCGCCTGCGCGGCACGCCGCTTCGCCTTCTCCCACTCGCGGCTGCCGAGTTCGTGCAGCGGTGCCGACTCGCCGGGCGCGCCGGCGTAGCGCGAAATGAGATGGAGGCTCGACACCGGCACATACAGCTTGGCATCGTTGGCGTAGATCAGCTCGAGGTATTCGTTGTCGCCGTCGCCGAGGTCGAGCGTCGTCAGGCCGAGATAGCGGCCGATGCCGTGCTGCTCGTGCACCACCGGATCGCCGATGCGCACCTCCGAGAGGTCGCGCACCATCGCATCGACGTTGGAGCGACGCGCCGCGTCGCGCCGCGCGCGGCGCACGATGCCGGCATAGAGCTCCGCCTCGGTGACGAACGTGATGCCGGCGGCCGGCCACGCGAATCCCGCGTGCAGCGGCGCGGCGAGCAGCGTGACGCGCGTATCGCGCCGCGCGACGAATTCGGCGAAGCCGTCGAGGATCGCCGGCCGCAGTCCATATTCCGCGAAGAACTGTTGCATCGTCTCGCGGCGCCCTGGGCTGTCGGCGCAGATGGCGATGCGCTCGGCGCTGCCGGCGATGTATCGCTTGAGCGCGGCGAGCGGATCGGCAGCGCGACGGTCGACGGTCAGCGGCGGCAACGCGCGCGTCGGCACGGCGGCAATGCCGGTGGCGGCCGCGGATGCAGCGGTCTGCGCAGTTGCGACAGCCGTTGCGGCGGCTTTGGCGGTGTGCTCGGGCGCGTCGACGGGCTCGTTGGTGGCCGGCGTGAGCTCGATGCGGCCGAATGCCTTGAGCCCGGCGAAGAAAGCATCGACCGGCACGAACATCTGCGTCGGCGGCAACAGCGGCCGGGCGCGCTCGCCGCGCAACAGCCGGTAGCGCGCGTCGGTGTCCTGCCAGAACTGGTCGACGGCGCCGCCGACGTCGCCCTGCAGGACGACGCTCGCCTGCGGCGGCAGGTAGTCGGTGAACGTGGCCGTGGTGTCGAAGAACAGCGGCAGCCAGTATTCGATGCCGCCCGGCGCGACGCCATTGGACACATCGCGATAGATGCCGGTCTTCGACGGATCGCCCTCGAACACCTCGCGAAAGCGTGAGCGGAAGCGCGCGCGTCCTTCTTCATCCAGCGGGAATTCGCGGGCAGGAAGCAGTCGCACGTCGCGCACCGGGTACAGCGTGCGCTGCGAATCGACATCGAAGGTGCGGATCGATTCGATCTCGTCGCCGAAGAGGTCGAGGCGGTACGGCAGCGCGGAACCGGTGGCGAACAGGTCGATGAGGCCGCCGCGCACGCTGAATTCCCCCGGCGCCACGACTTGCGTGACGTGCGTGTAGCCGGCCAGCGCGAGTTGCGCGCGCAGCGCCTCGACGTCGAGGCGCGTCCCCTGCGTCAGGAAGAATGTACGCGCGGCGAGGTATGACGCCGGCGGCAAGCGGTAAAGGGCCGTGGCGGCGCTGACCACCACCACGTCGAATTCACCGCGCGCCAGCCGGTACAGCGTCGCGAGCCGCTGCGACACGAGGTCCTGATGCGGCGAGAAGTGATCGTAGGGGAGTGTCTCCCAGTCCGGGAACGGCGCGATGCCGAGTGCGGGCGCGAACCATGCGATCTCGTCGACGAGGCGCTGCGCCGACTGCGCGTCGGCGGCGAACACCGCGACCGTGCCGTGCTCGGCCTTGCGCGCCGTGGCGAATTCCGCGATCGCGAGCGCGTCGGCGGAGCCCGCGAGCGGCGGCGGCGCGAGGCGCTGCCCGGGTCCCGGCGCATCGGGCGTGAGGCGCGGCAAGTCGAGCGGATACGCGGCGGGCTGTGCCGCCGGCGTGGGAGTGGAAGCGGGGAGCAACGGCACCGATGTCGCGCCGGCGTCCGCCGCGGTGGCAACGCGAGTCGTCGACATCGGGTGCGAGGAAGTGCGAACTGCGCACGATTATACGCGGGCACCTTGCACGCCTGCGTGATCGCCGGCGGCCCGCGGCGCCGCGCGCCGCCGCTTGTGCGGCGGCCCGCGACGGACTATCGTCGCGGTTCGGCGCGATCGCGCCGCGCCGCCGCGCACGCCATGACCCGCCGATCCTTCGCCGCCATTGCCTGGGCCGCGCTGTTCGCATTCGCGACCGGCGCCCTCGCCCAGGAACCACCACGTTCGCCGTCACCGCCGCTGATCCGCGTCATCACGTTCGACGGCGGCTGGAACTTGCCGTTGTGGGCGGCGCAGCGCCAGGGCTTTTTCGAGGCGAATGGCGTGGCGGTGCAGGTCGCCTACACGCCGAGCTCGGGGTTCCTGGTTGCGTCGCTGTTCGATGGCCGTGACGATGTCGCGCTGGCGCTGATCGACAACCTCATTGCGTATCAGGAGGGGCAGGGCGAGGCACGCATCCCCGCCGATCCGGATTTGCGCGCATTCATGAGTGGCGACGGCGGCTTTCTGTCGATCGTGGCCGCGCCGTCGATCCGTTCGTTCGCCGATCTCAAGGGCAAGACGCTCTCGGTCGACGCCATGACCACCGGCGCGGCGTTCGTGCTGCGGGAGCTCGTCGCGCGCAACGGCATCGCCGAAGGCGACGTCAAATTCGTGCGTGCCGGCGGCACTGCCAACCGCTACGCCGACCTCGTCGCCGGCAAGCACGACGCGACGCTGCTGCGCACGCCGTTCGAGCTGCTCGCGCAGTCGCGGGGCTTCCACATGCTGGCCAATGCCGATGCGCTCGGCCGCTACCAGGGCACCGCCGGTTACGTCCGCCTCGCGTGGGCGCGCGAGCACGAGGCGCTGCTGGTCGGCTTCCTCAGGGGCTATAAAGCCGGCCTCGATTTCGTCGTCGATCCCGCGAACCGCGGTGTCGCCGAGGCATTGCTCGTCGCCAATATCCGCGACATGACGCCCGCGCTTGCGCGGCAGTCCTACGACCTGCTGCTCGACGCCCGGGTTGGCCTGACACGCGACATGAAGCCCGACATCGAGGGCGTTGCCACCGTGCTCGCGCTGCGCGCCAAGTACGCGGTGCCGGCGAAGACGCTGGGCGCGCCGCAGAAATACGTCGATCTCACGTGGTACGACAAGGCGTTCGGCACGCGCTGAACCGCCGTTGCCGGAACTGACCGGCATCTCCGGCAACCGAACTCCCGAGGAGCGCACGCTTGGCCAGGAAGATTCGCAAGGATCCCAGGATCGTCCGCCCGGACGACGTCGACGCGCATTTCAAGTGGGACCGGCCGCTGCAGGCGCCCGGTCACACGCAGGTGGATTTCGAGGAGCGCGTCGACTTCCGCCGCTTGCACGACTACCGTCTCGCGCGCACCCGCGCGTCGCTCGCCGGCTCGGGCCTCGGCGCGCTGCTGTCGTTCGACCAGCACAACATCCGCTATACGACGAGCACGGTGATCGGCGAATGGGCCCGCGACAAGCTCACGCGCTATTCGCTGCTCACCGGCAACGGCGACCCGTACATCTGGGATTTCGGCTCGGCCGCGCGACACCACAGGCTGCACGCGCCCTGGCTGCATCACGACCACTGCCGCGCCGGCCTGCTCGGCCTGCGCGGTGCCACCGGCGCCGACACGACGCTCTTCCGCGACGCGGCGCGCGAGATCAAGTCGATCCTCGTCGCCGAAGGCGTTGCCGATTTGCCGCTCGGGCTCGACGTGGTCGAGCCGCCGATGCTGTTCGAATTGCAGAAGCAGGGCATCGACGTGCGCGACGGGCAGCAGGTGCTGCTGCAGGCACGCGAGGTCAAGAGCATCGACGAACTCACGCTGCTCAACATGGCGGCGGCCATGGTCGACGGCGTCTACCAGGATATCGCCGAGGCATTGAAGCCCGGCATCAAGGAAAGCCAGATCGTGGCGCTGGCGACGTCGCGGCTCTACGAGATGGGCAGCGACTGCGTCGAGGCCATCAATGCGATCTCCGGCGAGCGATGCTCACCGCATCCGCACAACTTCACCGACCGCCTGATCCGTCCAGGCGACCAGGCGTTCTTCGACATCATCCAGTCGTTCATGGGTTACCGCACGTGCTACTACCGGACCTTCAACGTCGGCATGGCGACGTCGCCGCAGCGTACCGCGTATCGCAAGGCCCGCGAATGGATGGACCGCGCGATCGACCTGCTCAAGCCGGGCATCGGTTCCGACAAGATCGCGCGCGCGTTTCCCAAGGCGAGCGAGATCGGGTTCGCCAGCGAAATGGAGGCGTTCGGCCTCAATTTCTGCCACGGTCTCGGTCTCGGCCTGCACGAGCGGCCGCTGATCTCGCGGCTCAATTCGCTGAAGAACCCGATCGAGCTCAAGGCCGGCATGGTGTTCGCCGTCGAGACCTATTGTCCGGCGAGCGACGGCATCTCGGCTGCGCGCATCGAGGAGGAAGTGATCCTGACGCCGACGGGCCCCAAGATCATCTCGCTCTATCCGGCGCAGGAACTGCCGATCGCCAATCCCTACTGAATCCGGAGCGACAGCATGCCCGCACGCACGCCCGAAGACCTGGACCGGCTGTTCGCCCAGTCGCTCAACGCCGGCGATCTCGACGCCCTCGTCGCGCTGTATGAGCCGCACGCGTCGCTGACGCCGACGCCCGGCAAGACGGTCACCGGCACCGCGGCGATCCGCGAAGCGCTCGCGGGGTTCGTCGGCATGCGGCCGACGATGACGATCGAGGCGCGCGACGTGTCGCACACGGACGACCTCGCACTCGTGACGGCGTCGTGGTCGCTCGCGGTGCAAGGACCTGATGGCCAGCCGCAGGCGATGACCGGCAGGAGCGTCGAGATCGCGCGTCGCCAGCGCGACGGCCATTGGCTCTTCGCCATCGACGAGCCCTTCGGGGTGGGCGCATGACGCCGGCGAAGGTCCGCATCGGCTGGATCGGGATCGGCCGCATGGGTTATGCGATGGCCGAGCGCCTCGTGCAGGGCGGCGCCGAGGTCACCGTGTGGAATCGCACGCGGGCGAAAGCCGAGCCGCTCGCGCAGAAGGGTGCGCGCATCGCGGAGCAAGCGAGCGACCTCGCGGCGTGCGACATCGTGTTCGTGATGGTATCGACCTACGACGACGTGCACGAAGTCATCGCGGGGCCGCACGGGCTGCTGTCCGGCGCAGCAGAGGTGCGCACCCGCCTCGTCATCGAATGCTCGTCGATCTCGCTCGAAGGCTCGGCGCAATTGCGCGCGCTGCTCGCGGCGCGCGGCATCGACCTCCTCGCGGCGCCCGTGTCCGGCAACGCCAAGGTGATCAAGGCGGGACGCCTGTCGTTCGTCTGCTCGGGGCCGCGGGCGGCCTACGACGCCGCATTGCCGTACCTTGCGCTGATCGCTCCGGCGTCGACCTACGTCGGCGACGGCGAGCTCGCGCGCATCGTCAAGATCTGCCACAACGTGTTCCTCGGCGTCGTCATCCAGTCGCTCGCCGAGATCACCGTCCTGGCGCAGAAGGCCGGCGTGTCGCGGCACGCATTCCTCGGCTTCATCAACCAGAGCGTGATGGGCTCGACGTTCTCGCGCTACAAGACACCGGCGCTGGTCAACCTCGATTTCAAGGTGACGTTCACGCCCAAGCTCCTGCGCAAGGACCTCGACCTCGGTCTCGATGCGGCGCGCGCGCTGGACGTGCCGATGCCGCTGGCGTCGGCGACGCGCGATCTCGTCCAGGCGCTGATCGGCAACGGCCTCGACGACGGCGATTTCGCCAAGCTGATCGTGCTCGAGGCGCGCGCCGCGGGCCTCGAGCTCGCTCCCGAGAACGAGCCCGTCGGCGACGGGCTCGGCTGACGCTGCGCGGACCGCAACGCGCCGCGCGCGACGCTAGCCGATGCGCTCCTGCCGGCCGCGGCCCGCGAGGTCGACCATCACCGCCGCCAGCAGCACGACGCCGACCACCAGCGGTTGCCACTGCGCGCGGATGTTCAGGAGATTCATGCCGTTGATGACGAGCGCGAGGATGACCGATCCGAGCGCCGTGCCCGCGAGGCTGCCGACGCCGCCGAACAGCGACGTGCCTCCGATCAGCACGGCGGCGATCACCGGCAGCAGCAGCGGCTCGCCCATCCCCGAGTCGGCGGCGTTGACGCGCGCCAGGTAGACGGCCGCGGCGAGGCCGGACAGGAGACCGCACAGCGCATAGACGAGGCGCTGGCGATGATGCACGGGAATCCCCGACAGTCGCGCCGCTTCCGCATTGGCACCGATCGCATAGATTTCCTGGCCGAGGTTCGTGCTGCGCAGGAACAGCGTGCCGGCGACGAGCACCGCCGCCATCAGGTACACCGGGACCGGAACGCCCGCGATGAAGCCGGTGCCGAGCGCGCGGAATGCGGGCGGGAAGCCGTAGATTTCCTGGCCGCCCATGTAGTGGAACGCAATGCCCTGCAGGATCCACAGCATGGCATACGTCGCGAGGAATGCCGGCAGGCGCAACAGCGTGATGACGAGGCCGTTGAGCGTGCCGGCGAGCGTCCCCGCCGCGAGCGCCGTGGCCACGCCGAGCCAGGGCGATGCGCCCGACTTGACGACGCTCGCGGCGAGGCACGCCGCGAGCGTGAGATTCGCCGCCACCGAGAGGTCGAATCCGCCGCACAGGATGACGAGCGTCAGCCCTGCAGCGAGCAGGAACAGGAGGCTCGCCTGCCGCAGCACGTTGAGGATGTTGGCGGTGGCGAGGAACGCATCGGTCGACAGCGCGAGCGCCGCGGCCATCGCCACGATCAGGAGCACGCGCAGCGCGAGCGCGGCGCTCTCCGCGCCGAGCGCGTGGCGCCAGTGTGGAGCAGCCGCGTGTGCGGCGACGCCAAAAGGCTCGGGCGTCATGGAGTGGCCCGTCGCCAGCGCTTGCGCGCGCCGTCGATCACGATCACCACCATGATCATCACGCCGATCGACACGACCTGCAACGACGATTCGATGCCGGCGAGGTCGAGTCCGTTGCGCAGCACGGTGATCGTGGCCACGCCGAGCACGGTGCCGACGAGGCGGCCGTCGCCACGCTCGAACGACGTGCCGCCCAGCACGACCGCGGCGATCGCATCGAACTCCATGCCGATCGCCACCGTCGGATGCGCCGCGTTCATGCGACCGGTGAGCAGCAGCGCGGCGAACCCCGACACGAGGCCGCCGTAGACATAGATCGCGATGTGCCACGCCCACGCCCCGGTGCCGGCGAGCACCAGCGCGTCGCGGTTGCCGCCGATCGCGAAGACGCAGGCGCCGAAGCGCGTGTGATAGAGCAACGCGTGGGTGACGAGCCACGTCGCCAGCGCGACCACGACAGGCAGCGGCACGCCCGCGAGGTGCGCCGAGTAGAGCGCGGCGATGCCGGGTCCCAGCCCCGACACCGCATTGCCGTCGGTCAGCACCAGCGACGCGCCTTGCGCGATGCCGAGCGTGGCGAGCGTCACCACGAACGGCGGCAGGCCGAACAGCGACACGAGGCTGCCGTTGGCGAGCCCGAAGACTGCCCCGGTGGCCAGCGAGGCGGCGAGTGCAAGCGCGAGGCCGTGGCCCGCGGCCAGCATGAACGCCATCACCACGCTGCAAAGGCTCAGCACGGCGCCGGCGGAGAGGTCGAGCCCCTCGCTCATGATGATGAGCGTCATCGGCATCGACAGCATCAGCAGGATCGACGCCTGCAAGCCGAGGTTGCCCAGGTTGCGCGTCGTCAGGAATCCGTGCGCCGCCAATGCGGCGGCCGCGACGACCACGATCCCGATCGGCACGATGGCGGGCAGCGTCCGTGTCCGGTACGCGACTGCGCGCGCCGGCGCCTCCATCAGGCGCCGTGCATCGCCAGGCGGAGGATGTTTTCCTCCGACAGCCGTTCGCGCGGCAGCTCGCCGGCGATGCGTCCGGCGCGCATCACGTATGCGCGATCGCAGACCTGCACGATCTCCGCGAGCTCGGAGCTGATGAGCAGCACGGCGGCGCCCCTGGTCACGAGGTTTTCGATCAGCTCGAAGATTTCGCTCTTGGCGCCGACGTCGATGCCGCGCGTCGGCTCGTCGAAGAGGAACAAGCGGCAATCGGCGGCGAGCCACTTGCCGACGACGACCTTCTGCTGGTTGCCGCCGGAGAGCATGCGCGCCAGCCGCCGCGGCTGCGGCGGCGTGACACGCAGGCGTCCGATCAGCGCAGTGGCAGCGCGCCGCGCCGCGCGTGCGCGGTATACGCCGCGCGGAAAGCGCTGCCAGAGGCTCGCCACGAGCAGGTTGTCCTGCGTCGACCGCTTGAGCGCGAGGCCCTCCTGCTTGCGGTTCTCCGGAATCAGCGCGACACCACGCCGTGATGTCCGGTCGGGACCGCCCGCCAACGGCGCGCCGAAGACGCGTACTTCCCCCGCAGTGACCGGGTCCGCGCCGAACACCGCGCGTGCGACCTCGGTGCGGCCGGCGCCGACGAGGCCCGCAAGACCGACGATCTCGCCTGCACGGACGTCCAGGTCCACGCCGTCGACGCCGGTCTCCGTGCGCAGGCCGCGCACCTCGAGTGCCGTGGCGCCGGCCACCGCGAACTGGCGGCGTTGATAGACGGTACCCACGGTGCGACCCACCATCATGCGGATCAGCGCATCGCCACTCGCCTCGCCGCGCGCGAGCGTGGCCACGCGCCGCCCGTCCCGCAACACGGTGATGCGATCGCCGAGCTCCTGCACTTCCTGCATCCGGTGCGAGATGTAGACGATGGCGACGCCCTCGGCGCGCAACTGGCGGATCGCCGCGAACAGGGCCTCGGACTCGCGATCGGACAATGCCGCCGTCGGCTCGTCCATCACCAGCAATCGTGTCCGCTGCGACAATGCCTTGGCGATCTCCACCATCTGTTGCTGGGCAACGCCGAGGTGCGCGGGCAAGGCGCGCGTGTCATAGTCGACCCCGAGGCGGGCGAGCGCCGCGCGCGCGTCGCGATGCAGCCGCGGATGGTCGACGAAGGGCGTCATGCGGCGCCGCGGCTCGCGGCCGAGGAAGATGTTGTGCGCGATGTCCAGGAACGGGACGAGCGAGAACTCCTGGAAGATCACCGCCACGCCGAGATTGCGCGCGTCGGCCGGGCGATGGATCTCGACCGGGCGGCCCTGATGCAGGATCGTGCCGGCGTCGGCGCGATAGGCGCCGTACAGGATCTTGACCAGTGACGACTTGCCGGCGCCGTTCTCGCCCAGCAGCACGTGGACTTCGCCGCCGTGGAGGTCGAGGCTGACGTCGTCGAGCGCGCGCACGCCCGGAAAGGACTTGCTGACGTTGCGCAGGGCGAACAGCGGCGTCGCCGCCGCGGGCGTCACGATCGCGGGCGAGTCGGCGTCGTCCACGGGCGGCGCGGCGGCGCTCAGCCCCTGGGCCGCGCGACGATCATGTCGAGCTCGACGCGTGCTCCCGGCGTCGACAGCGCATTGATGCAGATCGTGGTGCTGGCGGGCTTCCAGTCACCGAAGTATTCGGCGAGGACCGCCACCATGCCATCCATGTCACGCATGTCCGTCAGGTACTTGGTGACCTTCACCACATGGCGCCAGGACAGGCCCTCCGCATCCAGCACGAGCTTGATGCCGGCCATCGCGCGATGCGTCTGCGACTCGATGTCGATCGGGTGGCGGTGCTCTTCGGCAACGTGCGGATGACGATGATAGAGCGGCGACGACGTCGAACCGGAAATGAACAGGATGTCGGCCGGCGCCTCGACGTTCACCGCCGGCGCATAGGGCATGTGGCGCTCGTCGTCGGGGCGCGGGTGCACCGCGCGGATGCGCGCGGCTGCGGATGGGTGCTTGTCGGCCATCGCGGTCTGTCGTCCTGTTGTCGAGCACTGCGGCGCAACGCTGTCGCAGCGGGCGCCGTTACCTGGCGTAGTCTTCCCACTTCGGGCACGTGCGCTTTTCCGGGGGCACTTCGAAAGGCCCGGTGGTCGTCTTGTCGATGACGATGCCCTTGATCACGATGGTGTCGGGCACCGGCTCCTTGCGCAGGTAGCGCAGTGCCGCCATCGCGGCGAGACATCCCATCTTGTAGCCGTTGAATTCGGCCGTGGCGAGCAGGCGGCCCGCCTTGATGGCTTCGATCGACTCGGGGACTCCGCCGATGCCCACCACTTTCGCGTTCTTGCGACCCGCGGCCTCGAGCGCCTCGATCGCACCGAAGGCCATCACGTCTGCCGCGGCCAGCACGCCGTCGATCTGCGGATTGGCCTGGATCAGGTTTTCCGTCACCTGCAGCGCCTGCAGCCGCTGGTAATTCGCCGGCTGCGACGCGACGAGCTTGACGCCCGGATTCTCCGCCAGCGCCGCCTGGAAACCGCGCACGCGATCGTCGCTGGTCGTCGATCCCTTGACGCCTTCGATGATCACGACGTTGCCCTTGCCGCCCAGCGCCTTCAGCAGGTAGCGGCCGGCGTCGAGTCCGAGGTTGTAGTCGTCGGCGGCGACGTAGCTCACGAACTTGCCGCCCCGCACCTTGTCGTTGTAGTTGACGATCGGTATGCCGGCGGCGTTGACCTTTTCGATCGCCGGCACCACGCCCCGCGCGTCCACCGCCATGAAGAGGATCGCGTCGGGCTTCTTGACGGTGACGTCCTCGATCTCGGAGAGCTGCTCGGCCAGGTTGTTGGGGCGGGTCGGCGCGTAGTGCGTGACGGGGCCGGCGTTCATGTCATGCGCCGCGGCCTCGACACCGGCACGCACCAGCGCGAAATGCGGATCGACCTGGTTCTTGTAGAACGCGGCGAGCTTTTCGCCGGCTGCATCGGCGGGAGAAGCGGCTGCCATCAGGACCGTGCCGATGGCAGCGATGATTGCAACGGGCGACACCAGGCGATGCATGGCGATCTCCTCTGCGGCCTTCTGTGGGCGGGCGCAGCGACGTGGCGTCGCCCGGGCGTGGCGCTGCCGCGCAGTGTACTGCAAGGCGGCCCCGGAAGGCACAGCCCGTCCGCGGCGCCGGCTCGTCCGCCATCGGCGCGACGTGCGGCTGGCGCGCTAGATCATCTGCAACGGCGTCGCGCGCGCAGGCGGCGGAAAGTCGCGATCGATTTCGGCCCGCACGTCGTCGGACAGCGCGAGCGCCCTTGCATGGGCGTTGTCGCGGACGTGCGCCGCGTCGCCGGCCTTGGGGATGACGGCGACGCCCGGTTGCGCGAGGAGCCACGCCAGCGCCACCTGCGCCGGCGTCGCATCGAGGCGCGCGGCGAGCGCGCGAAGGCGGCGGTCGCCCAGCAATCGGCCTTCGTCGAACGGCGAGTACGCCATCACCGTCATGCCCTGTCGCCGGCATCGCGGCAGCAGGTCGAATTCGATGCCGCGGCATTGCAGGTGATAGAGCACCTGGTCGGCCGCGCAGTGCGCGCCGCCGTCGACGCGCGCGAGCGCTTCGAGATCGCGCACGTCGAGGTTGGACACCCCCCAGTCGCGAATGCGCCCGTCGGCGCGCAGCGCCTCGAAGCCGGCCACGGTTTCGACCAGTGGAATGTCGCCGCGCCAGTGCAGCAGATAGAGATCGAGCCGGTCGGTCCGCAGCCGCTCGAGGCTGCGCGCGCAGGCTTCGACGACGCCGCGGCGGCTGGCGTGATGCGGATACACCTTGCTGACCAGGTACACCTCGTCGCGCCGCCCGGCGATCGCCTCGCCGACGACGCGCTCGGCGCCGCCTTCCGCGTACATCTCCGCCGTGTCGATCAGCGTCATGCCGAGATCGAGGCCGAGTCGCAGCGCGTCGATCTCCCGCGTGCGATCGCGCGCGCGCTCACCCATGTGCCACGTGCCCATGCCCAGCGCAGGCATGCGGGCATTGCGTTCAGGCGGCGATGGAGGAACCGGCGTCACCGGGCGCGCTCACGCATGCAAAAAGTTCAGGATACCGCCCGCCGCGGGACGCCGCTGCGCGTGTGCAGCGTGCCTGCCGGCTACGCCGGGGTGCGCCCGTAGCGATCGTCGAAGCGGACGATGTCGTCCTCGCCGACGTAGTCGCCGCATTGCACCTCGATGATGGCCAGCGGCTGCGTGCCCGGATTCTCCAGCCGATGACGCGTGCGCTGCGGGATGAACGTCGACTGGTTGGCAGGCAGCATGAACACCTCGTCGTCGCGCGTCACGCGCGCCTCGCCGGTGACCACGACCCAGTGCTCGCTGCGGTGCTGATGCATCTGCAGCGACAGCGCCGCGCCCGGCTTGACTTCGATGCGCTTGATCTTGAAGCCGATGCCCTCCTGCAGCACCGTATAGGTGCCCCACGGCCGCGACACGGTCTTGTGCGTGCGCCAGGATTCGTGCCCGCGCAGCTTGAGCTCGCCGACGACCTCCTTCACGCGCTGCAGGTGGTCGCGGTGCGCGACGAGCACGGCATCGTCGGTGTCCACGATCACGAGATCGTCGACGCCGACGGTGGCGACGATCCGGCCCTCGGCATGCACGTAGGTGCCGCGCGTGGCGATCGATACGTGCTGGCCCTGGCCGCGGTTGCCGTCGCCATCTGGCGGCACGAGGTCGGACACCGCCTGCCACGAGCCGACGTCGCTCCAGTCGAAATCGGCCTGCACGACAGCGGTGTTGCGCGCCTTTTCCATCACCGCATAGTCGAGCGAGATGTCGGGCATCCGCGCGAACGACACGGCGTCGAATTCGATGGCCTTGGTCGCCGTGGCCTTGCGCGCCTGCCAGGCCGCGCGGGCGGCGTCGAGCACCTCGGGTGCGTGCGCGCCGAGGGCGGCCAGCAGGGTGTCGGCGGTGAAGCAGAAGATGCCGGCGTTCCACACGTGCGCGCCGTCGAGCAGGTAGCGCTGCGCGTCGGCGAGCGGCGGCTTCTCGACGAAGCGAACGACCGCATGCGTGCGCGGCGTCGCGTCGTCGATCGGCGCGCCGAATTCGATGTAGCCGAAGCCGGTCTCGGGATGCGTGGGCCGCACGCCGAAGGTGACGAGCCGGCCGGTGCGCGCGACGTCGGCGGCGCGCAGCGCGGCGCGCGCGAAGTCGTCGACACGGCGGATCAGGTGATCGGCCGGCATCACCAGCAGCACGGCATCGCCGCCGTAGCGCTCGGCGGCGCACAACGCGCCGAGCGTCACCGCACCCGCAGTGTTGCGCGCAAACGGCTCCAGCAGGTACGTCGCGTCGTCCGGCGCCGCGCCGTCGATCGTCGCGTACACATCGCGCGTCGCGAAGAAATAGTCGCGATTGGTGATCGTCATCAGCGGCCCCGCGCCGGGGATCGCGCAGGCGCGGCGTGCGGTGCCCCCGAGCAGCGTCTCGCCGTCGGGCAGCGTCATGAACGGCTTCGGCATGGCTTCGCGCGACAACGGCCACAGTCGCGTGCCGGCGCCGCCGCAGAGGATGATCGGAACGAGCGTCATCGTCGGAATTCCGGGTGCGGACGGAGGTTCGCACCATAGCACGCGAGCGCGCGCGTCGCGGCGCCGGCATCATGACCGGGCCAGGGCGCCGACGGGCGGCGCCGCGCGCCGTGGCTGTCGACCCGACGGCCCAGCGAGTTGTGGCCGCGTGCGACAATTCCCTGCCCGCCCGATCGACCCCATGCCTGTCAACTATTCACCGCCCGATTCCGCATCGCTGCTGCCCGTCGCCGGCGTGCGGCTTGGCACGGCGGCCGCGCACATCAAGAAATGGGAGCGCGACGACGTCGTGCTCATCGCCTGCGATCCGGGCACCGTGGCGGCGGGCGTTTTCACGCAGAACCGCTTTTGCGCCGCGCCGGTGCTCGTCTGCCGTGAGCATCTCGCCCTGCAACATGCGGAGGCGCGCGATTTTCGCGGCCTGGTGATCAATGCGGGCAATGCCAATGCCGGCACCGGCGCGCCGGGGCTCGCCGACGCGCGCGCGACGTGCGCGGCCGCGGCTCGTCTGCTTGCAGCCGACGCGGCGTCGGTGCTGCCGTATTCGACCGGCGTCATCATGGAGCCGCTGCCGCTCGATCGGCTGCTGGCGGCGCTGCCGGTCGCGCAGGCGGCACTGGCGCCCGACCACTGGCTCGCCGCGGCGCGCGCGATCATGACCACGGACACCGTGCCGAAGGCGGCGTCGCGCCAGGTGACGATCGACGGCGCGACGGTGACGGTCACCGGCATCGTCAAGGGCGCGGGCATGATCCATCCCGACATGGCGACGATGCTCGCGTTCATCGCCACCGACGCCCCGGTCGCGGCGGGCGTGCTCGCGCCGCTGCTGCGCGAGATCGCCGACGTATCGTTCAACGGCGCCACGGTCGACGGCGACACGTCGACCAACGACAGCCTCGTGCTCGCGGCCACGGGCAAGGCCGCGATCGCGCCGATCGCCGGTCGCGGCGATCGCCGCCTGCCGCAACTGCGCGCGGCGATCGAAGCGGTCGCGGTATCGCTGGCGCAGGCGATCGTGCGCGACGGCGAGGGCGCGACGAAATTCATCAGCATCGGCGTCGAGGGCGGCGCCGACGTCGCCGAATGCCGGCGCGTGGCGTTCTCGATCGCACATTCGCCGCTGGTCAAGACGGCATTCTTCGCCTCCGACCCGAATCTCGGGCGCATCGTCTGCGCGATCGGCAACGCGGCGCCGGCCGACCTCGACCCGCGCACCGTGTCGTTCTGGCTCGACGACGTGCTGGTGGTCGACCATGGTGGACGCTCGGCGGCATACCGCGAGGCGGACGGCCAGCGCGTGATGACGCAAAGCGAGATCGCGATCCGCGTCGACCTCGGCCGGGGCCGCGCACGCGCAACGGTGTGGACGTGCGATTTCTCGCACGACTACGTGTCGATCAACGCCGATTACCGCTCATGAAGAAGTCCGCGCCTGCGGGTGAGCGCGCTCCGGGCGACCTGGCGCGGCTGGTGGCGCGCGCGGAAGCGGTGCTCGAACGCGTCGAGCTGATGCTTCCCCCGAAAGTCGCCGATCCCGACTGGACGAAGGTCACCGCGGCGCGCTGGCGCAAGCGGCACGGGCAGGGCGTGCTGCAGGGGGTCGCGCACCCGCACGTGGTGGCGCTGGACCACCTGGTGGCGATCGACGAGCAGAAGCGCCGGCTCGACGACAACACGCGGCAGTTCGTCGCCGGTCGGCCCGCGAACAACGTGCTGCTGACCGGGTCGCGGGGGACCGGCAAGTCCTCGCTGGTGAAGGCGATGCTGGCGCGCCACGCGGGCAGGGGCTTGCGGCTGATCGAGGTGGACAAGGCGGACCTCGCCGACCTGCCCGACATCGTCGAGCGCATCGAGTCGGATCCGCATCGCTTCGTGATCTTCTGCGACGACCTGACGTTCGATGTCGGCGAGGCGGGCTACAAGGCGCTCAAGGTGGCGCTCGACGGCTCGATTGCCGGCGCGGCGGACAACGTGGTGATCTACGCCACGTCGAACCGCCGTCACATGATGCCGGAGTACATGAGCGAGAATCTCGAGACCCGGCATATCGGCGAAGAAGTGCATCCCGGCGAGTCGGTCGAGGAGAAGATCTCGCTTTCCGAGCGCTTCGGCCTGTGGATCTCGTTCTATCCGTTCCAGCAGGACGATTACCTGCGGGCCGTGGGCGAATGGCTCGACGCGCTGGGCGTCAAGGTGGCCGCGCGTGATGCCGAGGCGATGCAGCGTGACGCGTTGCAGTTCGCGCTGGCGCGCGGCTCGCGCAGCGGACGCGTGGCGTGGCAGTTCGCGAAACACGCGGCAGGCTCGCGCGCGCTGCGCGGCCGGTGACGCATCTGCGAACCGCTTGCGCCACCCGTCGCCGGCGAAGGCGCGGGTTGCGACGCCGTTTGCGAGACCTGTTTGGCGATCGTCGCCGGCGGGTCAGTGTTTCGGCCTTCGCTCAAACCCGCTGCGCGAACTCACTTTGGGCCGACACCCTGACCCACCGGCAGCGTTGCGCCGCATGAGTGTCAAACCGAAGCACGCGACGGGTATGCCGGCGCCATGGGTGATCGCGTTTCCAGCCGCCCGCTGACGCGCGTCGCGGCGGCGGTGATCGTCCGCCCGGACGGCGACGTACTGCTGGCGCAGCGCCCGCCGGGCAAGCCTTACGCCGGCTACTGGGAGTTCCCCGGCGGCAAGCTCGAGTCCGCCGAGTCGCCGCGCCACGCGCTCGACCGCGAGCTCGCCGAGGAGCTCGGTCTGCACGTCAAGCGTGCCGCCCCGTGGTTCGTGCAACGCCACGACTATCCGCACGCCGATGTCGAGCTCCACTTCTTCCGCGTATTCGAGTGGCAGGGAGAGCCGGTCGGCCACGACGGCCAGGCATTCGTCTGGCAGCGTCCGGGCGCGCTGACGGTCGCGCCGTTGCTGCCGGCGAACACCCGCGTGCTGGCCGCGCTGACGCTGCCGCTGATCTACGGCATCACCTGCGCCGAGGATCTCGGCGAGGACGCGTTCCTGGCGCGCGCCGAACGCGCCTTCGATCGCGGGCTGCGGCTCGCCGTGGTGCGCGAGAAGTCGTGGCCGGTGGCGCGGCTCGCCGCGTTTGCCGCACGGATGCTGGCACTCGCACAGCGGCACCACGCGACGATGCTGCTCAATGGCGACGAGGGCGCGGCGCGTGCGCTGGGATTTGCCGGCATGCATTGGACGGCGGCGCGTCTCGCCGCGGCAGCGGCGCGACCTCACGACCTCATCGTGGCGGCGTCGTGCCACACGCGCGACGAGATCGCACGTGCGGGTGCGCTGGCACTCGACTTCGCGATGCTGGGACCCGTGCGCGCAACGCCGACGCATGCGCAGGCTGCGCCCATCGGCTTCGACGGTTTCGCCGCGCGGGTGGCGGGCGCGCATTTGCCGGTATTCGCGCTCGGCGGCCTGCTGGCACACAGCGATCTCGACACGGCGATCGCCAGCGGCGCGCACGGCGTCGCGCTGCGCCGCGCGGCGTGGCCCGCAGACTGATCAGTCCTGCTCGGGCTTGGGGGCGCCGTCCTCGTCGTCCTGCTCGACGACCGGAATCCTGTAGGACCCCGAGGCCCACGCGCCGAGGTCGATGTCCTTGCAGCGCTGCGAGCAGAACGGGCGAAATTGCGATGCGGGCGTCCACTCGACGCTCGTGCCGCACCGCGGACAGCGGACACTTCGAACAGCAGGCATGACGCAGTCGTGGAACGCAGGTTGCGCAAGCGTAGCACTTGCGGTCGCGAGGATTCGCATGTGACGGCACCGGAAGTGCTTCGAACCGGTTCAGCCAAGGGGTCCGCTCCAAAGGGTCATGCACCTCAGAGGTTGCAGAACATCATGTCGAACTCGACATCCCGATCGTAGACGCTGCCGCGCTCGCTGCCACCGACCGCGAGGAAGCGCACGTTGAGCGCGTACTTGTTGGCGCTGATCTCCGGCACGCAGGGCATCTCGCGCGCGACCGACAGGCGCAGCAGCTGGGCGATGCGCGTGGTGGTCAGCATCAGCTGGAACACGCCGCGGTGCGCGGTGTGGCGCCCGGTGCGGCCATGCTCGCGCAGGAGCCGCAGGATGATCGCAAGACCGGCGCCGAGCGGTTCGAATGGCGCCAGCCACTCGGCGAGGTCCTGGCGCCGCGACGCCGCGTCGCGGTGCAGCCAGAAGTGGTAGGCGGGGAGGTCGAATTCGCAGACGCCGCCGGGGATCACGCTGCGCTGCTTGATCGCCATCAACCACTCGTTGTCGCGCATGTGCTGGCCGACCTTGCCGGCCTGCGCGTGCAGCCGCGCGCCGACGTTCTCGATCTCCTCGAGCAGCACGTGCAGCACGTGCGCCTCGATATGCGGGTTGTCCTTGAGCGGCGCCAGCAGCTGCCGCTGGCGCTCGAGCTCCTGCAGGATGTCGGTCTTGAGGTCGGCGCGGCCTGCGACTTCGGTGATCTCGAACATCGCCGACAGGGCCGCGTGATGCTCGTGGGGGTCGTCGGCGGCGGCGAAGAACCGCGCGCGACCGTACAGGTCCTCGAGACGCATCATGGTGCGGATGCGCTCGTTGAGCGGGTGTTCGTAGCGGATCATCGTGCGGTGACAGTCGTTCGCGCCATCATTGTGCCGCAATTGGCGCGCGCGGATCGCGGCCCGCGCGATAGGCGGCATCGAGCGCGGCGACACGCGCGGCGAGCGCGGCCCGCGATCCGGAGTTGTCGATCACGTCGTCGGCGCGCGCGAGGCGCTGGGGCCGCGGCAGCTGGGTGGCCATGATCGCACGCACCTCGGCCTCGGCGAGGCCGCTGCGGCGCACGGTGCGGCGCACCTGCTCCGCCTCGGGGATGTCGACGACGAGCACGCGCGCCACGCGCTTCTGCAGGTTGCCGCGCTCGAGCAGCAGCGGCGCGACGACGATTCCATACTCGCCGTGCCAGCCTGCGATCGCGGTGTCGATGTTCGCCGCCACCAGCGGATGCAGGATCGACTCCAGTGCGGCGCGAAATGCGGGGTCCGTGAACGCACGCTCGCGCATGCGCGTCCGGTCGAGGCGGCCATCGGTGCCGAGGACCTCGTCGCCGAACGCCGCGACGATTTCGCGAAACCCGTCGTTGCCGGGGGCGCACAGCGCGTGCACGACATCGTCGGCGTCCACCACCTCGACGCCCAGCGCGCGAAACGCGTCGGCGACGGCGGATTTGCCGCTGCCGATCCCACCGGTCAGGCCGATCACGCGTGACGGCATCGCGTCAGTGCATGTAAAGCGCGATGAGGGCGGGTCCGGCGAAGAGGGCGAGCGCACCGGCGATCGCGAGGTAGGGCCCGAACGGCAGCGGGGTCGCCTTGTCACGGCCCTGGAACGCGATCAGCAGGATGCCGATCGCCGCGCCGGCGACCGACGACAGCAGGATGATGACCGGCAGCATCTTCCAGCCGAGCCATGCGCCGAGCGCCGCCAGCAGCTTGAAGTCGCCGTAGCCCATTCCCTCCTTGCCGCGGATCAGGCGGAACAGCCAGTACACCGTCCACAGCACCAGGTAGCCGGCGATCGCGCCGATCACCGCGTCGGCGAGCGGCACGAACAGGCCGGCGATGTTGGCGATGAGGCCCGCCCACACGAGGGGCAGCGTCAGGTTGTCGGGCAGAAGCTGAGTGTCGGCGTCGATGACCGCCAGCGCGACGAGCGTCCACAGCAGGATGCAGGCGGCGAGACCCTTGGCGGTGGGCCCGAAATGCCAGATCGCATACGCCGCCAACAGGCCGCCGGCGAGCTCGACCAGCGGATAGCGCGGCGAAATCGCCGTCTTGCATGCGCTGCAGCGCCCGCGCAGCGCGAGCCAGGACACCACGGGAATGTTCTCGAGCGCGCCGATCCGGTGGCCGCAGCCAGGGCATGCCGAGCGCGGCGTCCACAGGTTGTAGACGTCGGCGGGCGCCGGCGTCTCGCCGGCGAGCTCGGCGCACTGGGCGCGCCAATCGCGCTCGAGCATCTTCGGCAGCCGGTGCACGACGACGTTGAGAAAGCTGCCGACGCACAGGCCGACGAGGAGCGCGACGACGGTGGCCGCCAGCGGGTCAGTCAGGAGTACCGGCATCGCTCGTCGACGCAATCACACGTTAAAAAAACGGCGCGCCGCGCGCGCCGCCCGCGTTCCGCCGCGCTCGCCACGGGCGCATGGCGGCGCCCATGGCGTGGTCGACGGTCAGATCACCGCACCCAGCTTGAAGATCGGCAGGTACATCGCCACCACGAGGCCGCCGATCACCACGCCGAGGAACACGATGATGATCGGCTCGAGCAGGCTCGACAGCGCGGTCACCGCGTCGTCGACCTCGCGCTCGTAGAAGTCGGCAACCTTGCCGAGCATGCCGTCGAGCGAGCCGGATTCCTCGCCGATCTGCGTCATCTGCAGCACCATGTTGGGGAACAGGCGCGTGTTCATCATCGCGTTGGTGAGGCTCGTGCCCGTGCTGACGTCGGTCTGGATCTTGCGGGTGCCGGCCGCGTACAGCGCGTTGCCGGCGGCGCCGCCCACCGCGTCGAGGGACTCCACCAGCGGCACGCCGGCGGCGAACATCGTCGACAGCGTGCGCGTCCAGCGCGCGATCGTCGCCTTCTCGATGATCGCGCCGATCACCGGCACCTTGAGGATGATGCGGTCGAAGCCGAGGCGGAACGCCACCGATCGCTTGAACAGGAACGACACGCCGACGACGGTGCCCATCAGGATGATGAACATCGCCCACCAGTAGTCGAGGAAGAAGTGCGAGATCGCCATCACCATCAGCGTCGGCGCCGGCAGGTCGGCGCCGAAGCCCTTGAACACGCTCTCGAACGCCGGGATCACCCAGATCATGATGACGACGACGACGACGATGGCGACGGTGATCACCGACATCGGGTAGAACAGCGCCGACTTGATCTTGCTCTTGATCGCGAGGATCTTTTCCTTGTAGACGGCGAGGCGGTCGAGGATGCCCTCGAGGATGCCCGCGGTTTCGCCGGCGGCGACAAGGTTGCAGTACAGGCTGTCGAAATAGGCGGGATGCTCGCGAAACGCCGCCGACAGGCTCGAGCCGGCCTCGACCTTGTTCTTGATGTCCATCATGAGGCGCGAGAAGCGCGGGTTGCTGTGGCCGCGCGCGACGATCTCGAACGACTGCAAGAGCGGCACGCCGGAGCGCAGCATCGTCGCCATCTGGCGGGTGAAGAACGTGATGTCGCGATCGGTGACCTTGCGCCCGCCGCGGAACGTCTGGCGCTTGATCTTGGTGATGCGCACGCCCTGCCGTCGCAGGTTGGTGGTGACCACCGTCTCCGACGCCGCGCGCAATTCGCCGCGCACCTGGCGGTTGTTGCGGTCCATGCCTTCCCAGAGGAAGGTGAACTCCTTGACTTCTTTGCGGGCGGTTGCCGTTGCGGTTGCCATGTGTGACCTCTAGGAATGCCGGTTATTCATTGGTGACCGCCTCGATTTCCTCGAGCGAGGTGACGCCCTGCTTCACCTTGAGGAGACCGGACTGGCGCAGGTTGCGGATGCCTTCCTTCTGCGCCTGGTCGGCGATGTCGAGCGCGGTGCCGTTGCGCATGATGAGCTGGCGCATCTCGTCGCTGATCGTCATCACCTCGTAGATGCCGACGCGGCCCTTGTAGCCCGTGTTCTTGCAGTTGTCGCAGCCGACCGGCCCGAACGCCTGCCAGGTGCCGTCGAGGTCGTCCTCGCCGAAGCCCGCGCGCAGCAGCGCCTCGGGCGGGATGTCCTCCGGCTTCTTGCATACCGTGCACAGCTTGCGCGCAAGGCGCTGCGCGGTGATGAGGATCACCGACGACGCGATGTTGAACGGCGCCACGCCCATGTTCTGCATGCGGATCAGCGTCGACGGCGCGTCGTTGGTGTGCAGCGTGGAGAGCACGAGGTGGCCCGTTTGCGCCGCCTTGATCGCGATGTCCGCGGTCTCGAGGTCGCGGATTTCGCCGACCATCACGATGTCCGGGTCCTGGCGCAGGAACGCGCGCAGCGCCACCGCGAACGTCATGCCGGCCTTGTCGTTGACGTTGACCTGGTTGACGCCGGGCAGCTGGATTTCCGCCGGGTCCTCGGCGGTCGAGATGTTGACGCCCGGCTGGTTGAGGATGTTGAGGCAGGTGTACAGCGACACCGTCTTGCCGGAACCCGTAGGCCCGGTGACGAGGATCATGCCGTAGGGGCGCTTGATCGCGTTGAGCAGCGACTGCTGCTGGTCCGGCTCGTAGCCCAGCGCCTCGATGCCGAGCTTGACGCCCGACGAATCGAGGATGCGTAGCACGATCTTCTCGCCGAAGAGCGTCGGCATCGACGACACGCGGAAGTCGATCGACTTGTTCTTCGACAGCACGATCTTCATCCGGCCGTCCTGTGGCACCCGTTTTTCCGAGATGTCGAGCTTGCTGATCACCTTGATCCGCGACGCCGTCTTGTCCTTGATCGCCAGTGGCGGTTGCGCGACCTCCGACAGGACGCCATCGACCCGGTAGCGGATCCGGTAGTAGCGCTCGTACGGTTCGAAGTGGACGTCGGAGGCGCCCGCGGCGATCGCGTCGAGCAGGATCTTCTGGATGTACTTGACGACCGGGGCGTCCTCGACATCGGACGATTCCTCGTCCGACAGCGTCGCCGAGCCGTCGGTGACGGAGACCTCGATGTCCTCGAGGCCGGTCGACATGTCGCGCAGCGTCTGCCCGCTCGACTCGAGGAGCTTGCCGATCGCGTGCATCAGCTTGTCGTCCTCGACCACCACCGGGTCGACGACGAGGTTGGTCTTGAAGCGGACCTCCTCGAGCGCCTGCAGGTTGGCGGGGTCGGAGGTGGCGACGAAAATGCGGTTGCCGCGCTTGTGCAGCGGCAGCACGCGCCGCGTCTGGCTGATCTTGGCGTCGAAGAATTCCTTCTGGATCAGGTCGGGATCGAACGCCGCGAGGTCGAGCAGCGGCACGCCGAAGGCGCGCGAGCCGAACACGGCGAGCTGATGCGGGGTGACCCGCTTGGTCGTCAGCAACTGCTCGACGAACGTGATCCCGGCCTGCTGCGACTGCAATTGCAGCGCTTCGGCGTCGTATTCCGACACGACCCCGGCGGACGCCAGTGCGCGCGCGAGCCCACTGATGTTGCGGGTGGTCGCATGGGTTGCCATCGTGGTTTCAGCGCGTTTGGGTCAAAAATGGTGCCGGAACGGTTTTCAAGCAATCGACGTGCCGATGGCGCGAGGCTGCGCCCCGCATTCCAACGGCATAAAACGTCACGCGGACGATGATGCCCTCTCCCCCCCTGTTTGTAAAGGAAAAACCGGCCGTCCGACGGGGTTGGCGAGACGTACGACCTTGATGGCACGGTCCTCGGTTTGCAGGATCTCGACGCGCTGGCCGGCGAGGTCGAACGCCAGCCCGGCATCCGGAATGTCGCCCAATTGTTCGAGAATGAGCCCGTTGAGGGTTTTCGGGCCGTCCAGCGGGAAATGCGTCGACAGCCGTCGGTTGAGGACGCGCAGCGGCACCATGCCGTCGACGATGACGCTGCCGTCGGCCTCGCGCCGCCAGGAGTCGCCGGCACCGGGCGCTGCCGTGGTGAACTCGCCGATGATCTCTTCGATGATGTCCTCGATCGTCACCAGGCCCAGCAGCTCGCCGTATTCGTCGACGACGAGCGCCAGCCGCTGGCGGTCGTTCTGGAACTGGGTGAGCTGGGTGAGCAGCGGGGTGCCGGCCGGCACGAAGTAGGCGGGGCGCAGCAGCGGTTTCAGGTCTTCGGCGTCGATCTCGTCGCCGAGCTGGAGCGCCACCAGCTGCTTCAGCGGCAGGATGCCGACGATGTCGTCGAGCGTGTCGACGAACACCGGCACCCGCGCATGGTACGAAGTCGCGAGCTGCTGGCGCAGCTGGCTCGGCTTGGCGGCGAGGTCGATGCCGTGGATCCCGTTGCGCGGCGTCATCACGTCGTCGACGGTGATCGTCTCGAGATCGAAGAGGTTGGCGATCAGCGCGCGATGCTTGCCGCGGAAATACTGGCCTTCGAGGACGAGCGTGCGCACCTCTTCCTGCGTCAGGCGCGAGCCCGTGTCGTCGGTCGGCCGGATGCGCAGCAGCCCCAGCAGCCCCTGCACGAACAGGTTGACGAACCACACCACCGGATAGCAGATGCGCAATAGCGGCGACAGCACGATCGCCACCGGGATCGCCAGGCGATCGGCGTGCGCGGCGCCGATCACCTTCGGCGTGATCTCGGAGAACACGAGAATCAGGAACGTGATCGCCAGCGTGCCGAGCGCGAGCACGATGCGGCCCTCGCCGAACAGCCGGTACGCCAGCACGGCAGTCAAGGTCGCGCAGGCGGCGTTGAGCAGGTTGTTGCCGAGCAGCAGCACGCCGAGGAGCTTGTCGGTTTGCGCGAGCAGCGCCAGCGCGCGCCGTGCGCCGCCCGAGCCGCGGTGCGCGCGATGGCGCAGCCGCACGCGGTTGGCGGCCATCATCGTGGTCTCGGCGAGCGAGAACAGACCCGATACGACCAGCAGGATCGCCAGCACGAGGACCAGCGTTGAGAGCGGGATCGAGTCCATGTCGAGAGCGGACTGTAGCGCGAACCGGCGCCCGCAGCCGCCGGCCTAACCGTTGCGGTGCAGCAGGACTTCCAGCACGAACTTGTTGCCGAGGTAGGCGAGCAGGAGCAGCACGGTGCCGGCGAGGATCCACTTGAGCGCGCGCCTCCCGCGCCAGCCGAAACGCCAGCGTCCCGCCAGCAGGACGGTGTAGACGAGCCACGCAGCCACCGAGAACACGTTCTTGTGGTTGAAGCGAGCCGGCGTGCCGAACAGCTCCTCCGAATAGAAGATGCCGCTCGCCAGTGTCAGCGTCAGCAGCAGATAGCCGAGGCCGATCAGCAGGAACAGCCAGCGCTCGAGGGTGAGCAACGGCGGCGCCGGCGTGGCGCCGGCGCTCGGCAGCCCGTGGTGCAGGCGGCGCTCGATGCCGGTGAGCACCAGCGCCTCGGCGGCGGCGACGATGAGGATCGCGTAGGCGACGAGCGCGATCGCGATGTGCACGCTCGCCATCGGCGCGTTCGCGTACGGCACGACGTAAGCGCCCGTCGCCAGCGCGGGCAACGCCGCGCCGACCGCGGCGACCGGCAGCACGACGGCGCCCACGGCGGGCAGCGCGCGGATGAGTCCGGTGGCCCATGCCACCAGCACGGCGAGCCCCGCCACCAGCGACAGCGCGTTGGCGAGCGACAGGTCGAGTCCGGCAGGCGTGGCGATGGCGCGCACGAGGGCGATCGCGTGCAGCGCGAGCGCCACCGCGACGATGGTGTCGACGTGCCGAGGGGAACCCGCCGCGTGGCGCGCGTGCGGATAGGTGCGCCACGCGGTGAACGCGTAGAGAATCGCCACCAGCGGATGCAGTAGAATCGTCAGCGCCTCGCCCACGCGTTTCGCCGCCACCGCCGTCACATGCGGGCGGCATGGGTGAAGGAATCCGGCGCAGCGATCGCACCGGGCGTCCGCGTCGAAGTGTAGCGGATCGACCCGTTGCCGGAGAGCGCCCGCCGCAGACGACCCAACCGCCGGACCCCCGACCGATGCTCGAAAACCTCACCGAACGCCTGTCGCGCGTCGTCAAGACGCTGCGCGGCGAGGCGCGCCTCACCGATGCCAACATCCACGACGCGCTGCGCGAGGTGCGCCTGGCGCTGCTCGAGGCGGACGTCGCGCTGCCGGTGGTCAAGGACTTCATCGCCCAGGTGCGCGACAAGGCGCTGGGCGAGGAAGTCGTCGGGTCGCTGACGCCCGGCCAGGCGCTGGTCGGCGTCGTCCACCGCGAGCTCACCGGGCTGATCGGCGGCAGCGCCGCCGCGCTCGACTTCGCGACGCAGCCGCCGGCGGTGATCCTGCTCGCGGGTCTGCAGGGCGCGGGCAAGACCACCACCGCCGCCAAGCTCGCGCGCCTGCTGCGCGAGACGATGAAGAAGAAGGTGCTGGTGACGAGCGCCGACGTCTATCGTCCGGCGGCCATCGCGCAGCTCGAAACGCTCGCCGGCCAGGTCGGCGTCGACTTCTTCGCGTCGCATGCCGGCGAAAAGCCCGTCGCCATCGCCGCGGCCGCGCTCGACTACGCGCGCAAGCACTATCACGACGTGCTGATCGTGGACACCGCGGGCAGGCTCGGCATCGACACGCTGATGATGCAGGAGATCGCCGCGCTGGAAGCCGCCGTGCATCCGATCGAGACGCTGTTCGTCGTCGATGCGATGCAGGGCCAGGACGCCGTCAACACCGCGCGCGCGTTCCGCGAGGCGCTGCCGCTCACCGGCGTCGTGCTCACCAAGCTCGATGGTGATGCGCGCGGCGGCGCCGCGCTGTCGGTGCGCCACGTGACCGGCGTACCGATCAAGTTCGTCGGCGTGTCGGAGAAGCCGGACGGCCTCGAGGTGTTCCATCCCGAGCGCATGGCGTCGCGCATCCTCGGCATGGGCGACGTGCTGTCGCTGATCGAGGAGGCGCACAAGAACGTCGACGCCGGCGAGGCGCAGAAGCTGGCGAAGAAGCTGCGCGCCGGCAAGGGATTCGACCTCGCCGACTATCGCGCGCAGATCGGCCAGATGCGCAAGATGGGCGGCTTGTCGGCGATGCTCGACAAGCTGCCGGCGGAGCTGCAGCGCGCCGCGCAGTCCACCACCGTCGACGAGCGCAGGATCGGCCGCATCGAGGGCATCATCGACGCCATGACGCCCGCCGAGCGCGCCAAGCCCGAGCTCCTCAAGGCATCGCGCAAACGCCGCATCGCCACGGGCGCCGGCGTGTCCGTGCAGGAAGTCAATCAGCTGCTGAAGCAGTTCGAGCAGACGCAGAAGATGATGAAGGTCATGGGCAAGGGCGGCAACGCGCAGAAGATGATGCGCGGCTTGCGCAACGTCATTCCCGGGATGCGCTGACCGCCGCCTGTGCCAGTGCCTGCCGCTGCTGTTCGCGCCGCTCGGCGCGCGGCGAGCGCTGAGCCGGCTGCATGATGCCGACCGCGATCACCAGCAGGTAGAAATACGACGCGTAGGCCGACGTGAAGCCGAGCGCGATCTCCGCCAGCGCGAGCACCATGCCGACGACAACGATGGCCATCGCCATCAGGTACTTGCGGCGCACCAGCCGCCATGCGCCGACGGGATCCGACACGCTGGCATTGACCAGCCGCGGCAGCGCGTGGCGCCACATCAGCGCTTCGCAGACGAGGATCGCGAGCAGGTTCGCGCCATAGAGGAACGCCGGACGGGGCAGACCGGGATTGCGGCCGGCGAACGCAGTCAACACGGGCACGAACGTGGTGAAGAGGAGGAACGTGAGGTTGATCCAGGTGAACGCCGCGTCGACCCCATCCAGGCGGCGCATCAGGCGCAGATGCGCGATCCAGAATACGCACAGCATGTAGAAGCTGATGACGTAATCGTCGAAGCTGGGGATCTCGGCCAGCATCGCGCTCCACAACAGCGAGCCCGAAGTGAGATGGCCGGGCAGGTGCAGGTCGAGCACCAGCAACGTCATCGACACCGAAAATATGCCGTCGGTGATGGACTCCAGGCGGGGCTTGGGCAGCGGAACCGGTTCGAGCATGGGGGCCTCGCGGGCGATCAGGCGCGCAATGCGCAAGTCCTTGATCGGGTGAGGGTTTTGCAGGGGGCGATGCAGGGCCCAGGCCCGCAAGCCCCTTGCAAGCGAGTCATTTTTCGTTGTAGAATCAATGTCTTTCCCCGATCAGCCGGAAAACATTTAATCATGGTTGTCATTCGCCTTGCACGCGGCGGCGCGAAAAAGCGCCCCTTCTACAACATCGTCGTCGCCGATTCGCGTGCACGCCGAGACGGCCGCTTCATCGAGCGCGTCGGCTTCTACAACCCCATCGCCGGCGCCGGCGAAGAGGGATTGCGGCTTGCGCACGATCGCATCAATTTCTGGCGCGAGCGCGGCGCCAAGCTGTCGGACACCGTCGAAGGGCTCGTGCACAAGAACCCGCCGGCGGCGGCGCCGAGCGCAAGCTGAGCGACGACGGCCGACCGCCGCAGGACGCGCGGCGCTACGTCGTGATGGGTCGGGTGCTGGCGTCGTTCGGCGTGCGCGGGTCACTCAAGATCGCGCCGCTGTCGGAAGATCCGGCGACGCTCGCGAGCCATCGCACCTGGTTCATGCGGGGACCTGCCGGCGGCGACTGGCTCGAGCGCCGCGTCAGCGACGTGCGCGCGCATGGCGACACCCTCGTGGCGAGCATCGCGGGCATCGACAGCCGCGAGGCCGCGCAGGCGTTGCGCGGATACGAAGTGGCGTTGCCGCGCGAAGTGCTGGCGGCGCCGGCCGACGGCGAGATCTACGTCGCCGATCTCGTCGGACTGGCGGTGGTCAACCGCGAGGGCGCGGCGCTGGGCCAGGTGACCGAAGTGCGGGATAGCGGTGCGCATCCGCTGCTGTACGTGTCGGCGCAGGACGGCAGGCTGCGGCTCATTCCGTACGTCGATGCGGTGATCCGCGCCGTCGATCGCGATGCGGCGACGATCGAAGTGGACTGGGGCGCGGATTACTGAACGGAGGGCGCCGCCGGGCGCCAGGCGGACTGCGATGCGATTCACCGCCGTGACGTTGTTTCCCGAGCTCGTGCGGGCAGCGAGCCGGTTCGGCATCCTCGGACGCGCGCTGGCGCGCGGACTGTGGTCGCTCGACACGGTGAATCCGCGCGACTACGCGCACGACGCGCATCGCACGGTGGACGACAGGCCCTACGGCGGCGGCCCGGGAATGGTGATGCTGGCGGCGCCGCTGGCGCAGGCGATCGGCGCGGCACGTGACGCGCAGCGGACGGCGGGCTGCGGTGGTTCGCGCGTGATCCACTTCACGCCGGCGGGGACGCCGCTGTCGCATGCGCGCGTGGCGGAGCTGGCGGCGGCGCGCGATGCAGGGTACGTATTGATCGCGGGGCGCTACGAAGGCATCGACGAGCGCCTCGTCCGCCGCGAAGTCGACGAGGAGATGTCGATCGGCGATTTCGTGGTGTCGGGCGGCGAGCTGCCGGCGCTGATGCTGATGGATGCGGTGGTTCGGCAATTGCCCGGGGCGATGAACCACAGCGCCTCGGTGGCGCAGGATTCGTTCGTCGATGGCCTGCTCGACACGCCGCACTTCACGCGGCCCGAGGTCTACGCCGGCGAGCGCGTGCCCGAGGTGCTGCTGTCGGGCGATCACGCGGCGATCGCGCGCTGGCGGCGGATGCAGGCGCTGGGCAGGACTGCGGCGCGGCGGCCGGACCTGATCGCGCGATTGACGTTGTCGGCGGACGATCGCCGGCTGCTGGCAGAATATCGGGAATACGAGGCGGCGCGCGGGTTGCGCGACGCCGCAGACGGCACGCCGCGTTCGCGCGACGGGGCCGATGACAAGGCGGGAACGACGTCGGCGCGGCCGACCTCTCTTCCCCGTACAAGCGAGAGAAAGGAAGAAGCATGAACATCATCGAAACCCTCGAGCGCGAGGAAATGACACGGCTGGCCAAGACGCTGCCCGAGTTCGCGCCCGGCGACACCGTCGTCGTCAACGTCAACGTCGTCGAGGGCGAGCGCAAGCGCGTGCAGGCCTACGAGGGCGTGGTCATCGCCAAGCGCAATCGCGGCCTCAACTCGTCGTTCACCGTGCGCAAGATCTCCAGCGGCGAAGGGGTCGAGCGCACGTTCCAGACGTACTCGCCGCTGATCGCCTCGGTGGAGGTGAAGCGCAAGGGCGACGTGCGTCGCGCCAAGCTCTATTACCTGCGCGGACGCTCGGGAAAGTCGGCGCGTATCCGCGAGAAGCTTGCGGCCAAGGATTCGGGCAAGGCGGAATAGCCACACCCCTCATCGATCGGTGCCATCGAAAAAGCGGCCTGCGGGCCGCTTTTTGTTCGCCTACCGTAGCTGCCCGGGAATCGACGGTGGGTGCCCGCTCGCTCTCGAAGCCGCGTGCAGCGCGGCCCGCGCTCGCCTGGCCGGGCGCGGGCGGATGTCTCCGGCGCCCGCCGCATGGGCGGCATCCGTGCATCACGCGGGGCACGATAATTGCAGCAAGCGTGTCTGATGCGCGCCCATTCGACGCGCGCCGCTTTTGGCCCCGTCATTCCATTGGCATAATCAGCGCTTAGCCGGGGCGGATTTTTCGAAGAACGATGAAAGCGACGCTGTACGAAGCGTTGGGCATTCCGCAGACCGCCTCGGACGAGGAGGTCCGCGCCTCGCTGCGCCGACTGATTCGCAAGTACTACGCCAAGACCCGCGACGGCCAGGGCAACGTCGAGGAAGCGCTGCGCTTCATCAACCACGCGAGCCGGATCCTGTCCGACTCCGACCGTCGCGCGCGCTACGACAACGAGCTCGCGGTGTCGGCGGGCACCACCGAGCAGAAGATCGCCCACGTCGTGACCAACGCCGTGGCGGTCGAAGGCGAGCAGACCGACGTCGGCACCGAGGCCATCGACAAGCTCGCGGAGGCGCTCGCCGATCCGCTCGAGACCGGCCTCGACGCCGAAGACCCCAAGCCCGAGATCAACCTGCATCATCCGGGACTCACCGAGCGCGTGGCGTCGTTCGGCCGCTCGCCGCTCGTCACCGTGCTGCTGTGCATGCTGTTCGCCGCGTTCATCGCGGCGGCGATCGTGTCGGTGACGCCGGCCGACACCGTGCTGGTGGCGAAGCAGGTGCTGGTGTGGCTGACGCTGGCGCTGATCCTGCTGACGGTGGTGTACGGCATCGTGCACGGCATCGCGTTCCTGCGAAGGCGCAGCGCACCGCCGCCGGTGTCGTTGACGCCGCAGACGGACCTCGCGATCCTCAACTGGCGGCGCGAGCGCAGCGTGTTCCTCGGCACCGATCATCCGCAGGAAGATGCGAGCTGGATCTTCCAGCTGCGCATGGCCGAGCTCGAGCGCGCGAAATCCGGGCGCACCAGCGAGCCGCGGCCGTGGCATCGGCTGGCGGCGCGCCTGTTCGACTATGCGCTGTGGGGACTGGTGCTGGCGCTGCTGCTGTCGGAGCTGCGCGGCGCCGACCTGATGCCCGAGAACGTCGCGTGGTGGCTCGGCCATCCGCTCATCGCGCCGGTGCTGATCACGCTCACCTGGGTGCCGATCGAAGGCCTGCTCATCGCGTCGCTCGGCACCACGCCGGGCAAGTGGCTGTTTGGCGTGTACCTGCAGTTCTCGATCTCCGACGCCTACGCACGCCGCGACGCGCGCGCGCATTTCGAGCGCGGTCTCAAGCGCGCATTCCGCGTGTGGTGGGAGGGCGTCGCCTGCGGCTTCGCGCTGCTCGCGCCGATCCTCATCGCCGTCGCCTACGAGAAGGTCGCGCAGAACCAGGAGACCGACTGGGATTTCGCGCAGGACTGCCTCGTCACCCACGGACCGCCAGGCGTCATCAACGCGCTCACCGGCGTCTGCGGGCTCGCGGCGATGCTATGGCTTTATGGCGTAGCATGGCATCAGCCGATGGCCGACTCGATCGTGTGGGCGCGCGCGACGATCACCGACGCGCTGCCGTCGCCGGAGACGCTGGCCAACTTCGCCGGCGGTGGCGGCCTGATCGGCGGGCTGGCGCCGCAGAAGAGCGCGGACGCCGCCCCGAACGTTGCGCGCGCGAACCTGCCGCCGTCGTTGCCGGGCGCGCAGGGCACACCGGCGGTGAATGCGCCGGCGGTGACTCCGGCCCCGGGCGATCCGGTCGATCCCGAACTCGCCGCGCAATTCGCCGAGCGCCGCGCCAAGATCGCCGTGCTCAAGGTCGAAGGCCCGCGGATGCTGCGCGCCGGCAACTGGCGGCGCGCGGCGGAACTGTGCCGCACGTGGACCGATCTCGACCTCACCAGCGCCGACGCGTACCGCTGCCTCGGGCAGGCCTGGCAGGCACAGGGCTATCACCAGGACGCGATCGCGGCGTTCCGCAAGGCCAAGCAATACGATCCGTCCGATCGCGATCTCGACGAGGCGATCGACCGCTCGCAGAAGGGCATCGTCGCCGACTTCCTCAACCGCTATCGGCGCTGATCAGAGCACGAGCGCGAGCCACAGCGGCAGCGTCACCGCCGCGAGCAGCGTGCCGGTCGAAATGAGCCACGCCGCGGCGCGCCCGTCGCCGTGCATCTGCGACGCCAGGATGTACGCCGAAGGCGCCGTCGGCACCGCCGTCATCAGCACTGCCACGGCCGTCTGCAGCGGCGACAGCGCGGCGTAGCGCGCGAGCGCCCACGCCAGCGCCGGCATCGCCAGCAACTTGATCGCGTGGAACCAGGCGAGCGCCGGATACGGCAGGTTGCCTCGCGCCAGGCGCAGCGCGGCACCCACGGCGATGAGCCCGAGCGGCAATGCCGCGTGCGCCAGCGCCTCGATCACGCTGTCGATCCATTCCGGCGCGCGCAACCCGATCGCATTGGCGGCAAGGCCCGCAACGCACGCCAGGAGCAGGGGATTGCGCACGAGCTCGCGGCCGACGTGGGTCTCGCGCCCATGCGCGAGCGCCGCCACGGCGGCGACGTTGACCACCGGCACGAGCACGCCGACGAGCAGCGCGGCGAGACCGAGCGCGTCGCGGTCGCCCATCCGCGCCGCCACGGCCAGCACCACGTACGTATTGAAGCGGAACGCGCACTGGAAGCTCGCCGCGAACGTGGGCTGCGGCAGGCGGAACAGCGGTATCGCCGCGGCGGCGAGCGCGATGCCGGCGAGCGTGGCGGCGAGTGCGACCCCGGCAAGCGTCCATGCGCCGGACGCGCCGAGCGGTGCCGCCGCGAGCGCGCGATAAAGCAGCGCCGGGAACAGCACGCAATAGATGAGGCGCTCGAGCCCGCTCCAGAACGCCGGCGCGAGCGCCGGCCAGCGCCGCAGCCATGCGCCGGCCGCGATCAGCAGGAAATCCGGAAACAGGAGGACCGCGACGCTCAAGTGCGGTGCGCGGCGCGACGAGGCGGTGCCATGCGCGGCCGGTCGCGGCGGCGCGCGGTCAGCGTCGCCGTATCAGGAACCAGAACGTGCCGTCGGATTCGCCGTGCTCGATGAGCGCATTGCCGGTCTGCCGCGCGAACGCCTCGAAATCGCGCACGCTGGCGGGGTCGGTGGCGACGATGCGGATCAGCTGCCCGCTTTGCATGTCGTTCAGCGCCTTCTTCGTGCGCAGGATCGGCAGCGGGCAGTTGAGCCCGCGCGCGTCGACTTCGCGATCGGCAGCCTGGGTCGTGGACATGGCCGGATTATATCAAGCGAGTCGCGCGCGGCGCGCTACGCATCGCCGCGCCGCGCGCGGATGCGCTCGATCAGCGCGGTGGTCGAGCGCGGATGCGCGAAGGCGATCGCCACGAACCGCCCGCCCGCCGCGATCACCTCGGCCGCGCCGGCCGTGTTGTCCGCGGTGTAGTCGCCACCCTTGACGAGAATGTCGGGGCGGGCGGCGACGATCAGGTCGCGCGGCGTATCGGCGGCAAACGGCACGACGAGGTCCACGCTCGCGAGCGCCGCGAGCACGGCCATGCGGTCGGCCAGCGGATTGTGCGGGCGCCCGTCGCCCTTGCCGAGGCGGCGCACCGAATCGTCGGTGTTGACGGCCACCACCAGCGCCGCGCCGAGGTTGCGCGCATCTTCGAGGTAGGCGACGTGGCCACGGTGCAGGATGTCGAACACGCCGTTGGTGAACACCAGCGGCCGCGGCAACGCCGCGATGCGCGCCAGCGCATCGCCGTCGCCCGCGATCTTGTCGGCCGCGCGCGGCAGCATCAGCCGATGTACTCGAACACCTTGACCACACGCACGACGTCGGACGTCATGGCCGCGATCTGCGCGGCGTCGTCGCCCTCCTTGTGCGTGACCATCCCCATCAGGTAGACCACCTGCCGCTCGGTGACGACCTTGACGCGGTTGGCCGGGAAGCGGTTCTCCTCGATGAAGCGCGTCTTCACCTTGGACGTGATGTAGGTATCGTTGGTGCGCGACGACATCGGCGTGTTGGGCGCGATCACCATCTCGTTCTGCACGGTGCGCACCTTGTAGATGCCCTTGACCAGCGTGCCGATGGCGTCGTAGGTCGCGCGATCGGGCGCCTCGCCGGTGAGCAGCACGATGCCGTTGAAGCTCGTGACGTTGAGGTGGATGCGATCGCCCCATTGCGTTCGTGCGTCGGCCGCGACCTTGGTCTCGATCGTCTCGTCGTCGAGCTGGGCGCCGGTGGAGCGCCGGTCGGCGACCACCAGCGCGGTGCCGGCGGCAGCGCCGGCGACGACGATCGGCGCGCAGCCGGAGAGCACGGAGCCCGCGCCGAGGGCGATGGCGAGTGAAGCCACGGTGAGTCGAAGCGATGTCATGCGGTGTTCTCCTGGCGGACGTAGACGGGGGTGGCGAAGGGGAGTGGCGCGGGCGTCACGGCGCGGTCAGTCGTCGTCGCCGAGCAGCGTGTGATCGATGATGTCGCACATGCAATGGATCGCGAGCAGGTGGATCTCCTGGATGCGCGCCGTGCGCGCGTGCGGAACGCAAACATGGACATCCCCCTCGACGAGGAGTTCGGCCATGCGCCCGCCGCCCTTGCCCGTCAGTGCAACGACGCGCATGTCGCGCTCGCGCGCGGCGTGCACCGCCGCGACCACGTTCGCCGAGGCGCCCGAGGTCGAGATCGCCAGCAGCACGTCGCCCTTGGCGCCGAGCGCGCGCACTTGCCGCGCGAACACCTGCTCGAACGCGTAGTCGTTGGCCACCGCAGTCAGCAGCGAGGTGTCGGTGGCCAGCGAGATCGCCGGCAGCTCGGGCCGCTCGCGCTCGAAGCGGCCGACCAGCTCGGCGGCGAAGTGCTGGGCGTCGGCGGCCGAGCCGCCATTGCCGCAGGCGAGGATCTTGCCGTCGCCGAACAGGCATTCCGTCATCACGTTGGCGGCGCGCGCGATCAGCGGTGCCAGCGACTCCGCGGCTTCCTGGTGCAGCGCCGCGCTGTCGCTGAAGTGGCCTTTCACGCGCTTGATGGCTTCCATCGGGGGATTATAGAGAGGGCTGCCGCCGCTCACTCCGACGTGTCGATGACATCGCGCTGCCACGTCGCGCGCGCGGGGTCGAGCGCGTCGAACAGCACGGCATCGAACCGGCACGGCGGCTCGACGCGCAGGCGCCCGAGGTAGATCCGCGCCGCGGCGACCAGACGCGCCTGCTTGGCAGGGGTGATGGAGGCCGCGGCGCCGCCGAAGTCGGCGCTGCGGCGCAACCGCACCTCGACGAACACGAGCGTCGGCCCGTCGCGCGCGACGAGGTCGATCTCGCCGAAACGGGTCCTGACGTTGCGCTCGACGATGGTCAGCCCGCGCGCCGCGAGGTATTGCGCGGCGAGCGTCTCGGCGTCGGCACCGACGGCACCCGGTGCGCGGTTCATGGCGTCGCGTCGAGCGGGACCAGCGTGCCTTCGTGGAAAACGGCCAGCGTGCCCGCGCGCGCGATCTGGCGACCTTCGTCGAGCACCAGGTGCCCCGTGGCGCCGTCGAGCTCGAAGCGCGCCGGTACGCCGCCGCGGAAGGCATCGGCGACGCGGAAGGCGTCGATGCCGAGCGCATACAGGCGATCGAGCGCCACGTTCGAGTAGCGCTTGTGCGGCAGCCGCGCGAGCGCCGGGGCGTTGGGTGTGACGATCCACGGCAGGTCGACGACGCGGGTGTCGTCGAGGTCGCGCTGCGTGCCGATCGACGCGCGCTGGTTGATCTGCGCGCTGGCGTACGTGATGACGCGCGGGGCGAAGGACTTCACCAGCGCCGCGTCGCTGCCTTCGACGGCGATGACGACGATGTCGGCCGGCGCGGCGGCGAGGTCGCGCCGCAGCGTCGCCAGGCCGTCGGGCGTCGGCGTGAACGTGAAGCGCCGCGGGGGATTGCCGCCGGCGAGCAGCCATTCGCCGGTGAATGCGCCGGCGAAGCGCTTCATCAGCGGAGCGTCGGACTCGATCACCGACGCGTTCATCGCGCCGTCCTCGCGCGCTCGGCGCGCGATCACCCGCGCGTCGCTCTCGACCGCGAGCGCCAGCGTGTAGATGAGCGGCGGCAGCGAGGTGCCGTCGTCGAGCTGGTTGAGGGCGATCGTCGGCGGCAGCGACACGTCGGCCATCGCCAGTGCCTTGAGGTGGTCGCGCACCAGCGGCCCGACGATCACGTGCGCCCCGGCGTCGCGGGCCCGCGTGAATGCGGCGACGACGTCGTCGGCGCCGTGGCTGACGACGTTGACGCGACTGCGCGCACCGGCGGCATCGGCGGCATCGAGAAAACCGTCGCGGACCGCTTCGGCGGCTCGCGCATAGGCTGGCGAGCCGAGCGGCAGCACCAGTGCGATGTCCGCCTGCGACGCGACCGTGGCGGGCGCCGTATCGGTCGCCGTGTCGGCAGGCGGCGGCGGAGGTGGCGGCGGCGGCGTCGCCTCCGGCGCCTCTTCGACGACGACGGGCAGCCCGGCCGCGTCGTCGCTTGCCGCAGCAGCGGGGGCGGCGCAGAATGCGGCCGCCGCGCCGATCGCCAACGTCGCGAGGATCCGCGCGAAGCGGATCGGCGGGACGCGGCGGGCGTGAAGAGGGCGCATTGGACGAGCGCGAGACGGGAAGCGCGGCAACGGTGGCCGGACGCGAGGTCGCGCTGGCGCCGTCATTATATGTGGTCGCGACGCCGCTCGGGCACCTGCGCGACATCACGCTGCGCGCGCTCGACGTGCTGGCGTCGGTGTCGGCGATCTACGCCGAAGACACGCGCGTGTCGGCGACGTTGCTCGCCCACTACGGCATCGCCACGCGACCGCGCGCGTTGCACGCGCACAACGAGGCCGCGCGCGCTGCCGACGTCGTGGCGGCGCTGGCGCAGGGCCGGAGCGTCGCGCTGATCACCGATGCCGGCACGCCGGCGATCAGCGACCCCGGCGCGCGCGTGGTGGGCGCGGTGCGCGAAGCCGGCCACCGCGTGGTGCCGATTCCCGGACCGTCGGCATTGGTCACCGCGCTGTCGGCCGCCGGGATCGGCGCGACGCATTTCTTCTTCGCTGGCTTCCTGCCCGCCAGGGCGGGCGAGCGCGACGCGCTGCTGGCGACGCTGGCGCTGCTGCCGGCGGCACTGGTGTTCTACGAAGCGCCGCATCGTGTCGCGCGCACCATCGACGCGCTCGCCGCGGCCCTCGACGGCGCGCGTACGCTGGTGGTCGCGCGCGAGCTCACCAAGGCCTTCGAGACGATTGCCGCGATGCCGCTCGCCGACGCCGCGGCATGGCTGGCGGGCGACCCCAATCGGAGCCGTGGAGAGTTCGTGCTGGTCGTCGACGCGCCCGTGGCCGCGCGCGCGCCCGTCGACGATGCCTCGCTGGCGGCGGCACTGCGCTGGATGGACGCCCTCGCTGCCGAGTTGCCGCCGGCGCGCGCGGCGCACGTCGTGGCGCGCGTGACCGGCGTCGCCCGCGACGCGCTGTATGCGCATGCGACGGCGCGCAAAGGGTCGTCGAGGCTGTAATTTCGGGGGCGTTCGCTGTAGGACCTCGCCTACAGGCGATTGGGCCGCACACCGATGGGGCGTACGGGGGCGCTTCCTTAGGATGCGTACAACGATAACGATACCCCGCGAACATGGAACTTCATAGCAGCGACAACATTGTCAGTTTGCCGTTTCTCGCCGCCGCGCGCGCCGCGTCGCGGCCGGCGCCGGCGCGCTTCGGCCGCCTGTACGGCAACTCCTTGGTGATGCAGGACGTGTTCGCCATGATCGCCAAGGTGGCGCCCACGGAGGCGACGGTGCTCATCACCGGCGAGTCGGGCTGCGGCAAGGAGCTCGTCGCGCACTCGATTCACGACCTGTCGCCGCGCCGCAGCGGACCGTTCATCGCGATCAACTGCGGCGCGATTCCGCAGAACCTGATCGAGGCCGAGCTGTTCGGTTACGAGAAGGGCGCGTTCACCGGCGCCAGCCGCCAGCACGCCGGCTGCTTCGAGCGCGCGCGGGGCGGCACGCTGTTCCTCGACGAGATCACCGAGATGCCGCCCGAGATGCAGGCGCGCCTGCTGCGCGTGCTCGAAACGGGCCGCTTCGCGCGCATCGGCGGCGACCGCGACCTGACCGCCGACGTGCGCGTGCTGGCCGCGACCAATCGCGAGCCGGGTGCCGCCGTGCGCGAAAACACGCTGCGCGAGGACCTGATGTACCGGCTCGCGGTGTTTCCGCTGCACCTGCCGCCGTTGCGCGACCGCGAGGACGACGCCGAGCTTCTCGCCGAGCATTTCCTGCAGCAGCTCAACGCCACCGCGCATACGCAGAAGCGCCTGTCGCGCACTGCGGTCGAGGCGATTCGCCGCCACGCGTGGCCCGGCAACGTGCGCGAACTGCGCAACGCCGTGCACCGCGCTTTCATCATGGCCGACGACACCGTCGAGTTGAATATCGGCAGCCTCGCGTGCCCGGAAGCCCGCGGCCGCAAGCTCGAGTTCGCGGTCGGCACGCAGCTCGCCGACATGGAGCGCCAGGCGATCTTCGCCACCCTCGACCATTGCCGCGGCAACAAGCGGCAGTGCGCGGAGATGCTGGGCGTCAGCCTGAAGACGCTGTACAACCGCCTCGCGGCTTATCACGCCGCGGATTCCACGAGCACCGCGCAGTAGCTCGCCTGCCGCGCGGCCGCGCCTTCCGGAACCCATTCCATGATCCGACTCCTGATTGCCGACGATCACGCCATCGTGCGCGCCGGGTTGAAGCAGTTCATCGCCGACCAGATCGACATGGAAGTCGCCGGCGAGGCGGCCACCGGCAACGAGTGCATTTCACTGGTGCGCGCCGGCGAGTTCGACGTGGTGCTGCTCGACATCTCGATGCCCGACAAGAACGGCATCGATACGCTGAAGGCGATCAAGCACGCCAAGCCCGACCTGCCGGTGCTGATGCTGTCGGGATTCGCCGAGGAGCAATACGCGGTCAACCTGCTGCGTGCCGGCGCCTCCGGGTATGTCAACAAGGAAACGGCGTCGACGCAGCTGGTCGGCGCGATCCGCACGGCGATGCGCGGGCGCAAGTACGTGAGTCCCAATCTCGCGCAGGTGCTCGCCGACGGCGTGTCCGGCGATACCGACGCGCCGTTGCATGCGCGGCTGTCGCAGCGCGAGTTCCAGATCTTCACCAAGCTCGCGGGCGGCACGCCGGTGTCGAAGATCGCCGAGGAGCTGCACCTGTCGGTGAAGACCGTCAGTACCTACCGGTCGCGCGTGCTGGAGAAGATGGCGATGAAGACCAACGCTGATCTGACCTATTACGCCATCAAGAATCATCTGATCGAGTGACGAGCGTGAAACGACGACGCCAGGCAATTTGGGGCGGGCGCTGGCGCGCCGTCGCGCCCTGTGGAGGCGCGCAACGCGCGGCATGCCGATGGTAGCCGGGGAGCCATTGCGCGTCGTGCTGATCGAGGACTCGCCGATCATCCGCGAGCGCCTGATCGAGTCGCTGACGGCGACCGGCCGCATCAAGGTCGTCGGCCAGGCGGACAGCGAGCGCGCGGCAGTCGCGGCGCTCGCCGGCGGCGGCTGGGATGCGGTGATCCTCGACCTGCAGCTGAAGCAGGGCACCGGGCTCGGCGTCCTGAAAGCACTCGGCCCGGTGCGTCCGGCGGGCGCCAAGGTGATCGTGCTCACGAACTACGCGATTCCACAGTATCGCGATCGCAGCCTCGCATTGGGCGCCGATTACTTTTTCGACAAGTCGCGCGAGTACGACCGCGTCCGCAATGTGCTCGAGGAGCTGGCGGGCGCGCGCTGACACCCGGTGTAAGCGATACAACGGCGATTCGCAAAGCCGCCTCCGCGAAGGCTGCCACAGACCCTAACGCGTTGAATCGACGGGCATGCGCCGCTGGCACGGCGCCTGCGAAGGATAACGCGTGACTGCTGTCCACGATGGATCATTTCCCACGCTCAAGGAGAACTCCATGACCCGCCTCATCGCCATCGCTCTCGCTGCCGCACTGGCCAGCTTGCTCGCCGCCTGCAACACCGTGGAAGGCGCCGGCCAGGATGTGTCCGCCACCGGCCATGCCATCTCCAAGGCCGCGGACAAGAGCAAGCCGTAAACGCCGAGCTTCGAACGCAGCTTCTTCCATCATCGGGGCCTCCGCGCGATGATCGGCGCGGCGGCCTCGATCCATGGAACAATCCAACGAGCAAACGCGACGCGCGCGCCGCGCCGAGGTGGCGCTGGTCGTGCTGGCAGTCGTCGCCGGCGTCGGCGCGCTCAAGATCGCGCACGAGTTCTTCGTGCCGCTGGTGGTCGGCATGCTTGCCGCCTACGCGCTGCGCCCGATCGTCTCCAAGCTGGCGAGCTGGAAGATTCCCGAGCCGCTGGCCGCCGCAATCGTGATGGCGGCGCTGGTGAGCGCACTCGGCGGCGGCGCCTACGCGCTGCGTAACCAGGCCACGAGCGCGCTCGCCGACCTGCCGCAGGCGGCGCATTCGGTGCGGCTGAAGCTGCACGCACTTACCAGCGGCCCGGATCCCACGGCGCTGACGCACGTCAAGGCGGCGGCCGCCGAGTTGAAAAAGGCCGCCAGCGAAGTTTCGGGGGAACCGCCGCCGCCGCCGACATCCGGTCCCGGCATCACCGATCGCCTCGCCGCCGACGGCATCAACGCCCTGGGTGTGCTCACCACGCTCGGCGTGGCGCTGGCGATCACGCTGTTCCTGCTCGCGGCGGGCAACTCCTTTCGGCGCAAGCTCCTGCGCGTAGGCGGCAACACATTGAAGGAGCGCCGCATCACGGTGGAGATCCTGGACGAGATCGACGTGCAGGTGCAGCGCTATCTGCTGGTCATGCTGCTCACCAACGTCGCGCTCGGCTTCGTGCTGTGGGGCGTGTTCGCAGCGTTCGGCGTGGAGCGTGCCGCGCTGCTGGCGTCCTGCGTCGCGGTGCTGCACGCGATCCCTTACGTGGGCATCGTGTTCGCCCTGGTGCTGGTCGCCGCCGTCGGCGTGCTGCAGTTCGCGTCCGCCGGCGTCGTGGTCGCGCTGCTGCTGGCGACGTCGGCCGTGTCCGTGAGTCTCGGCCTGTTCCTGCAGAACTGGATGCAGGGCCGAGCGTCGCGAATGAACCCGGTGGCGGTGTTCGTCTCGGTGCTGTTCTTCGGCTGGCTGTGGGGCGGGTGGGGCCTCCTCGTCGGTGCGCCGCTGATCGCGATCGTGCGCACCATCGCCAGCCGCATCGCCTCGCTATCGGCGCTCAGCGAGTTCCTGAGCGACGACGAGTCCCGCCCGAGTCCGCGGCCGTAATGCGCCGTCGACGCTCCGCCGTCATCCATCCGCAGCAGCGATCGTAGGAAGGCTGCCGACGCCACTGCAGGATGTGCGCGGGAGGCATTCCCGAAGTGCCGATCCGGCCCCAAGGTGAGCGCGTAACACATTGATAATAAAAGTATTTGCAGCTGGCACGCCAGTTGCGATCATTAGCACACGGGGCAGGCGCGGCTGTGCGCGCAGGCCGTTCACTGTCGGTACTATCAAGGAGGGTCACCATGAGCAAATTACTGATTAGCCTGCTGGCAGGATGCGGTCTCGCATTCGCCGGCGCAGGTTATGCGGCGACGTCGACGTCGACGATGTCGAAGGACAGCTACAGCGCGCAGAAGTCGTCCATCAAGTCGACGTACGACTCGGACAAGGCCGCGTGCAAGAGCATGTCGGGCAATGCCAAGGACATCTGCGAGGAAGAGGCCAAGGGCAAACGCGACGTCGCGCTCGCCGACGCCGAAGCGGCCTACAAGGGCACGCCTTCGTCGCGCTATGACGCGCGCGTGGCCCGCGTGGAAGCGCAATACAAGGTCGCCAAGGAGAAGTGTGACGACCTTTCCGGCAACGCCAAGGACGTGTGCGTGAAGCAGGCCAAGGCCGCCGAAGTCAAGGGCAAGTCCGACGCCAAGGTCGACAAGGTCGCCACCGAGGCGAACACCACGGCGATGGCGAAGACGAGCGACGCGCGCAAGGATGCCGCCGAAGACAAGCGCGACGCCGAGTACAAGGTCGCCAAGGAACGCTGCGATTCGATGGCCGGCAACGCCAAGGACGAGTGCGTGAAGGCAGCCAAGATGCACTACGGCAAGTCCTAGCACCACGAAGCGGGGCGCGCCGCCGCGGAATCTCTCCCTTATTTGCGGTTGGCGCGACTTTCGGCCGGACCACCAATGGTTCCGGCCGTTTTTTCGCCTGCCGCCGGCGCGCGCGGCGTACGCACCATGCTCGCCAGCAGCCGCTCGATGAGCGCTCGCGGATCGTGCGCGTGCCCGGTGTGCGCCGGCGACAGCTGGATGATCGTGCTGCGGGGCGCGGTGAGCCAGCGAAAGCGCTCCTTGGGCGAGAGCGCGCCGATCGGCCCCGCATCCGGTCCGCCGCGGCAGATGCGCACGATGCTGTCGAGATGGCGATGCAGCATCTCGAGGTCGAGATCCGGATCGAAGCAGGCGATGCGCGCGGGGTCGACCTCGACGGCGGCCTCGAGGAAGCGCTGCGCCGCGCACGATACGACGACGCCGACGTTGACGAATTCCTCGCGCTCGACGCGCGGCACCACGCGGATCACTGCATAGTCATAGGTGCTGGGTGCGGGCACGGATCGCTTCCTCGACAAAGGCGCGCGGCGCGTCGAGCCGCGCGCGCAGATACCGGCGATACCCGGCGCGCGCGGCTTCCGCCGCGGCGGCATCGTGCGGATGCAGCCAGGGCCCGGGGACCGCGGCGACGATGGGCGCGATGATAGCGTCAGTCAGCTTCGCCGCCAGCATGTCGTCGACCTCCGCCAGCGCCGTGGCCTGCGGCAGCAGCACGTGCTCGCGGATGCGCGCGAACGGTTCGCGGGCGCGCGACAGGAAATCCTCTCCGGCGTGGTGGAAGTAGAACGCCGCGCCATGGTCGATCAGCCATGGGCGGCGGTGCCAGATCAGCATGTTGGTGTTGCGCGGCGTGCGATCGACGTTGCTGACGAGGGCGTCGAACCAGACGATCGACGCGGCGAGCGCGGCGTCGAGGTTATCGACGACGGGATCGAACGTCGTGGATCCCGGCAGGTAGTCGAGTCCGAGGTTGCGCCCGGCGCTCGCGCGGATCAGGTCCTGGATCTCGGGGTCGGGCTCGCTGCGGGCGAGCTCGGCATCGAGGTCGAGCAACACGATTTCGGGCACCGCGAGACCCAGCGCCCGGGCGATCTCGCCGGCGACGAGCTCCGCCACCAGCGCGCGTGCACCCTGCCCGGCACCGCGGAACTTGAGCACATACAGGCCATCGTCATCCGCCTCCACGATTGCCGGCAGCGAGCCGCCTTCGCGCAGCGGCGTGACATAGCGCGTGGCCGTGACGATGCGCATGCAGGGGCGCCGGGAGCGAAGGCCGCCGCCGGCGAACGCTCAGGCCAGGTCGGTGGAAACGACGGGGGGTGCCGCGAGCTCGCCAGCGATCGACGGTGGCGCCGGGGCGGGCTGCTCGGATTCGCGGGTCTGGTCACGCGACAGCGGGATGCGGACTTCGATCTGCGTGCCGCGCCGCGCTTCGCCATGGATCGCGAATTCGCCCGCCAGCGCGCGGACCCGCTGGCGCATCCCGGCGATGCCGTGGGACAGCCGGTCGCGCGACGCGCGCTCGGGAAGTCCCACGCCGTCGTCGGCAATGATCAGCGACACGCCTTCGTCGTCGCGGATCAGGTCGATGTTCACCGTGCGTGCACCCGCGTACTTGACGACGTTGGTGAGCGCTTCCTGGACGATGCGGAACAGCGCGATGCCGACGATCGGCGGCACGTCCGATGCATCCTCGGCGAGGTTGAGCTCGTACTTGAGACCCGCACGATCGCACACCTCGTGCACCTGCCAGTCGATGGCGGCGGCGAGCCCGAGGTTGTCGAGCAGCGTGGGTCGCAGTTCCTCGATGATGCGGCGCTTGAGCGATACGCCGTCGTCGAGCGTCGACAGCGCGCGTGCGAGCTTGCGCGCCAGCGAGGGATCGCGCGTGCCGAGCGCGTCGGCCACCGTCGACACGTCCATCTTGGCGCTGACGAGGATGCCGCCGAGCTCGTCGTGGATGTCGCGTGACAGCCGCGATTTCTCCTCCTCGCGCACCGTCTGCAGGTACGTGGACAGCTCGGCGAGCTCGCCGGTGCGCTCGCGCACCTCGCGTTCGAGGCGTTCGCTTTGGGTGGTGAGCATCCGCCGGCGGTCGTCCTGCTGGCGGACTTCGCGGCGCGCCAGCAACCACACCACGAGCAGCAGCACCACCGTGCACGCGGTCAGCCATTGCACGGCGAAGCGCGCGAAGTCGATGTCCTGCTTCCAGCGCGAGTCGCTGGCCGCCACGCTGGCGCGCTGCTCGGCGTCGAGCTGAGCGATCTCGGTGCGCAGGTCGTCCATCATCTGCTTGCCGAGACCGGTGTTGAGCAGCTCGAAGGCGACATCGCGGCCATTGCGGTCATAGAGCGCCAGCGTGGCGTCGATTTCGCCGAACTTCTTGCCGACCAGCGTATTGATGCGGCTCAGCTGCTCACGCTGTGCCGGGGTGCCCTCCTTGGCGAGCAGCGCAGTCAGCCGGCGGAAGCGATCCTCGAGCTTGGGGCGCGCGTCCTTGTAGGGTTGCAGGTATTCGGCCTTGCCAGTGAGCACGTAGCCACGCTCGGCGGTCTCGGCATCCGTGACGAGGCTCACGATTTCGTAGATGGCTGTTTGCACCTCGACGGTTGCCGTGTGCGACTCGACCACCTGTTGCAGCTCGCGCGAGCCGATTTCGGAAAAGGCTAGGATGCCGACCGATGTGATGATGCCGAGGGCGAGCAGGAATGCCACGCGCAGCGGCAGCCGCGGCTGCCGTGCGCCGGGTCGAGCCGAACGGTCGGGCGTGGACATGCCCGGACTATAGTGTTTTGCCCGCGATTTCGCGAGAGGGGCCGCGGGCGGCCACGTTCAATGCTTGGGCTCGTGCGCTGGTGCGAGGCCGCCGCCCTCGTTCTCCCAATCGGACACGGCGGCCTTGTGCTCCGACTTGTGCCGGCGCCCGCGCACCTCGCGGCGCTCGGCGGCGAGCGACTGCACGAGCCAGCTCAGCACGAACCCCGCGCCTGCGACGAGCGCCATGTTGACGATGCGCCTCATGGCGAGGTCCGTGCGTTCGCTGAATTCATTTATTTCTTCGGCGCCGTGTCGGCCGGCGGCGTCGCGGGCGGCGGCGTCGTCGATGAATCCGACGGTGCCGGCGTGGCCGGCGGCGGCGGTGGCGTCGGGGTCGGCGCGGTCATCGACGAGCTGCTGGTGGCGGGCGGCGGCGGCGGAGGCGGCGACGGGTTGTTGCAACCGGCGGCGAGTGCGCACGCGGCGATCATCATGGCGTAGGTTGCTTTCATGCTTTCAGTCCTCGTGGGGTTTAGGGATGAAACGCTCCGCGCACGACGCGAAATCCCGCGTGGGGCCCGTGGGTCGAGAGTAACAGCGGGCCCGGAAGCGCCCCATCGGACGCCGGCGCAACCCGCTGTAGGACGCGTGCCGACTGCGAATGCAGCGATTGCAAGCGCGCTTGCCGGCAGCGCCCGCCACCACGCTCATCGCAACGCGTCGCTACGCGCAAGGCGCTGAATCGCAACGCGAATGCCGCTGCATCATCGCAGGCACGGCAACTGCATTGCATGGGAACGCGGGTTGGAGCGTGGCCCGCATCACCGCTCACCCTTCGAGGAGAACCACATGCTTCACTATGCCGTCGTATTCTTCATCATCGCGCTGATCGCCGCGCTGTTCGGTTTCGGCGGCATCGCCGCCGGCGCCGCCGAGATCGCCAAGGTCCTGTTCTTCATCTTCATCATCATCGCCGCGATCACGTTCGTCATGAGCCTCTTGCGAAGGGGCTGAACACGCTGACCATCGATAGGAGAAGCAATGCCCCGCAACGATAATTCCAACAAGACCAAGCCCGCGAACCAGCCACCGTCCGGAGCGTTCCTGAGCGATGTGAAGTCATTGCGCCAGCGCGTGCGAGCGCACATCGACGAAGGCGCGGTGACGCCCAACTACGGGGCCAACCGCGACAAGGTGGTCGAGATCCTCAACGAGGCCCTCGCCACCGAGATCGTGTGCGTGCTGCGCTACAAGCGGCACTACTACATGGCGCAGGGAATGGCGTCGGAGGCGGTCAAGCAGGAGTTCCTCGAGCACGCCAACGAGGAGCAGGCGCACGCGGACGAGATCGCCGATCGGATCGTCCAGCTGGGTGGCGAGCCGAACCTCGACCCCCAGGGCCTGACCACCCGCAGCCACTCGGAGTACGTCGAGGGCAATTCGCTGCGCGACATGGTCCGCGAGGACCTGATCGCCGAGCGTATCGCCATCGAGAGCTATCGCGAGATGGTCAACTTCATCGGCGCCGGAGATTCCACGACACGGCGCATGCTGGAGCAGATCCTGGCAGTGGAGGAGGAGCACGCGGAAGACATGAACTCGCTGCTGCAGGGCCTGCCATCCTGAGGCCGGCGCGAACGGCTCAGGGCGCGGATTGCGGCGTGCGCACGAGGCGTGTGATGTCGTAGCCCTGCGCCGCCGCGTGCGCGACGAGCATGCGGTAGGTCGTGTCGTCGAGCTCGCGGTTGCGGGCGTAGATCCACAGCCGCTGGTGCGACGGGTCGCCCGCCATCATGTACGAGTATTCGGGCGCCACCTCGAGTATCCACCAGTCATCCCACAGGAACGGCAGCCACGCCAGCGCCAGCGGCGCGAAGCGGAACTCGAGCTTGGCCTGCGACAGTCCGTCGCGAATGCGGGCAACACCTTGCGTGCGCTGCAGGTCGCCGTCGGCATTGCGGCAGACGTTGACCACGCGGATCGCCGACGCGTTGCGCCGCTCGTACGTCGACACCACGTCACGCGCGCAGTCACGCTCCTGGCTGTTCGGCAGGCGGGCGATCTCGAACCAGCTACCCATGAAACGGTTGATGTCGGCGTGCTCGAGCGCGACGGCTTCCGGGACCTCGGCCCGCGCGGGCGCCGGAAGGATCGCCGCCAAGGGCAGCGCGATGCCGAGGGCGAGAAGCGGGACAGCCGTACGCATGGTGCGATCCGATCCCGGATGGTCTTGATTGCACCGCCGCCGACCCCATCTCCACCGTGGAGAATCAGCGGCGCCGACGATGCCGGTGATACCATACCACCACGCGCACTCAAGCCATGTTACGGCCTGTTACGGTCTTGGGCGCTTCCGATTTCGGGGGTGCACTGGTCTCGACGGGGGTATCGAAGCAGCGCGGGGCATGCCGAGGCGCTTGTCCTCGTTAAACCTGAGCAATTCGCAAATTTAACTGCGAACGACGAAACCTACGCTCTGGCGGCTTAACCCCGCCGGACCTCGCACCGGTCGGCACTCAGGCCGGGTGATCTAAAAAGTCACGGCGAGGACCTTTTGAGTGATCGCGTCCGCCCGGGCCACTTGGGCGAGGCGCTAAAAATAGGTGGCTGGTCCCTGCGCAGCCTGCCCGCCGGCGTCGTGGAGACGAGAGCCAAATGACGTGGCTAAGCATGTAGTCCCGACTGTAGAGGTCTTCCGGACGGCGGTTCGATTCCGCCCACCTCCACCAGCAACCACTCTGACGGCCGCCAAAAGCGGCCGTTTTTCTTTGGATTCTCCCTGGGTGCGGATTGCGAGCGGTTCGCACGATAACGCGTTGCCCCATTTTTTTTCCGCGACATCCGTCACCACAGGATGGCAAGGTGGAGAGGCTACGGGACGGCGAAATTCCGTCAACGACGATTGGTCGGGCGGGTGCCCGACCCCATCGCCGGGGCCTGAATACCTTGACGTCTGATCGAGAGGAACGAAGGTCGTTCAGCGCATGAACCAGCGCGCGGCGAACGTTGCTCCGATTGCCGCCGTCAATTCCGCCACGATGAACCCCGGCACATCGGCGGGCCGGATGCCGGCGAACGTGTCCGTGAGCGAACGCGCCAGCGTCACGGCCGGATTCGCGAACGATGTGGACGCGGTAAACCAGTAGGCGGCGGTGATGTAGGCCGCGACGAGCCCCGCAACGCAGCGAGCGCCGTGGCGATCGCCGAGCCAGATGGTCAGCATCAAGCCGGCCGTCGCCACCGCTTCGCTCCACCACTGGGCAGGTCCGGCGCGCGCGTGTTGCGATGCGGAGTAGAGCGGCAGCCCGAACATCAGGTGCGCCGTCGCGACGCCCAGCAATGCCCCGATGACTTGCGAGAGGACGTAGGGCAGCACGTCGCGCCAGGCGAATTCGCGGACGATCGCAGCGGACAGCGTCACCGCCGGATTGAAGTGTGCCCCGGAGATCGGCGCGAACAGCGTGATCAGCACCCAGAGCCCGCATCCCGTGGCGAGGCTGTTGGCAAGCAATGCGATCGCCGGATTGCCCATGGCCAGGCGCTCGCCCATGATCCCCGACCCGACGACGACCGCCAGCAGCAAACCGGTGCCGAGGGCCTCGGCGGCCAGGCGCCGTGGGAGGTTCATTGCTTGCCGATATCGCGGACCTGCTTCTCGAGCTTCATGCGGTCGAGCTTGTCGAGCGGCAGGCTGGTGAAAAGGTCGATGCGCCGCTTGAGGATGTGAGCCACGCGCACGAACTCCCGCGCTCTGGCGTCGTCGCTGCCTTCATAGCGCGACGGGTCTTCGACACCCCAGTGGGCGCTGATCGGCTGTCCCGGCCATACCGGGCAAACCTCGCCAGCAGCGTCATCGCAGACGGTCAACACGAAGTCCATGCGCGGCGAATCGGGCTTGGCGAATTCGCTCCAGTCCTTGCTGTACAGCCCTTCGGTGGGTAGGTGCAACTGCCGCAGGGTTTCCAGCGCGAAAGGATTCGGCGCCGTCCCGGGGTGACTGCCGGCCGAGTAACCCTTGAAGTGGCCGCGGCCGACGTGGTCGAGGATCGCCTCGGCCATGATGCTGCGGGCGGAGTTGTGGGTGCACAGGAACAGCACGTTGAATGGTTTGCCCTCAGTCATCGGGAAGTCCTTCGAATTCGTGGAGACAAGAACGAGCTTCGCCATCCCGCAAGAGGCATCCGCGCGGGGCGACGTTCATCAAAGAGTAGAGCGGCGCTAGGCGCGCTTGCGCATCCGCACGGGTGTGGGCACCGGTCGCGTTGCGCAACCCTGGCCGCTGCAGCAGTTTTCGGTGAGATAGGCGATCAGCGCGTTCATCTGCGGGTAGTTCGCCGAGTAATAGATGAAGCGCCCGTCCTGGCGGGAGTCGACCATGCCGGCGTGGGCGAGCTCCTTCAGATGAAACGAGAGCGTGGCGCCAGGCAGTTTCAGGCGTTCCGCAATGGTTCCCGCCGATAGTCCTCCGGGTCCCTGTTGCACGAGCAACCGGAAAATCGCGAGGCGAGTGTCCTGCGCCAGCGAAGCCAGCGCAACGACCGCTTGAGGTGTCTTCATGGCGACTCCGTAGACCGGCGGTCAGCGTGCGCGAACCAAGCCATGCCGAATTCCGTACATCGCGCGATCCGCGTGTAGCCGGAAATGGCATCGAATCGACAGTTCTGCAAGTATAGATCGGTTGCCAGGTAATCGCACCTTGTTGCGGGTTCGTGACGACATGCATTGCTCACGGCTGCGGAATCGATCGCTGGGACCACCACACGTCGTGCCAGCGATCAAATTTGTACCCCACGGCGCGAAATACGCCGATGGGCTCGAAACCCAAGTGGCGATGCAGGGCGACGCTGGCGTCGTTGGGCAGCGCAACGCCGGCGAACGCATTGCAATAGCCGCGGCACCCCAGATCGGCGAGCAGCGCTTGATAGAGTTCACGCGCGATCCCGCGGCGATGGAACCGCGGTTCGACGTAGACCGACGTCTCCACCGAATAGCGGTAGGCGTCGCGTTCGCGATGCGTCGAGCCGTAGGCGTAGCCCGCGCAGGCCCCGTCGATGGTGGCCACGAGCCACGTCCACCGGTCAAGCGCCTTGCGGATCCGGGCTTCGAATTCGGCGACCGTCGGCGGCGTCGCTTCAAACGACACCGCCGTGTTCAGGACGAACGGCGCATAGATCGCCAGCAATGCGGGCGCATCTGCAGCATCCGCCTGGCGAATTTGCACCGTACTCACGGCCGTGGTCGCGCTCCCGGCACTGGCATCGCACTCGACGATCCCGCGGTCGTGGCCCGCGTCATGCAGGTCGCCGCGGCGGGACAGAGTCGCGCGAATTCCTGCGTGGCCGCGATGGTCGTCGGTACTTGTCCGCGTGACGTCGGTCGGTACCCACGCGCCGCGAAGAACCCTTCGGCGGTCGTGGTGAGCAGATACAGCGCATGCACGCGCTGTTCGGCCGCGCTGTGCTCGGCCCAGGTCGCCAGCAGCGTGCCGAGACCGGACTGCCGATGCGACACTTCGATCGCCAGCGAGCGTAACAAGGCGACCCCGTCAAACGGCTCGAACCCGACGCAACCAACGATCGTGCCGGCGTTGCGCGTGACGGTGAAGTGGCGCAGCAACGAGGGCGTGAGGTCGGCGCAGGGCAGCGCGCAGGCGTCGAGCAGGTGCCGCAGGGCGTCGAAATCGGCCGGGCGTGCCGGCTCGATATCGACGCTTCCCGGCTTCATTGCGCGTTGCAGCAGCTGCGAGTGGCCGTAATCACCGCGTCCGGCGCCGCTTTTGGCGCGCAGCATCCTGCGGATGCCGGCGCTGCATTCGGCATCGCGGGCTCGGCGTCGCGCTCATCCTCGAGCAGGCCGCGCGAATGGAAGCCCTCCCAGCGAACGCCTTGGGGATCGGTGGCCCAGTGCTTGTCGGAGCGCGCATAGCAGCACGCTGCATTCGGCTCGTCGGCGACGCCGGGGTCTGCCGCCGCGAACTGACTCTGGATGTCCGCCAGTTCCTCGGCCGAATCGGCCTGCAGGCCCAGGTGGCTCACGCCGGCGTGGGTTGTCGACCGTGAGATCGCGAAGTTGATCCGCGGCTCGTCGATCATCCACTTGGCGTAGTCGTCCTCGAGGACCGTTGGCTCGGCGCGGAACATATTCGAATAGAACCGGATATTGGCGGGCAGGTCCTCGACACTGACGTGCACGTGAAATCGCTTCATAAAATGCCTCCAATCAGCCTGAAAGGATACCTTGACGTAACCACGTTTCCAGTATTATGGAATCCTAATGGATTGTCAACCGTTGATTCCCCACGTGACCGACAAGCTGTCCGAGGCGCGGGGTGGTGCGCCGGATCACGGGGTGCGTCAGCGGTCAACCGAGCCACCAAGCCGGCCTCTCGGGCAGCCTTTAGACCGTCGCCACGGGCATCGCTTTGAGCACGCCTTGTGCAATTGCCCGCGGCCGCTCAGCGAGCCCCCGAGGTATCGGGCCACCATCGGTGGGGCCCACTTCCACGATCTTGGAGCCGACTTCAATACTGGCACCGTCGTGACTCAACCCGCGAATTCGGCCTCCGACCGGCGCACGAATCTCGACGTCATCAACGCTGCCGACCAGATCTCCAGCGTCAACGGCATTCCCAATGTCGAGGTGCGAATGGAAAGTTCCGGCGATGGACGAATACACGAATCGCTCGCGCCCCAGGTTTCCGAGTGCCCGCGGCCCTCCGGCAAGTTTTTTGGTAGACCCGCGCCGGATGACGTTGCCGAGCTGTTCACCCCACGCGGTTTCGACAGCGACATGCACGTTCTCGCCAGCCGTGAAGTTCGGTCCGAGGCCGATGGTAAGTGGCGCCTGCGCGAGCTGCGCTTCGGGTACCTCGCGCTTTCGCATCCTTGCGTCGACGATGACGTCAGGTTTCACTGTGGCAACGAGTTCCTCCCATGGGGCGGTGGACACCGAAATCGCTTGCCCGCAGCGCAATGTGTATGCGAGTGATTCGATGTCGGAGATCCGCTTCGCAATTACACCTTCAAGCTCTGCGCGACCTTCAAACAGCGCGTCAGCAAAGGCGAATGCGCGGCGCATATGCGCAGGCTTCGGCAGGTCGTGGATCACCACGGCCCGGCCGGAGGAGAAAAGCACATGTGCGACGGCAGATCCCACGTCGCCACAGGATCGAACGACCACGATCATGCTGAGTCTCCCCATGACCTACGATGCGAGGGTGTTTGCGCAGGTCGCTCCCGACTCGTCAGGGCGAGCGCCGTCCGATGACGCGATTGTCCGACGTTGACTGCCGGCGTCAACTGACGTCGAAGCCGCGGCAAGAAGTTGAGAGTTCAAGCAGCCGTACGGAGTCGTTCCCATGGCCGCAGGGTTGGGACACTTGCGATCCGCGGCAAAACCAGGCGTCCGTCTTGCGCGGCAGGTAATTTGCGCGCGTATTGCCCGCTACTTCACGGTGTAGCCGCGGCCTTCGAGGCACGCCGCGCGCGCCTTCTGGTATGCGGTCATGCCCGCATTCTGCTGTTGCGATGCGGCCTGCTGTTGTTGCTGCGATTGCGCCGCGTTCTGGCGCCGGCTCTGGCCGCGCGCTGCGACCGCGCCCGCGGCCGCGCCTGCACCGGCATCGCCCATGACGCCCCCGACGACGGCGCCTCGCGCCGCGCCGCGCGCGCCGGCGCCCGCCGTCGTGCCGGTCGCTGTCGTCGGTGGCGTCGCGGCGGCAGCCTGGGGCGGCGGATTGGTGGGATCGTACTTGCTCTGCTGCACGGCCCACGTGTGGCACTCGCCTTCGTCCTTCTTCTGCTGCTGCGCCGACTGGCCCTTCGCCGGATAGACGACCTGTTGCGAATGGACGTTGGCGGCGAGCATCGACGCGGCGACGAGCGCTGCGGTGCTCCATGCGTGACGAATCTTCATTGCCGGTCTCCTGGTGGCTGCTACTGCGATGCAAACGTGTCTTAAGGTGGCGCGCTGGCATCGATCGCCGACTCGCGCTGGATGCTTCAGATATTGCCTTTGCGGTCGTCGGTGGCCAAGACATGGTACGTCGCGACTTCCTCGGTGAAAAGCGTCTTCACTGTCGTCGACGTTGCCGGGCGTGCGGCCGGGGCAAACGACAGCCGCCGAAGGAGTCCGGTCAAACGGCCTCGCGAACGCGGGCACTGCGGCGCCACGCCGCCGGCGGCTTGCCGAACTCGCGCTTGAACGCGCGGCTGAACGCCGCTTCGGATTCATATCCGCTTTTCTCGGCGACACGCGCGATCGCGTCGCCGCCCGCGCGCAGCGATCGCGCCGCGAGCGCGAGGCGCCAGCGCACGAGATACTGGATCGGCGGCTCGCCGATCAACGTGGTGAAGCGCGCCGCCAGCGCGGAGCGCGACAGCGCGACTTCGCGCGCGAGCGCGTCGACCGTCCATGCGCGCGAGGGATCGGCGTGCATCAGCCCGAGCGCGCGGCCCACATGCGGATCGCGCACTCCCGACAGCCATCCGCGGCCTTCCGGCGCAAGGCTGTCGACGTGGCGGCGCATGGCCTCGACGAACAGGAGCTCGGAGAGCTTCGACAGCATCGATTCGGTGCCCGGCCGCTCGGCGATCGTCTCGCGCACGGCGGTTCGCAACAGCTCGCGCAGCAGCGAGGAAGCGGGTCCGTCGCCGACCGGAATGCGCAACATGCGTGGCAGCGACTCGAACAGCGGCCGGCTGAGGCTGCGATTGCAGGCGAGATAGCCGCATACGAAGCGCGTGACCGGGCCGCCGCCGCCGTGGCGGATCTGCACGAATTCGCCGCTCGCCATGTCCTCGGCGGAGACCATCCCGCCCACGCCCATCGGCGCGATCTGTGGATCGCTGCCGAGGAAGTGCCGATCGTCCTGCGGGAACAACAGCAGGTCGCCGGCGACCAGCGACACGGTCTCGTTGCTGCCGGCGAGGCGCGCCTTGCACGCGCCTTCGGTGAGGAAGTGGAAGAACATCACGTGCTCGGCCGCCGCCATCCGCTCCTTCACCTTGGGGATGCCACATTCTCCCTGCACGCACCACGGCGCGCTGAACTCGGCGTTGAGATAGACGGCGCCCTCGAGGTGCACCGATTTGAGGATGTCGGAGAGGGCGTCCATGGGGTCTCTGCCAAGAAACGCGGGTTCGCGGTCAATTCCGGGCGACGCGCAATGGCGATACTGGCCTCGCGCGACAGGGGGACAGTGTGCCTCAATCGCGCGCCAGAAACCGCCGTCGCCGCCGCGATCGAAACCCGCCGGCGCGACCAACCGAAAGGAATCTCCGCATGGAAGCCGTACAAGAGCATCAAATTTCCGATCACACGCACGCACAGCAAAAACGGTACACGGGGCAGTGCTTTTGCGGAGCCGTCGAGGTCGAGGTGACCGGGGCGCCCGCCGCCATGGGGTATTGCCATTGCGAGTCGTGCCGCGGCTGGTCGGCGTCGCCCGTCAACGCCTTCACGCTGTGGAAGCCCGATGCGGTGCGCGTCACGCGCGGCGCGGAAAAGGTCGGCACGTTCCACAAGACGCCGAAGAGCCATCGCAAGTGGTGCACGAGCTGCGGCGGCCATCTTTTCACCGACCATCCGTTATGGGGCGTTGTCGATGTCTACGCCGCCACCCTTCCGGATTTTCGCTTCCAGGCTGCATTGCACGTCAACTACCAGGAGACGCAACTGCGTATCCGCGACGGCCTGCCGAAGATGAAGGACATGCCGGCGGAGATGGGCGGCTCGGGCGACACGCTGCCCGAGTGATCGGGCCGGCGCGCGGCGCGCGACGTTTTCGCGGCCCTGGCGCGTCAGCCGCTGCGCGCGCCGTCGCGCATGCGCTTGACGACTTCGCTATGCGCGTGCGGTGCCGCCACCGACCCGCGGAACTCGATCGTGGCCTCGAGCGACACCGTGCGCGGCGGGCCGGCGATGCCATTGATCCGCTGCAACAGGAGATCCCACGCGGCGCGCGCGATCGCGCGCGCCGGCTGGCGCACCACCGACAGCTGCGGTCGCGTCAGCATCGCCCATTCCGGATCGTCGAACGTGACCATCGACACGTCCTCGGGCACCCGCGTCCCGGATGCGGCAAGGATGCCGAGCACGACCGACGCATGGTGGCTGTTGCTGGTGACGATGGCGGTGGGTGTCGGGCGCTGGGCGAGCACGCGCGCGAGCTCGTCACGCAGGAAATCCGGGTCGTCCTGGAATTCCAGGACGTCATACAGGCACGCCGGCGTCGCAGCGCAGCTGGCCGCCAGCGCCTCGATGCGGTGGCGCGTGACGAGGCGGCTGCGCGAATGGCAGATGAACGCGATGCGGCGATGGCCGCGCGCGATCAGCCGTGTCGCGACCTCGCGCATGGACGCGCGGTTGTCGAGCGTCACCTGGTCGAAGCGCAAGTCGTCGATCGGCCGGTCGACCAGCACCAGCGGCACGCCCTTCTGCGCGACCCAGTCGAGCGTCGGCGCCGGATTGACGCTCGGCATCAGCACGAGCCCGTCGGCGCGATAGCGCACGAGGTCCTTGATGCGATCGAGCTCGGTGGCGGGATCGTGGCGGCTGAACACGTGCATCACGTGATAGCCGGCGCCCGACGCGATGTCCTCGAGCGTCTCCGACAGCGAGCTCATGTACGCCGTCGACGCGAGCGGCATGCACAGCCCTATCATCCGCGACAGCGAGCGGCGCAATCCCTGGGCGTGGAAGTTCGGCACGTAGCCCAGCGCGTCGATCGCATTCTGCACGCGCTGGCGCAGGGCATCGCTCACCTGGGCGTGACCGGTCAGCACATGCGATACGGTGCCGGCGGACACCCGCGCCCGCCGCGCGACATCCTGCAACCGCACGCGATCGGCGTTGCTCTTGCGTGATATCGCCATCTGCAGGGGCTCTAGGCACGCGCCGGCAGCGCGTTGAGCGGGATGCGCAGGTAGGCGACGCCGTTGGTGCCGGCCTCCGGCAGGCGCCCCGCACGCACGTTGACCTGGATTGCCGGCAGCATCAGCGCCGGCACGTCCAGCGTCGCGTCGCGTGCCTTGCGCATCGCCACGAAGGCGTCTTCATCGATGCCGTCGCGCACATGGACATTGTGCGCGCGCTGCTCCGCCACGGTGGTCTGCCACGAGGCCTTGCGCGAAGGCGGCGGATAGTCATGGCAGACGTACATGGCGGTGGCCGGCGGCAGCTCGAGCAGGCGCCGCACCGAGCGATAGAGACGGCGCGCGTCGCCGCCGGGAAAATCGGCGCGCGCGCTGCCGACGTCCGGCATGAACAGCGTGTCGCCGACGAAGAGCGCGTCGTCGACGAGGTAGGCCAGGTCCACCGATGTGTGTCCCGGCACCCACAGCGCGACGGCCTCGGTTTCGCCGACATGAAAACGCTCGCCGTCGGCGAAGAGGTGGTCGAATGGCTCGCCGTCCGCCGATGCCGGCGCGAAATCGTAGAGCGTGGCAAACGTCGATCGCACGTCGCAAATACCCTCGCCGATCGCGATGCGCCCGCCCGTGCGCTGCTTGAGGGCGTGTGCGCCGGACAGGTGGTCGGCGTGCACATGGGTCTCGAGGATCCAGTCGACGCCAAGGGCGTGACGCGCGATGCACGCGCACAGCGCGTCGATGGATGTCGTGGCCGTGCGTCCCGACCTGGCATCGAAGTCGAGCACCGGATCGATGACCGCGGCGCGGCGCGTGGCGTTGTCCCACAGGACGTAGCTGACCGTACCGGTTTTGGCGTCGAAAAATCCCTCGGTCGTCGTGCATGCGCCCATAGCGGCCCCTCGTGGCGCTCAAGTATAGGCAAAGCACGCGCGGTCCGACGAGATTTCGGCCTGGGCGCGGGGCTATCCGCCGGCCGCCGATAACGCGATACTCTTCACCTGTGGGCGCGCCGCGCGGCGGCCGCGATGCGGAGCAACGGGCGATGACCGTCGACTGGAACGCGTTCACACCGGGATCGGCGCTGGCCGGCGGCTTGCTGATCGGCGTCGCCGTCGCACTGTTCGCGCTCTGCAACGGCCGCGTCGCCGGAATCAGCGGGATCGTCGGCGGTTTGCTGCATCCGCGAGCCGGCGACCTGGCGTGGCGCGCGGCCTTCGTGGTGGGCCTCCTCGCGGCACCCCTCGCCTACGCGATCGTGACCGCGCTGCCGGCGCTGCGGATCGACGCGGGGTATGGTGCACTGGTGCTCGCCGGCCTCTTGGTCGGCATCGGCACGCGGTACGGTGCCGGCTGCACCAGCGGCCACGCCGTGTGTGGCGTCGCGCGGCTTTCGCCGCGATCACTGGCGGCTACCGCGACGTTCATGGCCGCGGGCTTCGCCACGGTGTTCCTGTTGCGCCATGTGTTGCCTGCCTGAGCCGTCGCCATGCTTGCGCTGATGTCCTTCGTGGCGGGCATCGTCTTCGGCGTGGGCCTCATCGTGTCGCGCATGGCGAATCCGGCGAAGGTGATCGGCTTCCTGGATCTCACCGGCCGCTGGGATCCGTCACTCGCATTTGTGATGGCGGGCGCCGTGGCCGTGGCCGCCGTCGCGTTCGCGATCGCCAGGCGCCGCCAGCGCTCGCTGCTCGGCGCGACGATGCAGTTGCCGGCATCGCGCGTCATCGATCGCCGGCTGCTCGCGGGCAGCGCGCTCTTCGGCATCGGCTGGGGCATTGCCGGTTTCTGTCCAGGTCCGGCGCTCGTGGCATTGGGCATGGGCGAGCCCAAGGCCGTGGTGTTCGTGGCGGCGATGCTCGCGGGCATGGGCGCATTCGAGCTCCTCGAGCGACGCCGCCGCGCCGCCGACGCGCAGACCGCCTGACCGCGGCGGGTGCACATGTCGAGGCGCTTTACATCGGATAATTCGCGTCGACAGCTGCACCGCGCATGACGCTGAATTTGCGCATGATTTGCGAGTGGTATGGCGGATGCTTGCGCGTTCCTTTGCGCGCTGGCGCCGTCGGCGCGCGCCGACTGGAGCAGTCTGTGAACATACCGAGAATCGCGCTGTGGACGGCGCTCGTCGCCGTCGCGTTGCCGGCGGGCGCCGCGCCGTTCAACTTCTCCACCGGCAATCCCGACGGCCTGATGGCGATGGCGTCGCGCCCGTCGGGCACCGGCTTGACCGAGATCGAAGCTGCCGACGATTTCGTGCTGGATGTCGCGACGTCCCTTCATGGCGGGACGTTCACCGGCCTGCTCGCCGGTGCGACGGCGGCCGATATCGGCGACGTCCGCATCGAGATCTACCGGGTATTCCCGCTGGATTCGGATACGGCGCGCACGCAGCTGGTGCCGACGCGCGCCAACTCGCCTTCCGACGTGGCGCTCGACGAGTTGGACGCATCGGCGAGCGACTTCGGCTTCACGGTGAGCGATCAGGGGAGTTTCACCGCCGCCAACTCGGTGCTCAACGGCATCCACCCATCGCCGGGGCAGACCACCGGCGGCGAAGGCGCGGTGACGGGCGAGGAGATCAACATCGCTTTCTCGTTCAGCGCGCCGCTGGCGTTGCCGGCCGGGCATTATTTCTTCGTGCCGCAGGTCGGCGTCACCGCGAACGGCGGACAGTTCTACTGGCTGTCGGCGCCGAAGCCGATCGTGTCGCCAGGCACGCCGTTCATCCCCGACCTGCAGACCTGGATCCGCAATGGCGACCTTGCGCCCGACTGGCTGCGCGTCGGCAGCGACATCGTGGGCAGCGTAGGCGGCAATCCGGCGCCGCAATTCAACGCCGCGTTCGCGCTGACCGGCGCGCCGCCGTCGACGGTGCCCGAGCCGCCGACCGGCGCGCTGCTGGCCGCGGCGCTCGCGGCTCTCGCGCTCGCGCGCGGGCGACGTTCGCTCACAGTCCGAGGTCGCTGAGCCCCGGATGGTCGTCGGGCCGCCGGCCCAGCGGCCAGCGGAACTTGCGCTCGGCCTCGCCGATCGGCAGGTCGTTGATGCTGGCGAAGCGCCGCATCATCAGTCCCTGCGCGTTGAATTCCCAGTTCTCGTTGCCGTACGAACGGAACCAGTGTCCGGAGTCGTCGTGCCATTCGTATGCGAAGCGCACGGCGATGCGGTTGCCCGCGGTCGCCCACAGCTCCTTGATCAGCCGATAGTCGAGTTCCTTCGCCCATTTGCGCTCGAGGAAGGCGCGCACCTGCTCGCGGCCCACCGGGAATTCCGCGCGATTGCGCCACATCGTGTCCTCGGTGTAGACGAGCACGACGCGGCCGGGCTCGCGCGTGTTCCACGCGTCCTCGGCCATGCGCACCTTTTGCGCAGCCGATTCAGCGGTGAATGGGGGTAGCGGCGGTTTGGTTTCCATCGTGGGTGCTCCGCGATCGGCGGCGTGCGGCGTCGCAACCGGTCGCAATTGCCATCGCCGACCTTTCGCCGCATTGTAAAGCGCCGGAAGCCGGCGATGCGCGCAGCGCAAGTGCGGGCGGGCCCGGGCGACGCGCGCCAGGCGCCTGAAGCAGACGCGACAATGTGATCCCGCGGTCGCGGCGATTGAACGGACCGTCAACGAAGCCCATAATCGCCGGCAGGCCAACCGCGGCGGGGCAATCATGCGTCCAACCGAGACCTACAACGACCAGGTGGTCAGGCTGTTCCTGCTCGCCGCCGCGGTATGGGGCATCGTCGGCATGTCGATCGGCGTGTACGCCGCAGCGGAGATGGCGTGGCCGTCACTCAACTTCGGCGTGCCGTGGCTTTCGTTCGGCCGTATCCGCGCCGACCACACGTTCGGCGTGATTTTCGCGTTCGGCGGATCCGCGCTGATGGGCACGTGCTACTACGTGGTCCAGCGTACCGGCCACACCCGTCTCGCGTTCACCGCGCTCGCCAACTTCACGTTCTGGGGCTGGCAACTCGGTTGCGTGCTGGCCATGGCGACGATGCCTTTCGGCATCACCCAGAGCAAGGAGTACGCGGAACCCGAGTGGTTCATCGACATCGCCGTGGCCGTGGTCTGGATCAGCTTCGGCACGGTGTTCTTCGGCACGCTGGCCCGCAGGCGCATCCGCCACATCTACGTCGCCAACTGGTACTACGGCGCCTTCATCATCGCCGTCGGCCTGCTGCACATCGTCAACAACCTCGCGATACCGGTGTCGCTGACCAAGTCGTACCCGATCTATTCCGGCTCGGTCGACGCGATGGTGCAATGGTGGTACGGCCACAACGCGGTGGCGTTCTTCCTCACCGCGGGCTTCCTCGGCATGATGTATTACTTCGTGCCGCGCCAGGCACAGCAGCCGCTGTGGAGCTATCGCTTCTCGATCGTCAATTTCTGGGCGCTGATCTCGGTGTACATGTGGGCGGGACCGCACCACCTCATGTACACCGCGCTGCCCGACTGGGTGCAGTCGGTGGGCATGGCGTTCTCGCTGATCCTGCTGATGCCGAGCTGGGGATCGGCGGCCAACGGGCTGCTGACGTTCAACGGTTCGTGGCACAGGCTGCGCACCGATCCGGCCGCCAAGTTCATGGTGCTGGCGCTGGTGTTCTATGCGGCCGCGACGCTCGAAGGCTCGATGATGGCGATCAAGACCGTCAATTCGCTTTCGCACTACACCGACTGGACGATCGCGCACGTGCACTCGGGCGCGCTGGGCTGGGTGGCGATGATCACCATCGGCTCGCTGTACGCGATGGCGCCTCGGGCGCTCGGCCGGCCGGAAATGCATTCGCGGGCGGCGATGGAGCTGCATTTCTGGCTGCATACCGCGGGCGTGCTCCTGTACGTGGTGGCGATGTGGACGGCCGGCGTCACCGAAGGCCTGATGTGGCGCGCCACCAACGCCGACGGCTCGCTCAAATACCCGTTCATCGACAGCCTCATCGCCATCAAGCCGCTGTACGTCGTGCGATGGTTCGGCGGCGTGCTGGTTCTCACGGGCATGGTGGTGATGGCGTGGAATCTCTGGCACACGGCGGCCAATGCGCGCGCGCGCCTGATCAAGCCGATTCCCGTGCCGATTCCCGATCCCGAGCCGCACCAGGTGCCTGCGCCGTTGCCTGCACCGCTGCCGGCGCCCGTCTGAGGAGGGCGCGATGCGACGCGGATATCGTTATTTCGAGGCTGTCGAGAAGAATGCGGCATTGCTCGGCGTGCTCACGCTGGTGATGGTGTCGCTTGGCGGATTGAGCGAGATCACGCCGCTTTTCATCGACGCGCACGCCGTGGCCCCGGCCCCCGGCGTCACGCCGTACGACCCGCTGCGACTCGCCGGCAAGGACATCTATGTACGCGAGGGCTGCTACCTGTGCCATTCGCAGATGATCCGCGCGCTGCGCGCCGAGACCCAGCGCTATGGCCATTTCTCGACGGCGAGCGAGTCGGTCTACGACCGGCCGTTCCAGTGGGGCTCGAAGCGCACGGGTCCCGATCTAGCCCGAGTCGGCGGAAAGTATTCCGACGCCTGGCAGCGCGCACATCTGCTCGATCCACGCATGTTCGTGTCCGCATCGAACATGCCCGCGTATCCGTGGCTCGCCGACGAGGCGCTGGATGGCGCCGACATCGCGGCGCGCATGCGTGCGCTGCGGACGCTTGGCGACCCGTACACCGACGCCGACATCGCCGCTGCGCCGGGTGCCGTCGCAGGCAAGTCTGCATTGGATGCGCTGGTTGCCTACCTGCAGGGACTCGGCGTTGCGCACGAGCGCACCGCCGCCGGTAAGCCCGCATCGCCGGGCGAAAGCGGGCCGAAATGAGTCCGCTCTGGGGCTATGTGGCTGGCGTCGTCACGGTGGCGATCATGCTGATCTTCATCGGCATCTGGATCTGGGCGTGGCTGCCGCACCATCGCCGCGCATTCGACGCGCTCGCAGAGTTGCCGATGCAAGACGGGGCGGACGCGCCGTGAGCGCCGGCTGGTCCGCGTTGGTGATGTCGCTCATCGTGCTGAATCTCGGCATCACGCTGTTTCTGTTCCTGTGGGCGCCGAAGGTCGACATACCGACGCAGGCCGACGGCACCAGCGGCCACGTCTGGGCGCATGGCGTACTGCGCGAGGGCGTGCGCAAACTGCCGGGATGGTGGGTGGCGATGTCTGCGGCCATGTTCGTCGCGGGATTCAGCTATCTCGCGCTGTATCCGGGCTTCGGCGGCTACAAGGGCCTTCTCGGGTGGACGTCGCATGACGAGCTTGCGCGCAACCAGGAAACCAACGATCGCCGCCTGGCGCCGCTCGCCGAGCGCGTGCATGACGCCGACGTCGAAAAGCTCGCCAGGGACCGCGATGCGCTGCGCGCCGGGGAACGTCTTTTCATCGACAACTGCGCCGCATGTCACGGCCGCGGCGGCCGCGGCAACCCGCTCGTCGGTGCGCCCGATCTCACCGATGCCGACTGGCTCTACGGCGGCGACGGCAAGACGATCCTCGTCTCCATCCTCGATGGCCGCCGCGGCGGCATGCCGGCATTTGCCGGCGCGCTCGGCGACGACGAGATCGTCGATGTCGTCAACTACGTCGAGCGCCTCGCCGGGCTGCCGCACGACGGCCTGCGCGCGCAGATGGGCAAGCCGCGTTTCGCCACGTGCGCGGCATGCCACGGTGCGGACGCGAAGGGCAATCCTGCGCTCGGTGCGCCGAACCTGACCGATTCCGTATGGCTCTACGGAGGCAACGAAGCGAAGCTGCTGGCGACGGTTCGCAATGGGCGTGCCGGCGAAATGCCCGCGTGGCGCGACCGGCTCGGCGAAGATGGATCGCGCCTCGTGGCGGCGTGGGTGTATGCGCAATCGCATCCTGATCCGGCGCAACCGTGAGGTGAGCATCTCGCACGGACACCACGCGTGGCAGCGCCAGCCGATCCTCTGGCTGGGCGCCGCGATTTTCGCCGCCTCGCTCGCGGGCTGCGTGTGGATGATCGTGGTGGCGCTGCATGACGCGGATGCGCCACTCGCGGATGCCGATGGCGCCGCGATGGACATGCCCGGACTGCACAGCCGCGCATCGACGCGCTCGCCGACGCCGGTCATCGACGCCAACGCGACTTCGCCCGGCACGAGCATCGCCCGATGAGCCGATCATCGGTCGCGTGCTGGCACTGCGGCGACGCGTTGCCGGCGTTCGGCGTTGCCGCCGGTGGCGCGCGTCGACGGCGTGCCGCATCCGGTGTGCTGCCAGGGCTGCCGAGCGGCCGCTGAATGGATCGCCGCGCTTGGCCTCGGCGACTACTACCGCCTGCGCGAGGGCGCGGCGATGCGCCCGCCCGACGCCGCCGAGTCGCGGCGCAGTGCCGACGCGTTCGCGCGCCCCGAGCTCGCGCGGCATGTCGTGCGCGCCGCCGCCGGCGGTCGCGCCGAAGTCGTGGTACTGGTCGATGGCTTGCGATGTGCGGCCTGTTGCTGGCTGATCGAGCGCGCGTTGGGCGCGGTGCCGGGAGTGGCCAACGTTGCCGTCAACGCCGGGGCACGGCGCGCGCGCATCGTCTTCGACCCCGCGCGGACAGCGCTGCCAGCGATCGTCGATGCATTTGCGCGCGTCGGCTATCGGGCGCTGCCGCTGGACGCGGCCGCGCTCGACGATGCGCGCCTGCGCGAATCGCGCGCGGCCATGAAACGCCTGGCGGTCGCGGGATTCGGTGCCATGCAGGCGATGATGTATGGGAGCGCGCTGTGGTTCGGCGCCTTCGATGATGCCGACCTGGCGACGCGGGACTTTTTCCGCTGGCTCGGTTTCCTGGTGACGACGCCGGTGGTGGCGTACGCCGCCGCGCCGTTCTTCGGCGGCGCGCTGCGTCTCCTGCGCGGTCGGCGCCTGGGCATGGATGTGCCAATCGCACTGGCGATCGCCCTCATCTATGCCGGCAGCGCGATCCAGGCGATCGTGGGCGGGACCGAAGTCTATTTCGAATCGGTCAGCATGTTCGTGTTCCTGCTGTCGGTGGGACGCTACCTCGAAATGCGCGCCCGTCACCGTGCAGGCGACCTCGGCGACGCGATGGCGCGCGCCATGCCGATGTTCGCCGACCGCATCGACGGCGGCGAGGCATCGCCCGGGACGCCGCAGCGCGTGGGCGCCTGCGAGCTCGTCGTCGGCGACAGGGTGATGGTCGCCGCCGGTGCCGGCGTGCCGGCGGATGGCGTGCTCGAAAGCGCGCAATGTCGTGTGGACGAGGCGCTCATTACCGGCGAATCCGCACCGGCCTCCAAGCGCCGCGGCGACCCGCTCTGCGCGGGTAGCGTCGTCGTCGATTCGGCGCTGACCATGCGCGTGACGCGCACGGGTGGCGACACGGTGCTGTCGGCGATCCTTGCGCTGGTCGCGCGCGCGGCAAGCGAGCGACCCCGGATCGCGGTGGAAGGCGAACGCGTCGCGGCGTGGCTCGTGGCGAGCGTGCTCGTGCTCGCGACGCTGACGGCCGTGGCCTGGTCGATCATCGAGCCATCACGCGCGTTCGCCGCCACGGTGGCCGTGCTGGTGGTGACCTGCCCGTGTGCGTTCGCGCTGGCGGCGCCGGCAGCCGTGACAAGGGCAATCGGCGTGCTCGCCGCGCGTGGCGTGCTGGTGGTGCGTCCGGATGCGCTCGAGGCGCTTGCCGGCGTCACGCACGTGCTGCTCGACAAGACCGGCACGCTGACACAACCCTGGCTCGAGGCGGATGCGATCGAAGTGCTGCGCGATGTCGACCGCGGCCGTGCGCTGAGCTGCGCCGCTGCGCTCGCGCAGGCGAGCCGGCACCCGCTGGCGCAGGCCATCGCCGCCGCCAACGTGTCGCCGTTGCCGCCGGTGGCTGCGGCGGTCGTCGTCGCGGGCCGCGGCGTGGAAGGCATCGTCGACGGCTGCGCGATGCGGCTCGGGCGAGCGGAATTCGCGCTGCCGGAGGGTGATGTTCGCGGCGTCGCGCTCGACGACGCCGTGGTGCTCGCGGACAACGATGGCGCGATCGCGGCATTCCGGCTGCGCGAACGCCTGCGCGACCGCGCGGGAGACGCCGTTGATGCCCTGCGCGCCGCAGGTCTCGACATCGCGATCGCCAGCGGCGACGCTGCGCCGAAGGTGGCCGCAGTGGCGGCGACGCTCGGCGTCACCTCATGGCGCGCGCGGATGCAGCCCGCGGACAAGCTCGAATGGCTCGCCGGGATGCGTGCATCCGGCGCGCGCATCCTGGCCATCGGCGATGGCATCAACGATGCGCCGCTGCTGGCCGGCGCCGACGTCGCTGCGGCGCTCGCCTCGGGCGCGGCGATCGCGCAGGCGGCGAGCGACGTCGTGCTGGCAGGCGACGATCTGCGCATCATCGCCGGCGCGCGCGCGGTTGCATGCGAGACGCTGGCCGTTGTGCGCGAGAACCAGCGCTGGGCGCTGGTCTACAACGCCCTCGCTGTTCCGCTCGCGGCGTGCGGATTCGTGCCGCCATGGCTCGCCGCGCTGGGCATGTCGGCGAGCTCGCTGGTGGTCGTGCTCCACGCGCTGCGTATCGGTCGCGATCGCCGTGCCGCGCCCGCCCCGGCGGGAGACGCGCCGCAGGCGGCGCCGGCATGAGCATCCTCGCCGTGCTGATCCCGTTGTCTATCCTGTTCCTGGTCGGCGCCGGCATAGCGCTGTTCTGGGCGGTCGACCGCGGCCAGTTCGACGACATGGAGACGCCGCGCTTCCTGCCGCTGCTCGATCGCGACGAAGCGGTCGAGGTGACCTCGGCGGACTCGACACCATCTGCAGCGCGGGGCGGGCAATGACGCGCGACTGCCAGTTACGCGTGGCACTGCGAGCGCCGCGATGCCGCCTGCGCTGACGCTCGCCGCCGCTCTGCTGCTCGGCGTTGCCGCCAGTGGCCATTGCGTGGTCATGTGCGGTGGCGTCGCCAGTGCGCTGGGGATGGCGACGGCACGCGGATCGAATGGACGACCGCGCGCGTTGCTCGTCGCGGCGTACCAGATCGGTCGCATGCTCTCGTATGCACTTGGTGGGCTCGTTCTCGGTGGCGCGCTCGGCGCACTCGTCGGCGCCATCGACCTCGATGTCGTACGCCGGTTGCTGCGCGTTCTGTCGGCGCTCGCCCTCGGCGGCGCTGCGCTGGTGGTGTATGGCCGCGGCAACGGCGTTACCGGATTCGGCCGCCACGTCTGGACGAGGATCGCTCCCATCGGCAAGCGTCTCCTGCCGGTGACGAGCCTGCCGCGAGCGCTCGGCTTCGGCATGGTGTGGGGATGGATGCCTTGCGGCTTCGCCTACACGGTCCTCATGATCGCGACGCTACAGATGGGTGCCGGACGTGCAGCGGCGACGATGCTCGCATTTGGCGTCGGTACCGCGCCCGCGATGTTCGCCGCGGCGTTCGGCGCGCGCGAGATCGCTCGCTTTACGGCGAGCCGCACGGGGCGCCACGTCGCCGGCGCCATGCTCATGGCCAGCGCCGCCCTGACGCTCGCAGGTCCGTGGCTTGTCGCCGCCGTGCCGCTTCTCCACCCGTGGATGCCGTACTTGTGCACGGTGGAGTCAAGCTGACGGCGCCACGCGCGACGCGGGCGGCTCGGCCGCAACCCGGGATTCGCCCGCGCGGTTACGGTATGGAAAGCGGCCGCGGCTTCATTTGGGGGTAAGGCTGCCGGCGTACAACGCGCCCGGCAGCCACAGGATGATCTGCGGAAAGATGATGCACAGCGTGAGGCCGAGGAGTTGCAGTCCGATGAACGGCATCGCGGCGCGGAAGATCATCGCCATCGAGATCTGCGGCGGCGCGACGCTCTTGAGGTAGAACAGCGAATAGCCGAAGGGTGGACTGAGAAACGCCACCTGCATGTTGACCATGAAGATGACGCCGTACCACAGGGCAACCTTGTCGGGCGCCACGCCCGGGATGCCGAACACGCCGCCGAACGGCAGGCTGACCATGATCGGCAGGAAGATCGGCACGGTGAGCAGCAGGATGCCCACCCAGTCGAGGAACATGCCGAGGATGATCAACGCCACCATCATCAGGAACAGCACGCCGTACGACGTGAGGCCGGCATCGAGGATGAGCCCGGTGACGAACGTCTGGCCACCCTTGACGATGAAGAAGCCGACGAACATCGTCGCGCCGAAGAAGATCCACATCACCATCGCGGTGGCCTTCAGCGTCTGGATCGCGGCATCGGACACGTTCGCCCAGTTGAGCCGCCGGTGCAGCGCGCACACGGCGAATGCGCCGAAGCTGCCGATCCCCGCCGCCTCCACCGGCGTGGCGATGCCGAAGAAGATCACGCCGAGCACGAGGATGATGAGAAGGATCGGCGTGATCGTGCGACTCAGCAGCCGGACCTTCTCGCGCAAGCTGACACGCTCCTCCACCGGTAGCGCCGGCCCCAGCGCCGGATTGATGTAGCAGCGCAGCGTGACGTACGCGACGTAGAGCCCGGACAGCAGCAGGCCCGGGAACACGGACCCCATCAGCAGTTCCCCCAGCGACTGCTGGGCGACCACGGCGTAGACGATCGCCATCACCGACGGCGGGATCAGGATGCCGAGCGTGCCGCCGGCCAGCAGCGAGCCGCAGGCGAGCATCGGATCGTACTTGCGCCGCAGCATCGCCGGCAGCGCGATCATGCCCATCGTGATCTCGGTGGCGCCGACCACGCCAACCATGGCGGCGAGCACCGTGCAGGCGAGCACCGTCGCCGAGGCGAGGCCGCCCTTCAGCGCGCCGAGCCATTTGTAGATGACGTCGAACAGCTCCTCGATGATGCCGGCCTTCTCCAGCATCGCTGCCATGAAGATGAAGAGCGGCACGGCGGACAGCTGGTAGTCCGTCATGAACGGGAAGATCCGCGACGGCAGCATGTTGAGAATGCCGCCGCTGCCGAACACGTACAGGCAGATCACCGCGAGGCTGCCGGTGCAGAACGCCATCGGCAGCCCGAGAAGGAGCAGCGTGATCAGGCCGCCGAACAGCAGCAAGGTCAGCCATGCGATCGGAATCTCGATTCCCATGGCCTAGGCCTCCCGACGCGCGACGATCAGCACGTCCTTGATCAGCTTGGCGATGCCCTGCAACAGGATCAGTGCCGCACCGACCGGGATGGCGAGCTTGATCGGCCAGTACTGCACCGCCCATTCCGTGAACGAGTGCTCGTCGACGTGGATCGCATCCCACGCGAAGCGCGTGCCGGTCCACAGCATCGTGCCGATGAAGATGAAGAAGAACACCGAGGTCACGATGTCGCAGATCGCCTGGTTGCGCCGCGACAGCTTCGCGTACAGGACGTCGACGCGCACATGCTGGTCGAGCTTGTAGGCGAACGCGCCCGACAGCAGGTACTGCATGCCGAACATCAGAAACTGGCTCTCGTGCACCCAGTTGGTCGGTGAATTGAACAGGTAGCGCGCCAGCACTTCGTAGTAGTAGGCGAACACCGCGATCACCGCCCAGTAAGACACGTATTCGCCGACGCGCACGTTGATCCATTCGATGGCATCGGTGAATCGCGTGTGCACGGTGAGCGTCGGATCCTCGCCGGTGCCGATCGTCGGCATCACCGGGGCGTCGGGGTGCGCGATCTCGACCGAGGGATCGGCAGCCTCGGCGGCGCGCCGGCGTCGCACCAGTCCCGGCAGCAACGCGGCATCGACGAGCAGGATCGCGCCGAGCGCCATCGCGGCCCAGCGCCCGTTCTGCAGTGCGCCGGCATAGATGGCATGCGCCTCGTCGTATTCGGATTGCCGCAGCTTGAGGTCCGTCTGCGCCTTCTGCCATTCGGCGACGTCCTGCGGCGGCGCGTCGGCCGCCGGCTTGCGCGCCTGGGAAGCGGTCTGCGCCTGTTGCAGCGCGGCGTAGGTGCGCGACTCCCCGTCACGCACATCGCGCGCGATCGAATTCGTGTACAGGATTGCCGCCAGGAAGGGAATGAAGACGAAACCCCACATGCTGCGCAGGTAGAAGCGGTGGATGCCGAGGAACCCCGCGGTCAGCCAGAACAGGTAGGCGACGAACAGTGAGGGTCCCGGCAGGCGCTTGGCCCGCATCTCGCGCGCGACAAAGTACATCGCGACGATCGGGAACAGCCCGAGAATCGCCCAGTACAGCCACAGCGGCAGCGTGAAATTGAGTTGGGGCATGGTGGCGCTCGCTCGGGCAATCGCACAAAACGACGGCGCCGAGTGGCGCCGTCAATACGCACGGTCGCGCCGGGCACAGGCCCTGCGCGACCGCTCACACCTCGTCAGGCGTCGACCTTGAGTCCCTTGTACATGTCGGGCGTGACGTAGCCGACCGTCGGGCTCTCCATGATCTCGAGCTGCAGCTTGAACACGCGCGCCGCGTCCTTGTCCTTGTTCGCCCATTTGAACCAGATCGGAGCGGCGATGCGCTGCCACTTGGGAAGATCCTCCAGCGGCATCCGGTTGATGGTCGTGCCGGCCTTCTCGAATTTCGGCCACGTTTCCATGTCGGCCTTCTGGATCGCGCCGTGGTGCTCGTTCGAGTAGACCTGGACCTCGTCGTCGAGCCAGACCTTCATCTTCGGCGACAGCTTGTTCCAGACGTCGGTGCGCACGACGAAGTCCATCAGGTCGACCGGCTGGTAGATCGACTCCAGTCCGGGCGGGCCGGTCCAGATGTACTTGGTCACCTGCTGGAAGCCGAGGTCCCAGTTCACCGCGGGACCCGTGTAGTCGGCGGCGTCGACCGTGCCCTTCTCCAGCGCGGCGAATACCTCGCTGCCGGGCAGCAGCGTGGTGCGGGCGCCGGCGGCGGCAAAGCCCTCGGCGATCATGCCGCCGGGGACGCGCAGCTTGAGCCCGTTGAAGTCCTCGATCGTGCGGATCGGCTTCTTCGAATGGATGATGTTCGGCCCGTGGTGGATGCGACCGACGTAGTAGAGGCCCTGCTTGGCGAAGATCTCGCGCGCGAGCTGCAGGCCGCCCTTGCTGTAGAAGAATATGTCCCACTCGTGCGGGTAGCGCAGGCCCATCAGGTAGGAGCTCAGGAACGCCGTGGCCGGCATCTTGCCCACCCAATAGACGGTGAACGAATTCATCGCTTCCAGCACGCCGTTCTTGACGCCGTCGAAGAGCTCGAAGTCGCCGACGACTTCCTTCGCGGCAAACGGCTTGAAATCGAGCTCGCCACCGGTCTTTTCCTTGATCGTGCCGCACCACGCCTTGAACGTGTTGAGGCCGACGCCGGCAGGCCATGACGTCTGCACCTTCCACGTCGTGGTTTCCGCCGCCTTCGCATTGCGGATGAAGGGTGCGGCGACCATCGAGGCGGCGCCGGCGGCGATGCCGGCCGTCTTGAGCAACGTACGGCGGGAGGGCTGCGCCACCGGCTCGCGCGACGGCGGCGCGGCGGACTTGTCGCTGGGGTCTTGCATCGGATCCTCCTTGCTGTGGATGGCTGGGCTGCCCATGTAGCCGGCCGATCTTCGTCAGCCTCTTGTCATGGTGCATCGCATTTGCAAGTTGCGCAAGGCCAAACAGGAGGCCGGCGGCGCGGGAGCCGCGTTGCCGGCGTCGCCCCGGAGTTGCGGGGCCGCCGGGAGGGGCAATTGCGCCCGTGACAGCGCGGTGCCGGTCACCGCGCGCACGGGCAGGCGTTTGCCGCGTCAGGGCATCAGCTGGCCGCCGTTGACCTCGATGATCTGTCCCGTGACATAGCCGCTCATCGCGTCGGAGGCGAGGTAGAGCAGGGTGCCGGCGCATTCCTCGGCGGTGCCGAGGCGGTTCATGGGCACGCTGGCCTGCATCGTCGCCAGCATCTGCGGCGTCGAATAACGTTCGTGGAACGGCGTGGTGATGACGCCCGGAGACAGCGCATTGACGCGGATATTGTCCTTGACGAGCTCCTTCGCCCATCCGCGCGTGGCGGTCGACACGAAGCCCTTCGCCGCGGCGTAGATCACCGAGCCGGGACCGCCGCCGTGGCGCGCCGCGATCGAGCTGACGTTGATGATGTTGCCGCCGCCCTGGCGCCGCATCGCGATGGCCGCCTCGCGCACGAACAGCGCAACCTGCGTGACGTTGAGCGCGATCACCGACGCCAGGAACTCGTCGGTGTAGTCGGCGACCGGCGTACGCTTGACGAGGCCGCCGGCGTTGTTGACCAGGATGTCGAGGCGGCCGAGCGCCTTGAGTGCGGCGGCGACGATCGCCGCCGGCTCGCCCGCGCGCGTGACATCGCCGCGCACCAGCACGGCTTCGCCCTTGCCGGCGCGGATCGCCGCCGCGACTTCCTCGGCGGCCGCGGCACTCGAGTTGTAGTGAATCGCGACGCGCGCGCCGTTGCGGGCGAATGCCTTCGCTGCCGCAGCGCCGATACCGGTGCTGGCGCCGGTGATGAGGACGGCCTTGCCGTCGAGATCTTCGATCAATGCAATCTCCCTGTTGGATTGCGCCGGTTCCCGCAGTGCGGATGCACGCCGGCGCGGTACGCCTGCCCGGCATCGCGCGACCGGCGATTGCGACATCGTACAATGCGCGCGCAGCGCTCGCCGGGCGCGCGCTAGAATCGACTCTTTCGGGCAGCCGCGCATGCGCGACGCCTTCGTCCACCGAGCGATGTCAACCGCCTCCGCCGGCACTTCGCGCCGGTTCCATGGTCTCGCCAGGTACGCGCTGTGGATCGTCGCGACGCTCGCGCTCCTCGCGATCGCGCTGTGGCTCGGCGTGCCGCCGCTGGCGAAACATCTGCTGCAGACGCGGCTCGCCACGGCCATTTCGCGCCCGGTTACGGTCGCGCACATCGCGTTCAATCCGTTCAAGCTCGAGGCGCGCATCGACGGCCTGACGATCGGCGCACGCGCGCCGGGATCGCCGCCGCTGCTCGCCCTCGACGCCGCCACGCTCGAGGTGTCGATGGCATCGGTCTGGCATCGCGCGCCGGTGCTCGACCGCGTCGCGCTCGAGCATCCGCGCATCGCCATCGCGCGCAACGACGACGGCAGCTATAGCGTGCAGGACCTGATCGACGCGGCGCTCGCCGACCACGAAGGGCCGCCGGCGCGCTTTTCGCTCAACAACATCGAGGTGCACGCCGGCGAGATCGACTTCGACGACCGCCCGAAAGGCCGTCGTCACGAGGTGCGCGACCTCAATATCGGCATTCCGTTCCTGTCGAGCCTCCCCTACCAGACCACGGTCAAGGTCGTGCCGCACGTGGCGGCGCGCGTCAACGGCAGTCCGTTCGGTCTCGCCGGCACGACGACGCCGTTCGCGCGCGAGCGCGAAGCGTCGCTCGACATCGATGTCGACGCCGTGTCGCTGACCCAATACCTCGCCTACCTGCCGGTCAAGCTTCGGGCGCGGATCCCCGCGGCGACACTGAGCTCGCACGCGAAGCTCGTGTTCAGTGAAGGCGAACCGAGCTCCCGCTCGCTGTGGCTGGCCGGCGAATTCACGCTCGACCGCTTCGTGCTGCAGCGGCTGGACGGCGCCGACTCGCTGTCGATCGGCCGCGCCAGCGCCCATGTCGCGCGCCTCGACGTCTTCAACCGCACGCTGGTGATCGACTCGCTGCGCATCGACAAGCCGGTGCTCGACGTGCGGCGCGCGGCCGGCGGCGCCATCGACCTCGCCGGACCCTGGCTGGAGGCGCCGCCGCGGTCGGTGCGCGCCGCGCCGGTCGCCGACACCGCGTCACCGTGGCGCGTGGACATCGAGAAGGCGGCCATCACCGACGGCACGCTTCGCGTCGAGGACTCCGCAGTGCGACCCGCCTTCCGCGCGACCTACAGCGCCGTCACGATCGACGCCACCGACCTGTCCACGTCCAGCACCAAGCGCGCCCACCTCCGCGCGACGCTGGCGAGCGATCTCGGCGCCAGGGCCAGCGCCGACGTCGACATGATTCCCGCCACGCTCGAAGCCCGCGGCCACGTCGCGGTGGACAAGCTGGGACTCAAGCGGCTGTACCCGTACTACGCCGAAGCGCTCAATCTCGACGTGCAGGATGGAGCGCTCAGCATCGCCGCGGATTTTGCGTATGTGCCGGACCCCAAGGCTTCCAGGATTCACGCTGACCGCCGGCGAGGCATCGCTCGTCGACCTCAAGCTCGCGCTCGCCGGCGAGCGTGCGCCACTGTGGCGCGTGCCACGGGTGCTCGCCAGCGGCGTCAACATCGACGTGCCGGCGCGGCGCATCGACGTGGCGACGCTCGAAAGCCGGGGCGGCACGGCGGCGCTGGTGCGCAGCGCGGACGGTGGCATCAATTTCGCGCGGCTCCTCAAGACGTCGAACGCGCCTCAGGCGTCCGCGCCGGCGCCACATCTGCGGCGGCGACGGCGCAGGACACGACGTGGCTGGTCACCGTGAAGCGCACGGTGTTCGACCGCTACGCGATCGATTTCACCGATGCCGTGCCGTCGCCAGCGGTCGCGCTGAAGCTGCGCAACGTCGACGTCCAGGTCGAGGATCTCAGCAACGCACGCGCGCGGCGCAGCCACGTCCGCCTGACTGCGGCCACTGCCGACGGCGGCCATATCGCGATCGACGGCCCGATCGGGACCCAGCCGCTGGCGGCGCAATTGCGTGTGGAGGCCAGCGGCCTCGCGCTGGCGCCGCTGCAGTCCTACGTCGATCCCTATGTCGACGTCACCGTCACCGGCGGCGCGCTGGCCGTCAACGGCCGGTTGGAGGTCGGCGCTGCCGAGGGCGGCGCCGACGCCGCGATGCGCACGCACTTTGCCGGCGACGTCACGATCAGCGGCTTCGGTGCGCTCGACACCCCCACGCATGACGAGCTCGCGCGATGGGGCAAGCTCACGCTCGCGGGCATCGACGCCGTGAGCGATCCGCGGAAGCTCGCGATCGGCGCCGTCACGCTGGAGGATTTTTTCGCGCGCGTCATCGTCTACGACGACGCCACGCTCAATATCGTGCGCCTGCTGAAGCCGCAGCGCGCGGATGCGGGCGCCGCAAATGCCGGCGCGGTTGCTCCGGCCTCCGTTGCGCGCACGGTCGCGGTGCCGACCGCCGATTCGGCGACGGCGCGCGCGTCCGCGCCCGGTGCCATCGCTGGCGAGCGTGAGCTGCCGGTGTCGATCGGCAAGGTCACGCTGGCTCGCGGCAACGTCCGCTACGCCGATTTCTATATCCGACCGAACTACGCCGCCGATCTCGCCGAGGTCAACGGCACCGTGTCGTCGATGTCGGCGACGCAGGCGGGCACCGTCGATATCGCGGCGAAGGTCGCGCGCACCGCGCCGGTCACCGTAAAGGGCACGCTGAATCCCTTCGCGCGCGAGCTCTCGCTCGACCTCGCCGGCACCGCACGCGACGTCGACCTGCCGCCGCTGACGCCATATTCGATCAAGTACGCCGGATACGGCATCACCAAGGGCACGCTGTCGTTCGACGTGCATTACAGGATCGACAATCGCAAGCTCAGCGCCGACAACAAGCTGAAGCTCGACCAGCTGACCTTCGGCGAGCACGTCGACAGCCCGACGGCGACCAGGCTTCCGGTGCTGCTGGCAGTGGCCCTGCTCAAGGACGTCAACGGCGTGATCGATATCGAACTGCCCATCGCAGGCTCGCTGGACGACCCGCAGTTCTCGGTGGGCGGCCTCATCGTGCGGGTCATCGTCAACCTGCTGACGAAGGCGGTCACCGCGCCGTTCGCGCTCCTCGGTGCCGCCTTCGGCGGCGGGGGCGAGGAGCTGTCGTACATCGCCTTCGATCCGGGAACGCCGGCGCTACCGGCGGCGGCCGCCGACAAGATCGACAAGCTCGGCAAGGCGCTCGCCGGGCGGCCATCCCTCAGGCTCGACATCACGGGTCGCAGCGACGCCGCCGCGGACACCGAGGCGATGCGGCATGCAATCGTGGCGCATTCGATTCGTGCGCAGAAGGTCAAGGCGCTGGTCGACGCCGGCACGCCGCCGGCTGATGCCGCCGCCGTGGTGGTCGCGCCGGACGAGCGCGAGCGCTATCTGCTGGCCGCCTACAAGGAAGCGCCGATCAAGGAGCGCCCGCGCAACTTCTTCGGCATCCTCAAGGACGTGCCGCCCGCGGACATGGAGGCGATGCTCTATGTCCACGCGAGCGCCGGCCCCGATGCGCTGCGCATGCTTGCGCAGGAGCGCGCGCAAGCCGTCAAGCAGGCACTCGTGGCCAAGGGCGTCGCGGGCGAGCGGTTGTTCGTCGTGGCCGACACCAAGCCGCCCGACGTCAAGGGCGCGCCGCCGACACGCGCCGATCTCGCGCTCAAGTAGCGCGCAAACCCTGCGCCTGGTCACCGCGCACGCGTCGCGGCACCTCGCATGCGGTGCATCACGTACGCGATGGCACAGGCGACTCCGCCGATCCAGTGAACTCGCGCGATCCACACCCGGCTCGCCTCGCCGCCGAGGTAGCCGAGCGCGTAGCCGGTCGCCACCAGCAGCGTCACCAGCGTGAACGTGGTCGCGCCGGCGACGCGATTGCGATGGCTTCGCCACGCACGACGCACGTGCAGGAACCACAGCGAGCCGACCAGGAACACGATCGCAAGGCCCGCCAGCACGTGCACGCGTGCATCCTGCCGCAGCCATGCGCGCCACGCGTCGGGCGCATTGTCGCGATCGAGCCACAGCCACGCGATGCCCGAGATGAACACGGCGCCGAGCGCGATATCGATCGTCCATCGGTGCTGGCGGGCGAGGCGCAGCGACATGGCAGTTCCTACCTGACGACGACGATGGACGCGCCGAGCGACTCGACCAGCTTCCGCGCCTGCCGGCCTTGCGCGGCGACGACCTTGGTCAGCGCGTCGGCGAGGACGCATTCGGGGGCGGCGACGGTCGCTGCCCGGTGCGAGCTGCCGCGGCCGCGGCCGAGCGTGCTGCGCGCGCCGGCGCGGCGCGCGCGACCGAACTCCGACGTCGCAAGCGCGCACTCGCGCAACGTCACCGCGTGCCTGCGCCGCCCGATGTGCACCGTGACGGGCAGCTCGAGCGCGCCGAACACGCGCAGGTCGCCACCGGCATTCACCCAGCCGGAGGCGATGCCGGATTCGCGCATCGCGTCGACCGCACGATCCACCGCGTATCCCTTGGCGACGCCGTCGAGCGACAGCGTGACGCCAGCGCCGCGCGTGACGACGCCATCGCCCAGCAGGAAGCCGCAATCGCCGCGCGCCGTACCGCAGGCGACGTCGAAAATGCCCGCGGACTCGCGATGCAGGTCGCGCGCGCGCGCGAGCACCGCGTGCAGATGCGCGCCGGCCGGCATCGCGACACCGGCGGCCGCCGCATTGAGGCGGTAGAGCTCGCTGTCGGCGCGCTGGCGCGACAGCGCGCGCTCGACGGCGTCGATCGCCGCGAACGCCGCGGCGATCGCGCGCAGGCCGTCGCCCTCGCCACACGCGCCGGCCTCGACCAGCGTGCCCAGCGCGGGACGCGCCCGGCGCACCACGGGCGTCATCCGAAGGCGACCTTCGCGACCTGCACGATCTCGCGCACGCCGTCGGTGACGTGCGTCGACGACAGCGTGGCGCCGCTGATGTTGGCGATGTCGATGCCGACCTTGAGCGGTGCATCGGCACCCTTGCCGACGAATTGCCGCCGCCAGGCCGGCTGGCGGATCTCGTAGCCGTGGCTTTCGCGGTACGCGAGGATCTCGACGCCGGCGACGGCGATCGCCGGGGTGAGCGCCACCGCATAGGTGATGTACTCGAACTTGCCGATCACGTCATCGACGACGACGTAACCCAGCAATGACGAATCCTTGCGTGCCGCGAACGCGCGCAGCCGCGCCGCGCGTGCGGCGCCGACGCCGAGCGCCGCCACGCCTTTCGCCAGCGACACGGCGGCGAACTGGTCGGCGTCGGGGAAAAGCGCGCGTTGCGCCGCGTCGACCGTGAGGTACTCCGCGGCGAACGCGGCGAACGCGGCGGGCGCGAACGGCGCCAGTGCGACGCCGCCGATGAAGCGCCGCCGCTTCATCGCGGCGTCAGAACGCGTAGCCGACGCCGAGATCCAGTCGATTCTTCGAATTGTCCGGTTGCGACCATTGGTAATCAGCCTTGAATACGACGTTCGGGTTGAGATAGTAATTGAAGCCCACCGTCGTCACGCGCGTGTACGGCGTTGGTGCAGGACCGAATCCCTGGGGAATGCCTTCGTAGGCCTTTGCCGTGTTGAGGCGCTCGTAGCGCGCGAACGGCGCGAACGACATGTCGCCGTCGGACCACAGGTGATAGGCGGCCTGCGCATACCAGCCGTCGAACGCGCTCGGCACCGGGTAGGGAGCGCCGGCGAAGGACGCGTTGAGCGCCGCAGTGTTGGAAATTTCGCCGCGGGCATAGAGCGCGGACAGGTCCCATGCGCTCGGCGTCCAGCGCACGTGGCCTTCATACAGCGTCACCTTGGCGTCGTTGCCGGGAAATTCCTGACCCTGCCCCGCGCCGCCGTAGAACACGCTGCCGCCGACGAGCAGCCCCGGCACGCCGCGCCAGTTGACCGCGCCGTAGACGGACAAATCCTTGGCGCGTGCGAGCTGGCCTTCCTGGTGGATGCTGCCGAGCGGCGATTCGAGCCCTTCGCTGGCGTTGGGATCCCACTTCGCGAGGTCGAAGCCGGTGGTGACGCCGGCTTCGAGCGTGACGCCATTGTCGAGCGCGAACTTCGAGCCTAGGCCGATCTCGCGCCACGTCGTCGGAATGATCGCGGTCTCGACGAAATTGCGGAACACGCCGTAGTACGCGGTGGGTTCGTGGTACTCGTTGAGCAGGCCGATCGGCATCAGGAAGAGACCCGCCTTGCCGGAGATGATGTCGCTGAACTGATGCTCGACGTACCCCTGCTCGACCTCGACTTCGCCGCTGTCATCGGCGGAGCTCACGGCGTGCTCGACCTCGAGCTCCGCCGCCATCCGCGTCTTGTCGCTGAACCGGTGCTCGAGGCCGATGACGAAGCGGCCGACGTCGGCGGTGGTCTCTGCGGTGGCATTGGTCGGCCGCGAATACTGGATCTCGCCATAGCTCGTGAGCACGGTGTCGGGGCCGATCTGCGGGAACGCATACGGTGGCGCCGCCGCAGTGTCGGCGGCCGTCTTCGCGCTCGCCACGCGCGCGCCCGCGACCGGTGCAGATGACGCCGCCACGGCGGCCGTCGCGGTGCGCGCCGACTGCGCGGCCGTGTCCGCGGCCGCCTTCGCGCCAACGGCGTCGGCACGCACCTGTGCGAGCTCGTCCTGCAGCGCACGCACCTGCGCTTCCACCGCGTCGAGCCGCTTCTGCAGTGCGGCGTCGTCGGCGCGGGCGTGAGATGACAACACGAGACCGGTCGCGACGAGCGCGACGGCGAGAGGCTTGCGGACGAACGTCATGGCGATGCTCCGGGAGAAAGTGGGTTACGGCGTGTAGCCGTCGTTGAGCGTGGCGAGGAACGCGATCACGTCGTCGATCTCGGCGTCGGACAGCGCCGGGGCCTCGCCTGCGTGGCGGTTGTAGGGGACTTCGGTGGTGTTGACGTTGCGCGCCAGGTCGACAGGCAGGTCGTCGAACTTGTCGACGCCGCCGCGCGCCGCCGGCGGATAGAACTTCTCCGGGTGGGTGTCGCGCTGCACGTAGAACGTGAGCGCGTCCTTGAGCGAGGTGAAGGCCGCGTTGTGAAAGATCACCTTGCGCGTGGCGACGTTGCGCAGCGTCGGCACCTTGAACGCGCCGCAGAAGTCGCGGCGCACAGCGAGGTCGGTGCGGAACGGACCGCACAGCCCCATGTCGCGGTACGCGGGATCCGCGTTGGCCGGTATCGCCGCGTTGCGCGGCAGGCCGAGGTTGTCGTACGTGAAGTCGGTGAACAGCGGCGGTGAGCCGTCGGCGCCACGGCCGCTTGGATGACACCCGGCGCAGTTGCCCTTGTCGGGAGCGTTGAACAGCGCGAGGCCGCGCATTTCCTGCGGCGTGAGTGTCGCTTTGCCGGCGAGGAACGCGTCGTACTTGCTGTCGAACGCACGGAACGACAGGTCTTCCCGCTGGTAGCGCTCGAGGGCCTGGCGCGCGCGCAGGAACGCCGTATCGGCATCGGCGAACACGTCGTTGCCGAATACCTGCCGGAACTCGTCCGCATACGCCGCGTGAGCCAGGCGGTTGGCGACCTCCGTCGCGCTGGCGTTGGCCATTTCGTGCGCCGCGAGAAACGGTCGAATCGCCTGATCGGCCATGGTGTCGACGCGGCCATCACGATTGAAACCGCCGGTCGGCGTGCCCTCGCCGTCGAGGAAGAACGCGGGCGTCTGACACAGGTAGTCGAGCGACGGCACCGCCCTGAAGCCGGGAACGTCGAGGCCGGCACCGCCGGACTGCACGGCAAGACTGTTCGGCTGCGCATGGGCGAACGCCGGGTCATGGCAGGTCGCGCACGCCATCTTTCCGGACGCCGACAGCGAAGCGTCGAAGAAGATCTTCTTGCCGAGAGCGGCCGCCTGGGAAGGCGCTGCCGGCGGTGGGGTGGCATCGTCGCCGCCGCCGCCGCCCCCGCCACAGGCGGCAAGGCCGAAGGCGAGCCAGAAGGCGGCGCACGCGCGTTCGGGCGCCCGCCATGCACAGAGGGCTCGTCGGGTCATGGAGAGAAGGGCGGGAGCGAGGGATCGGTGCGGTCTTGTGCCGGGAAGGGCCGCGAGTTTCCGACAATGCTAAGGCAAATGAGAACGATTCGCAATATGAAACACCGCGATCAGCACTCCGGACGGCCGGCGTGACAGGGATGCAACAGGTCACGCGGCGACCGGCTGAACCCGAAGCGAGTGCCGCAAGCGAAAGCGCGCCAGCAACGCGAGGGCCGCGAATCGGCCGATCGGTCCGGCGCCAATGAAAACGCCGCCCGCAGGCGGCGTCGTCGTCGAGACTTGGCGGAGGTGCGCTACACGCGGCGGCGGTACTCGCCGGTGCGGGTGTCGATCTCGATCTGGTCGCCGGTGCCGACGAACAGCGGCACCGCGATCTCGAATCCGGAAGCGATGCGGGCGGGCTTGGTGACCTTGCCTGAGGTATCGCCCTTGACCGCGGGCTCCGTGTAGGTCACCTCGCGCACGACCGAATTGGGCAATTCGACGGCGATCGCCCGGCCTTCGTAGAACGTCAGCTCGCAGACGAGCCCGTCCTCGAGGTACGGCAGCGCGTCCTCCATGTTTTCCTTCTCGACGTCGTATTGGTTGAACTCGCCGTCCATGAACACGTACATCGGATCGGCGAAATACGAATAGGTGACGTCCTTCTTCTCGAGCTGGATGGTCTCGAACTTCTCGTCGGCGCGATAGACCTGTTCGGTGCCGCCGCTCGACAGCAGGTTGCGGAGCTTCATCTTGACCACCGACGCGTTGCGGCCGGACTTCGAGAATTCGGCCTTCTGCACGACCATCGGGTCCTTGCCGACCATGATCACGTTGCCGGCGCGCACTTCCTGAGCGATTTTCATGACTGTCCTGGGTGGGAGCCGGCGGTCGCGGGCCGTCGTGGGCCGCCCGTCGGACGATGATGCTGCAAAGCTCTCAATTATAGCGCGTTTCGGCGAATTCAACCAGCGACGCCGAGAGCTCCGCGAGCGTGGCGAGTGCCCGGCACCATTGCGCGGCATGCGCGGCGAGCGCGGGCAGCGCTGCGCGCAGCGCCGGCCACGCGTCGGCGACGGCAGCACCGTCGCCACGGTCGAACGCGTGGTGGAAATCCCGCATCGCGGCGCCGGCGCCCACGGGCGCGCCTTCCAGATAGCGGTCGAGAAACGCGTCGAGCTTCACGCGATGGGCATCCTGCTGCTGCGGATAGATGTGCCAGACGAGCGGCCGCTGGGCCCATTGCGCGCGCACGAACGAGTCCTCGCCGCGCACGAAGTTGAGATCGCACCGCCACAGCCGCTCGTCGTAGACCGGTTGCGGCACGAACGGCAACGCATCGATCGTCAGCGCGCCGCGCACTGTGCGCGACGGCACCGGCGCCAGCGGATCGCCGAGCCAGGCGGCGAAGTCGCCGGCGGCGATGCCGTCGGCGACGCGCAGGCGGATCCGATCGGGTCCGCGCGCAAATGCTTCACAGAGCGCCGGCAGCGCCGGGTTCGCGTAGCAGAAGAGCGACACGTCGAGACCGTCATCGCCGCGCGGCACGGCGTACGTCGCGCGGCGCGCAAACAGGTCGGGCTCGCGCAGCAGGCCGCCGGTCGCGCGCGTGAAGCCCGGAAAATAGAACCAGCGGGTCAGCGCACGCTGCGGCTGGCGCGACGGCAGGCCGTGCACGCCTTCGACCCATGCCTCGGCAGACAGGTATTCGAGATTGATCCAGACCGGCGGCCGCCGCTCCATGGCGTCGAGATAGGGCTCGGGCAGGCCGCAACCGAACGCCTCGATCACGGCGTCAGCCGGTGCCGCCTGCGCGGCCGCGTCGTAGGGTGCCACGCGCACGCCGTCCACCGTCTGCATCGGCAGCGCCGCATCGACGCCGTCGGCGATTCGCGCGAGTGCGGCCAGGTCGTCGATCCACAGCGTCGTCGCGCGGCCGTGCACGCCAGCGAGCATGCGCGCGAGACGCCACGCCACCCCGGCGTCGCCGAAGTTGTCGACGACGCGGCAGAAGATGTCGAAGCGCGCGAGGGCGAAGCCCATGGCGCGATTATCGCTCGCGGCGATTGCGGCGATAATGCCGGTCTCGATGCGCAACGGCGGAGGCGGTGGTGGCGTTCAAGATCGACGTGGTGTCGGATGTGGTTTGCCCGTGGTGCTACATCGGCAAGCATCGGCTGGAGGCTGCGCTGTCGCGGCTCGCTGCCGACGAGCCGGAGTTCGCGGTGACCGTCGACTGGCATCCGTTCCAGCTCGCGCCGGACGTGCCCGCCGGAGGCATCGACCGCCGGCTCTATCTCGAGACCAAGCTGGGCGGTGCGAGCCGCGTGCGCGAGATCCAGTCGATGATCGAGAAGGTCGGCGCGGAATCGGGCATCACGTTCGACTTCGCGCGCATCCGCGTGCAACCCAACACGCTGGCCGCGCACCGGCTGGTGAGCTTCGCGCAACGCGATCGCGCCTCCGGTGATCTCGTCGAGCGGCTGTTCGCGGCGTTCTTCACGCAGGGCCGCGACATCGGCGACCCGGAAGTGCTCGCGAACATCGCCGAAGAATCGGGCCTCGACCGCGCCGCGGTCGCGCAATGGCTCGCCGGAGACGGCGGACGATCGCAGATCGAGGCGATGGACCGCCAGGTGCGCTCGCTCGGCGTGCAAGGCGTGCCGTTCTTCGTGTTCGATGGCCGGCTCGCGATGTCCGGCGCGCACGACATCGACGAAATGGTGAAAGTGATCCGCGAAGTGCGCGACACACCCATCGAGGTCGCGCAAAGCCACTGAAGTCGCGTCTGTGGACCCGGCGCGCCCGGCGCCGCGAGGCGCACATGTGGTGACGCAAGGGACTACACGCGCTTCCGGCGTGCCACCGCGGCGCCGTTCAACGTGATTTACGAGGCGCGCCCCTGAAACTTCCGCGTACGGGCGCCGGGTGCCGCTAGAACGCGTCATCCCAGGGCAGCGACAGCCGTATAGCGCAGTCGATGATGCCGACCATGCTGTACGTCTGCACGTAGTTGCCCCACGGCTCGCGCGTGCGCGCGTCGAGATGCTCGGCGAGCAGGCCATGGCGGTTGCGCGCGGCGAGCAGCGACTCGAACAGCTCGCGCGCCTCGGCGACGCGCCCGATCGCGGCGAGCGCGTTGACGAACCAGAACGTGCAGACGACGAACGCGTTGGCCGGCGCGCCGAAGTCGTCGTGGCCGACGTAGCGAAAGATGAAATCGCCGCGCTTCAGCTCGCGCTCGATCGCCAGCACCGTCGACACGTAGCGCGGATCGCCGGGCGTGCAGAAGCCGAGGTCGGTGAGTCGCAGCAGGCTCGCATCCAGGTCGTCGGCGCCGACCGCCGCCACGAATGCGCCGCGGCGCTCGCTCCAGCAGTTGGCGTCGACGAACGCGCGGATGCGCGCCGCCTCGGCGTTCCAGCGCGCGGCACGATCGGCCAGCTTCAGGCGCACGGCGATACGCGCGAGGCGGTCGCAAGCGGCCCAGCACATGACCGACGAGAAGGTGTGCACGCGCTGGCGGCCACGGAACTCCCAGATGCCGGCGTCCGGCATCGCGTGGCAATCGATCGCGCGCTGGCCGAGCGCCTCGAGGCGCGCGAACAGCGCGTCACCACCGCGCACCTGCAGGCGTGCGTCGAAGAACACGTGCGTCGCTGCCAGCACTGCCGCGCCGTAGACGTCGTTCTGCACCTGGCGATAGGCGTCGTTGCCGATGCGTACCGGTCCCATGCCGCGGTACCCGGGCAGCGTGGCCACCGTCGACTCGACGAGCGCGGCGTCGCCGTTGATCCGGTACACGGGTTGCAGCGGCGCGTCTTCGGCGTTGGCGGCGATGTTCACGAGGTAGCGCAGGAATCCTTCCATCGTGCTGGTGGCGTTGAGGCGGTTGAGCGCGTTGATGACGAAATAGCCGTCGCGCAGCCAGCAGTAGCGGTAATCCCAGTTGCGCCCCGAATCGGCCGCCTCCGGGATCGACGTGGTCACCGCGGCAACGATGGCGCCGGTGTCGTCGCTCGCGTTGAGCTTGAGCGTGATCGCCGCGCGAATCACCTCGTCCTGCCATTCGAACGGGATCGCCAGCCTGCGCACCCAGTCGTGCCACGCCTCCGTGGTCAACTCGATGAAGCGATGCGCCACGTCGCGCGGCGCGTCGCCAATCGTCGCGTCGTCGCCGAACAGGAGCGTGAGCTCGTCCTGCAGCAAAAACGGTTTTTCGTCGACGATCGCCGCCAGTGGCGCATCGGTAGTCAGGCGCAGCGATTGGGTGCCCAGCGCATAGGTGAGGTGGTTCGAGCCGCGCGTGGGCGCCGGCGGCGTGTGGCCGTAGTGATAGGCGGGGCGCAGTTGGATCGCGACGCGCGGGCTGCCCGCGATGCGCCGCAGCTGCCGCACGTGCAGCATCGGCTGGAACAGCCGGCCATGTTGCGCGAAACGCGGCAGGCAGTCGACGATCTCGATCGCGCCGCCATGGGCGTCCCACATCCGGGTGACGAGGATCGCCGTGTTGCGCACGTAGGCCTGCTCGCAACGCACGCGGTCGAGCAGCGTCACGCCGTGGATGCCGCGTTCGGCGCCGCCTTGCGCGGTGTCGAGCAGCGCGCAGAACACCGGATCGCCGTCCAGCTGGGGAAAGCAGCCCCAGACGACGCGGGCCATGGCGTCGACGAGGAGCGCGATGCGGCCGTTGCCGATCAGCGCGAGGTCGAGAGACTTGCCGCTCAGGCCGAGCGGCACGTTCGCGTCATGGCCGGCAGGTTGCACGGCTTCGGTTCCCGTCATGCGGCGGCGTCAGCCACGGCAGGTCATCGATCGGCGATCAGGATCACCTCGGCCGGATCGAAGGTCACGCCCACCACGCGGCCTTCGGCTATGGGCGTCGCCACGCCCGGCGACGAGACGAACAGCTCGGCGACAGGGTCCGTGAGCACGATCCTGTATTCCATGTGGTCGCCGAGATACGAGCTCTTCAGGATCCTGCCGGTCAGCGCGTTGGGGAGGTGGACGTCCTCGGTGATCCGCACCGAATGCGGCCGCACCGCCAGCGCCGCCGGTCCGGCGGTGATGGCGCGATCCGCGACATCGATGCGCATGGGCCCGACCTGCACGGACACCCGATCGCCGCGGCGCTCGAGGCCGGTCACGGCGACGACGTTGGCATCGCCCATGAAATCGGCAATGAAGCGGCTGTGGGGCTCGTTGTAGAGCTGGCGCGGGCTGCCGTCCTGCTCGACGCGCGCGGCGTTCATCACGATGATGCGGTCGGAGACGGCGAGCGCTTCCTCCTGGTCGTGCGTGACGTAGACCACGGTCAGCTTCAGTTGCTGCTGCAGGTCGCGGATCTCGCCGCGCACGCGCCGCCGCAGCTTGGCATCGAGATTGGACAGCGGCTCGTCGAACAGCAGCACCTTGGGCTCGAGCACGATGGCGCGCGCCACGGCGACGCGCTGCTGCTGGCCGCCGGAGAGCTCGCTCGGCTGGCGCTTTTCGTATCCGGTGAGACCCACCAGCGCCAGCTTGGCGGCGGCGCGCTCGCTGGCCTGCGCCCGCGGCATGCCCATCGAGCGCAGCCCGTAGCAGACGTTCTCCATCACGTTCATGTGCGGGAACAGCGCATAGGACTGGAACACCATCGACACGTCGCGCTCGGCAGCCGACAGGTGCGTGACGTCGGCACCGTCGATGACGATGCGACCTTCGCTGGCGTGTTCGAGTCCGGCGATCAGGCGCAGCGTCGTCGTCTTGCCGCAGCCCGACGGCCCGAGCAGCGTCACCAGCGTCGCCGGCGCGATGTCGAAGCTGACATCGGCCACGGCCACCACGCTGCCGTAGCGCTTGGTGACACCTGCGAAGCGCACCGCGGGCTCGATTGCGCCGACCGCGGCAACGTCTCGTGACGTCTCGTTCATGGTGCTCCCGGGCTCATATCGGCGCGGCGATGGCTTCGGCATCGGTGCGGCGCCGACCGAGGCGGCGCTCGCCGACCAGCAACTGGATGCCGACGAGGACCACCATCATCACCACGATCATCACCGCCGAATAGACGATGGCGATGCCGTATTCGCCGACGTCGGCGCGGCCGACGATATAGACGGTGGCGAGGTTGAAGCGCCCCGTCGCCAGGAAGATGACCGCGCTGACCGCGGTCACTGCGCGCACGAACGAGTAGATCATCGCCGTCAGTATCGCCGGTTTCAGGATCGGCAGCAGCACCCGCCGGAAGGTGGCGAACGAACGCGCGCGCAGCGTCAGTGACGCCTCGTCGAGGCTCTTGTCGATCTGGCTCAGGTTGGCGAGCCCGGCGCGGATCGCCACCGGCATGTTGCGGAAGATGAACGAGATGACGATGATGAGCGCGGTCCCCGTGAGCTGCACGGGCGGCACGTTGAAGGCGAGAATGTAGCTGATGCCGACCACGGTGCCGGGAATGGCGAAGCTCATCATGGCGAGGAACTCGAACAGCGCGCGGCCGGCGAATTTCTGCCGGTCGAGCAGCCACGCGGTGAGGATGCCCAGTGCCGCGGTGAACGGCATCGCCACCAGCGCGAGGCCGATGGTCATGAGCAGCGACGGCCACGCCGATCCGCTGAAAAACCAGCCGTTGACGCCCTTCTCGATGGAGAAGGCGGTGAGGAAATATTCGAGCGTCGGCGTGTTGTCGCGGCCGATCGACGCCACGAAGCCGCCGACGAGGATGATGGCGTACACCACGAGCGTCAGCACGAGCCACGGCGTGATGATCGCGTAGCAGCCGATGCGCAGTCCGTCGGGCATCGACGCCGGCATGCCGCCGTCACCCTTGCCGACGACGGTCACGTAGCTGCGCCTGCCGACCCACAGGCGCTGCGCCATGAAGGCCGCCACCGTGAACGCCAGCAGCACGATCGCCAGCACCGCCGCGCGGCCCTGGTCGTGCGCGGCGCCGACCACGGCGAAGAAGATGTCGGTCGACAGCACGTTGAAATTGCCGCCCAGCACCAGCGGATTCGCGAAATCGGCCATGCTCTCGATGAACGAGATCAGGAACGCGCTGGCGAGGCCGGGCCGGATCAGCGGCCAGGTGATGGACGTGAACGTGCGCCAGCGGCTGGCGCGCAAGGTTTGCGAGGCTTCTTCCACGCTGGGGCTGACGCCTTGCAGCACGCCGACCAGCACGAGGAACGCGATCGGCGTGAACGCGAGGACCTGCGCGATCGCGATACCGGGCATGCCGTAGATCCAGCGGCTGCGCGCGATGTCGAAGTGCGCGGCCAGCAGGTTGGTGACGATGCCGGCGCGGCCGAACAGCAGGATCAGCGCCAGGCCGATCACGAACGGCGGCGTGATGATGGGGAGGATTGACAGGCTGCGCAGCAGCCACTTGGCTTTGAGCCGTGTGCGCAATGCGATCAACGCCAGCGGCAAGCCGAGCGCCGTGCACAGGACGCCGACGAGCACGGCAAGCGCCACCGTGTTCCACGCCGAGCCGCAGCCGCCGCCCCCGGTCACGCAGCGCAGGCTCCAGATGTTGGCGGCGAACAGCTTGGCGGCGAACAGCGCCGGCACGACGTTGCCGTCGTTGTCCTTCACTGCCGATGCGAGGATCGACAGCAGCGGATAGGCGACGAACAGCGCCAGCGAAGCGATCACCAGCAACAGCGAGCCGACGATGAAGCGGTCGCCCTTGCACCAGCCGCGGTCGGCGAGCTCCGTCGCGACCAGCATCAGCATCGCGATCGCGTAGAACGTCGCGCCCCAGCCGAGACCGGGCTGCGTCGGCCCGTGCGTGCCGGCCCAGGCCGCAACCCACGCGAATCCCCACCCCGTATGGATGATCGAGAAGCCTTCGGCCACGAGCCACACGAGGCCGAACGCGCCGGCCGCGCCGATGCCGCGCAACCGGCGGCCGATGTACAGCGCAGTCGCGATCAGCGGCGGCAACAGCAACGGCAACAGCCAGCCACTGCCCTGGAACGCCAGAATGGCCGCCGGCCGCGCGTCGGCCGGCCGCGCCAGCCATTCGAGCGAAAAGAGTCCGCTCTCGATCTTGTACCAGGGCAGCAGCAGCACGCTCGCCCACGCGACCAGGATCCAGCCGGCGACGTCGCGGCGACGGATGGGTGCGGCGATCGGATGCGCCAAGGGTCGTCGCGTCATGCGACGCTCGTCCGCTGATCTGGGTGGATCGCGCGTACCCGGGGCGGCCGCCCCAACTCGCAGCGGCCGGCCGCGGGAGCACGATCAGCCGCCGTTGCGGACTTCCTCGGTGAAGCGCTTCAGCAGGCGCGTGCGCACGGCCGAGGAGCCGTACTTGGCGAAATCGTAGTCGATCAGCTTGATCTTCGACAGGTCGGGCGCCTCGGGCGGCACGGGCGTCGCCTTGTTCGACGGGATCTGGTAGCTGCCATTCGGCGCCGCGAGCTTCTGCGCGTCGGCGGTCAGCGCCCAGTCGTAGAATTTCTTGGCCTCGTCGGCATGCTTGGCGCCGGCGACGACGCTCATCGAGCCGATCTCGTAGCCGGTGCCTTCGCACGGCGACACGACCTTGACCGCCGGATTCTGCTTGGCGGCGTTGATGACGTCGTGCTGGAACGCAATGCCGATCAGCGTCTCGCCCTTGCCGACCGCCAGCGCCGGCGCGGCGCCGGCCTTGGTGTACTCGGCGATGTTCTTGTTGAGCTGCTTGAAATACGCGAACGCCTTCTCCTCTCCCATCAGCTGCACGAGGGTGGCCAGCATCGTCCACGCCGTTCCCGACGAGTTGGGATCAGCCATCTCGACCTCGCCCTTGAACTCGGGCTTGACGAGGTCGGACCAGCATTCGGGCGGCGTCAGCTTCTTTTGCTTGAAGTCCGTCGCGTTGTAGCCGTAGCCGAGGGCGCCGAGGTAGATGCCGACCGTACGGTACTTGGCGCGCGCCGCCTGGTTTTGCGCCCAGTCGCGAAGATTGGCGAGTTCCGGCGACTTGTATTCGGCGGACAGGCCTTCCTCCGCCGCCTGCAGGTGCGGGTCGCCGGTGCCGCCCCACCAGATGTCCGCCTGCGGATTGGCCTTTTCGGCGCGCAGTCGCGCATAGATCTCGCCTGCGCTCATGCGCGTCATCTCGACATTGACACCCGTGACCTTCTGGTAGGTCGTCGCCATGGCGCGGCACCATGCCTCGTCCACGCCGCAGTACATGACGAGCGTGCGGTCCGCGGCGTGCGCAGCGCCGGCGAGCCCGAGCGCGACGACAATTGCGGCGAACGCGAGGCGAACCGCGCGAGCGGGCGAAAGGCGATCAACAAACGTGTGCATCGGGATTCCTCCGGTGGCGTGTCAGTCGTCGTAGCCGCATGGAATTCCATGCGGTCGCCGTCCAGCCCGATCCGTGGCGGCTTCGCCACCCATCGCGCCGGCGTACGTTTGTGACAATCTTATTACAGTTGTCCCGCGGCTGCGCGCCATCCCTGGTGTTGCAACGGCGACACCCGGAGGGCGACCGGTTGCGGACTCGATTTCGAAAGAGGCCGCTAGCGGATGACGACTGCGGCGTCGAGCCAGTCGCGTACGGCGGCGACGTCTTCCAGGCGGTGATTGGCGAGGGTCTTGCCGGGTCCCACCTTGACGGCGATGCCGCCGAGCGAGCGCACGACCGCAAAACCGTGCTCGTCGCCACGGTCGTCGCCGACGAACACCGGCACGCGCCCGCGGAACGGCGGCTCGTTCATGAAGTCGCGGATCGCCGTGCCCTTGTCGCGGCCTTCGGGACGCACTTCGAGCAGGCGCTTGCCCGGCTGCAGGCGAAAGCCCTCGCCGAGTGCGGCTTCGAATTGCGCGCGCAGCACCTGGTGCACGTGCGATGCGAGATGCGGAACGGCGCGGTAGTGCAGCGCCAGCGACGCGCCCTTGTCCTCCAGGCGCAATCCCTCGTGGCGCGCCGCGAATTCGGCGATCAGGAGCCGCAACCTCGCGAGCGTCGCGGTGTTGGCGGCGTGCAGGTGCAGCGTCCCGGTGGCGTCGCGGCGCTCGCATCCGTGCTGCCCTGCCACCGGCAGCACCAGCTCGCCGAACAGGCGGTCGGTATTGCGGATGCTGCGGCCGGTGACCAGTGCCACCGCACCGTCGAGCAGCGTCGCCACCGCGGGCAGCAGCGCCGCAAGCCCGGGATCGACCCGCACGCGCTCCGGCGTGGGCGCGATATCGAGCAGCGTGCCGTCGATGTCGAGAAACAATGCCTGGTTCACGGCGAGCGCAGGCGGCGGACCGCGCGGGATGCGCGGCGGCGTCGGCATCCGCCGCGGCCGCTTGTGGCGCGGCGGGCGCAACGGGCGGGAATCGGTATCGCGCATCAGGCGGCGCTCTCCGGCACGCGAAAGCGAAACAGGCGATTGCGCTGGCGCATCATCGCCGCGTCCATCAGCATGCGTCCCGCCCAGCGGTAGACGTTGAAGTCGCGCACCAGCGCGCGCATCAGGCGCATCCGCGCGCGTTGCTCGTCGGGCGGCATCGTCAGCGCGAGGTGCAGGGCCGCCGCGCACTGGTCGGCGTCATAGGGGTTGACCACCAGCGCCTCCGGGAGTTCGCGCGAGGCGCCGGCGAACTGCGACAGGATCAGCGCGCCGAGCTCGTCGTCGCGCGACGCGATGTATTCCTTGGCGACGAGGTTCATGCCGTCGTGCAGGCTCGACACGAAGCACAGGTCGGAGGCGCGGAAGTATTCGTAGACGGCGCGCGTGTCGTGATGCTCCGACACCAGCACGATCGGCGGGTGGCGCGCCTTGGCGTAGTTGGCGTTGATGCGGTCGGCGAGCGTCTTCACGCGTGTCGCGTAGTCGCGGTAGTCGTCGATCATCCCTCGCGTGGGCGCGGCGATCTGCACGAACGTGAAGCGGCCGATCCATTGCGGCTCGAGCTGCAGCAGGCGCTCGACGGCGGAAAAGCGCTCGAGGATGCCCTTCGTGTAATCGAGGCGGTCGATGCCGATGCCGATCTTGTGGTCGACCGGCAGGTCGAGGCGGCGCCGCACCTCGGCGCGCGTCGATGGAATGTCCGGCTGTCCGGCGAGCGCCTCCGGCGGCCACTCGATGGAGATCGGGTAACGGTGCACCTCGGTGCGCTGGCCGTTGCGGGTGACGGCGAACGACTCGCGGTCGACGCGCGCCTCCAGCGTGCGGTCGACGGTGTCGAGGAAGTTGTTGCAGTGGAACTGGGTGTGGAAGCCGAGGATGCTGCTGCCGAGCAGCCCGTCGAGCAGCTCGTCGCGCCACGGGCAGATGGCGAAGGCCTCCGGGTTCGGCCACGGAATGTGCCAGAACGTGATGATCGTCGCCCGTGGCAGGCGCTCGCGCACCATCCGCGGCAGCAGGGCGAAGTGGTAGTCCTGCACCAGCACGATCGGATCGTCGCGCTGCGCCTCCTCCACCACGGCATCGGCGAAGCGCCGGTTGACGCTGCGGTAGTACTCGAAGTCGCGCGCGCGGAAGATCGGACGCACGTGCGCGATGTGGCACAGCGGCCACAGGCCCTCGTTGGCGAATCCGCTGTAGTACCCGGTCTCCTCGGCGGCGGACAGCCAGATGCGGCGGATCCGGTACGCCGGGTCCTCGGGCGGCACCGGCACATGGTCCTGGGCGTCGACTGTCTCGCGGTCGGCGTCGCCGCTGCCGTGCGCGATCCAGGTGCCCGAGCAGGCGCGCATCACCGGCTCGAGCGCGGTGACGAGGCCGCTCGCCGGGCGCAGCACGTCGATGCGCCCGCCGCGGTGGATGTGCATGTACGGCTCGCGGTTCGACACGACGATCACGTTGTTGCCCTGCATGTCGCCGCGCAGGATGCTGCGCAGCGTGGTCGGCGTCCACGCCAGCTGGTCCTCGTCGCGCGGCCGGTAGTGGCTCTCGAGGTCGCGCACGAGCTTGCGCACGTCGCGCGCGATCGGCGCCAGCTCCGGCACGACGATAGTGCCGGCCGGCCGGAACAATCCTTCGCCGCGCAGCAGCGCGCGCAGGCCCGCCACCCAGCCGCGCCACGACATCTGCGCGATCGCCACGGTGATCAGCGCGATCACCGCGCCCAGGGCGACGAAGAACACCAGCATGTAGCGCTTGGTGTCCTCGCTGCGGCGCTCGGCGAACGACATGTCGTGCACGAGGATGAGCACCATCGTGGTGCCGCCGGGCCCGGCGATCGCGCGCGTGGCGACGTGCAGCAGGCCATGGCCGGTGTGCACGAGCTCGCCGGGAGTGCCGACCTTGCGCCGCACCGACATGCAATCGTATTGCGGCGGCATGTCGCGGGTGGCGACCGGCATCACCGCGCCCGCCGCGCACAATCCGATCGCGTACAGCCGCTCGTCGTTGGTGAGGCGGTTGAAATAGGTCAGGATGCCGGTGTTGTCGCCGCTGTTGACGAGCGCCAGCACCGGGTCTTCGGCCGAGTTGGCGACCAGCGTGGCGCGCGCATCCAGGTCGCGCGAAAACCACGACAGCATTTGCTGGTCGATCAGCGGCACCGTGGCATAGGCGGCCAGGGCAAGCGCGATCAGCAGGGGGATGATGAAGCGCAGGGACAGGCGCATCGCCCCACGGTAACCGTTGATGCAGCGCAACGTCTGTCGGACAAGTGCCTACAATGGCGTCGGGATCACGAGCCGCGGGACTTCCCGGCGTGTCCGCTCGGCAAGAGGTCCATGGGCCGCGTCGGGCCTCCAGCGTTGCGCACGCCGGGCGTCAACGGCGCTCGACGTCGATTTCGCTCTCGTGCCAATGCCTGAGCGCGCCTTTGGCGCACGCGTCGACCGCGAGAAACAGCGCGACACCGGTGATCGCGATCAGCGCCAAGGCGGCGAACAGGCGCGGCACGTTGAGCTGGATGCCGGCCATCAGGATCTGGTAGGCGAGCCCGGCGCCCTGGCCGCCCGTGCCGGCGACGAATTCCGCCACCACCGCGCCGATCAGCGCGAGGCCGCTGGCGATGCGCAGGCCGCCGAAGAAGTACGGCAAGGCGGACGGCCCCTGCAGTCGCCACAGCAGCTGCCAGCGCGTCGCCCGCATCAGGCGGAACAGGTCGCGCAGGCCGGGATCGACGCTGCGCAGGCCGAGCGTGGTGTTGGCGATGACCGGGAACAGCGCGACGACGGTGGCGCACAGCACCAGCGCGACGCGCGTGTCGTGCACCCAGATGATGATCAGCGGGGCGATGGCCACGATCGGCGTGACTTGCAGCAGGATCGCGTACGGCAGGAACGATGCCTCGATCCACCGGCTCTGCGCGAAGGCGAGGGCGATGGCGACGCCGGTGACCACCGCCAGCGCGAAGGCGGCGAGCGCGATCGACAGCGTCACCCACAGCGACGACAGCAGCAGCGCGCGATCGGCGACGAGTGCCGCGAGCACGGCGCGCGGCGATGGCACGAGCCATGGCGGCAGCGCGAATGCGCGCACCACGAGATGCCACGCCGCGAGCATGAGCATCGCCACCAGCACCGGCGCGGCGACCCGCGCGGCGCGCGGCAGCGGCGCGCGCTCAGGCATCCTGCGGCGCCGATGCGCGGGCGACGAGCTCGGACAGCATCACGCATTGCTGCGCGAACGCCAGCGACGCGCGAAACGCGTTGCCGCGGGGGAACGGCGCGTCGATCGCGACGTCGGCGATGATGCGGCCCGGGCGTGCGGCCATCACCAGGATGCGTGTCGACAGGTAGACCGCTTCGGCAATGCTGTGCGTGACGAACGCGATCGTCAGGCCGGCGTCGCGCCACCACGCGCAGAGCTCGTCGTCCATGTGGTGGCGGCTGAACTCGTCGAGCGCGCCGAACGGCTCGTCGAGCAGAACGAGATCGGGGCGCGTGACGAGCGCGCGTGCGATCGACGCGCGCATCCGCATGCCGCCCGAGAGCTCGCGCGGCCAGGCATCGGCGAAGCCGTCGAGGCCGACGCGCGCGAGCGCGGCGTCGACTGCGGCGTCGGCGCCGCCGCGCGACGCGTGCGCGAGGTCGAGCGGCAGCCGCACGTTGGCGCGCACCCGCGCCCACGGCATCAGCGTCGGCGCCTGGAATACGTATCCGATGCGGTGCGCGTCATCTTCTCGGGGCGGCGCCGGCGCGCCCCACCATGCAAGCGATCCGGTGGTCGGCGTATCGAGCCCCGCGAGGAGGTGGAGCAGGGTGGTCTTGCCGCAGCCGGAAGGGCCGAGCAGGGTCACGAACTCGCCGTCGCTGATCGCCAGCGACACGGGTGCGAGCGCGCGTGTGCCCGACGCGTAGATGCGCGTGACGTCGCGCGCGACGACGGTCGGCGCGCCGGCGCCCATCATGCGTCGCGCAGCCGCGCCATCAGGGCGTGACTCGCGTGTCGCGCGCGAAGTCGAGCGTCCACGCCTTCGTGTAGTCGACGCCGGCCTTGGCGAGCCCGGCTTCGCGCAGGAACGCGAGCGTCGCCTGCCAGCGCGCGTCCGTCATCGACAAAAGACCATGGGTCGCGGCGTCGCCACCGTCGACGATCCGGTACTCCCTGAGCTTGCGATGGCCATAGGCGATGAGTTCGTCGGCCATCTGCGGATTGGCCTTGCGGATCAGCGCGTCGCCGGGCGCCGGGTTCGCGAGGTAGCTCTTCCAGCCCTCGGCCGATGCTTCGACGAACCGCGCGAGCAGCGCCGGGCGCTTCGCCAGCATGTCGCGCGACACGATCAGCACTTCCGAGTACGGCGGATAGCCGAGATCGGCCAGCAGGAACACCTTCGGCACGACGCCGGCCTTTTCGATGGTGAAGGGCTCCGACGTGGCGAAGCCCTGCTGCGACAGCGTGGGATCGGCGAGAAACGGCTGCACCGAGAAGCCGTACGGCCGCTTCTGCGCGTCGGTGAATCCGTAGCGCGCCTTGAGCCAGGGCCAGAATGTCGTGTTGCTCGCGGCGCCGATGGCGATCGGCTTGCCCTTGAGGTCGGCGAGTGCGCCGACGTCCGGATGGGCGATGATGACCGTGGGGTTCTTCTGGAACGTCGCCGCGATCGCGACCAGCGGCACGCCCTGCTCGTTCGCGGCGAGCACCTGCAACGCGTCGCCCATCGCCACGTCGACGCGACCGGCGGCGACGAGTTGCAGGCCGTTGACCTGCGGTCCGCCCTGCTCGATGGTGACGTCGAGACCGTGCCTGCGGTAGATGCCTTCGGCCACGGCCTGGTAGAAGCCGCCGTGCTCGGCCTGCGCGAGCCAGTCGGTGCTGAAGACGAGGCGCTCGGGGGCCTGGGCCTGGGCGGCCGACGCCAACGCGGTCAACGCGGCGGCGGCGATCATTCGGCGAAGCATCGGTGGATCCATGGACGGGTTTGCAAGGCGCCGATTATGCGGCAATCGCTGTGCTGCGAGCGTGCACGGCCGCAGCACCGCGCGGGCGCGTTGCCGATGCCGGCCCCGACGCCGAGGCGGCCGCGGCTACAATGCGCGCCATGAGTGCGAACATGCCTCCTGCGCTCCTCGCCTATGCCCCGGCGGACCGCTTTGCAGCCGAGACCGTGCGCAACGCGTTCACCAAGGCCGGACTCGGCAGCGACATCGCGCCGCAGGATGGCAATGCACGCAGCGCGATCGCCGCCGCGGTCACCGTCGCGCGCGTGCTGGTCATCGTGCATTCGCGCGCGGGCAATGGCGATGCCGGCGTGCTGCGCGTGGCCGAGGCGGCCGCCGGACGCCGGCTGCCCATCATCGTGGTGCGCGTCGACGACGTGAAGCCGGGGTCGGGTCTGCGCAGCTTCCTGCGCGGCGCACCGTCGATCGATGCCGCCGGCGGCAAGCTGCCGCAGCGCCTGCGCGGAATCGTCGTGCGCGCCAAGCAGGCCGCCGGCATTCCGCTCGCCGATGCCGAGGATATCGACGACGGTGAAGGCGGCATCGATATCCTCGGCGTCGAGCGCCCGCGGATGTCACCGGCCTGGTTCGTGGCGGGCGTCGTCGTGCTGGTGGCGATCGCCGTGCTGGCGTGGCGGGGCTACGATCGCGCCGCCGCGCAGAGCGCCTACGAGCGCGGCGTGGCCAGGCTTGCCGAAGGCGATCTCGACGCCGCCGCGGCGGACCTCGATCGCGCGCTTGCGCGCCGCCCCGAGTGGGCGGCGGCCTGGCGCCAGCGCGGGTTCGCGAGCCGCGACCGCGCGAAGATGATCGCGAGCTTCTCGCGCGCGATCGCGCTCGACCCGACCGACGCGGATTCGCTCGCCGCGCGCGGGCGCGCCTATTTCGCCGGCGGCGACAACGCGCATGCGCGCGCCGACCTCGACGCCGCACTGGCGATCGTGCCTGGCGACGCCGAGTGGCACGGCGAGCGCGGGCTGTTCGCCATATCGGCAGGCGACGATGCCGCCGCCGGGCGCGATTTCCGCGAATGCGCACGGCTCGAGCCGCGCTGCCCGACTGCGTTCGCCGGCCGCATCACCGCGGTCGAGGCCGCACAGGGACACGCACCCCGCGACTGGTTCGCCGCGCCGTGATCGCGGGTGCACGCCGCGTGCGTCTGCTCGCGCTGGGGTTCGCGGCGCTGCTCGTCGCCGGGTGCGCGACGACGACTTCGCGCCCCGTCAATCCGCCGCTCGCCAAAGCCGATTCGCGTGGCGGCTATCGTTTCGAAACGCGGCCGGCGACCAACCTCGGCGACACGATCGTCATCCTCGCGTTCTCGGGCGGCGGCACGCGCGCCGCCGCGTTTTCGTACGGCGTGCTCGAGGAGCTGCGACGCACGGCACTCGTGCGGCGCGGCAAGCCGTCGCGGATGCTCGACCAGGTCGACGTCATCACCGGCGTCTCGGGCGGCAGCTTCACCGCGCTCGCCTACGGGCTCTACGGCGAGAAGCTCTTCGACGTCTACGAGCGGCAATTCCTCAAGCACGACGTGCAGGGCGATCTCGTCGCGCGCTTCCTCAATCCCTACTATTGGCCGGCACTGATGTCGGGGACGTGGGGACGCTCCGAAATGGCGGCGTCGCTGTACGACGACCTGCTGTTCCATGGCGCGACGTTCGGCGATCTTGCGCAGAAGCCCGGTCCGCTGATCCTGGCGACGGCCACCGACATCTCCACCGGGTCGCGCCTCGGATTCGTGCAGGGCGAGTTCGACCTCATCTGCTCGGACGTGTCGGCCGTGCCGCTGTCGCGCGCGGCGGCCGCATCGTCGGCGGTGCCGATGGTGCTGTCGCCGGTGACGTTCAATAACTACGGCGGCCATTGCGGCTACCGCTACCCGCAGTGGGCGGCGGCGATCAGCGACCCCGCCAATCCCTCGCGCCCGGCCGGCCGCGCGTTGCAGCGCCTCAACGAGATGCGCTCGTTCGAGGACAGCGCCGACCGTCCCTACCTGCACCTGGTCGACGGCGGCCTGTCGGACAACCTCGGCATGCGCGCCGTGCTGGAGTCGCTGGAGGAAATCGAGGCGAGCCCGCGCACACGCCAGGCGTCGGCCATCCGCGACGTCAAGCGCATCGTCGTGTTCGTGGTCAATTCGTTGTCCGTGCCGGACACGGATTGGGACCACCACGAACGGCCGCCCAACGACATCCAGATCCTGCTCAAGGCCACCGGCGTGCCGATCGATCGCTACTCGTACGAGGCGGTCGAGCTCCTCAAGGACATCATCTTTCGCTGGAAGGAGCTGCGGGCGTTGCGCGCTTCGGGATTGTTCGCCGGCGCCAACAACCCGGGACTCTCGCGCGCCACCGACGTCCCGGACATCGACCTCTTCGCGGTCGACGTCAGCATCGCGGCGGACGAGGACAAGGCCGAGCGCGAATACCTCAACAACCTGCCGACGTCGTTCGTGCTGCCCGACGAGGCGGTCGACCGGCTGCGCGCGGCCGCCGGCAGAATCCTGCGCACGTCGCCCGAATACCAGCGCCTGTTGCGCGACCTCGGCGGCATCGCGCCGGCGCAGTGACCGGCGGACGATGAACGGCGCCGCGCCGCCGCTCGATGCGCGCTTCGCGGCGCAGCGCGAGGCCTTCGCGCGCGAACCGTGGCCGTCGCTCGCCGCGCGCCGCGACCGACTGGCGCGGGTGCGCGCGATGATGCGCCAGGACGCGGCGCGATTCGTCGCGGCAATCGATGCCGACTTTGGCCATCGGCCGGCGCAGGAGACCCGGCTTGCCGAGCTCTACATCGTCGCCGCCGAGGCGCGTCACGCGTCGCGCGCGCTCCCGCGCTGGATGCACCGGGAGCGCGTCGGCATGCCCTGGCACCTGATGCCGGCACGCGCATGGGTGATGCGCCAGCCGGCAGGCGTCGCCGGCATCGTCAGTCCGTGGAACTATCCGGTGCAGCTCGCGCTCGGCCCCGCCGTGGCGGCGCTCGCCGCCGGCTGTCGCGTGATGCTGAAGCCCTCCGAGCTGACACCGCAGACGTCGGCGCTGTTGCGCGAATCGGTGGCGCGCTGTTTCGCCGCCGACGAGATGTGCGTGGTCGAGGGTGACGCTGCCGTGGGCCGCGCATTCACCGCGCTGCCGTTCGACCGGCTGTTCTTCACCGGCTCGACCGCAGTCGGGCGCGCGGTCGCGATCGCCGCCGCGGGCAATCTGACGCCGGTGGTCCTCGAGCTCGGCGGCAAGTCGCCGGCGCTGGTGACGGCGGACGCCGACATCCCGCTTGCGGCCGCGCGCATCGCGGCCGGCAAATGGCTGAATGCCGGCCAGACCTGCATCGCGCCCGACTACGTGCTCGCGGATGCCGCGCACGCCGATGCGCTGGTCGAGGCCTTGCGCGCGGCGACGGCGGCCCTCTACCCGACGATTCGCGGCAATCCCGACTACGCGTCGATCATCTCGCCGCGGCACCATGCGCGGATCGCAGCGCTCGTCGACGATGCCCGCGCGCGTGGCGCGACGATCTTGACGCTGGGCGAAGGCGACGCGGACGCACGCATCGTGCCGCCCACGTTGATCGTCGGCGCGGACGCGTCGATGGCGGTGATGCGCGAGGAGATCTTCGGACCGCTGCTGCCGATCGAGATCGTGCGCGACGAGGCCGATGCTCTGGCGCGGATCAATGGCCGTCCGCACCCGCTGGCGTTGTACTACTTCGGAGGCGCGCGCGGCGCCGCGGCCGCGCTGCGCGCGACGCGTGCGGGCGGCGTGACGGTCGGCGACACGCTATGGCATTTCGCGCATCCCGACCTGCCGTTCGGGGGCATCGGCGCATCCGGCTGCGGCGCCTACCACGGCGAGGCGGGTTTTCTCGCCTTCACCCACCGCAAGGCGGTGTTCGCGCAGCCGCGCGTCGCGTTCGCGCGAATGCTGTATCCGCCCTACGGCACGCGGTTCGCGAAGGTCCTCGCGCTGTTGCGGCGCTTCAATGCCTAGCGATCACTTGCCGGTGGGCACCTTGCCCTGCACGCCCTCGACGTAGTAGTCCATCTTGTTCATCGCTTCGTCGGTCATCGTCGCCCCGGCGGCGAGCCGCAGCTTGCCTTCGTTGTCCTTCATCGGCCCGCTGAACGGGCTCAGCTTGCCGGCGACGATATCGGCCTGCGCCTTCAGCATCTCGTCCTGCACGCTCTTCGGCACCGCCGCGTTGAACGGGGCCATGCGGATCATCCCCTCCTTGATGCCGCCCCACACGTGGTCGGGCTTCCACGTGCCGTCGAGTACGGATTGCGCGACCCGCGTGTAATACGCGATCCCACACGTGCGTCACCGCGGTGAGCTGCGCGTGCGGGCCGTACTTCGTCATGTCGCTGTGATACGCGATCGCGTAGACCTGCTTCGCCTCGGCCGCCTGCACGGTCGCCGTCGAATCGGTGTGATGGGTCAGCACGTCGGCGCCTTGCGATACCAGCGTCTCCGACGCCTGGCGCTCCTTGCCCGGGTCGTACCACGAGCTCGTCCATACCACCTTGACCTCGGCCTTCGGGTTGACGCTGCGCATGCCGCGGGTGAACGCGTTGATCCCCATCACCACTTCGGGAATCGGGAACGCGGCGACGTAGCCCGCGACGTTGGTCTTGGTCATGCGTCCGGCGACGATGCCGGCGAGGTAGCGTCCCTCGTAGAAGCGCGCGTTGTAGGTGCCGACGTTGGCCGCGGTCTTGTAGCCGGTCGCATGCTCGAATTTCACCTTGGGAAACTGCTGCGCGACCTTGAGCGTCGGGTTCATGAAGCCGAACGACGTCGTGAAGATGAGGCCGTTGCCCTTCTGCGCCAGCTCGCGGATGACGCGCTCCGCATCGGGGCCTTCGGGCACGTTCTCGACGAATTGCGTCACCACCTTGCCCGCCAGCGCCTGCTCCATCGCCTTGCGCGCCATGTCGTGCTGCGAGGTCCAGCCGGCGTCGCCGACCGGGCTCACGTAGACGAAGCCGATCTTGAGCGGCGCTGCCGCGGGCGTCTGCGCAGGGGCAGTGGCAGTCAGCGCCATCGCGGCGCAAGCCAGGGCGGCAGCGAGTGTTCGGCGGTGGTTCATCGGCGTCTCCGGGTGTCGATCGCGGGGATGTCGGCGGCACGTCGCGCGCGGCGCGCCGCCATGAGGACGCGCATTCTACGCCAACGGCGGCGCGTGTTTCATGCCGCGCAGGGCGCGCCGCGCGGCTGGCGGCACCGTCCTTGGGCCCGCCGTGCGCGAGAGCTGCCGCGCATGCGCGCGTTGCGCATTCAGCGCTGCGGATGGAACGGCTTGCCGAGCGAGGCCGGCGACAACCGGCGGATGGCGGTCGCGTCGCGGCTCATCCACGCCAGCACGACGATCGTCGCCGCGTAGGGCAGCATCGACAGGATCTGCGCCGGGATCTCGATGCCGGCGGCCTGCACCTGGAATTGCGCGAGCGTCACGGCGCCGAAAAGCCACGCGCCGGCGAGCACCCGCCACGGGCGCCACGTGGCGAACACGACCAGCGCCAGCGCGATCCAGCCGCGCCCCGCGGTCATGCCTTCCGTCCAGAGGGGCGTGAACGCGAGCGACAGGTATGCGCCGGCGAGTCCCGCGCAACCGCCACCGAACAGCACGGCCGCATAGCGGATGGCGATCACGCGGTAGCCGATTGCATGCGCTGATTGCGGCGACTCGCCGACGGCGCGCACCACGAGGCCGGCGCGCGTGTGATTGAGGAAGAATTCGACGCCGGCGGCCAGCGCGATCGACGCGTAGACGAGCGGGTTGTGCGCGAAAAGGAGCGGGCCCGCCACCGGCAGCGCCGACAACGCGCCGAGGTCGAGCGGCTTGATGGGGTCGACCACCGCCGATACGTACGGCATGCCGACGAAGCCCGAAAGGCCGATGCCGAACAGCGACAGCGCGAGGCCGGTGGCCACCTGGTTGGCCTGCAGCGTGAGCGCGATGGCGCCGAACACCAGCGACATCGCGCCGCCCGCGCCGACGCCGGCGGCGATGCCGAGCCACGGCTCATGCGTGTGCACGGTGACGATGAATCCGGTCACGGCGCCGATCAGCATCATGCCCTCGACGCCGAGATTCAGCACGCCGGCGCGCTCGACGACGAGCTCGCCGAGCGCGGCGATCACGAGCGGCGTGCCGGCGGCGAGCGTCAGCGCGACGATGCCGATGAGGGTTGCGGTCATGCTGCCGCCGCGGGCACGCGCCGCCGCCAGCGCACCCGGTAGTGGATCAGCACGTCGGCGGCGAGCAGGAAGAACAGCAGTGTGCCCTGGAACATGCCGGTCACCGACGACGGCAGGCCGAGCTCGAGCTGCGCCGACTCGCCGCCCAGGTAGAGCAGCGACATCAGCAGGCTCGCGAGCAGCACGCCCACCGGATGCAGCCGGCCGACGAAGGCGACGATGATCGCGGCGAAGCCGTATCCCGGCGACACCGTCGGCACCAGCTGGCCGATTGGCCCGGCGATCTCGTTGACGCCGGCGAGTCCGGCGCACATGCCGCCCGCCAGCATGCCGAGCCACACCATGCGCGCGGCCGGAATGCCGGCGTAGCGCGCGGCGCCGGGCGCGAGGCCGGCGACGCGCATCTCGAAGCCGATCAGCGTGCGCGCCGTGGCGAGCCATGCCATGGCGACGACGGCGAGCGACAGCAGCGCGCCTGCATTGAGACGCGTGCCCTCGACGAGCACCGGCAGCAGTGCGCTCGCCGCGAACATCCGCGACTGCGGGAAATTGAAACCCTCGGGATCGCGCCACGGGCCGTGCACGAGGAAGGACAGCAGCAGCGTGGCGATGTAGACGAGCATCAGCGACACGAGGATCTCGTTGGTGTTGAAGCGCGTGCGCAGGTACGCCGGGATCGCCGCCCACGCGAGGCCGCCCAGCGCGCCGGCGACGAACATCAGCGGCAGCACGAGTGACGAGCCGCTGGCGTCGAGCGCCAGCGCGACACCGCCGGCCGCGATCGCGCCCATCGCGAGCTGGCCTTCGGCACCGATGTTCCACACGTTGGCGCGATAGCCGATCGCGAGCCCGGTCGCGATCAGCGCGAGCGGGCTCGCCTTGAGCAAAAGCTCGCCCACGCCGTAGCGCGTGGCCACGGGATCGACGAAAAACGCGCGCACTGCCGCCAGCGGGTCGCGGCCGAGCAGCGCGAACAGCGCGAAGCCGCAGGCGACCATCGCCACGATCGCCACCAGCGGCGACAGCCACTTCGCGACGCCGGAAGGCGTGGCGCGCGCTTCGAGCCGCAGCATCGGCGGCCCTATGCCGCGGCGCGCGCCGGCGCGTCGCCGGCCATCAGCACGCCGATGTGCGCGGCGTCCGTGGCGGCGACGGGCACCGGCGGCGACAATCGCCCGCGCGCGATGACGCCGATACGGTCGGCGATCTCGAACAACTCGTCCAGGTCCTCCGACACCACGAGCACGGCCGCGCCGGCGTCGCGCAGGTCAATCAAAGCCTGGCGAATCTCGGCGGTCGCGCCGATGTCGACGCCCCACGTCGGCTGTGCCGCGATGAGCACCTTCGGCGACTTCTGCACTTCGCGGGCAAGGATGAATTTCTGCAGGTTGCCGCCCGACAGCGTGGCCGCCAGCGTGTGCGGGCCTTGCGCCTTGACGCCGAACGCCGTGACCGCGCGCTGCGCGCTGGCGATCGTGGCGTCGTGATCGACGAAACCGTGATGCACGAGGCCATGATCGGCACCCGTGAGGAGCGCGTTGTCGGCCAGCGACAGCTCCGGCACGGCGCCGCAGCCGAGGCGTTCCTCCGGGACGTACGCGAGACCGTGGCGGCGCCGCTCGGCGACGCCGGCACCGCCGAGCGGGACGCCATCGATGACGATTGCGTCGGCGCGCACGGTGCGCTCGCCGGCGAGCGCTGCCAGCAGCTCGCGCTGGCCGTTGCCGGAGATGCCGGCAATGCCGACGATCTCGCCGCGGCGCACGTCGAAGCCGACGTCGGCGAGCGGCGTGCCGAACGGATCGTCGGCCGGCAGGTCGAGCGCGCGCACGCCGAGCATCGGCGCGCCCGGCGTGGCCGCGCGATGCCGCGGCCTCGGCAGGTCGCTGCCGATCATCATGCGCGCGAGCGACGCCGCCGATTCGCGTCGCGGATCGCATTCACCGGTGACGCGGCCATCGCGCAGGATCGTCGCGCGGTCGCACAGCGCGCGGATCTCCTCGAGCTTGTGGCTGATGTAGAGGATGCTCATGCCCTCGGCGGCCAGCGCGCGCAGCGTCGCGAACAGGCGCTCGATCGCCTGTGGCGTCAGCACCGATGTCGGCTCGTCCATGATGAGAAGCTTCGGCGACTGCAGCAGGCAGCGCACGATCTCGACGCGCTGGCGCTCGCCCACCGACATCGTGTGCACGTAGCGCGCAGGGTCGAGCGGCAGTCCGTAGGCATGCGAAATGCCGCGCACGCTCGCCGACAGCGCGGCGCCGCTCGCCGGGCCGTCCTCGCCGAGCGCGATGTTGTCGACGACGCGCAGCGACTCGAACAGCGAGAAATGCTGGAACACCATGCCGATACCGAGCTTGCGCGCGCGCGTCGGGCTGTCGATCGTGACCGGCTCGCCTTCCCAGCGCATCGTGCCCGCGTCGGGACGCACGACACCGTAGATGATCTGCATCAGCGTCGACTTGCCGGCGCCGTTTTCGCCGAGCACCGCGTGGATCTCGCCGGCGCCCACCGCGAGATCCACGGCGTCGTTGGCGACGACGCCCGGATAGCGCTTGGTGATGCCGGACAGCGCGAGGCGCGGGGGTCCGCTGGTCATCGCATGCCGCGCCGGGTGCCCGCGCCGCGCTATTCCGGAATGAAGTCGAGGAGGAACATCGCGGCGAGCAGCCCGGAGGGCCGGCCGAACTGGCCGAGCCAGCGACGGAAGATGCCGTCGATCTCGCCGGACGTCGACACCTGCGACAGTGCGCGGTTGACGGCCAGCCGCATCGCCGGGTCGCCGCGCGCCAGCGCGAATGCGTAGGGCTCGAACGAGATGTCGTCCGGCAGGATGCGCAGCGTGTCGGGCTCGTGTGCGGCGGCGGCGAGACCGACCAGCTTGATCTTGTCGCCGGCAAAGGCGTCGAGCGAGCCGGCCTCGAGCATCGCCGTGCCCTCGGGGCCCTCGCGCACCGCCACCACCGTGGCATTGACCAGGCGCGTCCTGAGCGCGTCGCGCAGGTGCGTCTCGGTGGTCGTGCCCTTGATGACGCCGATCTTGCGGTTGGCGAGATCGGCGAGCCGATCGACGCGGCTGGCCGACTTGACGAGCAGGCCGCCGGCATCGATGAAGATGCGATTGGAGAAGTCGACGCGCGCAAGACGCGATTGGGTCTCCGAAGTGTTCGCGCAATCGAGGTCGGCGCGCCCCTTCTCGATCATCGCCAGGCGCTCCTCGACGGTGCCGACCAGCCACTGCACCTTCAAGTCGGGCATGCCGAGCGATGCGCCGATCGAGGCGATCACGCGCTGGCAAAGATCGATCGAGTAGCCCACCGGCTGGTTGCCGTCGCCCACCGACGAGAACGGCGGCGAATCGCCGGAGAACGCGATGTTGATCGAGTGTGCGGCGCGGACACGCGCCAGCGTATCGGGCGCGGCCTGCTGCGCGAGCGCGGGGGCAACGGCGAACGCCAGCGCGGCGGCGGCGATGAGCGGCGACATACGGATCATTGGATCGGCTCCCGTCGGTGGACGCGCCGAATTGCGCGGCGCACGCACGCGGGAATCTTAACCCATGCATCGCGAATTCGCAGCGCGCGCGTGCTACACTCGCCGCAACTTTCGGCACGCCGCGCGACGCGCGGCCACGGCATGCCCACCTCGTTGCGATCGCTTGGCGTCGTCGCGTTGCTCGCGCTGCATGGTGTGGCCCTTGCCGCCGCAAATCCCGGCAGCGCGCTGCAGCACATCGACGGCGGACGCATAGCCCTCGGCTACCGCACCGGCGCCCCGCCTTTTTCGTTTCGCGAGCGCGACCGCGTGCGCGGCTACTCGGTCGAGCTCTGCGAGCGCGCGGTGGCGGCGATCGCCAAGGCGCGCAACGTCGCGGCACCCACGATCGAGTGGGTGGAGCTCGACGCCGCGACCCGCCTCGACGCCGTGCAGTCGGGACGCGTCGATGCCGAATGCGGCACCACGACCATCACCCTGTCGCGGCGTGCGCGCGTCGACTTCAGCGTGCCCATCTACGTCGACGGCGGCAGCCTGCTGGTGAGCGCCGACGCGCCGCTGGCGCGGCTCGCCGATCTCGATGGCAAGCGCATCGCCGTGATCGGCGCCACCACGACGCAAGCCGCGCTCGAGCACGCGCTCGGCGTGGTGGGCGCGCACGCGACGCTGGTTCACGTCGCCGACGGCGCCGCGGGCGTCGCTGCGCTGCGTGCGGGCAAGGTCGACGGCTACGCCGGCGATCGCGTCGTGCTGACCGAATTGCGCCAGCGCAGCGACAAGCCGGCGAGCCTCGTGTTCCTCGGCCAGGACTTCTCGTTCGAGCCTTACGCGATCGTCGTGCGCCGTGACGACGCCGACTTCCGGCTCGCCCTCGACCGTGCGCTGGTCGCGATCTACAAGAGCGGCGAGATCGACGCGATCTTCGCGCGCTGGTTCGGCGATCTCGGGCGTCCCGGCCCGCTGCTCAACGCCATGTTCTATCTCAACATGCTGCCCGAATGAGCGCGTCGTCCCTCGCCCTGGGCGCGTTGCTGGCGATCGCCGCGTGCATCGTGGCGGCACGCCCCGCCGCCGCGCAGCCCGCGTGCGCGAATTGCGGCACCGTGCTGTCCGTCAGCAGCGTGCGCAGCGAGCAGCACCTGACGTCGCTGGGTTCGCTGTCGCCCGGGACGCTCGCCGGCGACGGATTCGGCAGCCAGCCCGGCGGCGTCACCACGCAGTTCGCGATCGGCCGCGGCCTGACCAACGACGGCATGGTCGTCCTCGGCGCCGCCGGTGGCGCGGCCTATGCGCGCCGGTCGCAGAATGCGCCGCAGACGCGCTGGGAAGTCAGCGTGCGCATGGACGACGGCACGCGCCGCACGCTGAGCCAGAGCTACGAACCCGCGGTGGGCGAGGGCGACCGCGTGCGCGTCTACGGCACCCAGCTCGAGCTGTTCTCGGGCTGAGCGGCCCATGGCGTCGTTGGCAGTCAGCGACACGCCCGACGGCCATCGGCTGATCGCGCTGGCCGGCCGTCTCGACGCGAGCACCGTGCCGTCGGTATGGGGGCCGGCGCATCGCGCCCTCGACGACGCGGCGACGCAGCCCGTCACCGTCGATACCGCCGCCGTCGAGTCCTGCGACGGCGCCGGCATCGCGCTGCTGGTCGACCTCGCGTCGCATCCGCGCGCGGCGCCGGTCGAGGTCGTGCACATGCGACCCGACGTCGCCACGCTGTTCCGCCAGTTCGACCTGACGCGCCTCGAGCACGACCTCGACCCGCCGCCGAAGCAGCTCGGCGTGGTTCCCGAAATCGGCCGCGCGACGTTCGGCGTCGGCCGCGACCTGCGCAACATGGTGTCGTTCGTGGGCTCGCTCACGGCCGCGCTGGGCTTCGCGATCACCCATCCGCGCAGCGTGCGCTGGAAGGACGTGCTGCGCATCTGCGAGCGCACCGGCGCCGACGCGCTGCCGATCGTGGCGCTGATCTCGTTCCTGCTCGGGCTGATCCTCGCCTTCCAGTCGGCGGTGCCGATGAAGCGCTTCGGCGCCGAGATCTTCGTCGCCGACCTGCTCGGCCTTTCGATATTGCGCGAGCTGGGGCCGCTGATGACGGCGATCCTGCTGGCCGGCCGCTCCGGCGCGGCTTTCGCCGCCGAGATCGGCACGATGACGGTCAACCAGGAGGTCGACGCGCTGTCGACGATGGGCCTCGACCCGGTGCGCTTCCTCGTCACGCCGCGCATCATCGCCGCGCTGCTGATGACGCCGCTGCTCACGCTGTTCGCCAACCTCGTGGCGCTGGCCGGCGGCGCGCTGACGATGCAGACCTTCGCGATCCCCATCGTCACGTTCTTTCACGAGCTCGACAGCGCGGTCGACCTCACCGATTTCCTCGCCGGCTGGGTCAAGTCGTTCGTGTTCGCCTTCCTGATCGCGGCGGTCGGCTGCATGCGCGGCCTGCAGACGTCCGCAGGCGCCTCGGCCGTCGGCGACAGCGCGACACGCGCGGTGGTTTCGGGCATCATCCTGCTCGTCATCGTCGACGGCATCTTCGCCTACCTGTACTTCGTGCTCGACATCTGAACCGATGCCTGCCGCCGGGCCCATCATCGTCGTCGACGACCTCGCGGTCGGCTACGACGACCGCGCGATCCTCGAGCACGTGTCGTTCAGCGTGGCGCGCGGCGAGGTGTTCGTCATCCTCGGCGGCTCGGGCAGCGGCAAGAGCACGCTGCTGAAACACATGATCGGCCTGTATCCGCCGCTCGCGGGCCGCGTGCTGATCGACGGTCGCGACCTCACCGCCGCCGACGGCGATGCGCGCCGCGACATCCTCAAGGGCATCGGCGTGATGTACCAGTCGGGCGCGCTGTTCGGGTCGATGACGCTCGCCGAGAACGTGCGGCTGCCGATCGAGGAGTACACGTCGCTGCCGGCCGCGGCGATCGACCTCGTCGCGCGGATGAAGCTCGAGCTCGTCGGCCTCGAGCAGTTCACCGGCCATTTGCCGGCGGAGATCTCGGGCGGCATGCAGAAGCGCGCGGCGATCGCGCGCGCGATGGCCCTCGATCCGCCGATCCTGTTCCTCGACGAGCCGTCCGCGGGCCTCGATCCCATCACGTCGGCGGAGCTCGACGCGCTGATCCTGCGCCTGCGCGGGGCGCTCGGCATGACCTTCGTCATCGTCACCCACGAGCTTCCCAGCATCTACGCGATCGCCGACCGCGTCATCATGCTCGACAAGCGCACGCGTGGCGTGACGGCCGAAGGCGACCCGCGCACGCTGCGCGACACCAGCGACGATCCGTGGGTGCGCCAGTTCTTCCGCCGCGAAGCCGAGGCGCAGCCGGCATGACCGGCACGCGTGACCGATGAGCCAGCAAGCCAATTACTACAAGCTCGGCCTGTTCGTGATCGGCGCGATCGCGGCCGGCATCATCGTGCTGCTCATCATCGGCTCGGGACGCTGGTTCGTGCGCAAGATCACCGTCGAGACCTATTTCAACGAGTCGGTGCAGGGACTCGATGTCGGCTCGAAGATGAAATACCGCGGCGTGGTCATCGGCGAGGTCACGGCGATCGGCTTCACCTACAACATCTACCAGCAGAATCTGCCGATGACCAAGCGCGCACGCTACGTGATGGTCGAAGCGCAGCTCGAGCCGCGCCTGGTGGGCGGCCGCGCCGCGGCCGGCGACCTCACGAGCTCCGCCAACGCGGCACTCGAAGTCGAGCGCGGCCTGCGCGTGCGCCTGGCGCCGCAGGGCATCACCGGCACCAACTACCTCGAAGTGGACTACGTGGATCCGCCGCCGCCGGTGCTGCCGATCGAGTGGACTCCGCTCAATATCTACATCCCCAGCGCGCCGTCGACCGTGACCGCATTCGTCAACGCCGCGCAGGAGATCATCGATCGCCTGCACCATCTCGATATCGAAGGCACGCTCGCCAACCTCAACCGGCTGATGGTCACCGCCAACGACCGCCTGGCGGCGATCGACACCGGCGAGCTCTCCAAGCGTGCCAACGCCACCCTCGGCCGCCTCGACAGCACGCTGGAGGGCCTGCAGACGAAGAAGCTGTCGGACGAGGCGCAGGCGCTGATGGCCGAGCTGCGCGAGAGCAACGCCGAGCTCAAGAAGACGCTGGCCAACCCGGCGCTGCAAAAGCTGCCCAATGACGCCGATGCGGCGCTCGTCAGCGTCAAGGCGCTGGTCGGCGACCCGAAGCTGGCGTCGAGCATCGCCCACCTGGATCGCACGCTGTCGCGTCTCGACCGCATCACCGGCGGCGGCGAGACCGACCTCGCGACCACGATCGACAACCTGCGCCGCATCACCGACAACCTGCGCGACCTGACGGAGGACGCCAAGCGCTATCCGTCGAACCTCCTGTTCGGTCAGCCGCCACCGCCGCTGGAGCGCGTCCGATGAAGACTTGCATGCCCGTCGGCGCCGTCGCGCGCGCCATTGCCGTGGCGCTGGCCGCGGCCGCGGTGCTCGCCACGGGCGCCTGCTCGTTCACGCGGCCGCCGCCCGTGAAGCAGCTCTACCTGCTGGCGCCGACAACCCCGCCCCGCGTGGCGACGCCGCAGCCGGGCGCGCTGCGCGTCGGCAGCGTCAGCGTCGCGGGTCCGTTCCGCGACCGCAGCTTCGTCGTCAAGGTGGGCGATTTGCGCTACGAGACCGATTACTACGACGAGTTCGTCGTGCCCCCGGCGGCGCTGCTCGCGGAACAGACGTCGCGCGCGCTGTCGCGCTCGCGCGCGTTCGCCCACGTGGCTGCGCCCGGCACGCCGGCGCAGGCCGACTACGTGCTCGACGGCTTCGTCAGCGCGCTGTACGCCGATCACAGCGAGAGGGGCCGGTGCAAAGCCGTGATCGCAGTCAACTACTACCTGTCGCAGCCCGACGCCGGCAGCGGCGTGCCGTTCTGGTCGGAGGACTACCGGCGCGAAGTCGACTGCGGAGACGGCGATGCCGACCACTACGTGGCCGCGCTCAACACTGCGCTGTCGGAGATCCTGGCGAAGCTCGTCACCGATCTCGCAGCGCTGAAGCTGCCGCAGGAGCCGGCGGCGCGAGGCTAGCGCAGCGGCCGCGGCGGCATCGCAACGGCGGGCGCGTGATGAACGCCGTCGCGGGTGAACGCCAACATCGCATCGCCGCGCGGCGTCAGCCGGCGATGCGCGCCGTCAGGTCATGCGCGTCGGCGGCGACGATCGTCACCTTCGCGAACTGGCCGGCCGTGAGCGATGCGCCATCCTCGATGGTCACGCGGCCGTCGATCTCGGGGGCGTCGGCGATGCTGCGCGCGTGGGCCACCACCAGCTTGCGTCGCCCGCGACGCGCTTCGACCCGCCCGTCGACCAGCACATGCTGCGTCGTGCCGACCCGCGCGGCGAGCTTCGCCGCGCTGATGGCGGCCTGCCGCGCCATGAAGCGCGCGCGACGGTCTTCCTTGACATCGTCGGGCACGGGATCCGGCAGCGCGTTCGCGACAGCACCGTCGACCGGGGAATAGGCGAAGCAGCCGACGCGGTCGAGTTGCGCGGCGTCGAGAAAGTCGAGCAGCTCCGCGAACTCGGCCTCGGTCTCGCCGGGAAAGCCGACGATGAACGTGCTGCGGATCGTCATGTTCGGACGCGCGCTGCGCCAGGCGCGCACGCGGTCGAGCACCTTCTCGGGCGCCGCGGGGCGCTTCATCAGCTTGAGGATCCGCGGGCTCGCGTGCTGGAACGGCACGTCGAGATAGGGCAGCAGGCCGCCGCCGGCGCCGTCCGCGCGCATCAGCGGCACCACGTCGTCGACGTGCGGGTAAGGATAGACATAGTGCAGCCGCACCCACGCGCCGTGCGCGCGGCCGAGCGCGTCGAGCGACTGCGCGAGCTCGTGCATGCGCGTGCGCAGCGGCCGCCCCTGCCAGAAGCCCGTGCGATAGCGGACGTCGACGCCGTACGCGCTCGTATCCTGCGAGATCACCAGCAGCTCGCGCACGCCGGCCTTCAACAGGCGCTCGGCTTCGGCGAGAACCTCGCCGATCGGGCGGCTCACGAGGTCGCCGCGCATCGACGGAATGATGCAGAACGTGCAGCGATGGTTGCAGCCTTCGGAGATCTTGAGATACGCGTAATGCTGTGGCGTGAGCTTGACGCCGATGCTGTCGGCCGGGGCCGGCACGAGGTCGACGAACGGGTCGTGCGGCCTCGGCAGGTGGGCGTGCACGTTGCCGAGCACCTCGGCGGTGGCGTGCGGACCGGTGACCGCGAGCACCTTCGGATGCGCGGCGCGCACGAAATCGCCGCCATCCTTGGCGCCGAGACAACCGGTGACGATGACCTTGCCGTTCTCGGCGAGCGCCTCGCCGATGGCGTCGAGCGATTCGGCGACGGCGGCATCGATGAAGCCGCAGGTGTTGACGACGACGAGGTCGGCGCCCTCATACGAAGGCGCGATCGCGTAGCCCTCGGCGCGCAGCTGCGTGAGGATCTGCTCGGAGTCGACGAGCGCCTTCGGGCAGCCGAGCGACACGAAGCCGACGCGGGGCGCGGCGTCGGTCGGCGGTCGGGTCAGGGCAGGCGGGTGCGGCATGGGCTGGAGGCTCGCGGCGGCGGGAATGGACGGCGTGGCGACCGCCGCGGAGGCTTCAATGCAACGCAGCTAATGCAGCGCACAAGGGCGCGTGCTGCAATGCATCGACGCCGGTCAGCGCTTCTTGTCGTCTTCGGGGCCGGTTTGCGGCGGCGCGGCAAAGGTCGGGAAGGGGAACGACGTGAACATCCCGCGCGTCTGGTCCTGCATCCGCTGCTGCATGTCCATGAAGAGCTTCGCGCTCTGCTCCAGGTAGTTGCCGAGCATTCCCTGCATCGCTGGCGCCTGCATCTGCATGAACTGCTTCCACAGGTCGGGCGTCAGCAGCATCTTGTCGCCGTAGACCTGCCGCGCCTGGTCCTGCAGCTTCTTCTGGATCGCCATGAACGCCTTGACGTTCTGCTCCATGTACTGGCCCATGATGGTCTGCTGCGCGCTGCCGTAGAAGCGGATCATCTGCGCCAGCATCTCCGAGCTCCACATCGGCACGCCGGCCGACTCCTCGTCGAGGATGATCTGCAGCAGGATGCTGCGCGTCAGGTCGTCGCCTGACTTCGCGTCCACCACCTGGAAGTCGATGTTGTCGAGCACCATCTGCTTGACGTCGACGAGCGTGATGTAGCCGCTGTTGGCGGTGTCGTAGAGCCGGCGGTTCGGGTATTTCTTGATCGTGCGGGGGGTGGCGCTCATGGGCAGGTCCGGAAGCCGAAGGCCGGATTATAAACCGCTGATTTATCGGCCGTTTGGCCCTCGGAATGGCGGTCTTCCCGGCTGATGCTGCACTGCACTAAAAAAGCCTTGACGATGGGGTATCCCGCCCCTATAATTCGTTTGTGCGGTGCAGCATAAACGCGGTTCGATGCGCATCGTGGACGGCAGGGTCGGTCTCGACCGCGCCGTCAAAAGGACGCGGGAACATCGAAGTCGCCAAGGGTGCCACAGGCACGGCTGGCGCGGTGTCCCCGGTTGAAGGCTCAATCGACCTCAGGACTTTGGAGTGATGACCATGTACAACGCAACCGAACAATTCGCCGAGCTCAACAAGGTCGGCGTGGCCAACGCCACCCGCCTCGCCGCGCTTTCGATCGAGAACGCGGAAAAGCTCTTCAAGCTCAACGTGACCGCCGCCAAGGTGGTGTTCGCCCACGGCGTCGAGAACGCGCAAGCGGTCGCCGGCGTCAAGGACGTGCAGGAACTGATGGCGCTGCGCGCCAAGGTTGCCGAGGAAAACGTTCAGGCAGCCGTCGGCTACGGCCGCACGCTGTACGCGCTGGCGTCGGAAGCCCAGGGCAGCTACACGGCGCTTGCCGAGGAAGCGTGGAACGCGTACTCGAAGAACGTTGCCGCGATCGTCGACAAGGCGAGCAAGAACGCGCCGGCCGGTGCCGACGCCGGTTTCAACGTCTTCAAGTCGACGTTCGCCGCGTCGACCGCCGCGTTCGACCAGTTCCAGCGCGCGACGAAGCAAGTGGCCAACCTCGCCGACGCCAGCATGCGCGCCGCCGCGGCGACGACCACGAAGGCCGCCAAGGGCCGCAAGTAGTACCGCAGTGGCTGCGCCGCTTCGTGCCGGGAACTCGCGGCCGAGGCGCAGGTCCCACGAGTGTGGGTTGGTGAAGCTGACGTAAAGCGCGGCCGAGGCCGTGCGACAACGGGCAACAGACTTGAAGCCCCGCCTCTGATCGAGGCGGGGCTTCTTTATGCCGGGAATCGCTGCGAACGCAGCCTCAGGAACTTGCCAGAATATTGCAGGGCAATATTTTTTTACTTCTTTAGATACAAAAGTCTATGGGTTGATGCTAGCATTGTATTGTGCATTGCCGCATGTCCTCCCGGACGCGCCGCATGCGCATCTGTATTCCTCTCCTCCTCCTGACGGAATACAGCCTTGACGCCCCGTCCCTGCGACGGGGCGCTTTTTTTGTGCCGACCGCTCACGCTCCCGAGCCGGGCTGGCCGACACTGCGCGTCAGCGATCCCATGTACTCGTCGAGCCTGCGGATGCGCACGTTCAGCCACGGTCCCGCCATCTCTGCCGCGGCGATGAAGACGAGCAGGTAATACGTGTAGTAGTAGCGCGGCACGCCCGCCGCGGGATACAGGGCGAAGCGCACGGCGAGGGCAGTCCATGTGGCGCCGAGCAGCCATGGCCATACGCTGCGCTGCGGCGGCTGCCGCCGGCGGAGCACCAGCGCCAACGCGCTCGCCACCAGCATCGGCAGCAGGAATGGATCGTTGCCGATCTGCGCGAGATTGTCCTTCAGCGCATCGAAATACATCGACGGCGTCACGTGCACGCCGGTCTCGGCGGGACGTGCCAGCTTGTCGACGAACGAGTAATAGAAGAGCTTCGCCCAGCCGTAGCTGCCGGTGGCTCGCTGCACCACGACGTGGACGATTCCCAGCACGCACAACGCGGCCGCCGCGCCCAGCGGACGCAGCGCGGGGCGCGCGGCGGTCGCGGGCTCGCGCGCGCAGGCGACGGCGATGCAGCCGATGCCGAGAAGCACCACGCCGTCCGGACGCAACAGCATCGCGACGACGCCCAGCCCGATGAAGCCCGGCAGCGAGCGCCACTTGACGAGAGCGAGGAACGCCGCGAGCGTGGCGGCGATGGCCACGGAGTCGGGCGTCGAGTACTGCGCGATTTCCCACAAGGGTGGCGTGCCGATCGCGCCGAACACCACCACGCCCGGCAGCCATAGGCGGGCGTCCAGCGCCGGGCGCCACGCACCCAGCACGACGCCCAGCGCAAGCATGCCGAAGGCAGCGATCCGCCATGTGGCCGCGGCGTAGCTGCTGCCGAACGTGTGCAGCAGCTTGACGAGCGCAATGTATCCCGGCTTGATCGTGTAGAACGGAAACTGCTGGCGCAACGCCTCCGGATTGTCGGCGAGCATGCTCGACGTGAGTGCGCGCGTCTTGTCGCTGCCCACGGTGGCGCGCAAGTCGGCCAGCGTGTCGTCATAGATGCGCTGCGGATCGCGCTCGCCCCACGACACGGCCGAGCCCACGTAGGCGATCATGTCCCAGTTCTGCATCGGCCCGGCGATGCCGCGCCACGCCGCGAGGCCGAACGCGGCGACGAACAGGAGCCACGCCAGCGCAGTGGTGAGTCGTCGCATGGCGTTCGCCAGCGCGTCGTGCGAGCGAGCCGCGGCGGCAGCCTGCGCCGTCCCGCGCATGTGAACCGGGGTCTCTGCGGCGCGCGCCCCCCGATCGGTCATTGCATGTGCTGGCCGCCGTTGATCGCGATGTTCGCCCCGGTGAGGAACGCCGCCTCGTCGCTGGTCAGGTAGGCCACGAGGCCCGCGACCTCCTCGGGCTTGCCGAGCCGTCCCATCGGGATCTGCGGAATGATCTTGGAGTCGAGCACGTCCTTCGGAATCGCCATCACCATCTTCGTGCCGATGTAGCCCGGCGAGATCGTGTTCACCGTGACGCCCTTGCGCGCGACTTCCAGCGCCAGTGCCTTGGTGAAGCCATGCATGCCGGCCTTGGCCGCGGAATAGTTGGTCTGGCCGAATGCGCCCTTCTGGCCGTTGACCGACGAGATGTTGACGATGCGGCCCCAGCCGCGGTCGACCATGCCATCGCACACCTGCTTCGCCATGTTGAAGCACGAGTCGAGGTTGGTCTTCATCACCGCGTCCCAGTTCGCCTTGTCCATCTTGCGAAACGTCATGTCGCGGGTGATGCCGGCGTTGTTGACGAGGATGTCGATCGGGCCGATCTCGGCGGCGACCTTGGCGACGCAGGCGGCGGCCGCGCCGAAGTCGGCGACGTCGCACGCATACGCGCGAAACGCATAGCCCTGCGACTTCATGCCGTCGAGCCATTCCTGCGCCTTGGTGTTGCCGGGTGAATAGGTGGTGACCACCTCGTCGCCGAGCTTGGCGAGCTTGATGCAGATCGCCTCGCCGAGGCCGCCCATGCCGCCCGTTACCAGGGCCACGCGCCGTGTCTGTGACATTCGTTCCTCCTCGTTGCCGTCGTGATTGTCGTGAAACCGCCGCGCGTGCCGAGCGTGCGCGGCCGGCTATCGTGCACCCTGCGCGCGCCACGCGTCCAACACGCAGCGTTCACGGGTTGATCTCGCGGACGTATTCTCCCGGCGCGGCGGCGAGCGGCGGCAGCGCCGCGCTGCCGGCCTGCGCGGGCGCCGCGCGCGTGCCGCCTTTATGCGCCGCGAGCCAGGCCGACCAATGCGGCCACCAGCTGCCCTCGACCGCAGCCGCCCCCGCGAGCCACGCGTCGGGATCGGCGGTATCGGGGTCGCGGGTCCAGTAGCGGCGCTTCGGCGGGTCGGGCGGATTGACGACGCCCGCGATGTGGCCCGACGCGCCGAGCACGAACGTGACCTTGCCGCCGACCAGCGACGTGGTGCGCCAGGCGCTCTTCCACGGCACGATGTGGTCGTCACGGCTCGCCATCAGGTAGGCGGGACAGCGGATGCGCGACAGGTCGACCGGCTCGCCGAGCATCGTCAGCGCACCCGGCTCGCGCAGGCGGTTGCGCAGGTACATCTCGCGCAGGTAGTACACGTACATCGGCCCCGGCAGGCTCGTCGAATCGCCATTCCAGTGCAAGAGGTCGAACGCCGGCGGCGTGCGCCCCTCGAGATAGTTGCCGATCACGTAGCGCCAGACGAGGTCGTTGGCGCGCAGGCTGGCGAACGCGGCGGCCAGCGTGCTGCCGCGCATGCGCGCGCCGGCCATCATCGCAGCCTCGTTCATCGCCAGGAATTCGGGCGTGACGTACGCGCCGATCTCGCCGGGGTCGCTGAAGTCGAGCATCGTCGCCAGCAGCGTAAGGCTCGCCACGCTGCGGTCGTTGCGCGCCGCAAGCACGGCCAGCGCACTCGCCAGCAGCGTGCCGCCGACGCAGAAGCCCAGCGCGTTCACGGACTTGCTGCCGCTCACCGCCTTGGCAACGTCGATCGCCGCGAGCACGCCATCGTTCAGGTACTCGTCCCAGCCGAGTCCGCCGAGCGCCGCCGGCACGTTGCGCCACGACACCATGAAGACCGTATGGCCGCGGCTCACCGCGTAGCGCACGAACGAGTCGTGCGCGGCGAGATCGAGAATGTAGTACTTGTTGATGCACGGCGGCACGATCACCAGCGGCCGCCGCCCGACACGCGGCGTGGTGGCGTCGTACTGCAATACCTCGATCAGCGGATTGCGGAACACCACGCTGCCCGGCGTGACCGCGAGGTTGCGTCCCACCTCGAACGCGTCGGGATCGCTCATCGTGACGCGCCCGGTGCGCAGGTCGCTGACGAAGTTGGTCGCGCCGTGGACGAGGCTCGCGCCGCCGGAGGCAATCGCGCGCTTCATCACCGCCGGATTGGTGGCGACGAAATTGGCGGGCGAGATCGCATCGAGATACTGGCGCAGGAAGAATCCCAGGCGGCGTGCGTCCGCCGACGCGAGCGGCGCCGCCGCGGCGCGCTCGCGCACGTGCGCGGCATGGATCAGGTAGGTCTGGCGCAACCAGGAGAAGTACGCGATCGAATGCCATTCCGGTGCATCGAAACGGCGGTCGTCGTCGGCCGCGGGCGCGATTTCCGGCAGCGTGCCGCCATCGGCGTCGGCGACCGCCTGCCACAGCGCGGCAACGCGCTCGGCATGGCGGCGCTCGACGGCGGCCATGGCGGATGCATCGGCGGCCGATTCGCGCGCATTCGTGGCGGCGCCGGACGCCGCGCCAAGCGCACCGCCGGCGAGCGGCTGCGTCCAAAAGCGGATCCATTGCGCGCTCGCCTCGCGCCATTGCGAAGCGAGCGGTGCAAGGGCGGGAGGCGGAGGAATGTCGTGATTGAGCACGGGACTGCGGCCATTGTGCGCCGTCGACGGATGGTATCGTGGGCGCACGTCCAAGTTCAATCGCGATCGATGCACATCGTCATTGCCGGCTGGATCTACGTGATCGCGATGATCGCGCTGGCGATGCGCAGCACGTTCGCCGCCATCGTCACCTTCGCCGTGGTGGGCTGCGCGCCGGTTGCCCTCTATGCGTGGTTCGTGCTGGCACGTCACGCGCGCCGGCGCGACGCTGCGGCACGTGCAGCGCCGGCGCGCCGGATCGGTGCCGCATCAGGGCTCGAGCGCGAAATGCACGCCGGCAATGATCGCGATGCCTGACAGGATCAGCAGCATCTGCTTCAGCGTCTCGAGCGGCTCGGGACGCCGGTGCAGGCTCGGGATCAGGTCGGCGACGGCGACGTAGAGCAGGCTCGCCGACGCGATCGCCAGCACCGTCGGCAGGATGCCGGTGAGCGCCGCCAGCGCGAAATAGCCGGCGGTGGCGCCGGCCAGCGTGGCGACGCCTGTCGCGACGTTGACGCCGAACGCGCGTTGCCGGGTGTAGCCCGAATGCAGCAGCACGGCGAAATCGCCGATCTGCTGCGGCACCGCGTGGGCGACGATGGCCAGCGTCGTGACGAGGCCGAGGCGCGCATCGGCGACGAACGCCGCGGCGATGACGATGCCGTCGCAGAAGTTGTGCACGCTGTTGCCGATCAGGATCATGAGCCCGGAGCGGCCGTGGTCGTGCGCGTGCAGGTCGGCGCCGTGCATCGCATGCGCATGCTCGGTCTCGTCGCGCGCGACATCGTGCGGCACGTCGCCGTGGCTGTGCCGCCACAGCACCATCTTTTCGAGCAGGAAGAACACGAGCAGGCCGACCAGCACGGTCACCATCACGTGCTCGTTGCCGCCGCGCTCGAGCGCATCGGGCAGGAGCTCGATGAACACCGCGCCGAGCAGCGCGCCCACGGCGAACGACACCAGCCGGGGAATGAAGCTCGCGGGCAGCGTGAGCGACGCACCCGCGGCGATCGTCGCGAGGACGCCAGCGGCGAGCGCGGCGAGGAAGACCTCGTAGTACATGGGGCGCCGATCTTACCGCACGCCACCGCGTGCCGCCGTGTCCGCCAGCCGTCAGCCGCGATCCTGCCAGACGCAGGCGGCCATGCGTCCGGTGGCGCCATCGCGGCGATAGGAGAAGAAACGCGTGCGTCCGGCGTGCGTGCACGCGTCGTCCGCGGCGATGTCGACGACCCCCGCCGCCGCCAGCCGCCGCCGCGCGAGCGCGCGCAGGTCGCACTGCCATCGGCCATCGCGTCCGGCGATGAAGTGCGCGCGAGCACCGCCGTCGTCGCGGGTGAACGCGTCGCGCACGTCGTCGCCGACCTCGAATGCGTCTGCGCCGATGGCGGGGCCGAGCCACGCCGCGACCGACGCCGGCGATGCGCGCATTGCGGCCAGCGTGGCCTCGACGATGCCCGCGGCGAGACCGCGCCAGCCGGCGTGCGCAGCGGCGACGACGCACTCGCCGCGTGCCGCGAACAGCACGGGAATGCAGTCGGCGACGCGGATCGCGAGCGGCGCATCGGCGAGGCGCGTGACCAGCGCATCGGCGCGCGCAGGACTCGCGCGCAGCGCCGCGATGTTGCCGGCGTCGACGATCGTGACGTCGCGGCCGTGGACCTGCTCGAGCCATACCGGCGGTGCCGGCAGGAACCCGGCGAGTCGCCGCCGGTTGGCGGCGACGGCCGGATCATCACCGTCGTGCGCGCCGCCGATGTCGAGCGAGTCGCGCGCGCCGCCGCCGACACTGTCGTTGCGCGTGGTCATGAACGCGTGCACGCGCGCCGGCGCCGGCCACGCCGGCACGATCCAGTCGAGGCCTTGCGCGGCGAACGCGCGGGCGAGGTCAGGCAGCGGCATCGCGCGCGCGCAGCGCTTCGCGCAATGCGGCGAAATCGGCCGGCGGCTCGGACTGCCAGCGCATCGGCTTGCCGCTCTGCGGATGCAGGAGCGACAGTCGCCACGCGTGGAGCGCCTGGCGGTGCATCGGCGGCAGGCCGGGAATGCGCCGCGGGGTGCCGTACACCGCGTCGCCGACCAGCGGATGGCGCACCGCCGACAGGTGCACGCGGATCTGGTGCGTGCGTCCGGTGTCGAGGGTGCACTTGACGAGCGTGGCGATCGTGTAGCGCTCGCGCGGCTCGACGTGCGTGCGCGCGACGCGCCCGCTGGCGACCACGGCCATCGTCGTGCGCGCCGTCGGATGGCGCGCGATCGGCGCGTCGATCGTCATCGCGCGCTCGATGTCGCCGTAGGCGATCGCCAGGTACTCGCGCTTGACGCTGCGCGCCGCCAGCGCGCGCTGCAGCGCCGTCTGCGCCTCGATCGTGCGTGCGACGACGAGCAGCCCGCTGGTGTCCTTGTCGAGGCGGTGCACGATGCCCGCGCGCGGCACCGCGGCGAGCGCCGGCGCGTGATGCAGCAGCGCGTTGAGGAGGGTGCCGGCGCGGTTGCCCGCGCCCGGATGCACGACGAGGCCGGCCGGCTTGTCGACGACGATCAGCGCGGCGTCCTCGTAGACGATCGCGAGCGCGATCGACTCGGCGGCGTGCGCGTCGTCGGCGACGGCCGGCGGCGCCACGATCGCCAGCGTCTCGCCGCCGACGAGGCGGTGACGCGGCGCGCGCGGCGCGCCATCGACGGTCACTTCGCCGGCGTCGATCCACGCCTTGAGGCGATTGCGCGAATGCTGCGGCAGCAGGCGTGCGAGCGCCTGATCGAGGCGCATGCCGGCGAGCCCAGCGGGCACCACGAGCGCCAGCGGCGGCGGCGTATAATTCGCGGCTGTCACGACGCCGGATCGATGCCCACGATGTCTGCTGCCCACCTCATGCTGATGCGCGTTCGCACGTTCGCGCTGATCGCGCTCTGTGTCGTGTTCGCGGGGGGTTGCAGTCTGCTGCCGGACATGGGCAAGGACGAGACGGCAGGATGGTCGGCCGACAAGCTGTACACGGAAGCGCACGGGGCGCTGGGCGACGGCAATTATACGCGGGCCGCCAAGCTGTTCGAGACACTCGAGGGGCGCTTTCCCTATGGCCGCTATGCGCAGCAGGCGATGCTCGAAGGCGCCTACGCGAATTACCGGCTGGGCGAGATCGAGACCGCGATCTCGTCGTGCGACCGCTTCATACGCACGTATCCGAACCACCCCAACGTCGACTACGCGCTGTACCTCAAGGGTCTCGTCTACTTCCGCGAGGACCAGGGCATCCTCGGCTACGTCTACGAGCTCGACCCCGCCGAGCGCGATCCCAAGGCGATGCGCGATTCGTTCGCCGCGTTCAAGGAGCTCGTCGCGCGCTTTCCGGACAGCAAGTACGCCGAGGACGGTCGCGACCGGCTGCGCTTCCTCGCCAACGCGATGGCCCGTCACGACGTGCTGGTCGCGCGCTACTACTTCAACCGTGGCGCCTACATCGCCGCCGCCAATCGCGCGCAGGAATCGTTGCTGACGTATCCGCGCCAGCCGGCGAACGAGGAGGCGCTCGATCTCATGATCAAGTCGTACGACCGGATGGGGCTGACGGGGTTGCGCGACGACACTCGCCGGGTGCTGGAAAAGACCTATCCGAACAGCCGGTTCCTCGTGGCCGCGGCCCCCAAGCCGTGGTGGAAGATCTGGTGATCCGTCGCCGGCTTCCGGCTGATCGGAGCAACGATTGCCGGCGGATGGCGCGCCACCCCGCGCTCAGCCGGGCAGGTCCTCGCGCCTGAAGAACGCCTCGACGTCGCCAAGCTCGCGCGTGCGACGCATCGGCGGCAGGCTGCGCCACAGCACCTTGCCGTAGGATTTCTCGACGAGCCTGGGGTCGCCGATCATCAGCACGCCGCGATCGGTCTCGGTGCGGATCAGGCGGCCGGCACCCTGCTTGAGGCTGATCGCCGCCTGCGGCAGCTGCCAGTCGCGAAACGCGTTGCCGCCGTCGTCCTCGAGCTTCTTCAGCCGCGCGGCAAGCAGCGGATCGTCGGGCGGGGCGAACGGCAGCTTGTCGATGACGACGACCGACAGCGCATCGCCGGCGACGTCGACGCCTTCCCAGAAGCTCGCCGAGCCCAGCAGCACCGCGTTGCCGAGGCGGCGAAAGCGCTCGAGCAGCTCGGTCTTCGAGCCCTCGCCCTGCACCAGCAGCGGAAAATCCAGTCCTTCGCGCGCGAGACCCTGCGCCACGCGCTCCTTGGCGCGCGACAGTGCGCGCAGCGTCGTGAACAGCAGGAAGGCGCGACCGCCGCTGGCGCGCAGCACGGGCAGCACGGCGTCGACGACCGCGTCGGTGTGCTCGGGCGCGCCCGGCTGCGGCAGGTCGCGCGGCAGGTAGAGCAGCGCCTGGCGCGCGTAGTCGAACGGGCTTTGCCAGCAGCCGGTGCTGGCGTCGGCGAGACCGAGCGTGGACGTGTAGAGATCGAAGTCGCCGGCGACCGCGAGCGTCGCCGACGTGAAGATCCAGCTGCGCCCGGACGACTCGATCTGGCGCCGGAAGATGCGCGCCACCGACAGCGGCGACGCGTGCAGCTGGAAGCCGTGCGGCGTGACGTCCGCCCAGCGGATGTACGCCTCGCCGTCATCCTCGGGCGCGCTCTCGGCATGCCGCCAGCGCGCGAGCTTGCGTGCCATGTCGTCGGCGCGCGCGGCGAGCGCCGCCAGGTCCTCGCTGCGCTCGGCGACCGCGGCGAGACCGGCGCCCAGGCGGTCGGCCGCGACCACCAGCGCGTCGAGCGCGGCGGCGACTTCGCCGCGCGCGAGCGCCGCTTCGCGCGGCAGCTTGCCGCCGGCGTCGCCGAGCGCCAGGCGCAGCCGCTTGACGGCCGGCATGAGGTCGCCCGCCGCGTCGGGCAGGTCGGGGATGTCGCGCGCGCCGCTGCGCAGTGCCGCCTCGGCATCGCGCGCGAGGTCGGCGAGCTGTCCCGACGTCGACTGCTCGCCGAAGAACAGCGTGGCGGTGTCGGGAAGCTGGTGCGCCTCGTCGAGGATCACCGTGTCGCAGGCCGGCAGGAGCTCGGACACGCCTTCGTCGCGCAGCATCACGTCGGCGAAGAAGAGGTGGTGGTTGACCACCACGATGTCGGCATCCAGCGCCTCCTTGCGCGCCTTCATCACGAAGCAGTCGCGGAAGAAGCCGCAGTTGGAGCCGAGGCAGTTCTCGCGCGTCGACGTGACCAGCGGCCAGATGGAGGCGTTCTCCGGCACGTCGGCGAGGCCCGCGCGGTCGCCGCGCTCCGACGCCTGCGCGAAGCGCACGATCTTGGGCAGGTGCCGGGCGTCGTCGCGCGACGGCAGGCGTCCTTCGCGCGACGTGCGTTCGAGGTGGTGCAGGCACACGTAGTTGGCGCGGCCCTTGAGCAGCGCGATCGTCAGCGGCAGGCGCAGCGCGTCGCGCACCAGCGGCAGGTCGCGCTCGAAGAGCTGGTCCTGCAGCGTCTTGGTGCCGGTGGAGACGATGACCTTGCCACCGGACACCAGCGCGGGCACGAGATACGCGAAAGTCTTGCCGGTGCCGGTGCCGGCCTCGGCGACGAGTCGTCCCGCATCGCGGATGGTGCGCGCGACGGCGGCGGCCATCGCCAGCTGCGCGTCGCGCCGCCGATAGCCCGGCATCGCCCGCGCCAGCGGGCCTTGCTCGTCGAAGATCGCGCGCAGCTCGGCGTCGCCCTCGTCGGCGAGGTCGGCGGCAGGCGCCGGCGTGTCGAGCGGTGTCAGTGCGCGGCTTTCTGGGCCGCCTGCTGCGCCGCCTTCGGCTTCGCGGCCGGGGTCTTCTTGTCGGCGCCCGACTGCGCGAGCTGTATCGACGTCTGGATATCCACGATCGACGCCGCGAACGACTCGTACGGCTCCATCGTCCGCGCCTTGTAAGCCGTGTCGCTCTCGCCGGTGCGCCATGCGAGGTCGGTCAGCGCCTTCAGCCATTTCTCGTTCAGCGCGCGCAGGCCGTCGACCGCCTTCGCCGAGCGCGTCGCCGACTTCAGCGCCGCCTGATAGGGGCGGGTCATGTTGAGCTTTTGCTTGACGACGCACGATTCGCTCTTCGCGCCGTTGGTGCCTTCGGTGGATTTCTCGTAGCCGTACTCGATGATCTCGATGCTCTTCACGTGCTTGCACATCGTGTAGAGGTGACCGACCGCATCGAAATAGCAATCGAGCGGCGGCTTGCCATCCGAGTTCGGGCAGACGTAGTTGTATTGTGGACCTGGATTGCCGCCGATGGTTTCGGCACCGGCGACGTGGGCGGCGAGGACGACGGCGACGACGACGGCAATCTGCATTGGGCGCACGGCGTGATCCTGCGAAGCGATGGCGAATGCTACCCGCGTGGCGGCTTGCGCCTCAAGCTTGCCCGATGGATGACGCCGCCGCGCCGACGGCGTGTGGCGCGGATACCGCACCGCGCTCGCGGCGACGTCAGATCGTGACGCCGCCCGACACCTCGATCACCGCGCCATTGATGTACGACGCCTCGTCCGACGCGAGCCAGGCGTAGGTGTTGGCGATCTCCTCGGGGCGCCCGAGGCGGCCCATCGGCACCTTGTCGCGGATCAGGTTGAGCACCTTCTCCGGCATCGACGCGAGGATGGGGGTCTCGATGAAGCCCGGGCAGATGGCGTTGGCGCGGATGCCCTTGCTGCCGAGCTCGCGCGCCCAGGTCTTGACCATGCCGATCACCGCGAACTTGGTGGCCGCGTAGTTGGTCTGGCCGAAATTGCCGTGCAAGCCCACGATCGACGACGCATTGAGGATGCAGCCCGAGTTCTGCGCGAGCATGATGTCGACGACGGCCTTGGTGCAGTTGTAGACGCCCTTCAGATTGACGTCGATCACGCGCTCGAACTGCTCGTCGGTCATCTTGGCGAGGCGGGCGTCCTGCACGATGCCGGCATTGTTGACCAACGTGTCGATGCGGCCCCAGGTCGCCATCACCGCCTCGACCATGCGCGCGATGCTGGCCTTGTCGGTGACGTCGACTTCGAACGCCAGCGCGTCGCCGCCGGCGTCGCGGATCGCCGCCGCCGTCTCGTCGGCGGGCACGCGATTGATGTCGCACACCGCGACGCGGGAGCCTTCCTGCGCGAACTTGACCGACGTGGCGCGGCCGATGCCCTGACCGCCGCCGGTAATGATCGAAACCTTGTGCTGCAAGCGCATGTTGCGTGTCCCCCGGCCCATCCCGAAGACCGCGCACCCCGAAGGGGTACGGGCTGGCCAAATCCGCGCAACTGTAGCCCGAAATATTGCGTCGCACAAGGAAACACCGACGTCCGGAAGCCTGGGTGTTGCACGCAAGGGACACTTGGAAATGCGATATAAATCAATGCAGTACTTTCATCCCGAAACGCAGACGCCCGACCCGCCGGGCGAATCATCGTCGCCGGTTGCTGCAACCGCGAACGGCGCCGGGGATCAGCGGGAGCGTGGCGAATCGGCGGCGTCGGCCCAATGCTCGAGGATGATAGTGAGCGCTTCCACTCCTTGGTAACGGTCCACCTGCGGCCGATAGGCGGCATGGATACGCGAGGGCAACATCTCGGCATGCCCGAACAACATCGCGTCCACCTCGCCATCGGCGCCGGCGAGTCGCAGCTTCGAGTGGCTGCCGCCGACCACCCGCTGCGCGACCACGTCGAATGCGCCTTCGAAGCGCGGCGGCGGGAACCCCTGGCCCCATACGCCGGATTCGATGGCGCGGGCGAGTGCGAGCGTGAGTTCCCCGGCGTGCAGCGGGCCATCGGTCTCGAGCGTGCGCGTCAGTTGCGCAGGCGTGAGCCATTCGCGCGCGACCGCCTCGAACGCGGTGGCGAAGGCGGCAAAATCCGCGGCGTCGAGCGTCAGGCCGGCGGCCATCGCGTGCCCGCCGAAGCGGCGCAGCAGCCCGGGCGACGCGCTGGCGACGCGCTCCAGCGCATCCCGCAGGTGGAAGCCCGCGATCGAGCGCCCCGAGCCCTTGATCTCGCCGCCGTCGCCCGGCGCGAACACGATCGCGGGCCGGTGGTAGGTCTCCTTCAGGCGCGCGGCGACGATGCCGACCACCCCTTGGTGCCACGCCGCATCGACGAGGCAGATCGAATGCGCGGCAGCGAACGCGGAGGCGTCGAGGCTTCCGATCGCGGCCATCGCGGCGTCGCGCATCGTCGCCTCGATGGCGCGCCGCTCGGTGTTGAGCGCGCTCAGGCGCGCGGCAAGCGCGCCGGCCTCGTGCGCGTCGTCAGCGAGCAGGCAGCGGATGCCGACCGTCATGTCGTCGAGACGACCCGCGGCGTTGATTCGTGGCCCGGCGACGAAGCCCAGGTCGTAGGCGCTGGCGCGTGCCGTGGCGCGGTTGGCAGCGGCGAACAGCGCGGCGACGCCCGGTTGCGCGGCGCCCTTGCGGATGCGCGCGAGCCCCTGCGCGACCAGCGCGCGGTTGATGGCGTCGAGCGGCACCACGTCGGCTACCGTACCCAGCGCGACGAGATCGAGCAGCGCCGCGAGGTTCGGCAGCGCAACCTCGCGGCCGGCCGCACGCGCGTCGTCGCGCAACCGCGCACGCGTCGCCAGCAGCACGTAGAACATCACGCCGACGCCGGCCAGGTTGCGCGACGGGAACGTGCAGCCCGGCTGATTGGGGTTGACGATGATCGCCGGCGACGGCAGCACCGCGGCCGGCAGATGGTGGTCGGTGATCAGGACGTCGATGCCGCGCTGCGCCGCGGCCCGCACGCCATCGACGCTCGCGATGCCGTTGTCGACGGTGACGATGAGCGCCGGATCGCCCGCCGCGGCGAGCGCGACGATCTCGGGCGTCAACCCGTAGCCATGCACGAAGCGGTTGGGCACGATGAAATCGACGCGCGCGCCCATCGCACGCAGCGCGCGCACGCCGAGCGCGCAGGCGGTGGCGCCATCGGCGTCGTAATCGGCGACGATGACGATCCGCTCGCCGTGCGCGATCGCCCTCGCCAGGCGCCCGGCGGCGGCCGCCGCGCCCATCAGCAGCGACGGATGCGGCAGCGCGGCGAAGCTCGTGTCGAGCTCGCCTGGCGCGCACACGCCGCGCGCGGCGTAGATCCGCGCCAGCACGCGATCGATGCCGGCGGCGGCCAGTGCGTCCTGGTGCGCACCCGGCGCGCGGCGGGCGAGGCGCGGGGTCATGGGCAGGAACGCGCGATACTCATTCGCCGGCGACGACGAACGGTACGCGGCGCCACGCCGCCGCGACGCGCTGCCATGCGCGCGGCGGCGTCGCGTGCCAGCGATGCGTGGCGTCGCCGTCGGCGACCAGCGTGAGACTCGCCGCGCGCGCGGCGCGCAACGCGCTCACTGCGGGCGTCAGCACGCTCGCATCGACGTCACCAAACGTTGCCGGCGTCACCGCTGGGAGCGCGATCACGATATGCGTCGCGGCGGGCGCGCGTGACTCGAGCGCAGCGGCCAACGCCTCGGGTACTCCCGCGACGCCGAGCGTGCGCACCTCGCCACCGGTGGCCATGGCCATCCCGCGCGCGAGGTCGCCGGCGCTGCCGGCGTCGGCGAACGCGGCGACCCGCACGCCGGCGGCGGGTTCCGCCGCCGCCACGTCCCACAGCCAGACGCCATTGCACGGCGCGAGACCTGTTGCCTCGCGTGCGGCATTTTCCGGCGCGGCATGCAGCAGCATCTGCATCTCGTTGGCGAAGCGCTCGAAGCGGCGCGCATCGGTTCCGCGTGGCCGGTTGGCGTACAGCGAGCCGCCGATGGCGGCGTCGGTCGGACGCGTGATCATCTGCGCGGGCTCGCGCATCCGCGCATACCAGCGGTCGCGGTGCGCGGCGACGAAGGCGATGCCGTCGGCGGCGAAGTGCGCGTCGAGCCGCGCGACAATGCCTGCCACCGCGCCGGCATCGAGGTCGCCCACATGTGCGGCGAGCGTGACGTCGTCGATGCCGGCGACGAGCGCCACCGGATCGGCGACGAGCCAATGCGCACCGTGCGTGACGATCCCGGCGCCACGCGCCATCGTCGCCGCGACACGCGCATCGGCGACGCCGAGGATGTCGACCAGCGCGGCGTCGATGCCGGCATCGTCGCGGCGATGCGTGGCAAGCGCCGCCAGCCGCGCCAGCGCGGGCGACGCGCGCAGCGTCGTGGCGTGCAGCGCGCACAGGCGCGGCGCGAGGACGACGAGATGCGCGGCTGCGCTCATCGCGGCCGGTGCTCGCCGCGGCGCGTCGTGGGTGGCAGCCTGCGGCGTCTCGCGATCATCGATGTGCACACTAGCATGCGATAATCATCAGCCGCATTCGACCGTTGCGTTACGCGCATGCCCACCGATCCCGCCGACCGACGCCCTCCCGGGCCGCACGCCTGACGCGCGATGGCGGCCTACGAGCTCGCAGTCGGCCTGCGCTACACGCGCACGCGCAAGGGTGCCTCGCGCAACACGTTCATCTCGTTCATCGCGCTGACCTCGATGGCCGGCATCGCGCTCGGCGTCGCTGCGCTGATCGTCGTGCTGTCGGTGATGAACGGCTTCCAGGACGAATTGCGCAACCGCATCCTGTCGGTGGCTTCGCACGTCGAGATCCGCGGCACGCCCGATCTTCCCGACTGGCCCGAAGTCGCCCGCGTGGCGAAGCGCGACCCGCGGGTGATCGCCGCGGCGCCGTACGTTGCCGGGCAGGCGATGCTGACCGCGGCCGACGTCAACCGCGGCGTGCTGCTGCGCGGCGTCGATCCGGCGCTGGAGGAGGGCGTGGCGGAGATCGGCGCGCACATGAAGGCGGGCCGCCTCGATGACCTCAAGCCCGGCGGCTTCGGCATCGTGCTCGGCGCCGAGGTGGCGCGCGCGCTCGGCGTCGGCCTCGGCGACTCGGTGGTGGCGATCACGCCGCAGGGCACGGTGACGCCCGCCGGCACGCTGCCGCGCGTGAAGTCGTTCAAGGTCGTCGGCATCTTCGAGATCGGCATGTACGAGTTCGACAACGGCCTCGCGCTGATCGACCTCGACGATGCGCAGAAGCTCTACCGGATCGAGGGCGTGTCCGGCGTGCGCCTCAAGCTCGCCGACATGTTCACCGCGCCGGCCGTCGCGCGCAGCCTGCTGCGCACGCTGCCGGCGGATGCCGAGGTGCGCGACTGGACGATGTCGCACGCCAACTTCTTCCGGGCCGTGCAGATGGAGAAGCGCGTGATGTTCATCATCCTGACGCTGATCGTGGCGGTGGCCGCGTTCAACATCGTCTCGGCGCAGATCATGCTCGTCACCGACAAGCAGGCGGACATCGCGATCCTGCGCACGCTGGGCGCGACGCCGGCGTCGATCATGACGATCTTCGTCATCCAGGGCGCGCTGATCGGCATGATCGGCACGCTGATCGGCGTGGTCGGCGGCATCGTGCTGGCGCTCAACGTCGGCACCGTGGTGCCGGCGATCGAGCGCCTGTTCGGCGTCACCTTCCTCGACAAGTCGGTCTACTACATCAGCGAGCTGCCGTCGCAGCTGCAGCGCGGCGACGTGGTGACGATCGCCGCGATCGCGCTGGTGCTGGCGTTGCTGGCGACGATCTATCCGAGCTTCAAGGCGGCGCGCGTCAATCCGGCGGAAGCGCTGCGCTATGAATGACGGTGCGCCGGTGATCGCTTGCCGCGCGCTTGCCAAGACGTATACCAGCGGGCCGCAGGACGTCGCCGTGCTGACGGGCGTCGACCTCGCGGTGGCGCGCGGCGAGCGCATCGCCATCGTCGGCACTTCGGGCTCCGGCAAGAGCACGCTGCTGCATCTCCTCGGCGGCCTCGACGCACCCACCGCGGGCGACGTCGAGGTCGACGGCGCGCCGTTTTCCACGTTGTCGGAAGCCGCGCGGGGACGCGTGCGCAATCGCGCGCTGGGCTTCATCTACCAGTTTCACCACCTGCTGCCGGAATTCTCCGCGGTGGAGAACGTGGCGATGCCGCTCGTCATCCGCCGCGAGCCCAAGGCCGCGTCGCTGGCACGCGCCGGGGAGCTGCTCGCGCGAGTCGGCCTGGCGCATCGCCTCAGGCACCGGCCAGGCGAATTGTCGGGCGGCGAGCGCCAGCGCGTCGCGCTCGCGCGCGCGCTCGTCACCGCGCCGCATTGCGTGCTTGCCGACGAGCCCACCGGCAACCTCGATCGTCGCACGGCGGGCCAGGTGTTCGACCTGATGCTCGAGCTCAACGCGTCGATCGGCACCAGCCTCGTGATCGTCACGCACGATCCCGATCTCGCCGCGCGCGCCGGGCGCACGCTGCACCTCGTCGACGGCCGGCTGGCGGCAAACGCGGCGCCGTGAACGCGCAGGCACCCGCGCTTCAATAGACGATCGGCACCGGGTCGAGCGAGCGCCACAGATACCAGGTGGCGACGCTGCGCCACGGCGCCCAGCGCTCGCCGAATTCGCGCATTTCCGCCGGCGTCATCCGCTTGCCGCGGTTGTAGTGCTGCGCGATCGCCTTGGCGACGCCGATGTCGTCGACCGGCAGCACGTCGGCGCGCATCTCGTGGAACATCAGGAACATCTCGGCCGTCCAGCGGCCGATGCCCTTGACGTCGACCAGCGCGGCGATCAGCGCCTCGTCGTCGAGCGCGCTCCATGTCGCGGGGTCGAGCCGGCCGCTGACGAAATGGCGCGCGAGGTCGCGCACGTATTCCGCCTTGCGCTCCGAAAACCCGGCACGCCGCAGCGTCGCCAAGCGCATCCGCGCCACGCGCGCGGGATCGAGCGTGACCGCGAGCGCGCCGGTGTCGGCAGTGCCGTGCGCGGCGCGCGTGAAGCGGTCCCACACGGCCTTGGCCGACTGCACCGAGATCTGCTGGCCGACGATCGAGCGCGTGAGCGTGGTGAACGGGTCGCCGCGGCGGGTGAGATGGATGTCGGGGTGGCGGGCGACGAGCCCCGCCAGCACACGGTCGCGACGCCCGAGCTCGCGCGTCGCCGTGTCCCAGAACGCCGGCTTCGTCATGTGGCGCCGCGCCTGCGCGGGCGGCCGCGATGCCGCGCGGCGGCGGGTGACGCCGCCGTCACGAACCGTCGCGCGCGGCTGCGCGCACGGCCGATCGCGTGCGGTGGCGCCGGCGCCAGGCACGCAGCGTTTGCCAGCGCCACGCGAGGTGCACGGCGACGAACCCGGCGACGCTGAGCGTGGCGGCGAGCAACGGCAGGCCGACCGCGAGCGGCGGTCCCATCGACGCGATCCAGTGCAGGAACGAAGCGAGGCCGGCGAGATCGAAGGTCAGGTCGGGCGGGATCGTGCTGGCGGCGTGCGGTGCCGAAGGCAGCAGCCATCTGCCGACCTGATAGGCGACAGCGTAGAGCGGCACGATGGTCAGCGGATTGGTATAGAACGTGGTGAGCACCGCGAGCGGCAGGTTGGCGCGCAGGACGACGCACGCGGCGGCGGCGGCCAGTGCCTGCAACGGACCCGGAATCAATCCGCACGCGAGGCCGATCGCCACTGCGCGCGCGCTGGAACGGCGGTTGAAGTGCCACAGATCGGGATCGGCGAGGGCCGGAAGGTATCGGTGCAGCCACGGATGGGCAGTGATCCGGGCGATCGCGGGCGCCGCGCGTGCGGCGATCCGCTTGAAGAATGGGCGCGCCATGAAGGAACCTCGGAAATGGTACTATGCGCCGCTTTTTCATTCGAGGACAGCAATGCCAGGTCGGTTGGCCCCGCACGTTCGGGGATTCGTCGCGTCGTGCGCGTTGTTCATCGCCTGCGCCGCCGCCGCCGCCGATCTGTCGAAGGTGTATCGCACAGCGTTTCCGACCGGCGAGACGGGCTTCGATCCGGCCAAGGTCTCCGATCTCTATTCGAACGAGGTGAACGAGGCGATCTTCGAGCGCCTGCTCACCTACGACTGGCTGGCGCGCCCCGCGAAGGTCGTGCCGATGGTCGCCGAGGCCATGCCGGAGATCAGCGCCGACGGCCGCGTGTTCACGTTCCGCCTTCGACACGGCATCTATTTCGCCGAAGACGCGGCCTTCAAGGGCAAGCAGCGCGAGCTCGTCGCGCAGGACTTCGTCTACAGCTTCGAGCGCATCGTCGATCCCGTCAACCGCTCGCCCTGGGCGTTCATTTTCGAGGGCCGCATCGAAGGCCTGGATGCCGCCGTCGCGGCGGCGAAAAAATCCGGACACTTCGACTACGACGCGCCGGTCGCCGGATTGCAGGCGGTCGATCGCTATACGCTGCGCATCACGCTGGTGCGAACCGACTACATGTTCCTCTACGCCGCCGCGCACGTGCCGCTCGGCGCCGTGGCGCGCGAGGTGATCGAGGCGTATGTCAGCGACACGATGGCGCACCCCGTGGGCACCGGTCCCTACGTGCTCAAGGAATGGGTGCGCGGCTCGCGCATCGTGCTCGAGGCGAATCCCGGCTATCGCGGCTTCACCTGGGACTTCGCACCGTCGACGCAGGACGCCGAATGGGATCGTCAGGTGGTCGCCGACATGCACGGCAAGAAGATGCCGCAGATCGGCCGCGTGGAGATCAGCATCATGGACGAGGACCAGTCGCGCTGGCTCGCGTTCCAGCAGAAGCAGCTCGACACGCTCAACGTGCCGCTGTCGTTCATCGCCAAGGCGGTCACGCTCGACGGCAAGCTGATGCCCGATCTCTCGGCGCAGAAGATCGACCTGTTCCGCGGCAACGACCTCGACGTCACGTATTCGACGTTCAACCTGCGCGATCCGATCGTCGGCGGCTACACGCCGGACAAGATCGCGCTGCGGCGCGCGATCATCATGGGGTACCGCGACGACGAGGAGCGGCGCATCGTGCGCAAGGGCCAGATGCGCTACATCCCGATGCCGGTGCCGCCGGGCGTGGTCGGCTTCGATCCCAACTACAAGGCGGTCGACCATTACGATCCCGACCTTGCCAACAAGCTGCTCGACCATTTCGGCTACCGGAAGGGCGCCGACGGATATCGCACGCTGCCGGACGGCAAGCCGATGGTGATCCACTACGCCACCGGCGCCTCGGCGATCGAGCGCGAGTTCAGCGAGCTGTGGAAGCGCTCGATGGACGACATCGGCATCCGCCTGGACTTCGACATCGGCAAGTTCGCCGATCACCTGAAGGCGGCGAAGGCCTGTCACCTGATGATGTGGGGCGCGGCATGGATTGCCGACTGGCCCGATGCCGACAACTTCATGCAGCTCCTGTACGGGCCCAACACCGGGCAGAGCAATAACGGCTGCTACGAGTCGAAGGCCTTCGACAAGCTGTACGAGGCGTCGACGCACCTGCCGATCGACTCGCCCGAGCGCATGCGGCTGTTCCTCGACATGGCAAGGCAGATGCAGGTTGATGGCGCATGGCAGGTGAGCGGCTCGCGGCTGCGCAACGAGCTGCTTTGGCCGTGGGTCAAGGGCTACAAGAAGCACCCGATCCTGCAGGCGGAATGGGTGTACATGGACATGGCGCCGCGGTCCTAGGTGCCGCGTTCCGGATCACCATGCATTGCCGCGCCACCGCAGCATCGACCTTCGCGCTTGCCCTCGCGCTGGCGCTGACCGCGGCCGCCCCGGCGCGTGGCGCCGACATGAAGAAGGTGTTGCGCGACGTCTTCCCGGCGGCCGAGTCGGGGTTCGACCCGGCGGCCGCACACGACCTGTATTCGGGCGAGATCGAGCAGGCGATCTTCGAGACCCTCTACACGTACGACTACCTCGCGCGCCCCGCCAAGGTGGTGCCGCTCACGGCTGACGGCATGCCGGTGGTGACCGACGACGGCAAGACGTACACGATCAAGCTCAAGAAGGGCATCTACTTCACGCCCGACCCGGCGTTCAAGGGCAAGCGCCGCGAGCTCACCGTCGACGACTACATCTTCGAACTGAAACGGCTCGCCGACCCGAAGATCAAGTCGGCGTGGACGTTCCTCGTCGAAGGCAAGATCGTCGGCCTCGACGAGCTCGCCGAAGCCGCGAAGAAGAGCGGCAAGTTCGATTACGACACGAAGATTTCCGGCCTCGAGGCGATCGACCCCTACACGCTGCGCATCCGCCTCAAGGACACCGACTACAACCTGCCGTACGTGCTGGCGCACGAGCCGACGTCGGCCGTGGCGCGCGAAGTCGTCGATGCCTACGCCGAGTCCGACGGCCGCATCATGTCCAATCCCGTCGGCACCGGCCCGTACAAGCTGGCCGAGTGGATACACAGCTCGAAGATCGTGCTCGACGCGAACCCGGACTACCGCGGGTTCACCTGGAACTTCACGTCGAGCGACCCCGACGACCAGCCGCTGATCGCCGAGATGAAGGGCAAGAAGATGCCGCAGGTCGGCCGCGTCGAGATCTACATCATGGAGGAGGACCAGTCGCGGCTTCTCGCGTTCCAGAACCGCGAGCTCGACATCATGAATCTCGAAGGCCCGCTGGCGCCCAACGTACTCGACGGCGACAAGCTGCGCCCGGCGTTCGCCAGGCTCGGCATCAAGCTGTCGCGGATCGTCGACCCGGAGCTCAGCTACACGTACTGGAACATGCAGGACCCGGTGTGGGGCGGCTTCGGCCTGCCGCAAGTCGCGCTGCGGCGCGCCGTGGCGATGAGCTACAACGTCGACGAGGACATCCGGGTCATTCGCAACGGCCAGGCGGTGGAAGCGAAATATCCGATCCCGCCCGGCGTCGTCGGTCACGTGCCCGACTGGAAGCCGCTCAACGCCTACGATCCCGCCACCGCCAACGCGCTGCTCGACTATTTCGGCTACAAGAAGGCGGCCGACGGCTACCGCAACCTGCCCGACGGCCGGCCGTTCGCGATGCAGCTCTCGTCGCGTCCCGACACCCTCGGCCGCCAGCAGGACGAGCTGTGGCAGAAATCGCTCGACGCCATCGGCATCCGCCTCGACGTGCACAAGGACAAGTTTCCCGAGCAGCTGAAGGCCGAGAAGGCCTGCAAGCTGCAGAGCCGAGTCGCATCGTGGATCGCCGACTATCCGGACGGCGACAATTTCATGCAGTTGATGTACGGCCCCAACACCGGGCAGAGCAACAGCGGCTGCGCGCGCATTCCGGAATACGACAAGCTTTACGCGCAATCGGTGAAGATGCCGCCCGGACCGGCGCGCGACCGGCTCTATATGGACATGACGCGGCTGACCGAGGTGTTCGCGACGTGGCGGCTGTCGATCAGCCGTTACCGCAACCAGCTCGTGCAGCCGCGCGTGATGGGCTACAAGAAGCACCCGATACTGCATGCCGAATGGCAGTTTCTGGACGTCAAGGAGTAGTCGGAGGAGAAGGGGACGACAGCGCGGGCCGCGGGGTGATCCTCCGCGCCACCGCGCGGGCCTGGCGACGCGGCGCCGTCGCGGGCCGCTGCCTTCGAAGGCGGCGGCTCGCGCGGCGCGGTCGGGGCGCGTAGTCTAATGCGGGCGCGTGAACCGCGACCGCGAGAAGGAGGGTGACAGGATGACCGCGTACATCGTTCGACGAGTCTGGCAGATGATTCCGACGCTGCTCGGAGTCATCCTGCTCGTGTTCTTCCTGTTCAACTGGGTGGGCGGCGATCCCGCCTACGTGCTGGCCGGCAAGATCAGCAACCAGGAGCAGATCGACAACATCCGCCGCCAGCTCGGCGTCGACCAGCCCTACTACGTGCAGCTCGGCATCTTCGTCAAGCAGGTGCTGACCGGAAACTTCGGCGCGTCGTGGAGCACCAACGAGACGATCTCGCATATCCTGGCGACGCGCCTCGGACCGTCGCTCACGGTCACCGTGCCGCTGCTGATCCTCGACACGCTGATCGCCATCGGCCTCGCACTGGCGGTCGCGTACGTGCGCGGCTCGCTGACCGACCGCATGGTGATGATCGTGTGCACGGTCGGCCTGTCGATCTCGATCCTCGTCTACATCATCGTGTTCCAGTACGTGTTCGCCTACAAGCTTGGCTGGTTCCCCGTGCAGGGCTGGGGCGACAGCTTCTGGGAGAACCTGATCCGCTATGGGTCGCTGCCGATCCTGATCGGCCTGGCCGTCTCCATCGCCCCCGACCTGCGCCTGTTCCGCACGTTCGTGCTCGACGAGATCAACCAGGATTACGTGCGCACCGCGCGCGCCAAGGGTGTCGGCGAGAACCGCATCATGTGGGTGCACGTGCTGCGCAACGCGTCGATCCCGATCATCACCAACGTGATGTCGCAGCTCCCCGGCCTGCTGGTGGGGGTGTTCCTGATCGAGCGGTTCTTCTCGATTCCCGGCATCGGCCGCGAGGTGATTCTCGCGGTGGAACGCTCCGACTTCCCGGTGATCAAGGCGATCACCGTCTACGTCGCGGTGGCGACGATGGTCTTCAACCTGCTCGCCGACCTCATGTACAAGGCCGTCGATCCGCGCGTGCAGCTCAAGTAGGAGGCGACGATGGCTACCGACATGGCAACGCTGGCCGCGGGCGCAACCGCTTCGCGCGAAGTGCCGCACACCGTCTCGCCGAGCCTGTGGATTTTGGCGTGGCGGCGCCTGCGGCAGGACCGCGTGGCGATGGTGTCGATGGCGATCGTCGGCGCGTTCCTGGTGATGATCGTGCTGTCGGCGACCGGGCTCATCGCCGCCGACTGGTCGCGCGAGGCCGGGGTCAACTACGCGCCGCCGACGTTCATGGGTCCCGACGCCTCCAGCGCGCAGAAAACGACGGAGGCGACGGTGCCGGCGAGCGAAGGCGAAACGCTCGCCAGCACTTACCACTCGACGATCGTCGACCCGCTGGCCGACGTGCTGGAGCAGATCCGCGGCAAGTCCAGGCCGGCGACGCCTGCCGCCGGCGCGCCGGCGGCGTCGGATACCACCGTCGACCCGCTCGCCGACGTCATGGCCGACATCCGCGCTGGCGCGGGGGCGACCGCCGCGGTCACTGCCGCCCGCGCGGCCACGCTGCCGTTCGGCGGCGACAAGTGGGGCCGCGACGTGCTGAAGAAGACGATCAAGGGCTCCGAAACCTCGATCATCGTCGGCATCGCGTCGGCGATCGTCGCCACGTTCCTCGGCACGCTGTTCGGCGCGCTCGCCGGCTACTACGGGCGCTGGGTCGACGATTTCTTCAACTGGTTCTACAGCGTGTTCAGCTCGATCCCCTACCTGCTGCTGATCCTCGCCGTGGCCGCGGTGCTGAAGCAGAAGGGGCTGCTGACCATCGTGCTGATCCTCGGCCTCACCGGCTGGTCGGGCGTGTTCCGCCTGATCCGCGGCGAATACCTGAAGCACAAGGCCCGCGAATACGTGCAGGCGGCCGATGCGATCGGCGCGTCCAACCTGCGGCGCATGTTCGTGCACATCTTCCCCAACGTGTCGCACGTGGTGCTGGTGCAGCTGTCGATCCTGACGGTGGCGTTCATCAAGTCCGAGGTGATCCTGTCGTTCCTCGGCTTCGGCGTGCCGGTCGACGTCGTGTCATGGGGCTCGATGCTGAACGAGGCGCAGAACGAGCTGATCCTCGGCAAGTGGTGGCAGCTCGTCGCGGCGACCGTGGCGATGGCCACGCTGGTCACCGCGTTCAGCCTCCTCACCGACGCGCTGCGCGACGCGCTCGATCCCAAACTCAAGGGCCAGGCGGGGCACTGACATGGCGATATACAAGACAAAGGCCGCGACGGCCGAGGCCGAGGATCCCAACGCGCCGCTGGTCAGCGTGCGCGACCTGTCGATCCGCTTCCGCCTCGACAAGCGGTCGACGTTCGAGGCGGTGAAGGGCATCTCGTTCGACGTGCCGCGCAACAGCACGGTGGCGCTGGTCGGCGAGTCGGGATCGGGCAAGAGCGTCACGTCGCTGGCGATCCTCGGGCTGCTGCCACCCGAGAACTCGATCGTCGACCGCAAGAGCCAGATCATCTTCGGCGGCCGCAACCTGGTCGGCCTGTCGATGCGCCGCCTGCAGAAGCTGCGCGGCGCCGACATCTCGATGATCTTCCAGGAGCCGATGACGTCGCTGAACCCGGTATTCACCTGCGGCTACCAGATCGAGGAGGTGCTGAAGCTGCACATGGGCCTCACCGGCGCTGCGGCGCGGCGGCGCGCCCTCGAGCTGTTCGACGAAGTCGGCATTCCCGACCCCACGCGCAAGATCAACGCATACCCGTCGCAGATGTCGGGCGGCCAGCAGCAGCGCGTGATGATCGCGATGGCGATCGCGTGCGAGCCGAAGCTCCTGATCGCCGACGAGCCGACCACGGCGCTCGACGTCACCATCCAGAAGCAGATCCTCGACCTCATCGGCGAGCTGCAGCGACGCCGCCAGATGTCGGTGCTGTTCATCACCCACGACCTCGCGGTGGTCGGCGAGATCGCCGACCGCGTCGTCGTCATGCGCCACGGCGAGATCCGCGAGCAGGGCGCGGCGAAGGACGTGTTCGAGCATCCGCAGGACAGCTACACGCGCGCGCTGCTGCAATGCCGGCCGCAGCTCGACCATCGCCCGGTGCGCCTGCCGGTCATCGACGACTTCATCAGCGGTCGCGGGCCGCAGCACCTCGAGGAGCGCGTGCGCGGCATCAGCCCGGGCGACGCCACGATCCTCGAGGTGAAGAACCTCGGCAAGAGCTTCTATTCGCGCGAGGGCCTGTTCGGCCGTCGCGAGTTCAAGGCCGTGGAGGGCGTGTCGTTCAAGCTGCCGCGCGGCAAGACGCTGGGCCTCGTCGGCGAATCGGGCTCGGGCAAGACCACGGTCGGCCTCACGCTGATGCGGCTGCACGAGGCCACCACCGGGCAGGCGCTGTTCGAGGGCAAGGACATCCTGGCGATGTCGCCGCGGGAATTCGCGCCGTACAAGCGGCGCATCCAGATCATCTTCCAGAACCCGTACGCTTCGCTCAACCCGCGCTTCACCGTCGGCCAGATCCTCACCGAGCCGCTGACGATCCATGGCATCGACGCCAATCCGCAGGCGCGCGCCGAACACGTGTTCGGCCTGCTCGACCGGGTGGGTCTGCCGGAGGTGTCGTTCTACAAGTACCCGCACGAATTCTCCGGCGGCCAGCGCCAGCGCATCGCGATCGCGCGCTGCCTGACGCTCAAGCCCGACATCCTGATCTGCGACGAGTCGGTCTCGGCGCTCGACGTCTCGGTGCAGGCGCAGGTGCTCAACCTGCTGCAGGACCTGCAGGACGAATTCGGACTGTCGTACATCTTCATCTCGCACGATCTCGCCGTGGTCAAGTACATCTCCGACCAGGTGATGGTGATGAGCGAGGGCAAGGTGGTCGAGGTGCAAGGCAGCGACGACCTTTACCGCAATCCGCGCGAGGCCTACACGCAGCGGCTGCTGGCGGCGATCCCGCGCGGCTGGCACGGCGGCGGCGGCCTGGCGGCGGCGCCGGCCTAGCCGCGGAGCGCGACCGCGCTATAGCGACGCAAGCGTCGCCGCGAACACGATCACGTGATAGATGCCGAGCACCAGGAACACTGCGCCCAGCAGCAGCAGCGTGTAGGCGAGGCGCAGCGGCAGCGACCAGGGCGTCAGCGTGCCGAGCGCCGGCAGCAGGTAGCCGGCCAGCAGCAACGCCTGCAGCGCGCTGACGACGACGTCGATCGCGTGCGGCGTCGGATCGACGCCGGTGAAAGCGAGCGCGCGCAACGCCAGTGACACCAGCGGGAACAGCGCGCACAGCGTAATCAGCGCATAGGTATAGAAGTGCGCCGAAAACGTCAGCGCGTTGCGCATCCGCCGCGTGCCGCAGAGCGGTGCCGCGAGCATCGCCACCGCGAACATCGGCAGCATCACGATGACCAGCGCCTTGGCGTGCACGACTTCCAGCGCGTTGAACACGGCGATCGTCTGCGGCTGCTGCATCACTTGCGGTCCCGGGTACAGTCGCAACAGCGAGGCCGGGATGCCGAGGATGTCGCTCGCCATGTGCGCACGCAGCGGCCACGACAGGACGCTGACGCCACTCGCCCACTGGATCAGGAAGAACGCGATGTTGGTGTAGAGGAAGAGCGGCAGCGGCGCGAGGTAGCGCACGCGCCGCCCGGCGATCCAGTCGCGGGTCAGGCGCCCGGGCGGCGACGCCAGTGCGTTGAGGCTCGAACGGATGCGCGTGAACGTGCGCGCCGCGCCGCGCGCCACCGTGTCCGGCGCGGCTTCACCGCAATGCGCGCAGTACGCGCCGCTGCGCGGCCGGCCGCAGTTCGCGCAGTCCGCCGCACCCGCGTCGGCCACGTCGCGCTACAGCGTGAACGCCATCTCGCGCACCAGCATGCCCGGCACGTGCGCGCTCTCAAGCCGGCGCATGCCGTAGCTCGCGCTTGACAGCACCAGCTCGCGCCCGGCGGACAGCGCCTCGAGGTTGCTGCCGAGCAGGCGGAACACCGAATCGTCGAAGCGCAGCACGTCGACCGGCGCGACGACGCGGCCCTTCTCCACGCGGAACGTGGCGAAGCGCGTCATGCCGGTGATGCGGCACGCGTTGCGATCGGAATAGTTGAGGTAATGCAGGTTGCCGATGAGCAGCCCGTCGTCGAGCGCCGCCAGCACGTCGCCGCCGGCGAGGTCGCCGGCGTCCATCGTGAAGGACTCCGGCACCTCGTCGCCGTTGGCGCCGTTGGCGTCGAGGCCGAACTCGCGCGACGTGCGCGGCGACACCAGCGATCCGGCGAGGGCGCCACCTTCGATCAGCGCCACCGCCGCCGGACGCGCGAAGCCGTCGGACTGGAATGCCGGCGCGACACCGTGCGCGGTGTCCTCGCGAATCGTCACGCGCGGATCGAGGCGCTCACCGCTCTCCATCCGCGACAACGGGCTTTGCTGCGTGGCCAGCGCGCGCGCGGAGAACGCGCCCCAGCCCAGAATGCCGGCGATCTCGTCGACTGCGGAGGGCGCGAGGTAGGCGCGATACTTTCCCGGCGCCAGCGTGCGCGACGGCTGCGCGACCAGCGCCAGGCGATCGCGCGCCTCGGCCATCTTCGCCTCGAGCTTCTCGTCGTCCCACTCGAAACCGGCGTAGATCGCCTTCACTGCCTTGTCGCCGCGGTGATGCAGGCTCCAGTCGAAATTGAACGTCGTCACCGAGTGCCAGTTGCGCTGGCCGTGCGAGTCGGCGAAGCCGCGGAATACCGGGCCGGCGGCGTACAGGCCGACGAGGTCGGTGCCGCGCGCGGCGTCGAGGATGCGCTCGACCGCGTCGGCCGACGGCGGCAGCGCGCCACCGCGCGTCACCGTCGACGAATGCACCGCGTCGGGCAGCAGCAGCAACGGATCGTCCTGCGCGTCGGCGAGCGCGCCGCGCAGGTCGGCAAGCGCCGCAGTCGCGGCCGCGATATCGGTGGCAAGATCGCCGCTGAGCGATTGCCGGAACTCGGCATGGCGACGGCCCTGCACCAGCTTCAGCCCGAGATAGCGCTGGCTGACATGGCCCGGCTGGCGGACCTTGCCACGGTTAAGCCGCACGAAATCGGTGTCCTCGCCGTCGTACGTCGCGGCGTAGCGCTCGCCGGGACGCAGCGCGCCGTCGAGCGCGGCGACGATCGCGCGGAAGTGCGATTCGATTGCGTCGGCGCGGGTCATGCCTCGCCCCCGAACACGTCGACGCCACGGAACACGCAGGACGGCGATGCGTGGCCGACGCGGATCACCTGCGACGGCTCGCCCTTGCCGCAATAGGGGGTGCCCAGCACCTCGCGCGTCGACGCGTCGCCGACCATCGCCAGGCTGCGCCAGAAATTCGCCGAGATGCCGCGATAGTTGGGGCGCTTGACCACTTCGGCCAGTCGGCCGTCGCGGATCATGCGCCCGCGCTCGCAGCCGAACTGGAACTTGTTGCGCGAGTCGTCGATCGACCACGAGCAATTGGTCTGCATGTAGACGCCGTGCGCGATCGACGCCACCATCGACTCGAAGCCGGACGTGCCGGACTCGAGGTTCAGGTTCGCCATGCGATCGATGGGCGGACGGTTCCACCCCGATGCGCGCGCGTTGGCGACGCCCGGCAGCGACGCCCGCGCCTGCGAGATCGCGCCGCCCAGCGGACGTACCAGCACGCCGTCGCGGATCAGGTGGACGCGCTCGGCACGCGTGCCCTCGTCGTCGTACGCGTAGCTCGCGAGCTCCTCGCCTTCGGTCGGGTCGAACGTGATGTTGAGCAGGTCGGAGCCGTAGCGATAGCTGCCGAACATGTCCGGCGTGACGAAGCTGGTGCCGGCGAAATTGCGCTCGTCGCCGAGGATGCGGTCGAGCTCGAGCGGATGTCCGATCGACTCGTGGATCTGCAGCACCATCTGGTCGGGCGCGAGCAGCACGTCCATCGTCCCCGACGGGCAGTTCGGCGCCGCGAGGAGCTCCAGCGCCTCGTCGGCGACGCGCCGCGTGCCGCCGGCGAAGCCGAAGCGCGCGAGGATTTCCTCGCCGCCCTGCTGGCAGATGCCGCGATAGCCGTTCAAGGTGCGCACCACGGTGTCGCCGTTGGCGTGCGCGGTGACGCTCGCCGAAGGCAGCAGGAAGCGGAAGCGCTGCACGATGTCGCCGCCGCCGCTGGTGACGAGGCGCTGCGTCGAATGCACGATGTCGACGCTGGTTTCCCAGTCGACGAAGCGCGCATCGCCGCCGACCGATTGCGATTCGGTCATCAGCAGGTCGAACCAGTCGCGGCGGGTGAGCGTCGGCACCGTGGTCGGCGGCGATGCGTAGGTGCCCTGGGCGGCGGGCCGCGGCAGCGTGCGCGAATCGGTGATCGCATGGCGGGCGGTGCGCCGCGCCCACTCGCGGGCGCGGGCGAGCGCGCCGCGCAGGCCGTCGGGCGAAGTGTCGCCCGTGGCGGCATAGCCGTAGCCGCCATCGGCGTAGACGGTGGCCATCACGCCGCGGTCGCGCGACGTGGCGAACGGCATGGCCACGTTCTTGCGCACGGCGTAGCAATCGGACGACTCGTCGACGAATCGCAGTGACCAGAAGTCGGCATCGACCTCGAGGGGGGGAGCGGTGAATCGAGCGGCATGGAAGGTGAGCGATGGGCGAAAGACGCGATTATCACCTAGTCGTGCGCGCCATCGCGGCCAGCGCCGGACCGGTGACACGTGCCAGCCGCCATTCGGGCATCAGCGTCGCGCCGAGGCCCTCGTAGAACCCGATCGCCGGCGCGTTCCAGTCGAGCACTGCCCACTCGAAGCGGCCGCAGCCGCGCGCATGGGCCACGCCGGCCACCGCGGCGAGGAGCGCGCGACCCACGCCGCGCCCGCGCATCGCCGGCACCACGAACAGGTCCTCGAGCCATAGCCCGCGGCGCGCGAGAAACGTCGAGAACGTGGGGAAGAACAGCGCAAAGCCGGCGACGGTGCCGTCGACACGCGCAAGCATCACCTCGGCGGCGGGCCGGTCGCCGAACAGCGCCTCGCCGAGCTCGGCCTCGCTCCCCGTGCACAGGGCGGTGAGGCGTTCGTAGTCGGCGAGGCCGCGGATCAGCGCATGGACGGCGGGCAGGTCGGCGGGTGCGGCAGGGGCGATGTCGATCATCGTTTGCTCCCGGCAATGAGATTTGCTGCGGTGCGTCGCGGGCGACGCGCGAGGCCGCGATTGTCGCGCATGGACGGCCGGGGCGGGCGGGCAAAAACGCAACATGGGCGGGCCGGCCGGGTGCGCCGGCGGCCTTTTCGTTGCGCGTCGCGACGCCCCCGCGCTAGCTTCGCAGGCAGTGGGACTGGGGGTGCACGCCCGTTGATTTCACAATCGACTTGGGGGTTGCACCATGAAATTCAGCAAGCGGAAGGTGGCGCTCGCGCTCGGCTTCGGCGTGGGCGGGGGGATGCTTCTCGCGGCGACGGGCGCGCAGGCCCAGAACGCGCCGGCGCAGGCGGCGGCGGCCGACATCAGGGTCGAAGTCACCGGGTCCAACATCAAGCGCGTCGAAGGCGAGGGCGCGTTGCCGGTGCAGGTCATCAACCGGGCGGACATCGCGCGCACCGGCGCGACCACGCCGATGGAGCTGCTGCAGACCATCTCGGCCAACACCAGCCTTGGCGCGACATCGTTCGCCAACGTCATCGGCGCCGCGACGTTCTCGCAGCAGACCGCCTCGCTGCGCGGGCTCGGTCCGTCGCGCACGCTCGTGCTGGTCAATGGCAAGCGCATCGTCGGCCTGGCCGGCGCCGTGCAGGGCCTGGACGCCGGCGTCGACCTGGCGCTCATTCCATTGGCCGCGGTGGAGCGCGTCGAGATCCTGAAGGACGGCGCGTCCGCCATCTACGGCTCCGACGCGATCGGCGGCGTGATCAACTTCATCATGCGCCAGGACTACACCGGCATCGAAGGTACCGCGTATTACGGCACGCCGACGCGCAGCGGCGGCGGCAGCCAGTACATCCTGTCGGGCACCGCCGGATTCGGCGACCTCAACAAGGATCGCTACAACGCGTTCCTCTCGCTGTCGTACAACGAGCAGCGACCGCTGGACCAGAAAGACCGCGACTTCTCCAACACGTCGATCAACCTGCCCATCGGACTGTTCGGCGGATCAGGGAGCACGTTCCCCGGCTTCATCTCCACCGGCGGCATCGGCAACCTCAATTATCCCGACAACTGCGGGCCGTCCCACTATTCGGTGCCGCCGCAGTATGTCGGCCTGCTGGGCGCGCGCTGCTATTACGACCCGTCGCAGACGGACGGCGTGGAAATGATCCCGGAGACGAAGCTCTGGAACTTCTTCGGCCAGGCGCGCTTCCAGATCAACAACGACTGGCAGGCCTACGTCAATGGCCTGTACTCGCGGCAGGAGAACACGTACGTCATCCAGCCGCCGCCGATCTCGGACGCGCCGCCGACGATCGTGACCCGTCCGGACGGCTCCACGTTCCCGGTGCAATTCCTGCTGCCGCCGACCAGTCCGTTCTATCCGCATGACGCCGCCGCGGCTGCGGGCGTCGACGGCCAGCCGCTGAACATCCGCTTCCGCTGTTTCGTGTGTGGCAATCGCAGCACGACCGACACGACCGAAGGCGGCCAGATCGTCGCCGGCATCAAGGGCACCGCGATGAACTGGGATTGGGACGGTTCGGTCCGCTACGCCGAGAGCACGCTGAAGGAAGTGGTCAACAACGGGTTCATCCAGTACACGAAATTCCTGCCGATCATCAACAGCGGCGTCTTCAACCCGTTCGGCGCCAACTCGCCGCAGGTGCTGTCGCAGATCGACGCGTCCGAGTTCCGCGGCCAGACGATCGAAGGCAAGACCAAGAACTACGGCATCGAAGGCAAAGGCTCCGGCGAGATCTGGCAGCTGCCCGCAGGACCGCTTTCGCTTGCCGTGGGCGGAGAGGCGCACAAGGAAGAGCTCGAGCAGACGCCCGCCTCCATCCTGGCGACGAACGACGTGTCGGGGTACGGCGGCAATTTCCTGCCGATCAACGCATCGCGCAACGTGTGGGCGGCGTATGCCGAGCTGAACGTGCCGATCGTGAAGACGCTGGAAGGCGACATCGCGGTGCGCTACGAGCACTACAGCGACTTCGGCAGCACGACCAACCCGAAGGTCAGCCTGCGCTGGCAGCCGACGCCGCAGTTCCTGATGCGCGGCTCGTACGGCACGGGCTTCGTCGCGCCGTCGCTCTACCAGATGTTCGATCCGCAGACGCTCGGGCTGACCCAGACCGGCCTGTCCGACCCGATCCGCTGCCCGGTGACCAACGCCGGCGGCCAGGATTGCTTTGCACAGTTCCAGACGATCTTCGGCGGCAATCCGAACCTCAAGCCCGAAACGGCGGAGCAGATGACGGCCGGCATCGTCTTCGAACCGGCGCCCGGTGCATCGGTGTCGCTCGACTACTTCAAGATCCGGTTGTCGAACGCCATCACCAACGGCATTCCGGCGACGACGATCCTCACCAACCCGCAGTACTACAACCTGATCCAGCGTAACCCGCCGGACGCGCAGTTCCCCAACCTGCCCGGCGTCATCTCCGGGATTCCGCAGACGTACATCAACCTCGGCAACGAGCACATCCAGGGTCTCGACATCGACCTGCGCTACACGACGCCGGTGTCGAGCTGGGGCCGCTTCCGCTTCAGCGTCAACGGCACGTACTACATCCAGTACGACGCCGAGAACACCGACGGTTCCTATACGGGTGGCGTGGGCACCGCCTATGGCGCAGTCAACACGGGCATCATCCCGCGCTACAAGCAGTACGCGACGGTGACGTGGGACCAGGGCCCGTGGTCGGTGACGGTCGCCAATACGTATCAAACGAGCTACAGGGACTGGGGCACGGACCTGAACGGAAATTTCCGCACCGTCGGCTCGATGAGCCTGTGGGATCTCCAAGGGGCGTACTCGGGGTTCAAGAACCTGACGCTGACGCTGGGCGTGAAGAACCTGTTCGACACCAATCCGCCGGTGTCGAACCAGCAAAACACTTTCCAGCTGGGGTTCGATCCGTCGTATTACGACCCGCGAGCTCGCTTCGTCTACGGGTCGCTGCGCTACGCTTTCAGGTGACCTGCCCGGGGCGGCCGTGCGCCGCCCCCGCTTGGCGCGCAGCGGCCCCGGCGCCCGTGCCGCGCCTCCATCAAAGGCCCCTTCGGGGGCCTTGTTTTTGGATGAAAACCTCTCCGGCACGTCCCTGCCCGCAAGCGCGGAGGCGTGGCGCTGCGGCGCAACACAGGAAAATCCCGGAAATTCCCGCCAGACAGATCGATTTCTCCCGCACGGGTTGCATGCGACAATCGTTAATGCTTTTAAAAACAATTTATTGCAGAACTTACTTCACAAATTACAGTGCTGCATTTTGACGCGAGAAACGCCGGTGGGGTGAATGGCCGGCACCGCCACGGCTCGCCCATGGCAGCCGTTTGCGTAATTGCGACAGGTGCGCCGACTTTTTCGCAACAAACGACCGAAGCGCTTGGTTCGCGCTTGCGAGTCGCGGTAACGTTACGCCACGTGCAGCCAGCGGGCACTTCGTCCCGCGATATGCACATTCACTGGGGGTCTCACATGAAGTTTCAACGCAAGAAGATTGCGACGGCGCTCGCCTATGTGATGGGCGTTGGCAGCGTGACGTTGCTGGCCGCCACGTCCGCGCAGGCGCAGACGCAGACGGCGGCGGCCGACATCAAGGTCGAGGTCACCGGCTCGAACATCAAGCGCGTCGAAGGCGAAGGCGCGTTGCCGGTGCAGATCATGACGCGGGAGGAAATCAAGCGCACCGGCGCCACCACGCCGATGGAGCTCCTGCAATCCATCACCGCCAACACCAGCTCCGGGCAAACGTCGTTTGCCAACGTCATCGGCGCCACGACGTTCTCGCAGCAGACCGCCTCGCTGCGCGGCCTCGGACCGACCCGCACCCTGGTGCTGATCAACGGCAAGCGCGTCGTCGGCCTCGCCGGCGCCGTGCAGGGCGTCGAGAACGGCGTCGACCTGTCGCTGATCCCGCTGGAGGCGATCGAGCGCGTCGAAGTGCTGAAGGACGGCGCGTCCGCGATCTACGGCTCCGACGCGATCGGCGGCGTGATCAACTTCATCATGCGCCAGGACTACACGGGCATCGAAGGCACCGCGTATTACGGCGTGCCCACCCGCAACGGCGGCGGCAGCCAGTACATCCTGTCGGGCACCGCCGGTTTCGGCGACCTCAACAAGGATCGCTACAACGCGTTCTTCTCGCTGTCGTACAACGAGCAGAAGCCGCTGAACCAGAACGACCGCGACTTCTCCAACACGTCGATCCGTCTGCCGATCGGCCTGTTCGGCGGATCCGGCAACACGTTCCCGGCCTACATCTCGACCGGCGGCATCGGCAGCCCGGGGTATCCCAACAATTGCGGTCCGAACAACTACTCGGTGCCGCCGCAGTACACGGACATTCTCGGTTCGCGCTGCTTTTTCGACCCGTCGCAGATGGCTGGCGTGGAGATGATCCCCGACACCAAGCTGTGGAACTTCTTCGCCCAGGGACGGTTCCAGATCAACCGCGACTGGCAGGCGTATGTCACCGGCATGTACTCGCGGCAGGAGAACAACTTCATCATCCAGCCGACGCCGATCTCGGACCAGTTCAGCTACGGTCCGAACGGCGACATTCCGGCGCAGATCCTGCTCCCACCGTCGAGCCCGTTCTACCCGCATGACCTCGCGTCGGCCGCGGGCGTCGACGGTCAGCCGCTGAACGTGCGCTACCGCTGCGTGCTGTGCGGCCTGCGCAGCACGACCGACACGACCGAGGGCGGCCAGATCATCGCCGGCATCAAGGGCACTGCGATGAACTGGGACTGGGACGGATCGTTCCAGTACGCGGAAAGCACGATCAAGGAGAGGGTCAACGACGGCTTCGTGTCGTACTCGCAGATCCTGCCGATCCTGAGCAGCGGCAACTTCAACCCGTTCGGCACGAGCCCGCAGAGCGTCATCGATCAGATCCAGGGCACCGAGTTCCGTGGCCAGGCGTTCGAAGGCAAGTCGAAGACCAGTTCCGTCAACGGCAAGACGTCCGGCGAGATCTGGCAACTGCCGGCCGGCCCGTTGTCGCTCGCGGTCGGTGGCGAAGCGCGCAAGGAAGAGCTCGATCAGACGCCGAATTCGATCCTCGCCACCGGCGACATCACGGGCTTCGGCGGCAACCTGCTGCCGGTCCACGCGGATCGCAACGTCTGGGCGGTCTACGGCGAGCTGAACATTCCGATCGTCAAGACGCTGGAAGCCGACGTCGCGGTGCGCTACGAGCACTACAGCGATTTCGGCAACACGACCAACCCGAAGGTCAGCCTGCGCTGGCAACCGAATTCGCAGTTCCTGATGCGCGGCTCGTACGGCACGGGCTTCGTCGCGCCGTCGCTCTACCAGCTTTTCGACCCGCAGACGAGCGGCGTGTCGGCGACTGGCCAGAGCGATCCGATCCGCTGCCCGGTGACCGGTGACACCGGCATCGACTGCGTGACGCAATTCCCGGTGATATTCGGCGGCAACCCCAATCTGAAGCCCGAAACGGCGCAGAACATCACCGCCGGCATCGTTCTTGAGCCGGCGCCGGGTGCGTCGCTGTCGCTCGACTACTTCAAGATCCGGCTGCAGAACGCCATCACCAATGGCATCCCGATCTCGACGATCCTGAACAACCCGCAGTACTACAACCTGATCCAGCGCGGGCCGCCGGATCCGGCGCATCCGAACCTGCCCGGTCGCATCACGGGCATTCCGCAGACGTACCTCAATCTCGGCAACGAGCACATCCAGGGCGTCGACGTCGACCTGCGCTACACGACGCCGGTGTCGAGCTGGGGCCGCTTCCACTTCCAGGCGACCGGCACGTACTACCTGCAATTCGACAGCCAGAACGTCGATGGCTCGTACACGGGTGGTGTGGGCACGGCGTACGGCGCGGTCAACACGGGCATCATTCCGCGCTACAAGCAGTACACGTCGGTGACGTGGGATCAAGGCCCGTGGTCGGCGACGATCGCCAATACGTACCAGACGAGCTACACCGACTTTCAGACCGATCTCGACGGCAACCTGCGCAGGGTCGGTACGCTCAGTCTGTGGGACCTGAATGGTTCGTACACGGGGTTCAAGAACCTGACGCTGACGCTTGGCGTGAAGAACCTGTTCGACACGAATCCACCGGTGTCCAACCAGCAGAACACGTTCCAGCTCGGGTTCGATCCGTCGTACTACGACCCGCGCGCGCGTTTCGTGTACGGCTCGGTCAAGTACTCGTTCAAGTAATACCGCAACCGCAGCACTCGGACGGGGAGCCTCGCGCTCCCCGTTTTTTTGCGCGTCGCGGTTGCGAGTATGCTAAAAGACCGCCTTGACAAGGATCGCCGGCAGGCGAGGGGATACGACGATGCACAAATTCATCATGGCCGCGTTGGTGGCGTTGGCGCTCGCGGCGCAACCTGCGGTCGCGCAGAAAGCGCCGCCGAACGAACTCGACGCGATGCGCACGGCGCTGAAGACGGACAAGCGCGCCTACGTGGCCTCGAGCCTCGCGCTGACGGCCGCGCAGGCGAAGAAATTCTGGCCGATCTACGACACCTACCAGCGCGCGCTGGACACCGTCGCCCGCGCACGCGCCGTGACCGCGGAGTCGTCGCTCAACCGCGACAGCGACCAGGCGCTGTCGAATCCGGCGGCCAAGGTGTTCGTCTCGCAGGTTCTGGCCGCCGACGAGACCGAGATGAAGGCCCGCCGCAAGATGTACAACGCGGCGATGCGCGCGTTGCCGGCGTCGAAGGCGGCGCGCTACTACCAGCTCGAGGCCAAGTTCCGCGCGGTGCAGGCTTACGACATCGCGCAGGCGTTTCCGCTCGTCAACTAGAGCGGCATCCGGTCGGGCGTTGCGCCCGACCGGGAGCGATCAGCCGCGGCGGCTGTCGCGCGCCGCGCGCAGGGGTTCGATCACGGTGACGAGGCGCGCTTCGCGCACGGCATTGACGTCGATCGAGTAGACGACGTTGCGGTCGACCGCGTTGCGCGTCACCTGCGCCGACTGCGCGGAGACCGCGACCACGGGCACCTGGTCGCTGCGGAAGTCCATGCGCGCCGGCGCGACGACGGCGACGCCGATCGTAGCCAGCGTGAGGGCGGCCGCGGCGAGGCCGATGACGAGGCGGGGTGCTTGTGACGCGTACGTGTTCATGTGGGGCTCCGGTTATTCGTGCTTGCGTTGCGTGAACCTTGGATGCCGCCATGCATGCACCCGGATTCACCTGGTTGCCGCGGCGACACTGCCGGCGCGACGACGCATGGACGCATCCTAGGAATGCGCGGCCGGGGCGGCCAGTGGATTGCGACGAACACCACGATTCGGGCGCCGGAACCGCCGATGCGGCGACGGGGCGCGGCCCCCGCGGCGCGTCGAGGGACGGCCCCCGGGGCTTCCGGCGTCTTGCCGGAGTCGCATGGACTTGCCCTGTGTATGGTGTAGAATCCGCCGATTTTCCGGCGATGCCCGGCCCCGTCACTGTCGGGGCCGACGTGTTTTGGCGAGCCCGCCCGGATCGGGGGAAGGGCGGCGCGGGCGGCGGTGGCGCCCGCAATCGATCCCATCCGGTCAGCGGCCAAGGTTCGCGTCGCAGTGACGCCTGCCACCTCGCGCCATTTTGCAAGTGCGCCTGCCGGAATACGTTATTTCACCCATTCATCGTCTGATGACACTCACTATCGTGGAGAGAACATGCTGAACACGAAGCGACTGGCGGCGCTGGCCGCGGCCGTGGTACTGGCAGCGCCGCTGATGCTGGCGCCTGCGATCGCCGTTGCACAGGCGACGCCCGCGGCGCCGGCCACACCGGCGGCGCCGGCGATGACGGCGCCGCCCGAAGCTGCACCGGCGCCTGCCGCGGCGCCCGCCGCCGCGACACCTGCGCCGGCGCCCGCGCGTGCCACCGAAGTCGTCGACAACCCCTACGGCCTGCAGGCGCTGTGGGCGGGCGGCGACCTCGTCGCGCGCTTCACGCTCGGCATCCTCGTCGTCATGTCGATGGGATCCTGGTACATCATCATCACCAAGGTCTACGAGCAGGCGAAGATGAACAGCCAGGCGCGCAACGCGGAGAAGACGTTCTGGACCGCGCCGTCCGTGCAGAAGGGCGCCGCCGGCCTCAAGGACGGCAGCCCGTTCCGCTTCATCGCCGAGACCGGCCTCGAGGCGTCGACCAAGCACACCGGGCTCCTCGGCAACGTCAACATGAACGAGTGGATCAGCATGTCGATCCAGCGCGCGATCGAGAACGTGCAAAGCCGCACGCAGGACGGCCTCGCGTTCCTCGCCACCGTCGGCTCGACGGCGCCGTTCGTGGGACTGTTCGGCACCGTCTGGGGCATCTACCACGCGCTCACCGCGATCGGCATCGCCGGCCAGGCCTCGATCGACAAGGTCGCGGGCCCGGTAGGCGAGGCGCTGATCATGACGGCCATCGGCCTTGCGGTCGCCGTGCCCGCCGTGCTCGGCTACAACTGGCTCATCCGTCGCAACAAGGCGGCGATGGACCGCGTGCGCAGCTTCGGCGCGGACCTGCACGCGGTGCTGATGTCGGCGCCGTCGAAGGCCTGAGCCATGGCGATGAACGTCGGCCCGGCCGACGGCGACGAGGACGTCATCTCGGCGATCAACACGACGCCGCTGGTGGATGTGATGCTGGTGCTCCTGATCATCTTCCTGATCACGGTGCCGGTGGTGCGCAATTCCGTTCCCGTGCAGCTCCCCAAGGAGCGCAACGAGGTGCGCGAGACGAAGCCCGAGAACATCACGATCTCGGTCGACGCCCAGGATCGCATCTTCTGGAACGAGCTGCAGATGAAGACCACCGACCAGCTCGTCGACCGCCTGAAGAAGATCGCGGTGCTGGTGCCGCAGCCCGAGGTGCAGATCCGCGGCGATTCCGGCGGCAAGTACGCCGGCGTGGGGCGCGTGATCTACGCCTGCCAGCGCGCCGGCATCTCCAAGATCGCCTTTATCACCGAACCGCCGCCGCGCAGCAGCTGAGCGGGCGAGGAGCGTCAAGCAATGGCCATGAACGTAGGAGCGCCCAAGCGGGGCGACATGGACGTCATGATCGACATCAACACCACGCCGCTGATCGACGTGATGCTGGTGCTGCTGGTGATGCTGATCATCACCATTCCCATCCAGCTGCACTCGGTCAACCTCAACCTGCCGACGGGCAATCCGCCGCCGCCGCTGGTGCAGCCCCAGGTCATCAAGATCGACATCGACGAGGGCTCGCGGATCTACTGGAACGGCGACTGGATCCAGGATCGCACCTCGCTCGAGGCGCACATCAAGGAGGCCGCGGCGACGCAGCCGCAGCCGGAGGTTCACCTGCGCCCGAACAAGGAATCCGTGTACGGCATCGCCGCCGAAGTGATGGCCGAGGCGCAGAAGAACGGCCTCACCAAGATCGGCATCATCGGCAGCGAGCAGTTCATCGAGGACCAGTAGGCGCCTCGGCTACGGAGTTTCGACATGGATTACGCACGGCAGCAGAGGGACCCGGCACGGCACGCGATCGGCATCGCGTTCGTGATCCTGTTCCACATCCTTCTGATCTGGGCGCTGGTGAACGGGCTCGGCAGCAAGGCCATCGAGATCATCAAGAAGCCGCTCAACGCGACGATCATCGAGGAGATCCGGCCGCCGCCGCCGCCGCCGCCGCCGATCAAGCGCATCATCGAGCCGCCGAAGATGAAGGTGATCCAGCCGTTCGTGCCGCCGCCGGACATCCCGGTGCCGACGCCGCCGCCGGCGGAGCCCGTGATCGCGAGCGTGGCGACTGCGCCGCCGACCGAGCCGAACGTCATCGCGCCGCCGGCGCCGGTGGCGCCGCCCGCGCCGCCCAAGCCGGCGATCCGCCAGGGCGTTTCGTGCTCGCAGATGGACAAGCCGTCGTTTCCGCGCGAAGCGATTCGCGGCGGCGTGCAGAAGGGCCAGGTCGTCGCGGTGCTGACGATCAACGACAAGGGCGCGGTGTCGGACATCCAGATCGAGTCGGCGAACCCGCCGCGCGTGTTCGACCGCGTCGTGCGCGACACGCTGACGTCGTGGAAGTGCAGCGCCGAGGGCCAGCCGTACAAGGCGCGCGTCGAGATCAACTTCTCGCTCACCGACTGAAGCCTCGGCGACTCGCCCGGGGACAAAGGCCGCCCGCGGGCGGCCTTTGCTTTTCGCGAGGGTGTGCGTATCAGCCGGGGACGAGCTCGCGGCGCACCGCATAGGCCGCCACCGACCACGTGACGGCGGCGAGCGCGACCACCGCGAAGGCGAGCTGCGGCACCGACACCGGAATGGCGGTGCACACGCGATATGCCTCGCGCACCACGTCGAGCGCCGCATTGGGCAGCGACAGCGCAATGCCGATCGCCGACAGCACCCACAGCAGCGCGACCACCGGCTGCCGCCACGCCGGCGCGACCGCGGCGACGGGCGGCGGCAATGCAGCCATCACGCGCGCGGCAAAACCGTCGTCGGCGAGCGGCGGCGGCCGGTGCGCGCGCAAGGCGGCATCGAGCCAGTCGCTGGCTGTGGGATCGTTCGCGCTGCCGGCGTCCGACATGCGGTAGCTCCTCACGCCCAGTCGGCGAGCGCCGACTTGAGCTTCTTCTTCGCGCGCAGGATGTGCGTCTTCACGGTGCCTACCGGGATGCCGAGCACGTACGCCGCTTCCTCGTGCGACAGGTCGTTATCGTAGCACTGCACGATGGCCGCACGCTCGCCGTCGCTCAGCACCCGCATCGCGCGCGCCATGTCCATGCGCAGCGACGTCGCGTGCGCGGTGTCGCCGACGCTCGCACCCAGCGCGCTCATCGCGTCGTCCTCGTCGTCGTCGCCGCCGTCACCGTCGCGATCCCCCAGCAGCACCTCCTTGCGCTTGCGCGCGTCGGCGAGCCAGCAGTTGGTGGCGATCCGGTAGAGCCACGTCGAGAAGCGCGCCTCCTCGCGGAACGACGCGAGGTTGCGCCACGCGAGCACGAACGTTTCCTGCGCGAGGTCGTCCGCCAGCGCATCGTTGCCTGCGGCGAGCCGGCGCAATGTCGCGCGCACCGCGGACTGGTGGCGTCGCAACAGCATTGCGAAGGCCTGCCGGTCGTCGCCGGCGACCGCGCGCGCGATCAGCGTCCGATCGTCCGGCTCGCTTGCGGTCGTGGCACGTGCGGGGGGCGGCGAGGGCGTCAAGGGTCGGCTTTCGCGCACGGGTCGGCAGCAGCGGACGCCGCGCGGCCGCGCGGCGAGTCCCGGTCGCGATCATGGCGCGCGGTCGCCACCCGTGTCCACGCGCGGCGGCACCGGATCGCGGCGATCCTCGAAATACCACAGCACGACATAGCCGACGCCGAGGAACAGCAGCACGAGACCCACGCCGCTCGCCTCGCCGTTTTCGAGCATCGAACATGTCTGCACGGCGAGGCCGACGGCGACGAGGATGATGCCTCGGCGCAGGTCGGACCACACGTTGCGTGCGCGGATGGTGCGTGCGCGGGCGTACAGCTCGCTCGTGGTCTGCCCGGCGGCGAGCGCCGCCTGCGGGCGCGTGGCGCCGATCGCGTCCATCGCCTCGGCGGGCGGCACGACGCCTTTCTCGGCGAGCTTCAGCATCGTCTCGTTCAGCATCCGCGTCTTGCGCATCTTGTACCAGAGCACGAGGATGATCACGAGCAGCGGCATCAGGAACACCAGCAGCACGCCGAGGAAGAAGAGGCCCGCGATCCACGGCGCCTTCTCGACGAAGTCGCTGAACGAGTCGTACTCGTGCGCCCGGCCGAAGGCGCGAATGTTCACCTTGTCGTCGTCGCCGAGGGTGATGCCGAGCGAACCGCCCTTGTGTCGCCGCTTCGCCGCCGGCGGAGGCGCCTCGGCGTCGTCGGCATCGTCGTTGGTCGCCGCGTCCGGCGCGGTGGCCGCGTCCGGAAACGCGGCGGCTCCCGCCGCCGCGCTCCCGGGCTGCGGCGTGGCCGTGGCGGAGCCAGCATCGGCCTTGGCCGCAGGTGGCGTTGCTGACGACCTGGCATCCGCCGGCACCTGGCCATAGGCGGGAGTCACCAGCGACGGCGCAGGCGGCGTCACGGCGAGGGCGCCCAGCGCGGCGACGAGGGCAAAGCCCAGCACCAGCGGACGGCGCAGCGCTAGGGGATCGGAAAACGCGGACATCGGCAGCTCCCTGGATTCGGTCGGTCCCGCGTTGGATGCACGAACAGGGGCCGTCGGATTCGCCGGATGGTGCCTGAAGCGCAACGGCGACGGCGCCACCCCATGCTATCATCGGCGCCGGAAACCGACCGCGACCGGCAGAAATGGGCTTTCCCGATCAATGAGTTACGAATTGTTTCTGCCGGTCTTCCGAAGGATTCCGCGTACGCTGGGCCGTCTCGGCCCGGCCGCCGTCCTGTGTGCCGGCATCGCCTCGGCGGCGACCGCGCAGGTCCTGCCCGGGCCCGCCGCCGCCGCACCGGAGATGCCCGCCCAAAGCGCGCAGGCCGTCGACGACTCGGTGACGCTCAATTTCGTCAACGCCGACATCGACGCCGTGGTGAAGGCGATCTCCGAGCTTACCGGGCGCAATTTCGTCGTCGATCCGAAGATCAAGGGCACGATCAACATCGTGTCGTCGCGGCCGGTGCCGAAGAGCCTCGTCTATCCGACGCTGCTGTCCGCGCTGCGCATGCAGGGCATCGTCGCGATCGAGGGTGACGACGTGGTCAAGCTGGTGCCCGAGGCCGACGCGCGCACGCAGGGCACGCCGGCCAACGCACCGGCGGCGGGGGGCGACAACCGTCTCGTCACGCAGGTGATCACGCTGCGCTACGAGTCGGCCGTGCAGCTCGTCAACGTGCTGCGTCCGCTGATCGCGCCCAACAACACGATCGCCGCATACCCGGCGAGCAATGCGCTCGTCATCACCGACTACGCCGACAACCTGCGCCGCATCGCGCGCGTGATCGCCTCGCTCGACCAGCCGCCGACCGCCGAGACCGGCGTGGTGACGCTGAAGAACGCGTCGGCAATCGACCTCGTCGCCACCGTCAATCGCCTGCTCAACGAGACCGGCACCGGTCAGCCGGTCGATCCCACGCAGCGCGTGATGCTGGTCGCCGATCCGCGCTCGAACAGCGTGCTGATCCGCGCCGACAACCCGGCGCGCGCGGCGCGCGCCAGGGCACTCGTGTCCGAGCTCGACACGCCCGGCCGCGCCGGCGGCAACATGTTCGTCGTCTATCTCAAGAACGCGGAAGCCGTGAAGGTGGCGCAGACGCTGCGCGCCATGATGACTGGCCAGGACAGCGGCACTGGCGGAGGGTCGAGCGGACTGACGCCGCTGCCCGCGGCGACCTCGGGGGGCAGTACGCCGACGTCCGGCGGGGCGGGGATGAGCGCGTCACAGGCGCTGCCGTTCACGCCGACGTCGTCGGGGAGCACCGCGTTCAGCGCCGGTGGCGCGACGATTTCCGCCGACGCCGCCAGCAACGCGCTGCTGATCATGGCGCCGGAGCCCATCTACAACAACCTGCGCACGATCATCGACAAGCTCGACGTGCGTCGCGCGCAGGTGTTCATCGAGGCGCTGATCGCGGAGATCTCGGCCGACAAGGCGGCGGAGTTCGGCATCCAGTGGCAGGCGCTGTCCGGCACCAACTCGACGCGCACCCGCGTCATCGGCGGCACCAACTTCAACGATCGCGGCAGCGGCGGCAACATCCTCGACATCGCGGCCAACCTCAACAGCGCGGGGCAGGGGCTCAACCTCGGCGTCATCCGCGGCACGATCTCGATCCCGGGCTTCGGCACGATCTCCAACCTCGCGCTCCTCGCGCGCGCGCTCGAGACCCAGGTCAACGCCAACATCCTGTCGACGCCGACGATTCTCACGCTCGACAACGAGGAGGCGCGCATCGTCGTCGGCGAGAACGTGCCGTTCATCACCGGGCAGTACGCGAATACAGGCAGCACGAGCACCGTGACGCCGTTCCAGACGATCGAGCGACGCGACGTCGGCCTCGTGCTGCGCGTGAAGCCGCAGATCGCCGAAGGCGGTGCGGTGCGCATCAACCTCTACCAGGAGGTGTCGCGCGTCGAATCGCAGTCGGTGTCGGGGCCGATCCTGCAGAAGCGCTCGCTCGATTCGACGGTGGTGGTCGACGACGGCGGCATCGCCGTGCTCGGCGGCCTGATGCAGGACACGTTCAACGACGGCACCGACAAGGTGCCGGTCGCCGGCGACATCCCGGTGGTCGGCCAGCTGTTCCGCTACGATGCGCGCAGCCGGGTCAAGACCAGCCTGATGATCTTCCTGCGGCCGGTGGTGCTGCGCAACGCCGACGATGGTCGCGCGCTGACGTCCGAGCGCTACGACTACCTGCGCGGCCAGCAGGAAATGCAGGGCATACCGCCACGCTTCTTCTGGACCGATCCGGCGAAGCAGCCGGTGATGCCGGTGCCGATGGGCCGGATGCCCGATACGCCGGCCGGCGCGACGCCGCCGCCGCAGTCTCCGGAACCCGTCGGCAAGTAGGCGTCCGCCCGCGCCGAAGGCGACGTCCGCCATGAACGCTCCCGCGCCCTTCACGCCGCAACCGTACGCGCAGCACATTCCCTACGCGTTCGCGCGCACGCACGGCGTGCTGGCCGCGGGCGACGAAGGCGATGCGGTGGTAGTGCTGATGCGCGCCGATGCGTCCGCCGAAGGTCTCGCCGAGCTGCGGCGCGTGCTGGTGCGGCCGCTGACGACGCGCGTGATCGACAACGACGCGTTCGCCGCCGCGCTCGCGCGCGCCTACAACAGCGGCGCCGCCGCCGCGTCGATCAGCGAGGATCTCGCGCGTGACGGCGACCTGACGCGCCTGCTGCAGGATCTGCCGGCGGGCGAGGACCTGCTGCAAGGCGGCGATGCGCAGGCGCCGGTGATCCGCGTCGTCAATGCGCTGCTGCTGCAGGCGCTGCGCGAGCGCGCGTCCGATCTGCATTTCGAGCCCTACGAGGCGCGCGCGGTCGTGCGCTTCCGCGTCGACGGCGTGCTGCGCGACGTGTTCGAGCCGCCGCGCGCGCTGCATGCCGCCCTGGTTTCGCGGCTCAAGATCATGGCGAGTCTCGACATCGCCGAGAAGCGCCTGCCGCAGGACGGGCGCATCAGCTTGAAGCTCGGCGACAAGAGCGTCGACGTGCGGGTGTCGACGCTGCCGACCGGCTCGGGCGAGCGTGTCGTGCTGCGGCTGCTCGACAAGGAATCGGCGCAGCTCGATCTCGCCACGCTCGGGCTGGCGGACGACACCCGCGCGAGCGTCGACACGCTGATCCACGAGCCGCACGGCATCGTGCTCGTCACCGGTCCTACCGGCTCGGGCAAGACCACGACGCTCTACGCCGCGCTGTCGCGGCTGCCGCGCGGTGCGGTGAACATGATGACCGTCGAGGACCCCATCGAGTATGCCCTCGACGGCGTGGCGCAGACGCAGGTCAACGCGCGCGTCGACCTGACGTTCGCCCGTGCGCTGCGCGCGATCCTGCGCCAGGATCCGGACGTAGTGATGATCGGCGAGATCCGCGATCTGGAAACGGCGCAGATCGCGGTGCAGGCATCGCTCACCGGCCATCTCGTGCTGGCGACGCTGCACACCAACGACGCGGCGAGCGCGGTGACGCGGGTCGCCGACATGGGCGTCGAGCCGTACCTGCTGGCGACGAGCCTGCTCGGAGTGCTGGCGCAGCGCCTCGTGCGCACGCTGTGCCCGGCCTGCCGCGTCGCGCAGGCGCCGTCGGCCGGCGAAGCCAGGCTGATTGCCGAGTCCGGCCTCGCACCGCTGGCCACGATCTACCACCCGCAGGGCTGCGACGCGTGCAACGCCACCGGCTACCGGGGCCGCACGGGCATCTACGAGCTCATCGTCGTCGACGCCACGCTGCGCCGGCTGATCCACGATGGCGCCGGCGAGATCGCCTTGCGCGACGCCGCGCGCAAGGCGGGCATGCGCACGCTGCGCCGCGACGGCGGGCGCTGGCTCGCCGACGGCACGACGTCGCTCGAAGAGCTCGCGCGCGTGACGCGTGAGAGCGACTAGGCCCATGTCCGCGTGCGGCGCAGCCGGGAATCGCGGCGCCAATTATGTTGCGAGGGGCCTCCGCCACGGCCCGCCGCCGGGGCGCGTCACGCGCGTCGCGGAGCGTCGCGCTTGAGCGCGTTCCGCTACGAGGCGGTCGACGCGGGGGGGCGGATCGCGCGCGGCGTCGTCGAGGCGGACAGCGCGCGAGCCGCGCGCGACGCCGTACGCGCACGCGGGCTCACGCCGACCGCGGTGAACGCCGCGCCGCCCGCATCGGCGCAGGGACTCGCCGTCAACGCGCCACAGCTGGCAATGGCCACGCGACAGCTGGCGACGCTTGCGCAATCGGGCATGACGCTCGATGCTGCGCTCGCCGCCGCGGCCGAGCAGGCCGAGGCGCCGCGGGTGGCGAAGCTGCTCGACGCGGTGCGCGGCGACGTGGCCGCAGGTGAAGCGATCCATTCCGCGCTGGCACGCCATCCGCGCGCGTTCTCGCCGCTCTATCGCGGCCTCGCCGCTGCCGGCGCCGAGTCGGGCAAGCTCCCGGACGTGCTGTTGCGTCTCGCCGACTACCTCGAGGCGCGCCAGGCGCTGCGCCAGCGGTTCATCGCGGCGATGGTCTACCCGGCGCTGGTCACGCTGATCGCGCTCGGCGTCATCGGCGTGCTCCTCGTCTACGTCGTGCCGCAGATCGTGTCGGTCTACCAGCAGAGCCACCAGGCGCTGCCGCTGCTCACGCGGGCGCTGATCGCGACTTCCGAGTTCTTCCGCGCCACCGGGTGGTATTGGCTGGCGGCGCTGGTGGTCGCGGTCGCGGCGTGGCTGGTGGCGTGGCGACGCGAGGCGTTTCGCCGCCGCTGCCAGGAGGCGCTGCTGCGCGCGCCGGTGGCGGGCCGCCTGGCGCGCAGCCTCGACACGGCGCGTTTCGCCAGCACTCTCGCGATTCTCACCGGCAGCGGCACGCCGCTCCTGCGCGCGCTCGACGCTGCGGCCGACGTCGTGCGCATGCTGCCGCTCGAGGATGCCGCGCGCGCCGCGGCGAAGCTGGTGCGCGAGGGCGTGCCGCTCGCACGCGCGCTGAAGGAACAGCGCGTATTTCCGCCGGTGTTCGTGCATCTCGTCGCCAGTGGCGAAGCGAGCGGCCGCCTGACGCCGATGCTCGAGCGCGCGGCCGCCGAGCTCGAGGGCGAGGCCGAGCGGCGCCTGACGTGGATCGCAGCGCTCGTGCAACCGGCGCTGATCGTGGCGATGGGCGCGCTGGTGCTGATCCTGGTGCTGGCCGTGATGCTGCCGATCGTGACCATGAACCAGCTCATTCGCTGAGGACGCCATCGTGCGGACGCTCGCCATCGCCGTGATCGCGCGCGCATGCCGCGCGGCGGCGCTCGCCACGGCAATCGTCCTCGCCGCCGGTGCTGCGCATGGCGCCGAAGCCGGCAAGCCCGCGCTGCCGTCGCACGCCGGTGCACAGACGTTCGATCCCGCGCGCGACGCTGCGCGCGACGTTGCCGAGGCCGTGGCGCTGGCGAAGGCGAGCGGACGGCGGGTGCTGGTCGACGTCGGCGGCGAGTGGTGCGTCTGGTGCCACCTGCTCGACCATTTCTTCGCCACCGACGGCGAGGCGCTGCGCCTGCGCCAGCGCTATTACGTCACGGTCAAGGTCAACTGGTCGCCGGACAATCACAACGCCGCCGTGCTGTCGCGCTGGCCGCCGGTGGCAGGCTACCCGCATCTGTTCGTGCTCGACCCCGACGGCCGTCTCGTGCATTCGCAGCCGACGGACGTGCTCGAGCAGGGCCGCGGCTACGATCGCGACAGGATCATCGCGTTCCTGCGCCGGTACGCGCCGGCGGCGACCACGACACCCGGCTGATCCGTCGCGTGACGCGCGATCGGCGGATGCGCATGCGTGTCCGCATCGCGGCCACGCCCGCGGGACGCGGTGCGAAGGCGTGTGTCACGCCGATGGCGCCTGCGTGACTTCCGGTGTAGAAACGGCATGCTGCGCCAGCGCCCACGCGACGTGCTCGCGCACCAGTGGCGAGGGATCGTCGCGTCGCGCCGCCAGCGCCGCCACGATGGCGTCGCTGCGCGGCGCGTTGCCGAGGGCGACGGCGATGTTGCGCAGCCAGCGCTCGTGGCCGATGCGGCGGATGGCGCTGCCGGCGAGGCGCTGCGCGAAGTCCTCGGCGCTCCACGCGAAGAGCTCGGCGAGCGGCGCCGCGTCGAGGCCGTTGCGCACCACCGCGAAGTCGTTTGCCGCGGCCATCTGCGCATAGCGGTTCCACGGGCACGCGAGCTGGCAGTCGTCGCAGCCGTAGATGCGATTGCCGATCAGCGGCCGCAATGCCGGCGGAATCGATCCCTTGTGCTCGATCGTGAGGTAGGAAATGCAGCGCCGCGCGTCGAGCTCGTACGGCGCCACGATCGCGCGTGTCGGGCAGACATCGATGCAGGCGCTGCAGGTGCCGCAATGCGCGCTCGCCGCCGGCGTCGGCGGCAGCGGCAGCGCCACGTAGACGTCGCCGAGGAAGAACAGCGAGCCCATGTCGCGCGTCAGCAGCAGCGTGTGCTTGCCGCGCCAGCCGACGCCGCACTTCGCCGCGAGCGCGACTTCCATCACCGGCGCGCTGTCGCTGAACACGCGATGGCCGAACGGGCCGACTGCGTCCTCGATGCGCGCGACGAGCGCGGCCAGCCGCGCGCGCAGCACCTTGTGGTAGTCGCGGCCGGTCGCATAGCGCGAGACATAGCCGAGCGTCGCATCCGCGAGCACGGCGTGCGCGTCGCGCGCGGCGGCCGGCCAGTAGTTGATGCGCGCGCTGATGACGCAGAGCGTGCCGGCGACGAGCGCCGCCGGCCGCGCACGGGCGGCGCCATGCCGCGCCATATAATCCATGTCGCCATGACGCCCCGCCGCGAGCCAGTCGAAAAGGCGCGCCTCCTCGTGCGAAAGCTCGGTGTCGGCGATGCCCACCGCGTCGAAACCGAGCTCGTGGCCCCAGCGCACGATCGCCGCGGCGAGCGCCTGCCAATCGTGGCGCGTGTCCGGCACGGCGTCGGCGCGCGCGCTCAAGTGATCGCGTGCGCGCGGTGATGACGATGCGCGAGTCGCTGCTTGCGGATGCCGACGCCACACTTCGCGCCGGTCGCGCGCTCGCGCCCGCGCTGCAGGGCGGCATGCTGGTGACGCTCGAAGGCGAGCTCGGCGCCGGCAAGACGACGCTGGCGCGCGGGATCCTGCGCGGCCTCGGTCACGCCGGCGCCGTCAAGAGTCCGAGCTACGCGGTAGTTGAACATTATCGTTTTTCGAGCTTATACTTGTATCACTTTGATTTCTATCGGTTCGCCGATCCAAGGGAATGGGAGACGGCGGGGTTCTCCGAGTACTTCCGCGACGATGCCGCGTGGCTGGTCGAATGGCCGGAACGCGCCGCGGGTTTCCTGCCGCCGGCCGATCTCGCGCTCGTGCTGTCGATGCGCGACGACGACGCGCCGGGAAGGCGCCTCGTCGCGCACGCATCCACGGCCGCCGGCGAATGCGCGCTCGCCGCACTCGCCACGATACCGGACTGAACGCAGCTGACGTCGCGCGTGCTATCGCCGCGGCGGGCGCGAGCGCTGGTGTCGACGTCGCGCGCAACGCGGATGCCCAAGCCGCCGCGCGGCCATTTGCGATCCCGCATTGCGGCCAGCAACAACACGCGCGAGGCCCGGGCGCGTGACGCGCATCGTGCGCGTCTCGCTGGGACGGCGGCGCATGTTGCGCGCCGCGCTGCTGCCGGCGGCGTACGCGCTGGTGCCGTCGGCATGGGCCAGCCTCGCCACGATCAATTCCGCGCGCGTCTGGCCGGCGCAGGAATACACGCGCGTGATCCTCGAGACCGCCGCGCCGCTCGCGCACCGCATGCTCGTGCTCAAGGATCCGGCGCGTCTCGTGCTCGACCTCGACGACGCCGACATGCCGGCTGCGCTCGCGGCGCAATTCGCGCACGCCGACGCGCACGACCCGTACCTTGCCGGTATCCGCGTCGGGCGCCAACCCGGCAACGGGTTGCGGGTGGTGATGGATCTCAAGGCCGACGTCAATCCACAGATCTTCGCGCTGCCGCCGGTGGCCGAATACGGCTATCGCCTGGTCATCGACATCTATCCGTCGACGCCGCTCGATCCGCTGATGGCGCTGCTCGCCGCCGAGGAGCGCAAGCACACGGCGCCGGCACAGCTTGCGGGCGCGGGCGACACGCCGCACGCGGCGCAGGCGCCGGACGCGCGCCGGCACGCCGACGCCGCGCCGGCGCGCAAGGGCAAGGCTGCGACGTCGAAGCCGGAGCCGCGGCCGCTGACGATCGCCATCGACCCCGGGCACGGCGGCGAGGACCCGGGCGCGATCGGCCAGCGCGGCACGCGCGAGAAAGATGTCGTGCTCGCGATCGGGCGCCACCTCGCCAAGGTGCTCGACGCCGAGCGCGGCATGCGCACGATGCTGACGCGCAACGACGACTATTTCGTGCCGCTGGCGCAGCGCGTCGACAAGGCGCGGCGCGTCAATGCCGACCTGTTCGTCTCGGTGCATGCCGATGCGTTCCGCGAGCGGCGCGCGCGCGGCTCGTCGGTGTTCGCCCTGTCCGACCGCGGCGCGACGTCGGTCGCGGCGAAGTGGCTCGCGCAGAAGGAGAACGCCGCCGATCTCATCGGCGGGGTCAACATCGACGTCAAGGACCCGCTGCTCGCGCGCACGCTGCTCGACCTGTCGCAGACGGCGCAAATCAGCGACAGCCTCAAGGCCGGCCGCTCGATGCTGCAGGAGCTGTCGCAGATCAACGCGTTGCATCGCGGCATCGTCGAGCAGGCGGGCTTCGCGGTGCTGAAAGCCCCCGACATTCCGTCGATTCTCGTCGAGACCGCGTTCATCTCCAACCCCGACGAGGAGACGAAGCTGCGCGACCCGCGGCAGCAGCGGCGGTTCGCCGAGTCGATGGCCGATGGCGTGCGTCGCTACTTCGCGCAGAACCCGGCGCTGGCGCGCGCCTGACCCCGCGCGGCGTGCCGACCGCGGGTAGAATCGCGCCGTGATCCGATTCTTCGTGCTGTTCGTCGTGCTGCAGGCTGCGCTGTTCGGCCTCGAGCTCACGCCGGTGGCGCAGGCGTGGTTCGTCGAGCCGTGGACGGTGGCGCTGGCGCATCTGTCGACCAATCTCGTCACGCTGTTCGACCACAACGTCGTCGCCAGCGGGCGCATCATCCGCAGCACGTCCAACGGCTTCGCCGTGTCGATCGAGGCCGGCTGCAACGGCGTGGAGGCGACGATCGTGCTGCTGGCGGCGATGCTCGCCTACCCGGCGCCGTGGAAGCGCAAGCTGCTGGGCCTCGCCGCCGGCACGATCGCGGTGCAGGGGCTCAACGTCGTGCGCGTGATCAGCCTCTTCTACCTCGGCCAGTGGAACCGCGCCTGGTTCGAGTGGGCGCACCTCTACGTGTGGCAGGCACTGATCATGCTGGACGTGCTGATCGTCTGGCTGGTGTGGGTGCGCACGCTGCCGCGCGACGAGTCGGACGGCGCCGCGCCGCCCGGTGCAGGCAGCGCCGTCGCCGCCGCTTGAAGGGCGCGCTGCCCCGCTTCGTCGTCACCACACTGGGCTTCCTGCCCGTCACCTTCGCGCTCTGGTACTTCGCCGGCCCCGTCGTGACATGGCCGGTGCGCCTGCTCGCCGCGGCCGTCGTGCACGCGGGCCTCGACGACATCGTGCGCGGCGTCGAGCAGCACGCATCGGTCATCACCTTCGTCACGTCGCTGCGCCCGGGCAACGCGGCGGCTGCCGGCGCGATCAGCGTCGACGTCAACGCGCTCCTCTATTCGTACGGGATGCCGATGTTCGCGGCGCTCGCGCTCGCCGCGCGCGACGGCGCGTGGGCGAAGAAACTGGCGCTCGGCATCGCCATCCTGCTGCCATTCGTGACCTGGGGCGTCGTCGCCGACTTCCTGAAGAACATCGCGTTCTCCGCGGGGCCGCTCGTGGCCTCGCAGACCGGCTTCTCGCAGGACGCGCGCCAGGTGATCGCATTCGCCTACCAGTTCGGCGCGCTGATCCTGCCCACCGTGGCGCCGGCGGCGACATGGGTGCTCATGCACCGGCGATTCCTGGAGCGGATGCGCGCGCAGGCGCGCTGACGCGATGGTCGCCGCGCGTTGCGCGCGCGGCGGCGGCTGGCGCGCGCGTCAGATCACCGACACCTGGTGTCCGGCCGCTTCGAGAACGGTGACCACGGCAGCGCGCTGCGCGTCCGGAAACAGCACGTAGTCGGTATCGTACGTCGCCATGGCGAACACCGACACGCGCGCGGCGGCGAGCGGACCAGTGACGCTGGCGAGGATGCCGGACTGGTCGAGCGGCATCGGGCCGGCGAAGCGCAGCAGGCGCCAGCCACGGCTCGCGGCGACGTCGGGCGGCACCGCGGATTCGGGCACGACGACCGACATCTCGTCCTCGGTGCGCGTGATCGACCAGTGCGACGCCGCGAATGCCCACGCCGGCGGCAGTGCGTCCGGCGCCAGCCGGCAGATCGCGTAGAGCCCCGGCCGTATCGACAGCGCGAGGCGCAGCGCGCTCATGTCGGCGCCTTGGCAAGCGCCGCCTTGCGCGCGCGTTCGCGCTCGCGCAGCACGTTGCGCTGCACCTTGCCCGTGGTGGTGAGCGGCAGCGCGTCGATGAACTCGATCTCGCGCGGGTATTCATACGGCGCGAGATGACGGCGCACGTGCTGCTGGATGTCGTCGACGAGCGCCGCCGCGGGCGCATGCCCGGCGGCGAGCACGATGAACGCCTTCACCACGTTGCCGCGCGTGTCGTCGGGCGACGGCACCACGGCGGCATTGGCCACCGCCGGGTGACGCACGAGGCAGTTCTCGATCTCCGACGGGCCGATCCGGTAGCCGGCGGCCTTGAACATGTCGTCGGCGCGGCCCTCGTACCAAAGGTAGCCGTCGACATCGATGCGGGCGACGTCGCCGGTGCGGCACCAGTCGCCGCTCCATTTGCTGCGCGTGGCCTCCGCGTTCCTGTAGTACTCGAGAAAGAACACCGGGTCGGGCGTGCCGTCGGGAGCGAGGCGATTGAGCGCGACGTCGCCGCTCGCGCCGGGTGCCACTTCACGGCCTTCGTCGTCGACGACGCCGACGCGGTGCCCGGGATAGCCCCGGCCCATCGAGCCCGGGCGCGCCGGCCACAGCGTATGCGAATTGCCGACGATGTAGTTCATCTCCGTCTGTCCGAACATCTCGTTGATCGTCACGCCGAGCGCCTCGCGTGCCCACTCGAACACCGTCGTGCCCACCGCTTCGCCGGCGCTCATGATCGTGCGCAGGTCGATGTCGAACGTCTCGCGCGGCCGCGGGTACGCCTTCATCATGAGCTTCAGCGCGGTGGGGAAGAGGAACGCGTTGCGGATCTGGTAGCGCTCGATCAGGCGCAGCGCGCGCTCGGCGTCGAAGCGGCCGCGATAGCCGACGATCGGCTGGCCATGGTAGAGCGCGGGCAGCAGCGCGTCCATCAGGCCGCCGGTCCACGCCCAGTCGGCCGGCGACCAGAACAGATCGCCGCGCTGCGGATAGCCGTCGTGCGAATGGGTGAATCCGGGAAGGTTGCCGATGAGGCACGCGTGCGGCATCAGCGCCGCCTTGGGCGGTCCGGTGGTGCCGCTGGTGAACACGATCAGTGCGGGATCGCGCGCGGCGGTGGCGACGAGCGCGAAGTGCGGCGAATGGGGCGCGATGAAATCGTCGAAGGCGACGACGCCGTCAGCGTCGACGCCGGCCACGCCGACGACGTGGCGCAGCCGCGGCAGCGCGGCGCGAACCGGCGCGAGGTTGGGCCACGACTGCGGATCGACCAGCGCGACCGAGGCCTCGCTGAAGGCGAGACGATATTCGAGCGCTTCGGCGCCGAACAGGAACGACAGCGGCACGGCGACGGCGCCCATCTGATATGCGGCGATGTGGGCGATCGCCGTTTGCGGGCGCTGCGGCAGGATGATCGCCACCTTGTCGCCGCGTCGCACGCCGTGCGCGGCGAGCGCGTTGGACAGGCGGTTGGCGGCGCGCGCGAGATCGAAGAACGTATAGGCCGCGCATTCGCCGGATTCGTCCTCCCAGTACAGCGCGAAGCGGCCGCGATCACCCGCCCAGCGGCGCATGCACGCCTCGCCGATGTTGAACATCGGCGGCACGTTCCAGCGCCACGCGGCGCAGATCTCGGCGTGACGGTCGATCGGCGCTGCGCGCGTAGGCTGCGCCTGCAGCATGGTGAACCCGCAAAGCGGCCCGGGGCCGGGAAGGCGATTATGCCGCGGATGCGGCGTTCGCGCCGCCCTGCGTGGTGTCGCCGCTGTCGTGCGACCGCTCGCTCAAGTCGGTGCCGACGGTCTCGATCGTCGTCCATACCCAATCGGACATCTGCTCGATCAGGCGGCCGAAGCGGATCGGGTGGATCGATTGCGCGGTGACGACCTTGAAGCGACGCGTCGGCTGATACTCGACGGCCGGCACGATCACCGATTGCACGGCGCTTTCGCCGTCGCGCCGACGTGTCGCAAGGAACAGGCCCTGGAACGTGCGCGTCGAATGCGTGGACTCGCCGTCGACCGAATAGTCGTCGCCGGTGCCGCGGCGCTGCTCGACGAGATCGACGCCGGTCACCGTGACGGCGATCACCTGCAGCCCGATCTCGGCGCGGTCGGTGGTGAGGCGGCGCATCCGGCGCACGATGCCGAGCGTCCACAGCGGCTGACCTTCGGCGCGCAGCGCGGCCAGCGTGCCGAGCGTGAGCGCGTTGGCGGCGCTCATCGGCGCCACCAGGCGAAAGCCCGTCTGCGAGCGGTCGCGCACCTCCCACGGGCCGCCGGCAGGGCTGTATTTGGCGAGACGCTGGCGTGCGAGGTGGACGCGGCGATCATCCTCGTTGCGCAGGCGACCGAACACGGCCAGTTCCATCGTGCCGCCGAAGCTGCTGCCGGATTCGACCTGCGGCAGCGGATCGCGCTCCTCTTCCCGCAGATACGCGGCGATGCGCGCGAAGCCGACGATGGCATCGACCGCGCCGACGGCGCTGGTGCGCTCGCCGCGGCGCGCGAACGGCCTGAACTCGGGGTCGACCTGCGCCGCCAGCTTGTTGAGCAGGTTCAGCTGCTCGGTACGCCGTGGCGTGCGCTCGGACAGCGGCTGGTGGCGGATCTTCTGCTCGATGGCGATCACGTTCTGCATCAGCGTCGCGTGCAGCGGCCGCGTGTCGACGAACAGCACCCGGCCCTCGAGCGGGCTGGCGCTGCTGCGGCGCTTGAGGCCGTCGCGCATGCCCAGATCGACGAAGAACGACGTCGCCGACGACGGCTCGAGCGTGAGCCGCAGCGGCGCGCACCATTCGGCGAGCTGGTCGACGACCCATTCCAGATGGCGCGGATTGAGATTGCCCGAATTCATCAGCTGCAGCAGCAGCGTCTGCAGGTATTCCTGCTCGACGGTCGTCGTTTCGGCGCCGGGGGTGAGCGCGATGGCCTGGCGCTCGAACTGGCGCGACAGCGCGAGCGCGAAGAGCGCGTGCAGCTCCGTCCACTTCGCGGGAATCCACTGCTCGAAGCGATAGAGGCGTGTCTTGGCGTCGAGGCGAAGGTGCACGATCTGGCGCGCGACGAGCTCGACCAGGTGCGACTGCCACTTGCTGCTCTGCGCGTGGTCCGACAGTTCGCGCGCGAACGCCTGGTAGGCGAGCAGGAACGCCTGCGTGAGGTCGAACAGCGACGACCACAGCTGGTTCTCGATGCGCGTGCTGCGGTTGGCGTGCTCGATGTACTGCGACGCCAGCGCGCCGCGTACGCGCGCAGTCTGCGCGTCGACAAGGAACACGGCCTCCAGCATCGCCGGCGTGCGCTTGGTCAGGCGGTCGCCGAGGCGGCCGAGCTCGCCCAGCAGCTCGACGTGCATCGCCAGGGGATCGTTGACCGGGAAACCGGCGAGCCAGCGCTCGGCGGATTTGACGTCCGCCAGCGGGTCCTTCACCGTTTTGCCGAATCCGAACATCCTGGTAACCCCGAACTGGCGAAAGGCGCCGGCGCGCGGCGTATCCGCTTGCCCGCCGCCGGCGGCGGCGCCGCGCCGCGCCGTGCCATCCCACCGCCCCCTCGGCTGCGGTCGGCTGGGCGTCGGCGGGCGTGCGACGCCCTTGACGCGCCGATCATCGCCGAAGCTTCGGGGGCCGACAAGGCCGCCTGTCAGCTTTGGCATGCATCGTGCAATGTGCATGCCGTGCAGCACAGCTTGGCGCGGCTTCCCTCGTGGTACGGCCGCCAGCAACAGATCACTTATACTTGTGCATTACATTTTGACGAACGTGCGGTGACACTTTAGGGACGGGAAGGACGGACATGGGCATTTTGATCAAGGCGCCGACCAGGCGTCGCGAGTCGGGGCCGACAATGGTCGACGAGACCGAGCCGGGCACCCAGGATGCGGAAGGCGCATTGCACATCCGCGAGGTGGTGCGCAGCACCGGCTTGCGTCGCGAGCAGCTCTACATGTGGCAGCGGCGCTACGGCTTCCCGTCGCCCCTGCGTGACAATTTCGGCGACCGCGTCTATCCGCCGGACCAGGTGGCGCGGCTCAAGCTCATCAAGCAGCTCCTTTCCGAAGGCTGGCGCGCGGGTGCCGTGGTGCCGCTGGCGGGATCGGCGCTGCAGTCGATGCTGGGCCTCACGGTGGCCGAGCCGTCGTCGCTGCCTGCCGAGATCGAGACCGCCGTCAAGTACCTCGGCTCGCATCGCATCGGCGAGATGCAGAACTACCTGTCCAAGCTCCTCGTCGGCCAGGGCACGCGCAAGTTCCTCGAGCAGACGCTGATTCCGCTCAACGAGGCGGTGCACGAGCGCGTGGTGCGCGGCGACATGCGCAATTTCCAGGAGATGCGCTTCGCCGAGATCGCGCAGCGCCTGTTGCGCGATGTGACGCGGCTGGTGCGTCCGGTGCGCGATGCGCGCACGGTGCTCCTCGCCACGCCGCCCAACGATCCGAATACGCTCGGCCTCGCGATCCTCGAGCTCCTGCTGATGACCGAAGGCATCAACTGCCTGACGCTCGGCGCCGGCGTGCCGGCGCAGGAAATCGCCGATGCCGCGGCCGCCTACCAGGTGGCGATGGTGGTGCTGCTGTTCGACCGCGGCATCTCCGGCAAGATCGCCGGCCAGGAAATCCGCGGGCTGCGCAAGGCGCTGCGCGCCGAGGTGCCGCTGATCGTCAGCGGACGCGCGGTCAACCTGCTGGCGAAGCCGATCGTCGATGTGCGCGGCGCCGCCGATTTCAGCTCGGTGATGGGCGCGATGCGCGATCTCGGCATGACGCCGTCGTCGATGTCGCAGGTCGCGAACTTGCCCGGGGAGCAGCAGCGGGCGTAAGCTCGGCGGCGTGAATCGCGGCAGGTCCCTCTTCGCAGCGGCGACGGGCGGCGCATGAACGTGCGCCGCCCTTTGCTTTCGCGGCGCGTCATCGCGCACTCGCTCGGCATCGTCGTCGCCGCGCTCATCCTGTGGCTGGCCTGGCAGGGCTACCGCCAGCCCGAGCTGCTGATCGACTTCGCCAACGCCCGGCTTTGCTGAACCAGCCGCGCGCGGCGCGGCGCGAACCTCAGGGCTCGGCCAGGAAGTCCTCGAGCTTGCGGCGTTCGCGCTTGGTCGGCCGGCCGGCGAAGCGCGGCGCCGTCTGCGCGTCGGCACGCCGCGCGGCGACGAACGCCTCGCGTGCGGCAATGCTCTGCTGCGTCTCGGCATACAGGAGCGCCGCCGCCGTGGCGTTGCCGCGGCGGTCGGACAGCGCGATCACGTCCGCTTCGACGACGATCCCCGACTTGCGCACGCCGATGCGCTCGCCGGTGCGCACCGCGTGCGCCGGCTTCACGCGCTCGCCATCGACGCGCACCTGCCCGGCATCGATCGCCTTCACCGCCAGCGCGCGCGTCTTGTAGAAGCGTGCCGCCCAAAGCCACTTGTCGAGGCGCACCCGCGCCGCGGCGGCCTCGCCGTCAGCCGGCATCGCGCGCTTCGAGGGTGTGGATCGTCATCGGTAGCGACGAGTTCTTGTCGAACGTGGCGCCGCATTCGATGCCGGCGCGCGCGATCGCCTCGGCCGTCTTCAGACGGCCGTACAGCGAGTACATCGCGCCGATCGCGAACTCGCGCCCGGAACCCACGGCCCAGAAGCGCGTGTACTCGAACACCTCGCGCATCGAGTACACGCCGAAGATGCCGCGGGGATTGGCGACCAGTGCGGTGATCTGCGTGGATTCGTAAGGATCTTCCTCGTCCTCCTTCGGATTGAGGAAGTGCTGCTCCTTCAGCACCGGGTGCAGCTTGCGCAGCGTCTCGAAGATCGCGGTCTTGCTCGACAGATCGATGTCCTTGCCTTCCTTGAGCAGGCTCTCGAACACGAGCTGGTGCGCCGCCGAGCCGCACAGGCCGATGTACGAGTCGCCGTGGCGCAGGATCTTGTCGTAGCTGCGGTCGAACTCGGCGGAAAGCTTCAGGTCGCCGAACGTGGTCAGCGAATCGGCGGCGATGGTGATGCTGCCGCCCTTGCGGACGGCGACGAGGGTGGTCATTCTGTGACGCCGGTAGGCCGCATGCGCGAATGGCGGCGGCGGAATGTCTATTTTACGCGCTACGGGCGACGGCTCAGGCGAACCCCGCGGGACACGGCAGCATGTTGACCGGCGGGATGCGCGATGGCGTCCACGCGCGTATCGCGTGCTCCCAGAACGCGTTGACGTCGGCCGGCGCCGACGCCGGCATCGGTTGCTCGAGGAATTGCCAGGCGGTGACGAGCGCTTGCACCGGATCACCGGCGAGCGCGCGCGCGCCCGTCTGCTTCGACAGCTTGTCGCCGCGAGCATTGATCGCCACCGGCACGTGCAGGTAGCGCGGTGTGGCGAAGCCGAGCATCCGCTGCAGCACGATCTGGCGCGGCGTGGACGCCAGCAGGTCGGCACCGCGGACGACGTCGGTAATGGCGTCGTCGGCATCGTCGACGACGATCGCGAGCTGATAGGCGTACAGGCCGTCGCTGCGCCTGATAACGAAGTCGCCGACGTCGGCCGCGAGCGCCTGGCGCACGGTGCCCTGCACGCGGTCCTCGAACGCGATTTCGGCATCGCCCACGCGCAGGCGCCAGGCGACGGCGACGCCAGGTGGCGCGGCGAGGCGCGCGCGGCAGCGCCCCGGATAGACGCGCTCGCCCGCCGCCGACAGCGGCGCCGCGGCAAGCTCGGCGCGGGTGCACGTGCACGCGAACAGCGAACCGTGTTGCGCCAGCGCGGCGAACGCCGCGTCGTAGCGCGCCACGCGCGCGCTCTGGCGCACGACTTCGCCTTGCCAGCGCATGCCGTGACGCGCAAGCGTGGCGACGATGTCGGCGGCGGCGTCGCTGCGTGCGCGCGCAAGGTCGACGTCGTCGATGCGCAATCGCCATACGCCGCCGGCGCGATGCGCGTCGGCATGGCTCGCCACCGCGGCGACGAGCGAGCCGAAGTGCAGCGGACCGGTGGGCGAGGGCGCGAAACGGCCGCGCACCGCGTTCACTTCGCCACGGATTGCGAGTACTTGACGGGCGCCACCGTGGGCGCGTAGCGGCTCATCGCCGCCATCACCGCGTTCGGATACTCGCTGCGGCCGAGGCTGCCGTTGTAGCGCCCCAGCGCGCGGAAGTAGTCGCCGCGCTCGCGGTCGAGATAGAAGCGCAGGATGGTGCAGCCGTAGCGCAGGTTGACGCGCACGTTGAACAGGTTCTGGTCGGCGCTGCCGATCTGCCGCACCCAGAACGGCATCACCTGCATGTAGCCGCGCGCGCCGGCGATCGAGATCGCGTACTTGCGAAAACCGCTCTCGTGGTGGATCACCGCCAGCACGAGCTGCGGATCGAGCCCGGCGCGCGTGGCTTCGTAGTGGACGTTGGTCAGCAGGTCGCGTCGCGCGGCTTCGTCGGCGATGCGCGGGGCAAGCTTGCCCGACATGTCGTCGACCCAGCGGCGCACGTCGGCGCGCGCGCCGTAGCTCGCCGGCGGCGGGAAATCGGCGATCGACTTGGCGAGTCCGGCGATCACCGACGGTGCGAGGTCCTCCTCGACCTGCGCGCCAGCCTGCGCATGCGGCGCGAAAGCGCACAGCGCCGCGCACAGCGCGAGCGCGGCGGCGAAGCGCGGCATCGTCATGGGGTGGCGGCCATCCGCTCGGCGAGGAACGACTCGATGCGGTCGACGCCGACCGGCGTTGCCTGCGTGTCGCGCCGCGCCTGGTATTCGACGCTGCCCGTCTTGAGTCCGCGCTCGCCGATCGTGATCCGGTGCGGAATGCCGATCAGCTCGAGGTCGGCGAACATCACGCCCGGGCGCTCGCCACGGTCGTCGAGCAGCACTTCGACGCCGGCGGTCGCCAGCGCGTCGTGCAGGCGATCGGCGAGGGCGCGCACCGCGTCGCTGCGGTCGTAGCCGATGGGCGCGATCGCGACGGCGAACGGCGCCATCGCCGCGGGCCAGATGATGCCCCTGTCGTCATGGTTCTGCTCGATGGCGGCCGCCACGACGCGCGTGACGCCGATGCCGTAGCAGCCCATTTCGATGACGTTCGACTGACCCTGCACATCGAGGAAAGTTGCGCCCATCGCCTTCGAATAGACGCTGCCCAGCGCGAACACATGGCCGACCTCGATGCCGCGCAGGATCGCCAGCGTGCCCTTGCCGTCGGGTGACGGGTCGCCGGCGACGACGTTGCGGATGTCGGCGACGGCATCGGGCTCGCGCGCGTCGCGCCCGAAGTTGACGCCCGCGAGATGGAAATCGGCCTCGTTGGCGCCACAGACGAAGTCGGCCATCGCGGCGACCTGGCGGTCGGCGACGATCGGCATCGTCGCCGGCACGTCCACCGGACCGAGGTAGCCCGGCTTGCAGCCGGTGGCGGCAACGATCTCGGCATCGTTGGCCCAGCGCCACGCGCCGATGCCCGGCAGCTTGCCGATCTTGACTTCGTTGCCCATGTGATCGCCGCGCACCAGCAGCATCTGCACCTTGTCCTGCGCGAAAATCATCAGGCACTTGACGGTGCGCGTGATCGGCAGTCCGAGGAGCTGCGCCACGTCCTCGCAGGTGGATACCCCGGGAGTCGGCACCTTGCGCATCGTCTCGGCCGGCGCCGCGCGCGGGCCGGCGGGGGCCACGCCCTCGGCCTGCTCGACGTTGGCGGCATAGTCGGAGGCCAGCGAGTACGCGATCGCGTCCTCGCCGGAGTCGGCGAGCACCTGGAACTCGTGCGAGGCGAAGCCGCCGATCGCGCCGGTGTCGGCCTCGACCGCGCGGAACCTGAGGCCGAGGCGCGTGAAGATGCGCGCGTACGCGTCGTACATCGCCTGGTAGGAGCGCATCAGCCCTTCGCGGTCGACGTCGAACGAGTAGGCATCCTTCATCAGGAACTCGCGTCCGCGCATCACGCCGAAGCGCGGGCGGATCTCGTCGCGGAACTTGACCTGGATCTGGTAGAGGTTGAGCGGCAACTGGCGGTAGCTGCGCACGTCGCGGCGGACGATGTCGGTGACCACTTCCTCGTGCGTCGGCCCGAACAGGAAATCGCGGTCGTGCCGATCCCTGATCTTGAGGAGCTGCGGGCCGAACTTGTCCCAGCGTCCGGTTTCCTGCCACAGCTCGGCAGGAATCACATGCGGCAGGTAGCACTCGAGCGCGCCGGCGCGGTTCATCTCCTCGCGCACGACCGCCTCGACCTTGCGCTGCGTGATGAGGCCGATCGGCAGCCAGCTGTAGATCCCCGACGAGACCTTGCGGATCATGCCGGCGCGCAGCATCAGCTGCTGGCTGACGACGTCGGCCTCGGCGGGCGCTTCCTTGAGCGTGTTGAGGAAAAAACGGGTGACGCGCATCGACGAGTTCGCGATTTCTTGTGCAAGACCTTGATTTTACCGCGGAAGCGACAAAATCCCACCGGCACCGGCGGTGCGTCAGGCCTTGGCCGCGCGTTGCGTTGCGCGCGTGGCCTCGAGGCGCTTGGCGGACGCCGCGTCGGCGTTGCCTTGCGCCGCCAGGAAGTCGGCCCACGCAGTCCAGAACTCGCTGCGGTCCGGGGCGATGCGCGTGGCTTCGGCAAATACGCGATCGGCGTCTGCCGACTGGCCCACGGCCGCCAGGGCGCGTGCCTTGCCGGCGACGGCCAGTGGGTAGGCCGGGTTGATCGCCAGCACTTTCGCGAACGCGGCCAGCGCCTCGCGCGGCCGCTGCTGCGCGAGGCGGATGACGCCGCGCACGGCGTTGCCGTAATACGCGAACGGCGCGTGGCGCAGTCCCGCCTCGTAGAGATCGACCTCGGTCTCGGCCTCGGCGTAGCGCGCGAGATTCGCCAGCACGATGGAGCGCGACAGATGCATCCACGGGCGGTTCTCGTCATTCGCCGGCATCTCGCTCGCGAGCTGCGTGGCATGCGCCAACGCGCCCGCGGCGTCGCCGTTGGCCGCCTCGAGGAAGACCAGCGTGGGCGCGTAGTCGAACACGCCGCGCGGCGAGAGCTCGGCCGCGCGCCGCGATTGGCGCAGCGCGGCGGCGTAGTGGCCGGCGTCGTAGTCGTAGAGCGCGCGCCACGAAAACGGGTCGGGCGAGTGCGGGTCGCTCGCCTGCGCGCGATCGCACAGGCGACGGCCCTCGTCGGCATAGCCCAGCCAGTAAAAAGTGCGGCAGGCGCCGATCAGCGCGTTGAACGGCGCCTCGGCGGCAACGGTGTCCTCGATCACGAGCGCATGCGCGTCGGCGCGCCGTCCGAGCAATGCCAGCACGACCTGGAGGTTGCTGTCGACGATCGACAGCGGCGCGCCCGGCATCCCGCGCGCACGCCGGAACGTGGCTTCCGCCGCGTCGAGCTTCCCCCCGTTCTGCTCGATGAGGCCGCGCAGGTTGAGCGCCCAGCCGTCGTCGTCGGCCGGCGGATTGCTGAGCACGTAGTCGATCGCCACCAGCGTCTTCGGATAGCCGGAGTCCGTCTTCTCGACCTGGAACAGGTACGAGGCGAGCACGTAGGGATCGGCGAGCTGCACGATCGCCTGCGCACCGTCCTTGAGGAGTGTGGCGATGTCGTCGTCGCCGCGCAAAATCTCCAGCGTGCGCGACCCGCCCCGGTCCTGCAGGTCGATCACCATGCGCAGCCCGCGCGCATCGCGCAACACCACGCCGCCGATCGTCGGCTCGCGGTCGCCGAACGCCGATCGCGCGAAGCGCACGATGGATTGCATCGACATGCCGGCGCCGATGATGTGCACGTCGGGGATGTCGCTGCCGGACACCAGCGCGCGGCGCACGTGCGTGGTCTGCGCCGACGCCTGCACCGCGCGGATCTCGTTGACCACGAGCTGCGATGCCGCCACCGGGTCGTAACCGCGCGCGGCGACGTCCTGCGGCACGCTGACGGGCGCCACCACCACGCTGTCGCGGCGCAGGCCCTGCACGAACGCGACGAGGAGCGCCGCGACCATCACGATCAGCACGGCGCTGACCAGGATCGAGAACAGCGCGCCCGCATTCTCGGCGATGCGCGCGAGGCGCGGCCGGGCGCGCGGCGGCCGCGGCGGCGCGACGTCATCGTCCGCGGCATCGCGCTCGCGCGTGAAGAAGGGATGTGCCGACAGGCGGCCGACCTGCTCGATCCGCCGTCCCGGCACCAGCAGCTGACGTCGCAGTTTCATCGTTCGAGGCGAGATGGTACGCGCGGCGGCCGCGAGGCGCAGGGCGCCCCGATCGCCCATGCGACAATCGCGCGATCATGCTCGACTTCGCCGACCCGCGCGCGTTCCCGGCGGCCGCCGGCGGCCGCGCCGAGTCGGTCGTCGCCGACGCAGAGGCGAGCCTCGCCGCGACGCAGTCGGCGGTGCGCGACGCGCACGACCGGCAGATCGACGACGCGCTCGCGGCGGCACTCGCCGACGCCCCGGGCGCGCGCAACCACAGCGCGCCTCACGCGCTCGCCAATGCCCTCCAAGGCGACCGCGACGATGCGGCACAAGGTGCGCTCGCCGATGTCGCACCGTGTGCGCTTGCGGCGATCTTCGCCGCGGCGCCACCGGGCGCCGTCTATCGTCACCTGTGGCGACGCCTCGGCGTGGTCGTGGCGGCGCCGTGGCCGATCGCCTCGCATCTCGCACTTCGGCTGTTTGCCGTGCCGCTGGTGATCGTCGCCGCGGGCGAGCGCGACGGTGAAGCGTGCGAGGGCCTGCTGCGCGACCCCGCGCCGGCCGAGGACCTGTTGCGCCGGCATGCCGCGCTCGGCGCCGACGTGCATTTCGCGCTGGCCAACGCCCTCGTGCCGTCACACGCGATCGACGTTGCCGCGCTGCCCCGCCTGCGCCGCGACGCGATCGCCGCCGTGTCGGCCAGCGCGCCGCAGCCGCTCGCACTTGCGGCGCCGCCGATTGCGATCGACCGCCAGGAAAGCGTGCACCTGCGCTTCCTCGTTGGCACGGCGTTCTGTGCGCCGGCGTCGCCACCGCTCGCCATTCCCGCCCTCGGCGACTGGGCGACGCCGCTCGCGCAGGTGTTGTCGCGCGCGCTTGCCGCGCCCGGCGCGTCGATCCTCGTGCTGCCGCGCACGCCGGCGCCGCTGCCGCAGGCGCTCGCCGAAGGGCGGCTCGCCCAGCGCGAGGTATCGGCGCAGGTGTTCGTCTCCAATGCGCTGCGGCGCATGCGCGCCAGCATCGGTGAGCCGACGGCCATCGTCAGCGCGCATCGGCTCGACGACGGCGGCGGCGAGTTGCGCGTGAGCCTGTCGTCGCCGTTCTCGCCACGCGACGCCGAGGGATTTCGCTGCGCGCTGCTGCCGTTCGAGCGCGTCGGCGATGCCGCGGCGATGCTCGAGGATCTGTTGCGCGACTGCCGCGTCGGCGACGTGCGCGTCGAGCCGGGCGTGCACGCCGACCGCGACCGCGCCACCGGGCTCACCCTGCTTTTCAAGCCGGCGCCGGCGCAGCGGGAAGCGCGGCGGCCGGACTGAGCGGCCATCGGTAGCGCGCGAGCCGCCGCAGGCCCCGCGCACGATCTATCCGGGCGGGGCGATCAGGCGATCAGCAGCGAATGCGGCGGGCGCACCGGGCGCGGCGCGTCGTCGCGCCGCTCGTCGACGTGGATCTCGTGCCGGTTGCCGTAGCGCCGCACCTGGCCGAAGCCGCTGATCGACTTCTTGAGCTCCGGATCGCCGACGTAGCTCACCTGCCCCGCACCCGAGATGTCGACGGTCAGGCTCTTCGCCGCGTTGACCACGACATTGCCGGCGCCGCTGACGCTGACGCGGGCGGTTTCGCTGGCGAGATCGGCGGCTTCGTATTCGCCGGCGCCGGAGATGTCGATCTTCTGCCGTGTGGCGCGGCCGGCGAACCGCGCCTTCACCGATCCCGAGCCCTCGACGTTGAGGTCGCCGACCTCCAGCTGCGCGAAATCGAGCGTCCCCTCGCCCGCGATGTCGATGTCGAGCCGCGGCACCTTGACGCTCGCGGCATGCGCGCGGACGCTGCCGGCGAACTCGAGCCTGGCGAGATCGACGAACGTCACCGTGACGCGCGGCCGCTCGCGCGGCGCCCGATTGAACAGGCGTCGCCATGTCAGTCGTTCGTCGCCGGTGGTGATGACGAGGGTGCCGCCGTCGACGCGCGCCACCGTCGGCGTGCGGCCGCGGGACTCGATCCGGATCGACGGCGTCGTGCCCTGCACCAGCGTCAGCTCGGTGGCGCCACGGATGCGGATCGCCTGGAACGGCGCAAGCGCCTGGTCGACGGTCGGCTGGCGCCCGCCGTCGTGCCGCCGGCCGAACGGCATGCCGGCGAGGGTGAGCCACGCCGCCGCCGTCGACACGATCACGGCGGCCAGGATCAAGAGGACGAGGGTGCGACGCTCCATGGGCAGGCGGGTCCGGTAGGCTGGGGGCGCGAATTGGATGCGCCAAGCGCCGGATTCGGATTCGCCCGAGGACGCCGAGATTATTGAATACCGTATACAATTCCATTTCAGGCTCAATCGCCGGCGCGGCGCTTGAGCACGGCGCGGATTGGGGACCGCGGGCGTCGGGGCGGGAAATCGCCCAAGGATCGCCCACGCGACGGAGGGATCGATGGCCGCAAGCACCGAGCGCATTCGCGTGATGATCGCCAAGGTCGGGCTCGACGGCCATGACCGCGGCGTCAAGATCGTCGCGCGCACGTTGCGCGACGCCGGGATGGACGTCATCTACACGGGCCTGCACCGCACGCCCGACGAGGTGGTCGACGCCGCCGTGCAGGAGGACGTCGACGTCATCGGCGTGTCGATCCTGTCCGGCGCGCACATGACGGTATTCCCGCGCATCCTCGACGCGCTCAAGGCGCGCGGCGCCGACGACATTCTCGTGGTCGGCGGCGGCGTGATCCCGGATGCCGACTGCGCGCAGTTGCGCGCGCTCGGCGTGCGCGAGCTCATGCTGCAGGACACGCCGCCCGAGGACATCGTGGCGATGGTGCGTCGCGTCGTCGACGCGCGCGGTCCGCGCTAGGCGACGCGATGGAAGCCTGGACCTTTCCGCCGCGCTACGACGCCGGCTACCTGCCGCCGGCAGGGTCGCCTTACTGGTTTGCGCGGCGCGAGACGATGCCCGCCGGCGAGCGCGAGGCGGCCATACTCGAGCGGCTCAAGGTCGTCACACGCCATGCGTGGGATCACTCGCCGATGTACCGCCGCAAGTGGGAAGCGGCGGGCTTCCATCCCGACCATCTGCGGTCGCTCGAGGACTTCGAGTCGCGCGTGCCGGTGCTGACCAAGCAGGACCTGCGCGACGCGCAGTCGCGCGTACCGCCGTTCGGCGACTACCTGTGCGTTCCGCAGTCCGAGGTCTTTCACGTGCACGGCACGTCGGGCACCACCGGGCGACCCACCGCGTTCGCGATCGGCCGCGGCGACTGGGACGCGATCGCCAACGCGCACGCCCGGATTCTCTACGGCATGGGATTGCGGCCCGGCGACACGATCTTCATTGCCGCGATCTTCAGCCTGTACATGGGATCGTGGGGCGCGCTGGCCGGCGCCGAGCGCCTGCACGCCAAGGCGTTCCCGTTCGGCGCGGGCGCGCCGGGGATGACCGCGCGTGCCGCGATGTGGCTCGACCTCGTCAAGCCGCAGGGCTTCTACTCGACGCCGTCATTCGCGCTGCATCTCGCCGAAGTCGCCCGCGACGAGGGCCTCGACCCGCGCGCGTTCGGCCTCGCGACGATGTTCTTCTCGGGCGAGCCGGGCGCGTCGGTGCCCGGCGTGCGCGACCGCATCGCCGAGACCTACGGCGCGCGCGTGATCGACTGCGGGTCGATGGCGGAGATGACGCCGTTCATGAATGTCGCCGGCAGTGCCGCGACCGACGGCATGCTGCTGTGGCAGGACGTCGTGTACACCGAGGTGTGCGACCCCGGGACGTTTCGTCGCGTGCCGTACGGGGCGCGCGGAACCCCGGTCTACACGCACCTCGAGCGCACGTCGCAGCCGATGATCCGGCTCGTGTCCGGCGATCTCACGCAGTGGGAGGACGGCCCCAATCCCTGCGGCCGCACGTACCCGCGGCTGCCGCACGGCATCTACGGGCGCATCGACGACATGTTCACGATCCGCGGCGAGAACGTCTATCCGAGCGAGGTCGACGCCGTGCTCAACGCGCTCGATGGCTATGGCGGCGAGCACCGCATCGTGATCACCCGCGACGGCGCGATGGACGAGCTCCTCGTGCGCGTCGAGGCCGCGCCGGCGCGCGCCGCACGCGGTGCGGACGCGCTGCGCGCGCTCGGCGACGAGGCCGCACGCGCGCTGCAGAAAGTGCTGGGACTGCGCGCGCGGGTCGAGATCGTGGCGCCGGCCACGTTCGCGCGTACCGATTTCAAGGCGCGCCGCGTGATCGACGACCGCGACGTGTTCCGCGAGCTGAACGCGCGGCTCGCGGGCTGACGGCGGCGCGCGTGGCCTTCGTCGCCTCGTCGGACCTCGTCGCCCCGGCGCTTGCCGGCGACGTGCGTGCGATCGCGCGGCTCCTGACCCGCGCCGAGAACCCGACCGCGGAATCGCGGCCGGCATTCGACGCCGTCTACGCACATGCGGGGCGCGCGCACGTCATCGGCATCACCGGCGTGCCGGGCAGCGGCAAGTCGACGCTCGTGGCGCGCATCGCGACGGCCATTCGCGCCGGCGGACGCAAGGTCGCGATCGTCGCGATCGACCCGTCGAGCCCGTTTTCCGGCGGTGCGATTCTCGGCGACCGCATCCGCATGGGCGACCTTGGCGGCGATCCCGGCGTGTTCGTGCGCAGCATGGCCACGCGCGGCGCGCTGGGCGGACTCGCGCATGGCACGCTGGAGGCAGTGGACGTGCTCGACGCCGCCGGCTACGACGTCGTGATGATCGAGACGGTCGGCGTCGGACAGGACGAGGTCGACGTCGCGCGCGCCGCGCATACGACGGTCGTCGTGTCGGCGCCCGGGCTCGGCGACGACATCCAGGCCATCAAGGCCGGCATCCTCGAGATCGCCGACATCCATGTCGTCAGCAAGTGCGACCGCGCCGATGCCGAGCGCACGATCGCCGATCTCAAGGCGATGCTGATGCTGGGGATCGACGGCGTGCGCGGCACATGGCGGCCGCCGGTCGTGGCCACGAGCGCCGCGCGCGACGAAGGCACCGCGGATCTCGTCGCCGCGATCGACCGCCACCGCGCGGCACTCGAGGCGAGTCATGAGATCACGGCGCGCCGGGCGCTGATCAACGAGCGTCGCCTCGTGCGCGCCGGCGAGGAGATCCTGCGCGAGCGCTTCGTGCGCGAGCGCGACGGCCGGCTCGCCGCGCTGCTGGGCGACCTCGAGCGGCGTACGCTGAGCCCGCGCGCCGCGGCAGCCCGCCTCATCGCCGAACTATCCAGCGGAGACCCGCCGTGAACGACACCAAGACGCCATCGATGGACGGCGACACCGCAGCGCGGCTGCATGCGCAGGTGGATGCCTGGGAGCGCGACGAGGTCGCGCGCTTCGTCGCCAGGGCGCCCGAGCGCCAGGCCGAATTCACGACGCTGGGCGGATTTCCGCTGAAGCGCACCTACACGGCGCTCGACGTCGCCGCGACGCCATTGGACGACATCGGCCTGCCGGGCCGCTTTCCGTACACCCGCGGACCGTATCCCACGATGTACCGCGGACGCACGTGGACGATGCGTCAGATCGCGGGCTTCGGCACGGCCGAGGACACCAACGGCCGCTTCAAGTACCTGATCGCCAACGGCCAGACCGGGCTGTCGACCGATTTCGACATGCCGACGCTGATGGGTTACGACAGCGATCACCCTATGAGCGAGGGCGAAGTCGGGCGCGAAGGCGTGGCGATCGACACGCTCGCCGACATGGAGCGGCTGTTCGACGGCATCGATCTCACCGCGATCTCGGTGTCGATGACCATCAATCCGAGCGCGTGGATCCTGCTCGCGATGTACGTGGCGCTGGCGCGGCGCCGCGGCTACGACCTCGACCGGCTCTCCGGCACGATCCAGGCCGACATCCTCAAGGAGTACCAGGCGCAGAAGGAATGGATCTACCCGATCGCGCCGTCGGTGCGCATCGTGCGCGACTGCATCGCGTGGTGCGCGCGCAACATGCGTCGCTACAACCCGATCAACATCTCGGGCTATCACATCTCGGAGGCGGGCAGCTCGCCGCTCGACGAGGTGGCGTTCACGATGTGCAACCTGATCGCGTACGTCGAGGAGGTGCAGAAGACCGGCATGCACGTCGACGAGTTCGCGCCGCGCCTCGCGTTCTTCTACGTGTGCCAGGCCGATTTCTTCGAGGAGATCGCCAAGTTCCGCGCCGTGCGCCGCGTGTACGCCAAGTTGATGCGCGATCGCTTCGGCGCGCGGAACCCGGAATCGATGCGCCTGCGCTTCCATTGCCAGACGGCGGCGGCGTCGCTGACGCGACCCCAGTACGCGATCAACGTGGTGCGCACCGGGCTGCAGGCGCTGGCGGCGGTGCTCGGCGGCGCGCAGAGCCTGCACACCAACGGCATGGACGAGGCGTTCGCGATCCCCACCGAGGACGCGATGCGCATCGCGCTGCGCACCCAGCAGATCATCGCCGACGAGTCGGGCGTCGCCAACGTCGTCGATCCGCTCGGCGGCAGCTATTTCGTGGAAAGCCTGACGACGCAGTACGAGCGCGCGATCTTCGAGGTGATCGACGAGGTGGACCGTCGCGGCGGCACGCTCAAGCTGACCGAGGAGGGCTGGTTCCAGCGCCGCATCGCCGACTTCGCCTACGACACGGCGCTGAAGAAGGCGAACGGCGACAAGCCCGTGATCGGTGTCAACAAGTACGTGATGGCGGACGAGGCGTTCGAGCTCGAGCTGCATCCGTACGATGTGTCGACGGCGCAGCGGCAGATCGCCGCGCTCGACCAGGTGCGCCGCGATCGCGACAACGCGCGGGTGGCGGCGCTGCTGGAAAAACTCGTCGCGGTCGCAGGCGATCCGGCGCAGAACATCATGGCGGTGACGATCGAGCTGGTCGACGCGGGAGCGACGATGGGCGACATCGTCGAAAAGCTGAAGAGCGTGTGGGGCACCTACCGCGAGCGCCCGATCTTCTGAGTCCGGACGACGCGCCGCCGGCGATCGATGGTAACGTCGGCGTCACGATGCAGCAGCGCTTTCTCCTTCACGCTCCCGCGCTCGCCGCACCGTCGACGCTGGCGCCGCGCGCGGTGGTCGCCGGCCGCGTCAGCGCGGGTCCCGGCCTCGTGCTGCGCGATCATGCGACGTTGCGTGGCGACGGCGAGGCCGTGCGCGTGGGCGCTCACGCCTTCTTCGGCGTGCGCGCGACCGTGCATATCGCCGACAGCCTGTACCCGGCCATTCTCGGCGACAACGTCAGCGTCGGCCGCTACGGTCTCGTTCACGCGTGCACGCTGGGCGAGGGCGTGGCCGTCGCCGATGCGGCGACGGTGATGGACGGCGCGGTCGTCGGCGATCATGCGCTGTTGATGCCCGGAGCGGTCGTGCCGCCGCGCAAGGCGCTCGCCGGCGGCATCGTCTACGCCGGCAGTCCGGCGGTTGCGGTGCGCGCGATCGCGCGCGACGAGCTCGCGCTGTGGCATGCCGCGCTGCGCGCCGAGCGCTCGCTGCAGCCTGCGCCGTCTACCGACCTGCCGGCACCGGAGCCGGCGCTGTCGACGCATCCGCCGGGCGGCGCGCGCAGCGCCACCAGCTTCGTCGCGGTGACCGCGCGCGTCGCGGGACAGGTCGAACTGGCCGACGACGCGAGCCTCTACTTTGCCTGCGTCGCCGATGCCGGCGACGCACGCATCGTGCTCGGCGCGCGCTCGAACGTGCAGGACAACACGTTCCTGCGCACGTCGCGCGCGCGCGGCGACCTCCTGATCGGCGACGACGTCACCATCGGCCACAACGTGCGGATGGGATCGGGCACGGTCGGCCACCGCGCGCTGATCGGCATGGCCGCGATCGTCGGCGACGGCGTCGTCGTCGACGAGGGCGCATGCATCGGCGCCGGCGCGCACGTCGAGCCCGGTACCCGGGTGCCGTCGGGATGGATCTACGCGGGGCGCCCGGCGCGGCCATTTCGCGAGCTGAAGCCCGCCGAGCGCGAGGGCTTCGCCGACATCGTCGCCGTCTACGCCCACTACAGCGAGGTGTATCGCACGGCTTGACCGGGGCGTCGGCTCGGGCAAGTCGCGCGACGGCCGGTCACCCCGCCTTCGTGCCCGCCGATGCTGCCGGCGCGCCCGGCGGTGCGGCCGCGGGCACCGCGACGGCGACGCTGATCGCGGCGCTGGTCAGGTGCGCACGCACCAGCGCCGATGCGGCGGCTTCGTCGCGCGCGACGATCGCGCGCAGGATCCGCTCGTGCTCGGTCCACACCGCCTTGCGATAGTCGCGCTGCAGCAGCACTTCGCGCATCGCCCGCCGCAAGTGATGCCACAGGCCTTCCATCGTGTCGACGAACAGGCGGTTGCGCGAAGTCGCGTAGATCCACATGTGAAACGCCATGTCGGCGCCGATCAGCGGACCGATCGCACCCTCACGCACGGCGGTCTGGCCGGCGGCGAGCAGCGCACGTCCTTCGTCGACGGTCGCGGCCCCGGCATGGCGCGCGGCGAGACCCGCGGCGATCGGCTCGATGCCGAGGCGCAGCTCGTAGATCCAGCGCATGTAGTCGCGGTCGAGCGGGGCCACCATGAGGCCGCGGCGGCCCGCCTCGCAGACGAACTTCTGCTGCTTCAGCAGCATGAGCGCCTGGTTCACCGGCTGGCGCGACACGTCGAGCTTCTTTGCCACGCCTTCCTGCGTCAGGCGCTCGCCGGGCGCGAGCGTGCCGTCGCAGATCGCGTCGAGTATCGCGCGATAGGCCTGCTCGACCATCGTCGGATTGGCGGAGATTGAATCCATGGCTTGCGGTTGCGCCGGGTGCGTGTACGCAAGGATAACCGCTCGGGCGCGGCGCGCGCGACCGGCACGTGCCGGCGTCGCAGCGCCACGTATAATCGGGAACCCTTCGCAGCCACGCCGCGCATGAGCCTCGATCGCGTCCCCGCGGGACGGGACATTCCCAACGATTGCAACGTCGTCATCGAGATTCCGATGCACGGCGAGCCGATCAAGTACGAAGTCGACAAGGACACCGGCGCGGTGTTCGTCGACCGCTTCATGTCGACGGCGATGCACTATCCGTGCAACTACGGCTATATCCCGCAAACGCTGTCCGACGACGGCGATCCGTGCGACGTGCTCGTCGTGTCGCCCGTGCCGCTCATCACCGGTGTCGTCGTGCGCTGCCGCCCGATCGGCATGCTGAAGATGGACGACGAAGCGGGAGGCGACGCCAAGATCCTCGCGGTGCCGATCGACAAGCTGTCGTCGATGTACCGCGACGTGCAGTCGCCGCGCGACCTGCCGTCCATCGTCACGCAGCAGATCGCGCATTTCTTCGAGCACTACAAGGATCTCGAGCCCGGCAAGTGGGTGAAGCTGGCCGGTTGGGTCGAGGCCGACGACGCGAAGCGCGAGATCGTCGCCGCGGCCAGGCGCCACGCCGCCGCAGCCCGCAAGCGCCGCTCGTGATTTCGCGGATGCCCGCGACGCCGCCCGCTGGCGGCCGCGCGCGCGTGCGCCGGACGCAGCGCGCGCGATGAGCGGCCCGTCGCCAGCGCCGCGCGGCGGCGGCGCGTTCGCGGCGATCTTCGTCGTGCTGTGGAGCACCGGGTTCATCGCGGCGAAATTCGGATTGCCGTACGCGACGCCGTTCGCGTTCCTGCTGGCGCGCTTCTGCGCGGTGGCGCTGGTGATGGCGGCGATCGCACTGGCGACGGCCGCGCCGTGGCCGTCGCCGCGCAAGGCCGCGCACACGATGCTGGTCGGCGCGCTGATCCAGGGCGGCTATCTCGGCGGCGTGTTCTACGCGATCGCGCACGGCGTTTCGGCGGGCACCAGCGCGATGCTGGTCGGCCTGCAGCCGGTGGTCACCGTCGTGCTGGCCATGGGCTGGCTCGGCGAACGCGTCGACGCGCGCCAATGGCTCGGCCTGGCGATCGGCCTCGCCGGCGTGGGATTGGTAGTCCACCACCGGATCGGCGCGGACAGCGTGGCGAGCGTCGCGGCGCTGCTGGTGGCATTGCTCGCCATCAGCATCGGCACGCTCTACCAGAAGCGGCATTGCGCCGACGTCGACCTGCGCACCGGCGCCGTCGTCCAGTTCACCACCAGTGCCGCGCTGATGGTGCCGCTGGCGCTGGTCGCCGAGCCCGCGCACATCGAGTGGACCGGGTCATTCGTATTCGCGCTCGGCTGGTCGGTGGTCGTGCTGTCCACGGGCGCCAACCTGCTCCTGTTCTGGCTGCTGCGCCACGGCAGGGCCGCGGACGTCGCCACGCTGTTCTTTCTCGTGCCCGCCGTCACCGCCGTGATGGCCTGGGCCCTCTTCGGCGAGACACTGACGCTGCAGGCGATCGCCGGCATGGTGCTGATCGCGGTGGGCGTAGCGCTGGGACGCGCACGGCGGGAGCCGGTGCCCGCGCGGTAGTGGCTGCAGCGCCGATGCGCGCGCGCACCGGGGTCCGCCGCCCCGGCCTCAGCGCAAGCGCGTGTCGATCAGTCGCGTTCCGGCGATGCGGTCGTGGAGAAAGTGCCGCCCCTTGTCGACGAGCGGCCACGCGAAATTGAAAGCCAGCGCGAGCGCAGCCCACCGTCCGTGATTGCCGGGCGCGAGCAGCGACCACGCCGCGAGCGCCAACGCGGGCCCGATCCACAACGAGAAATAGCGGATCAGCGCCTGCTTGACGTGCGGAGCGCGCCCGTCGGTCGCCACGATTCCCAGCGACCAGGTCTTTTGGGCCAGCGTTCGTCGCCCGCCAGTCCAGAACCACGTGCAATAGAGCGCAAAAACCGCGAACTGCACGCAAAACACGAAAGTGCGGGCACCTATTGAGGGAATGGCCAACGGGACATCAGCCGCCGCATGACCCGGCGTGACGAGTGGCAGCAATGCGAACTGGGTAATGAAGGCCAGGGCCGTCAGCAACAGCAGCTCGTAGACGGCCGATCCCCAGCGGCGCACCAGGCCGGCGTCCCGCGCGACCACCATATCGAGACTCACGCGGCGGGGCGAGCGGCGGGCGTGGGCGAAGGCGGCGGTAGGGGCGGAACGACCGCGGGTGCCGATGGTGCGGACGGCGGCGATAGTGGGGCGATGGAAGCCGGCGATGCGGAGGGCGCGGGTGCGGCGGGCACCGGAGCAGCAGAGGTCGCGGGTGCTGCGTTGCCCTGGCCGGCTGGCGCGCCGGCCGGTGCGGCGGGCGGTGCACCCGGCATCCCCGCATGCGGGGGTGCGCCACCGGGCGGATTGCCGCGGATCGCCGCGCGATCCTCCGGCGACAGCTTGCGGTACTCCTCCCACTTGCGTTGCATCTCGGCGCGCTTGTCCGGCGGCAACCGCTTCATCGCCTCGTATTTGCTGCGCGCCTCGCGCCGCTCCTCCGGGGTCAGCGTGGCCCACGTCTTCATCTGGTTGCGCACGCGCGCCTGGCGTTCGGGCGGCATCGCCGGATACCGCTTGGCGAGTCCGCGCCATTTCTGCTTGCGCTGGGCGTCGAGCCTGTCCCATACCGGCGGCGCCAACGGCTCGAGGATGCTGCGCTCCTGGGGCGTCAGCGCGTTCCAGGAGGGCGACGGCAGCACCAGTTGCGCGCGGGCCGCCGGGATGGCGACGAGCGCGAGGGACAGGGCGACGGCCAGCGCGGCGATCAGTTGGCGGGCGGCGTCGCGGCGAGCCAAGCTTGGAATCCCCGGTCGAGGTAGGCGTCGATCGGCAGGTCGGACGACAGGAGCTGCGCGTCCAGGTCCTCGTAGACCTGCAAGTCGCGGTAGGCGCGCCATTGCTGCCAGCCGAATGCCGCGGCGACGATCAGCGCCACGCCCACCCACAGCCGCCAGTGGCCGCGGGCGAAGCCGCCACCCACACCGGGCACGCGGGCGACGCCGCCGGCCAGCGCATGGATCGCCTGCGGTGCGGGCGCCGCGACGCGCTCGCCGTCGAGCGCGCGTGCGCGCGCCTGCTGCAGGCGGTAGGCGACGCCGGGCGGGATGTCGCCGGCTGCCTGGTCGAGCAGGGCGGCAATCCTGCGGCCGAAGAGTTCGTCGCTGCCGGTCATGGTTTGAGGCCCTTGGCTGCGAGCGCAGCGGACAGCGCGTGCACGGCACGCGAGCTGTGGGTCTTGACGCTCCCCTCGGAGCAACCCATCGCCGCTGCCGTTTCCGCCACGTCGAGTTCCTCCCAGTAACGCAGCAGAAAGGCTTCACGTTGACGCGCCGGCAGGCGCGCGATCGCCTCCTCGATGAGGCGCATCGTCTCGGCCTGCTGGGCATGGCCGGCGGGGTCCCCCGCCTCGGACGAGCCCGACTTGGCGGCAATGGCCTCGAGGGGGTCGAAATCGTCGTCCGCCTCGTCGCCACGGCCCAGCGCGGACAGCACCGTGGTCCACGTGGAGCGCACCTTCTGCCGACGGAAATGGTCGTGGATCGTGTTCTGCAGGATGCGCTGGAACAGCAGCGGCAGCTCGGCCGCAGGCTTGTCAGCGTAGCGCTCGGTGAGCTTGAGCATCGCATCCTGGACGATGTCGACGGCGGTGTGCTCGTCGCGCATGGCGTACATCGCCTGCTTGAAGGCACGTCGCTCGACTTCGGCGAGAAAGGCGGAAATTTCCTGTCGGGAGGCCAGTGTTGGCAGCCTGTTGCAAGGTTCGCGGCGATTATAGGGTGTCACCTGCGGCCGGCGCGCACCGCAATCGTGCATGAACCATGAATTGTTCACTGCAGCATTCGACGCTTGATTCGCCTTGCCTGATCCGCTAATGTTGGGGGTCCGGCCCGAAAAGCCGGATGCTGTGCTGCAAAAACGGACGTCTCGCAACGCCTCCGACGGCGCCACAAGCGCCAGGGAGCTCCCAAGCAACGCGAGACGGAAGTTTCCGCACCGAGCGTCCTTCGACACCCGTCGAGGCCTCGGGCGAACGCTTACCCGGCGTGTCGATCGATTTTGCAGGTGTAGCGGCCCGCGCGCATGCGCCGGCCGGCGATCATTTTCGAGCGCGAGGCGACAAGATGCGATTGACGGGTGCGGAAATCACGATCCATTGCCTGCAGGACGAAGGCGTCGAATACGTCTTCGGCTACCCCGGCGGCGCGGTCCTCAACATCTACGACGAGCTGTTCAAGCAGGACAAGGTCAAGCACGTCCTCGTGCGCCACGAGCAGGGCGCGGTGCACGCGGCCGATGGCTATTCGCGGTCGTCGCAGAAGATCGGCGTCGCGCTGGTCACGTCCGGGCCGGGCGTCACCAACGCCGTGACCGGCATCGCCACCGCGTACATGGACTCGGTGCCGATGGTCGTGCTGACGGGCCAGGTGCCGACGCACGCGATCGGCCAGGACGCGTTCCAGGAATGCGACACCGTCGGCATCACGCGCCCGTGCGTCAAGCACAACTTCCTCGTCAAGAACGTCGACGACCTCGCGATCACGATCAAGAAGGCGTTCTACCTCGCGCAGAGCGGGCGGCCGGGACCGGTGCTGGTCGACATCCCCAAGGACGTCACGCAGGCCTCGGCCGAGTACGCGTATCCGAAGACGATCACGATGCGCTCGTACAACCCGGTGACCAAGGCGCACGCGGGCCAGATCAAGAAGGCGGTCCAGCTCCTGCTCGACGCCAGGCGGCCGATGGTCTACGCCGGCGGCGGCGTGATCCTCAACGACGCGGCGCCGCAGCTGACGCGGCTGGTGCGGCTGCTCGGCTTTCCGTGCACCAACACGCTGATGGGCCTCGGCGGCTTCCCCGGCACCGATCCCCAGTTCACCGGCATGCTCGGCATGCACGGCACGTACGAATCCAACATGGCCATGCAGAACTGCGACGTGCTGCTCGCGGTCGGCGCCCGCTTCGACGACCGCGTGATCGGCGACCCGTCGCATTTCTCGAGGAGCGATCGCAAGATCATCCACATCGACATCGATCCATCGTCGATCTCCAAACGCGTCAAGGTCGACGTGCCGATCGTCGGTTACGTGCGCGACGTGATGGAGGAGATGATCCGCCTGGTCGAGGGCTCGGCGCAGCGCCCCGACGCCGCCGCGCTCAAGGCGTGGTGGGGCGAGATCAAGGAATGGCAGCGCACCGACTGCCTCAAGTACGACCGCAAGAGCAAGCTCATCAAGCCGCAGTACGTGATCGAGAAGCTCTACGAGCTCACCGGCGGCGACGCGTTCGTCACCTCCGACGTCGGCCAGCACCAGATGTGGGCGGCGCAGTATTACAAGTTCGCCAAGCCGCGGCGCTGGATCAACTCCGGCGGACTCGGCACGATGGGCTTCGGCCTGCCGGCGGCGATGGGCGTGCAGCTCGCGCATCCGGGCGCCACCGTCGCGTGCGTCACCGGCGAGGCCTCGATCCAGATGTGCATCCAGGAGCTGTCCACCTGCAAGCAGTACCACCTGCCGGTGAAGATCGTGAACCTCAACAACCGCTACATGGGCATGGTCCGGCAGTGGCAGCAGTTCTTCTACGGCAACCGTTACGCCGAGTCGTATATGGACGCGCTGCCGGACTTCGTCAAGCTCGCCGAGGCATACGGCCACGTCGGCCTCAAGGTCGAGTCGCCGGGCGACGTCGAAGGCGCGCTCAAGGAAGCGTTCGCGCAGAAGGAGCGGCTCGTGTTCCTCGACTTCCTGACCGACCAGAAGGAGAACGTGTTCCCGATGGTGCCGGGCGGCAAGGGTCTGACCGAGATGATCCTGGCGGAGGAGCTGTGAGCCGGCCTCGAGCGCGAGCGCGCGGCAAGGGCCGCCCCGAGGCCGCGCGTCTGCCGTCACCGGGGGGAAGTCGCGAAGCGACTTCGGGGGGAAGTCGCCGAGTGTGGCCGCCCCGAGGCGCGTGCCCCCCACGGGCGGGAAGTCGACGAAGCGAACGGTCGCGTCGGGGGGAGACAATGAGGCACATCCTGTCGATTCTGGTGGAGAACGAGGCCGGTGCGCTGTCGCGGATCTCCGGGCTGTTCTCCGCGCGCGGCTACAACATCGAGTCGCTGACGGTGGCGCCGACCGAGGACGCGACGATGTCGCGGATGACGATCGTCACCATCGGCTCCGACGACGTCGTCGAGCAGATCACCAAGCAGCTCAACAAGCTCGTCGAGGTGGTGAAGGTGGTCGATTTGACCGACGGCAACCACATCGAGCGCGAGCTGATGCTGGTCAAGGTGCGCGCCGCGGGCAAGGACCGCGACGAGATGAAGCGCCTCGCCGACATTTTCCGCGGACGCATCCTCGACGTCACCGACAAGAGCTACACGATCGAGCTGACCGGCACCGGGTCGAAGCTCGATGCGTTCCTCACGGCGATCGAGCCCGGCGTCATCCTCGAGACCGTGCGCACCGGCGCATCGGGCATCGGCCGCGGCGAACGCATCCTGCGCATCTGAACACTCACGCGAACCACAAGGAAAAAGACATGAAGGTGTACTACGAAAAAGACGCCGACCTTTCCCTGCTGAAAGGCAAGAAGATCACGATCGTCGGCTACGGCTCGCAAGGCCATGCGCATGCGCAGAACCTCGCCGACTCCGGCATGAAGGTGACCGTCGGCCTGCGTCGCGGCGGCGCCTCGTGGGACAAGGCGAAGAAGGCAGGCCTCAAGGTGGCGCAAGTGGCCGAGGCGGTCAAGGGCGCGGACATCGTGATGATGCTGATGCCCGACGAGCACATCGCCGCGACCTACCGCACCGATGTCGAGCCGCACATCAAGCAGGGCGCGACGCTCGCGTTCGCGCACGGCTTCAACGTCCATTACGGCCAGGTGGCGCCGCGTGCCGACCTCGACGTGGTGATGATCGCGCCCAAGGCGCCGGGCCACACCGTGCGCTCGACGTATGTCGCCGGCGGCGGCGTGCCGATGCTGATCGCCGTGCACCAGGACGCGTCGCGGAAGGCGCGCGATCTGGCGCTCGCCTATGCCGCGGCCATCGGCGGCGCGCGTGCCGGCGTCATCGAGACGAATTTCCGCGAAGAGACCGAGACCGACCTGTTCGGCGAGCAGACGGTGCTTTGCGGCGGCCTCGTCGAGCTGATCAAGGCCGGCTACGAAACGCTGATCGAAGCGGGCTACGCGCCGGAGATGGCGTACTTCGAGTGCCTGCACGAGGTGAAGCTGATCGTCGACCTGATCTACGAGGGCGGCATCGCGAACATGAACTACTCGATCAGCAACAACGCCGAATACGGCGAGTACGTCACCGGGCCGAAGATCGTCACTGCCGACACCAAGAAGGCGATGAAGGCCGCGCTCGACCGCATCCAGTCCGGCGAATATGCGCGCGACTTCATCCTCGAGAACCGGGCGGGCGCGCCGATGCTGCTGTCGCGGCGCCGGCTCACGGCGCAGCACTCGATCGAGGAGGTGGGCGAGAAGCTGCGCTCGATGATGCCCTGGATCAAGCGCAACATGCTCGTCGACCAGACCCGCAACTAAGGACGCGCCCGCGCCCGGCTCACGCCGGCTTCAGCGTCGCCTGGAGCGTGATCTCCGGCACGCTGGCCAGCGCCTTCGACAGCGGACACTGGGACTTGGCGGCGCGCGCGATCGACTGGAACGTGGCGTCGTCGATGCCCGGCACCACGGCCTCGAGCGTCAGCGCGATGCGATCGATCGCAAAGCCGTCGCCGGCCTTGACGAGACGGACGCTCGCCGTGGTGTCGATCGACCGCGTGTCGAAGCCCGCCTTGTCGCATGCGAAGGAGAATGCCATGGTGAAGCACGCGGCATGCGCGGCGCCGAGGAGCTCCTCGGGATTGGTGCCGCGCCGGTCGTTCTCGAAGCGGCTGGCGAAGCCGTAGGGATAGGCGCCGAGGGCGCCGGTCTCGCTGCTGATCTGGCCGACGCCGGCCTTGCCGCGTCCGGTCCAGTGCACGCTCGCTGTCTTTTCGGGCATTGCCGCTTCCTTTCCGATCGGGGGTTGCACAACGCGGTAACATGCGGCGGCTCGCGCGCCCGCCATGCCGCTCATTCACGCCATCGGCCATCTCGACTGGGGCACCCTCTACGTTACCAGCGAGTGGGTGATCCGCATTGCCGCGCTGATCTACGTGCCGCAGCGGCGCGTGCCCGCCGCCGCGCGCGCGTGGCTGCTGCTGATCTTCTTCCTGCCGTGGCTCGGCCTCGTGCTGTACGCGCTGATCGGTCGCGCCTACATGCCGCGCCGGCGCTATCGCGTGCAGCGTCAGATCTACGAGCTGATCCGCGGGCTCGTGCCGCGCGTGCCGGCGTTCGCCACGCTCGTCGAGCGCGTCGTATCCGCCGAACTGAAGCCGGCGCTGCGCCTCGCCGATTCGCTTTCCGAGTTTCCCGCCGTCGGCGGCTGCGGCTTCGAGCTCCTGCCGGTCTACGACGTCGCGATCGACCGCATCGTCGCCGAGGTCGACGGCGCGCGGCGCTTCGTGCACCTGCTGTTCTACATCTTCGAGGACGACGACGTCGGCAGCCGTGTCGCCGACGCCCTTGCGCGCGCCGCGGCGCGTGGGGTCGCCGTGTGCGCGTTGATGGACGCCGTGGGATCGCGCGGCGGCCTGCGCGCGCTGGCGCCACGGTTGCGCGCGGCCGGCGTCGAGGTCGTGCCGGTGATGCCGTTGCGCCTGTGGGGTCCGAACGCGGCGCGATTCGACCTGCGCAACCATCGCAAGCTGATCGTCGTCGACGGCGAAGCCGCGTACTTCGGCTCGCAGAACATCGTCAGCGCGCATGCCAATCGCGGCCTCGTCAACGAGGAGATGCTGGTGCGCACGACCGGTCCCATCGTGCGCCACCTGCACGCGGTGCTGCTCGGCGATCGCTACCTCGAGACCGGCAAGCTGCCGCCCGAGTCCGCAGACCTTTCGCCGCCGCCACGAGGTACGTTCGAGGGTGCGCTCGCGCAGGTGGTGGCGAGCGGTCCCGGCTACAACGAGGGCACGGCCGAAGCGTTGATGATCGCGCTGATGTATGGCGCGCGGTCGCGGGTCGTGCTGACGTCGCCGTACGTGATCCCGAGCGAGGCTTTCCTGGCGGCGATGACCAGCACCGCGCGCCGCGGCGTGGTGGTGGATCTCATCGTCGACGCCGAATCCAACAAGCCGCTGGTGCAGCTCGCGCAGCAGTCGTTCTACGATTTCATGCTGCGCGCCGGCGTGCGCATCCACCGCCATCGCGGCAGCTTCCTGCACGCCAAGCACATGAGCATCGACGACGATGTCGCGCTGATCGGATCGTCGAATTTCGACATCCGCTCGTTCGCGCTGAATGCCGAGTTGAGCGTCCTGATCTGCGACCGCGGCGTCGTCGCCGACCTGCATGCGGTGCAGCAGGGCTATCTTGCGCAATGCGACGCGGTGACGCTCGAGGCGCGGCGCCAACTCGCGCTGCCGCGGCGCGCGCTGGAGAACCTCGCGCGCCTCACCGACTCGCTGTTGTAGGACGCGGCTGACCGCGCGCAACGCGGGGTGCCACCGCGGAATGGCGGGGAATTCCGGCGGCGCACGCACATCGCGGCGCTATACTCCTCGGCATGGCCACGCCACGCCGCTTCGCCGCAATGGCCACACGCCAGCGCGGCTGGGCCGGGCTCATCGGCCTCTTGATCGCGTTGCTGATCGTCGCCTGGCTCGGGCGCACGCTGATCACCAAGCTGCTGCCGGCGCCTGCCACCGTGGTCACGACCAAGGGCCGGGTCGATGGCGCGCGCGCACCGGGTGGCGTTGCGCCGGGGGACGTCGACGCCACCTCCGCGACGCCGGTGCCGCGCAACGAGCTCGAGCGCGCGCGCGGACTCGAGTCCGACGTGCGCCGCCAGGCGGCCGAACTCGAACAACGCATCGACAAAAGCACCCAGTAGCGGCGGCTATACTCGCGCATCCGCCAACACTCGCTGCGATCGCCCATTGTCCTCCCCCGGATACCCGCATCCACTGATCGCCCGCGAAGGCTGGCCGTTCGTGGCGCTCGCCGTCGTTGCCGCGGTGCTGCTTGGATGGTGGTGGTGGCCGCTGGGCGTGCTCGGCGCGCTCGTGGCGATCTTCGTGCTGCAGTTCTTCCGCGATCCGCCGCGCGCGGTTCCCAGCGACGGCAACGCCGTGCTGTCCCCGGCCGACGGCCGCATCGTCGCCGTCGAGAAGACGCGCGACCCCTGGCTCGAGCGCGAGGCGCTCAAGATCAGCGTGTTCATGAACGTGTTCAACGTGCATTCCAACCGCAGTCCGGTCGATGCCGAGGTGATGCACGTCTGGTACACCCCGGGCGCATTCGTCAACGCCGCGCTCGACAAGGCTTCGCTCGGGAACGAGCGCAACGCGCTGCACCTGCGTACCAACGAAGGGTTCGACGTCACCTGTGTCCAGGTCGCGGGTCTCGTGGCGCGCCGCATCCTGTGCTACGTGAAGGCCGGCGACCGCGTGGCGCGCGGCACGCGCTACGGCTTCATCCGCTTCGGCTCGCGCGTCGACGTCTACATGCCGACGTCGGCCAAGCCGCGCGCCGCCGTCGGCGACGTGGTCTACGCGACGTCGACGATCCTCGCCGACCTCGTCTGACGGAGCCCGCATGGTCGACTTCGACACCCAGCGCGCGTTGCGCAAGAACCGCATCCGCCGCCGCGGCATCTACCTGTTGCCGAACCTGTTCACCACCAGCGCGCTGTTCGCCGGCTTCTACGCGATCGTGCAGGGGATGGATGCGCGCTTCGACCTCGCGGCGATCGCGATCTACGTGGCGATGGTGCTGGACGGCCTCGATGGCCGCGTGGCGCGCATGACGCACACGCAGAGCGCGTTCGGTGCCGAGTACGACAGCCTGTCCGACATGGTGAGCTTCGGCGCCGCGCCCGCGCTGGTGATGTACGAATGGGTGCTGCGCGACATGGGCAAGCTCGGCTGGATCGCCGCCTTCGTCTACGTCGCCGGCGCCGCGCTGCGCCTCGCGCGCTTCAACACGCTGCTCGAAGTCGCCGACAAGCGCTGGTTCATGGGCATGCCGAGCCCGTCGGCGGCAGCGCTGGTGGCGGGCTTCGTGTTCATCGTCGACGATTACATGGTCGATCCGACGGGCCTGCGCTGGCTGGCATGGGGGATCACGGTTTTCGCCGGGCTGGCGATGGTGTCCAACCTCAAGTACTACAGCTTCAAGGCGATCAACCTGCGGCGCAGCGTGCCGTTCCTCGCGATCTTCGCGATCGTCATCGTCATCGCGCTGCTGTCGTACCAGCCGGCGACCGTGCTGTTCGCCGGATTCGTCGCCTACGCGATCTCCGGCTTCGTCGTCAGCGCGTACCTGATGCGCCGGCGCCGGGTGCGCGGCGCCTGATGCGCGGGTGACGCTGCGTTGCATGCGGCGTAACGGCGGAGGTGGCGGCCCGCGACGCCGCTCGCCGGTGCGGCGAAATAGCGACACTCGCGGGTCCCGCACGCCGGATGTTCTTGCGCAGTGCGGCAATTTGCGCTAACGTCGTTGCCATGAACCGCTTCATCCCCGGCAGCGCCTCCTCCAGGGCCGCCCTGCGCCTGACCCTCGCCGCCAACGCGCTGGCAGGGACGCTCGCGCTGGCGCTCGGCCTGCTGCTGCTGCGCCTCGCGCGCACATAACCCAACCCCCCAATTCGAGCAGTACCGTGGCAATGCGTCCCGCCGCCGGGAGGCGTTGTCGTCCCGCTGGCGGGGACGCATGTCGCCGCCAGCGCGTCAGCCGAGGAAATCCGTCATGAGCACCGCTACGCCGTCACCGAAGCCGCAAGCCAAATACCAGCCGTTCGCACCGATCTGTCTCGCCGACCGGCAATGGCCGCAGCGCACGATCGAGCGCGCGCCCGTCTGGTGCAGCGTCGACCTGCGCGACGGCAACCAGGCGCTGATCGAGCCGATGGACGCGGAACGCAAGATGAAGATGTTCCGCCTGCTCGTCGCCATGGGCTACAAGGAGATCGAGGTCGGATTTCCAGCGGCGTCGCAGACCGATTACGACTTCATCCGCAAGCTGATCGACGAGAACCTGATCCCGGACGACGTCACGGTGCAGGTGCTGACGCAATCGCGCGAGCCGCTGATCCGGCGCTCGTTCGAGGCCCTCGAGGGGGCTGCGCGCGCGATCATGCACCTCTACAACTCGACGTCGACGACGCAGCGGCGCGTGGTGTTCAACATGGACCGCGCGGGCATCGCGGCGATCGCGACCTCCGGTGCGACGCTGATCCGCGATGTCGCGAAGCAATACCCGGCGACGCAATGGACGTTCGAGTATTCGCCGGAAAGCTTCACCGCCACCGAGCTCGACTTCGCGCGCGACATCTGCGATGCCGTCACCGACATCTGGCAGCCGACGCCGGCGAACAAGGTGATCCTCAACCTGCCGTCGACGGTCGAGCTCGCCACGCCCAACGTCTATGCCGACCAGATCGAGTGGATGAGCCGCAACCTCGCGCGGCGTGACGCCATCGTGCTGTCGGTGCATCCGCACAACGACCGCGGCTGCGGCGTCGCCGCCGCCGAGCTGGCGCAGATGGCGGGCGCCGAGCGTGTCGAGGGCTGCCTGTTCGGCAACGGCGAGCGCACCGGCAATGTCTGCCTCGTCACCCTCGGTCTCAACCTGTACACGCAGGGCATCGAGCCGGGCATCGATTTCTCGGACATCAACGCGATCATCCGCACGGTGGAATACGCCAACCAGATTCCCGTGCATCCACGCCATCCGTACGGCGGCGACCTCGTGTTCACCGCGTTCTCGGGCTCGCACCAGGACGCGATCAAGAAGGGCCTCGCCGAGCGCCGCGCGTGGCTGGCCGACGGCAACGAGCGCTGGGACGTGCCCTACCTGCCGATCGACCCGGCGGACGTCGGCCGCACGTACGACGCCGTGATCCGCGTCAACAGCCAGTCGGGCAAGGGCGGCGTCGCCTACCTGCTCGAGCGTGACTACGGCCTCGCGCTGCCGCGCCTCCTGCAGATCGAGTTCAGCCAGGTCGTGCAGCGGATCACCGATGCCACCGGCAAGGAAGTGCCTTCAGCCGAGATCCGTGCGGTGTTCGAGCGCGAATACGTGGCGCCCGACATGCCGCTGCGCTACCGCGACCACCGCGCGCAGCACAACGCCGAGGACGGTCGCATCGAGCACCTGTCGGCGCGCATCGACATCGACGGCGCCGAGCGCACGCTGCAGGGCGCCGGCAACGGGCCGGTCGACGCCTTCGTGCACGTGCTGCGCAACTCGCTCGCGCTCGACATCCACGTGCAGAACTATCACGAGCATGGCGTGGGCGCAGGCGAGGACGCGACCGCGGTGTCGTACGTGCAGCTGCGCGTCGGCGCCGATCGCGCCGTGTACGGCGTCGGGCTCGACAGCAACATCGTCACCGCGACGCTGAAGGCGGTGGTGAGCGCCGTCAATCGCGGCATCGCCCAGGGCATGCTGACGTTGCCGGCAGGCGGCGTCGCCGCGCGCAAGACCGTCACCGCCTGACCGCGGCCGGGCGCCTGCACGTCGGCGGGCGCCCGGCGCGTCACGCATCACGCCCGGTTTCGGCATCCGTGGCCAGCACTTCGCGGTGGCCACGCGCCGCGAGCGTTGCCGCGCGTTATATATCGCCGTATATTACCGGGCGTCCACCCCGGAGATTCTCGATGCAGGCGTTGCGTTCGTTGTTGGCCGCCGTGCTCCTGGCCGTCGTCGCCGCCGCGGTTGCGCCGCAGGTCGCGGCCGCCGAGGTCACCGTGTTTGCCGCGGCAAGCCTCAAGGAAGCGATGGATGCGCAGGCGAAGCAGTTCGATGCCACGACCGGCAACAAGGTGATCGTCGTCTACGGCAGCAGCAATGCGCTGGCGAAACAGGTGGAGGCCGGCGCGCCGGCCGACGTGTTCATCTCCGCCGACCTCGCGTGGATGGACTATGTCGACGCGCGCCACCTCGTCGCGCCGGGAACGCGCGTCACGCTGCTGCGCAACACGCTGGTGCTGGTGGCGCCCGCGTCGAGCCCGGCGCCGCTCCACATCGCACCGGGCTTCGCGCTGGCGGCGGCGCTTGGCGGCGGCAGGCTCGCGATGGCCAATCCGGACAGCGTGCCGGCCGGCAAATACGCAAAGGCCGCGCTCGAGTCGCTCGGCGTATGGGCCAGCGTCGAGGCCAGCGTGGCGCGCGCCGAGAACGTCCGCGCCGCGCTGGCGCTGGTATCGCGCGGCGAAGCGCCGCTCGGCATCGTCTACAGCACGGATGCCGCCGCCGACAAGGGCGTGCGCATCGTCGACACGTTTCCGGCGAATACACACCCCCCGATCGTGTACCCTGCCGGCATGCTCGCGACATCCAAGTCGTCGGCCGCTCGCGTTCTGCTCGATTACCTGCGCAGCGCCCCGGCTGCAACGGTCTGGCAGCAGTACGGGTTCGGCCTCGCGCAGTAGCCGTGCCGAATCCGATCCACGGCCTCACGGCCGCGGAAATCGGCATCATCCTGCTGAGCCTGCGCGTCGCCACCGCCAGCGTGCTGGTGAGCCTGCCGATCGCCATCCTCGTCGCCTATGTCCTCGCGCGCTGTGAGTTTCCCGGCAAGGTGCTCGTCGATGCCGCCGTGCATTTGCCGCTCGTGCTGCCGCCGGTGGTGGTCGGCTTCGCGCTGCTCGTGCTGTTCGGACGCCACGGGCCCATAGGCCGCGTGCTGGAGAACGTGTTCGGCATCGTCGTCGCGTTCCGCTGGACCGGGGCGGCGCTCGCGTCCGCGGTGATGGGTTTTCCGCTGATGGTGCGCGCGATCCGGCTGTCGATCGACGCCATCGACCATCGCCTGGAGACCGCCGCGCGCACGCTGGGTGGCTCGCGTCCCTGGGTGTTCGCCTCCATCACGCTGCCGCTCGCGTTGCCTGGCATCGTCACCGGCGTTCTGCTGGCGTTCGCGCGGGGCCTCGGCGAATTCGGCGCGACGATCACTTTCGTGTCCAACATTCCCGGCGAGACGGAGACGCTGCCGCTGGCGATCTACACGTTCACCCAGGTTCCGGGCGCCGATGCCCAGGCGTTGCGCCTGTGCGTCGTCGCCGTCGTGCTGTCGCTCGCGGCGCTCGTCGCGGCCGAGTGGCTGACGCCGCGACGACGCGGTGATGCACATGCTCGACATTGACATCGAGCAGGCGCTCGGCGGCTTCCGGCTGGTGGCGCGCTTTGCCACGGAAGCGCCGGTGACCGGCGTGTTCGGCCGCTCCGGCGCCGGCAAGACGAGCCTCGTCAATGCGATCGCCGGCGTCACCCGCCCCCAGCGTGGCCACATCCGTGTCGGCGACACCCTGCTTTTCGACGCCGCGCGAAGGGTCGACCTGCCGTCGCCGCGACGCCGCGTCGGCTACGTGTTCCAGGATGCGCTGCTGTTCCCGCATTTGTCGGTGCGCGCCAACCTCCACTACGGCCACCGGTTGCGTCCCGCGACCGAGCGATTCATCGACGACGCGCGCGTCATCGATGTCCTCGGCCTTGGGGCGCTGCTCGATCGCAAGCCCGTCACGTTGTCGGGCGGCGAGAAGCAGCGCGTGGCGATCGGCCGCGCGCTGCTGGCGCAGCCGCGAATCCTGTTGCTGGACGAGCCGCTGGCGTCGCTCGACATGCCGCGCAAGACGGAGATCCTCGACTACATCGAGCGCCTGCGCGACGCGTTCCGCATTCCGATCGTCTACGTCAGCCACGCGGTGCCGGAGATCACGCGACTCGCCGATGCGGTCGTCGTTCTGTCGGAAGGACGGTGCATCGCCGCCGGCGACGTCGACGAAGTGATGGGGCGCGTCGACCTGCGCCCGTTCACCGGACGCTACGAGGCCGGCGCGGTGATCGAGGCCACGGTCACCGCCCACGACACCGGCGATCGCCTGACCACGCTCGGCTTCACCGGCGGCGAGCTCATCGTTCCCGGACTCGACGCCGCGATCGGCAGCCGGGTGCGCGCGCGCATCCGCGCCCGCGACGTGTCGCTCGCACTCCAGCGTCCAGCCGGAATCAGCATTCTCAACGTCCTGCACGGACGCGTGACATCGATCCAGCAGGGTGACGGCCCGGTCGCCGACATCGCGCTGGCAGTCGGCGATGCCGCCATCGTCGCGCAGATCACCCGCCGCTCGCTCGCGCAACTCGGCATCCGCGAGGGCATCGAGATCCATGCGCTGGTGAAGGCAGTGTCCTTCGACCGCCACAGCACGGGTTACGTGGCGACACCGCGAGCCGGCAGCGATGAAGCCTGACGTGCGCTTCCACGTGCGCGATGCGACGGCCCGCGCCGCGCTGGCGATCGGTCCGGGCAAGGTGGCGCTGCTCGAGGCGATCGCCCGCACCGGATCGATTTCGGCCGCCGCCCGGGCGCTCAAGATGTCGTACCGGCGCGCGTGGCTCCTCGTCGACGAAACCAATCGCTGTCTCGCCGCGCCCGCCGTCACCACGGCCACCGGCGGCAACCGTGGCGGCGGTGCCGAGCTGACATCCGCCGGCATCGAATTCGTGCGCTGCTATCGCGATCTCGAGCGCGAGGCGAAAGCCGGCGTGACTGCGCGTCTCGCGCCGTTGCTGCGGTCGGTGCCGCGGCAAAGGCGCGCGTCAAGACCGGAGGAGGAACCATGAATATCCGAATGCTGGTCGCGCCGTGGGCGCTCGCGGCGATGTGGGCAGGCGGCGTCGTGGCCGACACGCCGGCACTTCCGCCGGCCGCACCGAATGCGCCGGCGCAGAGCGCGACATCGCCCAACGTACCAGGCACGAGCGCGCCGGTGCTGCGCGTCGATGGCAACGTCGCGGTGCCGCTCGCGCTCTCGATCGACGATCTCGCCCGCTTGCCGGCACACGACATCACGTTCGCGCCGGGCGCCGCGCGACCGCCGGCGGCGGACGCGGCCGCGCCGCGCCATTACACCAGCGTCCTGTTGCGCGACGTGCTTGCCGCCGCCAAGCCCGCCGAGCGCGCGCCGCGCGAATTGCGCCGCAGCTATGTCGTCGCGCGCGCACGCGACGGGTACGCAGTGGTGTTCTCGTGGGCGGAGATCTTTGTTTCGCCTGCCGGTGACAGCGTGTTCGTCGTGTATCGCCGCGACGGCGTGCCGCTCGATGCCGAGGAGGGGCCCGTCGCCCTCATTGCCGTCGCCGATACGCGGCCGGTGCGGCACGTCAAGTGGCTGGATGCGCTGCAGCTTCGTGCAGCCGACCCTTAGACGCCGCCGCTGGAAGTCCCTTGGGCACAGGGGCGCCGCGCATTTGCCGCAGTGCAGCAAAATCGTTAGAATGGGGCTCGGCAGTTACCCATCACGAACGCCCGCAGCCGATGCTGCGGCGCCCGCGCGAGGTGTCCCATGTCCACGGTTGTGCTGCCGCCCGGCGTCGAGATCAGCGCGCCGATCTCCGCCGAACACGCCCGGGTGCTGACGCCCGAGGCCCTCGAGTTCCTCGCCACGCTGGAGCGGGCGTTCGCGTCGCGCCGCGCGGAATGCCTCGCCGCGCGTGCCGCGCGCCAGCGCGAGTTCGACGCCGGGGCGCTGCCGCAATTCCTCGAATCGACGCGCGCCGTGCGCGAGGGCAACTGGACGTGCGCGCCGATTCCCGCCGACATCGTCGACCGCCGTGTCGAGATCACCGGTCCCGTCGATCGCAAGATGGTGATCAACGCGCTCAATTCCGGCGCCAGCGTGTTCATGGCGGACTTCGAGGACGCCAACACGCCGACCTGGGGCAACAATGTGGACGGCCAGGTGAACCTCGTCGATGCCGTGCGCAGGCGCATCGAATGGACGTCGCCGGAGGGCCGCAGTTACCGGCTCAACGATCGCGTGGCGACGCTGTTCGTGCGTCCGCGCGGGCTGCATCTCGACGAAAAGCACGTCAAGGTCGACGGCCGCATGGTGAGCGGCGGCTTCTTCGACTTCGCGCTGTATTGCTTCCACAACGCGAAGGAACTGCGCGCGCGCGGCAGCGGCCCCTATTTCTACCTGCCCAAGCTCGAAGGCCATCGCGAGGCGCGGCTGTGGAACGACGTGTTCGCGATGGCCGAAGATGCGCTCGGCCTGCCGCGCGGCGCGATCAAGGCGACGGTGCTGATCGAGACGATTCTCGCCGCGTTCGAGATGGACGAGATCCTGTTCGAGCTGCGCGAGCATTCGGCCGGGCTCAATGCCGGGCGCTGGGACTACATCTTCAGCTGCATCAAGAAACTGCGCGTCAACCGCGATTTCTGCCTCGCCGACCGCGCCCAGGTGACGATGACCACGCATTTCATGCGCAGCTATGCGGAGTTGCTGGTGAAGACCTGCCATCGCCGCGGCACGCACGCGATGGGCGGCATGGCGGCGCAGATCCCGGTGAAGCACGACGAGCGCGCCAACGCCGAGGCCTTTGCCAAGGTGCGCACCGACAAGGAGCGCGAGGCGCGCCAGGGGCACGACGGCACGTGGGTCGCGCATCCGGGCCTGGTGGCGGTGGCGAAGGAGGCGTTCGACCGCCTGATGCCGGCCTCCAACCAGATCGCCACGGCGCCGCGCGACGACGTCCGCGTCACGCCTGCCGACCTGCTGCGCTTCGAGCCCGAGACGCCCATCACGGAAGGCGGCGTGCGCCTCAACATCGGCGTCGCCATCCAGTACGTCGGCGCGTGGCTCGCCGGACAGGGGGCGGTGCCGATCCACAACCTGATGGAGGACGCTGCGACCGCCGAGATCTCACGCTCGCAGCTGTGGCAATGGATCCGCTCGCCGAAGGGCATGCTCGACGATGGCCGCAAGGTGTCGAAGGCGATGGTCGCGGCGATGATCCCGGAGGAACTGCAGAAGATCCGCACCAATCTCGGCGATGCGTTCGGCGCCGGGCGCTATGACGCGGCGGCGAAGCTCCTGGCCGATCTCGTCGACGACGACGCGTTTGCCGAGTTCCTGACGCTGCCGGCGTACGCGCTCCTCGATTGATCCGCCGACTGCCCGCATAGCTTCCACCTATCGGCCGAATTGAATTCCTCAATTGGACGCGCGGCGCGCGTACGCGTAGCATTTTCACCATGCGGCGCCCGCCGGCACTCGACCGGCGGCGAAAATTCGGCGACGCCACATCGACGTGCGCGCGGCCGTTCGACCAGGAGGGCAGTACCATGAAGCCATTGAAGGGCACCAAAACCCACGACAACCTGAAGGCCGCGTTCGCCGGCGAGTCGCAGGCGAATCGCCGCTATCTGTATTTCGCCAGCAAGGCCGACGTCGAGGGGCAGAACGACGTGGCGGCGCTGTTCCGCTCGACCGCGGAGGGCGAGACGGGCCACGCCCACGGCCACCTCGACTATCTGGCGCAGGTGGGAGATCCCGCCACCGACTTGCCCATCGGCTCGTCGCGGCAGAACCTCAAGGCCGCCGTCGCCGGCGAGACCCACGAATACACCGACATGTATCCCGGCATGGCCAAGGCCGCGCGCGAGGACAAGTTCGACGAGATCGCCGACTGGTTCGAGACGCTGGCCAAGGCCGAGCGCTCGCACGCCAACCGCTTCCAGAAGGCGCTCGACGCGCTGACCGACTGAGCATGCGCGCGAAACCCGCGCGCCGGAGCCGTCGCGACGCGCGGCGGCGGCGCACGGTGTTTTCCATGGAAAGTGTTGGGTTGCTTGCTTTCCATGGAAACCCGCACTGCGCGCCGCTGCCATGACCCGCGAAGGCAGCCTCGAGGCGCCGACCCGCCATCCGGTCGAGTGGCGCGACCCGCAATACCTCGACCACGACGCGTTCTACGCCGAGGCCGCGCGCATCTTCGACATCTGCCACGGCTGCCGCCGCTGCGTCAGCCTGTGCGCGTCGTTCCCCACGCTGTTCGACCTCGTCGATGCGGGCACCAGCGGCGAGGTCGACGCGGTGGCGCACAAGGATTACTGGAAGGTCGTCGACCAGTGCTACCTGTGCGACGTCTGCTACATGACCAAGTGTCCGTATGTGCCGCCGCACCCCTGGAACGTCGACTTCCCGCACCTGATGCTGCGCGGCAAGGCGATCAAGTTCGCCGCAGGCGGGACGTCGCTGCGCGACCGCGTGCTCACGTCCACCGACCGCTTGGGCAAGCTCGCGTCGATTCCGGTGGTGGCGCAGGCGGTGAACGCGGCGGCGCGCACGCCGGTGCTGCGCCAGGCACTGGATGCGACGCTCGGCGTCGCCGCCGCCACCGAACTGCCGCCGTACACCTCGCAGCGATTTCGCGCGCATGCCGCGAAGTCGCTCGCATGGCCGGTGCGCGACGGCACGCGCACGCCCGGGCGCGTCGCCGTGTTCGCGACATGCTACGTCAACTACAACGAGCCGGGCATCGGCCACGACCTGCTGCGGCTTTTCGAGCACAACGAGATTCCCTACGTGCTGGTCGAGCAGGAGGCCTGCTGCGGCATGCCCAAGCTCGAGCTCGGCGATTTCGCCGCGGTGGAGCTGCTGAAGAACGTCAACCTGCCGGTGCTCGCGCCGTATGCGCGCGAGGGCTGGGCGATCGTCACGCCGGTGCCCTCGTGCACGCTGATGTTCAAGCAGGAGCTGCCGCTGCTGTTCCCCGAGGACGAGGATGCTGCGCGCGTCGCCGCGGCGATGTTCGATCCCTTCGAGTACTTCGTGCAGCGCGATCGTGACGGTCTGCTCAGGCGCGATTTCCGCACCCCTCTGGGCAAGGTCAGCTACCACATTCCCTGCCACTCGCGCGTGCAGAACGTCGGCCAGAAGACGCGCGAGGCGCTGGAATGGATTCCCGGCACCGAGGTCGCGACGGTTGAGCGCTGCGCCGGCCACGACGGCACTTATGGCGTCAAGCGCGAGTTCTATGCGACGTCGATGAAGATCGGGCTCCCCGTGTTCCGCCGCATGGCCGAGGGCGGCCCCGATTTCGTCAGCTCGGACTGCCCGATCGCCGGGCGCCGCATCGCACAGGGCATCGGCACGCTCGATGCCGCGGCGACGCCGACCGCGCCGCGGCGCGAGCATCCGCTCACGCTGTTGTGCATCGCCTACGGCCTCGCGCAGTGATGCCGAGGATCGCCCGCGAATCGCTGATGACGCTGGAGGCCTACGCCAAGGCGCGGCCGGAATTCCGCGCACGCGTGATCGCGCACAAGAAGCGGCGCACCGTGCATCTCGGCGAGCATGTCACGCTGCTGTTCGAAGACGAGCTGACGATGCGCTACCAGGTACAGGAGATGCTGCGCATCGAGCGCATCTTCGAGCCCGAAGGGATCGACGACGAGCTCGCCGCCTACAACCCGCTGGTGCCCGACGGCGGCAACCTCAAGGCGACGATGCTGATCGAGTACGACGACCCGATTGCGCGCGCGGCTGCGCTGGCGCGGCTGAAGGGCATCGCCGTCGCGACGTTCGTCGCCGTCGAGGGCGGCGAGCCGGTGCGCGCGATCGCCGACGAGGATCTCGAGCGCGAGGATGCCGACAAGACGTCCTCCGTGCATTTCCTGCGCTTCGAGCTCGCGCCGGCGATGATCGCGGCGCTCAAGTCCGGCGCCGCGCTGACGATCGGCGTCGACCATCCTGGCTATCACGCGCGCGTCACGCTCGACGCGGCAGCGCGCGAAGCGCTCGTCGCCGACCTGGCCTAGGCGCGCGCGCGCAACCAGTCCTCGCGGTCGACACGCCGCAGCACGAGCGTCGTGCGCCGGCCGCGATGATCGGCAGCCATGCGCGCCACCTCGCGCATCCCGCAGTTCGCGAGCACGCGTGCCGACGCGTGATTGTCGGCGATGTGCGCCGCCATCAGCCACGCCAGATCGCTGTAGGTGAACAGCGCATCGACGCCGGCGCGCGCCGCCGCCGAGGCATAGCCACGGCCCCAGTACGGGCGGCCGATCCAGTAGCCGATGTTGCCGTGCGGATTGGGCGCGATGCGCAGGCCGAGCGTGCCGACCAGCGTGCCGTCGGCAAGCGCCACGCCGTAGATGAAGTCGCCGGCGCGGCGGGCGCTGCCGTGCGTGGCGATCCAGGCCCGCGCCGCGCCGGGCGGGTAGGGATGCGGGATGGTCGCGGTCATCGCCGCCACCCGGGCGTCGCCGGCGAGGCGCTGCACGATCGGCGCGTCGGCCCGCGTCAGCGGTCGCAGCCGCACAGGTCCACCGTCGATGGCGCGCGGCAGATTCACTGTTGACGCCCCCCGCAGCGCGCTTCGCCCGCCACGCCCGCAGAGGGCAGCGCCTCGAGGCAGCCCTGCGGCGCGGTCATGGCGTCGCCGACTCCGCGCTCATGTTGCGCGCGCATGCGTCAATCGCGGAAGTTCTCGTATTGCAGCGGGTAGTCGGTGATCGATTTCTTCACCAGCGCGATTGCCGCCTGCAGATCGTCACGCTTCGCGCCGGCGATGCGCAGCGAATCCCCCTGGATCGATGCCTGCACCTTGAGCTTGCTGTCCTTGACCAGGCGCTGGATCTTCTTCGCCAGCTCCTGCTCGACGCCCGTGCGCACGGTCACCAGCTGCTTCACCTTGTTGCCCGAGATCTTCTCCGGATCGGCGTGCTTGAGGCTGCGCGTGTCGACGCTGCGCTTGGCGAGCTTGGCGAGCAGGATATCGGTGACCTGCTTCAGCTTGAACTCGTCGTCGGCGTACAGCGTCAGCGTCTTGTCGCCGACCTCGACGCGCGCGTCCGAGCCCTTGAAATCGAAGCGCGTCGAGACCTCCTTGTTCACCTGGTCGACGGCATTGCGCACCTCGACCTGGTTCACTTCCGAAACGATGTCGAATGACGGCATGGCGTGCTCCTATGTTCGCCCCGACTTTTAGCACGTGCCGCGGCGGCCGCGCAATGCGCCGCTGCCGGGCGTCAGCCCAGCTCGTCGATAGAGCGCGGCCAGCTCGCGTGCAACAGCCGCGACAACGCGCGGTCGGCGAGGATGCGCCCGCCGGTCTGGCAGCGCGGGCAATAGTTGCACTCGTTCTCGGCATACACGATGCGCTGGACCGGCGCACCGCATGCCGGACACGGCTTGCCGAAGCGGCCGTGCACCGCCATGCCGTCGCGGAACGCCGTCACCTTTGCGGGGAAGGCTTCTCCTGCCTCGCGGGCGAGGCGCTGCCGCCATTCGCCGAGGACCTCGCGCGCCGCCGTGTACAGCATGGCGATGGCCTCGGGCGCGAGCTTTTGCGTCATCGCCAGCGGTGAGAGCTTGGCGCGATGCAGGATCTCGTCGGAATAGGCGTTGCCGATGCCGGCGAACGAATGCGGATCCGTGAGGGCGCGCTTCAGCGTGTGATTTTCGGCGGTGAGCCGGGCGCCGAATGCGGCGAGATCGATGTCCTCGACCTCGAGGCCGCCCATGTCGAACGCGGCCAGCGCGTCGTCGCCGGCGACGACGTGGAGCGACGCTCGACGCTTCGATCCGGCCTCGGTGAAGGCGAGCGTGCCCGAAGCGAACCGGATGCGTGCCAGCGTGATCCGCGCCGGCGCCGATGCACCCGGCGCGATCCAGCGCAGCCGGCCGGCGATCATCAGGTGAACCACCAGATGGAGGTCGGCGTCGAAGTCGATGACGATGCGCTTGCCCATGCGACGTACCCGGAGGGGCGTACGGCCGACGAGGTCCGCGATCGGCGGCAGCGCGGTGCGCAGCACGAACGGAATGGCGATGTCGATGCCGGCCACCGGCTTGCCGACGATGCGCGCGTCGAGCGCGTTCACGTAGACATCGATATCGGGCAGCTCAGGCATGGCTCGTGGAGGGCGAGGTGGCGCATTGCCGCCCGGCGAGGCGCTGTGACGTGTGGCGCGGGCCGGGCGCGCGGCGGCGTTCGTCTAAACTACACGGTTTCGATCCCGCGCGTCCCCACGGCGCCCGCCATGTCGCACATCCTGCAGAGCCTTCCCGTCGGCCAGAAGGTCGGCATCGCGTTCTCCGGCGGCCTCGACACCAGCGCGGCGCTGCACTGGATGCGCGCGCACGGCGCGATTCCCTACGCCTACACGGCGAACCTCGGCCAGCCCGACGAGGACGACTACGACGACATCCCGCGGCGCGCCAAGGCGTACGGCGCACAGGGAGCGCGCCTCGTCGACTGCCGTGCCGCACTTGTCGCCGAGGGTCTCGCCGCGCTGCAGGCGGGCGCATTCCACATCTCGACCGCCGGTGCCACCTATTTCAACACCACGCCACTCGGCCGTGCCGTCACCGGCACGATGCTGGTGGTCGCGATGCGCGAGGACGACGTCGACATCTGGGGCGACGGCAGCACGTACAAGGGCAACGACATCGAGCGCTTCTACCGCTACGGCCTGCTCGCCAATCCCAACCTCAAGGTGTACAAGCCGTGGCTCGACGCGCGCTTCATCGACGAGCTGGGCGGTCGCCGCGAGATGTCCGAATACCTGGCGCGCGCCGGCTTCGCGTACAAGATGAAGACCGAGAAGGCGTACTCCACCGATTCCAACATGCTCGGCGCGACCCACGAGGCGAAGGACCTCGAGTTCCTCGACAAGGGGATGCGAATCGTCGAGCCCATCATGGGCGTCGCGTTCTGGCGCGACGACGTGGCGGTGACGGCGGAGGAAGTCACCGTGGGCTTCGACGAAGGGCGCCCGGTGGCGCTCAACGGCTTCGCCTTCGACGATCCGGTGGCGCTGATGCTCGAGGCCAACGCCATTGGCGGCCGCCACGGGCTCGGCATGTGCGACCAGATCGAGAATCGCATCATCGAGGCGAAGAGCCGCGGCATCTACGAGGCGCCGGGCATGGCTTTGCTGCACGCCGCCTACGAGCGCCTCGTCACCGGCATCCACAACGAGGACACGATCGAGCAGTACCGCGACAACGGCCGGCGCCTGGGCCGGCTGCTCTACCAGGGCCGCTGGTTCGACCCGCAGGCGCTGATGCTGCGCGAGACCGCGCAGCGCTGGGTGGCGCGCGCGGTCAGCGGCGAGGTCGCGCTGGAGCTGCGTCGCGGCAACGACTATTCGATCCTCGACACCCGCAGCCCCAATCTCACCTACAAGCCCGAGCGCCTGACGATGGAGAAGGGCGACTCGGCGTTCACGCCGCAGGATCGCATCGGGCAGCTGACGATGCGCAACCTCGACATCGCCGACACGCGCGACAAGCTCGCGACCTACGTGCGCACCGGCCTCCTCGAACCCTCCGCTGCGTCGCCGCTGCCGCGGCTTGCCAAGGGCGACGGCGAATAACGACGGGCGCGGGAGCTCGCGCGGTTGCGCGTCGCCGGGAGGCCCCGCATGCTGCCGCTCGCCAAGGACTTCGGCGCGTCACGCAACTTTGGGCTCGATCGGCGCCGCCGCGCTAGTCGATCTTGAGTCCCACCGACTTGATTACCGGCGCCCAGCGCGCCGCCTCGTCGTCGACGAGCCTGGAGAACGCCTGCGGCGTGCCGCCCACCAGCGCGAATCCTTGCGCGTTCATCTTGTCGACGACGTCGGGCTCCTTGAAGATCGCGTTGATCTCGCGATTGAGGCGCTCGATCACCGCCGGCGGCGTGCCGGCCGGCACCATGATGCCGTTCCACGCCAGCGCCTCGAAACCGGGATAGCCGGATTCGGCGATCGCCGGGATGCCGGGCAGCAGCGGGAACGGCTTGGCCGTGGTGACCGCCAGCGCGCGCAGCTTGCCCGCCTTGATCTGCGCCTGCAGCGGCTGCATCACGGCGAACACCATCTGCGTCTCGTTCTGGATCGTCGCCATCACCGCCGGCGGCGAGCCGTTGAACGGGATGTGCACGACGTCGATGCCGGCCATCCGCTTGAAAAGCTCCATGTTGAGATGCGACGAGCTGCCGTTGCCCACCGAGGCGTACGAGAGCTTGCCGGGATTGGCCTTGGCGTAGGCGACGAGCTCGGCCAGTGAGTGCACGGGCAGGCTCGCCGTCACCGCGAGCACGTTGGGCTGGCTGGTGGTGGTGATCACCGGCGCCAGGTCCTTCTTCACGTCGTACGGCAGCTTTTGCAGCAGCGGCGCGAACGAAAGCGGGCCGTTGTAGCCGAGCAGCATCGTGTAGCCGTCGGGTGCCGCGTGCGCGACTTCCGCGGTGGCCACCGTGCCACCCGCCGCCGGCTTGTTCTCGACGACGACCGTCTGCCCGAGGCGCGGTCCGAGCTTGTCGGCGATCGTGCGCCCGAGCACGTCGATCGAGCTGCCGGCCGGCGCGGTCATCACGAACTTGATCGGCCGGTCCGGCCAGGTGTCGGCAAGCGCCGGCAGCGCTAACAGGATCGCGCAGGCGGCAATGGCGGCGCGCCCCAGCGTGCGAAATGTCATGGTCGTTCTCCCCGGGGAATTGCAGCACGCGCTCATTCGACGCGGCCGCATAACAGGTACTCCAGCAGCGCCTTCTGCGCGTGCATGCGATTTTCCGCCTCGTCCCACACCACGCTCTGCGGGCCGTCGAGCACCTCGGCGGCGACTTCCTCGCCGCGGTGCGCGGGCAGGCAGTGCATGAACAGCGCGTCGGGCTTGGCTTGCCGCATCATCGATGCGTCCACCGTCCAGTTGGCGAACGCAGCGAGGCGCGCTGCGTTCTCCGCCTCGTAGCCCATGCTCGTCCACACGTCCGTGGTGACGAGATCGGCACCGCGGCATGCGGCGTGCGGGTCGCCGAACTCGGCGAGGTGGCCGCGCTCGGCGGGTGCGATGCGCGCAGCGTCGAGCGTGTATCCGTCGGGGGCCGAGACGTTCAGGCGAAAGTCGAAGATGCGCGCCGCCTGCAGCCACGTGTAGCACATGTTGTTGGCGTCGCCGATCCACGCCACGGTGCGGCCGGCGAGCGTGCCGCGCTGCTCGACGTAGGTGTACATGTCGGCGAGGATCTGGCACGGATGGTATTCGTTGGTCAGGCCGTTGATCACCGGCACGCGCGAGTGCGCGGCGAAACGCTCGATGATCGCCTGCTCGAAGGTGCGGATCATCACCACGTCGACCATCCGCGAGATCACGCGCGCCACGTCCTCGATCGGCTCGCCGCGCGCGAGCTGGGTATCGCCGCGGTTCAGGTTGATCGCGATGCCGCCGAGCTGGTTCATGCCGGCCTCGAACGACACGCGGGTGCGCGTCGACGCCTTCTCGAACACCATCGCCAGCGTGCGGTCGCGCAACGGCTGGTAGAGCTCGTAGCGCTTGAACCGGTCCTTGATCCAGCGCGTGCGCGCGAACAGGTGATCGAGCTCGTCCCTCGAGAAATCGGCGAGCTGGAGAAAATGGCGGGTGGGCGGCGTCATGCGACGCGATGCGGGCGGGCGGTGACGCGACGTCCGGTCTGGTAAACGGAAATGTTAGCACGCGCTGCGTGCCCGACATCGCCACCGGCGCGTGCGGTCGTGCGGGGGCTAGGTGCCCGGTGCGACGATTGCGCGATCGCGGCCGCCGCCCTTCGCCGCGTACAGCGCGCGGTCGGCGGCCGAGATGAGCTCGGCGAAGTTCTGGCCGTGGATGGGCGCCACGGCGACGCCGGCGGAAAACGTGAAGCCCGTCAGCGTCTCGCTCGCCCAGTCGACCGCCATCGCCCGCAGGCGGTCGGCCAGCGAGGCGAGCGCCACCGTCGCGCCTTCGCCATCGGTGTCCGGCAACACGATGCAGAACTCCTCGCCGCCGTAGCGGCAGATGACGTCGGACGGGCGCAGCGCCGACGAGAACAGGCGCCCGATCATCATCAGCACCTTGTCGCCGGCGAGATGGCCGTACATGTCGTTGACGCGCTTGAAGCGATCGAGGTCGATCAGCGCCACCGCCAGCGAGCTCGCGCGCCGCGCCGAGCCCGAGAGCAGCGCCGGCACCACCGAATCGAGGTATCGGCGATTGAAGAGCTGTGTCAGCGGATCGTGCACCGCCTCGCTGGCGAGACGCGACTGCAGCTCCTCGACCTCGCGCACCTTGCGCGACAGCTCGTTGTTGAGCCGCTCGAGCTGGCGGTTGAGCGCCTCGCTCTCGCGCCGCTGGCGTTCCGCGCGATCGCGCTCGGCGCGCGCGTGGCGCAGCTCGTGATCGAACTTGAGGAGGTCGTACTTGACGCTCGCGCGGTTGATGAGCCGCTCGCTGGTGGTGGCGAACAGGCGCTGGTGACTGGCGTAGGCCGCTTCGTAGCGGCCGAGCGTGGCGTTGCGCGCCGCCACCAGCGCATACGCCTTGCACAGCGTCGGCACGTGGTGCAGCCGCACTGCGGCGTCGATCGCCTGCTCGAGCGCCGCGAGCGGGGCTTCGCCGGCATCGCGCGCATGGGCGAGCACTGCTTGCGCCCAGCGATAGTTGACCTCGTTGTAGCCGCCCGGGTACTGCTCGTAGATGCGCCGTCCGAGCTCGACGGCGTTGGCCGCGTCATCGAAGCGCCCATGATGCGCATAGACCTCCGCAGCGATCGCGCAATAGTGGTTCTGCGCGGCGCGCGCGACGCGCAGCGTGGCATCGCCCAGCATCGTGTCCACGGTGGCGAGCGCCGCCGGATGGTCGCCGAGCCCCTGCAGTGCCTCGGCGAGGTTGGAGCGCGCGTACAGCATGAGCTGCGGATTGTTGAAGCGCGACTGGATCTCCAGCGCGTCCTGCGCGAGCTCGCGCGCCGGCGCGTAGTCGCCGACCGTCACCAGCGCCGCCGCGAGGTTCGACATCACGGTCGGCAGCTGCGGCGAGAGGTCGACCGCGCGCAGCGTTTCCAGCGCCTGGTAGATGTAGCGGATCGCCTCGTCGATCTCGTCGGCGTAGAAGAACGTCGCGCCGAGCGCGTTGAGCAGCCAGAAACGGTCCTCGGGCGGCAGCAGCACGGCCGCTTCGTCGCGGATCGCCAGCAGCCGCTCGCGCGCCGGCAGCGGCGCCTGCTGCACGATCAGGAGGCGCGAGCTGCCGATTTCGGTGAGCAGCTGGCCGCGGCGGTCGCCGACGGCGTCGAACAACTTCTGCGCGCGCTTCAGCCCCGACTCGGCCTCGACCGGCATCGCCGAGAAGTACAGGTAGTTGAACGACAGCGTCAGTTCCGCCCAGGCCCGCGTGCGCTCGTCGGTGGCCGGGTCGTCGACGAGCGCGCGCGCCGATTCCTGCGCCACCGTGGGATCGCGGAAATGGCGTTCCCACAGGTCGATGCCCCGTTCCGTGGCCATCGCGGGCGGGGGGGTGGCGAGCGGAGGAGCGAGGACGGGCATCGGTGACGAATCGGCGGCGCGGTGCAATGGATGATCTTAGCGGCTGACGGCAACTATGCAAGGCTACTGCCTGAACTGTGCCATACATGCTCGATGCGTAGAATCGAGGATGTGCCTGCCGAGCCGGAATCACCCGCCACCGCGCCACGTCCCGACGCGGTGTTGTGGGGGATCACCGCGGCAGGCCGCGTGTTTCGCCCGAGCGACTGGGCCGAGCGCCTGGCGGGACTCACCTCGGCGTTCGGCGCCGACCAGAAGCTCGTGTATTCGCCGCTCGTCTGCCCGGTCGACGTGCGCGGCGTGCGCGCGCTCATCGTCGCGCACGAGCTGGCCGACCTCGAGCCGCGCCTCTACCAGTTCCTGATGAACTTCGCGCGCGACAACGAGCTGGTGCTGGCCTTCGAGGCGGGTGCGATCGATGCGCCGCGGCGCCTCGTTCCGCCCGGCACGTCCGCTGCCAGCGCCGAACCGCGCGAGCCGGTGTGAGGGCCGCCGAAATCCCCCGCCGGTGCTCCGTCCCGCAGGTGGGGGCACGGCGGGCAACGCTGACGCCAACCGGATTGCACACCACAGACGCGACGCGGCCACGGCCGGAACGGCCGCGCCGGACGACAAAAAAGGCGCCCGCACGCGGACGCCTTCGACGGCGGGGCGCGCGCTGCGCGAGGGCGCTAGGCGAGGCCCTTGATCGCCTGCGCGAGGCGCGACTTGGTGCGCGACGCGAGGTTCTTGTGCACGATCTTCTTGTCGGCGATGCGATCGATCGTCGACTGCGATTGCTGGAGCACCTTGCCGGCGGCGGCCTTGTCGCCGGCCGCGATCGCCTTCTTCACCTTCTTCACCGCGCCGCGCAGCTCCGACTTCAAGCTCGCGTTGCGCTTGCGCGTGGCTTCCGCCTGTTTCGCGCGTTTCTTGGCTTGCGCCGAATTCGCCATGACTGTGGATTCCCTCGTGGGTCGCCGCCGGCGCCGGCGCAAACGCGCGCGCGGGCAGCTCGATCAAGAACTGCAAAGACTTGGAATATTATCCGATTTTTCCAATTCCCGCAATGCCTTAGCGTCGCGCGCGTGTTCCGCCCGCGCGCGCCGGCCACCCTCACGCCATGAACCTCCTGCGCGTCGTCACCACCATCAGCGGCATGACGCTGCTGTCGCGGATCACCGGTCTCGCGCGCGAGAGCATCAAGGCCGTGGTGTTCGGCGCCGGCCCGGCGATGGACGCGTTCGAAGCGGCGTTCCGCCTGCCGAACCTGCTGCGCCGGCTGTTCGCCGAGGGCGCGATGAGCCAGGCGTTCGTGCCGATCGTCGCCGAATACCATCGGCGCCGCGGCGAGGAAGCCACGCGCGGGCTCGTGGCCCGCGCCGCCGGTCTGCTCGCGCTGATCCTGCTGGTGGTGTCGGTGCTGGGCGTGATCGCCGCGCCATGGCTCGTCTACCTGCTGGCCGGTGGCTTCGCGCGTACGCCCGGCAAGGTCGAGCTCACCGCGCAGATGATCCGCATCATGTTTCCCTACATCCTGTTCATCTCGCTCACGTCGCTTGCCAGCGGCGTGCTCAATGTGTACCGCCGCTTCGCCGTTCCGGCGTTCACGCCGGTGCTGCTCAACCTCTGCGTGATCGGCGCGGCGGTGGTGCTGGCGCCGTACTTCGATCCCCCGGTGCTGGCGCTGGCGTGGGGCGTGGCGGCCGGCGGCGTGGCGCAGCTCGCGTTCCAGCTGAAGCCGCTCGCCGCGATCGCGATGCTGGCGCGACCGCGACTCGACTGGCGCGACCCCGGCGTGCGGCGCGTGCTGCGGGCGATGGGCCCCGCGGTGATCGGCGTGTCGGCGGTGCAGATCTCGGCGCTCATCAACACCCAGCTCGCGGCGTGGCTGGGCGACGGCCGGATTTCATGGATCACCTACGCCGACCGCCTGATGGAATTTCCCAGCGCGCTGCTCGGCGTCGCGCTCGGCACGGTGCTGTTGCCGTCGCTCGCCAAGCATCACAGCGACGCCGATCCGGCCGCGTATTCGGCGCTGCTCGACTGGGGGCTCAGACTCGCGTGCCTGCTTGCGCTGCCGGCCGCGGTGGCGCTATGGGTACTGGCGCTGCCGATGATCGTGACGCTCTACCAATACGGGCATTTCTCCGTCAACGACGCGCTGCAGACCCGCGATGCGCTGCTGGGCTACAGCGTGGGACTGCTCGGCATCATCCTGGTCAAGATCCTCGCGCCCGGCTTCTACGCGCGGCAGATGATGAAGACGCCGGTGAAGGTCGCGTTCGCCACCGTGCTCGTCACGCAGGCTGTGGCGCTGACGCTGATGTGGCGGATCGGGCATGCGGGCCTCACCCTCGCCACCAGCATCGGCGCATCGTTCAACGCGGCGATGCTGTTCGCGCTGCTCGTGCGCCGCGGGCTCTTCCGGCCGCAGCCGGGATGGGGCGGGTTCGCGGTCAGGATCGTCGTCGCGCTGTGCGTGCTGGCGGCGGTGCTGCTGGCGCTGGTCGGCCCGGCGGACGCGTGGCTCGCGGCCAACCTCTGGCACCGCCTGCTGCGCCTCGCCGGAACGATCGCCGCCGGTGCGTTCGCCTATTTCGCGACGCTGGCGCTGCTCGGTTTCCGCGTCGCCGACTTCGACCGGCGCGAGGTGCATTGAGCCGCTGCTCGCGGCGGGGCCGCGGCCGTCAGTCGCCGCCGCCGCGATGCGGACAGCGCGGCTTGGTGCAATCGGCGTAGAGGTAGAGCGCGTGATCGCGGATCTCGAAGCCGCGGTCGTGGGCGATGCGGGTCTGCCGCTTCTCGATCTCGGCGTCGTAGAACTCCTCGACGCGGCCGCATTGCATGCACACCAGGTGGTCGTGGTGCGTTCCCTCGTTCAGCTCGAACACCGCCTTGCCCGACTCGAAGTGGTGGCGCACGAGCAATCCCGCCTGCTCGAACTGCGTGAGCACGCGGTAGACGGTGGCGAGCCCGATATCGAGATCCTCGGCCACCAGCATCCGGTAGACGTCCTCGGCGGTCAGATGGCGCACCTTCGAGTGCTCGAACAGGCTGATGATGCGCAGGCGCGGCAGCGTGGCCTTGAGGCCTGCGCTCTTGAGGTCGTGGGTGGTCATCGGCGGATGTCCGGGCGCGGGTCCGGAGCGGGACCCCTCGCGGCTATAATAGCCATTACATCAGGTCATTCCCATAGCGATTCAACGTGCTTCCGGTTTTTCTCCGCCGCCTCGCCGCGTGCGCCCTCGCCTCGCTCGCGCTGTCGTCGTGCCAGACAGTCGACAGCATGCTGCCGACATGGCGCTCGTTCGGCGTCTACAAGCTCGACATCAACCAGGGCAACTACATCACGCAGGACATGGTCGAGAAGCTGAAGGTCGGCATGAGCGCGCCCCAGGTGCAGTCGGTGCTCGGCACGCCGATGCTCGCCGACCCGTTCCACGCCGATCGCTGGGATTACCTGTACCGCTACACGCGCCAGGACAAGGTCATCGAGAGCCGCGAGTTCCGGGTGTTCTTCGCCGACCAGAAGCTCGCGCGCTGGGAAGGCGACGAGGTGCCGAGGTCCGCCGTCGAGCTCAACCGCATCGCCACCGAGCGCTCGCTCGGCAAGCCGGTGGAGGACGATCGCGGTTTCTTCCAGCGCTTCCTCGACATCTTCCATACGCATGACTGAGCCGTTGCGCGCGGCGCGGTGCCGGCAATGACGCTGCGCATCGGCATCGCCGGCGTGTCGGGGCGAATGGGCCAGGCGCTGGTGGAAGCGGCGCTCGCCGCTCCCGATCTCGCGATCGCCGCCGCGCTCGACGTCGCTGCAAGCCCGCTGGTCGGCGCCGATGCGGGTGCGCACCTGGGTCGCGTCACCGGCGCGATCGTCGGCACCGACGTCGATGCGGCGCTCGCGCACTGCGACGTACTGGTGGATTTCACGCGGCCCGCGGGCACGCTCGCGCACGCCGCGGCCTGCGCGCGGCACGGCAAGCGCCTGGTCGCCGGCACCACCGGCCTCGATGCCGCGCAGAAGGCGGCACTCGCGGACTTCGCGGCGCGCGTCGCGATCGTGTTCGCGCCGAACATGAGCGTCGGCGTCACCGTGCTGCTGGCGCTGGTCGAGCTCGCCGCCGCGCGCCTCGGTCCGGACTTCGACATCGAGATCGTCGAGATGCACCATCGTCACAAGGTCGACGCGCCGTCCGGCACCGCGCTCGGGCTCGGCGAGGCCGCCGCGCGCGGCGCCGGCGTGGCGCTGGCCGACCACGCGGTGTACGCGCGCAAGGGCACGACGGGCGAGCGCCGACCCGGCACGATCGGCTTCGCCGCGCTGCGCGGTGGCGACGTCGTCGGCGAGCACAGCGTGATCTTCGCCGGCGCCGGCGAGCGCATCGAGCTCACGCATCGCGCGACGTCGCGTGCGACGTTCGCTGCGGGCGCATTGCGCGCCGCGCGCTTCGTCGCCGGCAAGCCGCCGGGCCTCTACGGCATGCACGAGGTGCTGGGCCTGTGACGGTGGCGCGCTGCGCGCGGCGGATGGCGCGACGCGCACGTTGAGGCAGCGGCCGCCGAGGCTTGCCGCCGCGGGGCGTTGGCGGTAGAATGCGTTGCTTCGAAGCGGGGAAGGGCGACCTTCCCCGTTTGCACGTCCGCCGCGCGGCGTTTGGCAATCGCGCGAGCGGCGTCGCCGCCGCGCGATCGCCTGTCGCGCGCTTCGAGGCGGACATCGCCGATCCGAAGCTCCCCGGCCCGAAACCATGCCCGATTCGCACGTCACTCCCGCCACGCCCGCACCGGCCGTGCTGTTCGCGCCGCGTCGGCCTGCGATCCTCGCGCTCGCCGATGGCACCCTGCTGCGCGGCGTGGCGATCGGCGCCGACGGCCGCACTGCCGGCGAAATGGTGTTCAACACGTCGATGACCGGCTACCAGGAGATCCTCACCGATCCGTCGTACGCGGGGCAGATCGTCACGCTCACATATCCGCACATCGGCAATGTCGGCGTCAACGCCGAGGACGTCGAGTCGCGCAAGCCCTTCGTCGCCGGCCTCGTGATCCGCGACCTGCCGAGGCAGGTGTCGAATTTCCGGTCGCAGAAGGATCTCGGGACCTACCTCGCGGAGAACGGCGTGGTGGCGATCGCCGACGTCGACACGCGCCGGCTGACGCGCATCCTGCGCGAGAAGGGCGCGCAGAACGGCGCCATCGTCGCCGCACCCGCGATCGACGCCGCCACCGAGCGCGCGGCGCTCGATCTCGCGCGCGGCGCGCCGGCCATGGCGGGGCTCGACCTCGCCAAGGCGGTGACGGCGAGCGTCGGCTACGACTGGACGGCGAGCACGTGGGCGCTCGGCGTCGGCTATCGCGAGGTCGCGGCGCCGAAACTGCACGTCGTCGCCTACGATTTCGGTGTCAAGCACAACATCCTGCGCATGCTCGCCGAGCGCGGCTGCCGGGTCACCGTGGTGCCGGCGAAGACCGCCGCCGCCGACGTGATGGCATTGCACCCCGACGGCGTGTTCCTGTCGAACGGCCCCGGTGATCCCGAGCCCTGCGATTACGCGATCGACGCGATCCGCGAGATCGTCGAGCGCGACGTGCCGACGTTCGGCATCTGCCTCGGCCACCAGCTCCTCGGCCTCGCGTCCGGCGGGCAGACGATCAAGATGAAATTCGGCCATCACGGCGCCAACCATCCGGTGCTCGACAAGGATTCCGGACACGTGTTCATCACCAGCCAGAACCACGGCTTCGCCGTCGATCCGGCGTCGCTGCCGGCCAACGTGCGCGTCACCCACGTGTCGCTGTTCGACGGCAGCCTGCAGGGGTTGCAGCGCACCGACCGCCGCGCGTTCAGCTTCCAGGGCCACCCCGAAGCCAGCCCAGGACCGCACGACATCGGCCATCTCTTCGACCGCTTCGTGGCGCAGATGACGGAGGCCAGGCCGCAATGAGCAGGACCAACGATATCGCTGCCGTGCGCGCGGCACTCGACGAGGCCGCCGGCGCGCTCGACGCGCTGCGCGCCAACGCCGCGGTCATCGACGCGGTCGCGCGCGCCGGCGAGCTCCTCGCCGCGACGTTCACCGCGCGCGGCAAGGCGATCTCGTGCGGCAATGGCGGCTCGATGTGCGACGCGATGCACTTCGCCGAAGAGCTGTCCGGGCGCTTTCGCGACGATCGGCCGGCGTACGCCGCCGTGGCGATCAGCGACGTCACGCATCTCACCTGCGTCGGCAACGACTACGGCTTCGACCGCGTGTTCGCGCGCTATGTCGAGGCGCACGGCAATGCCGGCGACGTGCTGCTCGGCATCTCCACCAGCGGCACCAGCCGCAACGTCGTCGCCGCCGCCGAGGCGGCGCGCGCGCGCGGCATGCGCGTCATCGCGCTCACCGGCAAGCCCGGCTCGCCGCTCGAGGCGCTGGCCGACGTCGCCATCGTCACCGCGGGCGGGCGCTACGCCGACCGCGTGCAGGAGCTGCACATCAAGGTGATCCACATCCTGATCGAGCTCGTCGAGCGGCATCTCGCGCCGCCGGCGGGCTGACGCCGATGCCGAAGCGTACCGATATCAAGTCGATCATGGTGATCGGCGCCGGCCCGATCATCATCGGCCAGGCCTGCGAATTCGACTATTCCGGCGCGCAGGCCTGCAAGGCGCTGCGCGAGGAAGGCTATCGGGTCATCCTCGTCAACTCCAATCCGGCGACGATCATGACCGACCCGGAGATGGCCGACGTCACCTACATCGAGCCCATCACGTGGCCGATGGTGGCGCGGATCATCGAGCGCGAGCGCCCCGACGCGCTGCTGCCGACGATGGGCGGGCAGACCGCGCTCAACTGCGCGCTCGACCTGGCGCGCGAAGGCGTGCTGTCGAAGTTCGACGTCGAGCTGATCGGCGCGTCGAAGAAGGCCATCGACAAGGCGGAGGATCGCGAGAAATTCAAGGCGGCGATGACGCGCATCGGCCTCGCCTCGGCGCGCTCCGGCAGTGCACGCACGATGGAGGACGCGCACCGCGTGCAGGCAGACATCGGCTTTCCCGCGATCATCCGGCCGTCGTTCACGCTCGGCGGCACCGGCGGCGGCATCGCCTACAACAAGGACGAGTTCGAGGAGATCTGCAAGCGCGGCCTGCAGATGAGCCCGACGCACGAGCTCCTGATCGAGGAATCGCTCCTCGGCTGGAAGGAGTTCGAGATGGAGGTCGTGCGCGATCGCAAGGACAACTGCATCATCGTCTGCTCGATCGAGAACCTCGACCCGATGGGTGTGCATACCGGCGACTCGATCACCGTGGCGCCGGCGCAGACGCTCACCGACAAGGAATACCAGGTGATGCGCGACGCGTCGATCGCCGTGCTGCGCGAAGTCGGCGTCGACACCGGCGGCTCCAACGTGCAGTTCGCGGTCAACCCCGCCGACGGCCGGATGATCGTCATCGAGATGAATCCGCGCGTGTCGCGCAGCTCGGCGCTGGCGTCGAAGGCCACCGGCTTCCCCATCGCCAAGATCGCCGCCAAGCTCGCGGTGGGCTACACGCTCGACGAGCTCGCCAACGACATCACGTCGGTCGCCGGCGGGCGGCGCATGCCGGCGTCGTTCGAGCCGACGATCGACTACGTGGTCACCAAGGTGCCGCGCTTCGCGTTCGAGAAGTTCAAGGCCGCCGACGACCGCCTGACGACGCAGATGAAGTCGGTGGGCGAGGTGATGGCGATCGGCCGCACGTTCCAGGAGTCGCTGCAGAAGGCGCTGCGCGGGCTCGAGACCGGCGTCGACGGCTTCAACCTCAAGTCGGTCGACATGGAGAAGATCAGCGACGAGCTCGCCTATCCGCGTGCCGAGCGGCTATGGTACGTCGCCGACGCGTTCGGCGTCGGCATGTCGCTCGAGGAGATCCACGGCTACACGCGGATCGACCCGTGGTTCCTGTCGCAGATCAAGGAGATCGTCGACACCGAGCTCAAGGTCGAGACGCGCACGCTGCAATCGATCACGCATGACGAGATGCGCGCGCTGAAGCGGATGGGCTTCGCCGACCGCCGCCTCGCGCACCTCACGAAGTCCGACGAGGACGCGGTGCGCGCGCGGCGCCACGCGCTCGGCATCCGCCCGGTGTTCAAGCGCGTCGACACCTGCGCCGCCGAGTTCGCCACGCAGACGGCATACATGTATTCGACGTACGAGGACGAGGACGAATCGGCGCCGAGCGACCGGCGCAAGGTGATGGTGCTGGGCGGCGGTCCCAACCGCATCGGCCAGGGCATCGAGTTCGACTATTGCTGCGTGCATGCGGCGATGGCGCTGCGCGAGGACGGCTTCGAGACCATCATGGTCAACTGCAACCCGGAGACCGTGTCCACCGACTACGACACCTCCGACCGCCTGTACTTCGAGCCGCTGACGCTGGAAGACGTGCTCGAGATCGTCGACCGCGAGAAGCCCTGGGGCGTGATCGTCCAGTACGGCGGGCAGACGCCGCTCAAGCTCGCGCGTGCGCTGGAGAAGAACGGCGTGCCGATCATCGGCACGTCGCCGGACATGATCGACGTCGCCGAGGACCGCGAGCGCTTCCAGCAGATGATCGAGCGGCTGGGCCTCAGGCAGCCGCCCAACCGCACGGCGCGCACCGAGGCCGAGGCGCTGGCCGGCGCCGAGGCGATCGGCTATCCGCTGGTGGTGCGCCCGTCGTACGTGCTCGGCGGGCGGGCGATGGAGATCGTGCACGACCCGCGCGACCTCGAGCGGTACATGCGCGAGGCGGTCAAGGTCAGCAACGATTCGCCGGTGCTGCTCGACCATTTTCTGAACGACGCGATCGAGGTCGACGTCGACGCCATCAGCGACGGCACCGACGTGCTGATCGGCGGCATCATGGAGCACATCGAGCAGGCGGGCGTGCATTCCGGGGACTCGGCGTGCTCGCTGCCGCCGTTCTCGCTGTCGGCGGAGCTGCAGGCGGAAATGCGCCGCCAGACCGTGCTGATGGCGAAGGCGCTCGACGTCGTCGGCCTGATGAACGTGCAGTTCGCGATCCAGGACGGCGTGGTGTACGTGCTCGAGGTCAATCCGCGCGCGTCGCGCACCGTGCCCTACGTGTCCAAGGCCACCGGCCGGCCGCTGGCGAAGATCGCCGCGCGCTGCATGGTCGGCCAGTCGCTGCGCGCGCAGGGCGTCTCCGGTGAGATCCTGCCGCCGTATTTCTCGGTCAAGGAAGCGGTGTTCCCGTTCATCAAGTTCCCCGGCGTCGACACGATCCTCGGCCCGGAGATGAAATCGACCGGCGAGGTGATGGGCGTGGGCGATACCTTCGGCGAGGCGTTCATCAAGAGCCAGCTCGCCGCCGGCGTGCGCCTGCCGACCAGCGGCAACGTGTTCATCAGCGTGAAGAATGCCGACAAGCCGCGCGCCACCGAAGTGGCCAGGCGCCTCGCCAGGCTGGGGTTCGGCCTCATCGCCACGCGCGGCACGGCCGCCGCGCTGGCCGAGGCGGGTTTGCCCGTGCGCACGATCAACAAGGTGGCCGAGGGCCGCCCGAACATCGTCGACCTGCTGAAGAACGACGAGATCGCTATGGTGATCAACACCGTCGAGGAGAAGCGCACGGCGATCCAGGACAGCTACCACATCCGCCGCGCGTCGCTCACCGACCAGGTGCCGACGTTCACCACGATCGCGGGCGCGCGCGCCGTGGCGATCGGTCTCGACAACCTGGCGAGCCTCGCGCCGTATTCGCTGCAGTCGCTGCACGAGCGCTTGCCGTCGGCCAAGCCCGTCGCCATATCCCCGAAAGCGGCTGCCACCACCTGACTCCGGTAGTGGTCGGCACCAGGCGCGACAGCGTGTCCGCCGGACACCCACGACACGAACCATGACCAAGACACCAATGACCGTCGAAGGCGCACGGCGCCTCAAGGCCGAGCTCGCGCGATTGAAGAGCGTGGAACGCCCCGCAGTGATCGCCGCGATCGCCGAGGCGCGCTCGCACGGCGACCTCTCGGAAAATGCCGATTACGACGCGGCCAAGGAGCGCCAGGGCTTCATCGAGGGACGCATCGCCGACTTCGAGCACAAGCTCGCCGGCGCGCAGGTGATCGACCCGGCGACGCTGGATGCCGAGGGACGCGTGGTGTTCGGGGCGACGGTGACGATCGAGGATGCCGATTCCGGCGAGGCGCGGACCTACCAGATCGTCGGCGACGACGAGGCCGACATCCGCCACGGCAAGATCTCCATCAACTCGCCGATCGCGCGGGCGCTGATCGGCAAGTCGGAAGGCGACGTGGCGGAAGTCGTTGCGCCGGCCGGCGTGCGCAGCTACGAGATACGCGGCGTGCGCTACGCCTGAGGCGCGGGATCAGCGCGGCGTGGGCGACAGTCCGCGCAGGAAGTCGATGCCACGCACGATCGCCGTGGCGACACCGTCGGCGATCTGCAACTGGCGAATCGCCGCTTCGCGGTCGGCGCGGCTCATTTGCACGTCGTTGAGGCAGGCCTCGATGGACTTCTCGGCCAAGGGCGGGCGGTGCGAATGCATGGGGTTCTCCGGATGAAAGTGGCCACGGAATGGTGCGGCGCACAATCAATATACGGATCGCCCGGCGGAAATCCCAATCGCATGATCCGATGCCTGCGATCGGTGGCACCGATCGCGTCAACCAATTGATTTTATTGGTTTATACGGCGTCCGACTCAGCCGCCGCGACCGCGCTTGCGGATCGTCGGGGTGTTCGGCGTGGCGGCGACGAAGCGTCCGGCGCCGCGACGCGAGAAATAGGGCAACGCGTTGCCCGAGCCGTCCTGGCCCGGCCGCGTCCGCCGGCGCAACGCTTCGGCCCCGGGTGGCGCGCCGGGGCGCGTCGCCGGCCGGGCGGACGGGTGCGACGTCGCGGCGGGCGCCTGTGCGGCCGGCTTGTCCTTGTTCTCGCGCCAGAGGATCAGCAGCTTGCCGAGGTGCTGCACCGGTGCGCAGTCGAGCTTGGCGGTGATCTCCGCAAGCATCGCCTCGCGCTCGGTGCGCGATTCGTTGTGCACGCGCACCTTGACGAGCTCGTGCGCCAGGAGCGCGACGTCGATCTCGTGCAGCACGGCCGGCGTCAGGCCCTGCTGACCGATGGCCACCACGGGCTCGAGGTGATGCGCCCGCGCGCGAAGCGCGCGCCGCTGGGCCGATTCGAGTGTCGTCATGCCGCCAGTTTAGCGCGCCGGCTTCGTGTAATGTCGGCCGCATGAAAGGCAAGTCCGCGACCGGGCCGCTCAATCCGGCCGGCCGCAAGCACCGCTTCGGCAAGGCGTGGATGCACGAGCACGTCACCGACCATTGGGTGCAGGAAGCACGCCGGCTCGGCTACCGCTCGCGCGCCGCGTTCAAGCTGCTCGAGATCGCCGACAAGGACAAGCTTTTCCGCCCGGGCATCCGCGCGGTGGACCTCGGCGCCGCGCCCGGCAGCTGGAGCCAGGTCCTCGCGCAGAAGCTCGGGCGCGCGGGCCGGATCGTCGCCATCGACCAGTTGCCGATGGACGGGGTCGCCGGGGTTACCCTGATCCGCGGCGATTTCGCCAGCGACGAGGGTCTGGCGGCCGTCGAGGCGGCGCTGGACGGGCGCAATGTCGACCTCGTGGTCTCCGATATGTCGCCCAACCTCTCCGGCATCGATGCCGTCGACCGCGCGCGGGGGGTCCACCTGGCCGAGCTGGCGCTGGAATTCGCCGTGGCGTGGCTCGACGCCGGCGGCGACCTCGCGGTCAAGATGTTCCAGGGCGAGGGCTTCGATGCCTACGTGCGGCAGGTAAGCGGCCACTTCCGCAAGACCTACGTGCGCAAGCCGAAGGCGTCGCGGGATCGCAGCCGGGAAGTGTTCGTGGTCGGCAAGGGCTTCCTTGGCCGCGCCGACGAGGGCGGGACCGGCCGAAACGGCTAGAATCCGCCATGGATGTCCCCAAGTAGGGGACCAGGCATCAAGGGCCTGTCCGCGCGCGGTCGCGCCGGCAAGCCTTCTTGCGACCGACGACCGCCGCCGGGAGTGGCATTTGAACAACCTCTTTAAGAACATCGGGATCTGGGTCGTCATCGTTTTCGTGATCCTGATCGTCGTCAAGCAGTTCGACGCGCGGCAGACGGTTCGCGACAACCCCTCGTATTCCGAGTTCATGGACCAGGCCAAGTCCGGCAAGGTCGAGTCGGCGACGATCGAAGGCCGCAAGATCACCTGGGTGTCGACCGACAAGAAGAAGTTCGTCACCTACAGCCCGGGCGACATCTGGATGGTCGGCGACCTCGTCAAGGACGGCGTCAAGGTCGACGCCAAGCCCGAGGAAGAGCAGAGCTTCCTGGCGCAGGTGTTCATCTCCTGGTTCCCGATGCTGCTCCTGATCGGCGTCTGGATCTTCTTCATGCGCCAGATGCAGGGCGGCGGGCGCGGCGGCGCCTTCAGCTTCGGCAAGAGCAAGGCGCGGATGCTCGACGAGGCGAACAACACGGTTACCTTCGCCGACGTCGCGGGCTGCGACGAAGCCAAGGAGGACGTGGCCGAGCTGGTCGAGTTCCTGCGCGACCCGTCCAAGTTCCAGAAGCTCGGCGGGCGCATCCCGCGCGGCGTGCTGATGGTCGGCTCGCCGGGCACCGGCAAGACGCTGCTGGCGCGGGCCATCGCCGGCGAAGCCAAGGTGCCGTTCTTCTCGATCTCGGGCTCCGACTTCGTCGAGATGTTCGTCGGCGTGGGCGCCGCGCGCGTGCGCGACATGTTCGAGCAGGCCAAGAAGAACGCCCCGTGCATCGTGTTCATCGACGAGATCGATGCGGTCGGCCGCCAGCGCGGCGCCGGCCTCGGCGGCGGCAACGACGAGCGCGAGCAGACGCTCAACCAGCTGCTGGTGGAAATGGACGGGTTCGAGGGCAACGCCGGCGTGATCGTCATCGCCGCCACCAACCGTCCCGACGTGCTCGACCCGGCGCTGCTGCGCCCGGGCCGCTTCGACCGCCAGGTGGTGGTGCCGCTGCCGGACATCCGCGGCCGCGAGCAGATCCTGCTGGTGCACATGCGCAAGGTGCCGATGTCGCCCGACGTCAACGCCGCGGTGATCGCGCGCGGCACGCCGGGCTTCTCCGGCGCCGACCTCGCCAACCTCGTCAACGAGGCGGCGCTGTTCGCCGCGCGCGGCAACAAGCGGCTGGTCGACATGCACGACTTCGAGCGCGCCAAGGACAAGATCATCATGGGCGCCGAGCGCCGCTCGATGGTCATGGACGAGGAGGAGCGCAAGAGCACCGCCTATCACGAGTCGGGGCACGCGCTGATCGGCAAGCTGCTGCCCAAGCTCGACCCGGTGCACAAGGTGACGATCATCCCGCGCGGGCGCGCGCTCGGCGTGACGATGTCGCTGCCGGAGAAGGACAAGTACAGCTACGACCGCGAGTTCCTGCTGAACCAGATCTCGATGCTGTTCGGCGGCCGCATCGCCGAGGAAGTGTTCATGGGCCAGCAGACCACCGGCGCCGCCAACGACTTCGAGCGGGCCACGCACATGGCACGCGACATGGTGATGCGCTACGGCATGAGCGACGCGCTCGGACCGGTGGTGTACGCGGAGGACGAGGGCGAGATCTTCCTCGGCCGCTCGATCACGCGCACCAACAACGTGTCGAGCCAGACGCTGCTCAAGATCGAGACGGAGATCCGCCGCATCATCGACGAGCAGTACGCGGTGGCGAAGAAGCTGATCGTCGACAACAGCGACAAGATGCACGCGATGGCGAAGGCGCTGCTCGAGTTCGAGACGATCGACAGCGACCAGATCGACGACATCCTCGCCGGCCGCCCGCCGCGGCTGCCGAAGCAGCCGGCCGGCGCCACCCCCGCGCCGCCGCCGCCGCCCGCCGCCAGCGCCGAGCCGTCGACCACGCCGGCCTGACCTGGCGCAGATGCTGTCCCTGCGCGGCCGCGAGCTCGACCTCGCGACGCCGCGCGTGATGGGCGTCGTCAACGTCACCCCGGATTCCTTCGCCGACGGCCACGGCGCGGTCGACGTCGCGCGCGCGATCGCGCACGGCCGCGCGCTGGTCGCAGAGGGTGCCGACATCGTCGATATCGGCGGCGAATCGACGCGTCCCGGCGCCCACCCCGTCAGCGAGCACGACGAGCTCGCGCGCGTCGTGCCGGTGATCGCGGCGCTCGCCGGCGACGGTGCGCTGGTCTCGGTCGACACGATGAAGCCGGGCGTGATGCGCGCGGCGATCGACGCCGGCGCGGCGATGGTCAACGACGTGCGCGCGCTTGGCGCCGAGGGTGCGCTGGCCGCGGTCGCGGGCTCCGGCGTCGCCGTGTGCCTGATGCACATGCAGGGCGATCCGCGCACGATGCAGGCCGCGCCGGCCTACGCCGACGTCGTCGGCGAGGTGCGCGCGTTCCTGCGCGCGCGCGTCGACGCCGCGCTGGCCGCGGGCATCGCGCGCGAGCGCATCGTCGTCGATCCCGGCTTCGGCTTCGGCAAGACGCTGGCGCATAATCTGTCGCTATTGCGCGGCCTGCGCGAGATCGCGACGCTCGGCTATCCGGTGCTCGCCGGGTTGTCGCGCAAGTCGATGCTGGGCGCGGTCACCGGGCGCGACGTCGGCGAACGCCTCGCCGCGAGCATCGCCGCCGCGCTGGCGGCGATCGCCAAGGGCGCGGCGATCGTGCGGGTGCACGACGTGCGCGCAACCGTGGACGCGATTCGCGTCTGGCAGGCGGCCAACGAAGGATGATTTGATGGCGGATCGACGTTATTTCGGTACCGACGGCGTGCGCGGGCGCGTGGGGGAATCGCCGATCACGCCCGAGCTGGTGATGAAGCTCGGCTTCGCCGCGGGCAAGGTGCTGGCGGCGGCGGACGGTCATGCGCGCGGCGACCGCCCGGGCGTGCTGATCGGCAAGGACACCCGGATCTCCGGCTACCTGCTGGAAGCCGCGCTCGAGGCCGGCCTGTCGGCGGCAGGCGTCGACGTCTACCTCTGCGGCCCGCTGCCGACGCCGGGCATCGCCCACCTGACGCGCGCGCTGCGGCTGTCGGCGGGCATCGTCATCAGCGCTTCGCACAATCCGTTCGACGACAACGGCATCAAGTTCTTCGCCGGCAACGGCGCCAAGCTCGCCGACGCCACCGAAGCCGCGATCGAGCGCGCGATGGAGGCGCCGATCGCGTGCGTGACGTCGGTCGCGCTCGGCAAGGCGCGCCGGGTCGACGACGCGGCGGGACGCTACATCGAGTTCTGCAAGAGCACGTTCCCCAACGAGCTCGACCTCAAGGGATTCACCATCGTCGTCGATTGCGCGCATGGCGCCGCCTACCACGTCGCGCCGACCGTGTTCCGCGAGCTCGGTGCCGAGGTGATCGCCGTGGGCGTCGAACCCGACGGCATCAACATCAACGCCGAAGTCGGCGCGACGGCGCCGGCGCACCTCGTGGGCGAAGTCCTCGCGCATCACGCCGATCTCGGCATCGCGCTCGACGGCGACGGCGACCGGCTGGTGATGGTCGACAGCCATGGCCGGATGTTCGACGGCGACGAGCTGCTCTACGTCATCGCACGCGACTACCAGCATCGCGGCGTGCTCGCCGGCGGCGTGGTCGGCACGCAGATGAGCAATCTCGGCTTCGAGCAGGCACTGTCTCGCTCCGGCATCGCCCTCGAGCGCGCGCGCGTGGGCGACCGGTATGTGCTCGAGCGCATGCTGGAAAAGACGTGGCGCCTCGGCGGCGAGAACTCCGGTCACATCATCTGCCTCGACAAGCACACCACCGGCGACGCGATCATCGCCGCGCTTGGCGTGCTGCGCGCGCTGATCGAGCAGAAGACCACGCTGGCGGAAGCCACTGCGCCGCTGACGCTGTTCCCGCAGCACCTGATCAACGTTCCGGTGCGGCGCGGCGTGGTCTGGAAGGACGATGCCGAGGTCGCGCGCGCGGAGCGCGCGGCGATCGCCGCGCTGGGCACCGCCGGACGCGTGCTGCTGCGGCCGTCGGGCACCGAGCCGGTGCTGCGGGTGATGGTCGAGGCGCGCGACGCGGCGCTGGCGCAGATGCATGCGCAGGCGCTCGCCGAAACGATCGCGAAGATCGCCGGCCAGCGGTTGTGACGCAGCGGGACTGACCGCCGCTGCGCAGTGGCGCAGTGTAGATTGGCCGGATGCGCATCAGCGTCGTCACGCCGTCGCTCAACCAGGCGCGCTTTCTCGAGGCCTGCCTGCAGAGCGTCAGTACGCAGGGCGGAGGCGACTTCGAGCACGTGGTGTTCGACGGCGGCAGCACGGACGGATCGGTCGAAATCCTGCGGCGCCGGGGCGCCACGGTGCGGTGGGTCTCGCGACGCGACGGGGGACAGTCGGATGCGGTCAACCAGGGCTTTCGCGCCTGTCAGGGCGACATCGTCGGCTGGCTCAATTCCGACGACTTCTACTATCCCGGCGCGTTCGACGCCGTGCGTGCGGCGTTCGCCGCGGATTCGACGCTGGACGCCGTGTACGGGCAAGCCGACCACGTCGACATCGACGGCGTGGCCTACGAGCGCTTTCCCAGCGCAGCCTGGAATCCGGCGCGCCTCGCGGCGACCTGCTACATCTGCCAGCCGGCGTTGTTCCTGCGCCGCCGCGCGATCGAGCGTGTGGGCCTTCTCAATGCCGACCTCGATTTCTGCATGGATTACGAGTACTGGTTGCGCATGGCGCGCGCGGGACTCGTGGTGCGCGAGATCCCGGCGAAGCTCGCGGCATCGCGCATGTACCCGGCCAACAAGACGATGCGCTCGCGGGTTCGCATGCACGCCGAAATCAATTCGATGCTGAGTAACCAGCTCGGCGTCACGCCCGACCGCTGGCTGTTCAACTACGGCCATGCCGTCGCGGGTTGCGTGACAAGCCGCGACCGGCTGCGCCGCAGCTATGGCGCGCTCATGGTGCTCGGCGCGCTGTTTGCCGCCGTGCGCTGGAATGGCGAGGTCAGCCGGCCGATGATGCGCGACATCGCGGCATTGATACGCAAGAGCCTTGGACGCGCACGCTGACTTTGCGCGCCGGGCATGCCGCCGGCGAAGTCGCGCGATGGCGCTCTTTGGCGATTGACAGCCGCCATGGACAAGTCGACGCCGATCTATGTCGCAGGGCATCGCGGACTTGCGGGGAGCGCCCTCTGTCGCGAGCTCACGCGACAGGGCTTCGATCGCCTGATCGTGCGCACGCATCAGGAGCTCGACCTCGCGGAGTTCGAGCCGACGCGCGCGCTGCTGATGCGCGAACGTCCGCAAGTCATGTTCGTCGCGGCCTCGAAGGTCGGCGGCATCGCCGCGAACAGCGCGATGCCCGTCGACTTTCTGATGGGCAACCTGGCGCTGCAGGTCAATCTCTTCCGCGCCGCGCACGAGGCGGGCGTCGAGCGGGTGCTGTTCCTGGGCAGCTCCTGCATCTATCCGCGCGATGCGCCCCAGCCGCTGGCGGAGAGCGCATTGCTCGGCGGACCGCTCGAGCCGACCAACCGCCCGTATGCGGTCGCCAAGATCGCGGGCGTGGAGATGTGCTGGGCTTACAACCGCCAGTACGGGCACCGGTGGCTGTCGGCCATGCCCACCAACCTCTACGGGACCGGCGACAACTATGACCTTGCGACCGGCCACGTGCTGCCGGCGCTGCTGCGCAAGGCGCACGAGGCGCATGCCAGCGGGAGCCGCCGCCTGGAAGTCTGGGGCACAGGTCGTGCGCGGCGCGAATTCCTGCATGCGGACGATCTCGCGCGTGCGCTGGTGATGCTGGCGACGCTGCCCGACGCGCTATATGCGCCGCTGGTGGCACCCGACACCTGCCCGCTGATCAATATCGGCAGCGGCGACGAGCTGACGATCCGCGATCTCGCGGCGCTGCTCGCGCAGGTGGTCGGGTTCAATGGCGATATCGCATTCGACGCAAGCAAGCCCGACGGTTCACCCCGCAAGATCGTCGACAGCACGCGCGTGCGTGCGCTCGGGTGGCGGCCCGCGATCGACCTCGCGACGGGCATCGCCTCGGCCTACGCGGATTTCAAGGCGCGTTTCGCCGCCGGGCCGCCGTCGCACGCATCCATCGCGGGGCGAGCGATCGAGCGGCGCTGAACGTACCTGCGTTTGCGTTCTGAGCACAGAACTTCGCGCACCGGCGCGCGCCGGTGCCCCGCGTATAATTCGCGCATGGTCGCGCTCGTGCATGCAGCATCGGCAACGACGGCGCCTGCGGCTTCCGGCAACTGGCGCGACCTGCTGCGCGGCGCGTACGAGACGGCCGACATCGAGTCGCTCGGCGCCACCGAGTCGTTCGTGCGCGAGACCGCCGGCGATGCGCGCGGCGGCGACGGCGAGCCGCTCGCCGCGCGCGGCATCGGCAGCGCCGCCATCCTCGCCGCGCTCAAGCTCGACCCGGCAACGCTGCATGCGGCGCTGCTGCTGCCGCTCGCGCAGGCGCGCCTCGCGGGCGCCGATGCGCTCGCCGCGCGATTCGGCGCCGAGGTCGCGGCGCTCGTCGCCGGCGTCGCGCGCATGGACGACATCCGCGCCGCGCCGGCGCACGCCGCAGGCGCCGAGCGCGAGGCGCAGGCCGAGAAGCTGCGCAAGATGCTGCTGGCGATGGTCGAGGACATCCGCGTCGTGCTGATCAAGCTCGCCGAGCGCACGCAGGCGATGCGCTTCCTGATGACCGGCGACGAGGCCGCGCGCCGGCGCGCGGCGCAGGACATCGTCGACCTGTTCGCGCCGCTCGCCAACCGCCTCGGCGTCTGGCAGCTGAAGTGGGAGCTCGAGGACCTGTCGCTGCGCGCGCTCGAGCCCGCCGCCTACCGGCGCATCGCGGGCCTGCTCGACGAGCGGCGTGTCGACCGCGAGCGCTACATCGACAACGTGGTGGCCTTGCTGCGCCGCGAGCTCGATGCGGCCGGCATCCGCGCCGACGTCAGCGGCCGACCGAAGCACATCCAGAGCATCTGGCGCAAGATGCAGCGCAAGCAGACGGGGATCGAGTCGCTGTACGACATCCGCGCGGTGCGCGTGCTGGTCGACGAGGTGCGCGACTGCTATGCCGCGCTCGGCGTCGTGCATCACCTGTGGGCACCGCTGCCCGACGAGTTCGACGACTACATCGCCAAGCCGAAGGCCAACGACTACCGCTCGCTGCACACGGCGGTCACGGGACCCGACGGTCGCGCGCTCGAGGTGCAGATCCGCACGCGCGACATGCACCAGCATTCGGAATACGGCGTCGCCGCGCACTGGCGCTACAAGGAAGGGTCGCCGGCGGCACGCCGGAGCGATCCCGGATTCGACGCCAAGATCGGCTGGCTGCGGCAGATCCTCGACTGGCGCGACACGGTGGCGGCGAGCGGCGACCTGGTGTCGGCATTCCGCAGCAGCCTGTTCACCGAGTCGATCTACGTGCTGACGCCGCAGGGCCGGGTGATCGACCTGCCGCAGGGCGCGACGCCGGTGGATTTTGCATACGCCGTGCACACCGACCTCGGGCATCGCTGCCGCGGCGCGCGCGTCGACGGCCAGATGGTGCCGCTCGATTACAAGCTCGGCAATGCCCAGCAGGTTGCGATCGTCGCCGCCAAGGAGGGTGGCCCGTCGCGCGACTGGCTCAACCCCGAGCTCGGCTACGTCACGAGCCACCGCGCACGCGCCAAGGTCAGGCAGTGGTTCAAGGCGCAGCAGCACGAGGCCACGGTGGCGCAGGGGCGCGCGCTGGTCGAGCGCGAGCTGGCGCGGCTCGGGCAGAGCCTCGTCAAGCTCGACGCAGTCGCCGCCAAGGCGGGATTCGCCAAGGCGGACGAGTTCTTCGCCGCGTTCGCGCGCGACGACATCAATTCGCGCCAGGTGCAGATGGCGATCCATGCCGTCGCCCAGCCGCAGGCCGCGACGGCACCCGCGGCCGACGACGCCGTCGCCACGCGCAAGAGCCGCGCCGGCGCCTCCGCCGGCGGCATACTCGTCGTCGGCGTCGACCGCCTGATGACCGGACTCGCGCGCTGCTGCAAGCCGGCGCCACCGGACCCGATCGTGGGCTTCATCACGCGCGGCAAGGGCGTGACGATCCACCGTGCGGCGTGCGCCAACGTCGCGCGCATCCGCGAGCGCGAGGCCGAGCGCCTGATCGACGCCGACTGGGGCATCGCCCGCGACGACGTGTTTCCGGTGGACGTCGTCATCGAGGCGATGGATCGCCAGGGCCTGCTGCGCGACATCTCCGAAGTGTTCTCGCGCGAGAAGATCAACGTCACCGCCGCGCGCACGTTGACGCGCAACCTGCAGTCGCGGATGGCCTTCACCGTGGAGGTCGGCAGCGTCGCGGCGCTCAAGCACGCGCTGGCGCTGGTGCGCGACGTGTCGGGCGTGCTGTCGGCGAGCCGGCGCTAGCGGGCCAAATCGCGCGGCGCCGCCGCAACGTCCGGCCGCCCCGGCTTCAGGCCCTGGCGCGGTTCTTCGCCAGCCAGCCGTCGACCGCGCTCACGATCGCGTCGACTTCCGCTGCGTGCATTCCCTGCTGCGCGCCCAGCGCCTGCACGAGGCGGTCGACGCGTTCGATGTCGCGCGCGCCATTGGCGAGCGCGCGCGCCGCCGACGACGGGCTCTGCAGGGACAGTGCGGCATTCGCGTACTTGTCGAAGGCGACCAGGTCGCTGCGCGCGGCGCCGAGCGACTCGCACAGGCGCATCACCCATTCGTATACGGTGCGTGACGCGGCCAGGTCGCCGTGCACGGCGTCGCGGATCGAGCGCATGCCGTCCTTGCCGATGCAGCGGTAGTTGCCGGCGAGCAGCATGCTCCACTTGGCCAGCGGCACGAACACGGAATCGTGGACCTTGAGCTTCACCGGCAACTCGATCCTCGCGCCGTCGACGTCGAAACGCGCGGCCTCGATGCCGGCGGCGAGGTCCTGCAGCATTCGCGTCGGTGCGTCGCCCTCGAAGCGCGCCGCCTTGAAGTTGGTGGGCAGCCGCACCTGCAGCACGTTCACCGGCTGGTCGGGCGGGCGGAACGCCTGCGGATCCGGACTGCACAGCGTCATCGACGCGGGATCGCAGCCATCCCACACCGTGGCGTCCGTGAAGCAGGGGCGCAAGGCGTCGAGCGCGATGCCGGGGATGCGGGCGAGATACGGCAGCGGCGGCATGTTCATGATCGACATGCAGGGGGTGCCGGCGCGCGCCACCGCGGCCAGCAGCTCGCGCACGCCGGCGGCGCGGTATTGCGGTTCCTGCATCGCCAGCACGACGAGGTCGTAGCCGGCGGCGTCGATGCGATCGGGCGCGGCGGCGGCGAGCTTCCCCGGCAGCTGGCGCGAATCGACGTCCACCAGCCCCTCGCGGCCCTTGACCGGCATCCGCACGCGCGCGCCATCGCGATTGAAGGCCTCGGCCTCGGCGGGCAGGCAGGCAAGCATCACCTCGTGTCCGGCGGCGACGAACTTGATCGCGAGCAGCGATCCGTACGACGCGCCGAGGCTCAGGATCCGATAAGAGTGAGGCATGCGGGAAAGACCTTCCATGGTTGCGCTGCGCGAGTCGCGGCGTGCGTTGGCGCGTGCGGGTCGCGGCCGCCGAAGTCGCGACTCTAGGGCAGGACGCGGCTCCGGCGCAACGCCTGCGCGCAAGCAACGACCCTTCCGCATAACGGTGTGCCGCGGAAGGCGCCGCTCATCCGTGCTACCGCGTGGCCACGCCTTCGCCCGGTGTCCAACCGCCGCCCAGCGCCTTCATCAGGTCGACGCTCGCCGCGAGCTGTGCCTGGCGATTGAGGATGCGCGCGAGCTCCGCGGTATTCACCGTGCGCTGCGCATCGAGCACGTCGAGGAACTGTGCGAGGCCGGCTTCGTAGCGGCGCGTGGCGAGCCGCAGCGCATTGCGTGCGGCGACGAGGTTGGCATCGTAATCGGCGGCGGCGGCGGTCGTCTGCTGCACGTCGACCAGCGCGTCGGCGACTTCGCGGAACGCAGTCTCGAGCGATTTCTGGTACGCGGCGAGCGTCTCGCGCTCGAAGGCCTCCTGGCCCTCGACCGCGGCCTGGCGGCGACCGGCGTCGAAGATCGGCTGCGCGAGACCGAAGCCGATCGACCAGATGCGCGACCCGTATTGCAGCAGGTTGGCGAGGCTCGCGCTCTGCGCGCCGAGGTCGCCGGTCAGGTCGATCGTCGGCAGGAGCGCCGCCTTCGCGACGCCGATCTGGGCATTGGCCGACACCAGGTCCTGCTCCGCCTTGCGCACGTCCGGACGCTGCTCGATCAGCGCCGACGGCAATCCGGGCGGCGGCTGCGGCGCCAGCGGAATGGCGTCGATGCCCGACTCGGCAATGGCGATGTCGAGATGTCCGGTAAGCGTGCCGAGCATGTGCAGGGCGGCCCCACGCTGGCGCACCAGCAGCTTGAGTTGCGCCGCCGCCTGCGCGCGCAGGCCCTCGGCTTGCGCAACGTCGAGATCGGAGGCGACGCCGCCGCGCGCGCGGCGGTTGACCAACGCCGCGGATTGCTCGCGCGACTGCAGCGTTTCGCGCGTGGCGATGATCTGCGCGTCGAGCGAGCGCAGCGCGAAGTAGGTTTGCGCGACGTCGCCCGCCAGCGTCAATGCGACGACGTCGCGCGCATAGTGCGAACCGAGCGCCTGGGCGCGTGCCGCCTCGGCGGCGCGCCGCAGTCGCCCCCAGAAGTCGATCTCGAACGAGGTCGACAGCGCGACGCGGAAGTTGCTGGCGATGGGCTGCGAGCCCTGCGTCAGCAACGCGGGATTGGAGCGCGTGCGCGAGCCGGCGGCGCCAAGATCGATCTCGGGAAATATCGCGGCATTGACCTGGCGCGCGATCGCCTCCGCCTCGTCGACGCGCGCGGTGGCGATGCGCAGGTCGGTATTGGCTCCCAGCGCCGCCGCGACAAGGCGGTCGAGCTCGGTGTCGCGGTACAGCGTCCACCATTGCGCGGGAACCGCGGCCACCGCAGCGTTCGCCGGCAGCGCCATGGTTGCGGATGGCGCGGTGGAGGCACCCGCAGCGGAGGTGGAAGGCCGCGCGGTGTCTGTCGGCGCAGCGTACGGATACGCCTTCGGCAGCTCGATCGGCGGCCGCTGGTAATCGGGGCCGACCATGCAACCGGCGCAGGCCAGCGTGAGCGCGACCGCAGTGCGCCGGAGCGTTGCGATCACCACGCGCGCGCCAGTCACACGGGCTCCTCGGCGAGCGCGGGCGGCGACTGCGGTGCCGGCGCGGGCTCGCGCCGGCGCAGCAGCACGTAGAAGAGCGGAATGAAGATCGTGGCGATGAACGTGGCCGCCAGCATGCCGCCGAATACGCCGGTACCCATCGAGCGGCGCGCCGCGGCGCCGGCGCCCGTCGCGAGCACCAGCGGCAGCACGCCGAGCACGAAGGCGACCGAGGTCATGACGATCGGGCGGAAGCGAAGCCGGGCCGCCTCCACGGCAGCGGCAAGCTTCGGCATGCCCTCGGCCTGCTTCTGCGCGGCGAATTCGACGATCAGGATCGCGTTCTTCGCCGCGAGGCCGATCAGCACGACGAGGCCGATCTGGAAATAGACGTCGTTGTTCATGCCGCGCAGCACGACGGCGCACAGCGCGCCGAACAGCGCGAACGGCACCGCGAGCAGGACCGCCATCGGCAGCGACCAGCGTTCGTAGTTGGCGGACAGGATCAGGAACACCATGATGATCGCGAACACGAACGCGACGACGGCCGCCGAGCCGATGCGCTTCTCCTGGTACGCCTGGCCGGTCCATTCCATCGTGTAGCCCGGCGGCAGTGACGCCGCGGCCACTGATTCGACGGCGGTGATCGCCTGGCCCGTGCTGACGCCCGGCGGATTGCTGCCGATCACCTTGGCCGCGAGAAAGCCGTTGTAGCGCTCGAGCTGCTCGGGGCCGACCACGTGACGGATCTCGAGCATGCTCTTGGCCGAGATCATCTCGCCGGTTGTCGTCGAACGCACGTAGACATTGCCGAGATCCTCGGGACGCGCGCGGAACGCGCCTTCGGCCTGCAGCTGCACGCGGAACGTGCGCCCGAGGCGATTGAAGTCGTTGACGTAGAGCGCGCCCATCGTGCTCTGCAGCGCGGCGAAGAGATCGTTGATCGGCACGCCCAACGCCATCGCCTTCTCGCGATCGACGTCGACCAGGAGCTGCGGCACCGTGGGCCGGAAGAACGTGTTGACGCCGGTGAGGTCGCCGCGCTGGCGCAGCGCCGTGACGAATTGCTGGACGACCGCGTTGAGCTTCTGCGCGTCGCCGCCGGTGCGATCCTGCACGTAGAGCTCGAATCCGCCCGTGGTGCCGATGCCCCGGATCGGCACCGGACTGAACGCGAGCACGTTGCCTTCGGTGATCGTCGGCGACTTGGTGCGCACGTACTGGATGATGTCGTCCGCCGACGCGCTGCGCTCGTCCCAGGGCTTCAGCGTCACGAACACGGTCGCCGCGTTGGTCTTGTTGCCGCCGCCGATGAAGTCCACGCCGTTCAGCACGAACGCGTGCTCCACGCCCGCATCGGCGGCGATGATCCCGCGCAATTTGGCGCTCGCGACCGAGGTGCGCGGCAGCGTGGCGCCGTCGGGCAGCGTGATCGACGCGATGAAATAGCCCTGGTCCTCGGACGGCACGAACGCTCCCGGCACCTTCTTGAACAGCACGACCCCCGCGCCGATGATGATCGTGAAGATGAGGAGCGACGCGATCGAGCGCCGCAGCGCCGCGTTCACGCCGCCGATATAGGTGCGCGTGAGCCACGCAAAGCCGCGGTTGAACGGGCGGAACAGCACGGCTTCCTCATGCGCCGGCTTGAGGATCAGCGCGCACAGCGCCGGCGTGAGCGTCAACGCGACCACGCCCGAGATCACCACCGTCGTCGCCACCGTCACCGCGAACTGCTGGTACAGCTTGCCGGCGAGGCCGCCCAGGAACGCCACGGGAATGAACACCGCGCACAACACGAGCTCGATGGCGATGATCGCGCCGGTTACCTCGCGCATCGACTCGATCGCGGCGGCGCGCGGCGTGAGCTTGCGCTCGCTCATCAGGCGCTCGACGTTCTCCAGCACCACGATCGCGTCGTCGACGACGATGCCGGTGGCGAGGACGATTGCGAACAGCGTCAGCGTGTTGATCGTGAAGTGGAACGCGTAGAGGCCCGCGAAGGCGCCGATCAGCGACACCGGCACGGCGATGATCGGGATCAACGTCGGGCGCCAGCTCTGCAGGAACAGGAACACGACGAGGATCACCAGCGCCGCCGCTTCGAGCAGCGTCTTCACGACCTCGTGGATCGACTCCTGCACGAAGCGCGTCGTGTCGAACGGGATCAGGTAGTTGACGCCTTCCGGAAAGCGCGCCTTGATGTCGGCCATTTGCGCGCGCACCGCAGCGGCGACGGCGAGGGCGTTGGCGCCGGACTGCAAGTAGATCGCGACACCCACCGTCGGCTGGCCGTCGAGCGTGGTCGCCGCGTCGTAGTTGATCGCGCCGAGTTCGACGCGCGCGATGTCGCGGATGCGCAGCACGCCGTTGGGACCGTTCGCGCGCAGCACGATGTTGCCGAAGTCGTCGGGCTCGAGCAGCCGCCCGCGCGCAGTGACCGTGTAGATCATCGATTGGCCGGCGGGCGCCGGCTCCTGGCCGATCTTGCCGGCTGCGTACTGGTTGTTCTGCGCGGCGACCGCGGCGGCGACGTCGCTCGCGGTGACGCCGAGCTGCGCCATCTTGTCGGGACGCAGCCAGATGCGCATCGAGTAGTCGCGCGCGCCGATCACCTGCGCGTCCGCCACGCCAGGGACGCGCTTCAGGTCGTCGAGGATGTTGGCAGTGGCGAAGTTGCTGAGGTAGAGCGTGTCGTAGCGCGGATCGGCGGATGTCAGCGCGACGAACATCAGGATGTCCGTTGACCGCCGCTGCACGATGACGCCGGATCGCCGTACGTCGTCGGGCAGCCGCGGCTGCGCGATCTGCACGCGGTTGTTGACGTCGATCGTCGCCTTGTCGCCGTCGGCGCCGACGGCGAACGTGCAGGTGATCGTCAGCGTGCCATTGGACGCCGAGCTCGAGCTGAAGTAGACGAGGTTCTCGACGCCCGAGAGCTGCTCCTCGATCGGCGCGGCGACCGTCTTGGCCAGCGTCTCCGCGCTGGCGCCGGTGTAGGTGGCGGTGATTGTCACCGTGGGTGGCGCGACCTCCGGATATTGAGCGATCGGCAGCGATTGCGACGCGATGAGGCCTGCCAGCGTGATGACGATTGCGATGACGCCCGAGAAGATCGGGCGATTGATGAAGAATTGCGACAGCATCGGTGGCGGGCGACGCGGGGAGGTGCGTCAGTACTTCGCCGCGCCGGCAGCCGGCCTGGACACCGTGCCGGGCGCCGGTGCGGGCGCGGGCGTCGCCGCGGCGTCGGAGACCGGCGTCGGCGCCACCGCGAGGCCGGGCTTGAGACGCAGCAGGTTGTCGACGATCACGCGGTCGCCGGCGGCAAGCCCCTTGCGGATCGTCCAGTCGCTGCCGATCCACGCGCCGGTCTCCACCGGCCGCTCCGTCGCCTTGCCATCGCTGCCGACGACGAACACGAAGTAGCCCTTCTCGGTCTGCATCACCGCCGCCTGTGGCACGAGGAACACGTTGTCGCGGCGCCCCGCCGTGATGTGTACGCGTACGAACTGGCCGGGGACGAGGTCCTCGTGCGGATTGTCGAACTCGGCGCGCAACTGTTGCGTGCCGAGACGCGTGTCGATCTCGCTCGCGGCGAAGTTGAGCCGCCCTTGGATCGGGTAGGCCGTGCCGTCGGCGAGCGTGAGCGCGACGATGGCGGTACCGCGCGAGAGCTTGCCGCCGGGCACCGTCGCGAGGTCGGTTTCGGCGAGGCTGAAGCGCACCCAGATGGGGTTGAGCTGGTTGATCGTGGTCAGCAGGCTGCCGCTCGCGTCGGTGGTGACGAGGCTGCCTACCGACCGCTGCGCGCGCCCGGAAATGCCGGCGACGGGAGCGGCGACCAGCGTGTACGACAGGTTGAGCTTGGCCTCGCGCACCTTCGCTTCGGCCTGCTGCACCGCCGCCGCGCCCAGGTCCTTCTGCGACAGCGCGTCGTCGTAGTCCTTCTGGCTTACCGCCTTGTCGGCGACGAGATCGCGGAAGCGAACTTCGTCGCGCGTCGCCTGCGAGAGCTTGGCGCGCTCCTGTGCCAGCGCCGCGTTCGCCTGGTCCAGCGCGACTTCATAGGGCGCGCGATCGATCTCGAACATCGGCGCGCCGGCGCGTACCGTGTCGCCCTCGCGGTAGAGCTGCTTTTGCAGGATGCCGGGGACGCGCGCGCGGACTTCGACTTCCTTGGCGCCCTCGGTCTGGCCGACCACGTCGAAGGCCACCGGCACGCTCGTCGGCACCACGGCCACGACCTTCACCGCGAGCGTCGCCGGGACTGCGGCGGGCGGGTCCTGGCTCGCGCTCTTGCCGCAACCGCCGACCGCCAGCGCGAGCGACAGGAGGCAGAGGGTGCGCGCGGCGGGCAAGCGGCGTCCGCGGACGCCGGCGGCGCCTCGACTCGTCATGGGGGTGATCAGGCGGAAATGAATTGATTCACGGCGATAGCCGCGAAGTATAAGCGAGTCGCGGCATTCGTCGGCCGCGGCGAGCGCGCGCTCTGTGACGAATTGTTGCGCCGCCGGGGAAGCGGCGGCGAGACGAGCGCCCGCGCCGCGACCGGCGCGGACGCTTCAGGCGAGCGGGATGAAGCGCAGCGCGACGCCGTTGATGCACCAGCGGTCGCCGAGCGGCTGCGGGCCGTCGTCGAAGATGTGACCATGGTGGCCGCCGCATTTGGCGCAGTGGACTTCGAGTCCGACGAACACCGACTTGCTGCCGCGTCCCATGTCGAGCGCGCCGGGAACCGAGGCGACGAAGCTCGGCCAGCCGGTGCCGCTGTCGAATTTCATCGCCGACGTGTAGGCCGGGAGCGCGCAGCCAGCGCAGACGAACACACCATCGCGCTTCTCGCGCAGCAGCGGGCTCGAACCCGGGAGTTCCGTGCCCTGGTGGCGCAGCACGCGATAGGCATCCGGCGCGAGACGCTTCTGCCATTCATCGTCGGCGAGCTTGAGCGGCGTGGCGTCGGCGGCGACGTCGGCGTTCTTGGCGAGGTACTTGCGCCATTGCATTTGCAGCATTTCGACTCCCTGCTTGCTCGTGCCGGCGGCGTATTCCGCGCGCGCCGCGGCCGTGCGCGCGAAGGCGGGCAGCGCGACGAGCGTGCAGAGGGCTTGGCGGCGGGTCAGCATGGCTTGTCTCCGGTACGGACGATGATTCCGATTGGACGCGGGCGAGCGCGCATACCTTACAGTGCTTCGAGCGTGGCCGCGGCGCGGGAGTTCAACCCGGTACCAGCGCCGGCACGTTGGCCGGCCAGACGTCGCGCACGACTTCGATCAGCGCGGCGATCACCGGTTCCGCCTCGCGCTCGCGCGCATACAGGAACTGCAGCGACGTCAGCAGCCGCGGACCGTTCCACAGCACGATCTCGCCGGCCTTGGCTTGCGCCCGCGCGATGTCCTCGCGCATCAGCGACACGCCGAGGCCGGCCACCACCAGCGAGCTGATCACCACCTCGTGGTCGGCCTCGATGCGCGTCGCGGGCTCGATGCCGTTCTCGTCGAACAGCCGCCGCGTGAGCGCGCGGTGCGTGCTGATCTCCGGGGTCATGATCCACGGCAGCCGGGCGATGTCCTGGAAGCTCGCGCCCTCGACGCGCTCGCGCCACACGACGGGCGCCACGATCCGGTACGCGAAATCGGTGAGATGCACGCTGGCGACGTGCGGATGGGTGCGATCGCCGTAGTAGAAGCTCGCGTCGAGCGCGTCGTCGCGCACCTTGTCGAACGCCTCGCCCGACACTTCGTGCTGCAGCATGATCTCCAGCAGGGGATGGCGCTCGACGGCGCGCGCCAGGAACTGCGGCAGGCGCACGAACTTGGGATCGGCGACGGTGCCGACACGCGCGTGCCCGGCGAGCTCGCCCTCGATCGCATGGGCCGCGTTGCGCAGCGCCTGGGCGGCCGCCAGCACCGCCTGGGCGTGGGGCAGCAGCTGGCGTCCCGCCACCGACAGCGCCATGCCGGACGGCGTGCGCTCGAACAGCGTCACGCCGAGCTCGTCCTCGACCGCCTTCACCTGGGCAGACAGGGCAGGCTGGCTGACGTGCAGCTTGTCGGCCGCCCGCGTCAGGTGTCCCGACTCGGCGACGGCGACAAAGCCGCGCAATTGGTATAGCTCCATAAGTCTATGAAAGATATCAGTTAGCCGGATCTACCGCAATGCAATATCCGGATTTGCAAGGGTTATGCCCTTGATTCAAAACCACGATTGGATTTCGGACCCCGGCGCCTCTAGATTGTCACCGTGCAGTGCAGCAAAACGCTGCAGCCCCGCAACAAGAGCCAGGACACGATCATGAGAACCATCGCCCCCATCGACGGCTGGAGCGCCTATTACGCGCTCCTGACCGACGCGCTTTCCGCCTCACCGCATGCCCACGCGCGCAAGCCGTCCAAGCCGCGCCGCTCGTGGCTGACGCGCCTCGACGACTGGTTCGCCGACCAGCGCACCGTCGCGCGCGAACGCTACCTCGCGCAGGCGATCGACTTGCCGGACCTCGAGCGAAGGTTGCGCGAGATCGACCGTTACCACTACTTCTGAGGCGCGGCTAGACCAGGCCGTCCAGCAGCTGCACGTCGACGACGCTGCCGGCGTCGACGTTGCCGACTTCGGCCCCCAGCACGACGAAGCAGTTGGCGAGCGACATCGACGACAGGATGCCCGATCCCTGGTCGCCGGTGACGCGCACGACGGCATTGCCGGCGTCGTCGCTGCCGAGGATCGCGCGCTGGAACTCGGTGCGTCCCGGCATCTTGCGAATCGGCGCCGTCAACGTGGCCTTCATCAGCGGCAGCGGCGGCGTCTCGCGCCGGCCCGCGAGATGCAGCAACGCGTCGCGCACGAATTCGTAGAACGTCACCATCACGCTCACCGGATTGCCGGGCAATCCGAAGAAGTGTGCGTTGCCGATCCGGCCATAGGCGAGCGGGCGACCCGGCTTCATCGCGATCTTCCAGAACACCACCTCGCCGAGCTTGTCGAGCAGGGTCTTGACGTAGTCCGCCTCGCCCACCGACACGCCGCCCGAGGTGATGACGACGTCGGCGCTGGCGGCGGCCGTGGCGAATGCGCGCTCCAGCGCTTCCGGCACGTCCGGCACCACGCCCATGTCGAGCGTGTCGAGGTCCATCCGCGCGAGCATGCCGTGGAGCGTGTAGCGGTTGCTGTCGTAGATCTGGCCTGCCGCCAGCGGCGTGCCGATCGACACCAGCTCGTCGCCGGTGGAGAAGAACGCGACGCGCAGGCGCCGGAACACCGGGATCTCGCCGATGCCGAGTGACGCCAGCATGCCGATCTCCGCCGGGTAGAGCGGCTGGCCCCTGGCGAAGACCACGCCGCCGGCCTTGAGATCCTCGCCGGCGAAGCGCCGGTTCTGCCCGAGCTTCTGCACGGCGCCCTGCGCGATGCGCACGCGGTCGCCGTCGGTGGTGGCGCGCTCCTGCATGACGACGGTGTCGGTGCCGCGCGGCATCACGCCGCCGGTGAAAATGCGTGCGGTCTCGCCTACCTTCACCTCGCCTTCGAACGGGCGCCCGGCGAACGATTCGCCGATGCGCGCGAGCGTGGTCTCGCCCGTGGCCGCGAGGTCGGCGAAGCGCACCGCCCAGCCGTCCATCGCCGAATTGTCGTGGCCCGGCACGTCGATCGGCGAGATCACGTTCGCGGCGAGCGTACGCCCGAGCGCGGCGCGGATGTGCACGCGCTCGATGGCCGTCACCGGCGTCAGGAACTGGCGGATCAGCGTGCGCGCACGGTCCACCGGCATCGAGTTGGGATCGTAGTCGTCGGCGCAGGAGAGCTCGCGCAGGCGCGCGCCCATGGCGGCGGAGGAGGCGGAGGTGTTGTTCATGGCAGCGATCCGGCGGGGGTGCTAAAGCGCGATTTTAAGGCGAGCGCGGGCAGCTCGACGCCGAACCACGACAACGCCGCCATCGCCGCCACGAGCGGCAGCGTCGCGAGCAGCAGCGCTCCTGCGCCGATGCCGACGAACGTGGCGAGGATCGTCTGCTGGATCGGGAATGCGTAGACATAGAGGCCATACGAGAAATCGGCACCGCGGGCGAGGCGCTCGTTGCGCAGGCGCGGGTGGTAGGCGACCACCAGCACCGTGTACACGACGATCGGCAGCGTCAGTGCGGAATGCACGAAACCGCGCGGCAGCGCGAGGTACAGCGCGGCGGCCGCCGCCGCTGCAAGGAGCGACAGGACCACCGCGTCGCGCCAAACATAGGCCAGCGCGCCGCCGAGAAAGATCAGCAACAGGCTGCGATTGGGCGCGACGTCGAACACCAGCGACAGCGGCCACGGCGCGTGCACCAGCACGATGGCCAGCACCGTGGCGAGTAGCGCGGCGACGCGGCGATTGGCCAGCACGCCGAGCACGCCGGCAACCGCGAGCACCGCGTAGAGGCGCAGCTCGATGGGCAACGTCCACAGCGAGCCATTCGCCGCGTGGGGGTAGGGATTGTGCGCGAACGCACCGGGCAGCGGGCCTGTCGCCATATAGCCGGTGGCGGTCTGCCAGAAGTAGCGCCGCGTCTGCGGGTCGCCGAGGTAATCGGCGAACGGCCGCGTCGACGTGAGACCCGTGAGCAGGATCGTGAAGAGCGTCGCCGCCACCAGCGCGGGATAGATGCGCAGGACGCGCGCCGCGACGAACGCGCCGAGGCCGCGGTGGGCGAGGAAGCTCTGCGTGACGAGGAAGCCCGACAGCGCGAAGAAGATCTGCACGCCGAGCGTGCCGAGCGTCGCGTCCGGCACCAGCCGGTGCAGCGGATCGGCGTCCGGGACCGCGGTGAGCGCGTAGCAATGGAACACGATCACCATCAGCGCAGCGACGTGCCGCAGCACGCGCACGTTGTTGTCGCGGCCCGCGACCACCTCGCCGAGGCGGATCATGGCCGTGCGAGGTTGGCCGCGAGCTCTTCGCGCGTATTGATGTTGCGGAACGCTGCGGCCTCGTCGTCGAACGCGACTTCGGTGACGCGCAGCGACGCGTACCACGCATCGATCTTGCGTCCGCCGCCCTCGAGGTAGCGCGCGAGATGCGGCAGCACGTCCACCGCCACCAGCGCGAACACCGGATGCGGCTGGTCGCCGGTGCGGGCGACGGCGAGCTCCGCGTCGTCGGCCGCCATTGCGGCAGCGAGCCGCGCGGCGAGGTCGTCGGGCAGGAACGGCGAATCGCAGGGGACGGTGACGACGTGTGAAGTCCTGGCCACGGCGAGTCCCGCGTGCAGACCCGCCAGCGGACCCGCGAAGCCGCCGATGGCGTCGGCGACCACCGGGTGGCCGAACGCCGCATAGCGCCCGGCATTCTGATTGGCATTGATCACCAGCGTCGCGACCTGCGGCGCCAGCCGCGCGATCACATGCGCGACCATCGGCCGGCCGTCGAACTCGACGAGCCCCTTGTCGACGCCACCCATGCGCCGGCCCTGGCCGCCGGCGAGCACGAGTCCGGTGATGGCATCTCTGGCGATCAAATCGCCTCCCCCCGATGCGCGCTGCGCGCGCCTCCCCCCATTGGGGGGCAAGCGCCTCGGGGCGGCCCTTCGGCGCTCATTCCTTCATCCGCGGAATCGCTCGGCGCCGGTGAACAGCAGGTAGTGCTTGTTGGTGGCGCGGCCGATCATCGTCATGCCGACCTTCTGCGCGATCTCGTAGCCCATCTGCGTCAGGCCCGAGCGCGACACCAGGAACGGGATGCCCATCTGCGCCGCCTTGATCACCATCTCCGACGTGAGGCGGCCGGTGGTATAGAAGATCTTGTCGCCGCCGTCGACGCCGTCGAGCCACATCTGCCCGGCGATCGCGTCGACCGCGTTGTGGCGACCCACGTCCTCGACGAACATCAGGATCTCGCTGGCGTCGCCGACGTTGCTTGCCAGCGCGCAGCCGTGCACGGCGCCGGCCTGCTTGTAGATGGTCTCGTGCACGCGCACGCGGTCGAGCAGCGCGTAGAGCGCCGCGCGCGTCAGCGTCGCACCCGGCGGCAGCCGCACGTCGTCGATCTCCGCCATCAGGTCGCCGAACACCGTACCCTGCCCGCAGCCCGAGGTCTTGGTGCGCCTGGCCGTCTTCTCGGCGAGGTCGGCGAGCCCTGCGCGCGTCCTCACCGCCACCGAATCGGTCTCCCAATCGACCTGCACGGCGACGATGTCGTGGATGTCGTGCACCAGCCGCTGGTTGCGCAGGTAGCCGATCGCCAGCGCCTCCGGCGCCGCGCCGAGCGTCATCAGCGTCAGCAACTCCTGCTTGTCGACGTAGATCGTCAACGGATGCTCGCCGGCGATCGGCACCTGGTGTACGGCGCCATGCTCATCGACGGCGGTGACGTCGAACGTCGCCGGCCGCGCGTTCTGCGTCAGCAGCGGCCGGTAGCGCAGGTCGGGCGCGTTCACCGGATTGCCCCGCGCGCCACGCGCTGCGGGCTCATTCGCACGTCGGGGCAGGGCCTGCTCATCCGCCGATGTAGCTCATCTCGACCTTGTCGAGCGTGCGCGTCGCCGCGCTGCGGAGCTCGGAGTAGCGGTCGGACCGCAACGACCAGATCGCGCGCACGACGGCGGCGATCTCGTCGTCGGACGCACCGCTGCGCAACCGCGCGCGCAGGTCGTCGCCGCTGCGCGCGAACAGGCACGTGTAGACCTTGCCGTCGGTCGACAGGCGCACGCGCGTGCAGTCGCTGCAGAACGCCTGTGTGACCGACGCGATCACGCCGACTTCGCCGCTGCCATCGCGATAGCGCCAGCGCTCGGCGACCTCGCCGACGTAGTTGGGCGCCGCCGGCTCGATCGGCATCGCGCGGTCGATCGCGGCGACGATGTCGCGCGCCGGCACCACATCGTCCATGCGCCAGCCGTTGGTATGGCCGACGTCCATGTATTCGATGAACCGCATGATGTGGCCGCTGCCCTTGAAATGGCGCGCCAGCGGCACGATCGCGTGCTCGTTGCGGCCGCGCTTGATCACGGCGTTGATCTTGATCGGCGCGAGGCCAGCGGCGGCCGCGGCATCGATGCCGGCGAGCACTTCGGACACGGGGAAATCGACGTCGTTCATCGCCTTGAACGTGGGATCGTCGAGCGCGTCGAGGCTGACGGTGACGCGAGTGAGACCGGCGTCGCGCAGCGCGCGTGCCTTGCGCGCGAGCAGCACGCCGTTGGTGGTCAGCGTCAACTCGACCGGCAGCTTCGCCAGCATCTCCACCAGGCGCTCGAGGCGGCGGCGCAGCAGGGGCTCGCCGCCCGTCAGGCGGATCTTGGTGACGCCCGCGGCGACGAACGCGCGCGCCACGCGCTCGATCTCTTCGAACGTCAGCAGCTTGTCCTGCGCGAGGAACTTGTAGTCGCTGTCGAACACCGCCTTCGGCATGCAGTACACGCAGCGGAAGTTGCAGCGGTCGGTCACCGAGATGCGCAGGTCGTGCAGCGGCCGGCCGCGCATGTCGAGCGGGGGGACCGCAGCGCCGTCTTCTCCCAGCAGGGCATCGAGGCGCGCGTGGCGCGCGGTGTCGCGCGGGTCGATGAGTTGTATGACCTTGCGCATCGTATTCATTGGAGTCGCCGGCGTCGAGCCCGGTTCCGTGAATGGTAGCAGAGTGAAACCGCGCGCTCGCGGCGGTTGCCAAACCCTGCGCGTCGCGCTACCGTCGGATTCGACGAACGGTGCGGGTGCGATGCCGCACCCGTTTCCGGTCGCAGGAGAGCACGCTGCCGATTCCCCGATTTCCGGTCCATATCGTGATGCGCCGCACGCCGCTCGCGAGCCGATGGGCGAGCGAGCAGTGGGCACCGTGGGGCGTCGAGGTCGCAGGCATCCCCCGCGACGACCTCGAAGTGACCGCGCTCGATCCGGTGTGCTTTCGCGACGATCCCGGCATGACGCTGTGGCGCTTCGCGGGATTCGCGCTCGACCTTCATCACAGCGAGGCGGAGGGCTACTATCTCAATCTGCGCGAGGATGCGCCGCAGGTGTTCGTCATGTGGCGTCGCGACGAAGCGCGCACGCCCCCCGTGCACCCGGTGTACGCCACGCTGAGCTACAACGAGGCTGCGCGCTCGATGGACGGCGGCGAAACGGTCGATCCGGTGCCGATGCCGGTGGAAATCCTGGCCTGGGCAGACGCTTACGTCGCTGCGAACTACGTACCGCAATTCAAGGGCAAGCGCCGCCGCAGCGATCCGTTCGTCGCCGGCGCGTTCTTCAAGGACGACAAGTCGCAGAAGTCATGAGCGAACAGGACAAACCGGACGGCAACGCGCGCTTTTCGCTGGCGCGCTGGTCCGAGCGCAAGCGCGCGGCGGCGCGCGGTGAACGCGTGGATGACGCGCCCGCGGCCACGGCGCCACCGGTTGTGCCGGCTGCGACCGTTGCGGCACCGGCGCCGTCTTCGGTGACGCCGGGTGGAGTGGGCGCGCCAGCGCCCGCCGTCGGCGTGCCGTCGACGCCGCTGCCACCCATCCAGTCGCTGACGTTCGAATCCGACTTCACGGCATTCATGCAGGGCGGCGTCGACGCCGACGTCAAGCGCGCGGCGCTGCGCAAGCTGCTGCGCGATCCGCGCTTCAACGTGATGGATGGTCTCGATGTCTATATCGACGACTACAGCCGGCCCGATCCCATTCCGCCGGAGATGCTCGCACGCCTCGCGCACAGCGTCGCCACGCTCAATCCGCAAGGGCCCGGGCTGGACGCGCACGACGTCGCCGCGTCCGACGGCGGTGCCGACGCGCCGGGTGATGGGCATGCCGGGCACGCGACAGCAGCGGATGCCGATGCGGCAAACCGCGAGACGCCCGACGCGAAAGCGGTGTCCGCCGCGATCCCGCAGCCCGCAGTGCTCGCGCACACCGTGGACGCGGGCGCGGGGCCTTGCGTGCCGACACGCGAGACGCCGCCCACAGTGGCAACGAGCACCGAGCGACATGCAACGCCTGCGGGCGAGCAGGACGCACGGACCGCGCGGGACGAGGACCGGCGATGAGCGTCGCCGACAAGACCCTGTTCCTGTGCTCGTGCAACGGCACCCAGCCGCTGGACGCCGCAGCGCTGGCGACCGCGCTCGCGCTGCCCGCGACGCCGGCGGTACGCACGATGCTGTGCCAGAAGGAGCTCGCCGGATTCGCCGACGGCGCGCAAGGCGACGTGATGGTCGCGTGCACGCAGGAAGCGCGACTTTTCGAGGATGTCGCCGAGCGCGGCGGCCACGCGCAGACGATCCGCTTCGTCAACGTGCGCGAAACCGCCGGATGGTCGGCCGACGCGCGCGCGGCGACGCCCAAGATCGCCGCGCTGATCGCCGCGGCGGCGCTGCCGGAGCCGCCGCCGATACCGAGCGTCGGCTACCGCTCCGAGGGACACGTGCTGATCGCGGGGCCGCTCGGCGCGGCGCTCGGCTGGGCGCGCGCGCTCGACGGCAAGGTCGCCATCAGCGTGCTGGCGACGTCGCCGACGCCGGGCGTCGAGCTGCCGGCCGTGCGGACGTTTCCGGTGCAGAGCGGCGCGTTGTCGAAGGTCGGCGGATGGCTGGGCGCGTTCGACGTCGAGTGGCAGCAGCAAAATCCCATCGACCTCGACGCCTGCACGCGCTGCAATGGCTGCATCAAGGCCTGTCCCGAGAACGCGATCGGATTCGATTACCAGGTCGACCTCGACCGCTGCCGCGACCACCGCGAATGCGTCGCCGCATGCGGCGCGGTCGGGGCCATCGACTTCGCACGTGCCGACCGCCTGCGTGCGGAGCGCTTCGACGCGGTGGTCGACCTGCAGGCATCGCCCGCGCTCGCCGGATTCGACACGCCACAGGGCTATTTCGCGCCCGGCCAGGACCCTGCCGCGCAGGCGAGCGTGCTGGCCGAGGTGGCGACGCTGACCGGCGAGTTCGAGAAGCCGCGCTACTTCGCGTACAAGGCGTCGATCTGCGCGCACGAGCGCTCGCGCATCGAGGGTTGCAGCGCGTGCATCGACGTGTGCTCGACGCGTGCGATCCGTGCCGACGGCGATCACGTGGCCGTGGAGCCGCACCTCTGCCTCGGCTGCGGCGCGTGCAGTACCGTCTGCCCCAGTGGTGCGATGACCTACGCCTATCCGCCAGTGCCCGATCTCGCGCGCCGCGTGCGCACGCTGGTCGACACGTACGCGCGTGCCGGAGGTCGCGATCCCGTGCTGCTGCTGCATGCCGCCGACGGCCGCGAGGTGATCGCGCGCGCAGCGCGCAAGGGGCGCGGGCTGCCTGCGCAAGTGATTCCGCTGGAGGTCCATCACATTGCCGCGACAGGGCTCGACGTATGGCTCGCGGCGCTCGCCTATGGCGCGACGCGCGTCGGTGTGCTGGTGACCGGCAACGAGGCCGCGCAGTATCGACAGGCGCTGGCGGCCCAGATGGAGATCGGCGAGATCATCGCCGATGCGTTCGGCTACCAGGGCACGCATTTCCGCCTGGTCGATGCCGATCCGGCGCGCTTCGAGGACTTGCTCTGGAACTGGCCGCCGGCGCTTGCGCCACGCATCGCCGCGACGTTCGCCGCCACCGCGGACAAGCGCACGACGCTGGCGCTCGCGATCGAGCACCTGGCCCTGCATGCGCCGACGCCGCAGACGCGCATCCCGCTGCCTGCCGGTGCGCCGTTCGGCGCGATCGCCGTGAACGTCGACGCCTGCACGATGTGCCTCGCGTGCGTCGGCAATTGCCCGGTGGGAGCGCTGGCCGATGCCCCGGACAAGCTCGAGCTGCGCTTCATCGAGTCGCGCTGCGTGCAATGCGGGATCTGTGCGCAGACCTGCCCCGAGGACGCGATCACGCTGGTACCGGGGCTCGGCCTCGAGCCGGGCGTCAAGGCGCCGCGCGCGCTCAATACCGCCGCCATCGCCGGCTGCATTCGCTGCGGCAAGCCGCTCGGCGCGGCCAAGATGATCGACGGCATGCTGGCGCGCCTCGCCGGGCACTCGATGTTCGCGGCACCCGGCGCGCTCGACCGGCTGCGGATGTGCGCCGACTGCCGTGTCATCGACCTCTACAACACGGATCGTGGCGCCGACGTCCGTGAGCTCTGAGCCTCGCGCCACCGTTGACGTGCATCCCAATCTCGCGCCGGAGGATCGTGCGCGCGGCGAGTTCTATGCAGTGCTGGCGCGACTGTTCGTGCGTGCGCCAGATGCGGCGCTGCTGCGGCTCATCGCTGCGGCGCCGCCGCTCGCGGCGGGCGAGGGCGATGATCGCTTGCCACGGGCGTGGAACCGGTTGCGCGACGCGAGCGGCGTGATGGAAGCGGAACCGGCCGACGACGAGTACACGGCGCTGTTCGTCGGCATCGGCAAGAGCCCGGTCGACCTGCATGCGTCGCATTGGGTGGGCACCGCCAAATCCGAGCGGCCGCTGGTCGAGGTGCGCGCCGATCTCGTCCGGCTCGGGCTCGCGCGCCTCGCGCGTGCCGACGTCTACGAAGACCACCTGGCGGCGCTGCTCGAGACGATGCGCGTGCTGGTGCTCGGCGTCGCCGAGCGTCCGCCGGGGTCGCTAGCCCAGCAGAAGGCGTTTTTCGACCGCCATCTCGGGCCGTGGGTCGACGATTGCTGCAACGCAATAAATAGGAGCACTGTTGCCAATTACTACCGGTGCGTAGCAGAATTGACACGGGCACTGGTGGCGATCGAACGCGACGCGTTCGCCATTGCCTGACAACCGTCGCGAGGTGGGCCCATCAGGAGAAAGCCATGCACGATCGCAAGCATCGTGACTTGGGCGTGAAATCGTCTACGTCCGCCGAACCCACCGAGCCAGCCGCACCCTCCGCCGTACCCTCCCGCCGCCGTTTCCTGTTTGCCCTCGGTGCCTCGGGCGTCGCGGCGGCGAGCGTCGGTACGCTGGCCGCCGGGCCTGCCGTGCCCGCATCCGCTGCGGAAACGCCAGGCACGAGCCAGGGCTACCGTGAAACCGCGCACGTGCGCGATTACTACGCCAGCGCACGCCATTGATCGCCGCATTCCGGGAGCCGCCATGCTGCTGACGCGCAAATCCGCCTCCGATTCCGTGGCGACGCCTCGCCTGCGCCGGGCCACCGCGCACGCCGCCACCTACGACCGCCGCGCATTCCTCAAGCGCTCGGGCCTCGTCGCCGGTGCCGGTGCGTTCGCGACGCAGCTGCCGCTCGGCACGGTAGGCAGCGCCACCGCTGCCGACGATGCCGGCGCCGTGAAGCGCGAGGTGCACCGCACGGTATGCACGCACTGCTCGGTCGGCTGCGCGATCGACGCCGTCGTCGAGAACGGCGTGTGGGTGCGCCAGGAGCCGGTGTTCGATTCGCCGATCTCGCTGGGCGGACATTGCGCCAAGGGCGCCTCGGTGCGCGAGCACGGCATGCACGAGGACTCGCACCGGCTGAAGACCCCGATGAAGCTCGTCGGCGGCAAATGGCAGCGGTTGTCGTGGGAGCAGGCGATCAACGAGGTCGGCGACAAGCTCCTCGCGATCCGCCAGGAATCCGGCCCCGACGCCGTGTACTGGGTGGGCAGCTCCAAGCACAGCAACGAGGGCTCGTACCTGATGCGCAAGTTCGTGTCGTTCTTCGGCACCAACAATTGCGACCACCAGGCGCGCATCTGCCACTCGACGACCGTCGCCGGCGTCGCCAACACCTGGGGCTACGGCGCGATGACCAATTCGTACAACGACATGCAGAACACGAAATGCGCGTTGTACATCGGCAGCAACGCCGCCGAAGCGCATCCCGTGTCGATGGTGCACATGCTGCATGCCAAGGAAACCGGCGCGAAGATGATCGTCGTCGATCCGCGCTTCACGCGCACCGCCGCGCACGCCGATTACTACGTACGCCTGCGCTCGGGAAGCGACATCGCGTTCCTGTTCGGCGTGCTGTATCACATCTTCAAGAACGGGTGGGAAGACAAGAAATACATGCACGACCGCGTCTACGGCATGGACAAGGTGCGCGAAGAGGTGCTGGCGAAATGGACGCCGGACAAGGTCGAGGAGGTCACGGGCGTGCCGGAGGCGCAGGTTTACCAGGTCGCCGAGATGATGGCGAAGAACCGGCCATCGACGCTGGTCTGGTGCATGGGGCAGACGCAGCACACGATCGGCAACGCCATGGTGCGCGCGTCCTGCATCGTGCAGCTTGCACTGGGCAACATCGGCGTGTCGGGCGGCGGCGCCAACATCTTCCGCGGCCACGACAACGTGCAGGGCGCCACCGACATCGGCCCCAATCCCGACTCGCTTCCCGGCTACTACGGCGTCGCCGCCGGCGCGTGGAAGCATTTCGCCGCGGTGTGGGGCGTGCCCTACGACTGGATGCTGAAGCGCTTCGCGTCGCAGGCGATGATGGAGAAGCCGGGTATCACGGTGTCGCGCTGGATCGACGGCGTCACCGAGAAGAACGACCTGATCGACCAGGATTCCAACCTGCGCGCGGTCGTCTACTGGGGGCACGCGCCCAACAGCCAGACGCGCGGCAAGGAAATGGCCGAGGCGATGAAGAAGGTCGACGCCCTCGTCGTCATCGATCCGTACCCGTCGGCCACCGCGGCGATGGCGGCGATGGTGCGCAAGGATGGCGTATGGCTGCTGCCGGCATGCACGCAATTCGAGACGTCGGGCTCGGTAACGGCGTCCAACCGCTCGCTGCAATGGCGCGAGCGCGTGATCTCGCCGCTGTTCGAATCGCAGACCGACCAGGCGATCATGTACGCGTTCGCCAAGAAGTTCGGCTTCGGACCCGAGTTCGTCAAGAACTACAAGATCGTCAAGCCCGACGGTGATGCCAAGTTCGAGGAGCCGGAGCCCGAATCGGTGCTGCGCGAGATCAACAAGGCGACGTGGACGATCGGCTACACCGGGCAGTCGCCCGAGCGACTCAAGGCGCACATGGCGAACATGGCGACGTTCGACGTCAAGACGCTGCGCGCCCAGGGCGGTCCGTGCGACGGCGACTATTTCGGGATGCCGTGGCCATGTTACGGCACGCCGGAAATCAAGCACCCGGGCTCGCCCAATCTCTACGACGAGTCGCGCAGCATGATGAACGGCGGCGGCTGTTTCCGCGCCAACTTCGGCATCGAGCGCGACGGCGTCAGCCTGCTGGCCGAGGACGGCTCGTATCCGAAGGACAGCGAGCTCACCACCGGCTATCCGGAATTCGACCATGTGCTGATGAAGAAGCTCGGGTGGTGGACCGAGCTCACGCCGGCCGAGCAGCAGGCGGCGGAAGGCAAGAACTGGAAGACCGATCTTTCCGGCGGCATCCAGCGCGTGACGATGAAGCACGGCGTGCACCCGTGGGGCAACGCCAAGGCGCGCGCGATCGTCTGGAACTTCCCCGACGCGATTCCGCAGCATCGCGAGCCGCTCTATTCGCCGCGGCCCGGATCTCATCGACAAGTACCCGACGCACGACGACAAGAAGGCTGTTCTGGCGCCTGCCGACGCTGTACAAGACCGTGCAGCAGGCGAACCACGACATCTCGAAGACCTTCCCGCTGGTGCTGACGTCAGGCCGCCTCGTGGAGTACGAGGGCGGCGGCGAGGAGACGCGCTCCAACCGCTTTCTCGCCGAGCTGCAGCAGGAGAACTTCGTCGAGATCAATCCGAAGGATGCCAACGACCGCGGCGTCAAGGACGGCGAATACGTGTGGGTGAAGACGCCCACCGGCGCGCAGATCAAGGTCAAGGCCATGGTCACCCAGCGCGTGGGCCCGGGAACGACCTTCATCCCGTTCCACTTCTCGGGATGGTGGCAGGGCAAGGACATGCTCGAGTTCTATCCGGAGGGCGCAAATCCGATCGTGCGCGCGGAAGCCGTGAACACGGCGACGACCTACGGCTACGACAGCGTGACGATGATGCAGGAAACCAAGACCACGCTCTGCCAAGTCGTGAAGATCTGACGGGAGTCCCAGCACCATGGCGCGAATGAAATTCCTCTGCGACGCCGAGCGCTGCATCGAATGCAACGGCTGCGTCACCGCGTGCAAGCAGGAGCACGAGATCCCGTGGGGCGTCAACCGCCGCCGCGTGGTGACGATGAACGACGGCGTGCCGGGCGAGCGCTCGATCTCGGTGGCGTGCATGCACTGCTCGGATGCGCCGTGCATGGCGGTGTGCCCGGTGGACTGCTTCTACAAGACCACGGAAGGCGTCGTGCTGCACGACAAGGACATGTGCATCGGCTGCGGCTATTGCTTCTACGCGTGTCCGTTCGGCGCGCCGCAGTTTCCGCAGACCGGCGCATTCGGCGTGCGCGGCAAGATGGACAAATGCACGTTCTGCGCGGGCGGTCCCGAGCCCGACGGATCGGGCGCGGAGTTCGCCAAGTACGGACGCAACCGGCTGTCCGAAGGCAAGCTGCCGGTGTGCGCGGAAATGTGCTCGACCAAGGCGCTGCTGGCCGGCGATGGCGACGTCGTCGCCGACATCTACCGCGATCGCGTGCTGCGCCGCGGCAAGGGTGCCGAGGTGTGGGGATGGGCTACCGCGTACAAGCTGCCCGAGAAGCCCGGCCAGCCGCCGACGGCCTCGGGGCCTGCGACGCCCGGCGAAGGGAGCCAAGTCATGAGGCGCGCACCGATGCTTGATCCCGCTCGCCGCCGCGATGTCGGCGCTGATGCTGTCGGCCTGCGGCGAGCGTCCGCAGGTCGTCAATTACAAGCAGGGCACCTATTCAGGCAAGCCCGACACGCCGGCGTACGCCAACGCGCCGTTCAACGGCAACGCCGAGCAGTGGGCAAATGCGCTGAAGCAGCGCGCGCAGTCGCAGAACGAATACAAGCGCATCGGCGGTTGACGCGCGAAGCGAAACGGTGTTGTCGCTCAAGGGAAATCGAATGCACGCAGTGACGACGCTCACCTTGGCCGCGATAGTGGCGTTTGGTGCGGCGACCACCTGTGCGCAGTCGCCGGCACTCGACGCCGCCGATGCCGACGCGGCGAAAGCCGAGCAGCGCCATGAGGCGACGCAACCGCTCAACAACCAGCCGGTGTGGACGGAGATCCGATCCGGACCGGCCGCAGACGACGCAGGTGCGCGGCCGCGAGACCAACGTCCTCATCAATTCCGGCGGCCAGACATGGCGCGCGCTGCGCAACGGCCAGGTGTCGGTGTACGGCGGCTGGGCGGATCGTCGTGGTGTTCCTCGCGATCCTCGCGTTCTACGCGTGGAAAGGGCCCGCTGCGCCTGCATTCGCCGCGCACCGGCCGGCTGATCCGGCGCTTCCAGCCCTGGGAGCAATTCGTGCACTGGACCACCGCCACGGCGTTCGTGGTGCTGGCGATCACCGGCCTGATCCTCGGTTTCGGCAAGGCCGTGCTGATGCCGATCTTCGGCCACACGCTGTTCTCGTGGCTCGCGCAACTGTCAAGCCGCTGCACAACCTGGTGGGACCGCTGTTCGTGGTCTGCACGATCATCATCTTCGTCACGTTCGTGCGCAACAACCTGTGGAAGTCGTACGACATGCTGTGGATCCGCAAGCTCGGCGGCCTCCTGTCGGGCAAGGACGTGCCCTCGGGCAAGTTCAACGCCGGCGAAAAGCTGTGGTTCTGGGGCGGCATCACGTTCCTCGGCATCGTCGTCGGCGGCTCGGGTCTGGTGCTCGACTTCGCCAACTTCGACCAGACGCGCTACACGATGCAGGTTTCCGAGATCGTGCATCTGGCCGCCGCCTGCATGTTCATGATGGCCGGCCTCGGCCACATCTACATGGGCACGATCGGCATGATCGGCGCCTACGACGCGATGAAAACCGGCTACGTCGACGAGACGTGGGCGCGGGAGCACCACGAATACTGGTACAACGACATCAAGGCCGGCCGCGTTAAGACCGAAGTCATCGCGCCTGGCGCGCCGACCACGGCGAAGCCGCGCCCGGCCTGAGCCGCGCAACCCACGCGCGCGACCTGCACCCAGGAGATCTGCCGATGACCTCGATGCGCCCGATTCTCGTCGCGGGACTGATCGTCGCCTGCTATGGCGCCGCGCTTGCCAAGCTGCCGCCGGCGCCGCCGATGACCGACCAGCAGAAGCAGGAGGCGGCGGCGAAGAAGGCGGCGCCGATGCGAAGGACAAGCAGGAGCTCACGCGCGCGCAGGACCGCGTGGCGCGCACCTACATCAGCCGAGCAGAGGGCCAAGGGCGTGACGGTCACGCCGCAGCTGCCGTCGTCAGCGGCACCAGCGCCGACTCCGGCAAGCCGCCGTCGAGCAAGGCCACGCCGGAAAAGGCCGGCGCGCATTCGCCGCCGACGAAGTAAGGCGGTTCGCGCTCGTCTTCAACTTGCCTCGCGCACGCGCGGCGATTTGTCGTTGCGCCGCGCCGCCGCAAGGGACGTCCGTCATCGGTGCGAGCCCGCCACGTCGGCCTGATCGCCCTGCGGCGCCGGCGTTTCGCAGTTCGGCGCGAACCGGACGACATCAGCAAACGACTTCGCAGTATCGCGATCGCAATGGATGGCGACAGTCGCATCGCGCACGACCTCGAATTGCCTGCCCGAGCCATCTTGCATCGGCAGGTCCAGATGCGTCGCACGCGTCGCGATGAAATCGGGTACCTCGATCCAGCCCAACAGACTGCCTTGTGCGTCGCAGGCGCGCACCTCGATCTTCATCGCCATTCCCCATTGTTTTCGGGCCGAGCGCGCGGCAGTTTATACAGGAATTCGATGCTTGCAATTGCTGGCGCGTCAGACAGCTCATCATTCACGCCAGGCTGACTGCAACGTTGTTCAGGACATTGTGTGCAACGTAGCGCAGCTCGACGTCGAGCGCGCGTGCACTGGGAAGCGCCTGCGAACCTGCGATGACCTAACGCAATGGCGCGCAATCATCGGATGCTCGCCACATTTGGGCGCGCGTCGACGACTATCGATGGGAATCATCACGCGACGGATTTCCAGCACGACCGCGGAGTTTCCACGCCAGGTTAGTGCGCACTAGCGCGGTGATACAATGCAGAGCAAGCGGAGAGTTGGCCGAGTGGTCGAAGGCGCCTGACTCGAAATCAGGTATACGGCAACGTATCGGGGGTTCGAATCCCTCACTCTCCGCCATTCGCCCATCTCACGCTGTCCGCATAGGGACGGCGTTTTTGTTTTAATGTCTCTGAATCGGCTTGCGGCGGTCGAGTATCAAAGCCACCTTCGGGCTTTCGACAAGTAGGCTGTGTATTCAGCGCCAAACAATGTGGTGAGCGCGCGCTCCTCGGGTGCGATTTGAAAGCGTCCGATGTAGAGAAAGTAGACCACTGGCCCGAGCAGCGCCCAAGGCGACCATAGAACGATCGCCCATGCGATGAGAACGAGCAGCAGGCCGACATACATCGGATTGCGGGTGACCGCATAGACACCGGAGCTCACCAATGAGGACGTCAACTGCGGATTGGTTGGATTGATCGTCGTTCTGGCGCGTCGGAACGACACGACACCCGCCATGGAAAACACGATGCCCGCCAATGCGACGACCAGCGCCAGCGACACCCGAACACCCGCGGGTATTTGAAGTAAAGGTGTGCCGCGGGAAAGGATCCACATCGCCGCGGCAAGGACTATCGCAATCGCCGGCGGCGGAATTTTCAGTTCGAGTGACTTCATGGGCCCGATCCTGAGGACTGACGATTCAAGGTACCGGGCGTACCGCCCAGGGATGCCTGCAACGGCTTACATCCGCAACCAGATCGCCACCGCCGGGCGACTGCGCTGCAGGCACGCGTGGACTTCGGGATTCTGCACCTGGCAGCAGATCGCGGCATTGACGGCGGCGTCACTCTTGCCCTCGCGCGCCTTCTGCTTGATGTAAGTCATCATGTCCTGGCGAGTCCAGTAGTTGCTGCCGCCGTCCCGCACGCGCTGGCCGGGAAGTCCCGGGACATCGACAAGACCGAGCGCCGCACCGGCGCACGCCGCGCCGTCATTGATGCCCGTGTCCTTGGCGCAAGCGTCGAGCGTGCTGCGGACCGACGTATTGTCGAGACCGCGGCACGGCTGATCGAGCGTCTCGGCACGGGCGCTCGCGGTCGCGACCGTTCCGGCCATCAGCACTGCAACGATAGCGCGATTCATTCGCCCTCCCGCCATGCAAATTGGGCCGTCGCCATCGCAGGCCCCGGGTGCCTAGCCTGCACGCCCGCCACGGCGGCGTCAATCGTGCCAGTGCGTGGCCCGCGATCACGTGCCAACCGCCGGCGCGCGCATTCCTGCCGCAGCAATGTAACTCCAGGATCGGGAAGGTGCGGATGCGGCGGCTGGAACCGGAATACTTGCCGAGGCCAATCGAAGGACGCGACTGCCGGCTGATGGCGGAGATGCCATTATCACGGTCGGCAACGGAAAATCGTGCCCCCGCCAAACGCTGGCACGCTCAACGTCGATGACCGATTCCACCGGGCCGATGAATTCCTCGCGGCAAATTCACCGAGTTGCACTCGTAGCCAGTGCCACTGCACTCCTACTGCACGGCGGCGCACAGGCGCAATCCCAGGCGCCCGTCGCCGCGCCGCCCGCCCTTTCGCTTCCCCCCGTCAGCGTGGTTGGCGTCGCGCCGTTGCCGGGACTCGGAGTCGAGCGCGACGCGTTGCCGTATACCGTGCAGATCGGCACCGGCGCCGATCTCGTGAACGGGGAGAACGGTTCGCTGGCGGAATACCTGCTGCGCTCGCTGACCGGCGTCAATTCGTCGGACGTGCAGGGCAGCCCGTTTCAGCGCGACATCACCTATCGCGGATACACGGCGTCCTCGCTGATCGGCGCGCCGCAGGGAATTTCGGTGTTCCTCGACGGCGTGCGCTTCAACGCGCCATTCGGCGACATCGTCAACTGGGACCTGGTGCCGGAAGCGGCGCTCGCCAAGGTGATGCTGGTGCCGGGCTCGAACCCGGTCTACGGCCTCAACACGCTGGGCGGCGCGCTCGTGCTCACCACCCAGTCCGGCCTCACCGCCCCCGGCTTCAGCGCCGATTTGCGCATGGGCAGCTTCGGCCGCCGGCGCGCCGATTTGGCCTACGGCTGGAACGACGGCGCGGGTCTGCACGCGTTTGCCGCGGGCACGTATTTCGAGGAGGACGGCTGGCGCGATCATTCGCAGGGGCACCTGGGCAACTTCTTCGCCAAGGTCGGTCATGCCGACGCGCGCAACGAGATCGAAGGCGAGCTGCTTTACGGCAAGAGCACGCTGGTGGGCAACGGCCTGACGCCCGAAACCGATTACACCGACGATGGGCCGCAGCCGGCGCTGCTGCAGGCCGATCGGGCGGCGGTCTATACGTATCCCGACCCGACGAAAAACAGTGTGTGGCAGGGAACGCTGCGTGGCCGTCACGTTTTTTCCGACGACCTGGTGCTCGATGCGCTCGCGTACGTCCGCTACGCCAAGCGTGCCACGGTCAATGGCGACATGGCCAATGATTACGGCGATTACGTGGACGCCTGCGCAGCGGGCTTCAACGCCGATGGCAGTCCGGTTGGCAGCGGGTGCCCGCTCACGCGCGACCAGGGCGCCGCACTCGCGCCGGGCGTGATGAACACGACGACGACGAGCGAGCACTCCTGGGGCCTCGAGGCCAGCGTCGCGCGCGTGTGGCGCGCGCACCGGATGACGTTCGGCGCCGACTACAACGAGAGCCGCGTCAGCTACAGCCAGGACACGCAGGACGCTACGGTCACCGGTGACCGCGGCGTTGTCGCGCTGCCGGGTGCTCCGGTCGAATTCTTCTCCGGTGTCGACGGCACCACGCGCGCGTGGGGTGCGTTCGGCACCGATACATGGGCCGTGCTGCCACGCACGTTCGTCACCGGCAGCCTGCGCTGGAACGCGAGCCGGGTCGACAGCACGCTCACCACCGCCGACGATGGCCGCCAGCCGTCCAACTCGTTCGACTATCGCAAGCTGAATCCGGCGCTCGGCATCGCGCAGCAACTCGAGCATGGCTTCACGCTCTACGCCAACGCGTCACAAAGCAACCGCGTGCCGACGGTGATCGAACTGGGCTGCGCGGATCCGAACCAGCCTTGCCGGCTGCCTGCCGGTCTGCAATCCGATCCGCCGCTCGACCAGGTCGTCGCGCGCACGCTGGAGGCCGGTGCGCGCTGGCGGCCGTCGCCGACCACGTTCGCGACGCTGTCGGTCTACCGCACCGACAATCGCGACGACATCCTGTTCCTGCGCGCCGCCAACACGCAGCAAGGCTATTTCAGCAATTTCTCCAGGACACGCAACCAGGGCGTCGATGCCTCGCTCGACCAGGTGCTGGGGCCGGTGACGCTCAATTGGCGCTACAGCTTCCTCGACGCGACTTACCAGGTCGACGGCACGCTCGCATCGGGCGAGCGCACGATCGTCGTGCATCCGGGCACCCGGATCGCAGGGTTGCCGCGCAACACCCTCAAGATGACCGCGACCTGGCAGGTGGTGCCGGCGGCGACGCTGGCGGCGGACGTCATCGGCGTGTCGAGCGTCGGCACCGTCGGCAACGAGGATGGGTTCATCGAGGACCCGGACGGCGACAATGCGACAACCGTGAATGCGAAGGTCGCGGGCTACGCGGTGGTCAACCTCCGCGGCAGCTACCGTTTCGACAACCACTTCACCGTCTATGCGGGCGTCAGCAATCTGTTCGACACGCGCTACGACACGTTCGGCGCGTTGGCGACCGACCTGTTTCCCAATGGCCAGCTGGTGCAGCCGCACGTCGAACCGGGCGACGCGCCGGTGGCGAAATTCGTGGCACCAGGCGCGCGGCGCGCGCTCTATGCCGGGTTGCGCTTCACGTTCTAGGCGAGGATTGACGCGATGCGGCCGCTCCCGACGGCGGCGGATACCTGGCGATCGCGATTCCAGCGGCTGACCGCGACCCCGAGCCCCTGCGTATCCGTCACGGCGATCCGCTCGCCGCATTGCGGGCATTCGATGGTCCAATGCCTGGACATGCCGCCGCCAAGACCCACGCGCGGCGCGCGGTGCGCGCAGCGCGGACAGCATGCGAGATCGGACATCACGCGCTCGGGCCAGGGCTCACGTGTCCGGGCCAAGGCGAGCCGGGCGTGCAATGCAGGATTGACCATGCGCGAATGATGCGCACGACATCGTTGCGGTTTCGTGACGGTGACTCGGGGTTGAGCCTTCATCGTGCCGTCATCGATCACATCCACACTGGCGCCCGAAATCCTGTCTGCGGGCCAGGACTGCGGCCCGGCGCTCGTACAAGTCCGAAGAAGTCGTCGCTTTGCCTTGACGTCCGGCCCCGCTTGCGGGGCTCTTTTTTTGGGGGTTGCCGCTGCGGATGACGGGACGTGCGGCTCCGCCGCTTCGCAAGACCGGCTCGCCGTACCGTCGAAGACAAAATGCCGGGGCCGTGGCAAATTGATCGCCTGGCCCGCGCCGGCGGCGGCGAACGGTGGCGCGGATGTTCTGCGATTCGTTCCTGAAAGGAGTGGCTGCGATGAGCGCAATCCGTGGTGAATTCGTCTGGTACGACGTGATGACGACCGACGTCGAGGCCGCCAGGACGTTCTATCGCAAGGTGATGGGCTGGCAGGCGAAGGACTCCGGTCTCGCCGACCGCAGCTATACGATCCTGTCGATGGGCGACGTGGCGGTCGGCGGACTGATGGCGTTGCCCGATGAGGCTCGCGCGCGCGGCGTGCCACCGTGCTGGTCGGGATACGTCGGCGTCGACGACGTCGACGCCTTCGCGTCGCGCGTGCAGGCCGCCGGCGGCACGATCGTGCATCCGCCGCAGGATATTCCGTCGATAGGTCGCTACTGCGTCGTCGCCGATCCGCAAGGCGCGGTGTTCATCCTGTTCCAGGGTGCGGGCAAGCCGCCCGACGCAGCCGACACGTCGTCGGCCCCGGGGCACGTCGGCTGGCACGAGCTGCATGCCACCGATGGCGCGAAGGCATTCGACTTCTACGCGGAGCTGTTCGGCTGGACCAAGGCCGACGCCATCGACATGGGCGCGATGGGCATCTACCAGCTGTTCGCCACGGGAGGTGCGCCGGTCGGCGGCATGATGACGAAGACACCCGAGATGCCGCAACCATGTTGGCTGTACTACTTCAATGTCGAGGGCATCGACGCCGCGATCACGCGCGTCAAGGATGGCGGCGGCACGCTGGTCAACGGACCGCACGAGGTTCCCGGGGGCAGCTTCATCGCGCAATGCCTCGACCCGCAGCACGCGATGTTCGCGATGGTGGCGCCGAAGCGATAGCGGCGGCAGCAGCGCGCGAAGACGACGGCGCAGCGCACGTCGACGGCGAATGGCAAAGACGCGCTCGCGGTCCGCGCGCCCCGTCTAGACGAGCTCGCCCTTGCGCCGCATGTAGAGCGGAATCGCCACCAGCACCAGCGACGCTGCCGCGACCGGCAGGAACGCGAGTGCGGGGATGCCGATCGTGTCCCACAGCGCGCCGCCCAGCACCGCCAGCACCACGGCGCTGCCATAGCTGATCGTGAACGTGCCGGCGGCGGTACGCGCGACATCGTCGGCGCGGCAGAGCAGCGGCGGCAGCGTGAGGCCGATGATCAGCGCCGCGGCGTTGGCGAAGCCCACGATCGCCGTCCATGCGATGGTCGCCGGACCCACATCGAACACGATGCCGGCGACACCCACGATCGACACCAATCCGCATGCGGCGTAGGGCCATGCCTTGCGCTCGATGCGGTTCGCCACGCCGAGCAGCAGCAATGACGCCGGCAGCTGGCTGAAGTTGAGCGCGGTGAGCGCGGGACCGATCAGGTCACTGCGTCCCTTGCTCGCGAGGTAGATCGGCAGGAACGCATTGGTCGAGAAATAGGTGGTGTTGAAGCAGCAGAACAGGATGCCCAGGCGCCACACGAGACCCTTGTGCCAGTCGGGAAGCCACTTCGCCGGCAGCACCTTCGCCGTTGCGGACCGCGTCGCGTCGTGGGGTGCGAACAGCGCGATGGCGATCGCGAACACCGCGATCGGCGCCGACCACAGCGCCAGCGACGCGCGCCACGATCCGTGCACGAACGGCAGCACGAGGGACGTGGCAAACATCACCGGCAGGATCTCGCCGATGATCAGGCCGTTGGTGTAGATCGCGGTACCGCTACCGACGTGGCGCGGCATCCACTGCCGTACCGCCGTCGGCATGATCGGCTGCATGACCGCAATGCCGACCGACATCAGCACCGTCATCGCGAACAGAGTGCCGAAATCCGGCGACCATCCGCGCAGCGCCGAACCCAGCGCGATCAGCGCGAGGCCGCCGACCAGCGCGCGCTTGAGGCCGAGCTTCGTCACCAGCAGCGATCCGAGGAGCGCCGCGATTGCGAACAGCGCTGGCGGGATGCTGGACAGCAGGCCGACCTCGGTGGCGGACAGGTGGAAGTCGTCGCGGATCGTGGCGAGCACCGGCGGCACGGCGAGGATCGTGATGCGCAGCGCGTTGCCGGCAAACCACAGCAGGAGCGCCGCAAGCCACGGCGCGAGCGGCGTTGAATCGGATTCGGCAGGCATCGACGGCGGCTTGTTCTGGTTGTTCGCGCCGTCGCGCCGGCGTCATGGCCGGCATGCGATGCGAATGACGAACGCGGTGGCGTGCAGCCGCTACGATAGCAAATCGCGCCGACGCCGCGTCACCACCCGTAGCCGAGCGTGAACAGCAGCGTGCGGTCGGCACTCACGCGGCCGGGCGCCGGCTGGTTCGTCCAGTCGTAGTTGTACTGCATCGTGGCGTTGATGCCGAGGCCGAGCGGCGCGCGCACGCCCGTCTGCGTGTGCAGCACGACGGTTCCGGCCGAGTTGACGCTGACCGTGCCGTCCTCCTGGTGGAAGAACTGCACGTTCCAGCCCCAGGGCTTCTGGTCGTAACGCAGCACCCACGCGCCCGCCGCGTAGCGGTCGTCGGGCACGTTGATGTTGTTGACGTCGACATAGTCCACGCCACCCTGCAGCGACAGGTTGAGCGCGGGGGATTCGAAGAACTGGTAGCCGAGGCCGCCGCCGAGCGTCGAGCGCAGCTCGAGTGCCTTGAACGGGTCGTGCTCGCCGGTGGCGCGGGTGTACGAGAACATCTTGTTGGCGTAGAAGCGGTCGTACTCGCCGTGCGCGCGCCAGTTGTCGACGGTCTCGTTGTCGTGGTCGGTGGCGTGGTTGTACTCGGCGCCGCCGAGGATCCGGTAATGGCGCGCGCGGCCGGACGTGTCGACGGACACGTGCGACGTGCTGTTGACGCTGTTGCCCGAGGTCGACGCGCCGCCGACGGCGACGTGCCCGCTCCACAGGATTCCGGCGCCGCTTTCCTCGAGCGTCGGATTGAGGAAGCGTACGTTGGCCAGCGCGATGTCGCGCGGCGCCAGACCCTCGCCGCCGGTGGCGTGCGCGGGCGTGGTCGGCGTGAACTCGGCATGGCCCGGCGCGCTGCCGCTGCCGAGCTTGCCGCCGAGGATCTGCTCCTCGCTGATCATCAGCGACACCGGCTTGTCGGTGACGAGCGAGGCAATGTCCGACCACTTGAGCTTCAGCGTGCCGGCGTAGTTGGTGTCGAACACCAGCTCGTCGCCCGTCTTGTGCACGGCTTTGCCGGTCAGGCGATCGCCGTTCTTCATCAGCACGACGTCGCCGCGCGCGGGCAGCGCGACCACGCCGGCGGCGAGCGCCAGCGTGACTTCGACGATCAGGGCCGGCAGATTGGAGCGACGGGCGGAAAGTTTGTACGCACGTTCATCGATCATCCGATCGCAGGATGCGCCGCCGCTGCGCCGACATTAACCCGGCGGCGTCCGATTGACGTGTAGGCAGCAGGCTGACGTCGCGGGAGTGCGACTATTAAAACGGTGCGCGACGACTCCCCGGTACGCGGCGCGCGGCCATTCTGCTGCCGTCATCCCCGCGAAAGCGGAGATCCATGAATTGACGCCTCGTTACAAATGGATTCCCGCCTTCGCGGGAATAACGGCACGACAGGAATGCCCCGCGTCGACCAACGGCGTGGGGCGGCGCGGCCTCAGACCGGCGAGCAGAACACCGATCCCGCGGCATTCGGCGACTCGAACACCCACGCCCGGTTTTGCATCGCACGCTTCACGGAACGGTCGACGGTGAACCGCTGGTTGGCGTCGCGGCGGTTGTCGAAGAATCGGTACACCGGCAGGTGGCCGTCGCCGCATTTGCCGAGGCTGTCGGGCGTTTCGATCCAGAACGCCGCCGGCGTGTCCTGATGCCAGCCGTTCGCGGTGTTGAGCGCGAGGGCGCCGCATTCGGCCGGGTCGGCCGACCAGAAGTTCGAGTTGATGAGGCCCGCGGCGGAGAAGCGGCAAACCGGGCGCGCCCCGGCCGGCGCATCGGCACCCGACGGATACGCGTAGAACACGCCGCCCGTGCGCTGCCAGACACCGCCGAGGAACGTGTCGAAGTAGGCGATCTCGCTGGCGCTGGCGGCGATGTAATAGTGGTCGAGGTCGGCGCGGTAATACTCGATCACCGGCACCGTGCCGGGGGGCGCCACCGCCGTCGACGGCACGGTGCTCGCCACCGCGATGCCGGCATCGAGCAGGCCCGCGCCGCACGCCGACGCCGCGCTGCAGCGCGTGCCAGCCAAAGCGCCGCGCGTGCTGCCGGTGAGGATCGACAGCACGTTGCCCGGCGTAAGGTTGACGTTGCGCGACAGCATCAGCGATACCGTGCCGCTGACCATCGGCGCCGAGAAGCTCGTGCCGGCACCGATGCCGTAGCTGGGACTGCCGGGCACGGTGATGCCGTCGTTGAACGTCGACAGCATGAAGCCCGCGTCGTCGCCGGCGGCATCGGCGTCGCCGCCGGGGGCGACGAGGTCGACGCGGCTGCCGAAGTTGGAATAGCTGGCGAGATCGGCGCCGCGGCCGATGGCGCCGACGTTGATCACGCCGCCGCAATTGCCCGGCGCGAAGTTGGCGGCGAGGTCGCTCTGGTTGCCGGCGGAGGCGACGATCACCGCGCCTTGCGCGAGCGCCGTGTCCACCGCTTCCTGCGTCGCGCTGTCGCAAACCCCGAAGCCGCCGAGGCTCAAGTTGATCACGCGCGCCGGCGTGGTGTTGAGCGGCACGCCATCGATCGGCACGCCCGCGGCCCACAGCACGCCCGCCAGCACGTCGACGGTGGTGCCGCCGCACTTGCCGAGCGCGCGCACGGGCAGGATGGGCGAATGCCAGTTGATGCCGGCGGTGCCGATGCCGTTGTCGGTGACGGCGCCGATCAGGCCGGCGACGAACGTGCCGTGCCAGAAGCTGTCCTGCGCGCGCATGCCGCCGCATTCGCCGGCATCGTTCCAGTCGCCTTCATCGCGCGGATCGGGATCGCGGGCATCGCCGTCACGCGCGGTTGCGGGGTCCGAGATGAAGTCGTAGCCGGGCAGCAGCCGCGCATCGAGATCCGGATGCGGCAGGACGCCGGTGTCGACCACGGCGATGGTGAGATCGGCAAGCCCGGTCTCGATGCCCCACGCGTCCTCGACGTTGATGCCGCTCACCGCATCGGTGAGCGACCATTGCTGCGCCAGCAGCGGGTCGTTGGGCGCGAGCATCGCGTGCACGCGGCGTACCGGACTCGCGTATTGCACGTCGGGCAGCGTCTGCAACGCATCGGCCATTGCGGCCAGCGTCGCCTGTGTCTTCGCCGCCAGCATCGTCAGCACGTAGACGTTGCCGATCTTGCGCTCGACGGCGAGCGGCACGCCGGTGGCAGCCGCGAATTGCGGCAGCAGCGTCGCCCAGTCGGCGCTGGCGTCAGCCGCCAGCCTGAGCATGAACCGGTCGCCCATCGCCTGGTCGGCCGCCGCGGCATTGGCCGACTTGGCGAGGGTGACGCCGGGCGGCACTTGTGCCCACAGCACGGAACGGTCTTCGCGCATCCGCCGCACGATCGCCGCGGCCGTGCCGTCGTCGACCGCGGCCGGCAGCGTGACGTCGACTGCGCCCGTACGCGTGTAGCCGGCGATACCGAGCGTGACGCCTGCCAGCGCGTCGAGCCGCGCCTTGGCGGCGGCAGACAGCGCGCCCGGCGCCGAGGCGTCCGGATGGACCATCACCCGCAGCGTCGTCACACTGGCGGCGGCAGCTGCGGTGAACACGGTGGCGGCGAAAACGGCGGCCGCCAGCACGATGCGGCGCAATAGGCGATCAGGACAGATCGTCATGTCGGGAATCCTCCGGACGGCGCAAGGGCAGCGAAACCGCTTTCGCTGCAAATGCGGTGCCAGCGCGCGGCTACTCGGAGGCGACGGGTGCTGCCGACGCGCGCGCCAGCGCCTCGCGGAACGGCTCCAGCGTCTTCAGGATCTGCGCGAACACCTTGGGATTGGCGGCGATCACCTGGCCGCTGTGCAGGTAGTCGTCGTTGCCGACCAGGTCACCGATGAGGCCGCCGGCTTCGAGCACGAGCAGGCTGCCGGCAGCGACGTCCCACGCATTGAGCCCGATCTCGAAGAAGCCGTCGTAGTAGCCAGCGGCGACGTACGCGAGGTCGAGCGCAGCAGCGCCGGGCCGGCGCAGGCCCGCAGTCGCCATCGTCATCGCACGCATCATTTCGAGGTACGTGTCGAGATTGCTGCCGTCGCGAAACGGAAAGCCGGTGCCGACCAGGCTGTCGCGCAGGTGCTGGCGCTTGGACACGCGGATGCGGCGGTCGTTGAGGTACGCGCCCCGGCCGCGCGACGCTGTGAAGAGGTCGCCGCGCACGGGATCGAGGATCGTGCCGTGCGTCACCACGCCGCGGTGGGCGAGCGCGATCGACACGCAATATTGCGGCAAGCCATGCAGGAAATTGGTGGTGCCGTCGAGCGGGTCGATGATCCACACGTACTCGGCCTCGGCATTGGCGCCCTTGGCGGTGCCTTCCTCGGCGAGGATCGCATGGTCGGGGTACGTCTTGAGCAGCGTGTCGACGATCGCCGCCTCGGCGGCCTTGTCGATCTCGCTGACGAAGTCCTTCGGGCCCTTGACGCTCACGGTGAGCAGATCGAGATCGCGCGCGCCGCGATTGATGACGGTGGCGGCGCGGCGGGCGGCCTTGACGGCCGTCGTGAGCATCGGATGCATGGCGGGAGGAGTTGGCGGCGCAGGGCGGCCGCGCCTTGGGCGGTGAGTCCGCGTATTCTAACCGCCGCATGCAGAACCCGCCTGCCGCTTCCCCGCCCGACCGCGGCGCGCCGCGCGCTGCCGCATCGCACGCTGCCGAGCGCGTGCGCGTCGTGCTGTCGCACACGAGCCACCCGGGCAACATCGGCGCCGCCGCGCGCGCGATGCTGACGATGGGCCTCGCGCGCCTCGTGCTGGTCGCGCCGAAGCGCTTCCCCGACCCGGAGGCCGTGGCGCTGGCGTCGGGCGCGACGGCCGTGCTCGACGCCGCCGAAGTGGTGCCGTCGCTGGACGACGCGCTGCGTGGCGTGGCCTGCGCGATCGGGCTGTCGGCGCGGCCGCGCGAGTTCGCCGGTCGCGTGGTGAACGTGCGCGAGGCGGCGTCGATCGGCACCGCCGCGATGGCCGGTGACGGCGACGTCGCGTTCGTGTTCGGCACCGAGATGAGCGGCCTCACCAATGCCGAGCTCGCGCGCTGCACGCTCGTGGCCGTGATCCCCGCCAATCCCGGCTACGCTTCGCTCAACCTCGCCGCCGCGGTGCAGGTGATGTGCTACGAATGGCGGATGGCGACGGACAGCGCCGACGTGTGGCGCGCGCCGCGTTTCGCGGCGGCGACGCAGGACGAGATCGAGGGCCTGCACCAGCATGCGGCGCGCACGCTGGCGGCGATCGGATTCTTCAACCCGAAGCTGCCGCGGCGCCTGCTGCCGCGGCTGCGACGGTTGTTTGCGCGTTCCGGCCTCGAGAAGGAGGAAATCAACATCCTGCGCGGCATCCTCGCGCGCGTCGACGAGCTCGACGCCGGCGCGCGCGGCAACCGCGACGATTAGTTGACTTTGTCAACTGATCGCGCGAGGATCGTCGCGTGCATCGGCGAGGAGGCTGCACATGGCGAGCTCCGGCATCGACGCGGCGCGCATCGACGCGGTGCGCCGCTTCAACCGCTTCTACACGCGCGAGATCGGCGTGCTGGACGAAGGCCTGCTGCACAGCGACTTCACGCTCGCCGAGGCGCGGCTGCTGTGGGAGCTCGGGCAGGCGCCGACCACCGCGACGCTGCTCGCGGCGGCAATGCGCGTCGACGAAGGCTATTTGTCGCGCATGCTGCGGCGCTTCGAGTCGCGCCGCCTCGTCACTCGCACCCCTGGCGAACGCGACCGTCGCCAACGCCTCATCGCGCTGACCGCCCGCGGGCGCGCCGCATACCGGCGCATCGACGCCGCTTCGCGGCGCGAGATCGGCGCGATGCTGGCGCGGCTGCCGGCGCATTCGCAGCAGGCGATCGCCGGCGCCATGGCCACGATCGAGCGTACGCTCGCCGGCGACGCCGCAACACCCGTTGCGCGCCTGCGCACGCTGCGCGCCGGCGACTGGGGCTTCATCGTCGAGCAGCACGGCGCGCTGTACGCGCGCGAATTCGGGTGGGACCGGCGCTTCGAGGCCATGGTGGCGCGCATCGTCGCCGACATCGCCCGCGACTTCGACCGCACGCGCGAGCGCTGCTGGATCGCCGAGCTCGGCGCCGAGCGCGTGGGCTCGGTGTGTCTCGTGCGGCAATCCGCCACGGTCGCCAAGCTGCGCCTGCTGCTGCTCGATCCGGCGGCACGCGGGCACGGCCTTGGCCGGCGACTCGTGCACGCCTGCACGACGTTTGCGCGTTCGGCGGCGTATCGCCGCATCGTGCTGTGGACGCAGAGCAACCTCGCGGCGGCGCGTCACCTCTATCGGCAGGAAGGCTACCGGCTGGTATCGAGCGAGCCCAACCGCGAATTCGGTCGCGGGCTCGTCGCCGAGAACTGGGCGCTCGACCTCGTGCGCTGACCGCGGTCTAGAATCGCGCACGATGAGCGCCAGCGTGCCGCCGAACGCCGTCGTCGCGCCCCGCGACGCGCCCGCGTGCCGCCACTGCGGGCACGTCAACGCCGCGCACGACCGGTATTGCGGCCAATGCGGGCAGGAGATTCACCCTGTCGCGCCGCGCGTCCCCGCCGCGACCCGCGACGCGCACGCGTGCCGCAACTGCGGCCACGTCAACGCCGCCGAGAATCTGTATTGCGGCGAGTGCGGGCAGGAGACGCACATCGCGCTGCCGACCGCGCGCCAGTTCATGCGCGAAGCCGCGGGCCGCTATGTCGCAGTCGACGGCAGGCTGTGGCGCACGCTGCGGGCGCTGATGCTGAGGCCCGGCTTCCTGACGAAGGAATACTTCGCGGGGCGCCGCCGCCGCTACGTGCGGCCGGGACGTCTCTTCCTCGTCACGTCGATCGCCGCGTTCGCCATGATCCGGTTTGTCGCCGATGCGCCCCTCAACGCGGTCGCACATTCGCAGCTCGTGTACAAGTCGGACGGCGATCGCGTCACGGCCACGGCGGTCCCGCACGGGGGGGCCGCGGACAAGGGTGCGCCACAAGGCGCGGGCGCGGCGCCACGGTCCGCGGCGCCACCGTCCGCGGCGCCACCGTCCGTCGTCCAGCCGGACGGTGACAAGTCCCCGGACAGCGGCAACGCAAACCCGCCGCACATGGACGAGGCGCACGTGCGCTTCGGCCCGGCGGGAAATGTCGACCTCGCCGTGGACGAGAACTTTAACGTGCGCGTCGCGCGCGACCCCAACGGCGTGCTGCCGCAATCGATGCGCGACCGCATCGAAGACTTCAACCGCCTGCCGCGCGATCTCAAGCTGCGCCAGCTGGTGTCGAACATGTTCCGGTACGGGCCCTACGCGGCGATCGCGCTATTGCCGGCGTTCGCGTTGCTGCTGATGCTCGTGTATCCGCTGCCGAGCCGGCGCTATCCGCATCGGCCGCGGCACTTCGCCGGCCATCTCGTGTTCGCCGCGCACAACCACGCGTTCCTGTTCGTGCTGATTGCCCTCGCGCTGCTGATTCCGCGCAATACGATCGCCGGTCCGCTCGTGCTCATTGGAGCGCCGGTGTACCTGCTGTGGTCGCAGCGGTCGGTGTACGGCGGGGGCTGGCTGCTGACGCTGGCGCGCGCGTTCGCGCTGCTGGTGACGTACGGCGTGCTGTTCGTCATCGCCACGCTGGTCGTGCTGATCGCCGCGATCGTGCTGCAATGACGCGGGCGGCGCCGCGTCAGATCCGCTTGCAGGCGTCCGTCCTGGCGCTGTCGAAGCGCTCGATCCGGCGCTGGTGGCGCGCGATGCGCTTGTCCAGCGAAGTCAGCGCCGACGCATAGCGCGCGCACACCGTCTTGCTGGCGCAGCCCTGCTGCAGCTTGCGGTAGCGCTGGACTTCCGCCTGCGCCGCGTCGAGCGAGCTTTGCTCCCGCGAGAGCTTGCGTGTCGCGGCGAGGCAGGGCTTGTCGGCCGGCGGGTCCTTGATGGTCGTCGAGACCCTGGCGGCCGCAGCGGCGGGGGCGGCGGGTGCCGGTGGCGCCGGCGGGTCCGCTCGGGCCGGCGGGGCGGGTTGCGAGGACGGCGCCGGCAAGGCTGCGGCGGGGGGCTGGGGGTTCGGAACCGGCTGAGGGCTCGCGACCGGCTGGGGACTCGCGACCGGCTGCTGAGGCTGGGCGACGCCGGCAGGGAGCGTCGCCGGCGCGGCTGCGACCGGCTGGGCGGCGGCCGGAGGCGCAAGCGTAACTAGTGCGACAGCGAGACAGAAGATGAGCGTATTCAACGGCGACTCCCGATTGCGACAGGGGAGACTATACCTTCGGCACCACGGCCGAATAGTTGAGTAAACGACTCGGAAATGCCACACTATTGGCATGTTCGACCGCTTGCGTGAAGACATCGCCGTGGTGTTCGACCGCGACCCCGCGGCCCGCACACGTTGGGAAGTGCTCACCTGCTATCCCGGCCTGCATGCGCTGGTATGGCATCGCGCGGTCACCCATCCGCTGTGGCTGCGGGGGCACCGCTGGTTCGCGCGCTGGCTCGCCCATTGGAGCCGCTTCGCCACCGGCATCGAGATCCATCCGGGTGCTGCAATCGGCCGCCGCGTGTTCATCGACCACGGCATGGGGATCGTCATCGGTGAAACGGCCGAAATCGGCGACGATTCAACGCTTTACCATGGGGTCACGCTGGGCGGGACGTCATGGCACAAGGGCAAGCGCCACCCGACGCTGAAGGCGAGGGTGGTGGTGGGGGCGGGCGCCAAGATCCTCGGGCCGATCGTCGTCGGCGTGGGCGCCAAGATCGGCTCCAACGCCGTCGTCGTGCGCGACGTCCCCGACGGCGCCACGGCCGTGGGTATACCGGCGCGCATCCAGTCCCACGAGGATTCGAGCCGGCGCGAGGCCCAGGCCGAAAAGATGGGCTTTGCCGCCTACGCGATCGCCTCGGACATGAACGACCCGGTCCTGCAGGCGATTCACAAGCTTCTGGACCACGCCGCCGATGCCGATGCCCGGTTCGAGGCGCTGGTGGCGCATTTACGCCGTGATGGCGTGGACTGCGGGGACGCGCAGGCGGTAGCCGAAGCCTTCGATCCCAATCAAATCAACAAGATGCTGGAGTGAGCCTGGCGACGGATTAGTTGACTAATTTATTCGGGAATTATAGAATGCAGGTTGCCGACGGGGTCTGGGCGTAGCACCGGCCGGCGCTGAGGACAACGCGATGCGATTGACCACCAAGGGACGTTTTGCCGTGACCGCGATGCTCGACGTCGCGTTGCACGCGGACAACGGGCCGGTGACGCTCGCGGCCATCGCTGATCGCCAGAAGATCTCGCTGTCCTATCTCGAGCAGCTCTTCGGCAAGCTGCGCCGCAACGGGCTCGTCGACAGCGTGCGCGGCCCCGGTGGCGGCTACCAGCTCGCACGTGCCACCGAGGCGATGACCATCGCCGACATCATCCGTGCGGTCGACGAGCCGATCGACGCGACGCAATGCGGCGGCCGCGAGAATTGCCACGACGACAAGCGCTGCATGACGCACGAATTGTGGGCCGGTCTCAATGCCCACATCTATGGATTCCTGCGCGGCGTGACGCTCGCCGAGATGGTGCGGCGCCAGCAGCCGAAGCAGGGCAGCGACGTCGTGGTGATGCAGGACCATCGCGTGGCGGCCACGCACGCGGCGGACGCGCTCTAGAACCTCTCGAACATGCGGAATTGAAATGGCCCACAGCAACGCGATGAAGTATCCGGTGTACCTCGACTACTCGGCGACCACGCCTGTCGATCCGCGTGTCGCGGAAAAGATGATTCCGTGGCTGACCTCGAACTTCGGCAATCCGGCGTCGCGCTCGCATGCGTACGGCTGGCAGGCCGAGGCCGCGGTGGAGGAGGCGCGCGAGCAGGTCGCGGCGCTGGTCCGCTGCGACCCGAAGGAGCTGGTGTGGACGTCCGGCGCCACCGAATCGATCAACCTCGCTCTCAAGGGCGCCGCGCATTTCTACAAGGACAAGGGCAAGCACCTCGTCACCGTCGGCACCGAGCACAAGGCGACGCTCGACACGATGCGCGAGCTCGAGCGCGAAGGCTACGAGGTGACGTACCTGCCGGTCGACGCCGAAGGCATGGTCGCGCTCGACGCGTTCAAGGCGGCGCTGCGCCCCGACACCATCGTGGCGTCGGTGATGTACGTCAACAACGAGATCGGCGTCGTGCAGGACATCAAGGCGATGGGCGAGATCTGCCGCGAGCGCGGCGTGATCTTCCACGTCGACGCCGCGCAGGCCACCGGCAAGATTGCCGTCGACCTCGGTGCGCTGAAGGTCGATCTGATGTCGTTCTCGGCGCACAAGACGTACGGGCCCAAGGGTGTGGGCGCGCTGTACGTCCGACGCAAGCCGCGCGTGCGCATCGAGGCGCAGATGCACGGCGGCGGCCACGAGCGCGGCATGCGGTCGGGAACGCTGCCCACGCACCAGATCGTCGGCATGGGCGAGGCGTTCCGGCTCGCCCGGATCGAGATGGGCGCCGAGACCGAGCGCATCCGCATGCTGCGCGACCGCCTGTGGCAGGGGCTGTCGTCGATCGACGAGGTGTATATCAACGGCGACATGTCGCACCGTGTGCCGCACAACCTCAACGTCAGCTTCAACTTCGTCGAGGGCGAGAGCCTCATCATGGCGGTGAAGGATCTCGCGGTGTCGTCGGGATCCGCCTGCACGTCGGCGTCGCTCGAGCCGTCGTACGTGCTGCGCGCGCTGGGCCGCAGCGACGAACTCGCGCACAGCTCGATCCGCTTCACGGTCGGCCGCTTCACCACCGAGAGCGAGATCGATTTCGCCATCGAGCTCATCAAGCGCAAGATCGAGAAGCTGCGTGAGTTGTCGCCGTTGTGGGAGATGCACCAGGACGGCGTGGATTTGAACACGGTGCAGTGGGCCTCCCATTGACTGTTATTGCGTCGCGGGCGGATGGCGTGAACAAGCGGAACCTGCAGCGCGACGCAATAACTGTCCGGATTGGAGCGTCGCTGCCGCGACGTTCAATCCGGACCAGGGCCCGCCGGGGTGCAGTCATCCCCGCGAAGGCGGGGATCCACGAATCAGCATTTGGTAAGCAGGGAACATCGCACACGAGGTAACACCATGGCATATAGCGATAAAGTCATCGATCACTACGAAAACCCGCGCAACGTCGGCTCGTTCGCCAAGGGCGACGAGGCGGTCGGCACCGGCATGGTCGGTGCGCCGGCCTGCGGCGACGTGATGAAGCTGCAGATCCGCGTCGGCAAGGGCGGCATCATCGAGGATGCCCGGTTCAAGACCTACGGCTGCGGCTCGGCGATCGCGTCGTCGTCGCTCGTCACCGAATGGGTGAAGGGCAAGACGCTCGACCAGGCGCTCGACATCAAGAACACGCACATCGCGCAGGAGTTGGCGCTTCCGCCGGTCAAGATCCACTGCTCTATCCTCGCCGAGGACGCGATCAAGGCGGCGGTGGCGGATTACAAGGCGAAGCATGGCGCCGAAGCCGAAGCAGAAGCCAAGGTCGCCGTTGCCTGACATGATCACGCTGACCGAAACCGCGGCGAAGCACGTCGGCGCACAGTTCACGCGGCGCGGCAAGGGCGTCGCGTTGCGTCTCGGCGTGCGCACCACCGGCTGCTCCGGGCTCGCCTACAAGCTCGAGTTCGCCGACGAGGTGAAGCCGGAGGACCTGCGCTTCGAGAGCCACGGTGTCACCGTGGTGGTCGATCCCAAGAGCCTGCCGTATGTCGACGGCACCGAGCTCGACTTCGCGCGCGAGGGCCTCAACGAGGGATTCAAGTTCAACAACCCCAACGTCAAGGCCGAATGCGGCTGCGGCGAGAGCTTCAACATCTGAAAGCGGGATTGGCAATGAAAATCAGCGCGCGCAACCAGCTGGCGGGAACCGTGGCGTCGGTCAGCACCGGCGCGATCAATTCCGAAGTAGTGATCGATGTCGGCGGCGTGCAGATGGTCGCGGTGATCACCAACGACTCGGTCAAGCGGCTCGGCCTCGCCGCCGGCAAGAAGGCCTATGCGGTGGTGAAGGCGAGCGACGTCATGGTCGCCATCGACTGAGCAGCGACGACCCCCCGCGGCGGGCGGCTCGAGGGCCGCCCGTTTCGTTCCGAGCCATGATCGATTTCGCGCACAACCACTTCGAGCTCTTCCGACTGCCGACCTGCTTCGCCGTGGACGTCGCGGTGCTCGAAGAGCGTTACCGTGCGCTGCAGAGGGACGTGCATCCCGACCGGCATGCGCGCGATCCCGCCGCGCAACGCCAGGCGCTGCAGGCGGCGGCGCGCGTCAACGAGGCGTATCGCACGCTCAAGGACCCGGTCGAGCGCGGCCGCTACCTGTTGCAACTGCAAGGCGTCGATGCGCTCGCGGAAACCGACACCGCGCTGTCGCGCGACTTCCTCGAGACCGAGCTCGCGCGGCGCGAGGCGGCGGCCGACGCCGAGACCGCTGGCGACGTCGCCGCCCTGGAGGCGATCCTGGCCGCGATTCGCCGCGAGTCGACGGCGCGCGAATTGGCGCTGGCCGAGCGCCTCGACGCCAGGGACATCGCGCAGGCGCGCGACGCCGTGCGCGAGCTCAAGTTCCTGCAGAAGGTCGCCGCCGACGTCGACGCGATGATCGCCGAGATCGACACCTGACATGGCGCTCTTCCAGATCGCCGAGCCGGATGCGAAGCCCGTGCCGCGCGAGAAGCGGCGCGCGATCGGCATCGATCTCGGCACCACCAATTCGCTGGTGGCGACCGTGCGCAACGGCCTGCCGGTGGTGCTCGCCGACGATGCCGGGCGTCCGCTGCTGCCGTCGGTGGTGCGCTACCACGATGGCCACGCCGACGTCGGCTACGCCGCGATCGCGCAGCAGGCGGCGGATCCCGCGAATACCGTGGTGTCGGTGAAGCGGATGATGGGGCGGGGTCGCGCCGACCTCGGCGACGACCGGCGCTTCCCGTATCGTTTCGTCGACGCACCGGGCATGGTCAAGATCGCCACCCGCGACGGCGTGAAGTCGCCGGTGCAGATCTCGGCGGACATCCTGGGCGCGCTGCGCGCGCGTGCCGAGGCCCAGCTCGGCGGCGCGATCGACGCCGCCGTGGTCACCGTGCCCGCCTATTTCGACGACGCGCAGCGGCAGGCGACCAAGGATGCAGCGAAGCTCGCCGGACTGCCGGTGTTGCGCCTGTTGAACGAGCCCACTGCCGCCGCGGTGGCTTACGGTCTCGACAATGCGTCGCGCGGCACCTACGCGATCTTCGACCTCGGCGGTGGCACGTTCGACATCTCGATCCTCGCGCTGTCGCAGGGCGTGTTCAAGGTGCTCGCCACCAACGGCGATTCCTCGCTCGGCGGCGACGACTTCGACCATCGCGTGTTCTGCTGGATCATCGAGACCGCGAAGCTGCCGCCCCTCGATGCCGGCGACACTCGGTTGCTGCTCGCCAAGGCGCGCGAGGCCAAAGAGATGCTGACGGGACACGCCGCCGCGCCGATCATGGCGACGCTGGCCGACGGCCGCACGATCAACCTGATGCTGCCGGCAACGACGTTCACGGACATCACGCGCACGCTGGTGCAGAAGACGCTGCAGCCGGTGCGGCGCGCGCTGCGCGACGCCGCGCTCACGCCGGCCGACATCGACGGCGTCGTGCTGGTCGGCGGCGCCACCCGCATGCGCGAGATCCGCCGCGCCGTCGAGGAGCATTTCGGCCAGCCGCCGCTCACCAACCTCAATCCCGACGAGGTGGTGGCGCTCGGCGCCGCGGTGCAGGCCAACGCGCTGGCCGGCAATCGCGACGGCGACGACTGGCTGCTGCTCGACGTGATCCCGCTGTCGCTCGGGCTCGAGACCATGGGCGGCCTCACCGAGCGCATCGTGCCGCGCAACTCGACGATCCCGGTGACGCGCGCGCAGGAATTCACGACGTACAAGGACGGCCAGTCGGCGATGTCGATCCATGTCGTGCAGGGCGAGCGCGAGAAGGTCGCGGACTGCCGCTCGCTGGCGCGCTTCGAGCTGCGCGGCATACCGCCGATGGCTGCCGGCGCGGCGCGCGTCGCGGTGACGTTCCAGGTCGACGCCGACGGCCTGCTCGCGGTGACCGCGCACGAGGCGGCGAGCGGCGTCGCGGCATCGATCGAGGTGAAGCCGTCGTACGGGCTCACCGATGCCGAGGTGGCGACGATGCTGCAGGACTCGTTCGCCCACGCCGAATCCGACATGCAGGCACGCGCGCTGGCGGAGGCGCAGGTCGAAGCGCGCCAGCTGCTCGAGATCACCGAGCACGCGCTCGACGTCGACGCGGCGCTCGTCGAATCCGCCGAGCGGGCGCGAATCGACGCCGGGCTCGCCGCGCTGCGTGCGGCGCTCGACGGCGACGATGCGGTTGTGCTGCGCGCGGCCGCCGACGCGCTCAACCGCGCGACCACCGCGTTCGCCGGACGGCGGATGGACCGCGACGTGCGCCGCGCGCTCGCCGGCAAGACGATCGACGCGCTCGCGCCTTCCGACCATGGCTGAGATCGCGGTCCTGCCGCATCCGGAAATCTGCCCGGACGGCGCCACGTTCGAAGCCGAGCCGGGCAAGTCGCTGCTCGACAACCTGCTCGACCAGGGCATCGAGGTCGAGCACGCGTGCGAGAAGTCCTGCGCCTGCACCACCTGCCATGTCATCGTGCGCGAGGGCTTCGCCTCGCTGCCGGAATCGACGGAAGACGAGGACGACCTGCTCGACCGCGCGTGGGGCCTGACGCCGCAGTCGCGGCTGTCCTGCCAGGCGAAGGTCGACGGCAAGACGAAGCTGGTGATCGAGATTCCGCGCTACACGATCAACTACGCGAAGGAGCGCAAATGAAGTGGACCGATTCCCGCGAGATCGGCATCGCGCTGGCCGCCGCGCACCCCGGCGTCGATCCGGCCGGCGTGCGCTTCACCGATCTCATGCGCTGGGTGCTCGCGCTGCCCGGCTTCGACGACGATCCCAAGCACAGCGGGGAAAAGATACTCGAGGCGATCCAGATGGCGTGGATCGACGAGGCCGATTGAGCACGCGAGCACGCGACGACGCGCGCCGCGACAGATAGCGTATCCATCGGGGGCAACGGCAATGTCGACATCGGGCAGGGGTCATGGCGTGCGCATCGGCGCACGGTGGGTGGCGGCATGCTTCGCCGCGGTGCTGGCGACCTGTGCGATCGCGGCCGATGCGTGGCCGTCGAAGCCGGTGAAGATCGTCGTGCCGAGCCCGCCGGGCGACGGTTCCGACATCACCGCGCGCGTCGTCGCCGACAAGCTGCAGGCGGCGTTCGGCCAGCCGTTCGTCGTCGAGAACAAGCCGGGCGCCGGTGGCGTCGTCGCCGCCGAGCAGGTGGCGCACGCCGCATCCGACGGCTACACGCTGATCATGGGCAATGCCGGCTCGCACGGCATCAACGCCGCGGTGTATTCGAAGCTGACCTACGACGCGGTGGCGAGCTTCGCGCCGATATCGCTGATCTCGTATTCGCCGAACGTGCTCGTCGTCAATCCGGCGTCACCGATCCGCAGCGTCAGGGACCTGATCGATGCGGCGCGCGCGAAGCCGGGCGCGATCGACTTCGCATCGGGCGGGCAGGGTTCGTCGGCGCACATGTCGATGGAGCTCTTCAAGTACCTGACCAAGACCGACCTGCACCACATTCCGTACAAGGGCGCGACACCGGCGCTCACCGACATCATCGCCGGCACCGTGCCGCTCGGCTTCTTCAATCTGCCGCCGGCGATCGGGCACATCCACTCGGGCAAGGTGCGCGCGCTTGCGGTGACCACCGCCGAGCGCTGGCCGGCACTCCCCGACGTGCCGACGGTGGCCGAGTCGGGCGTGCCGGGATTCGAGACCGTCGCGTGGTTCGGCCTGCTCGCGCCGGCCGGTACGCCCAGCGCGGTGATCGACCGCCTTGCCACGCAGATCCAGGCCATCGTGGCCATGCCCGACGTGCGCGCGCGCATCGAGGCGACCGGCGCCAAGGAGGTGGGCAGCACGCCGCAGGCGTTTGCCGCGCGCATCCGCGACGACGTCGCCAAGTGGAAGCAGGTCGCGGCCGCCGCGAACGTGCACATCGACTGACGTTCCCCGGAGTGCGGGGGTGAGCCGACGCGGATCTTGCCCTCCGCGGCGCGGCGTCGCGTCAGGTGAAGAGGTTGAGCACGGCGTCGAGGCCGCAGTAGTCGATCGCGTACAGGGCGCGCGCCCGTGGCGCCGGTTTCGCGTGCCACGCGACGGAAACGTCGGCGGCCTCGAGCATCGGGATGTCGTTGGCGCCGTCGCCGATCGCAACGGCAATGCCGCCGCTGCGACGCGCTTCGCCCGCCCACTGCGCCACGACGCCGGCCTTGGCGCGGGCGTCGAAGACCGGGCCGGCGATGCGGCCGGTGAGATGGCCGTCGACGATCTCGAGCGTGTTGGCGAAGCTGGCCGTGAAGCCGAGGCGTTCCCGCAGGCGATCGGTGAAATAGGTGAAGCCGCCGGAGAGCAGCAACGTCTGCGTGCCCTGTGCGTGCAATGCGTCCAGCAGCCGCTCCGCCCCCGGCGACAGCAGCAGGCGCCGCGCGTAGACATCGGCCAGCGCGCTCGCCGGTGCGCCCGCGAGGAGCGCCACGCGCTGGCGCAGGCTCTCGGCGAAGTCGATCTCGCCGCGCATCGTGCGCGCGGTGATCGCCGCCACTTGCGGCTTGATGCCCTGCGCGGCGGCGATCTCGTCGATGCATTCGATCGTGATCAGCGTCGAATCCATGTCCATCGCCACCAGCCGCACGCCGGCCAGCGGATGATCGGCCTCGATGCGCGCGACGTCATAGTTCGCGGCGGCGCAGGCTTGCGCCACGCCGGCATCCGATTCGACGTCGACGAGGCGGCAGGCATCGTTGCCGGCACGCGTCAGCGGCAGCACGCCCTGTGCGCCGGTGAGCGCGACCAGCGTGTCGACCTCGTCGGATGCGAGGTGCGCGGCCTGCAGGACCAGGTCCACGCAGCGTCAGCGGCGGCCGCGCTTCGGCGGGGCGGCGGTCTTGGTGCGCGGCGGAAGGTCCTCGCGCGACAGCGGCTGCGACACGCTCGGGCGGCCCTTCGACGTCGCGGCAGAGGGCGCTCGCGCGCCAGCTGCGACGTTGCCGCGCGGCGCGCCACCCGGCGCCGAAGGCGATTCGGCGTCGGCCAGCACGAAATCGATCTTCGACGTGTCGAGGTCGACGCGCGCCACGCGCACCGTGATGCGGCCGCCCAGGCGCCACGCGGCGCCGCTGCGCTCGCCCTTGAGCTCGTGCCGCGCGGCCTCGTAACGGAAATAGTCGCGGCCCAGCTCGGTGATGTGCACGAGGCCGTCGACATTGAGCTCGTCGAGCGTGACGAACAGGCCGAAGCTCGTCACGCCGCTGACGGTGCCGGCGAACACCTCGCCGATGCGATCGCGCATGAAGAAGCACTTGAGCCATGCCTCGACGTCGCGGGTGGCGTCGTCGGCGCGGCGCTCGGTCAGCGAGCAATGCACGCCGAGCTCGTTCCACGTGGCCCCCGGCGGCACGTATCGCGTGCCGGCGAGCACCGCCTTGATCGCGCGGTGGACGAGGAGGTCGGGATAGCGGCGTATCGGCGAAGTGAAATGCGCGTAGGCGTCGTAGGCAAGGCCGAAATGGCCGACGTTGTCAGGCCGGTACTGCGCCTGCTGCAGCGAGCGCAACATCACCGTCTGCAGCAGCGCCTGGTCGGGCCGCCCCTCGATCTTGCGCATCAGCCGGGCGTAGTCCATCGCCGTCGGTGCATCGCCGCCGCCGAGCTCGAGCGCGGCGCTGGCGAGGAACGCCTTCAGCTGCACCAGCTTCTCCGGCGTGGGGCCGGCGTGCACGCGATACAGCACCGGCTGCTTGTGCGCCGCGAGGAAACCGGCGGCGCAGACGTTGGCCGCGAGCATGCATTCCTCGATCAGCTTGTGGGCGTCGTTGCGCGGTGCGGGCACGATGCGCTCGATCTTGCCGCGGGCGTCGAATACGAGTGCCAGCTCGACGGTGTCGAAGTCGATTGCGCCGCGTGCCTCGCGCGCCTGCACCAGGACCTTGTACAGCGCGTAGAGATTGCGCAGGTGCGGCAGCAGCGCCTTCGCGCGGGAGTCGGCCGGCGGTGCGGGCGAATCGAGCCAGCTCCACACCTCGTCGTACGTAAGGCGTGCCCGCGAGTGGATGATGGCCGCAAAGAAGCGGTGCGCGGTGATCGCGCCGCCGGCGTCGATCGTCATCTCGCACGCCATGCACAGCCGGTCGACGTCGGGCTTGAGCGAGCAGAGCTCGTTCGACAGCGCTTCCGGCAGCATGGGGATGACCCGCCGCGGGAAGTACACCGAGTTGCCGCGCTCGCGCGCGTCGCGGTCCAGCGCGCTGCCGTCCTTGACGTAGTGCGAGACGTCGGCGATCGCCACCACCAGGCGGAAGCCGCTGCCCTTGCGCTCGCAGTACACGGCGTCGTCGAAGTCGCGCGCGGTCTCGCCGTCGATCGTGACGATCGGCAGGTGCGTCAGGTCCTCGCGGCCCTTGCGGTCGGCGGCGCGCACCTCCGCCGGCAGGCGCTTCGCCTCGCGCTCCGCATCGGCCGCGAACACGAACGGCAGCGCATGCTTGCGCAGCGCGATCTCGATCTCCATGCCGGGGTCGGTGATGCCGCCCAGCACCTCCTTCACCCGCGCCACCGCCTCGCGCTCGGGGCCCGGCTGCTCGATGATCTCGGCGACGACGACGTCGCGCGCGCGCGCCGTGCCGCGCTCGTTGTCGGGCACCAGCAGATCCTGGCTGATGCGGCGGTTCTCGGCCACCACGAACCACACGCCGCGCTCCTCGTGCAGGCGGCCGACGACCTCGCGGGTGCGGCGCTCCAGCACCTCGACGATCTCGCCTTCGCGCCGGCCGCGGCGGTCGACGCCGGTCTCGCGCACCGCGACGCGATCGCCGTGCAGCACCTTGTGCATCTCGCGCGGCGCGAGATAGAAGTCGTCGCCGCCGGCGTCCGGCACGAGGAAACCGTAACCGTCGGGATGGCCGGTGACGGTGCCGGCGACGACGTCGATCTTCTGCGCGACGCACAGCGCGCCCTTGCGGTTGGCGATGACGTCGCCACGCCGCATCAGCGCTTCGAGCGCGGCGTCGAACGCTGCGCGCTGGCGGCGCCCGATGTCCATCTGCGCCGCGAGCTCGGCGGCGTCGATCGGGACGCCGATGTCGGTGAGCCGCGCCAGCAGCGCCGCGGCGTCGATTGCCCCTCTGGCGGGTGTCTCAGGAGTCTTGCGCGTTTTTGACACTGTTTGAAAGGCCAAGTAAAATAACGAGTTGCAGTCGCCCAGATGGCGGAATTGGTAGACGCACCAGGTTCAGGTCCTGGCGGTGGCAACACTGTGGAGGTTCGAGTCCTCTTCTGGGCACCAGGTTCATCCCGCGCCGCGCTTCGCGGCGTTCGCTGATTGTCGCGCGCCGCCTGCGGCGGCAGTCCGCATCCTCCGCACACGGCGCCGTGTGCGCGGTTTCAGCCGGCCGCCTTCACCGCGTTCGCGACATGCGCGAGGCGGACATCGAGCTCCACAGGATCGAGATGGTCGTAGATCTCGAACGGCTGCTGGATCCACGGGCTGTCCGCCAGATAATCGACGTGGAAGTCCGGGCGATACACCGAGCACGCCTTCCACCACAGCACCGCCGTCTTCATCTCGCGAATCGCCGGGAAGCGATGCGGCAGCGTGCGCGCCACCGCCTCCAGCGTATGGCCCGAATCCACCATGTCGTCGACCAGCAGCACGCGATCGCCGAGCGTGGGCCGCGTCATCGTCATGTGCTCGGCGATCACCAGTTCGCCGCGCACCGTGCCGCCGTCTGCGGCATAGGAATGCGTCGACAGGATCGCCAGTGGCATGTCGAAGATCCGCGACAGCACGTCGCCGACGCGCAGGCCGCCGCGGGCGATGCAGATGATCTGGTTGAACGCGAATCCCGAGCGATGCACGTCGGCGGCCAGCCGCTCGACGAGCACCCGGTATTGCTCCCAGCTGACGTCGAGCCTCATCGCGCGTGTCTCCGGTGGCGTGGCGGCGGCGTTGGGTGATCTCAATGAAACGGATGATGCACGAGAATCGTCTCGTCGCGGTCGGCGCCGGTGGAGACGATCGCGATCGGCACCCCGGTGAGCGCCTCGATGCGGCGCAGGTAGTCGCGGGCGTGGGCCGGCAGGTCGTCGAACGACGTCGCGCCGACGGTGCTCTCGCTCCAGCCCGGCAGCGTCTCGTAGACCGGCCTGCAGCGCGAGACCGCCTCGGCGCCGCTGGGCATGCGGTCGACGCGCGCGCCGTCCGCCAGGTAGTGCGTGCAGATGCGGATCTCGGGCAGGCCGTCCAGCACGTCGAGCTTCATGATGCATTGGCCGTCGACGCCGGACAGCTCGAGCGAGCGCGCAAGTGCCGGGATGTCGAGCCAGCCGCAACGCCGCGGACGCAGGGTGACGGAGCCGAACTCGTTGCCGCGCTTGGCGAGGCGCGCGCCGGTGTCGTCGTTGAGCTCGGTGGGAAACGGCCCCTCGCCGACGCGCGTCGTGTAGGCCTTGGTGATGCCGAGCACGTAGTCGAGCATGCGCGGGCCGATGCCGCTGCCCGGCGCCGCGGCGCCGGCGATGCAGTTCGAGCTGGTGACGAACGGATACGTGCCGTTGTCGACGTCGAGCAGCGCGCCCTGCGCGCCCTCGAACAGCAGCGAGTCGCCGCGCGCGCGCGCCTGCTGGATGAGATGCGCGACGTCGCCGATCATCGGCACGATGTCGGCGGCGAGCGCCAGCGTCGCATCGCGCGTCGCCGCGAACGGCACCGGCGGCGCCTTCCAGAACTGGGTCAGCACGAAGTTGTGGTATTCGAGCACGCGCTCGAGCTTGGCCGCGAAGCGGTCGGCGTCGGCGAGGTCCTGGATGCGAATCGCACGGCGCGCGATCTTGTCTTCGTATGCGGGACCGATGCCGCGCCCGGTGGTGCCGATCTTGCCGTCCGCCGCGGACTCGCGCGCCTGGTCGAGCGCCGCGTGATAGGGCAGCACCAGCGGGCATGCGGGCGAGATCTTGAGGCGCGACCGCACATCGACGCCGGCGCCCTCGAGCTCGCCGATCTCGGTCATCAGCGCCTGCGGCGACACCACCACGCCGTTGCCGATCCAGATCGCCACGCCGGCATGCAGCACACCCGAGGGAATGAGCCGCAGGACCGTCTTCTTGCCGGCGATCACCAGCGTATGCCCGGCGTTGTGGCCACCCTGGAAGCGCACCACCGCATGCGTGTGCTCCGCGAGCCAGTCGACGATCTTGCCCTTGCCCTCGTCGCCCCACTGCGTGCCGATCACGACGACGTTCTTGCCCATGATGTTCGTCTGGTTGAATGCTGGAATCGAGAAAACGCGCGGCGTCAATCGCGCGCGACGACGTCGGCGAGCTGGCGCAGGTCGAGCGTGAAGCCCGTGGCCGGGCGCGCGCGGCCGAACGCGCGGCCGATGCCGTCGTAACGGCCGCCATTGCCGATCGCGCCCGGTTCGCCGGCGGTGAACACCGAGAATGTTGCACCGTTGTGGTAATGATAGCCGCGCAGGTCGGCGAGATCGATGTGCAGCGCCTCGACCCCGGACTCGGCCGCGCGCGCGAGCGCCGCGAGCGAGGCCAGCGCGTTGGCGATCGCCGGCACGTCCGGCAACTCGCGCGCGGCGCGCGCCAGCACCTCGTGCGCCGGGCCGTACAGGCGCGGCAGCGCGCGCAGCGCATCGCGCCAGGCCGCGGGCAGGCGCGCCGTCAGCGCCTCGACCGCCGGCGCATCCTTGGCGCGCATGGCGTCGAACATCTCGCTGTCGTCGCCGTTGTTGCCGATGCCGGCGCCGTTGGCCAGCGCGCGATAGACGGCGACGTGGCCGAGGTCGAGGTGCAGGCTCGCCACGCCGGCGGCCGACAGCGTCGACAGGATCAATGCGATGACCTCCTGGTCACCGGCGATGCCGGGCTCGCCGAACAGCTCGGCACCCACCTGGACCACCTCGCGCGTCGCTCCCGCGCCGCCGGCTCGCGTGCGCAGCACGCTGCCGGCATAGCACAGGCGCGTGATGCCCGCGGCATTGAGGAGGTGCGCGTCGATGCGCGCGATCTGCGGGGTGATGTCGGCGCGCAGCGCGAGCATGCGTCCCGACAGCGGATCGACCATCTTGAAAGTCTGCAGCTCGAGGTCGCGGCCGGTGCCGGTGGCCAGCGATTCGACATGCTCGATCAGCGGCGGCTGCACCAGCGCGTAGCCGTGCGCGGCGAAATGGTCGAGGAGCACCCGCCGTAACTGCTCGACACGCATCGCCTCGGCCGGCAGCAGGTCCTCGATGTGCTCGGGGAGCAGCCAGTTACGCATGGACGACGAGCAGCAGCGAGACGATGCCGGTGACGATCGACGCCAGCCCGATGAAGCGCAGCTGGCCGTCGGACAGCGCGGTCATCCGGCGGAACGCTTCGCGCCATATCGTCGGCGCCGCGAACGGCAGCACGCCTTCGATCACGAGCACCAGCGCGAGCGCCGTCCACAGCGAATGGGTGACCGCCATCGTTCGCGTCCCGCCCGCGCTATTTGGCGCGGGTCTCGCGTCCGGCGGTGGCGCCGGGCGTGCGGAAATAGCGGAAGAGCTCGCTGTTGGGATCGAGCACCAGCATGTCGCCCTTGCTGCGGAACGTCGCGCGGTAGGTCTCGAGGCTGCGATAGAAGTCGTAGAACTCGGGATTGATGCCGTAGGCGTCGGCATAGATCGCCGATGCGCGCGCGTCGCCCTTGCCCTTCAGCGCCTGCGATTGCTTGTACGCGTCGGCGAGGATCACCTGGCGCTGGCGGTCGGCGTCGGCGCGGATCTTTTCCGATTCGGCGCCGCCCTGCGAGCGCAGCTCGTTGGCGACGCGGCGGCGCTCCGATTCCATCCGCTGGTACACGGGTCCGGTGACGTCGGGCGGCAGCTCGACGCGGCGCAGACGCACGTCGACCACCTCGACGCCGATCGCCTTGGCGTCGGTGTTGGCCTTTTCGCGGGTGGTCTGCGTGATCTTGTCGCGCTCGCTGGAGATCGCCGCGTGCACGTCGCGCTTGTTGAATTCCTCGGCGAGGATCGAGCGTACCGTCTGCCCGAGGCGCCGGCGCGCCGCTTCCTCGTCGCCCCGCACGGAACGGTAGTACTGCTTGACGTCGGTGATCCGCCACAGCACGATGAAGTCGACCAGCAGCGGCTTCTTCTCGGACGTGGTCATGCGGTCGGGCTCGGGATTGTCGAGCGTGAGAATGCGCCGGTCGTAGGTGCGCACGTTCTGCAGCAGCGGAACCTTGGTGTAGAGGCCGGCCGCGGTCTTGGTGTCGACGATCTCGCCGAGCTGGAACTTGATCGCGTATTTCGTCTGGTCGACCGTGTACAGCGACTGCGACGCGACCAGCAGCAGCGCGACGAGGAACGCAACGATCGGCATCGTGCGCATGTCAGCGTCCCTCGCGGTTGCGCAGCGCGTCGCGGCCGCGCGGATCGGCCGACGGCGACGTATCGGACGGCACCACCGGGGCGTTGCGCACGGTGGTCGTCGGCGCCCCCAGCGGCGTCGACTCGGCGGTGGCCGCGGTGGACTGCGACAGCAGCTTGTCGAGCGGCAGGTAGATGAGGCTCTGGCCGCTCTTCTGGTCGACCAGCACCTTGCTGGTGTTGCCGAGCACCGATTGCATCATGTCCTGGTACAGCCGCTCGCGCGTGACTGCGGGCGCCTTCTGGTATTCGGTGTAGATCTGGCGGAAGCGCGAGGCGTCGCCGTCGGCGCGCTGCACGACCTCGGCCTGGTAGCCCTGCGCTTCCTCGAGCAGGCGCGCCGCGGCGCCGCGCGCGCGCGGGATGACGTCGTTGGCGTACGCCTGGCCCTCGTTGATGAAGCGCTCGCGATCCTGGCCGGCCTTGACCGCGTCGTCGAACGCCGCCTGCACCTTCTCCGGCGGCTGCACGCTCTGCAGCGTGACCTTCTGCACCGATACGCCGGTGCCGTAGAGGTCGAGCATCTGCTGCATCAGCTGCTCCGTCTGGCGCGCGATCTGCTCGCGGCCCTCGTACAGCGCCGAATCCATCTTGCTGTGGCCGATCACTTCGCGGATGGCGCTCTCGGCGACGAAAGCGACGATCTGGTCGGGGCGGCTGGTGTTGAAGACCCAGTCCTCGGCGCTCTTGAGGTTGTATTGCACGGCGAACTGGACGTCGATGATGTTCTCGTCGTCCGTGAGCATCACCGCTTCCTTGTCGACCTTGTTCTTCGGCGTGTTGCGGTAGCCGATCTCGATGGTCTTCACCTGCGAGAAGTCGACCACGTCGACCGCTTCGATCGGCACCGGCAGGTGCCAGCGCGCGCCCGGCAGCGTGGTCTCGACGTACTTGCCGAAGCGCGTGACGACGCCGCGGCGGCCCTCGTCGACGATGTAGAAGCCGCTGGCGAACCAGACCACGACGACCAGCGCCACGACCAGCGCGGCGCCGCCGAAGCGCAGCCCGTTGCCGGCGGGGCCGCCGTCCTCGCCGCGCGGACGCTGGCCGAACAGCGTGCCGAAACGGCGCGCGAAGTTGCGCCAGATCTCGTCCAGGTCGGGCGGGCCGCCCTGGGCGTTATTGCGCTTTCCCCACTGAGGATCGTTGAGCGACATGTGTGCGGACGGTCGGTTCCGTGCCTAAAGAAAGCCGGTCGGCGGCGATCGGCTGGGTGGTCCGTCAGTTGGCGAATACGGCGGCTGGGTGAACCGTCAGTTGGGCAACCCGTCGGGCGGGCGATCCGGCGTCGCTGTGGTGCGCATGAGCCACGCCGAGGTTCAAGGAGCTGCGCGAATTGCTTCGCTCGCGCTTGCGGCATCGTCGGCGGCGACGACGGGACGCGCGAAGCGCTCGCGCAGCGCCGCCTTCAAGTCCGCACAACCCTCCCCGGTCAGTGCGCTCAAACGGACCGACGTGATGGTACCACAGCCATCGCGCTCGACGCCCGGCGCGAGGCCCGCGGCGTCGGCCTTGTTGAGGACGCGGATGCGCGGCACTTCGCCGGCGCCGATCTCGTCGAGCACGGCGTCGACGGCGTCGTCCTGCGCGGCGCGCGCCGACGATGCGGCGTCGACCACCTGCAGCAGCAGGTCGGCATCGGCGGCCTCGGCGAGCGTGGCGCGGAATGCCGCCACGAGGTCGTGCGGCAGGTCGCGGATGAAGCCGACGGTGTCGGACAGGACGACGGTGTGCGCGCCGGGCATGTCGAGTCGGCGCAGCGTGGTGTCGAGCGTGGCGAAGAGCTGGTCGGCGGTGTGCACGCGGCCGCCGGTCATGCGGTTGAACAGCGTCGACTTGCCGGCGTTGGTATAGCCCACCAGCGCCACCGTGCGCACCGCGTTGCGCTTGCGCGTGCGGCTCTGCACGTGGCGCGACGTGGCGACGCGGGCAATGCGCTGCTTGATCAGCCGCACGCGGCGCGCGATCAGGCGGCGGTCGGTCTCGAGCTGCGTCTCGCCGGGGCCGCGCAAGCCGATGCCGCCCTTCTGCCGCTCGAGGTGGGTCCAGCCACCGGCGAGGCGGGTGGCGAGGTGCGCGAGCTGGGCGAGCTCGACCTGCAGCTTGCCCTCGGCGCTGCGCGCGCGCAGCGCGAAGATGTCGAGGATGAGGCTGACGCGGTCGACGACGCGCGCCTTGAGCGCCTCCTCGAGGTTGCGCTGCTGCACGCCCGACAGCGGATGGTCGAAGATGACGATGTCGGCGCCGGTCGCCTCGCGCAGCGCGGCGATCTCCTCGACCTTGCCGCTGCCGGCGAACAGCGCGGCATCGGGCCGCGCGCGGCGGCCGCGCACCTCGCCGACGACGTCGGCGCCGGCCGACGCTGCGAGCGCCTTCGCTTCGGCGAGTCGGGCGTCGGCGTCGCCGCCACCGAAGTCGATCTCGACGACGAGCGCTCGCGCGCCGCCTTGCGGGCGCTCAAACATGGAGGATGGCATCGATCCGCAAATGGCGGCGACGGTGCCCGGATTCAATGCGCGGATGATGCGATCCGCGCCGGCGGGCCGCGCCGCGGCGTGCGGTGCTAGGTCTCGGCGTCGCCGTTGGGATGATGCGGCATTGCCACCGGTCGCGACGGCACGACGGTGGAGATCGCGTGCTTGTAGACCATTTGCGTGACGGTGTTCTTGAGCAGCACGACGTACTGGTCGAACGATTCGATCTGACCCTGCAGCTTGATGCCGTTGACGAGGTAGATCGACACCTGGACGTGTTCCTTGCGCAGCGTGTTCAGAAACGGGTCTTGTAGCATTTGCCCTTTGTTGCTCATCGGGAGGTCCTCTGTTCTTGTGACTGCCTCATGAGGTTGCACGCTTCCGCCCGCGGCCGGCATCCGGCCGTTGCTTGCGCGGCCGTTGCGTACGGCGTGCTGCGGAGTCCGCATAGGGATTGACGCCAGTCTTGAATTGTATCCTAAGCGGGGTACCGCGCAGTTTGAACGCCGCGCTGAAGAAATGTTCCAGATAGCGGCGATAGGCGTCGGGCACGGCCCCCAGCGACGAGCCGTGGATGATGATCAGCGGCGGGTTGTGGCCGCCCTGGTGCGCGTAGCGCAACTTCGGGCGCACCATCCCGGCACGCGGCGGTTGCTGACGCGCGACCGCGTCGATCAGCGCGCGCGTGAGGCGCGGCGTGGGCATCCGCGCCATCGCCGCCTTGTACGCCTGGTCAATCGCGGCGAGCAGCGCCTTGAGTCCCTTGCCTTCGCGCGCGCTGATGAACGCATGGTCGGCGAAGTCGAGGAACGCGAGCTTGCGCTCGATGTCGCGCTTCACCGCGTCGCGCGCACCGGCATCGGCGCCGTCCCACTTGTTCACCGCCACCACCAGCGCGCGCCCGGCCTCGAGGATGTAGCTCGCGATGTGCGCGTCCTGCTCGGCGACGTCGGCGGTGGCGTCGAGCAGCAGCACGACGACGTTGGCGTCCTCGATCGCCTGCAGCGTCTTCAGCACCGAGAATTTCTCGATCGTCTGCGTCACCTTGCCGCGCCGGCGCACGCCGGCGGTGTCGATCAGCGTGTAGTGCCGCGCGCCGACGTCGAAGTCGAGATGGATCGAGTCGCGCGTGGTGCCGGGCTCGTCGAACGCGATCACGCGCTCCTCGCCGAGCAGCGCGTTGACGAGCGTCGACTTGCCGACGTTGGGCCGCCCGACGATCGCCACCTTGACGCGATCGCCTTCGGCGGGTTCGGCGTCGTCGGCGGCGGCGGGCGGCAGGTGCGCCTCGATCACGTCGACCAGCGCGCCCACGTTTTCACCGTGCGCGGCGGCGATCGGCAGCGGCTCGCCCATCGCGAGCTCGTGGAACTCCGCCGCGGCACGGTCGCGGTCGAGCCCTTCGGTCTTGTTGACGGCGAGGATCACCCCGCGGCCGGCGCGTCGCAGGCGCTCGGCGATGGCCTTGTCCTGCGTGGTGACGCCGTCGCGGCCGTCGACGATGAATACCACCACGTCCGCCTCGGCGATCGCGGTCTCCGCCTGGCGCGCCATCTCGCGCTCGATGCCGCCTTGCGCCACCGGCTCGAAGCCGCCGGTGTCGATGACGAGGAACGCGCGCGTGCCGCCGCGGGCGCGACCGTAGTGCCGGTCGCGCGTGAGTCCGGGAATGTCGTGCACCAGGGCGTCGCGCGTGCGCGTCAGCCGATTGAACAGCGTCGACTTGCCGACGTTGGGGCGGCCGACGAGCGCGACGGTGGGCAGCATCGCGCCCCCGCAATCAGCGTACGCCGACGCTGAAGACCGTGCCGTTGAGTGATTGCCAGACCGCGCCGGTTGCGCTCGCCGCGGGTTGCGTGGCCGGCGCCGCGCCGTCGGTGGCGATGCGTCCCACGTAGGTGCCGTCGGCCGCGGCGAGCAGATGCAGCCAGCCCTGGATGTCGACAGCGCCGACATAGTCGCCGACGATCTGCGGACCGCCGATCCGCCGCCCCTTCAGCACGTCCTGCTTCCACAGTGTCGCGCCGGTCGACTTGTCGAGCGCCTGGATCGTCCCCGCGTCCTCGGTGACGTAGAAGTTCTTGGCATCCTGCGTCATGCCGCCGTAGCTCGCGATGTCGCGCGACCAGATGCTGGTGCCGCGCAGCGCGTCGAAGCACACGGTGCGCCCCTGGAATGCCGTGGCGCAGACGTTGCGGCCGTCGATCAGCGGCGGGCTCGTGACGTCGGCGATGCGCTCGAGCTCGGTGGCGCCCTTCGGCACCGCGACCGCCGCCTCCCAGCCGACGATGCCGTTGGTGGCGTCGAGCGCCACCAGGCGTCCGCCGGCCGTGCCGACGAATGCGCCGCCATGGCTGACCGTCGCCGGCGCGCTGTTGCGCACGATCAGCGGCGGGCTCTGACGCTGGTAGACCCAGCGCGTCTTGCCGTCCTTGATGTCGAGCGCGAAGACGCGGCCGTCGCCCGCATAGACGACGGCAATGCCGCCGGCAACCGCGGGCGGCGCCGTGACTTCGCTCGATACCTTCGATTTCCACGCGATCTTGCCGTCGGGCGATACGGCGATGACGTCGCCGAACTCAGTGCCGACGACCGCCGCCGTGGCATCGGCGCCGACGCCCGCCGACAGCCGCATGTCGACGCTGATCCGCCACTCGACGCGACCGGTGGCCGGATCGAGGCGCACCAGCGTGCCGTCGGCGGCGGCGGCATAAATGGCGTCGGGCGTCACTGCGGGGGTGAACCCGGGAAGCACCTTGCCGACGCTCGCCTGCCAGTTGATCGTCGGCGTCACCTTGGCGACCAGGTCGGGCATCGGGCCGGGCTTGTTGCGGCTGCTGAACCAGCCGAGCGTCCACGGCGCCGGGATCGACGGCATCCACGACGTCAACGTCGAGCAGCCGCCAAGCGCGGCGGCCGCGACGACGCATACGAACACGCGACGCATCATGGCTTGGCGCCGCCCTTCGCCGCAGCCGGTGTGCCGGTGGGCGTGGCCGGCGCCGCGGGCGGTTGCGCGGCCGGCGGTGTCGCAGGGGATGTAGCCGCGGCGGGTGCAGCTGCGGCGGGCGGTGCGCTGGCAGTGGCCGTCGCCGGCTTGCCACCGCCCGGGAACGCACCGCCAGCCGTCGGCGGCTGCGGCGCGTCGCCGCCGCCGATCGCGTGGAATTTCACCTCGACATAGTTGCGGTACGCCGAGCGCACGTCGAACTTCGCGAGCGCGGTTTCGTAGGCCTTGCGCGCGTCGTCCTTGCGTCCCGCGGCGACCAGCGCATCGCCGCGCAGGTCGGCATACAGGGCGGTGAACGCGTCGTCGGTCTTGGCGTCGAGGAGCTTCAGCGCCTCGTCGGGTTTGCCGTCGTCGAGCCATGTCTCGGCCATCCGATAGCGCGCCACCTGCGCGAGGTCGTTGTCGCCCGCACGATCCATCGCCCATTGCAGCCGCGCGCGCGCGCCGGTCTTGTCACCGGCATCCCACAGGATCTTGGCGTCGAGCAGTGCGGCGCGCGGCGCATACGGCGTGCTCGCATAGCGGTCGGTGAGCTGCGCCATCGCCTCCTTGGCCTTGGGCGCGTTGTCGTTGCGCGCCGCGTCCTGCACGGCGCTGTACAACGCCGATGCGGCGTCGAGATGGCCGGCTTCGTACCAGCGCCAGCCCTGCCAGCCGAGATAGGCGACGCAGCCCGCGATGACGACGGCCGCCACGCGATTGCCGTGGCGTTCCCACCAGGCTTTGAGCTCGTCGAGTTGTTCCTGTTCTTCCAGATCGTAGACGGCCATCGGTTTTCCAGTGAAGCGTTAAGGGGTGTCAGGCGGCGAACGCGGCGACGCGGGAAGCGATTTCCGCGGCGGGCACCGCGACTTGCTCGGCGGCGACGCGCAGCGGCTTCAGCGTCACGGTGCCCGCGGCGATTTCGTCGTCACCGACGATGAGCGCGACGGCGGCGCCGCTCGCATCGGCTTTTTTCATTTGCGACTTGAAGCTGCCGCCGCCGGCGTTGACGACGACGGCGCGTCCCTGGTCGCGCAGCGATTCGGCGAGGCGCTGGGCGAACGCGGCGGCGGCGGTGCCGGCATGCACGACGTAGGCGAGCGGCGCATCGATCGCCGCCGCGCCGGCGGCCTGCAGCAGCAGCACCAGGCGCTCCATGCCGCAGCCGAAGCCGCAGGCGGGCGTGGGCTTGCCGCCCAACTCGGCGAACAGGCCGTCGTAGCGGCCGCCGCCCGCGACCGTGCCCTGTGCACCGAGCGCGCCGCTGACCCATTCGAAGACGGTGCGGTTGTAATAATCGAGGCCGCGCACCAGGCGGGCGTCGATCGCATAGGCGATGCCGGCGGCGTCGAGCATGCCGCACACGCCGTCGAAGTGGGCGCGCGCCGCGTCACCGATGCGATCGATCAGTTTTGGCGCCGCGGCGATGACGTCCTGCATCGGCGGATGCTTGGAATCGAGGAGCCGCAGCGGATTGGTGTGCAGGCGGCGGCGGGCGTCGTCGTCGAGCACGTCGCGATGGCGCTCGAACCATTCGATCAGCGTCGCGCGATAGCGCAGGCGGTCGTCGACGTCGCCGATCGAGTTGACCCGCAGGCTGACGTCGGCGAGCCCGAGCGCGCGCCACAGCCGCGCCAGCATGACGATCTGCTCGGCGTCGACGTCGGGCCCGGTGAAGCCCAGCGCCTCGACGTCGAGCTGGTGGAATTGACGGTAGCGCCCCTTCTGCGGGCGCTCGTGGCGGAACATCGGGCCCGCGGTCCACACGCGCTGCCCACGCTCGTACGTGAGGTTGTGCTCGATCGCCGCGCGCACGACGCCGGCAGTGGCTTCCGGCCGCAGCGTCAGGCTGTCGCCGGAGAGCTTGTCGGCGAACGTGTACATCTCGTGCTCGACGATGTCGGTGGCGTTGCCGATGCCGCGCACGAACAGCGGCGTCGACTCGACGATCGGCACGCGGATGTTGCGGTAGCCGTATTGCGCGAACACCGTGCGCGCCGCGTCCTCCAGGCGCTGCCAGAGCGGCGCCGCGTCGGGCAGCACGTCGTTCATGCCGCGCACCGCCTGCAGCCGGGGGCGGGCGTCGCCTTCGGCAATGCCGCGCGGCGCGATCGCCTGCGCCGCAGGCTTGTCGGTCGTGCTCATCGCTCGCGCCTAGCGCAGCGTCAGCCGCGCGACGTTCTGGCGGGCATGCGGTGCGAGGTCGACGTGCGTGCCGCGGAACGTGACGTCGACCTCGCCGGCGTTGCCGACGACGAGGTCGATCGGCGGCGCGGCATCGAGCGCGCGCGCCGTGCCGGCGCTGCCCGTCATCGTCAGGATGCTCGTGCCGCTCGCGTCCTTGACGTCGACCCACGAGGTACCGCGGAAAACGATCTCGAGCGTCGATGCGCGCGGCGCCGCGGCGGCATCGGTGCGCGCGGCGTCGAAACCGGCGTTGCGGGCGACCGCAGGCGGCGTGTCGCCGCTCGCGGGCATCGGCGCGGACGTTTGCATCATTGCCGGTCGCAGTGTCGCAGGCCGGTCCGCGGCCGCGGCGGCATCCACCGGGCGATCGTCGACCGCTGCCGTCACGGGCGCCATCATGGCCGCGCCGTCGCTGCTCGCAGCCGTCGCCGGAGTGTCCGCCGACGACTGCGGCGACGACGTTGCGGGCGCCGCCGGATTGGGCAGCTGCTGACCGTCGATGCCGGACGATCCGCCGGGTGCGGCGGGTGGCGCGTCGCGCGGCACCGCGGGTGCGGGCGCCTCCTGCGCGGGTGCGCCCGCCACCGGCGGAGTGCGCAGCTTCTCGTACGTGACGGCGACGGCGACGATCGCGGCCAGCGCGAGCGCGATCGCCCAACCGGCGATCGACTTCGGGCGCGCCCGCTCGTTGGGAATCTCGCCCATCGCGCGGTGCGTGTTGGCGAGGTGCGGGTGCGACAGGCCGGGATCGGCTTCGGCGTCGGGCAGCGCCGCCAGCACCTTCTCGGCATCGACGTCGAGGAAGCGCGCGTAGTTGCGCATGAAGCCGCGCACGAACGTGCGCCCCGGCAGCGCGGCGAAGTCGCCGGATTCCAGCGCGCGCACCTGGCGCGGCGCGAGCTTCAGCTGCGCGGCGACGGCGTCGACCGACAGGCCCGCGGCTTCGCGCGCCTGCGCCAGCATGGCGCCGGCGTCGCGCGGCGTCGGCGGTGTCGCCGTCAGCGGCGTGTCGTCGTCAGCCGGCATCAGCAGTCCTTGCCATCCATGTTCTGCGCCTCCGGCGACTGCGGGAAGCGGTTCTTGAGCTGCTGCACGTACGAATCCTCGGACTGCTGGTCACCCTTGCGGCGCTCGATGCACATGCCGAGATACAGCGCCTGCGGCGGCGCGTTGTTCTGCGCCATCACCGTGCGCATCAGCGCGCGCGCGGTGTCGTAGTCGTGCTCGCGATACTTGAGCAGCGCGAGGTTGTAGGCGGCGCTGGTGTCGAGCGGCTTCAGCGACAGCGCGCGCCGGAAATACTGCTCGGCCTCGGCGTTCTTGCCGAGCACGACGCTGCACTTGCCGGCGTTGGTGAGCGCGATCTCCGGGGTCTTGTACAGCGGGTCGCGCGCCGCGATCTCGAACTCCGGAATCGCCTGCGCCGCGCGCCCGTGCGAGCACAGGAACGCGCCCCAGTTGTGGTGCAGCTCCGAATCATTGGGCGCCATCGACAGCGCGCGCTGGAAATTCGCCTCCGCCTTGTCGGACTCACCGATCATCGTGTAGACGAGACCGTAGACGTTGTAGATGCGCGGATAGCTCGAGTCGTCGTTTTCCGCCATCTTGAGCTCGTCGAGCGCGACGCTCATCTGCCCGCGCTCGTAGTAGCCCGCGGCGAGCTCGGTGTGCAGCTCTGCCTTGCGCCGCGGCGTGACCGGCGGCGTCGGCGCGAGCTGCACCTGCGGCTGCTCGATCCGCGGCACCTCGGGTTGCGAGGGCTTGGACGCGCAGCCGGCGAGCGCGAAGGGGAGACGGCGACGAGGAGGGCGATGCGGCGCATGCGGGTCTTCCGTGAGCTAGTGGGTGGCGATCGGCACCACGCGCGAGGCGAGCGGGCGCTTGACGCGGTTGTGCACCTTCCCCGCGAGCTGGCCGCACGCGGCGTCGATGTCGTCGCCGCGCGTCTTGCGGATCGTGGCGACGATGCCGGCGTCCTGCAGGATGTCGCGGAACGCGAGCGTGCGTGCGCGCGGCGAGCGGCGGAACTCGCTGCCGGGGAACGGGTTGAACGGGATCAGGTTGAGCTTGCACGGCACGTCGCGCACCAGCGCCACGAGCTCGTGCGCCTGCGCGGGCTGGTCGTTGACGCCATCGAGCATCACGTATTCGAAGGTCACGAAGTCGCGCGGCGCATAGGCGAGGTAGCGGCGGCAGGCGGCGAGCAGCGACGCCAGCGGATGCACGCGATTGATCGGCACCAGGCGATCGCGCAGCGCGTCGTTCGGCGCATGCAGGCTCACTGCGAGGGCCACCGGCGCTTCCTGCGCAAGGCGATCGATCGCCGGCACGATGCCGGACGTCGACAGCGTGACGCGGCGGCGCGACAGGCCATATGCGTTGTCGTCGGTGAACACGTGCAGCGCGCGCACCACCGGCTCGAAATTGGCGAGCGGCTCGCCCATGCCCATCATCACGACATTGGTAATGGGCGCGCGGCCGGCCTCGACCCACGGTGCCGTCGCGCCTTCGGCGAGCAGCACGCGGTTGGCGTGCCACAGCTGGCCGACGATCTCGGCGGTGGCGAGGTTGCGGTTGAAGCCGCCCTTGCCGGTGGAGCAGAACGCGCAGTCGAGCGCGCAGCCCGCCTGCGACGAGATGCACAGCGTGCCGCGGTCGTCCTCGGGGATGAACACGGTTTCCACGGCATTGCCGCCGCCCGCGTCGAGCAGCCACTTGCGGGTGCCGTCGGCCGCGGTGCCGTCGCGAATCACCACGGGGCCGGCGACGGTCGCGCGCGCCGCCAGCGCCGCGCGCGAATCGCGGGCGAGGTCGGTCATCGCCGCGAAATCGGCGGCGAAGCGCTGGTGGATCCAGCGCGACACCTGCTTCGCGCGAAACGGCTTCTCGCCGTGCGCGGCCATCCACGCGGCGAGGCCGGCGGGATCGAGGTCGAGCAGGTTGGTCGGCGGCAGCGCTAAGTTCACGGTCGGGGACGAAAACTCAATGGCGGAGGCAGCTGCGCGTCAGCGCGAGTAGACGTTCAGCGCCGGAAAGAAATAGGCGACCTCGCCGCGCGCGGTCTCGGGCGCGTCGGAGCCATGCACGGCGTTGGCATCGATCGACGCCGCGAAGTCGGCGCGGATGGTGCCCTTGGCGGCCTTCTTCGGATCGGTGGCGCCCATCAGCTCGCGGTTGCGGGCGATCGCATCCTCGCCTTCGAGCACCTGGATCATCACCGGCCCCGACGTCATGAAATCGACGAGATCGCGGAAGAACGGCCGCTCCTTGTGCACCGCGTAGAAACCTTCGGCTTCGGCGCGCGAGAGATGGGTCATGCGGGCCGCCACGACCTTGAGGCCCGCCTTCTCGAAACGGGTGTAGATCTCGCCGACCACGTTCCGGGCGACGGCGTCGGGTTTGATGATGGAAAGTGTGCGTTCTACCGCCATTTCGGGGCTCCGGGGAGATAAATCGTAGAAAATTCAACATTATATCACCCCTTTGCTCAACCTGGTCGTGCTTGCCGCCAACGCTGCGGGGCATGCTCCTCATCACGCCGCGCCGAGGCGTCTTCGGCGCGCCTGCCGGCGAAGCGCGCCGGCCTGCGCGGCGTCAAACCACGGCCAGCGCGACGATCCCGGCCAGCAGCCCCCACTTGACGAACAGGTAGGCGGGCTTGCTCCAGTTCTTGAGCCGGCGGCGCGCGACGTCGATGCCATCGAAGAACCGGAACACGCGGTTGAAGGCGCCGATGCGCTCGCCCTCGACGTTGGCGCTGGCGCTGGCCTTGATCACATGCCGGCTCACCCAGCGGTTGAGCGCGGTGACCGCGCGGCTCGTCAGCGGCCGCTCGACGTCGGCGAACAGGATCATGCGCGGCGTGCCCGTGCGATTTTCCGCCCAGTGGATGAACGTCTCGTCGAAGATCACCGGCTCGCCGTCCCTCCAGGCGTAGGACTCGCCATCGACGACGATACGGCAGTCGTCGGAATTGGGCGTCGACAGGCCGAGGTGGTAGCGCAGCGAACCGGCATAAGGATCGCGGTGCACGCCGAGCTTGCCGCCGGGAGGCAGCATCGCGAACATCGCGCCGTGCACGGTCGGGATCGACTCGAGCAACGCCACGGTGCGCGGGCACAGCTCGCGCGCCGACGGCAAGGGGTCTTCGTACCATTTGAGGTAGAAGCGCTTCCAGCCGTACTTGAAGAACGAATCGAAGCCGAGATCGTTCTTGCCGGTGGCCGCCCGCACCTGGCCGGCCTCGTGCAGGCGCATCGCCTCGTCACGTATCACCTGCCAGTTGGCGGCGAGCGGCGCGAGCTCGGGAAAGCGCGCAACGTCGTGATAGGGGCGCGCCGGCACGCCGGAGAAGGCGTACATCAGCACGTTGTACGGCGCGACGAACGTCGAGTGGTCGGTGAGCTGCTTGACCGGGCGGTGGCGCACGCGCCCGCGCAGGTGCACGTAGAGCACCGATGCGACGAACAGCGCAACGAGAGCCCACTTGACGACGTGCCAAGGATCGCCCATGCCGCAACTTTAGCGCGTTTCGCGCGCGTGCCGGCACCCGGCGTGCAACACCGGCGCGCGGCGGCGCGCGACAGCGGCGTCAGGCCGCGCGGGGATGCGCATGAAAGCTCACCACGAGGCCCTGTGCGCCCGCCGGTGCGCGAAACGCCGGGTCGACGCCGACGCCGGGCACGGCGGCGAGGACATCGCCGCAGAACACGAGCGGCAGCGCATCGCGCTCCCAGACCGGCATGCCCGACCGCTGCAGCAGCGACTTCAGGCTGCGCCGCGGGCCCGCGGCATCGAGCCTCAGGCGCTCGCCGCCGCGGCGTGCACGCACGCGCCACTCGTCGCTTGCCGCGGCTGGACGCGCGAGGCGCATCGGCGCCGCGGCCTCCGGGGTGAACGCCAGCGTGCCGTGCGGCAGGTCGAGCGCGGCTTCGCCGTGCCAGGCGCGATCGAACGGCGCGGGCGGCGGCGCGTGCACCACGACACGTCCGCCGTGGATGCCGATGACGGCATCGTCGTGATGCAGCGCCACGCGCGCATCGGGCGCGGCGTCCGCGAGTTGCGCGAGCATGGCGCCGAGCCGCGCCGACGATGGCAGCCGCAGTCCCTGCAAGCGCAGGAAATATCGCAGCAGGTTGCGCGCGCGATGCGCTGGCAGCGCGGCCAGGCTCGCGCGCGACAGCGTCGCGCCGTCGCAAGCGTCGCTCGCGTCGATCGCGGCGAGGTCGTCGGCGAGACGCGCCGCCTCCGCAGCCTGCGCCGCGGCACGCACCAGCGTGCGCGGATAGCCCGGGGCCATGGCGGCGAACGCCGGCACGACGTCGCGCCGCAGCGCGTTGCGGCGATGGCGCGACGACGCGTTGCTGTCGTCGTCGACATAGGACAGCGCGACGGCGGCGGCGTAGGCGTCGATCGCGGCGCGCGGCACATCGAGGAGCGGCCGCAGCCAGGCGATGCCGTCGGCCATGCGCACCGCCGGCATGGCTGCCAGGCCGGCGGGACCCGCGCCGCGCGCGAGCTGCAGCAGCACCGTCTCGGCCTGGTCGTCGGCGTGGTGCGCGAGCGCGACGTGCGCCGCGCCGAATGCACGTGCCATCGCCGCCAGCGCCGCGTAGCGCGCCGAGCGCGCGGCGGCCTCGAGGCCGTTCGCGGCAGCGCCGCGGACCTGCACACGCGAGCATGCGAAGGCCACGCCCCGGCGGCGGCACAGCGCTTCACAGAATCCGGCCCAGGCATCGGCATGCGGCGACAGGCCGTGATGCACGTGCGCGGCGACGAGGGCAATGCCGCGCGCCGCGCACAGCGGCGCGGCGACGTCGAGCAGCACCACCGAATCGCGGCCGCCGGAGAGGGCGACCATGAGCGCCGGCGCGCCCGCACAATGCCGATCGAGCGCGGCGGCGACCGCGGCCTCGAGCTCAGCCGGCGGGGATCTCCTTGTACTTGCCATAGGCCAGGATCTTGTCCTCGCGCGCCTCGAGGAGCTTGTCGAGCGGCATTTCCATCAGCGGCCGCACGGCCTCGGTGAGCGCCTTGCGCAGCCCCGTCATCATCGCCGTGTGGTCGCGATGCGCGCCACCGGGCGGCTCGTTGACCACCTTGTCGACGAGCCCGAGCTGCTTCAGGCGCGTGGCGGTGATGCCGAGCGTCTCCGCCGCCTCCGGCGCCTGTGCCGCGGACTTCCACAGGATCGACGCGCAGCCTTCCGGCGAAATCACCGAATACGTCGAGTATTGCAGCATCAGCGTGGTGTCGCCGATGGCGATGGCGAGCGCGCCGCCCGAGCCGCCTTCGCCGATCACCGTGACCACGATGGGTATGCGCAGCCCGGCCATCTCGTAGAGATTGCGGCCGATCGCCTCCGACTGCCCGCGCTCCTCGGCGCCGATGCCGGGATACGCGCCCGGCGTGTCGACGAACGTGAACATCGGCAGGCCGAACTTCTCGGCCAGCTTCATCAGGCGCAGCGCCTTGCGATAGCCCTCGGGCCGCGGCATGCCGAAGTTGCGGTGGATCTTCTCCTTGGTGTCGCGGCCCTTCTGGTGGCCGATGATCATGCACGGCGTGCCGTTGAAGCGCGCCAGGCCGCCGACGATCGCCGGATCGTCGGCATAGGCGCGATCGCCGGCGAGCTCGCGGAAATCGGTGAACAGGCCCGCGACGTAATCGAGCGTGTACGGCCGCTGCGGATGGCGCGCCACCTGCGCGATCTGCCACGCGCTGAGCTTGCCGTAGATGTCCTTGGTGAGCTGCTGGCTCTTCTTGGCGAGCCGCGAGATCTCGTCCGAAATGTCGACGGCCGAGTCCTCGTGCACGAACCGCAGCTCGTCGATCCGCGCCTGCAATTCGGCGATCGGCTGTTCGAAGTCGAGAAAGGTCTGTTTCATCCGGTGGGGCCGCGGCCGGCGGATCGCGCGCGGCGCATGGGCCTGCATCGTAGATCAGCTGGCGCCCGCTCGCAAACGGGCGGCCGGCGCGCATTCTACCCATTTCGCCCCGCCTGCATGCCCGGCTGCGGCGCGGCGGCCGCCGCCGCAATGCCGTCGCCGGCGCCCAGGGCCTGCGCAATGCGCGCGGAATCGGCGGCGGAAACCTGCACGAACCCGAAGCGCAGCGGCGCGCCCCAATGGGCCTTGTTGCGGATGAAATCGAGGACGTCGATCAGCGGCCGGATCGGCGCCGGGTGGACATCGCGGTAGCGCGCCGCGCGGCGAAACGGCGCGTCGGGCGTGTCGGCCCGGTGGAGCGCGCCGTCGACGACGGCCAGCGCGGTGAAGGCCTGCAGCGGCGGACCGTGTTCGGCGAGCCGCGGCGAATAGTAGAGCACGATGTCGCCGTCGCGCAGCCGTTCGAGCGGGCCCGCCCTGCCGCGATTGATCTCCACATAGCCGCCGGCGCTGGCGGCGTCAACCGCGTCGGCCGCGGCGACGACGATGAAATGGCGCGGGTGGTGCGATTCGTCGGTGTGTTCGTGCATGGGGCGTCTCGCGTGCGTGACATGGGGCACGGCGGCTGCGTATCGGCGCGGTCGCGGTGGATGCGTGCAATGGCGCGACACCGAGCCTGCGCCGGCAGCGCGGTTCGCCGCCATCGGCCGGATGGACGAGGACGGTAGAATCGCGCTCGGGAGGACCCATGCAGACGCACCGCATCGCCGTCATCGCCGGCGACGGCATCGGCAAGGAAGTCGTGCCGGAAGGCCAACGTGTGCTCGAGGCGGCCGGCAAGCGCTTCGGCATCGACTGGCAGTTCGCGCATTTCGACTGGAACTGCGACTACTACGCGCGTCACGGCCGCATGATGCCGGAGGACTGGTTCGACACGCTGCACGGCTTCGAGGCGATCTTCTACGGCGCCGTCGGCTGGCCGGCGACGGTGCCCGACCATGTGTCGCTGTGGGGTTCGCTGATCCAGTTCCGCCGCCGCTTCGACCAGTACGTCAACCTGCGGCCCTGCCGGCTGATGCCCGGCGTGCCGTCCCCACTCGCGCCGCGCGGGGCCGGCGGCATCGACTTCGTCGTGGTGCGCGAGAACACCGAGGGGGAGTATTCGTCGGTGGGCGGGCGCATGTTCGAAGGCACGCCGCAGGAGATGGTGTTCCAGGAAGCGGTGTTCACGCGCCGCGGCGTCGACCGCGTGCAGAAGTTCGCGTTCGAGCTCGCGCGCACGCGGCCGCGCCGCAAGCTGACGTCGGCCACCAAGTCCAACGGCATCGCGATCACGATGCCGTACTGGGACGAGCGCTTCCGTGCGATGGCGGCGCAATACCCCGACGTCGCCACCGACCAGTTCCATATCGACATCCTCTGCGCGCATTTCGTGCAGCGGCCGCAGCATTTCGACGTGGTGGTCGGCTCGAACCTGTTCGGCGACATCCTGTCCGATCTCGGCCCCGCGGTGTGCGGCACGATCGGCATCGCGCCGTCCGCCAACCTGAACCCGGAGCGCATCCATCCGTCGCTGTTCGAGCCGGTGCACGGCTCGGCGCCCGACATCGCCGGCAAGGGCATCGCCAATCCGGTCGGCCAGATCTGGTCGGCGGCGCTGATGCTCGACTTCCTCGGCCATCGCGACGCGGGCGCAGCGGTCGTCGCCGCCATCGAGCAGGTGCTCGCCGATCCGCGCGCGCCGCGCACCCCCGACCTCGGCGGACGCGCCACGACCGCCGAGCTCGGCCGCGCGATCGCGGCGGCGATTTGATATAACCGACCCGCCGCCCGCCACGGTCGGCGGCGGATCGAGCCAATCGCGGCCGCACCGCGAAGGAGAGTACGCATGTCGTTGCTGATCGGTGTGCCACGCGAGGTGTTTGCCGGCGAGAAGCGGGTGGCCACCGTGCCCGAGGTGGTCGACAAGCTCGTCAAGCTCGGCTTCCGCGTCGCCGTCGAGACCGGCGCCGGCGACGGCGCGCAGATCAGCGACGACGCCTACCGCGCCGCCGGTGCCGACATCGTCGCCGAACGCGCAGCGCTGTGGTCGAGCGCCGACATCGTGTTCAAGGTGCGCGCGCCCGACGACGCCGAGATCGGCCTCATGCGTGAAGGCGCGACGCTGGTGAGCTTCATCTGGCCGGCGCAGAACCCGGCGCTGCTGCAAAAGCTGGCGGCGCGCAAGGCCACGGTGCTGGCGATGGACAGCGTGCCGCGGATCTCGCGCGCGCAGAAGCTCGATGCGCTGTCGTCGATGGCCAACATCGGCGGCTATCGCGCGGTCATCGAGGCCGCGCATGCGTTCGGCCGCTTCTTCACCGGCTCGATCACGGCTGCCGGCAAGGTGCCGCCGGCCAAGGTGTTCGTGATCGGCGCGGGCGTGGCCGGGCTGGCCGCGATCGGCGCGGCGTCCGGGCTCGGCGCCATCGTGCGCGCCAACGACACGCGGCCGGAAGTCGCCGACCAGATCCGCTCGCTCGGCGGCGAATACGTGCCGGTCGAATACGTCGAGGAGGGCAGCGGCGTCGGCGGCTACGCGAAGGTGATGAGCGAAGGCTTCCAGAAAGCCCAGCGCGAAGTCTTCGCGCAGCAGGCGAAGGACGTGGACATCATCATCACCACGGCGCTGATCCCCGGCAAGCCGGCGCCGCGCCTCATCACCGCGGACATGGTGAAGTCGATGAAGCAAGGCAGCGTCATCGTCGACATGGCGGCGGAGCAGGGCGGCAATTGCGAACTCACCGTGCCCGGCGAAGTGGTCGTGCGCCACGGCGTGACCATCATCGGCTACACCGATTTGCCGAGCCGCCTCGCCAAGCAGGCGTCGACGCTGTACGCGACCAACCTGCTGCGGCTCGTCGAAGAGCTGCAGAAGACGAAGAGCATCGACGGCGACGCGGTCGCCATCGACATGAACGACGAGGTGCTGCGCGGCACGACGGTGATCGACAAGGGCCAGGTGACCTGGCCGCCGCCGCCGCCCAGGATCGCGGCCGTGCCGCCGGCGGCCGCCAAGCCTGCGGTGGTCACGCCCGCGAAGCCCAAGGCACACGGCCACGGCGAAGCGAGCGGGCCGATGTCCGGCACCAAGACGGCGGTGATCTTCGGCGGCGGCGCGCTCGTCTTCCTGCTGGTCGGCCGCTACGCACCGCCGAGCTTCCTCGCGCATTTCACGGTGTTCGTGCTCGCCTGCTTCATCGGCTACATGGTCGTGTGGAACGTGAAGCCCGCGCTGCACACGCCGCTGATGAGCGTCACCAACGCCGTGTCGAGCATCATCGCCATCGGCGCGCTGGTGCAGATCGCGCCCGATCTCGCTGGGGTGCCGGCGAACCTCCAGCGCCCCGATGAATGGATCCGCTGGCTGTCCGTGTGCGCCATCGGGCTCGCCACGATCAACATGTTCGGCGGCTTCGCGGTGACGCGGCGCATGCTGCAGATGTTCCGCAAATGAGGATGACGCCCACATGACCTCGAGCCTGTCGGCGGTCGCCTACCTCGGCGCGGCCATCCTCTTCATCCTGTGCCTCGGCGGCCTGTCCAACCAGGAGACGTCGCGCCGCGGCAACGCCTACGGCATGGTCGGCATGGCAATCGCCGTGCTGGCCACGATCTTCGGCCCGCACGTCACCGCCGCCGGATTGCCCTTCATCATCGGCGCGATGGTCGTCGGCGCCACGATCGGGCTGTACGCCGCGCGCATCGTGCAGATGACGCAGATGCCGGAGCTCGTCGCGCTGATGCACAGCCTGGTCGGCCTTGCCGCGGTGATCGTCGGCTACGCCAACTTCATCGATCCGGCGGTCGCCGCCGGCCTGACGCCGGCCGAAAACGGCATCCACGAGATCGAGATGTACGTCGGCGTGCTGATCGGCGCGGTGACGTTCTCGGGGTCGCTGATCGCATTCGGCAAGCTGTCCGGGAGGATCGGCGGCAAGCCGCTGCTGCTGCCGGCGCGGCACTGGATCAACCTCATCGGCCTGCTGCTGGTGATCGGCTTCGGCTGGCGCTTCGTCACCGCGCACGGCGTGCAGGACGCGATGCTGCCGATGGTGGTGATGACGCTGGTGGCGCTGCTGTTCGGCGTGCACATGGTGATGGCGATCGGCGGCGCCGACATGCCGGTGGTGGTGTCGATGCTCAACAGCTACTCCGGCTGGGCAGCGGCCGCCACCGGCTTCATGCTGTCCAACGATCTGCTGATCGTCACCGGCGCGCTCGTCGGCTCGAGCGGCGCGATCCTGTCGTACATCATGTGCAACGCGATGAACCGCAACTTCATCAGCGTGATCGCCGGCGGCTTCGGCACCGGCAGCGGCGCCGTGGCAACGAGTGGTGCGGCGCAGCCGGCCGGCGAGGTCCATCCGATCAGCGCCGCCGAGACCGCGGAAATGCTGAAGGACGCCAAGGACGTCATCATCGTGCCGGGCTACGGCATGGCGGTGGCGCAGGCGCAGCACACGGTCTACGAGATCACCAAGCTGCTGCGCGAGCGCGGCGTGCGGGTGCGCTTCGGCATCCATCCGGTGGCGGGTCGCATGCCGGGCCACATGAACGTGCTGCTGGCGGAAGCCAAGGTGCCGTACGACATCGTGTTCGAGATGGACGAGCTCAACGCCGACTTCCCGAACGCCGACGTCGCCATGGTGATCGGCGCCAACGACATCGTGAATCCCGCCGCGCAGGATGATCCGACGAGCCCGATCGCCGGCATGCCGGTGCTCGAGGTGTGGAAGGCGAAGCACTCGATCGTGATGAAGCGCAGCATGGCGTCCGGCTACGCCGGCGTCGACAATCCGCTGTTCTACAAGGACAACAACCGGATGCTGTTCGGCGACGCGAAGAAGATGCTGGACGAGGTGCTGGCGGCGCTGAAGGGTTGACGGTCGACTTGACCGGCAGTCCTTACTAGACTAGACTTGGTCGACTTTTGCCGGAGGCAATTCATGGAATCCGTGAACATCTACGAGGCCAAGACCCGGCTGTCGCAGCTTGTGGACAAGGCCGCTGCGGGAGAGGACGTCGTCCTCAGCCGCAACGGCAAGCCGCTGGTGCGCATCACTGCCTTGACGCTCCCGAAGCGTCGCATCAAGTACGGTGTTCTCAAGGGCAAATTCAAGATTCCGGCCGACTTCGACGATCCGCTGCCCGCGGAAGTTCTGGCGGAGTTCGAGGGGCGCTGAAAGTGCGGCTTCTGCTCGACACTCACGTCTATATGTGGGTGGCCTTGGGGAGCCCGCTGCTCAAGTCCAAAACGCGCGCCGTGATCGACGGGGCGGATGAGGTGTTCGTATCTTCCGCCTCGATCTGGGAGATTGCCATCAAGGTGCGACTGGGCAAGTTGAACGCCGACGTCGACGCGCTCGTGTCGGCTATCGTGGAAAGCGGCTTCACCGAACTTCCGGTGCGCGCATCGCACGCGGCGCGAGTCGCCGGCTTACCCCTGCACCACACGGACCCGTTCGATCGCCTGCTCCTGGCTCAGGCGATGTGCGAACCGTTACGGTTTCTCACCGCCGATCGAATTCTTCCCCGATATAGCGATCTGGTTGTGCTGTGTTGATCGCAGTGGGCTCGACTTCCGATCAGCCTCCAGTGTTGCCGCCGTTCGCACGCTCTGCCGCCGAGATATTTCTCGATGTCTGACACCCCGGAACAGAAGGCCCGCCGCCTTATCGACGCGAAGCTGACCGAAGCGGGTTGGCTCGTCCAGAATCGCGACGAGATCGATCTCACCGCCGGGCGCGGGATCGCCGTGCGCGAATTCAACATGAAGCCCGGCTTCGGATTCGCGGACTATCTTCTGTATCTCGACAGGCAGGCGCTCGGCGCCGTCGAGGCCAAGGCCGTCGGCACGCTGACCGGCGTGGAGCAGCAATCCGCCAAATACGCCGCCGGTCTTCCCGACGGCCTTCCGGCGCATCGCCGGCCGCTGCCGTTCCTGTTCGAGTCGAACGGCGGGGTCACCTACTTCACCAACGGCCTGGACCCCAAGCCGCGCAGCCGCGAGGTTTTCAATCTGCCGCGCCCCGAAACGCTGGCGGATTGGCTGGATCAAAGCGCGACGCTGCGTGCCCGCCTCAAGGAGCTGCCCCCTCTCGATGAGGCTGGGCTCTGGGAAGTCCAGCACCGGGCGATCGCATGCCTCGAAGCCTCGCTGGCCGAAGCGCGTTCCCGGGCGCTCATCCAGATGGCGACCGGCTCCGGAAAGACGTTCACCGCCGTAAACGAGATCTACCGGCTGCTGAAGTTCGGCGGGGCGAAACGGGTGCTGTTCCTCGTGGACCGCGGCAACCTCGGCAAACAGACCGAGGACGAGTTCGCCAATTTCACGCCGCCGGACGACACGCGCAAGTTTCCCACGCTCTACACCGTGCAGCGGCTCACGACCAATTCGATCAACCCTGCCGCCAAGGTCGTCATCACCACGATCCAGCGTCTCTATTCGATGCTGAAGGGCGACGACGAATTCGACGCCGCAAACGAAGAGGGCTCGGCTTTCGATACGGCGAAGCCTTGGAAGGGCGCGCCTCCGGACGTCGTCTACAACGCCGGCGTCCCGCCGGAGTTCTTTGACTTCGTGATCGTGGACGAATGCCACCGCTCGATCTACGAGCTTTGGGCTCAGGTGCTGCTGTACTTCGATGCGTTCCTGATCGGACTGACTGCCACGCCTGCCGGCAAGACGATCGGGTTCTTCAACAAGAATCTCGTCATGCAATACGGTCACGACGAGGCGGTGACCGACGGTGTCAATGTCGATTTCGACGTGTACCGCATTCGCACCCGCGTCACCGAAGGCGGGGCAACCGTGGTCGCCGAGCCGACCGGCGTGTACGTGGACAAGCGCCACAAGCTCACGCGCGCCGAGCGCATCGAGTTGCTGACCCAGGACCTGACCTACTCGGCCGACGTCCTCGACCGCGACGTCGTCGCCGAGGACCAGATTCGGACCGTGATCCGCGAGTTCAGGGACAAGGTGCTGCCCGACGCGTTTCCCGGCCGCGGCGAGGTTCCCAAGACGCTCATCTTCGCCAAGGACGACTCGCACGCCGACGACATCGTGCGCATGGTGCGCGAGGAGTTTGCCGAGCAGAACGAGTTCTGCGAGAAGATCACCTATCGCACGGGCTTCACCCGCGTGACGAAGACCGTGACCGATCCGGATGGCACGCAGTCGCAGGTGACCGAATGGGTCAAGACGTCGAGCCTCTCGCCGGACGAGATTCTTTCCAACTTCCGCAACAGCTACTTCCCGCGCATCGCCGTCACCGTGGACATGATCTCCACTGGCACGGACGTGAAGGCGATCGAGTGCGTCTTTTTCATGCGCAACGTGAAGTCCGCCGGGTTCTTCGAGCAGATGAAAGGCCGCGGCGTGCGCATCATCTCGCCCGACAAGCTCCGCGTCGTCACGCCGACGGCCTTGGCCAAGGAGCGTTTCGTGATCGTGGACGCCGTGGGTGTCTGCGAGCACGACAAGACGGACTCGCACACGCTCAACCGCCAACCTTCCAGGTCGCTGGAGCAGGTCCTGGAGTACGTCGCGCAAGGCGGCACGGACCCGGATGCACTGTCCACGCTCGCTGGCCGCCTCGCGCGCCTGCAGCGCGAGTTTTCCACCGACCAGCTCATGGAGCTGCGCGAGCTCGCCGGTGGCAAGGGCTTCGCCGAGCTGGCCGCCGACCTGATGAAGGCTTGCGACCCCGACGCGCAGATCGCCAAGGCGAAAGAGAAATTCGCGACGCAGGCGCCCTCGCACGAGCAAATCAAGAAGGCCACGGCGGAACTGGCCCAGGCCGCCACGACACCGTTCATGAAAGCCGCGTTCCGCCGGCGCATCCTCGAAATCCGCGCGCAGAACGAGCAAACCATCGACCGGCATACCATCGATTCGGTGCTCTATTCCGGATTCGACGCCAGCGCGGTGGAGAAGGCGCAGAACAAGGTCAAGGACTTCCGCACAGTGGATCGAGGATCGCAAGGACGAGCTGACCGCGCTGCAGGTCATCTACGCGGGCACGAGACCTCTGAAGATTTCGCTCAAGGAACTACGCAGATTGAAGGACGCGCTCGCCGCCCCGCCGCTCGCCGCGACGCCGACGCAACTCTGGCGCGCGTTCGAAGCAGCCGAAGCCGATGCGGTGAAAGGCCCCGGCGGCTCGCAACTGGCCGACCTCGTGACTCTCGTGCGCCACGCCATCGAGCCCACCGCGAGTCTTGCGCCCTACGCTGACGCCGTTCGACAGCGGTACGCCGCGTGGCTGGCGGAGAAGAACGCCGAAGCGAAGTTCACGACCGAGCAGCGCGAGTGGCTCGACCGCATGGCCGAGCACATCGCCACGTCGATCGAGATTCAGCCCGACGACTTCCAGGACGGGTGGTTCGGGCAGCATGGCAGCCTGGGGCGTGCGCATGCGCTCTTTGGCGACCAGCTTACACCGCTGCTGGCGGAGTTGAATGAGAGGTTGGCGGCGTGAGTGACGAGGAAGGCAGAGATGCTGCCGCCCGGCTGGGCAATGAGCAACTTGGGTGCCGATACTACGTCGATCTCGCAACGAGGCGTGAACCCTACAAAACGCCCCGGTGCTTTGTTTATCGCAGTTTAGCGTCTGGAGTCACGTCATAGCGCGACTCGAAGAAGCTTCATGGGTCCGGGACATCGGATCGAACAACGCAGACCATCGAGCCAGGAACAGTCTTGCTTCGGCAGGATCGATCCTAGTGATCGGCCGCGTATGGGTAGTCGGCGATCAGACAGGCGAAGTGAAACGATAGCGTCCACCGAATGGATTCCATTCTTCCGCCTGCCCAAGCCTGGAATCGCGGTATCTCGCGTATTTTCTTCGTCTCGGTGAGACACGACGATTTTCTGTCGCGCAATCCGCGTCGGAGTCGGAAGACTCTTCGATGCGTGTTCGGTCGGCGACGTTTCGTGACTGTGGCGATTCCATGTTGCCGCCCTTCGCTGAGCACACGCATCGCTGACGCGCTCGACGAACTGCTCTCCGACCTCGACGCCGGGGTAAAGGCGCTGGAGAGCGTGCGGGCGAAGCTCAGGCAGTACCGGGCCGCCGTGCTCAAGGCGGCGGTGGAAGGCACGCTCACCGCCGAGTGGCGCAAAGCCCATCCCGACGTCGAACCCGCATCGGAGCTTCTCGAGCGCATCCTCGCTGAACGCCGCCGGCGGTGGGAGGAAGCTCAGATCAAGAAGTACAAGGACGCGGGGAAAGAGCCGCCGAATGAATTGGAAGGCGAAGTACGCCGACCGGTCGCGCCGGACGAGGAGCAAGTTGCCATCGCTGCCTGAAGGGTGGCGTTGGACGACGGCTGAACCAGCTCGCTGACGTCCAGATGGCACGTCAGCGAAGACTGCGGCCGCAAACTGCATCAGGAATGCCATTACCCCTACTGCATTGCAAACGTCCGTCGCGAGGTACGCTCGATCTGGAACGTCGACGTTTGAGCTTGCGCACGACGAACTTCGCGAGCCCAGTGGCTCTTGAGCGTTGGTGACCTGCTCATCGTCGCACCAACGGAAGCCGAGACTGGTAGATTGAGGCGCTCGGCGATGTCGGGAACCTGCGCGAGAGCGAGTATTTGCGTCTCACCTGATTCGCATCATCTTGTGCCCGTTCCACTCCCTGATGTGGCTCCGAATCGCCGACTACTTTCTGAATCTCGCCAACCGGGCAGACTGCGATTCAAATCGTCGCAAGTTCTACGAGCGGTCAGTACAACTCTGAGCCTTTCGAAGACTCGAAGCGGATCGCCAATCCCGCTTACCTCCTGCGTCGGAGCAAGACGCCATCGTCGAAGCTCGTCGAAGCCCAACTCTCCATCATCGACCACCTCGAATCCGACCTCGAAGCGAAGCTCAAGAGCGCTCAGGCATTGCGGCAGTCGATCCTGAAGGCCGCGTTCGAAGGCAAGCTCGTTCCCCAAGATCCCAACGACGAGCCGGCGAGCGAGTTGCTCGAGCGCATCGCCGCCGAGCGCGCCGAGCGAGAGCGCCTGGCCATGCAGGCGAAGAAGCCCGCGAAACCCGCCAAGGTCCGCAGGTCGAAGCGCCGCCAAAACGTAAACGCAGCCAGCACGGCATAACCCCATGGACACATCCACGATCGGCAAGCGCGCCTGGAGCTACGCGGGCGTCTTGCAGCAGGCCGGTCTCTCCTGCGTCGAGTACGTCGAGCAATTGACGATGCTGCTCTTCCTGAAGATGGCGGACCAGCTCACCGAGCCGCCGTACAACCAGAAGCCGATCGTGCCGGAGGAACTGGGGTGGAAGGCACTGAAGAAGCTCTCGGGCGCTGCGCTGGAGGAGCAGTACAGCAATTCCATCGAGAAGCTGGCGCTCAAGGGCGGGATGCTCGGCGTGATCTTCAAGGGCGCGCGCTGCGACATCCACAACCCGGCGCTGCTTCAGCAACTCATCGTCAACCTGATCGACAAGGAAGACTGGATGAGCCTTCCGGTGGACGTGAAGGGAACGATCTACGAGGAGCTGCTGCAGCGGTCGGCGTCGGAATCGACCAAGGGCGCGGGCCAGTACTTCACGACACGCGCCGTGATCCAGGCGATGGTGGACGTGATGCAGCCGACGCCGCAGGACCGCATCTGTGACCCGGCGTCGGGGACGGGCGGCTTTCTCTTCACTGCCTACAACTACGTGCTGGCGAAGTACGAGAAGGATCTGAACCGCGACGAGAAGCGCGCCTTGCGCGAGGAGCTGGTCGAGGCGATGGAGCTTTCGACCAAAGTGGCGCGCATGTGCGCGATGAACCTGTACCTGCACGGCCTTGGCGGGGACAAGGTCGTTGTGCACTCCGGCCACGATTCGCTCGCCGCGCCCTGGAGCAAGGAATACACGATGATCCTGGCCAATCCGCCGTTCGGGAAAAGCCAGGCGGTCGAGTTCGTCAACGAGGAAGGCGACCTCGACAAGGAAGACGCGGTCGTCTACCGCGAGGACTTCTGGACGAGCACGAGCAACAAGCAGCTCAACTTCCTCCAGCACATGTACACGCTGCTGAAGATCGACGGGCGCGCGGCGGTGGTGCTGCCGGACAACGTGCTGTTTGAAGGCGGCGCGGGCGAGAAGGTGCGGCGGAACCTGCTCGAAAAATGCAACGTCCACACGTTGCTGCGGCTGCCGACGGGCATCTGGTATTCGCCGGGTGTGAAGGCGAACGTGCTCTTCTTCGACAAGAAGCCGGGCCGTCCCGAGCCGTGGACGGAGAAATATATGGGTGTACGACCTGCGGACGAACAAGCACTTCACGCAGAAGCAAAAGCCCATCACTAGAGCGGACTTCGACGAATTCGTCGAGTGCTACAAGCCCGGCGCGATGCACAAGCGCAAGGAAACCTGGAGCGAAGCGAATCCAGATGGTCGTTGGCGCTGCTACACCTACGACGAGATTCAGAAGCGCGACAAGCTGAGCCTCGATCTCTTCTGGATCAAGGATAAGAGCCTGACAGACACCGAGGCGCTGCCCGCCCCGGACATCCTTGCCGCGGAGATCGCCGACGAACTGGAAGCCGCATTCGAGCTATTCAGCAAGATCGCGGCGAGGTTGCCGAAGTCCGCCGGTGCGAACTGACCCAGCCCCGTGAATGTCTGATCAGAGTATTACCCTACATATAGAGCATATACGAATTTAGTGCCCGATATATAGGTCTTGTGCTTGACTTCGGCTCGTTGGTTCTGTTTAATATATAGGTCGCTAATGGAATTAACGCCCTATATATGAAGCACAACGAGCCACTCCCATTCGAGGTCGCCGAGCAGATCCAAGAGCTCGGCACCCGAATCCGTGTGGCGCGCACCCGGCGGAAAATGGACCAGGCGGAACTGGCGCGAACCAGCCACATCGCCCGGACCACCCTTCAGCGCATCGAAGCGGGCCATCCCGAATGCGGAATAGGCGCGATCTATACCGTTCTCTGGACGCTCGGTCTGCTTTCCACGGCTGACGGGACTGCCAATCCGGATTCCGACGAGCACGGCAAGACGCTCGACGCCGCTCGCCGGGCCCGACGAGTCCGCCAGCCACGCGCCGCATCCGACGAAAACAACTTCTAGCCGAACGTCTCCATTGGCTGCGCCCGAGCAATCCTGCTATGTATTCGTTCAGTTGCCGGGGACGTTCGGCTGGGTTCCGTGCGCGCGTCTGCGCGTGCGCGATCTCGGCGCGGGACGTTTCGAGGGAACGTTCACGTACGGCAGCCGGTATCTGCAGCGCCCCAACGTCGTTGCACTCGACCCATTCCACTTGCCTCTCACCGGCCGTCCGCAGAAATTCACGAAGTTGAAGGGCATCCCGGGCGCGGTTCGTGACGCCAGCGCGGACGCGTGGGGTCGTCGCGTCATTCAGGCCAAGTTGCAGCGTACCCAAGCGGACATCACAGAAATCGAATATCTGCTCAATGGACCGGACGACGGTGCAGGCAATCTGAGGTTCGGCCTATCGGTGACCCCCCCCGAAGCCAAATCAGGATTCAATCGAACGTATCAACTGCAGCATCTCATCGACGCAGCGCAGACGCTCGAAGAGAACGGTCGGCTGCCGCACGAAATTCTCGAAGAGCTGGAACCGGGCACCAGCATGGGCGGGGCACGCCCGAAGGTCACCGTCGAGGATAACCACAAGATCTGGCTTGCCAAGCTCCCTGAAAAGGACGATCGCTACAACATGCAGCGCATCGAGTTCGCGACGCTCTCGCTCGCTCGCGAGGCGGGACTCAACGTATGCGGAACGCGGCTCGAGCAGGTCGGCGATCTGGACGTGCTGATGCTCGAGCGCTTCGATCGCGTCTGGAACGCCGACGCGAATGCGTATGCGCGCTACGGACTCGTGTCCGGGCTCACGGTCGTCGATGCCGAGGACGGCTGGCTCGACAGGGAACGTTGGTCGTATTTGTTGCTGGCCGACGAGCTGCGCCGATGGTCGGCCGAGCCCGATGAGGACCGCCGCGAGCTGTTCCGCCGCATGGTATTCAATGCGATGGTCACCAACAACGACGACCATCCTCGCAACCACGCGCTCGTGCGCTCACCTGCGGGTTGGCGCTTGTCCCCAGCCTATGACATTGTTCCTGTGGCGCTTGTCTCGCAGGAGCGGCGCGATCTGGCGCTCAACGCGGGTGACTACGGCCGCGCCGCGAGCATGTACAACCTCCTTTCCCGGTGCGAAGTGTTCGGCGTGTCGAAAGACGAGGCGCGTAGGCAGGTGGACACGCTGCTGGACGTTGTCAGGGATTGGCGCCAGCGCTTCGCAGCCCACGGCATCGACGCTCGCACGCTCGAAATGCTGGACGGTGCAATCCTGCCGCCGTCGTTCCACCTGACGTCCGCGCCCGAGCCGGTCTAAACGTGGCTGGCCCGCTTTCCCACCTCGCCGTCCTGGACCTTTCGCGCGTGCTGGCGGGACCGTGGTGCACGCAGCTCCTCGCCGATCTCGGCGCCACGGTGATCAAGATCGAGCGCCCCGTCACCGGCGACGACACCCGCGCCTGGGGACCGCCCTATGCGAAGGACGCCGCCGGCCGCGACACCAGCGAGGCCGCGTATTACCTCGCCTGCAACCGCGGCAAGCTGTCGGTGGCGATCGACTTCACCAAGGCGGACGGCCGCGCGCTGGTGCTCGAGCTCGCGCGCGAGGCGGACGTCTTCGTGGAGAACTTCAAGGTCGGCGGCCTCGCCGCGTACGGCCTCGACTACGCGAGCGTGCAGCGCGTCAACCCGCGCATCGTCTACGCGTCGATCACGGGTTTCGGCCAGCAGGGTCCGCATGCGTCGCGCGCCGGCTACGACTTCATCATCCAGGGCATGAGCGGCTTCATGAGCGTCACCGGCGAGCGCGACGACCTGCCCGGCGGCGGTCCGCAGAAGGCGGGTGTCGCGATCACCGACCTGATGACCGGCATGTACGCGACGGTGGCGATCCAGGCGGCGCTGGCGCAGCGCGAGCGCACGGGGGTCGGGCAATGGATCGACGCGTGCCTGTTCGACTGCGCGGTGGCGATGATGTCGACGATGAACCTCAACTTCCTCGCCACCGGCGCGGCGCCCGGACGCGCCGGCAACGCCCATCCCAACATCGTGCCCTACCAGGTGTTCGCCTGCGCCGACGGGCACCTGATCCTCGCCGTCGGCAACGACCTGCAATTCGGCAAGCTTTGCGCGATCGCCGGCCATCCGCACTGGGCATCGGATCCGCGCTTCGCCACCAATGCCGCGCGCGTGGTGAACCGCGACACGCTGGTGCCGCTGCTCGCGGCGGTGATGCGCACGCGCCCGCAGGCGCAGTGGCTGGCGGCGCTCGAGGCGGCGCAGATTCCGGGCGGCCCGATCAATCGCCTCGACCAGGTGTTCGCCGACCCGCAGATCGCCGCCCACGGCCTCGCGTTCGACATGGCGCACCCGCTCGCCGGCCGCGTGCCGCAGGTCGGGCTGCCGTTTGCGATGTCGGCGGCGGCTCCCGCCTACGACCGCCCGCCGCCGCTGCTCGCCGAGCACACGGCAATGGTGCTCGGCGAGCGGCTCGGCCGTTCGCGCGAAGCCATCGCGGCGCTCGCCGCGCGCGGTGTGATACAAGTGCGCGCGTGAATCCCGTCGCGCACCGTCCGGATGCGCGCCACCCTGGAGCCGGCATGATCGAACAGGCATTGCCCGCAGGCCGCCTCGTGCGCCGCCCGTGGTTCTGGGCCGCGTACGTCGCACTCGCGCTCGTCTCGCTGGCGGTGGCGCTGAAGCTGTTCCCGACCGCGATGCCGATCGTCAACGTCGACATCGCGATGTCGCGCGACGACGCGATCGACAAGGCGCGTGCGCTGGCGACGACCCTCAAGCTCGCGCCGGCCGACGCGCGCGCAGCCGTGCAGTTCCGCAGCGACGGGTCGACGCAGAACTACGTCGAGCTCGAAGGCGGCGGCAAGGACGCGTTCGCCGCACTCGTGCGCGGTACGCTGTATTCGCCCTACGCATGGGACGTGCGCCTGTTCAAGGTCGGCGAGATTCCCGAGACGACGATCCGCTTCACGCCGGCCGGCGCACCGTACGGCTTCTCGCACCGCGTCGCCGAGACCTACGTGCGCGACGCCGCCACCAAGGCGCTGCCTGCCGCCGCCGCAAGGCAGATCGCCGAGACCCGCGCGCACGACGACTGGGGCATCGACTTCGGCGCCTGGAAGTTCCTCGAGCAGTCCGAGATCATCCAGCCGTCGGGACGCGCCGACCGCGCGTTCGTCTATCAGCGCGACGAGCAGCTCGGCGACGCGCGCATCCGCCTGCGGCTCGCCACCGCCGGCGACGAGCTCACCGAGCTGTCGCGCTACGTGTTCATCCCCGACGCGTTCAAGCGCCGCTTCGCCGAGCTGCGCAGCGCCAACGACACGATTGCCAACGCTGCTTCGCTGGTGGCGGGCCTGGTCTACGGCGTCGGCGGCTGCATCGTCGCCGCGGCATGGCTTGCGCGCAAGCGCGTGCTGCTGCCGAAGCCGTCGTTCGCGGCGGGCGCCGTGGTCGGCACGCTGATGGGCCTGATGCTGCTCGCCGCGACCACCGGCGCGTGGTTCAACTTCGACACCGCGCAGCAGGAAAGCACGTTCTGGGCGCGCGAGGTCGGCGGCGCGATCGCGGTGATGCTCGGCGGCAGCCTCGCCTACGGCCTCGTGTTCATGGCCGCGGAGGCGCTGTCGCGCATGGCGTTCGGCTGGCAGCCGCAGCTGTGGAAGCTCTGGTCGCGCGAAGGCGGCGCGTCGGTGCAGGCCGCGGGACGTACCGCCGGCGGCTATCTGTACGTGCCGGTGCAACTGGCGCTGGTGGCGATCTTCTACTACGTCACCAACCGCTATTTCGGCTGGTGGCAGCCGTCGTCCGAGCTCACCGACCCCAACGTGCTGTCGTCCGCGGTGCCGGCGCTCGGGCCGATCGCCATGGCGCTGCAGGCCGGCTTCATGGAGGAGTGCCTGTTTCGCGCCGTGCCGCTCGCGCTGGGCGCGCTGGTCGGCGCGCGATTCGGCGCGCGACGCGCGGGCATCGCCATCGCGTTCGTCGTGCAGGCGCTGGTGTTCGGCGCTGCGCACGCGAACTACCCGGGCTTCCCGTCGTATTCGCGCCTCATCGAGCTCGTCGTGCCGGCGATGATCTGGGCGGCGATCTTCCTGCGCTTCGGCCTGCTGCCGACGATCATCCTGCACGCGACCTTCGACCTCTCGCTGATGTCGATCCCGGTGTTCCTGGTCGACGCCCCGGGCGCGTGGCTGCAGCGCGCGCTGATCGTCGCGGCCGGCCTGGTGCCGATCGCCGTAGTGCTCGTGCGCCGCGTGCAGGCCGGTGCATGGCACGAGCTGCCGCGTGCGCTGCGCAACGATGCATGGCGACGCGACGCCGACGTCGAGGCGGCCCCGGCCGCGACTGCGGTCGCCGACGGACCGACCGCGCGTGCGCGCAAATTCGCGCGCCTGCTGCCGTGGCTCGGCGTCGCCGGCCTCGTGGCATGGCTCTTCGCCACACCGTTCGCTGCCGATGTGCCACCGCTCACGTTGTCGCGGGCCGGCGCGATTGCCGCCGCCGACGCGGCACTCGCCGCGCGCGGCGTGACGCTGCCCGGCGGCTTCACCCTCTCGTCGGCGATCCGCCTCGCGAGCGACGACGGCGCGCAATGGACATCGCACCGTTTCGTCTGGCAGGAGGGGGGTCGCGACGTGTACCACGCAGTGGTCGGCCAGACGCTGCCGCCGCCGTTGTGGAGCGTGCGCTATGCGCGCTTCAGCGGCGATGTCGCCGACCGCGCCGAGGAATGGCGCGTGAGCGTCGGCGACGACGGCAAGGTGCGCCAGGTCGTGCACGAGCTCCCGGAGGGACGGCCTGGCGCGAAGCTCGCGCGTGACGACGCGCAGCGCATCGCCGACGCCGAGGTGCACGCGCGCTTCGGCCTCGATCCCGCGACGCTGAAGGCCATCGGCGCGGCCGATCGCGCGCGTCCGGCGCGCACCGACTGGACGTTCCTGTGGACCGATCCGCGGGTCGCCGTCGGCAAGGGTGGCGAGGCGCGCGTGCAGGTATCGCTCGCCGGTGACCAGGTGGCAGCCTCCGGCCGCGCGGTGTTCATTCCCGAGGCATGGCTGCGCGCCGAGCAGGCGCGCGACGGACAGTGGGCCGCCGCCAAGATCGCCGTGGGCATCCTCACCGCGTGCGTCGGCCTCGCCGCGCTGTTCGTCGGCATCCGCAGCTTCACCAGCGCCGAAAGCGATCCGCGCGCCGGCATGCTGGTCGGCGGCCTCACCTTCGTGGCGATGCTCGCCGGCGCCGCCAACGGCTGGCCGACGGCGGCGTATTTCCTGTCCACCACCGACCCGCTGGTCACGCAGATCGCGCTGCGCGCCGCCAGCGTCGTCGTCGGCGCGACCGTCGTGGCGCTGTTCGCCGGCATGTTCGCGGCAGTGGCGAGCCACGCGCTGCGCGGCCAGCCGCCGCAACCGGTGTCGACGTCGCTCCCGCCATGGCTGGCGGGCGCGGCCGCGGCGCTGGTCATCGCCGGCTTCGCGGCGCTGCTGACGGCGGTCGCACCGCAGCTCGCGCCGCGCTGGCCGTCGCTCGGCATCGAGAACAGCGCAGTGCCGGCCATCGCCGCCGCGTTGCAGGGCTTCGGTTTCCTGCGCCAGGTGGTGGTGGCGATGTTCGCGTTGTTCGTGCTGCAGCGGATCACCGCCGGCTGGACGCGCCGCGTGTGGCTCGTCGTGCTGCTGCTCATCGTGCTGTTCGCGATTCCCGCGCTCGGCGCGCGCGAGATCGGGCCGGCGCTGGCGACCGGTCTCGCCGCGGCGCTGATCGCCACCGCCTTCGTGCTGTGGGTCTTCCGCTACGACGCCCGCGCGCTGCCGGCGTACGCAGCCACGGCCATCACGCTGGATGCCGCGACCGAAGCCGCGCGCAAGGGGACGTCGATCGCCTGGGTGTGGTTCGCGATCACCGTGGCCGTCTACGTGCTGCTGGCGGTGGGCGTCACGCGCTGGATCAGCCGCCCGCTCGCGCCCCGCCGCGCCTTCACTTCACCGTCGCCCAGTACGGAATGACCCAGTTGTCGGGGCGGTGCTGCACGGTGACGTTGACCCGCGACGCCCACGGGATCACCTGCCGGTGCAGCGGCAGGTGGTTGATCTCGGCATTGTGCGCGAGGAACGCCTGGTGGATGAGGTCGAGCCGCTCGGCCGGATTCATGTCGACCTTGATCTTCGCCGTCAGCTCGTCGATCTTCGGATTGGTGTAGCGGCCGTAGTTGAAGTCGCCGTCGCCCTTGCCGCTGTAGCTCGACAGCACCGGCTGCAGCACGAAGATCGCGTCGGTGGCGGCGCCGCCCCAACCCAGCATGTACAGGCTCGTGTCGAGCTTCTCGAGCTTCGGGAAATAGACGGCGCGCGGCATCGCATTGACGCGCACCGTGACGCCGATCTGCGCCCACATCGCGGCCAGCGCCTGGCAGATCTTCTCGTCGTTGACGTAGCGGTTGTTGGGACAGTCGAGCGTGACCTCGAAGCCCTGCGGGTATCCCGCGTCGGTGAGCAGCTTCTTCGCCGCAACGCGGTCGAACGGCAAACGCTTCTCGATCTCGGGTGTCGTCATCTCCGGCCCGGGCGACGGCGCGCCGGTGGGCTTGGCGAGGCCGCGCATCGTCGTGCGCCGGATCGCCTCGATGTCGATCGCCTCGTACAACGCCGCGCGCACGCGGCGGTCCTTGAACGGGTTCTTGCCCTTGACGTTCGAATACAGGAGCTCGTCGCGCTGCTGGTCCATGCCGATGAACACGATCCGGTTCTCGGTGCCCTCGATGACCTTGACGCCGGCGGTTTGCGCGAGCCGCGGCACGTCCTGCGGCGGCGGGTCGTTGACGAGGTCGACCTCGCCCGAGATGAGCGCCGCGACGCGCGTGGCGTCGGAAGTGATCGGCAGGTAATCCACCTCGTCGATGTTGCTCTCGAAGCGGCCTTCCTTGATCCCCCACCAGTTCGGGTTCTGCTTCAGCACGGTCTTCACGTCGGGCTGCCGCGACACCAGCATGTAGGGCCCGGTGCCGTTCGCCTCGTGCGCGGTGATCATGTCTTCCTTCTGCGTGAAGTTCTGCGGCGTCGTCGCGCGGTTCTTCTCGCACCACGCCTTGGACATGATGTTGATCGTGATCACGTGCTCGAGCATCGCCGGGTTGGGCCCCGGCGTGCTGAACTCCACGGTGAGGTCGTCGATCTTTTTGGGGACTCCGGCCTGGTTGGCATAGGCGCGCAGCTGCGACGACGGCGACTTCGCGCGGTTGAAGCTGAACACCACGTCGTCGGCGGTGAAGGGCGTGCCGTCGTGGAAGCGCACGCCGGGACGCAGCTTGAAGCGCCACGTCGTGGCGTCGACCTGGGTCCACGACACCGCGAGCGCCGGCACGATCTTCATGTTGCGGTCGCGCGTGACGAGGAATTCGTAGACCAGCGAATTGACGTTGTTGGTGAGGTTCTCGTTCTGCGAGTACGGGTCGGTGGTGTTGATGTCGCCGCGCCCCGCCCAGCGCAGCGTGGTGGCGTCGGCACCGGCGGCGCAGGCCAGCGCCAGCACGGCGAGCGTGAGTCCGGGACGTGTCATTGCGAATCCTCCACGACGTGCGACGCTATTCGGCCTTGGCGGCCATCGTTTCCAGGATGGTCTCGAGCTGCGCGCTCATCGGCAAGTCGAGGCTCGCGCCCGATGGCAGCTTGCGCATGAACCAGCGCTCGTACTGGCGCTCGATGTCGCCGTTCGCGGCCATGCCGCGCAGCGTGTCGTTGACCACCCTGGCGAGTGCCGGATCGTCGCGGCGGAACATGATGCCGTACGGATCGTAGGACAGGAACTCGCCGATCACCTCGAACGCGGCGCGCTGCCCGCGCTCGGCGATGAGCCCGTACAGCAGCACGTCGTCGGTGGCGAATGCGTCGGCGCGGCCGGTCGCCACCTCGGCGAAGGATTCGGCATGATCCGGCATCACCGCGACGTCGAAGGCGAGCCCGAAGCGCTGCTTGAGATCGAGCATCGCCTTCTCGTTGGTGGTGCCGCGCGTGACGACCACCTTGCGCCCGGCGAGGTCGCGGAACGAGCGGATCGGCGAACCCTTCTTCACCATCAGCTTGGTGCCGGACACGAAGATCGTCGGCGAGAAGGCGACGCGCCGGCGGCGCTCGAGGTTGTTGGTGGTCGAGCCGCATTCGAGGTCCACGCGGCCGTCGACCACGGCGTCGACGCGCGTCTCCGGCGTCACCGGCACCCACTGGATCGTCAGCGGCCGGTTGACGGTGGCGCCGATCGCGTCGACCAGCGCGCGGCAGATCTCGATCGAGTAGCCGATCGGCACGTTGCCGGCGACGTAAGAGAACGGAACCGAGGCCTGGCGATAGCCGATGGCGATGCGGCCCGACGCACGCGCCTTGGCCAGCGTGCCCGCGAGTTCCAGCGGCGCGTCGGACGCAGGCGCTGGCGAGGGCAGCGCCTCGGGCGCTTCCGCCCATGCAAGGCTCGTCAGCGCCAACAGCGCGACGGCGAGCAGGCCACGGCCGCGACGTGCGTTCATCGCCGGTCAGGCCGGTGCCGGGTGCGCGAGCGTCGTGGCGCTTTCGGCATCCAGCGTGCGCGCGTTGGCGTCGGCCGTCGCTTCCGGCAGCAATTCGCCCTCCCACTTGGCCACCACCGCGGACGCGAGCGAGTTGCCGATCGCGTTGGTCGCCGAGCGCCCCATGTCGAGGAACGTGTCGACGCCGAGGATCAGCAGGAGCCCCGCCTCGGGAATGCCGAACTGGTTGAGCGTGGCGGCGATCACCACCAGCGACGCGCGCGGCACGCCCGCCATGCCTTTCGACGTCAGCATCAGCACCAGCAGCATCGTCACCTGAGTGGCGATCGACAGGTGGATGCCGTAGGCCTGCGCGATGAACAGCGTGGCGAACGTGCAGTACATCATCGAGCCGTCGAGGTTGAACGAGTAGCCCATCGGCAGCACGAAGCTCGAGATCTTGCGGCGCACGCCGAAGCGGTCGAGCGCGTCGAGGATCTTCGGATAGGCGGCCTCCGAGCTCGCGGTGGCGAACGACAGCATGAACGCCTCCTTGATCAGCACCAGCAGCTTCAGCACGCGCGGGCCGAGCAGCACGAAGCCGACGCAGATCAGCAGCGCCCACAGGAGGAAGAGTCCCAGGTAGAAGTCGGCCATGAATACCGCGAAGCGCAGCAGGATCTCGAGGCCGTTGACCGCCACGGTCGCCGCCATCGCGGCGAGCACGGCGAGCGGCGCCAGCTTCATCACGTAGCCGGTGATCTTGAGCATCACGTGCGACAGTTCCTCGATGGCGGCGACCAGCGTCCTGACTTTCTCCCCCAGCGCTGCCATCGCGATGCCGAAGAACATCGAGAACACGACGATCTGCAGGATCTCGTTGTTGGCCATCGCCTCGGCGAACGAGCGCGGCACCATGTGGGCGACGAAGTCCTTGAACGTGAACTTGGACGTGGCGAGATTCGCCGAAGCGCCGATGTCCGGCAACGGCAATCCGAGATTGAGCCCGGGCTGCAGCACGTTGGCGAGGATGAGCCCGAGGATCAGCGAGACGAGCGAGGCGGTGATGAACCAGGCGAACGACTTGGCGAACACGCGGCCCACGGCCGACGCGTCGCCCATGTGCGCGATGCCGACCACCAGCGTCGAGAACACCAGCGGGCCGATCAGCATCTTGATCAGCCGCAGGAACACATCCGATATGATCGAGATGTAGCCGGCGATCTCGGTCGCCGACTTCTTGTCGGGGAACTGCACGAACACCATGTAGCCGAGGATGATGCCGATCACCATCGCCACCAGGATCCACACCGCCGGCGGAATGCGCTTCCTCATGTCGATCTCCCCTTGAACGTCGCCTGCCCGGCCGCTCCCTCCAACCCGCGCGGCGGGACCCGTGCCGCAAGGATGCCTGACTCGGTGACCGGCGTCGACTGCGGGCCGCCGCGCATGCGCCCGAGGTGGTCCGGCGCCGCGCCCGTGCGGCGGGCGACGCGGCCAACGCCGCGCGCGCTCATCGCCGGCGGCGTGCGGTGACCCGCGGCGATCGGCCGCGCCGCGCTGGCGGCCACCACCGCGACGCCGCGCTGCACGATGCGCTCGCCACGGTGCTGACGGCGGACGTGCCGCGTCTCGCGCGGCGCCTCGCGCGCCTCGCACCGGGCGCCGCGGGCGATGCCGAGCGTGCGCGCGTCGCCGAGGCGATCGCCGCGTCGGCCGCGAGCGTCGCGGGGCGACGCGCAGCCAAGCCGCGCATCGTCTACCCGCCGGACCTGCCGGTGGCGCAGCGCGCCGACGAGATCGCCGCCGCGATCCGCGCGCATCCGGTGATCATCGTCAGCGGCGAGACAGGGTCGGGCAAGACCACGCAACTGCCGAAGATCTGTCTTGCCGCAGGGCGCGGCGAGCGCGGACTGATCGGCCACACCCAGCCGCGCCGCATCGCCGCACGCGCGGTGGCCGAGCGGATCGCGATGGAGCTCGGCACCGAGATCGGCGCCGACGTCGGCTACAAGGTCCGCTTCACCGACCACACCCGGCCCGACGCCTACGTCAAGCTGATGACCGACGGCATCCTGCTCGCCGAAACGCAGGGCGATCGCGAGATGTCGCACTACGACACCATCATCGTCGACGAGGCGCACGAGCGCAGCCTCAACATCGACTTCCTGCTGGGTTACCTGCGGCGTCTGGTCGAGCGTCGTTCCGACCTGCGCGTCGTCATCACGTCGGCGACGCTCGACGCCGCGCGGTTCGCCGCGCATTTCGCGCACGATGGCGCGCTGGCGCCGGTGATCGAGGTGTCGGGGCGTTTGTATCCGGTGGAGGTGCGTCATCGCGCGAGCGGCGACAGCGACGCCGGCGAAGCCGACGACGAGGCGCCGCTCGAGGAGGCGATCGTCGACGCCGCCGAGGAACTTTGGCGCGAAGGGCCCGGCGACATCCTCGTGTTCCTTCCCGGCGAGCGCGAGATCCGCGAGACCGCCGATCTCGCGCGACGCGCGCTGGCGCGCAAGCCCTATGCCGCCGCCGTCGAGATCCTGCCGCTCTATGCGCGCCTGTCGGTGGCCGAGCAGCGCCGCGTGTTCGCGCCGTCGACGGCGCGGCGCCTGGTGCTCGCCACCAACGTCGCCGAGACGTCGCTCACCGTGCCGGGCATCCGCTATGTCATCGACAGCGGGCTCGCGCGCATCAAGCGTTATTCGCCGCGCAACCGCACGACGCTGCTGCAGATCGAGAAGGTGGCGCGCGCATCGGCTGACCAGCGCGCGGGGCGCTGCGGGCGGGTGCAGGACGGCATCTGCGTGCGCCTGTACGGCGAGGACGACTACCGGGCGCGGCCCGCCTACACCGAGCCGGAGATCCTGCGCAGCTCGCTCGCTGCGGTGATCCTGCGCGCGGCGGCGCTGGACCTGGGCGCGGTCGAGTCGTTCCCGTTCGTCGAGGCGCCGGCGCCACGCGCGATCGCCGACGGCTATGCGCTGCTGCAGGAGCTCGGCTGTGTCGACACCGCGCGCGCGCTGACGCCGCTCGGCCGCGAGCTCGCGCGGCTGCCGCTCGATCCGCGCATCGGCCGCATCCTGTTCGCCGCGCGCGACAGCGGGTGCCTCGCCGAAGCGCTGGTCATCGCCAGCGCGCTCGCGGTGCCCGATCCGCTGGAGCGGCCGCACGAGCGGCGCCAGGCGGCGGACCAGGCGCACCTGCGTTTTCGCGACAAGCAGAGTGACTTCCTCACGCTGATCGCGCTGTGGGAATTCTTCACTAGCCTGGCGAAGGAGGGTTTATCCCACAGGAAGCGCGTGGACGCCTGCCGCGCACAGTTCGTGTCGTTCCTGCGCCTGACCGAATGGCGCGACGTGCACGCGCAACTCGTGGCGCAACTCGAGGAGGCCGGGTGGCAGTGGCAAAAGGTGCTGCCGCCGGCGATCGACGCGCGGCGCTACGCCGACCTGCATCGCGCGCTTCTCACCGGCCTCCTGTCCAACATCGGCTTTCGCGGCGAGGAGGGCGATGCGTACGCCGGCGCGCGCGGCGTGCGCTTCGCGCTGCACCCGTCGTCGACGCTTGCCAAGGCGCGGCCGAAATGGGTGCTGGCGGCCGAGCTCACGGAGACGACGCGGCTGTACGCGCGCTGCGCGGCGCGCATCGAGCCCGAATGGGTGGAGGCGGTTGCCGGCGACCGCGTCAATCGCGACCATTTCGATCCGCACTGGGATCCGCAGCGCGGCGAGGTGGTGGCCAGCGAGCGCGTGCAGCTCTATGGGCTCACGCTGGTGGCGCGACGGCCGGTGAGCTTCGGCGCAATCGACCCGGCGGCGGCGCATGCGGTGTTCGTGCGCGAGGCGCTCGCCGGCGACGCGCTCGGCATCGACGCGCCGTTCCTCGCGCACAACCGGCGCCTCGTCGCCGACATCGCCAAGCTCGAGCACAAGGCGCGGCGCCAGGACGTGCTGGTCGACGACGAGGCCAAGGCCGCGTTCTATGCGGAGCGCGTGCCTGCGCACATTCATTCGCGCGCGGCATTCGAAGCGTGGCGCCGCGATGCCGAGGCCGGGGATCCGGCGCGTCTCATGATGACGCGCGAAACGCTGATGCTGCATGCCGCGGCAGCGATCACCGAGGAGCAGTTCCCGGAGACGCTGGCGATCGCGGGCACGCGGCTGCCGCTGCGGTACCGCTTCGCGCCGGGACATCCGCTCGACGGCCTGACGCTGGCGGTGCCGCTGGCGCTGCTCAACCAGGTGGAGGCGGCGACGCTCTCCTGGCTGGTGCCCGGCATGCTGCGCGAGAAGCTGGCGGTCGTCGTCAAGGCGCTGCCGAAGGCCGTGCGCAACCGGCTGATGCCGGTCGCCGATCACGTCACCGCGTTCCTCGCCACCGAGCCTTCGCACGCACGCCACGTCAACGACGCGCTGCGCGACTATCTCAAGTCTGCGCTCGGCGTCGACGTCGATCGCGCGGTGCTGGATGCGATCGAGCTGCCGCCGCACCTGCGCGTCAACGTCGTCGTCGCCGACGCCGCCGGCCGCGAGCTCGGCAGCGGGCGCGATCTTGCGGTGCTGTTGCGCGAGCTCGGCGACGCGGCGCAGATGACGTTCGCCGCCGCGAGTGAAGGCTTCGAGCGCAGCGGCATCACGCGCTGGGACTTCGGCGCGCTGCCGGCCTCGCTGGCGATCACCCGCGACGGCGCGCGGGTGACCGGCTATCCGGCGCTCGTCGATCACGGCGACAGCGTGTCGCTGGCGCTGCTCGACACCGAACGCGCGGCGCATGCCGCCACGCGGCGCGGCATCGTGCGCCTGATCGCCATCACATTGAAGGATGCGCTGGCGCAACAGGCGAAAGGTCCCGCCGGCTTCAACGCCGTGGCCCTGGCGTTGCGCGGCGTCGCCGCGCCGCCGGCGTTGCTGGCCGATGCGCTGGCCGCCATCGCCGATCGCGCGTTCATTGGCGACGATCCGCTGCCGCGTGACGACGCCGCATTTGTGGCGCAGGTCAAGCGCGCGCGCGCGCGGCTGCCCGCCGTCGCCGCGCATGCGTGGCAGCTGCTGGCGGAGATCGCCACCGCATGGGCGGCGCTCAATCGCCGCGTCGATGCGCTGCCGGCGGCGCAGTCGCGACTCGCTGCCGAGATCCGCGCCCAGCGCGATGCGCTGACCCACGCGGGCTTTTTTGCGGCGACGCCATGGGACCGGGTCACGCAGCTGCCGCGCTACCTGGCCGCCCTCGACCGGCGGCTCGCCAAGCTTCACGAGCGTCCCGAGCGCGACGCCCGCCATGGCGCCGAAGTGGCGGGGTGGCGGCGCCGCTACGAGGAGCGTGTCGCCGCCGAGCGCAAGGCCGGGCGCGACGATCCGCGGCTGGCCGAATTCCGCTGGCTGCTGGAGGAGCTCAAGGTGTCGCTGTTCGCCCAGGAGCTCAAGACCCCCTTTCCGGTGTCGCTGAAGCGGCTGGAAAAGGCGTGGACGGCGCTCGGCGGCGGCTGAACTGCTTCCGACGGGGGGGTCCCCGTGCTAGAGTAGATTGGCACGTTTATGCGCCAAGCCCATGAGGCGTCTAGGTCGAAAGTGGTCGGGACCACCGGGATCCGAGCCGGCTGGGGCCGCCCGGCGGTGCACGAAACCGCCACGCGCTTGACCGGCCGCGTCGTTGCGCTTGCGCAGTGTTCCGAATTGACGATGAACCGATGAACGCCACGACGCATGCCGACAAGAAACAGGCGGCCGTGAAAACTCAACTTCCGCGGGAACTGGCGAAGGCGCTTTCCGACTGTCGCGACCTCGCCATCCACCGCCTGCAACTCACGTTCGCGGGGATGTTCGACCGCATCAGCGACGTGCTGATGGAGCGCGCCAGCAATTCGGACATCCGCGCCGAGCAATCGCTGTACCTCGACGCGCGCGGCGCCCTCAAGACCGAGCGCGCGGCGCTGATGTCCGATTTCGAGACGCGCCTGCGCCGGCGCGTCGACGATCGCATCGCCGGGCGCGAGGAGCGCCAGGAGTTCGCCAACAGCGACATCGACCCGTCCAAGCTGACGCTGGTCGACACCACCGCCATGGACGAGTCGGTGCTGACCGGCAACATCACGCGCATCGTCGAGAACGCCTGCCACGACGAGCTCGCGGAGTTCAACCGCTTCGTCGGCCACCTGCTCGGCAGGCCGGGGCTCGAGACCGACGGCAATCCGCTCGCGCCGCAAACCATCGTCGACTCGTTCGCCGACGCGCTGAAGGATCTCAAGACGGATCGCGCCATCAAGTTCCAGATCCTGAAGGAGCTGAACCAGGCGTCGCTCGGTGATCTCGCGACGATCTACGCCGACCTCAACCGCCATCTCGTCAACCTCAAGGTGGTGCCGGCGGCAGCCCCGCGCACCCGCACGCCGCACCGGCCTTCCGCCGCGCGCGCGCAGCAACAGCCGCAGGTGCCCCCGGCCGCCGATGCGCCGCCGGCGGCGTCGGGGTCCGAGGTCGACATGATGGCGCTCTACCGGCGGATGTTCGGCGGCGGCGCGGCCGCGGCGATGGCGCCCCAGCTCGCCGGTTCGCCCCGCATGCCCCCGCCGCAGATGCAGGTCCCGGCCACCGGCGGCTTCAACGAGACGTCCGACGGCATGTTTCCGTCGATCGATCCGGCGCTGATGCTCGCTCAGGCGGCGGCGGCCAATGCCGCGGCGGGCGCCACGACGTTCGCGCCGATGCCGACGACGATGTCCGGTTATGTGCCGGGCGCGCCGATCATCTCCACGCAGTCGCTGCACGAAGGCCTGACGCGCCTGCAGGCGGGGCAGGTCGGCTTCGAGGTCGACGGCGCCAGCGTCACGTTCGCCGGCATCCCGCAGGGCCTGCACAACGTCCTGCGCGACCTCCAGGATTCGCCGCTCGGACACCGCGCCAACCAGCTCGAGTCGATGACGATCGAGATGGTGGCGATGCTGTTCGACTACATCTTCGACACGCGCGACCTGCCCGACGGCATCAAGGCGCTGCTGGCGCGGCTGCAGATCCCGGTGCTCAAGGCGGCGATGCTCGACGGCGCGTTCTTCGCCAAGAAGACGCACCCGGCGCGGCTGCTCGTCAACGCGCTGGCACAGGCCGGGCTCGCGTGGTCGCCGGTAACCGGCAACGAGGATCCGCTCTACCGCAAGATCGACCAGATCGTCCATCGCATCCTCGACGGCTTCGACAACGACCTGTCGATCTTCGACGAGCTGCGCCACGACCTCGAGGAATTCCTCGCCGCCGAGGAGGCCGCCGCCGAGGCGAACATCGCGAGCTCGGCGGAAGAGATCAACCAGCGCGACCGCCACCACATTGCCGCGGCGGTGGCGAGGAGCGAGGTCGAGCGCCGCGTCGAGCGCTCGCCGATACCCAACTTCCTCGCCGCGTTCCTGCGCGAGCGCTGGCTGGCGACGCTGACCCACGTCTACATCAAGGACGGCGAGACCAGCGAAGCCTGGGGCAGCGCGCTCAACACGCTCGAGGAGCTGACATGGAGCGTGCAGCCGAAGCGCAACACCGAGGAACGCAAGGAGCTGGTGGCGCTGCTGCCGTCGCTCCTCAAGCGCATGAACGCCACCTCCGGCGCCGGCCCCTGGCCGCAGGAGGAGCGCGAGGCGTTCATGTCGAATCTCGTCGAGGCGCACGCGGCGGCGGTCAAGCCGTCGCTCGCCAGCGCCGATTCGCCGATTGCCGCCGTGGCCGAGCAGGCGAAGCTGCAGGCCGAAGTGGCGAAGGCCGCCGGCGACGAGCGCACCGCGCAGCGCGCGCGCGCGCTGGCCGAGGCGATGGAGCTCGCCGCACCGTTGCCGGAGCCGGAGACGCCGGAGGTGGTCGACGACGACTATCTCGAGATCGCGCGCAGCCTCGAGCGCGGCGTATGGATCGAGTTCGAGGCCGACGGCGGCCAGCTCGCGTTCGCCAAACTGGCTTGGGTGAGCCCGCTGCGCGGCACCTACCTGTTCACCAACCGCCAGGGCCAGAAGGCGCTGTCGATGACCGCCGAGGAGCTGGCGACGCGCTTCCGCGAGGACACCGCGCGCCTGGTCGAGGCCGAGCCGCTGATCGACCGCGCGTTCGTCAGCGTGCTCGGGCAGTTCGAGGACAAGATCGTCGATCGCGCGGCGTGAGCGAGGCCTCGCCGCCGCCGCAGCAGGACGTCACCGGGCGCTGGTTCGACGACCTGGCGACGGGCCAGCAGTTCACCTCGGCGCTGACGGTCACCGAAACGCACCTCGTCACCGGCGCCGGGCTGATCGGCGATTTCAATCCGCTGCACGTCGACGACGCCTTCGCGCGCGCCTCGCGCTACGGCTCACGCATCCTGCACGGCGTGCTGACCGGCGCGCTGATGGGCGGGCCGATCGGCATGATCTTCCACGGCACGGCGATCGCGTACCTCGAGCACGCCACGCGCTTCCTGGCGCCGGTGCGCATCGGCGACACGCTGGCCACGACGTGGACGGTGACCCAGCTCATGCCGAAGCCCGCGCACCAATGCGGGATCGTCACGCTGGCGGCACGCGCACGCAACCAGGACGGCGTGGTGGTCGCCGAGGGCGACGGCAAGGTGATGGTGCGATCGCGCTGAGGTCCGCGGCGCGCTATCGGCTTGCCAGCGCCGCGGCGCACTCGGCGACCAGCGCCGGCCCGCGATAGACGAGGCCCGTGTAGACCTGCACCAGCGTCGCGCCGGCGTCAGTCTTCGCGCGCGCGTCCGCGCCCGACAGGATGCCGCCGACGCCGATGATCGGCAGCGCGCCCGCCAGCGTCTTCGCCAGCACGCGGATCACGTGGTTCGACTGCGCGAACAGCGGACGGCCGGACAGGCCGCCGGCTTCGGCGGCATGCGGCTCGCCGGCGACGGCGTCGCGCGCGATCGTGGTGTTGGTGGCGATCACCGCGTCGATGCCGTGCGCCATCAGCGTGCGCGCGATCGCGCGGATCGACGCGTCGTCGAGGTCGGGCGCGATCTTCACGGCCAGGGGCACGCGCCGGCCGTGGCGCTCGGCGAGCCGCGCGCGCGCCGCGACCAGCGTCGCCAGCAGGGCGTCGAGCGCGGCGTCCGTCTGCAGGTCGCGCAGTCCCGACGTGTTGGGCGAGCTGACGTTGACCGTGATGTAGTGGGCGTGGGTGTACACGGCTTCGAGGCAGGCCGCGTAGTCGTCGGCCGCGCGTGCGTTCGGCGTGTCGAAGTTGCGCCCGATGTTGATGCCGAGGATGCCGCGGTAGCCCGAGCGCCGCACGTTGGCGACCAGCGCCGCGACGCCGTCGTTGTTGAAGCCGAGCCGGTTGACCAGCGCCTCGCGCGCGGGAATCCGCCACATCCGCGGCCGCGGATTGCCGGGTTGCGCGCGCGGCGTCACCGTGCCCACCTCGATGAAGCCGAAACCCAGCGCGGCAAGGCCGGCGAGATGGGCGGCGTTCTTGTCGAGGCCGGCGGCGAGTCCGACGCGGTTGGGAAACACGATGCCCATCGCTTCGACCGGCGCGGGCTGCGGCGCGGCGAAGCGGGCGATTCCCAGGCGCGCCGCGGCGTCGAGGCTGGCGAACGCCGTGGCGTGCGCGCGTTCCGGGTCGAGCGCGAAGAGGGCAGGCCGGAGCAGCGAATAGAGCATGACGATCGCCCTGCGCGCGCGGCGCGCGGACCGCGCCGGCGCCGCGTGGGCGGCGCGCGATGATAACATCGGCCGCGATGCGATTGCTCTGGCTTCTCGCTGCCGCGACGCTGGTGTTCGACGCGCCGGCGTCGGGCGCCGCCGTGCACGCGGGCGGCTATTCGCAGCGCGCCGACGTGCGCGCGTTCGGGCACGATACGGCGCGCGAGACCGGCATCCCCTACGCCGTCATCGAGCGCACGCTCGGCGAAGCGCGCTACCAGCCGAAGATCGTGGCGCTGATGGATCGCCCGCTGGTGGCGCCGCCGCGCTGGTTCGAGTACGCGCCACCCTTCCTCGACGCGGATCGCGTCGCCGCCGGCGTCGCGTTCTTCGATGCCAACGCGCCGGCGCTGGCGCGCGCCGAGGCCGAATACGGCGTGCCGGCCGGAATCATCGTCGCCATCATCGGCGTCGAGACCTACTGGGGCCGGATCACCGGCCGCTACCGGGTGCTCGACGCGCTGGCCACGCTCGCGTTCGACTACCCGCGGCGCGCGGCGTTCTTTCGCGGCGAACTGAAGGAGTTCCTGGTGTTCACGCGCGAGCAGCACATCGCGCCGACATCGGTGCAGGGCTCGTTCGCCGGCGCCATGGGCCTGCCGCAGTTCATGCCGCGCAGCTATCGCAGCTACGCGGTGGACTACGACGGCGACGGCCGCATCGACCTGTGGCAGAGCCCGGCGGACACGATCGGCAGCGTCGCCAACTTCCTCGCCCGCCACGATTGGGCGCGCGGCCAGCCGGTGCTGCTCGCGGCATCGGTCGACGCCGCGGCGCGCGAGGCGTTGCTGCAGCACCTCGACGGCGGCATCAGCGAGCGCCGCGCGCTCGACGCATGGCAGCGCGAAGGCGTGAATCCGGCGGTGCCACCCGCCGACCTCGCGGCCGAACCCGTCGGCGTGCTGCTGCTCGAGGACAGCGCCGATGCGTCGACGCTGTGGATCGCCTGCAACAACTTCTACGTCATCACGCGCTACAACAAGAGCCGCCTCTATGCGGCCGCGGTCTGGCGCCTGGCCGGCGCGATCGCGGAGGCGCGTCAGCGTGCGCGCGACGCGAGCACGTGCGCCACCAGCGCGCGCGTCGAGGCGTCGGTGGCCGCCGGCAGCGCCGCGCCGTCGCGCAGCGCGGCGATGATCGGCTGCGCCAGCGACTTGCCGAGCTCGACGCCGAACTGATCGAACGAGTTGATGCCGTAGAGGCAGCCCTCGACGAACGTGCGGTGCTCCCAGAGCGCGATCAGCGCGCCGAGGTGGCGCGCATCCAGTCGCGGCAGCATCAGCATCGTCGACGGCCGGTTGCCCGGGCAGCGGTGCGCGGCGTCCCCCTCCCGGCCCTGCATCAGCGCCTGCGCCTGGGCCAGCGCGTTGGCGACCAGCAGCGACTGCTGCCCGCGCGCGCCGCCGAGATGGCTGTCGATCGCATCCACCGGCACCACGAATTCGACGGGTACCGGGTGCGTGCCCTGGTGCAGCCATTGGAAGAACGCGTGCTGGCCGTCGGTGCCGGCGCCGCCCCACAACGCGGGCTCGGTGGCACCGTCGACGGCCTCGCCGTCGCGCGTGACGCTCTTGCCGTTGCTCTCCATCGTCAGCTGCTGCAGGTAGGCGGGCAGCAGCGCCAGCGCGCGCGCATAAGGCACCACCACGCGCTGCGCGACGGCCGATGCGCGCACGTTCCACCAGTCGACGAGCGCCATCAGCACCGGCAGGTTGGCCGCGAGCGGCGCTGTCGCGAAATGCGCATCCATCGCCGCGGCGCCGCCGAGCAGCGCGTCGAACGCGTCGTTGCCGCAGGCGATCGCGATCGGCAATCCGACCGCCGACCACAGCGAATAGCGTCCGCCGACCCAATCCCACATCGGCAGGATCGCATCGTCGGCGGCGCCGAATGCCTGCGCGGCGCCGACGTTGGCGGTGACCGCGATGAAATGCGCGCGCGTGTCGGCGCCCGGCATCGCCGCGGCGAGCCATGCGCGCATCGCCGCCGCATTGGCGAGCGTCTCCTGCGTCGTGAACGTCTTCGACACGACGATCGCGAGCGTCGTCTCGGCATCGAGCGGCGCCAGAACGCGCGCGAGGTCGGCGGGATCGACGTTGGACACGAAATGCATCGCCACCGGCGGCGGCGCGTCGGCAATGGCGAGCGCGTCGCAGCACATGCGCGGGCCGAGGTCGCTGCCGCCGATGCCGATTGCCACCACTGCGCGGATCGGCCGCCCCGTCGTCCCCCGCCGCGCGCCGTCACGAATCGCGTTGGCGAGCGCGCGCATCCGCGCGCGCGTCGCGCGCACGTCCGCCATGACGTCGCGGCCGTCGACCATCAGCGGCGCACCGTCGCCACGGCGCAACGCCGTGTGCAGCGCGGGCCGGCCCTCCGCAAGGTTGATGCGCTCGCCGGCGAACAGCGCGACGATCCACTCGGCGAGCCCGCTCTCCGCGGCATGCGCGACGAGCAGTGCAAGCAGCTCCTGCGTGATGTGCTGCTTGGACAGATCGACGCGCAGGCCGGCGCCGTCGAACGTGAGCGCAGCCGCGCGCGTGGCGTCGCGCGCGAACAGCGCGGCGAGCGGCGTCGCCGCGAGGGCGCGCGCCGCGGCGGCGAGGGAATCCGGCAGACCTTGCGTCACGCCATCGATTGTAGCGTCCGCGCGTGGCGGCCGCTCTCGGGAATGCACAGGCGCGCGCTATACTCGTGCGACGCCGCCGGCGTCGACGCCGACCTCCACGATGCGCATCCTGCTTTCCAACGACGACGGCTATTTCGCGCCCGGCCTCGAGCACCTTGCCGCCGCGCTGGCGCCGCACGCCGAGATCACGGTCGTCGCGCCCGAGCGCGATCGCTCGGGCGCGTCGAACTCGCTGACGCTCGACCGCCCGCTGCTGGTGCGGCGCGCGTCCAACGGCTTCCTGTTCGTCAACGGCACGCCCACCGATTGCGTGCACCTGGCGGTCACGGGCCTGCTGGACCACCTGCCCGACATGGTGATATCCGGCATCAACGACGGCGCCAACATGGGCGACGACACGATCTACTCGGGCACGGTCGCCGCCGCCACCGAAGGCTTCCTGCTGGGGATTCCGTCGATCGCGATCTCGCTGACCTCGCGCAACGCCCGCCATTTCGATACGGCGGCGCGCATCGCGGTCGATCTCGTGCGCCTCAACAGCGAGCGCCGATCCAAGGTGTGGCTGCTCAACGTCAACGTGCCGGACGTGCCGCACGCCGACCTGACCGGCCTCGCCGTCACGCGGCTGGGGCGACGCCACAAGGCGGAGGACGTCGTGCGCACCGAGAATCCGCGCGGCGAGACCGTCTACTGGGTGGGTGCCGCCGGTGCCGCCGCGGATGCCGGCGAAGGCACCGATTTTCATGCGGTCGGCGCGCGCAAGGTGTCGGTGACGCCCTTGCAGATCGACCTCACCAACCGCGAGGAAGCGCACGCCGTCGATGCGTGGCTCGCGCCGTTGCGCTGAGTCAGAGCGGCGGCGCTGACGCCTGCCGCGACGACAGGGGAGAGAGGAGCGATGGGGACGCTCGACAACAGGCACTCGGGCATCGGCATGACGTCCGACCGCACTCGCGCGCGGATGATCGAGCGCCTGCGCGCCGACGGCATCCGCGACGAGATCGTGCTGGCGGCGATGAACGCCGTGCCGCGCCACATCTTCGTCGACGAGGCGCTCGCGATCCGCGCATACGAGGATTCGCCGCTGCCGATCGGACACGGCCAGACGATCTCGCAGCCGTGGGTTGTGGCGCGCATGAGCGAGCTTGCGCGCAATGGGCGCGCGCTTGGCGAGGTACTCGAGATCGGCACCGGGTGCGGCTACCAGACGGCGGTGCTCGCGCAGTTCGCGCGCAAGGTATTCACGGTGGAGCGCATCGGCGCGCTGGTGGCGAAGGCGCGACGCCATCTGACGGCGCTGAAGATCCGCAACGTCGCGCTGATGCATGGCGACGGCACCGCCGACCTGCGCGAGGAACTCGCCGTCGACGCGATTGTCATTACCGCGGGGGCGACGCACGTGCCGGAGGCGTTGCTGCGCTTTCTCAAGCCGGGCGCGAGGATGGTGCTGCCGCTGACGCACGCCGCTGCCGGCGAAGCCGCGCTGCAGCGGCTCACGGTCATCGAGCCGGCTGTGCAGGGTTACAAGGAAGAGATGCTCGATGCGGTAAGATTCGTGCCGTTGCTGCCCGGTACTGCCTGACCGATCCCGTGTGTCCGTCGCGGGGTCGCCCGACGACGACCCACTCGACATCCGGTTTGATATTCGACGCGTCACTTTCGCATTGCCGCCGCATCGTCGCCTGCGCGACACTCGCCGTCATCGCGGGCTGCGCGACCCGCGCGCCGGCGCCGGTGGTGGAGCGCGCGCCGCTGCCGCCGCCGTCGAGCACCACGGCCGCAGCACCGCCCGCAGCCGAAGTGACGCCGCCGCCACCGGCGCCGGTACCTACATATACGGTCAAGCGCGGCGACACGCTGCGCACGATCGCGCAGGACAGGGGGCTCGACACTCGCCAGCTCGCGGCGTGGAACAATCTCGACAATCCGAATCGCCTCGCGGTGGGACAGGTGCTGCGCCTCGGTCCGCCGGCGAGCGATGGCGAGCTGCCGGTGCCGGGGCCCACCGATGCATCCGGTCCGGGCGTGACGACGGCACCGCTGCGCACGCCGCCGCCGGTCGGTGCAGCGCCCGGCGACGCCACAGCCGGCGCCGGCGTGGCGGCTGCAACGCCGCAGGGTGCGCGCAACACCGACAACCTGAAGACGTCGCCGAAGGCGATCAAGCAGCCCTACAGTGCCGATGCGCTGCGCGACTTCGGCAAGCTCGCGCAGGCCGCGCCGCCGGCCGACGTGGCGACGGCGGCACCGTCGTCGCCGCGTGCGGCGTCCGCGCCGAATGCATCGCCGCCGATCGGCGCCGATGAAGACCGCCTCGACTGGATGTGGCCGGCGAAGGGGCGCGTCATCGGCACGTTCTCGGATACGGCGAATCTGAAGGGCATCGACATCGCCGGCAGCGCCGGCACGCCGGTGGTGGCGAGCGCCGCCGGCAAGGTCGTGTACGCCGGGACGGGCCTGCGCGGGTACGGCAAGCTCGTCATCATCAAGCACAACGACACCTACCTGTCGGCGTATGCGCACAACCGCAGCATCGTCGTCAAGGAAGGCGACGAGGTCACGCGCGGACAGAAGATCGCCGAGATGGGCAACACCGACGCCGACCAGGTGAAGCTGCACTTCGAGATTCGCCGCCTCGGCAAGCCGATGGACCCGGCGCGTTACCTGCCGCCGCCGGGCTGACGCTCAACGCCCGCTGGCGCGCAAGGCTGCGGCCGGCGGCAACACGTCGACGGCACGCGCGAGCGTCGCCACCAGCGCGTCGCGCTCGGCGGGCCGCCGCGCCGCATTGCCGTAGCGCAATGCCGCATACGATCCGGCGATCGCGGTGAAGGCGATCGCGAACTGCGGCCAGCGCGCGCTCGCGCGCGACGCGTAATCGAGCGGCCCTTCCCAGGCGAGCCGTGGCAGTCCGGCGGCGGCGAGGCGTGCGCAGGCGGCGCGCCACAGCACGAGCGCGCGCTCGCCGTGGCGGCGGCGCCAGGCCATCAGCGCGATCAGCAGCGCGCCCCACGCGCCGATCGCGGCCACGGCGGCGCCCATCACCCACGGCGCCGAGCGCGCGCCGATGTCGAACGCGCGCCACAGCTCGCGCTGGCGCGCACTGTTGAAGCCGATGACGTCGCGGCGCCAGGCGTGATTGAGCGCGTCGAGCGCGAGCTGCATGTTCTTGAGCCAGCCGCCGGACAGGCGCGCGAAACGCGGCAGCGGCTCGCTGTCGGGCAGCGCGCCGGCGATGCCGCGTTCGATGCGCGACGGCGCCACCGCGGCGGTGGGGTCGAAGCGTTGCCAGGCGCCGTCGACCAGCGCCTCGCTCCACGCGTGCGCGTCGGACTGGCGCACGATCATGTAGCCGCCGCGCGGATTGATCTCGCCGCCCTGGTAACCCGTCACCACCCGTGCCGGGATGCCGGCGTCGCGCAGCAGCACGGTGAACGCGCTGGCGAAGTGCTCGCAGAATCCGCGGCGCTCGTCGAACAGGAACATGTCGACCGGATCGGACGGCAGCAGCGGCGGCGTCAGCGTGTAGACGAAGCCCTCGTCGCGGAACAGGGCGAGCACGGCAGCGATGTAATCGCGATCCTGCGGGTGCTCGGCGCGCATCCTGCGCGCGAGCTCGCGCGTGCGCGGATTGCCGCGTGCCGGCAGGCTCGCGAGGCGCACGTCGGTGGCGCCTGCCGCGGCCGCGCGCGCGCCCGGCACCGACGCCGCGCTGTAGCGCAGTACCTGCGTCACCCCGCCGCGCGTGACGAGCTGGCGGTCGCCCGTCAGCATCACGAAGCCGCCGCGCGCATCGTCGTCGAATCCGCCGGCGAGCTGCGGCATCTCCGACAACTCCTCGAGCGCGAACAGCCACGGTTTGTTCGACGGCTCGAGCGTCACCGTGTAGCGATAGGTCGTCGCGCCGCCGGCGGCGAGGGCGCCTGCGCCACGCTGCGGCACCGCCGACCACGTGCGGCCATCGAATCGCGTCAGCACCGGCCCCCGCCAGTAGCGTCGCGCCGGCGGCGGCGGCGGCCCGTCGAAGTCGACGCGGAAAGCGACCGCGTCGGACAGCGACAGCTCGCTGATCATGCCTGGCGACATCGTGTCCGACAGCCCGGATTGCGCGGCGTAGTCCTGCGGCAGTCCCCACAGCGGCGCCGCGAGGCGCGGGAACAGGAAGAACAGCAGCGCCGCGAGCGGCAGTCCCTGCAGCAGCATGAGCCCGCTGCGCCGCAGCGTCGCGCGCCACGGCGGCATCGCGCCCGCATCGCGATCGAGCGCGGCCAGCGCGCCGGCGAGAACGACGATCGCAGGCAACGCCATCAGCGCTGCGAACGGCGACTGGCTGGTGAGGAACGGCGTGATGAGCAGGAACGACGCGAGACAGACGAGCAGCATGCCGTCGCGGCGCGTGCGCGATTCGAGGAACTTGATGCCGACGAGGATGAACAGGAACGCCACCGACGGTTCGCGCCCGGCAAGATGGCCGTCGTAGCTGAGGCGCACGAACCACGCGGTGGCGAGCGCGAACAGCACGAGCGTCCACGACGGAATGCGCGCGGGCGCCGACATCGGCCGCGCGCCATCGCGATGCGTGAGCCACAGCCGCAGCGCGACCAGCACGAGTCCGAACGCGGCGATCCACAACGGCAGGTGCGGCGCCTGGGGCAGCTGTGCCGCGATCAGCATCGCGCCGAGCCAGCGAATCTGCAGGGGCGCGAGCACCGCGGCAGGTTGCCGGGGGCGAAGCCGTTGACGCGTCCACGCGGCCACGTGCGCGCTCATTGGCCGAACATCGCGAGCGCAGTCAGCGCTGCGCGCCGATGCTCACGGCCTTGCGCGGCCGGCAGCGCGACACCGGGAAGCTCCAGCGCGAATGGCCGTGCCGCGTGCTCCGCGGCCAGCACCCACGCGGCCAGGCGCGCGAGGCGTTCCTCGACGCCGAGTTGCGGCAGCGCCGACCACGCGAGCGCGATCGGACCGCCGCCGCCGGTGCCTTCGAACTCCTTCGAGTACCAGCCTGCGCCGCGCGCCACCGCCTTCCATGCCACGCGCGACAACGGGTCGCCATGGCGGAATTCACGCAGGCCGGCGAGGTCGCTGTCGTCGCTGCGTCCGGTGGCATAGGCGTCGGGACCGGAGTGACCCGCCGGCAGCGGCGGTGCGCTCGCCTCGGGTGCCGGGAACACGATGCCTTCGAGCGGAAAATGGATGTACGCCCAGCCGCGCCACAGCCCGAGCGGAAAGGTCGACGACAGCGTCACCCGCCCGAGCGGCAGGCGGCCACGGCGCGGCGCATCGCGCTCGATCGTCAGCGTTTCCACCGCGCCGGCGGCAACGTCGACACGCGACACGCTGCCGCCGGCGGCGGCGAGGGCGATGCGCTCGCGCGCGAGCGTCCCGGCATCGAGCGCCAGCGCGAACGCGAGGCGGCCGCCGGCGAACGTCTCGCCGGCGCCGAGCGGCTTGACCTCGAGGCCGGCGAGGTTGCGGAACGTGTGCAGCAGCGCCGCGGCCACGAGCCCGGCGAGCACGAACGTGACGACGAAGCCCAGCGAGATGCCGTAGTTGAGCGAGGCGAGCAGCATCACGGCCAGCGTGCCGAGCATCGCCCATCCGCGGCGCGTCGGCAGGATATAGATCCGCGAGTGGCGCAGCACGACAGGCGCGTCGTCGTGCGGCGCAAGGCGGAACCAGCGCTGGCGCCTTCGCGCGAGGTAACCGCGCGGTGACGCTATCGCGGCTTGCGTGGCGAATACCATCGTGTGTGCAACGCCGCGCGGCGGCCGTGTGCTGCGTGCCCGCCTTATGGCAGCGGGACCGCCCGCAGCAACGAGTCCGCCTGCAGCGCGCCGCTGCGCGCGCCGCCGGCGAGACGGTGGCCGGCGACGGCGACGAACACCGCCTGCACGTCCTCCGGCATCACCATCGGCCTGCCCGCCATCAGCGCCCACCCGCGCGCCGCGGCGAGGAGCATGAGTCCGGCGCGCGGCGACAGCCCGCGGCGCGCGCCGGCATCGGCGCCGCCGGTGCCGCCGGCGAAACCGCGCGACGCCGCGAGCAGCGCCTGCACGTAGTCGAGAAGCGCCGGCGCCACATGGACGTCACCGGCTTCGCGCTGCCATTCGGCCAGCGTCGCGGCGTCCGCGACCGGCGCGATGTCGGCGATGCGTGCGCGGCGGTCGCCACCGGCAAGCAGCTCGCGTTCGGCAGTGGCGTCCGGATAGCCGAGCTCGATGGCCATCAGGAAGCGGTCGAGCTGCGATTCCGGCAGCGGGTAGGCGCCGATCTGCTCGACCGGATTCTGCGTGGCGATGACGAAGAACGGATCCGGCAGCTTGCGCGTCTGGCCATCGACCGACACCTGGCGCTCCTCCATCGCCTCGAGCAATGCGCTTTGCGTCTTCGGCGGCGCGCGGTTGATCTCGTCGGCGAGCACCACCGAGTGGAAGATCGGCCCCGTCAGGAAGCGGAACGCCTGCGTGCGCTCGTCGTAGATCGACACCCCGAGCACGTCGGCGGGCAGCAGGTCGCTCGTGAACTGCACGCGCGCGTAGCGCAGGCCGAGCGTCGCCGCCAGCGCCTGCGCCAGCGTCGACTTGCCGACGCCCGGAATGTCCTCGATCAGCAGATGGCCGCGCGCGAGCATGCACGCCATCGCCAGGCGCAGCGGCTCGTCCTTGCCGACCACGATGCGCGCGAGCTGGGCGAGCGCACGGGCGATGCCTTGCGCGACGGAGGCGGGTTGCTGGGCGGGGCGGACGGTCATCGTGGGAGCGGTGCACGCAAAAGATGCGCCACTTTAGCCGCTCCCGTGCGGCGGCGTCACCTCCACCGGGCGCGGGTTAAACTCCACTCGTCTGCCGGGCCGTGCACCACTGTCATTCGCGCGGCGGCCCGGGCGTTCGCCCATTGCCACGGAAGATCCGCTTGACCACCGCATTCATCACCCACCCGTCGTTCCTGCTGCACGACATGGGCCCGCAGCATCCCGAATGCCCGGCGCGGCTGACGGCGATCGCCGACCGGCTGGTCGCCGCCGGGATCGACGGCCACCTTCAGCATCACGAGGCGCCGCGCGCGTCGCGCGAGGCGGTGCTGCGCGCGCATGGCGCGGCGTACATCGCGCGGCTTGAAGCGGCGAGCCCGAGCGAGGGACTCGCCTATCTCGACCCCGACACCGCGCTCAATCCGCATTCGCTCGACGCCGCGTGGCATGCCGCCGGCGCCCTCACGCTCGCCACCGACCTCGTGATGCGCGGCGAATGCGACAACGCGTTCTGCGCGGTGCGTCCGCCCGGGCACCACGCGGTGCGCGACCGCGCGATGGGTTTCTGCATTTTCAACAGCGTCGCGGTCGGCATCCTGCATGCGCTGGAAGCGCACGGGCTGACGCGCGTCGCCGTGGTCGATTTCGACGTCCACCATGGCAACGGCACCGAGGAAATCTTCGCCGGCGACGAGCGCGTGCTGATGGTGTCGACGTTCCAGTATCCGCTCTACCCGTACTCGGGCGTCGAGCCGCTCGGCGACAACATGCTCAACGTGCCGCTGGCGCCGGGCAGCGACGGCGCGAGCTTGCGCAAGGCGGTGGAGCAGGTGTGGCTGCCGGCGCTGGCGGCGTTCGCGCCGCAGGCGATCTACGTGTCCGCCGGCTTCGACGCGCATCGCGAGGATCCGCTGGCCGGACTCAATTTCAGCGACGACGACTTCGCCTGGGTGACGCGGGAGCTGCTCGCCGCGGCCCACGCCCATGCCAAGGGGCGTGTCGTGTCGACGCTCGAGGGCGGCTACGCGCTGTCGGCACTCGGCCGCAGTGCGGCGTTGCACATCCGCGAGATGCTCGCCTTCCTGCCCGCTTGACGCCGAGGCGCCGAACCCGCAACCCGTGACGCGCGCGCAGTCGTGGCGCGCCGAGCGACGTCAGTGCGTCAGCGTCCGGTCGCCGACGGCCATCGGCGTGTGCCGTTCCGCAAGCGTCCAGACCGCCATCACCACGACGACCAGGCCGACGACGACCGCGGCGTCGCGCGCGGCGAGCGTGCCACGAAAGCCGAGCACCCACGGCGACGCGATCATCCAGATCCCGAGCGCCAGGTTGACCCAAGTTTCCCACGCCGTGCGCAGGCTGAGGCCGAATGCCGCGAAGATCGAGAACGCGATCCCGGCGATGAAGAAGTCCCGGCTCGCCGCCGGAACCGTCGTGGAGAAGCCGACCAGCCACGGCGAGAACAAGAGTCCCATGCCCACCACCAACGTTACCCAGTCCTGCCATTTCATCGCCATCGGATTGGCCATCGATCAAACCCTTCATCGTGCATTGCTGCAAGGCGCGATCCCCCGCCCATGCTCGGCGGGCGCGCACGCTGACCCCGCGTGGCGCAGCAATCCGCAACGCGTGGGAGGTACGACTGCGCGCACGACGGCGCAGTTCCGCGGACGCCAACGCAGCCGCGCGATGGGCGAGGCGCGAGGATGGCGCGACCACCGCAGCCGCGATCGGCGCCGGCACGTCGAGGCGCCGTGGCGCGGCGCTACTCGACCAGCAGCAACGCGACGACGCGACGGCCCTCGGCGACGAGGATGTTGTAGGTGCGGCAGGCAGCGGGCGTGTCCATCACTTCCACGCCGACCTGGGCATCGGTCAGTGCGCGCGTCGATTCGGGACGCGGAAAGCGCTGCGTCGCACCGGTGCCGAGCAGCACGATCTCCGGCGCATGCACGAGCAGCGCCGCGAGGTCCTTGGCGCCCAGGTCGGCGAAACCGCCGGGCGCCACCCCCGGATGCACGGTGTCCGGCGTGAGCACGAGATTCTGCCGATGCTCGACATCGTTGACGCGCACCCAGCCCGGTCCGGTGCCGGTGACCCGTTGCGTGATGCCGCCTTGCAGGTGAAGCTTCATCGTCGGTGCGCGATCATCGTTGCGGGCATGCATCGCCGGCGCCGGCCCGCGACGGCCCGGCGCGCATGGTGCATTGCAATAAGTGCAGGATTTGGCGAGAATTGTAGCCGGTTGCTGCCGCCGGCCTTGGGTCCTCGCCAAGTCCTCCTGCCGCTTCCACGTCGCTCGGACGGTTCCGGGCGCTGACGTGAGAGCCCCTCCGATGCCTGCCGCACCCGATACCCGCTTCGCCCGCCTGACGCGCCTGCCGCCGTACATCTTCTCCATTACCGCCGAGCTCAAGATGGCCGCGCGCCGTCGCGGCGAGGACATCATCGACTTCGGCATGGGCAATCCTGATGGCCCGACGCCGGCGCACATCGTGCAAAAGCTGGTGGAGACCGCACAGCGCGGCGACACGCACGGCTATTCGGTATCGAAGGGCATTCCGCGGCTGCGCCGTGCGATTTGCCACTGGTACCGGCAGCGCTGGAACGTCGACTTCGATCCCGACACCGAAGCCATCGTCACGATCGGCTCCAAGGAGGGCATTGCGCACCTCGTGCTGGCGACGCTCGGCCGCGGCGACACGGTGCTGGTGCCGAACCCGAGCTATCCGATCCACATCTACGGGCCGATCATCGCCGGCGCCGACGTGCGCTCGGTGCCGATGACCACCGAGGGCGAGTTCCTGGCGGAGGTCGAGCGCACGATCCGGCTGTCCATCCCCAAGCCGAAGATGCTGATCCTCAACTTCCCGTCGAATCCGACCGCGCAGTGCGTCGAGCTGCCGTTCTTCGAGAAGATCGTCGCGCTCGCGCGCGAGCACGGCATCTGGATCGTTCACGACCTCGCCTATGCCGACATCTGCTTCGATGGCTGGAAAGCGCCGTCGATCATGCAGGTTCCCGGCGCGCGCGACGTCGCCGTCGAGTTCTTCACGATGTCGAAGAGCTACAACATGGCGGGCTGGCGCGTGGGCTTCATGGTCGGCAACCGCGACCTCGTCAACGCGCTCGCGCGGATCAAGGGCTATCACGACTACGGCACGTTCACGCCGATCCAGGTGGCGACGATCGCCGCCCTCGAAGGCCCGCAGGATTGCGTGCACGAAATCGCCGCCACCTACGAGCGTCGTCGCGACGTGCTGGTGAAGGGACTCGTCGAGGCCGGCTGGCCGGTGGAGAAGCCCAAGGCGTCGATGTACGTATGGGCGCCGATTCCCGAGCGCTACCGTGCGATGGGATCGCTCGAGTTCGCCAAGCGTCTGCTGGCCGAGGCGAAGGTGTCGGTGTCGCCGGGCATCGGCTTCGGCGAGTTCGGCGACGGCCACGTGCGCTTCGCGATGATCGAGAACGAGGCGCGCACGCGCCAGGCCATCCGCGGCATCAAGCAGATGTTCCGCAACGACACCGCGCACGATTTTCGGCCCGGCGCGCCGAGCGATCCGCGCGGTCAGCACGCGGTGTCGCCGAACGCCGCCCCGCAGGGGGACATCGAGGGCGCCGCGACGATCGGCGACGACGTCCTCGGACCCGCCGTGACGAGGCTGGCATCGCAGCGCCGCTGAAGCCGCTCAACGTCGGGCTGCTCGGCTTCGGCACCGTCGGCCGCGGCACGTTCGACGTGCTGGCGCGCAACGCCGGCGAGATCGCGCGCCGCGCCGGGCGTCCGATCGAGGTGTCGGCGATCGCCACGCGCTCGCCCGACCGCGCGCGCGCGACCGCCGCGGCAGCCTCGCCGCCCCACGTTTCCACCGACCTCAAGGCGCTGGTGCGGCGGCGCGACGTCGACATCGTCTGCGAGCTCATCGGCGGCATCGAGCCCGCGCGCGAGCTGATCCTCGACGCCATCGCCCACGGCAAGCACGTGGTCACCGCCAACAAGGCGCTGCTCGCGCATCATGGCACCGAGATCTTCGCCGCCGCCCACGCCAAGGGCGTGATGGTGGCGTTCGAGGCGGCGGTCGCCGGCGGCGTGCCGATCATCAAGGCGTTGCGCGAGGGGCTGTCGGCCAATCGCATCGAGTGGATCGCCGGCATCATCAACGGCACCTCGAACTTCATCCTGTCCGAAATGCGCGCGCGCGGCGCGACGTTCGCCGAAGTGCTGGCCGAGGCGCAGGCGCGCGGCTTCGCCGAATCCGACCCGACGTTCGACGTCGACGGCATCGATGCCGCGCACAAGCTCACGATCATGTCGGCGATCGCCTTCGGCATCCCGATGCAGTTCGACCGTGCCTACGCCGAGGGCATCCGCGCGCTGGCCGGCGAGGACATCCGCTACGCCGAGGAGCTCGGCTACCGGATCAAGCTGCTCGGCATCACGCGCCGCGTCCGTCATGGCGACGGCGAGGGTGTCGAGCTGCGCGTGCACCCGACGCTGATCCCGCGGCGCCAGCTCATCGCCAACGTCGAGGGTGCGATGAACGCCGTGCTGGTGAAGGGCGACGCGGTGGGGGCCACGCTCTACTACGGCGCCGGCGCCGGCGCCGAGCCGACGGCATCGGCGATCATTGCCGACCTGGTCGACGTGACGCGCATGCACACCGCCGATCCGCACCATCGCGTGCCGCATCTCGCATTCCAGCCCGACCAGCTGACCGACCTGCCGATCCTGCCGATCGGCGAGGTGCGCACGAGCTACTACCTGCGCATGCGCGTCGACGATCGCCCGGGCGTGCTGGCCGACATCACGCGCATCCTCGCCGATCGCGACATCTCGATCGACGCGATGATCCAGAAGGAGCCTTCCGAAGGCGAGGACCAGACCGACATCATCCTGCTCACGCACGAGACGCTCGAAAAGCGCGTGGTCGACGCCATCGCCCGCATCGAGTCGCTCGCCACCGTGCGCGGGTCCGTGGTGCGGCTGCGCCTCGAATCGCTGGCCTGACATGGACTACGTCTCGACCCGCGGCGCCTGGGCCGATGCGCCGCAGCCGTTTTCGGCGATCCTGCTCGAAGGGCTCGCGCCCGACGGCGGCCTCGCGCTGCCGCGCAGCTATCCGCACGTGCACGCCGGCGAGCTCGCCACGATGCGGACGATGGCGTATGCGGAGCTTGCCTTCACCATCCTCGCGCGCTATGCGGACGACATCGCGCCCGCGGACCTGCGTACCCTCGTCGCCGCCACCTATACGGCGACCACGTTCGGCAGCGATGCCATCGCGCCGCTGTCGACGCTGGCGCCGGGGCTGCACCTGCTGCATGTTTCCAACGGCCCCACGCTGTCGTTCAAGGACATTGCGCTGCAGATGCTCGGGGCGCTCTTCGAATACACGCTGGAGCGGCAGGGCCGCCGGCTCAACATCCTCGGCGCGACGTCCGGCGACACCGGCTCGTCTGCCGAGGTTGCCATGCTGGGCAAGCGCCGTGCCGCCGTGTTCATGCTGTCGCCGTGGCAGCGGATGAGCGCGTTCCAGCAGGCGCAGATGTACGCGATCGACGCGCCCAACATCCACAACCTCGCGATCGAGGGCACGTTCGACGACTGCCAGGACATCGTCAAGGCGATCAACGCCGACGCCGCGTTCAAGTCGCAGCATGCGCTCGGCGCCGTCAATTCGATCAACTGGGCGCGCATCGCGGCGCAGGCTGTCTACTACTTCAAGGCCTACTTCGCGGCCACGCAGAGCAACGCCGACGTCGTCGACTTCGTCGTGCCCTCGGGCAATTTCGGCAACGTGTTCGCAGGCCACGTCGCGCGCGCGATGGGGCTGCCGATCCGCCGCCTGATCGTCGCCACCAACGAGAACGACGTGCTCGACGAGTTCTTCCGCAGCGGCATCTACCGGCCGCGCGGCGGCGCCGAGACCCACGCCACGTCGAGTCCGTCGATGGACATCGCCAAGGCGTCGAATTTCGAGCGCTTCGTCGCCGACATCTGCGGCCGCGATGCCGCCGTGGTGCGCGACCTCTGGCAGCAGCTCGCCGTGCGCGGCCACTTCGACCTCGCCACGACCCCGTACTGGTCGCGCGCGCAGGGCGCCGGCATGGTGTCGGGCCGCAGCACCCACGCCGAGCGCGTCGCCACGATCCGCGAAGTCGACCGCCGCTTCGGCGTGACGATCGACCCGCACACGGCGGATGGCCTGGGCGTCGGCATGCGGCTGCGCGAGCCCGGCGTGCCGCTGGTCGCCATCGAGACCGCGCTGCCCGCCAAGTTCGCGGCGACGATCACCGAGGCGCTGGGCCGCGCGCCGCCGCGGCCGGCGGCCTACGATGGGCTCGAATCGCGGCCGCAGCATTACACGCGGCTTGGCGTCGACGTCGCCGGCGTGCGCGACTACATCGCGCGCCACGCCATCGCCGCATGAGTGCCGTCTACGCACTGCGTTCGCTGGCGCGCAACCTCGCGGCGGGATTGCGCCTCGCGCTCTTCCTGCCGGTATCGCGGCTCGCGTTCCGCGTCGACGCCGTGCAGTTGCTGCTGCTGTTCGCAATGTCCTGCGCGATCGACATCGGCGGTGATCGCCTGCGTTTCGGCGCCGGCGCGCCGTTCGTGGCGCAGGGAGCGGGCACCGAGCTCGCCGGCATCGCCCTGCTCGGTCTGGTGGCGATCGTCGTCGCGCTCTGGCTGCGGCGCGCGTCGCTCGCGCTGTCGATCGCGGTGACGGCGATGGCGGCGCTGCTGATCGTGCAGGTCGTGCATTACCTGCCCTACGCGGTCGCCGATGCGGCGCCGCGCCTGGCGCACGTCATCGATGCCGGCGGCCTGGTCGTGCTGGCCTGGATGGTGGCGATCCTCGTGCGCACGGTGGCGATATACGTCGACGCGCCGCCGCGCAGGCGATGGCTGACGGCCGGCGCCGGCGGCCTGGTGCTCGCATTGCCGCTCGCGCTGTCGCCGATGATCGTCGACGATACGCCCTGGTTCCGTGGCGACGGCACGGACGTCGAGGGTGCCATCAGCGCCGCCTCCGAGCCGGTGCTCGCCGCGCAGGCGCAGCTGCTCGACGACGCGCTCGCCGACATCGACGACCACGAGCCTGGCGCGCCGAACCTGTATTTCGTCGCGTACGCACCGGATGGCGCGGTGGGCGCGTGGAACGAGCACCTCGAACGCGTGCGCAGGATCGTCGACGAGCGTCTCGATACCAAGGGGCGCTCGATCGTGCTGCGCAATCACGCCGACACCCTGCTGACGCTGCCGTTCGCCACCGTCAGCAACCTGCGCGAGACGTTCTCCGAGATCGCCGCCGCGGCCGATCCGCAGGAGGACATCCTGATGCTCTACGTGGGCGCCGCCGGAGCCAAAGGCGGCCGCATCGACGGCACGCTGCCGCCGCTCGACCTGGTCGCGCTGACCCCGGCAGGCCTGCGCAGCCTCCTCGATGACGCCGGCTTCGAGTGGCGCATCGTCATCGTCGCCGCCTGCTACGCCGGCGCCTACGCCGACGCGCTCGACGACGATCACACGGTGGTGGTCACTGCGTCCACCGACGACCGCCCGTCGTTCGGCTGCGAAGGCCGCGGCGACCCCACCTTCTTCGGCGACGCGCTGTTCGGCGACGGCTTTGCGCGCGGCGATTCGCTGGTCGCGGCATTCAACGTCGCGCGCGACCGCGTTGCCGCGCGCGAGGCCGCGCGTGGACTGTCGGCGTCGCAGCCGGTGATGCGCGTGGGCGCCCGCATCGCGGCGCGAATCCGTCATCTGCGGCGCTTCGGCGGTGGCGGCAACACCACGGCGAGCGCCGCCGGCGCGCCGGTGGCGAAAGTCGTGCGACGCCACGCCTGACCCGCGCGGCGCGGCGCGATGCGCGGCCTGCGGCGGTATTACAATGAGCGCCCAAGCGCGGGGCTCTCCCGCGGATATCCGGAGGAACGTTTCCATGCGACGTGTCTCGGCGCTCATCGCGCTTGCAATGTTGTCCGTGGCGGCGGCGGTGATGCCGGTTGCGGCCCAGGGCCTGGAAAAGCCGAAGCTGTCCATCGGCGTCGGTGGCAAGTCGCTGTTCTACTACCTGCCGCTGACCATCGCCGAGCAGAAGGGCTATTTCAAGGCGGAGGGGCTGGATGTCGAGGTCCTCGACTTCCCCGGCGGCGCCAAGGCGCTGCAGGGCCTGCTCGGCGGCAGCCTCGACATCGTCTCGGGCGCGTACGAGCACACGATCACTCAGCAGGCAAAAGGCCAGCCGATCGAGGCGCTGGTGCTGCAGGGCAAGTACGCGGGAATCGTGCTCGGCATGCCGAAGGCGAAGGCCGCCGCGTACAAGTCCGGCGCCGACCTCAAGGGTATGAAGATCGGCGTCACCGCGCCTGGGTCGTCGACCAACATGTTCGTTGACATCCTGCTGGCCAAGGCCGGCCTGCCGCCGGATGCCGCCGCCTATGTCGGCGTCGGCGCGGGATCCGGCGCCGTCGCGATCATGAAGCGCGGCGAGATCGACGCGCTGTCGAATCTCGATCCGGTCATCTCGCTGCTCGAGGCCGACGGCACGATCGTGCCGGTCGTCGACACGCGCACCGCCAAGGGCAACGCCGAGATCTACGGCAACGCGTACGCCGCCGGCTGCATTTATGCACCGGTCGACTTCGCGAAGAAATACCCGCGCACGGCACAGGCAGTGGTCAACGCGATGGTGCACGCGCTGCGCTTCATCCAGACCTCGACGCCCGACCAGATCGTCGACGCGGTGCCCAAGGAGTTCTATACCGATCGCGCTGCCTATCGCGCGTCGCTGGTGAAGAACCTCGACGGGTTCAAGCACGACGGCTCGATCAGCCTCGAAGCCGGGCAGAACGTGGCGCGCGTGCTGACCACGTTCGATCCGGGCCTCAAGGGCTTCAATGTCGACGTCGCCAAGACCGTCGACATGACGTTCCAGCAGAAGGCGGCGCAGAAATACCCGTGACGTCGCCGACCGCGACGGCGGCGCTCGCGTTCGACGCCGTCACCTGCACGTTCGCCGCGCGCGGCAGCGGCGAACGCTACACGGCGGTGCAGGCCACCACGCTCGCCGTGCAGCCCGGGGAATTCGTGTCGGTCGTCGGTCCGACCGGTTGCGGCAAGTCGACGCTGCTCAACCTCGCCGCCGGATTGCTGGCCGCGTCGGCGGGCAGGGTCATGGTCGACGGCGAGCCGCTCGCCGGATTGAACCGGCGCGCCGGATACATGTTCCAGGCCGACGCGCTGATGCCTTGGCGCAGCGCACTCGCCAACGTCACCGCCGGCCTCGAGTTCGGCGGCATGGCGAAGACCGAGGCCGAGCCGCGCGCGCGGGAATGGCTGGCGCGTGTCGGCCTCGCCGGCTTCGAGCATCGCTATCCGCACCAGTTGTCGGGAGGCATGCGCAAGCGCGTGGCGCTGGCGCAGATGCTGATCCTCGATCCCGAGATCCTGCTGATGGACGAGCCGTTTTCCGCGCTCGACATCCAGACGCGGCAGCTGATGGAGAACGAGCTCCTCGAGCTGTGGTCGGCGAACCGCAAGTCGGTGCTCTTCATCACGCACGATCTCGAGGAGGCCATCTCGCTCTCCGACCGCGTGGTGGTGCTGGCGGCGGGGCCGGGCACGCATCCGATCGGGGAATTCGCGATCGACCTGCCGCGTCCCCGCGACGTCGCCGAAATCCGCCTGACGCCGCGCTTCGTCGCGCTGCACGAGGCGATCTGGCAGGTGCTGCGCGGCGAGGTGCTCAAAGGCTATGCCCAGGCGCGGCACTGAGCTTCGCGTCTCCCGCGGCGGGCTCGCGGTCATCCACGTCGCGCTGGCGGCGTTGGTGTTCTGCCTGTGGTGGCTGCTGACCGAGACCAAGGTCCTGCCGCCGTTCTTCTTCGGCGAGCCGCTCAAGGTGGTCCGCGTCGTCGTCGAGTGGTTCGTCACCGGCAAGATCTGGCCGCATCTCGCGATCACGCTGTGGGAAACGCTGCTCGCATTCGCGTTCGGCAGCCTGCTCGGGCTCGCGATCGGCTTGTGGCTCGCGCTGTCGCCGCTGGCGAGCGCGATCGCCGAGCCCTACATCACGGCGATGAACGCCATGCCGCGCGTGATCCTGGCGCCGATCTTCGCCGTCTGGTTCGGCCTCGGCGTGCTGTCGAAGGTTGCGCTGGGCGTCACGCTGGTGTTCTTCATCGTGTTCTTCAACGTGTTCCAGGGCGTGAAGGAGGTGAGCCCGGTGGTGCTCGCCAATGCGCGCATGCTGGGCGCGTCGCGCCGCCAGCTGCTGCGCCACATCTACCTGCCGTCGGCGACGTCGTGGGTGTTCTCGAGCCTGCACACGTCGGTCGGCATGGCGTTCGTCGGCGCGGTGGTCGGCGAATACCTGGGCTCGGCGAAGGGCGTGGGGTACCTGATCCTGCAGGCCGAGGGCTCGTTCGACATCAACACGGTGTTCGCCGGGATCGTGGTGCTGACGATCTTCGCGCTGCTGCTCGACTACCTCGTCACGCGGATCGAGGCGCGGCTCCTGGTCTGGCGTCCGCGCACCGCGGAAACCGAGGCGCTGTAGCGGCGGGCGGCGACTTCAGTCGGCCGCGTGCTGCACGAGCTGCGGCGGCGCGATCAGTTGCGTCGACGAGCGAAAGCCGATCGGAATGCAACCGGCGAGGGCGAGCACGAGCACGGCGGCAAGGAGGCGTTTCATCGATCGCTCGCAAGTAGGCGACGCCACTGTACGCGTCCGGGTCCCCGGCCTCAAGCAGTCCATGCCGCCTGCGCGCGGGCCGGGCGCTCGGTCCCGGGATCTTTCCAGCGCCGATGCGCCCAGTACCACTGCTCCGGATGACGCAACACGAGCTGCTCGAGCATGGCGTTGTACGCGCGCGTATTGAGACGGATCGCCTGCGACGTGTCGTCGTCCTCGATGAGCGGCATCGGATCCTCGAAGCGCAGCACGTGCGAGCCGTCCGGCTCGCGCCAGCTCGCCGCGGCCAGTACCGGCGCGCGGGTGGCGAGGGCGATCACGGCGACGCTCTTGAACGTGCGCGCCGGATGGCCGAAGAATTCCACCGGGATGCCATCGCGACCCTTGGCGTGCTGGTCGAACGGAAACACGACGACGTCGCCGCGCTCGAGCTGCTCGACGATGTCATCGAGGCCGCCGCGCTTCGCCACGATGCCGAAGCCCGCGTCGCGAAAATGCCAGTTGACGAGCTTGTCGAGCCAGCGCGGCTTGATGGGCCTGCGCACGAAATGAATTCGCCCGCGCATGTGCGGAAACGCCGCCAGCGCCGCGGTCGTCGACACTTCCCAGCTGCCGAAATGGCCGGTGACGACGATCACGCCTTTGCCTGTCGCCAGCACGGCGTCAATACCCTCGTTGTTCTCGACGCGCACGCGCGACGCGCGGCGCTTCTGCGGCACGAGAAGGAACAGGAAAAAGCCGGCGTAGACACGCAACAGGTGCAGGTAATGCGCCTGCGCGAGGCGCACGATGTCCGTCTCCGGCAGCGTGTCGCCGAACACCAGCCGCAGGTTGGCGAGGATCACGCTGCGACGCATCGGCAGCAGGTGATAGAACAGCTTGCCGACGAGCGGCGCCGCCACCGGCTCGTATTCGCCCAGCGCGACGGCCGAGGCGCTGGCACGGTCGTGCGTCAGCGACAGGCCGATGCGCGTGATGCGGTGGCGCTGCATCACCGCCTGCGCCGCCGGCGACGCATCCACTTCGGGCGCGCCGAATGCGTCGCGGGTCACGCCGAAATCCGTCGCCACCAGCGTGTTGAGCGCGGCTTCGCGCGGAAACAGCTTGAGGCAGGCCTCCTTGGCGGCGAAGCGTGCGGCGAGGCTCGCGGCGCGTCCCGGACCGTCGCCGGCATCCTGCAATTCGGTCGCGCTCCACAGCTTGCGCAGATCTTCGGCGGGCGTCTCGCGCAACAGCCGGTCGATGCGCGCGATCTCCACGCTGTCGATGCCGCAGCGCGGGGGCGCCTTAGCCGGCACGGTTCCCCCCGTAGCGCGCTTCGCGCGCCTCCCCCAAAGGGGGCCGAGCGCCTTGGGGCGGCCCTGCGACGCTCGATGACTTCCCCCCGTAGCGCGCTTCGCGCGCCTCCCCCAAAGGGGGCCGAGCGCCTTGGGGCGGCCCTGCGGCGCTGGATGACTTCCCCCCGTAGCGCGCTTCGCGCGCCTCCCCCAAAGGGGGCCGAGCGCCTTGGGGCGGCCCTGCGGCGCTCACACGCGCACCAGGAGTGCCGTGTTCGTGCTGCCGAAACCGCGCGAGAGCACGAGCGCCGTGTTGCCGCGCGGCGCCTGCGGCTCGCGCGACACGCGCAGCCCGGCGCACGCCGGGTCAAGTTTGGCGAGCGTGGGGATGCCAGGTACGACACCCTGCCTCAGCGCTTCCAGCGCGAGCACCGTCTCGAGCGTGCCCGACGCCGCCAGCAGGTGGCCGAACGACCACTTGAATCCCGTGACGGGCGGCATCGCGGTGCCGAACACTCGCAACAGCGCGCGCGCCTCGCTGGCGTCGGAATTGGGCGTGCCATTGGCGTGCGCGACGACCATGCCGACGTCGGTGGCGGCGATGCCTGCATCGTCCAGCGCCAGCGCGATCGCGCGTGCGAGTCCATCGCCATCGTCGCTGATCGCGAGCAGCCCGCGCGCTTCCGACGCCGACCCGCTGCCGAGGATTTCCCCCAGCACCGTGGCGCCGCGCGCCTTCGCCGCCGCCTCGCTCTCGACGACGCATGCCGCCGCGCCCTCGCCGAAGATCGTGCCGTTGCGCGACACATCGAACGCCCGCAGGCCATCCGTCGACACCAGGCCGGCGCGGTAGTAGTAGAGCAGGTTCTGCGGCTCGACGGGCACGTCGTGGCCGACGCTGACGATGCGGTCGGCCTCGTCGGCCCGCAGCGCCTCGAGCGTTTCCACCAGCGCCAGCGTGCCGCTGATGCTGTGATGCGTGATGCACGCGTTCGTGCCCTTGAGGCTGTGCGCAATGCCGACGTGGCACAGCACGTTGTTGGGCAGCGAGCGCAGCAGCCACATCGGGTTGACGTTGGCGGCGAGCTCCGTGCCGAAGGCGTGCAGGTCGTCGTGCGTTTCCGTCATCAGCGGGAAGTAGTCGTACTGGCTGTCGAACATGCCGCCGCCCGAGCCGACGATGCAGCCGAAGCGGTCGTTGCAGCGGATCACCGCCTCCGCATCGCCAAGCGCGTCGCGCCATTTCGTGACGCCGGCCGCGCGAACCGCTTCGCCGGCGGCGAAGACGCCGAACACGTCGGTGCGGCGGATGAATTTCAGCAGCTTGCGGTCCGGCAACAGCGCGCGCAGCTCGACGCCGCCGACTTCGCCGGCGAGCTGCGAAGGAAAGGCCGAGGCGTCGAAGTTCGTCAGCGGCGCGATCGCCGATCGCCCTTCGAGCGCCGCGGCGAAGATCTCGGCCGGCACGCGGCCGGTGGCGCAGATCGCGCCGGTGCCGGTGATCAATGCGCGCGTGGCCATGGCTAGCGCCCGGCGGCCGCGAGCGCGTCGGCCTCGTCGGGATGGCGGAATACCACGCAGCTGTTCGAGCCGCCGAAGCCGAACGAATTGGACAGCGCGGCGCGGATGCGCCCGCTGCGCGGCGTGTCGCGCACGAGGTCGAGGTGCTCGCAATCGGGGTCGACGGTGACGAGGTTGGCGTTGACGGGCATCACGCCGTCGCGGATCGCCAGCGCGCACACGGCGGCTTCGACCGCGCCGGCGGCGGCGATGAGGTGGCCCATCGTGCTCTTGGTCGACGACACGCCGATGTCGGCGCACCGTGCGCCGAACACGCGCTGCAATGCCGCGGCCTCGCTGCGGTCGTTCATCGGCGTCGACGTGCCATGCGCGTTCACGTAGTCGATGTCGCCGATCGTCATGCCGGCGTTGGCCAGCGCCTGTTCCATGGCCTGGATCGGGCCATCGCCATCGGGCGGCGAATCGGTGATCCGGTAGCTCGACAGCGAATTGCCGTCGCCGGCGAGCTCGGCGTAGATGTGCGCACCGCGGCGGCGCGCCGCCTGCCATTCCTCGAGCACGAGGAAGCCCGCGCCTTCGCCGAGCAGGAAGCCATTGCGCGAGACGTCGAAAGGCCGGCTTGCGCGCTCGGGGGTGTCGTTGTCGGGCGAGACCGCCGACAGCAGGCAGAAGCCGGCCAGTCCCACCGGATTCACCATCGAATCGAAGCCGCCCGCCAGCACGCAGTCGGCGTTGCCACGGCGAATGAGCTTCATCGCCGTGCCGACCGCCTGGCCACCGGAGGCGCACGCGGTGTGCACCGACGACGCGTAGCCGCGGATGCCGAAGCGCCGCGCCAGCGCCGACAAGCCCGCCGACGACTGACTGCGGCAGAACACCATCGGGTCGTTGGCGGAAGGATCGTCGAGCAGCCGCTCGGTATGGAGCTCGCCGTCCGCGGCGCTGTGCGCATGGACTTCGGCAAGGTCGACGTACGGCACGCCCATCATGCCGGTGCCGACGACGATGCTCCAGCGCGCCGACGTCGCGGGCGTGGGCGCGATGCCGGCATCGCGCAGCGCCTGGTCCGCCGCAACCACGGCAAAGGCGTGCGGGCGACTGAGGAACTTGATGAGCTTGCGATCGTCGATCGCGGCCTCGATATCGAAGTCCTTCACCTCGGCCGCGATCTGCGTCGAAAAGCCGCTGGCGTCGAACTGGGCGATGCGTGCGCCGCCGCTGCGGCCGGCCTGCAGCGCGCTCCACGTCGTCGCCACGTCGTTGCCGACCGGCGTGATGAGGCCGAGCCCCGTGATGGCGACGCGACGCCGGCTCACGCCAGCCTCCGCGGCACGCCGCGGGCAATCATGCCGACTCCACGCCGGCGCGCGAGAATCCGATCTGCGCCGTGGCCATCATGCGCTCGCCGATCGTCGCGGTGAGCTTGACGCGCGCGTCGTCGTCCTGGCGCGGGGCGATGCGCGCGACGTTGAGCAGCACGTCCTCGCCCGGTGCGATGAAGTCGCGCATCTTGACGTTCTGCACGCGCGCCACGCGCCGCGGCTGCGCCGGATCGACGTCGACCAGCGCCGTGGCGACGCGTATCGCCTGGTCGAGCAGGAGCGTCGCCGGAAACACGGCGCGCCGCGGAAAATGGTCGGCGAAGTAGGGCGCGTGGGGCGGCACGTGCAGCCGCGCGACGCGCGCGTCGGCGCCGGCCGTCACCGTTTCCATCACGTGCTCGCCGACGCCGTGGAAGCGGCCGGGTGCGGCGCCGGGACCGCACAGGAGCGCGAACTGGCGCGCGAGGTCGTCGGCGGAATCGTAGTCGTCCTGCGGCAGCATGGGACCGAGGCAATCGACGAGCTCGACGGCGATGCGGCCGGCGACGTGCGCACGGCCCTGGTAGAACACCGCTTCCGCATCGCAGCTGCCGATCTCGACCTCCAGCGACAGCTCGTCGCCCGGCCGCACGTCGCCATGGATGCGCACTTCGCGTGCGAGCGCCGCGACGGGGCGGCCGCGAAAGCCGATGTGCGCCATCGACACCCATGCCGCGAGCTGGCCTGTCGCCTCGGCCACGAGGCACGATGAGAACCGGGCGAGCGTCGCCGGCACGGCGAACGTGGCACGTGCGCGAGTCGCCGGGACGTGCTCGGTGATGCGGTCGCAGAACGTGAACGCGCCGTAGCGTCCGCCCATGCCGTGCCGTCAGGCCGCGGGCGCGTTCTTCTGCGCGCGCAGCACGACCTTGCAGAACGTTTCCGGCGTGAACAGCCGCGGGATGTCGGCGGCCTTGAGCGGCGTCTTGAAGCGCTCCGCCGGCACTTCGGCCAGGAACTGCCGCAGCCGGGCGAGGCCCGCCTCGGTGACGATGCCCTTCTGCTCGAACTCGGCTTCCGACAGGTCGCCGCGTGCGTCCTCGACGATCTTGCCGCGCGGGATCTTCACCTTGAACGCGCGCTCGAGGCGGAACACGAGGTCGAGGAAGTCGATCGACTCCGCGTCGAGGTCCTGGATCAGCGACGAGCTCGGCTTGACGTCCGACACCTCGCAGCCGAGCGCGTCGGCGATGACTTCCGCGACCTTGGGAAATATCGCGTCGATTTCCTGCCTGGTAGGTTCCATGTTCCTCGATCCCCTCATTCCATCTTGAATCCGCCGTCCACGTGGACGATCTCGCCGGTCATGTACCCCGACAGGTCCGACGCCAGGAACCACACGGCGTTGGCGACTTCCTGCGGGGCGCCGAAGCGGCGCAGCAATATACGCGACTTTACCTCGTCACCCGCGGCCTCCCGCACGGCCTGCGACATTTCGGTGTCGATGACGCCGGGTGCAACTGCGTTGACGCGAATCTTGCGTGGCGCGAGCTCGACCGCCAGCGCACGCGTGAACGCCTCGATCGCGCCCTTGCTCGCCGCGTAGTTGGTCTGGCCGCGACCACCGCGCGAGGCTGCGACCGAGCTCAGGTTGACGATCGTGCCACGCCGCCGCGACACCATGAACGGCGCCACCGCGCGGGTGACATTGAAGACGCCGCCGACGTTGGTGTCGAGCACGTCGCTGACCTCGTCGTCGGACATGCCGGTGAGCACGTTGTCGCGCACGATGCCGGCGTTGTTGACGAGCACGTCGATGCCGCCACGCGTCTCCACCAGTGCCTCGGCCGCCACGGCGCAGGCCGCCGCGTCGCGGATGTCCACCTGTACCGCATCGGCGTCGCCGCCCGCCGCCCTCGCCGCCGCCACCACCTCGTCCGCGGCCGCGGCATTGCCGCGGTAGAAAAACGTGACGCGCGCGCCGTCGGCGGCGAGCGTGGCGACGATCGCACGACCGATGCCGCGGCTGCCGCCGGTGACGAGCGCGATCCTGCCGGCGAGACCGGAAACCTGCGCCATGTCAGCCCGAGATCGCGAAGCCGCCGTCGACGACGATCGTCTGGCCCGTGATCTTGTCGGCTTCCGGCAGGCAGAGCAGATAGATGGCGTCGGCGACATTCTCCGGCGTGAGCGTCGGCCCGGCGGGCGTGCGCTCGGCGTATTCGGCGAGGAGGCGGTCGCGATTCGGAAAATACCCGAGCGCATCGGTGTCGACGACGCCCGCGCTGACGGCGTTGACGCGGATGCCGCGGGGTCCCAGCTCCTGCGCAAGCGAGCGCACCAGCGCCTCGAGCGCAGCCTTCGACGCACCGACGAACGCGTAGTTGGGAATCGCGCGCGAGGCGCCCAGGCTCGACATCGCGAGCATGCGGCCGCCCTGCGGCATCATCGGCGCGGCGTGCTGGGCGACGAGGTTCAGCGCGAACGCGTTGGTCTCCATGCACCAGCGCCAATGCTTGAGCGACATCTCCATCGCCGGCTTGAGCACACCGCTGGCGGCATTGCTGACGACGATGTCGAGACGCGGGAACTCGGCGGCGATGGCGGCGAACATGTCGTCCACGCTCGCGACATCCGCGACCGAGCCCTGTACCGCGAGCGTGCGCCGTCCTTGCGCGCGCAGCTCCGCGCACAGGGCTTCCGCTTCGTCGTGACTGTTGTAGTAGTTGACGATGACGTCGGCGCCGGCGGCCGCGAGCTTGCGCGCCGCTGCACGGCCGATGCCGCGGGCGCCGCCGGTGATCAGCGCCGTGCGTCCGGCGAGCGGCTGCGCCGCGGTGGCCGCGGGCGTGGATTGGGGCGCGGAAGTCAACGGCGTGCTTTCGGGAAGTGCGGGCGGAAGCGGGTTGCCGGGGAGCCGGCGGGGCAAGAACCGAATTTTAGCAAACGGCGGCGCCTGCTGCCGCGCCGTCGCGTGGCTGGCCGCCGAAGCCCTCAGCGGCCTTCGAGGGCGCGCCGCGCACGCACGAATCGCTGCGCCTCGCGCACCCAGTGCTCCTTGATGCTGTACCAGACGTCCGCGGCCCACTGGATGTTCTCCGGATTGATGCCCGCGGGCGGGTCCTGGCCGGTCAGGTCCGGCGTCCAGGCGTTGATCCAGTCACGCGTCTTGGCATCGTTGGCCAGCGGCTCGACGTTGGCGACGTAGTAATGCGAATAGGCGGCCGGCAGGCGCACGTTGCGGATGTGCGCGGTGCCGAGCGCCCGATAACGGTCGCTCGTGCGCGAGCTGTCGAGCGCGATGAGGTCGACGCCGAGCTGGAAGCCGGTGAAGTCCTCGACGCTGTCGGGAATCTCGAACGTGCGCTCCACCATGATCCACTGATTGGGCAGCAGGTTGGTGAGGCCGCCGGCACCGACCGACGAGGCGTAGGGGATCCTGAGGCTCGTGATCGGCCGCACGGCGCCGGACAGCGGATCGCGGAACGTCGTGCGGTCCTCCTCGCGATGGGTCAGCGGGTTGATCATCACGACGCGGTCGTCGAACGTCCCGGAGAGCTCGTAGAGGATCTTCACCGCCTGCATGCCGCCCTGGCTGTGGCCGACGAGCATCGGCCGCACGCCTTCCTGCTCGTAGTACCACGCCACCTCGCCGGCGAGCACGCGCGCCTCTTCGTAAGGACTGTGAGTGAGGTCATGGGTGCCCGGATCGCGCACGGCGCGCTCCGGATATCCCATGCGCACGAGGAACTCGGCGAACGATTCCATCACGAGATGCACCGGATAGATGCCACCGTGGATGCTCATGATGCGCGGTGCAGGCCCAAGGGCGAGCGTCTGGCGGACGTTCGTGTCGCTGACGTGCTCCGGGTCGAGCGCGAGAATGTCGTCCTCGATCGCGCGGGTGAGCGTCGAGGCGCGCAACACGCTGCCAGGGGCGGGCATGCTGATATTGCCCCCGGTACCGGTGCGCGGTGTCGCGCAAGCGCCGAGCGAGAGTGCGATCGCGATGGCGACGACGGTGCGCAGGCGGCTTAGCTCGTCGAATCTCGGGCGCATTGGCTGATTTCCGATTGCAGTCGTTGAGGAAACGCGTCGGGGAGGACGGTGCGACGCCACGACACGCCGACCGACATTCCGGTGGTGGTGGTGGAGATGGCGAGCACGGCCGGGGTCAGCGGGCCGGTGGAAACGCCACGCGTATAGCGAGCCGCGGGGCGCAGCGACGTCGGCCACAGCGGATCGACATCGAGCATCGACACGCCCGCCCATGCAGGATGGTGCTTGGCGTAGAAACGGAGGCGTTGGCCCACCGACATGAAGCGCCAGGCGGCGGCGGCAAACAGCAGCCCATAGAGCGTGCGCAGGTAGAGCCGCTCGCGCTTGATCGGCGACGTGATGGCACGCACGTCGCGCGCCAGCGCATCGACGCCGATGCCGTCGGGCACGGCGTGCGCAATGCGCATGCTGGCAAGGAACTGGCCGAATGCGCCGGCAGTATCGACGCCGAAGTCCTTGCGGATGTTGACGATCGTGGCGACTCCGATCTCGCGCCGGCGACGCTCGGTGTTGCGCCCGGCGGCGATGGGAGCGAGCGTCTTCAGCATGATCGCCACGACCAGGTCGTGCAGCGTGACACCCTGCGCGCGCGCCCGGCTGCGCAGCGCGACGGTGTCGGCGGCGTCGACGCGAATCGTCTCGAATGCGTTCCGCGTGTCCTCGGGATCGCGATCCGCGCAGCGATACACGCTCTTCGAGTCGCGCGCGATCGCGGGCATCGCGGCGAGCGCGCGCGCAAACCAGGCCGGGTGCCGGCGCACCAGCGCGGCGTACGTCACGGGGTAGAGCGACGGTCGCAGCGCCGTGTCGTCGACCGGCGCGCCGACGATCCGCGCGACGATGATCCCGAGCAGCGCGGCCGCCGAGTCGCCACCCGCGATGAAGTGGTCGTACGCCAGCCCCAGGTGAAAGCCGTCGCCGGCCGCGACGGCGAAAAACCGCAGCGGCACGCCGATGGCGAACGGCCGGTTCAGCTGCGCGGCGATCTCCCGCGAAAGCGCGCGATCCAGGTCCGCGTCGTCGGCGTCGACGACATCGAGCTCGGGCTCGACCGGACCGCCGCGATACACGTAGCGGCGCTGCGCCGCATCGAGCGCGAAGCCGGTGATCCCCATGGCCTGCAGCACGGCCGCCACTGTGCCACGCACGCGCGGCGGCATCCAGCGGTCGCTCGACGTACGCGACGTGCACCGCGTTGTAGGGATGAAGTTCGCGCCAGCGCAGCATCATGCGCTGGAAGAGATTGAGCTCGCCCGGGAATTCCCGGTGTCGCGTCATGTTCAGGTGGGCGCTGGCGGTGGGCTCGTCGCGCATGAGGTCAGCGCGGTCCCATGAATCGCGGCACGAAACGCCCGGTGTGGCGGCAGTAGCTCGCGTAACGCTCGCCATGCGCCGCGAGCAGGAAGCGTTCCTCGTTGCGTGCCTTGAGCGCCATGAGCGTGACGTGCACGGCGGCGACCAGCAGCATCGGCCAGGTCGGAATCACGACGAGCGTCACCAGCATCAGCACGATGCTGAAGGCGTAGATCGGATGCCGGATGCGGCTGAAGACGCCGGCGGTGAGCAGCGTCGCCGTTTCGTCGCGCGTCACGGCCATCGTCCAGTGGCTGCCCATCTGCCGCCATGCGCGAATCGACCCATAAAGCGCGGCGAGCGCGGCGAGCGCGGCAAGTGCGCGCAGCGCGAGGAAGGCGCCTGTTCTGGCGAACGCCGGCACGGCGAAAGTGCCGGCGTCGTGCGTCAGCGCCAGCCAGGGCAGCGCGAGCCACGCCGCCACCAGCGGCACCCACACGATCCACATCATCGTCTCGAGTCCCTGCTCGGGCAGCACCCCCGCGAGCTTGCGCGTCTTGCGGCGCCTGCGCACGATCATTGCGCCGACGATGATCCAGTAGAGCCAGATCGTCAGCAGCGTGACCGCGGTGGGAAGGTCGAATGTGGAAAGTCGCATGGGCCATCGCGCCGGGTGCGCGCCAAGCCGGTCGATTATACGGACGCCCGGCAATCGGGCTGTTGCACGTTCCGGCACATCGCCGCGCCGCCGCGGCGCCGCACACACCGCGATGCGCTATTCTTCGCGCGCGGCATCACGCCGCCTGACGTCGTCGACGATGGCTTTCCTGATGCGCGCGCTGGGCCACCTTCCGCTGCCGATGCTCTATGCATTGGGACGCCTGGTTGCGTTCGTCGCCTTCGACGTCATGCGCTGGCACCGTGCACTGGCGGCTGCCAACATCGCGCGGTCGTTTCCCGACCGCGGCGAAGCCGAACGCGCGGCGATCCTGCGCCGCGCCTATGTCAATCTGGCGCAGACGCTCGTGGAAGCGATCTGGGGATGGTGCGCCGACGGACCGATGCTGGCAAGGCGGGTGGCGATCGACAACCGCGAGCTCATCAATCGCTATGCCGCCGAGCGCCAGTCCGTAGTGCTGCTCGCCGCGCACATGTGCAACTGGGAGTGGCTCGTGCTCGCGGCCTGTGCCGAGCTGGGAATTCCCATCGCGCCGCTGTACAAGCCGCTGCGCGTGGCGAGCGTCGACGCCTATGTGCGCGATGCCCGCGCACGGTTCGGCGGCCATCCGATCGCGCTCGACAGCCTGCTCTACGAGCTGACGATGCGCGCTGCGGAGCCCCGCGCGTTCGCGATGCTGGCGGACCAGACGCCGACGCGCGACGCGCCCAAGCAATGGCGCACGTTCCTGCACCAGGACACCGCGTTCTACGCCGGCCTCGGCATGATTGCGCGTTACCTCGATGCGCCGGTGATCTACGTGGCGATGCGCCGCGTGCGCCGCGGGCATTACACGGCGCACCTTCACCTGATCGCCGAGCCGCCCTATGACGACGATCCGGAAGCGGCGATCGTCGACCGTTACGCGACGTTGCTCGAAGGCGAGATCGCGCGAGCGCCCGCGGATTTCCTGTGGGTGCATCGCAAGTGGAAATATCCCAAGCCCGGCGACGCAGCCGTGCGCGACGCTGACCTGGCCCGCTGAAACATCAACGCGGCGCCACGCTCGCCAGAAAGCGCGTGACGGGCGGCTGCCACACCGGCGGCGCAAGGTCGCTCGAGAACAGGGCGTCGCTGTCGCCAGGTAGTGCCGGCATCAGGTCGAAGCGCGCGGCGGCGTTGCCCGCCTGGAACGACGCGAACACGGCCTTCGCGGTGGGGTCGGGGATGCGGCGGTTGGACATGGCGTTGAGCCAGAGCGAAGGCACGCTCACTTTCGGCGCGAGCTGGCCGAAAGCACGCATGGCATCGGTCATGTCGTCCTGGTCGGGCATCAGGTCGCGGCGGCCGCCGAAGCCCGCGGAAATCATGATGAGCCCCTTGCAATCCGGCGGACCGAACGCGGCATAGCGCGCGGCCACGATGGCGCCGAAGCCGACGCCGAGCACGATGTGATCCACGCGTGCGGGTCCGTCCGCGCGCGAAAGCTGCGCGACGGTAGCGAGCACCTCGATCGCCTGGGGCTCGGTCAGCGCCACGAGGTCGCTGCCGAGGCTCTGATTGTAGAAAGGGACCTGGCGGCTGTTCGCCGCATAGATGTCGGGGAGCTGCGGCACGGCCACGACGTAGCCAGCGTCGGTGAAGAATTCCGCCTGCGACTTGAACCAAGCCGGCTCGATTCTCGTGGCGAACTGCGGAACGATGATCAGCAGCGGCTGCTTGCCGGTGGTCGCGTGGGCGCGGTAAACCGTGACGTCGAAGGTCGGCGGCAGCCCCCGCATCGGCGTCTTGCGCAGATCCACCGTCTCGATCGATGCGTCAGGCGCAACGGCGCAGGCCGGCATGGCTACGGCGAACAGGAGAAATGCCGACGTCAACACGCTGGAGGGTGTCATGAGCGGGCTCCTCGCCTCGAATGCGATCGGAGGTGCAGTGTGTGCCAACGGCGATATCCCGGCAATGGACCGGCCGATCGAGGCCACTTTGCCCCACGTCCATTGTGCGGGGACGTTTGGCGAAGGCAGAATCGGGGCGCACGGTCGCATCGAGGCGGCCATCGACGAGGACCGCCATGACACGCCTGAACCGCCGCGCGATGCTCGCCCTGTCACTGCTGGCGGCGCCGGCCATCGCCCTGCGCGGCCGGGCGCTGGCAGCCGATGCGCCGATGCGCGCGGAGAAGCCCTTGCGAATGTTGATACTCGGCGGCACCGGATTCACCGGCCCGCACCAGGTTCGTTACGCGCTGGCGCGCGGCCACAAGATCACGCTGTTCAATCGCGGCCGCGAGACCAATCCATGGCCGGGCGAAGTGGAAGAATTGATCGGTGATCGCAACACCGGCGACTTGAAGGCGCTCGCGGGACGCGAATGGGACGTCTGCATCGACAATCCCACTTCGCTGCCATTCTGGGTGCGCGATGCCGGTGCCGCTCTCCGCGGCCACGTGCGGCAGTACATCTTCATCTCCACTGTCTCGGTGTACGCCGACAACGACCAGACGGCAGACGAGTCGGCGCCCCTCGCAAAATACACTGGCAAGGACGCGCTGGCGGAGACGATGGAGACGTTTCGCGCCAACGTGGGCGAGCTCTACGGGCCGCTGAAGGCGGCGAGCGAAGTCGAAGCGGCGAAGCAGTTTCCCGGCATCACGACGATCATTCGACCCGGTCTCATCGTCGGTCCGGGCGATCCCACCGATCGCTTCACCTACTGGCCGGTGCGCCGTGCGCGCGGCGGCGAAGTGCTGGCACCGGGTGACGGCTCGGACCCCGTGCAATTCATCGATGCGCGCGACCTCGCCGAGTGGACGATCCGCATGGCGGAGTCGCGCACGTTCGGCACATTCAACGCCACCGGTCCGGCTGCCGCACTCGACATGCGCGGCATGCTCGACACGATCGCCAAGGCCGTGCACGCCGACGCGCGGCTGACGTGGGTGCCTTCCGAGTTCCTCGAGGGCGAGCAGGTGTCGGCGTGGGGTGACATGCCGGTGTGGGTACCGGCCAAGGGCGACAGCGCGGGGTTCGCCCGCCGCAGTATCCGCCGTGCGGTCGACGCCGGTCTCACATTCCGCCCCCTTGCGGAGACCTCCGCGGAAACGCTGGTGTGGTGGAAGGCGCAACCCGCGGATCGCCAGACGAAGCTGCGCGCCGGCATCGCGCCCGAACGTGAAGCCGAGGTGCTGGCCAAGTGGAACGCTCAGCGCAAGCGCTGACCGCAGCAGCGTCCGCGGGCGCGCCGATCCCGGCGTGATTCGGCCGCCGGCCAGGGATATGCTGTTCTGCACTGCGGCACCGCGCCCGCCGTCGCACCGGACCGCCGGGCCACGACATGGGCAAATGCCGCGCATGGGAGGACGCCATGCCCCGCATTCAGGCCGGCCCGATCGTCATGAACTACGAGCGACAGGGCAATGGCGAGCCATTGCTGCTGATTCCGTATCTCGCCGCCGACCATGCGTGCTACGCGTTCCAGGTCGCCGACTACGCGAAGCGCTTCACCTGCATCGCCGTCGACTTGCGCGGCACGGGTGAATCGGACAAGCCTCCCGGAAAATTCACGACCGAAACGTATGCCGACGACGTGGCGGCATTCATGCAGGCAATCGGCATCGATAAAGCCCACGTGGCGGGACTGTCGCTCGGGGCGGCGACCGGCTTGTGGCTTGCCGCAAAATATCCTGCGCGGGTCAAGTCGCTCTCGCTGCACAGCGGGTGGACGGCGACCGATTCGTTCATCCGTACGGTCGTCGGCGGTTGGCAGCTGATGGCACGTGCGCTGGACAGCACGGCGGAGACGGTCATCCGCGGAATATTCCCGTGGTGCTTCACGCCCGAACTGTACGCGCGGCGTCCGGAGTACGTCGACGCGCTCGCGGATTTCGTGCGCGGCCGTCCGGCGCAACCCGTGGACGCATTCATCCAGCAATCCGATGCGGCCATTGCGCACGATGCCGTCGCGCAACTCCCGAAGATCGTCGCGCCCACGCAGATCACCTTCGGTCGCCACGACGCGATCACCTCCACCCGGTTTGCGGACCCACTGCGCAATGGCATTCGCAATTCCGAGCTCCACATCTTCGAGGACTGCGCACACGCGCCGCTGTACGAGGACGTGGCCGCGTTCAACGAGGTGACGCTCGGATTCCTGGGACGACACGCAGGCTAGCGATGTAAAGACAGCATGGCCGCTTATCGGCCGCGACCTGAAGTCCTCGACGGCAAATACCAGTTTCCCCCGGCGCAGCCGGCGACCTGAGAAACGGGCGGGTCGCCGGAGTCCCGTCCTGGGTGCGCCGGCCGGCCATTTCGCTGCCTCCCTCGGCACGCGCATCATGCGTCTGCGGGTGAGCGGTGCGAGACGAAGCGTTGCAACACGATCGTCATCGAAATCGCGTTCAATACGTCCGATCGACGCCTTGCGGAGAAACGCTGCATGCGCCCGTGTCCCTTCTGCGGTCGCGACGAGATACAGATCCTCGCGCTATCGGACGAACCCGGCGACTTGATCGTCTACGTCTGCCAATATTGTGGTGCCGTCGGACCTGCCGAGTTCACGCAGGAAGCCGCCCAGCGGAGGTGGGAATCGCGCACGGCAAGCCACCCGCGCGCCGACAGCAACGGCTATGCTTCGAAATCGTGAAGCCGACTGCCAGGATTCCCAATGCACAAGTTTGCGTCGCCGGCCGATGGAATTCCGGAAGGCCCGTTGAAGCTGGCCGCCGTCCTCGTCAGCGCCTATGTGGTCGCCGTCAGCGGCTATCTCTGGACCGTTCACCTGCAACGTCCGTGGCCTTATGTCCTCGCCATTGGCGTCGTCGCGTGCGCGTGGCTCGCCCACTACGTAGTCAAGACCCGCAACGCCGAGGGTCCGGCGCCATACCCCACGAGCCGCAAGTTGCTGCGCGCCATCATCGTTGCGGGGCTGATGCTCGCTGTCCCGCTCACGAAGGGTTTGTGGCCCGGGTGATGATTGCGGCGGCGGGTCGTCAACGCGGCGACACCCGGCACGCCGCGGGCGTGAAGAAATCGGCATCGATTGATGGCGTTCCCGTCCTCTACCGCCTGTCGACGTACTTTACAGATTGACCCCTACAAATTGCTGACAAGCGAGCTAACCGGTTGATGTCAAAGGCGGCGCGCGCTCGGGTGCGCTCCTTGCTCACGTCGACTCGCCCTGGACGAATGGACGAAAAAGCGGATTTGAAAAGCAAGTAGACCTGCATCTGGCGATCGCGCAGATCAACGCGCATGCAAGGGAGGATCGCCGTGACTCGCTGGACGAACAGCGCGACCGGTAAAAGCGAGCGGCCGCTCGCGCGGGTCTTTCTCGTCCTGTTTTCCGGCCTGCTTTGCGCGCTGCAAGCCTTCGCGCAACCGATACTGCCGGCCATACCGGTCGACAGTCGGGTGCAGGTGCGATTCAGCGGAATCGTCCTCAACCGCGCGACGAACACGTTCGACACGGTTGCGAGCATCACCAACATCGGGACGACGCCCCTCTTCGCACCGATGTCATTCGTGGTGACCGGCATCACCAACTCGACCGTTCACCTCGCCAACGCTTCCGGCGCGACAGCCACCGGTCAGCCCTATCTCAACCTCCCGTTGGTCGGGGGCAGCTTGAGCCCCGGCGCTGCGCTGACGTCCGTCGTCCTGAAGTTCAGCAATCCGCAACGAACGACGTTCGCGTTTACTCAGAGCATCTACGGCGTTCCGGCGTCCCTCAATCATGCCCCGGTGGCCAACGCGGGTCCCGACCAGACCGTAGCGATCGGCGCAACGGTGGCGCTCGACGGTACCCGATCGACCGATATCGACGGCAACGCACTGGCTTATCGCTGGAGCCTGAGCGGATTCCCGAACGGCAGTCGAGCGATTCTCGCGAATCCCACGTCGGTCGACCCGAGTTTCGTTGTCGATGTCGCCGGTGCTTACACCGTGCAACTCATCGTCAATGATGGCCAAAGCGACAGTACGCCGGCGACAGTCGCCATCAGCAACACGAATTCGCGGCCGGTCGGCAATGCGGGACGCGACCAGCTCGTCGCCACGGGTGCCGTCGTGCACCTCGACGCGACGCATTCGACCGACGTCGACGGTGATTCCCTCACGTACCTGTGGGCCATGGTGTCGACTCCTGCAGGCAGTCACGCGGTCCTCGATGCGCCGACGTCGTTGACGCCCAGCTTCACGGCGGACAAGGCGGGCGCCTATCAAGCGCGGCTCGTGGTCAATGACGGCCATTCAGCCAGTACCCCGGATTTCGTCACGGTCAGTACGCAGGGCGTTCCCCCGATCGCCGACCCCGGTCCGGACCAGGCGGGCGCGGTTTCTGCCCACGTCCAGCTCGATGGCAGCAAATCGGCTGCGGCCAACGGCGGCGCGCTGAGCTATCGCTGGGCGCTCATCGCGCTTCCCGCGGGGAGCAGCGCCATCCTGGCAGGACCCACGTCGCCGAGCCCGACGTTCACGGTGGACAAGGCCGGGATCTACGCAGTGCAGCTCATCGTCAACGACGGATCGAGCGACAGCGTACCGCGCGTCGTGGTGATCGCCACCGGGAACGTTCGCCCGGTTGCGGACGCGGGCTCGAATCAGAGTGTGCAAGTGGGCCAGGCGGTCGTGCTCGACGGCTCGGCTTCGCACGATGCCAACGGCGACACGCTGGGCCATCAATGGGCGTTGCTCTTCAAGCCCTCGGACAGCGCCGCCACCCTTGTCAATGCGGCTCAGCCCAAGGCCACGCTGACGTGCGATGTGGCAGGCACGTTCGTCGCACAGCTCATCGTGAGCGATGACGAACTCGACAGCACGCCGGCTACGGCGACCGTCACGGTTTCGGTCGCGCCGCAGGACCATGATCCACAGGTCACGTCGTCCGCAGTGGTGGCGGGGCAAGTCGGCGCGACGTATCGATACCAGGTCGTGGCCACCGACCAGGACGGCGATTTGTTGAGCTACGCGCTGTCGGTATCGCCAATGGGCATGAGCATCAGCGCGACCGGGCTCATCAGCTGGACGCCGGGCGCGGCCGGCAGTTTCGCCGTGACCGTGCGCGTGACGGATGGCCGCGGGGGCAGCACGACGCAATCATTCCATATCGTCGTGACTGACAATGGTCTGCCGCCAGATCCCGCAACCGTCGCGCCGAAGCTCGACCCGACGGGCGCCAACAGCATGTCCGCGCGGAGCGGATTCCTTTACACCGGGCCCCATCCCATCCAGAGCGGCGTGGCACCGGGAACGATCGATCCGAAGCGAGTCTCCGTACTGCGTGGCAACGTGGCCGACGGCACCGGCGCAGCGCTCACCGGCGTCGATATCAGCATCGCGGGTCATCCCGAATTCGGCCATACGCTGAGTCGCCTCGACGGCATGTTCGACATGGCCGCCAACGGCGGCGGCCGGCTGACGGTGCACTACGCCAAGACCGGATATCTGCCTGCGCAACGCCAGGTTCAGACGAGCTGGCAGGAGTTCACGGTATTGCCCGACGTCGTGCTGCTTCACCGTGACCCCAACGTGACGAGCGTCAACTTCGGGACTGGACTTGCCACGATGCAAGTCGCCCGCGGCAGCATGCAGAACGACGCCGATGGCTCCCGGCGGGCGACCGTCCTCTTTCCGGCGGGCACGACGGCCGCGCTGGTGCAGCCGAACGGCTCGACCCTGCCCGCGAGCACGCTGAATGTTCGCCTGACCGAATACACCGTGGGTGCGAACGGGCCGAAGGCGATGCCGGGTGATCTGCCGCCGACCAGCACGTACACGTATGCCGTCGAGCTCGGCGCCGATGAAGCCGTCGCCAAGGTCAATGGGCGCGACGTGGTCTTCAATCAGCCGGCCATCTTCTATGTCGAGAACTTCATGCACGTGCCAGTCGGGCAGATCGTGCCGAATGGCTACTACGATCCGGTGCAGAGCACCTGGATAGGCGCGCCCAACGGGCAAGTCATAAAACTGCTCGGAAGCAGCGGCGGCATCGCCAGCATCGATATCGATGGTGACGGCATCGCCGACAGCGGAGCAGCGCTCGCGGCACTGGGCATCAGCGATGCCGAGCGTCGCCAGCTTGCCACCCTGTACGCGCCGGGCACGTCGCTGTGGCGCACGCCGATGGACCACTTTTCGACGAACGACCAGAACTGGAGCTTCGTCTGCATCCCGACGGATTGCGGGCCGCCCACGGAGACGCCGCCGCCGCCGCCGCCTTGCTGCCAGGACGAAGGGAACGGATCCGTCATTGGATTCGAGAGGCAGACGCTGGGTGAGGATATTGCGGTCGTCGGCACGCCTTTCACGCTTCATTACGAAAGCGACCGCACACCGGGCCGCACCGCCGAGCAGGGGCTTTCGCTGTCGCTCGCGAGCAAAGGCGTTCCCAATGGCGTGAAGGCCATCCAGGTCGAAATCCTCGTCGCGGGACAGAAGCTCACTCAATCGATCCCCACGAGCACCGGCGCGACCACGTTCGCGTGGGACGGTAACGACGCGTACGGACGCCCACTGAACGGCTCGTTCGCGGTCACCACGCGGATCGGCTACACCTACGACATCGTCGCGACGGCGGGCATTGCTGTCCCGAGCTCATGGGCACGGTTCTCCGGCATCCCGCTGAGCGTGAATGGGTGGCGGACGCAGATCACGCTGTTCCAGGAGACCACGACGCAGATCACACGTCTGGACCAGCGCGGGCTCGGACTGGGCGGCTGGAGCCTCAGCGCGTTGCATTCGTACGACCCCAGCGGGCACATGCTCAACCTTGGCGACGGTACGCGGCGCGAAGTCGACCAGTTGACCGCGAATGTGGTCAGCACGATCGCAGGCGACGGAACGGCGACGTTCGGAGGAGACGGCGTCTCCGCGCTCAAGTCGGGGATTTCTTCACCTGCCGGACTCGCCGCCGGCGCGGATGGCAGCGTGTACATCGTCGACAACACGGCTCACCGCGTCATTCACGTCGACGCGAACGGAATCCAGACCACGGTGGCAGGGACGGGCGTTCGCGGATCCGGCGGCGACGGTGGTCCGGCGATCCAGGCCCAGTTGGCGAATCCGACATCGGTCGCCGTCGGCTTGGACGGCAGCGTGTATATCGCGGATCGCTCCAACGCGCGTGTGCGCCGCGTTGCACCCAACGGCATCATCTCGACCTTCGCAGGTACGGGCCTGATGACAGCGCCGGTCGAGGGCAGCCTCGCCAACGCGACGCCGATCTTTCCGCGCAATGTGGCCGTCGGACCCGACGGCCGTGTGTTCATCACGGACGCGAAGCATGTATGGGTCGTCGACCAGAATGGCGTGATCAACGCGTACGCCGGCGCCGACGTGCTCTTCGGCGGCGACGGCGGCCCGGCACTTCAGGCAGGACTCCAAAGCCCCAGCGGCATGGCATTCGCGTCGGACGGATCGCTCTATTTCATCGATAACGATCGCGTACGCAAGGTCACGCCACAAGGAATCATCTCCACCGTGGCCGGCCCTGCGAACGGCGCATTCAATGGCGACGGCGGTCCGGCCACCAGTGCCGGCCTCGATGGACCGCGGGACCTCGCCCTCGGCCGCGACGGCAGCATCTACATCGCGGCAACGAATCGCGTGCGCAGGGTCGGTACGAATGGAATCATCAACACCTTCGCGGGCAACGGCGCTGCCGCGCCGTTCCTGGACGGCGGCCCAGGACCGCAGTCGGCATTTACCACTGCCGCCGGCATCGTCGCCGGTCCGGATCAAGCCATCTATGTCGCGGATGCCGGTCATCATCGGATACGGCGCATCGCATCCGCGCTGCCTGGACTTTCGGCCTCGGACATCCTCGTGCCCTCGGATGACGGCGAGGAGGCCTACGTTTTCAGTGGCGAAGGACGGCATTTGCGAACGATCCATTCCCTGACCGGGGCAACGCTGCTGACCTTCACTTACGACGCGAATGGATATCCGGTTGCAATTACGGACGGCGACGGGAACGTCACCACCATTCAGCGCAATGGCGCCTCGCCGACCGCAATCGTTGCTCCGTTCGGGCAACGCACGACGCTGACTGCGACCCCTGATGGGTGGCTGTCGGCGGTGAGCGATCCCGCGGGCCAGGCTCGCACGATGGAATACAGCCCGTCGGGCTTGTTGGTTCGTCTAGTGGACCCCCGAGGGAACGCCTATCGCTTCACCTACGACGGCGTGGGCAGGCTGATCAAGGACGAGGATCCGGCTGGTGGCAGCACGTCGCTGGTGCGAACCGAGCAAGCCAATGGATATACGGTCACGATGGCCTCGGCGCTGGGTCGAACGCGCAGCGTCCAGGTCGAGCAGCTCAATACGGGCGCGCTGCGTCGCACCTCGGTCGAGGCGGACGCTACGAAGATGGTCGATGTCACCGCCCCGGATGGCAGCCAGCAGATTACCGATGCCGCCGGCATGGTCAGCAATGTGACGCATGGAGCGGATCCCCGGTGGGGCATGCTCGCGCCGACCATCAGCTCTGCGACCGTCTCGACGCCCGGAGGGCGACAGCTGAAGGCGAGCGAGGTCGTCACCACGACGCTCACGGATCCGCAAAACCCGTTGAGCTTGAGTGCGAAGGTGGACACATTCACGACCAACGGCCGAACGCAGAGCTCTGCGTACACCGCAGCCACGCGGACGTTGACCGCTACCTCGCCATTGGGCAGGCGCGAGAGCGCGGTGATCGACAGTCTGGGTCGCGCCACGCAGTATTCCGCGCCGACCTTGCAGCCGATCGTCCGATCGTACGACAGCCATGGCCTTCTTCAATCGTCCGTCGAAGGCAGCGGTGCCGACACCCGCACCTCCACCATCGCTCACAATTCGGTGGGATATATCGCAAGCGTGACGAACCCGTTGGGACAGGTCGAGCGGTACGCCTACGACGCCGCCGGCCGCGTAACGACCAAGACTTTCGCCGATGGTGGAACCCTGCAGTACGCGTACGATTCCAGCGGGAATGTCACGACGGTCGTTCCTCCCGGCCGGCCGCTGCATGGCCTTGCCTACGAGGCGGTGAATCTCACCTCGGCCTATTCCCCACCGGTGGTGAGCGCTCAACCGAGCCAGACCCAGTTTCAATTCGACGCCGACCACCAGCTGACGCAGATCCGCCATCCCGACGGCAGCGTAACGACGTTCCAGTACGATTTTGCAGGTCGCACAATCGCGCGAACCACGCCAAGGGGAACCGTTTCATACGGCTACGACGCGTCCACTGGTCAGATCGCGACCGTGAGCGCGCCAGGAGGCGCCGCGCTGTCCTATGCGTACGACGGTGGATTGCTCACAACGAGCTCCATGTCCGGGCCAGTGTCGGGGACCATCACGCGGACCTACGACAACGATTTCCGCCTGGGCTCGATCGCGTTCGGCGGCGTCACCACGACGCTAACCTACGATGCCGACAGCGCTTTGACCAATGCGGGAAGCTTGACCCTGAACCGCAACGCGCAAAATGACCTGCTGACCGGAAGTACGCTGGGCAACACCACGGATGCGTGGACCTACGACGGATTCGCCCGTCCCATCCAGTACCGCGCGCTGTACCTGAACACCGCGCTTTTCGTTCAGCAATACACGCGCGACAAGCGCGAGCGCATCGTCGGCCTCACCGAGACCATCGGGGGCGCAACGAACGTCTATGCGTACAACTATGACCCGGCGGGGCGCCTCGTCAGCACCGCCCGGAACGGCGTGGTGACGACCTACACGTACGATGCCAACGGCAACTTGATCATGGCGAGCGGGACGAGCACTGTCGCCGCCACCTTCGATGCCCAGGATCGCCTGATCCAATATGGTTCGGCAAGCTACGCTTACGGCCCGAATGGAGACCTTCGCAGCAGAGGCGTCTCCGGCCAGACGACGACATACCAGTACGACACTACCGGCGCACTGACGGCGGTCACGTTGGCAAACGGAACCAAGCTCACGTACCTGATCGACGGCAAGGAGCGGCGCGTAGGCAAGTTCGTCAATGGCGCACTCACGCAGGGATTCATCTACCTCGATGACGGCAAGCCTCTCGTGGAGCTGGATGCCGGCAACAACGTCGTATCGCGCTTCATCTACGCCACGCGCGACAACGTGCCCGATTACATGGTCCGCGGCGGTATCACCTATCGATTGTTCCTCGACCACCTCGGAAGTCCGCGGCTCGTCGTGAATGTCGCCACGGGCGAGATCGTCCAGCGGATGGACTTCGACGATTTCGGCAGAGTGTTGCTCGACACGAACCCGGGATTCCAGCCCTTCGGATTCGCCGGCGGTTTGCTGGATCGCGACACCCAGTTGGTGAGATTCGGAGCGCGCGATTACGACGCGAACAGTGGCCGGTGGACATCCAAGGATCCGGTCCTCTTCGCAGGCGACGATACGAACCTGTACCGGTATGTCCGAGGCGATCCGATCAATCAGATCGACCCGTCGGGACGCTGGGGCCTTGTAGACACGAATACCAAGGACGGCCGCGAAGTTCTAGGAGGCGTGAAATGCGAGGGCGGCAAGCTCGTCATCAAAATCTCCGAGGACGGCCTCAGAAAGACCCGCCAGTTTCGGAAATGCATCACGGCGCATGAACAGAGCCACATCGATGATTTCTACGCAGCTGTAGCAGCAGGACATGCAAACGGCGATATTTGCAAGGCAAACGGGGCGGAGGGGAAATACCTCGGAGCCGATGCGGACACGGAACATACGTCCGAACACAATGATACGGAGAGGAGAGCTTGGGATGCGGGGATCAAGTGTCTCCAGTGCGAACTTAAACACTGCCACTCGAAGAAGGCAAGAAACGAGATCAACGAGGTGCTTAGCCACCAAGGCGCGTCGTCTTCGCCGAGCGGACCGTGCAATTAGAACAACGCGACGGATCCGGTTTCGCCAATTCCGTAATCCAGACCGATTCACCAAGTGAACGTCGTTGTTGCCAGGAGAGCATCGTGCCGCGAATGCATGTAACTCGAGCCGCCATCGCGGCAATCGTTGCTCTCTTGAGTGTCCCGAGCGCGCTGGTGCGTGCAGCAACTTTCGACGTCGCCATCGACACTTCGTTTCTGAACGGCATGCAGGCCGTCGTCGCGTTCGATTTCATCGACGGAGGAACGCCACCGGACAACAGCGTCGTTCTGAGCCCGCTCACGTCGAATGGAACGCAGTCCTCGACGTCGACCACCGGCAACGTCATCGGTTCAGGTCCGTGGACTTTCTCGGATGCGGGCGGCTCGTTCTTCGACGAGTTGCTGGTGGCGTTCAACCCCATGGGAACGTCGTTGTCGTTTTCCTTCACGACGACGGACAAGCCGCCGGAGGAAGGCGCGCTCCCGGATGGGTTCTCCATGTACGTTCTGGACTCGTCGGGTCTGCTTCCCTTGATCGCGACCGATGACCCTACGGGCGCAGGCGCCCTTTTCCTGTACAGCTTCGGTCAGGGTTCCCGGGGGATGAGCGTCTTTGGCGTGGATCAGCAGGGGTTCACGGTGAACGCCACTGCGGGACCGAATCCGGCGCCGGAACCCGGTATCCCGTCCTTGCTTCTGGCGGGGGCGATCGCGTTGTTGATGCGGAAGCGATTGGTCAGGTAGCCACTGCACATCCTCGGCTTCGCGAAGTCTGCTGGCCCTGGCCACGTCAAAGCCGTCTGGAAACATCGTAAGCTTGGATGACCGGCCGCCGAGACGCGCCCTCTGTCTCATGTATGCCGCTTGCCCCGGCACCGTTCGTCGACGACTTGCCGGGGTGCATAACATCCGTTTTTGTTCCGATCAATAATTCGGACGCCCGATTGACGCGGCGCGCGGCTGGCTGTCCGCGGTGCGGGTCGATGTGGTTTCGCTAAGTCATTAATTTGGCAGGAGAAAACGTTGAAGAGCCTGACATCGAGCGGGGACCGGAAGACCGCCCGGCCGGCGACCCACGACATGGCGGTCGCGGGCGACGAATCTGAATCGCTCGACCGCCGGATTTTGCTGGCGGCGTTCAAGGCCGTGGCCGAAGGTGATTTCTCGGTCCGCCTGCCCGGCCATTGGACAGGCATCGACGGCAAGGTCGCGGATCACTTCAACGAGATCGTCGCCGCCAACCAGCACATGTCCCTCGAACTGGCGCGCGTCGGCGAAGTCGTGGGCAAACAGGGAAAGACGCAACAACGCGCGCGTTTCTCGCGTACGCCCGCCGCGTGGGGCGCCATGCAGGACTCGATCAACACGCTGATCGACGATCTCGTCCGGCCGACCACCGAAGTCACGCGGGCCGTGCGGGCGGTCGCGCAGGGCAATCTGCTGGAGACGGTTCGACTCGACGTCGAGGGGCGCCCGCTCGAAGGCGAATTCCTGCGCTCCGCCGAGATCGTCAACACGATGATCAAGCAGCTCGGCGTGTTCACTTCCGAGGTCACGCGTGTTGCGCGCGAGGTCGGCACCGACGGCAAGCTCGGCGGACAGGCCCATGTGCCGGAGGTCAGCGGCGTCTGGAAGGACCTGACCGAGAGCGTCAACCTCATGGCCAGCAACCTCACGGCCCAGGTGCGCAACATTTCCGACGTGACCATTGCGGTGGCGAGCGGCGATCTGTCGCGCAAGATCACCGTCGACGTGCGCGGCGAAATCCTCCAGCTCAAGGAAGCCATCAACACGATGGTCGACCAGCTGCGATCGTTCGCGTCGGAAGTCACGCGCGTTGCGCGCGAAGTGGGCACCGAGGGCAGGCTCGGCGGCCAGGCGGTGGTTCCCGGCGTGGCCGGAACGTGGAAGGACCTGACCGACAACGTGAACCTGCTGGCGGCGAACCTGACAACCCAGGTGCGCAACATCGCCGAGGTCACCACCGCCGTGGCGCGCGGCGACCTGTCGCGCAAGATCACGGTCGATGTCAGCGGCGAGGTGCTCGAGCTCAAGAACACCATCAACACGATGGTGGACCAGCTCAATGCGTTCGCGTCGGAAGTCACGCGCGTCGCGCGCGAGGTGGGCACCGAGGGCAAGCTGGGCGGCCAGGCGCAAGTGCCTGGCGTCGGCGGCACCTGGAAGGACCTCACTGACAACGTGAATTTCATGGCGAGCAACCTCACCGGTCAGGTGCGCAACATCGCCGAAGTGGCGACCGCCATCGCGACAGGCGACCTGTCGAAGAAAATCACGGTGAACGTGAGCGGCGAGATCCTTCAGCTCAAGGAAACGCTGAACACGATGGTCGACCAGCTCAACGCATTCGCCTTCGAGGTCTCGCGCGTCGCGCGAGAGGTCGGCACCGACGGGCGGCTGGGCGGCCAGGCAGCGGTGCCGGGCGTCGCGGGAACGTGGAAGGACCTGACCGACAACGTCAACCTGCTGGCGGCGAACCTGACCACGCAGGTGCGCAACATCGCCGAGGTGACCACGGCGGTCGCGCGCGGCGACCTGTCGCGGAAAATCACCGTCGACGTGCGGGGCGAGGTTCTCGAGCTCAAGAACACCATCAACACGATGGTGGACCAGCTCAACGCGTTCGCATCGGAAGTGACGCGGGTGGCTCGGGAAGTGGGTAGCGAAGGCAAGCTGGGCGGTCAGGCGCAGGTGCCGGGTGTCGCAGGAACCTGGAAGGATCTCACCGACAGCGTCAACTCCATGGCCAGCAACCTGACGGCACAGGTGCGCAACATCGCGGAGGTGGCCACGGCAGTGGCGCGCGGCGACCTGTCACGCAAGATCGCCGTCGACGTGAAGGGCGAGATCCTCGAGCTCAAGATCACGCTGAATACGATGGTGGACCAGCTCAACGCGTTCGCCGGCGAAGTCACGCGCGTGGCGCGCGAGGTCGGCACTGATGGCCGCCTGGGAGGCCAGGCGGTCGTGCCCGGGGTCGCCGGAACCTGGAAGGACCTCACGGACAACGTCAACCTGCTCGCGGCCAACCTGACCACCCAGGTGCGCAACATTGCGGACGTCACCACCGCCATCGCCAACGGCGACCTGTCGAAGAAGATCGCCGTGGACGTGAGTGGCGAGGTTCTCGAGCTCAAGAACACCATCAACACGATGGTGGACCAGCTCAATGCCTTTGCGTCGGAAGTGACGCGCGTCGCCCGCGAAGTGGGCTCCGAGGGCAAACTGGGCGGGCAGGCCCAGGTGCCCGGCGTGGCCGGGACCTGGAAGGGTTTGACCGACAGCGTGAACTCGATGGCGGGCAACCTCACCGCGCAGGTGCGCAATATCGCGGGTGTCACCACTGCAGTCGCGCGCGGCGATCTGTCGCGCAAGATCACGGTCGACGTCAAGGGCGAGATCCTCGAGCTCAAGAACACCATCAATACGATGGTGGATCAGCTCAACGCGTTCGCCTCGGAGGTCACGCGCGTCGCGCGCGAAGTGGGCACCGAGGGCAAGCTTGGGGGACAGGCGCAGGTGCCCGGTGTCGGCGGGACGTGGAAGGACCTGACCGACAACGTCAACTTCATGGCGAGCAACTTGACCGCACAGGTGCGCGGAATCGCCGAGGTCGCCTCGGCGATCGCCGCCGGAGACCTGTCCCGCAAGATCACGGTGGACGTGCGCGGCGAGATCCTGCTGCTCAAGGAGACCATGAACACGATGGTCGAGCAGCTGCGCGCGTTCGCGTCCGAAGTCATCCGCGTCGCGCGCGAGGTGGGGACCGATGGCAAGCTCGGCGGTCAGGCCGTCGTTCCAGGGGTCGCGGGAACCTGGAAGGATCTGACCGGCAACGTCAATCTGCTGGCGGCGAATCTGACCACGCAGGTGCGCAATATCGCGGAGGTGACGACCGCAGTCGCGCGTGGCGACCTGTCCCGCAAGATCACGGTGGACGTCAGCGGCGAAATTCTCGAGCTCAAGAACACCATCAACACGATGGTGGACCAGCTCAACGCGTTCGCGTCGGAAGTTACCCGCGTCGCGCGCGAAGTCGGCACGGAAGGCAAGCTTGGCGGCCAGGCTCAGGTGCCGGGCGTCGGCGGAACCTGGAAAGATCTGACCGACACGGTCAACGTCATGGGCGCCAACCTGACGGAGCAGGTGCGAGGCATCGTCAAGGTCGTCACCGCCGTCGCCGAAGGCGATCTCAAGCAAAACCTGTTCGTGCAGTCGAAGGGCGAGGTCGCGGCACTGGCCGACACGATCAACGACATGACGAAAACGCTGGCGATCTTCGCCGACCAGGTTACCTCGGTGGCGCGTGAAGTCGGTGTCGAGGGACGCCTCGGCGGCCAGGCCAACGTGCCGGGCGCTGCGGGCACGTGGAAGGATCTCACCGGCAACGTCAACCTGCTGGCCGCCAATCTCACGACGCAGGTGCGCGCCATCGCGGAAGTGGCGACCGCCGTCACCAAGGGCGACCTCACGCGGTCGATCCAGGTCGAAGCCCGTGGGGAAGTCGCCGACCTCAAGAACAACATCAACACGATGATCGACAACCTCCGGTTGACGACCGATCAGAACACCGACCAGGACTGGCTGAAGACGAACCTGGCGCGCTTCACCGCCATGCTGCAGGGCCAGCGCGATCTGGCGACCGTCGGACGCCTGCTGCTATCCGAGCTGGCGCAACTGCTGAACGCGAACCAGGGTCTGTTCTACCAGATGGCCGACGACGGCCGATCGAGCCTCAAACGGTTGGCAGCCTATGCAGGCGCCGCGGATGACCCCTATCCGGACCATGTCGAATTGGGCGACGGCCTGATCGGCCAGTGCGCGCTCGACCAGCGTCCGATCATTCTCACCGACATTCCGCCCGACACACGGCGGATCGGGCCCGTGTTCCTCGACGCGATACCTCGCAGCGTGGTCGTTTTTCCGGTCGCGTTCGAAGGGCACATCAAGGCCGTCCTCGCGCTGTCGTCGCTCAATCGATTCGACTCGCTGCATCTGGCGTTTCTCGAGCAGTTGACGGCGAACATCGGGATCGTTCTCAACAGCATCGAAGTCACGATGCAAACCGAGGCGCTGCTCTCGCAATCGCAAAAGCTCGCGACCGAGCTGCAGACGCAGCAGACCGAACTGCAGCAGACCAACGAACAATTGGGTCAGAAGGCCCAGCAGCTCGCCGAACAGAATGTCGAGGTCGAACGCAAGAATCGCGAGATCGAGCACGCGCGGCGCGCGCTCGAGGAAAAGGCGTCGGAACTCGCCCTCACCTCGAAATACAAATCCGAGTTCCTCGCGAACATGTCGCACGAGCTCCGAACGCCACTCAACAGCATCCTGATTCTGGCGCAACAGCTCGCCGACAATCCCGAGCGCAATCTGTCTCCGAAGCAGGTCGAATTCGCACGCACCGTGCATGGCGCGGGGAGCGATTTGCTGCACCTGATCACCGACATCCTCGATCTGTCGAAGATCGAGTCCGGCACCGTCACGGTCGAAGCCGAAGAGCTCCTGTTTGCCGACATCATGGCGGGCGTTGGCCGGACGTTCCATCTCGAGGCAGAACGCCGCAAGCTGGAATTCGTGGTGACGATCGATCCGGCGCTGCAGCCGCAATTGCTCACCGACTCGAAGCGCCTGCAGCAAATTCTGAAGAATCTGCTCTCCAACGCCTTCAAGTTCACCGCCCAGGGGCGCATATCGCTGACCGCCGAGGTGGCCACGGAGGGGTGGAGCAGCGAGCATCCGGTACTTGCGTCGGCCGAAAGCGTCGTGGCGTTTCGCGTCCACGACACGGGTATCGGCATACAGCCCGACAAGCAAAAGCTCATTTTCGAGGCGTTCCAGCAGGCCGACGCAGGAACAAGTCGAAAGTACGGCGGAACGGGACTCGGCCTGGCGATCAGCCGCGAGCTCGCGAGCCTGCTCGGCGGCGAAATCACGCTGCAAAGCGTGCCGGACTCGGGCAGCACGTTTTCGCTGTTGTTGCCGTCGCGATATGTGGGCGCAGTGGTCGCCCCGGCGTCGAAGCGCGATGCCAGGCCGATCATCGACGATGAGCGTCCGTTGGCGCTGGCAACGCTCCCGATCGAAGCCGGCTTGCCCGACGATCGCGACAACCTGTTGCCGGACGAGCCGGTCATCGTCATTGTCGAAGACGACCCCGGTTATGCGCGCATCGTTGCCGATCGTGCCCGCAGCAACGGCTTCAAGGTGCTGATCGCGACGCGCGGCAGCGATGCCATCGATCTGGTGCGCCGCTACAGGCCTTCGGCCGTGTCGCTCGACATTTTCCTGCCGGACATGCTGGGCTGGACCGTGCTCAGCCAGTTGAAGCGCGATCCGGCGACGCGGCACATCCCCGTGCAGGTCGTGTCTCTGGACGAAGACATCAACCACGGCCTTGCCCGCGGCGCGTTTGGCGTTGTCACGAAGCCCTCGACGGCCGACCGGCTCGACTCCGCTCTCGAGAGGCTTCGGAAATTCTCGACGCCGCGTCGCAAGCGCCTGCTCGTGGTCGACGACAACGACGCCGAATGCAAGAGCATCGCCGCGCTGCTCGGGCATGACGATGTCGACATCACCACCGCCGGCAGCGGCACCGCGGCGCTTCTCGCGCTCAACGAACAGTCCTACGACTGCGCCGTCGTCGATCTCAAGTTGCCTGACATATCCGGGTTCGAGGTCCTGGAAAAGATTCGCGACACACCGCGCTTGCGCGAGTTGCCGGTCGTGGTGTTTACCGGCAAGGAGCTTTCGGTCGAGGAGGACGCGCGACTCAAGGTTCTGGCACGAAGCGTCGTGGTCAAGGGAGTCGAGTCGCCGGACCGCCTTTTCGACGAAACGGCGCTGTTTCTGCACCGTGTCATCGCCGATCTCCCCCCCGAAAAGAGGGACATGCTGGAGCGGCTTCATGGGTCGGATGAGGATCTCATCGGCAAGCAGGTATTGGTCGTCGACGACGATGTCCGCAACATCTTCGCCCTGAGCAGCGTGCTGGAGCGGCGCGGCATGACGGTGCGCACCGCGCATACAGGTCGTGAGGCTATCGCGTCGCTCGACGCCAAGCCGGACGTCGTGCTGATGGACATCATGATGCCGGAGATGGACGGCTACCAGACCATGCGTGAAATCCGCTTGCGGCCTGCATACCGACGACTTCCCATCATCGCGCTGACCGCGAAAGCGATGAAGGGCGACCGCGAAAAATGCCTGGAAGCCGGCGCCTCGGACTATCTGGCCAAGCCCGTCAACACCGAGCAACTCCTTTCCGCCCTGCGGATGTGGTTGCATCGTTGAGCAACATCGTGGCCTCTCTGGAGCCAGTGAACATCCTGATGGTCGATGACCAGCCCGGCAAGCTGCTTACGTATGAGGCGATGCTCTCCGAGCTCGGCGAAAACCTGATCAAGGCGCACTCGGCGCGAGAGGCCATGGCGGCGTTGCTGCAGCATGAAGTCGCGGTGATTCTCCTGGACGTGAGCATGCCCGAGATCGACGGATTCGAGCTTGCCGGTCTCATACGCGATCATCCTCGAAGCCAACGCACGCCGATCATCTTCGTGTCAGCCATTCACCTGTCGGATATCGATCAGCTGAAGGGCTATGAAGCCGGTGCCGTCGACTACGTCTCGGTGCCGGTGATTCCCGGGATACTTCGCGCCAAAGTCCGCGCATTCATCGAGCTGCACCGCAAGACAGCGCAGCTTCGACACCTCAACGAGGAGCTCGAGGCGCGCGTGAAATCCCGAACCGCGGATCTCGAAAAATCGCTCTCGCGCCTGCGCGAGAGCGAGGCGACGTTGCGAGAGCAGGGCGATGCGCTCATCGAGACCGCGCGTCGCAAGGATGAGTTTCTGGCGCTGCTCGGGCACGAGCTGCGCAATCCGCTGGCACCCATTCGTCACGCCGTCGACCTCATGCGGCGCCTGCCCCAGGTCGAACGCCTCGACGAAATTTCGTCGGTCATCGAGCGCCAGGTACTGCACCTTACGCGGCTGGTCGACGACCTGCTCGACGCCAGCAGGGTGAGCCGCGGGAAGATCGTGCTATCGCGCAGGGTACTCGAGTTGACCCAGCTCCTGCGCGAGGCCGTCGATTCGGTCCGCGCGATCGATCGCGGACGGCATGTCTTCGGTTTGTCCTTCGCCGACAAGCCCATCCATGTCGACGGCGATCCGGTGCGCCTGACGCAGGCGTTCATCAATGTATTGGGAAATGCGATCAAATTCACCGGCGAAGGCGGGTGGGTCAATGTGAGCGCGTGCATCACGGACGGGCAAGTCGAGATCGTCATCGCCGACACGGGCCAGGGAATCGAGGCTGCGGATCTCGAACACGTCTTCGACATGTTCTACCAGGCCACGTCGGCGAGCGGACGCGACAAGGGCGGGCTGGGACTCGGTCTGACGCTGGTACGACAGCTGGTCGAATTGCATGACGGCACCGTGAGCGCGAGCAGTCCGGGTCCCGAGCGCGGTAGTCGCTTTGTCATCCATCTGCCGATTGTCGATGCCCCTGCGGCCGATGCGTCCGATGCCGATCCTGCGCAGACCGCGCCGACCAGTGCGCCGCCAAGGCATCTGCAGCGCATCCTGATCGTCGACGACAATCGCGACGCCGCGCAGGCGCTGGGCGAGCTCCTCGGCATGGAGGGCGCAGAGGTGGCGATCGTGTACGACGGAAGCGAAGCGATCAGGAGGGTTGGTGAATTTCGGCCGCACGTCGTTCTGCTGGACATCGGCCTGCCGGATCTGGATGGCTATCAGGTGGCGACGGCGCTGCGCGCCGACCCCGAATGTCGCTCGCTGATCATCGCCATGACGGGTTGGGGCCAGATCGAAGACAAGCGGCGAACCGCCCAGGCCGGCTTCGACGGTCACCTGGTGAAGCCGGTGTCGATCAACAAGATCCTGGAGACGATCGACAGCCTGCGTTCGCCAGTGGAGCCGATCCCCTAGGATTCGCGCGGCAGGGTGGCCGATCCGTCATGCAGGAACGCGCTTTCGACAGGCGTTTACTTGCTGTCGATCCAGGCTTTCCATTGCGGGACCGCCGTGGCGAAGGTGCCGCGATGATCGGTGGGCCCTGTCGAGATCGCCTCGACCAAGGAATTTCCGCCGCCCATCGACTGCGCGTAGGTCATCGCCAGCCGGCCGACACCGACCGTTACCGCCTCGTCGTTCTCGCCGTAATAATTGCGCACCGGCGTGCGGAAAACCCATCGGTAGGAATCCGTCGCGCTCATCAGCTTGCCATACGGCGAGTTCGCAAAATATTGCGGGTCGGAGTACTCGGAGCGCATCAGCTTTTTCAGGTCGACGGGAATGTCCGCAGCGTCGAATGGCTGACGCTCATAGGCCTTTTTGGAAACCGCGTAGTAATCGTCGGCAATGACCGAATGCGCCAGACCCGGTACGCCGTAATAGTTCTCGAAAGAGAACGATGAAAGGATGATGATGCTGTTGAGCCATGGTGCATCGTTCTTGCGCGGGAAATAAAGAATGCCGTTTAGGAGCGCAAATAAATCAATGGGAGCGCTGGCGGTCGCCGCTGCCCGCACGTTCACATGGGCGTCCTCGAGTTTCTGCAGCAACACCATGGTTACGAAACCGCCTTGCGACCACCCGGCCAGAAAGAGCTTGTCCGATGACAGCTTGAGCTGACCGAGCACCCCTTGGCTCGCGATCAGCATGTCGTAGCATGCTTGCTGATGACTGCCCTTGACCAGATAACCCTCGGGCTCGCCGGACGTTCCGAGGCCAAAGTAGTCGGCCCCGACCAGCACGTATCCTTGTCCCGCGAACTGCGCGATCATCAGCTGCGTCTCGGGCGAGTTCTCGGGAAAGGACGGCACGTCCTGCCGTCCATATACGGTTCCGTGCTGGTAGGAGATCGTCCGAAAATTCGTGGCTTGCGTATCGGGAATCGCGAGCAGGCCCGACGCGACGATCGGCTTGTTCCCTCGTTCGGGCACGACCGAGCGATAAGTCACCCGATACAGGCGGACGGCATTTCGCGCGGGGCCGTACGTGACGCTGACGCCTGCGAATCTTGGCGTGTCGACCTGCAGGATTCGATTCAGCCGATCCACATCCCAGCGCGCCAGGAACTCGTAACTGACCCCAGACGCCACCGGTATCGCTCGATCGTTCTGCGCAATCGCTGGCGATGCGAAGGACCCGAACATCGCGCAGAGCATCGCGACCATGCCAATCACATTCAGCATGAGAATCTCCGTCTGTTGTGGCTGGCCGTTGGGGCAAACCGGCCTTCGCAGGTTGAAGAATATTGCGAGCGTGCCGCCCATGGCTGTGAAATTCGATACCGACACGCCGGGGGATCCGGCGCGCGCCGAGCGATACGCTGTTGCTCAGGCCGCACGGTGGTCGAATTGGCGCTTCCGCCGCGCCGCGATTGTAGGTAGACAGTCCGGCGCTTGCGCATCCTGGTAACGCTGGTGCCGCCGCGATGAGACCTAACAATAGCGTTGTGCTCAACTTGCCTCGTACTCCATTGTTTCGTCGGCGGCGCGGGAGCGTTCGGCAACGCAAGGCTTGGCGTTGCAGCGTCGCGCGCCTTCTTGAGCCACGCCAGGTTCGCCGTTAGGCGTAGTCCCCGCGAGATTACACGCGCGCGGGGCAAAAACGGCCCCCGCCAACGCTCCACTCCTCTTGTATCGCCGTCAGGCAGGCACGTCGACCAGTGATAATCTGACGTCGATGGCGTTGAATCGCTAATCCATCGGAAGCGAATATGGCCATTCATCGACTTAGCCGCATTGACCATCTGCGCGCGACCGCCGCGCTGATGGTTCTGCTATGGCATTTCACGCACCTGTACGTGCCGCCGAGCGCGGTGCCGGCCTGGGGTGTGCTGTCCATCATCGAAGAAGGCCACACCGGCGTCAGCCTCTTCTGCGTGATCAGCGGGTTCATATTCAGCTACCTCTACGTCGACAACTGGATCGGATACGCGGCTTTCATCCGCAAACGCCTGCTTCGCATCGCGCCGCTGTTCGTGTTCGTGCTCGCGCTGACGTTCTACGAGGGGCAGTGGAGCAACGCGGCGCTCCTTCCATCGATACTGACCACGCTGCACTACGGCGAGATGCCCGGCTACTTCGGGCCCGCCTGGTCGGTGCTGATGGAGTTCCAGTTCTACTTCATATTCCCGTTCCTGCTGCTGTTCACGCGGCGTTTCGGCAGTCGGTACCTGATCGGACTGGTGATACTGTTCATCGCCATTCGGCTGCTTGTTCTGGTCGGCAAGCAGACGGTGCAACAGCTCGCGTACTTCTCAATCTTCGGCCACATGGACCAGTTCCTTTGCGGGATGGTCGCGGGCCTAGCGCTAAAATCCACGGAACCGTCGGCGCCGGGCAGAACGCTCGATGCCATCGGCTTCGCCGGATCGGTCGCGGCAATCGCGTTGTTCTACTGGTGGTTCAATGTGCAGGGAGGATTTTACGATTTCGGAGGTGGCAAATATCCGATCACGGGAATGATCTGGGTGTACCTGCCGACCGTCGAAGCCGTGCTCTACTCGCTCGTGCTCACGTTCTATGTACGCATGCCGGCGCTACCGGGAACCGGATGGCTTTCGATCGGACTCGCATATCTCGGGGTTATCAGCTACTCGATCTATCTCGATCACATGTTCGTGCTGCCTTTTGTCCGCCACGTTATAGCACGCGCGGGTATCGTGCCGGTGACTTGGGAGGGCGCGGCGTTTCTCGGAATCGTGATCGCAATACCGGCGGTTGCGCTCGTCGCCTCGGCGACGTATTTTCTGATCGAGCTGCCGTTTCTCAAGCTGAAAGATTCGCGAGAGTTAGCGCAAGAGGTCGTGAGCGCGAATCGCGCCGCGCCGGAGCGGACGCAGGTGGCTGACTAGAGTCAACCCGTCGCCGTCGATTGCGGAGTAGCAGCTAACTTCGGCTTCGGTGCGGTTGCCGGCTTCGGAGATTTGGCGATTGCGCGATTTCTGGGATGGCGAGCACCATTGCGACAATTGCAATGTTCCCGGCGTGGGACTACGCCAATGAACGATGCGACGTGATGTGTCGTCCAGACATGCCAGCCGCAGGGGACGAAAGCGGTTATGCCTAACCAGTCGTTTTTTTTCGCCACGCACCGGTGACGTTCTCAACAATTGGGCGGGTTTCGCGAATGCAGAGGCGCAAGCATTCCTGCGCTAGAACACTGAGGGCTCGACCCGGGCGGTCCCGAGTGCATGGTTGCCGACAAGACGCTAACCCGGCGCTCGACGCCACAGGTTCGTGTGCTCGTCCGAAAGCGGAAAAACTGCGCGTTGCCGCAGTGATGGAGGTGCCCGACTGGTCCACCATAGTTTGGATTAGGGCAACGCGGTATCTTTTTCAATGACTCGGCTTGGCGAGAGTGTGCCGAAAGGATTGCATTAGATAACGGCGGCGCGTAAGCACTCGCCCGGTGAGTTGGAGGTTCGCGGGGCTTTGCCCAACGACTGTGCGTCTCCTAGCGTCTGAAAAAGGCGCTGGCGGACCAAGCCCAGTGGACTATTCGGCGAAACCTACACAGGGCCCAAATGGACCAGTGAAAAAGCAAAAAGCCCGGACATTTGCCGGGCTAAGTGCTTGATTGTTTGGTTGCGGGGGCAGGATTTGAACCTTCGACCTTCGGGTTATGAGCCCGACGAGCTGCCAGACTGCTCCACCCCGCGGCAGGAGGGCAAGTATACGCGGGAACGGCGCCTGCGGTCAACGCGCGGTCGCATCGTCTCTCTTATCCACGGCAACCTGGCGAATATTCGCGCTCGATACGGGGACGTACCGGCAATGGCGCCGGTCGCGGTCACACCTAGTCGTTGTCCACGGTCAGCAGCTTGGAGAGCGAACCGGCCGGCCCGATCAGATAGAGCGAGGAGACCTGGGCGCCACCGAACTGCTGGGAGTCGATCGTCAGCAGCGAGGTGGTGGTGCCCGGCACGCGGAACTCCACTTTGTGGTTGCTGTTGCTGGTGTCGAAGTACGCCGACGCCTGCGTATAGGCGACGTTGGTGGCCTTGACCTCGCCGTCGACGACGAGGTCGAATGCCGGCACGTCGGCCGACGCGTTCACCACGCGCACGCGTGCCGTCCCGGAGGGTGGCGATATGTCGTGATCGGCGAGGACGGTGATCACCTGCGAACCGTTCGGCCCGGAAAGCAGGATCGTCGAATCGGTGGACGGGGCGAACGTTTCGGTGGCGGTGGCTATCGCGGCGCCGGGAGTCGCATGCGATTCGAACGTGATGATGCGGCTGCCGGCCGGCAGCGTGTAGTAGGTGGCGGTGGCGGACGGGTAGGGAAGGTTGCTGACGGCGACGATGCCGTCCCACTTCTGGTCCACGGCGCCCGCCTGGTAGGCCGCATTGACCACCTTCACCGCGGCCAGCGTGTTCGGAACCTCGACGACGGAGCTGCTTCCCGCCATGCTCAACTTCAGCACGTTGACGGCGTGCGTGCCGTTCTTGACGTAGATGTAATACGAATCGGTCGCCTGGTCCGCAAACGGGATGGGGCCGGAATCGTAGGCGACAAGCCCCGAGTTGGAACGGATGAGGCGAATCTCGTAGGTATCGGTGTTCACCAGCGCGAACGACGTCGAGCCGTTGAATCCCAGCTGGAATAGCGGCGTAGCGGTGGTGATGTCCACGCCGGGCTTCGTCAGGTAGAAGTCGAACGCGCCGGCCGAGTAGGCGGCATGCATGGCGCGGAATTGCGAGTTTCCGATAGTCGTCTGCACAAAGCTGTCGGGCTGGAACTCCGCGGTGCCCGTGTCCACCACGCCGAATCCCACCAGCGTGTAGGACTGGTTGGCGGACAGCGACGTATTGGCGTTGGCGATCGAATTCGCGACGTTCGGCGCGAAGATGTCGAACTCGGTCTGCTTGTTGTCGAAATCCTGGTAGTTGGTTGCCGTGGCGAACGGAACGGCCGCGAATACGACGGAGCCGTCCTTCTTGACGTCGAGGCTCGCGGCGTCGGGGACGAAATTGATGAAGCGCACCGACGCCGGGTGGCTGGGGAAATTGTTGATCGTGTCGACCTTGCAGCCGGCGAGCGCCAGCGCCAGTGCCGCAACGGCAATCGAGGTAATTCGCGCGAGGGACATCGAAGCTCTCCAGGACAAGGCGCCATGATGCCACGGTCGCGCAGGCGAATTTGCGTCGGGCTGAACGTCGCCGACCGCGCGCGGTCAGATCATCGCCGCGAGACTGGCAGCCGCGCGGGAAGGGCCGGCCGGGCGCGGAAGGCCATGATTGCAACAGGCTTTGGCGGATGCGGGCGGCCGCCCGTCGGACGAGCGACCGCGCCATCCCGCACACTGGTTTATAACGCGGCTACGGATGACCGGCCGATTGTCGGCCACGCGCGCGGGAACGCGCGCCACGAACTTCGAGGAACACGACGACCATGACCATGATCAGGCAGTTTGCCGCGGCGGCGATCGCCGCATCGGCACTCGCGTTCGCGGTACCGCCCGCGTACGCCGACATGACGCAAGAGCAGGTACAGGAACTGCTGAGCGAGCTCAAGGGCATTCGCGCGGCGCTGGAGAAGATGTCCACGCCGGCGCCGGCGGCGCAGCCGCAGGAACCGGTCAGCGACAAGATCACGATGGCGATGCCGGCCAACGCGTACACGATCGGCAAGACCGACGCGCCGCTCGTGCTCATCGAGTACACCGATCTGCAATGCCCGTTCTGCCAGCAGTTCCACAATACGGCGTACGAGCAGATCAAGAAGAACTACATCGACACCGGCAAGGTGCTGTTCCTGTCGCGCGACTTCCCGCTCGATTTCCACCCGTGGGCACGCCCGGCGGCGATCGCCGCACGCTGCGCCGGCGACCAGGGCAAGTTCTGGGAGCTGCGCAACGTGCTGATCGCCAATGCCGACAAGCTGTCGAAGGAAATGATCGCGCAGCACGCGTCCGAGCTGAAGCTCGACATGAAGAAGTTCCAGTCGTGCGCTGATTCCGACTTCTACACGGCCGACATCAACAAGCAGGTCGCCGAAGGCACCGCGGCCGGCGTCAACGGCACGCCGTCGTTCGTGATCGGCAAGGTCGAGAATGGACAGCTCGACGGCGTGCGCCTGGTCGGCGCGATGCCTTACGAGACATTCGACACCAAGATCAAGGAGCTGCTCGCGGCCCCCGCGAAGTAATCAGCTCGCAGGACGCTGCAACGGCCGCCATAGCGCGGCCGTTGCCATGTGCGTGGCCGGCACATCGATCTCCACGAGCGACCAGCCGCGGCTGTCATAGGGCGGCGGCCCATCGTGCAGGCGCCAGCCGTCGTCCGTCGCATCGACCGCGAGCCGGCCCATGGGTGCCGCCAGGCCGTCGCCGGTGGCCTTGCTCATCGCCTCCTTGCAGGTCCACAGCCGCAGGAAGCGGCGGCGCGCGGCGTCGGAATCGAGGGCACCCATCGCCTCGCGCTCACGCGATGCCAGGAATTTGCGCGCGAGCCGCGCCGCGTCGACGGCGCGGTCGACACGCTCGAGGTCGACGCCGATGACGCGCTTCGTCGACAGTGCGATCACCGCGGCGTCGCGCGTATGCGAGACGTTGAAATCCGGCGCGCCGCCGGCATCCACGAACGGACGCCCGCGGTGCCCGCGCGCGATGGGCACGTGCGCGGCCTCGATGCCGAGCCAGCGGCCCAGCAGCAAACGCAACGTCGCGCGACCCGTCACATAACGCGCGCGCAGCAGCGGCGTGCCGAAGCGCGCGGCACGCGCGCGCTCCGCATCCGACAGCAGTGCGGCCATCGACGGGTCGACCTCGTGCGCTTCATCGAGCACGCGCCACCATGCGTGCACGCCGTCGGCGGGCGACGGCAGCGCGCGCGCGACGACATTGCCGGCCACCGCCAAGTCGTCTACGCTCATGGCCTCGCCTTGTCGTTCGCGGCGCCGCCAACGCGGAAGGCCCGACCTGCCCGATGCGTTGGTTGCTCGATGCGCTGACCCGCCTGCCGCTGCCCGCGTTGTACGCGATCGGCCGCGTCCTGGGCTTCGTCGCTTTTCACGTCGTGCGCTGGCGGCGGGCGGTGGCACTCGCCAACATCCAGGCGGCGTTTCCCGCCGCCACGGCGCGCGAGCATCGCGCGATGCTGCGCGCAAGCTACGACAACCTCAGCGACGTGCTGGCCGAAACCGTCTGGGCGTACGGGGCGGGCGCGGACGAATTGTCGGCACGCGTGGCGATCGACGGCGGCGAGCACATCACCGCGTCGATCGCGCGCGGGCAGTCGCTGCTGCTGCTCGCTGGCCATTTCTGCAACTGGGAGTGGCTGCTGCTCGCCGCGGGTGCCAGGCTCGCCGTGCCGATCGACGCCGTATACAAGCCGCCGCGCCAGCGCGTGTTCGACGAATTCCTGCGCGATGGCCGCTCGCGTTTCGGCGGCAATCCCGTCGCGTACAAGTCGTTCATCATCGAGATGATCCGGCGGCGCGGTGTCGCGCGTTGCTACGCGATGGTCGCCGACCAGACCCCGATCGCGCAGGACGACAAGTACTGGACCACGTTCATGGGGCGCGACACGGCGTTCTACGTCGGCGCCGACACGATCGCCCGCACGCTCAAGGTGCCGGTGATGTTCGTCGGCATGCAGCGCATCGCGCGCGGGCGCTACCACGTGACCGTCACGCCGATCGCGGCGCCGCCGTACGCGCGCGGTGCCGATCACGACATCGTCGAGGCGTACGTTCGCCTGCTCGAAGACGAGATTCGCCAGAGTCCCGCCGATTGGCTGTGGATCCATCGCAAATGGAAGTATGCGAAGCCGTTGTACGGCTGATGCCGATGAAGCCGGTGCAGCGTCCCGGATGGAAACATCGACCCCGAGCTGCATGTGCGGGCGAGGCCGTACTTCCGGCCCTCACGCCGGCACGCGCGCCGCCTGTTGCTCGAGGTAGCGCGCCATCGCCTGCACCGTCGGATAGTCGAAGAAATCGGTGACCTCGAGCAATCCGGGCCACGCGGCGTCGACGCGCTCGTAAATTTGCGCGAGCGCGAGCGAGCTCGTGCCGATCTCGAACAGGTTGTCCTCGGCGCCGAGCTTGCGCGCCGGCAGCAGCGACTGGCAGATCTCGAGCAGCCGGCGCTCGACCGCGCTGGCGTCGGCCGCAGGCCGGGGTTGCGCCACGAGCGCTGCGAGCTCTGCCAGGGGGATCTCGAAATCGCCGCGCAGGTACGCTTCGGCCAGCGCGAACCGTTGCAGCTTGCCGCTCGTCGTCTTCGGCAGTTGCCGCACCGGCACCACCGCGTGCAACGCCACACCCGCCTCCTCGGCAATGGCACGTCGCGCGGCGGCGGCGGTCGCCACGAACGCTGCGAGATCGCTGCCTTTGTGCGTGACGAAGGCTACGACGTCGTCGGCCGTCGCGCGATCTGCGCGCACACCCACCACCGCGGCCCGCCCTTGCTCGATGCCCGCATGTCGCGCGAGCACGTCCTCCAGGTCGTGCGGATAGAGGTTCTGGCCCGCAGCGAAAATGAGCTCGCGCGAGCGGCCGGTGACCACGAGCTCGCCACCAATCGTGGCGCCGAGGTCGCCGGTGTCGAGCCAGCCGTCATCGCCGATCGTGGCGCGCGTCAGCGCATCGTCGCCGTAATAGCCGCGCGTCACGTTGTCGCCGCGGATCAGGATGCGACCGACGACGCCGGCGGCGAGGTTCGTGCCGCCGGCGTCGGCAATGCGTATCTGGCAGCCGGCGACAGGGGTGCCGACCTTGACGAAATCGATGCCGTCCGCCGCGTCCTGTGGAAGCTCGCATGCGGTGTCGCCGACGGCAAGGGCGCCGCGGGCGAGACGCACGTCGGCGATGGCCCGGCGCATCGGCGGGAACGTGACCGCGAGGCTCGCCTCGGCGAGTCCATAGACGGGCAGCATCACGTCGGCGGCGAGGCGCGCTGGCGCAAGTGCGGCGATGAATTCGCGACACAGGCGCGCAGCGATCGGTTCCGCGCCGTTGAAGATCACGCGCACCGCTGACAGGTCAAGCGACGCCAGGCTGTCGCGGTCATGCGACTTGAGAAAGTGCTGGTAGCCGAAGTTCGGCGAGCAGGTGACGCTCACGCGATGCTCGCCGACCTTGAGCAGCCACAGCGCGGGGCGGCGCACGAAAATGCCGGTCGGCATCAGCCATTGCGAGCGCCCGGCGACGAGCGGCACGAGGTGGAAGCCGATGAGTCCCATGTCGTGCGTCAGTGGCATCCACGACAGCGATGAATCGTCCGCGCGAACGCCGCCGATGCCCGCGAGGATCGCGTCGATATTGGCCACGAGATTGCGATGCGTGAGCACGACACCCTTGGGCGCGCTCGTCGATCCCGAGGAGAACTGGATGAACGCGATGTCGTCGGGCGCCGCCGCCGTGATGCGGCCTTCCGGGTCGTCGCCGGTGACGTCGTCGATGAACAGCACGCGCCGCGCGATCCGTGCCAGCGCGGCATCGAGGCCGTTGTCGCGCGCCAGCGCCTCGATGCGGGCGAATGCCTTGCGCTCGGTGATCACCCACGGGTCGCGCAGCTTGTCGACCACGCGCACGAACTTGAAGCGATGCTGGTCGGTGTTGCCGGTGGCGAGCGGCACCGCGGCGATCCGCCCGAGGATGCACGCCCAGAATGCGTCGACGAACGGCTCGAGACCGTCGAGCAGGATGATCATCTGCGCATCGGCGCGGACGCCGCGCTGCTGGAAGCGTCCCAGCAGGCGCAGCGCGCGCGTGCGCAGCGCGGCGTGGCCGACGCGCCGCTCGGCGGCGGCCGCAGCAATGTAGTGGATGCCTTCGTTGCCGCCTGCGCGCGCGTCGAGCGCCCGCTGCAGCGTGGCGAACGACGTCATGCGTGCTGCCGCGCGGCGGCGGTGAAGCACAGGCCGGCGCGCGGACGCAGGTTGACGCGCGCATCCCATTCGACCGCCTGGTCCGGCGGCGAGAGTCGCAGGTCGCAGGCATGTGCGAGCGTGACCACGTGCGCCAGCATCTCGGCCGTCGCCAGTGGCTCGCCGATGCACGCGCGCGGCCCGAGTCCGAATGGAAGGTAGGCGAAGCGGGAGCGCGCGGCGACCGCCGCGGGCGCGAAGCGGTCCGGATCGAACCTCTCCGGATCGTGCCAGACCGCGGGATGCCGGTGCACGAGGAACGGTGAAATGAGGATGTCGTCACCGGCGGCGACGTCGATGCCGGCGATCGATGCCGGACCGAGCGCGCGCCGTGTCAGCACCCATCCGGGCGGGTAGAGCCGCAGCGCTTCGGCGATCACCTGCTGCGCATAGGCGAATCGCTGCGTGACCGGATGTTCGCGCTCGTCGGCAGTGGCGCCATCGATTTCCGCGCGCAGCGCCGCTGCGACCTCGGGATGCCTCGCCACGAGATACCACGTCCACGACAACGCGCTGGCGGTCGTCTCGTGGCCGGCGACGATCAGCGTGAAAACCTCATCGCGTATCTGGCGGTCGCTCATCGGCTCGCCGCTGTGACGGCCCTTCGCGGCGACCAAGGTCTGCAGCACGTCGTCATCGCCTTCGCCGCGCGCGCGGCGGCGCTCGATCTCCTGTTGCACGCGTCCGCCGAGATTGCGCAACGCATACGCGAACTTGAGGTCGCGATCGGTCTCGTCGGTGAGCAGCGCGAAGGGGTTCGTGCCATCGACGAGGCGTTCATAGCTGCGGCCGAAGATCGCGCGCAGCACGATCTCGAGCGTCGCTTCGCTCAGCAATCGCACCAGATCGACGTGCACGGGTGTTGGCGTGCCGATCCGCGTCGCGAGACGCCGATTGACGGCGACGATGTCGGCGATCCGCGTGCCGACCGCGGTACGGTGGAACGCAGGCTGCACGGCCTTGCGTTGCGCGCGCCACAGCGCGCCTTCGCTCGTCATCAAGCCGTTGCCCAGCAGGATCTGCACGCGCTCGATGCCGATGCCCTTGCGGAAATTGGCGTGGTGATCGACGAGCACGTGGCGCACGTGGTCGGGGTGCGACAGCACGAGTACGTCCTTGCCGAGCAGCGGGGCGGCGAGGCGGAAGGCGTCGCCATGTTTCGCGAATTGGCCGATCAGCGCCGCGAGCGTGTCGTCGCCGAGCGCGGCGTCGATGGTGCCGGCGCGCGGCAGGTCGCGGGACAGCGTCGTGGTCGTCATGCGTTCATTATATTTAGACGCCGCACGGCGCCGCGGCGCCACGACATGTTGCCGGTGACGCGCCGGCCCGGGCGCATCGGGGGCCATGCCGCGCGCGCATTGCGCGCGCCCGGTAGCGAGCGTAAAAC